>OZ241886.1:0-3744278 GCA_965203375.1 Candidatus Aldehydirespiratoraceae bacterium
TTTGCGCTATAGCGATGATTTTTGCTCAGAAAACCCGCCGTCGCCCCGGTTTCGGCGTCGGTCAGCGCAGGGGGCGGAAGGCGGCTCGCAGCTCGGCGGTGAACAGGTCGGGCTGCTCGAAGGCGGCGAAGTGGCCGCCCGCGGGCGGCTCGCCCCAGTAGCGGATGTCGGTGTAGCGCCGGGCCGCCCAGCGCCGGCTGGCCCGGATGATCTCGTTGGGGAAGACGCTGCAGGCCGCGGGGATGTCCACGGTGGCATCCGCGGCCGCGAACCAGCCGAAGCTCTCCCAGTAGAGCCGGGCCGAAGAGGCCCCGGTGCCGGTGAACCAGTACACCGACACGTTGTCCAGCAGCTCGTTGCGGTCGAAGCAGTCCTCCAGAGACCGGCTGCGGTCGGTCCAGGCCCAGAACTTCTCCAGTATCCAGGCGGCCAGGCCGGCCGGCGAGTCCACCAGGGAGTAGCCGATGGTCTGGGGCCGGGTGGACTGCTGCTTGGAGTAGCCCGACTCCTGCCGGTCGTAGTGGGCGAAGGCGTCGAGGGCGGCCCGCTCGGACTCGGTCGGGTCGGCCAGCATCTCCGGCGACGGCCCGGCCACCGGCATGTTGGTGTGGATGGCCCGGCACGCCCCTCGGTTCTGGATGCCGATGCAGGTGGCGACGGCCGAGCCCCAGTCGCCGCCCTGGGCCGCGTAGCCGTCGTAGCCGAGGCGCAGCATCAGCTCGTCCCACATGGCGGCGATCCGGTCCACCCCCACACCGGGCGCCGACGGCTTCTCGCTCCACCCGTAGCCCGGAAGCGACGGCAGCACCAGGTGGAAGGCGTCGGCGGGGTCGCCGCCGCAGGCGGCCGGGTCGGTGAGCGGGTCGATCACCTTCTGGAACTCGACGACCGATCCGGGCCAGCCGTGGGTGACGATCAGGGGCAGGGCGCCGGGGCTGGGGGACCGGACGTGCTGCAAGTGGACGTCGAGCCCGTCGAGGCGGGTGACGAAGTTGGGGCGGGAGTTGAGCCGGTCCTGGCAGCGGCGCCAGTCGTAGCCGTCGGCCCAGTGCCGGCACACCTCCCGGAGGTAGTCGAGGGGGACGCCCTGGGACCAGTCGTCCACCGGCTCGGGCTCGGGCCATCGGGTGCGCTCCAGCCGACGGCGGAGGTCGTCGATCTCGTCGTCGCCCACCTCGATGGCGAATGGCCTGATCTCTTCGGTCTGCATGGGCCTATTCAATAGGATCGGAGCGTGGATCTGCCGGTGATGCCCCCGGTCAAGCCGATGCTGGCCAAGGCCGTGGACCGGATCCCCGACGGCGACCTGGCCTTCGAGCCGAAGTGGGACGGCTTCCGCTGCATCGTCTTCCGCGACGGCGACGAGGTGGAGCTGGGCAGCCGCAACGAGAAGCCGCTGACCCGCTACTTCCCCGAGCTGATCGAGCCCCTGGCCGCCGGGCTGCCGGAGAGGGCCGTGGTGGACGGCGAGATCGTGGTCCGCCTCGACGACGACCGGCTGGACTTCGGCGCCCTCCAGCAGCGCATCCACCCGGCCGCCAGCCGGGTGGCCAGGCTGGCGGCGGAGACCCCGGCCGAGTTCATCGCCTTCGACGTCTTGGCCGTGGGCGGCGCCGACCTCACCGGCGAGCCGTTCCGGGACCGGCGCATGGTGCTGGAGACCCTGGCCGGGGCCTTCGAGCCGCCGGTCCATCTGGCCCCCTCGACCCGGGACCGGGGCGTGGCCGAGGACTGGTACGCCCGGTTCGAGGGCGCCGGGCTCGACGGCCTGATGGCCAAGCCGTGCGACGGCGCCTATCAGCCCGACAAGCGGGTGCAGTTCAAGGTCAAGCACACCCGCACGGTGGACGTGGCGGTGGCCGGCTACCGGCGCCACGCCGACGGGCAGGGGGTGGGCTCGCTCCTGGTCGGGCTCTACGACGGCGAGGGCGCCCTGCACCACTGCGGGGTGGCGGCCAGCTTCACCGCCCGGCGGCGGGCCGAGTTGGCCGACGAGCTGGCGCCCTACGCCTTGGCCGATCCCGGCGATCACCCGTGGTCGGCTTGGATGGACCCGGCCGCCCACGCCGAGGGCCAGGTGATGCCCGGCACCCCCCATCGCTGGTCGTCGGCTCGGGGCGATCAGGGCTGGGTGCCGCTGCGGGTGGAGCTGGTGGCCGAGGTCAAGTACGAGGCCATGCTCAACGGGCGCTTCCGGGGCACGACCCGGATGGTGCGCTGGCGCCCCGACCGCCACCCGGCCTCCTGCCGCTACGACCAGATGGAGGTCCCGGCCCCGCTCGGGATCAGCGAGGTGCTGGCCTCCGAGGGCTGAGCCTCAATAGATGTCGGGTTCGGCAACGGTGGCGGGGGGCCGGTGGAGATGTCGTCTCAGTGAGGAAGCGCAGCAGGGCGATGGTCGCACCGAGGTGTCGCGGTCCGCTGTCACAGGGGCGTAGTACGTTGAGAAAATGGTCTGTGCAGCCGTAGCGGAGGCGTTGCGGCCGCTGCCCGAAAGGGGGGCGGCATGAATCCCACTGAGACGCCTGCGCCCGGCTCGTATGAGCCGTTGTTGAACGGCCGGCTCGCAGGATTGCTGCGCTCCCAGGGTTTGGAAGCCAGGGCCGAGACGCGCCAGCGGGGCTCGCGCAAGCAGATCGACGTGACGGTCGCCGTGGAGCATCTGGTGGTGGCTTTGGAAGCCGAGATCGGCAACCGGGCGGGCGCGCTGCGAGATGCCGATGATCGTCTCCGACAGGCAGCGGACGGCGAGGTGGTCACCGATAAGGCGCTGGCCGTTGTCTACGACCCGTCGCTGACCGACGTCGATTTTGATTCGGAGACCATCATCTCGTGGGCGGTGCTGCCCCGGGAGGACTTCGTGTCAGGCACCGCCGCCGAGTTGGCGGCGACCCTCAGGCGCCTACCGCTCGAACACGGTGACCCGGATCGTCTCGCCCGCGATCTCAATGCCGCGCTCGACCAAGCGGTCGCCCATATGCCGGATGAACAGAAACGCCAAGTGTGCGCGCCGCTGGACCTCCCCACCGTTCGTGTGCTCAAAGGCAAGGAGCACGACGTGACAGCAGCCGCGGCCAAGCGGGCGCTGCTCGTCGTGGCTTGCGCCTCAATGTTCCACGCTCGTCTCGACGAGTACCTGGCCGGTGAGACATCTCCCGACATCGACGCCCGCACCGGCGGCGCATATCACGGAGAGTGGCCGCCGAAGAAGCTCGTCGGATGCGTTGCCAGCGAGGACGTGGTGGGCGACCTGCACGCTGCTTGGCAGATGATCCTCGCGTTGGACTACCGCCCCATCTTCGAGGCGGCCTGCCGTGTCTTGCACGCTCCCGCCCAGAACCCCAGATGGGCCGACAGCATCAGCCGGGTCGCCAGCGGCGCCCTGCGGGCTGCCCGACACGCCGCCGGGGCCCGCCACGACCTGCTGGGACGCATCTTCCACTGGCTGCTGGACACCGCCCGTTACGACGGCTCTTACTACACCAGTTCCGCCGCGGCGGCCTTGTTGGCCGGGCTGGCCATCCGCGCTGGCGACCTGCCCGACGATCTCGGCCGATGGCGGCTCATCGACCCCGCTTGCGGGACGGGCACGCTGCTGATGGCCGCGGCCCAGCGCATCCACGACCTGCGCGGCCAGGAGACGGCTGATGATGACGCAGTGAAGCTGCTGGAGAACGTGATCACCGGTCTTGACATCAACACCACCGCCTGCCACATGGCCGCAACCACCCTTGGGCTGCTTTCGCCGTCCACCCAGTTCCGCCGCATGCGCATCCAACGGATGCCCTTCGGCGCGCAAAACCACGCGGTCGCCAATCAACGGATGCTCGATCCGCGTCTGGGGTCACTGGAGCTCCTCGACAAAAAAGCAGCCACAGAGGACGCCGACGGCCAATGCCGCCTCGCAACCGACTGGTCCTCCGGAGAGCACATCGACACCGGCGAACTGCTCGGAACCAACCCCAACAGCCAAGACCTGGTGATCATGAATCCGCCCTATACAAGGGACAGCCTTCGCCATGACCAACTGCCGCCTCGCATAGAAGCAGCCATGAAGGCTCGGGAGAAGAAGCTCATGGCCGGCCGGGCCGGGCACGGGTCGTCCTACGGAACGATGTTCATTGACTTGGGCGAACATCTGGTCAGCCTCAGAGACGGCGCCACTTTCGCGCTCGTCTATCCCCAAGCCGGCGCGGCGGCCCCCTCAGCGCTTCCGATCCGCAAGCTGCTCGCCGACTGGTTCCACATCGAGTGGGTGATCTGCTCGCATGACCCCGAACGCACTTGGTTCTCAGAGAACACCACCATCTCCGAAATCCTCGTCGTGGCCCGCCGACACAGCGACGAGCCCGACCGCCGACCGGCAACGAAGTTCGCTCGGCTGCGCCGCAACCCTCGCAGCGCAACCGATGCCATATCGCTAGCCGACGCGCTCGCCTCCGACTCTGAGCACCCCGACGCCGACGTATCAACATGGCCGGCGCAATACATGACCCAAGGCCGCTGGGCGCCGCTTGGGATCGCCTCTGCTCATCTGACAACGGTCGCAGCCGCGATCTCCGACGGACAGCTTTTCCCTGTCGTCGCGTTGGGCGATATCGCCAAAGTCGGACCGGCCGGGCAGCGCATCCGCGATGTGTTCACCAAGCACACCGCCGCCGACGCCGCCGGGCGCCGCGCCCTCTGGCACAACGACACCGCGCGCACTCAGACCCTCCGAGCCCGCCCCGACACCTACATTCGGGCCAAGCCGAACAAACGCAGCCGCCAGCTCGCCGATCGCTACTGGGAACAGCGATCGAATCTTCTGCTGTGCGCCAAGCCGAGGCTCAACAAATGCCGGGTCGTGGCCGTGATGTTGACAGAACCCGCCGTCGGCTCACTATGGGTGCCCGTCCACCCTCACGGCGACGGCACCCACCCCCAAGACAAGGCGCAGTGGGCCAAAGCGCTCGCCGTCTGGTGGAACTCCACGCTCGGCGTCATAAGCATCATCGCCGCGGCCTCGCCCAAAACCCTGTCCCGCCCGGACCTGTCCCTTGACGCGATGCGATCCCTCCCCGTCCCGCAGACAACCTCCGAACAGTCAAAAGCCCTCGCATCCGTCTTCGACCGCCATGCCGACGAACCGCTCAACCCGTTGTCCGTTGCCGAGACCTGCCCAGCGCGGGCCGACATCGACCAAGCCGTGGCCGACATTCTCGGCTGGACCGGCGAAGACATCGCCCGAGCCCGCCGCGAACTCGCCCGCGAGCCGTCCGTCATCAGCCGCGCCTAGAGCGCGCCGACGGCGACAACCGATAATTCGCACACCAACCCGGGACTGGTCTCGGCAACCGGGAGACCTCCGAGAACATCGGGGCGGTCTTCGCACACCAACCGCGCCAGCCCGGACTGGTCTCGGGGCTCAGAGATCGGCGGCCAGGGCGTAGGCCCGCTCGGCCAGCCGGTCGGCGGCGAGCTGGGCGCAGCGCTCGTCGAAGCCGGGGGTCGAGCCCGACCAGGCCAGGTCGTCGACCCCGGCCGACACCGGGGCGTCGAGGTCCACGGTGGCCATCCGGCGGAAGAGCAGCGCATCGTCGAGGCCGTCGCGGAGCGACGCGGCCAGCCGGGCCGCGCCCCGCACCTCCACGTCCCACTGCCCGGGATCTAAGGGCACCTCGGTGATGTGGCCGTAGCGGGCCAGAACGGCGGCCGCCGACTTGGCCCCCCAGCCGGGCAGGCCCGGGAACCCGTCGGCCGAGTCGCCGACCAGGGCCAGGTAGTCGGGGATGGACTCGGGCGGCACGCCGAACTTCTCGATCACCCCGGCCCGGTCGTAGGTCACTCCCCGCCGCCGGTCGAGCTGAACCACCCGGCCATCGGGGGTGACGCACTGGGCCAGGTCCTTGTCGGGCGTGCAGATCACCACCCGCTCCACTCGGGGATCGGCTGCGGCCATTACCGCGGCCGCGGCCAGAGCGTCGTCGGCCTCGTGGGCGACCTGGGGCCAGACCGCGAACCCGGCCAGCTCCAGCAGCTCCTCGAGCTCGCCGAACTGGGCGGCCAGGTCCGGCTCCACCCCGGACCCGTCCTTGTAGCCGGGCCACAGGTCGTTGCGGAACGACTCGATGACGTGATCGGTGGCGATGCCGATATGGGTGGCGCCGTCGGCAACGAGGTCCAAGACGGTGCCGAGCACCCCCCGCTGGGCCCCGATTCGGGGGTCGCGGTTGGAGGGCGCGTAGTGGAACCGGAACAGCTCGTAGGTGCCGTCGACGAGATGGACCAGCACCGCGGCGGGCTACTCCCCGCTCGGTGCCGCGAGAAGACTCCGCCGCCGCTCCCGTCGAGGGACCACGCGCATCGGGCTACTCCTCCACCAGCTCTATGAGGGTTCCGAACGATCCTTTGGGGTGGATGAAGGCCACGGTGGTGCCCCGGCTGCCGGGCCGGGGAGCGGCGTCCACCGGCACAGCCCCGGCCGCCACCATCCGGGCCAGCGCCTCGGCGCAGTCGTCGACCCGGTAGCCGACGTGGTGCAGGCCCTCTCCCCTGGTGTCGAGGAACCGGGCGACGGGCGAGTCGGGCCGGGTGGCGGCGGTGAGCTGGATGTAGCTCTCGGCCACTTTCAGCAGGGCTTCCTCCACCCCGTCGGACTCCACCACCTCCCGGTGATGCACCTCGGCCCCGAATGCGTCCCGGTAGTAGGCCACGGCCGCATCGAGGTCGCGGACGGCGATGGCCACATGGTCGATCTCGGTGAGCAGCACCACCTGAGGCTACTCGTGAACACCCTCGGACGGCCTTCGCTAGCATCTCCATCTCGCCGGTGACGACCAAGGGGTGCGGCACTACCCGTGAACACCCTCGGACGGCCTTCGCCGCCACCGCCGCCCGGCCCTGGACGCCGGGGCTGACGCCCGCATCGCGCCCACTCGAACGGTCCTCGCCATCGGTGCCCGGCTCTGGGTTTGATCAGATCAAAGAAAGATTTTTTCTTCACCGAGTTGTAATCGTTTCGTTCATATCGTAAGATGATCGCAACACATCGAGGTCCCCCTCCTCCTCGAGGTGCGGAGCCCCGTCACCCCCGCCCGGGCTGAGGTCCCCTCCCCCGCCCGTTCTAAAGGCCGGCGTGACGGGGCTCCGGTCTGCCCCGGCTCAGACTGCCGACAGACAAAGCGGCCCGAGTCGGCGACCAGGCTCAGACCTGCGGCGGGCGGGGCGGGGTCAGCCGGAGTCGATAGCCCGGCGGCCTCTAAACGCCAGGTCGGGGACCGGGTATCGCTCGAATGCCGGGCGGGCGGAGCGGGGTCAGCCGGAGTCGACGGCTCGGCGGCCCTCCAGGGCCCGGCCCAGGGTGAGCTCGTCGGCGTATTCGAGGTCGCCGCCGACCGGCAGGCCGCTGGCGATCCGGGTGAGGCGGACGCCGTGGGGGGCCAGGTAGCGGGCCACGAGGGTGGCCGTGGCCTCGCCCTCGAGGTTGGGGTTGGTGGCGATTAGCCCTCGAGGTTGGGGTTGGTGGCGATTATCACTTCTTCCACGCCCTCGGCCTCGACCCGGTCACACAGCTCGGCCACCCGGATCTATCGGTTCAAGTAAACCTTTTTGGGCAAGACGCTGAGCATAAATTCTTGCAGCAGCATCTTGCATCTTACCTAAATCGGGGAGATCTTCCACTCGGTTCACCAACAGGTTCCCCTGCTCAATAACTTCGTCGCGAAGTTGACGGAGTGTGATAGGTCGGCGGCCCTTTATTCCATTACAACGCGCACATAGCGGGGCTCGATTGACGATGATATCTCGTCCACCCGCCGACTTGGGATCAATATGATCTAATTGGAAATTGTCCGCTGTTTCGACAATACTACCGTCAGGTCTGCGCACGGCATACCCGCAGCACCACGACATCCATCCTGACTCAGCTAGCAACAGTTCCAGCATCTCTCGTGATTTGAACAATTGTCCCATATATTCGGGCTCGTCCAACTCCAACCGAGGCGGTGGAGGCTCCGGGTTAGTGTCGGTGCGTTCCGGTAAGCCATCTGGACCACAAATCTTAATATCAGCTTCTATCAAGAAGACCGCTTGCTCCATATTCACATGTCGGACTAAAACGGGCCCGCCGTCTACCGAGTAGCAGAACTTGTTGAACTGTCGCTTCACAACGGTCATGGCTCTAGGGGAAATGTCACAGGCAATCCATTGCCTGTCTAATCCTTCAGCCGCCACCGGCACATATGCGCATCCGGCAAACGGATCCAAAACCACATCCCCAGGATTGCTAGAAGCTTGTATCATTCGTTCAGCCAACGCGACCGGTTTCTGTGTTGGATAACCGGTTCTTTCTGATGACCAAGTTTGAAGAGAGTTAATATCTGTCCAATAATCCTCCATTGTTGCGCCCCTGTCCAGATCACGCGGTAGGTTGTCAATGCTTACACCACCTCTTGACTGCAGCAAAGCAAGGGAGTCTTCAGAATACGGCCTATACTGTTTGTTGAACGTGTTCCCACTATCTTTGACATAGAATAGAATACTATCATGCTTACGAGAAAACGCATTCTTCGGGACCCCACCACCTCGGTAGCACCATGCTATTTCATTACGAAAATTGACCCGACCGAATATGGCATCAAACAACTGACGCAGATACGCATTCGCAGTATAATCACAATGTAGATAGATACTGCCAGTTGGCTTCAGCACCCTCCTCATCTCTATTACCCTTTCGGCAATATATGCCAAATATGCAGCTACCCAATCGGAGTGAGTTAGCCGAGTGGTTTCTATTAACGCCGAAACAGCAGGGTGATTCTGTTTTATCTGCTCTGCGAACTCCACATGCACTTTTTGCCAGTTCCAAATATCATCGTAGGATGCACCGATATCATCATCTGGCCAGATAATTCCTTTCTCCTTAGCATTCTTTTCCGTGATACCCCAATCAACCATTTGAGACATTTCTTGTTCTAACTCCCTAGATGTCAGAGCTGGCTTCAAGCGATCGCCGGTGAAAGTTTTCTGCTTCCCGAATGGAGGATCGGTGACAATCAAGTCCACTGACTCATTGTCCAATCTGTGGAGGAGGTGGATATTGTCCACAATGAACAGATGCCTGTTGAGAGGGTGAGTTGTGGTAGTCATTTATATTCCTCCTCTCGTCTGACTGCCCAATCCCTGCGGGAGGCAACCAGCCCCGATTGAACCTGCTCTCCAAACGTAATTAAGGGGTGTGACACTACCTCACACCACCGGGGGGCGAGGCCAGGGTGCCGTGGTAACTCTTAGCACCCTGGACCTCGGAGATCGCGGAGGGTCAGCCGGAGTCGACGGCTCGGCGGCCCTCCAGGGCCCGGCCCAGGGTGAGCTCGTCGGCGTACTCGAGGTCGCCGCCGACCGGCAGCCCGCTGGCGATCCGGGTGAGGCGGACGCCGTGGGGGGCCAGGTAGCGGGCCACGAGGGTGGCCGTGGCCTCGCCCTCGAGGTTGGGGTTGGTGGCGATTATCACCTCTTCCACGCCCTCGGCCTCGACCCGGTCGCACAATTCGGCCACCCGGAGCCGGTCCACCCCCACCCCGTCGATGGGGCTGAAGGCGCCCTGCAGCACGTGGTAGCGGCCCCGGAATTCCTGGGTCCTCTCCACCGCCACGATGTCGGACGGCTCCTCCACCACGCAGATCAGGGTCCCGTCCCGGCGGGGATCGGAGCAGACGGCGCACTCATCGCCCCCCTCGGACAGGTTGAAGCAGCGGGGGCACACCGACACCTTCTCCTTGGCCTCGACGATGGACCGGGCCAGGCGGTTGGCTTCGTCGGCCGGGATCTTCAGAAGGTGCAGGGCCACCCGCTGGGCCGACTTGGGGCCTATCCCCGGCAGCCTGCCCAATTGGTCGATCAGAGTCTGGACGGTGACCGAGTAGCTCACCGTCTCTCATCCCCCCGGCCACGCGCCCCGGCAGCGGTCACTGGGGGTCGTCCTCGTCGACTGTGACCAGTTCGGCACCGGGGAAGGCTTCCTTGAACTGCGCCACCAGGTTCTCTGGCGACTCGGGCGGCTCCGGCTCGGGACCGGGCGGCTCCTGCAACTCCAACGGCTCCGGTTCTGAAGGCTCCGGGACGGGCGGCCCGGGGTCTGGCACCGGGGGAACCGGCTCCGACTCCGGGACGGGCGGCTGGAGGTCTTTGACTGGATCGGAGGGGGACTCGGCGGAGTCCACCAGCGCCAGCCAGACCGGGGCCAGCGTCTCAACGTTGCGCGGGGTGCTGGCCGGCAGCATGGCCTTCGCTCGGGCCACCACTTCTTCACGGTCCAGTCCGAGGTGTCGGACGGCCAAGTCCACCACCTCTTTCGACGTCTGAGGGCGCAGGTCTCGCAAATCGACCGTAGGCACGGGCGGAGGGGGTGAGGATTCCGCGACCGGAGAAGCGGGCGAGGCGGCCGATCCCCGGCTCTGGGCCAGAGTCCGGCGGAGCTGGGCCACCGGCCGGCCGTCATCGTCGTCAGACTCTGAATATCCCGCGACCGACGACTCCGCGACCGAGGTCGAGTACGGGTCATCGGCCGGACCGGAGGAAGCCAACGGCGCCGACCGGCCCGGCCCGGCCGGGGGGGCCGAAGAACCCGACGAAGCCGCCCCAGCCGAACCGGCCGAAGACCACGAAGAAACCGCCTCACCCGAACCCGCCGAAGAACCCGACGAAGCCGCCACAGCCGAACCGGCCGGAGATCCCGACGAAGCCGCCTCAGCCGGAGGGGGCGACCAGGCCGGAGTTCCCGACGAAGCCGCCTCAGCCGGACCCGGCGGCCCGAGGCCCAGCTTGGCTTCGAGCCGGGCCACTCGATCGGTCAGCGCGTCCAGCGACCGGTCGGCGGCGGGCCGGGCGAGGCGCACCATCGCCACCTCCAAGTCCACCCTGGGGTCGGGCGACTGGCGCATGTCCACCAAGGCGGCGCCGAGCGTCTCCAGAGCCCTGGTCATGAAGGGCGGCGCCATCCGGGAAACCAGGGCCTCGGCTTGAGCCCGCTCGGGCTCGGCCAGCCGGTCCGGCGACGACCCCATGGCGGTCAGGAAGGCGTTGCGGAGCCCGCTCAGCACCCCCTCGCCGATGCGGCGGGGGTCGCGGCCCCGGCCCAGGGCGTCGTCCACCGCGGCCAGGGCCGCGGCCGGATCGCGGTCGGCCAGGGCGTCGAGGATGGCCCCGGTGGAGTCGTCCAGCTCGACCACCCCGCCGGCGGCCACCACCCGGTCCAGGGCGCTGAGGGTGTCCCGCACCGACCCGGACCCGGCCGCCACCACATGGTCGACGACCTCCTCGGTCGCGTCCAAGCCGGCGTCGGCGGACACGAAGCGCACGTGATCGGCCAGGGCCTCGGCCCCCAGCAGGCCGAGCTCGAAGACCTGGCAGCGGCTGCGGATCGTCTCCACCACCTTGTGGGGCTCGGTGGTGGCCAGCACCCAGACGACGTGGTCGGGCGGTTCCTCCAGGGTCTTCAACAGGGCGTTCTCCGCCCCCGGCGTGAGCATGTGGGCCTCGTCGAGCAGGTAGACCTTGACCCGGCCCGGAGTCCCGAGCTTGACCCGCTCCAGCAGGGCCCTCATGTCGTCGACCTTGTTGTTGGAGGCGGCGTCCAGCTCGTGCAGGTCGAAGGACCGGTTCTGCTCGATGGACAGGCAGGACTCGCAGGCCGCGCACGGCTCGCCGTCTCCCCCCGGATCGGTGCAGTTGAGGGCTTTGGCCAGGACCCGGGCGGTGGTGGTCTTTCCGGTCCCCCGGGGGCCGTGGAACAGGTAGGCGTGCCCGACCCGGCTCTCGCGCACCGCCGACCGCAGCGCCGAGGTGACGTGGTCCTGGCCCTTGATCTCGGCGAACGTCCGGGGCCGGTAGCGGCGGTACAGCGACTGGTATGCCATCGGCGGTGAACTCTAAACGGTGACCGCCCGGCCGGGGAAGAGGGCGCTGCGCCCGCTCCCGGGCGTGACGGTCAGGCGATCTGCGGCACCCGGGAGGTTCTGCTGAGAGCTGCTGCCTTCCGGCCCTGACTCGATTCACAGGCTCCCGTCGCACAGGACCCGACCGCCACACCCCGAAGCGGGCGCAGCGGCCACACGATAGCCTTCAATGCCGAGCCCGGGCCAGCCCCGGGCCGAAACCCCGGAGCCGGGAATCCGGAGGGTTGCCAGAGCGGCCGAATGGGCACGCTTGGAAAGCGTGTGAGGTGAGAGCCTCCGTGGGTTCGAATCCCACACCCTCCGCCATCCCCCCTCCCCGGTTCCTTCCCGGTCCTTCCCGGTTTTTCTGAGCATCCATTTGGCGTATACCGACGATTTCTGCTCAGAAAAACCGAAAGGGCCGAAAGGGGTGGGATGGGGGCGGGCTAGGATCGCGGGGGTGAGCGACCGGGCTGCGTGGGTCGACGGCCGTCTGGTCGATCCCGATGCTCCCCAGCTCGGCGTCGACGACCACGGGGTGCTCACCGGCGACGGCGTGTTCGAGACCATGGTGGCGGTGGGCGCGGGCGAGAGCCGGGCCGCCTTCGCCGTCGGCCGCCACCTGCGGCGGCTGCGGCGGTCGGCGGAGGCGATGGCGCTGGAGGTCCCCTTCGACGACGGCGAGCTGCGCGACGGCATCGACCGGTGCCTGCGGGCCGCCCCCGGCGCCGGGGTGGTGCGCCTGACCGTCACCAGCGGCGGCGGGCCGCTGAGCTCGGTCCGGGGCGACCGGGCCGGCTCGGCCATCGTGGTGGCCGGAGACGCCCCGCCCGCCTATCGGGACGGGACCGCGGTGAGGGTCGCGCCGTTCCCCCGCAACGAGCGGGGGGGCACGGCCGGGGTGAAGACCACCTCCTACGCCGAGAACGTGCTGGCTCTGCGCCAGGCCCGGGCCGAAGGGGCCACCGAGGCCATATTCGCCGACACCCGAGGCCGGGTGAGCGAAGGCACCGGCACCAACATCTTCTGGACCGACGGCACCGCCGTATACACCCCTCCCCTCGACACCGGCTGCCTGGCCGGGGTGACCAGGGAGCTGGTGATGGAGCTGGTGGACGTGACCGAGGTCCACCTGAAGATCGCCGAGCTGCACCGCGTGCCCGAGGCGTTTTTGACCTCCTCCACCCGGGGCGTGCAGTCCATCGGCCGCATCGACGACACCGACCTTCCGGTGGTGGACGGCGAGCTGACCCGGGCCGCGGCCGACGCCCTGCGCCATCTGATGGCCACCGACATCGACCCGTGACCGCCTCGGCCCCGGCCATCGGCCAGTGACCGACTCGGACCTGATGGGATCGACGCCTTGGGCGAGCCCCGAACTGTGGCGTCTGGCGGCCGGTGACCGACGCGGGCCACCAACACCGACGGCTCCAACAGCTCGCTGACGTGAGACGTTTGGCGACCGGCCAGTGACCGACGCTGAGCTGATGGAGTTGGCCCTCGACGAGGCCAGAGCGGCGCCGGTCCACGGCGACGTGCCGGTCGGGGCGGCGGTGGCCCTGGACGGCCGAGTGCTGGCCCGACGACACAACGAGCGGGAGCGCGCCGGCGATCCCACCGCCCACGCCGAGATCCTGGCGCTGCGCGACGCCGCCGCCCGGACCGGGAGCTGGCGGCTGGCCGGGGCCACGGTGGCGGTGACGCTGGAGCCGTGCCCGATGTGCGCAGGGGCCCTAGTGCAGGCCCGAGTGGCCCGGGTGGTCTATGGGGCGGCCGACCCCAAGGCCGGGGCCCTGGGGTCGCTGTACAACCTGGGGGCCGACCCCCGGCTCAACCACGAGTTCGAGGTGGTGAGCGGGCTGATGGCCGACGAGTGCGGGGCCCTGCTCTCCGACTTCTTCGCCAGCCGCCGGTAGCCGGGGCGGGCCGCCCGGCACCGGGGCGCCGCTAGCCTCGGCCCCGGAGAGTTGCCAGAGCGGACGAATGGGGCGGCCTCGAAAGCCGTTGTGGCCTCCGGGTCACCATGGGTTCGAATCCCATACTCTCCGCCAGTGACCGATCGCCAGCGCGGGTTCCTCCTCGCCTCCCTGGGCGTGGCGGTGATCCTGCCCGACGCCACGCTGATCCGCCTCATCGACGCGTCCGGCTTCACCATCGCCCTGTGGCGGTCCGGGCTGTCGGCCGTCGCGCTCGGCGCCTACCTGGCCCTCCGCCACCGGTCGCAGTTCCCCCGAGTCCTGCGGAGCCTGGGCTGGTGGGGCACCGCCTCGGGGGTGTTGTGGGGCCTGGGCACCGTCTCCTTCGTCTTGGCCGTCGACGGCACCGCCATCGCCAACGTGCTGCTGATCCTGGCCCTGGGGCCAATGTGGGCACTGCTGCTCACCCGCTTGGTGCTGCGGGCCCCCATCCCCCGCCATTCTCTTCTGGTCATGCCCTTCGCCTTCGGGGGGGTGGCCGTGGCGGTGGCCGGGTCCCTCGACGCGGGCATCCGATCGGGAGACCTGATCGCCTTGGTCGCCTCGCTGGGGATGGCCGCCAACTTCACCATCATCCGGGCCCACAGCCACATCGACATGGTCCCGGCCGTGGCCGTCGGCAGCGCTATGGGCTTCGCCGCGCTGGCCGTCGTCGGAACCCCCTTCGCGGCCTCGGCTGGCGACGTAGTGCCGCTGGTGCTGCTGGGGGCGGTGGTGATGCCGGGGGCCATGGGCCTGCTGACGGCCGGGGCCCGGCACATATCGAGCCCGGAGTCGTCGCTGCTGATGCTGGGCGAGACGGCTTTGAGCCCGATCATGGCCGCCGTCGTCGTTGGCGAGCCCATCGAGGCGGCGGCCTGGCTGGGGGGCGCGGTGGTCATCGTCGCCCTGACCGTCCACGGCTGGATGGGGTTGCGGATGGAAAACCCGACCTAATCACTTAGGATTAGCCTGGCGATCCCGAAACCGACGGGAACAAGAGCGACAGGAGGCAGCGATGGCACTGCGACTCAACGACACCGCCCCCGACTTCACCGCCGACACCACCGAGGGGAGGATCAGCTTCCACGAGTGGATCGGCGACGGGTGGGCGCTGTTCTTCTCCCACCCCAAGGACTTCACCCCGGTGTGCACCACCGAGCTGGGGGCGGTGGCCGGGCTCAAGCCCGAGTTCGAGGCCCGCAACTGCAAGATCATCGGCATCAGCGTGGACGGGGTGGCCGACCACCGGGGCTGGTCGGCCGACATCGAGTCGGCCACCGGCAACGCCCTCAACTACCCGCTGATCGGCGACCCCGGCCTGGACGTCGTGAAGCTCTACGACATGCTGCCCGCCGACGCGGGCGACACCGCCCAGGGGCGGACGGCGGCCGACAACGCCACCGCCCGGTCGGTGTTCGTCATCGGGCCCGACAAGAAGATCAAGGCCACGCTCACCTACCCGATGACCACCGGCCGCAACTTCGCCGAGTTGCTGCGCCTGGTGGACTCGTGCCAGCTCACCGCCCAGGAGCAGGTGGCCACCCCGGCGAACTGGCGCCAGGGCGAGGACGTGATCATCGTCCCGGCCGTGTCCAACGAGCAGGCGGCCGAGAAGTACCCCGACGGCTGGGAGTCGCCCCTGCCCTACCTCAGGCTGGTCAAACAGCCCGGCGCCTGAGAGGTTCCGCCCCCCCCCCCCCCGGCCAAGCCTGCTCGACGTTGGAGGGTTTCGGCTATCGGCTACCCCAAAGCCCGGTCACTCGGCGAGACACTGCCCCCGGCCCGTAATTCCCCGGGACAAGAGGTGCCGGTAGGGTGGTGAGGGTGTCACGCCTGAGCGCTTTTGAAGAGTTGAGGGCTGCCGATTTGCCCGAGCTGATGGCGGCGGAGTGCCGGCGGGGCTCGTACCGCGTCCCGCTGGCTCAGTTCATCTCGGACTGGAACCGATCCGGCGACCGCAGCGCCATGATCTCGGAAGCGCCGTCATATGAAGGGGACGACCCTGAGCTAATGCCCACAGTCGCCGCGGTGGTTCACGCCCTTTGCGAGCGTGACGCCATGGAGGTCCCGGAGTGGGTATTGAGCTATCGCGCCGACCGGGATGTCGTGTTGTTCGCCGGTGACCCCGACTCCGATTACGGCAGGTGGGTCCGAGACCAGTCGCCGCCCGCGGCGAAATTCCATCGTATCCACTTTCAGCCGCATCTGCTAGAAAAGGACAGCCCTCGGCAATGGGATCCGGTGCCGGGCTAAGCGCCGACATGCTTTTGGATCTCTTCGCTGAGGTCGACGTCGAGCTGGAAGGGCATGGAGAGCCGTTGTCGATTCTTATTGTCGGCGGCGCGGCTATAGCGCTTCAATGGGGAGGCCGGTGGACCCATGATGTCGACGTTGTGTCTGAGGGCATGACACCTGAGCTAAGGGCTGCGGTTGCTCGGGTCGGGCTTAGGCGGGGGTTGCGTTCAGATTGGATCAACGACGCTGCCAAGCTCAAAGCGGCTTCTCCTGAAGTGGGTATCAGCCCTCGGTCTTTATATGCTGGGGAGAGATTCATCGTGTATGGTGCTGATGCCAGGTATTTGCTTGCCATGAAACTGATGTCGATGCGGCCCATCGATCGTGCCGACTTGCCGGTGCTCCTTGAAGAGACGGGCATTGCTTCTGAACAGGAGCTGCTCGACCTTGTAGAGGAGGCGTACCCGAATCACTCAATCCCGGTAGCGGTTCGCACCAGCGATGCTGTCGCTCTCTGGCTAGTTCCACTGGTGTTTCCTACCAGCGATGTTCCCTCAGAAATATTTCGGGGGGAATGGGAGATGAGCCTAATGGTCCTTCCCACTCGATGTCGGCTATCCTGTCGCCGTAGGAGACGTATATTATCTCAGCCTCAACTGTGAAATCGATGTAGTGGGTCTTTGTGTACCATTCTAATGCAACCCCGCCGTCAATAGTTGGTATAACAGTAGGGTGGGGAAGGTCTGGGTGCAATCTCTTGATCCGATGCGCTAGTGTTAACGCTCTACCTGCGGCTTCTGGGCTGATCGGGTACGCTAACTCGCCGTCCCAGCCTTCGCCCAGATTCAGCAGATCAAGGACTTCATTTTCTACGGAGTGCAACCACTCAGGGGCTTTCCCAGATAGAGAAGTAGGTATTCCGAAATACACATGTTGCGGAACGCTCAACTCGTCTAATGTCGTGTTTGAGGGTTTAGCTCCGAAAACAGGCGATTCGACGAGTGCCATTACGCTCCGCTCTCCTTTGATGTTATTAATCCCCATCGCTCATGCTGTAAGGGAGTGGTGATGTCTACAAAGCCCTTGACAATCCATTTACGTCCTATATCTAGGAAATCAAGCACTCCATCTAAACCCGTCGATAATGGCTTACCGCGTGCAGTCAGATTTAAGAAGAGAACCGGTGTAAGTTCTTCTTTGGCCGTCATGTGTTCAGCGTTGACAAGCAGTCTTCCCAAAGGACCGGACCCTTCATCTATAATGTAGCTGGCCCAGTAACGCGCCGTCTCCGGGCTAGAAAGAAACTCGCCGTTCGTTGGGTTGACCTGTTGAAGCACTCGCCCAAATGGGCCTTCATCCATGACATCAGCCGTAAGTTTAATATGGTTCACATAAGTTACCTCACACTGTATAGGCTCAAGACTTGGCACATCTAAGGATTCCTCTAGAAATGCCTGAAACTCTCGCAGCCACAATTTGAACTTGTCGCGCCCTTTTTCATATCTTGAATAGTCCGGGCTTTCAGAAGTTTTCCGCCAGTTGTAAGCGAACCAATCAAGCTGACAACGCGGGCACGTCGGAGAACAGAGACTGCGGACGATACACGACAGAGCGCCAGCTCGGTCAAGTGCCCGCCCAGAGCCCCCAGTCAGCGCCGTGTCGGCCATACCCGCCACCGCGAACCGGTGGACGGGTCCGCCTAGCCCGCGGGGAGCCCCAGGCACTGCCCTTGCGCTGCCTCGACGCTGACAGCGAGGACTACGACTGGTCGTCGTTCGCCGACGGATCGAACCTCGGCCACGACGACTGCGCCGGGGAGGCGTTCTATGCCGTCGGCATCGACGACCCGTGCCTGTTCGGCGACCTGACCGCGGTGCTGATCCTGACCCGGCGGCGAGGCCCCGAGGCCCGCTGAGCGTTAGACTGTGTCGGGGTTGCCATCCGCCCCTGCGTTAGTCGGTCAGGCTGCTTGCCAGAGCTGCTTCATCTTGTTCTCTCCAGACACAGCCGTAGCGCTTCCAGTGCCCGTCGCGGTCGAGTCGCCGCACGGTCGTGAGAGGCCGGCCGGTCTTGGAGTTGGACTCTGAATATGGGACCGCCCACACCACGTCTATGGCACCCCGATCCAACGCCGGCATTTCGTCCGGCGTGATCAGTTCGCTCATGGCCGCTGCGGCTGGACCGTGCCTGAGCGGTTGGTCGATGGGCAGCCAGATGAACAGATGCGCCTCATCAGCCGGCCGGTCCTCGGCGGACTTGGCTCGCCCCAGCTTCTCGCGGTTGTCGGCCCGGCCTTCTACGTGCCGGGTGACCGCTTCCGGGATGCCGCTGGCGCCGACGAACCCCGAGAACGAGGTCAACCCGATGCGTATCTCCGCCTCGTCGCCATCAGAAGGCCACGCCCAGGCTTTGGTGATCCCGAGGCTGCGCAGCTCTTCGGTCAGCACCGCCCCTGGCCCGGTGCTGGTGATCGGGTGGTGTCGGCTTATCTGCTCAATCTCCCCTAACACGCCTTTGGCTTCGGCTTCCTCGAGGATGGCCGGCAAACGCTTCGCCAGATGGTCAGACAACCGTTCATCCCAGCAAAGAGAGGACTAGGCCAGTCCTACTGCACAGTGTCATTTGACATGGACCAAGAGTAGCAAGGCAAATCAAGTATCTGCACGATGTGGTAGGACTGACAGTTGCGAGTGATAATGCGGAGCGTCCCCTGAGTTTAGTAGTTGCATCACTGCTAAGCGTTGAACCACTCTTCTCTAGAAATGCCCGAGTCATTCAAGATCAATCGCAGGAGACCGACTCCGATATCTTTATGTTGATGAGGATTAGGTATCTGTGCTTTACGTTTGCCTTTCCTCATGAATTGATGATTCTTGCCAGAATATGGACCATCCCATCCTAGGTGGCGGAACCGAGAGATGAGTTCGGTTCTACCAACTGGTGCTAGTCTTTGACTCATTTATCTAGGACGAGATGCACACCTTCCATGCTTGGAATGTCATCGTCTCCGTCTTCCAACTTGATGTTCGCCCAGTCAATCAGCGCTGTCCTTAGCTCTGCTAGTGCTTCATCTTCCGACTGGCCGAAACCCCATGCGCCCTTGATGTCTACGACTCTAGCGACCAAGCCGTTTGGATCTTCGATCTCACGAACTATAGCATGTGATACCGCTATACTCGCCCATCGTTCAACCAAGCACTGTAGGGCATCTCCGTAGGAATACGGCTCCAACTCGGATAGGAGCGACTGGTTATGCTCTGGCCCTATATCTGACGAATCCAGTCTGTCGGCATGTGTTGGCTTGGACATGCGTCGAGGCCGCGCTTCGGTGCTGATCTTTTTAGTCAGAAGGCCGTCCAAAGCGTTGGAGAGCACTTCTTGGGTAAGTTCTGGCTCAACTCGCTCATCCTGGATTTCGATAGTCCGATAGACTGTCGGTACCGCCATCAGTTTTCTCCTTCTATCATTGCCGAAACAGACATGACATTGGTTGATTCAACTATGTAAGCTGGCTGTCCTTTTTCGTCAAATACGCCCTCTACTCTAGTTATCATTGTGACCACCGGCTTCAGGCGTATTACAGTTCCATCATCAAGAAGATAGTCGTTCCAATGTTCTCCGTGGCTGCGAAACCCTACCTCAGTAGCGTCGGCTACTTGGCCATCAGGCCCTTGGATATGTCGCTTACGCTCCATGTTCATTCCTCCCGATGCTCACTGATGAGCTAACCTACCGAAATAAAAACTTAACCGAGCGTACAGTCCAGATTGCTCCCGCGCAACCTGGTGCCCTGCCTCTCTCGGCGTCGTCCGATTGCCTCTCGCTCTTGAAAGCCGCGGGCGGCCATCCACCGCCATGACTGCCGCAGCCGCGGCCCAGGGCCCGTGATCGTTAGGTTCCGTGCTGTCTGGGGTTTGTAGTTCATCGGCTTGCATGGGTTGCCCTCCTCGCCATCGGCTGCCCGCTCTAAGAGCGCTGGCGCAGTCTGCCCGCTTCCGCCGGGCGAGCGGCGCCAACCGGACCGGCGGCGCGGAACCCGAAGGCCCGGCGAGAGGTTGAACGGTCTCAGACAGACCGGCCACCGCGCCATCATCCCACAATCTGCGCCGTCGCGTGCAGCCGGGGCCGCCGCTTCGGCTCCCGCGTCTGGCCGAGCCGTTCGGAGCGCGACCGGACACCGCCCCTGAGCTGTGATTCTGCGGGCCGGGGCGTCAATGACCGATCCCCAGCTCGCGCGCGATCTCAGCGACCGGCCTGCGAGTCTCCCGGACGATCCGCACAGCGCTCGCCTTGAACTCCGGGTCGTGCTTGCGTCGTATCTCAGACATGGCTCCCCTCTTAGACGAAGCCTCCAAGATCCGGGAGGATGCTCAGTGTGCATTGGCGGGGCTTTCTTGTAGAGGAGTCGCACGGAGGGAGCAGGCGAGCGGATCTGCGGGCTGGGGCGCGGCACGAGGGTGGCGGTCTGTGTAGGTGCCGGCGAGGGCCGGAGGTGTCGGGCGGAGGCCGTTCAGGCGGGTGGGCTGGAAGGGCCGGTGTGGCGTGACGGGCCGGGCCGGGCACCGCCGAGCCGCGCTTGCCGCCGCCCGGGCCCCGCGGGGCTGCTTCAAGGGAGCAGCCCCCGGCAGGAGGGCCGCCGGTAGAGTCGGCTTTGGTGGCAGCGACGCTCACTGAGCCTGGGCCCGGGGCGAAGCTGCGCAGGCTCGTGCAAGCGTGGGTCTACAGAGGCATGCCCAGTTCGTCGAAGGACCCAGTTGGCTACAGAGCCGCGCGCCGACAAGTGAGCCGATGGCAAGACATGTCCAGTGAAGATGGGCCCCAACTGGAAATCTGCACACGGCCTCTTGACTACCGCACTGGCCGCCCGCGCGAGAAAGGGATCGATGTGCAGATCGCCTTGGACCTCGCGTTTGGCGCAGTCGACGACGACTGCGACGTTGTGGTGCTGTTCTCGGGTGACTCTGACCTCCTGCCAGCGTTGGAGCGGGCCGCTTCGGCCGGCGTTGTCTGCGAGACAGCCGCATGGGCAGCCGGAGGGCGTCGACTGCCGACGAAGCCCTACATCACCTGGGAACACCGCCTTCATCGTCACGACTACGACCAAGACCACGATTCCTTCGACTACAGGTAGGGGTTGCGCGCCGCCGCTCGGGCTGTTGCGGTTGCCGCCAATCCTCCCCGCCGTCCACCACCGCCCGTCGGTGATGCACTGGCGGGGCTTCTCTTGCAGACGGCTGAGCCCACGGTTCCTTCGATCGCCGGTAGGGGTTGCGCGCCGCTGTTTGGGCTGTCGGAGTTGTCGTCGATCCTGCCCGCTGTCTGCCGTCGCCCGTTGGTGGTGCGTGGGCGGGGCTTTCTCGCAGGCGGGTCGCACGAAGCAGGCGAGCGGATCGGCGGGCTGGGGCGCAGCGCAAGGGCGGCGGTGCGTGTGGGTGTCGGCGCGGACCGGGGGCGGCGGCCTCGACGGCCTGTCGGGTCCTTGGCCGTCACGGGCTGAACGGCGACAGCTCCGGCGAAGCCGCGCCGGCGGCCGTCTTGGACCGCCGGCGGGTTGGCGGCTGCGGCGGTGGTGTCGGCTGAAACCGCAGTCCGGGCCGGGTCCGCTCCGCCGGGGGGCGGAGGCCGGGCGGGCCGCGGCAGTGCCCCGCAGCGTGGCGGGCTCGGGGCGGCCACGGGGGTTGTGATCGGGGATCTGGCAACAGCGTGGCAAGATTGACCGGCGCGATGGACGGCGCGGCGGGAATCCCGGCGCACGGGCCGAGCCCAGATGACGGTTCTGAGCCGAACGCTGCCGGGCTGCGCGTGCGGTCGCCCGCGTCGGAGGCCGCGCTGCCAGCACGGCCGAATGCGCAGAACATCGAGATTGCCCGGCGTCGAGCCAACAGCGCCCGCCGCGGAAGCGGCGGTTCTGCGGCACCAGTCTGAGCCCCGTCATGAGAGGGTGGCGCACTCCACGCCGAGAGACGGCGTGGGTCCTATTGGCCGCGCGTTTGACTTGCACGCCTCGTGCCCACTACGCTTACTAGCTATGGATCGTCCTGATGAAGCGCTCTCAGCCGAAGATCGGTACGTGCTGGAGATGCTCGACGAAGCACGCGAGCAGTATGAGACCTACTTGTCAATCAAGGCAGCGGCCGACATGTCGATTCTTCGAGAGTTGGCAGAACGGGCGAAACAGGAGCCTACCAAATCGGATATTGACTTCAAGCCACAGCCTCTGACAATCACATTCGACTCATCCGGGTGAACAGCTCATCTCGTCGGACCTGACACTTATTGTACACACCCCAGGTGGCATCACCAACGCAGCCGGAACTATCGTATCGTACTTGCGTGAAAAGTTCAACTACATAGAAGTTATCATTCCCACCTATGCGATGTCGGCTGGCACAATGATCAGTCTCGCAGCGGACTTGATCATCATGGGTCGCCAGAGTCAGTTAGGGCCTATTGACCCTCAAATGGCGATCGACGCTCGTTCAGTATCAGCGCAAGCAGTAGTAGATCAGTTCGAGAAAGCGAAGAAGGAGATACTTGCAGATCCTGCAACAGCGGTTGTGTGGGCACCGATATTACCGTCCATGGGACCTTCGCTGCTCGTTGAAGCGCTAAACGCCCTGTCCCACTCCGAATCAATGGTACAAGAGTGGCTTGAACAATATATGTTCAAGGGAGACTCTCAAGCTGCTCATAAAGCTGCCCAATCAGCGCAGCATTTTAATGATGCCCAGACACACAGGTCTCACGGGAGGCGAATCGACCGATACGAAGCTCGAAATCAGGGGCTCAAAATAATGGATCTTGAGAGTTCGCAGGATCTGCAGGAAACCGTTTTGACTACTTACCACATTATGACCTTAATTTTTGAACAAACACCTGCAACCAAAATGATTCAAACCTCTGCAGGAACGGCATGGGTCAAAAGTGTCTAACCCTTTTCTGAAAGGGCTGGAGTGAACCAGCTCAAATCAATCTGAGTAACTAGTGGTGTGTCTCCATTTTGGTGAGGGTGGCTTTGCCTCGTTTGACTTTGGCGATGATGTCGTCGGCGGGTTTGGTCCAGGCGAGGGGTTTGGGGTTGTGGTTCCAGTTCTGGGCCCAGGTGTCGATGGTCTCGGTCAGCTCGGCGACGGAGCTGAAGCTGTTGTCGGTGAGGGCTTTGCGGGTGAGCACGGAGAACCAGGCTTCGATGAGGTTGAGCCACGACGCCGAGGTGGGGGTGAAGTGCAGGTGCCAGCGTCGGCGCCTGGGGTGGGCGAGCCAGGTGCGCACGGGCTCGGATTTGTGGGCTGAGAGGTTGTCGAGCACGATGTGGATATCGAGATGGCGCGGGGTGTGCAGGTCGATCCATTTGAAGAAGGCCAGCACGTCTCGGCCGGTGTGGCGTTTGCGGGTCTGGTGCAGGACCTCTCCGGTGGCGACGTTGAGCGCGGCGAACAGGTCGGTGGTGCCACAGCGCTTGTAGTCGTGAGTCATGGTCCGGGCCCGGCCCGGGCGCATCGGCAGCGACGGCTGGGTCCGGTCGATGGCCTGGCACTGGGTTTTCTCGTCGAAGCTGAACACCGCGGCCCGCTCGGGCGGGTCCGCGTACAGGCCCACCACGTCGACCAGCTTGGCCTCGAAATCGGGGTCGGTCGACAGCTTGAACGTCTCGGCCCGCCACGGCCGCAGGCCCCGCGACCTCCAGATGCGCGCCACGGTGTCCTTGCCCACCCCGTGGCGGGCGCCCAGCGACCGCGTCGACCACGCCGCCGAGCCGTCCTCGGGCACGCTGTGCAAGGTGTCGTCCACGATCGCCTCCACCGTCGCCGCGGGGATCTGGGGCTTGCGGCCCCGGCCCGGCGCCACAACCCCCACACCCGACACCCCCGACTCCGCGAACCGGTTGCGCCAGCGCCGCACCGTGTCCTCATGCGAGCCCAGCGCCCTGGCCGTCGCCCGCACCGAAGCCCCGCCGGCCAAAGCCAACAGGGCCTTGGCCGTCACCACCCGCCGATGAGGCTCAACCCCCGACTTGGCAAGACGCTCCAGCGCCTCCCGATCCCCAGCCGACATCTCCAGAATCTGTGTCATGCCACCACACTACACCACCACATCATTTCAGCGACGGACCACTAGGCTCTACTGGGGCCGCAGGCAGGAGTCGGCTCGGCTGGGCGAGCGGGCAGCGGGCTGGCCGGCCGATGTGGTGGTCACCGATCAGTCCGAACGAGTTCCTTCGGCTGCCGGTAGGGGTTGCGCGCCGCTGTTTGGGCTGTTGGGGTTGTCGTCGGTGCTGGCCGCTGTCTGCTGTCGCCTGTCGGTGGTGCGCTGGCGGGGCTTTCTCCCAGGCGGGTGGCGCGAAGCGGGCGGGCGGGTCTGGGGGCTGGGGGCGCGGCGCGAGGCGGCGGTGCGTGTGGGTGTCGGCGCGGACCGGGGGCGGCGGCCTCGGCGAGCGGCCGGGTCCTCGGCCGTCGCGGGCTGAGCGGCGACGGCTCCGGCGGAGCCGCGCTGCCCGCCGTCTCGGGCCGCCGGCGGGTTGGCGGTTGCGAGCAGTGGTGTCGGCTGAACCACAGCTCGGGCCGGGTCCGCTCCGCCGGGGACGGAGGCCGGGCGGGTCGCGGCAGTGCTCCGCCGCGTGGCGGGCTCGGGCTGGCCACGGGAGTCCAGCACGGGGGCACCGGCGTTGTCTGCGGTGAGAAGAACAACTCACTCACCGAAGAGGACACGCCGACAGCCCCGCCCGATTCCGCCCGCTGCTCGGTTCGGTGACACTTCCCGCAGAGCCGTCCCAGAGTCCCCTCTATCTGCTTGCCCTCCTATCTGCTTGCCCTGAAACTGATGTTGATGAGGCCCATCGACCGTGCTGGATTTGCCGCGGCGGGACGCTGCCGGTTCGTGCGTTCGTTTCACTTCGGCATAGTCCACTCTTTTAGCCCGTCCCTGTTGAGCCGGTACGCAACGGGACCGGTCGTTGAAGTGCTCATGTCAACTATATCATCTAAATTGTTAAGTATAAGCTTCGAAAGTTCGATGGTGTTCAGAGTTCCTCTTGCTGTTATAAAAATGGCCCTGACTTTTGCCTCCCTAAACCTTCGACGTTCTTCTGGTTTCTTTCTAATTCTCTTGTCATGAGTTATAAAAAGCCAATTCTTGCCATCCGCCCCAATAATATCAAAAATATCGGTGTCTTCAATACCAAAAGGTATATCCGGAAGATCAGGGTGACCGACGTAATAGACGGTCAACATACCCTGACATGTTGCCAGTTCTCGTGCTATGTGGATGAGATTCTCATCGACGAATAGTACGCCAACCTTCCTGCTATGCAATTTGAGAGCACCGTACCGCTTCTTCGACGGTATCTATACTAATCTTCCAAGTATCGGCAACATCCTCCGGGCTCATGCCAGACACGATGGCCTCTGTGATGGTGTCTACACGCAGGCGGCGGCCGCTAACAGTCGGTTCACCTGATGAATACTTAGGATCGAGAACGATATTTTTTGACAGTTGAAACCTTTGCACAACGCTCTGATAATCGCTGTCCTTGCTGTAATCAGCCGCTGATTGAAATCGCATCACCTCTAACGAAGGCAAAATTATTTGGCCACTACGAATCACGAACCTCAAGGCAGGATCAAGGTTAGTTTTTCGCTGGATCTCCATAACTAATTCACGGTTCTCGGCACCTAAGAAAGGTTGAGCCATGGCTAACGGATAATTGGCTCTGTACTCCTGCCTAAGCGCCATAATAGCTGGCCTCATCCTAAAGACTGTTACACCCTGTCGTCGGTATTCTGAGATGAGACGCGCTTCCACGAACTCACCCCATGTGACCATTTGAGAATCTGTTGGAGATTCCCTCACCAACGGGTCGTGCTGCTTGCCATTTCTAGCGTATCCATTAATCCATCTACGAGATGTTCCAGCGGATAAGCCTAAAAGGCGATCTGCCTGACTCATAGTATAAAGATCTCGATCCAATAAGTTGATAATTTCAGTCATCTCATTCTACCTCCAGTCATCTTGCAGTTATTATCCCGCCACATAGAGCTGATAGCTTATTATACTACTCCCAATCAGCGAAGTCAACAACCCCCTACGGCTTGCGCCTAAAGCCCGACTGCGTCTGCTGGGGCCGCCGCCCCCGGTGAAGGCATCGCGGCTTCGGCTGACGGCTCTGAGCCGACGCCGCCGACTGCCGCGGTTGCGCCAATCTGAGCAACCCTGTAGCGCCGCCCTCTGCCGCTCTCTGGCTGGCGCAATGGATGGCGCGGCAGGAATCTCGGCGCACGGGCCGAGTTCAGATGACGGTCTGAGTCGAGCGGCACCGGGCTGCGCGTGCGGTCGCTCGCGTCGAGGCCCGAGCCGCTGGCACGGCCGAAGGCGCAGACATTGAGGTTGCCCGCCGTCGAGATGACAGCGCCCGGCCGCAGAAGCGGCAGCTCCGGCCCGGACCGTCGGGCCTCGGGTCGGCGCCCTAGGCGGCCGCATCACCGAGATCAGCATTGCCAATCCCGCGGGGGGCGGGCGGTGTCCCGCTTCGGCCAGCGTTGTCTTGAGACGGCCGCATGGGCAGCCGGAGGGCGTCGACTGCCGACGAAGCCCTACATCAAGTGGGAACACCGCCTTCGTCGTCACGACTACGACCAAACCCGCGGTTGCTTCGATTGCCGGCAGGGGTTGCGCGCCGCCGCTCGGGCTGCTGCGGTTGCCGCCAATCCTGCCCGCTGTCTGCCGTCGCCTGTCGGTGGTGCGTTGGCGGGGCTTTTCTTGCAGACGGGTCGCACAAAGCAGGCGAGCGGATCTGTGGGCTGGGGGCGCAGCACAAGGCGGCGGTCCGGTGTGGGTGTTCGGCGCGGACCGGGGTGCCGGTCTCGACAGCCTGTCGAGTCCTTCGCCGTGCCGTCCTTCGCCGTCACGGGCTGGACGGCGACAGCTTCGGCGGAGCCGTGCTGTCGGCCGTCTTGGGCCGCTGGCGGGTTGGGAATTGTGGCGGTGGTGTTCGCTGAAACCGCAGTTCGGGCCGGGGTCTGTTCCGTCGGGGGCGGAGGCCGGGCGGGTTGCGGATGCGTTCGCCGCCGCCAGGGCGCGGACCGGGGCTGTTCGGGTCGGTGGCTCGCGGCGGGCCCGTCGAGTTCAGCGGCGTTGATCTTGTCGCCGTGTATGGAGGTCTTGACTACGCCGAGCGTTGGGGCCGCAGGCGCGGGCTGAGCCGGCTGTGCCGCGGGGTCGCCGGCCTGGCCGTGGGCGTGGTGGTCGTCGGCCTGTCCGGGCGAGAAGCGCGCTCGGCGCGGCCGACCGCTTGCGAGCACCATGGGGCGCGGCCAGGCCCGGGTTCTGCCGGCCTCGGACGTCTCGGTCAGAGCCTCGGCCCGGTGAGACCGCCCGGCGGGCCTTGCGCCGACAGCAGCCGCCTGCGGGACCGCATCAACTCGATTGCGGCCACAGAGCTGGCGTCGGCCGACCGATCCGCTGTCATCTTCAGCAGCCGGGCCTTTGAGGCGCCCGGTTCCTAGAACCTGGCTTAGAGTTCGAGCCAGAACAGCCCGCCGCTCCGTCCGCGGCTCGTTCAGCGCCGCGAACCCGCTGCGCACGGGGGTGACTCGCAACCCGGCCCGGGCTAACCCGTAACCGGCCTCAGATCACCAGAGGCCCGGGCCTGCGTCGGAGCGATTACACGCCAGGCCCACACGGCGCCGCAGCCGCCAAGCCCGAAAATGAGAATCGCGGCGTGTGGCCGGCGACGCCAAGCCAGAACCCGCCCGGAAGGCCGGCGGCTCAGACCACATCTCGGGGAGTGAGCCGTTTGTCACCTCAGGGCGGCCGCAGTGCGGGCATGCGGAGGTCGTTCGGGCGGGTGGGCCGGAAGGGGAGCCCGCGGTTGTTTCGATTGCCGGCAGGGGTTGCGCGCCGCCGCTCGGGCTGTTGCGGTTGCCGTCGATCCTGCCCGCCGTCCGCCACCGCCCGCCGGTGGTGCATTGGCGGGGCTTTCTCGCAGGCGGGTCTCATAGAGCAAACGAGCGGGTCTGCGGGCTGGGGGCCCAGCACGAGGGGCGGCGGTCCGGTGCGGTGTCGGCGCGCACCGGGGTGGCCGGCCTCAACGGTCCGCCGGTCTTTCGCCGGCACGGGCTGAACCGTCGGGCTGTGGCCGACCGCCCGGCCGCGTCGGCGAGGACCCGCCGCCGGGCCAGAACTCGGGGATGCTGCCCGGTGCGGGCTGCGCCGACGCCGCAGGCCGGGTCTGTTCTATCGGGGCGGAGGTCGGGCGGTCCGCGGATGCGCTCGCCGCCGCCGGGGCGTGTCAGTGTGAGGACCTCCTCCCCCATGCCCGCACTCCAGCCGCCCGGAAATGACAAACGGCTCCCCGGATCGGGGGCACCCGGGCCCCGCGGGGCTGCTTCGAGGAAGCAGCCAGGAGTACAAGGGCCGCCGGTAGAGTCGGCTTCGGTGGCAGTGACGCTCGCTGAGCCCGGGGCCCGGGTCGGGGCTGTTGCGCCGGTGCCGGCTGCCGGCCGGGCCAGCGGCGCGTCGATCGCGGCCGGGACGTGCGAGGGGCGGCTGTTCGGGTCGGCGGCTCGCGGCGGGACCGCCAAAGACAGCGACAGCGATCCCGCCGCCGCTTATACGGACCCTGATCACGCCCGGCGCTAGGACCGCAAACAGGAGTCGGCTCGGCTGGGCGAACAGGCAGCGAGCCAGCCAGCCGACGCGGCGGTCACCGACCGGCCGAGCAGAAGACGCGCCCGGCGCCGCCGGCCGCCTTCAAGCGCTGTGGGCGCGACCAAGCCCGGGTCCCGCGGGCCTGTTCCATCTCGCACTCTGACATCTACACTACGGCAGCCCTCCTGAAGACTTCAATTATCTGTGTAGAAAGTCAGAGGTGACCATCAACATGCAGAAATTGGATAGGCTTGCCGTGTTCATTGACTATCAAAATGCTTACCGCGGTGCATGGCAAGCCTTCGGGGTCAATAACTACGATCATCATGTCGTCGGGCAGTTTGATCCGATCACGCTCTCCAAGCTGATCGCTGCGCGCCACCCCAACTACCCGGGGGCGAAGCTGCGCAGGCTCGTGCAAGCATGGGTCTACAGAGGCATGCCCAGTTCGTCGAAGGACCCAGTTGGCTACAGAGCCGCGCGCCGACAAGTGAGCCGATGGCAAAACTTGTCCAGTGGAACTGGGCCCCAACTGGAAATCTGCACACGGCCTCTTGACTACCGCACTGGCCGCCCGCGCGAGAAAGGGATTGATGTGCAGATCGCCTTGGACCTCGCGTTTGGCGCAGTCGACGACGACTGCGACGTTGTGGTGCTGTTCTCGGGTGACTCTGATCTCTTGCCAGCGTTGGAGCGGGCCGCTTCGGCCGGCGTTGTCTGCGAGACAGCCGCATGGGCAGCCGGAGGGCGTCGACTGCCGACGAAGCCCTACATCAAGTGGGAGCACCGCCTTAGTCGTCACGACTACGACCAAGCCCGCGGTTCCTTCGGCTGCCGGTAGGGGTTGCGCGCCGCCGCTGGGGCTGTTGCGGTTGCCGCCAATCCTCCCCGCCGTCCACCACCGCCCGTCGGTGGTGCACTGGCGGGGCTTTTCTTGCAGCCGACCGAGCCCGCGACCCCTTCGACTACCGGTAGGGGTTGCGCGCCGCCGCTCGGGCTGCTACGGTTGTCGTCAATCCTCCCCGCCGTTCGGCACCGCTCGTCGGTGTTGAACTGGCGGGGCTTTTCTTGTAGCCGATCAACCAGCTCCGCGGCTGAGCCCGCCATGCCCAGCGACATCGACCTCGTTGCCGGCTACGAGGGCCTCGACGGGCGGCGATGCCGAGTGGGCGCGCCTGGAAGGCTGGCGGCTTGGGTTCTGATCCGGGGCGGTCATTTCAGGGCGGCTGGTGTGCGGGCAGGCGGAGGCCGTTCAGCGGGTGGGCCGGAAGGCAAGCCCGCGGTTGCTTCGGCTGCCGGTGGGGGTTGCGGGCCGCTGTTTGGGCTGTTGGGGTTGTCGTCGGTGCTGGCCGCTGTCTGCTGTCGCCTGTCGGTGGTGCGTTGGCGGGGCTTCTCCCAGGCGGGTGGCACGAAGCGGGCGGGCGGGTCTGGGGGCTGGGGGCGCAGCGCGAGGCGGCGGTGCGTGTGGGTGTCGGCGCGGACCGGGGGCGGCGGCCTCGACGGGCGGCCGGGTCCTTGGCCGTCGCGGGCTGAGCGGCGACGGCTTCGGCGGGGCCGCGCCGCCCGCCGTCTCGGGCCGCCGCCGGGTTGGCGGTCGCGGCGGCGGTGTCGGCTGAGGCCGCAGTCCGGGCCGGGTCCGTTCCGTCGGGGGCGGAGGCCGGGCGGGCCGCGGCAGCGTCCCGCCGCGTGGCGGGCCCGGGGCGGCCACGGCGGTCCAGCACGGGGGCATCGGCGTTGTCTGCGGTGAGAACAACAACTCACCCCGTCGAAGAGGACACGCCGACAGCCCCGCCCGGCTCTGCCCGCTGCTCGGGTCGGCGGCCCGCGGCCGACCCGCCGAGGACAGCGACATCGGCCTCGCCGCCGTCTATGAGGACCTCCACGGGCGGCAACGCCGAAAGAGCACGCGAAGAGCCGACGACTCAGACCCCGATCCCGAAGGCGGGCCGCCTGTCGTCTGAGGCGGGCCGGAGTGAGCCCAAGCCGAGGCCGGCCAGGCGGGCGGCCAGAAGAGCCGATCCCGCGTGACGGCCCGGGCCAGCCGCCGCCGAGCCGCGCGTGCGGCCGCCCGGGCCCCGCCGGGCTGCTTCGAGGGAGCAGCCCCGAGCACAAGGGCCGCCGGTAGAGTCGGCTTCGGTGGCAGTGACGCTCGCTGAACCCGGGGCCCGGGTCGGGGCCGTTGCGCCGGCGCCGGCTGCCGGCCGGGCCGGCGGCGCGTCGATCACGGCCGGGGCGTGCGAGGTGCGGCTGTTCGGGTCGGCGGCTCGCGGCGAGCCCGCCAAAGACAACGACACCGATCCCGCCGCCGTTCATGCGGACCCTGATCACGCCCGGCGCTGGGGCCGCATGGATTCGCTCTGGACCGGACAGTGAGAATCCGGCTGGCATGGTCCGCCCTCGCCGTGGTCGCCGCGGTGACGGCGGCCTGGTTTCGCACCAGTCGACGATGCCGGCCGAGTTCTGACCCAGACGGCCGCCACACGGGCCGCGACGAAGGATGCGGGCTTGTCAATGACCAGATCGACCCGGCCGGGGATGATCCCAGCTCTGGACCAGATGAGCCGCAAAGAGGTCCGAAGCCGCTAACCCAGAAAGATCTTCCGACCCGGAAGGCCGCGATCCGCATTTGGGGTGTTCCTGGACTGCTCGCAGCGGTCGCAGCTTATTCATTAGGTATTTGGCTAGGGGGAGAGCACGATGACCATCTCCTACGTCTTATCACCCTCCTGATCGGGCCCTGCGCGGTGATGATCAGCGTGTCGATTGTGGCGATCACCTTCACCGGTGGCTGGGAGATCACGACATCAGACCAGTCTAAACGACGCGACGATCTTTTCGTCCATTCACTCCTACTCATATGCATTACAGTGCTGGCCATCGCGTTAGCAGGCGTCTACGTTGCGATGGCCCCCGTGTCCGACAGGTTGACTCTTTTGAATACCGACATAGTACAGGGTCTCGGTGCGTTAGCGGCCCTGTTTTTGGCATTAAGCCTTTCCGGCGTAATTATACAGGTTTACCGGATGGTCGAACTAGTTAGAAATCAAAGACCAGGTCCTAAAGATGTTCCGCTTGCCGGTGAGCATCCAAACTTCCATGACAACATCAAGGCGTGAACGCAGGTTTAGGACCCTTCAAAATCATATAAGAACACCAATCTATTGTCAGGGGTAAGTAAGCTATAACTTTCTTCAGTCCGTTCGCGCTTAACCATGAAACGAGGTGGGCGCATACGAATCGACGGTTCAGTGTCATTGAATGCTATTCCGCTTCCCGATAGATAGTAATCTAAACCGTGCCGCACTCCGGCAAATTCAATATGAGGTGAGTAACTGTCTTCCATAGGAACGTGGACGTTTTCACCTCTGGTGATTGACCGAATTACTTCTAGGTCTTGAATGATTGCTTTATGGAATCTGATTTCTTCCTCATCCTGCCCTATACTACTCGCTTGATAGGTTGAAGATATAAAAACTAAAAGGGCAAGAATAGCCAAATAGGGCAAGAGAAAGTTACCGAATAGCCTCTGAACATACACCATAAGGATTGCGACAAAACCTAATGGAATGCCGATATAAAATACGGTCTCGTATTCATGAAAAATGGTATTGTAACGCATGGGTATTGTCCATAGAAACCCACTCACTAACAAGGTTAAGGTCAACATCCGGTGATGCAGTAACCCAACTCCTCCTATGCAGGTGGCAAGTACTATACCTGTATAAAAGCTGAACTGAATCCATATATCGCTATTGGAAAGCAATCGATAGAAGGAGAAAGGTATAGACATGACACCGATCTGGGCTAACTGCTGTTCTAAAAATGGGAACCATGTGAAACGATTTATTGATTCACCTTGAACTTGAAGATCCCCCAGCAAAGAAGGAGCCAATCCAGTTCTCCCTAGGAGCGATTTTACCGAAGGCAACTCAGTGATAGATATTCCTCTCATAGCATTCAAGGCAAAGTATTCTTGACCTATATTGTAGGCAAGGACGCCAATTGTTAGCACGATAACGATACCAGCTAGCAGGATATAACGATTACAAACTAGTTCCCTCCATCCCATCTTGAGTAGTAACTTAAACTGCCACCACACATCGTAATTCTTCTTCTGCTGATGTAGGTGGCTCTTCTTCTTTCTCCGATTCCATATATGAAAGGCATTTCTTGCTAAGCCAAGAGTTATAAACGCTAGTAAGAGGCTAAGAACGTGCCAGTCTAAAAGAATAGCGATGCAAGATTTGGTAACTAGCTGTCTATACCGACCCTCCTGTTCAAATATTATCATAGCGTGGAAAGTCAGGATCGTTCCAAATAGACCTATGGTTATTTCGTTTGAGATCATATCCATATAGTACATACAATAGTATGACGAGAAGGCGACTAGCGTCGCCGTCAAACTAATCCATCTATTCGACGTGAGTCGATTAAGCGACCAGTACACTATTACTGCTGTCATAGCGAAGAACACCAACATCAATATCCTTGCCACAAAAATACGCGCCGATAGTTCCCCGAAGGGCAGCGTAGCTATTTTTATCAGTGCGTACCCTATAGGTGGGAAACGGTTGTAAGCGTCATACCAGGAGCCCTCACCATCCAAATATATCTGACGAGTGAAGACTAAGAAGTTGTGATGTGGAGAAAGATTGACAGCGTTAGTCAGGTGTTCAGATGATACCCAATTGTGATGACCATAGCGATAAAAAAATTTCCGTTCGCCACTGAATATGAATGCGGTAGATAGGCCTAGCAGTAGGTATATCAGCGGCAATCGCGGTAGCAATGAGAGCTTCCACTTTGAGATACTCATAATACTTCCTGAGTGAATTGATGTGCCTGTATGAACCCTTTACCATTTTTCTCTAGTGCGATCGCTACCAGAATTATTTGAGCCTTGGAGGCGGAAATTTAACATAACCATGCTATACTCCGTACGGTGAATAGCCGAGGTGACACTGACACTATACCTGCAACTGGTCTATCTGCCAACTCTTGCGATGAAGATCACATTGCACAGCGTCGAAAATTGGCCATGGTTTGGCTAACTGCAGGAAGCGCGGTTGCCTTCATGGTAGGGGCAGGTTGGCTTGATATTATCCGAAATGGTGGTGTACCACCAGGCGGTGACATGGTCGGCCACGCGGCCGCCGCAGAGTGGCTTAGGACTTTGCCATGGTGGAATTGGCGAGGCTGGTCGGATTGGTTTTACGGTGGTCAGGCCATCGGGATAAACTACCCGCCATTAGGTCTCAACTGGCTGCGCTTCACTCACTCGACCCATGGTCAGATGATGGCTGTGGCGCTTGGTTTGTTAGTGTTGCTGCCGTGGGGAACATTGCGCCTGACTCGATCGGTGAACTATCCACCCCGACTGCAACGTATCTCAGTGGGAGCTGTTTTGGTGCTGACTGCCGCTTCAGGGGCTATGCACTGGGCGCTTCCTGGCTTCCATGCTTTGTATACCTTTTACAGTTCTTGGCCTTTCATGCTAGCGACGGTTATTGGCTTGTTTACTGCAGCTTGGGCGGCCCGATGTGATCGCCCCGTAGTTGCCGGAATAATAGCCGGAGTAGCGTTGTTGTTGAACCCTACATCAGTTCCCGGTCTTAGCGTAGCGATCTTGGCGCTACTGGCCACCAGCGAGGCTTCGATTCGCCAGATCGTTCGTTGGATTATCACTGCTGGAGCCACTGCTTTGGTCGTTAGTGGTTGGTGGCTTATACCATTTTTGGCTTCATGGGATCGTCTTGTGCGCTGGGAAGTTCCGCTGCACCGATTCTGGGGCTTTGGAGGTATTTACCAGATACTGGTTCTTACTAGTGTGGGGATGGGGGCAGCATGGGCTAGTCGGTGGGATGGCCCATCTAGGCGGTTGTCAGGAGTGGCTGCCGCTGGCTTGACTGCTACTTTGTTGGCCGAATGGTTTGATTGGCTGCGCCCAGAGCGCTGGCTACCAATAGCACTTCTTATAGCGACTATGGCCTGTGCCGGACTTGCCACGAGAGTGCCTATTTATCCGCCAACCAAGATCCGACCCGTCTGGAAATTACACGTTGTTCTAGGCTTGCTTCTTTTCGTAGTCCTCACCTTCCGATTTGAAGTCTTGGCACTTGCAGTGGGGGTGTTCCTCTTGCCGACACGTTCTTGGGCCTGGATGGGGGCTTTGGCATGGAGCGCGATTTTACTCTGGGGTGGCCTCTGGGGGGTTACGAGCGATGCACCAGATACATCAGCAGAGACCCCCACCGGAATTGTGTTAGCGCGGAGTGAACCCGATTCCAGTGGCTTGGTTTACATAGATAGAAAGATCATAGGTCAGACGAGTGACGTTCATAGATGTGGTTTAGGTCAACCCTGGTTGGACACGGCACGTACTGGCGGTCGTATCCGTCCATTGTTAGGGTTGTATAGAGAGACCAGCCCATCCTTTGAGTTTATTGCAACGGGACTTCTGATCAGCACCGGTCAATTGGGAGAGCGATACTCGGTGCGACCTCATTGGTTTGCAGTCTGGCAGGGTGCCGGAGCGCCCACGCTGGGCAGCCTTGCCGCTGCCGAGGCTCTGGGGGCCCGCTGGCACACGAGATGCGGCGAGGACGGCGACATCCTCCTGACCGACCTGTCAGGAGTGACGGCCAGCGGCGCGACTGTGGACGCTTATACATCTGAGGACGCGTGGCATCAAGCTGCGGCCCGATGGTGGATTCCGATCTCTGCCGGGGTCCGAACCGAACCGAAGACGTGGGAACCGGTGCCAATCCGGGTTGAGGACGGTGATCCCAATCGTCCACTCAACCAGGCCGCGACCGGTGTGTGGATGCGCGCTGGCGACGGCCGCCTTACTGTGGGAGCGGATACAGCGGGGTGGGTCTGGTTGCGCGTCCCTTGGGACCCCTACTGGCGTTTGTCGACTGGTGCCGCAGTACACAAGGGCGGCCCGGGTCATCTGATGGCCTGGGTCCCCGCTGGAGAAAGCGAGTTGACGTGGCAAGTGCCAGCCACGGTGAACGCCGCTGCCGTCGCCGTCACGGGGGTTGCCGCGCTCACGGTACTGGTCATGGTCGTCGGGGACCGCCGTCGTCCAGAGCGTGGGCTAGATCTCAACCGTCCTAGTCCCGTCAGAGCCGCCGTCGGCCTGTACGCTGACACTGTGGACGAATGGTTGGCCACCTTCGGCCGCTGGTCCCGGACTGCTGGCCGGCCGTTGAGCAGGATCATCGCTCGAACCCGCAACCGACGCCCTGGTTGACGTTCGGTTAGTCTGGCTGTAGTATTCACCGCCACGTCGTTGCTGCACGAGCGGCAGCCCTGCAAATCGCAAGCTTGGGAGGCAGGAAACATGATGGCCGTTGCTCTGATAGCTGTTGGAGTGCCGAGTCTGCTCGGAATCGCTTCGTTGGGATTGCGCAGGCGGTCACAGGCTACGTCCGCCGACAAGCGAGGCATTGCCCTTCAGACTGTGATCATCATGGTGGTGCTGCTGATCATCGCCGGAGCAGTGGCGGGAGTGCTGATCACGCGAGGCGAAGAGGCGGTCACCGATCTTGAGAACCAAGAAATCGGTTTGACCCCCGCCAGCTTCTCATCCAAGATCCTCTGCGAGAGCGCCAACTTCAGTTGGGACGACAACCGCGCCCTCGGCTCCAAGTGCTACCAGTAGTCCAGCCGCAACGTCAGCCGGGCCAGCACCAGCTTCAGTAGGGACGACAACGTCTGCGCTAGTTGGGGCCGATGTCTCGAGGCATCGGCTAAAGCAGGCCGCTCGGAAACAGGGCGCGTTCCGCCCGTCACCTGAAGAAGTCGGGTCTGGCCTGGCTGGCCGGTCTGCGAGTCAGGGCCGTCCGCTGGCGGGGCAGGCGGACACGCGGGGCGAGGCTCTGCCGGTCGCCATCTTGTTTCTGGGGGTGCTGTTCACGATCCTGATGGGGGTGCATGTGGTGGTGGTGGCTATGGCCCGCACCGCCGTGCAGGCCGCCGCCGATGCTGCTGTCAACGCTGCACAAAACGCGGCGCCCGGTGATCGAGTGGACGAAGGCGTGCTGGCTGCCCGGCTCGCCCTGATCGCCGCCCGCAGCTCAGCCGTTGAGACCCGCCCTCCGGCGGTGGCCGTGGAGCCCGAGCGGGGCCAAGTGCAGGTCTTGGTGTTCGGCGGCACTATCTCGCCGATCTTCGGCGGAGTGGAGATCAGCGCTTTGGCCTGCGGGCCTCTCGACGACATCGCCACATCGGCTCTCAGCAGCGCCGAGGCCTGGCGATGCTGAGACTCCGGCCGCAACCGGCTTGTCGCTGCCTGCTTGGAACTGCCGCCCCCTGCACGGGTACACGCCGCGGCGGCGAGGGGGGCTCGGGCACTGCTATCGGGGTGGCGATGATGTTCCCGATGTTGATGCTGGTGATCATCCTCATCCAGATGTTGTCCGACACCACCCGGTCCGAGCAGGCGCTGCAGGCTGTCGCCAACCGGGCCGCTCGGACCGCCGCGCTGTGCTGCTACCGGGTGGACGGCACCGACGGCGCGGTGGCGGTGGTGCGGGCCGGGCTGGAGAGCGTGACCAGCGCCGCCGCGGGCAACCGGATCTATTGCAACAACGACATGGCCGGCACCGCCCGCGTCGTCTTCATCGATGTGGACGACAGCGAGGTCACCTCCGGCCCGGTGCCGCCGGGGGGCACGGCCTATGTGTTTTTGACCTGCCGAATTCCGCCCCAGATCATCGGCGGCTTCGGCATCCCCGCCCTCGACGCCGAACGCTTGCTGGTGGGGGCGGCCACCATCGACCCCTTCCGCTCCCGCTCCGGCACCTGACCCCGCCGCCCGCGCCCGAGCCCGCCACTCAGCGAGACACTGCCGTCACCGATCTCGAGAGACAGGACGTCACTCAAAGTCCGAGCAGCTTCTCAACCGAGATTCTCTGTAGAGCCGCTGGCTGCACTTGGGCTGGGGCCACTCCCTCCTGCCAGTCGTAGGGTCCGCGGTCGCGGCACACCAGCCCAGCAGGTCGTTCAGTCGGGTTGCGGCCTCTCGCCTATGTGAGAGGTCTTGGCTGAATCCAGCGCATCCGCCGTGAGCCGGTCCCGCCCGCTGAGAGGGCGGGCTGACACGCGGGGCGAGGTTCTGCCGGTCGCCATCTTGTTCTTGGGGGTGATCTTCACCATCCTGATCGGGGTGCATGTGATGGTGGTGGCCATTGCCCGCACCGCGGTGCAGGCTGCCGCGGACGCCGCTGTCAACGCCGCTCAGGTCGCAGCCCCCGGCGACCGGGCAGACGAGGGGGTGCTGGCGGCCCGGATCGCTTTGGCCGCGGCCCGCAGCTCGATCATCGAGACCCGCACGCCGGCGGTGGCCGTGGAGCCCGAGCGGGGCCAGGTGCAGGTCTTGGTGTTCGGCGGCATCATCTCGCCGGTCTTCGGGGGGGTGGAGCTCAGCGCCCGGGCTTGTGGCCCCCTCGACGACATCGCCACCTCGGCTCTCAGCAACGCCGCGGCCTGGCAATGCTGAGGCTCCGGCTGCGGCCTGCTCGTCGCTGCCTGCTTGGGGCTGCCGCCGCCCGCATGGGCTCACGTCGCCGCGGCGCGCACGGCTCGGGCACCGCAGTCGGGGTGGCGATGATGTTCCCGGTGCTGATGATGGTGATCGTTCTCATCCAGATGCTCTCTGACACCACCCGAGCCGAGCAGGCGCTGCAGGCCACCGCCAACCGGGCAGCCCGGGTCGCCGCTTTGTGCTGCTACCGGGTGGACGGCGCCGGCGGCGCGGCGGCGACGGTGAGAGCCGGGCTTGAAAGCGTGACCGACGCAACCGCGGGCAACCGCATCTACTGCAACAACGACCTGGCCTCCGACGCCAACGTCGTGTTCATCGACGTGGACGACAGCGAAGTCACCACCGGACCGGTGCCGCCGGGAGGCACGGCCTATGTGTTTTTGACCTGCCGAATCCCCCCTCAGGTGATCGGCGGTTTCGGCCTCCCCTTCATCGACGCCGAGCGCCTGCTGGTGGGCGTGGCCACCATCGACCCCTTCCGCTCCCGCTCCGGCACCTGACCCCGCCGCCGCGCCCCCGCCGGGGCCGGTTGCCCCGCGCTCGTCGCCCCGCCCGGGCCGAACTATCTGGCTTGTCGGCCGCGGGTGGAGCTTTCCACTAGGGGCAGAAGACAGTTCGAATCTGCAGGTAGGCGGCGAAGCGGTCAGGGGCTCTGACATCCGCGTCCGCGATCACCAGGAACCGGCGATTGTCGCCCGCCGGTTCGCTGTGGCTCATGCTGTGCCGTCGGCCGCCTGGCTCGGCTTCGGGGGACAGCTCCTGGAACTGGGCGAGGTCGCGTTCGATCACGCCCGCGTGGGCTTTGATCCCGTCCGCGAGCCGGGTCAAGCACAACGCCTGCCCCTCTGGACCCGTCCCGGCGAGAGAGGCCCCGGTGTTGCCTATCCCGATGCCTGTCCCCCACAGGAGCCCGCCGCCGCGGTTGTCGAACGCGTCGAGCAGAGCCGGCACGCCGTCGGGGGAAGGCGCCTCCTCGCCCTCGCAGCCCGCCGAGGGGTGCGGCTCGCCCAGGTCCACCCGCACCCCGTTGTTTCTCATCCTGGTCAGCAGCGACCGGTCCTCGTGGAAGCAGCCGCGCAGCCGCCCGCGGGCGGCTTTGAGCATCTCCCTCATGGCGATGCCCATCACCCCGGCGAACGTCTGCCCGGGCCTGGGCTCTTCTAAGGCCGGGAAAGGGCCTGCTTGTCGGATCGTTTCAGCTTGCCTTGGCAGCCGCCGCCGGTTCGGTCGTTGAGACCCGCCCGCCGGCGGTGGCCGTGGAAGAAGACCGGGGCCAGGTGCGGGCCTTGGTGTTCGGCGGCGCCATCTCGCCGGTCTTCGGCGGAGTGGAAATCAGCGCCCTGGCCTGCGGCCCCCTCGACGACATCGCCGCCTCGGCTCTCAGCAGCGAGGCCCGGCAGTGCTGAGGCTCCGGCTGCGGTCCGCCCGCCGCCGCTCGCTTCGGGCCCGCCGCCGCACCCTCCGGCCCCGGCCCCGGCGAGCACGGCTCAGGCGCCGCTATCGGGGTGGCGATGATGTTCCCGATGCTGATGATGGCGATCGCCCTCACCCAGATGCCGTCTGACACCACCCGCTCCGAGCAGGCGCCGCAGGCCGCCGCCAACCGGGCCGCCCGGACCGCCGCTCTGTGCTGCTATCGGATCGACGGCGCCGGCGGGGCGGCGGCGACGGTGAGAGCCGGGCTGGAGAGCGTGACCAGCGCAGCCGCGGCAACCGGATCTACTGCAACAACGACATGGCCGGCGACGCCAGCGTCTTCTTCATCGACGTCTCCGACAACGTGGTCACCACCGGCGCGGTGCCGCCAGGGGGCACGGCCCACGTGTTCTTGACCCGCCGAATCCCGCCCCAGATCATCGGCGGCCTCGGCATCCCCGCCCTCGACGCCGAACGCCTCCTGGTGGGCGCAGCCGCCATCGACCCGTTCCGCTCCCGCTCCGGCGCCTGACCCCGCCGGGGGGCGCCCGCGCCCCGCCACTCGGCGGGATGCTGCCGTCGCCACCCCGGAGTGGGCGAGCATCGCGGCGCCTTCGTCCCCAAGCCTCATCGCTCGGCGGGACACTGCCGTCACCGGTCTCGAGAGACGGGGCGTCACTCGAAGTCCGGGCAGCTTCTCAACCGGGGATTCTCTGTAGGGCCGCCGGCTGCGCTTGGGCTGGGGCCGCTCCCTCCTGCCCGCCGCAGGGTCCGCGGTCGCGGCACATCAGCCCAGCAGGCCGCTCAGCCGGGTTGCGGCCTCTCGCCCGTGTGAGAGGTCTTGGCTGAATCCGGCGCATCCGCCGTGAGCCGGTCCCGCCCGCTGAGAGGGCGGGCCGGCACGCGGGGCGAGGCTCTGGCGGTCGCCGTCTTGTTCTTGGGGGTGATCTTCACCATCTTTGATCGGGGTGCATGCGATGGCGGCGGCCACCGCCCGCACCGCCGTGCAGGCCGCCGCGGACGCCGCCGCCGGCGCCGCCCAGATCACAGCCCCCAGCGACCGGGCAAACGAGGGCGCGCCGGCCGCCCGGATCGCTTCGGCCCGCAGCCCGCAGCCCGATCATCAAGACCCGCCCCCCCGGCGACGGCGGAGCCCGAGCGGAGCCAAGCGCAGATCCTGGCGTTCGACGGCATCATCTCGCCAGCCTTCGGCGGGAGCAGAGCTCAGCGCCCGGGCCTGCGGCCCCCTCGACGACACCACCACCCTCGGCTCCCAGCAACGCCGCGGCCCGGCAACGCCGAGGCACCGGCCGCGGCCCGCCCGCCGCCGCTCGCTTCGGGCCGCCGCCGCCCGCAGAGGCTCACGCCGCCGCGGCGAGGGCGGCACGGGCGCCGCCGTCGGGGCGGCGATGACGTTCCCGGCGCTGATGCCGGTGATCATCCTCACCCAGATGCTCTCTGACACCCGAGCCAAGCAGGCGCCGCAAGCTGTCGCCAACCGGACAGCCCGGGTCGCCGCACTGTGCTGCTACCAGATCGACGGCACCAGCGGGGCGGCAGCGACAGTGCGAGCCGAGCTGGAAAGAGCAACCGACGCCGCCGGGGGGAAACGAGCCCACGTTCTCGGCCGTCTCGCTGTTGGCAGAGGCAGCGACGGCGAGGCATGGCACACTGGAGGGATCATGAACGTCACGGCAGCAAGCGCGGTCGCCGCCTCCAGGCCAGCGGCGTCATCGCCCGGCGGCGACCAGGCGGCCTCCGGCCGGGCATCCGTCACAACAGCCTGCGGCGGCAAGGAAGCAGCACGGATGATCTCCCAAGGCGCGCAGAGCCTGGGAATGATCATTGCTCTGCTGACCTCCGGCGGACTGTTTCTTGTGATTCTCGCTCACTAGCAAGGAACAAGGGGCAAGCGATATGGGATGGGTTACGGGACTGATAATTTTAATTTCAACTGGTGGGGCGGGGTTTATTTGGACGTTTGAAAGACATGTTCCAAGCTTCCGCCAACATCTACCTGATCGAATCCATAAGCTGATCTATAGCAGCCTGATATTTGCAGTTCTCTATTCGTGGCCAATATACCTGGTATACACTTATTACGTATCGCCCGACAATCGCCTTACATGGGGGGTGTGGCTAGGGCTGATAATGGCTGTAGTATTACCGCCTGTTCTGGGTGAGGTTGTAGGGATCTTTTGGGACAATATCCGCTCATACTGGGAACTAATACTCTATAAGGTATTCAAGCATAGACAGGAATGGCGTCCTCATATCCCCACGGGCTTTGATTATGTTATCCGCTCATTGGTGAACCGACGAAAGTTGCGTCCGCTTGTTGTGATCCGCTTCACAGATACAGCAGGGGATAAGCCGTATCTTGTAATAGGACATCTGCTCCACGCTTCGTCGACGCCTAACCCGCAAGATATTTACCTAAATCCAATCTATTTCCTCGGGCCAGAAGAGAAGATATCGCACAAGAACGTAATCTTAGATAAGCAAGATGAAGGATGCCTGATCAGCTATAAGGACGTCATATACACGAGGATCTTATTGCCCGAACCTCAGACAGACTCTTTCACGCACAGTCAACAATCCATGGGAAGGGAATTGCACAATGCCTAGAAGTCCAAGCGAACAACGACCAACCCGGAGCCGCCATAAAAGGTCCTTTGAGTACTGGGGCGGCCAAAATGGCAAACCGCCAGATCAGATAGAAGTCTCTGATAACCTTCAACGGATCACTCCCGTGCCGTCTATCATGGAGGAATCCGACACACCAGAACCTACCAGCGACGCCTGATAATTCAGCCAGATCGGCCGCGACGCTCGGCGGCCGCCCAAGATATGCAGCGGCGAGTCCTCATCCATTAGATATCTATCTGAAGCCGGTGTTCTTCCACGGAACTAAGGAACTGTTGGCAGCCCGCGTGGGTGGCGATACACCTTATCTAGAACGTCAAGGACATGGTGTTCTAGTCCGATATGAGGATGTGTTGTTTACTATCGTATTGATCTCAGAAGAGGAGGAATCAAATGCCTAGAAACCGCACTAGAAACGAAGCAGCCGGGGTGGTCAGGACTGAGGGCCCTCCTGGATATTTATGGCCAGAGTATAACGGCCCTGACAGAATCCGGGTGCCTGACGCCATACTCTCGTGGCTTGATTCTTCGCCTCAAGGTGACAATTCCGGTGACGACTCCAACTCTCAGCAGGCATCAAAAAACGAGAAGTGAAGGAATCAACAAACCGGGTGCAAGACAGTAAGTCGAGGCCCTGCTGGATGTCGTTAAGATGATTGCTGAAGAGGCAAGCGATTATGCTTATTCCTGTCAATTTCTGTGTTCGCTCTTTGGCGAGCCTCTTGACACGGGTTTCTTGATAAGCCATTGACGTCAGCCCCAGAGGGGCTTACAGCAGCGAGCACAGCTCGGGCACCGCTGTTGGGGTGGCGATGATGTTCCCGGTGCTGATGATGGTGATTGTGCTCATCCAGATGCTGTCCGACACCACTCGTTCCGAGCAGGCGCTGCAGGCCGTCGCCAACCGGGCCGCCCGGGTCGCCGCTTTGTGTTGTTATCAGATCGACGGCGCCGGCGGGGCGGCGGCGACGGTGCGGGCCGGGCTGGAGAGAGTGACCGACGCAACCGCGGGCAACCGCATCTACTGCAACAACGACATGGCCGGCGACGCCAGCGTCGTGTTCATCGACGTTTCCGACAATGTGGTCGCCACCGGCGCGGTGCCGCCAGGGGGAACGGCCTACGTGTTCTTGACCTGCCGGATCCCGCCCCAGATCATCGGCGGCTTCGGCATCCCCGCCCTTGATGCCGAGCGCCTGCTGGTGGGCGCGGCCACCATCGACCCCTTCCGCTCCCGCTCCGGCACCTAACCCCCACCCCCCACAGGGGGGGCCGGTTGCCCCGCGCTCGTCGCCCCGCCCGAGCCGAACTATCTGGCTTGTCGGCCGCGGGCGGAGCTTTCCACTAGGGGCAGAAGACAGTTCGAATCTGCAGGTAGGCGGCGAAGCGGTCAGGGGCTCTGACATCCGCGTCCGCGATCACCAGGAACCGGCGATTGTCGCCCGCCGGTTCGCTGTGGCTCATGCTATGCCGTCGGCCGCCTGGCTCGGCTTCGGGGGACAGCTCCTGGAACTGGGCGAGGTCGCGCTCGATCACGTCCGCGTGGGCTTTGATCCCGTCCGCGAGCCGGGTCAAGCACAACGCCTGCCCCTCTGGACCCGTCCCGGCGAGAGAGGCCCCGGCGTTGCCTATCCCGATGCTTGTCCCCCACAGGAGCCCGCCGCCGCCGCCGCCGCGGTTGTCGAACGCGTCGACCGGGGCCGGCACGCCGTCGGGGGAAAGGCGCCTCCTCGCCCTCGTAGCCCGCCGAGGGGTGCGGTCTGAGGATGCCCCGCCGTCTGACCGCCCGTGAGCGAATCGAGGCGTCGATCCCAGAGGCCGACTTCTAGAGCCGATTCTGGGGCCGCTCCGATCAGCGGCAGGCCCGGGTCATTGGAGCGGCAGCCGTCCGTGTTCGTTGGCGAATGCCTCGCTCAAAGCTTCCTGCCCGGCCGCCTGTGCCGCGCTCAGGGCCCGCTCGGCGGCGGCCCAGTCGGTGATCCAGTCTTTGTTGTCGGCGCGCATCCCCGAGATCGTTCCCGCTAGCTGAGACTCCTCTTAATCCTCTAGTTCTAGATCAGCCCAAGCCTGACCGCTCGGCCCAAGTACATGCTTTTCAAAAGCTTCCTTGACGGCACGATCTATGGATTCTTGTCGCCTATTGGTCTTAATTAGGGACGATATTTGGTTATGCGTCTCTTATCGACAATGCGTCTTTCTATTGTGCTGGTGAGCACAGTATGCTGACCGAGGTTGAGATCAGTCAGTTTCTCTTTGGCTTGACGTCCGATTCTCTGCTTCTTTCACGGCCTGCTCAAATATCTCTGCAGCAATACGCCGACCGAAAGCCCGCGGATCCTCGTGCGGTGTATCCTTAGGTATCTTATTCCTTTGGATAACTTTAGCAAGCCCCCGGAACTCTTGACGGAATGACTCTTCAGGTACTTGAGACATCGTTCATCCTCCCTCGGACTCGAACATCGTTCTTATCTTTATTTTCGGCTGGACTTAGGTTTCGGTTTAAGTACCTAAGGTTCAGCTCTGAGTCGAAATAGTGCTTACGCTTAATCCATATGAGGCCATCTCCTTTTGAGATAACAGCAACATCAATTGGACCACCGACATCTTCATACTCAGGCGTTACCCTACGCCGAAGTGATGTAAGAGATATAAGAGATTCCGCCATCTCAGCTAGCTCTTCTTTAGGCAGCAAATTAACTATAGACATAATTGGATCGGAATATTGATCCATAAGGTAACCACCAAGTTTATCTTGAAAGCTCTCAACTACTTCAGACCTAACTTTAGCCATTTCATCTAGTAGGTCCGAGTGCATAGAAGTTGAAATAGATTTCTTAATTTTATCTCCGAAGCGTTCAATAAGTCGCCCTATCACCTCATCAACAAAATCCTCAAGAACCAGACGATATTCAGGATGAATACCATCCATGAATGTTTCTATCATATCTCCTTGAGCAAATGGGCAAATAAAGGCAGACAATTCTACACCATTTGGATCTCTTACACCAATTTCAATACTCTTCAATAGGCGAGCCCTTATCTCTCTACCGGTGACACCATCAACCTCATAGTTCAATAGAGCAGGAAATAACTGGCTTGTACCGAATCCGACAACAACTACACCGCTAGAAAAAGGAGAAGCGACCTTAAGCGAAGCCCTTACCATAGCTTTAGCGCGTTGTCTGATTCTTTCACTTGATGGCAGGTCGCCCAAACATTCATCTACAAATTTTCTCCAATCGCCAACAGCCAAATTTATCTGTTTGCCAGCAGACACTTCACTTATCTCTTCAATTGACTCATACCTGCTAAGTTCATTGATTCTGGCTTCTATCTGGGAGATTACTTCATCACGTATAACTTTCTTGCCGAGACGTTGAGACTTAGTACTCTTTTCTAGCAGCACTATTCTCACAGATTTACGTATATTGATCAACTCCCACATCGCTGTCTCAAAGATCCGTCTATACTGCTCGCTAGGATCGACAAATAAAGGTAACTTCCGGATAAAATCATCAGCATAGCCCTCAACTCTACTAAAATCATTTGATCCGAGATCACGTCGGTATTCTTTTACTATTGTCTCCCATGGTGTATGTCCGAAATTTGCTGATCCATAAACCATCACAGCAATTGGTTCATTCAATGAAAGGGGGAACAGCTTGTTAGCGGTGTTGTAGATCTTGCGGCCTTCAGGTCCGGTGAGCGTCACTGCGCTGTCGGCGGCAAGGGCTACTGCTTCTCGGTTGAGGATTGCTACTTCAGCGGTCACGGAATGCTCTCCAAGGTAAGCCGGGTTCGGACGGTCTGCTTGCTGAACAGGTCAATACGACGCCCGGCGAATCGTTCTCTGGGCAAGCCTACTCGGGCCTTGAAGCAATCGCAAGGTCTGAAAATAGTTCAGCCGGCGATGACGGTCACGCCGGCGGCGGCCATTTCGGCTAGGGCTGCCTCGGTGGTGGGTGCCGCCACTCCGGCGCAGTGCTCCAGCAGGACGGTGGTCTCGAAGCCCGCCCGGCGGGCGTCTAAGGCGGTGGCCCGCACGCAGTGGTCGGTGGCCAGGCCCACCACGTCGACCGCTTCCACATTCCGCTCGGACAGCCACGACCCCAGCGGCGTGGTCTCGTCTCCGGCCGCGGTCCCGTCGAAGCCGGTGTAGCTGGCGGTGTAGCGGCCCTTGAGGAATACCTCGTCGAGGGCCACATCGAGGTCGGGATGCAGCTCGGCGCCGGGCGAGGAGGCCACGCAGTGAACCGGCCAGGTGTCGACGAAATTCGGGTCGGACCCTTCGGCGGCGAAGTGGTCGCCGGGGTCCACGTGCCAGTCCTTGGTGGCCACCACGTGCCGGTAGCGGCCCCCAGCCCGGTCGGCGCCCACCAAGCCGGCAACGGACCGGGCCACGGCCGCTCCTCCCTCCACGGCCAGGGCGCCCCCCTCGCAGAAGTCGTTCTGGACGTCGACGATTATCAACGCTCGGTTCATGGCGCCTCTCCTATTCGTTCGGCGTGCTCTCGCTCGGTGGGCTCTCGCTCGGCGTGCTCTTCGGTCCGCTCTCGCTCGGTGTGCCTGCCTGAGCCGGGCCAGCGCCTGCGCCGGACGAGCGGGCGGGCACCTCCCCTGTATCTATCGGCTGTTCGACCCCCACCCAGACGGTGGGGACGGCCGGGGACCGGCGGGGATGGGGGACCCGGTCGGAGGGCCGCAGCCTCTCCCGGCGCTCCAGGCAGCGGGCCCGGGCCTCCCCCACGTCGCCGCAGGCCATGGGCTCGCCCGCGGTGATCAGGGCCCGCTGGGGCCGGTGCGAGCCCTCGGGGACTTCGACGGGCAGCACCGACAGCACCTCGGCCGACCAGAACCCGTCGGAGTCCACCGTGCGATGCACCTTCTTGCGGCCGCCGACGGTCGACTTGCCCGGCGAGAGCTTCCCCACCGCCCGCAGGGGCGCGGCCTCCTCGGCCGAGTCGGCGATGGCCACCAGCTTGTAGACCACCGAGGCGGTGGGATGGCCCGACCCGGTGACCAGGCTGGTGCCCACCAGGTAGGCGTCGATCGGGGCCCGGGCCTCCTCCAGCTCGGCCACCCGGTACTCGTCGAGATCGCCCGACGCCACGATCCGGCAGTTCGCCGCGCCCAGCTCGTCCAGCAGGGCCCGGGCCCGGATGCTGGAGGCCAGCAGGTTGCCGCTGTCGATGCGGACCGCCCCGATGCCGGGGCCGACCGCCGCCACCGCTCGCCGGATGCCCTCGAGAACATCAAAGGTGTCGACCAGGTAGGTGGAGCCGGCACCGAGCACGTCCCGCTGGGCCTCGAAGGCGGCCGACTCGCCGGAGTGGGCCAGCACGAAGGCGTGGGCGGCGGTACCACCGGTGGGGATGCCGTGGCGGCGGCCGGTCTCGAGGTTGGAGGTGGTGTCGAAACCGCCCACGTGGGCGGCCCGGGCGGCGGCCACCGCCGCGTCGGGATCGGTGCGCCGGCTGCCGCCCTCAATGAGGAGGCGGCCGTTGGCCACATCGTGGACCCGGGCCGCGGCCGAGGCCACCGCGCAGTCGTGGTTGAGGATCGACAGCACCACCGTCTCCAGCACGACGCACTCGGCGAAGGACCCCTCGATGGTCAGCACCGGCGAATACGGGAAGAACAGCTCCCCGTCGGGGTAGCCGGTCACGTCCCCCCGGAACCGGTAACCGCGCAGCCACCGGGCCATGGGGCCGTCGGATATCACGCCCGCGCCGATCAGATAGCCGACGGCCTCGTCGTCGAAGCGGAACCGCCCGATGGCGTCCACCACCCGGTCGATGCCGGCCACCACCCCGTAGGCCCGGCCCTCGGGCAGCCGGCGGGCGAACGCCTCGAAGACGGCCCGGCGGTCGGCGATCCCCGACTCGAGCGAGGCGGCCACCATGGTGAGCTCGTAGTGGTCGGTCTGGAGGGCGACAACGGCGCCGCGGCCCATCCCCCGAACGCTACCGGCCCGCACTCCGGCGGCCCGCAGCGAGCCCGGCCGCGACCTGCAACCCGTAGAGCTACCGCCGGTCGGCCGCCGCCGCGGTCCGAGCGATGGCGTCGAGCTTCTCGGTTATCTCCGGGTCAATCTCGTCGTCGGGGACATGGTCCGCCAGCACGTGGAAGTTGGTCTTCCTCATCAAGTTCGGCAAGGACAGCCGCCGATAATAGTCGTTGAACAAGGGAGTGAGGAAGTCGTCACTCACCTTTGTGTCGTCATCCCAGGGTGAACTCTGGCCCAGCGTCGCCATCGCTCTTTCGATCTCATCTATCGCCTCGTTCATCGCCCCCATCCGCCTCTCGACTTCGGATTCGTCGAACAAGGGGCCGGGGTACTCGGCTTCAGCCGTGGCCGACGCGTACGATTCGAGCGCAGCCCGCGAGCAGAGATAGTTCTCGATCTCTCGCTGGTTCCAGCCCAGGCAACTGAAGTTTTTGTCGGATGGCTCAGCGACCGTCTCATCCAGGATCACGATCGCCCGCAAATGCGGAAGGGCCTCCTGCAACCCATGATAATGATTGCGAGCCTTCACAACCTGATTGCCGACATAGTGAACGAAGGGCCGGTCGAGGGCCCGGGCTGCGTCGGCGTGTCCGAGCCGATCGGCGAAAGCTCTGAGGATGGCCAAATCGGTTGAGCCTTCAAGATAGAGCACCCAGCCCGTCTGCTCGGCCTGGACATAGTGCTCGAAACCAATGTCTCTGAGCGCCTTATGTACCTGACTGCCACGGTCGTCAATGCGGTGGGGCAGGCCGACGAAAGCGACCACCACATCTTTGCCAGCGGCTTCGTTGAGCAGCGCTTCCGAATGGCTGGCCGCGATCACTTGACTGCCGCTGGACTCGGCCGTCTCCTGTATGCAGTGATAGATCTGGCGCTGCCTCAATATCTCGAGGTGGGCATCGGGCTCGTCCAGCATGAGCACAGCGCCAGGGTCGACGGCGTACATGTAGGAGAGAATCAGCAGGGTCTGCTGAAGCCCTCGGCCGCTGGAGGAGAGGTCGAGCGAGGCACCGTTCTCCCGGTAGCTCATGGTGATCTCGCCTCGCTCATCCACGTAGCGGGGATCTTCGAGGCATGCGCCGAACAGGCTCTCAATCTGCTCGACTAGCCGTTCCCACTGCTCGGGGTGCTCGCGGTAGACGCGGAAGCAGAGGTTTCGCAGCACCTCGGCAGTCCGGCCTTCGCCGACTCGCACATTGATCGAGCCTGGATCGAGGCGCGTTTCAGTAGCAGCCAGACCCGACATCGGCGGGAGGAAGGCCACTTCCACCAAGCCCGCCTCGGGCGGAACGGGCATTCGCTCGGAGGTCCGGCCCCTTCCGACCCGCAAGGGACGGCAGTAGAACGACTCCTCGTTGGCGTAGTCAAACTCCAGCCCGCAGGACCACGCCTGGTTGCCGTCCACGCCGTCCACTGAGATCTCAATGCGGATGTTGCTCGTCTGGGGCCGTCCGTCGACCCGGCGCACGTTGCGGGTGTGGAGATCCCGCCACAGCAAGTTGGCGGCCGGCGTCGGGATGGCCATCAGGTCTCGACGGTTCACCGTGACTCCCGGCCGCTTCTCGGGCCCGGTCGAACGGGCCCGACGGGCATTCCAGCGCTTCAGCCCCGCGTTCCACAGCGCCAGCGCCTGCATGGCGGAGGTCTTGCCCGAGTTGTTGGGGCCGATGAACAAGACAGGGTCACCTAATTCGACCTCGACATGGTCGAAGCGCTTGAAGTTGCGGATGACGAGGTTGGTCAACACGGCGGAACCTCTTCGGCGGTTCCCACCACCCTAGGACTGAACGGGGGCGGAGGGGGCGGGACTTTCCCCGACCCCTCGGCGGTTCCCACCGAGCTACGGCTGAAAGCGGCTGGATGGGACTCCGCTGCCTCTTCGGCGGTTCCCACCAAAGCTACGGTTGAACAGCGCGGAGGGGGTCGGGACTTCGCCGGACCGCGTCAGGCCGTACGCGGACGGGGCGGTGGTCCGTAGGCTCGGCTTGGCGGATGCGGCGAGGAGGGTGAGGCCGTGGTGGCAGTCAGCGGATTCCACGTGATGTACTCCATGTCCGCCGACACCTCGGACCTGGCCGGGCGGCGGATCGGGCGCGAGACCCGGCGGCGGGTGTGGGGGTTCGCCCGCCCCTACCGGCGCCTGATCGCCGCCTTCATGGCCGCCGTGGTGGCCGCCACCTTCCTGGGCCTGCTGCCGCCCCTGCTCATACGCCAGGTCTTCGACGTGGCCATCGCCGACGGCAACGGCCGCTACCTCAACGTCCTGTTCGCGGTGATAGTGGCCGCGGCCCTGGGCGAAGCCCTGCTCACGCTGCTGGAGCGGTGGCTGTCGGCCACGGTGGGCGAGGGACTGATATTCGACCTGAGGGCGGCGCTGTTCGACCATGTGCAGCGGATGCCGGTGCTGTTCTTCACCCGGACCCAGACCGGCACCCTGATCAGCCGGCTCAACAACGACGTGATCGGAGCCCAGCGGGCCTTCACCGGAACGCTGGGCACGGTGGTCAGCAACGTGATCACCCTGGTCGGCACCCTGGCCGCCATGTTCCTGCTCGAATGGCGGCTGACCCTGCTGGCCGTGGTCATCGTGCCGCTGTTCGTCCTGCCCGCCCGCCGGGTGGGCCGCCGCCTCCAGGCCATCACCCGAGAGGGGATGGACCTCAACGCCTCCATGAACGACACCATGACCGAGCGGTTCAACGTGGCCGGGGCCCTGCTGGTCAAGCTGTTCGGGCGCCACGACGGCGAGGCCCGCGACTTCGCCCGGCGGGCCGGGCGGGTGCGCGACATCGGGGTGCGCAGCGCCATGTACTCGCGGGTGTTCCTCATCGCCCTGACCTTCGTGGGGGCGGCCGGCACCGCCGTCGTCTACTGGCTGGGCGGCCACCTCACCATCGACGGCGCCCTGACTGCGGGCACCCTGGTGGCCCTCGGCCTGTACACGGTGCGGATCTACGTGCCGCTGACCAGCCTCTCCAACGCCAGGGTGGACGTGATGACCGCGTTCGTGAGCTTCGAGCGGGTGTTCGAGGTGCTCGACGCCCCCAACCCGATCACCGACGCCCCCGGCGCCCGGGACTTGGCCGACCCCGAAGGCCGGGTCCGCTTCGACCGGGTCCGCTTCGCCTTTCCGGCCGAGGCCGGGCCCGAGTCTCTGGGCTTCGGCGGGGGCGACGCCTCCGGCGACGTGCTGACCGATGTCGACCTCGAGATCCCCCCGGGCCGGATGGTGGCGGTGGTCGGCCCGTCGGGGGCGGGCAAGACCACGCTGGCGTCGCTGATCCCCCGGCTCCACGACGTGACCGGCGGGGCGGTGTCGGTGGACGGCGTCGACGTCCGCCAACTCACCCAGGACTCGCTGCGGGCGGCCATCGGGGTGGTGACCCAGGACCCGCACCTGTTCCACGACACCATCGCCGCCAACCTGCTCTACGCCCGCCCCGGCGCCTCGGCCGCCGAGCTGGAGGCGGCCTGCCGGGCCGCCCGCATCCACGACGTGATCGCGGCCCTGCCCGAGAGGTACGACACCGTGGTGGGCGAGCGGGGCTACCGGCTCTCCGGCGGCGAGAAGCAGCGGCTGGCCATCGCCCGGATGCTGCTCAAGGACCCGGCCATCGTCATCCTCGACGAGGCCACCTCCCACCTCGACAGCGAGAACGAGGCCCACGTCCAGGAGGCCCTGGCCGAGGCGCTGAGGGGCCGCACCTCGCTGGTGATCGCCCACCGCCTGTCCACCATCGCCGACGCCGACGTGATCGTCGTGCTCGACGAGGGCCGGATCGTCGAGTCGGGGACCCACGAGGAGCTGCGCCGGGCCGGGGGCCTCTACGAGGAGCTGTACGAGACCCTGATGCGGGCCGAGGCCGCGCCGGCATGAGCGCCGGCAGGCCGGGCGGGGCGGCCGGGCGGCCGGACACCGGGGCAGGCCGGGCCGGGGCAGGTCCGGGCGGGGGGCCGGGATCGCTCGGGGGGACCTACACGGTGGCCGAGCTGGCCGAGGCGCTGCGGAGCATGCTGGACGGGGCGTTCCCGACCGGGGTGTGGGTGGCGGGCGAGATCGGCGGCATCTCCCGGTCGGCTCGGGGGGCGGTGTTCTTCGACTTGGTCGAGCCGGGCGAGGCGCCGGGCCAGCCCCGGGCCAAGGTGTCGGTGGTGCTGTTCAGCCAGGACCGGGACCGGGTCAACGCGGTGATCCGCCGCCACGGCAACGCCATCCGGATGACCGAGGGGGTGAGGGTCCGCATCCAGGGGATGCTCGACTACCACCCCCCGACGGGGCGGCTCCAGGTCCGCATGACCGCCATCGACCCGGCCCACACCCTCGGGCTCATGGTGGCCGAGCGGGAGGTGCTGATGCAGGCCCTGGCCCGCGAGGGCCTGCTGCGGGCCAACGCCGGGCGGCCGCTGGCGCCGGTCCCGCTGCGGGTCGGTCTGGTGACCTCGATGGACAGCGCCGCCCACGCCGACGTTATGAGGAGGCTCGCCTCCAGCGGCTTCGCCTTCAAGGTGACCGAGGTCCACGCCGCCGTGCAGGGGGCCAGAGCCCCCGAAGAGCTGGCCGCGGCCATCGCCGCCGCGGCCGGTGACGCCGATGTGGTGGCGGTGGTGAGAGGCGGCGGGAGCCGGACCGACTTGGCCGCCTTCGACCACCAGACGGTGGCCCGGGCCATAGCCGCCTGCCCCCGGCCGGTGTTCACCGGCATCGGCCACGAGATCGACCGCAGCGTGGCCGACGAGGCGGCCCACACCGCCTGCCCCACCCCCACCGCCGCGGCGGCGGCGCTGATCGAGCGGGTGGAGGGCTGGCTGGCCGGCTTGGACGAGACGGCCCGGGCGGTGGAAGCCCGCAGCCGCGCCGTCATCGCCGGGGCGGACCACGCCGTCGCCGCCGGGGCCGCGGCCCTAGCCGAGGCCTCTGCCGGAGCGGCGGACCGGGCCGACCGGCGCCTGACCGCCGCGGCCGCTGCGTTTGGCCGGGTCGGGGCCGCCGGCCTGGACCGGGCCGCGGCCCGCCTGGAGACGGCCTCGGCCCGTCTGGAGGCCCTGGACCCGGTCAAGGTGCTGAAGCGAGGCTGGTCCATCACCCGGCGGTCGGACGGACGGGTGGTGCGGTCCGTGGCCGACGCGGCGCCGGGCGAGGCGATAACCACCACCGTCGCCGACGGCGCCCTCGTCAGTACCATTCGGGGCCCCGGCCCAACGGAGTGACCGATGCCCGCCGACACCCCCAGCCCCGACCCCGTTGTATGACTCCATCACCGTCCGCAGACAAGCCGCCGAGAGGCGAGACCCCGAGGGCGCCGACGGCCCGACTGCGACCATGACCGGCGAGGCGGACCCCGCCAGCCCCGACCCCGAAGGTGCCGACGGCCCGGACGGCAACGACCCGGACGGCGACGGCGCCGAACTCGGCTATGCGGCGGCCCGGGCGGAACTCGACCTGATCCTGGCCGAGCTGAGCGGCGACGACCTCGACGTGGACGTGCTGGCCGAGCGGGTGGAGCGGGCCTCGGCTCTGATCGAGATCTGCCGGGGCCGGATCGCCAACGCCCGCATCCAGGTGGAGCGGGTCATGGCCGCCGCACCCGGCCCGGGCGATCAGACGTGACCGGTCGGGCCCTCGCCGCTGCACTCGGACGGGACGACCGGACCGGCCGACCCTCCGCCGCGGCACCCCTCCGCGGCCGACCAGACGTGACCGGCCGACACTCCGCCGCCGCGGCCTGCCCGGCCGGCGGCCTGTGACTGAGGCTCCCCGGCAGCTCACCTCGATCGCGGCCGGGATCACCTCCGAGCTGGCCGACCTGCTGGCGGCCGAGACCCGGCGCTGGACCGAACTCGACCCGGCGCTGAGCGAGCCCCTCGGCGACCTGACCGACCTGGTGCTGGCCGGGGGCAAGCGCATCCGGCCCGCCTTCTGCCACTGGGGGTGGGTTCTGGGGGGCGGCGACCCCGACGGCGACGGGGCCGCGGCCGCGGGCTGCGCCCTGGAGCTGCTGCACGCCTTCGCCCTGATCCACGACGACGTGATGGACGGGTCGTCCACCCGGCGGGGCGAGCCCACCGTGTGGCATCGGTTCGTGGACCGCCACCGGCGCCGGGGCTGGCAGGGCGAGGACCGGCGCTTCGGCGAGGCGGCCGCGGTGCTGGTGGGCGACATGGCCATGGTGCTGGCCGACCGCACCCTCGGGCCGGTGGCGCCGGAGGTCCGGGCGGTGTGGGACGAGCTGCGGGCCGAGCTGAACATGGGCCAGTACCTGGACGTGGCGGGCACGGCCGGCGGCCGGGTCACCGGTCCGCAGGCCCGGGTGATCGCCGAGCACAAGACGGCGGGCTACACCGTGGTGCGGCCCCTCCAGCTCGGCGCGGCCCTGGCCGGCCGCACCGATCTGCACCCCGCGCTGAGCGAGCACGGCCGGCCGCTCGGCATCGCCTACCAGCTCCGCGACGACGTGATCGGCGCCTTCGGCGACCCCGAGATCACCGGCAAGCCGGTGGGGGCCGACCTCCAGGAGGGCAAGCCGACGCTGCTGCTGGCCCGGGCCCGGGAGTCGGCCACCCCGGCCCAGCTCAAGGTGCTCGACACGGTGGGGGCCGGACTCGACAGCCGCTCCGTGGCCGCCGTCCAGCAGATACTGATCGACACCGGGGCCCGTGCCCGGGTGGAAGAGGAGATCGACCGCCTGCTGCACCGGGCCCTCGACGCCCTGGCCCTCCTGCCCGACGTGCCCGAGGCCATCGGCGCCCTCGCCGCCCTGGCCCGTTACGCGGTGACCCGCGACACCTGAGACAGCGCCGTGACCGACCCCCGCGTCGAGGCCGCCCGGCGGCGCACCCTGGCCATCATCTCCCACCCCGACGCGGGCAAGACCACCCTCACCGAGAAGTTCCTGCTCTACAGCGGGCTGCTCGGCGCCGACGCCGGCATGGTGAAGGCGAAGGGCGGTCAGCGGTCTACCGCGTCGGACTGGATGGAGCTGGAGCGCCGGCGGGGCATCTCCATCACCTCCACCGTGATGCAGTTCGGCTACCGGGACAAGGTCCTCAACCTGCTCGACACCCCGGGCCACCGCGACTTCTCCGAGGACACCTATCGGGTGCTGTCGGCCACCGACTCGGCCATCATGGTGCTGGACGGGGCCAAGGGCATCGAGTCCCAGACCCGCAAGCTGTTCGAGGTGTGCCGGGACCGCGAGATCCCGATCATCACCTTCGTCAACAAGTGGGACCGCCCCTGCCGGGACCCCCTGGAGCTCCTCGACGAGATCGAGGACCAGCTCGTGCTCGACCCGGTGCCGGTCACCTGGCCGGTGGGCGACGGCGACCGGTTCGCCGGGGTGGTTGACCGCCGCCGCCAGGTATTCGTGCGCTACACCCGGACCGCCCACGGGTCGAAGGCCGCCCCCGAGGAGGAGATCCCGATGAGCCGGACCGACGACTCCGACGACTCCGGCGGTTCCAGCGACTCTGGCGGTTGGGCCGGGGCCGCCGGGGGCTTGGAGCGGATCGGCGGCTGGGCCGAGGCCCGCGATGAGCTGGAGCTGCTCGAGGGCGTCGGGCGGACCTTCGACGCCAAGCGGTTCGAGTCGGGCGAGCTGACCCCGGTCTTCTACGGGTCGGCCCTGACCAACTTCGGGGTCCGGCTGCTGCTGGAGGCGGCGGCGGACACGGCCCCGGCCCCGTCGCCCCGGCTCGACGCCGACGCCGAGCCCCGGCCGATCGACTCGGACTTCAGCGGGATCGTCTTCAAGGTCCAGGCCAACATGGACCCGGCCCACCGGGACCGGGTGGCCTTCGTGCGGGTCTGCTCGGGCCGCTTCCGCCGGGGCATGACGGTGACCCACGGCCGGACCCAGAAGCCCTTCGCCACCAAATACGCCCTGTCGGTGCTGGGCCGGGACCGCCAGACGCTGGACGAGGCCTGGCCCGGCGACGTGGTGGGGCTGGTGAACGCGGGCGACTTCCGGGTGGGCGACGCCGTCTACGCCGACGAGCCGGTGCGCTGGCCGCCGGTGCCGGCCTTCGCCCCCTCCCATTTCCGCATCGCCCGCTGCCTGGACCCGTCGAGGGCCAAGCAGTTCCGGGCCGGGATCGACCAGCTCGACGACGAGGGGATCGTGCAGGTGCTGCGGGACCCCGAGGCCGGCGACCGGGCCCCGGTGCTGGCCGCGGTGGGGCCGCTCCAGTTCGACGTGGCCCAGCACCGCTTCGAGCACGAGCTGGGGGCGCCGGTGGAGCTGGCCCCCGGGCCGTGGACGACGGCCCGGGCCACCGACGCCGAGTCGGCCCGGAAGCTGGAGCCCATGACCGGCGTGACGGTGACGCAGCGGTCCGACGGCGAGCTGGTGGCCCTGTTCGAGAGCCCCTACTGGGTCGAGCGCCTGGAGGCCGACCACCCCGAGCTGAAGCTGCAGCGGATGATCGCCGAGGGTTAGCGTCACCGTCGCCATGACCGATCAGCCCGACACCGGCCAGCTCGACCAACCCGGCACCGCCCAGCCCGACGGCGGCGGTCAGCCCAACATCTTGTTGATCGTCTCCGACGAGGAGCGCCGCAACGACTGGCTGGAGGGGGTAGTGGACCTCCCGGCCCACCGGCGGTTACGGGACGACGGGCTGAGCTTCGACCGCTACTACACCCACTCCTCTCCCTGCTCGCCGGCCCGGGCCAGCCTCTACACCGGCCGCTACCTGGCCCAGCACGGCGTGGTGGACAACGTGAGCTTCCCCACCCACACCGCCCTCGACCCGGCCATCCCCACCGTCGGCGGCCTGCTGGCCGAGCGGGGCTACCGGTCCGGCTACCTGGGCAAATGGCACCTCAGCCACGACCGGCATCCCGACATGGCCGCCCACGGCTACCTCGACTGGCAGGGCGACGACTACTGGTACACCGGCAACCCGTGGACGGGCCGGCACTTCGACCCGATCCTGGCCGGCCAGGCCGTCGAGTGGCTGGAGCGCCACGGGTCGGGGCGGCCCTGGTTCCTGACCGTGGCCCTGCTGAACCCCCACGACATCATGTGGTATCCGGCCGACCACGCCAGCTTCCTCGAAGACCACCCCGAGGCGGCCGAGGCCATCGACTTCATCCAGCGGGTCCGGCTGGGACCGGGGGCCGAGGACCTGCCGCTGGCCCCGCCGCCCGAGGACTACCCCCGCCGGTTCGAGAAGCTGCCGGAGAACTTCCACGACGACCTGCACACCAAGCCCGAGGTGCAGCGGGCCTGGCGCCACGTCCGCAACCGGGAGCACTTCGTGGGGGCCATGGACCCCGCCGACCACGAGTCGTGGCTGCGCTACCTCGACTACTACGCCTACCTGCACGAGCAGCTCGACGCGGCCCTGGCCGAGCTGCTGGGCGCCCTGGACCGGCTCGGCCTCTACGACGACACTGCGGTGGTCTACACCTCCGACCACGGCGACGCCTGCGGCTCGCACGGCCTGCGGGCCAAGCTGCCCTGCGTGTACGAGGAGGTGATGGGGGTGCCTTTGGTGGTCAAGTTCCCGGGCGGACCGGCCGGGCGGCGCACCCGGGCCCTGGCCACCCACGTGGACTTGGCCGCCACCATCGCGGCCTGGGGCGGGGCGGGCCCAGGCGACGCGCCGAGCCTGTCGGGCCGGGACCTGGCCCCGGTGCTGGCCGATCCCGACGCGGCGGTGCGCGACTATGTGCTGTTCTCCCAGGACTCGGCCCAGTCCGGGCTGATCCGGTCGAGCCGCTACGCGGTGCGGGGCTTCTACGACGGCGAGACCAAGTACGCCCGCTACTACGGGATCGGCGGGGGGATAGAGCGGGACGGCTCCCGGGCCGAGGGCGGCAAGGTGTTCGACGTCGACGCCGACTTCGACGACCACGACCACGAGTGGTACGAGACGGCCGAGGACCCGCACGAACTGGTCAACCTGGCCGGCGACCGGGGCCGTCGCAACGAGCTGCGGGCCCTGTTCGACCGCCTGCTCGACTACGAGAAGGAGCTGGCCGCATGACCAGAACCGGGCGGCGCCCCGAAGCGAGGGGGGCTGACCGCATGAGCGGAGCGACCGGCCGCGGGACAGGGAGGGGGCCGGGCGGATGAGCGGCCCGCGGACCATCAAGTTGAGCGGAACAGACGCCTTCGTGGTGGTGGACCTGGACGGGGCCGAGGCCTCGTCCGGGCCAGTGCGGCGGGCCCGCAAGGTGCTACCCGGCGGGGTGAGGGACCTGGCCCGGTCCCAGACCTACACCTACGCGGCGCTGGGAATGCGCCGGGGCGGGGCCTCGGCCGGGATCAACGCCGTTGACGCCGACCGGGCCGAGGCGGTGGCCGCCTTCGTGGAGCAGGCCGCGGCGCTGGTGGCCGACCGCACCTATCTGCCCGACCCGGCCAAAGGCGTAGACGAGGCCGACCTGGCCCCGCTGCGGGCCGCCGACCCCCGCAGCCGGTCGGGGGCGTTTGCAGCCGAATGCGAGGCGCTGTCGGCCGCGGTCGCCGCGGAGGCCGCCATCGGGCTCGACGGGCGGACCGCAGCCATAGAGGGGGCCGGGTCCTGCGGTCCGACGCTGGCCGCGGCACTGGCCGAGCGGGGGGCCACCGTGGTCTCCACCGACCCCGAGACCTGGGCCTCCGCCCCGGTCGACATCGTGTTCGCCGGCTCGAAGATGGGAGCGGTGAACCACGGCTCAGCCGAAAGCCTCCAGGCCCGGCTGCTGGTCCCCTGCGGCCGGCTGCCGTTCACGGCCAAGGCCCTGGCCGTGTGCCGGCACCGGGGCGTGCTGGCCCTGCCCGACTTCGTGACCCTGGCCGGCTCGACCATCGCGGCCTGGAACGACCCCGGCACCGCCGACGACGAGGTGCGCTCGGCGGTGACCGCTACGGTCACCGAGCTGGTGGCCGAGACCGTCAGCCACCCCGACGGCCCCTTCTTGGCCGCCTGCTACGCGGCCGAGTCCTTCCTGGCCACCTGGCAAGACGAGCTGCCCTTCGGCCGCCCCCTGGCCCCGTAATCCGGCCGGGAGCGCCAGCCCGGCCCCGAAGGCCCTAGCCTGGGAAGTTAGAGGGGCTGTAGCTCAGCCGGCTAGAGCACCTGCTTTGCAAGCAGGGGGTCGTGGGTTCGAGTCCCATCAGCTCCACCAACTTGCGATGACAGTCAAGCCACGTGCTTGGCAACGATGGCGTCGTAAAACCGGATCTCCCCGTTTGTCGGCCAGAACGAACTGCCCGAGCCAGCGGTCCACGAGTGGGCGCTTGTCATCCTCGGTCAGCTCTCTTGGACCCTGTTCATGCACTGGAACTTGCCCCAAGTGTTCCGAATTGGGCTTGGAGCGGGTGAGGGGAATCGAACCCCCGTTCTCAGCTTGGGAAGCTGATGTTCTGCCTCTGAACTACACCCGCGGGCTCGGCCAGGGTAACCCGGCCCAGGCCGCAGGCGCACGGCACCAGCGCACGGCGGCGATCCGGACGGGCCGGACGCTCTCGGGCGCAGGGTCGCGGGAAGCGGGGTCCAACGCGATTGAATGGAGGGCGTGGGACATTCGGTCCCGGCTCGCAGGGCGCTGGTCCTGACCGCGGCGGCGGTGGCCGTCTGCCTGGCCGCCGCGGCCTGCGGCCGGTCGGGATACCAGTACATCGAGAACGGCGACGACACCGTCTTCGTGAAGATCCCCGAGAACTGGGAGGTCGTCTCCGAGGGCGTGGTGGACTACACCGTCACCCCCGACGGGGACCTGCAGCTCCTGCCCGGCGACTCGGCCCTGCCCTGGCGGGCCACCTTCGTCGAGACCCCGCCGGGCGCGCCCGGCTCGCCCACCGGCATCACCGGGGCGGTGGAGATCCAGCCCGTCGACCGCCGGATGAGGGCCGACCTGAACCCCTACCGCTTCTTCGGGATCGACCTCGACGACACCACCGACGGGATCGAGGTGGTGCGCCACGACCTGGTGGAGATGGACGGCATATCCGGGCCCCGGCTGGTCTGGAAGCAGACCAACGAGCAGGGCGAGGAGATGGTCGTCGACCGGCTGGTGATGACCGACAGCCTCAACCGGGTCGTCTACTCGGTGGGGATGGGCTGCAACTCCGGCTGCTACGACGACAACGTCTCCTCCATCGAGGAGGTCATGGCCACCTTCACGGTGAGGGGCTGACCGGTGCGGCCCTTCCGGCGGAACCGACCGGCGGCAACAACCGCCCCGAAGGCCGAGACGATGATCGACCTGCGGGCCGCCCGGTCCCGGCCCCGGGAGGCCGAGCGCACCACCCGCCGACGGCTCGACCCGTGGGACCGGTCCAAGTACCTGGTGCTGGGCTCGGTCCTGTTCGGGTTCTTCTGGTGGCAGAAGCTGACCGGGCACCCGATCAAGTCGGTGGCCGACGGCTTCTGGGAAACCATCGAGCAGCAGACCTGGATCTGGGTCCTGATGGCCCTGGAGGCCGCCCGCCAGGCCCACTTCCTGATCGCCGAGCGCTGGCCGGCCTACTACCGGTTCTGGAAGGTCCGGGTGTTCGGGCGGTTCGAGAGCCGCCGGTCCCGCACCGACCCGTGGGTCCGGTTCCGCATCGGCCGGGTGATCAGGGTGCTGTTCTGGCTGCTGCTGGCCGGCGTGGTGGTGGGCCAGTTCACCGGCGAGAACCCGGTGCAGGCCCTCATCGGCCTGCCCGGCCGGCTCAACGACTGGCTGCCCTGGGCGGCCCGGCTGATCATCTACCCCCTGCTGCTGATCAGCCAGTTCGTGCTGCTGTTCTGGTTCCTGTCCCGGGGCGGCGTGGAGACCTACTTCCCCGACGACATCGACACCCGCTTCGACGACGTGTGGGGCCAGGACCCGGTGCGGGAGCGGGTCCGGGAGAACCTCATCTTCCTGGAGAACCCCGAGGCCATCGAGGAGGTGGGCGGCTACGCGCCGGGGGGCATCCTGCTGTACGGGCCGCCCGGCACCGGCAAGACGCTGCTGGCCGAGGCGGCCGCGGGCGAGACGGGCAAGCCCTTCGTGTTCGTGGAGCCGGGGGCGTTCATGAACATGTTCTTCGGCGTCGGCATCCTCAAGGTCAAGGGGCTGTTCCGCAAGCTGCGGAAGCTGGCTTTGCGCTACGGCGGGGTGGTGGCCTTCTTCGACGAGGCCGACGCGCTGGGCAACCGGGGGGCGTCGGTGGGCGGCGACGGCGGCTTCGGGTCGGCGCGGCTCGCCCGGTTCCTGGCCGACGCCGCCGAGCCGGGGGCGGCCTATCCGTACCTGTCGCCCGGCGCGCAGCAGGCCCTGCGCGACGCGGCCACGGGATGCGACCCGGTGACGGGGCGCCCGTTGGCTGGGTCGCCGGGAGCGGGGCATCTAGGAGCGGGCGGGCTCCCGGCCACCGGCGACGGCCGGGGCGGGCCGGGCCGGGAGGCGATCATGATGATGGGCGGGGGCGGGGGCATGGGCACCCTCCAGGCTCTGCTGGCCGAGCTGTCGGGCCTGAAGAAGCCGAGGGGGTTCTTCAACCGGGTGGTGCGCAAGATGCTGGGGCTGCGGCCCAAGCCCCCGCCCCGCTACCGCATCCTGGTGATGATGGCGTCGAACCTCCCCGAGGCGCTGGACCCGGCCATGCTGCGGCCGGGCCGGATCGACCGCATCTACAAGGTCGGCTACCCCACCCAGGAGGGCCGCAAGCGCACCTACCAGGGCTACCTGGACAAGGTGGAGCACGTGCTGAGCGACGACGACGTCGAAAAGCTGGCCACCATCACCCCCTACGCCACCGGGGCCACCATCAAAGACATGGTCAACGAGGCCCTGATCACCGCCATCCGGGACGGCCGCCGGGTCATCACCTGGGCCGACATCATCAAGGCCAAGCAGCTCAAGGAGCACGGCCTGGCCGACGACTTCGACTACGTCGAGCACGAGCGCCACGCCCTGGCCATCCACGAGGCCTGCCACGCGGTGGCCCTGCACCGGGTCAGCCGCCACCGCATGATCGACATAGCCACCATCGAGCGGCGGGGCAACGTGGGCGGGTTCGTGTCCCACATCCCGCCCGAGGACCGCTTCACCCACTGGCGCTCCGAGTACGAGGCCGACCTGGAGGTGTCGCTGGCGTCGCTGGCCGGCGAGCGGCTCTTCTTCGGCGACGACAACTCCTCGGGGGTGGGCGGCGACCTCCGCAACGCCACCCAGCTCGCGGCCATGATGGCCGGCTACTGGGGCATGGGCGACACCCTGGCCAGCCACGCCGTGCAGCAGCAGTTCGGGATCGGCGGCGGTGGCCGGGGGCGGGGCGGCGACGATGACGACGACCCGGAGCGGGAGCTGCTGCGCACCGGGCTGGGCGACCAGATCGAGCGGCGGATGACCGACCGCTACGACGCGGTGCGGGCGCTGCTGGAGGCGAACCGGCTGGAGGTCTTGGCCGTGGCCCACGCCCTGGAGACCCACCGGACCATCACCGGCGAGGACGTGAGCGCCATCGTCGAGCGGGAGATCGGGCCGTTCCTGGACGGCCGGGGCTACTACACGCCCGAGGCGGTCGAGGCCCTGGAGTCGTACCACCGGGCCGTGCTCGACCGGCGCGGCCAGGGCCGCACCGAACTGCCGCCGCTCCCCGAGATCGAAGGCGTCACCGGCCGACTGGTCGAGACCGTAGTAGCCCCGCCCGCACCGGCGGCCATGCCCGCCTGACAGGAATGACCGCCTGACGAGGTGGACCGGCTCGGCGTGCGGGACCTGTAGGGCGCGGCAACGCTCGCCTGACAGGAATGGCCGCCTGACGGAATGACCGCACCTTCGCGGCGGTTGTCACACCCCCTCGAGAGAATAGGAGTTCGTCCCGTCACAACCTATTGAGCGATCGGAACTTCATGAGAACGGCAATCGACTTCCCCCCTGACCCCGACACCTTGGTCCTCTGCGACATCGAGAACCTGGCCGGCGCGGCCAGCCCCACCGCTCGAGACGTGCGCCAGATCGACGCCCTTATCCACCGAGCCTTCGGCGCGGGCCTGTTGGAGGTGCTGGCCTGCGACGCCCACAACGCCGAGGTGGTCTGGTTCAATTGGACCCACGAAGTCCGACGCCTGGTCGGGCGGGGTCCCGACGGCACCGACCTCGAGCTGATCGGCGTGCTCCGCCACGAAAGGATCGAGCAGCGGTTCCGGCGGGTGATCATCGGCTCCGGCGACCACATCTTCGCCGAGCCGGCCATGCGGCTGGCCGCAGCCGGAGTCCAAGTGGTGGTGGCCGTGGGCCGGGGCTACTGCTCGGCTCGTCTTCGCCAGGCGGTCGAAGATGTGGTCCATCTGCCGCTGACCAGCCCGCACCGCCGCCCCGACCAAGCTCCGGCGACCGCGCCCCGACGCGGACGGCCCCGGCGGTGAGACCCGTGGTCAGTTCAGCCCGATCCCGACCTCCCAGCAGGCAGCCACGGGCCCGGTGAGGCCGCACAGCGGCCGCCCGCGTCAGAGATGGGCGAGCACGCCTGACCGGGAGCGTTCGCGGCCACGGCGCAACGGTCCCCGCCCGGCGGTTACGATGCCGACGCCGTCTGGTTGATCGCGGCGCGACCCGAAATAGCGCGATCCGAGTTGCCCTTGGTCGCGGTGCCCGGTATAGTGGCGTGATCTGCTCCCTCCCCCATTGGGGAGGCAACGAGGGCCCGAAAGGGCCCTCGTTCTGTTCAGAAGGGTATGGTTTGCCGTGGACCGGTTCGCCGTGTTCGTTGACGCTGGCTACCTCTACGCGGAGGTTGGCAAGCTTTGTTGCGGGACCAGAGAACGGAAGTCGATCCACTTAGATGGCTCGGGGGTCAACGATCTCCTAGTGCAACTGGCTGCGAAGGCTTGTGGCCTTCCCTCGCTCCGAACCTACTGGTATGACGGAGCCAGGAACGGAATCCCTACTTTGGAGCAGAAACGGATTGCCGCGCTCCCGAACGTGAAACTCCGGCTCGGCCGACTCAATATAAAGAACCAGCAAAAAGGCGTTGATGCCCTCATCTACCGTGATCTGATGACGCTGGCCCGCGAGCATGCCATCTGCGAAGCCTTCGTTCTCTCAGGGGATGAAGACCTGCGAGAGGGCGTTCGAACGGCTCAGGACTTAGGAACCAGAGTGACGCTGATCGGCGTCACCACAGGCGACTACACCCGGAATCAGTCTAGAGAACTCGTCGATGAGGCAGACGAAGCCATCCTGTTGACCAAGCAGCAGCTAACGGCTTTGGTGAGACCGCTACAGCCTCCGCCGGGTGGTCGCCCCTCCGCCCATGCCGACCTCTCGGCTGATGTCTCAGCGACCGCGACCAGATACGCCCAGCAGTGGGTTGAACAGGCGACTGACGAGGAAATCAAGTCATTGCAAGCCAGGCGGCCGATAATCCCGAAACCGATGGACGCCAGCCTGCTCGGTTCGATCGAGAACGAGGTCGGCACAAGCCTGCGAGGGCGCGAAGAACTGCGGCGGGTGGCTCGACGAGCCTTCTGGGAGAAGATCGCGCAAGACCTCCGGGCCCGGTGAGCTGACGGTTGGCGACCGCAGGTCAGTTGACGACCCGGTCCCGGCCTGCGCCGACGGCGGCTGAACCGGCGCAGTCTGACCGGGGCTGGGCCCCGCAGGTCAGTTGACGGCTCGGGCTCGGCCTGCGCCGCCAGCGGCTGGGACTGGCGCAGTCTGAAGGCTTGGCGGCCGCAGGTCAGTTGACGGCTCGGTCTCGGCCTTCCCAGTAGGGCTTGCGCAGCTCGCGCTTTAGCACCTTCATGGCTCCTGACAGGGGCAGGGGCTCGGTCCGCAGCTCCACCGACTTGGGAACCTTGTAGCCGGCGATGAGGGACCGGGCGTGCTCGATCAGCTCGTCCTCGGTCGCTTCGGCCCCTCCCCGCAGCATCACGATGGCGTGGACCTGCTCGCCCCAGACGTCGTGGGGGATGCCGATCACGGCCGCCTGCTCCACCGCCGGGTGCTTGGACAGAGCCTGCTCCACCTCGGCCGAGTACACGTTCTCCCCGCCGGTGACGATCATGTCCTTCACCCGGTCGACCAGGAACAGGTAGCCGCCGTCGTCGAGGTAGCCGGCGTCGCCGGTGCGGTACCAGCCGTCGCGGAAGGCCTCGGCGGTGGCCTCGGGCTTGTTCCAGTACTCGCGCATGAAGTTGCCGGCCCGGGCCCAGATCTCCCCCACCGTCCCCCGGGGCACCTCGCGGCCGTCGGGGTCGCGGATCGACAGCGACACCCCGGCCACGGCCCGGCCGGCCGACTGCAGCCGGGGGCCGCCCAGGCGGTGGTCCCGGCCGCTGAGGAAGGTCAGCAGCGACGAGGCCTCGGTCATCCCGTAGCCCTGGGTGACGTCGAGGTCGGGGTACAGGCCCAGCAGCCGGTCGAGCAGGGCCGCGGGCATGGGCGAGGCGCCGTAGGTCAGCCGCTTGAGGGAGGCCAGGCGCTCGGGGGCGAAGTCGGGGTGGCCCAGCATCATGGCGATCATGGTCGGCACCATCAGGGTCTGGGTCACGCTGTGGCGCTCGATCAGGTCGATGACCGGGCCGGGGTCGAACAGCGGGATCGACACCGACAGCCCGCCCGAGGACGGGATGCCCAGCACACCGGCCATGGAGGCGGCGTGGAACATCGGGGTCTGGTGGAGGTAGACGGACTCCTGCTCCAGGGGGACGACCATGGCCACGTGGTAGAGGTTCAGCATCTCGGCCCGGCTGTCGACCAGCACCCCCTTGGGCAGGCCGGTGGTGCCGCCGGTGTACATCAGCACCACCGGGTCGGACTCCTCGGGCTCGTCGGGCGCCACCGGGTCGGCCGCGGCCAGCATGTCCTCGTAGCTCACGTCGTGGGGCACGTCGCCGCCGCCGATCAGCACCATGTGGCGGATGGGGCTGGGCTCGGGCGAGGAGGCCATGGCGTTGGCGAAGTGCTGGGCGAAGAAGGCGTCGACGAACACCACCTCGGTGCCGGAGTCGCGCACGATGTAGTCCAGCTCGGGGCCGGCCAGGCGCAGGTTCAGCGGGTTGATGACCCCGGCCCCCAGGAAGGCGGCGTGGTACAGCTCCAAGAACTGGTGGCTGTTGGTGGCCATGACCGCGAACCGGTCGCCGGGCCGCACGCCCAGCTCTTGGCGCAGGGCCTGGCACAGGCGGAACACCCGGTCGCCGTGCTCGGCGAAGGTGCCCCGGTGGTCGCCGTCGATGACGAAGGTCCGGTCGGCGTGGTTCTCGACGGCCGGCAGCAGCATGCGGTGGTAGACGAGTTCTTTCATGGCCCGCAGGTTACGCCCACCCGGTGTGAGCTGCCGCCGGTGGAGGCGGTCCGGCCCGTCGGCGGCCCCGGGACCGACCGTCCGTCGGGCCGTCGGCCATCGGCATAGCCGAGCAGATCGACCCCGCCGACCGGCCCGACCGACCGCTCCCTGCTTAGCCGCCTTCAGTGGTGGCGGACAAAGACGGGCTCGTCGGGGCGGGACCGGTCGGGGTCGTAGGCGTAGCCCAGGCCGGTGAAGTCCTGCAAGCCCCGGATCGACTTCAGTCGGCTGCGGATGATCCACCCGGCGGCGGCCCCCCGGGCCCGCTTGGCGAAGAAGGCGATCGTCTTGGGCTCGGCGCCGTCGCGGCTGTCGAGGAACTTGGGCGTGACCAGCCGCCCGTTGAGGCGGTCGGGGTTGACCGAGCGGAAGTACTCGTTGGAGGCCAGGTTGACGACGGCGTCCGGGCCGGGGCTGTCGGCCAGGTCGGCGTTGAGCACCTCGGTGATGCGGTCGCCCCAGAACTGGTACAGGTCCCGGCCCCGGTCGGTGGCCAGGGTGGAGCCCATCTCCAGCCGGTAGGGCTGCATCAGGTCGAGCGGGCGCAGCACCCCGTACAGGCCCGACAGGATGCGCAGCACCTTCTGGGCGTGGGTGTAGTCGCGCTCGGTGAAGGTGTTGGGCGCGTCCATGCCCATGTAGACGTCGCCGCTGAAGGCCAGCAGCGCGGGCCGGGCCGTGTTCGGCGTGAACGGCGCCTCCCAGTCCTGGAAGCGCTCGAAGTTCAGCTCGCCCAGCTCGGGGGAGATGCCCATCATGGCGCTGATCTCCTCGGGCGACTTGGCCGCCATGACCTCGGCCAGCGACTCGGCCTCGTTCAGCAGGCGGGGCTGGGAGTGCTTGCGGGTGGGCAGGGCCGAGGAGTAGTCGAGCGACTTGGCCGGAGAGACGACGACCAGCACGCCCCCGTTATAGCGCCCCCCTCCCCCGGTTTCCCTCCCCGACCCCTTCGGCTCCCCGGGTCCCTCGGGTTTCTCCCTCGGGTTTTCTGAGCAAAAACCGTCGCTATACCGCAACGATCTGCTCAGAAAAGCCGGTCTCTCGGGTTTTCTGAGCAAAAATGGTCGCTATACGCCAACTTTCTGCTCAGAAAAGCCGGGCGCTCGGGTTTTCTGAGCAAAAATCGTCGCTATACCGCAACGATCTGCTCAGAAAACGCGAGAGCGGAAGGCGGACGGGTCAGGACAGGGCGGGCAGGGCTCGGCGGAGGCTGCGGACGGCCTGCTGGATGCGCTGCTCGTTCTCGATGAGGGCGAAGCGCACATGGCCCTCGCCGCCGGAGCCGAACCCGACGCCGGGCGACACCGCCACCTGGGCCTCGGTGACCAGGCGGGAGGCGAACTCGATGGAGCCCAGCCCGGCGTAGGGCTCCGGTATCGGCGCCCACACGAACATGGTGCCCCGGGGCCTCTCCACCTCCCAGCCGATCCGGTTCAGGCCGTCGCACAGGGCGTTGCGGCGGGCCTCGTAGACGGCGGCGGCCTCAGCCGGGTAGTCGGGCAGGTCCCGCAGGGTGACCGTGGCCGCGATCTGGATGGGCTGGAAGCTCCCGTAGTCGAGGTAGCTCTTCAGCTTGGCCAGGGCCGCCACCACGTCGGCTTGGCCCAGCATGAACGCCACCCGCCAGCCCGCCATCGAGAACGACTTGGTCATCGAATAGAGCTCGACCGCGCACTCCCGGGCTCCCTCGGCCTGCAGGATCGACGGGGGCCGGTAGCCGTTGAAGCCGAGGTCGGCGTAGGCGTTGTCGTGAACGATGAGCAGGTCCCGGCCGCGGGCGAAGTCCACCACCTTCTGCATGAAGGCGAGGTCGACGCAGGCGGTGGTGGGGTTGTGGGGGAACGACATGACCGCCACCCGGGGCTTGGGCCAGCACTGCTGCCAGGCGGCGTGCAGCCGGTCGAAGAACTCCTCGCCCGCGCCCAGGGGAACCTCGCGGATGTCGGCGCCGGCGAACAGCGGCCCGTAAATGTGGATCGGGTAGCTCGGCGCCGGCACCAGGCAGGTGTCGCCGGGCTGAAGCAGCACCCACATGAGGTGGCTGAACCCCTCCTTGGCCCCGATGGTGTTGATCACCTCGGTGTCGGGGTCGAGCTCCACGCCGAACCGGCGCCGGTAAAGGTCGGCCATCGCCTCGCGCAGCCGGGGCAGGCCCCGGCTGGAGGAGTAGCGATGGTTGCGGGGGTTGCGGACCGCCTCGGCCAGCTTGTCCACCGCCGCATCGGGCGAGGGCAGGTCCGGGTTGCCGAAGCCCAAGTCGATGATGTCGGTTCCGGCCCGGCGGGCCTCGATCTTCAGGTCGTTGATGATGGTGAAGACGTAGGGGGGCAGGCCCTTGATGCGCCGGAACTCCATGGGCGCGAGGGTAGGCGCTTCAGTTCCCCGCCCTCAGCACCCTTCCTTCGGGCCTCCGGCGGCCCGCTAGTACCTCTCCTCCACGAAGGTCTGGTCTGACAGCGGGGGCCGGACGTAGCCGGTGGCGGACTGGGGCTCGGGCAGTTCGACCTCCTCCCAGGGCATGTGCTCGTAGGGGATCTGGCCCAGCAGATGGGCGATGCAGTTCAGCCGGGCCGCCTTCTTGTCGTCGGCGCCGACGACGTACCACGGCGCCTGCTTGATGTCGGTGTGGGCGAACAGGGTGTCCTTGGCCTTGGAGAAGTCCACCCAGCGGGTCCGGGCCTGCAGGTCCATGGGCGACAGCTTCCAGCGCCTCACCGGGTCGGTGATCCGGTTGCGGAACCGGCGCTCCTGCTCGGAGTCGCTGATCGAGAACCAGTACTTGATCAGGATGATCCCCGACCGCACCAGCATCCGCTCGAACTCGGGGCAGGACCGCAGGAACTCCCGGTACTCGTCCTCGGTGCAGAACCCCATGACCGGCTCGACCAGCCCCCGGTTGTACCAGCTCCGGTCGAACAGGACCATCTCGCCCGCGGCGGGGAGCTCGGCCACGTAGCGCTGGAACCACCACTGGGTCTTCTCCCGGTCGCTGGGGGTTCCCAGGGCGACCACCCGGGCCACCCGGGGGTTCAGCCGCTCGGTGATCCGCTTGATGACCCCGCCCTTGCCGGCGGCGTCGCGGCCCTCGAAGATGACCACCACCTTCAGGCCCCGATGGCGGATCCAGCGCTGGAGCCGGACCAGCTCTTCTTGGAGGCGGGCCAGCTCCTTCTCATAGGCCTTGCGGTTCAGCTTCGGTCTCGGGCTCTCCGGCTTTGCGCTCACCCCGCCGATCCTAACGAGAGCCCCGCGGGCTACCTCAAGCCCACACACGGCGGGTCGGCGGGACGGCGGGGACGGGCAGGGACGGCGGGGACGGCGGACGGCGGGGACGGCGGACGGCGGGGACGGCGGGGGGACCGGCGGACGGCGGGGACGGCGGGGGGACCGGCGGACGGCGGGGACGGCGGGGACGGGCAGGGACGGCGGGGACGGCGGACGGCGGGGACGGCGGACGGCGGGGACGGCGGACGGCGGGGACGGCGGACGGCGGGGACGGCGGACGGCGGGGACGGCGGACGGCGGGGACGGCGGGGGGACCGGCGGACGGCGGGGACGGCGGGGACGGCGGGGGGACCGGCGGACGGCGGGGACGGCGGGGACGGCGGGGGGACCGGCGGACGGCGGGGACGGCGGGACGGCGGGACGCTGCCCGGTCACCCTCGCCCGCCCGCCTCCCCGATCAGCGTTTTTCTGAGCAACCGTTTGCGGCATACCTACATCGGATGCTCAGAAAACCAGAGGGATGTAGGGTCGGCGCGATGGCGAAGCGCCTACTTGACCGCGCCCGGACGGAAGGCGGGGCGTTGATCCCGTCGGACCCGACGGCCCGGACGAGTGCGCCAACCCGGGCGGAATGCGGCCGGATCGGGAGGCGGCGTTGATCCTGTCGGACCGCTCGATCCGGGAGGCCCTGGAGTCGGGACGCATCGCCATCGACCCCCTCGACCCGGCCAGCATCCAGCCGTCGTCGGTGGACCTGCGGCTCGACCGCTCGTTCCGGGTGTTCCGCAACCACACCCTGGGCCACATCGACGTGCGCAAAGACCTCAGCGACCTGACCACCCTGCTGCGCGCCGACGAGGCCGACCCGTTCATCCTGCACCCGGGCGAGTTCGTGCTCGGATGCACCCTGGAGCGGGTGGCCCTGCCCGACGACTTGGTGGGCCGGCTGGAGGGCAAGTCGTCGCTGGGCCGGCTGGGCCTGCTGATCCACTCGACCGCCGGGTTCGTGGACGCCGGCTTCGACGGCCAGCTCACCCTGGAGCTGTCCAACGTGGCCAGCCTGCCCATCACCCTGTTCCCCGGCATGAAGATCGGCCAGGTCAGCTTCCACCAGATGACCACCCCGGCCGACAACCCCTACGGCGCCGGGGAGCTGCGCTCGAAGTACCAGAGCCAGCGCGGCCCCATGCCCTCCCGATACTGGGAGAACTTCGCCTGAGCCTCCGAGGCTTGCACCGGCGTCCATGACGACCCCCTCCCGATACTGGGAGAACTTCGCCTGAGCCTCCGAGGGGGTCCGAAGAGGCCCGTCGGGCTGACCCTGCGCCCCCTGAGTCCCCGCCCCCGGCGGGCGGCCTATCCTGTGGCCATGGCGAAACCGGTGAAGCGGCGGGTGCAGGCCGGCGGGCGGACAACCCCCAAGGGCACCCGACCCGAGGGCTACACCCCGGAGCGATCAAGCCACACCGGCTTCGACGCGCTCCCCTCCAGCCCGGTCTGGGTGGCCGTGCTGCTGTTCGGGCTGCTCGGCCTGGGGGTGGCCACCATCGTCGTCAACTACCTGGGGGTGCTGTGGGACACCTCCAACCTGATCCTGCTGCTGGGCCTCGGCTTCGTCCTAGGCGGCATCATCACCGCCACCCAGTACCGGTGACGCTCGTCCGCCGGGGCCGCTAGCCGCCAGTGACCTGGCGAAGCACTGTTAATGCCGTCTGGCAACGGCACTAACCGATACCGGTGACGCTGATTACTCGGTTGTAACTACATGAGTGTGATTCATCCCCCGATTGTCCACAGCTTGTGGATAACCCTGCAGGCCGGGGGCGGCGCTCACTCGGACCAGTCGATGGGGGTGACCAGATCCATGTCGTCCTGGCAGTGCCGGGGCGGGTCGGGGTCCTCGTTGGGGGCGACGGTCATGCGGACCTCGGCGCCACAGATCCGGCAGGCGTAATCAAGGCGCACCTTGCGGAGCTCGCCCGGGGGCGGGGGCTCGGGCAGTGGTCGGGCCAGGCCGCGCAGCATCCCCCACCCGATCTTGACGATCAGCCAGCCGGCAAAGACGGCGATGACCACATTGAGGACGTTCACCCGGACCTCCCCGAAGCGGCCCAAGAGCACCCCGCGATCAGCCGGATAAGCGTCCTGTCGGGCTGAGGATCGGGGCGGGAGGGACCGGACATCGGGTCCAGGCTAAGAGCGCCCGCAAATGGGAGCCACGCTTTCATGCCTTCCCCAGGTCAAGCCATTCGCTCACGCTTTGCTGCGCGGCTTCTAAGAGCGTCCGTAAATAGGCCCCCACCCCTTCGGCCTTCACCTGGTCAGGCTTGTTTCGCTCCGCCTAGCGCGCCCTCTAAGCCCCAGCCCGGTTTAGACCAGAGCCGCCGCCGTGCCGCCACACTGTGGCGACCGACCCGGTGGGACCGGCGCTGATGGTCAGCAGGTGTTGGCCGGGCTCGAGGCCGACTAGGCCGTCGGCGATCAGGCGCAGTTCCTCGGCCGACCCGGCGTCGCCGGTGGCCAGCGCGCCGCCAGCCCGGTTGATCCGGGCCGGGTCGATGCCCAGGGCCTGGCCGGCCAGGATCGGCGCTGCCGCGGTCGGCTCGGTGACGGCGACGGCATCCATGTCGGTGATCTCCAGTCCCGCCATGGCCAGAGCCCGGTCGGCCGCGGCCTGCACCCCGCCGATGGGGTCGAACGGGTCGCCCGCCGACCGGCCCGTGCCTGCCACTGACGCCGTCTGAGGTTCTCCGGTCTCTGGTGGTTCGCCGGTTCGCAGCAGCAGGGCCGCCACCGCGTCGGCGGGCGGGGCGAAAGTGGCGGCGGTGAGCAGGCCGCCCTCGCCGAAGGCGGGGGGCAGATCGGCTACGGCGCCGAGGTCGCGGACCCGGTCGGCCGCCACCGGCGTCGGCCAGCGGATATCCGGCCTGGCCCCGGCGAAGCGGGCGGCGACGGCCACGATCGAGCCGCACCGGTCATGATCCCGGCGCCGTCGGCACGACTCCTCGGCGACCGCGTCCAGTTCGGCCCGGGCGATGCCAGCCTCGGCCGCGGCCCGCTCGGCCAGCCGGGGAGGGGGCAGCAGGCCGCCCCGGTCGGCCAGGCGCTCGGCCACCCCGCCCCACGGGGCGCCGTAGGTCCGGCCCATGGCCCCGGCGCCGGGGGGGACCACCGAAGACAGGCCCAGGCCGATCACCAGCACCATCCGGGCCTGGCCGGAGGCGACGGCGGCCGCGGCGGCCTGCACGGCCATGGCCCCGCTGGTCTCGGCCCGGTCGATCCCGCAGCCGCCGATCCGGTGAGGCCACCCGGCGGCCAGCACCACCGCCCGGGCCGCGTCGGCCCCGTTGGCCCCCACCAGCTCGGCGCTGCCGACGATCACCTCGTCCACCTGCGACGGGTCGGTCCCGGTGCGGTCCAGCACCTCCTGGCCGACCGCGGCGGCCAGTTCCACGGGATGCCAGCCCGACAATTCGGCGTCGACAGGGCGCACCGCGGTGCGGGCCGCCCCGGCCAGCCACACCGGCGCCGGGCTCACGCCGCCAACGCCTCCCGGCTCACGTCAGCCCCGGCCCTACACTGGCGGCAGAATCGGAGCCCGGAGCCGGAGGAGGAACATGGACCTGGATCTCACGGCCGATCAGAATCTCGCCTTTCTGGTTCTGCGCCTGGCGCTCGGGCTCATGATCATCGTCCACGGCTACAACAAGATCTTCAAGGGCGGGAAGCTGGCCGGCACCGGCCGCTGGTTCGAGTCGATGGGCATGAGGCCGGGCCGGGTCCACGCCCGGCTGGCCGCCTTCTCCGAGGTCGGCTCGGGCCTGCTGCTGGCTTTGGGCCTGCTCACCACGCTGGGGGCGGCCGCCTTGATCGGCATCATGGTTGTGGCCTTCTGGACGGTGCATGCCCGCAAGGGCTTCCTCATCACCAAGGAGGGCTGGGAGTACGTGGCCCTGATCTCGGTGATGGCCTGGGTGGTGGCCATCGTGGGGCCGGGCGAGTACTCGGTGGACAATGCGCTGGACATCGCCGGTTACTGGGACGGCTGGAAGGGGCTGTGGATCGCGCTGATCCTAGGGGTGGGCGGCGGCGTGGCCCAGTTGGCGCTGTTCTACCGCCCGGGCTCGGTCCGGGCCGACGCCTGACCGCCGCCCGGCGCCGGGTCTTGGAACCTCGACGGGATCGGATGACACGGCCATGACCGGCATCGGCGGCAGCGGCGGCGCCGGTGGGATCGGCGGGACATGGACATAGCCGGCATCGACGACGTGCTGAGCACCACCAGGGCGGTCCGGCGGCGGCTCGACTTGGACCGGCCGGTGCCCCATGACCTGATCCTGGAGTGCGTGGACCTGGCCGAGCAGGCCCCGACCGGCGGAAACCAGCCCAGCCGTCGCTGGCTGGTGGTCACCGATGCCGATCTGAAGCGGTCCATCGCCGATATCTACCGCCGGGCGGCGGGCGACTCGATGATCGCCGCCGCCGATGCTCTGGCCGGCACCGGCGGCGACCGGGAGCGCACCATGGCCTCGGCCGCCCACTTGGCCCGCCATCTCCAGGACGTGCCCGCCCTGGTGATCGCCACCATCTACGGACTCCACGACGGCAGCGGCCGGCCCGGGCTGTTCGACTCGGTCATCCAGTCGGCCTGGAGCTTCTGCCTGGCGCTGCGGGCCCGGGGGCTGGGCACGGTGTGGACCACGGCCTGGCTGAGCCACCAGGACGAGGTGGCCGAGCTGTTGGGCATTCCGGCCGGGGTGACCCAGGTGGTGATGCTGCCGGTGGCCTACACCGTCGGCGACGACTTCCGGCCCGCCCCCCGGCGGCCCGCCCGCCAGGTCGTCTGGCTCAACGGCTGGGGCCTCACCGTCGAGCGAGCCCCGGCCGGCGGCCGGCCGGTGATGGCCGACGGTCCCGGCGTGGCGGTGGAGACCGACATCGAGGCCCCGCCGGAGCGGGTGTGGCCGGTGGTGACCGACCTCGACGCCCCGGCCGGCTTCAGCCGGGAGTTCCTGGGGGCGGAATGGCTGGACGAGCCCGGCGAGGGGGCCCGGTTCGTGGGCCGCAACCGGCTCGGGGAGCGGGAGTGGGAGGCCGAATGCCGGGTGGCGGAGTGGGCGCCCGGCCGCCGGTTTTCCTGGCACGTGGGCGACCCTGCTGCGCCCGGCGCCCGCTGGAGTTTCGAGCTCGAGCCCCTGGTGGGCGGCGCCACCCGGCTCCGGTTCTCAGTCGGCCTCGGCCCCGGCCCATCGGGCCTGACCGCGGCCATCGAAGCCGACCCCGACGCCGAGGCCGACATCGTGGCCCGGCGCTGCACCTGGCACCGCCGCAACATGACCGCCACCATCCAAGGCATCAAATCCCTAGCCGAGTCCCCCTCCCCCACCGGGTGAGGCTTCTCAACCGGAGCGGCTTGACCGATGGAGAGATCCGACCTTACGGAACTCCACTACATCACGCCGATCTCAAACGTCGCATCCATTCTCGACCGAGGAATCCTGAGCCACGACTCAGCAGCCCAGGTTGACCCCGACTCCATCGCTGACAAGAGCGTGCAGGCACGACGCTCACGCGTTCCAGTGCTAGGTGGGGCAAACTCCATGATTATGCCAATCTCTAACGGCAGGAGGGCACGATAATCAAGATGTTACAAGACGATCTGTTCGCCTCATCGGAGCATTTGGAGATCACCTAGTTTGAGCCGACAAATTCTCGGAGTTTGCCTTGTTAGTTGAACTAACTTTCGATCATTTCAAAGGCGGACTTTATCGGGCTCTAGAGGTCGCACGGCGATCAATCTCCTCGATCAGCCTTTTGGAGGCTACTCTGATTGCTTCTTTATCAGGGTCGCCTTGTTCGCGGCGCCAGTCGATGGACGTTTTGAATGTCGGCCCGGGTGCCAACAGAACTGAAACATCTAGCGACCTCCCCTCCGTCGGGTCACACTCGTAGCCGATGACCCCGTTGTTGACTAGCCGCTTGCGCACCTGTCCAAAGAAATCGGGTCGCACGCCGTCAAAGTCCGGGAGCTCGAAGCAGGCCGCGGCCATCACTTTGGAGAACACGGTGGTGCTGACTCCCATGTCTTGCCCGGCTAACCTTTCCCCAGCGGCAGCCATGGCTTCGGCCATGTCTATCCAGCCCAGTTTGATCCTGCCCGGTTCGCCTACCCCATCCGGCGGGGCATGCAACTCTACCTCCACGGTCGGGAACCGCTCTTCGAGCCAAGTCAGCAGGGTCGGCCGGATCAGGTCCCAGTTGAGCCGTCCGTTGCCACATCCCAGCGCCGGGACAGCCATCGATTTGATCTTCCATTCCTCGTTCTGGTCAGCGGCGTAGGAGAGTCCTCGGTCTATGTCGGAAAGCCGCGACTGGGGCTGTTTCCAGTGGTCTTTGGTCGGGAAGTTCAGCACATGCTTCACCGACAGTGACGGCGCAGACTCGAGAGTGTCCCCGTCAAACAAGATGCCTTGCTCTGAGTCTGGTGTCGGCGGATCAGGTCGCCACAGATACGGCCGCCCGAGCTTTACCTCGCCAGCGGCACATTTCTTCTCGTATTCGGCGACCATCTCAGCATAGGCGGCGTTCTCGCGGAACAATGCCGCTACTCCCTTGCCCATCACCCCCCGACAATTCACCGTGTTCACCAAGGTTCGCGCGGACGAAGCAAGCAAGTCGCCTGACTCTCGGAGTGTCACGCCCATGACCGATCCCGCTCCCAATCGTGGAATAACGCTGGGTCAATCGACACCTTGAAGGATTCGCGTAAACTGCTTGCGGCAGCCGCCGCTGATCGGACGCGATCATAGTGGTCGAACAACGGCGGCTGAGGCAGATGCGACCCTAATCCCACGACCGCGCCGATCAACATGTCTGGCCCCACCGAATCTGGGATCAGTGCTTCGGCTTGTGATCGCTCATTCGGGGGACGGGCGAACACCCGCTCCGCATCCAGCTTGTCCAAGCCTAAATCGACATGCTTGTAGAACTTAGCTTTGTCCCTAGCGGCGTTAAATACAGAAACCACAGCACCCGTGACATCCAGAACGTTAGAAGAGATCTTCAGCACACACACCGACGCGTCTCCCTCTGACCCCAGTACCTCGCGCAGCATCCAGTTGTGAGCCGTAAAATAGAGGGGCACATACTCGTGCAGCGGCTTGCGCCCACCGCCACGCACCGACACCTCTTTCGCAGCACGCCTCTTCTGGACCTCTTCATCAGCCACGGAGCAATGCAGTATCTCATCAGCGGATTTGTGGCTGAGAATGCCTAGTTTGAAGATGGAAGGCAGGTTATCGATCGGGGCGATGTAGTACAATTCTCGGATGTCAGTGCGGCGCACTGGTCGTATGCCTCCTGACCGTCGGGCAGCAGTTATCGAATGGGGTAGGCATCATAGACCGCTGTCCGATGATGTTCTCAATGGGATCGCCGCCCATGGAGCGGGTATCCACGGCTCGCTCTAGGATACGATCGCCGCTGACAGAGCGGGATGTGGCTGAGGCCACGCGCTCAACATCCCGGGTTGGCTCCGCGCCGAGCCATCCGAAGACTCGACCTCACCCCCGACATCACCGCTGATGCCCCCTTTTTGGCGGTTGCGTCGTTCTGGCCCTGGCTTGGGGTGTCACACCTCCGCTCTCGTGGTCAAGCCGGGAAGAGGGCGGGGGCTGTTTGCAGTGGCGGGTCGGGGCCGTTGGCCGGGTGGGCTGATCCGGGGCGGGTCGGGGCCGGTTGGGCACGGGCTCTGGCTGGTTGCGGGCTGCGGCTCGGCTGTGAGTTGCGGCTCGGTCGTGGTCGTCGGGATTCGCGGGGGTGTCGGTCGTGGGGGTGTCGGCCGTCGGCGGGTCCGGGCGGAGCGAGCGGGTCGGGCGGTTGCAGGGCGGGTTTGCCGTTGCGGTGGACGACTCGCCAGTGGTGGTCGTGGATGTTGTGGTGGCAGCGCCAGCAGACGAGGACGAGGTTTTCGATGTCGGTGCGCCGTAGTCGGGCGTAGGGGACGATGTGGTGGGCCTGGCATTGGCCGGGTTCGGCACCGCAGCCGACGCAGCCGCGGTCGCGGGCGATGAGCATCCGCCATTGGGCGGTGGTGGCGGTGCGCACCGTGGCCCCGTGGCGCAGCGGTTTGCCGTCGCTGAAAAGGAGCCCGGTGAGCTGGGCGTCGCAGGCTATGCGCTGTAGCACCTCAGGGGGAACAGGCCCGGTGCCGGGGATCTCGCAGCGCCCGGCGGGATCGTCGCCGGTGAGGGCACCGATGTCGGCCACCACGATGACCTCGGCCTTGGGCCGCCCACCGGCGCCGCCGCGTCCCTTGTCGTCGGCGGCACCAGATGTGAGCCGATCGAGGGCGTCGGCCCGGAGCTGGTCCCAAGTCCGGCTCTCGCTTTCGTCGGGTCTGTTGCCAGCGGCTGCGCTGTCGCGGTTGCGGGCTGTTTGCTGGTCTTGGCAGCGGAGCTCTTCGGCGGTGTCTTGGAGGCGGTTGCAGATGCGGGTGCCGGTCTCGGGGTCCAACAGGCCGTCGAGGCGGACCATGCCGTCTTGTTGCTTCCAGGTCTTGAGGTACCGCCGCCGGCGCTTGTTGACCCAGTCGCCGTGGCCGTGGTCGCTTTGGTGGCGCTGAGTCCAAGCGCTGACTTCGCGGGCGAACCGGTCGGGGGACAGTTCCTTGGCCATGGCCAGCAGATCAGCCGCGGAATCAACCGCTTTAGGGGCTGTGTGCTTGGCCGCGTCAGCCAGGCGCTCGGCATTGGCCAATGACACTTCCCCGGAATCGACCGACGAGCGCAGCGAGGGCATCTCGTCGAGAACCTCAGCGGCACCCAGGCTGCGGCGAGCCTGAACCCTCGACTTGCCGGCCTGGTCGCGCAGCACCGAGGCTCCGCCGTCGCCGTGTCCCTCCCGGGCTGAGATGGATCGGGCGGCGTCGGTCTGCAAGGCGGCCACATTGGCCTCCCAGGACCGGGTGACCGCGATCAGTTCCTTCAGGCGAACTACCGGCAGTTCCCCGGCCCGGACCGCTTCCAGCAGCCGGGCCAGTCCCCCGTTGACACATTCGACCGTTTCAGTGAACATGTGATCACTCTACAACATGGGTGAGACAATCACACCCCTTATCCCGATATTTTCTGAAATTTTCTGAGATTTCTTTGAATGCATCCGAAACATCCCCCAACAACGGGTCAGACCTGCCACCACATCGGACGAGCCGCACATGGGAGTCGGAGCGAACCGGGCAGTTCGTGTGAGCGGGAGCCCCAGCACCAAGCGCCCAGGCCGGGGGTGGCACGGGGGCGGAGTCACGCCAATTCAGTGTTGCCGTGAAGGCCTCCGTGCATACTCCTAGTGCAGGCCGGCCGTTTGGCCGGCGTCGATGACGAAGCACTGGCCGGTTATGAATCGGGCCGCGTCGCTGGCGAGGAAGACGACCAGCGATGCGACGTCGCCGGGGCCGATGGTTCCGGGGAGCGTCTGGTAGCGCTCAATGTAGCCGGCCACCTGCTGGGCGGTGAGGTGGCTGGTCAACGGGGTGTCGACGAGTCCTGGGCAGATGGCGTTGGCCCGTATGTTGTCGGCGCCGTAGTCGAGCGCCACCGACCGGGTGAGGCTGATGGCCCCGGCCTTGGCCGCCGCGTAGGCGGCCTTCTCCCGCGAGGGCCGCAGGCCGAGGGTTCCCGCGGTCACCAAGAACACACCGCCCCCTCGCCTGATCAGAGCCGGGATCGCGTGTCTGGCGCTCAGGAAGACGCTGGTGAGGTTGGTGGCGATGCACCGGTCCCATTCCGCCTCCGAGGTCTGGGTGACGCTGCCCTCGGGGCTGATGCCAGCGTTGTTGAAATACACGTCGAGGCCGCCGAACGAGTCCTGGGTGAAGGCGAGGAGACCGGCGATGTCGGCGTCGTCGGTCACGTCTGCTCGATGGCTGCGGGCCTGACCGCCGGCGGCGTTGATCTCGTCGGCCACCTCGGAGATGCCGTCCTGAGTCCGGCCCGCGGCGACAACGGCGGCGCCGGCGGCGGCCAGAGCGACGCTGGCGGCCCGGCCGATGCCGGAGCCCGCGCCGGTGACGACGGCGACTCGGCCGTCGAGCCGGAGATCGGCCGGCCTAGCGGTCATGGCCAGCCGGAGCCCATGCCGGGCGGCTCAGCGGTCATGGCCAGCCGAACTGATGCCGGTCGGGACTGAGGCCGGTCGGAGCCGATGCGGTCGGAACTGAGGCCCGGTCGGGGCCCATGCCGGGCGGAAGTGGCGAGATCATCGGGGTTGATCGAAGAAGTCGCGCTTGATCACGGTCGAGAGCCAGTCGACGATGACCGCGTAGCCCTTCTCGCCGGTTTCGGGCTTGGCCAGCGTGGGGTCTCCGATGTGGCCATAGGGCGTTACCTCCCGGTAGCTGCGGGTGCCGTAGTAGATGCCGCCGCCGGCCTTGACGTGATCGGGCCCCTGGATCTTGCGCATGACGTCCGGGTCGATGTGATGGGCGCCGGCCCGCTCGGGATGCACCAGCTCGGGGTGGGTGACGAGCAGCCGAGAGGTCTCGCCCTCGCCGCCGTGGCCCTCGCCCTTCGTCGAGGTCTGGACGGTGTGGTAGACGGCGCTGAGGGCCGCCAGCCAGTTGCACACCACCGCCTTGGCGTCGGGGGTGGCATCGACCACCTCCTGGGCGGCCACCATCATCGAGGAGAGGTTCCCGTCGTGGCCGTGGATGAACACGAAATCGCGGAATCCCCCTTCATAGAGGCTCATGGCGATCTCGCGCAATAGCGCGACGAGCGTTGCCGAGCTGATGGTGATCGTTCCGGCGAACCCCATGTGAAAGCTCGACGTGCCGAAGGGAACCGCCGGCGCGATCATCACCGGGCATCCCATCTCCTCGAGCCGCACGGCGGTGCGGCGGCAGATCTCGCGGCCCTCCATCGTGTCGGTTCCGAGGGGCAGGTGGGGCCCGTGCTCCTCGGTGGCGCCGACCGGGATCAAAACGGTTCGGGTGACCTCGAGCCGCTCGCGAACCTCGGCGCCGGTCATCTCCGCCAGCGTCGGCGGCGCCTTCTGGACATAGAGCACTTGGTCGTCCCGGGTCATCACGCCTCCTGGCCAGTCCCTAGATTTAGCCATTATTTTGACGATCTTGACACTTCGTCTAAACCAGGTTAGCTTGCCGTGACCGTGAACGCCAAGGGTGACGCCATGAGCGACGAGCGCCAGAGGACACTCGAACTGCTGCGGCAGCTCGCCGCCGCCATCGAGCGGTTGTTCTCGCCGCTGTGCGAGGTGGTGATCCACGACTTCACCGATTTCGAGCATTCGATCGTGCATCTCGAAGGCGATGTCAGCCACCGCCACCTCGGCGGGGCGGCGACGGATCTGCTGTTGAAGCGGGCCCGGGCCAGCGAGACCGACGAAGACCTCTACTGCTACAAGACGCAGCTTCCCGGCGACCGGACCATGAAGTCGAGCACCGTCTTTTTGCGCGACGAGTCCGGGGCCGCCTACGGGGCTTTCTGCATCAACTACGACATCACCGCCCTCACCGGGTTCGAGAAGGTGATCGGGGCGATGACGCTCAACGGCGTCGAAGAGTCGGTGTCCGAGGTGCTGTCCGACGACATCAACCAGACGATCGGAGGGATCATCGCCGAGACTCTGGCCGAGATCGGCGACGAGCCGCGCTTCATGAACCGGGGCGGCAAGGTCGATCTGATCGCCCGCCTCGACGCCAAGGGAGTCTTCCAGGTCAAGAAGGCGGCGCCCATCCTCGCCGAACAGCTCGGCCTCAGCCGGGCCACCATCTACAACTACCTGCGAGAGGCGCGAGAGCAAGCGGGAGCGCCGCTTTCAGAGGCCGGGCCCACCGCCGACGGGCTGTTGAACGAGGCGGGCGGCCATGAATAGGCCCGGCGAGGTGCGCAGCCCCCGGGCCGCCCCACCGCCGAGCGCGCACAGCCAAGCCATAGCGGCGGAGGTCCTCCGCCATCTGGACCCGGCGGAGCCGGTGGAGTTGGCCCGGGAGCTGATCCGGGTGCCGTCGCCGCTGTGGGGCGAATCCGAAGTCGCCCGCTGGCTGGAGCGCTGGTTCCTCGAACGCGGCTACGGCGTCGATCTCCAAGAGGTGGCGCACGAAACCCACGTCACCCACCAGGCCATCGCCACCTTGCCCGGAGACGGGTCCGGACCGTCGCTGATGCTGTGCGGGCACACCGACACCAGCGACTGGAACGGCCGCCCCTTCAGAGAGGACGAGTGGACCCGCGACCCGTTCGGCGGAGAGATCGACGACGGCTACCTCTACGGCCTGGGCGCCATCAACATGAAGGCCGGCGTCGCTGCCAACCTCGCGGCCGCGGAGGCGGTCCGCCGGTCGGGGCGGCCGCTCAAAGGAGATCTCGTCGTGGCCTGCGTGGTGGCCGAGACGGGCGGCGGGGTCGGAGCGCTGCATCTGATCGAGAGCGGCTGCCGGCCCGACTATTGCATCGTCTCCGAGGCCGGGGACCTCGACGTGGGGGTGATCTCGGTCGGCTACGTCCAGGGCAAGGTCCGCGTCATCGGCGAGTTCAAGGCCCGGGTTCCCTACGTAAACCCCATCGAGAAGGCGGCGAAGGTCCTCGAGGCCTTCGGCCCGGCCTATGTGCCCCTCAAGCCGGCGGGCGAGGGCGGCTGGATCAACTTCGACCCCCACCCGCTGATCCCCGGGTTCCCGAGAATGGCCGTGCGCGACATATCCCACCATCAGGACGCGACCACGCTCACCTTCGACCTTCGGATCGTTCCGGGGATGACCGAGGAGAGCGTCGTCGCCGACCTGACCGCGCTGTTGGATCAGATAGCGGCGCGAGACGAAGACTTCGCTTACGAGCTGGTCGTGCCCCAGTCCCCCCGGCAGCCGAACATGCCGGCCCGGCCCGAGACGCCCGCCGACGAACCGGTCGTGGCCGAGCTCATCGGCGCCCATCGGGCCGTGACCGGCGCCGATCCCGCAGTGGGGGCGGGCCACCGCATCGGCGCCACGGCCGACACCTGCCACTTCAAGGGAGCGGGCATCACCTGCGTGGAGTACGGCCCCGGCTACATCCCGACGTGGCCCATGGTCGACGAGCGCATCGAGGTCGAGCAGATCGTCACGGCCGCGCGGGTCCTCGCGGTCACGGCGGCGGCGGTGCTGACATGACCGCCGCAGCCGCCGCCCCAGCCAAGGAGACGATCGCGGCCGAGACCGTGCTGAGCATCTACCGGCACTGCGTCCGCATCCGCCGCTTCGAGGAGAGGGTCGCCCGGCTCTTCAAGCAGGGGCTGCTCCCGGGGTTCGTCCACCTCTACATAGGCGAAGAGGCGGTGGCGGCCGGAGTGGGAGCGGCGCTGCGGGGCGACGATCACATCGTCTCGACTCACCGCGGCCACGGGCACGTCATCGCCAAGGGCGGCGACCTGAACCGCATGATGGCCGAGCTGTTCGGCAAGGCCGCCGGCTACTGCAAGGGCAAGGGTGGGTCGATGCACATCGCCGACTTCTCCATCGGAATGCTGGGGGCCTGCGGGATCGTGGGCGGCGGCATCCCCATCGCCCTGGGCGCGGCCTTGAGCAGCGCGACCCGCGGCACAGATCAGGTGGCGGTGACCTTCTTCGGCGACGGCGCCGCCAACGAGGGCAGCTTCCACGAGTCTCTGAACCTGGCGTCGGTGCTGGGCCTCCCGGTGCTGTTCGTGTGCGAGAACAACCACTACGGGGAGTTCACGCCCGCCGCCGAGGCGATGAACATCACCGACGTGGCCGACCGGGCCGCTGGCTACGGGATCCCCGGCGTCGTCGTCGACGGCGCCGACCCGCTGGCGGTGCATCTGGCCGCGGCCGACGCGGCGGAGCGGGGGCGGAGGGGCGGGGGCCCGACCCTCATAGAGGCCAAGACCCACCGGGGCGACCACGCCGAGGGCGAGAAGGCGTTCCTCGCCGGTCAGCCCTACCGCGACGAGCAGGAACTCGAGCAGGCCGCGGCCAACGACCCGATCGAGCGGCTGGCCGCCGACATCGCCCGGCTCGGCCTCTTCGGCGCCGATGTCCTCGAAGCCATCGACCGCGAGGCGGCCGCCGCGGTGGAGGAGGCGGTGGAGTTCGCCCGAGCCAGCCCCGACCCCGGCCCCGAGGTGCTCATGGAGGACCGGTGGGCGTCGGGATGAGGCGATTCTCATGTCGCAGAAGACCTACGTAGCCGCCATCCGAGAGGCGCTCGGAGAGGAGATGAGGCGGGACGGGCGCGTCCTGCTCATCGGCGAGGACGTCCGGCTGGGCGTGTTCGCCGGCACGCGGGGCCTGCACGGCGAGTTCGGGCCCGGGCGCGTGGTGAACACGCCGATCTCGGAGCTGGCGGTGGCCGGCATGGGCGTGGGCGCGGCGGTGACCGGGCTGCGGCCCGTCGTCGACCTCATGTTCGGGACGTTCCTGTATCTGGCCATGGACCAGATCGCCAACCAGGCCGGCTGCATGCGCTACATGTTCGGCGGCCAGGCGAAGGTCCCGGTCGTCTTCATGGCCCAGAACGGCGGCGGCCTCTCCGCCGGCCCCCACCACAGCCAGCCCATGCACCCGCTGTTCATGAACATGCCCTTGATCAAGGTGATCGCGCCGAGCAACCCCTACGACGCCAAGGGGCTGCTGAAGGCGGCCGTCCGCGACGATGACCCGGTCGTCTTCTTGAGCCAACTGTCGTCGGGCGGCAAGCGGGCCGAGGTGCCCGACGAGGAGTACACCATCCCGATCGGCGCCGGAGAGGTCAAGCGAGCCGGCGCCGACGTCACCGTCTGCAGCGCCGGTCTGGCGGTGCATCGCGCCCTGGAGGCGGCTTCGCTGCTCGCCGAGGACGGCATCGACGCCGAGGTCGTCGACCTGCGCACCTTGAAGCCGTGGGACGAGGCCATGGTGCTGGAGAGCGTGGCCAAGACCGGGCGCTTCGTGGCCGTCGACGAGAGCTATCCGACCTGCGGGGCGGCCAGCGAATGGGCCGCGACCGTGGCCGAGAAGGCGTTCGGGGACCTTCGGGCCCCGGTTCAGCGGGTTTCCAACCGGCCGGTGCCGATGCCGTTCAGCCCCGGGCTCGAACGCGAAGCGCTCCCCTCCGCGGCCGATGTGGTGGAGGCGGTGCGCCGAACGATGGCGTCGGCTGAAAGCGGATGAACGGGATGCCGCCCGAGCCCGAGCCCGGACCCGAGGTGGCCGCCGACCGGCCGGACCCGCCCGCGGCGAGCCCCGACGGCGGGATCTCCGTCGACGGGCTGTCGATGACCTTCGGCAAGGAGCCCGCCGCCGTTCACGCGCTCGACGACGTGTCCTTCCACGTCCCCAGGGGCGGATTCACGGCCCTGATCGGCCCGAGCGGCTGTGGCAAGTCCACCATCCTGAGGCTGCTGGCCGACTTGTTGCAGCCCACCGCCGGGCGGGTGGCCATATCGGGCCAGGCGCCGAGCGTCCTGCGCAAGCAGCGCCGCATCGGCTTCGTCTTCCAGGAGCACGCCCTGCTCCCGTGGCGCAGCGTGGTCGACAACATCCGGCTGCCGCTGCAGTTGTCGGGCCAGGGCAAGCGGAGCCCCGCCTCAACGGTAAGCGACCTGATCTCCCTGGTGGGCCTTGAGGGCTTTGAGAACTCGAAGCCCTCAGAGCTCTCCGGCGGGATGCGCCAGCGGGTGTCGATCGCCAGGGCCATAACCCTGTCGCCCGAGGTCCTGCTGTTGGACGAGCCGTTCGGCGCCCTCGACGAGATCACCCGCCAGACCCTCAACATCGAGCTTCTGAGAATCCTGTCCGAGACGGGCACGACCGCCGTGCTGGTCACGCACTCCCTGAACGAGGCCACCCTGCTGGCCGACGAGGTGATCGTCTTGTCGCCGCGGCCGGGACGGGTGGAGGCCCGGATCGAGGTGCCGCTGGAGCGCCCGCGGACGCTGGCCATGATGAAGGCGCCGGAGTTCTTCCACACCGAGAACCTCATCCGCGAGGCTCTCTTCGGCAGGCACTCATGAGCGCCGGGGCCCTGCGCCGGGTCCTCGACATCGGCGTGCCGCGCCTGGTCATGGCGGCCTTGGTCGTGGGGTGGGAGGCGGCCCACCGAGCCGGGCTGCTGCCCAGCTCGGTGGCGTCTCCGGCCCAGATCTGGACCGAGCTCACCGAGAGCTACAACCTCCTCTGGCGCCATGCCCGGCCCACCCTGTCCTCGGCCGTCTGGGGATTCGCCGCCGCGGTGCTGATCGCCTTCGCCTTGGCCCTCGTGGTCGCCTTCGTCCCCAAGTTGAACCGAACCGTCTACACCTCGGCTGTTCTGGTCGCTTCGGTCCCGTTGATCGCGCTGACCCCGATTCTGGTGCTGTGGCTCCAGCGGGGCGCCCAGGTTCGGATCACCATCGCCGCCATAGCCAGCTTCTTTCCGATCCTGATCGGATGCATCGAAGGGCTCCGCCAGGTCCGGCACGACCAGGCTGAACTCTTCGAGGTCTTGTCCGCCCCCCGGTGGCAGCGGATACTGCGGCTTCAGATTCCCAGCGCCGTGCCGCTGACCGTGGCCGGGCTGCGGGCCGCCGCGGCCGGCGCGGTGCTGGGCGCCATCATCGCCGAGTGGTCCGGCGGGGGCGGGGCGCTGGGCTTGGGCGCGCTCATGTCGAGCGCCCTGTTCTCGTTCAACGTTCCGCTGACCTGGCTGACCATCACCGCCGCCGTCGTCTTGTCCGTCGGGGCGTACTTCGTCGTGATGGCCCTGACCGTCCTCATGAGCCGGAAGGTGCGCAGTGGCTAGCGGGCTTCTGGTCCGTGCGGCCGCGGGCGCCGCCAAAGCCGGGGTCGCGGTCCTCGCCATCGTGGTCATCTGGTGGGCGGTCATCCACGGATTCGGCATCGAGCCGTTCTTCATGCCGGGCCCGGCAGTCACCTTCGAGAGCCTGTGGGAGGACCGCGGCGAGTTGGCGAGCGCCGCGTGGGTCACCCTGAAGGGCGGCCTCGTCGGCTTGGCCGCCTCCACTGCCTTCGCGTCGATCCTGGCCGTCCTGGTCGTCCGCTCGACCGCGCTGAGGCGGACCGTCCTGCCCATCGCCATCGTGATACGCAACGTCCCGATCATCGCCATCGCCCCCCTCATCACCCTGGTGATCGGGCGAGGCCTCAAGACCAGCGTCGTCGCCGTCACCATCGTGACGTTCTTCCCGATCTTCGCCTATCTGTCCGAGGGCTTCTGCGCGGTCACCAGCGAGATGAACGAACTCATGCGCCTCTACGACGCCACGTTCATGCAGAAGCTGCGCCATGTTCGGGTGCGGGTGGCGCTGCCCTTCCTGTTCGCCGGACTCCAAGACGGCGCCCGGGCCGCGGTGCTGGCCGCCATGTTGGCCGAGTGGCTGACCGGGACCGAAGGCCTCGGCGTGGAACTGGCCCGGGCCGCCTCGGCCCGGCGCAGCGACCTGGTGTGGGCCGTGGTGATCGTGGCCACCGCGCTGGCGCTGGCCATGTTCTACACGACGAAAGTCCTCGAACAAGAGGTGAACAAACGATCAACCATCTAGCCGCGCAACGGCTCGGCCCGACCGAGATGCGAGCCGGAGACTTTCGGCGAGGAGCCCACAGCCCCAGACAACAAGACAAGCCAACAGAGGGAGGCAACCCATGACCAGAACCCGACACCAACCGCTCAACGAACATCTGCTCACCCGGCGCCAGATCCTGCAGAGATCGGCGGTGGCCGGCGGGGCGCTGCTGGCCGGGCCGGCGGTGCTGGCCGCCTGCGGCGGCGACGACGACAGCGCCCCGGCAACGACGACGGCGGCGGCGGGGACGACGGCAGCCCCGACGACGCAAGCCCCGGTGAGCATGGCCGACATCAGCTTCCAGTTGGGCTGGCTGAAGCTGGTCCAGTTCGGCGGCCATTTCATGGCTGAGGAGATGGGCTACTTCGAGGAGGAGAACGTCAACGCGAACTTCATCTCGGGCGGCCCGGGCATCGACCCGATCGCCGACGTGGCATCGGGGGCGGCGCTCATCGGAGACGGCCCGGTGTCGGGCATCCTGCTGGCCCGGGCCGGCGGGGCCCCGCTGGTGGCGATCGGGGCGATCTTCAACCGGTCGCCGCTGTCGTTCATGAGCTTCGCCGACAACCCGATCCTCACGCTGCAGGACATGGTGGGCCAGACCGTCGCCGTCCAGGACCGCTATCGGACCCAGCTCGAATCCCTGCTCGAAGGGGCGGGCATCGACCCGGCCGATGTGGACCTCGTGCCCGGCACCGGGGACCCCGCTGTTCTGGTCAACGGCCAGGTCGACAGCTTTCAGGGGTTCTCCACCAGCCAGGGGGTGGCGCTGGAGCAGCAGGGGTTCGAGCTGGCCATAGCCCACGTCGCCGATCTGGGCGATCCCAGCTACTCGAACGTGTTCTACGTGACCGAAGACACCCTGGCCAACCGCAAGGACGAGCTGATCCGATGGATGCGCGCCGACCAGCGGGGTCACCAGTACGCGGTGGACAACCCCGAGGAGACGGCCCGCATCGTCCAGGACCTCTACGGGGACGAGAACGGCCAGAGCATCGAGGAGGCCACCGGCTCGGCCCTGGCCCAGGTCGATCTGTTCAAGGGCCACCCCAACGGGCTGCTGTGGATCGACGAGGAGGTGTTCGCCTCGGTCGAGCAGTTCCTCTGGGACTCCGGCGGCATCGAGACCCGGGTGCCGGCCGGCGAGGCCATGACCACGGAGATCCTGGAAGGGATCTGACCGCCGGCGGGCCGCGGCCGGCCATGCCGGGTTCTTCCGGCCCGGAGAGGCGCCGCATCCGCGCCGACATGGTGGTGCCGGCGCGGGGCGATCCCCGGCCGATCGGCGGCCTAGTCGTCGGCGCGGGCGCGGTGGAGGCGGTCGAACCGGCGGCAGTCGGCAAGGGCGGCAAGGAGGGGGTGCAGCGGGTGGCGTTGTGCCCCCTGGCCAACGCCCACGATCACGGCCGCCCCCGCGGCCCCGACCGCTACGGGGTCCGCGACGACTCCTTGGAGGTGTGGCTGGCCGGGCTGGCGACGATGCCCGCCCTCGACCCGCACCTCACCGCCGCGGCGGCGCTGTGCCAGGCGGCGCGGGGCGGGGTGTCGTCGGTGGTTCACGTCCACGACCCCGACGACAGCGGCGACATCGTCTCCGAAGCCCGCCAGGTTTTGAGAGCGGCCGCCGACGTGGGCGTGCGCACGGCGTTCGTGGTCCCGATCGTGGACTGCGGCCATTCCGTCTACGGCCGGGCCGAGGACCTGATGGAGCGCATCCCGTCTCGCCGGCGCTCGGCGGCGGACGAGAGGTGGGGCGCCCCGCGGCCCCCGCTGGGGCAGCAGCTCGAATGGGTGGAGGCCATAGCGGAGGCGGCGCCCGATTTGGTCGACGTCCAGATCGGGCCCGCCGCGCCCCAGTGGTGCAGCGACGAGGCGTTGCGCTCCGTCGCCGAGCTGTCGGACGCGACGGGCCGACGGGTGCATATGCACCTGCTCGAGAGCGTCCGTCAGCGCCAATGGGCCGACTCCGCCTTTCCCGGCGGGATCGTCGGCCATCTCGACGGCCTCGGCCTGCTCTCTCCTCGGCTCGCCGTCGCCCACGGGGTGTGGCTGCGCCCGGCCGAACTCGACGTGCTGGCCGACCGCGGGGTCACGGTGGTCGCGAACACGAGCTCGAATCTGAGGCTGCGCTCGGGCGTGGCCCCGGTGCGGGACTTCGCCGCCAGCGGGGTCGGCGCGGCGCTCGGGCTGGACAGCCTGCCGCTGCTCGGGCCGGGCGACATGCTGGCGGAATGGGAGCTGGGTCGGATGGTGCATCAAGTGGGCGACGGAACGGCCTTGGACCACTGGATGCGCGAAGCCGCGGTCGTTCACGGCCACGCGGTCGCCGGCTTTCCCCGGCCGGGCCAGCTCACGGAGGGCTGTCCCGCCGACATGGTCGTCATGTCTTGGGACCCGGTCGCCGACGGGCCGCTGTCCGCCGACGCGGCCTGGGCGGAGCTGCGGCGCCGGGGAGGGGCCGGAGTCGAGGATCTCTTCGTCGCCGGACGGCCGGTGATCGCCGGCGGCAAGATGGTGACCGTGGACGAGGAAGGCCTCTTCGAGGAGCTGGACTCAGCGATCGCCCGCTCAACCGGGGCCCGTCCCCCCGCCGATCCTCTCACCGACGACTACCGGAACGCCGTCCGGCGCTTCTACCGCGACGGATGCCATTTGCGCGACGACCGCGGCCACGGCGCCGGCCGGGGACGTCAATAGGCGGGGCGATGTCGCGGCTGGCGGGCAAGACCGCAGTCATCACCGGCGCGGCCCGAGGGATAGGGGCGGCCATCGCCGCCCAGTTCGCGGCCGAGGGGTGCTCGCTGGCCATCGCCGACATCGACGAGCCGACCCTGGCCGGCGCCGAGGCTCGGCTGTCCGCCGACGGCGCCCGGGTGGTCGGGGTCCGGGCCGACGTCACCGACCGGGCGGACGTCGAGGCGCTGTTCTCGGCGGCGGAGTCTCGGTTCGGGGCGGTGGACATCGTGGTCAACAACGCGGGCATCTTCGGCAACGTCAGGTTCGAGGAGATGACCGACGACCAGTGGGACGCGATGCTCCGGGTGAACGCGGGCGGCGTCTTCGCCGTCAGCCAGACCGCCATCCGGCGGTGGCTGGCCCGAGGGCGGCCCGGCGTGTTGGTGAACATGGCGTCGGTGAGCGCCCGGGTCGCCTTCACCGACTCGGCCCACTACAGCGCCAGCAAGGCCGCCGTGGCCGCGCTGACCCGCTGCCTGGCCGCCGAGTTCGGGCCTGTGGGGATCCGGGCGAACGCCATCGCGCCCGGGATCATCGAGACGGAGATGACAGCCGACGGGCTGGCCGACGAAGAGCTGTCGGCGGCTTGGACGCTTCGCATCCCCTCGCGCCGCTTCGGCACGGCCGAGGACGTGGCCCAGTTGGCCGTCTTCTTGGCCTCCCCCGAGTCGAGCTACATCAACGGAGAGGTGATCACCGTCGACGGAGGCGCGTCCCCGAGCTGGCCCAAGCCCAGCGACCAAACCCGCACCCCCCGCCCTTAGGAGTCAAGTACCGAAAGCTTGCCGCCGGCCTAGTCGTTGGGCCAGTCGATGCCGGGCAGGGGTTGACCGCCGGGCGGCGGATCGGGCACTCCGACTAAATCGGCTCCGTACTGGTGGTCTAGCGCCAGTTCTCTGATCGGATCGTTTGCGAACTCGACTGCGCCCCGGCCCGCGGCGGCGATCACGCCGTCTTCGATGAGCCGCCTTCGCTGCGTGTTGATGACGGACTTCTTGGCGCTCGTGCGATGGGCGATGTCGTCGATCAGAGAGGGGCCGTCGTCGTAGGACATGGCGATCAGGAACAGTTGCTTCTGCGGCGACAGCCGGTCCCAGATCGGCGCCATCACCTTGTCCATCAAGTCTTGGCGCATCTTGGCCACGGCGCCGCTCAACGCCGACGCCGGGACGGACCGGCCCGCCGTCGCCTCCCACAGATGGAATCCCAGGGACTGGATGCCGAAAGGGTGGCCGTTGGCGGCCGTGCAAGCCCGGTGAAGCAGGGGCTCGCTGAACTCCACTCCGTTTTCTGCGAAAGGCCAGTGAAGCGCCTGACGGGTCTGCGGCATGGTCAGACGGCCCATCCGGTGGCGATGGCACCGGTTGAAGAACGTGAATCCCTTGTGGGGCAGCAGCTTGGACTCCAAATGCGGGAGCCCGGCGCCGATGAATCCGAGATGCTTGTCGCTGCTTCGGGCGTTCTGAACCATGGAGGCGACCGCGCTGGCGTCTTTGGGCACCATGTTGTGGAACTCGTCGATGATCACCACCACCCCGGCGCCGCTCCCGTCATGCACCACCATGTCGACGAGCTCCAGCAAAGTGCGCTGCATCACCCGCGTCCGCCTCGGCGCCGCCCCGGGATTGTCCCAGCCCGCACCGACCGGGCCGAGGCTGAGCCGGTTCATCCGCCGGCCCGGAGGCGGGGAGCGCCGATCCATCTCGTCCAGGGCCTCTTCGGTGATCGTTTCCTGTATCGGCAGGTCGGCGCCCTTCACCAGTGCGTCCGTTTTGCAGACCACCCATCCGCTCGCCTGCAGTCGTTCGGTGAGGAGCAGCAGCAGCGTGGTCTTGCCGGTGCCGCGGGCGCCGAGAACCAGGGAGGCGAAGCCCGGATGCCCCGGCCCCGCCGCGAGGGCGGCGCAGATCTCGTCCACCTCTTCATCGCGCCCGGCCGGGTAGGGGGGCAGAATGCCGAAACCGGGTCTGAACGGGTTGGCTGGCTTCGATCCGACGGTCACCGTCCCAAATATAACAAATGAAACAACATTTTTTCCGGCGGTTTTGTTTCATTTGTTATATTTCTCGGTTGCTCGCCGCCGGGGGCGAGCCGGCACCCGGTCGGGGGCTCAGGCGTCGGCGGCGAACATGGCGGCGGTCGCGGCTTCGATCTCCTCGGGCGGGACGTCGCGTATGTGGGTGGCGAAGGACCACTCGTGGCCGAACGGGTCACGGACCCGGCCGAAGCGGTCGCCCCAGAACATGTCGTCCACCGGGAAGGTGATCTCTGCGCCGGCGGCCACCGCCCGGGCCACGGCCGCGTCGCAGTCGGGCACGTAGCAGTGCATGCTCACGGTGGTTCCCCCCAGGCCGGTGGGCGACGACTCCTTGCCGCCCATCATCTCGGGGAAGTCGTCGGCCACGAACACCGGCAGGCCGCCGATGTCCATCTCGGCATGCACGATCCTCCCGTCGGGGGCGGACATCCGCATGGTCTCGACGGCGCCGAAGGCCTCGGCGTAAAAGGCGATGGCCTCGTCCGCCCCCTCCACGCACAAGTAGGGCACGGCGTGGCCGCGGTTCTCGGGGACGGGCTGTGCTTCGGTCATCGGAGCCTCCAGTGGTCGGTTGGTCGGTCGGGGCCGGTCGGGGCCGGTCGGGCGGTCGGGGTCGGTCAAATCAATGGCGGCGGACGCCGCCGTATTTCATGCGGGTGTCGCTCATGGCCGCGGCCCGGGCCTCGTCGTCGCGGATGGCCCCGTCCACCACCTCGCCCGCGAACAGGGTGTGGGTGCCCAGGTCGAGGGTGTGGCGCACCTCGCAGTCGAGCCAGGCCAGGGCCTCGGCGAACACCGGCGCGCCGGTGGCCGCCTCGGTCACGGCCCGGCCGTTGAGCGCGCCGTCGGCGTAGGCGGCAGGCTTGGAGAACTTCACGAACACCCGGGTGTCGGCCGCGTCCCACAGGTTGATCGTGAACGAGCCCCCGGCGGAGATCAGCCGGTGGGTCACCGCGGTGTTGTCCACCCCGACCCCGATCAGCACCGGCTCCATGGAGAGCTGGGTGACCCAGCTCGCGGTCATGGCGTTGCGCTCCTCCCCGGCCCGGGAGCCCACCAGCACCAAGGCGTTGGGGATCTTCCAGGTGAGCCGGTTGACCAGCTCGGCCTCCAGGCCCATGCCGCCGCCGCGCCTAGCCGACGTTGGCCCGCAGGAAGGCCAGGGTCCGGTCCCAGGCCGTCCGCCAGGCCGCCTCGTCGTAGGTCCCCAGCGGGTTCTCCCAGTTACCGAACCCGTGGCCGGTGCCGGGGTAGACGTGGAAGGTCACGTCATGGCCCATGTCCCGGAGCTCGGCGGCCAGGGCCTCGCAGGCGTCGGGCGGGAAGAAGTCGTCGACGGCGGCGAAATGGCCCTCGACTCTGGCGCTGAGGTTGCCCCAGTCCAGGGTGTCGTCGCCGAGCGGGGCCCCGTAGAAGGGGACGGCCGCCGACACCCGCCCGCCCTCCAGGGCGGCGATCCGCAGGGTGAGCAGGCCGCCCATGCAGAATCCGACCACCCCGGCCGTGGCCGTCGAGCACGCCTCGTGGTCGAGCAGGAAGTCGATGGCGGCCGACATGTCCCGGGCGGCCCGGTCCGGGGGCAGGCTGGTCATGAGCTCGCCGGCCTTGTCCATCTCGGTGTGCTCCGCCATCTCGCCGTGGTACAGGTCGGGGGCCAAGGCGGTGAACCCCTCGTCGGCCAGCCGGTCGCACACCCCCTTCATCTGGGGCACCAGCCCCCACCACTCCTGGAGCACCAGCACGCCGGGGCCCCCGCCCGGCGGCGGGACGGCCACGTAGCCCCGGGCCGTCTCGCCGTTGGCCGCGAACTCGACCATCTCGCCCATCAGATCACCTCGCTTGCCGGTCGGCTGCTGCCCCAAGCCTGCCAGATCGCCCGCCAGCGTGCGAGCCCGCCCCGACGAGCCGGGGCCAAGGCTTGCCGCCCGTGTCCGACCCCCGCCTCGCCTCTCCAGAATCCGAACTTGCAATTACATCAATCATCACTTAAAATAATGTTATCCTGTTATCCTTAGCGGTGACCATGCAGCCACATGGCGTATGACCAAAGGACCTGAAGGACAGACATGCCCGAACGCAGTGCCCCAGAGCCCGGTGATCTAGATGAGAAATTGCTACCTGGGCAGCAGCTAGCGGCTGAGGCGGGCCGGGCGCGAGAGCAGGAACCCCCGGTAGGCGAAGGCGGTGGGGACCATCCAGGCGGCCAGGATCATCAGGTTGACCCTGCCGTCGATTCCCGCCGGGTAGATCGGCTCCACCAGGTAGTGGGAGATGAAGCCCGACTCGTACGGCTCACGCCCGGCCTGGGCCAGGAAGTGCTTCTCCCACACGGTCAGCGGGCACTCCGAGCCAGTGAGGTTGATGGCCACGGTCACGCCGATGGCCCCCAGATGCCACTTGATCAACTTCGGCATCCGCCGAGCCAGCAGCCCCCCGGACACGAGGAAGGCGATGAACGCCAGATGGGTCACCGCCATGAGCCCGGCCAGAAGCTGAGCGATCACCTTCACGACTATAAGCCGTCGATCGACGTCCACGCCCTGCTCTGCAACTGTTCCCGGCCTGGGAAATGCCCTCGGGAGCGAACAGCACTCGCCTGATGCCCAACTGCCTGACACCGTCCACGACGAGCAAGGAGGAATCCGCAGGCCAAGCGGCTGGGGGGACTACGACAGGCATCGCCAAGGTTGCCGTGATGTTCGACTATTGGAACGCCCACAAAGGGGCGAAGCAAGCCATCCGCTGCTGGGAGGCCGACGGCTGGAGCGCCGCCTGTCCTCGCGACGGGCATTTCAACCCCGTCCTGCTAGCACAGCGGATCGTCGCCCGTTCGCCCGGCCAGCGGCTGGCTCGGGTGGGGATTTACAGAGGCATCCCAGATCAGCGCCGGGACCCTGCGGGGCATGCTCAAGCAATGAGGCAGCTCCAGCGCTGGCTGGCCACAGCTCAGCGGATAGGCATCAAGTGTGTACCCGGCGTGCAGCAACTCGGCTACCACCAGAACGGCCAACCCCACGAAAAGGGGATCGACGCTAGGGCTGCCGCCGAGGTGGTGTTGGCAAGGGCCGAACACGGCCTCGATGTGGTGGTGCTGTTCTCGGGCGACTCCGACCTCTTGCCAGCGCTGGCCGGGGCCTACCGGCTCGGCGCGGTCTGCGAGACCGCCGCCTGGTCATACGGAGACCGCCACCTCGGCCCCAAGTCATTCATCAGCCAGAGCCACATGCTCGGCCCGCACGACTATGAACACGCCTGCCGTAGCGAACAGAGCGGTTGAGTTGACAAGTGCTCGCGATACCGCTACGGTCGGGTTCACCCCCCCGCTGACGGCAGCGTTTCGACGCTGCTGCTCGGCGGGGTCTTCTTTAAACCCGCATCAGGCGGACGCACCCAGATGCCACCTGCTCCTGGCGCCAGCGCTGAACGGCTCTGGGCTGGCACCAGCACCGTTACCCTTTCAGCCATGCCGCCGCGTGGGTCGAAGGACGAGTCGAAAGACGAATGGCTGCGGGCAGCTCTGGCGCAGATGCCTGGCAGGGAGCGGATACGGGGCGACTTGGACCACCCGTGGATCGACTTCCGGGCCGTGCGCTGGGATCATCCGGGAATCAGCCGGGCCGTGGACGACTTGGAGGCGAGATTCGAGGAGGACCGGCCCGCCCGAGGAGAGTTCGACCCCGAGGACCCCGGCCTGAGGGAGATGGTGCTGCGATCCGCTCTGGCCTCTGTGTGGATCGAGGCGAACCAAACCGGCGTGGCCCGGGCCGGCGGGCTGGCGTCGGGGGAGATCGCACCGCAGTCGGCGGGCGACTGGGAGTTGGTGAACCTGCACCGGCTGCTGATGTCGCCCGAGACCCACACCCCGGCGGAGCCGGTGGACGTGAAGACGATGCTGGCCGCGCACGGAGCTCAGATGGAGCGGCTGCTTCCCGACCCGGACCGGGGCGCGCTGAGACGATGCCAGGTCATGGTCGGACCGTATGTCGCGCCCACGGCCGGCGAAGTCCCGGGCCTGGCAGACGGGCTGATCGGCTGGCTGGACCGCGGCTTCGACGGATGGGACGAACCGACCCCGCGGGGGGCGGCCAGGGCCGCGGTCCGGGCCTTCCTGGGACATCTGGCATTCGAGCAGATCCATCCGTTCGTGGACGGCAACGGCCGGATGGGCCGGTGGCTGGAGACCCGGCTGATGCTGGAGCACCCGCTTATCGACTGGGCGAGCGCCTACAACGGCCCGCTCTGGTACTGGGATGAACAGATGCGCTACTACGGAGCGCTCGACGGCTCCGCCAGGCGGTGCGACCCGTCGGTGTTCACCGATTTCTGCGCCGAGCGGTTCGTCCTCGGCGTCGAGATCGGCCAGCGCGGCGAGCCCGTACCACGCATGGAGACCTTCTCAGCCGAGTCCTTCCCGGAGAAGTGACTGAAGTCTCGGTGGCTGCTTCTTTGGATGGGCGGGTTCGGCCGCGGGTGCTGATTGAGGATTGGTTGCCCGTTACCGAGTTGGGGATTGAGTCGGTTCGTGAGAGCGCTCCGATACCGGGCCAGTTTCCCAAGCTCAAGACTCTTCATGTCTGGTGGGCGCGGCGGCCGCTTGTGGCTTCGGCTGGGGCCATTCTGACCAGCCTTCTGCCAGCTTGGACTCCCGAACTTGCTGAGCGATTCGCTGATGCACCGGAGTTAGTGAACGAGGCCGCCTATCGGAAGTGGGTGCTCACCATGTGCGGAATCCTCGGCAGTCCGATTGCTGCACGAGACATGAAGGCAGCCGCAGTCGCCCGGGGAGAGCGTCTGAAAGACAACCCTTACACCTACAAACCAGCATTCAAGAACAACCCGTCGACTGAGCATGTCATACTGCTCCATGAGATACTTGAACACACCTGGGGACATCATCCTAATCTTCTAGATCCGACCGCTGGTGGAGGTAGTATTCCATTTGAAGCCGTTCGCTACCGACTTTCTACTTTTGCTGGTGATCTCAATGCAGTAGCCGCCGCTATTCTACGATCAGGAATGGAGATTCCAGCAAGGTACGGTTCAGGCCTCTATACCGATCTCTATAAATGGGGTGAAGTTCTATGTAAGCGTTTGCAGGCACGGCTTGCTAAATTCTTTCCCTGGGGATCCAGTGAACAAGTCACAAACTACATCTGGGTTCGTACAGTTCCCTGTCCCACAACCGGGAAACCTGTGCCGTTGGTTGGTGATTGGTCGCTGAGACGGGTCTCCGAGGGCAAACTTGCTGTAGCAGTTAAGTTGGTCACGCACACCTCTGATGGAGAGTTAGATGAGCCTGTTTACAGAATAGTAGAAGGAGATAATATCGATTTTGATCCGAAAGCTGAAGCTACTTGGAGGCGGGGCAAGGCGGTCTCGCCGTGGACAGACATGACTATAACGGGGGATTATATCCGGTCCGAGGCTCAGGCCGGGAGGATGAGAGATGTGCTTTACGCGGTGGCGGTGCGCACGGCTGAAGGTCGTGGGTTCCGAGCGCCCACCCGGGTGGACCTGGGTGCTCTTGCGGCGGCTGAGGTTGAGCTGAACCGACTTCTGCCCGGATGGGAAGAACAAAATATCATCCCTGACGAAGACATTCCAGAAGGTCTCAAGACTCGCGAACCGCATAACTACGGAATGCCGTGTTGGCGTGATTTGTTCACTCCTCGGCAACTGCTCGTCCACGGCTGCTTTGTTGAGGAGTACCGTAAACTAGCCGACGAGGTTCGTTCTGAACTGACAGCCGATCGTGCTGACGCCGTGCTGGGAATGCTCGGCATGATTCAAGGCAAAGCCCTCGATTGGAACTCACGAATATGTATTTGGCATATTAGTCGCCAACAAGTTGGACACACCTTTACCATGCATGCCTTCCCGTTTAAGACCACCTTTGCTGAGTTTGAGGCGGGCAGAGAACTCTACGCGTGGTGTTTGAAGCAAACACTTGACGCGTATGCGAGCCTTTCTAACCTGTTGGCGTTAGCCGATTCGGCTCAGGGTTTGGCTCTCAGCTCTCCCGCTGTGAGTGATCCAGAGGTCTCGGTGACGAAAGGCAGCGGCGGCAACCTGGCCCATATCGAGACCGGGTCTATCACCTGCATTGTGATGGACCCGCCGTATTTCGACAATGTGATGTATGCGGAGCTGTCGGACTTCTTCTATGTCTGGGAGAAGCGAACTCTCGGCCGAGTCTGGCCCGACCTGTTCGACGGCGAGTTGACCAACAAGCGCGATGAGGCGGTGGCCAACCCGGCCAGGTTCGCCTCGGCGGGCAAAGACAAGGCCAGAGTGGCCAACGACGACTATGAGGCCAAGATGGCGGCCATCTTCAACGAGTGCCACCGGGTGCTGCGCGACGACGGGGTGCTCACGGTGATGTTCACCCACAAGAGCGCCGGGGCCTGGGACGGGCTCGGGTCGGCGCTGCTGCAGGCCGGGTTCACCATCGAGACCTCCTGGCCGGTCAACACCGAGTCGACCGCGTCGTTGCATCAGGCGCGGCAGAACTCGGCCGCGTCCACCATCTTCTTAGCTTGCCGCAAGCGGCCGCCCCGCCAGACCGGCGGCCGGGTCTACCTGTCGGGCATCGAGGCGGAGGTGCGCGCCGCCTCCGCCGAGGCCCTGCGGCGCTCGGCCGAACAGGGGCTCACCGGCGTCGATCTGTTGCTGTCCACCTACGGGCCGGCCCTGTCGGTGCTGTCACAGGCCTGGCCGGTCCACTCCACCGAGACCACCGCGGATGGCACCTCCCGGCTGCTCTACCCCGAAGAAGCGCTCGACGTGGCCCGAGACGAGGTGGTCCGGCTGATGACCAACCGCCTCGTGGGCCGCGAGGTGAGCTTTGACCCCTACACCGACTTCGTGTTGATCGCCTGGTCGGTATTCAGGGCCCGCACCTTCCCCTTCGACGACGCCCGTCGCCTCGCCCTGGCCACCGGCGGGCTCGACATCAACGACCTCAAGGCGGCCAAGCTCCTCACCGCCAAGTCCGGCAATGTCACCCTCGCCGAGCCCACCGGGCGGCTCGCCCGCGGCGACGGGCCCGGCGTCCAACGCGACCGGCGCCACTTCGAGCGGCTCATCGACGCCGTCCACACCATGTGCTACATCGTCCACCACGACGGAACCGCCGCCGCCCGGCACTGGGCCGACGAACGCGGCCTCGCCGCCGACGACACGTTCATCGCCTGCCTGCAGGGCCTGGTGAACGCCATTCCCAGAACCCGCAAAGACGGCAAGTTCAACGTCGCCGAAGCCGACCTGCTCGACCGGATCGCCGCCACCTGCTACCCCGATCTCATCGAGGTCCCCGAAGATCCCGTCCAATACGAAGACCAGAGGCTCCTGTAACCGCCGATCCGGCACCCGGACCAGAGACTCTGTAACCGCCGATCCGGCACCCGGGCCAGCGACGACCGGGGGACCTCAAACTGGGCGGCCCCCGCTGACACCACCGCAAGCCGACCGGCTGTAGAAACTCAAGAGCCCGCCGGTGCTGGCGGGCTCTTGCCCAGCCACCGAAGCAACTTGCCCAGCCACCGAAGCAACTGGGGGGATTGTCGAACACAATAGCACCGTGGACAGAGCGGGGCGAGGCCATGAGTGACGCAGTCGGGCGGGTGATCGGCACCGAGGACGCCATGCCGCTGGAGTTCTGGGTGGCGGTGGCGCCCGGCTCGCACCTGCAGCTCGACGACGTGGTGGCCGTCACCCGGGTGCTGCCCGACGGGGAGACGGTCAACCTGTACGGCATCGTGAGCCAGGTCCGGGCCCGCCACGAAGGGGCCCGGTTCGACAGCGACGTCTTCCTGGTGGCCGACGGGATCCTGCCGGCCGAGGTGAGCGAGGCGGCCCAGGTCCAGTTGACCCGGGCAGCGCCCGAGACGTTCGTGCCGCCCCTGCCCGGCGCCGAGGTGCGGCGGGCCACCGGCGACGAGCGCGACGCCGCCCTCGACCTCCAAGACGTGGAGCGCCGCCTGCCAGCCGGCCTGAGCCGCAACGACGAGCCGATCCACCTAGACCTCGACTTCGTGGACGGCACCAAGGGCGCCCACGTCAACATCAGCGGCATCTCCGGCGTGGCCACCAAGACCAGCTACGCCACCTTCCTGCTCTACTCCCTGTTCAACTCGGGGGTGCTGGGCGCCGAGGCCATGCACGCCAAGGGCCTGATCTTCAACGTGAAGGGCGAGGACCTGCTGTTCCTCGACCACCCCAACGCCCGCCTCGACCCCGGCCAGCGGCAGCGCTACTCGGCGCTGGGACTGCCGGCCGCCCCCTTCTCCTCGGTGGGCGTCCTGGCCCCGCCCCGGCCCGGCGACCCCAACGCCACCCCGGCCACCGGCTCTCGGGCCGCGGGGGTGCGGCCGTTCTTCTGGACCGTCGCCGACTTCTGCGGGCAGCAGCTCCTGCCGTTCCTGTTCGCCGACGCCGAGGACGAGCGCCAGCAGTACACCATCGTGGTGCAGTCGGTGGCGGCCCAGCTCGCCCAATGCGCCCGGGAGCACACGGCCCCCGACGGAGCGGTCCGCATCGAGAGGACAACGATGCGGGACTTCCGGGGGCTGGTGGGCGTGATCGAGTCGAAGCTGCTCGACGAAGACCCCGACCCCCGGTGGACGGGGCGGGCCGTCGGGGCCGGGACCGTCAACGCCTTCATCCGCCGGCTGAACGCGGCGGTGCGCCACGTGGAGCACCTGATCCGGGCCGACATCGGCGACGCCCCCGACCACGCCATCGACCTGGACTCCCAGCAGGTGACGGTGGTGGACATCCACCGGCTCCACGACCGGGCCAAGCGGTTCGTGGTGGGGGTGGTGCTGCGCCAGGCGTTCGAGGCCAAGGAGGCCAGCGGGACGGCCAAGCCGCTGCAGTTCATCGTGCTGGACGAGCTCAACAAGTACGCCCCCCGAGACAGCGGCAGCCCCATCAAGGACATCCTTTTGGACGTGGCCGAGCGGGGCCGCAGCCTGGGCGTCATCCTCATCGGGGCCCAGCAGACGGCCAGCGAGGTGGAGCGCCGGGTGGTGGCCAACAGCGCCATCCGGGCGGTGGGGCGGCTCGACAGCGCCGAGGCCCGCCGCGACCAGTACGGGTTCCTGCCGCCGATGCAGCGCCATCGGGCCACCATCCTCAAGCCGGGGTCGCTGTTCCTGGCCCAGCCCCGGCTGCCGGTGCCGCTGCTGGTGGAGTTCCCGTTCCCGGCCTGGGCCACCCGGCCGGCCGAGGCCGACTTGTCGCAGGCGCCGTCGTCGGGGCGGGGGCAGCCTGACGATCCTTTTGAAGGGTTGTCTTGACTTGTCCGGCCGGCGGGGCCTGTCACGGGCGCGGTTTTGCCGCGGGGCGGCAAAACCTTGCCCCCGTGCCACCCACCGGCCTGGCGTTTCGCCTTCTGAATGGGCGTCTCACGGCTGGGGCCGGATCGACGACGGTGATTGCTCGGTGGTGAGATGGTGAGGCTGCTGCATACCAGTGATTGGCATGTGGGGAAGGCCATTCGGCGCAACAGCCGGGCTGATGAGCACCGGGCGGTGATCGACGAGATTGTTGGGCTGGTCGGCGAGCGCTCTGTCGATCTGGTGATTTTGGCGGGCGACCTGTTCGACACGGCCAGCCCGCCGCCCGACGCCGAGGCCATGGTTTATCGGGGGCTGCTGGACATGGTCCGGGCCGGGGCGCAGGTGGCGGTGATCGCCGGCAACCACGACAACGCCCGCCGCCTCGGTGCGGTGGCCCCCGTGTTCAAGGCGGCCGGTCGGGTGCATCTGGTGGCCGAGCCGGTCCGGCCCGACGAAGGCGGCGTTCTGCGGCTGGCCATGCCGGGCGGGGAGGACGTGCGGCTAGCCCTGCTGCCGTTCGTGTCCCAGCGGGGGGTGGTGAGGGCCAAGGACCTGATGGAGGCGGCGGCCTATGAGAACGCCCAAGTCTACGCCGAGCGGATGCGGCTGCTCATCGAGGTCCTCTGCGCTGACTTCGAGGCCGATGCGGTGAACATCCTGGCCGCCCACGCCTTCGTTCACGGCGGCCGCCTGGGGGGAGGCGAGCGGGCCGCCCATTTCGTCGAGGAATACGCCCTCAGCGCCCAGGCGTTCCCTCCCACCGCCGGCTATGTGGCCCTCGGACACGTGCATCGGCCCCAGAAGATCCCCGGCGCCGCGCCCATCTGGTATTGCGGGTCGCCGCTGCAGCTCGACTTCGGCGAGGAGGACCAGGCCAAGCAGGTGAACCTGGTGGACATCGAGCCGGGGCTCCCGCCAACAGTCACCGCCGTGCCGCTGACCAGCGGCCGGGCCCTGCGCACCCTGACCGGCACGTTGGACGAGCTGGCCGCCGGGCGGGGCGGCGCTGAGGCCGGGGGCGACGGCGCGGCGAGCGGGGGCGACAGCGCCGGGGCCGGAGGCGACGGGGCCTGGCTGCGGGTGGTGGTGCGCGAGCCCCGCCGACCCGGCCTGGCCGACGAGGTGCGGGAACTGCTCGGGGAGCGGGTGGTGGACGTGCAGGTCGAAGACGCCTCGGCGCCGGCCCGGCCCAAGGCGAAGCGCTCGGGACGGGCCCCCGCCGAGCTGTTCGACGAGTTCCTGGCCGAGCGCAACGTCGACGACGACCGAGTGCGGGCCCTGTTCGCCGAACTGCTAGACGCCCAGCAGGAAGCCGAGCGAGTGTGAGGCTCGCTGGACGCCCCACAAGACAGAACGCACACGAGGCGTCGGGCACCCCACAAGACAGGGCGCACATGAGGCCGCCGAGCACCCCGCAGAAGCTGGAGCGCGCATGAGGCCGCTGAAGCTGCGGATGAAGGGGTTCGCCGCCTTCCGCGACGACACCGAGGTGGACTTCTCCGGCGTGGAGCTGGCCGCCCTGGTGGGGCCGACCGGCTCGGGCAAGTCCACCATCATCGACGGCATCACCTTCGCCCTGTTCGGCGCGGTGGCCCGCTACGACGACAACCGGGCCGTGGCCCCGGCCGTCAACCAGCTCTCGACCGAGGCCCGGGTGGAACTCGACTTCGAGGTGGACGGCGAGCGCCACACCGCGGTCCGGGTGGTGCGGCGCACCCCCGGCGGGGCCACCACCAAGGAGGCCCGGCTGGAGCGGGGCGGCGAGATCTTGGCCGGTCGGGCGTCAGAGATGGGCGAGGCGGTCGAGAAGGCGCTGGGCCTGGACTTCGACCGGTTCACCAAGACGGTGGTGCTGCCCCAGGGCCGGTTCGCCCAGTTCCTGCACGACCAGCCGAGAGACCGCCAGGAGGTGCTGCGCCAGCTCCTCGACCTCGACGTCTACACCCGCATGGGCGCCGAGGCCCGGCAGCAGGCGGCTACCGCCCGGGATCAGCGCGAGGTGCTGGAGCCGAGGCTGAGTGCCGAAGCGCCCGGCGAGGAGGAAGTCGCCCGACTGGCCGCCGCGGCCGAGGCGGCCCGCCAAGCCCAGGCCGAACTCAAGGACTTGACCGACGGGCTGGCCGGCGTCGGAACAGATCTGACTACCGCCCGGACCAAAGCAGAGACGGCAGAGAAGCAGCATTCGGCCGTAACCGCCGTCCGAGTACCGGAAGAGGCGAGGTCGCTCGACGCCGAGTTGAAGTCGGCGGCCGAGGCCGACCAGAAGGCGGCGGACGAGTTGGCCAGCGCCCGAGACAGGGCCCGGCAGGCCGAGCAGGACGCGGCCGAAGGTCCGAACGCCGAGACGTGCCGTCGCCTGCTGGCCGACCATGAGCACCTGACCGGGCTGCGAGAAGAGCTGAGCCGCCTGGACGATGGCGTCGAGGAGGCCGACCGGTCGAACACCGAGGCCGCGGAGATGGCCGAGGCGGTCCGGTCTCGGCTGGCAGCCGCGGAAGGTGAAGCCCGGGCGGCCCGGCAGACGGCCGAAGCCGCGGCCGCCGCGGCCGACGACGGTCCCGACAAGGCGGAGCTGAGCCGGATCCGCGATCAGCGGACCGAGTTGACCCGGCTCACCGGAGAACTCGACGATCTGGCAGCGAAACGCTCCGCCGCGGAGACAGCCGAGGCCGAAGCCCGAGCGCTCCACGACCAAGCCAAGGCCGCCCTCGACGAAGCGGCCGACTCGCTCAACCGGGCCCGGGCGGTGAAGCAGGCCGAGGGGCTGATCGACCAGTTGGTCGAGGGCGAGCCCTGCCCGGTGTGCCGCCAGCCGGTGCGATCCCTGCCCGACCACGACCTCGACGCCGAACTCGAAGCTCTGAAGGAGGCCGAGGCTGAGGCGGCGGCGCGGCGGCGAGAGCGGGAGTCCGCCCTCGACGATGCGAGGACGACGCGGGAGACGGTCAGAGCTGAAACCGACTCGGTGTCGCGCCGATGCGGTGAGCTGGCCGAGACGCTGGCCGGCGTGCCCGACGAGGCCGAAGTCGAGCGCCTGACCGTTGAAGCTGACGAACTGGCCGAGGCGGCGACCGCGGCCGGCGAGAAACTGAAAGCGGCGGCGGCCGCCGAGGAGGAGATTCGCCAGTCCGACGAGACGAAGCAGGCCTTCGAGGGCGAGCGCAAGGCGCAAATCGCTCTGACCGAGGTGACGACCCGACGGGACGCTTGCCGAGATCAAGGCGACGAACTAGCCGGGCGGCTGGCCGAGGAACCAGAAGCGGCCGCGCTGAAAGACGACCTTGCCAAAGCCGAAGCTCTAGACGCGGCCCGCCGCGATGCCCTAGCCGCCGAACAGTCCGCTGTCGACGCGGTGGGGACGGCGCGAGAAGAGCTGGAACAGGTCCGGGCTAAAGAGGACGCAGCCCGCCACGACTACGGCAGGGTGCGAGATCGGCTCGTCGCGCTGCTGGTCGAACAGGCCGATGTCGACGCGGCCCGCCCCGAGGACGGCAAGGCGCGCGACGGCTTGGCCGCCTTGGAGCCCCCGTCGCCGGCTGCACCGCTGCTGGAGGACTGGGAGGCGCTGACCGCGTGGGCCGCGTCCAAAGCGTCGGATCTAAATGAGGAGAAGAAGGCTGCTGACAGTGAAGTGCGCTCCCTGGAGGCCCGACAAGCGGAGCTGACCGAACAGGCCCGCGGGGTGTGCGCCCCTCACTTCGACCCGCCGAGCGACCCCGGCGGTTTCATCGCGGCGATGGCCTCTGCCGTCACCCGAGCCGAATCCGCCCACCAGCACGCCGTCGACCGGCACAAGGAGATGGCCGACCTGGAGAAGCAGGTCGAGGACCTGCGCGCCGCCGAGGCCGTGGCCGCGGAACTGGGAAGGCTGCTCCGATCCGACGGGTTCGAGCGCTGGCTGATGGAGGAGGCGGTCGGCGATCTGAAGGAGCGGGCCTCCGAGCGCCTGCTGGAGCTGTCGAACGGGCAATATTCGTTCGCAGCCGACGGCACCGACTTCGACGTCTGCGACCACCACAGCGCCGACGAGGTGCGCGGGGCCAAGACCCTGTCAGGCGGGGAGACGTTCCTGGCCAGCCTGGCCCTGGCGCTGGCCCTCACCGACGGCCAAGCTGAGATGGCCCCGGAGGGCAGCCCGGGGCTGGACTCGCTGTTCCTCGACGAGGGGTTCGGCACCCTCGATCCCGACACCCTCGACGTGGTGGCCGCGGCCATTGAGGAGCTGGGCGCGACCGGGCGGATGGTGGTCATCGTCACCCACATCCGGGACTTGGCCGAGCGGATTCCGGTCCGATTCGAGGTGACCAAAGGGCCGACCACATCGTCGGTCGAGCGCAAAGAGGAGTAGGCGCAAGTGGGGCCGACGCTGCCTGGCGCCACGGGGCTGATCGCGTCGGCGGTCGGCAAAGAGGGGTAGGCGCAGTGCGGTTCGCGGTGGAGGCGTGGGCGCCCGAGTACGGCGTGGCCCTCGACCCGGAGCACTTGGAGGAGCCGACCGCCGATATTGATCTCGACGTGGAGATGGCGGCGGGCCAGTGGTCGCCCATCACCCCGGACAGGGCCGAACTGCCCGGCTGCGTCGTCTTCGTGGACGGGGTCCGGCGGATCGACGCCCGGGTGTGGATCACCGACGGCGACCGGGCCCGGCCGGGGGTGTGCGCCTCGGTGGCCGCGGGGGCGGTGCGCTGCCAGCCCGACGCGGCCCAGATCACCGAGGCGCGGGTGTTCCGGGGCCTCTACGCCGTCGCCTCCGATGCGGTCGGGCCCATCGTCACCGGCCACGGCGCCTACGAGCTGATTCCATGTCCCGGCGACGAGCCCGACGTGCTCCACAATCAGATACGGGCACAGATGTCGCGGCTCGAAGCCCAGATCGCGGCCGGCGACGAGGCCGACCTGGTTGTCTTCGACGGCCCGCTCCGGGGCCGGGCCGACGCCAAGGGGGCCGGCTTGGTCAAGACTCAGCACGTCGGGTACCTGCCCGACGGGGAGCAGCGGGTGCTGACCGCGCTGGCCGCGGGCCAGCGGACGCCGCTGTTTCTGATCGGCGGCGCCGGGGTCACCCGCTGGTCCTGGTATCTGCGCCTGCCGGGGCCGGTCGTCCACCCGCTGTCGGGGGTAGTCCGCTGCGAGCTGCCGGGGACGGGCACGGCGGTCGAGGCGAAGGCTCGGGCCGATCAGATCTCGGCGGTCCTGCCCCGGTTCGCCAGCGAGCCCCACAAAGAGACCCGGGCCCCGCAGAACCTCTACCCCATCGCCGGCCTGGAGGCCGACCTCCGCCACCGCCTCGGCGACCGGGAACTCCTAGAACGAGCCCTGCGGACAGCCGCCGCCGCCAGCCCGCCGTAACCCCACCCCCCCCCCCCGAAATTTTTGCCCCCCGGAGATTTTTCTGAGCAAAAATCGTCGCTATACGCCAACTTTTTGCTCAGAAAACCAGGGGGGAGGGGGAGGGCGCTATGGCAAAGGCAACTGCTCGGGCTCTGGCTCAAGCCACAAGGCGGCGATCGGTCGCAGGTGGATGCGATCGGAGATGGTCAGACAGGTCTTGCCGGTGTGCAGCAGGTATCCCGCTTTGAAGCTGCCCGGATCGGCCCGGTCCATTCTGTCCCGCAGCCATTTCAGCGTCTCAACGTGTTGCGCCGCCGGGGAGCTGGTGGCTTTGACCTCCATGGCGATCATCGACCCGTCGCCCTGCTCCAGCACTAAATCGACCTCGCGCCGCCCGTTGCGGTCGCGGAATTGGCTTAATCGGACACGGGGATGGTCAGCGGCCGAGAGTTGCCTGGTCACCTCGTTTACCACGAACGACTCCAGCAGAGCCCCCGAGATGGTGGAACTCGGTGACGACAGGGCGCGGGAGTCGATCCCCAGCAGCGCGGCCACGAGCCCCGTGTCGGTCACATGCAACTTGGGGCGCTTAGCCGCTTTGGCCACATGATTGCGAGACCACGGCCACAGCCGGTGAACAAGCCTCACCGTTTCCAGCCATTCCAAATATGACCTCAGCGTGGGCGGGCTGATCCCCAGCTTTTGAGCTGTCGGCGCGATGTTGAGCTCCTGGCCGGTGGCCGCGGCGGCCCACACCATGAGCGCATTCAAGTCGGCGTCGGACCTGATGCCCGACAACGCCATGATGTCCCTGGCCGTGACGGTCCGCAAATATCCGTCGAACCACCGTTGCCGGGCTCGGGGGGTCAGTGTCGCTGCTTCTGGATACCCCCCTAGGCAGGCTTGCCGGAAGTAATCCCCCCGGGACGGTGCTTCCTCCCATTTGATCGTTCGCCGGTCCCACCCGAAGGGGGCGTCGAACCATTTGTGTACTTGCGGGCTGGCGGCACCAGCCATCTCGGCCGCGGACAGCGGCCATAAATCACATATGGCAACCCGGCCCGCCAGCGATTCGCTGATGGTGGGCACAGTCAGAAAGTTGGTGGACCCCGTGATCAAGAACCTTCCCGGGGTGGGGTTCTCGTCAACCTGCATCTTGATGTGCTTCACCACCCTGTCACCGCCCTGCTGGATCTCGTCCAGCACAACGGGAGTCGGGTAGTCGGCCAGATAATGCAACGGATCGTCGAGAACAGCCGACCTGGTGGCGTCATCCTCCAACGACCAATAGGTGCCGCCCATCTTGTCGGCCACGAGCTTGGACAGCGTGGTTTTGCCGCTCTGCCGCGGGCCGTGGATGAGCACAACCCGGAAATGACGGACGGCCGACTCGACGACGCTCAGAAGGTGCCGAGCCGTCAGTTCATGCTCCACCACGGGCTCATCATGTTCCACCGCAGACTCGCTTTCCGATCCTACCGGCCTCACCTTTCCGATCCTACCGGCTTTACCTTTCTGGTTCTACCAACTCTGTCTTTCCGATCCTACCGATTTTGCCTTTCCGATCCTACCGGACAGCGAAACTGTCCAGAGCCGCGACAACGGCCTCATGGGATCGGCAAAAACTGAATTACAGGCATGTAATTGTTGTTTTGTGACGTTAGATGTTCGCCACCTCGACGAATTCTCAATTTGTTCTGTTAGATTAAAATCTAATGAACGAACAAATTTCGGACCCGCTAGTGGGCGGGCGGCCCTCGCGGCAGAAGCTCTACAACCGGCTCCACGCCCAGGTCCGAGAGCTGTGGGCGCGGCTGGGCGGTCTGCCGAGCCCCGCGGAGGCGGCCGACATATGGCGCGGGATATGGTTCGAGGAGGCGCACCACTCCACCGCCATAGAGGGCAACACCCTGGTGCTCAAGCAGGTCGAGCGACTGCTCAGCGAGGGTCGTGCCGTCGGCAACAAGGAACTGCGCGAGTACATGGAGGTCAAGGGCTACGCCGACGCAGCCCGGTGGGTGTACGAGCAGGCCATCGACCCGACCGGCCACCACCGACGCGGCGACGTGGTGACGCTGGCCGAGGTGCGCGAAACCCATAACCGGGCCATGGCGCCGGTCTGGAACGTGGCCCCTCACCCCGATGCCACCGCCCGGGAGGGGCCGGGCAGTTTCCGCGAGCACGAGATCCACCCCTTCCCCGGCGGTATGACTCCGGTGTCGCATCCTCTGATCCATGCCGAGATGACGACGTGGGTGAACGAGGTCAACGAGCTGGACCCGACACCGGAGGCGTTCCTCGAAGACTTGGCCCGACTCCACGCCCGCTTCGAGCAGATCCACCCCTTCCTCGACGGCAACGGGCGCACCGGGCGCCTCGTCCTCAACCTAGTGCTGGTGCGGCTCGGCTACCCGCCGGCCGTCATCTACAAACGAGAACGGGATCGCTACCTGCGAGCGCTCCGCCGGGCCGACGACGGTGACACCGGCCTGCTGGGAGAGATGCTGGCCCGGGCAGTCTTGGACAGCCTGCACCGCTTCATCGTGCCCGCGGTGGCCGGACCGGCTCGACTGGTCCCACTCGCCGCCCTCGAAACGCCCGACCTGAAGGCTCCAGCGCTGCGAGCCGCGGCCGCCCGGGGCCGGCTCCGGGCGACACGCGGCTCCGACGGCCAGTGGCGCAGTTCCCGCAACTGGGTGGAGGAGTACAAGGCAACCCGCTACCGCCGGGGATAATCCGCCCGGACCGGCCGGGGAGCTGGCGGGCTTACGCTGGCGGCGATGACCGCGACTTCGATGATCGAGGGCTTTCGTCGGCGGTTGGGGGCCGGGGTTCGCGAGATAGTCAGCGGCGCCCCGGATACGCCCCGGCCCGCCAGTCGGGGCGGCAACGGGCTGGCCGGGCCGGGCAGCGCCATGCAGGCGGTCCACGGCGACGTGTCCGGGCTGGTGGGCGGGCTGCGGGCCCTGCTGATGCAGACGCTGCACCCGCTGGCCATGGCCGGGGTGGCCGACCACTCCGGATTCCGCCGCGACCCGCTCGGCCGGCTCCACCGCACCGGGGAGTTCCTGGCCGCCACCACCTTCGGAACAGAGGCCGAAGCCGAGGCGGCCATCGAATCGGTCCGGCGGGTCCACGCCAGGGTGGCCGGGACCGCCCCCGACGGTCGGCCCTACTCGGCCTGCGACCCCCATCTGCTGGCCTGGGTCCACTGCACCGAGGTGGACGGCTTCCTGCGGGCCCGAGTCCGCTACGGCGCCGGCCCCCTGCCCGACGGGGCCCCCGACCGATACGTGGCCGAGATGGCCGAGATCGGGCGACGGCTCGGCGTCGAGTCGCCCCCAAGAGATGTGGCCGACCTCAAGACCCGACTCTGGACGTTCCGGGCCGAGCTGGCCGTCAACCGCCAAGCCCGCGATGCGGTCCGCTTCCTGATCTGGCCCCCGACCCCGGCGGCCGCCCGGGGCCCGTACCTGATCTTGTTCGCCGCCGCGGTGGGGCTGCTGCCCGTCTACGCCCGCCGGATGCTGCGGCTGCCGCTGGCCCCGCTGACCGAGCCGGTCCTCATCCGCCCGGCCGCCACCGCGCTGCTGCGCACCCTCGGCTGGGCCCTCTCCGCCCCGCCCGCTCCGACAACGGCGGCCGGCGAGCCCTCGGTCCCGAGCCGACTCGAAGCAGCGTCGTAGCATCGCCGCCGTGAAGCTGCGGGAAGCACAAGGCCGCTGATCGCCGCTATGGAACTGCGAGAAGTGCAGGACTTGGTGGAGCGCCTCTACGGCCCGGCCGACCGCGAGCGGGGCATCCCGGCCACCGTGGCCTGGCTGGCCGAGGAGCTGGGCGAGCTGGCCCAGGCCGTCCGCAAAGGCACCCCGGCCCAGCAGCTCCACGAACTGGGCGACGTGCTGGCCTGGCTGGCCTCCCTGGCCAACCAGCTCGACCTCGACCTCGACGACGCCATCAGCCGCTACGCCACCAACCCGCCCTGACGGGAGACCTAATCGGGCCAGAGCAATTCCTCGGTCGCTGTAGATCGGGCCTCCTATCTAGTTGTGCTGGACACAGAGGTTGGTAGCAGCGTGATGGGGTGAGCCTCCTGTGCGAGTGTGGTGGTGTTCCTACCCCACGAGCACAGGAGGCTCAATGTCGCACGGTAATGCACGTTTGACTCCCGCGGGGCGGCTTCTGCTGGTCCAGAGGGTGGCAGCGGGGGAGCCCCAGGCCGAGGCAACCTGCCAGATGAGGCTGTCTCCGGCCACGGTGGCCAAGTGGTGGAGCCGCTGGGTCGAGCACGGCGACGCGGGCTTGGCAGATCGCAGCTCGCGGCTTAACCGGTCGCCGCGGCGCACCGACGCGGCGATCGAGGAGCGGATCTGCCGGCTGCGGAGCGCCACCAAGCGCGGTCCGGGCGTATCTGTCGGCACGCACCGGGGTGCCGGCCTCGACGATCTGGCGGATCCACCACTACAACTGCCACCGACACCACACCGCAATCGGCGGCCCGCCCGCATCACGTGCTAACAACCTCACGCGAACTGACAACTAGTGCTTTCGATCGCGACTGGATCGCGGGTCATTGCCAGGTGGAACGGTGTCACTGTCTCGAATCTGGCCGTTTCGATCATGGATTCGAACCTCACCTTCATCCTTGTTTCTCACAATCGCCTTTGCACGTTGTTCAGTGTCCGCCTGGGTTTCGTAGTAAGAGCCTGGCTCGCCTGCCGCCAGGTGCTATGACATCCCACCCATCTCTCCGGCCAGGCACGACATGACTATTGTTGGAATTCTTAGCCATTGGGCGACTCCTGAGGTCAAATCGTTGCTGTTGATTCAGGGCAGAGCACTCTGCACCCGGACCACACCTCACACCTACGTTGAACTAGTAGCATCGTCTGATGGCCTACTCTCAACTCAAAGGCGCGGTGCATAAGTAATCTAGATGCACGTGAGAGCCAACTTGATCAGTCAACATGTTAGCGAGCGGTTCTTCGTACGTCGTGACTATAATCTGAGCGAGCGCGTCGTCTCCGCCTAAATGCGCGAGAGTTGAAGCAACAAACCTGCGAGAATCAGGGTCAAGATGTTCCAGAGGCTCATCAATCCAGAAGAAAGGCACACGCGTAGTCTTGATCAGAACTGTCAACCGCACAAGTAGTTTCGCTATCATCTTTTCACCAGAACTGAAGGCGTCAAATTCAAGGTCCTGTGTCTCCAATGGGCGAGTGACCCTACCGTCTGGGCCGAGGCGCAATCTAGAACGGTCAGCGAACAAAGCATCCCAGCGCCTGTTAACTTCTTCACTAATCGGCCCAAGTTGTGATTCAAGAACTTCGCTAACCGTCGCTTCGAGCGCAGACCGAGCAGTCTCAAGAGTGGCATGACGACGAAATAGCAGCGAAATTTTGGTTCGATCTGCTAGGGAAGTCCGGATACCTTCACACGCTTTCATCGCATCTATATGACGTATTTCAGCCTCTCGAACATCAGCAATTGCCAAATCATGTGCCTCTCGAGCAGCATCAGAACTCACTCTCAGGTCAGTGAAGTCACCCGATGGAAGGTTGTACTGAGCCGGTGCATCTCCTAGATCATCTGCTTGACGCAGAAGTTCCCTTACTTGCGCTTCCAGGACAACGAGTTCCTCAAGATCAATGGAGGCCGCCACCTCTCTAGCTGCCTTCAGATCAGATCGGTGTTGGTGCTCTGCCACATCACGGCTTTGGTCATCAAGCGGCCGCCGACATACTGGACAGTCAGCCTCGGCCTCTAGCAGACGTTCGAGTTCCATCTCAATGGACTGGATCTGGTTCGACAGAACGGCAAGGCGTTCACGTTCCTCTGAGACTTGAGTTCTTGTAGCTCTCTCCGAAGACTCAAGAACAGCTCGAAGATCTGTATCAGGCGAAGTCTGACCTACAATCGACATGGCCGCATTAGCAATCTGTGAACGTCTTTCGTGCCACAGCTTCAGCTTATTGGCTGCGGTCTTAGCCTTCTCGGCTTCATGGACTAAAATCAGCGCCCTATCAGCCTCTTCTCTTTTGGTTTGTTCTATCGATATCGCCTCCTCAAGTCGTAATTTTGCTTGCTCTAGTTCAGATTCAGCCTCCGATAGATCACTTTCAGTAGCAGCGATGCTAGCACGTTCAGCCTTCGTGGCCCTCTCCGACTCAGAGATGGCTGGACCAAGCTCCTTAATCGCTCGGTGTAAATTATCTAGCCCAAAAACATCGCCAAGATGTAATCTAAGGTCGGGCTCTTCATCAGAGTAAAGAAAGCGATCAGTTATAAAAGCAGCACGTGTCAAAAACCCGCATTTAGTACTCCATTCAGCTTCAAATAGTCGATAAATGTTTTCAATGTTTTGGGTGCGTTCACCGTCAATCCACGCAATCACTTCGGACTTAGGTGCCTTGCTGCGCCCCTTCATCAGGCTCCGTTTGATTTGGACGTTATGGGGCCCAACCGTCAGCTCCACTCCGACTGATCCTGAAGTAGCTGATCCGTGTAACATGTCGGATTGAGCAGGCAATTGGGAGTTTAATGTCCATCGGACAGCATCAATCAGAGAAGTTTTACCGACCCCGTTTCTAGCAACTAAAAAAGTAGCACCGGGGTATAGTTTAAGCTCAAAGGAACGATAGGCGCGCCAGTTTTCTAGCTGAACGACGGAAATCATTGATCTACTCCACCCGCAATATCGGCAATTTTATCAGGGTAAAAGCCCCCTAATAAGACATCATTTAATGCATGCTTTATGGCCTCAGCGTTTTCGCCTACAGAGTGGTATCCGACTTTCTTTGCTTTAATCTTTGCCCTCTTGCCGATATTGACTGTCGACTCAACAGCAGCCACTACCTGACGAGCAAGGACCTCTTCAACGTCTAGATGTTTGCCGCGACCAACAGTACTACTTGTACCGAGGGGGACTCTAAGTTTACTGTCCAAATATTTAATAATGGCATCAGACAACGGCATATCCGAGATCAGTGGCTGACGTCTCCTGCCGCCGTCCAGTACTTGCATTGCACCAAAGAGTCCAGGGGCATCAAACACTTCGCAGAGATCCGAGATACCAAATGCAACTACGGCTAGTGCCGAAGCATTGCACCGCGTCAGTAAAGTGTGTGCTGCCACAAAATCTGACTGATCAACCAATCCCGAAAGAGTGTCAATCACCAGGACGACGACGCCGAGTTCTTCAACTCGGGCGATACCTGCCCATCCACGTTCAGAAGCGTCAACGGTGCGCAGATTAATGAACGGCTCTACAAAGGCGGAGGTGCGAAGACCATCAAGCGCTTCTTGCAACCGACGAAGTTCAGCGTTGGACTCACTATCGGGGGGATGCACAGATTTGACCTGATGGTCAGTAAGCTGGATAAGCTGATCCGCCAACCATTGACGAATTTCAAGCCGAGGATCATCCGGTCTCTCGATCGGATGACCGGCATAGACCCCTTCCATGTCTGATAGGTTTAAGAGATCTATATCACGACAAGGCACTATCTTCTTGCACAATGAGCTAGCGGGGACGTTTACGCGTAACCGACTGTAGATGGAGATCGAAACGCCCAGTGGCGACAACTTCGCTGGAACGATCTGACATTCGTCATCAGCTAGTTCGACATCAATTATGATCGGGATGACTACAGCGCCGACTTCGCCAACCGATCGGACTAGAACTACAATGCTAGCCGGCTCTTTAGTCACCCATAGCTCCCCAGCCTTAGCGCTATCACCTTGCCTATCTAGAGTTTCAATTAGGTTGAACTCAGGTACTGTCACATCACTAAGGGACGAAAGTGCCACGCGAGGCTGTCCAACCAAGCGCTGTCGTTTGATGCGGCATAACAAGCACTGGGCTAGATGGGCTTCCATGACACCAGAAGACTCCGGGTCTAGGAGCCCATCCACTAAATCAGCGATCTCCATATCTAAGGGGTGATCTCCAGACCCCAGTGCTAGATCAGTACGTCGCATTGTGTCCATCCGTCCATTCAGTCGCCCATTCTCTAGCCTTACTCAGCATTATATCAGCAATTTCCTGGCCTTGCTCCTCGTCGCGCAACTCGGCGCGAATGATAGCCACTGCTCTCAATTTTATGATCGCTGCGGTTGATTTGCTCACAAGCAGAGTCTTGCCTAAGGCCGCAGTTGACAGATCAGCGAGTCCAACCGCCACTCGTTCCGAATCATTCAACAGTTTAAGAACCTCCTCTGCTCGTATGGTTGTGAGTACCTCTTCAGCGGTAGCGTCATAGCTGGTTTCAACACTCTGAGGCGGGTCAAAAGCAACAGTGTCAACCGTCAAAGGTGTCTGACCGATACATAGACGTTCAGCCACGACTTGTGCAATTACCGAGGGCCGTAGAGGCCCCTTAGCATGCATCAAGAGCGCCCTAGCAAGGTGAATGATCGACGCTTTGTCAATGTCTGGCCCCTTACGACGAGAACTCTTTCGCCAGGTAGTAGGAATATTGACATGAATTCTACTCGCCACCGCTATAAGATCTTCCAGGTCGACAACTGCATACTCATCCGTCATATTAGCCAATCTCCAGCAGTCGCCAGTTCGTTCAAAAGACCGGTCAGTCCCAAGAACTCCATTGACCCTGAGAACGAGTCTGCCGACTTCGGTGCGACGGCCGATATCGGAGAGAAAGTTTCGGATCATTGCCTGCAGAATACGGTGGAGTCCGTCTTCGCTCACACATCGGAGACGGAGATCTGCAAGACGACGAGGTGTTTGCAGCGATGCAAAAAACTCGGCAGTCATCACCGATACTGCCTCGTTATCCCAGCGTTCGCACTCCTCTGGTGGCGGGAAATTGCGAGCGATTGCCACCGAGTGAATGGTTCTAGCAACCACGGCAACGAACGCGTCCGCTGGTTGACCACTTTTGAGCTCTGTCAGCGCGCTCATAGGTTGAACTCCTGGAGAATCCACGCAAAGGTTTCCTGATCAAGCATCTCAAACGAATGCACGGAATTGGGGGTCCAGAGTTGACACTGGACGAGAAGGAGTCTGGAGAAGTGACCCGGCTTGTTGAGCCCAAGGCTAGGTTGACGGTCATGCGCCACGCCGGAACCATCAGTGGTTGATCGGGTGACGACGATGACCGTGCCATAAACCGTGTCGGGCGCGGAGATGACCACACCGGGGCGGGAATCTTCTGGATCGCCAGGACCAAGGAGTTCCGATTTGAGCCAGTACAGGCGACGCACATCCGGTATGAATGGCTCAGACGCCGCTGCCAACCCCGGCGGGAGTTCTATCACTAGACCACACCATCACACCGAGTAAGCAGAAGATCCCGCGCAACCCGTGAACGGCGAACTACCTCGAGCATGCGCGGTTACCGACATAGTTGATAGTCTTATACGTAGAAGCGTTCACCATCGTCCACCAGCTACTACTGATTACCGAAAGCGCGGCGGGCGATCAGGGTCTCGGCGATTTGGACGGCGTTGAGGGCGGCGCCCTTGCGGAGGTTGTCGCCCGACACGAACAGCGACAGGCCGTGGCGATGCACCGGGTCGCGGCGGATCCGGCCCACTAGCGACGGGTCGGCCCCGGCCGCCTTCAGCGGGGTCGGCACGTCGACCAGCGCCACCCCGGGCGCGTCGGCCAGCACCCGGGCAGCCTCGGAGGGGTCGATGGGGCGGCGGAAGGCGACGCTGATCGACAGCGAATGCCCGGTGTACACCGGCACCCGCACGCAGGTGGCCGACACCGTCAGGTCGGGCAGCTCCAGGATCTTGCGGCTCTCGTTGCGCAGCTTCAGCTCCTCGTCGGTCTCGCCCGAGCCGTCGGCGGCCATCCGGCCGGCCAAGGGCACCACGTTGAAGGCGATGGGCTCGGCGAACACCTCCGGCGGCCCCATCTCCGCCGCGCCCCCGTCATAGGTCAGCGCCGGGGCGTCGGCCCCCGCGACCTGAACCTGCCGGTCCAGCTCCCGCACCCCGGCCAGACCCGCCCCGGACACGGCTTGGTAGGTGGACACCACCATGGCCTCGAGCCCGGCGGCGGCGTCGAGGGCCTTCAACGGCGGCATGGCCGCCATGGTCGTGCAGTTGGGGTTGGCCACGATGCCCTTCGGCATCGAGTCCAGGGCGTGGGGGTTGACTTCGGAGACCACCAGGGGCACCTCGTCGTCGGCCCGCCAGGCCGAGGAGTTGTCGATCACCACCGCCCCCGCTGCGGCCGCGACCGGGGCCAGGGCCCGGCTGGTCGAGGCGCCGGCCGAGAACAGGCAGAGGTCCAGCCCCGAGTAGTCGGCGGAGGCCGCGTCCTCCACGGCCACCCGGCGGTCTCGCCACTCCAGCACCGAGCCGGCCGAGCGGGCCGAGGCGAAGAACCGCAGCCCGCCGATCTGAAGGTCCCGCTCGGCCAGCAGGGTCCGCATGACCCCGCCCACTTGGCCGGTCGCGCCCACCACCCCGACGTTCACGACCCCGTTTTCCATGGGCCGGAAGGCTACAGACCGGCCCGGTCCTCGGGGGCCTTGTCCAGCTCGAAGGCGGCGTGCAGGGCCGCCACCGCCCGGTCGATGTCGCCGGCCCGGATCACGCAGGAGATGCGGATGGCCGAAGTGGAGATCATCTCGATGTTGATGCCCGCGGCGGCCAGCGTCTCGAACATGTGGGCCGCCACCCCGGGATGGGTCTGCATCCCGGCGCCGACCAGGCTCACCCGGGCGATTTCGTCATCGGCGCTGGCGCCGGAGGCCTCCAAGTCGTCCTGCAGGTCGAACACCACCTCCCGGGCCACGGCGAGCTGCTCGGCGGGGACGGTGAAGCTGATGTCGGTGATCCCGTCCCGGGACACGTTCTGCACGATCATGTCGACGTTCACTTCACGGCGGGCCAGGGCCCTGAAGAGCCGGGCCGCCACCCCCGGCTTGTCGGCCACGCCCGAGACGGTCAGCTTGGCTTCGGATGTGTCGTGGGTGACGGCGGAGATCACCGCTCGCTCCATCGAATCCTCCCCGGTTACCCAAGTGCCCGGCGCCCAGGTGAAGGCGGAGCGCACGTGCAGTTTCACACCGTAGGTCCTGGCCAGCTCGACCGACCGAATGGTGGGCTTGGGGCATCCGGTGGCGGTCATGTCCAGCAGCTCCTCGAAGGAGATCCGGTCCATGCGCCGGGCCTCGGGCACCACCCGGGGGTCGGCGGTGAACACGCCGGGCACGTCGGTGTAGAGCTCGCAGGCGTCGGCCCCCAGGGCGTGGGCCAGGGCCACGGCGGTGGTGTCGGAACCGCCCCGGCCGAAGAACGTGATGTCGTTGCCGGTCGACACCCCCTGGGACCCGCCCACCACCGGCACCACCCCGTCGGCCACCGCGGCGGCCACCCGGTCGGGGGCGATGGACAGGATGCGGGCGTTGGTGTGGGTGGTGTCGGTGAGGAACCCGGCCTGGCTGCCGGTGAGCGAGGCGGCCGCCACCCCCCGGTCGGCGATGGCCATGGCCACCAAGGCGCAGGCCTTGCGCTCCCCCCCGGTGATCAGCATGTCCAGCTCCCGGCCGGGCGGGTCGTCGGAGACCTGGCGGGCCAGCCGGAGCAGCTCGTCGGTCTCGGCCCCCATGGCCGACACCACCAGCACCAAGTCGTCGCCCCGGCGGCGGACCCGGGCCGCGTGGTCGGCCACCTCCCGGATGCGGCCGGGGTCGGCGACGGAGGTGCCCCCGAACTTCTCGACCACCAGCGCCACGCCCCGAAGGCTACCGACGCCCCTCGCCGCGGGGTCCAAGATGGCTAAGGCAATCTCAGGTTGGCGACGCCCACCCTTTCGCGAAAGGTTGCAAAAGTATTATTTGTTTCACTTTGGCAAGTGGCGGCGGGCCGTTGCGCTGTCTCGTCTGCACCTTACCGCAGCACGAAGAGCTCCAGGCTGCGCTGGCCGTCGGCCCGGGGGCCGCTCAGCCACACCTCGTCGACCGCCTCCCGCACTCGTCGGTCGTCAGCGACCGTGGTCGGAGACGAGAAGTCGATGACTGCGGCGAGCCATCCGGGGCGACTGAACAGGCCGAGCGACCCGACTGCGGCCAGGGGGCCGAGGCAGCCGATCCCAGCAGCCAGCCGCTCGCCGGCGTCACCGAGCCCGGCCAGCGCGTCCAGGATCTGATCGGGCCCGGCCCCGGACGGGCTGGAGGCCAGGCGCGACCAGCGGGGCTCACCCCCGGGCCGTCGCAGCCCGGCCGCCCGGAGCCGGCGCACCAGCTCGCGGCTGTTCGCTGCCACGGCTCCGGCGGCCAAGGCCCTGGCCCGGTCGGTCTCGTCCACGTCGTAGTGATCGCCCTGGAAGCCGATCCGGCGCAGGCCTATGGACTGGGCTAGCTCGTGCAGTTCGTCGTAGCTCGAATCGCTGACCAAGTGGGCCCAGAGCCGGCCCCGCCAGGGCCACCGGGCCTCGTCCACCAGCACGGCCACCCGGCCACGGTAACCACCGACCCGCGGGGAGTCCTCCGACCATTCCGCGGCCGGCGGCCGGGCCACCCTAAACGACAAAGGCGAGCAAGCAGCCCGCCGGGACAGCGGCCAGCCTGCCACCGCGGCCAACGACCTTTTCCAAACGACCCGCGAGCAAGCAGCCCGCCGGTCCGGGCTGTCCAATCCGGGCGGCGATCCGTGACAAGCTTTGTCCGGTGAGCCAGGCCCACGCCGCCGACGAGATCCTGTTGCGGGTGCCGGCCCGGGCGGCCTATGCCCGGGTCGTGCGGGACGGCATCGCGGCCCTGGCCGACCGCCGAGGCTTCTCCGAAAGCCAGATCGAAGACCTCGGCACCGCCGTCGAAGAGGCCATGGCCCTTCTCATGGCGGCCGACGGCCGGGGACGAACCGACGAAGAAGCCGCCGTCGAATGCGTGTTCAGGCTCAAGGACGGTGGTTTGGAGATCGAGGCCATCCGCAGCGACCGGGCGCCGCTGCCCCCTGGCGCCAGCGACCGGTTCAGCCGCCAGGCCGGTCAACTCGTCGACGAATGCGATCTGGACGAAGCCGCCGCCCGCATCCGCCTGCGCAAGCTGTCCCACCCGACGACCTGAAATCACGGTCCCGGCCCTAGGCCAAACTCCGGCGGCCGTCGGCCAGCTTCAAGAACCTTTTCGCCGTTTCTTGGACCATGTGGTGATCGGGCAGATCCGACACCGCGGCCCTGACCGCTTCGGGGAACCTGGCCACGATGTCTTCCACGACGGCCCGTCCCACCCGCGGTCGGAGCCCCAGCGCCCGGCTGGTGTGCGCCCAGTAGCCGTCTTGTTCGGCTTCAACCAGGCTGCCGGTGCCGAACGCCCACATAGCCAAGGCCATGCTCGCGGCGGCTCATGAGCGCCCATTCGCATCGTCGGGGCGGGGGCGGTCTTCAACGACCTCCACGGTCAGCCCGAGCCCCAGCGTCTCGGCCAGATCCATGACCAGGCCCAGTTCGCAGCCCGGCTTTCCGTTTTCCAGGCCGCTGAGCCATCGGGCCGACACGTGGGTCAGCGACGCGCACTCAGCCTGTGTCAACCCCAGCGCCAGACGACGGCGGCGCATGGCCTGCCCGAGCCGGTGGGGGCTGCGGATGGCTCGCTCCAAGATCTCCTCTGGCATGGCTTGCTCACTCCCGGCCGCCGGTCTGCACGAACGATCATATCATGACTTTTTCGGCGGATCGGAACGAACGATTATATCACGATCATTTAGGGCAGATCAGAACGAACGGTAATGTTCGCTGGCGAACTCGCTTACCGCCCGGTTGAGCCGAATCCGGCCTCGCCCCGGTCGGAGGGCTCCAGATCTTCGGCCTCCACCAGCCGGACGTGCTCGACGGCTTGGACGACGAGCTGGGCGATCCGCTGGCCTCGCTCCACGGTGAAAGCCCGGGCCGGGTTGGTGTTGACCAGCAGCACCTTCAGCTCGCCCCGGTAGCCCGAGTCGACCAGACCCGGCGTGTTCAGGCAGGTCACCCCGTGCTCGAGGGCCAGCCCGCTGCGGGGCTGCACGAAACCGGCATAGCCGGGGGGGATGGCCACGGCGACCCCGGTCGGCACCAAGGCCCGGCCCCCGCCCGCCGCCAGGGTGACCTCGCAGCGAGCGATGAGGTCGATCCCGGCGTCGCCGGCGTGGGCGTAGGCGGGGAGGGGAAGGTCGGGATCGAGACGGCGCACCGCCACGTCGAGCACCCGGCGAGAGTAGCCGGGCCAGCCGGGTCGCTCCATTCGCCGGACGCTGGCCACCCGCCAGTTTCCCGCACACCGGGGCCGACGGCGTTGCCTCCCCCCGATCGGCGGGACGAAGGCGCCCGTCGCCGCACCGCCACCGGCCGGTCGAAGGCGCCGCCGCCCGCGCCGTTAACCTGGATCGGTGCTCGCTTGGATGGATCTGGAGATGACGGGCCTGGACCCCGACCGCCACCGGATCCTCGAGATAGCCGTCCTCGTCACCGACGACCACCTGAACCTGATCGCCGAGGGCCCCGACTTGGTGGTGTTCCAGCCCCCCGAGGTCTTGGCCGAGATGGACGAGAAGGTCCGAGCCATGCACGACAGCAGCGGTCTGTTGAAGCTGGTGGCCGAGTCGACCCTCGATCTGGCCGCCGCCGGGCATCAGACCCAGTCGTTCCTCAACGAGCACATCGCCGAGCCGGGCGCCGTGCCCCTGTGCGGCAACTCCATCGGCGCCGACCGGCGGTTCCTGGCCCGCTACCTGCCCGAGATCGAGAACTTCCTGCACTACCGGTCGATCGACGTGTCCACCGTCAAGGAGCTGGCCCGGCGCTGGCGGCCCCAGGCCTACGAGCAGGCCCCGGAGAAGAAGAAGAGCCACCGCGCCCTCGACGACATCCACGAGAGCCTGGAGGAGCTGCGCTGGTACCGCCGGGAGTTCTTCCGCACCGACGGGCCGGGCGCCGGTCACCCCAGCGCCGAAAGCCCGCAGTGACCGCTGGCCGCCCCGGCGCCCAGAACCCGCAATGATCGCCAGCCGGCCCGGCGCCCAGAGCCCGCAGTGACCGCCAGCCGTCGGGCGTATGCCAAACAGGAGCAGGAGCCGGCTTCGGAGGAGGTCGTCGAGGCGGCGCCGGGCGTGCTGCGGCTCCAGTTGCCCATCGACATGCCAGGCCTGGGCCACGTCAACTGCTACGCCATCGAGGACGGCGACGGGGCCGTCCTGATCGACCCCGGGCTGCCCGGCGAGGTGTCGTGGTCGGCCCTGAACCGGCGGCTGGACAAAGCCGGCATCCCCCTGCGGAGGGTTCACACCGCGGTCATCACCCACTCCCATCCCGACCATTTCGGCGGGAGCCATCAGTTGCGGGAGGAGACCGGCGCCGAGCTGGTCACCCACGAGTCGTTCACCGCCGCGGCGGGCGGGTTCCGCAACGCCGACGAGGTCGACTTGGACCTGCTGGAACTCGGCCCCGACGAGCTGGTGGAGCTGTGGAAGCAGAGGGTGGCCGAGATGGCGCCCACCCCGTGGGGGACGAGGCGCCAGCCCCCGCCCGACGAGGCCATCCGCCGCTGGATCGAGATGGGCGGAGAGGGCGCCCCGCCCCGGCTGCGGTTCCCCGAGCCCACCGTACGGGTGGCCGACGGACAGGCCCTCGCCCTGGGGGGCCGGGAGTGGTTCTGCGTCCACACGCCGGGCCACACCGAAGACCACCTGTGCCTGTGGGACCCCGAGGGCGGGGTGCTGGTGTCGGGCGACCACGTCCTGCCCACCATCACCCCCCACATCGCCGGGTCGGCCGGGCCGGGCGACCCGCTGGCCAGGTTCTTCGCCTCCCTGGACCGGGTCGGCGCCTTCGATCCGGTGACGGTGTGCCTGCCCGCCCACGGCCGCCCGATCACCGACTTGGCGGGCCGGACCGCGGCCATCCGCCGCCACCACGTCGAGCGGCTGGACGTGCTGCGGGCCGCGGCCGGCGAGTTGGTCGACGCCCCGGTGGAGGCCTACATGAAGGCGCTGTTCCGCGAGCGGGCCTGGGGGCAGATGGCGGCCAGCGAGACTTCGCCCACCTCGAGCACCTCCGCCTCACCGGCGAGGCCGCCGCCCGGCGCGACGACAAGGGCCTGCTCCGCTACCGACTCGACGGTTTAGCCAGCAGCATCGGCGCCAGTGACGGCGGGGGCATCGACAGCGGGAACTGAGGACCGTGGCCGGGCGGCCGGCCCGCCGGGCTCAACGACTTGAGGACTGGACGGCGATGGGGCGGACCCGGGCGATAGTGGCCGTTTCGCCGCCGGCGGCGAGCCACATGTCGATCCCGCCGCCGGCCCGGACGACCCGCACCTCGGCGGCCGGTTCGGGGCCGAGGGGATCGCGGTGCTCCAACTCGGCCCGCAGCGGCGCCGGGACCGGGCCGAGGCGGGCCAGGGCCTCCTCCACCGGGGCCCAGTGAGCGGCGTTGTTGACATGCCCGAACGTGTCGAGGTCGGCCACCCGGACCGGCCACGGGAAGGCGACAACGGCGGCTGGCGCCTCGGTGGGCAGCAGGCCCCGGGGCGAGATCCGGCGACCGGCGGCGGCCTCCCCCCAGATTTCGTAGAACTCCTCGGGCAGCCGCCGGGGCGTCCCGGCGTCGGCGTCCACGTGGACCCACACCGACGCGGCGTCGATGGCCCCGCCGGAGGCGCCCCGGATCTCGGTGCGGCGCTCGGCCCAGCGACCCCCGTGCCCGCTACACCAAGTGCATAAGTCGAGCTGCTCGGCGAACCGGGGCGCTCGGCCCACTTCAATCAGGGTGCGGCGCACCACCCAGCCCCCCGGATCGGGATAGCCAGCGTCTACGGAGTCGTCTCGGGCCACGTCCTGCAGGTATCGAGCGACGGCGTCGAGCCGCAGGCGGCCCTGGACCGACACGTCGCCCAGCCGAACCCGCCGCCAGGCCGAGAACAGCCGGCCCGAGCCGGGACGCGGCAACAGCACGGCGGCGCCGGGTTCGGACATGGCCCGTCACACTAGAGTCACCCGATGATGACGCCCGGGGCCAGCCAGCCGGCTGGTCCGCTGGCTAGGCCTAGGACCCTGATTAGGACTGAGCCCCCGGCTGGGGCCAGGCTGCCGGCTGCGCCATGCATTCGTCGTCAGCCACGTTGCTGTGCATCCACTGGGCCCTGGGCTGAGACTGGGCCGCCAAGGCCGTCTGCGGTCGGATTCGCGGCCGGTTGGATGGCCTTGATCCTCGTTTTGGTCCCCGCAACCGTCGGCTGCGGCGGCAGCGACGAAGAGGTGCCCAAGATCGTGTTGAGTCAAGATGCTGGGGTCGTGCTGGAGGAGGCCGCCGTGGCCGGCAGCCCCGACCCAGCGGCCCCGGCCGCCGCCTCGCCCGGCGCCGAGGCGGGCGAGGCCGGCCGCGACATCACCGGCCTGGCCTACGAGCTGTTCGAGGGCGGGACCCGCACCCTGGGCCACTACCGGGGCCGACCGCTGGTAGTCAACTTCTTCGCGGCCTGGTGCCCGCCGTGCGTGGCCGAGATGCCCGAGTTCCAGGCCGTCTACGAAGAGTTGGGCGGGGAGGTGGCCTTCCTCGGGCTGTCCCAGGACCGCGCCGCCGAGGAGGCCCTCGACCTGGTGGCCCGGACCGGCGTCAGCTACGACATAGGCTGGGACCCTGACTTGGAGACGTTCTCCGAGGTCGGGGGGATGGCAATGCCGACGACCGCGTTCGTCACCGCCGAGGGCAAGCTGGCCGAGGTGTATTCCGGCGTGCTCAACGAGCAGGCCCTGCTCGACCGCATCGACCAGATCAGGAGCTGAGCAAATGAAGCCCGCGCCAGCCCGCCCGCACCGGATCAGGAGCTGAGCAAATGAAGCCCGCGCCAGCCCGCCCGCACCGGATCAGGAGCTGAGCGGTGGAGCTGGCGCTGGGGTGGCCGTACTCGCTGGGGGTGGTGGCCGCCTTCAACCCGTGCGGGTTCGCCATGCTGCCGGCCTGGCTGTCCTATTTCATCGGGGCGGGCGGGCCAGACCGAGACTCCAACCTGCTGAAGGCGGCGCTGCGGGGCCTGGTGGTGGGGCTCACCCTCACCGCCGGGTTCATCGCCGTGTTCGGCGGGTTCGGCCTGCTGTTCGAGACCATCCTCAGCCGCGCCGCCGTGCTCGACCGGATCGGCTGGGTGACGATGGCCGTCGGGGTCGGGATGGTGGGGCTCGGGGTGTGGATGGCCTCGGGCCGGGAGTTCAACCTGCGGCTGCCCAAGATGGCCAAAGGGACCGGCAGCCGCGGCCTGGGGTCGGTCTTCATGTTCGGGGTGAGCTACGCGGTGGTCTCGCTGTCATGCACCATCGGGCTGTTCATCGCCAGCGTCGGCACCACCTTCACCAACCGGGACTACGCCACCGGGGTGGCCAACTTCGTGGCCTACGCCGCGGGCATGGGCTCGGTGATCATCTTCTTGACCCTCAGCCTGGCCATGGCCCGCACCAACGTCGCGGCCCGGATGCGCAAGCTGCTGCCTCACATCACCCGGATCTCCGGGGTGATGCTGGTGGCGGCCGGCATCTACTTGGTCAACTACGGGTGGTGGGAGCTGCGGATTCTGGACGATCCGACCGCCACCAACGCCGCGGTCCAGTTCTTCGAGACGCTCCAAGCCGATGTGAGCAACTGGATCGCCGACACCACCCCGGCCCGGCTGGGCGTCATAAGCCTGTTCGGGATCACCGGGGCGCTGCTGCTGGCCTGGCGCCAGACTGGGCCCGACGCCCTGCCGCGCCGGGCGGTGACCGCCGCCTACGTTCTGGCCTACCTGGTGGTGGAGGTCGGCTTCAACCGGAGCGACTTCATCGTCGGTCCGGTGGTGCGGTTCGCGGCGAGTTGGCCCGATCGGGTGGGCAACTGGTTCACCGACCCGGTCCGGTTCGGAGTGGCGCTCGAGATCCTCTTCGTCGCCGGGGCGGCCTGGCTGTACTGGCGACGGCTGCGCCGCGCCTTCAGACCGCGGGGGGACGAGCCGGCCTCTGACCGATCCGCCCTGAGCGACTCGGGCCGGGCCAGCAGCCGCAACTAGCGGATCCCAGAAGCGGGCGCGGTTCAGGGGGCCGGACTCGGCCCGGTCTCGGGTGCCGAAGCTGGCCGCAACTAGCGGATCCCAGAGCGGGCGGTTCAGGGGGCTAGGCGCTCGATCTCCCAGTTGTCGCCGGTTGAGCGGTACCGGAGCCGGTCGTGGAGCCGGTTGCGGCGGCCCTGCCAGAACTCGACAGTCTCGGGCCGCAGCAGGTAGCCGCCCCAGAACGGCGGCCGGGGCACCGGCCCGCCGGCGAACCGCTCCTCGGCCGCGGCAACCAGCCGCTCCAGCTCGGCCCGGTCGGCGATCACCTCGGACTGGGGGGAGGCCCAGGCCGCGATCTGCGAGCCCCGGGGGCGGGAGTCGAAGTAGGCGTCGCTCTCGTCGTCGGGCAGGCGCTCGACTGAGCCCGTTGCCCGGACCTGGCGCTCCAGGGGATGCCACAGAAAGCACAGGGCGGCCTGAGCCGAGGCGGCCAGGTCGCGGCCCTTGGCCGACTCCCGGTTGGTGTGGAACGCGAAGCCCCGCCGGTCCAAGCCCTTGAGCAGGACGGCCCGAGCCGCAGGCCCGCCGCGGTCGGCGTCCACCGTGGCCAGCACCACCGCGGTGGCGTCGTAGGGCTCGGTGGCCGCCCACTGGTCGAACCAGCGCCGGAACTGCTCGATGGGATCGGGATGCAGGTCGTCTTCGTGAAGCCCGACATCGCTGTAGTGCTCCCGCATCCCAGCCAGATCCACGACCGGATACTACGAGCGACAAGCCGGGCCGGTCAGCCCGACACGGGAGCGGCAAGCCGGGCCGGTCAGCCCGACACCTAGAACAGCGAGACGACCGAGCGGCCGGACGCTACGAGCGGCGGGCCACGCACCACAGGCCCTCGCCGGCGTAGCCGGCCACGGCCGCCCAGCGGCCCGGCAGAGCGGCCACCACCTCCTCGGGCGGCAGGTATATCGGGGTCTCGGACCCCATGGTGTTCACCCACACCAGGCAGCCGTCGGCGGCCAGCACCCGGTCGGCTTCGGCCGCGAACAAGAACATGTTGAGCAGCACCAAGACGTCCACCGAGCCGGCCCCGAAGGGAAGGCCGGCGGCGTCGGCTCGGACGAAGGGGGCCAGGGCCCGGTCGGCCCGGGCCAGCATCCCGGCTGAGATGTCCGCCGCGGCGGCCAGCGGCATCCGCCGGGCGATCCGCTCGGTCCCGGACCCGGTGCCGCACCCCAGCTCCACCACCCGGCCCCCGCCGATCTCTCCGCGGTCCAGCGCGTCCTCCAGGGGAAGCAGGCGCAGATCGGTGCTGTGGGTCTCGTGCCAGTCGACGCTCAGCATGTCGAAGGCCGCGGTCACCCCGGCTGCGCCCTCGGGCCACCAGCCGTCTTCGGCGGCGATCCGCCGGGTGATCTCCCGCATGGGGTGATCCGACCCGAACCGGGGCGGAACCGCTGTCTCGGCGGCGGGCTCTAGGTAGGAGACGGTCCCGGCCACGGCGCGGCCACACCTCCCCGGCCCCGATCACCGACGCCCATCTCAGCGAGCCGCGGCCTCGGCGCGGTCAACAGCGGGGCTTGATCTCAGCCAGACCGCCCATGTAGGGCTGAAGGACTTCGGGCACGGCGATGCTCCCGTCGGGGCGGCGGTGAGTCTCCACCAGGCCGGCCCACACCCGGGGCACGGCCAGCCCCGACCCGTTGAGGCTGTGGATCGGCCGGGGGCGCTCGCCGGGGGCGGGGCGGTAGCGGATGTTGGCCCGGCGGGCCTGATAGTCGCGGCACCACGACACGCTGGACACCTCCAGCCAGCGGTCGGCGCCGGGGGCGTACACCTCTATGTCGAAGGTCCGGGCCGAGGCGGCCCCCAGATCGCCGGCGCACAGGTCGAGCACCCGGTAGGTCAGCCCCAGGTCGGCGACGGCCGACTCGGCCCGGGCCAGGATGTCGGCATGCACCTCGGGGGCCTGCTCGGGGGTGCAGAACCCGTACAGCTCCACCTTGTCGAACTCGTGGACCCGCAGCAGGCCCCGGGTGTCCCGGCCCGCGGACCCGGCCTCCCGGCGGAAGCAGGAGGTGTGGGCCATCAGCCGCATGGGCAGGTCGGCCGCGTCGAGTATCTCGTCGCGGAGCAGCGAGGTGAGCGGCACCTCGGCGGTGGGGATGGCCCACAGGTCGTCGCGCTCCAGGTGGTAGGCGTCGTCGGCGAACTTGGGGAGGTGGCCGGTGGCCACCATGGTCTCGGTGCGCACCAGGGTGGGGGGCCTGACCTCCTCGTAGGCGTCGCGGTTGCGGTCCAGGCCGTAGTCGATCAGGGCCCGCACCAGCCGGGCCCCCAGGCCGCGGTACATGACGAACATGGCCCCGGACATGCGCACGGCCCGGTCGGTGTCGAGCAGCCCCAGCTCGGCGCCGATCTCCCAGTGCGGCACCCGCTGGTGCTCGCCCGCCGAGCCGGGGTCGCCCACCGCCTTGGCCACCACGTTGTCGTCGGGCCCGGACCCGTCGGGGCAGTCCTCCGCGGGCAGGTTGCCGACCATCAGCAGCCTGTGGAGGATCTGATCGGCCAGCTCGTCGGCCTCGGCCGCCCGGGCCTGGGCCTGGCCGCCCAGCTCCCGGCTGCGGTCCTGGAGCCCGGCCGCCTCATCGCCCCGCCCGGCCGAGTGCAGGGCCCCGACCTCTTTGGAGATCCGCTTCACCTCGGCCCGCAGCTCGTCGGCCTGCTGGGTGGCCGCTCGCTGCTGTTCGTCGAGGGCGATCACCTCGTCGAGCAGGCCCGGGTCCTCCCCCCGCCGGCCCGCCGCCGCCTTCACCGCATCGGGATCGGCCCTGAGCTGCCGGATGTCGAGCACCCCCCGACGCTACATTCCCGAGCCCTCCGCCCGGCCACCCGAGCCCGAGACCTGCCAAGACCTGACAAAAAGTTGGCAGGTCTCTGCCACAAGTTGGCAGTCGTTTGGCAGACATACGACTGAACGACCGCGGCAAGATGGGTGCATGAAGTTGGCATGGACCGCGGCAGCAGCCCTGGCGGTCTTGACGGCGGGCGTCGCCGCCGGGTGCCAGACGTCCCGTCCAGATCCAGATTCGGCCCCGGCAACCGGGCCGGGCTCTGAACCCTCACCCGCGCAGTCCCCACCGGCATCAGACTCGGCATCGGGCCAAGCCCTGAACCTTTCAACGGCAGAGCTGGCTTCTGCGCCGACGACTGCGGGGCCCGCGTATGTTGAGCCCAGCCCTGAGCCTGGCAAAGGCTTCGGGGAGGTTTGGAGAACCTCGAACGGCCGCCTCTTGGGGCAGTGGAACCAAGTTCCGGTTCAAGTCGACCTTGACTTCGGCCACACCGCCGTCATGCCCATTGACGACACCAGGCTGGTTGTGGTCCGACCTGTGTCCGCCGGCAAAGACGTGTCCGCCTACATCTTCGACTCGGCGACCGGGGAGGCCACCCCGGCCGCGCCGAGCGGATTCGAGTGGAGAGCAGCCCACACGATCGTGTGGACCGGGCGGCAGGTGCTCATCATCGCCGGCAGCAACAACCGCTCGAGTTGGCACCAATGGAGGACCTACGAACCTTCGCCGGCATGGTTGACCTACGATCCAGCAGCCGACACCTGGGGCGAGCTGATAGTCGGCCCGCAGCCATCCGAGGTGGAACTAAGCAGTTCCGGGGTGTGGACCGGATCTGAAGTCCTGTTCGCCCATGAGAGCATCAGCGGACTGGCCCTCGACCCCGATCAGGGAACGTGGCGGACCCTGGCGGCCGGGCCGCTGAGCCCGCGTCAAGAGCCCAGCAGGGTTTGGACCGGTCGAGAACTCGTGGTATGGGGTGGATGCGACAACGCGGTCGAGTGCAGCGACAGCACCGGCCAGGAGTTCAGAGACGGTGCTGTCTATCAACCCTCATCTGACACATGGCGGACCATGGCCCCCAGCCCCCTGCCTGAAGGGGCTGTCACAGCCGCGGTGTGGGCCGGGGCCGAAGTCTTCTACTACACAGCCGATGTCGATACCGGTGTAGCCGGCGCGGCCAGCTACAACCCCGCCCTCGACCAGTGGACCCTTCTGACGGCTCCACCGTTCGACCCTCGCTACGATCTCGAGCTGGCCTGGTCCAGTGTCAGCGATCTGGTTCTCGCCTGGGGCGGATGGAGGCCCGACCCCGGCAAGAGCGATTATGTAGTCGGCGGGATGGGGTTCGCATCCGACGGTGCCGCATACGATCTCTCAACTAAGACATGGCTCCGACTGCCTGACGCCCCCAACCGGACCGGCCGTGACCGCCATTCCATGGCAGCAATAGGCAGCACTTTCTATATCGACGGCGGCTATCCCGCCACCGGCCCCCTCACCCTTTCTCCACAACCCGGACCGCCCTCTGCGCCGAAGGCCGAGTCGGTCCTGTCGGAGACTAGATCAACTAGACCGGGCCTTGAGCCTGGCAGGGGTTTCGAGGAGATTTGGAAGATCTCCGACGGCCGCATCTTGGGACGGTGGAACTGGGTTCCGATCTGGTACAAGCATGTTTGGTACGAGTCTGAGCATTTCCCGGCCATCATGGCCATAGATGAAACCAAATTGGTCGTAGTCCGGCCTTCTGCCGGCCGAGAGGTGGTTGCTTACATTTTTGACTCAACAACCGGGGCGGTCACCCTGGCCACGCCGAGCGGGTTCGGATGGCGAGAAGCTCATACGATCGTTTGGACTGGGCGACATGTGCTCATAGGCGGCGGCCGCTACAAACGCTCGCACCCGTGGCTGACCTACGACCCAGCAGACAACGTTTGGGAAGAACTGACAGTCGACCCATTGCCAGAGCTACCGGTTGGATCACCGGATGAGCAACAACTGAACCGTTCCGTTGGAGTGTGGAACGGATCTGAAGTCCTGTTCCTCAACGAGGGTCTCAGCGGCCTCGCCCTCAATCCGTACGAGGGAACGTGGCGGACTTTGGCGGCCGGGCCGCTGAGCTTGCGGGAAGCTCCCACAAGAGTTTGGACCGGTCATGAACTCGTGGTGTGGGGAGGATATGACGAAGAGTATGACCTTGGCGAGTATCACCTTGAATGGCTTAGAGATGGAGCCGTCTATGATCCTCTCTCCGACACATGGTGGACCATGGCCCCCAGTCCCCTGTCTGATGCGACCTACACAGCCGCAGTGTGGGTTGGGACCGAAGTCTTCTACGTAACCCGTTCCAATACCGGCGTCTTCAGCGCGGCCAGCTACAACCCGGCCCTGGACCAATGGACTCTTCTGCCAGCACCACCACTCAGCTCTCTCTACAGCAATTACCGTCTTGCCTGGTCCAGCACCAGCGATCTGGTGCTGGCGTGGGTAGGAAACTATGTATCAGATGGGGCTGCATACGATCTCTCTACCAAGACATGGCTGCGGCTGCCCGACGCCCCCAGAAACTCGGCTGTTCGCAAGAACGCAACCGGCCGCTGGGGTTTCTCCGTAGCAGCAATAGGCAACACTTTCTATATCGACGGCGGCAGCCTAAGAATGGGTAGCTGGGGTGGTGGTGTGCCAGCCCTCGGAGCACTCACCCTATCCCCACACCCTCGCGTCTACACGCGACAAGAATAACCCTAGGAGACGCCAGGCCTCGGCCTGCCGGTCCCTCAGTCGATCATGCCCTCCGAGGCGGCTTTGCGCAGACCCTCGTCGCGGTCCGGCACGCCGAGCGTTGTCCACAGCTTGGCCAGCTTCCGGTGCAAGGAGCGCTCCGAGCAGCAGAGTTCTGCGGCCATGTCGGCGACCTTCACGCCCGAGGCCGCCATGTTCAACAGGTGCCGTTCCTCGTCACTGAGTGTCGCTAACGACTGCACGTTCACATGACCCTGGACGGCGAGGGCGGCTCGTTCGAGGCGCTCGACCCATTCAGAGGTGGTCAGCGCCGCTAGCAGCTCAAAGCGGATGATTTCCGGCGGGGTGCTCTCCTCCATCTCCGATGCCGGTATCTTCGCTCGCCGCGCGGATTTCGATCCCTCAGAAGCCAGCCACCGCTCGATTGAAAGGCTGGCCTGAGTCAAGTACTGCTTGATGATGACCCAATCATCGGCCAGGCTCGCCGGAATGGACATCGCAGACATAGTCTCAACGCTGTCGCGGAACAACGCCGCGAAGTCTCGCTGGTAGGAACGAGGCAGCGACATTGAATAGATGTGAACGGCCTCGCGGTGGTACTCCTCGGTCCACGGCACAAGGGTGCCTTCACTCGCCGCCCGCAACCGATAGACCCGAGCGATGGCCTGGGCTACACCAGCGATCCGCCCGCAGGCCATGCGCACCTGCGACAGGGCAAGGCCGGACGGAGCTTCGCTCCCCATCTCAGACAACGTAGCAGCGTGCCGGCCCGCACGGGCAGCCCGATAGGACCTTCACCAGGCGGGCCCAGGCCGCATCTGCTCGCCAGCTCGTCGGCTTGGGCCTGGCACCCAGCACCAGGCTGCGATCCCGGGGGGTTGGCTGCCTCGTCGCCCCGCCTGGCCGAGTGCAGTGCCCGACCTCTTTGAAGATCACTTGACCTCGGCCCGCAGTTCGTCAGCCCGGCGGGCGGCCGCCCGCTGCTGTTCGTCGAAGGCGATCACCTCGTCGAGCAGGCCCAGGTCCTCCTCCCGCCCAGCCGCTGGCCTTTGACCGCATCGGGATCGGCTCTGAGCCCGGATGACAAGCCCCCGGCGCTACATTCCCTGGCCAGGCCGCCCGATCATCCAAGCCCGTGGTTTACTGGAGTCGGCCCGGCACCCGGCCGCTCCGCCCCGACCGAAGGATCAACCCACCGTGCGCATCGAACGTCTCTCGGTGAAGAACTGGCGAAACTTCAAGTCGGCTGAGATCGACATCGGCCGCCGCTTGTTCCTCGTCGGCCCCAACGCTTCGGGCAAGTCGAACCTCTTGGACGCACTGAGATTCCTCCACGACGTGGCCGAACGAGGTCTACGTCACGCGGTCGAGTCTCGCGGCGGTATAGCGCGGGTTCGATGTTTATTCGCCCGCAGCTTCAACAGCGGATGGGTTGGACTTGGAATAACCCTACAGGATTCTGAGAACGTGAAATGGACATATGAACTTCATTTCACGGGCGAAGAGCAGGACAAGCATCGCCCCGCCGTGACTATGGAAACAGTCACCAAAGACGGCGAGCTTATCATCAAACGGCCTGATAAGACAGATGAAAATGACCCGACACTTCTTACACAGACCGCGCTTGAACAGGTCAGTTCTAACCAAAAATTCAGATCAGTTGCCGAAATCCTAGATCGAATTCGCTATATGCATCTCGTGCCTCAAATCATTAAACATTACGAACCTGGACAAGATGGCATTGAAGATCCGTTCGGTAGCAGATTCTTGACAGAGATAGCCCAAACAAAAACAGATACACGCGATAGCCGCCTGGATAAGATCGCCCAATCGCTTCGCCTTGCCGTTCCCCAAATCACAGATATCTCTTTTTCGCGTGACGAAGTAGGAAAGCCTCATTTACTAGCCGGATACGCTCATTGGAGGCCGGATCCTGCTCGCCAAGACGAGAGCGAGTTTTCGGATGGAACGCTGCGTTTAATCGGGTTGCTCTGGCTTCTGCAAGAAGCTGCTAGTTCAGATCTTATAGTGCTCCTTGAAGAACCTGAGCTGTCGTTACACGCCGCAATTGTCCGCCAATTACCCACCATCTTGTACCAAATGACGAGATATTGCAGTTCTCAGGTGATACTCTCTACACATTCTGGCGAGATGCTGCAGGATCCCGGTCTAGGGATAGACGAAGTAGTGATCCTACAACCGGGCTATGAAGGTACAACGGTAACCTCGGTTGCTGACCTAGTTGATATTGAGGTTTTTCGCACCGCTGATATGAATATCGATGAAATCGTGGAACCGCTAACTGAACCACTAGAAGTGTGGCAGCTTTCAAGACTTTCTCAATGATCCCTGTCTATTATGCTGTAGAGGGAAGGACAGACGAGCCAGTTGCCAGAAAGATCCTTCAGACGGCTGGTTTGATACCCGGTCAACGGTTCATAACAGTCGGCAAGAGGAAGCTCAACGCAAGATTACCGAGTTGGAATGCCGCAGCAAAAAGAAGTCCATGGTTAGTGATTCGTGATCTCGACCATGATGATGGCTGGACTTGCATCCCAGATCTTAGGCAGAACTTGCTCAATGATCTTGAGTGCAGTCAGTTTATGTGCCTACGATTTGCAGTAAGGGCCATTGAAGCCTGGCTCATGGCTGATCGTGACGCATTCGTGAAGTTCTTTGGAATCCGTCGAGAAACTATCAAGCTGCCCGAACAGCTTGATGACCCGAAACGGTATCTGACCGATATCTGCAGCAAATCGAGCAAGAGGCGGATCAGAGAAGACATCCCACATCGCTCTGGGGGCAAGGTCGGACCCGGTTACGCAACCCTCATGCGAGAGTTCACCGAAGATCATTGGGATCCGCTAAAGGCTCGCGTTAACGCTCCCAGTCTGGGGCGGGCACTGGACTGCCTCGCCAAGCTCCGGGGATTGCTGGAGCAGCAGCACACTTGAAATTGACGCCTGATGGCTCATCTAATCGGTAGAGGGCTGGCGGCTAGCCAGAAACGGTATGATGACCTTCATGCTGTGCTCGCTGGCAGGACTGTGACGGCCGACATGCCGCATCAGAAGCCGACAAAATGAACCCTAAAGATCACGACTTCACGCTGAGCATTACTGCCTTCGGAATCACTTGCGAACTGGAAGACCCAGCCCACGAATACTCCTCAGTCGCTATCGACCATCTTCACATGACTCGACAAGAGGCCGAGGCCGCAGGTTTGATCACTCCTGAGGAGCGCCTTGCAAGAGGGTTTAGAGTAAAAGGTCCCATACATACGTCACGTGATCTTTCGCCGCGGGCGCAGCGGCGACTCATCCGCCGGAGCCGCCGCAAGAAACGCACTGATGTCAGGTTCACCGAGTTCGCAGACTTGAGCGACGGCAGGCGCGTTGTCGTGCGAAGCGACCGCGGTTTCAGTTCAAGTTGGAAACATTCACCTGGCCCCTTTCATGGCGATACCCAGGAAAGCTTCGTGAACGACATACACGACTTTTTTGCGGATGAAGAACTTACGTGCTGCCCGTTTTCGCCTGAATGGGTCATCGAGCGCTTGCAGCGCCTGTACGGCCTAGAGATCGACCCGGCATCAATTCAAGCCGCCCGACAGGTTCCTCTTCAAGTTGAACTCGGCCCACACCTCCTAGAGCAACTACAACAGTCCTCCTAGAACTGCCGGAGCGCAACACCCCCAAAGGCGCGGGTCAGGGTTCGATGGGCGGGGGGCCGGCTTTGGCCAGGGCGGCCTCCACGTCGGCGGTGGTCAACTGCTCAGCCGCGAAGCGGGCCCGGCGCTCCTGCTCGTCGAGGCGGCGCTGGGCCGCCGACCAGCGGAAGAACCGGATGGCGATCAGCGTCCACAGGTAGGCCCCGCCCAGCACCTTCATCACCGCGCCGGCCGCCTGCTGGTCGGCGGTGACCGAGATGCCCCACAGCCGGACGGGATGGTCGTAGACCGGGTACACCGACCCCTCGGCGAAGGTCAGCCAGGCCGCCGGCACGGTGGGAACCACCGACATCAAGAAGAGATAGATCATCTTGCCCGGCTCGGAGAGGTGCATCTCCCTGAGAGGTCCCACCACCGGGAACCACATCAACAAGGCGGTGAAGAACACCACCAGATGCACCAGATAGTGGAACGCGCCGTTGCGGGCCGACAGCTCCACCACCGCGCCCCAATGCACCAGCCCCTGCACCGCGTTGAAGATCACCCCGGCCGCGATCGGGTGGGCCAGGCGGCGCAGCACCGCGGCGAAGCCCGAAGCGTCGAGAACCACCAGCCGGGCCAGCCAGCCCGGCATGGCCAACAGCAGCAGCGGCGGCACGATGAAGCTGATCAGCAGGTGCTGCACCATGTGAACCGAGTACAGGTACTCCTCGGCCACGTCGTGCATGGGCCAGTCGGCGGCCACCCACAGCAGCGCCACCCCGGCGGCGAAGCACAGCTTCTGGTTGCGGGTGACGATCGGGCCGCCCGACGAGCCGACCGCGGCCGGGCCGATCACCCTCGCCGCGTAATAGCCCAGCCCGACCAGGGCGGCGATCAGCAGCCAGACCTCGGGGTGGAACTGGAAGCGCCAGGGATCGACCGCGGCCAGCCCGGTCACGGGCTCAGGCAAAGAACTCGAACGCGGTCAGGGTGGCCAGGTACACGCCCACGGCCAAGATGAGGCCGGTGGTGAACATCTTGGAGAAGATCGAGTTGTCGAACTTCAGGTGCATGAACCAGGTGGCCACCAAATAGAACTTGACCACCATCATGAAGATCAGCGACGGCACCAGGGCGACGCCCCAGTCCAGGACCGACCGGAAGTAGGTGAAGACCTCCAGGGCGGTGACCGCGGCCAGGATGATGGCGATCTTCGCATAGGCCCAATCCGAGGGATGGTCATGGGCCTTGTGGTCATCGTGGCCCTCGGCAGTCTCGCCCGGCGCCGGTTCGACGCCAGCGGCTTCAGCGGTTTCGACGCTCACGGACACCCCCTCAGTCGGCCGGGATCAGGTAGATGACGGTGAAGATGAAGATCCACACGATGTCGACGAAGTGCCAGTACAGGCCCACGATCTCCACCGTCTCGGAGTTGTCGCGGGTCAGCTTGCCCCTCAGCGACGCCACGAACAGCGACATCAGCATCACGATGCCCAGGCTGACGTGGACCCCGTGGAACCCGGTGAGGGTGAAGAAGGCGGCGCTGGCCGGGTTGGTGGTGAAGGCCACCCCCTCCCGCACGAAGCTGGTGAACTCGTAGACCTGCCCGCCGATGAAGATGCCCCCCAGCAGAGCGGTGGCCAGCAGCCAGGTCCGGCCGGCGGTGTCGTCGCCCCGGCTCACTCCCGACAGGGCCAGCACCATGGTGAGCGAGCTCATCAGCAGCACGAACGAGCTCACCGAGGTGAAGGGGATGTCGAACACGTCGGTGGGCAGGGTGCGGCCGTTGGCTCGGGTCTTGTAGAGCAGATAGGTGGAGATCAGGCCGCCGAACAGCAGGCACTCCGAGCCCAAGAACACCCACATGGCCAGCTTGGTGTGGGAGATCCCGGTGGAGGGGCCGTGATCGCCCCCGTGGTCACTGCCGACGCCGGCCCCGTGGCCGGCGGCGCCGTGGTCCAGCTCGGCCGAGGTCGCGGCGGCGGTCATGACTGATCCTCGGCGGCGCCGACGGCCGCGGTCTCGGCCGGGGCGGGGCTCTCGCCGTCGGCCGCGCCTTCGGAGCTGCCATCGTCAGCGTCGGCACCGTGGCCCTCCCCGCCGTCACCGTCTCCGTCGTGGCCCTCGCCGTGCCCGTCGTCATGGCCGTGGTCGGCGTCGGGGTCGTCCACCGGCTCGAACGCCCACGAGTAGAGCGAGGCGATGACGATCAGGGCGCCGATCACCGCCAGCCACAGGTTGAAGATGAGGCCGTAGCCGATCAGCGGCAGCCCCACCGCCATGGCCAGCGGCCAGAACGACGGCGACGGCAGGTGAACGCCCACGGCGTCGCCCCGCTGGGCCGCCTCCTCCACCGTGGCCACCCGCACCACCTTGCCGTCGTCGTCGATCCCGTACTTGCGGTGCCACCACTCGTCGCGGTCCCGCACAATCGGCACTTCGTCGAAGTTGTGGACCGGCACCGGCGACGGGATCGACCACTCGAGGCTGCGGGCGTCCCACGGGTCGGGGCCGGGGGCGGGCCGGGAGGCCGCGGTCCTCTTCGACTTCCAGACGTTGACCATGAACACCAGCATCGACAGCGCGATCAGGAACGACCCGACGGTGGCCACCATGTTCCACAGCTCGAAGCCGTAGCCGGCCGCGTAGGTGTCGATGCGCCGGGACATGCCCTGCAGGCCCAGGATGTGCATGGGCCCGAAGGTCAGGTTGAACCCGACGAGCATGAGCCAGAAGTTCCAGTTGCCCAGCCGCTCGTCGAGCATGTAGCCCCACACCTTGGGCCACCAGAAGTACAGGCCGGCGAACAGGCCGATCACCCCGCCGCCGAAGATCACATAGTGGAAGTGGGCCACTATGTAATAGGTGTCGGTCTGCTGGGTGTCGGCCGGCGCCACCGAGTGGGTCACGCCCGACAGCCCACCGATGGTGAACATGGCCACCGTCGCCACCGCGAACTTCATGGCCACGGTGAACCGGAGCCGGCCCCCCCACATGGTGGCCAGCCAGTTGAGGATCTTCACCCCCGTGGGCACGGCGATGAACATGGTGGACAGCGAGAAGGCGGCCACCGAGATGGGCCCGATGCCGGATACGAACATGTGGTGGGCCCACACCCCCCAGCCCATGAACCCGATGGCGATCCCGGAGAAGACCATGAACTCGTAGCCGAACAGCGGCTTGCGGCTGAAGGTGGGTATCACCTCGGAGACCACGCCGAAGGCGGGCAGGATGATGATGTACACCTCGGGGTGGCCGAAGATCCAGAACAGGTGCTGCCACAGCAGCGGGTCGGCCCCCGCGGCCGGGTCGAAGAACGGGGCGCCGAAGAGCCGGTCGAACATCAGCAAGAACAGCGCCACGGTGATAACCGGCAGGGCGAACAGCAGCAGGAACTGGGTGATGAGCAGCATCCAGGTCAGCACCGGCATGCGCATCAGGGTCATGCCCGGCGCCCGCATGTTCAGGCAGGTGACGATCAGGTTGATGGACGACACCAGCGAGGCCAAGCCCAGGATCTGCAGGCCGATGGCGTAGAAGTCGACGCCGTGGCTGGGCGAGAAGGTGACGCCGCTGTTGGGCGAGTAGCAGAACCAGCCGCAGTCGGCCCCGCCGCCGCCCACGATCCAGGCCGTGTTCAAGAAGACGGCGCCGCTGAGCCAGATCCAGAACGACAGGGCGTTGAGCCGGGGGAAGGCCACGTCCCGGGCCCCGATCTGCAGCGGGATGAAGTAATTGGCGAAGGCGGCGGCCAGCGGCATGATGAACAGGAAGACCATGGTGACGCCGTGCATGGTGTACACCTGGTTGTAGACGTCGGCGGAGAGCACCGAGCCCTCCGGGGCGGCGAGCTGGAGGCGGATCAGCAGCGCCTCAGCCCCGCCGACCAGGAAGAAGAACATGGCCGCGGCCCCGTACATGATGCCGATCCGCTTGTGATCGACGGTGCTGAGCCAGTCGCGCCAGCCCTTGCCCCCCTGGGGCCGGGTCAGCACCCCCAGCGGCCGCTCGGCGTAGCGGGTCCGGTCCCCGGCCTCCAGCTCGAGCGGGGGGTCAGCGGTGACGGTCATTCGAGCACCTCCGTGGCCTCGATGATCCATGGGGCCGGCCTCTGGCCCAGCGTGGACAGATAGGCCACCAGGTCATCGATCTGCTGCTCGCTCAGGTCGAGGTCGGGCATGCCCCGGTACTGCTCGCCGGGGACGGTGTAGTTGGCCTTCACGCCGCCGGGGTCTCGCAGCCAGGCCTCCAGGTCGACCCGGTTCAGCGACCCGTCGGGGTTGTAGGTGTTGAAGACGCCCCCGCCGAAGGTGGTCCGGCTCATGAAGTGGGTGAGGTTGGGGGCGGCCCCCGACGCCTGGTCGGCGCCGTTGGCGGCGTAGGTCTCGTCGTTGACGCCCTCCACCAGATGACACGACGTGCAGATCCCGGCGAAGGTGTCCATGCCCCGCCGGGCCGTCGCGTCGGCGGGGACGGCGGCGTCCTTGGTGGTGCGGGCCACCCAGGCCCGGAACCCGGCCGGGTCCAGGGCCACCGCCTGCATCCGCATCCGCGAGTGGGACAGGCCGCAGAACTCGGTGCATTGGCCGAAGTACACGCCGGGGTCGGAGGCCTCTATCTTCCAGGGCGAGAACCGGTTGGGCACGGCGTCGCGCTTGCCGTTGAGGGCCGGTATCCAGAACGAGTGGATGACGTCCCGGGCGGTCACCACCAGCTCCACCTCCTGGCCGGTGGGTATCACCATCTGGCCCGAGGTGACGATGTCGGCGGGGGGCAGGGCCTGGGCGTCGCCGATCTCGCGCAGGTCGGCCAGGTCGACCTGATCGTTCAGGTAGTAGCGGAACTCCCACCACCACTGGTTGCCCACCACCACCACGGTGGGCTCCCACATGACCTCCCGGCCGTCGACCTCGACGGCCATGGCGTTGGCCTCGGTGCCGTCGATGGTGGGCAGCGCTATCAGCATCACCACGGCGACGGCCGACATGGTGAGGAAGAAGCCGACCGTCCACCCGATCTCGAGCGGCACGTGGCCGTGGGTCTGCTTGGGCCAGTCGCCGTCGTCGTGGGAGCGCACCCGGTGGCGCCAGATCAGCCAGGCCATGGCCGCCAGGACCCCCACGAACACCACGCCGGCCACCGCGAACACGGGCACGACCGCCCGGGAGTGGAGCTCCTCGGCGATGGGGCCCTGGGGGACGAAGGTGTCGAGTTCGGCGTCGGAGGCGCACCCGGCTGCGGCCAGCCCGACAAGGGCGAAGAGGGCCGCACCCGCCGCCCGGCAAAGGCGTCGGGCGGCCAGCGCCTGCCTCACCGGGCTCTCAGCCACCACTGCCGCCGCCCCCGGACTCGCCGCCGCCGGACTCTTCGGCGCCGCTCTCGTGGTGGGTCTCGTCGCCGTGGTGCGGGAAGTCCCGCTCCCCGTTGACCGCGGCCAGCACCCCGCCCACCAGCAGCCCCAGGGCGGCCACCACCCCCAGGCCGGCCACCAGCCTCCGGCCCAGGCCGGGCCGAGTGGCGTACACGAAGGCGCCGACCAGGATCAGGGCCGACACCACCCCGGCCACGGCCACGGCCCACAGCGCCGACACCGCGATCAGGATGCGGGAGGCGGCCAGCACCACCACCCCCACGGCCAGGGCGCCCACGATGGGGATCTCCACCGGGGCCATGACCCGGTTGCGCAGCTCCCGGTTGGCGGCCGGGTCGCCGGTGGCCTGATCGGCCCAAGCGTCCATGGTCCACTCGACCAGGGCCAAGATGACGATCACCAGCCCGATCCCGAAGACCAGCGGGTGCAGCACCAGCCCCACCACCGCCGTCCCCGCCCCGAACGCGGCCGCCACCGGCCAGAAGCCGGGCGACACGGCGGAGTCGCCGATCTCGCCGCCCGCGAGCGCGGCCTGGGCTTCGGAGTCGGCGTCGCGGAAGGCGACCAGCACCAGGCTGACGGCCAAAGATGCAGCGGCCAGGCTCACCAGCACGCCGTAGCCGATGTGGTCGCCCACGCCGCCCTTCCAGCCCAGCGAGATGGGGCCGACGTGGCCGCCCCCGCTGGCGTAGCCGTAGACGAGCGCAGCGGCGGCGAAGGCCGCGAACAGCCCGAAGAAGAGCTTGAACCCGGTGGTCAGCACGGCCCGGCCTCACTGGTGATGGGTACGGTCACGGACACGGCCTACTTGGTGATGAACACGACGTACCAGACCAGGAAATAGCAGAACACCGTCGCGTGCCAGAAGAGGGCGGCCGCCTGCACGGCATGGGCCCGGTCGGCGTCGAGGGGACCGATCAGGGAGCGCAGCGCGGTGACGGCGATGAAGGCCATGGCCGCCACCAGTATGACGACGAACGAGCCGGTCACGGCGTAGAAGAGCAACTGGGCCACCCCGGCGTCAATCTCGAAGCCGGTGCTCTGATAGACGAACGAGAACTGGACGATCACCGCCGTGCCGAACAGCAGGGTGGTGCCCAGGGCCATCCAGCCGTGGGGGCGGTCGCCGGCCCGGGCGGCCTGGACCGCCCACTGGGCGGTGACCGACGACAGCACCAGCGTCGCCATCATCATCCCGGCCGGGCCCATCTCGATCGACCCGGTCGGGAACCATTCCTCGCCGGCCGAGCGGGCCTGCTGGCGCTGCTGCACGTACAGCGACACCAGAGCCAAGAAGCCGATGGCGACGGCGGAGGCGGAGAACAGGGACCCCACCATCAGGGTGCGGGGCCGGACCGGGCCGGCGGCGGGAAGAACGGTGGTCCTCACGACCCGGCCCCACCGGATGAACCGACGCCAGCACCGGCACCGGCAGAGACAGCCGCATCGCCATCCCCGGCACCGGCAGAGGCGGAATCACCCGCATCGGCGCCAGCACCGGCCGCCGCAGCATCGGCGGACGGGCCGGCCCGCATCGCTTCGACGACCGCGGCGACGGCCGCGATCAGGCCCAGCGCCAGCAGGACCGAGCCGGCCGCGGCCACGGCGTTGAGCCCGCCGACGGCGCCGGAGTCGTAGCGGCCCACGAACGGCATGTCAGCCGCGCCGAGGAAGCCGGACAGCACGTCGGGGGCGGCCAGCAGCGCCCCGCCGGCCGCCAAAAGCGCCACGGCCAGGCGGCCGCGGCTCTCGCTCAGGGGCCGTCCCAGGATCTCGGGCGCCCAGTGCCACGCCCCGGCCGCGGCGCCGATCAGGGCGGCGGCGACCACGGCGTTGAAGACACCGGCGGCAGTGCTGCGCTCCAGCAGATCGAAGGGCTCGATCACCCGCAATCCGCCCGAGGCCGTCGCTCCGGCCAGCAGCACCAGTGACAGCGCCGCGCCGGCCAACGCCGAGTCGGGCAGACCGCCGAGGCGGTCCAGCCCCCGGCGGGCCGAGGCCGCGATCCCGCCGCAAAAGGCCGCGACCACCCCGACGGCGGCCAAGCCGGCGGCCACATAGAGCAGCTCGTCGCGGTGGTCGGCGGGGGCGGTGAAGTAGTCCTGGGACCAGCCGCCCACGGCCAGCAGCCCGAACAGCCCCACCAGCGCGACCACCGCGCCGCGGCGCTCCAGCGGAACCCCGAGCCGGTCGGCGACGACCTCGGCGGCGATGCCCAGCACCGGCACGGCCAGGGCGTAGACGGCGGGCTGCTCGACCAGCCAGTCGAGCTGGCGCCAGATGCCGGGCGACTCGGGGGCGCCGAAGGCGATCGGGTCCCGGCCCCGCAGGTCGGCGTAGACGACGACGATGTTGGCCGCGGCGACCGGCAGGGTGAACAGCCACACCGCGGCGCTCACCAGCATGGACCAGGCGAACAGCGGGACCTCCAGGAGGCTCATCCCGGCCGGGCGCAGCGAGATCACCGTGGCGGCCAGGTTCACCGCCCCGGCCAGCAGCGAGGCGATGACCAGCCCGGTGCCCAGAAGGGTGAGGGTCATGGCGTCGCGCTCGGCGCCGGTGACCCCGTCCAGCGCGCCCCAGCCGCCGCCCGCGAACACCGACACCGCCACGATCAGCGACCCGATCAGCCACGACCAGAACGAGGCCTGAGCCGCCCGGGGGAAGGCGAGGCCGGCCGCGCCCAGCTTGGGCGGCACCACCGCCATGGCCAGGCCCAGAAACAGCGGCATCACCACCAGCAGCACCAGCGCGGCCCGGTACAGGGTCCACATCTGGAACCAGGAGTTGAGGCCGCCGAGCACCTGGTCGGGAGAGGCGGGGTCGATGCGCTCCAGACGGGTCAGCACCCCGATGACGGCCGCGGCCACGGCGAAGGCCAGCGAGACGGCCATGAAAGAGCGTCCGACCGTGCGGCAGTCGTTGGCCGTCACCACTCCGGCGACGCCGGCCGGACGGGGCCCGGGGGCGGTTTCGGCAACGGCGACGGGGGCGGAATCTGTCATCGTCATCGGTGCCAGGATGGTACAGGGCCGCGACCGGCCGACCGTAGACGGCCCCCAGGAAAGCTCACGACAGGGAGTTCGGCCGCCGATAGACGGGGCTCAGCCACGGGGGCTTGCGGCCGCCGCGAGGCGGGATCACGACAGGGACAGGTCGAGGCCGCCGCGGATCAGCTCGTCGGCGGCCATGGCCCCGAACAGCACCACCACGTAGGTGATCGACCAGCCGAAGAGGCGCATGGCCACCGCGGGCCGGGGTCGGCGCAGGACGTCGACGGCCAGCCCGGTGAAGACGGCGCCGCAGACGACCGCCGCCGCCATGTAAACGGCCCCCATGCCCGCCACCGGCCCGAAGGCGATGGTGAGGGCCCACAGGACCAGCGTGTAGCCCAAGATCCGCAGCCCGGTGGCCCGCAGCGACGCCACCGCCGGAAGCATCGGTATGCCGGCGGCCCGGTAGTCGTCCCGGTGGCGGATGGCCAGGGCCCAGAAGTGGGGCGGGGTCCAGTAGAAGATCACCGCGAAGAGGATCACCGGGGGCCAGTCGAGCGAGCCGGTCACCGCCGACCAGCCCACCAGGACGGGCACGGCCCCGGCCGCGCCGCCGATAACGATGTTGCGGGTGGAGGTCCGCTTGAGCCAGATCGAGTACACGAACACGTAGAAGAGGGTGGCCGACAGGGCCAGCACCGCCGACAGCAGGTTGACCAGCCCCCACAGCCAGGCGAAGGCGGCCGCTTCCAGGGCCAGGGCGAAGGCCAGGGCCTCGCCCGGCTTGATCTCGCCGGTGACCAGGGGTCGGCCCTTCGTCCGCTCCATGAGCGGGTCGATGTCGCGGTCGATGTACATGTTCATGGCGTTGGCGCCCGCCGCGGCCAGGGCGCCGCCCGCCACCGTGGCCCCGATCAGGCTCAGCGGCGGCAGGCCGCCGGCGGCCACGATCATGGTCGGCACGGTGGTCACCAGCAGCAGCTCGATGATGCGGGGCTTGGTGAGGGCCACGAACGCCGCCGGGCGCGAGCGTCGGCCGGCGCCGACGGTTGCGGTCACGGCCCTGAGGCTAGAGCCTTACGATTCGGGGCGTGGCCCCCGCGGCGTACTCCCGACTCACCCGGTTCGCCCTGTGGTCGCTGGCCGCCATCGTGGTGACGGGCACGGCGGTGCGCCTGACCGGGTCCGGGCTGGGTTGCTCCGACTGGCCGGCCTGCACCGAGGACCGCTTCGTGCCCGACCTGGAGTACCACGCCCTGGTCGAGTTCGTGAACCGGCTCTTCACCGGGGTGGTGGCCGTGGCCGTCGTCGGCGCGGTGCTGGGGTCGATGCGCCGCGTCCCCCGGCGCCGGGACCTGGCCTGGTGGTCGTGGGGGCTGGTCGCCGGGGTGGCGGCCCAGGTCGGGCTGGGCGCCCTGCTGGTGGCGACCGAGCTCGACCCCCGCTTCACCATGGGCCATTTCCTGCTGTCGATGGTGCTGATCTGGAACGCGGTGGTGCTCGATGAGAAGGCCCGGGACCGCCCCGAGCCCGGGGCGGATGGGCTCGGCGGAGGCGCCCGGCTGGGGCTGGCGGCCATCGTCGCGGTCGGCGCCGGGCTGCTGGTGACCGGGACCGTCGTCACCGGCGCCGGCCCCCACGCCGGCGACAGCCGGGCCGAGCGGCTGCCGTTCTTGGTGCAGGAGGTCACCCGGGTCCACGGCCTGGTGGCGGTGGGGCTGTTGGCGCTGGTGGCCGCCACCTGGTACGGCCTGCGGTCGCGGGTCGATCGGGCCGGGCTCCGGCGCAGGCTGCTGGCCATCGCCGGGCTGCTGGCCGTTCAGGGGGCGGTCGGGTACACCCAGTACTTCACCGGAGTGCCCGTGGTGCTGGTGGGAATCCACGTCGCTCTGGCCACGCTGATATGGATGAGGATCGTGCAAGCGGCGATGACAGCCGGGCCGTGGCGGCCCGCCCCGGCCCCGGAGGCGGCGGCCGGATGACTTCGGTGCCGACGCTGCCGCGGCCGACGGTCGAGGAAACCGACGTCCCGTCAGCCACCCTGGACCCGGGCTGGCTGGTGATCGTCTGGGACGACCCCATAAACCTGATGTCCTATGTGACCTTCGTGTTCCGCAAGCTGTTCGGGTATCCCAAGGAGAAGGCCCACAAGCTGATGATGCAGGTCCACACCGAGGGCCGGGCCGTGGTCTCGTCGGGCCCCAAGGAGAGGGCGGAGATGGACGTCTTCCGGCTCCACGAGCACGGGCTGTGGGCCACCATGGAGCCGGACCGGTGACGAGGCCCCGCTTCGCCCCCGCCGACGGCGGGGTGGCCGTCGAGTTGACCGCCGAGGAATGGGGGGCGCTGGCCGCCGCCCTCGACCAGTTCCGCGAACTGCTGATGATGGACCGCGACCCGAACCTGGTGCGGCTCGAGCCCCCGGCCAGGCCCGACGACCCCGAGGCCGAGCAGAGGTACCGGGAGATGGTGAGCGACCGGCTGCTGCAGCACCGGCTGGAGGCCATAGAGCGGGTGGAGGCGGCTCAGGGACGCGGCCTGCTCGACGACGAGGCCACCGCGGCGTGGATGCAGACCCTCAACGGGATGCGCCTCTACCTGGGCGAGCGCCTGGGGGTGGGCGACGACCCCGAGGCGGCCGACGAGGACCGCTCGGACCGGCCGGGGGTGATGCTCTACCAGTGGATCGGCTGGCTGCTGGAGCAGCTCATCGGGGCGGCGGCGGAGAGCCTGGACGACGATTAGGCAGACCGGCACCGCTCAAAACGGTTGCGGTCTGACAACGGTTTTGCCGCCCGAGAACGGTTTACGACCTGAGAACGGTTCTGGCCGCCGGTCCGCTGACCTAGGCTGTGGATCGGCCGGCTGAGAGCCGGCGGGCCCCCATCGTCCAGCGGCCTAGGACGCCGGCCTTTCACGCCGGTAACACGGGTTCGAATCCCGTTGGGGGTGCCGAACGCGGCCCTGCGGGGCAAGACCGAGCCGAAAGGGCCGCCTAAACCGGATGAGAGGATCAACGGCAATGGGAGAGATACGGGCGAGAGTCGTGATCAGGAACCCGGCTGAGCCCCACCGGGCCTGGGAGGGGCAGTTCCTGGTCGACACCGGAGCGACCGACTGTCTGGTGCCCGGGCCAGCGCTGGAGGCCATAGGCCTCGAGCCCAAGGGCCGACGGGCATATCGGCTTGCCGACGGCCGGGAGGCGGCGCTCGACGTCACCACCGCCGACATCGAGCTAATGGGGGAAGTGTTCGGCGGGACCATCGTCTACGGGTCCGCCGAAGCCGATCCGCTGCTCGGGGTGACGATCCTGGAGTCGGCGGGCCTCAAGGTGGACCCGTGCAGCCAGACTCTCGAGAAGCTCTCGACCATCCGCCTCTAGAGCGCCCTCAACGTTGGGCGTTGTCCCGGCCGGCGGGTCCTGTCACGGGCGCGGTTTTGCCGCGGGGCGGCAAAACCTTGCCCCCGTGCCACCCACCGGCCTGGCGAATGCTCCGCGCTGTCCACCTCGGGCAAGCGCATCAACGCCCGGGGTCCAGGCCACCACCGGCCTGGCAATGCTCCCGGCGCTGCCCACTTCGGCGCAGGCGCATCAATGCCCGGGGTCCGTGCCATTACCGGCCTGGCAATGCTCCCGGCGAGCGGGCTCTGGGCCTGCCGGCTGTTTGTGTTTTGGCGGGATGGGCCCTAGCGTTTAATTCTCACGGCACGGCTTGTGTCGGGGTCCTGTAGATCAGTCTGGAGTGATCGCCACCCTGTCAAGGTGGAGGCCGCGGGTTCAAATCCCGTCAGGACCGCGTTTCTCGCCGCCGGAGGCGGCGGGCAACACGGTCGGGTAGCTCAGTTGGCAGAGCGTCCGCCTGAAAAGCGGAAGGTCCGCGGATCGACGCCGCGCCCGACCACTCTCTCACGCGGCGAGGCCGGCGGCAGTGGCCGCCGGCCTCGCTACGGGGGGAACTTCAGAGTCTCGGGCCGTGGTTCCCGAGACTCCGCTCCGACGGGGCTGCCTCAGGCCGCGGCGGCCTCTTCGGCGGGCACGTCGATGGCGGGGCGGTCGGAGCGGACCGCGATCTTGCGGGGCTGGGCCTTCTCGGCCACCGGGATCCGCAGGGTCAGCACCCCGTCGTGGTAGTCGGCCTCGATGTTGGCGTCGTCGAGGCCGTCGCCCAGGTGGACCTGGCGGCGGAAGCGGCCCTGGGGCCGCTCGGCCAGGTAGACGCCGTCGCCTTCGGAGCTGGGCCGGGCCCGCTCGGCGGTGATGGTGAGCACGCTGCGCTCGACGCTCATGTCGATGCTGTCGGGGCCCACTCCGGGCAGGTCGACGTGAACCCACACGTCGTTGCCCCGCCGGTAGGCGTCCAGCGGCATGAACGAGGCGGCGGCCGGCCTGCGGCCCAGACCCCCGAACCAGTTGTCGATCTCGCGGAACGGATCGTTCTGGAACAACATTGGAATCCTCCTTGGTGGTGGTTGGTTGGTGATTCACTCTATCTGAAAGCTTTTCAGATAAAGCGCATCTCATTCAACATTCTCGCCGGGCCGATTATTCCGATGTAAGGTCTTCGACCGATGAGGCGGGCGCGGCTCGACCCGGGCCGGATCACCGGGATGGCGGTGACCATCGTCGACGACCACGGCTCCGACGCCCTGAGTTTGTCGGCGGTGGCCGAGCGGCTCGGCGTCGGCCCCTCGGCCCTGTACTCCCACGTCGACGGGCTCGACGGGCTGCGCCGCCTGGTCGCCGTCCACGCCATGAACAACCTGGTGGCCAGGGTGCGGGAGGCCGCCATCGGCGTGTCGGGGCCGGCCGCGGTCCGCTCGGTGAGCGACGCCTACCGCGGCTTCGCCCGGGCCCACCCCGGCCAGTTCCGGTTCGCGGTCATGCCCCGCTCCGACGACCCCGAGCTGGCCGCGGCCGAAGACGAGCTGCTCAACGTGTTCGCCCTCGTCTACCGGGGCGCGGGCCTGGACCCGGGCCGTTGCGCCCGGGCCGCCCGCAGCGCCCGCAGTGCCATCCACGGGTTCGTGACCCTGGAGATGGCCGCGGGCCCGACCCCGGCTCACGAATCCCACTATCGCGAGCTGCTCGAGATGGTGGCCGCCGTGTTCCCCGCTCGCCCAAGCCGCCGCCGGAGCGCATGACCATGACCGAGGCGCAAGAGCGGGCCAACCCGATCCATCACGGCTTCTGGACCCGGCCCCAGAGCGAGATCGAGGCCGAGCTGGCCGATCTGCGGCGGCAGCCGATGACCTTCTTCGACGAGCCCCCGGTCCCGCCCGATCTGCCCCTGCCCCAAGGGCCCGGCGCCTGGGTGGTGGCCCGCTACGCCCCCATCATCGAGATGTCCAAGAACCCCGGGGTCTACTCGTCGGCGTCGGGGATCACCGTGCTCGACTCCCCGCCCGAGTTCAACGAGTACTTCACGTCCATGATCAGCATGGACGACCCCCGCCACGGGCGGCTCCGCAAGCTGGTCTCGGCCGGTTTCACCCCCCGCATGCTCAAGAAGCTCGAAGGCTCGGTGCAGCAGCAGGCCGCGCTGATAGTGGACGGGGTTTGCGAGCGGGGCGAGTGCGATTTCGTGACCGACGTGGCCGCCCGGCTGCCGCTGAGGATCGTCTGCGACCTGATGGGCATCCCGGGGTCGCAGATCGACTTCGTGTTCGACCAGTCGAACATCATCCTGGGCTCCACCGACCCCGAATACGTGCCCGAGGCAGCCAACGTGGTGGAGGCGGCGCTCTCCGCCGGACAGGCCCTGACCGAGCTGATGACCGACGTGGCCCGCTCCAAGGCCGGAGCCGGCGCCGACGACCTCACCTCCATACTGGTGAACGCCGAGATCGAAGGCGAGCGGCTCAGCCACTCCGACATCGCCAGCTTCTTCATCCTGTTGGTGGTGGCCGGCAATGAGACCACCCGCAACGCCATAAGCTGGGGCCTGGTCTATTTGACCGAGAACTCCGAGCAGCGCCGGATCTGGGCCGAGGACTTCGAGGGGGTGGGCCCCCGGGCCGTCGAGGAGATCGTGCGCCGGGCCAGCCCGGTCACCTACATGAGGCGCACCGCGCTGGCCGACGCGGTGCTCGACGGCCAGAAGATCTCAGCCGGCGACAAGCTCTTGATGAACTATCTGTCGGCCAACCGGGACGAGGCCGTCTTCGACGATCCCCATTCCTTCGACGTGACCCGCCACCCCAATCCCCACATCGGGTTCGGCGGGCCCGGGCCCCATTTCTGCCTGGGCGCCCACCTGGCCCGCCGGGAGATATTGGTGATGTACCGGGAGCTGTTCGACCGGCTGCCCGACATCCGCGCCACCGGGCCGCCCGACCAGCTCGCCTCCTCGTTCATCCACGGCGTGAAGCACCTGCCCGCCGCCTTCACCCCGACCGCGGCCCCGGCGCGATAGCGGCCCCGGGGGCAGTTCGTTCTCGGCCCGACGCCGGGGCGTTCGACGGCCTAGCCTTGGGCCATGCCTGCCTATCGATCCCGAACCACCACCCAGGGCCGCAACATGGCCGGGGCCCGCGCTCTGTGGCGGGCCACCGGCATGACCGACGACGACTTCGACAAGCCCATCATCGCCATCGCCAACTCCTTCACCCAGTTCGTGCCCGGCCACGTCCATCTCAAAGACCTGGGCCAGTTGGTGGCCCGGGAGGTGGAGGCGTCCGGGGGGGTGGCCAAGGAGTTCAACACCATCGCCGTCGACGACGGCATCGCCATGGGCCACGACGGGATGCTCTACAGCCTCCCCAGCCGGGACCTGATCGCCGATTCGGTGGAGTACATGGTCAACGCCCACTGCGCCGACGGGCTGGTGTGCATCTCCAACTGCGACAAGATCACTCCGGGGATGCTGATGGCGGCCATGCGGCTGAACGTGCCGGCCGTATTCGTGTCGGGCGGGCCCATGGAGGCGGGCAAGACGAAGCTGGCCGGGGTCAGCGTCAAACTCGACCTCATCGACCCCATGATCAAAGCCGGCGACCAAAGCGTCAGCGACGACGACCTGCTGGCCATGGAGCGGTCGGCCTGCCCGACCTGCGGCTCGTGCTCGGGCATGTTCACCGCCAACTCGATGAACTGCCTCACCGAGGCCCTCGGCCTGTCGCTGCCCGGCAACGGCACCCTGCTGGCCACCCACGCCGACCGAGAGGCGCTCTTTTTGGAAGCCGGCCGGCGCATCGTGGACATAACCCGCCGCCACTATGAGAAGGACGACGAGTGGGTCCTGCCCCGCTCGATCTGCACCAAGGCCGCCTTCGAGAACGCCATGCGCTTGGACATCGCCATGGGCGGCTCGACCAATACCGTCCTGCACATCCTGGCCGCGGCCCGGGAAGCCGGGGTCGACTTCACCATGTCCGACATAGACCGGCTCAGCCGGGTCACCCCCAACATCTGCAAGGTGGCGCCCTCCACCCCCGACTACCACGTGGAAGACGTCCATCGGGCCGGGGGCATCATGGGAATCCTGGGCGAGCTGGACCGGGCCGGGATGCTCGACCGGTCGGTGGCCACCGTGCACAGCGAGACGCTGGGCGACTCCCTGGACCAATGGGACGTGGCCCGGTCGCCGGGACCGGCGGCCATGGAGTTCTTTCGGGCCGGCCCGGCCGGGATTCCCACCCAGCAGGCCTTCAGCCAGGCCGAGCGGTGGCCCGACCTCGATTTGGACCGGGTCGGCGGCTGCATCCGGTCGGTCGACAACGCCTACACCGCCGACGGCGGCCTGGCCGTGCTCTACGGCAATGTGGCCGTCGACGGCTGCATCGTGAAGACGGCTGGCGTCGACGAGTCCATCTTCCGGTTCTCGGGCCCGGCCCGGGTGTATGAGAGCCAGGACGCGGCCTGCGAGGGCATTCTCGACGAGGCCGACGGGGTCCAGCCGGGCGACGTGGTGGTCGTCCGCTACGAAGGGCCCAAGGGCGGGCCCGGAATGCAGGAGATGCTCTACCCGACCTCCTACCTCAAGTCCCGGGGGCTGGGCAAGCAGTGCGCGCTGGTCACCGACGGGCGGTTCTCGGGCGGCACCTCGGGCCTGGCCGTGGGCCATGTCTCGCCCGAAGCGGCCGAGGGCGGCGCCATCGGCCTGGTCCGCGACGGCGACATCATCGACATCGACATCCCCAACCGGTCCATCGGGCTTCGGGTCAGCGACGAAGAGCTGGAGCGGCGTCGGGCTGCCGAGGATGGCCGGACCGGGGGCTGGCAGCCGGCGGGGAGGTCGCGCCGGGTCTCGGCCGCCCTTCAGGCCTATGCGGCCATGACCACCTCGGCCGACAAGGGCGCGGTGCGCGACGTCAGCCAGATCCAACGGTGACCCCTGGTTTTTCTGAGCAACCGTTGTGCCTATGGCAGCAATGTTTGCTCAGAAAACCGAAGGGCGAACGGGATCGTTTCGGACGGGCATAGAGACAACCTCAACCGGCCGACGGGCTTGCAGTTGCAGAGTCCGGCAATGGGCGATAAGTTCACTGTTGGATATACCTAGCGGATAACCTGTAGGGTAGTCCCGCCAATCGAATCAAAAGAAAGAAGGGCATACACCAATGGCTCCGTTCTCAGAGGATCACAAAGCAGCCATGAAGGCGTCTCACGACCAGAATCGCGGCGTGCGCGCTTACTTGGAGGCACTGGAGGCCACCCGCACCCCCCGCCGGTCCAGCCGGCGCGACCCTGAAAAGCTGCAGAACCGGAGAGCGGAGATCGCCGAGGAAGCCAAGACGGCCGGCCCGGTGAAGAAGCTCGAGCTCGTCCAAGAGCGCATGGACATCGACCGCGAGCTGACCGACGAGCCAGTCGAGGACATCAACATCGAAGAACTCGAGAACGGCTTCGTGCAGGTGGCCGCCGGCTACAGCCAGCGCAAGGGCATCAGCTACGCGGCCTGGCGGGAGATAGGCGTCGCCGCCGACGTGCTCAAGCGCTCCGGGATCTCCCGCGGCAGCAGCTAGTTCCAGTCGCTCAGAACCGCACCTCATAGGTGCGGTTCTGAGCTTCCGGGCAGCGGGCCGTCACGGCCCTCGCCCGGGCAACCACCCTGGCCACTTGATCCGCGGCCGAGCCGGCCAGCGACGCGGGCTCGGCCAGCACTCCCTCTAAGTCGCCGCGGTCCAATGGGACCCGGTCGTCGGCGGCCAGCTTGTCGGCCAAGTCGGCAGTTGCGCCCTCGCGCCGGGCCCGGGCCGCGGCCCGGGCGTGTTCGGAGATCAGCTCGTGGGCGGCCTCCCGGCCGACGCCGGCCGAGACCAGAGCGGCGAGCAGGCGAGCAGTGGCCAAATCGGGAAGGTGCCGATCGAGCTCGGACGCGACGGAGTCGTCGAAGACCTCCATCTCCGCTAGCACGGCCCGCGCGGTGTGGAGCAGCCCGTCGGCCGTGAAGAAGGCGTCGGGCAGCATGACTCGGCGCACCGCCGAGCAGGTGACGTCGCCCTCGTTCCATTGTCGGCCGGCCAGGCCGGCGGCCATGGTCAGGTGGCCGTCGAGCACGGTCCGCAGCGCTCCGATCCGCTCGCACGACCGGGCGTTCATCTTGTGGGGCATGGCCGAGGAACCGACCTGGCCGGGCCGGAAACCCTCCGACACCAGCTCGTGGCCGGCCATCAGCCGGATGGTGACGGCCAGGGAGGCCGGCCCGCACACCGCCTGCACCAAAGCGGCCACCACGTCCAAGTCCAAGGACCGGGGGTAAACCTGGCCGCAGGCGTCCAGCACCCGGTCGAATCCCAGATAGTCGGCCACCTCCCGCTCCAGCTCGTCGACTGCGGCCGCCCCGGCGGTTCGCCCGATTTCATCCCCGGCCTCGGCGGGGCGCTCGGGCTCGTCCGCCGCCGTTTCGGCGGCCCAGTCGAGTTGGTCGACCCGGGTGCCGACCGCCCCCTTGACGCCCCGCAGGGGGTAGCGGGCCAGCAGCTCGTCGATCCGCTCACAGCCGAGCATGGACTCCTCGGCCGCGTCGGCGAACCGCTTGCCCAGGGTGGTGGCCTGGGCGGCCACGTTGTGGGTCCGGGCCACCATCGCCTGCGACGCGTGGCGTTCGGCCCGGTCGGCCAGCCCGCCGATGACCGCGGCGAGGCCGGCGCGGATCAGCTCCAGCGACTCCCGCACTTGGAGTTGCTCGACGTTCTCGGTCAGGTCGCGGGAGGTCATGCCCCGGTGGATGTGCTGGTGGCCGGCCAGGGCGCAGAACTCTTCGATGCGGGCTTTGACGTCATGGCGGGTGACCGCCTCCCGGGCCTGGATCGAGGAGAGGTCCACTCGGTCGACGACCGCTTCGTAGGCCTCGATCACCCCGTCGGGCACGTCGAGGCCGAGGCGGCGCTGGGCTCGCAGGACGGCCAGCCACAGCCTGCGCTCCAGCACCACCCGGCGCTCGGGCGACCACACCGCGGCCATGGCCCGGCTGGCGTAGCGGGCAGCCAACACGTTGGCGATGGCCTCGGTCACGGCCGCCGCACCTTCCACGGCCGCCGCATCTTCCACGGCCCCCGGGCCGGCTCGGTTGCGGCCCCAGTCCTCTGGCCCGCTGGGCGCTCAGACTCGGTCACGGCCGCGGCTCTCCCCGGTCCAGGAACTGGTGGCGGGCCGGGCCGACCCCCACCAAGCGCACCGGCAATCCGATCTGGGTCTCGATGAACGAGATGTAGTCGGCGGCCGCGGCGGGCAGATCGCCGGCGCGGGCGGCGGCCGACGTGTCGGTCTGCCAGCCGGGCAGCTCCTCGTAGACGGGCGAGGCCTCCCAGAGCACGGACTGGCGGTAGGGCGTGCAGCGAAAGCGGTCGGCGCCGTGCCGGTAGGCGACGCAGACCTTCAGCCGAGCGAGGCCGTCGAGCACGTCGAGCTTGGTGAGGGCCAGCTCGGTGATCGAGTTCAGCCGGACGGCTTGGCGCAGCATCACCAGGTCGAGCCAGCCCGTCCGGCGGCGGCGGCCGGTGTTGGTCCCGTACTCGCGGCCGGCGTCCACCAAGTGGTCCCCGGTGGAGTCGGCGAGCTCGGTGACGAAGGGGCCGGCGCCGACCCGGGTGGTGTAGGCCTTGACCACGCCGACGACCCGGTCGATGTGGCCGGGGCCGAGGCCGGCGCCGACGCAGGCCCCGCCGGCGGTGGGGTTGGACGAGGTGACGAAGGGATAGGTGCCGTGGTCGAGGTCCAAGAACGTGGCCTGGGCCCCCTCCAGCAGCACCCGGCGGCCATCCTCCAAGGCGTCGTGGACGAGGCTCACCGTGTCGGCCACGTGGGGGGCGATCCGGGGGGCGCAGCGGCCGAGGTACTCCTCGGCGATGTCGGAGGCGCTCATGGCCGGGCGGTCGAACACCCCGACCAGGAGGCGGTTGGCGCGGCCCAGAGCGCGTTCGAGCCGGGCCCGGAAGCCGTCGGGGTCCAGCAGATCCTGCACCCGCAGGCCGGTGCGCATGGCCCGGTCGGCGTAGGCGGGGCCGATGCCCCGGCCGGTCGTGCCCAGCTTGTCGTCTCCGAGGTGGCGCTCGTGGAGGGCATCGAGCTCGGAGTGGTAGGGCATGACCAGATGGGCGTTGCCCGACACTCTCAGGGCCCCGCAGTCGACGCCCCGGGCGGCGAGGGCGTCCATCTCGTCGACCAGCACCCGGGGGTCGATCACCGTGCCGTTGCCGATCACCGGGGTCACATCGGGGTGGAGCACCCCGCTGGGGACGAGTTGGAGGGCGAAGGTCTGGCCGCCGACCACCAAGGTGTGCCCGGCGTTGTGGCCGCCCTGGTAGCGGACCACCATGTCCATCTCCGAGGCTATGAGGTCGGTGAGCTTCCCCTTGCCCTCGTCACCCCACTGGGTGCCGACGACGACGGTCGCGGGCACGGTGCTCTCCTCTGAGGGGAGTACGGAACGGGCTCAATGGTAACTAGCCGCCGGCCGATCCCGGCCTCCGGCGGCAATGGCCCGGCGCGGGGGCCAGATGCGACCGGCGCGGGCCGCAGACGCGTCAGCGCAGAGCCGACAACGGCCCGGCGAAGGCGTCAGCGGAGGACCAGCGCCTCGGGCGATCCCGGCCCGGCGGCGTCGACGGTGATCTCGTCGCCGTCGGCGTAGCGGCCCTCGAGCAGGGCCATGGCCAGCCGGTCCCCCACCGCCCGCTGGATCAGCCGACGCAGGGGGCGGGCACCGAAGGCCGGGTCGTAGCCCTGACGGGCTAGCAGCCGCTTGGCCTCCTCGGTCACGGTCAGCGTCAGCCGGCGGTCGGCCAGCCGGGCCGAAAGGCCGGCCAAGCCGAGGTCGACTATGGCCCGCAGGTCCTCGGGGGTCAGGGCGTCGAAGCGGACGATGTCGTCGATGCGGTTGATCAGCTCGGGCCGGAAGGTCTCGGCCGGGTCGCCGGGCAGGTTGGAGGTCATGATCAGCACGGCGTTGGCGAAGTCCACCGTGCGCCCCTGCCCGTCGGTGAGGCGGCCGTCGTCAAGCAACTGCAGCAGCACGTTGAGCACGTCGGAGTGGGCCTTCTCCACTTCGTCGAGCAGCACCACCGAGTAGGGCTTGCGGCGGACCTGCTCGGTGAGCTGGCCCCCCTCCTCGTAGCCCACATATCCCGGCGGGGCGCCGACCAGCCTCGAGGTCGAGTGCTTCTCCATGTACTCGGACATGTCGATGCGCACCATGGCCCGCTCGTCGTCGAACAGGACCTCGGCCAGCGCCCGGGCCAGCTCGGTCTTCCCCACCCCGGTGGGGCCCAGGAACAGGAAGCTGCCGATGGGCCGGTTGGGGTCGCTGAGACCGGTCCGGCTGCGGCGGATGGCGTTGGCCACCACGCTGACCGCCTCGGCCTGGCCGACGACCCGCCGGTGGAGATGGTCCTCGAGGCGGACCAGCTTCTCCATCTCCCCCTCCATCAGCCGGGTCACCGGTATGCCGGTCCAGCGGCTCACCACCGCGGCCACGTCGGAGTCGTCGACCTCCTCTTTGAGCATGGACGAGTCCTCCTGGAGGGCGGCCAGCCGCTCGGTGGCCCCGTCCACCCGCTTCTGGAGATCGGGGACGATGCCGTAGCGGATCTCGGCCGCCCGCTCCAGGTCCGCCTCCCGGTCCAGCTCGGCCCGGCGCTGCTCCAGCTCGGATTTGAGGGTCCGGATGGCGGCGATGGCCTCCTTCTCGGACCGCCAGCGGGCGGTGAGGGCGTCCAGGTCCTCGGTCAGGTCGGCGATCTCGCGCTCCAGGTCGTCCAGCCGCTGCCGGGAGGCCTCGTCGCTCTCCTTGGCCAGCGCCACCCGCTCGATCTCGAGCTGGCGCAGGCGGCGCTCGACCACGTCGATCTCGGTGGGAACGGAGTCGATCTCGATCCGCAGCGAGCTGGCCGACTCGTCGATGAGGTCGATGGCCTTGTCGGGCAGGAAGCGCCCGGTCAGATACCGGTCCGACAGGACGGCCGCGGCGATGAGGGCCGAGTCCTTGATCCGGACTCCGTGGTGGATCTCGTAGCGCTCCCGCAGGCCCCGCAGGATGGCGATGGCGGCGTCGACCGACGGCGGGTCCACCAGCACCGGCTGGAACCGCCGCTCCAGGGCCGGGTCCTTCTCCAGCCGCTTGCGGTACTCGTCGAGGGTGGTGGCCCCCATCATCCGGAGCTGGCCCCGGGCCAGCATCGGCTTGAGGATGTTGCCGGCGTCCATGGCCCCCTCGGCGCCGCCGCCCGCACCCACCACCAGGTGCAGCTCGTCGACGAAGGTGATGATCTCGCCGTCGGAGCCGGTTATCTCGGCCAGGACGGCCTGCAGCCTCTCCTCGAACTCGCCCCGGTACTTGGCCCCGGCCACCATGGCGGTGAGGTCCAGGGCGACGAGGCGCTTGCCGGCCAGGCTGTCGGGGACGTCACCCTCGACGATGCGCTGGGCCAGCCCCTCGACGATGGCCGTCTTGCCCACCCCGGGCTCGCCGATGAGCACCGGGTTGTTCTTGGTCCGCCGGGCCAGCACCCGGATCACCCGCCGGATCTCGTCGTCCCGGCCGATCACCGGGTCGAGCCGGTTGGCCCGGGCCTCGGCGGTGAGGTCCCGGCCGAACCGCTCCAGGGCCTGGTAGCGGTTCTCGGGGTCCCGGGTGGTGACCCGCTGGTCGCCCCGGACGTCGCGCAGGGCCTGCTGAAGCCGATCGGGGTCTAGGTCGAGTGGCCCGGACAGGGCCAGCAGCAGATGCTCGGTGGACAGGTAGTCGTCGCCCAGCTCGGCCCGGCGGCGGTCGGCCTGCTCCAGCACCTCCCGCAGCTCGCGTGACACTGAGGCGTCGGAGCCGTAGGACCGGGGCAGCTTGGCCAGCTCTCGTCGGGTTCGGTCCAAAAGCGAGCCCGGGTCCGCCCCGGCCCGATGCAGCACCGGCCCCACGACGCTCTCGGGCTGGCCCAGCAGGGCGGCCAGCAGGTGGTCGGGGGTGACTTCGGGATTCGACGCCGCGCGGGCCGCCTCGGCGGCCGCGGAGAAAACCTCGGCCGTCTTGGTGGTCCAGCGGTCCGGGTCGAGGCTCACGGGCGGCGAACCCGGCGGGCGGAGAACTCTTCGGCTAGGGCGCCGACCGGATCACGGCTGAGCCAGGCCCGCAGGACGTCGAGCCATTCTCTCCACCGCCGAGCAGCCACCACCCAGAATCGCAGCCGGAAGGCGCAGCGGCGCATCGGCAAGTACCCGAGCTCCCAGATCTGGAGCAGTCCCCAGAAGGCCAAGTCGCTGCGAACCCCGCCCGGTGTTAGCTCGATGCGGATCCGCATCGAGATGAAAACCATGTGGGCGATCCGCTTCTCAATGGCGTCGGCCAGAATAGCTTCAGGCGCCGATATCACTCCGGCCCGGTCGCTCGGCGGTTGGTCAGAGCGACCCACGGCTCGGTCCCGAAACGACACCCACCAGTACGGCGAAGCCGAATCCGAGGGAACTCGGAAGATGATCCGCTCAGGCACAAGACGCCGTGAGACCAACCGCGGGCACTGGGTGACAAAGCTTCCGAAGTAGTCCCTGAAGGCGGACCACTCGAGCTTGACCCCCTGCTCGTAGTCGGATTGGGCCTCGATAACGGGCGCCTTTGCCGCCGCCAGTTCTTCTAGATGAGCATCCCGATCGGCGTACCAGTCTTTTTCTTCGAGATCAAAGCCCGCCTCGGAGGACCATGAGTCACCCGGCGCCATAGCCACTACAGCGCTGTCGGCGAGCCCGCCTCGCTCGGCGATGGCTGCCACCACTTCGGGTGGCGTCACCACATGGCGGTTCACCGGGCGGCTCTCAGGGTGCAGGTACCCGGCCATAGATCCAAAAGGGATGGCGTAACGGGGTCGGAGAGTCTCCATTGCCGACCGAAAGTCCTCAAGGTAAGTGTCGCGGTCCACCAACGACAGGTCAACCGGGTCGGCGGCGGCGTACTGAATCGGATAGGACTGGGCGAAGGAATGGCTCTTGCAGACAAGGGTTGGGGGTCCGAAACTCTTGATGATCTTTTTAGAGAACCAATCCCGAGTCTTGGTGTCGTTGAGGTCGACCACCACGTCGTCGCCGTCAGCGACAACGAAGGCGCTGTCGTCAATGCTGTGCTGGAACGACCCGATCCGAACGCCCGAGCCCAAGTGAATCACCTGACCGTGAGAGAGTTCCCGGGGTGAATCGAATCCGAGCCCGGAGACCTCGCCGGCCATCTTGTCAACCCCGAACTTGGGGATGAATACCCGGGCCGACCGGTCGATCCGACGCAGGGAAGGGTAGTGGAAATGATCGAAGTGATGGTGGGTGAGGTAAATGAAGTCAGGCCTGAGCATCTCCTCGTCGGGAAGGGCCGAAGGCGGGTAATGCCACCACGACCGCCAATAGCAAGACCCGAACAGCCAGGGATCCACCAGAATGGTCCCGGCTCGAGTCCTGATGAACAAACAACTGTGGCCCATGACGGTGATGTGCATGCGGGCCTAATCTATAGACGAGCCCGGAGGTTCTCGCTCCGCCTCTAGCCGGGCCTTCAACTCGGCCACCGTCCTCTCCAGGGCGATGACCCGCTGCACCCCGGCCAGGTTCAGGCCCTCATCGGTCAGCTCCTGTATCCGGGCGAGCAGGGCGATGTCGGCGTCGCTGTAGCGGCGGCTGCCCCCGGTGGTCCGAGCCGGTGCCACCAAACCCCGGCGTTCGTAGATCCTCAGCGTCTGGGGGTGGACGCCGACCAACTCGGCCGCCACTGAGATCACGTACACGGCCCGCTCGCGATCAACCGGCACGGCTCGCGCCTCTAAGCGGCTCGGCGGGCTTGTTCCGGCTGCCGCTCCGAACGACCGCTCGCGATCAACCGGCACGGTTCGCGCTCCCGAGCGGTCGGCGGTCCTTCATGGTCTTCACACCCCCAGGTGGGCGCGGGGATTCTCGGGGCTGGCCGCGGCCAGGGCCTCGATGGCGGCCCGCTGATCGTCGGACAGCTCAGCGGGCACCGCCACCTCGACCGTCACCAGCAGGTCGGCGGCGGCGGACCCGCCACGGCCCCGCACTCTGAACACCCGCCCCGTCCGGGTGCCGGGCGGGATGCGGATGGTGACCACCGAGCCGTCCAGGGTGGGCACCCGCACATCGGTCCCGAGGCTGGCCTCGGCGAAGGTGATGGGCACGGCCAGGGTGAGGTCGCCGCCGTCGAAGCCGAAGAGGGGGTGGGGGTCCACGCGGACCCGCACGTACAGGTCGCCGGGGCGGCCGCCCGGAGGGCCGGGCTCGCCCCGGCCCTTCAGCTTGATCCGCTGGCCGTCGTGGACGCCGGCCGGGATGCGCACCTTCACCTCTCTCTGCCGGCGCTCGGCCCCGGACCCGGCGCAGGCCGAGCACGGTTGGTCGATCACCGCGCCCCGGCCGCCGCAGGCCGCGCAGGGCCGGCTGAACGAGAAGAGCCCCTGATTGTCGTCGCTCACCCCACGGCCGTCGCAGGCCGGGCACCGCCGGGGCGACGACCCCGGCTCGGACCCGCGGCCGCGGCAGCGTTCGCAGGCCGCGTCGCCGAAGAATCCGACGGTGGTGGTGACGCCCCCCACCGCGTCGGCGAAGTCGAGGCGCAGGTCGGCTTCGACGTCGCCGCCCCGGGGCCGGGAGCGGTGCCCGCCGCCCCGCCGTCCGCCGAAAAGGCCGCCGAGCAGGTCCCCGAGATCTCCGCCGGCGGTGCCGAAGCCGACGTTGAAGCCCCCGGGGCCGCCGCCGAAGCCGCCGGCCATGGGGCCAAGACGGCGGACCTCGTCGTAGGCCTTGCGCTTGTCGGCGTCGCCGAGCACGTCGTAGGCGGCCGAGACTTCCTTGAACCGGTCCTCGGCGGCGGCGTCGCCGGGGTTGGCGTCGGGATGGAGCTGGCGGGCCAGCTTCCGGTAGGCCTTGGTGATGTCCTTGGGGGCAGCCTCCCTCGGCACGCCGAGGGTCTTGTAGTAGTCCTTCTCGAACCACTCCCGCTGCGGCTCCACCGTCAGCCCCCCGCGCCGCCGCCGGTCACCTTCACCATCGCGGGCCGCAGCACCCGGCCCTTCCAGGCGTAGCCGGTGCGCAGAATCTCCACCACCACCGGCTCGGCCGGGCCGGCGGAAAGGTCCTCGTCGGGCTCGGCGGTCATCACCGCCTCATGGCGGGTGGGATCGAAGGGCTCATCGGTCCCGTCGAGCACCTCGAGGCCCTCGGCCGCCAGCACGCCGACGAGCTGGGATCGGACCGGCTCCATGCCCTCCACTCCCTGGCGCTCGGCCGCCTCGCAGGCGTCGAGGACGGGCAGCAGCGCCTCGGCCAGCCGGGCCGCGGCCTGGGCGACGAGCTCGGTGTTGCGCCTGATCGTCTGGCGCCGGAAGTTGGCGAACTCGGCCGTGACCCGCTGAAGATCGGCCAGGTAGGCGTCGCGCTCGGCCTCGACCGAGATCGGCTCGGCCGCCTCAGGCACCGACTCGTCGGCGGCGGCCTGCTCGCCCGCCTCGGGCTCCCCTCTGGCGGCATCCGGCTCGGACTCGATCTCGGCGACGACCGGCTCGCCCTCATCGCCGGTCTCCGACTCCGGCTCGTCGGCGGCGGGCTCGGTCAGCTCGGCCGAACCCGCCCGGTCGGCCGGCTCAGCCTCCGGCTCGGCCGCGCTCGGCTCGTCCTCGGCGGTCTCGGGCCCGCTCACGCCGACTCGCTGTCGTCCTCGACGATCTCGGCCTCGACCACCTCGTCGTCGGAAGGCGCCGAAGCATCAGCGGGCTCCGAGCCCGCCCGGTCGGCGGCCGCCGCCGACTCGTACATCTTCTGCCCCAGTTCCTGGCTGGCCGCCATCAGCGCCTCGGTGGCCGTCTTGATCGCCTCGACATCGGCGCCGTCCAGTGCCTTGCGGACGTCGGCGATCTTGGCGGTGATGTTGGCCTTGTCCTCCTCGGAGACGGAGTCGGCCTGATCCTTGAGCAGCTTCTCGGTCTGGTACACCAGCGTGTCGGCCGTGTTGCGGACCTCGGCCTCCTCCCGGCGCTGGCGGTCTTCGGCCGCGTGGGCCTCGGCGTCTTTGATCATCTGGTCGATGGTGTTGGAGTCGAGCGACGACTGGCCGGTGATGGTCATCGACTGCTCCTTGCCGGTGGCCTGGTCCTTGGCGCTCACATGGACGATGCCGTTGGCGTCGATGTCGAAGGTGACCTCGATCTGGGGCATGCCCCGGGGGGCGGGCGGCAGGTCCACGAGCTGGAACTTGCCCAGGGTCTTGTTGTAGGCCGCCATCTCCCGCTCGCCCTGCAGCACGTGGATCTCCACCGAGGGCTGGCCGTCCTCGGCGGTGGTGAAGGTCTCGCTCTTGCGGGTGGGGATGGTGGTGTTGCGCTCGATGAGGGTGGTCATCACCCCGCCCTTGGTCTCGATGCCCAGCGACAGGGGGGTGACGTCCAACAGCAGGACGTCTTTGACCTCGCCCTTGAGCACCCCGGCCTGAATCGAGGCGCCGATGGCCACCACCTCGTCGGGGTTGACCGTCTTGTTCGGCTCCCGGCCGGTCATCTCGGTCACCAGCTCGGCCACGGCCGGCATGCGGGTGGACCCGCCCACCAGCACCACGTGGTCGACGTCGCCCTTGCTCAAGCCGGCGTCGGACACGGCCTGCTCGAACGGCCCCTTGCACCTCTCCAGCAGGGCCGCGGTCAGCTCCTGGAACTTGGCCCGGCTCAGGCTGTAGTCGAGATGCAACGGACCCTGGTCGGTGGCGGTGATGAAGGGAAGGTTGACCTGGGTGGACTGGGTCTGGGACAGCTCGATCTTGGCCTTCTCGGCCGCCTCCTTGAGCCGCTGCATGGCCATCGGGTCCTTGGACAGGTCGACGCCGTGGTCTCCCTTGAACGAGCCCACCAGCCATTCGATGACCGCCTCGTCCCAGTCGTCGCCGCCCAGGTTGGTGTCGCCGGAGGTGGACTTGACCTCGAACACGCCCTCGCCCAGCTCCAGCACCGAGACGTCGAAGGTGCCGCCGCCCAGATCGAACACCAGGATGGTCTGGTCGGAGGTCTCCTTGTCCAGGCCGTAGGCCAGCGCGGCCGCGGTGGGCTCGTTGATGATGCGCAAGACGTCGAGCCCGGCGATCTGGCCGGCCTCCTGGGTGGCGGTGCGCTGGGCGTCGTCGAAATAGGCCGGCACCGTCACCACCGCCTGGGTGACGGTGTCGCCCAAGTACTCCTCGGCGTCCCGCTTGAGCTTCATCAGCACCCGGGCCGAGATCTCCTGGGCGGTGTAGGACCGGTCGGCGATGTCGACGGTCCAGCTCGTGCCCATCCGGCGCTTGACCGACCGGATGGTCCGATCCGGGTTGGTGATGGCCTGACGCTTGGCCACCTCCCCCACCAGCACCTCGTCGTCGCGGCCGAAGGCGACGACCGAAGGAGTGGTGCGGGACCCCTCGGCGTTGGGGACGACGACCGGATCGCCCCCCTCGAGGACGCAGACGACGGAGTTGGTGGTACCGAGGTCGATACCGACGGCTTTGGCCATTGTGCGCGGGCACCTCTCATTTCTGATCGACCCGGCCGGGCCGGCGATGGCGCCGCTCCTGCGGACCGGGTTCTGTCTGAGTTGTCTCAGTGAACACCCACGCTATCGGCGCTTATTCCCTCCGACACCGAAAAGTTGAGCATCTTTGTGTCAACTTCTCCGGGCGGCCCGGCCTCTACCGTGGTGGGCCGTGTACGAGCTGATCCTGCTGCGGCACGGCCGCAGCCAATGGAACGAGAAGAACCTCTTCACCGGCTGGCACGACTGCCCGCTGGCCCCCGCCGGCCGGGACGAGGCCCGCCGGGCGGGGGAGCTGCTGGCCGAGGCGGGCCTGCTCCCGGAGGTGGCGCACACCTCGGTGCTCCGGCGGGCCATCGAGACGGCCGAGATCGCCCTGGCCGCGGCGGGCCGGAGCTGGATCCCGGTGCGGAGGAGCTGGCGCCTCAACGAGCGGCACTACGGCGACCTGACCGGGCTCGACAAGGCCGAGACCGCGGCCCGCCACGGCGCCGAGCAGGTTCGAACCTGGCGCCGCAGCTACCGGGTCGCCCCCCCGCCCATCCGGGCCGGCCACCCGCTGGACCCGGCCGGCGACCCGGCCTACGCCGAGCTGGCCCCGGAACTGGTGCCCCGCACCGAGTCCCTGGCCGACGTGGGCGACCGGCTTCTCCCCCACTGGCACGACGAGGTGGTCCCCGACCTGCGGGCCGGCCGGGCCGTGCTGGTGTCGGCCCACGGCAACAGCCTCCGGGCCCTGATAAAGCACCTCGACGGCATCGGCGACGACGAGATCGCCGGCCTCGACCTCCCCACCGGCGTCCCCCTGCGCTACCGGCTCGGCCAGGACCTGGCCCCCCTCGAAGCGATCGGGCCCCTGGAGCGGGCCCTCGGCCCCGCCGGAGACGACTAGCCTCGGCCCCGATGAGAACCCGACCGAAGCCCCACCAGCTCGTCCTGGGCGGGGGAATCGCGGTGGCCGTCTTCACCGCCGCATCGGGCATCGCCCCCAGCCTCACCGACTTCGGCGACGCCAGCCCGGTCACCCGGACGGTGTTCGGGAACGTCCCCAGCCCCCTGAAGGCGGCCTTCTACACCGTTGTGCCCGTCCTGATCGTCTACGGCGCCGCCCTGTTCGCCCGCCGGGTCAAGAACTGGGAGCGGGGACGGCCCGACGACCGGCGCACGACCGGGGCCAACGCCTCGCGGCGGCTGGCCGACTTCCGGGCCGGCGCCTACATGCGCACCCTGATGCGCGAGCCCGGCGCCGGGGTCATGCACTCGCTCATCTACTTCAGCTTCCTGGTCCTGCTCGGGGTGACCACCACCCTGGAGGTCAACCACCAGTTGCCCGACGACCTGAAGTTCCTCCACGGCGACGTCTACCGGGCCTACGCCGCGGTGGGCGACGCCGCCGGGGCCGTGTTCCTGATCGGGATCGGCTGGGCCGTCGGGCGGCGGTACGGGCCCAGGAGCTGGCGGCCCCCCCGGATCCGGGCCAAGACCCGGCCCGAGCACGCCGTCATCCTGGGGACCCTCGGCGCCATCGGGGTGACCGGCTTCGGGGCCGAGGCGTTCCGCATCGCGGCCGAGGGCATGCCCGACTACGAGCGGTGGAGCTTCATCGGCTACCCCCTGGCCGGGCTGGTGGAGGGAGCCGACGGGCTGTCGGGCTGGCATCAGGGGTGGTGGACGGCCCACGTGGTGGCGTTCCTGGCCTTCTTGGTGATCCTGCCCACCACCATGCTGCGCCACATGCTCACCTCGCCGCTGAACATGTACTGGCGGGACCGGGACCGCCCCAAGGGGGCCATGAGGCCCATGCCCAACCTGGTGGAGGGCGACACCGAGCTGGAGACCTTCGGCGCGGCCGTCGTCGAGGACTTCACCTGGAAGCAGCTCCTAGACACCGACGCCTGCACCATGTGCGGGCGGTGCAGCTCGGTGTGCCCGGCCCATGCCACCGGCAAGCCCCTAGACCCCCGCGAGATCGTGCTCAAGGTGGGCGAGGTCATGGCCGGCACCGGCGACCCCGAAGTCTCGCCCCCCCTGGGCGTCGGAGCGGTGTCCGTCCCGGCCGAGCAGGTGCTGGAGCGGATCAGCGCCGAGGAGCTGTGGGCCTGCACCTCCTGCCGCGCCTGCGACGACATCTGCCCGGTGAACATAGAGATCCTCGACAAGATCCTGGACATGCGCCGCTATCTCACCCTGATGGAGAGCGACTTCCCGTCCGAGCTGGGCCAGGCCTTCCGGGGCATGGAGAACTCGTCCAACCCGTGGGGCATGGGCCAGAGCGACCGGGCCGAATGGGCCAGCGACCTGGAAGGGGTGCGGGTCATCGGGCCCGGCGACGAATTCGACGCCGAGTATCTGTACTGGGTGGGCTGCGCCGGGTCCTTCGACGACAAGAACCGCAAGGTGGCCCGGGCCATGGCCCAGCTCATGCAGCGGGCCGGGGTGGACTTCGCCATCCTGGGCCCGGCCGAGGGCTGCACCGGCGACTCGGCCCGGCGCTCGGGCAACGAGTACCTGTTCCAGATGCTGGCCGCCCAGAACATCGAAACGCTCGACGCCTTGGGGGTGCGCAAGATCGTCACCCAGTGCCCGCACTGCTTCAACACCATGGCCAACGAGTACCCCCAGCTCGGCGGGCGCTATGAGGTGATCCACCACAGCCAGTTCCTCGAATGGCTCATCGACCGGGGCCGGCTCGACTTGACCGGCGCCGAGCTGGCCGAGCGGGTCGTCTACCACGACAGTTGCTACCTGGGCCGCCACAACGACGTGTATCTCGCCCCCCGGCGGGTGCTCGGCGCCATCGGCGGGATCGAGGTGGTGGAGGCCCCCCGCAACGGCACCAAAGGGATGTGCTGCGGCGCCGGCGGGGCCCGGATGTGGATGGAGGAGGAGGGCGCCAAGGTCAACGACGCCCGGGCCCGGGAGCTGATCGCCACCGGCGCCGACCGCGTCGCCACCGCCTGCCCCTTCTGCTACATCATGATGGACGACGGCGTGAAGGCGGCTGTCGGCGATGAAGGGGTGCAAGTGGCCGACATATCCATGCACGTGCTGGAGGCGATCACCGCCGCCGACGCCGCCCGGTAGCCGACGCCGGGACGGCGGCCCCCGCCCCGGTTCGGTCCGACCACCCGATGCACCGGGCTGGCTGATGGCCGGGCGCCGACCGGTAGCGTGGCCGCGGTGGGCCCGGCCGTTTTAGTCATCGACAACTACGACTCGTTCGTGTACATCCTGGTCCAGTACCTGGGCGAGCTGGGCGCGGAGCCGGTGGTGCGCCGCCACGACGCGGTGACCGTGGCCGAGGCCCGGGCCATGAGCCCCGACGGGATCCTGGTGAGCCCCGGCCCCGGCCGGCCCGGCGACGCCGGGGTCAGCAACGAGCTGGTGACCGAGATGGCCGGCGCCGTCCCCGTCTTCGGCGTGTGCCTGGGGATGCAGTGCATCGGCGAGGCCTTCGGCGCCGAGGTCGTCCGGGCCCCCCGGGTCATGCACGGCAAGACGTCGCTGATCCGCCACCGCGACATCGGCGTGTTCGAGGGGCTGCCCGAGGAGATCGAGGCCACCCGCTACCACTCGCTGATGGTCGAGCCGTCGTCGCTGCCGGAGACGCTGACGGTCACGGCCACCACCGACGACGGACTGGTGATGGGGCTCCGCCACCGGGACTGCGAAGTGGAAGGGGTGCAGTTCCACCCCGAGTCGGTGCTCACCACCAGCGGCATGGAGATGCTGGCCGCCTTCCTGGCCCGCTGCCGCTGACGGTCCGGGGCCCGCCGGACCCGGGGCGGCTCGCCCCAGAGGGGTCAGTTCTCGGGGATCAGTTCTCGGCCGGCTCGGTGGTCTCGGGCGTCTCGGGCGCTTCGGGCGGCTCAGTGGTTTCGGGCGTCTCGGGCGCTTCGGCCGGCTCGGTGGTCGGAGTGGTCACCTCCGGCTCTACGCCGGGATCGCCCGTCTCCGGGGGCTCGCCCACCACCACGTCGACCGGATCGCCCTGTTGGACCTGCTGGCCGGGGGCCGGGGCCTGAGCCAGGATCCGCCCTATGTCGGTGGAGCCCTCCTCCACCGGCCGGAAGGTGACGGACCCGATGGTGAGGCCCTCGCGCTCCAGGTTCAGCTTGCCGGTGTCGAACAGCAGGCCCTGCACGTCGGGCATCTGCAGCGTGGGCAGGCCGGTGGAGATGATGACCGTGATCACGTTGTTGGGGGCCAGAGGGGTGCCGGCCACCGGGTCGGTGTCGATGACCAGACCCTCGGCGACGGTCTCGCTCGCCTCCCGTTTCTCCCCGACCCGGAACCCGGCCTCGGTCAACTGGTTGAACGCGGTCAACTGGGTCACGTTGCGGACGTCGGGCACGAAGATCTGGCCCGGGCCGGTGGACACGGTGATCGTCACCGCTTCACCGGCGCTCAGCTCGGTGCCGGCGGACGGGTTTTGGAGGATGACCGTGCCGGCTTCGGCCTGATTGGGGGCGGTTATGGGTATGACCACATAACCGGCTTCCATCAGCCGCTGGCTGGCTTGGTCCTGGGTCCGGCCCCGGACCGGCGGGACCTTGGGCGTCTCTCCCCGGCTGACCACCAGGGTCACCGCGTCGCTCTCGGTGACGCGCTGGCCGGTCGGCGGGGACTGGTCGAACACCGTGTCCTCGGGTATAGCGGTGTTCACCCGGTAGTCCACCTCGACCCTCAGGCCCAGATCGCGAACCCGGTCCTCGGCGTCGTTGAGGCTCAGGCCGTTCAGCGACGGCACCTCTATGGTCGCCGCCGTCGTCGGGTCGGGTCCGACGACGGGGTCGTCGCCTCCCCCCAAGTCGAGGTTGCGATAGAAGGCGACGACGAGGGCGCCGAGCACCGCCACCAGCCCGGTCAGCAGCACCAGCATGAGCGCGGTGCGCTTCCAGCCGTCGCCGGAGGGCTCGCCGTAGTAGTAGGCGGGCGGATACGGGGCGGCCGGCGGGGGCGCGGGCGCGGGCTGATCGAACGTCGGCGCCGCGGGCGGAGACCGGTGCGCCGCCTGCGGATCGAACCTCGCCGGCATCAGCGGCGCGGGCTGATCGAAGGTCGGCGCCGCGGGCGGCGACTGGTGCGCCGCCGGAGCCGGAGTCGCCGCCGGCGCCGAGGGGCGCGGAGCAGACGGCTGGAGCGAGGGCGGGGAGGCAGGAGCGGGCGGCGGGGACTGCGGAGCAGGGGCGGCCGGGGGGGCGGGAGCGGCCGGTTTGCGGCTCGGGATCTGGTGGGCCCCGGCCAGGTAGCGCCGCAGGTCGGCGGCCAAGTCGGCGGCGGTGGGGTAGCGGAGAGAGGGGTCCTTGGCCAGCAGCTTGAGGATGATGGCCTGGAGCGACTCGGCGATGTTGGCTCCGTTGCGGTTGGGCGGGACCGGTCGCTCCTGCACCTGCTTCAAGGCCACCGCCGTCGGATTGTCGGCCACGAACGGCGGCCGGCCAGTGACCATCTCGTAGAGCACGATCCCCAGCGAATACAGGTCGGACTGGCCGCTCAGCGTCTTGCCCTGGGCCTGCTCGGGAGAGAAGTAGGTGGCCGTGCCCAGAACCGAGCCGGCCCCGGTCAGGTTGTCGGAGGCGGTGGCGGCCAGGGCGGTGGCTATCCCGAAGTCGGCCACCTTCACCGCGCCGTCGTCGTTCACCAGGATGTTGCCCAGCTTCACGTCGCGGTGGACGAGGCCCGCCTTGTGCGCCGTGCCCAGCGCGTCGGCCACGTCGGCGCCGATCTCCGCGGCCCGGTCGGGGTGCAGCGGCCCGGTCGAGCGCAGCACGTCGGCCATGCTGCGCCCCTCCACGTACTCCATCACCAAGTAGTACGTGCCCCGTTCCTGACCCCAGTCGTAGACGCCGACGATGTTGGGGTGGTTCAGGTTGGCCGCGGCCTGAGCCTCCCGGCGGAAGCGCTCCACGAAACTGGGCTCATCGGCGTATTCGGGGAACAGGACTTTGAGCGCAACTTGGCGGTCCAAGAGCGCGTCCCGGGCCAGGTAGACGTCGGCCATGCCGCCGCGGGCCAAGTGGCGCAACAGCGCGTAGCGGCCGTTGAATACGGTCGGGCCCGGTTCGGACATTCCGAGCGAGTTTACCGGGGCCGTATTGGCGCGTTGTTGAACGACGGGGTCACCCGTCCGGGCGGGTCAGGATAATCAGAGGCCCGGCCGGGCCGTGATGACCACGCCGGACCCGTCCGGGTCCGATCCGTCTAGAACGTCGACCACCACCGCAGTCACATTGTCGCGACCGCCAGCCCGGACCGCCTCGTCCACCAAGGCTCGGGCCGCGTCGGCGGGATCGTCGCAATCTTGCAGCACGTCGGCGATGGCCGCCTCGGTGATCTCGCTGAACAGCCCGTCGGTGCAGAGCAGGAACCGGGTCCCCCGGACGGCCCTCAGCTCCCAGGCGTCCACCAGCACCTCGGGCTCGAAGCCCAAGACCCGGGTCAGCCGGTTGCGGTCGGGGTGGATGGCGGCCGCGGCCCGGTCGAGCTGGCCGGACCGGACCAGCTCCCCCACCACGTTGTGATCGTCGCTGAGCTGGTCCAGCTCGGCACCGGTCAGGGCGTAGAGCCGGGAGTCGCCCACGTTGACCGCGCCGAGACGCGGCTCTCCGCCAACTTCGGCGAGGTCGGCCAGGGCGCACAGGGTCGTACACATTCCGGCCAGGGCCCGATCAGCCCGAGCCTCGGCCCGGATGGAGGTGTGCGCGGCCCGGATCAGGACCACCAACTGGTCGATGTCGTCCAGCTCATCGTGGCGAGCCAGTTCGTCCACGGCGACGCCGGCCGCCACCTCCCCGCCCTGATGGCCGCCCAGCCCGTCGGCCACGGCGAACAGCGAGCCGTCGGCCAGCCAGCGATCCTGGTTGATGTCGCGAACCGGGCCAGTGGCGCTGGCCGCCCCGTAACCGAAAGCGGTCATAGCGACGGTCGGGCCGCGAAGCCAGGGCTCAAAACCGAGGGCCGGGGCCGGGGCGCGGCAGTCACAGGGACGGCGAACACGGCCAGAGGCTACCCAGCGGACCGGACGGAGTGATCCGGCCAGCGAAGGCACTAGCCTCGCCCAAGTCTCCGAACTGATGGATACCGCCGATATCGACAACGCCGAAGGCGATCCGCGCCGACGGGGCGCCCGAACGACCGAAGGGGTCGAGGGCTGGACCATCAGCGGTTCCGAGCCCGGCGACGACGCGGTGCTCGCCGACGCCACCGATTTGCTGCCTCCCCGCCCCCGGCTGATCGACGACACCGCCTATCTGCGCTGGTCCTATCGGGACAACCCTTCGGGTCCGGCCTGGGAGCGATACCACTACATCAAGACCCCGGGCGGCCAGCCCCTGCTAGTGGCCCATCATGTGACCGCGGCTCGGCGTTTCCGCGGCCCCGGCGGCAAGCATTGCGAAGGAGCGCTGTCCTATAATTCCGTCACCCGATCCGGCTATCGGAGAAGCGGTCACTTCATCCGGCTCCGCCAAGAGATCGATGCCGAGGCCCGGGCTGCGGGCCGGGTCTTTGCAGTCGGGGTGGCCAACGCGATGTCCACCCCGCCGTTCATCAAGTACCTGGGCTGGCGGATGATCGGGGCTTTGCCGGTCAGGGTGATCCCGCCCCTCGGCCGAGGCCGGCATGACTTCAGCCACGTCGAGGTGAGCGCGAGCTGGCTGGACTCCGCCGAGTTCGAATATCTCGCGGCCGCGGTGGACCGCCACCCGGTGGCCGCATGGTCGACCGACTGGACCCCAGAGGCGCTGCGCTGGCGGCTGTCCTGCCCCTTCGCCCGCTACTGGATCCACACCAGCGACGACCTGGCCCTAGTCGCCACCCGGACCAGCCACAAGGGCTGCCGAGTCACGGTGGTGCTGAAAGCGTTCCCCTTGGGGCCCGGACCCGGACCGACGCCGGCTACCAACGCCATCCGATCCATAACCCGATGGCACCGCAGCGCCTTCGCCGTCTACGCCGGAATCAACCCGTCGGCGACGGTCCGGGGGATCAAGCCGCCCCGACGACTCCAGCCCAGCCCCCTGAACCTGATCGTCCGGTCCCTGGACCCGTCTGTGGACAACGCCGAGATCGACTTCGACACCTTCGAACTGCTCGACACGGACGTCTACTGAAGCCACCGACGCACCTGAGCAAGGGTACGGCCCAGAACCGGCGGCCACAGAGGCCGCAAACGCGACCAGAGGCCCCCAGCAGGACGGACGGAGTGATCCGGCCGGCGAAGGCGCTAGCCTCGACCAAGCCTCCGGCCCGGAACCGGCGGTGCCACGCGCGAGTGGCGGAATTTGGCAGACGCGCAGGATTCAGGTTCCTGTGTCCGCAAGGACGTGAGGGTTCAAGTCCCTCCTCGCGCACCGTCTGGATATGGATGCCGCCGATATCGACAACGCCGACGGCGGTCCGCGCCGACGAGGCACCCGAACGACTGAGGGGGTCGAGGGCTGGACCATCAGCGGTTCCGAGCCCGGCGACGACGCGGTGCTCGCCGACGCCACCGATCTGCTGCGAGCCGAGCTTCCCAATCCCCGGCTGATCGACGACACCGCCTTCCTGCGCTGGTGCTATCGGGACAATCCCTCAGGCCCAGCCTGGGAGCGATACCACTACATCGAGACCCCGGGCGGCGGCCGGCCCCTGCTGGTGGCCCATTATGTGATCGCAGCCCGGCGTTTCCGCGGCCCCGGCGGCAGGCGCTGCGAAGGAGCGCTGTCCCAGCATTCCGCAACCCGATCCGGCCATCGGCGGAGCCGCCACTTCACTCGTCTTGGGTTCGAGGCCTACGCCGAGGCCGGGGCCGCGGGCCGGGTTTTCGCAGCCGGGGTGGCCAACGCGCTGTCCACCCCGGCGTTCATCAAGTATCTGGGCTGGCGTCAGGTCGGGCCCTTGCCGGTCCGGGTGATCCCGCCCCTCGGCCGAGGCCAGCGCGATCTCAGCCACGTCGAGGTGAGCGCGAGCTGGCTGGACTCCGCCGAGTTCGAATATCTCGCGGCCGCGGTGGACCGCCACCCGGTGGCCGCATGGTCGACCGACTGGACCCCAGAGGCGCTGCGCTGGCGGCTGTCCTGCCCCTTCGCCCGCTACTGGATCCACACCAGCGACGACCTGGCCCTAGTTACCACCCGGACCAGCCACAAAAAGCTCCCGATCACAGTAGTGCTGAAAGCGTTCCCCTTGGGGCCCGGACCCGGACCGACGCCGGCCACCAACGCCATCCGATCCATAACCCGATGGCACCGCAGCGCCTTCGCCGTCTACGCCGGAATCAACCCGTCGGCGACGGTCCGGGGGATCAAGCCGCCCCGACGACTCCAGCCCAGCCCCCTGAACCTGATCGTCCGGTCCCTGGACCCCTCTGTGGACAACGCCGAGATCGACTTCGACACCTTCGAACTGCTCGACACGGACGCCTACTGAAGCCATCACAAAGCTCATGGATGCCGCCGATATCGACAACGCCGACGGCGGTCCGCGCCGACGGGGCGCCCGAACGACCGAAGGGGTCAAGGGCTGGACCATCAGCGGCCCCGGGCCCGGCGACGACGCGGTGCTCGCCGACGCCACCGATCTGCTGCGAGCCGAGTCTCCCGACCCCCGGCTGATCGACGACACCGTCTATCTGCGCTGGTGCTACCGGGACAATCCCTCAGGCCCGGCCTGGGAGCGCTACCACTACATCGAGACCCCGGGCGGCGGCCGGCCCCTGCTGGTGGCTCATTATGTGATCGCGGCCCAGCGTTTCCGCGGGCCCGGCGGCAGGCGCTGCGAAGGAGCGCTGTCCCAGAATTCCGCAACCCGATCCGGCCATCAGCGGCGCCGCCACTTCACTCGTCTTGCGCTCGAGGTCTACGCCGAGGCCGGGGCCGCGGGCCGAGCCTTTGTGGCCTCAGTGGCCAACGCGATGTCCACCCCGGCGTTCATCAAGTACCTGGGCTGGCGAATGATCGGACCCTTGCCGGTCCGGGTGATCCCGCCCGCCGGCCGCGGCCGGCGCGACCTGAGCCACGTCGAGGTGAGCGCGAGCTGGCTGGACTCCGCCGAGTTCGACGACCTCGCGGCCGCGGTGGACCGCCACCCGGTGGCCGCATGGTCGACCGACTGGACCGCAGAGGCGCTGCGCTGGCGGCTGTCCTGCCCCTTCGCCCGCTACTGGATCCACACCAGCGACGACCTGGCCCTCGTTGCCACCCGGATCAGCCACAAAAAGCTCCCGATCACAGTAGTGCTGAAAATGTTTCCCTTGGGGCCCGGGCCGATGCCGGCCACCAGGGCCATCCGATCCATCACCCGATGGCACCGCAGCGCCTTCGCCGTTTACGCCGGGTTCAACCCGGCCGTGACGGTCCAAGGGATCAAGCTGCCCCGACGACTCCAGCCCAGCCCCCTGAACCTGATCGTCCGGTCCCTGGACCCCTCTGTGGACAACGCCGAGATCGACTTCGACACCTTCGAACTGCTCGACACGGACGCCTACTGAAGCCACCGCACCCGAGCAGCCCGGAATCGGAGCCCGAGGCGCTGGCCGCCGTAGCATCGGCCCATGTTCCGCCGGGGCCGGTTTGCCTGGTGCATCGCCGCCGCTTTCGCTCTGGCCGTGGTGCTGCGCTGGGCGGTGGCAGTCAGGTATTACCGCGACCTGCCCCTGGGGTTCACCGACAACTACTATTACCACTCCCAAGCCAACCTGCTAGCCGAGGGCCGGGGCTTTCTGAATCCGTTCGCCCTGCTAGCGGGGCGTGAAGATCCAGCGGCCGTCCACCCGCCCCTCTACTCGCTGTACCTGGCGGCGTGGTCGCTGCTGGGGGCGAACACGCCGCTGTGGCATCGGTTGGCGTCGGGGCTGATCAGCGCGACGGCGGTGGCGCCGGTGGGGATGGCCGTGGCCCGCCTGGCCGGGCGCCGAGCCGGAGCGGTTGCCGGAGCGGTGGTCGCCGTCTACCCGGCCATGTGGATGAACGACGGGCTGATCCTGTCCGAGTCGCTATACGTCCCACTGGCCGCCGTCACCATCTGGCAGTCCTATCGAGTGATCGACCAGCCCAGCGCTGGCCGGGTGGTTGGACTCTCGGCCGTTCTGGCCGCCCTCGCCCTGACCCGCGCCGAGTCGTTCTTGCTTTTTCCTGTGCTGTTGGCGCCGTTGTTGTGGCGACTGCGAGCCGTCGCCGCGAGGCGTCGGCTCCGGCTGGCGGGCGGCGCTGCGGTGGCGGCCGCGGTCATCTTGGCCCCATGGGTGGGTCGCAATCTGATCGTCTTCGAGAAGCCCACGTTTTTGTCGGCAGGCCACGGGTTCGTGCTGGAGCTGGCCAACTGCGACGCAACGTACTCGGGTCCTCTGATCGGTTACTGGAGCTCCGCCTGCGCGTCCGAGCCTTGGGTCGAGGGCGACGTGTCGGCGGTCAGCGCTGACAAGTTCGACCGAGCACGGCGCTATATAGGCGACCATCTAAGCCGACAGCCCGTAGTGGCGGCGGCTCGGTCGGCCAGGCTCTTCGGCTTGTTCCGCCCCTTCCAGAATGCCGATTTTGACGTGTTCTTCGAGCGTCGGATCGGGTCCCACGTCCGGGTCGGGCTGTGGTCCCACTGGGCCCTGTCGATGCTGGCGGTCGGCGGCGCGGTCGTTCTGTGGCGTCGTCGGCTTTCCCCGTGGCCGCCAGCGGCTCTCATCGTGGCGGCCGCCCTGACGGCCGCGGTCGCCTTCGGGATCACCCGGTACCGGTCCGGCGCCGATGTGGCCATCGTGGTGCTGACTGGGGTCGCGCTGGGGAGCCTGCTCGATCGGTTGGGCGATAAAACCGGCTGGCGCTGGTTCAATGATCGCAGCCAGGATGATCCCAGCCCGATAAGCACCGAGGGCGTACGGCCGCCAACTTCCTCGGGGGTTCAATGACCGCAGCTAGGACGACCAAGCCCGATGTTCGCAAGAGTCAGATGAATTCACCCGTTGCTTTCACCCTCGACTTGGAGGACCACGATCCAGATCGGGCTGTTCATCGTCGCTACATCGCCATTACCGAGGCGCTGTTGGACGACCTCGATGAATGGGGGGTCACCGGCACCGTGTTCGTGTTGGGCGACCTGCTTGACGAGGCCTTGAGTCTAATCCGATTGATCGTCGAGCGGGGCCATGAAGTCGGTCTGCACGGCGCCGACCACCAACACCTGCCTGAGGTGGGGCCAATGCAGTTTCGAGACGCCACCAAAGTGGCCACCGAGTCGCTGGCCTCGCTAATCGGCAAACCGGTGCTGGGATTCCGGGCGCCGACCTTCTCGCTGATACCGTCCACAGCCTGGGCACCGGAGATTCTCGCTGAACTGGGCTACGTCTACTCTTCGAGCGTTCTCCCAGCTCGCAACCCGCTTTTCGGATGGCCCGGAGCGCCAACCGAGCCCTTTCGCTGGCCCTGTGGCCTAATAGAACTGCCCTTTCCGATGGCCCGTATCGGTGCTCTTGCAGTACCAACATTGGGTGGTCTTTATTTGCGTGTCTCCCCGGGCCCTCTTGTCAAATGGTCGCTTCGCCGCTTGCACGATCATTCAGCCATGTGGCTTTATACCCATCCCTATGACTTTGACCCCGACGAGCCTCGGCATCCCAAGCCCACTGTCGGCCGGATAGGCAACCGGATGATGTGGTGGGGACGGAGACGTATGCGGCGACGAGTGCGCTATCTGGTAAGCGGATCTAAGCTCACCATGGCCGACATCGCCGTCCGGCACGCCGACTCCGCCATCTTTCACCCCCCAGAGATACCGAATCGCCCTTAACCGTCGTCAAGGGCTCCAGACTGCTCCAAGCGGTTTCGGAGCAGGGCGATCTCTTGAGCCATCAGTTGCAGTCGCTGTTCGTTGCGGGACAACTCGTAGGAGAGATGGACCGTGGTAGCAAACAGGAACGCTGTGGCAACAAACAGGATAGTGGCTGGCGGGTAGTGGATACCGAACAGATCGGAGACAGGCAGAAGAAGGTCGGGAACCGCGGCCAGTGGCAACAGACCAGCAGCCACTACCGACCAAAGCAAGGCGTACTTTGACTTAAGGGCCTGATGGGATACTAGGCGGTATATGAACAGGACCGTGAGGATTATAACGGTCGCAACTATGATATGTGTTCGTAATGGCATCAGCTCATACTAGTCTCAGGTGTCCGTGCCGCGGCGCGCGAGCGAGACGAACACGTTAATTCACGTTCGGCGCATCCGGGCCAGGGCGGCCGCGGCCAGCACCGCCAGCGCCACCTCGGCTGAGACCCGAAACCGGGGCAGGCCGTAGAACAGGGCGGCCACCGCGGTCACCTGCACGAAGGCGGCCGTCAGAGGCCAGAGCACGGCTCGGCGGCGGCGCAGCTTCACCCAGCCCCAGGCGGCCGCCGGGACCAGCGCCGCGAATCCCCCCAGCGCCAGCATCGACGCCCACAGCTCCCGGCCCTCGCCCTGATTCCAGTCCAGCATCTGCAATGGCCGGTAGAGGCTCCACGCCCGGCCGATCCGGGCCGCGGCCACCGCGGGCCAGCGGTCGGCGTTCTCCACGGCGTAGTCGACGGCGGCAGCGCGGTATCTCGACGAGATCTGACTCTGGTCCAGGTCGCTTGTCTCAAAGGCGCCCTCCACGTCTTCCAATGTCCAGAATCCGATGGCGCCGCCGTGGTAGGTGCGGGGGTTGTTGGCCCCGGCCAGCGTGATCCCGTCGTTGGTGGACAGCCACACCGGTTCGGCGAAGCGTACCAGGTTGGGTATTACCCAGGGGGCCAGCACCGCCGCGGTGGCGGCCAGCGTCGCCGCCGCCCGGGCCGTTCGGGCCCGCCAGTCGGCGCTCCCGGCCAGCGCCACCGGAACGGCCACCAGCGGCGCCAGCAGCAAGGCCTCGGATCGGGCCAGGGTCGCGACCCCGATCCAGGCGCCCAGCTCGGCGGCCCGGGCGGCCGACGGGGCCCGGCGGCAGCGGACCGCGGCCCACAGCGCCCCGGCGGAGGCCAGGGTGACCAGCGTCTCGGACATGACCAGGCCGTCGTTGATCCAGAACCCGGCGTGGACCGCGGCCAGCGCCGCGGCGATCAGGCCGGCGGCCGGGCCCGCCACCGATCGGGCCAGCAGCCCGATCACCACCACGGCCCCGGCCCCGATCACGGTCATGGTCAGGCGCTGGCCGAGCACGTGGCTGCCCGGCTCGCCCGGCAGCAGGCCGGCCAGCGCGGCGACCAGCGCGGTCAGGGGCGGATGGTCGGCGGCGTGGGCCGCGGCCGAGCCGGCCGGGGCCAGGCCCTCGGCGATCAAGGTGCGGTGCCAGGGAACCACGAACCCCCGGCCGTCGGCCAGGGCATCGCCGGCCAGCGAGTAGTAGAGCTGATCGCCGGGGAAGATCTCGCCGGGCTCGAGGGTCTGGTTTCTCTTGGCGATCAGCACGTAGGCGAGCCGCACGGCCAGCGCTCCCACCGCGATCACCGCCAGCCGGACCCGGAAGGAGGCGGCCAGCCAGGCCCCGGCCAGCCGGGAAACGGCCGACTCGGCGGGCGTGGGGTCGGCGACCGGGCGCCGCAGCCGACGGCTCAGCGCCACCGCCGGACGCTCCACCAAGCGGTGGCTCACCGCGGCCACGGCCAGGGTGGGGACGGCCGCGGTGACGGCCAGCACGCCGAACCGGCTGTTCAGAAAGCCCATCGTCCCGGTCCAGCCGAACAGCGCGTCGAACCAGCCGGTCCGCACGGTGGCGTCCCAGATCCCCTCCGCCACCCGCTCCATCGGCCGCCAGTGATGGACGATGAAGACCATGTGCCACAGGTAGAACGAATAGGAGACGGCGCCCAGCCAGCTCATGGTCCGGCCCGAGACCCACCGCCGGAGCAGGCTGCGGGTCCCGCCGCCGAAGACGAGCGGGAACAGCAGCGTGAACCCGATGGCGCCGTAGAGGAACTGGCGCGCCATCTCCCGGGGCCAAGCGGCGTGGGCCACCCCCCGGGCCAAGCCCAGGCCCTGGGAGACCAGAACGAAAAGGGCCGCCCCGGCCAGCCACCACCACCCGGCCGGGCCGGCCCAGCGCTCCAGCCGGTCCCGGGCGGCTTCGCCCGGCACCAGCCCGACATGGGCGACGGCCAAGGCCATGCCGATGGCGAAGTAGTCGGCCATGGACGGCAGCCACAGCACCAGCGCCGGAGTCCAGTCGCTGCCGAGCCCGTAGGCGAAGAGGCGGAAGAAGAGGCTGATCAGATACAGCCCGGCAACGGCGGCGGCCAGGCCGGCCGTCCGGCCGGAGCGGCTGCGGCCCGCCAGCAGGGGCCGGGCCGTGCGGGCCAGGATCGGCAGCGAGGCGTAGAAGGCGATCTCGGTGGCCAGGCTCCAGGCCTGGGGCATGGGGCCGATGACGTGGTTGGGGACGTGGATGTGAACCAACAAGGCGGTGCTGACCGCGCCGCCGACGGAACCGAAGGCCTCGGAGGTGAGCAGGACGATGGCGGCCAGCGCCGCCCAGAAGGCGGGGTAGATCCGCAGCGCCCGCCGCCACAGGTGCTCGAGGGCCGGTCGCAGGGGGGCGCCGTCGATCACCGAGGCGGCGACGGGCCTGAACATCAAGAAGCCCGAGAGCATGAAGAACACCGGAACCCCGATGTCCAACCGGGCCAGGTAGCCGCCGAGGGAGGAGTCGAAGGTGGCCGAGGACCAGAACCCGACGTGGTGGAAGAAGACGGCCAGCGCCGCCACCGCCCTCAGCCCGTCCAGACCCGAGAAGCGGGCCCCCGATGTCGGCGCGGGCGTTGGAGCCAGCCTCGGCCCCGATCCCCTCAGCTTGCGAAGGCGGCCAGCCACTGCTCCCGGCCGGCGGGTCGGAACACCGCGTTGCGCTCTCTGGTGACGCCCATGGTGGCCGACGACTCCAGCGAGTAACGATGCCCCGGATACAACACGGCCCGGTCGGGCACCCGGGCCAGGCGGCCGGTCAGGCTCTCATACATCTGCTCGGGGTCCGAGCCGGGCAGGTCCATGCGGCCGCACCCGTCCAGGAAGAGGGTGTCGCCGGCCACCAGCCGGTCGTCGACCAAGAAGCACTGGCTGCCGGGGGTGTGGCCCGGAGTGTGGATCAGCTCGATGTCGACGGCCCCCACCGCCACCACGTCGCCCGACGAGTGGGCCACCAGGTGGTCGGCGCCGACGCCAGTTACGGCGGCGACGTGCTCCAGTTCGTCGGCTTGGACGTGGACGGGCGCCGACACCCGCTCCAGCAGCCTGCTCACCCCCTCGATGTCGAACCCCATCATCGATCCGCCCACGTGATCGGGGTGGTAGTGGGTGGCCAGCACCCCGACGCAGGCCATGCCGTCGGCTTCGAGCCGGTCGAGCAGGCCGTCCACCGCGTAGGCCGGGTCCACCAGCACCGCCTGGCCAGCGGCGCGGTCGCCGATGGCGTAGGCGAAGTTCACCATCTGGCGGGCCAGCTCGTCTTCGCCCGCGAAGTCGCGCCCCGACAGCCACTGGCGGAAGTAGAGCCGGCCGGAGTCGGCGTCATTCCCTCGTCCGGGCTCGCCGGGGCGCGGCACGGGCATGGCGGCCACCCTAACGGCCCCCCGTCGGGCTCGTATCATGGCCCCATGTCCTCTGCGGCCGGGCGGCCGGCCTCCGGCGCCACACCTGCGGCGGCCGACCCGCCCCTTCGGACCATCGGCTATCTGGGCCCGCCGGGCACCTTCACCGAGCAGGCGGTCCACTCCCAGCCCGACCTGGGCCGCATGCGGCATCGGCCTCTCGGCTCCATAGCCGAGGTGCTGGGGGCGGTCGCCGGGGGGGAGGTCGATCTCGGCCTGGTGGCCATCGAGAACATGATCGAGGGATCGGTCACCGCCACCATCGACGCTTTGGCCTTCGACACCGACCTGCTCATCCAGCGGGAAATCGTCATGGGCGTCAATCTCAATCTGCTGGTGAGGCCGGGGGGGCGCCTCGATCAGGTAGAGCGCATCAGCTCCTATCCGGTGGCCTACGCCCAGTGTCGGAGCTACCTCAACGAGCACCTTCCCGGCGTCCCCTTCCGGGCGGCCAACTCCACCGCCGACGCGGCCCGCGAGCTGGCCGAAGGAGACGACGCCGCCACGGCGGTGATCGCCACCCGGCGCTCGGCCGAGGTGTACGGGCTTGAAGTGTTGGCGGCCGGGATCGAAGACCGGCCCAAGAACCAGACCCGGTTCGTGCTGGTCGGGTCGGACGGCATCACCCCGCCCTCGGGGCACGACAAGACGAGCATGCTCATCTACCAGCGCACCGACGCGCCCGGCTCGCTCATCGGCATCCTCCAGGAGTTCGCGGCCCGGGCCATCAACCTCACCAGCCTGCAGAGCCGCCCGACCAAGGCGGGGCTGGGCCACTACTGCTTCCTGGTGGACTGCGAGGGCCATGTGGCCGACGAGCTGGTGGCCGACGCGCTGCGCAACCTGATGATGAAGACGGCCAGGGTGAAGTTCCTCGGCTCCTACCCGTCGGCCTACGGCAGCGACCAGGAGCAGATCGCCGACCGGGCCCGGGTCGTCGAAGCCGAAGCCTGGGTGGAGAGCCTGCGGAGTCGCATCATCTCATAGGGTCCCAGTGCCCTTATCATTCTCGTCGGAGGGATGGCAGAGCGGACGATTGCGACGGTCTTGAAAACCGTTGGGCCCTCACGGGTCCCGGGGGTTCGAATCCCCCTCCCTCCGCAGTGCAGTTCAGGTGCTACGAGCCGGCGCAGGCCGCGCAGAGGCCGTGCAGGTCGAGTTCGTGATGGCGGGCCGCGAACCCGGCCTCGGCGCCGGCCCGCTCGAGGATCTCGTCGATGAACTGCTCGCAGCTCTCGTCGAGGCGGAAGTCGGCCACCGCGCCGCAATCGTCGCAGACCAGGTGATGGTGATGACCTACCAGCCGCTCGGACAGCTCGAACCGGGTCCGGTCCGACCCCAGGGTGATCCGATGCACGGCCCCGGCTCGGCCGAGCACGTCGAGGTTCCGGTAGACCGAACTCTGAACCAGGCCCGGGTCCATGGCCAAAAGCTCAGGGAGGGTCACCGGCCGGGCCGCGGCGGCCAGCAATGCGACGACGCGCTTTCGGGCCGGCGTGTAGCGCTGATCGAGCCGGGCCAGCGCCGCCCGGACCCGGTCGTGTACGGAGTCGATCTCGATCGGCACGAGATTGCACGCTACTAACGATGCGAACGGGTAGGGACCCGGGCGTGAGCCGTCTCCGACGACACCGCATCGTCAACCGCTGGCCTACAGCGCGAACGGGTAAAGGCCCGGGCGTGAGTCGAGCCTGGCCGCGGGCCGGCGCGGCTCGGGGCGCGTTGATCGCCGGGATGCTCGTGGCCGCGGCGTGCGGCAGCGGGCCGGACGGCGTTGAACCGGAGGCCGCCGCGGCCGAGGCGGCACCATCGACTGCGGCCCCAGCGCCAACCACAACTCGGCAGACGGCCACAACCTCGCTACCCACCGCCGAGGCGGCGGCCGAGACCGACCCGTCGACCACCGAGACGACAAAGCCAGCACCGGCCACCGAGGACGCGGCCGAGACCGACCCGATTGTCGAGGACGCGGCCGAGATCGACTCGCCTGCCGCTGAGACGACGGGCGCGGTGGCCGAGACCGACCCGACCGCCGCCGAGACGACAGAACCGGCGGCGGCCGACACCGACCCGCCCCCCACCTCGGCGCCGGGATTATGGGAGCGGGTGACCCCCGGCGACGGCTGCGTCTGCGCCGACGGCAGCCCGTACAGCTTCTGGGTCCGCGAGGCCGACCCCCGACGGGTGGTGTTCCACCTGATGGCCGGCGGGGCCTGCTTCAGCGTTGAGACGTGCTCGTTCGACGGCTTGATCTACTCCGCCGCCGCCGACGCCAGCGCTGAGTCCCCGGGCTCCGGCGGAATCTTCGACTTGGACAATCCGGCCAATCCTGTGGCCGGCCACTCTTTCGTCGTAGTCACCTACTGCACCGGCGACTTGCACCTGGGCACGACGGCAACGACCTACGGCAGGGACTTGACGGTAAGCCACACCGGGTTCATCAACGCCTCCAAAGCCTTCGACGAGATGGCGAACCGATTCGGCGACCCGGCCGAGGTGGTGGTGTCCGGGTCCAGCGCCGGGTCGGCCGCCGCCCCGCTGTTCGGCGGCCTGGTCTCGGATCGCTTCCCCGAAGCCAGGGTGGCGGTGGTGGCCGACAGTTCCGGCGCCTACCCCGACAATCCGACGGTGAACGCGGCGATAGGAGGGCTGTGGGGCGTCGACGAAGCCATCCCCGACTGGCCGGTGAACCAAGGCCTGACCATCGCCGACATCGGGCTGCCGGGTCTGTTCGTGCAGGCCGGCCTCCACCACCCCGGCCTGCGGTTCAGCCGCTTCGACCACGCCCTCGACCCGATCCAGACCTTCTTCACCGCTCTGTCCGGGTCTGGGATCGGCCTGACCGACCGGCTGATTCGGGACAACGAGGCCCTCATCGAGGGCCGCGGGGTGCCGGTGGCCGGCTATCTGGCCCCCGGATTCGGCCACACCATCCTGGGGCAGTCCGAGATGTACACCCTGAAGGTGAAGGGCACAGCCTTCGTCGACTGGCTCACCGCCTTCCTGGCCGGCGAGGCAGTCGACGACGTCCGTTGACGCGGGCGGCGGAGACCTCGGGACCGGCCAGCCAGCCGGCGAGGCAGTCGACGCCGTCGGTTGACGGGACCGCGCTCGGCCGGACCGGCCTCCGGTTCGGGGCCCGGCCCGATACCATCGGGCTCGTCGGAGACGTGGCCGAGTCAGGTTGAAGGCGCTTCCCTGCTAAGGAAGTAACGGTGCAAGTCGTTCGTGGGTTCGAATCCCACCGTCTCCGCCATTGGGGTGGCCGGGCACCCCGGGCCGCCTACACTGGCGGTCCCCAGCGCTCGTAGCTCAATTTGGACAGAGCATCTGACTACGGATCAGAAGGTTGGGGGTTCGAGTCCCTCCGAGCGCGCCACCCAGGTATCCGCGTCAACGGGCGTGAGGAATCTTTTGCGACCCAGCGGCACCCGGGCCGGGAGCGCGGGCGGCCTCGCGGGCGGGGGCGCGCGCTGGACCCCGCGGCGGCCGAGCCGGTAGCCTCGCGCCCATGCCCGTGAGGCGACACGCCAGGGGAGCCGCTGACGGCAAAGGTGGCCAGTTCGCGCCCCGCGAGGCCGCTCAGCCCCCGGCAACCGCCCGGCCCCTGAGCCTGGTGGACCGGCCCGCCGAGGGCGAGCCCAGCGTCCCGCGAGAGTTCGAAGACGAGCCCGAAGAGGGCGAAGAACCCGCCGAGCCCGAAGACGGCGAGGGCGGAGAGGGCGGCGACATGACGATCACCGTCGACCGCGACGTGAAGACCGCGCTAGTCGCCGGTGCGGTCCCCGGCGCCGTCGTCAACCGCCTCGAGGCCATATCGAAACTCACGGACGACTGGGACGGCTACGGATCGCCGGCACCCGAAGAGCAGACTCTCATCGCATCTCTTGAGGTCCTCAGCCAGTTCATGCCCACGTCGGTTGCGGCTCCCGCTGTCGCTCCCACCACAACGGGCGGAGTGCAGTTCGAGTGGCATCAAGGCGGTTGGGACATCGAAGTCGAAGTCTTCCCGGACGGACGCGCCGTTGCGTGGGGCGAGAATCACAACACGCAAGAGACCTTCTACGGACCAGTTGAGGAATCCCGGCAAGATCTCATGCGGCACTTGGAGCAGCTCACGGCGAACGCTGCTAGCCGACGCTAAAGCGGCATCTCATTGACCGCCGAGGACGATCCCGACATCGGCGACGACGATCTGCTCCACCGGCGAGTGCTCGACCGAGACGACATGATCGCCTTCGACGACAACCTTCAGCGGTGGACCCCGCTGAACGCTGCCATCCGATTCGACCCGGACGGCATGTCGATCTACCTGGATTCGATCCTCGAAGCCAGCGGCCGCGGGCCTGCAGATGTCGCAGCTCAACGGGACGGCTCCCTCGTGTTCTCGGTGAAGGCGAGCGAGCCGCGTTCGCTGGATCTCGGAGTTTTGCACACTCCGGCCGAGCCCCTGACAGATCCGGTCGCGTTCGCACACGGGGTGATCGTCGGCGATCCGTCCTGGACCGGCGCTGAGCTGCGCCAGCGGCGCAACCGGCTGCGCACGCGGTTCGTCCTCACCTGGGGGGCGGTCACGGTCTAGCCTCAGCGGCTGGAGCAACCCGCCGAGAGCTGGGCGCTTTTGCCGATCTGGACGCCGGCTTGGCGAACTGGGCTTGAATTCTGTTTAGACTGCTTCCGGCCGGTGTCCGACGGATGCCGGCCGTGGACCACCACAACCTCGGAGGGAACCCCTTATGAGAATCTTCCGCAGCCGTTCGCTGTCCGTATGGGCAGCGATCCTGACGGTGTTCGCTCTCGTAGCCGCAGCCTGCGGCGGCGACGACGAGCCCGCCACCACCGATCCGGCGCCTGACGACACCCCGGCCACCACCACCGAGGCGGCCCCGTCGCGGCCCTTCGAGGGAGTCACCCTGAAGTTCGCCAAGGCGCCCCACGGGGAGGACGAGGCCGACAACATGGCCGCATGGCTGGCCGAGTTCGAAGAGGAGACCGGCATCACGGTCGAGCACACCATCGTGCCCTGGGACGAACTCGAGGCCACCTACACGGCCAACTTCGCCGGCAACGACGTCTACGACGTGACCTACCAGACCAGCACCCACCTGACGCTGTTCGGCGAGCTGGGCGCCTTCGCCGACGTCACGGACCGGTTCAACGGCAGCGACTACGCCGATGACCGGAGCCACTTCCCCGACAGCATCGTCAAAGCCAGCGTCTACAAGGACAACCTCTACGGGGTGCCGTTCATCATCGGCACCATCGTGATGTTCGCCAACCTCGACCTGATGGCCGAGGCCGGCATCACCGAGATCCCCTCCACCGGCGACGAGCTGGTGGCCGCGGCCATGGCCATTCAGAGCCCGCCCGACGTCTGGGGCTTCTACACCCCGACCACCGTCGCCGACTTCGGCTGGTACTTCAACCTGCAGAACGTCCACAACTTCGGCGGCGACATCGTCTCCGACGACTTCGAGTCGGCCACCATCGACTCCCCCGCGGTCCGCAGCGCCACCCAGTACGCCGTCGATCTGATCTGCACCCACGAGGTCCAGCCCCCGCTCGGCCAGTACGACCGCGAGGGCGCCATCGAGCTGTTCAAGGCCGGCAAGCTGGCCTTCCTGCTGGACGAGCCGAGCCGGGTGGCCGTGTTCGAGGAAGAAGGCCTCCCGTTCGACTGGGACATCGCCCAGCCGGTCGGCAACAACGGCAACATCTCGCAGTTCTCCACCACCGGGCATTGGTCCATCGCGGCCAAGAGCGAGAACCAGGACGCGGCGTGGGAGCTGGTCAAGTTCCTCAGCACGTCCGACTTCTCCACGACCTACAACGAGCGCTACGCCTTCGTCCCCGCCCGCGACGACGTGGACTCGACCGGCGGCAACGAGAGGCTGGCCCGGAACTTCGAGTGGGCCATGACCACATGGGACGGACTGGTCACCCACCCGAAGATCAACGGGCTCCTCGACGAGTACGTGAAGGCCCTCGAAGCGGCCACCACCTGCGACACCCCGGTGGCCGAGGCGCTCAGCGGAGCCCAGAGCCGGGCCGAGGATCTGCTGGCCCGAGGCTGAGAGCACTCCGGCCGGGCGCCGGCGGGGCCCAGCGGCTCCGCCGGCGCCCGGCTGACGGGCCGTGGAAGGATCGGTCGCCGCCGGGGCCACCGAGGAGTGGGCGGAGCTGACGCTCTCGCCGCGCCAGTACCGCCTCCGGGCCCGCCGCTACCAGGCCCGGATCAGCCGGCGGGCCATCGGGTTCCTCGCCCCCTACACGGTCATATGGGCCGTGTTCTTGGCCTTCCCGGTCGGCTGGGGAGTCTGGCTCAGCTTCAACACCGGCGGGATCATCGGCGAGCGCCTCTTCGTCGGGTTCGAGAACTGGACCAGGGCCTGGGGCGACACCGAGATCCGCACCGCCGTTTGGAACACGGCCGTCTACATGGTGATCGCCATCGCCGTGGTGTTCGGCCTGGCCATCTTCTTGGCCTCTTTGCTCAACAAGCACCGGCGGGGCAGCAACTTCTTCAAGCTGGCCCTGTACTTCCCGCTGCTCGCCCCCCCGATCCTCGGGGCCATGATGTGGTTCTTCATGGTCCACTACGACTTCGGGGTCCTGAACCTGATCCTGCGCCAGCTCGGAGGGTCCGGGATCAACTACCTCGGGGAGAACCCCAACGCCCTGCTGACCATCGTGGCCGTCGAGGTGTGGCGGGGCCTGGGGTTCTGGGTGCTCTTCTACCTGGCCGGCATCCAGGCCGTGCCCGAGGAGCTGCTGGCCGCCGCCCGCATCGACGGAGCCCGGACTTGGCGGAGGTTCGCCCGGATCACCGTGCCCACCCTGCGGCCCCTGCTGCTGTTCGCGCTGGTGGTGGCCATCATCTTCAACGCCCAGCTCTTCGACTCCGTCCAGGTGCTGACCGACGGCGGGCCGGCGCTGGGCACGGCCACCGTGGTGTGGTTCATCTTCAAGAGGATGTTCGAATTCCAGGACACCGGCCTGGCCTTCGCCACCAGCGTCGGCCTGCTGCTGGTCATCCTTGCGGCCACGCTCCTGTCCTTCTGGGCCTTGGCCAAAAGGCAGGCGCGCGAAACATGACCTCCGCCAGCACCGCCGATACAACCGCCGAAAGCAACCCGGCCGCGGGCGGCGGCGACAGCGGGCCGAGCCCGTTCGAACTGGACCGGGCCGCGTTCGAGGCCGCGGCCCGGCGGCGGCGGACCGTCGACCGGGGCCGCCGGATCGGGGCCTACGCCACCCTGAGCCTGTTCGTGGTGATCTCGGTCGGGCCCGCCCTCTACCTGATCTCGCCCGCCTTCCGCGACAGCGTCTCGCTGTTCGCCTACCCGCCGGAGTGGATCCCCCGCCAGCCGACGCTGGAGAACTACCGGTTCCTGTTCCGCAACACCGAATACGTCCGCTGGGCCGTCAACACCGCGGTCTACGCCACCGGCGTGACCGGCGTGTCATTGGTCACCAACTCCCTGGCCGCCTACGCCTTCGCCCGGCTGCGGTTCCCGGGCCGGAGGGTCCTGTTCTTCTTGATCCTCTCGACGCTGATGATCCCGGTGGCGGCGGTGCTGGCCCCCACCTACCTGACAGTGCGGACCATCGGCGGATGGCCCCTGATCGGCGACTGGATCGACCTCGACACCTACGGCGGGCTGATCCTGCCCAGCGCGGTTTCGCCCTTGGGCGTGTTCATGATGAAGCAGTTCATCGAGACGCTCCCCGGCGGGCTGTACGAGGCGGCCAAGCTGGACGGGGCCTCGGAGTGGCGCATCTTCCGCAAGATCGTGCTGCCCCTGCTGAAGCCGGCGCTGGTGGTGCTGGGCATCTTCGTGTTCATGATCACCTGGGCCAGCTACCTGTGGCCGCTGGTGGCCGCCACCGGCGACGACTACCGGGTGCTCACGGTGGGCATCCAGTCGCTCAACGGCCAGTTCGTCACCAACTGGGGGGTCATGGGCGCGGCCGCGCTGTTGACCATCGTCCCGGTGACGATCGTGTTCCTCTTCTTCCAGAAGTGGTTCGTCCAGGCGTCGATGGCCGGCGCGCTGAAACAGTGACTCCCGGAGGAGACATGGACACAACGCAGAGGCCGGGCCATGGCTGAGGTGATCCTGCGCCAGCTCACCAAGCGGTTCGGCGCCACCACCGCGGTGGACGACGTCTCGCTGCGCATCCCCGAGGGCGAGCTGCTGGTGCTGCTGGGGCCGTCGGGCTGCGGCAAGAGCACCATCCTGCGGCTGATCTCGGGCCTAGAGGACGCCACCTCGGGCGAGATCGCCATCGACGGCGAGCTGGTCAACTTCAAGGACCCCACCGAGCGCAACGTGGCCATGGTGTTCCAGAACTACGCCCTGTACCCGCACATGTCGGTGTCCAAGAACATCGCCTTCCCGCTGGAGACGGCCCGGATGGCCAAGCCCGAGGTGCGGGAGGCGGTGGCCCGAGCGGCCGAGATGCTGGAGATCACCGACCTGCTGGGCCGGCTCCCCGAGCAGCTCTCAGGCGGGCAGCGGCAGCGGGTGGCGCTGGCCCGGGCCATCGTGCGCCAGCCGCTGGTGTTCTTGATGGACGAGCCGCTGTCGAACCTCGACGCCCAGCTCCGGGTGCAGACCCGCCTGGAGCTGACCGCCCTGCACGAGCGGCTGGGCATCACCACCGTCTACGTCACCCACGACCAGGTGGAGGCCATGACCATGGGCCGGCGCATCGCGGTCATGCAGTCGGGCCGCCTGCAGCAGGTGGGCGCGCCGGTCGACGTCTACCGGACCCCGGCCACCACCTTCGTGGCCACCTTCATGGGCGCGCCGCCCATGAACCTGATCGACGGCGAGCTGCGGGCCGACGACGGGCGGTGGCGGTTCGTCCGGGAGGGCTACTCGCTGGACATCGACCCGGCCGTCATGGGCATCAAGCCGGGCTCGCTGGAGCGGTCAGCCGGGCCGGTGAGGCTGGGCGTGCGGCCCGAGCACCTGACGCTGGCCGGGCCTGAAGCCGACGGCATCCCGGGGACGGTGCAGTTCCTCGAGCCGGTGGGCTCGGACCTGTTCGTCAGCGTGGGGGTGGGCGAGCACCGGGTGCAGGTGCGGATGCCGCCCGACGCCCGGGCCGACCGGGGGGAGTCGGTGCGCGTCGGCTTCGACCCGGCCCGCAGCCACATCTTCGGAAGCGACGACCGCAACCTCCAAACGACAACGACCTGAGAGGGGACGCGATGGCTGAGAGGAAGGAACTGCTGGGGTACGCCGTGCCCATGGTGGCCAAGCCCGGCGACACGGTGAAGATCATGGTCACCGCCGAGGCCGACCGCTACGACGCCGAGGTGGTCCGCCTCATCCACGGCGACGACAGCGGTGGCAGCCCCGGCTTCAAGGTGGAGCCGATCGAGTCTGCGGCCAACCGCTCCTATGAGGGCCGCCGCCAGCAGACCCACACCGGGTCTTACGGGCGGATCGATCCCGACGAGGCGCTCGACGCCTCAGCCGGGCTCACCCTGCAGGCCTGGATCTGGCCCACCACCCCCGAGCTCGACCGCCCGCAGGGGATCGTCAGCCGGACCGGCGGCGGCCGCGGCTACGAGCTGCGGGTGGAGTCGGGGGCGGTGAAGCTGCGGATCGGCGGCGCCGAGGTCTCCACCCCGGCGGGCCTCGTCGCCCGGCGCTGGCACTTCGTGGCCGGCGCCTACGACCCGGTCAGCGGCCGGGCCGAGGTCCAGTGGCGGCGGCTGGAGACCGGCGGCGGGGCCGAGCGCGGATCGGGGACCCTGTCCGGGGGCGGCGGCGCCGACGGGCTGCCGCTATTGATCGGGGCCTCCGGGCTGTCAGACGCCGACAAGCCGGCGCCGGTCGGATGCTTCAACGGCAAGATCGAGCACCCCCGGGTGTTCGCCCGGGCCCTGGGCGACGGCGAGATCGACGCCCTGGCCGACGGGGCCGACCCGCGGGCGGTGGCGGGGGTGGCCGCGGCCTGGGACTTCGCCGCCACCCCGGCCTGCAGCACGGCCATCGCCGACATGGGCCCCCACGGCCTCAACGGCACGTTCTGCAACCATCCGATGCGGGGCCTCACCGGCCACGGGTGGGACGCCACCGCCTTCCGGCGCGGCGAGGCCCCCGAGCAGTACGGCGCCGTCCACTTCCACGACGACGACTTCGACGACAGCGGGTGGGAGGCCGATTTCGAGATCGAGATCGGCGCCGGGTGGCGCACCGGCTACTACGCCGCCCGTCTCAGCGGGGCCGGCGAGCACGACTACGTGCCGTTCTTCGTCTCCCCGGCGCCGGGGAGGCGCAACGCCGACATCGCCTTCCTGGCCCCGACCGCCACCTACCTGGCCTACGCCAACGAGCGGCTGCTGACCAGCAGCGGGGGCACCGACTTCAGCGGGCTCACCAACATCCCCATCACCCTGGACCCGCTGGACGAGTTCCTGGGCGAGCACCGCGAGTACGGCGGCTCCATCTACGACCTGCACACCGACGGCAGCGGGGTCGCCTACTCGTCCACCCGGCGGCCCATCGTCTCGATGCGGGCCACCCACCGGCACTGGGTGACCGGGTGCCCGCGGGGCTACGCCTTCGACCTGTACATGATCGACTGGCTCGAGGAGAAGGGCTTCGCCTACGACGTGTTCACCGACGAGGACCTACACTTCGGCGGCGCCGACCGGCTGGCGGGCTACAAGGCGGTCATCACCGGCAGCCACCCCGAGTACTGGTCGGGCCCGATGCTGGACGCCCTGGAGGCCTACACCGCCAGCGGCGGGCGGCTCATGTACCTGGGCGGCAACGGCTTCTACTGGGCCACGGCCTGGGATCCGGTCAAGCCGTGGATCATCGAGGTCCGCCGGGGGCTGGCCGGGAGCCGGGCCTGGAACTCGCATCCCGGCGAGCTGGAGCTGGCCGCCACCGGGGAGCCCTGCGGCATCTGGCGACATCTGGGCCGGGCCCCGAACCCCATCGTCGGGATCGGGTTCGCCGGCCAGGGCTGGGATCTGGACACCCCCGGCTACCGGCGCCTGCCCGACAGCTTCGACCCCCGGGCCGCCTTCATCTTCGAGGGCATCGGCGACGACGAGGAGATCGGCGAGTTCGGGCTGGTGATGAACGGCGCCTCCGGCGACGAGCTGGACCGGGTCGACCACGAGCTGGGCACGCCGGCCCACGCGCTGGTGCTGGCCACCTCGGCCGGGCTGCACTCTGACTACTACCTGGTCTGCCACGAGGACCTGCTGGTGACCCAGGGCGAGATCCACGGGTCTGACAACCCCAATCTCCGATCCGACATGGTGTACTTCGAGACCTCGAACGGGGGCGCGGTGTTCTCGGTCGGCTCCATCAACTGGATGGGCAGCCTGTCGCACAACGGCTACGACAACAACGTGTCCCGCATCACCGAAAACGTGCTCCGCCGATTCTCCGCCTAAGGCCGCCGCCGATCCCTCTCGGGGGGCAAACGCGCAAATCGAAAGATGAAATGGGCGGCCGGTAAACTGCCGCGGTGGCCGTCAGCACTATCTCGGCCGAAGCGCCGCCGCCGGAAGTCGACGACCCCGAGCGTCTGTGCGCCCGGCTCCGCTGGCCCGACGGCCCGGTTTGCCCCCGCTGCGAGAGCGGCGAGATCGAACAGCGGGCCGCTGGCGCCTCCGAGCCCCTGTCGCAGCGCTGGCGGTGCTTGACCTGCCGGTGGGACTTCACGGTCACCACCGGCACGGCGCTCCAAAACACCCGGATCGGGCTGGGCGACTGGGTGCGAGCCGCCCGGGCCTGGTGGTCGTCGCCGGGCGAGATCAGACAGATGCTCGGCGTGTCTCATCCGACGGCCCGGCGCATCGCCCGCCTCCTCGAGATCACCGAGCAACCGGCGGGCAACGAGCGGATCAAAGCGCTGCTCAGGCTGCCGCCGGGCGGAGCGGAGGCCGACGCCGAGTGGCGCAGAAGCTTCCTGGCGCCCGAGCACCGGCGCAGGGACCCGCTTTCGGGGATGTCGCGCGCCGAACGCCAGGTGATGGGGGTCCTCGATTACATAGCCCGCGGCGCCACCGTCGGGCGGGTGGCCGAAGCGTCTGGGATCTCGCCGGGACATGTCAGGCGGTGTCTCAGGTCTTTGGAGCGGCGCGGTTACGCCCGGGGGGAGAGCAAGCACCTGTTGGTCGGTTATGGGCTGGTGAAGCACCGGGTCTGGTCCCTGACCCGCACCGAGGCTTGCAACGCGGCCACCGTGTGCCTGCCCTTGAGGCAACTGCCGCCCGGTGATCCGCCCGATGCCATACCCGCCGAGTTCTGGTGGCTGTTCTGGTCGGGGTGCAGCGCCGACCAAGTCGATTTCAACGACGAAGACGACATGTTGATGGCCGCGGAGACCATGATCGGCGGACCCGACGCGGTGGCGCGCAACTGGGCGCTGGCCCATCTGCCCCTGCCCGCGTTGCGTCAACTCCGCTCTATGCGCGGTTACGAAACCGGCGACAATGCCCAGGCCTTGGATTCAATGATCCGAGCCCGAACCGCAGCACCGTGAGTCGCGGCATCGACGAGCTGCGTGAGGCCGGACGCGGCCCGCAGACCGCCGGGGCTCGGACGGCACCGTGATCCGCAGCATCGACGAATTGCGAGGGCTGCTGAGCGACCAGATCTGCGAGGTCTGGCCCAAGGTCGCTCAAGCCCTCGACCACCGCAAGCACCGGTTGATGGGCGGCACTGCCGTGACCATCCACCTGCGGCATCGGCAATCGTTCGATCTCGATTTCATGGCCTTTAAAACTTTCGACGGCCGAAGGCTGGCTCGTCGATTTCAGGAGTTGGCCTCCAGTTTTGAGCTAATAGACGCATCGACCGATTGGCTGCATCTCTATATGGACGACGCGCAGATACAAATCTTCAGGGACCGCGGCACCGATGGTGCTGCTCAGTCTCAATGGATCGAAGCGGGGCACAATGTGAGCGGCGTCATCGTCGGGTCGATACCAGATTTGTTTGCCGCCAAATTGGACGTGATCATGTATCGTCCCAGGCTGCGAGATTATATAGACATCACCGCATTGGACACCTCTAGTCCTTACCGTTTGGAAGACGGGCTGCGTTTTCACCAACAACGTTACGGAACACCGTTGCGGTCCAACGTATTAGATCGGATCATCAGTTTGTTAGACGACCCCGGAGTGCTCGCTGAGGATAGGGTCACAGGCACAGACCCCGAAGATGTGCTCACCCATCTCAAATCTCGTGCCGTAGCATTACGCGGGTACTTGCATCAACAAAGACAGGCTGACTCCCATAGCACCGCCGCCAAACAGATGCCTCCCACAAACCCGCAAGCGTTGACTCCGATCAATCTGCCGTCACAAGACTGAAACCAGTTTAATCAGCAGGATGAGCTTGAATCCTCGTTGAGATTCTGGTCGTTACCATGGTCGTGTCATGGTCAGGAACTGCCAGATCTTGCGCTTGATCCGGGCAAAGCGCCCGGACTCTTCGTCGCCGTCTTGGAGTGGAGCAGGCGGCCGTCTAAGCAGTGCCACAATGATAATAAAGGCTACAACGGGCAGGATGGCTGTAAGTTCGGCTGGTACCACCGATTGCCGTTTAGCCAAATTGTAGATGACAATAAATCCAACAGGAAAGATCAGCAGAGTTACCATCAAGGCGACATAACCCACTACGATGGCCAGGAGTACAGTGCGCAAAGAGGGCATGCGTATCTCGTTAGTTCCGATCTGGAACCGCTCCGGCCACCAGCTATTTTCCATTACCCCAATTGACAAGGGCCACCTAATTGAGAGAACCAAATGAGTCGTTAAGACACAGAAAATAAAAAGAGGAATACGGTATTCCTGTCGGATCGGTAACAAGAACATCACACCGATATAACCAGTCGAAGCTAGTATACCTATTATAAGATGAATACTTCGATTACTCATGGTCTTTGACTCCTGATCGGCTGGTCTTCTTGATCCAGTAGCGCAAGAACCACCAAATGGGCTCGATGGCAGCTATAGCGACAATAATTGCGATTTCTAGCAGTGCGGCTTGTGGTGTTGCTAACTGATCGACGATATCGATGGCGAAGGGAAATAAGAATAGTAAAAGTGACACTGAGGTAACAGTTTGGATAGCTTGGACACGTTCAGCGGTGGAAGCTAAAAATCCATCCATGTATCTTTCGATCATCAGTTGTAGGGTTTTTACAGTTGTTATACGTTCAACACGTGAATAACTAGAGTGGTATATTAATATATTGCTACCCTCTGATAATATATCGTTAGATGCAGCCTTCTGAGCTACCCAGGAATCGATATTTATTGGCCATCTAATCGAGATTACTTTACGGGAGATGAGGATGAAGGGGAAAAAGATTACTATACCATATTCAAAGCTGATCGGTAAAAAATTTACTATGCTCCAGTAACCTATTATAGTCAACGCATATATGGTCAAATGTTTCAGATTACTATGTTTCATTAATGATCTCCTAGTTCGTGGTTCTCCGCATCGTAAAACCAATATACCACTTTCACCAATGAACGTCTGACAAGTATTCCTAAGAACACCCACTTAAAAATAAGTCTTAGAGCAATAAATCTTAGTGCTTAGATATGTCCGAAGGAAACCAGCCCTGGCCGCGCTCGGCCACTACCAGCTATGATGCGCTCAGTGACTAGCGAAAACTTGCTTGGGCCTGACATCACGCAGGTTCATCTGGCGGGCCCCAGTTAAGGAGCAGTGCATGGCCAGGGAGCGGATTCAAGCCAGCGGGTGCCCGGCGCCGACGGGGTCTTACTCGCAGGGGATCGCGGCCGGTGGCTTCTTGTTCCTGTCGGGCCAGGGGCCCTTCGACTCGGACGGGAACCTGGTCGACGGCTCCTTCGAGGCCCAGGTGAGGCAGGTGCTGGCCAACCTGGCTGCGGTGGCGGCCGAAGCGGGGCGGACTCTCGACGACGCGGTCAGGGTCGGGGTCTATCTGCACGACTTGGACGACTTCGACGAGATGGACGCCATCTACCGGGAAGCCTTCCGAGAGCCTCGTCCGGCCCGAACCACCATCCAGACGCCGCTGCCCGGATTCCGCATCGAGATCGACGCGGTGATCTGGCTCGGAGACTGAAAGGGGGCTCTCATGGCCCGCGGATTCTCAAAGCGGACCGGGACGCTGGCCGCGGTGCTAGCCGTGGCCGTGCTGGCCGCCGCCTGCTCCAGCGACGACACCGTGGTGACGGAATCGGCGTCGGAGCCGGCCGCAACGACGGCCGCGGCGGAAACGCCCACCACCACTGCCGCCGCTGAACAGGCGGGCATCGACCGGGACGAGGCGGTCGAGGCCCTGCTCGGAATGGTGGCGGTCTCCGGCGGGACCGGGGGGCTCTTCTCCGACGACGAGATGCGGTGCTGGGCCGAGGCGACCGTCGATGCCGTCGGGCTCGAGGCGTTCTCCGGCCTTGAAACGCTCGACCCGGCGACGCTGGCGGGATCGGGCGTCGAGATCAGCGGCGCGGAGGCGATGCAGGATCAGGACATGTGGGCGTCGTGCATCGACGGCCGCGAGCGTCTCCGCCAACTCCTGACTGAAGGCATGGGCAACGAGGCGGGCGATTGCGTGGCCGACGCGGCCGCCGAGGAGCTGGCCTACGAGGTGGCGGTGGCGCCGTTTCTGTTCGACCAGCCCCTCAGCCCCGAAACCGAGGCCGCGTACTACCAGCTCCTAGACGACTGCGAAGTCGAAGGCCTCGGATAGGGGGGTCAGGTCAGGGGTCGGGGGCGAGGGCGGCGCAGTGGCGGCGGACTAGGCGGAGCTGCTCGGTGAGCCCCAGTTCGGAGTCGGGGCGGCGGAGGTTGCGGTCGCGCCGGTCGCGGGTGCGGAGATAGACGTCGGCCACCTCGGGGGCGCAGAAGGGCCGGGGCTCGCCGTCGATGTCCTCCAGCCACACATGGCGGGGGACGTTCTTGCCGCAGTACTCGCAGTTGTACACGTCGAAGGACAGGTACATGGGCTCGCGCTCGATCCAGCGCCCGGTCACCGCCCGGACCTCCCCCGCGTGCCCGTCACCGTCCACTCGCCGTTGGCCCGGGCCACCTCCACGCCGTAGGAGTCCCCGGCGGCGGCCGGGGTGACCAGGCCCTCGGCCACGTCGGCCAGCACCCGCTCCGGCTCCCGGTCCAGGGGGTCGCCCAGCCCGCCCCCGCCGGGGGCCACCAGCCTCACCTGATCCCCCCGCCGCAGAACGACGTTGGAGAACTTCGACGGCGACATGGTGCCGAAGACCTCCGAGAAGGTCCGCCACTCGCCGGCACCGGCGGGGCGCACGTAGATCCCGCTGTTGCGGCCGGGCCGGCCGCCGTGGAGCCCGAAGGGGTCCACCAGCATCCGGTTGAACAGGGCGCTGACGGTGATCTCGTCGGCGTCGATGGTGAGTATCCGCTCCATGCCCAGCCCGCCCCGGTTCCGGCCCGGGCCGCCGGAGTCCTCCAGCAGCCGGTAGGACTCGACCCGGATCGGGTAGCGGCTCTCGAACACCTCCACCGGGGTGTTGCGGCAGTTGCCGTTGATCACGATGATCTGGCTGTTGCCGTCCTTGCCCGGGCGGCCGCCCCAGCCGATCCCCTCGAAGTGGAAGTGGGAGTACAGCTCGCCGGTGTCAGGGTGGGCACCGCCGAACAGGAAGCAGCAGGAGGTGCCGCCCAGCGAGGCGGGGATGCGGTCGGGCAGGGCGTCGGCCAGGGCCCCGAAGATGATGTCGGTGATGCGGGGGCTGACCTCGGTGTTGCCGCCCACCAGCGCGGCGGGGAACTCGCAGTTCACGATGGTGCCGGGCGGGGCCACGATGTTGATGGGCCGATAGCAGCCCTGGTTGCGGGGGATGGTCGGGTCGGTGATGTGCAAAAAGGCGTTGTAGACCGCGGAGGCGGTCACCGCGTAGGTGGCGTTCATCGGGCCCGCGGCCTGGGGCGACGAGCCGGTGAAGTCGCAGGTGACGGCGTCGCCGTCCACCACCACGTCGCAGCGGATGGTGTAGTCGCCCTCGACCACGCCGTCGTCTTCGATCACGTCGGAGAAGGAGTACTCGCCGTCGGGGATCTGGGAGATCTCCTCGGCCATGCGGCGCTCGGCGATGCGGATCAGGTCCTCGGTGGCGGTGCGGAAGGTGTCGAGGCCGTAGGTCTCGATCAGGCTGGTGAGGCGGCGCTCGGCCACGGTGAGCGACCCGATCATGGCCATCAGGTCGCCGTAGGTCACCTTGGGGGTGCGGTGGTTGGCGAAGAGTATCTTCCAGACGTCCTCTTGGTCCTCGCCCTCCCGCTGCAGCCACAGCGGGGGGAGCCGCAGGCCCTCCTGGAAGATGTCGGTGGCGTCGCCGGCCAGCCCGCCGGGGGCCTTGGCCCCGGGCTCGGCCAGATGGGCGCAGTTGGCCACGAAGGCCACGATCTCGCCCTCGTGGAACACCGCCTTGAGCAGGGTGTGCTCGGGGATGTGGCCGCTGCCCCGGTAGGGGTCGTTCATGACGATCACGTCGCCGGGCCGATAGACGTCGGCGCCCAGCTCGTCGATCATCCACTCCACCGTGAACTTGATGGTGCCGATCTGGGACGGGCAGAACTCGGCCTGGGCGATCATGCGCCCTCGCTTGTCGAACAGGACGCAGGAGAAGTCGAGCGACTCGTTGAACATGGGCGAGTAGGCGGTGCGCATCATGGCCAGGCCCATCTCCCGGCAGGTGGTGGCCAGATAGTTGTCGATGACCGTGAGCGTGACCTGATCGACCCGCAGGTCAGCGGCGGCGTGGGCCGGTTCGGCGCCCATCAGCCCGCCTCCCCGGTCGGATCGTTCCAACGGGCGCCCATCAGCCCGCCTCCAGCACCAGCACATCGCGGTCGGTGCGCCGCACGGCCATGCCCGGCTCGACGACGGTGGTGGAGCCGTCCTCGGTGACGATCACCGGGCCGTCGATCACCTCGTCCACCGGCAGGGACGCCCGGCGCACCAGCCTGGTCTCCGCCCGGCCGGCGCCGCTGAAGAACACCTCCCGGTGTCGGTGATCGTCGGAACCGGCCGGCGCCGCCCGGGCCAGCTCGGGATGGGGGATGGCCCCCACCGCGGTCACCCGGAAGCTGATCATCTCGATGACCGCGTCGCGGATCACGTAGTCGTACATGCTCTCGTGCTCGGCGTTGAAGGCGGCATACGCCCGGTCGAGCTGCTCCTGGGCCGAGGCCGCGGTCAGCTTCGAGCCGATGGGCGGCACCTCCACCTCGGTCTCGTAGTTCTGGCCCAGGTAGCGCATGTTGATGGCGTATCGCAGTTCCGGCTCGCCGTCGAACCCCTGGGCCCGGAGCTCGGCCGCCGCGGCCGCGGCGATGGCGTCGAAGCGGGCGATCACCTCGGAGGCCGCCACCCGGTCGGACCGGTAGCCCTGGGTCCACAGCTTGTCGACCCGGAGGTCGCCCAGCAGCAGGCCCAGGGCGGCGAAGCTGCCCGGATAGGGCGGGACGACCACCCGGGGGATGCCCAGCTTGCGGGCGATGGCGGCGGCGTGGAGCGGTCCGGCCCCGCCGAAGGCCAGCAGGGCGAAGCGGCGGGGGTCGTGGCCCCGCTCGATGCTGACCATGCGGATGGCGTTGGCCATGTTCTCGTTGGCGATCTCCACCACCGAGTGGGCCAGCTCCTCCGCCGACATGCCCAGCGGGTCGGCCATGGCCTCTGCGGCTGCGGCGGCCGCGGCTTCGTCGAGCTGCATCCGACCGCCGAGGAAGTACTCGGGGTCCAGGCGGCCCAGCACCAGGTTGGCGTCGGTGAGCGTGAAGTCCTCCCCGCCCGACCCGTAGCAGATGGGGCCGGGATCGGCCCCGGCGCTGTGGGGGCCGACCTGGAGGAACCCGCCGGCGTTGACCCAGGCGATCGACCCTCCGCCCGCGCCGACGGTTCCGATGTCGATCAGCGGCACGGACGCGGGTATGCCCCACTCGATCTCGTAGGAGGTGGTGTAGCCGGCCCGCCCGCCCAGGATCAGGCTCACGTCGGCGCTGGTGCCGCCCACGTCTAGGGTCACCAGGTTGTCGAGGCCCATCAGACCGGCGATGTGCTCGGACGCCACCGCCCCCCCGGCCGGGCCCGACATCACCAGGTGGACGGGGTGGCCGGCCGCGGCCGAGGCGGCCATGAGCCCGCCGTTCGACTTCATCATGGCCCAGTTGACGTCGATGCCCGCTTCGCCCAGCCCGGTCTCGAGGCTGCCCACGTAGCGCTGCATGAGCGGCTTCACGTAGGCGTCGGCGATGGTGGTGCTCGACCTCTCGTACTCGCGCCAGATGGGGGCCACCTCATGGGACACCGACAGCGGCAGGCCGCCGAAGCGGCGGCGCAGCTCGGCGGCGAGGCGCTCCTCGTGGGCCGTGTTCAGGTAAGAGAAGAGCAGGCAGACGGCGATGGCCTCGGGCTCGATCTCGGCGATCCGGTCGCACAGCTCGTCGATGGCCTCGGGTTCGAGTCCGACCAGCACCTCGCCGCGGGCGTCCATCCGCTCCCTCACCCCCAGGCAGTGGCGGCGGCTCTGAAGCAGCGGCCGGGGCTTGTCCCAGGACAGGTCGTAGAGGTGCTGGCGGTTGACCCGCTGGATATAGGGGATGTCCTCGTGCCCGGCCGTACACACGAAGGCCACCCGGGCCCCGGCCCGCTGGATCAGGGCGTTGGTGGCCACGGTGGTGCCGTGGACCAGGAAGTCGATCTCTTCGGGCGGGGCGCTCGACTCTCGGATCGAGGCGATGAACGCCTCGGTGGGCGCTTTGGGCGTGGAGGCCACCTTCAGCGACGTGACCGAGCCGGTGTCGGCATCGAAGCAGATCAGGTCGGTGAAGGTTCCGCCGGTGTCGATGCCGATCCGCTTGGATGCCACCAGCTCTCCCGGTTCGCCCTTTGCACGCTGGACCGGATCATACAGCTCCGCCCTTGAGCGGGTTTCAGGGGCGGGACATCAGGCCTCCGTCTACGGGGAGGGCGGCGCCGGTGATGAAGGAGGCGTCGTCGGAGATCAGGAAGGCGGCTGCGGCGGCTACTTCGTCGGGGCGGCCCAGGCGGCCCAGGGGGTGCAGGGCGGTTATCTGGGCCCGGGCGGTGCTGGGATCGGCTTGGCCGGCTATGTAGTCGGTGAGCTGGTCGGTGACGATGAATCCGGGCTCGATGCAGTTGACCCTGATGTTGTCGGGGGCGTAGTCGATGGCCATCTGCTTGGTCAGGGCCAGGACCGCGCCCTTGGAGGCGCAGTAGGCGGCGTCGTGGGAGAAGCCGACGTGGGCGGCCACCGAGCCGATGTTGACGATGCTGCCCGAGCCCGCGGCCCGCAGATGGGTTATGCAGTGGCGGGCGGTGTGGAAGATGCTGCGCAGGTTGGTGTCGAACAGGTCGTCGTACTGCTCGTCGGTGGTGTCGGCCGCGGTTCTCAGCAGGCCGATGGCCGCGTTGTTCACCACCGCGTCCAGCCGCCCGAAGTGCTCGACGCCGGCCTCCACCGCGCTGCCCACCGAGGTCGCGTCTCGGACATCGGCGGCCACCGGCAGCAGCGATCCCTCGGGCAGGCCCCAAGTCTCAGCCGGGTCCGGGTTGCGGCTCAGGGCGATCACCTTGGCCCCCTCGGCGGCCAGCCGCTCGGCGATGGCCCGGCCGATGCCCCGGCTGGCCCCGGTCACCAGCGCCACCCGTCCGCTCAGCCGTTGGCCCGGGTCGGACCCGGTTCCCGTATAGGTTCGCGTTTCTGGTGCCATGCCCGCCTCCGAATCGACTCCCCCGGATGATCTCACCCCGCACTCTGCTCGCCCTAGTGGGCCAGCCGATCAAGGCTCCGAATCGATTCCCCGGATGATCCCACCCCGCGCCGCTTCGGTCGATCCGGGCCGGATGTACAAGGGCTGGCCGCCGGGCGTCGAGCCAGTCGAGGTTGAACCCGGGCGGGGGCCGCGGCTGAACCTGTTCGACAGCGGGTTTCTGTTCCCGGTGGCCGCCATCTCAGCCCCCGACCTCGACCACAACCTGGCGGTGGTGAGCCGCTTCTGCGCCGAGCGCGGCGTCTCGCTGGCCCCCCACGGCAAGACGACCATGTCGCCGGAGATCATCGCCCGCCAACTCGACGCCGGGGCGTGGGCCATCACCGCCGCCACCGCCAGCCAGGCCCGGGTGATGCGGGCCTGCGGGGTGAAGCGGGTGCTGATCGCCCACCAGCTCGTCGACCCCGCCGCGGTCCGCTGGACCTTCGACGAGCTGGCCGCTGATCCGCAAGCAGAGATTCTGGCCCTGGTCGATTCGATCGAAGCGGTGGAGGCGATGGAGCGAGCCCTCAGCGGCCGGGGCGAGGGGCGGCCCATCGACATGCTGGTCGAACTGGGCGCCCGCCGGGGCCGGACCGGCTGCCGCAGCATCGACGAGGCGGTCGAGGTCGCGAGCCGGGCGGCGGCGTCGAACCGGCTCCGGCTGGTGGGGGCCGAAGCCTATGAGGGGGTCCTGCACCGGTCCGACGGGAATTTCGAAGCGGTCGACGAGCTGCTGGGCGGGCTGCGCGAGCTGGTGGGCCGCCTCGACGGCCGGGGGATGTTCGATCATCTCGACGAGATCGTCGTCACCGCCGGGGGCAGCACCTACCCGGACCGGGTGGTGGCCCTCCTCGGCGGCCAGTGGGCGGCGTCGAAACCGGTGAGGCTGGTGATCCGGCCCGGTTGCTACGTGACCCACGACTCGCGCCACTACGAGGAGTTCGGCCCGTTCGGAACTCGGCCGCCGATGGCCGACTGCCCGCGATTGCGGCCGGCCCTGACTGTCTGGTCCTACGTCGTGTCGCGGCCCGAGCCCGGCCTGGCCCTGCTCGGGTTCGGCAAACGCGACGCCTCCTATGACGTCGACCTCCCCGTGCCGGTGACGGTCAGGCGGGATGGACGAATGGAGCCTCTGAGCGGGGAGCTGGAGGCGTTCCGGCTGGACGACCAGCACGCCTACGCCAAGGTGGCAGCCGGTTTCGACCTAGCCGTCGGCGATGTGGTGGGCTGCGGCATCTCCCACCCCTGCACCACCTTCGAGCGCTGGCGGGCCATGCCCCTGGTAGACGAGCACTTCGACATCCTCGGCGCAGTGCGAACCTTCTTCTGAGCCCTACCATCGCGGCTGTGACATCGGAGCTGGCGGGGGTGTTCCCCGTGTTCCAGACCCCGTTCGACGACGACGACTCGGTGGACGCGGCCGTGCTCGAAGCCGAGATCGAGTGGATGTACGGCCACGGCATCGACGGGATCGTCATGGCGATGGTGTCGGAGGTGATCCGGCTTTCCGACGCCGAGCGCCGGGAGCTGGCCGAGTTGGCCTGCCGGTTGGGGCGGCCTCACGGGCCGGTGGTGGTGAGCGTGGGGGCCGAGAGCACCAGCGCGGCGGTGGGCCTGGCCCGACACGCCGAGGAGGCGGGAGCGGATGCGGTCATGGCCATCCCGCCCATGTCGGTGGCGGTGGCCGACGACGAGCTGTTCGGCTACTACCGGGCCCTGCTCGACGCCATCGGCATCCCGGTGATAGTCCAGGACGCCAGCGGATACGTGGGCCGGCCCATGTCGATCCGAATGCAGGCCGACCTGCTCGACGCCCACCCCGAGCGGGTTCTCTTCAAGCCGGAGGCCGTGCCCATCGGGCCCCGGCTGACCGAGCTGCGGGAGGCCACCGGCGGAGCGGCTCGGGTGTTCGAGGGCTCGGGGGGCATCTCGCTGGTGGACAGCTTCCGGCGCGGCATCGTGGGCACTATGCCCGGCGCCGAAGTGTGCTGGGCCATCGTCGCCCTGTGGAAGGCCCTGACCGAAGACGACCAAGAGCGGATCGACGCCATCAACGGCCCGCTGTCGTCGCTGATCTCGCTCCAGACCAGCCTCGATTCGTTCATCGCGGTGGAGAAGCACCTGCTGGTCCGCCAGGGCGTTTTCACCAGCGCCCGGGTCCGGGGCCCGGTCGGGTACCGGCTCGACCCCGAGACGGCGGCCGAGGTCGACCGGGTGTTCGATCTGCTCCAAGCCGCGGCTGCCTGAGCCCGCTCGCCGGGCCGCCGCCAGCTTCCCACCTGGTCAGGTTTTCTTGACTTTCGGTCGCTCGCTCCCGGAAGTCAAGTAAACTTGACCTGATGACGGAGGATGACTACCAGAACCTCCCCACCCGTGAATCGCTCCGGTGGGGCGTCGGGCGGGCCATCGGCGTCATCCGGCGCCAGCAGGGGATCACCCAAGCCGACTTGGCCAGCCGGGCGGGCGTCTCCCGTGCTTCGCTGATCCTCATCGAATCAGGCCGGCAGGACCCGCGCACCGAGACGGCGGCGGCGCTGCTGGCCTGCCTCGGGCGGAGGCTGGCCATCGCCGAACTCGGGCCCGAATAACCTTGCCTTCAGCGACCAAGCCATCCGACCGGCTGATCGTCGTGGTGGGAGGATCGCCGGTCGGGGACCTCCACCGCTCCTCCAGTGGGGCAATCGCCCTCATCTACCGGCCCGGGCATCTGGCGGAGCCAGACCCCATTCCGCTGTCGGTTTCGGCGCCCTGTCGAGAAGGGCCCTGCGACGTCACCACCTGGATCGACGGGCTGCTGCCCGACAGCGAACAGGTCCGAGTCAGGTGGATGCGCCAATTCGGAGCCGCATCCACTGCTCCATTCGATTTGCTCGCGTCGCCGGTCGGGCGGGACTGCGCCGGGGCGGTCCGGTTCTGCACCGAGGATGGCCTGCCCGACCTGCTGACCCGGCCCGGAGGGGTCGAGGAGCTGTCCGAGGGTCAGATCGCCGACCGGCTTCGTCTGCTGCGGGAGGACCATGCATCGTGGCTGCCTCTGCCGCGGCCGGGGCGGCTAGACGGGTTCAGCCTGGCCGGGTGGCAGCCGAAGACGGCGCTCCGATACGCCGACGGGTCGTGGGGCCGCCCGTACGGGGATGAGGCGACCACTCACATCCTCAAGCCGGCGGCGCGCCCGGAGATGCCGGACTTGGATCTCGTCGAGCACTTGACCATGGCCGCCGCCCGCAACCTCGGCCTCGATGCGGCGGTCACCTGGTGTCAGGATTTCGGACCGGAGCGAGCGCTGGTCGTGGCCCGATACGACCGCGTTGAAGGGCCCGGCGGCCGGGTGGGCCGCGTTCACCAAGAGGACATGTGCCAAGCGCTCGGCATCCCTCCGGCCCTCAAGTACCAGAGCGACGGTGGCCCCGGGCCGGACGTGATTGCTCGGTTGATAAGGGGAGTGGCGTCAGACCCGGCTGGCGATCGGCGGGCCTTCCGCGACGCTCTGATCTACGGGTGGCTGGTGGTGTCGCCCGACGGCCACGCCAAGAACTATGCCCTCATGCTGAGCCGTCGGCAGATTCGGCTCGCCCCGTTGTACGACGTTTGCTCGGTGCTGCCCTACGCCGAACCGCGGTCGCTGCCCGCCGTGCGGATGGCCATGAAGATAGGTGAGGACTACACGATCCGGGAGGCAGACCGACTCCCGGCGGCGGCCATGCTGGCAAGCCGTCTGGGGGTAAGGGCCGACGAGACCTTGACCCGGGCGCACGACCTCGCCGGCCAGCTTCCCGCCGCCATCACCCGGGCGGTGGACGATCTGCCCGCCCATCAGCGGCGGGTGGGGGCGGTCGGCCTCCTGCACCGGCGGCTGACGGCCCGGGCCCGGCGGGCCGTCAAGGGCATGCGGCGGTCTACCCGGCCGAGCTAGCGGCCAAGGCCAGGGCGGCGGCCACCGCCTGCTCGGCCGACGGCAGGTGTGCGTCCTCCAGCGGAGGGCTGAACGGGACCGGGGAGCGGGCCGAGGTGACCCTGGCCACCGGGGCCCGGAGCCGGTCGAAGACCGCCTCGGTGACGACAGCCGCCACCTCGGAGGCCACGCTGCAGGCGGGCGGGCTCTCGTCGATGACCACGGCGGCGCCGGTGCGGCCCACCGAGGCGGCCAGGGTGTCGGCGTCCAGCGGCGAGAGGGTCCGCAGATCGACCACCTCGGCCGATATGCCGTGGTCGGACCGCAGCGTCTCCGCCGCCTCCAGGGCCATGGCCACCCCGGCCCCGGCCGCGATCAGGGTCACGTCGTCGCCGGGCTCGACCACCCGGGCCCGGCCGATTGGCAGCTCGTAGTGGCCCTCGGGCAGGGGGCCCTCGGCGCGGTACAGGCTCATGTGCTCGAGCACCACTACCGGGCCGTCCTCGGCGATGGCCCGGGCCAGAAGCCCCTTGGCGTCGGCGGGGGTGGCCGGGGCCACCACCTTGAGCCCGGGGATGCCCGAGAAGATCGAATACAGGGTGTCGGAGTGGTGGCCCCCGGCCCGCAGCCCGGCCCCCACCGCCATGCGCAGCACCACCGGGACGTCGGTCTGGCCGCCGAACATGTAGCGCATCTTGGCGGCCTGGTTGAAGATCTGGTCGAAGCAGTAGGGGGCGAAGCTGGCCCACATCACGTCGATGATCGGGCGCAGGCCGGCCAGGGCGGCCCCGACGCCGGCCCCGACGAAACCGGCCTCGGAGATGGGCGTGTCCCGGACCCGGTCCGGGCCGAACTCCTCGATCAGGCCCTTGGTGGCGCCGAAGGTGCCGCCCATCGCCCCCTCCAGCGGTGGCCCCAGCCCGGCGCCGCCGGCGATGTCCTCGCCCAGGATGATCACCGACGGGTCGCGCCGCATGGATTCGGCGATGGCCTCGTGTACGGCCAGCAGGTAAGAGCCTTGGCGGTCGGTGGCCGGGGGGTCCGGGGCCGGCTCGGGTCCGGGGGGCGGGTCCGACCGGGCGAACCGCTCGACCCGGGCCGGGTCGGGCCAGGGCGCGGCCCGGGCCGACTCGTAGGCCCGGTCCAGCTCGGCTGTCACCTGCTGCTCGTAGTCGCCGATGTCGATCTCGTCCCGGAGCCGGGCCAGGGGGTCGGCGGATCGGGCGGCCCGGCGCTGCTCCCGAGACCGGTACTGCTCGGGGTCGCCGACGTAGTGGCCCCGCACCCGGGTGACCTTGGCCTCGATCAGCGTCGGCCCGCCGCCGGACCGGGCCCGCTCGACGGCCAGGCCGGCCGCCTCATGCACGGCGGCGTAGTCGGACCCGGCCACCACTGCGCCGGCCATGCCGTAGGCCGCGGCCCGCTCGGCAATGTCAGTCACGCTGGTCGAGTAGGAGACCGGAGTCGATTCGGCCCAGCCGTTGTTCTCGCACACGAACACCACCGGCAGGCGCCAGATGGCGGCCAGGTTCAGCGACTCGTGGAAGATGCCCTGGTTGGCGGCCCCGTCGCCGAAGAACGACACCGCCACCCGGCCGTCGCCCAGGACGCGGGCGGCCAGCGCGGCCCCGGCGGCCAGCGAGATGCCGCCCCCCACGATGGCGTTGGCGCCGAGGATGCCGCGGGCGAAGTCGGCGATGTGCATCGACCCGCCCCGGCCCCGGCACAGGCCCGCCTCCCGGCCGTACAGCTCGGCCACCATGGGCTCGAAGTCGCAGCCCTTGGCGATGCAGTGGCCGTGGCCCCGGTGGGTGCTGGTGATCATGTCGGCGTCGGTCAGGTGGGCGCACACCCCGGCGGCCACCGGCTCGGCGCCGTGGTAGGTGTGGACGAACCCGGGCATGTCGCCCTTGGCGAACTCCCTCATCACCCGGTCCTCGAACGCCCGGATGCGGGTCATCACCCGCAGCCCCCGCTCGAGGGCCTCCCGGTCGATCCCGCTCACCGGCTGGCCGCGATCTGGCGGTGCTCGGCCTCGGTGGGGCTGATAACCCCGATGCGGGTGCCGATCGGCGCCTCCAGGCCCGCCTCGGCCTCCTGATGGAGCCATCCGCCGGCCTCGGCCTCGATGTCCATCTCCACCTTCTCGCTCTCGATGACGAAGATCGGGTCCCCGGCGCTCACCCTGGCCCCCTCCTCGACCAGCCATTCCACCAAGACCACGTCGCCTTCGTAGATGCCGGTCTTGGGCAGGATGACCTCGATCACGAGCCGGCCTCCGGCACGTAGCCCTCCAGCGGCTGGACGAGAATCCCCCCGTCCACCGGCAAGAGCACGCCGGTGACGAACGCGGCCATGTCCGAGGCCAAGAACACCACCGCCCGGCCGATCTCGTCGGGCTCACACAGACGGCCCAGAGGGGTGCGGTCCACTATCCCGGCCCACTGGGCCTCAAGGTCGATCCCGGCGGGCGCGCCCTCGGTGACCAGCTCTATGGCCCCCTCGGTCATGGCCGCGCCGGGGCAGACGGCGTTGACCCGGATCCCGGACGGGGCCAGCTCCATGGCCAGCGACCGGGTGAGGCCGGCGATGGCGTGCTTGGAGGTGGTGTAGTGGAGCAGGCCCTCGGCCGACGGGGCCAGGGCGTCCACCGAGGCCACGTTGACGATCACCCCGGCCCGATGGCGCTGGCTTGGCTCCGCCCCCTTCGGCTGCTCGGCGCCGCGGGGTGACATGCTGCGGGCCGCAGCCCGGCTGCACAGGAAGGTTCCGGTGACGTTGACGTCGAGGATGCGGGCCCATTCGTCGCGGGGCATGTCGGCGACGTAGTAGTTGGAGAAGACGCCGGCGTTGTTGACCAGCAGATCGACCTGGCCCCAGCGCTCCTCGACCGCCTCGAACAGCGCCGTCACCGAGTCCTCGTCGGAGACGTCGACCGGCCGGCCCCAGCAGTCGGCGCCGGTCTCGGCGGCGATGCGGGCCGCGGCGGCGTCGGCCTCGTCGCCTCGCCGGTCGGCCACCGCCACCCGGGCCCCGGCCTCGGCCAGCCGGCGGGCGATGGCCGCGCCGAAGCCCCGGGCCGCGCCGGTCACGATGGCCCGCCGCCCGTCGAGCCTCCAGAGATCGGCCAGCGGTGTCAGCGCCATGCCGTCACCGATCAAGCGCAAACCGGCGCTCGGCCGGCGAGGTCGGCGAACCGGGCGGAGTCAGCGCCGGGGCCTTTCGTAGAGTTCGGCCACGTAGGGGCGGGCCTTCTCGAAGGGCATCCGGTCGGCCGGCCAGTCCACCGGCCGCCACGGCGCCACCTCAGCCCCGCCCTTGATGACCGCCTTGATCCGCCGCCGGTCGCCCAGGATCCTCACGTCGTCGTCGGGGCGGCCGTCGACGATGAGCAAGTCGGCGTATTTGCCGGGGGCGACGGTGCCGATCATCGGCGTGTGGCGGGGGGCGGCTGTCGCCGCGTCGCGGGTCATGCACAGGATGGCCCGCATGTCGCTCATGCCCAGATGGCTCACGAACAGCTCCATCTCCCGGGTGTGCCATTCCCCGTAGGGGGTCATGGCGAACCCCGACTCGGACCCGGCGATCAGGGTCGCGCCCTGCTGGTAGGCCTTGGACAGGATCGACACCGCGGCGTCGAGCTCGCGCTGGATGGCGTCCTTCACCGCGGCGGGCATGGTCCCGGCCTCCAGCGAGTTCACCAGCAGGGTCATGGCCGGCAGCAGCGGCGTGCCGGATTCGATCACCTTCTCCAGGGTGGCCGGGTCCATGTAGGAGGCGTGCATGATCCAGTCGATCCCGGCCGCGGCGGCATCGGCCACCGACTGGCGGGACCGGGCGTGCATGGCCACCGGGCGGCCCAGCCGGTGGGCCTCGTCCACGGCCAGCTCCAGCTCCTCAAGCCGGAACGCCCCGTACTCGGTGGTGCCCGGCCCGGACCCGGCGATCTTGATCAGATCGACCCCGTCCTTGACCTCGTCGCGGATCTCGGCGATCAGCTCGTCGGCGCAGCGGACCAGGGCCCCGAACGACGACTCCTCTATGTCCACCCAGCGGGGCAGCGTGTCGCCGATCCCCTGCTGGGTGGTGATCTGGCGGCCGGCCGCCGACATCCTCGGCCCCTGGATCAGCCCGGCGTCGATGGCGTCGCGCACCGCGGCCGCCACTCCGGTCGGGCCGCCGGGATCGCAGGCGCTGGTCACCCCGGCCAGCAGCACCTTCTCGGCGTTGGCCGCGGCCCGCACCGCCCGGTAGGCCGACGGGGTGTAGATGTACAGCTCCTCCTCGGTCTGGGGCTCTCCGAAGCTGATGTGCATGTGGCCGTCGATGAGGCCGGGCATGACGGTGGCGCCCGCCGCGTCGGTGACCTCGGCCGGTAAGCGGGCCAGATCGGCCGGCAGATCGGCGGCGGGACCGGCCCAGGCGATCAGCTCGCCGTCGATGACCACGACCGCGTCCTCGACCGCGGTCTCATCGACGCAGGCCAGCAGCCGGGCCCCGGCGATCCGGCGCATCTTCGTCGCGGAGCCGGCCATCACGCGGCCCGCCGCGCTGACCCGACGGCAGCCGTCACGTCGCTGCCCGCATTGCCAAGCCAGCCATCACGCGGCCGGGACGAGGGGGAAGTACTCGCCGCCGATGGGGTCGCCCATCTTCAGACCGACCTCGGAGTCGGTGTAGTTGTACTCGTACCGCTGCGCCCCCAGCCAGATGGTCCCGTCGCCCACGTAGCGGATGACGATGGCCCGGCGGGGCCGGTCGCTGTCGTTGGGACCCGACCCGTGCCACACCAGCGACGAGTGGAACGACGCCTCTCCCGCCTCAAGCTCGAGGACGGCGATCTCCAGCCCCAGCTCGGCCGGGTCCTCGATCAGCCTGACGGTGGCCGGCCGCCGGTCCCGGTGATACGGCGTCCCCGTACCGAACACCACCGGGAGCCGCTCCCCGGTGAGATGGCTGCCGACCGCCACCGACATGGCGCCGTTGGCCGCGTCGGTGTCGTCCAAGGCGATCCAGGCCGTGACCGCGTTGGGCTGGGCCAGGGGCCAGTACGGCCAGTCCTGGTGCCACTTGAGCGCGCCGCCGGACCGGGGCTCCTTCCACAGGGCGTTGTCCTCCAGGATGCGCACCGCTCCGGCGCCGATGAGCTGGGCGGCCCATCGGGCCAGCCTCGAATCGAAGATGAACTCGCGGATTCGCGGCTCCACCCGCCAGAGGTTGAACAGGAACTCGACATGGCGCCGCGGGCCGCCGCCAGCGGCGCTGTCATGTGAACCTTCGGCATCGGCCACACCGTCAGGACCTTCCGCCCCGGGGCCGGGTTCGGGCTCGTCGGGCCACAGGGCGGGGTCCAGCAGGTCGTAAAGCCGGCCCTCGGACTGCTCGCGGGCGGTTACCTCGTCGACCAGTCCTCGCAGCTCGGCCACCTCGGCGGGGCCGAACACCGGGCCGGGGAGCAGGTATCCCCTCTCGTAGAACTCGAGGATCTCCGGCCCGCTCAGCGGGTCTCGCCGCATGGCCTCATGTTATATTCACTCCCCATGGCCGAACACGTGGTGAGGGCGGACACCACCCCTCCGGGCGACTGGTCGGGCACTCCGTTCGGTCATCTCGACATCCGCACTCTGGTGGCCGAAGAGCGCCAGCAGTCGCAGATGGTCATGGTCGGGCAGACCATCTACGGGCCCGGCGAGACCCACGAACACCATCTGCACCCCGACGCCGAAGAGGTGGTGATCGTGATGTCGGGCCGGGGCTGGCACCGGGTCGGGTCGGATTATTTCGACATCGGGCCGGGCGACATCGTCTTCGTCCCCGCCAACGCCCCTCACTCGGCCGGGGCCGACGAGGGCGAGCCCATGGTCATCATCTGGGTGCTGGGCGGCGCCGGGTCCCTGGAGAAGGCGGGCTACGCGGCAGTGCCGGACCTGCCGAGAAGTCGCTGACCTATGCCATTGCCAGACACAGCCTCGGGGACGGTGCGCTCGATGGCACTCGGATCACCGAGAAGTCGCTGACCGGTGTCGTCGTCAAACGCTGCGACGACGACTCCGGCCGCCGCGGTGCTGAGCGGTTGAGAAGTCGTTGACCGAACTCTGGCGGCTTACGGCCGGCCAACTCGCTCAGCGCTTCAACGCCGCGACGGCCAGTCCGACGGAGGCCCTCGACTCGGTCCTGGGGCGCATCGCCGCTCTGGACTCCTCCGTCGGCGCTTTCTCTTGCGTGCTGGAGGAGCAGGCCCGGGCCCGGGCGGCGGAGCTGACCGAGGAGCTGGCCCGGGGTCACAGTCGGGGCCCGCTGCACGGGGTGCCGGTGGCGGTCAAGGAGTTGTTCGACGTCCGGGGCGCGCCCGGCGACTACGGATCAGACGTGCTGGCCGGCCGGACCGCCGATGCCGACGCCGAGTGCGTCCGCCGTCTGCGCCGGGCCGGGACGGTGATCGTGGGCACCACCCGGTCGCACGAGTTCGGATGGGGCATCACCACCCAGCACCACGCCCGCGGGGGCACCAGGAACCCGTGGAACCTCGATCGGGTGCCGGGCGGCTCCAGCGGGGGCTCGGGCGCGGCGGTGGCGGCCGGGATGGTGCCGGTGGCGGTGGGCAGCGACACCGGCGGGTCGATCCGCATCCCGGCCTGCTTCTGCGGAGTGGCCGGGCTGAAGCCCACCTTCGGCCGGATCGGACGCACCGGGGGGGTGGCCCTGGCCCCGTCGTTCGACACGGTGGGGGCGCTCGGGCGCTCCATCGGCGACGCGGCTCTCTTGGTCGAGGCCATGAGCGGCCCCGACCGCAACGACCCGGACTGCGTCGGGACCGGATACGGGGCCTCCGACCGACCGCGGCCTTCGCTGACCGGGGCCGCAACCGCGGCCGCAACCGCGGCCGCATTCGGCGATGAAAGAGAGGTCCAGCCGCTCCTGACTTCTCTGACCGGGGTCAGAGTGGCGACGGCACCCGCGCTGATCGACATCGGCTTGGACGACGGGATCGCCGCGGTCTACGGCCAAGCCCTCGACTCGCTGGAGCGGCTCGGGGCCGAGCTGGTCGAGATCGACCTGCCGGCGGCGGCGGAGATATTCGAAGCCTTCCGGCCCCTCCAGATGGCCGAGGCCCATCACGTCCACCGGTCGATGGGCCTGTTCCCCGACCGGGCCGACCGCTACGGCCCCGATGTGCGTTCCCGCTTGGAGGCCGCGGCCGATGTCTTAATCGACGACTACCTGACGGCTCAACGGGAACGTCGGCGGATCACTGCGTCGTTCGACCATCGGCTCCAGTCGGTCGACGCTCTCATCAGCCCCATCTCAGCCGTCGGCCCCAGCCGCATCGATCACCCTGACGAGGCCGTGCTGAGCGGACAGCGCGTGCCGCTGCGCGACGCGGTGATGCGGTTCACCGTGCCCCAGAACATGACCGGGCTTCCGGCCGGGATCGTGCGGGCCGGGTTCGATCCCGACGGTCTGCCCGTTGGCGTCCAATTGACCGCCGGGCCGGGCCGGGAGGGCGCGGTGGTGGCCATCGCCAGCGCCCTGCAAGCCGAGCTGGGCCCCATCGGAACCGCGCCCGAACGAGCCGACCGGGGATAGAACGAGCCCCACCGGCCCCGCACCGACCGACGGAAGATAGAACGAGCCCCACCGGCACCCGAGCGAACCGACGGGAGAGAAGACATGCCCACGGCCCGATGCAACGACATCGACATCTACTACGAGCGCCACGGCACCGACGACGGGCCGCCGGTGCTGTTCATCCGGGGCACAGGGGCCGACGGCACCCGCTGGATGCCCCAGGTGAAAGCGTATGAGTCCGACGTGGGCTGCGTGATCTTCGACGGCCGCGGGGTGGGCCGCACCAGCACCACTCCCCCGCCCTACACGGTGGCCCAGATGGCCGGCGACACCATCGCCCTGATGGACCATCTCGAGATCGAGGCTGCGCACATCTCGGGCTCGTCGCTGGGCGGGGCCATCGGCCTGCACATGGCCGTTCACGCCCCCGAGCGGGTGCTGACCCTGCAGCTCCACTCGAGCTGGCTGGCCACCCGGGGCTACGCCGAGTACTCGCTGGGGCTGCTGAAGGACATCCTGGTGGCCGGGGGGACCGACTTCTACTACAAGGCCACCCTGCCGCTGCTGTTCAGCCCCACCTACATGGCCGAGAACTTCGACGCCCTGATGGGGATCCTGGCCCACATGCAAGCCAACCCGGCCACCACCGACGGCCTGGCCGGCCAGATCGAGGCCAACCTCACCTACGACCTGAGCGCCGAAGCGACGCGGGTGCAGGCGCCGACGCTGATCACGGTGGGCGAACTCGACTACGTGCTGCCCCCCTCGTGCTCCCGCGAACTCCACGAGGCCATCGCCGGCTCCAAGCTGGTGGTCTTCGACGGCTGCGGCCACCTAGCAACCATGGAGAACTCCGAGGAGTTCAACCAAGTCACCCTCAACTGGCTACGCCCCCATCTCTGAGCGAGTCACACCCCGAGGCGTAACCATCTGTTAGGTTGGTCACAATGCCCGAACAAACGATGACGCCATTTCCCATATCTCGGATACCGGCGGTCAACGTTTCAAAGGTTCCACAGCGGAGCCCCTTACGATACCCGGGTGGCAAGACATGGCTTATCCCCCATATCCGTGAATGGTTACAAAAATCCAAATCCAAAGTCGTGATCGAACCGTTCGCCGGCGGGGGAATAGTGTCATTAACTGCCGTAATGGAAGGTTTGACAGACCAGTGTATTATGATTGAGAAAGATCATGACGTAGCCGCTTTTTGGCATGCCGCCTTGCGGGATGGTGCAACACTTACTAAGAAAATCCTACAGTTTGATCCTACTCAAGATCATGTAAGACAAATAGAAAACGATTGTATACATAGTGTCACAGATCATGGATTCCGGACTCTAGTCCTTAACCGTACTCGTAATTCTGGAATCTTAGCGCCCGGAGCATCTCTTATTAGAAATGGGGAGAATGGTAAAGGTATCCAGTCTCGTTGGTATCCAGACACATTGGCTGCACGAATAGACGCAATCCAAGAATATGCAGACCGAATTACCTTCTGCGAAGCGGACGCCATGCAACTTCTAGAGCCTTTATTGCATGGCTGGGGACGTATGGGAGCAGTTTTTCTCGACCCGCCGTATACTGCTGGTGGAAAGCGCGCTGGCACCAGATTATATGCACATAATGACATTGACCATCCTAAACTCTTTGAGATTTTAGCGTATAGAAGTTCTGATTTTCTGATGACATATGATTGCTCTCCAGAAATAGTCGACTTAGTTCACTATCATCGGTTTAGTGCAGTATCAGTACAAATGAAGACCGCTCACCATGATCGTGTACCAGAGCTGATTATAACACGAGAGCCACTATTCGGATGAGGCCTAGATACGGGATAGCTGAATGGTACGGGGAACCGCTCCTGCATATGTCGCCCAATCGACGACAAGAATTGGCTGGAATCGCGCTCAATGCTGAACCAGATCCGCCAATATGCCCATTTCAGCCTGGATCAGTTGCATGCAACAAGAAAGGCGGTGTGTGTTCAATTCAACAATACGATTTGCAAACTGTACCAGACGGGTATCGTATAGGCAAACCATTCGGAACGCCGATTATCACATGTCCTCACAGATTTAAGCAGAGAAACCTTATTGTGAAGTGGCTTGCTGAAATCGTTGGCTTTAGTGAAAACGATTCATACGTGGCTAGCGAAGTACCTTTCATGCGTTCGCCTACAACAGGAAGGTCTGCTGGAAGGATTGACCTAGTATTGGCAAGTAGCAGCACTGAAAAGTACTTTGGGCTTGAGATCCAAGCGGTATACTTCTCTGGCAAAGGCATGGGGGCAGACTTTGAAGCCTTGGCAGAGGATTCGGGCGAACTTCCACCGGCCCCGAGTGCCATACGCAGACCTGACTGGCGTTCATCTAGTGCTAAACGGCTTATGCCTCAACTACAAATCAAGGCACCTACACTTCGCCGATGGGGAACAAAACTAGCAGTGTCCGTTGATAGAAATTTCTTTGCCGACCTTGGCGGGCCCAGCAATAGCCCAGTTCATGACTTGAATGAAGGCGATATCATTTGGCTTGTTCCCACAGTGTCTAACGATTACCAGTTGGAACAATTCCATTGGGAAGTATTGTCTCTAGAAGATTCCTGCGACAAACTTCTCTCAGCCGAGACTGTTAAACGATCTGAGTTTGAAGATGCCCTGCGCGCCAAGCTTCAAACACTCTGACTTGTCGGCCGAATGCTCAGGCTCGCAGGGCGCCGTCTAGGACTAGGGACGCTCCGGTGAGGTACTCAGGGGCGTCGAGGGCCAGGAAGGCCACTGTGGAAGCCACCTCGGCGGGGTCGGCCAGGCGGCCCATCGGCACTTGGCCGGTGATCTCGGGACGGCGGCCGGTGATCGTTTCGGTGGCGTCCAGGATTCGCTCTGCCATCGGGGAGTCGACGTAGCCGGGGCACACCGCGTTGACCGCGATCCGGTGCGGGCCCAGCTCCCGGGCCAGCGAGCGGGTGAGGCCCACCACCGCGTGCTTGGAGGCGTGATAGGGGCTGGCCAGAGCCCCGCCAGCCAGGCCCGCGCCCGAGGCCAGGTTGACGATCCGGCCCCGGCCCTGTCGCTTCATAGCCGGCACGACGGCCCGGCACAGCCAGAACATGCTCATGACGTTGACGTCGAACACCCGGCGCACCTCGGCCGGGTCCAAGTTCTCGACCTCGGCCAGCGGCCCTTCGATCCCGGCCGCGTTGATCAGAACGTCGATGGCGCCGAACTGGTCGGTCACTGCTTCGACCAGCCGGGCCGCGGCGGCAGGGTCGCTCACGTCGGCGCCAAACGCCGCCGCGCCAGCGACGGAGGCGGCCAGCTCGCGGACCGACGGCTCGTCGACGTCGTTGAGGGCCAGCGAGCAGGACCGCTCGCCCAGCAGCCGGGCCATGCTCAACCCGAGCCGCCCAGCCGCCCCCGTGATCAGCACCCCTCTAGCCACGACAGGCTACGCTACCCGAGCCAGGGGATGCCGCTGGTGGACAAGAGTGGGTGCAGGGGAAGAGGCAGGTACCATGGCGCTTGTTAAAGACCAAGAAATAGCGGACAGATATAGCCGCGACGGCTATGTGGTGGTTGACGGCTTGATCGATGATGCGGACTTGAATCCGATGCGTAACTTTATCAAGGACAAGGTCGATCGGTATGCCTGCGACCAATACGCCAAAGGCAATCTGTCGTCACGGCACGAGACTGAATCTTTCGAGCGCAGATACGCCGCTATCTGTGAAGAACAGGGCGTCTCTCCCCGGGACTGGGCCTTTGGAACTTTCGGGTCAGAGTTTTATCATCTGTATGCCAACCCGAATATTCTTCGCATTATCAATATGATCCTCGGCGACGAGGTTTCAGTTCTCACTAATCCCTCCATGCGTTCCAAGCTTCCCAATAGCGAAGTGGCGGCCTTTCCCTGGCATCAGGATAGCCATTACTTCGATATGAGGGAAGTGGGGAAACAGGAGAAACACACAGAGAGCTTGCATTTGGTCACCGTATGGGTTCCGCTGGTTCCCGCCACGGTTGAGAACGGCTGTTGCTGGGTCATCCCCGGAAGTCATCGCTGGGGCTTGCTGGACGGCATTCGGGGCACAGACAGAAACATCCGAATAGAACAAGACGTCGAAGCCCGCGGCAACCCGGTGGCGGTGCCGGTCGATGTCGGCGGCGCTCTGTTTTTCTCAAATCTATGCGTCCACGCCAGCAAGTCGAACAGAACCCGCGGCTCCCGCTGGAGCGTCGACTTTCGCTATTTCCCGACGCCGGCCAGCGCCGCGCTGGACGACCGGCAGCGACGAGCGGCCCTATTCGTCGAAGGCGAGTCTCTCAAAGGCGGAGACGTTCCCTTCGCCGTGCTTCCGGCCGAGAAGCGACCCACATGGCCGGAGTGGGAAGCGGCCGCCGCCGAGCACAGAGTTCGACTGGCCGCAGGAGCGTCAGTTCGCTAGAAGGTGCCGAAGGAGGCAACCATGAAAACAGTCGAAGCAGAAGTGGCGGTCGCCTACAAAGACCCCGACCACTGCTGCAATCAGGGCAGCCTAGTGCGGCTGAACAACGGGGAGCTGCTGCTCGGCTTCAACCAAGAACGCGGGCAGGCTCATGCCGACAGCGGCCAGTCGTGTGTGATCCGATCGTTCGACGGCGGCCGCACTTGGGATCAGACCACCATGGCCGTCGTAGAGCCCTACACCGACCACGAGGGCAACTGGGACTGCGCCTTCGCCCATATCAGCGACGGCACCGTCATCATGCACACCCGCATATGCAGCTTCATCGCCCCCACTGCCCTGAACCGCGTGGACGAACAGGCGCTGTACGACGCGCACCACAAGCCCCGGGCCGAGCGGCTGAAGCGCCAGACCGGATACGCCGTCTTCAAATCAGACGACAACGGGCACACCTGGCGCGGGCCCCTGCCGGTGAACACCTTCCCGATCGCCGCGGCCGGCGACGCCCACTACCTGGCTGGGGGCACCGGGTCCGGGCATGTGGTGGAGTTGCCCGACGGCGGGCTGCTGATGCCGCTGGAGGGCACGCTCAGCGCCGCCGGATACGAGGAGGGCGGCGGCCTGTCGCGGGAGACCTCGCGCTGCTTCGTGCTCCGCTCCGACGATGGCGGCGAGAACTGGGAACATTGGTCGACCATGGCCTACGATCCGGCCCAGATAATAAACTTCCAGGAGCCGGGGCTGACCCGCATGAGCAACGGCCGCCTGGTCTGCATGCTGCGGGTGCTGTTCCGGCCGGGGCGCTACGACAACATGTGGATCACCGCATCCGAAGACGACGGCATCACCTGGAGCCCGCCGCAGCGGACCGGCCTGTGGGGCTACCCCGCCGACCTCATCCAGCTTCAGGACGGCCGGGTGCTGGCCGTGTACAGCTACCGGGCCCAGCCCATGGGGATACGGGGCTGCATTTCCGAAGACGGGCTGACATGGGACCCGGCCGACGAGTTTGTCATCGCCGACTGCCACACCGCGCCGCCCGGACACCCGGAGTACTGGCACATCGGCTATCCGACCGTGGTGCAGAACCCGGACGGGACCGTGGTCGTCGCCTATCACGAGTACAGCGACGGCGATGTCCCGGTGCAGTACATGTGCAGCGCCCGCTTCGCGCTGGACTGAACTCCGGTCGTCAAACGCGCATCTGTGGACCCGGCGGCTCGCGGCCGCTCGAACCAACTCCGGTGAAGCCCAAGCTGCTGATCGCCATCGACGCCTTCGACGACGGCCATGTCGACTGGCTGGCCGGCGCGGTGGCCGACTGGGCGACTTGTGAGCGGTTGGCGGAGGGGGCGACCACAGACGAGCACCGGGCGGCCATGGCCGACGCCGAGGTCATGATCGGCTGGCCAGCGCCGGAACAGCTCGCCGACAGCCCCCTCCGGCTGCTGCTGCTGGGCAGCGCCGGATACGAGGAGTATCAGACGCCGGAGCTTCAGGCCAAAGACGGTTTCGTCCTGTGCAACGCCGCCGGGGTCTACTCCGACAGCGTGGCCGAGCACTGTCTGGCCATGATGATGGCGCTGACCCGCCGCCTGCCTCATTACATCACGGCCATGCCCACCGGGGCTTGGCGTCCTCATCCCGGCCACGACCAGCTCGCCGGCGCCGTCGCCTGCGTGGTGGGCCTGGGGAGCTTGGGCCAAGCCGTCGCCCGCCGCTGCGCCGCGATGGGCATGGGCGTCGTCGGGGTGCGCCGCCACCCGGAGCGGCCGAGCCCGGCGGTCGGCGAAGTGTTCGGCCCCCATGACCTGCGGACCGCCGTGAGGGCCGCGGATCACGTCATTTTGGCCCTCCCGGGCGGACCGGACACCGAGGGCCTGTTCGGCCGCGAGGTGTTCGAGGCCATGAAGCCGGGGGCGTATTTCTACAACGTCGGCCGGGGCGGGGCGGTGGTCGAGCGGGAGCTGATCGACCGGCTGCGAAGCGGGCGGCTTGCCGGGGCCGGCCTCGACGTGTTCGCCGCCGAGCCGCTGCCGGCCGACAGCCCGCTGTGGCGGCTCGAGAACTGCATAGTCACCCCCCATGTGGCCGGCTACACGGCCGACCACACCGACAAGCTGTGCGAGCTGATGGCCTTCAATCTGCGCAATTACCGTTCTGGGGCACCACTTCGCAACGTCGTCGACTTGGGGGCCGCTCCGTGAAGATCGTGGGCATGACCACTCGGGTCCTGAAGCTGGACGCGGGCCCCTGGTACGGCGACCGCCCGATCCCCGACGACGTGCCCCCGGTCTGGCACTTTCCGCTCACCTGCATCGCCACCGACGACGGGATCGAGGGTCAGACCATGGGCTACGGCGCCAACGGGGAGGGCATCGGGTCGGCGTATCAGCTCCACGACGTGTATCTGCGGGCCATTCTCGGCAAGGACCCGCTGCACCATGAAGCGCTGTGGCATGCGCTGATGGCGTTGAACCGGCATCTGTATCCCATCAGCGACGGCCTGGCGGGAATGCTCGACGTCGCCTTCTGGGACATCAAGGGCAAAGCCGCCGGGCTGCCCATCGGCGCCCTGCTCGGCCTGGCCCGCACCGAGGTTCCCGCCTACATGACCGGCTCCCATTGGAACGAGACCCCCGAACAGGCTTTCGAGGAGGCGGCCAGGATTCAAAACGAGGGCTATCGCGGCTACAAGCTGACCCTGTATGACGGACCGGGCCGGGATATGCCCCGATTCCGGGCCGCCCGAGAGGCGGTCGGAAGCCAGTTCCCGCTGATGCTCGACGCGGTGGGCGCCTATGACTTCACCGACGCCCTGGATGTGGGCCGCCTGTTGCCGGACCTCGGCTGTCACTGGTTCGAGGAACCGGTTCCCGACCACAACATCGCCTCGCTGCGGCAGTTGACTGCTCAGCTCTCGGTGCCGATCCTGGCCGGCGAGACGGTGCGGTTGCGGGAGCTGCCCCAATACCTGCACCCCCGGGCGCTGGATCTGGCCCGTGGAGACGTTTTCATAAAATCCGGCGTCACCGGACTCCGCAAGGCATCGGCCATGTGCGAAATGGTCGGGCTGAACCTCGAGATCCACGCCCTGCACTCGCCGCTGTTGGACATCGCCAACCTGCATGTGGCCTGCTCGGTGCGGAACTGCCAGTTCTTCGAGCTCCACCATCCGATGTTCCGCTTCGGGCTCCAGGACAGCCCGCTGGACATCGACGAGCACGGATGCGTGCGTATGCCCGCCAACCCCGGGCTGGGCGTGGAGCTGGACTGGGACTGGATCGACGACAACACCGTCGAGGTGATCTCAGGCCTGCGGGAGTAGCAGCGGCGCGCCGATGGCGGCCAGCATCTCCCGCGCCCGATCCCGGTAGAGGTCCCGGATGTCCCGGGTCGGGGGCCGGCTGCGACTGGAGGGCAAGCCCACCAGCTCCATGCACAGCTTGTCGAGATGGCCGTCGCCGCTGGTGTAGCCCTCGATCTCGGACCACAGCCTCATGAACGGGAGCACCACCTCGACGAGCTGCTGCTGGGCCTCGGGGTAGCGCCGCTGGTTGAGCAGCTCCCACATGCGCACCCCCCACTGGGGCCAGAAGTTGCAGATGTGGACCTCGATGCCCCGGGCGCCGAGCATGTGGCTGGTCGGGAAGCGGAGCTGGTTGTCGATGATGCAGAACCGGCCGGAGCACTCCGAGACGATCCCCTCGAACTCCATGAAACCGGTGTCGGGCATGGACCACTTAAGGCCCACCACCGTCTCCAGCTCGGCCAGCCGGTCGATGAGCGCGGCCGAGATGTCCAGGCTCGTCCAGTGGGTGTTGTACACCACCAGCCCGACTCCGGAGGCGGCCGCGGCCGCGGCCACGTGCTCGTGGAAGTCGTCGTCGGTGTGGGCGAAGTAGAAGGGGGGCGAGACCTGCATGAACTCGGCCCCCACGTCGGCCGCGGCCCGGGCCAGCTCGACCAGTTCGATGGTGCTGGTGGTCTGGCCGCCCATCACCACCGGAACCCGGCCCGCGGCCTCATCGGCCACCGCGGCGGTGACGGCCACCCGCTCGTCGAAGGTCATGGTCGAGAAATCCCCGGCCGCCCCGCAGGCCAGCAGGACCCCGTTCCCGGCGGTGATCCCGCCGTCGATCAGGAACCGGACATGGCGGCGCATGGCGTCGAGGTCGACGGACAGGTCGGCGTCGTCGCGGAACATGGTCGGAACGGTCACGTAACAGCCCTGCAGCCGACCGGACAGGGATTCGGATTCGGATTCGACGGTCATCTCGCCTCCTCGGAGTGTTCGGCAACCGAGCGGGATGGGGGCCGGATCTGCACCCGGGCCCGCTCGGCGGCGCTCAGGTGGCACCGCACCGAGTGGGTGGGGCTGTCGGGCTGCAGCGGCGGGTCCTGCTCGGCGCAGACGGGGTCGATGCGATGAGGGCAGCGGGGGACGAAGGGGCAGCCGGCCGCCACCGGGGCTGAGGCCGCCGTGGAGGCGTCCTCGCCGGCGGCCGGGCCCTGAGCCGCCCCGCGGCCGGGGATGGAGTCGAGCAGCAGGGCGGTGTAAGGGTGATGGGGCGGTGAGAAAATCTCCTCGACGGTTCCCGTCTCCACCACCCGGCCCTGATACAGCACGACCACCCGGTGGGCCAGCCAGCGGACCACGGCCAAGTCGTGGGCGATGAAGAGATAGGCCACGCCGCGGGCGGATTGCAGCTCGCGCAGCAGGTCGAGGATGTTGTCCTGGACGGAGACGTCGAGCGCGGAGAGGACCTCGTCGCACAAAATGAGCTTGGGCTCGGCGGCTAGGGCCTGGGCGATGGCCACCCGCTGCGCCTCTCCCCCGCTGAGCTGGTGGGGGAACCGGCTGACGTAGCCGGGATCGAGATGCACGCTGTCCAGGAGTTCCCGCATCCGGCGGCGGCGTTCCGATCGGGAGAAGTTGAAGAAAACCTCCAAGACCCGGCCGAGGTTGTAGCCGACCCGCCGCCGCGGGTTCAGCGACGACATCGGGTTCTGGAACACGTACTGGATGTGGCGGAGCTGCTCCCGGGATCGCCGCTGAACCGGAGCGGTGATGTCGCCGCCGTCGAAGACGATTCGGCCCCGCTGAGGCCGGACCAGACCGGCCACCGCCCGGGCCAGCGTGGTCTTGCCGCTGCCGCTCTCGCCGACCAGCGCCACCGTCTCGCCCGCCGCGATCTCCAGCGAGGCGTCCGCCACCGCCGGCGGCGGCTCGGGGGCACCCAGTGAGAACAAGCCGGCCAGCCGGGACAGCAGCGACCGCCTCGGCCGGTAAGTGATCCGAACATCGGACACGTCGAGCAGGGCAGTCACGAGACTTCGCCCTCGTCGAGCGGGGCAGTCATGAGGCACCGCCTTCGACCCGCCGGCCGGCGGACGCGGACACAGGGCCCTCGTCCAGGATGGCCTGCGTCCGCCAGCAGGCCGCCCAGTGCGCGGGTTGGAACTCGGCCAGCGTCTGCGGGTCGGTGAAGCACTGAGGGCGGGAGTGGGCGCAGCGGGGCGCGAAGCCGCAGCCGGCCGGGAGATCGTCCCGGCGCAACAGGCCCTGAAGCTTCTCGCCGCCGTGATCTCGTTCGTCCACTCGGGGCACGGCCGCGATCAAGCCCCGGGTGTAGGGGTGCAGGGGCCGGTCGAACAGCTCCGCCGCCGGGCCCGATTCGACGATGCGGCCCGCGTACATGACCGCCACCCGGTCGCAGATCTGCTCGAGGACGCCCAGATTGTGGCTCACGTACAGGGCACTCATCTGGTGCTCGTCCTTGATGCGGGCCAACAGGTCGAGCAGCCGGGCCTGGGTGGTGACGTCCAGGGCGGTGGTGGGCTCGTCCAGCACGATCAGGTCGGGGCGGCAGGCGATGGCGATGGCGATGACGGCCCGCTGCTGCTGGCCGCCGCTGAGCTGGTGGGGATAGCGCCGGGCAATGGCGGCCGGTTCGGGCAGCCCCACCTGCTCGAACAGCTCAACGGCCCGGGCGGCCGCAGCTTGGCCCGAACTCAGACCGTGGCTCTCGAGGATCTCCACCACTTGGCGGCCGACCCTCATCGACGGAGTGAGTGTGCTGGCCGGATTCTGAGGCACCAAAGCGATCTTCGGGCCGCGAATCCGCTGAAGCTGCCGGTCGGACAGATCAAGCAGGTTCTGGCCGCCGAAGACGACCCGGCCCGCCGGGATGCGGCTCCCCGGCTTGCGGTAGCCGAACAGGGCCAAGGCGGTGGTGGACTTCCCGCACCCGGACTCCCCGGCCAGCCCCAGCGTCTCCCCCCGGCCGATTGCGAAGGAGACGTCGGTGACCGCGCCGGTCCAGTTCTCGCCGTCGCGGTACTCCACGGTGAGCCCCTCCACTCGGATCAGCGGCTCGGCCTCCGCCGGGGGGCGGATCAGCGGCTCGGGCGGCGCGGTCACTTGTCGGACTCGGTTCTAGACGACAAGCCCAGGATCTGGCTCGCCTCCTCGGTGACCAGGCTGAGGGCGATCACCAGCGAGGCCAGGGCCAGCGCCGGGCCGATGACCATCCAGGCCGAGACGCTCAGGAACTCTCGGCCTTCGTTGATCATCAGGCCCCACTCCGGCGACGGCGGGGTGCCGGCGAAGCCCAAGAAGCTCAGCGCCCCGATGAAGAACACGGCGTAACCGGTTCGCAGCGAGAACTCCACCAGCACGTTCCCGGCCACGTTGGGGAGGATCTCCCGCACGGCGATGGACGCCGCCGACTCGCCCCGCAACTGGGCTTTGGTGACGAAATCCTCGGTGACCACCCCCAGGGCGGCAGCCCGGACGGTGGTGGTGACCGGCCAAGTGAAGAAGAAGGCCACTGTGCCGATGATCACCGCGTTGTTGGAGTCCACCGAGCCCAGGATCAGCAGGGTGAGCACCAGCGCCGGGATGGACAGCAGGATGTCGACGCCCCGCATGCCGACCTCGTCGGCCCAGCCCCGCTTGTAGGCCAGCAGGATGCCGATGGCGGACCCGGCGATGACGGCCAGACCCGACGCGGACAGGCCCTGGATCAAGACGATGCGCTCGCCGTGGACCACCCGGCTCCACACGTCCCGCCCGAAGTTGTCGGTGCCGAACCAGTGGGTCCAGGACGGCCCTTCGAACGGGTTGCCGACGGCCAGCCTCTGGGGCTCGAACGGGGCCCACCACGGTCCGGTGACGGCGATGAACAGGTGGGCGGCCAGCACCATCAGCGCGGCCAGGAACATGGGCCGCCGACGGCAAACCCGAGCGAACCGCGAGACGGCCGAACGGGCCTCGGCCGAGCCGGCCGCGGCGACCGGAGCGGTGGACGGCACCATCAGCCGGTCCCTGGCTGCCCGGCCGCGGGTCCGAGACCGCCGCCATCAGCCGTCCACGAGGGCGGGTTCAAGGCCGCGGCCATCAGCCGGTCCTGAGGCGGGGGTTGAGGACCGCCGACACCAAGTCGGCGCCGAGATTGCAGACGATGTAGACGGCGGCCAGGATCATGCTGACGGCCAGGATCACCGGGGTGTCGAGGAGCCGGAGCGAGTCGAGCAGCAGCAGCCCGATCCCCTGGTAGGTGAAGACCACCTCCACCAGCACCACTCCGCCGACCAGCCAGGTGATGTTTATCACCGTCGCCCGCAGGGCCGGGCCCAAAGCGTTGGGCAGGGCGTGGAAGAACATCACCCGCCGCCGGGGCAGGCCCTTGAGGGTGGCGAACTGGACGTAGTCGGAGTGCAGCACGGCCAGCAGGCTGGCCTGCATCATCCGCACCGCGAAGCCGGTCATGGCCAGCGTCAGCGTCAGCGCGGGCAGGATCATGGCGTGAAACGCCGCCAGCGGCGAGGCGGCCTGATCGACCAGCGAGAGGGCCGGGAACCAGTCGAGGGTCACCGCGAAGGTGAGCAGCAGCAGTATGGCGATGACGAAGTCGGGCATGGCTGTGCCCAGAATCACCAAAGACGACAGCAGCGCGGCGAACCGCCGGTGGCGGTACACGGCGGTCACGATCCCCAGCCCGACGCTCAAAGGAACGTAAAAGGCGAGGGCCAGCGCGGCCAGCGTCACGGTGTTGGTCAGGCGGGGGATGACCAGATCGGTCACCGGGCGCTGGAGGCGGCCGCCGGGAGCGCCCTCGGTGGCGGGCGCGGAGGACACCAGCGACTCGCCCCAGTCTCCCTGCACGAACCCGCCGAACCACGACAGGTAGCGCCCGGCGGCCGGCCGATCGAGATTCATCTGCTCCCGGAACACCTCGAGCCGCTCGGGGGTGGCGTCGCGGCCCAGCATCCGGGTGGCCGCGTCGCCGGGCAGCAGCTCGACCGACCAGAAGGTGATCAGCGACACCGCGAAGAGGGCGACGAGGGCGAGACCGGCCCGCTGGCCGACGACGCGGAGGAAATGCATTTACCGGCGGCGCCGAAGCGGCGGCCTGCGGCCTGCGGCCCGGACGGGGCCGGCTAGCTGATGTCGATGGCGCTGAAGAACGGGGTGCTGGGCGAGGGCGCCCATCCGGTCACGTTGCTGCGCCGGGCGCCGTTGAGGCCGAACATGTGGGTGACGAAATGCCCGCCCTCGTCCACGATCACCTGCTGCAGCCGGCGGTAGATGGCGCCCCGCTCGGTGACGTCGAGAGTGCGGCGGGCCTGGGCCAACTGGGCGTCCCAGTCTTCGCGGCGCCAGTGAGTCTCGTTCCAGTCGGCTTCGGAGTGGTACCACAGGCCCAGCGCGATGTCGACGGTGGGCCGGACGTTCCAGCCGGTCATGGCGAACGGGGCCTGGAGCCACTGATCTCCCCAGTACGTGTCGGCCGGAGTCACGTTGAGGTCGAGGTTGATGCCGGCCTCGGCGAGCTGCTGCTGCCAGACCGTGGTCCACTGGGTCCAGTCCTGCATGTCGGCCAGGGTCAGCGTCAAGTCGACGCCGTCGGGGTAGCCGGCCCGGCTCAGGTGCTCCTTGGCCCGCTCGACGTTGTGCTCGCGGACGCCCTCCAGCCCGAACGGCACCATCGACGGGATGGGGATGTCGTTCATCAGCGTGGCCCGGCCCTGGTTCACCAGCAGGTTCATCTGCTCGCGGTTGGACGCGTATTTGATGGCCAGGCGCAAGTCGTTGTTGTCGAAGGGCGGCACATCGATCTGGCAGTACGCCACCGAGGAGCTGCCGATCGGGTTTATGGCCAGCACTATGTCGGGATGGGCCTCGAGCTCGTCGAGGAACTGACTGCCCACCTGCGACATGATGTCTATCTGTCCGTCGATCAGGGCAGCCCGCTGGGCTTCGGGTTCGGGGATGGTGATCACTTCCAGCGCGTCGATGTAGGGCTGGCCGGATTGCCAGTAGCCGTCGTGGCGCACGAAGGCGGTGGCCAGCTCGCCCGGCGTGAACGAGTCGATCTTGAACGCGCCGGTGCCGTTGCTGCGGGTGGCCAGATCGGCGTTGGTGGCCCCCTCGGGCACGATCATCGTGTGCGAGGAGATGGTGGACTCCGGGAAGGCGACGTTGGTCTCGGCCAGCGTGAAGCGCACGGTGCGGTCGTCGAGGGCGACGATCCCGTCGGGGTCCAGGCCGGGCAGGATGCCCGCGCCCGGCGACGCCACATCGGGGTCGAGCAGCCGCTGGTAGGTGTACACCACGTCGTCGGCGACGAACGGCTTGCCGTCGTGGAAGGTCACGCCCTCGCGCAGCTTGAACGTCCACTGGGTGCCGGTGTCGTTGGCCTCCCACGACTCGGCCAGCACGGGCTTGGGGGCCAGGTTCCCGTCGGCGGCGAGGAGCGGCTCATAACAGATGCCCTGGAAGACGGCATCCGTGGAAGACGTCCGGAAGGCCGGGTCGAGCGTGTCCGCCGAGGTGGCGGCGGCGTGGTAGCCGAACCTCACCACCTTGGCCGGGGCCGACGGCGCGGCCGCGGCAGTGGTAGGCGCGGCGGCGGCAGTAGTGGGCACAGCCGCGGCGGTGGTTGGCGTTTCAGCGGCCGCCGCGGCGGTGGTGGTGGGCGACGGCTCAGAGCCCGAGTCGTTCCCCCCGCAGGCGGCGGCCAGAACCGATCCGCCGGCCAGGACGCCGAACTCTCGTCGGCTCAGCTTGCGTCCCAGTCTTCTCACTCTTGACTTGTCGTTTGACATTTGAACTCCCTGGTGCGTTTTTTGAACCACAGAGTCGACTGTCGCAAATAGCCGCCTCGGCCCCAATGGTCGCACCTGCGCCCGGCCCGGTCAACCGCAACGCGGCGAGGCCGACATTCGACGGCCCGGCGGCAGCGGGCGAGAGCGGCCAGGCGGCGGGCTGGATCAGTCGTCGTCGGAGGCGGCGGAGGCGGTGACCCGGCTGAGGAGGGCCGACGGCAGGGGCTGGTAGTCGTGGTGGTCGGCGGTGAAGGTGCCGGTGCCGCCGGTCATGGAGCGCAGGTCCATCACGTAGTCGAGGATCTCCGAGGTGGGGACGTGGGCCCGGATCACGCTGGTGCCCGGTATCTCGCCGGGCTCGGTGCCCAGCACCTGGCCCCGGCGGGAGCTGAGGTCGCCGAGCACGTCGCCCTGGTGGCTGTCGGGCACCTCGACCCGGATGTCGCTCACCGGCTCGAGGACGGCGCTGCCCACCTGCTCGATGGCCGATTTCAGCGCCAGCGAGCCGGCGATCTTGAAGCTCATCTCCGACGAGTCCACCGAATGGTGCTTGCCGTCGTAGCACACCGCCCGCAGATCGACCATGGGAAACCCGTAGCGGCCGCCGTTGCCCATGGCCTCGGCGATCCCAGCCCCCACCGCGGGGATGAGGCCGCGGGGGATGGCGCCGCCGGTCACCTCGCTGTCGAACTCGTACCCGGCACCCCGGCCCAGGGGCTCGAAGCGCACCATGGCCACCGCGAACTGGCCGTGGCCCCCGCTCTGCTTCTTGAACTTGCTCTCCACGTCGGCCCGGGCGGCCAGGGTCTCCAGGTAGGCCACCCGCACCGGCTCGGTCACATAATCGATCCCCTGTCGCTCCAGGCGGGCCAGCGCCGTCCGGATGTGGGCCTCCCCGCCGCCGGACAGCACCGTCTGGCGGGTGTTGGGCTCGTGGCGGATGGTCAGGCTCGGGTCCTCGGTGGACAGCTTGCGCAGGGTGGTGGCCAGCTTGTCCTCCTGGGCGGGCGCGGCTGCCTTGATGGCCACGCCGTACACCGGGGCCGGGGGCGGGGTGGTCGGGACGGTCAGCGAGTCGTCGTCGGACAGGGTGTCGCCGGTGCGGGTGTCGTCCAGCTTGGTGACGGCGGCGATGTCCCCGGCTGCGGCCTCGTCCACCGGGGTGTGGGACGACCCGGTCAGCGACACCAGATGGTGGAGGCGCTCCTTGTCGCCGGTGCGGGCGTTGATCAGCGTGTCGTTGGACCGGAGGGTGCCCGACACCACCTTGAGGTAGGAGATCTGGCCCAGGAACTCGTCGATCTTGGTCTTGAACACGAACACCGCCGGACGGCCGTCGGGATCGGGAGCCATCTCCACCGACTCGCCGCCCACCTCCGCCCGGGCCGGACCGGTCTCGCCGGGGGCGGGGGCGGCCCGGGCGATGAAGTCGACAAGCCGTTCGACCCCGACACCGGTGACAGCCGACCCGCAAAGCACGGGAACGAGCCCGCCGCCGGCCACCGCGGCCCGCACCAGGCCCTCAAGCTGCTCCGCGGTGGGCTCCGTGCCCTCCAGGTACTGCTCCAGCAGCTCGTCGTCGGCCTCAACCGCCAACTCGACAAGCTGCTCGTGCCCGTCCTCAGCCTCATCGGCCAGCAGATCAACAACCCCGGAAAGGTTGGACTCGGCCCCAACCGGCCGGGTCACCGGCTCGGCGCCGGAACCGAACCGATCCCGCACATCGGCCAGAGTGCGGTCAAAGGAGGAGTTCTCCCGGTCGAGCCCGTTGATGAACACCATCCGGGCCAGCCCGGCCTGGCCAGCCTGCCGCCACAAGACGACGTCCCGGGCCTTCACCCCGCCCACCGAGTCGATCACGAACAGCGCCAGATCAGCCGCGTCCATCCCCCCCGTCGCCTCCCCGGCAAAATCGGCATACCCCGGAGTGTCGATCAGGTTGATCTTGCAGCCACCGTAACCAAACGAGGCAGTGGCCAAGCTCAGGCTCTGTCGCCGCTGCCGCTCAATCGGGTCGTAGTCACAGACCGTGGACCCGTCATCCACCCGCCCCACCCGGTCGATCACCCCCGCCTTGTGCAGCAAGGCCTCAACCAAGCTCGTCTTCCCATTCCCATTGCTCCCCACCAGAACAACATTCCTGATCGCCTGCATCGACACGTTTCGCTCTCCCTCCATCTCCCCAAGCGGACTCCCGGGCGTAAGGTACCCCGGCCCGGCGAAGCCTGCCCGATCGGGCAACAACAGAGGATCGCCAGCCCGCCCGGCCAGGGGAGAACCCGCCAAGCCGCAACCCACCAGCCAGACCCCCGCCGAGACCCGTCAGGGCAGACCTGAGCGACCAGCACGCCAGGCCGGTGGGTGGCACGGGGGCAAGGTTTTGCCGCCCCGCGGCAAAACCGCGCCCGTGACAGGACCCGCCGGCCGGGACACCCCGCCGAGGGCCCGCTGGCCGGGACACCCCGCCGAGGGTCCGCTGGCCGGGACACCCTGCTGAAGGGTCCCCAGTATTCTTGTGACGTGCCCAGCACGACGACAAGCCTTCAAGGCCCTACCGTGGCCGACGCGCGCCGTTCGGCCCAAGCCATTGCCGACATGCCCGGCGGCCCCCACGTGCATCAGATCATGCTGTTCGGATCGGTGGCGCGCGACGAAGCCGACGCCAGCAGCGACATCGACTTGATCGTCCTCGCCGACGATCTCGGCGATTACACACTGGCCGAGCACGGAGGGCGCCGGAAGCTGGAGGGCCACATGGAGGCGCACGCCGGAACAGCCGTGCCCTATTCAGTGGACGTACACATCACCGACCCGCGCGAGTGGACGGTCCGCGCCAAAGCAGTCACCGCATCTTTTGAGGCCAGCCTGGCCAGCGATCTGATCACGCTGGTGGACCGGCCCGCGATCAAGCCGCCCGACTGGAGCAAACCGATGAGCAAGCCAGCCACCAACCTGGAAGAGGCAAGCGCCAAGTTCGACAACACCAGCGACCATCTCAGCCAGTTGTGCGACAGGATGCTCCCGTCAGCCCTGGAAAGGGTCGCAGAAGAAGACTGGATGCGAGAAAGAGAGCTGAAGAATCGTCGCCGCTTCGCCTGCGGCCACGCAGCCGACGCCATCGAAGCGTCCGTCAAAACGGTGCTAGCCCTTCACGGCGTGAGCCCACCACACATCCACGATCTAGAGAAGTTGATCAAACAGATCCCCTCCAAATCACACCAAACCCAGATCACCGCGATCCTCACAAAATCCGGCATCACCCTAAAACAAATATCAGCCTGGCACGTCAAAGCCAACTACGCCAACGACCTCCCAACACAATGGGAGGATGCCAAAGCACAAATGCCAAACATGATCCAAGCCGCCCACGCCATATCCGTCTACACCGAAACAGCCCACAACACCGCAGGCGGAAAAAGTTCCGCCCCCGGAGTCCTAACTTTCTGGCTAAACGAACTAAAACAAAAGGCCGCCAAAGGTTTCAACATCAACATTTAGAAACGGCAGCCTACTAATGTCTTTCCGACCGACCCCGGCGGCACCGACTCGGTGTAGCAGGTCTCAATCAGAGTTCATTTTTGTGTCGTCAACTAACTCACCGTCGTCACGACGGCGATCATACTCCGATCGCCGGGGTAGCCGTCGTTGCGGACCAGGGAGACGACCCGCTGGCGGCCGATCCCGCTCTGGCGGCTCGATCCAGGCGGCGACGTCTCAGCGGGCCCGGGCGCGGGTGGCGTAGCGGCACCGCGAGAGCCACTCGTGTTGCAAAGTCGGGAAGAACGACTCGGCCGCGGCGTTGTCCAGGGGCCCGCCCGCATCACGTGCTAACAACCTCACGCGAACTGACAGCTAGCGGATAGCGCGGTTGCGCGGAGAATGACAACGGTGTACCTTGAGCTGGTGCTATCAGCCCCTGAAAGGACAGAAAGTGGACCGGCCCGAGCCGGCCTCTACGCCCGATGCGCTAATTGAGGCCATTCAACTCGCTTGGGGCACCTATGTAGGCGGTCCGGCCCTGGCTGACTCGTGGCGACAGCGCCGATCTGGCCGTGGCCGACATCTGCGACCTGAGGGACTGGCTCGAGGTGCTGGCCTGACTGGGCCGTGCTCCCTGGTCGGGTGCCAGCGGTGATGACGGCGCACCTAGACCGTCGGGCCGGGGCGGTGTGGCATGAACGGCCCGGCGCAGGCAAATGGCTAGACCGGATCGGGCCGCCGCCCGACGACGCCGGATGGCCCCGCTCTCCATACGTCATGGATGACATATGATCGACCGGGAACCCGCCAGCCTGCCGACAGGCACCGCCAGCGTCGCCGTGCTGTTCGACTATTGGAACGCCCGACAAGGGGCGAAGCAGGCCATCTCCTATTGGCGGTCCCAAGGCCGCCCGCCGCAGGGCGCAACGCCCGGCGACGGGCATTTCAACCCGGTCTTGTTGGCGCAGCGGATCGTCACCCGCCGCCCCGACTACCCCGAAGCGTTGACCGACCGGCGGCTGGCGCTGGTCGGGTTTTACAAGGGCATCCCAGATCAGCGCCGAGACCCGGCGGGTCATGCTCGAGCACGACGACAGATTCAGCGCTGGCTGGCCACGGCCAAACGGGCGAATGTTTGACGGGATGCGGTGATACCGCTATGGTGGGAGTCGCTCCCCCGCCGCCGGCAGCGCTCGTCGCAGCCGCTCGGCGGGGCCTTCTTTTCAGCCCGCATCCGGCCAGCCCAGGCTAGTCTTCGTGGCCTGCGCCCCTGGTGGGGCGAGCCCGGGTTCGATCCCCCGGGCGGCGCGACTATGACAGCACCTAGCCAAGTAGCTGATGATCGTTTGAGGACATCGCGCTCCATCTCCAGCTCGGCGCAACGGCGCCGCAGCCAGGCCAGCTCAGACCGCTCGTCTCCGCTCAGGCCCTCCACCTCGCCGCGCTCCACGCGGCCGGACAGCCTGCCGAAGCCGCGCCAGCGGGACTACCGAGCCGAGCGCAGGGGCAGGTCGATTCCGAAGGCGGCCTTGATCTGGGCGTCAGCCGAGGCCGGCACGTGATCGGGGTGATAGGTGTCAAGCAACGCCCGAGCGTGATCGTGGGCCGTCTGCACCGCGTCGCGGCCACCGGCCTCCAGCCAGTTCTCAGGAGTGTCGCGGTTGCCGACCAAGGGATAGACGTAATCCCGCTCCATGAGGGCCAGGGTCTGATCGGACCCGAGGAAGTGACCCGGCCCGGACACCACCTCGGCGATGAGCTCGGCCGACAGAGTCTCCTCGTTGACCTCGATCCCCCGGATGGTCCGGTTGATCCCCCCGAGCATGTCGTTGTCGATCACCAGCGCCTCAAAGGAGCAGCTCAGCAAGCTGGCCAGCATCCCGGCCGACTCGTAGACCAGGTTGGCCCCAGCGTGGCCGGCTAGGGCCACGTTGAGCCCCTTCTCGTGGCCAGCCTGGTTGTCGGGCACCTTGGAGTCGGACATGCCGGCCGCCACTCCCGAGGGCAGGCCCATCCAGTTGATGAGCTGAGCCGCGGCCGCGTTGAGGATCCCCTCCTCGCCCGAGCCCCCGCTCATGGCCCCGGTGCGCAGATCCGAGACGAAGGGCCACATCCCCATCACGCAGGGATGCCCGGGCTGCAGCAGGTTGACGCCGGTGAGGCCGGCCAGGCACTCGGCCAGGGCCTGGGCCAGCGTCCCGGCCAAGGCGGCCGGCGAGGTGGCCCCGGCCTGGCCGGCCGACAGCAGGTTGATGGGCATGCCCGCCTCGACCTGGGCCACCATGCAGGCGGCCGACTCCTCGGCGAATCGCAGAGGCGGCACCACGAAGGTGTTGTTGGCGGCCACGAAGGGCCGCTTGCGGAACTCGCCCTCTCCGCCCAGGGCCATGTCGAACATCTCGACCGACTCGCCCACATGGCCGCGGTCGAACCACGACGTGCCGATCGGCTTGGCCGTGCCCGACATGGCCGCGTAGGCGGTGGTCAGGTCGAGGTCGCGGGCCTCGACCTGGTCGCGGGCCACCACCGTGCGGACGAAGAAGTGGATGTGGTCGAGGGCGTCCACCAACCGGGCGCAGTCGTACACGTCGAGGGCGGTGGACTCCCGGAAAGTGTTGGTCTCGCAGTCGTGCATGAGCACGGCCGCGCCGGCCGTGCCGAAGTGGACCCGGTTCCCTCCCACCACGATGGAGCGGTCGTCGTCGAAGCCGTGCCAGATCCATTCGGGGGCCGCAGTCTCGATGGCCCGCTCCACCACCCCCCGCGGGTAGCGGAGCCGACCGGCTTCGTCCACCCTGCCCCCGGCCGCGCCCACCGCCTCGACAAACTCGTCGATAGGCGAGCCCATGCCCACCTGTTCCAACAGGTTCAGGGCCGTCTCGAAGATCTGCTGCATCTCGGGCTCGGTCAGGGGGGCGAACCGACCGCCGGGCAGCCCGGGCCGGACCGGGCGCTCGTCGGCGGCCGGGGCGGCCTGGCGGGCTGCGATCCGCCCGGACCGGCCACCCGACCGGCGGCGGGCCGGGGCCTCGGGCGCCGCCGGCGCCTCAGATGGAGTCGGGGCCTCGGTCATGGGCCGCTCCCTTCAGGCTCTCAGGGCCCGGTTGTCGGGATCGTAGGCGGGGCCGGGCAGCACGGTGGCGATGCGGCGCTCCCCCAGCAGGTCAAGCTCGAAGGTCGATCCCGGCGCCTCGAAGCGGGGATCGACGTAGACGAAGGCCAGGCTCTGCCCGACGGCAGGGCCGTAAGCACCGCTGGTGGCTATCCCCATCACCGCGCCGTCGTCGTCGAAGGCGGGCTCGTTGCCCCGCACGTCGCTGTCGGCCGCGTCCACCGAGCAGTACACCAGCACCATCGACAGGGGCTCGGCCTGGTCGCGCCGGGCCAGGGTCGCCTCCTTGCCGATGAAGTCGCGGTCGAAGTCGACGAAGCGCTCCAGGCGGGCCTCGATGGGGGTGATCTCGGTGGTGAGCTCGCTGCCCCAAGCCTTGTACGCCTTCTCGAGGCGCATGGCGTTCATGGCGTAGCTGCCGAAGTGGACCAGCCCGTGCGGCTCGCCCGCGGCCGCCAAGGCGTCGTAGAGGTCGGCCATCTGATCCATCGGGCAGTGCAGCTCCCAGCCCAGCTCGCCCACGTAGGACACCCGCAGGGCCCGGCACTGCACCCCGGCCACCTCGATCCGCTGAGCGGTGAGCCAGCCGAACGACTGGTTGGACAGGTCGGCGCCGGTCAGGGGCTGCAGGACTTCCCGGGCCCGGGGCCCGGACAGCCCCAGCAGGCCGGTCTCGGCGGTCACGTCGGCCACGGCCACGTCGCGGCCGGGCTCGATGTGCTGGACCAGCCAGTCGAGGTCGTGGCTCTGGCCCATGATGGCCGAGGAGAGGTAGAAGTCGTCGGGCCCGAACCGGACGACGGTCATCTCGCACTCGATGCCGCCCAGCTCGGTGAGCATGTGGGTCAGCCGGATGCCGCCGTCGCGGGCGGGCAGCCGGTTGGCTGACAGCCGGTCCAGGTGAGCGGCCGCGTCGGCCCCGGTCACGGTGAACTTGGCGAAGGCGGTGAGGTCGGCCAGGCCCACCCGCTCCCGCACGCCGCGCGCCTCGGCGCACACCGCATCGAAGGCGTTGGACCGGCGGAACGAGTGCCGCTCACCGGCCCCGTCGGGCGAGAACCACTGGGGTCGCTCCCAGCCGTAGACCTCCTGCCACTGGGCCCCCAGCCGGTCGAGTCGGCCGTAGATGGGGGTGGTCTTCTGGGGCCGGCCCGCGGCCCGGTACTCGCCGGGGAGGCGCACCTGGTACATCTCGTGGTACTCGTCGCGGGCCTTGTCGATGGCGAAGGCCGAGCGGGGGCCGGTGTGGTCGCCGAAGCGGCGGGGGTCCATGGCCCGCACGTTGATCTCGGTCTGGCCGTGAACCATCCACTGGGCCAGGTACTTGCCCGCGCCCGGGCCCTGGGTGATCCCGATGGAGGCCCCGTTGCAGTGCCAGTAGTTGGGCTGGCCCGGCGCCGGGCCCATCAGGTACCCCGAGTCGGGGGTGTGGGTGATGGGCCCTGACACCACCTGCTTGATGCCGGCCGAGGCGAAGGCGGGGATGCGCAGGGCCGCGGCCTCCAGGCACTCCTCCAGCACGTCCAGGTTGGGCGGGGTGAGGTGGAAGTGGAGGCCCCAGTCGATCCCGTCCACCCCGTAGGGGGTGGAGTCCCGCATCTCGTAGGGGCCGACCAGCAGGCCGTCGATCTCCCGGCGGTAGTAGCAGGAGGCCCGGGGGTCTCGCACCACCGGGGGCTCGTAGCCCAGGGCGATCATCTCCGGCAGGGGCTCGGTGACCAGGTACTGGTGGATGACCGAGACGATGGGCACGTCCAAGCCGATCATGGCCCCGAGCTGGGGGGCGTAGTGGCCGGCCGCGTTGACGACGTGCTCGCAGACCACCCGGCCCTTGTCGGTGACCACCTCCCAGCGGCCGTCGGCCAGGCGGCTCATGGCGGTGACCAGGGTGTGGCGGCGGATCTCGGCCCCGAGCTGGCGGGCCCCGGCGGCCATGGCATTGGTGCAGCTCGTCGGGTCGGTCCAGCCGTCGGAGGGGGTGTAGAAGCCCAAGACGACGTCGTCCAGCTCCAGCAGGGGGTGGCGCTCGGCGATCTCGGCCACCCCGATCAGGTGGGACTCGATCCCGACCTGGGTGAGCATGGCGTGGACGTAGCGGTGCCAGTCGGCCTCGTCGGGGTTGCGGGCCAGGCGGATGGCGCCGCAGCCGTGCCAGCCGGCCGACAGCCCGGTCTCGGCCTCCAGGCGGGGGTACAGGGCAACCGCCTCCTGGTGGACTTTGGCCATGTTCAGGTCGCCGATGAAGTTGGGGACGAGACCGGCCGCGTGCCAGGTCGAGCCCGAGGTCAGCTCCCCCTTCTCGATCAGGATGGTGTCGGTCCAGCCCTCGTGGGCCAGGAAGTAGAGCAGGCCGACCCCCATGGCCCCGCCCCCGACGATGACGCAGCGGGTCTCCTCGGTCACCGTCCGAGCCTCCCCTCTATCTTGATGTAGCTTCCGGCTCCGGTCACAATCCTCCTCACATGCGCACCCGCTGGCTGCGGGGATCGTAGAACGAGCGGATCGACGGAGTCGCCGGAACGGGCCGCAGGGCCACTTCGATCTCGAACCGGCCGGCGTCGAGCCAGTCCTGGGTCACTCCCTCGGAGTGGTTCAAATAGCCCATAGCCAGGCAGCGGTCCTCGGTGTAGCTCCACATGGCCGACGACACCCGGCCCACGATCTGGCCGTCGCGGCGCACGGGCTCGTCGTGATACAGCATCAGGTCGGGGTCCTCGAGGCGGAACTGGATCAGCCGTTTGACCCGGGGCTGGTGCCGCTGGGCCTCCAGCGCGGCCCGGCCGATGAAGTCCGCCTCCTTGTCCCAGCCGACCACGAACCCGAGGCCGGCCTCGACGGGGGTGTCCTCGCCGGTGATGTCGTGGCCCCAGTGCCGGTAGCCGGCCTCGAGGCGCAGCGAGTTCATGGCGTGGTAGCCGGCCAGCGCCAGGCCGTGGGGCTCGCCCGCCTCAGCCAAGGCGTCGAAGAGGGCGACGGCGGAGCGGTTGGGCACATACAGCTCCCAGCCCAGCTCCCCCACGTAACTCATGCGCAGGGCCAGCACCTCGATCCCGGCGGCGTCGAGGACGCGGGCGGTGCCGAACGGGAAGTCCTCGTTGGCCAGCGAAGCGCCGGTGAGCGAGCCCAGCACCGCCCGGGCGGCCGGGCCCATGAGCCCGAGGATGGCCTGCGAGTGAGTGACGTCGGATATGGCCGCGTCGAAGCCGCGGCAGCCCCGGCGGAGACGGGCCCAGTCCCGGGTCTGGCAGGCGGCCGCGGTCACCACCATGAACTCCTCGGGGCCGAGGCGGGTCACGGTGAGGTCGGCCTCGATCCCGCCTTGGTCGTTGCACCACTGGGTGTAGACCACCCGGCCCGGCTCCACGTCGACGGCGGCGACGCTCAGCCGGTCCAGCGCAGCCGCCGCGCCGGGGCCGGTCACGGCGAACTTGGCGAAGGAGGTCTGGTCGAACAGGGCGACAGCGGTGCGGGCGGACAGGCACTCCCGGCCGGCGTTGGCCCACCAGTTCTGGCGGCCGTAGCTGTACTCGTAGACGGGGGCCTGGCCTTCGGCGGCGTACCAGTTGGGCCGCTCCCAGCCCGCCGTCTCCCCGAACACGGCGCCGGCCGCGGCCAGCCGGTCGTGCAGGGGCGACAGGCGGCGGCCCCGGGCGCTCTCGTACTGGCGGAAGGGCCAGTGCATGGCGTAGAGCAGGCCGAGGCTCTCGGGGATGCGCTGGGCCAGATAGTCCTCAGCGGCCTGGAACGGGAAGGACCGGCTCAGCTCGGCGGAGGACAGGTCCATGGGCGGATGCCGGTCGGCGATCCATTCGGCCAGGGCCCACCCCACCCCGCCCGCGGTCTGGATGCCGACGGAGTTGAACCCGGCGGCCACGAAGCACCCGTCGATCTCGGGCGACTCGCCCGCGTAGAAGTTCCCGTCGGGGGTGAAGGACTCCGGCCCGTTGAAGAACAACTGGATGCCGCAGTCGCCCAGGGCCGGGACCCGGTGGGCGGCCCGCTCGAAGACGGGGCCGACGTGGTCCCAGTCCTCGGGCAGGGTCCCGAACGAGAAGTCGCGGGGCACGCCCTCCAGGTTCCAGACCTTGCCCCGGGGCTCGAAGAAGCCGGCCATGATCTTGCCGGTCTCCTCCCTGAAGTAGGTGTGGTTGCCGGGGTCGCGCAGCACCGGGGTGTCGGCGTCCACCCCGTCGACGGGCTCGGTGACCACGTAGAAGTGCTCGCAGGCCTGCACGGGCACGGCCACCCCGACCCGGGCGGCGAGCTGGCGGGTCCACATCCCCGCGGCCAGCACCACGGTCTCGGCCTCCACCGGCCCCTGCTCGGTCTCCACCCCGGCGATCCGGCCGCCCGTCGTCCGCAGGTCGGTGACGGCCACCCCCTCGACGACGGCCGCGCCCCTCATCCGGGCCCCCCGGGCCAGCGACATGGTGGTGTCCACCGGCGAGGTGTGGCCGTCGCCGGGGATGTAGAGGGCCCCGACCAGATCGTCGGTGCGGATCAGGGGCCAGCGCTCGGCCAGCTCGTCAAAGTCAATCACCCGGGTCTCGACCCCGACGGCGGCCGCCATCGACGCTCCTCTCAGGATCTCCTCCCAGCGCTCGCCGTCGGCGGCCACCGACACCGAGCCGGGGGCCCGGTAGCCGGTGGGCTGGCCGGTCTCGTCCTCCAGTTCCTCAAACAGCCTGGCGGTGTAGGTGGCCAGCTTGGTGAGGCTGTGGGTGGCCTTGAGCTGCGACACCAGCCCGGCCGCGTGCCAGGTGGTGCCCGAGGTGAGGCGGGACTGCTCGATGAGCACCACGTCGGTGATGCCGCGGCGGGTCAGGTGGTAGGCCGCGCTGCAGCCCACGATCCCGCCCCCGACGATCACCACCTGGGCTCGATCGGGCAGACCGGGCGCCATCTCGTCCCCCTCCGAACTCGGGCGGCGGGCCGGACCCTCCGCGGCGTCAACCGCCGCGCAGGATAGCTTCCCGGTCGATGGGTCCGAGCGCCGGCGGGTCGGGGCAGCGCCTGCCTCGCCGGTAGGGACTGGCACATGGGGGGGCCGAACCCCGACGGGGAGGGCCGACTCCATCGGGCGGGGCTGGTCATGGCCGTCGGCGCGGCGGTGTGCTGGGGGCTGGGCAACCTCATGGTCCGCCAGCCCGATCTGCCCGGCCCTCAGCTCGCCTTCTGGCGGACTCTGCTCGGCGCCGGGGTGTATACCGTCGCCCTGGCCGTCACCCGGCGGCGGCTGAGCTGGGCCTGCATCCGGGGCTGCTGGCTGGCCGGGGCGGCCATGGCCGGCTGGATCGTCTTCTTCTACCTGGCCATCCGGTCCACCACGGTCACCAACGCCAGTCTGATCGGATCCCTGCTGCCGGTGATCCTGCTGGGGGTGGCGGTGCGCCAGTTCGGGGAGCCGGTCACGCTGCGGCTGGTCGGGATGGTGGCCGCCGCGCTGGCGGGGACAGCCCTGGTGCTGTACGGGTCGTCGTCGGCGCCCACTTGGAGTCTGCGGGGCGACGGGATGGCCCTGGTGTCGACCCTGCTGTTCGCCGCCTACTTCATCCTGGTCAAACAAGCCCGGCAGCGGTTCGGCGTTCTGGAGCTGCTGGCCGCCGTCTACGCCGTCGCGTCGGTCGCCCTCCTCCCGGTGGCGGTGATCGACGCCGGAGGGCTCGGGTTCCCCGGCGGCCAGGCCTGGGGGTGGATGGCGGCCATGGTGGCCGTGCCCGGCTCCGGCCATCTCCTCATGAACTGGGCCCACCGCCATGTGGGGCTCTCGATCACCTCCACCGTCACCCTGGCCTCGACGCCGGTGTCGGCCGTCGGGGCCGCTCTTTTCCTGGACGAGCCGATCGTGGCCCTTCAGGTCGTGGGCGCGGCCGTCACCTTCGCGGCCCTGGCCGCGGTGATCCGAGCCGACCTGGCCCTGTCCGACCGGCACTCGGACGCCTAGCGCCGCGGCCGCCGGGCCGGGCCAGCCGCCGCGCCGGGCCCCTTAGAGCATGCGCGGATTGCTCGGGGAACCATGCGCGAGCCATACGGATGCAACGATCCGGCGCGGCGTGGAGGGTCAATTCGCGCACGCTCTTATTGGCAGATCACCAGCGGGATGTCGCGGTCGGTGCGGGCCTGGTAGTCGTCGTAGTCGGGCCACTGGGCCGCGGCCAGGGGCCACAGCTCGGCCTTCTCGGCCGCGGTGGCGGTGCGGGCCGTCAGCTCATGCACCCGGTCTCGGTCTTGGATGGTCACCGAGGGATCGGCGATCAGGTTGAGGTACCAGGCGGGGTGTGAGGGCGCGCCCCCCATGGAGGCCACCAGCAGGTACCGGTCCCCGTCGACGGTGCGGATGAGGGGGGTGCGCCGCAGGCAGCCGGTCCGGCGGCCCACGGTGGTGAGGATGACGCACTCGGCGCCCTCCCACTCGAACCCGTCGGCCCCGCCGGTGGCCAGGTACCGGTCCACATGGTCGGCGATCGGCTTCCACGAGCTGGGCCGGTACTCCCGGGCCGCCTGTCCACCGCCCTCGGGCTGGCCGCTGGCCGCCATGATCCCCCTACAGGCCCATCTCGTGGTGGGGCGGCACCTCGAACCGGCCGATGGCGTCGGCTCGGCGGTGGAGCAGGTCCACGGTGGAGCCGATGTCTCGGGCGATGATGTAGCGGCGCTCGCGGACGCAGCCCACCACGAAGGCACCCAGCTCGTCGAGGTCGGCCACCGTCACCTGCCGGCCGGACGCGGCCAGCCGGTCCTTCATCTCCTCGAAGGTCATCGACGCCCGCCCGGTGCCGCCCCGCGTCCGGGCCAGCTCGGGGGGCCGGTTGCGGCCGGCGTTGAACAGGCCGGTGGGCAGCAGCCCGCCCGAGGGGTAGAAGACCGAGGCCCGCAGGGCGGTCCGCTCGTTCACCAGCTCGTGGTGGAGGGCCTCGGTGAAGCAGGAGACCGCGGCCTTGGAGGAGGCGTACACCGAGGCCCGGGGCACCGGCGCGAAGCCGCCGTCGCCCGAGGAGGTGTTGACCACCTGGCCCGGTTGGCCCGAGGCGATCATGCGGGGGACGAAAGCGGACACGCCGTTGGCCACTCCGAACACGTTCACGCCGAAGCACCACCGCCAGTCGTTGTGCTCCTGCTCCCAGGGGCGGCCGCCGCCCCCGGAGGTGACCCCGGCGTTGTTGAACAGCAGGTTGCACCGACCGTGGGCGGCGAAGATCTCTTCGGCCAGGGCCTCGACCGAGGCCGGATCGCTGACATCGGTGCGGACCCCCGAAACCGGGCCGCGGGCGGCCAGCTCGGCTGCCGCGGCCTCCAGAACGGGGGCCTCTATGTCGGCCAGCACCACCGCCGCACCCGCATCGAGGAGGGCCCCGGCGATGCCCTTGCCGATGCCGGAGGCGCCGCCGGTGACCACGGCCACCGCGCCCTCTATGTCGAGCGGTTCGACAATCTCCAGCCGTTCGGCACCGCTCATCGGCTTCGGCCCCGCCGCCTTGCCGCGGGGTCGCCCGGCGTCGCCAGAGGCCGGGCCTCAGCGCCGATCATCGGCTTCGGCTCAGTACCGCAGCTCGCAGTTGTACTCGTCCATCCACCAGCGGGCGGTGCGGGCCGCGTCGGGCGGGGTGCGCAGCTCCGGGTCTTGGTGAAGCTGGACCGGGGTGGGGCCGATCCGGGCCGCGATGTCGGTCAGGGCGTCCAGGTCGAGGCCATAGCACTCCACCGCGTTGATCCCCAGCAACTTGCGGGCGTCTTCGATGGACACGTCCCGAAAGTCGTTCTCGAGCCGCTCGACGGTGTGGGGCCAGGACCCTTCGGGGTGGGGGTAGTCGGTGCCCCACATCAGCGCGTCGATGCCGTTGACGTGGCGGCGGCGGATCTCCTCCCGGCTCATGGTGGAGGCCCCGATGAACACGTTGGTCCCGAAGTACTCCGACGGCAGCCGGGAGATGAGGCCCTTCATCCTCGACCCCATCTTCTTGATCTTGTTGCTGGCCCCGAAGTTGACGTCGGCCTTCCAGAGCAGGTCGCCCACCCAGTAGGAGCCGCACTCCACCACCGCGTAGCGCAGGCCGTCGAATTTGTCGAACTTGCCCGAGAACAGCAACTGCCACAGGGCCCGGTGGGTCCAGAACGGCACCTCGTTCACGTACATGGCCACGTTGTCGCCGTAGCTGGAGAAGTCGGCCTCCCCCGAGTGGGTGTGGACCACCATGCCGGTCTCGGCGCAGGCCGCCCACACCGGGTCGTAGCGGTCGGCGCCGTAGGGCTCGAATCCGTGCCACATGGTGGGGATCATGATCCCGGCGATGCCGGGCTGGCCGGCCATGTGCTCGATCTCGGCCACGGACTGTTCGACGTCGTGGGTGATGGGCACCAGGGCCACCCCGGCCCGGCGGGGCGGGTTGGTGGCGCAGAACTCGACCAGCCAGCGGTTGTGGGCCCGGGCCCCGCCGAAGGCGAGGCGGGGGTCGGTTATCTGCCCGGCCGACAGCCCGGCCCCGAACGGCGGGGACTCCTGGCCGGTGACGGCGTCGCCGTCGGCGAAGATGACCTCTCCGGCTACGCCGTCGGCGTCCAGCTCCTTGTCCCGCACCTCGGGGTCGTAAGCCCCCCGCAGGCCCTCGGCGTTCTGGCCCTCCCACTCCTCGATGAACTCGGCGTTGACCTCCTCGGAGAGCCGCCGGTGGGCGTGGCGCTCGGCCACGTACTCGTCGAACTCGGCGTGCAGCGCCGAGTCGAGGTAGGGCCGGTAGTCCTCGCACTGGAGCCCGGCGTGGGTGTCGCTGGAGACGATGACGTAAGGCGCGTTGGAAACGTCGGCCGCCCGGTCGGCGGTGACCTGATCCATGGGTGACCCCTCCTCCCCTGGTCGTTGATTGCCCCCGCTACCGTACCGGGGCGGCGGGTCCACCCGGCGGGCCGATGAGATCGGGGGTCAGATCGGACACCGAGGCCGCCCCGCACAGGGCCATGTCCCGCTCCATTCCCGCCCTCAGATGCTCGATCACCCAGTCGACTCCGGCCTCGCCGGCCGCGCCCAGGCCGTAGAGATAGGCCCGGCCGGCCATGCAGGCGGTGGCCCCCAGCGCCACCGCCTTCACGATGTCGCCGCCCCGACGCACCCCGCCGTCGCAGATGATGTCGAGGTCGCCGCCCACCGCGTCGGCCACGGGCGGGACCAGATCGACGATGGCCGGAGACGAGTCGAGCTGGCGGCCGCCGTGGTTGGACAGGATCACGCCGTCGAGGCCCGAGTCCCGGGCGGCGACGGCGTCGGCCACGGTCTGGATCCCCTTCACCAGGACCGGGCCGTCCCAGGCCCCCTGGAGCCATTCGATGTCGCTCCACGACAGGGACCCGTCGAACTGGGAGTTCATGAACTCCACCAGCTTCACCGCGGTGGTGCCGTCCAGGTCCGAGCGGCCGGCCACCATCGAGAAAACGATGGGATCAGCCCGGACGAACTGCCAGGTCCAGATCGGGTGAAGCAGCCCGTCCACGATGGTGTCGAGGCCGAGCTTGGGCGGCAGCTCGAAGCCCCGCCGCACATCGCGCTCACGCCGTCCGGCCACCGCGGTGTCCACGGTGACGCAGAGGGCCTCGAAGCCGCTGTCGGCCGCCCGGGCCAGCATCTCCTTCACCAGTCCCCGGTCCCGCCAGACGTAGACCTGGAACCACAGGCGGCCGTCGCTCACCGCCGAGAGCTCTTCGACCGAGCGGGTGCCCAGGGTGGACAGGGCGTAGGGGAGCCCGGCCCGGGCCGCGGATCGGGCCACGGCCAGCTCGCCGGGCGGGCAGGCGATCCGGGTGAACCCGGTGGGGGCCAGCACCAGCGGCAGGGGCGCGGGCTGGCCGAGGATGGAGGTGCTGGTGTCTACTTGGTCCACGTCTCGCAGCACCCGGGGCCGGCATAGCATCTCGCGGAAGGCCCGGGTGTTGCGGTCGAGGGCCGTCTCGTCCTCGGCGCCGCCGTCTATGTAGTCGAACACGCCGCCTGGCAGGCGTTTGCGGGCGATCCGGCGAAGGTCCTCCACCGAGGCGGCCCGGGCCAGGCGCCGCTTGGCAGGACTCAGGTGGAAGCGCCGGAACCGCAGCACCGAGCGCAGCGTCGTCAGCACGGCCCGACCCTACCCCCGCCGACACGGCGGAGCCTCAGGTGACCCCGACCTCAGCCGAGGCCGACCTTCAGATGTCCGAAGGGGCACCCGGGGCCCGGTGCCCGAGCTTCAGTCGCTCGGATCGGCCTCCAGTGCTCGGCGGCGGGCCGCTTCAGCCGCCTCGGCCGCTCGGCGCAGTTCGTAGGCCTCTTGCTCCAAGAGCGCCGCGTGCGAACGCAGCCTCTCGGCGACCGCGGCCAAGTCGAGGCCGAGGAAGTGGAGCGGCCGCACCACCCGGTGCCTCAGGGTCTCCCGGCTGGCCGCCGCCGCCCGGCCCATCCACACGTCATCGGTGTGGAGGGCGACGACGGCCTCAGGCCGGGTGGCGAGCAGGGATCGGCGGACTTCAAGCGAGCTCGCCACCCGAAGACACTCGCCAGCCCGCCGCGAGCGCTCTCGGGCCGCCTCGAGCAGCACGAACGGCGAGGGGGCGAACAGATCGGTCATCTCACTCAATATACATGGAAAATAATTTAATACAACTTCCAATTGGCAATGGCCGGGCGATGGTGTTCTGAGTCCTCGCTGAACGGTGGTTACGGTGGCGGGCCGTGACCGCGCCCGCTGTCGATCCCGGTCTCGTCGACTTCGCCGTCGAGGCCGCCCGGCGGGCCGGCGACCTCACCCTGAAGTGGTACCAGCGGCCGGATCTGGCTGTGGAGCGCAAACCCGACGGCACGCCCGTCACCGGCGCCGACACCGAGGCGGAGCGGCTGCTGCGCGGGCTCATCGGCGACCGGTTCCCCGGCGATCCCGTTCTCGGTGAGGAGGGGGGACTCCAAGGGGGCCCTCCAACTGGACCAGAGCGAGGCGGGCGGCTCTGGGTGATCGACCCCATCGACGGCACCAAGGCCTTCACCCAGGGGGTGCCGCTGTTCAGCAACCTGGTGGCGCTCGTCGACGAGCACGGCCCGGCGGCGGGGGTCATCAACCTCCCGGCCCTGGGCGAGTGCGTGTGGGCCGGCCGGGGCCGAGGGGCCTGGTGGAACGGCGAGCCGTGCCGGGTCAGCCAGCGCCGGGGGCTCAGCGGGAGCTGCCTGTGTACCAGCGGCTTCTCCTACTGGCCCGACGCCGCGCTGAGGCGGCTGCTGAGCGCGGGGGCCAGGGTCAGGACTTGGGGCGACGCCTACGGCTACGCCCTGGTGGCCACCGGCCGGGCCGAGGCCATGATCGACCCGGAGTGCTCCGACTGGGACGTGGCCCCGATGGCGGTCATCCTGGCCGAGGCCGGCGGCCGGTTCTCGGACCGGACCGGATCACCCGGCTGGCGCAACGGATCGGGCGTGGCCTCCAACGGCCACACCCACGACGAAGTCCTAGCCCTGTTCGACTGACTGGCACCGGAGGCGGCGGGACGGTGAAGGCCCCGGCTACCACTGCTCGGCTGAGGCTCTGTTCACGTGCTCGTCGAACATGGGCACGGTGAAGGCGAGTTGGCCCCAGCGAGGGGAATAGACAAGCCCCCGCTTGATGAGGGAGTCGCGGACCGAGGCGGCTTGGGCGGTCGTCTTGGCCAGGGCCCGGGCCACCTCGCCGGAGCGGCAGGGCCCCGGGCCGAGGGCGGCCATGGCCCGCAGGTAGGCGCGCTCGGCGTCGGTGGTGCGGGCTAGCCGAGCCCGGAAGAACCCGGTGTCGAGTTCGTGGACGGCGATGGAAGCAGCCGCGTCCACGTCGCCGCGTTCGATGACATCGGGTCCCGCGGCGACATCCCAGGCGTGCTTGCCGAACTCTTGGAGGAAATACGGATAGCCCCGGGCCAAATCCACCACCGAGTCGAGAGCGGCGGCCGACCAGGCGACGCCTTCGGCCGACGCCGGACGGCTGAGCGCCAAGCGGGCATCAACGGGCTCCAGCGAATTGATCTCGGGGAAATCGAACAGGCGCTCGGCGTATGACTTCGCCTCCCCGGCCAATCCCGGCAGGCTGGGAAGCCCGGCACCGGCGACCATGAAGGGAAGCTGTTCCTGGCTCACCCGGTGCAGGCCGACGATCAACGCGGCCAGGTTCTTCTGCGTCAAGTACTGAAGCTCGTCGATCGTCAGCAGCACTCCGATGCCGTCGGCTTGGGCGACTTCGCCAACGGCGATGAACAGCTCAGCCAAGTCCTCGTCGAGGAAGCCGGTGTTGGCCCGACCGGCGGCCGGTTCCACGCCCAAGGCCACGTCGATCCCGGTGTCGGGGACCCGATAGGCGACTCTGAACGCGGACAGCGCGCCGAGGGCTCGTCTCACCCGGTCCCGGATTCGGTCGCGAACCCGCAACCGCAGCAGCGCCTTGTGTACCAGAACCGAGACTCCCTCCACAAAGGCCAGGTCTTCGGTGGCTTCGATCTTCTCGTGGACCCAGTCGTGGTTCTGGGCGAGCTGGCCGAACTGCCTCAGCAAAACCGTTTTGCCCGTGCCCCGCAGCCCGGTTAGGAGTTGGCTCTTAGCCGACCGGCCCTGAGTCAGCCGTTGGACGGCGATGTCGAACTTCTCAAGCTCGCGGTCACGGCCGACCAAGGCGGGCGGGGGGCTGCCGGCACCAGGGCTGTAGGGGTTGCGCACCGGGTCCATCGGCCAAAGTATAGATATTTATACCCATCTATAGCGACATCGGTTATACTCTCCGCAAATTTCTATACTTTGTCAGGCGAAGGTGGTGAACCCTTCGAAGCGGGACGGGCGCAGGCCCTGGGCGGCTAGGGAGGCCAGCAGGGTCCGGGGGTGCTCGATGGCGGCCAGGCCACAAGCGCCGGGCTTGATGCCGCCAGCCGCGACGTGCAATGCGGCTGACGCCGCCACGGTGGCCGCCGCCGAGGCGGGACGGGCGCAGGAGCCCAGCACCACCACCTTGCGCTCGGAGCCGCGGCGGCCCCGGACCTCCACCCGGACGGCGCCGATCCCGCCCTCGGGATGGGGCGGGCTCAGCATGGGCAGCGGGGCGGTGAACCGGTCCCGGCGGGTGGCGGCCAGCCGGGCCGTCACCCGGCTCACCCCGGGAAAGGCCGGCACCAGCACCACGGCGTCGGGCAGGGCGGCCCGGTAACAGTCCCGCCCCGACACCGGGTCGGGAAACCAGCACAGCTCGCGGCCCGACCCGCCGGGGCGGCGAGTCCATTCCCCGTCCCGCCAGTCCAGGGCCATCCCGCTCAAACAGCGGTGGTGCTGGCGGGCGCAGGCCGGGCCGCCGGTGCCGGCCTTGGCCACGTGGATTTCATCCACCTGATCGAGTTCGGCAGCAGCGTGGCGGGCCAGCAGACAACTGAAGCCGGGCATGTACCCGGCCCCCACCACCAGCGCCGTCTGGCGGGATCGGGCCCGATGGTCGAGGTCGAGCAGGGCCTGGGTCTCGCCCAGATCGTCGCTGGTGGTCACCACCGTCGCTCCCCCGTCTACGGCTCGGCGGGCGATGTCGAGCTGGGTTCCGGCCGGCGTGGCCACCACCACCGCATCGGTGTCGCCGTCGAGGGCCGGGCTCTCGGCGGCGGTCGCGGCCGGGCCCAGCGACGACACCACCCACTCCAGCCTCTGCCGGTCGGGGTCGTGAACCGACACTCGCTCCACTCCGTCGCTGGTGGCGAGCTTGCGGGCGACCCGGGCGCCGGTGGCCCCGGCACCGAAAACGACGATTTTCATGTCGGGTCAGCCGCGCTCGGCGGATGCTTCGTCCCCCGTCGGCTCGCCGTCTGGCTCGTCGGTCGGCGGCTCGGCGCCGCTCCGCCCGCCTCCGGCTGGCCCGTCGTTGCCCGGCGGTACGTCATCGCCCAGCTCGTCGTCGCGCAGCTCGCGCCAGCCACCCGTCTGGGGGGGGACGGCTCGGCGGCGGACCCGCAGCCGAATGGCGGCCGCCACCGCCATGCCGGTGAGGACGGCCACCAGAGCCCGTCTGATCAAGGCGACCAGTCCTGCACCCACATCGGCCTCCGAGCCCAACGGACGAATCCCGGTCAGTGCCGGCCCGCACCTACGGACCGGCCGGACGCGACCGTGGGGCTAGCTGGAATCGAACCAGCGACCTCACCCTTATCAGGGGTGCGCTCTAACCGGCTGAGCTATAGCCCCGGGATCGCCCAGGCTATCGGCGGGAGCGGTCGGCGGCCACCCCTCGCTGAGGGCCGGGCCGCGGGGCCGGGCCCGGCGGCCGGGCCGCGGGCGCCCGGGGAGGGACCGGACGGCCCAACCTGGGGATCCGCAGACGGCGGGGCCTGAACCGAGCCGTCTCCTCTTCCACCACCGTCACCCGTATTCCGCCGATGATGTCGCTGATCAGATTGAACAGCACCGCCATCAGGACGGTGAACCCGGCGGCCACCACCACCAGCACCAGCCCGCCGATGGCCACCGCCCTGAAGATCTGATCGCCGTTGAGCTCGAACCTCTCGAGGGCGGCCAACTCGGTCACGAAGTTCTCCAAGTTGCCGACCATGCCCGAGCCCACTGCCAGGCTCCACAAGATTCCGCCGGCGATCAACAGAACCACCCAGAGGCAGAAGTAGAAGACGAGCGAGATCTTCAGCACCGACCACGGCTCGACGTGGCGGATCAGCCGGCGGACCTTGCGGGCTCTGAGCTTCTTGAGCCGCCACTGGCGCATGACCGACGCCGGGGCCGAGATCGAGCCGGTCGGCGGCCCGACGGGAGTCGTCTGGGCGGTGAGGGGCGCGGTCGGGGGGGTTTGGGCGGTGAGCGGCCCCGTCAACGGCGGTTTCGGGGCCGGTGACGGCGCTGAGAACGCTGGCCGCTTGGCGGGCGCCTGCTTAGGACCCGCCTGCTTGGCAAACGACGGATTGAAAGCGGGTGACTTGGGGGCCGACGGTTTAGGACCCGCCTGCTTGGCGAACGACGGCTTAGGAGCCGGTGACTTAGGGGCCCGCTGCTTCGGAGCGGCTGATCCCGACCCGAACGCGGGCGGCTTGGAAGCCGCCGGTTTCGGCGAGGCCGGGGCGGCTTCGCCTTTGTCCGATCGAGGAGCTTTGCTCATGACGCCAACCCGGAGCGGCCGTGACCGACCGAGTTTAGGCGCGGGCATTCAACCCTCGACTCTCAGCCCGGGCCAGGCGCGACCAGATCACCGCCGGGCGCTCGCGGCGGGATCAGAGCTGCTCGCCGCCCGACCCTCAACTCGGGCCCAGGTCACCGCCGGGCGCCGACGTACTCTCAGCCCGGGGTCGGCTCCAGCCAGGTCACCGTCGACTCGGCCCGGGCCCGGCGCACCAACCGGCCCGCCCGCACCGCCACCGTCACCTGATCCCCGGTCCGCTCGAAGGACACCAGCTCGGCTCCGTTGGCCGCCGCCATCTCAACCGCCGCCGCCCGGCCCTCGGCCGCGCCGGCCAGGGCGGCCGCGTCGGCGGCGGTGCGGGCCCGGGCGGCTTCGTCCAGCACTCGGCCCACTTGGGCCGCGGCCACGATCAGCCCCATCATCATCACCGCGGCCAGCACCATCAAAGGCGCGGCCTGGCCGGCGTCAGGGCGCGGCTGCGGGCCGGTTCGCTCCATTCTCGGTCCCCCCGGTCGTCTCGTCGGGTGCGGGGGAAGCAAGATCGCCAAGGGCCGGGCCGGGCTCGTCCCGACCCGGCTCGCTCAGCTCAGAAGAGAGATCGGACACCGCCTCGACGGCCACCACCCAGTCGCCGGGATCGGGGCTCATCACCTTCACGCCGGACGCGGCCCGGCTCTGGACGGATATGTCGGCCACCGGGGTGCGGATCATCACCCCGTTGCTGGTGACGGCCAGAACCTCGTCGCCGTCATCGACCATGAGCGTGCCCACCACCGGGCCCTTCTCTTCGGTCAGCTTGATGCCGATCACCCCCCGACCGGCCCGGCCCTTGCAGGGGAACTCCTCGACCGGGGTGCGCTTGCCGTACCCGAGCTCGGTCACATGCAGCAGGGCGGCGCCGGGCCGGGCCAGGGCGCATCCCACCACCCGGTCGTCGGCGTGCTTGAACTTCAAGCCGATCACCCCGGCCGCGTCCCGGCCCATGGCCCGGATCTCGGTCTCGGCGAAGCGGATGGTCTGGCCCAGCCGGGACGACAGCATCACGTCGTGGCGGCCGTTGGTGGGCATCACCGCCACCAGCTCGTCGTCGTCTTTGAGCCTCACCGCGATCAGCCCGACCCGCAGTGAGCGGTCGTAGGCGGTGAAGCTCGTCTTCTTGACCCGGCCCAGGGCGGTGGCGAAGAACAGGTAGCGGTTCGTCTCGTAGTCGCGGGTGTCGATCACCGCCTGGACCCGCTCCCCCTCCTGCAGCGACAGCAGGTTGACGATGGCCGTGCCCCGCCCGGTGCGGGAGGAGACGGGAACCTCGTGGGCCTTCAGCCGGTAGACCCGGCCCCGGTTGGTGAAGAACAGCAGATACGAGTGGGCGGTGGTGTGGATGAGGTGGGTGACGGTGTCGGCCTCCTTCAGCCGGGCCCCGGCCACTCCCCGGCCGCCCCGGCCCTGGGACCTGAACTCCTCAGCCGGAACCGTCTTGGCGTACCCCGAGGCCGACATGGTGAACACCAGGTCGTCGTCGTCGATCAGGTCCTCAATGTCCACCTCGCCGGGGTCGATCTCCAAGGCGGTCCGCCGGGGGGTGGCGAACTTCTCCCTGATCTCCGCCAGCTCGTCGCGGATGACCCCGCGCAGCCGGGCCGGACTGGCCAGAATGGCCTCCAGCTCGGCGATGAGGGCCCGCTTCTGGTCGGCCTCTTCGAGCAGGGAGTCCCGGCCCAGCCGGGTGAGGCGGCCCAGCTCCATGTCGAGCACGTAGTTGGCCTGGATCTCGGAGAGTCCGAACGGCTCGCCCATGAGCGCTTTGCGGGCCTCGGGGCGGTCCTGGCTGGCCCGGATGGCGGCGATCACCTCGTCGATGAGGCCGACGGCCCGGATCAGTCCCTCCAAGACGTGGAGGCGGGCCCGGGACTCGGCCAGGCGGTGCTCGGACCGGCGGGTCACCACCTCGATCTGGTGATCGACGTAGGCGGCCAGGGCGTCCCGCAGGGTGAGCGTGCGGGGCACGCCGTCCACCAGGGCCACCAGGTTCACGGTGAAGCTCGACTGCAGGGGCGTTTTCTTCCAGAGGTTGTTGAGCACCACCTCGGGGTTGGCGTCCCGCTTGAGGGTGATGACGAAGCGGGTGTCGTCGCCGGAGGACTCGTCGTTGACGTCGGCGATGCCGTCGAGCTGGCGGCTGCCGACCAGGGCCGCGATCTTGCGGGCCACCGACCCGGCCGACACCTGGTAGGGCAGCTCGGTGGCCACCAGCGCGGTGCGGTTGCCGGTCTCGGCCACCTCCACCGCGGCCCGCATCTTCACCGGGCCCCGACCGGTGCGGTAGGCCGACTCGATGGCGCCCCGGCCCAGGATGCGGGCCCCGGTGGGGAAGTCGGGGCCGGTGACGAAGGCCAGCAGGTCGTCGGTGTCGGCGGCCGGGTGGTCCAGCAGATGCACCACCGCGTCGATGATCTCGCCCAGGTTGTGGGGCGGGATGTTGGTGGCCATGCCCACGGCGATGCCCTGGCTGCCGTTGACCAGCAGGTTGGGCAGGCGGGCGGGCAGCACCGACGGCTCGACGAAGTCCCCCGAGTAGTTGGCCACGAAATCGACGGTGTCCTCGTCGATGCTGGCCAGCATGGGCAGGGCCAGCGAGTGGAGCCGGCACTCGGTGTAGCGGGCCGCGGCGGGCGGGTCCTCGGGCGAGCCGTAGTTGCCGTGGAAGTCGATCAGCGGGTGGCGCAGCGAGAAGGGCTGGGCCATCCGGGCCAGGGCGTCGTAGATGGCGGAGTCGCCGTGGGGATGGAACCGGGCCATGACGTCGCCCACCACCCGGGCGCATTTGACGTGGCCCCGGTCGGGGCGGAATCCCTGGTCGAACATCGACCAGAGAATGCGGCGGTGGACCGGCTTGAGGCCGTCGCGGGCATCGGGCAGGGCCCGGCTGATGATGACCGACATGGCGTAGTCGATGAACGAGCTCTCCATCTCCTCCTGGATCTCGACGACGGTGACATCGCCGCCGTCGCCGTCACCGGCGGCGAGTTCGGCGTCCGTCGGCGGAGGGGCGGAGGTCACGGGCGGTCAGAAGTCGAGACGGCGGAGGCCACAGCGGTCAGAAGTCGAGGTGGCGGACTTCGCGGGCGTGTCTGACGATGAAGTCCTTGCGCTCCTCCACGTCGTCGCCCATGAGAATCCCGATGATGTCGTCGGCCAGCGCGGCCTGCTCGACCGACACCTGCAGCAGGGTTCGGGTGGCCGCGTCCATGGTCGTGGCCCGCAGCTCCTCCCAGTCCATCTCGCCCAAGCCCTTGAGCCGCTGGAAATCCCGGGTGTAGTTGGGGCGGGCGGCCAGGAACTCGGCCTTGGCCGCGTCGTCGGCCAGATACACCGTCTCCTTGGTCGAGACCCGGGTGGAGTACAGCGGGGGCTGGGCGATGTAGACATGGCCCTTCTCCACCAGGGCCCGCATCTGGCGGTAGAAGAAGGTGAGCAGCAGGGTGCGGATGTGGCTGCCGTCCACGTCGGCGTCGGCCAGCACGATCACCTTGTGGTAGCGGACGGCCGATGCGTCGAACCCCGTCTCCTCGCCGTCGGCCCGGTTCCCGAACCCGGCGCCGATGGCGGTGATCAGCGCCTTGATCTCGGCGTTCTTGAGCATCTTGTCCATGCGGGCCCGCTCGACGTTGAGGATCTTGCCCCGGATGGGCAGGATGGCCTGGGTGGCCGGGTCCCGGGCCCGCACCGCCGACCCGCCGGCCGAGTCGCCCTCGACGATGAACAGCTCCCGCCGGGCCGGGTCGGTGGCGGTGCAGTCCTTGAGCTTGTCGGGCATCCCCGCCCCGTCGAACAGCGACTTGGCCCGGATGGCCCGCCGGGCGTCGCCGGCCGCGATTCGGGCCCGGGAGGCGTTGACGGCCTTGGTCGCCACCAGCCGGGCCTCGGCGGGGTGCTCCTCCAGCCACTCGGCGAGCTTCTCGTGGGTGACCCGCTGGACCAGCGAGCGCATGGAGGCGTTCCCGAGCTTGGACTTGGTCTGGCCCTCAAACTGCGGTTCGGAGATGCGGGCGCTGACGATGGCGGTCAGGCCCTCCCGGATGTCCTCGCCCTGGAGGTTGGGGTCCTTGTCCTTGAGATGGCCCCGGGCCCGGGCGTAGGCGTTGACGCTAGTGGTGAGGGCGGACCGGAACCCCTGCTCGTGCATCCCGCCCTCGATGGTGGCGATGCCGTTGGCGAAGCTGTGCAGGCCGTCGGTGTGGAAGCCGGTGTTCCACTGGAAAGCCACCTCCACGAAATGGGCGATCCCGGCGATGGCCTCCGAGCCGGTGAAGTGCCCGACCGCGTCGAACAGCCGCTCCTTGGACTGGTTGAGATGGCTGACGAAATCGACGATGCCCCCGGAGTACTTGAACACCGTCCACTCGCCGCTGACCGCGTCGGCCGCGCCGTCCGGTCCGGGGCGCAGATCCCGGCTCTTGATCTCGAGGTCCCGATTCAGGAACGCCATCATCTGGAACCGCTCCAGCAGGGTCTGAAAGCGGAACGAGACCTCGTCGAAGACGGCGGGGTCGGGCCAGAAGCGCACGACAGTCCCGGTCCGGGCCGAGGGGCCGGCGTCGGCTAGGGCCGTCTCCAGGTCGCCGCCGTTGGCGAACGACATCCGGTAAGACCGGCCGCCGCGGTGGACGGTCACCTCCACCCGCTCCGACAGGGCGTTGACCACCGAGAGCCCCACCCCGTGCAGGCCGCCCGAGACCTTGTAGCCGTCTCCTCCGAACTTCCCGCCCGCGTGGAGCATGGTCATGACCACCTCGGCCGCGGGCCGGTCGATCTCGGCGTGGGTGTCCACCGGGATGCCCCGCCCGTCGTCGTCCACCTCGCAGGAGCCGTCGGGGTGAATGGTCACCTCGATCCGCCCGCAGTGCCCGGCCATGGCCTCGTCCACGGAGTTGTCGACCACCTCCCACACCAGGTGGTGCAGGCCCGTGGGGCCGGTCGAGCCGACGTACATCCCGGGCCGGCGGCGGATCGCCTCAAGGCCCTCGAGGACGGTGATGTCCTCTGCGCTGTACTTGGACTCGGTGATGGCGGTCACGTAAACGGAGTCCCTCCCGACAACGGGGAAGTCCGGCTTCAGGGCCGCCATTTTCACGGCCGATTGTGTCCGGCGATCCTACCAGCCTGCCGATCAGAAATCGACGGTTTTCGCCCGCCGACCCGGCTGCGGCGATCAGCCTTCGCGCACCCGCACAGTGACGGTTCGGAACCGGTTCGTCCCGGCCACCGCGGCCAGCCGCTCGAGCAGCTTGGCCTCCAGCCATTGCAGTTCGCTGGCCCAGACGGCGTCGTCGGCCGCGATGGCCAGAGCATCGCCGGCCACCGATACCGGACGGCAGTGTTCGGCCAGGTCGGGGCCCACGATTTCGGGCCAGCGCGAGAAGACCGCGGCCACCGCGTCGATGGGAGGCGCCTCCATGTCGGCCAGCAGGCGTTCGAGCGACTGGGCCAGCGGCCGGGGCCCGCCGGGCTCGCTCACCTCTCCCCCGGCGGCTCGGCCGGGCCGTCTAGCAGCAGCACTTGGTCGGCGGCGCAGCCCGGCGGCACCCCCGTAGCCGAGGTGAGGATCTTCTGGCCGTCGGGCAGGGCCCCGGCCAGGGCCCCGGCCCGGGCCGGGTCGAGTTCGGAGAACACATCGTCGAGCAGCAGCACCGGCTTCACCGACCGCTGCTCCCGCACCTCTCCGTCGGCGGCCAGCCTGAGGGCCAGGGCCAGGGACCTCTGCTCGCCCTGAGAGGCGTGGGTGCGGGCGGCCAGGCCGTCTATCCCGAAGCTCACGTCGTCGCGGTGGGGGCCGACAGTGGTGACCCCCCGCCGCACGTCGTCGGATCGGGCTTCGGCCAAAGCCTCGGCCAAGGGCTCCTGCCCCCAGGACGACACGTAGTCCGCGGCGATCGGAACGGGCGCGCCGGCCACCTCGGCGTAAGCGGCGGCCAGCCGCGGCTGCATCGCCGAAAGGAGGTGTCGGCGCAAGTGTCGGAGCTGGTCACCGGACTCGGCCAGCTTGGCGTCCCACACGTCGAGGGTGACGGCCATGTCGGGGGTGACGCGGCCTTTGGCCTGGCGCAGAGCGGTGTTGCGCTGGCGCAGGATCCGTTCCAGGTCGGCGCGCAAGGCTTCGTGGGCGGGTCGGCAGGCCACCAGCGCCTCGTCCAGCCAGCGGCGCCGCCGGGCCGGGCTGCCCTTGACCAGTTGCAGGTCGTCCGGCGAGAAAACAGTGACGGTCAGGGCCTCAGCCAGCTCCCGGAGGCGAGACACCCGCTGGCAGTTGAGCAGGACTCGGTTTCGGCCCGACCGGGCGATCTCTATCTCCACCGTCTGCTCGCGGCCGCCAGCGGTGATCTCTCCCCGCACCACCGCGGCCTCGGCCCCCGACCGCACCAGAGCCTCGTCCGGCGCGCCTCTCAGCGAGCCGATCCCGGCCATGAAGCCGATCGCCTCCAGCAGGTTCGTCTTGCCCAGCCCGTTGCGGCCGAGGACGGCGGTGAGCCCGGGCGCGAAGGCGAATTGAGCCTTTGAGTAGCTCCTGAAATCGACCAGCGCCACCGACCCGATGTTCATAACACCGAGGTCCAAGAGGCTGAGTTCATGGAGCCGCTGAGGCCGCGGTCCGCGCCGAACGCCCGGGTTCGGCCCCGAGCGGTGAACTGGCCGTCTAGGCCGGTCAGCTCACCCGGACCGGCATCAGCAAGTACAGGAAGTCCTCATCGCCGACCGATCGCAGCAGGGCCGGCTTCAGCTCGTCCATGGTCTCCAGCGATATCTCGGGGCCGGGGGTCACCTCGATCCCGTCTATGAGGTACTGGGGATTGAACGCCACCGTGAGATCGCTTCCCTCGTAGGAGGCCTCCAGAGTTTCCTGGGCCTTGCCCACATCGGCGGTGGCCGCGGTCAGGCTCAGCCCGTCGGCGCTCATCGCCATCCTCACCGGGGTCGACTCCTGGGCCAGCAACCGAACCCGGCGCACCGCCTCCAACAGCGCTTCCCGATCCACGGTCAGCTTGTTGGGATGTCCACTCGGCAACAGACCGCGGTAGTTGGGGAAGTCTCCCTCGATCAGTCTGGTGGTCAGAGTGGTGTTGCCCACCTCGAAGCTGGCTTCCCGCTCGGCCAGCCGCAGCGACACCTCTCCCCCATCGCTGATGATGCGGGCCAGTTCGTCCAGTGCCCGCCCCGGAACCAGCACTTTCTGGTCTTCGTCCAAGATCGAAGTGCCAGCCAGGTCCTTGACGGCCAGCCGGTAGGAGTCAGTCGAGACCAGCCGAAGGCCCCCGGCCTCCGACACCATCAGAACCCCGGTGAGGATGGGCCGGGCCTCGTCCTTCGAAGCGGCGGGCACCACCTGGCGCAGAGCAGCTCTGAACGAAGCCCCGTCAATGGTCACCGCCGACCCGCCCGACGCCGGGTCCGGCCCTTCGTCGGGGATCAGGTTCGGATACTCCTCAGCCGAAATCACCCGAATCGCGAACTCCGTGGACCCGGCCACGATGTTCGCCTCTTCCTCGGCCACTGAGACCTCCACCGCGCCGGACGGCAGGGCCCTCACCACATCAGCGGCCAGCTTGCTGGGAATCACGGCCAGCCCGTCGTCCGAACCGGCCACCTCGGTGCTCACCGAGATGGTCAGGTCCAAGTCGCTGCCGGTGACGAGGAGCTCGCCGCCGGTCAGCTCGAGGCGGACGCCGGACAGCACCGGCAGCGCGCCGCTGCGAGCGGTCACCGCCCGGCCCGCGGCTGACATGGCCTCTAGGAGCTTGTCGCGCTCGCATCGGAACTTCATGTCCATGATTGTCCCTGTTCCTTCTTTGTGGTCATCCGACAGTAGGACTAGTAGCGGTTGTGGATTGTGGATGGGGCGGCGTTTGCATTGCAAACCGGCGGGATGCCGGTCCCTGCGAAATCCACCCCGGCCCCCTGACGGGGTCGGGGCGTCGGGTGCTCGGCGGCTCGCCTGTGGACGGTGGTGGAGTCATTCAGCGCTTTTCCCCTGCATCTTCACAGAGATTTGTTCACCAGGTGCTGCAAGTGTTGGACCTTGTCGAAAATCTGGCGCCGCTCGCTCATGCGCGACTCGATCTTGCGAACGGCGTGCATGACGGTGGTGTGATCGCGGTTGCCGTAGACCCGGCCGATCTCGGGGAAGGACAGGTCGGTCATGTTGCGGGTCACGTACATGGCGATCTGGCGGGCCTCCACCAGCGGCCGGCGGCGGCTGCCGCCGGTCATCTGCTCCACCGGAAACCCGAAGCCGGTGGCCGCGGTCTCCAGGATGGCCTCGGCGGTGATCGGCGGCTTCATGTCCTTGCTCACCAGGTCGGCCAGCACTTCGCGGGCTAGATCCACGGTGCAGATCTGCTGGGTCAGGTTGCAGTAGGCGGTGGTCTTGATCAGCGCCCCCTCCAGTTCGCGGATCGAGTCGGTGATGTTCTCGGCGATGAAGGTCAGGACCTCGTCGGGGATGCTGCCGTTCCCGGTCTTGCGCTTCTTGTGGAGGATGGCCAGCCGGGTCTCCAGGTCGGGGTGCTGGATGTCGGTGATGAGGCCCCACTTGAACCGGCTGCGGAGCCGGTCCAGCAGGGTGGGGATGGCGTCGGGGGCTCGATCGGAGGACAGCACGATCTGCTTGTGGTTCTGGTGAAGGTCGTTGAAAGTGTGGAAGAACTCCTCTTGGAACCCCTGCTTGCCCTCGATGAACTGGATGTCGTCCACCAGCAGCACGTCGTTGCGGCGATAGGTCTGCTTGAACTCGTTCGAGGTCGAGGTGCGGATGGAGTCGACGAACTCGTTGAGGAACGTCTCGCTGGTGACGTAGCGCACCCGGTAGTTGGGGTAGTGGGTGGCGATGTAGTGGGAGATGGCCTGGAGCAGGTGGGTCTTGCCCAGCCCCGAGTCGCCGTGGATGAAGAGGGGGTTGTAGGACGCGGCCGGCGTCTCGGCCACTGACAGGGCGGCGGCGTGGGCGAACCGGTTGGACGCCCCGATCACGAATTGGTCGAAGGTGAACTTCTGGTGCAGCCACGGCGGCGGCGCGTCCGGTGCTGGCTCGGCTGGCGCTGGCGGCGGCGTCGCCGCCGGGGCGTTCAGGTCGATGTCGAGTTCGTCCCAGCCCGACTCGATCACGACTCGGATGGTCGTGTCCGGGGCGTTCTCTTTGACTGCCTCCTCGACCACCCCGAGGTAGCGGGCCTCGATGCGGCTCTTCTGGAGTTCGCCGGGCACGGAGATGACCAGCTCGCCGTCGTCGAGCGCCACCGCCTTGGTGCTGCTGAATGTGGATTTCCAGACGGCGTCGCTCACTTGCGCCCGGATGCTGGGGATGCAGTTTGACCAGAGATTTTCGGCGGCGGGCTCGGCGGTCACGTAACTCCGATTCTCTCCACAGCGCTGTCCACAGGTGTGAACAACGGCTTGATGCTTGCGAACTTCGGCCTCGATCCGCCCGACTCGGACCACGGGTGGTCCCGCTTCTCGAACGGCTCGGCGGCACTGACGCGGTGGAAGGTAGCAGTGACTCGGGGCGCTGCAAGTCGAACCGCGAAAGCGGGCAAAACTCCTGTCCGGGGCACTTTCAGAGCGTGAAATTACAGCTTTGTAGGATGAAACCGGCCCACAGGGGCCGAAGCGCGGAGCGGTCCCGGAACCGCACCGGGGAGTTCAGCTCGACGGCGGTTGGCGATCGGCCCGGCTGGCGGGGCTGGTTGTCGCGGAGCCGGTGCAGCCCGTACGGTGGACGGGCCGGCTCGCCGTCATCCACAGCCCCGCCCGCAAGCTGGGGCAGCGGCGCGGCCGTCGAGCCCACCGGTGCCGGGCGGCGCCGGTGCTCGGGGAGGAACGATGAAGCGCACATATCAGCCCAATGTTCGCAAGAGGCACACCAAGCACGGCTTCAGGGTCCGCATGCGGACTCGGGGCGGCCGGGCCGTTCTGCGGTCACGCCGCCGCCGGGGCCGGGCCCGGCTGGCCGCTTGATGATCGAAGGCTTGTCAGGCCGCCGAGCCTTCGACCGGATTCGGACCGACGGGGTGTCGGCCCGTCGGGGCCCGATCAGGATGACGCACTGCCCGGGCCCCGGTCGCGTCTGCCGGTTCGGGTTCGGCATATCCAGGTCGTCGGGCTCGGCGGTGGTTCGCAACCGGTCCCGCCGCCGGGTTCAAGCGGTGCTCAGGGACTTGGACCGCGGTGACGGCGGCCTTCCCCGCCCGGGCGACTATCTGGTCCAGGTGGCGGCGCCGCTCGATCGGCTGTCCCATCAGGAGCTGCGCGCCGCGGTCGTCGACCTGTTGCGCCGAGTGGGCCGGAGCGCAGCGCGGTGACCGCCTCCCGGCGGCGCGGGGCGGGTCGGCGGTGAACCGCCCGGCCCGGATCCTGGCTGCCGCGGTGCGGGCCTACCAGCATCTGGCCGCGGCCCGGCCCTCGGCCTGCCGGTACGTGCCGTCGTGCTCGGTGTATGCGCTGGACGCGCTGGAGGCCCACGGCGCCCTCCGAGGCGGGTGGCTGGCCGTCCGCCGTCTGTGCCGGTGCCATCCCTGGGCCTCTTCCGGACTTGATCCGGTGCCCCCGTCCGGGCCCGACCCCTGCTGGGGCGGGAGGCGCTGATGTTCGAGTTCCTCTTCGATGTCGTCGCCGGGGTTCTGGCCTGGTTCTACTCGCTGTGGCCGTCCTTTGGGATGTCGATCGTCTTCCTCACCCTGGCGGCGCTGCTGGTCATAACCCCCTTGACGTTGAAGGGGACCAAGTCGATGCTGCAGATGCAGCAGTACCAGCCCGAGGTGAAGAGGATCCAGAGCCAGCACCGGGGGGACCCCCAGGCCCGGAACGAGGCCATGATGGCCTTCTACAAGGAGAAGGGCGTCAACCCCATGGGGAGCTGCGTCCCCCTGCTCGCCCAGGCGCCCATCTTCATCGTGCTCTACCAGGTCGTCCGCGGGCTGACCCGCCGGACCACCGAGATCGGGACCCAGCTCGGCTTCACGGCCTGGCGGGATTCCGTCGAGGCCGCCCCGGGGGCCACCACCGTTCTACGCGGCGAACAAACGTTTGATCCAGATTTCTTATCGGTGGACACGCAGCTCTACCAAAGGCTCAACCAGGAGACCGAGATGGTCTCGTGGGGCATCGACTTGTCCCGCAGCGCCTCCGAAGCGATGGGGGAAAGCATCGTCCAAGCCCTTCCCTATCTGCTCATGATGCTCATGGTGCTGGTGACGGGTCTGATCCAGCATCGCCAAATACAGAGGCGTCAGATCGGAACGGCCGGCCAGCCTCCGCAGATGCAATTGATCATGAAGCTGCTGCCCTGGTTCCTGCCGATCATCTCCTACAGCTTCCAAGCCGCTCTGGTCGTCTACTTCATCGTCTCCAACCTCTACCGGATCGGCCAGCAGGCTTACATCACCAGGACTCTGTATTCCAAGGAGGACTCCATCGGGGCCATAGTGGCCCGCCAGCGGTCGGCGGCCCAGCCCGAGCCCGATGACGACGACGAGACGTCGGGCAAGGCGCGAACCCAGCCCAAAGGGGCGGCCACTCCGAAGCGGGACGGAGACCGAAGCCAAAAAAGCCAGCGTCCGACCCGGACCCGGGCGGGTCGTTCCCCGGGATCGGGTTCGAGGTCGAGAACCTCGGGCGTCGGCCGCACCGGCAAAGCCCCCACCCGATCTCGGAGCGGCGGCGGCCGGGTCACCCCGTCGGGCACCAGTCAGAATCGCACATCCCCGAACCGCAGCAAGAAGAAGCGCAAGCGGCGCTGAAAGCTTCGGGAACCTAGTTGAGCAAAAGGACGCAGCACCATCATGGAATGGGTTGAGACCACAGCACCCACAGTTGAGGTAGCCAAGGACGCGGCTCTCGATCGGCTTGGCATCCACGAATCCGATGCCGAATTCGAAGTGATCTCCGAGGGCAGGAAGGGCTGGTTCGGCCGACAGAAGCAGGAGGCGAGGGTGAGGGCCCGGGTTCGGCCGGTCGCTCCCCGGCCGAAAGACGACCGCAGCCGAAAACGCGGCGCCGGTAGGCGGCATCGGTCAGACGGCGCCCGCAAGTCCTCTGGTGCCGGCTCTCGAGCGGAGCAGCCGAAGGCTGCGAAGAACAATCAGGAAACCGGGGCGAAGCAGCCGGGCGATCGCAGAAAGGACAAGAAGATGGATCAAAACTCATCTGAGGTTTCTCCGAGGGAGATCTCTCTGGGGGAACAGGCGGATCTGGCCGAGTCCTTCGTGCGAGAACTGGCGGAGACGATGGGCATCGCCTTGGAGCTCACCAGACACGAGATGAAGAACGACATCTTGCGCATCGAAGCTTCGGGGGAGGACATCGGCGTGCTGGTCGGCCACGGCGGCGGCACTGCCCAGGCGGTGGACGATCTCGTTCGCACTGTCCTACAGAGGGCGGGCGGAACCATTCGCGAGGGCAAGATCCGGGTCGACATCGGCGGAGTTCGGGCTCGCCGAGCCGAGGCGCTGGAGGGCTTCGCCCGCCGGGTTGCCGGTGAGGTGATGGAAACCAGCCAGGACGTCGCCTTGGAGCCCATGGATCGGGTGGATCGCAAAATCGTTCACGACGCGGTGGCCGCGCTGGACGAGGTGGACAGCCGCAGTGAAGGGGAAGGGGCGCAACGGCGGGTGGTGATCTTCCCCTCGGCGGAATGACGGCCTGCGATCTGGACGCTCTTCTCGACCAAGCGTGGGCCCCGGCTCGCCAGGCCGGAACGATCGGCTCGGCTTCGACGGCGGAGTTGCGGGCCCATGCCCGCGGTTTCGTTGTCCCAGCCTGGCGGACCGACCGGCCGGTGCGGTTGATCGACATCGGCACCGGAGCAGGGATACCCGGGCTGTTGGCCGCGCTTGAATTGCCGGAGTCGCGATGGGTGCTGGCCGATGCCGACGAGCGGCGGTGCCGGCTGGCCGGCGCGGCCGTGCGGGCGGTCGGGCTAGAGCACCGGGTGACGGTGGAGCATGCCCGGATCGAGGCGCTGGCCGTTCGATCCGATGCCCGTGAAGGCTTCGACGGCGCCACGGCCCGCTCGTTCGGACCGGTGTCGGAGTTGGCGGAATGCGGGCTGCCGTTGCTGCGGGTGGGCGGAGAACTGGTGGTTTCGGTGACCGAGGAGACCGAGCGTCATTGGAGCACTCCCGACTTGGAGCGCGCCACCGGCTGCGTTTTGGCCCGGAACTGGCAGACGGCGCACGGAAAGTACCTGGCCGTGAGGCGGACCCGGCCCGCGCCCGAAGGACTGCCCCGCCGGGCTCCCTCTCGCCGCCGGACGCCCCTGATCTGATCGCCGGCGTTTCACGTGAAACCCAGTTTGACCTTGCCTGTGATGGCTGGTTCAAAGTGCAGCCAGGAGAAGCGACCCTCATGAAGAGGATGATGGTAAAAAACGCAGGTCAGAGGGGATAAGAGCATTGCCTGGCCCGAGGTGCTGATACAGTTCGCTACAGTTGGAGGGAGTGACCTCATGGAGAGGTGGAGAGATGCTGTTGAGCGTTATGGCTAATGGAAGCCGGACGACTGTAAGAGCCGCGTTGCCTGCCGTCATGCTGATCGTGGTCGGCGTTGCCTGTTCGTCGTCGTCTGACCCGGCTGAAACTTCAGCGCCCGCGTCGGCGGACACGACAACGACATCGGTCCTCGCCACCACGACCGCTCCAGCGGCCCCCGATACGACTGTCACGCCCGCCCCGACCGTACCGGCCGACACGACTGAGCCGCCTCGCGGCCCTTTCCGTCTCGGATTGCTTGAGCTTGGAACAGTCGACTACTTATTCAACGGCGCCGATCCTGAATCTTTTGACGGCCCGGCTGTCCGATCCGCCCTCTTGGCCGTCAAGCACATCAACGACGCCGGCGGAGTTTTCGGCCAGCCCGTGGAGCCTTACTTCGGCGATTCCTATATTCAGCCCCACGCTAGGGAGACCTTTGAGGACACCCCGGTCGCCTACGCCCTCAGCCTCATTGAGGATGAGAAGGTCCACGCTTTCGTGGGGCCCGGCAGCAGTCATGATGTCTTGGAAGTCTCCGAAGCGGTAGTCGCCCAACATCGCATCCCCTTCGTCTCGTCGGTGGCGAGCGCCCCCTACGTCGCCGACCTTGAAGATGACGGATTCATCTTCCGAACCAACCTCTCTGACGCTATGCAAGGTCAGGGTCTCGCCCAACTCGCCTATGACGAAGGCTACGTCCACGTAGCTCTAGTCTATCGCGACAACTCTTGGGGACAGGCCCTTGCCGAAGTCTTCAAGAGCCACTACCGGGGAGAGGTCACCGAGATAGCCCTCCACCCGGGGAAGGAATCTTACGAAGACGAGCTCCATGAGGTTTCGGCCAGCAATGCGCCGGTCCTCATCAGCCTCACCTTCCATGACGACATGGCGGCGGTGATGGAAGAAGTCGCTGAGCACGGGCATTTCGAGAATTTCCTCCTCAACAACTTCCACCGCAGCCTCGATCTCTTGGAGGCCTTCCCCATCCTTGAGGGCGCGAAGGGCGTCGCCCCCGTCGGGCAGCACGTGATCGAAGCCGAGGGGCATTGGGAGGCCGACTACGAGGCTGAGTACGGCGACATCCCCCATGTCCCCTACATGCGGGAGACCTATGACGCCGCCATCGCCTTGATGCTGGCGGCCGAGTACGCGGGCAGCACCGACGGCGAGGCCATACGCGACGCCCTCCATGTCGTCGCCGGTCCGCCCGGCAAGCACTTTCCCGCTTCCTCCGAGGGCGTCGTCGGCGCCCTTGAAGCCGTCCGCAACGGCGAAGACATCGATCTCGACGGCGAGGCCACCGACCTCAACTGGGACGACCGCGGCGAGATCGTCATCGGGCACATGCTCATCTGGCAGTTCAACAACGGGGCCATCGAAGACATACGCCACTTCGACGTGGACCTTTCAAAATAGACGACAAACCCCTGAACATTCAGAACCCCGGCCCCTCCCTCCGCCGGGCTGAGGTTCTGGCCGATCCCTGGCCTGCCGTACGAGCCGGCCCCTCGCCGGGCTGGGGTTCTGTTGAATGTTTCACGTGAAACGGTTGATGGTGCTAAGGTGTCGGCAATGGAGCCCACCCCCGATCCCCCGCCCGACTCGACGCTAGGCGGCGCTGAGTCGGCTCGAAGCTCGCGGGTGATCGCCGTCGCCAATCAGAAGGGAGGGGTGGGCAAGACGACGACCGCGGTCAACCTTTCGGCCTGCTTCGCCGAAGAAGGGCTCCGAACGCTGGTCGTCGACCTCGACCCTCAGGCCAATGCCACCACCGGTTTGGGGATCAACCCTCGAAATCTTGATTACTCGATGTACGACGTGCTCCTCAACGACTTGGTCATGGACGATGTGATAGAGGCCACCGCCGTCCGGGGCCTTCACGTAGCTCCTTCCAGCCTGGACTTGGCCGGTGCCGAGATCGAACTGGTCACCGCTTTCAACCGGGAGCGGAAACTCCGGCTCGCGCTTGAGTCGATCACCGACTCCTACGACATAGTTCTGATCGACTGCCCGCCTTCCCTGGGCCTGCTGACCGTGAACGGGCTGACGGCGGCCAAAGAGATAATGGTGCCCATCCAGACCGAGTACTACGCTCTGGAAGGACTCGGCCAGCTCATACGCAACATCGATCTGGTCAAGCGCAATCTCAATTCCGACTTGGAGCTGTCCACCATCGTGCTGGTGATGTTCGATGCCCGGACCAAGCTCTCGGCTCAGGTAGCCGATGAGGTTCGGGAACACTTCGGGGACAAGGTCTGCAAGCAGGTGATCCCTCGCAACGTCCGGGTGAGCGAGGCGCCTTCCTTCGGTCAGCCCATCACGATCTTCGATCCGTCGGCTCGAGGAGCCAAGGCATACAGGACTTTGGCGAAGGAGGTGCTGGGTGTCGCGTCGTAGTGGACTCGGTAAAGGGCTGGATGCGCTCATTCCCGCCGAGTTGAGAGAGAAGGGCGAGACCGCCGTCCTCCGGGATGTGCTCATCGACCATGTGGTGCCCAATCCGCATCAACCCCGCGATCACTTCGACGAGGAGGCTTTGAGCCAGTTGGCCTCCTCCGTCGGCGAAGTCGGCGTTCTCCAGCCCATCCTGGTTCGCGAGGCAGGCGACGGATACGAGGTCATAGCGGGCGAGCGCCGTCTGCGGGCCGCTCAAAAAGCCGGGATGGCCACCATCCCGGCCCTGGTTCGAAGCGCCGAGGGAAGCTCCACGCTGGAAGCGGCGCTGGTGGAGAACCTGCACCGGGAAGACCTCAACGCCCTGGAGGAAGCGGCCGCCTATCGCCAGCTCATGGACGAGTTCGGGTTGACCCAAGACCAGATCGCGTCCAGAGTCGGCCGATCTCGCTCCGCCGTGGCCAACACCATTCGGCTGCTTCAGCTTCCGGTGGCCATACAGAGGATGATCGTCGAAGGCTTGCTTTCAGCCGGTCACGGCCGGGCCCTGCTCGCCATTGAAAACGAGGACGATCAACGGGCCCTGGCCGACGAGATCGTCCGAGAGCAATTGACTGTTCGCGCTGTTGAGGAACGCTTGCGGACCGCTCCCCCGCCGGAGGTCGAACCCAGCGGCGGCGAAGAGGCTTCGTTGGCCGATCCCAGCCCGGTGCCCGACGCCGGCGTTCTCGAGCTGGAGGAGTTGCTGGCCGCTCGCCTGGACACCAGGGTAGCGGTGCGGATGAGCAAGGGCCGGGGCCGGATCACCATCACCTTCGCCGACGTGGATGACCTCGAGCGCATATATCGCCTGATCGCGGTGTGAACCCGGACCGGCCGGCCCGGGTGGCGCTGGTCGGTTAGCCGGCCTCGCTTGCTTGGCCGTCCTCAGGGTGGGCGCACCAAGACATGATGGCGCCGGCCAGGGCCCGGGCAATGGCCTGCGCCCGGGCGACGACCACGGCGCTGGGCCCCAATCGGCACCAGACGGCGGGCATCCTGGTCTCGCGCAAGATCGGCAACTGCATCCCCACAGGTGGCACTGCGTCGGGGATCAGCGGCTCGAGTTCGGCCGCACACCGGGCGGCCAGGGCCCGGCCCCCGGCCGATTCGAATTCCCCGGTTGAGAAGTAGGCGATGCGAAGCCTCTCACGGGCCAGGGTCAGACCGATATAGGCCCCGCCGCCGAAGGCGTTGGCCGTTCGAGCCTGGTGGGCCAGGGCCGGAGTGCTCAGCGACAGCACGGTGGCGCCCTCGGTTTGCAGCCGCCGGGCCACCGTCTGGGCGATGGCCGGCAGCTCGCCGGTGTCGGCGATCACCAACCGCCATCCCTTGACCTGGTTCGGCTGGGTTCTGAGCCATTCGGCCTCGCGCACTTCGACCACGGTGCGCTCGCCTGCCGACCGTCCCACTAGCCGGTCCAGTGCGGCCAGCGTCTCCCGCCCGAGCACGCCGTCGGCGATGACCCCCACGTTGTGCTGGAATTCGCGGACGGCGCTCTCGGTGGCCGGGCCGAAGATCCCGTCGAGCCACCCGACGTTGAATCCGAGCCGGCTCAACCGGTACTGGAGGGCGGCCACATCGTCGCCCCGCATCATCGGCGCCCGGTGGTAGAGCATCCGGTCGCCGAGTCGGTGTTCGGCTTCGATCAAGGCCCGCCAAGTGGCAGAGCCGCAAACCCCGTCGTCGGCCAGACCTCTGTCCCGCTGGAACTGCCGAAGGGCGGCTTCGGTGGCGGCGGTGAATCGGCAGTGGTCGCCGCCCACCTCGTATCCGACGTTGGTGAGCCGCCGATGCAGATCGGCGACGGCCGTTCCGGCGTCTCCCCGGCTGATCAGAAGCTCCCGCCCTTCCATTGAAAGGGGCTGGCTCGGCCGATTCTTCAACCCGCGTGGATTGCGGGTGTTTAAAGGAACTCCGAGAGGTCTTTCACCAGCGCGGCTTTGGGCTTGGCCCCCACCAGCCGCTTGGCCGGCTTGCCGTCTTGAAACACGATCATGGTGGGGATGCTCATCACCTCGAACCTCTGGGCGATGGCCGGCGCCTCGTCGACGTTGAGCTTGGCCACTTTCAGCTTGCCGGCTTGCTCCTCGGCGATCTCTTCGAGGATGGGAGCGATCATTTTGCACGGACCGCACCACTCGGCCCAGAAGTCGACGAGCACCGGCTCGCTCGAAGTGTTGATCTCCTCGTCGAAAGTGGTGTCGCTGAGGGTGATGGGGGAGGCGGCCATGATGGTCCTTTCGCCCGGTCGGGGCTGTTCGTCGGAATGATATTTCGTTGCAGTCAGGTCGGTGCGGACGGGATGACTTGTCGCGAGCGGGTCGTTGGGGTCGGGTCGGTTTCGTCAGGGGCGGGCAGCGGGCTGGGTTCGCTGTTCCAGGTAGCGCTCGGCGTCTAGGGCGGCCATGCACCCGGACCCGGCGGCGGTGACGGCTTGGCGGTAGTAGTCGTCCTGGACGTCTCCGCAGGCGAACACGCCCTCCACGCCGGTTCGCGTCGACCCGGGCTCGGTGACGAGGTAGCCGCTTTCCTTCATCTTGAGCTGGCCCTTGAACAGGGCGGTGTTGGGAGTGTGCCCGATGGCGATGAAGCAGCCGGTGACGTCGAGGCGCGACTGGCGGTCGGTCTTGACGTTGCGGACGGCGAGCCCCTCGAGGCGCGACGCGCCGATGTAAGAGTCCACGACGGTGTCCCAGCAGAACTCGATTTTGTCGTTGGCGAAGGCTCGGGCTTGCATGATCTTGGAAGCGCGCAGCTCGTCGCGGCGGTGAACGACCGTGACCTTTCGGGCGAAACGGCTGAGGAAAACGGCTTCCTCCATGGCCGAGTCGCCGCCGCCCACCACCGCGATGTGCTGGTCTCGGAAGAAGAAGCCGTCGCAGGTGGCGCAGGTGGACAGGCCGTGGCCCATGAACTCGAGTTCGCGGTCGAGTCCGAGCATGATCGACTGGGCCCCGGTGGACACGATGACGGTCTCGGCCCGGTGGGTGGGCTCGGGGAGATCTGGGTCTCCGACCCAGATCCCATGCGGCGGGCCGCTCAGGTCCACCTTGGACGCCCGAACCGTCTCGATCTCAGCTCCGAATCGCAGAGCCTGGGCCCGGAAATGCTGCATCAGGGCCGGGCCCATCACTCCGTCGGGGAAGCCGGGGTAGTTCTCGACGTCGGTGGTCAGCATGAGCTGGCCGCCGGGCTGGTCGCTGGTGGAGCTGGGCTCTCCCTCTAGGACCAGGGGGTGCAGATCGGCCCGCGCCGTGTAGATGGCCGCGGTCAGCCCCGCCGGCCCGGACCCGATGATCACCACCTGATGACGCGACGACGGTTCTGGGTCCCGGTGGGGCAGAGGCGCCGCCATGGCAAACGCTTGTTCAGATAAGCCCGGAGATCGTCCCGTAGAAGACGATCCCGATCAGGATGGCGGCATCCACGATCAGAGCTGCGTAAACCGGTCTCGCAGATCCGCGCCGAGCCCTCCAGAGCCCGGCCCCGATGACGATCAGCATAACTCCTACGAACAAATGCGCGGCCCAGGTGGCCGATCCGACCCCGGCTCCGATGGGCAGGTAGGCGTCGGCTAGGCGGACGGCGGCCACGGTCAGCAGGACGAGCAGGCCGCCCGCGCCGGCCAGGGCCACCAAGCCGTACACCACGGCCCGGACGGCCAGCACCACGTTGCCGGTGGTCTTGTCCTTGACCGCGCCCACGATCTGGACCACCCGGTCGGCGGCCTCGCCCGGCCAGGTCTCATCGCCGGTCAGCGTGAAGCGGGACTGCTTGACAGACTCAGCGGGTTCGGCGGGCTCGGCCATGGTCGGAGCCTATCGGCCCGGCCCGACTGCCCGCCCGGAGGCCGCTCCCGGGGCCCGGGAAGGCACGAGAGCGCGGCTCCTATTGGCTGACGCTTCTATGCCTGGGCGGGCGAGTGCGCGAGGTCATTCCAGAGCCGCGGTCTCAATCCCGCAACCCGGCTCGGCCGCGTAGACCAGCAAGAAGCCTCCGTCCTCGGTCGTGATCACGGCCAGATCAACGCCGGACTCCTCGGGCGAGCCTCCGGTCTCGACCCTCAGCTCGGCTCGGGCTTCGATCTGCGCCTCGCCGCCCAGTTCAGCCACCCGATCCGCCACCGCCTCGGCGCAGGGGCCCGGTTCGACATGGGGCCCGTCGAGAGCGGGTTCGGCGTGGTCGAGCCGGAGAGCGAGATGATCGATGAGCTGTTCGGGCCCGTCGAACGAGCCCAGATCGGCGACACTCGGTGCGTCCAGAGCCTGATCGGTGACCGCGCCCGCGTCGTCGGCCTCCTCGGTGTCAGGGGCCGCCGGTTCGGCCATGGTGTCATCGGTGGCGGGTGATTCGGTGGAGGCACTGATGGTTGCCTCGGCCTCTTCCTCGGCGAAATCTTCAGCCGCCGGTTCGGCCATGTCGCTCATGTCGTCGGCGGCCGATTGGGCCGCCATTTCGCTACTGCTGGCCGCGGTCGTGGCGGGCGCGCTAGCGGCTGTTTCGCTGGCATCGTCATCGATGCCGCTGCGCAGGGAGATCACGCCCAATGCGACCGCGAAGATCCCGGCCGCGGCGGCCGCCGGGATCAGCACCAACCGCCAGCGGCGGCTGGCGGCCTCAGAGATATCCCGCACCGGGGCCGGGCTGGGGGCGGCGGCCAGGGCCCGAGCCCGCAAGCGATCCCGTTCCCTCGGCGTCAGGTCCTGGACCGGGTCGGCGACGGCTTGGACCACCGCGGCCAGCTCGGCGGCCCGAGCCCGGCTATGGGGGTCGCCCTCGATCCGGGCCGCCTCATCGGGATCGGCCTCGCCGTCCAGGTAGGCCGAGATCAACTCGTCTTGGTGTCGCTCGAAGTCACTCATGGCTCATCGGTTGGACGGTGCGCAGGGGTGCGGAGCTGCGCTGGGGGCGTGGGTCGGTCGAAGTCACTCATGGCTCATCGGTTGGACGCTGATCGGGGTGGTGATGGTTCCGGGGTTCGGGTTTCAGGATCTCGGCCAGCCGGGCCCGGCCCCTGGCGATGCGGGACCTGACCGTGCCGGGGGCCAGGTTGAGGACCTCGGCGATGCCGGCGTAGTCGAACCCGGCCACGTCCCGCAGCACCACTGGGGCCCGGAACTCGTCGGGCAGCCCGGCCAGGGCGGAGTCGAGGTCGATCCGGTCCGCCACCGCCTGGGCCAGTTCGGGCTCTGATCGGGCCCCGGCCCGGCCGCCCGGCCCGTCATCGGTCCCGTCGAGGCCGGGCTCGGGCCTTCGCCGCCGCCGGCGGAGTTCGTCCAGCGCGGCGTTGGTGGCCACCCGGTAGGCCCAGGTGGCGAACTTGGACCGCTGGTCGAAGCGGGGGAGTCCTCTGACGATGGCGATCAGGGCTTCCTGAGCCGCGTCGAGGCCGTCGGCGTCGTTGCCGGCCAGCCGCCGGCACACGGCGTAGATCCGGTCCTGGTGTCGGTGCAGCAGCCGGTCCAAGGCCCCCCGGTCCCCGGCCTGCGCGGCCATCACCAGCGCCCGGTCGTCGGCCCGGTCGCCGGAGGCCCGAACCCGGCCGATCCGGGCCACACCCCGGCTCCGGGCGCCCCGACCGCTCGGGCCTCAGGCGGAGGTCAGGTAGGTGATCCCCATCACGCCCGGCCCGGCGTGGGCCCCCACCACCGGGCCGATCTTCTCGACCCTGACCGCCTCGGGATCGACCGCCGGTTCGAGCATCTCCAGGAACGAGTCGAGGTCGGCGGCCTCGCCGTGCATCACCGCCAACTTCTCGACCGGCCCATCGGCTCTCAGGGTGTCGCACAGCCAGGCCAGGGCCTTGCGGCGGGTGCGCTGGCGGCCGGCCTCGGCCACTTCGCCGTCCTGCAGTTTGATGAGCGGCTTGATCGACAGCATCGAGCCCAGCATGGCCTGCGCCCCGCCGATGCGGCCGCCCTTCTTGAGGTTCTCCAGCGTGTCGAGGGCCCCGTACAGCCTGCTGCGATCCCGCATCTCGGTCACGGCGTCGGTGATGGCCCCGGCCGAGGCCCCGTCGTCGGCCATGGCCGCCGCGGCCAGCACCATGGTGCCCAGCCCGGCGGTGAGCGACCGGCTGTCCACGATGTGGATGTCGCCCTCGATCTCAGCGGCGGCGGTGCGGGCCGACTGGATGGTGGCCGACACCCCGCCCGACAGGGTGATGCAGACGACGGCGTCGCACCCGTCGTCCAAGCGGCGCTGGAAGGCCTGGACGAACCGGCCCGGCGCGGCCGCCGCCGTCTCCGGCAAGCGGTCGCTGGCCGCCATCCTCCGGTAGAACTCCTCCACTGAGAGCTCTTCTCGGTCGACGAACTCGTCGTCGCCGAACCGGATGGTCAGCGGCACGATCTCAATGCCCAGCTCGGCCACCTCGGGGCCTCGCAGGTCACAGGAGCTGTCGGTGACGATGCCTACGGTCACGGAACCCTCCGCGGAACGCTTGCGGCCGTCGGGCCTGCCCCGAGGCCGGTTTCCGTGCCGGCCACCGTAGCAGCGCCGCCGCCTAGTCTCCGGCGTTGACGGCGGACGGTTCTGGCCCACCAGGCCGCCAGCCCGGCGGCAGCGGCGGCCAGGATCATCAGACCCCAGTTGGCCCGGCCGACAGAGCGCATCCGGGCCGGGCCCCGGTCGAGGACGATTCCGCCCTCGGGGGTGGCGACGGCTACATCGAGGGCCGAATCGCCTGATGACCGGGCCTCGACCCGGATCAGCACTTCGTTGCGGCCCGGTTCCAGGGATGCGAGCTGGCGGTGACCTTGCGGGAAGTCGACATCCTCGGAGGCGAGTTCCAGGGCCACGGTCACCGGCAAGGACTGGCCGTTCATGAGGGTGAGAGGGAAGTCGGCGGCCCGGCCGGTGATGGTGATCCGGCCCCGGTCCAGCAGCTCGATGCCTCCCATTCCCGCCGTCGCCTGCTGCTCCACCGCATCGAGCAGCTCGGCGCGCCCGTCGTCGGTGAGGCGCCGGTCGGCGGCGGCGGCCACCAGATCGCGGAGGAAGGCGGCGGCGGAGTCGTCGGGGGCGACGAGGCTCTCATAGGCCCGCAGGCGCTGCTCCACCTCGGCGCGCCGCTCGGCACCCGGCGGCATCGGTGCCGCCTCGGCCCCACCCGGTTCGTCCGGCTCGATTGGCCGGTCGGGGGAGAGCCCTTCGAGCAGCGCCCCGGCGGTGAGGGGCTGCAGCAGGCCTGCGCTTTCGGCGCTGATCCCGGCGAGGACAGCTTCGACGATCGGGCCGTCCAAACTCGGGGGAAGGATCACCATCGGCCCGTTCTCACCGGCCAGCGCCATCCGCCACAGCTCGGCCAGGAAATGATGGGCGCTCAGATCGACGTCGTCGGCGCTGGGGCCAGTGCTCGATGTCTCCGGGCCTGACGCGGCCAGCAGCGCCGCCAGGGCGTGATCGGCTTCGACGGCGGGCAGTCGGCTGCCCCCCGGTCCGGCCACGAACCGCGCCCGGTCGCTTTCGGATCCGGCCGGGTCCGAAGAGCCGCCGTCGATGACGAAACCGGCCGCGCCGACGGCCGTGGCCAGCCAGGCCGCGGTGGCGGCCGGCCGGTCGGGGCCGACCCGGCTGACGGCGCCGGCTTCGATCCCGACCGCTTCCAGCGCGGTCCGGGCCCGGGCGAAGCCGTCCAAGACCACATCGGCCCGTCCGGCGGAAACCCAGCCGGCCACATCGAGGGGAGTCCACGGCGCCAGCAGCGTCTCATTGCCAGCCGCCGCTGCTTGCAGCGTGGCGATGGCGGCGGTCTCGCCGATCCGGCCCAGGGCGTCGAAGAGCTGGGGGTCGATTTCGACCGTCACGGGAACCTCGGGTGCCCCAGCCAGGGCCTCGGCCGCGGCCAGGGCCCGGCTCAGCCCGTCCTGGTCTATGCGGGCGCTGGCGTCGGGGGAGTGGGCGACTGGTGCCTCCAGGTCGATCACAAGGGCCACCGGCATCGGCCCGACCCCGGTGCCTTCATCGGGGATCATCAGGACGTGGGTTTGCAGAGCAGCGGCCGCCATCCCGCCGGGGTTCAGCAGCTCAATCACGAGCGGATAGACGCCGGCCTTGAACTCCGGCCCCGGGTCGGGGACGATTAGGGAAAGGTCGCCGCCGACCGGGCCCAGCCGACCCGGCTCGACTTCCCATTCGGCGATCGTCGGCGGCACCGGGCTCGCCGCCCTGATCCCGGCCAGCAGCTCTGAGCGGGTCGCGATCGCCTGATGGAGGCGGGCCCGGACGGTCAGTCCGCGGGCTTCCCCGGTCACCCGCACCGTCGTCTCCGCCGGGCCGGCGGCCGTTCTGGGCGTCTGGGCCACCAAGTCGAGGCGAGCCTCCGGCTGCGCCCCGGCCGGACTGGCGCCGAGAGGGCCGCTGGCGGCGACGGCCGCGGCGAGCAGGACCGAAGCAAGCTGCCTCCGGCAACGCGTCATCTGGCTGTGGCCCTGGTGCCGGCCCGAGGCCGGGCCCCGGATCGAAGCAGGCTGCCTCCGGCGACGCGTCATCTGGAGCTTCTCATGACCGCGGTAACGATACGAAACGATATGAGGCGCGGAGTGGCCGGTACGCTCGCCCTGTGAGCTGCCGAACGGCCCTCGCCGGCGGTCTGGGCCCGTCTCGGCCAGCTTCGCCCCGCCGCCTTTCGCCCGGTCCCGTCAGCTCGCCCTGCCGCGGATCGCCCGAACCCGTCAGCTCGTGAGCGTCCCGCCGCCGGGTCTCGAACCGGCCCGCTCGGCGGCCGAGCCGCTGGCCCGCCGCTTCGCGGCCGCCGGCCATCGGCTGTGGCTGGTGGGAGGGGTGGTGCGCGACGCCGTCGCCGGCCGGGACCGCCCGGCGACCGATCTCGACTGCACCACCGACGCCCGTCCCGGACGGGTGAAAGAGCTGGTGGCCCCGGCGGCGGAATCGGTCTGGGCCCAGGGCGAGCGGTACGGGACCATCGGCTGCGTGATGGGGGAGCGGACGTTCGAGATCACCACCTACCGGACTGAGCAATACCGCGGCGATTCCCGCAATCCGGTGGTGGCCTTCGGCGATGACATAGAAGAGGACCTGGCCCGGCGCGACTTCACCGTCAACGCCATGGCCTGCGAGGTGCTGACCGGCACCTTCGCCGACCCCTACGGCGGGCGCGGCGACTTGGCGGCCGGGGTGCTGCGCACTCCGCTGGCGCCTCAGGTGTCGTTCCGAGAGGACCCGCTGCGGCTGCTGCGGGCGGCCCGCTTCATCGCCAGCCACGGCCTGGCCCCCGAGCCGGAGCTGACGGCCGCGGTCCGGGAGCTGGCCGGCCGGCTGGCCATAGTCTCGGCCGAGCGAGTCCGCGGCGAGCTGGAGCGCCTGCTGCTGCTGGACGACCCCGCCGCCGGGCTGCGGTTCTTGGCCGCCACGGCGGTGCTGGACCCGGTGCTGCCCGTTCTAGCCGGCGCCGACGTCGAGCAGCTCGGGCGCACGGTGGCCGCGGTGGCCGCGGTCGCCGCCGAGCCCGCCGCCCGGTGGGCCGCCCTGCTGGCCGGGCACCCCGACTCGGCCGCCGACCGGCTCCGGGACCTGCGCGGCTCGGGGGCTCTGATCACCGAAGTGACCCGGCTGCTGTCGGCCCTGGCCGGACTGAGCCCCCCGCCGACGGGCGCCGGGGGCCTGCGCCGGGCCGCTCTTTCGCCGCTGGTTGACCCCGATGCCATCGGGTTCGCCCGGGCCGTGCGCCGTTCCCGGGGCGATCCGGTCGACGACATCGACGAGTTTGAGGCCGGCCTGGCCGCGCTGCGAGCGGTCGAGGACATCGACGACCCGCGGCCGCCGCTCACCGGGACCGATGTGATGGAACTGCTCGGCCTCGAGCCCGGCCCCGCTGTCGGCCAGGCTCTGGACCACCTGCGCGAGCTCCGGTTCGACCACGGCCCGCTCAGCGGAGACGAGGCCCGGGCCGAACTGCTCCGCTGGCAGGCCCGGCGGACCTGATCGGTGCGGCGGCTGACCCACTTCCACGGGGTGCTGATCGTCGTCGCGTCCGGCGTCATCTTCAGCTTCGGCCCGCTGACCCTCAGAGCCACGACGGCGGCGACCGACTGGCAGTTCCTCGCCTACCGGTCGGGCTCGGCCGGCCTGGTGGCATCCATCTGGCTGGTGCTGCGCCACCGCCGCTCGGTTGGCGCCGTCCTGCGGGGGGCGGACCCCCGGACCTGGCTGGCCGGGGTGCTGCTGGGCGGGACCATGGTCTGCTTCGTCTTGGCCCTGACCCGGATCGACGTGGCGCCGGTGGCGCTCATGCAGACCACCGCCCCGATGGTGGCGGCCGGGGCCGGCTGGGTGCTGCTGGCCGAGCGGGTCCGCCCGGCCGCCTGGGCCGCCATCGCCCTCGGCGGCGTCGGGGTGGCCGTCATGCTCGGCGGCAATCTCGGATCGGTGAACACCGCCGGGCTGGTGCTGGCCAGCCTGACGCCGGTGGGGTTGGGCTTCTACTCGGTGTTCCTGCGGGCCGCCCCCACCGGTGACCTGCTGGTCCCGATCGTGGTCGCGGGGGTTCTGTCCGGCGGGTTCGGCGCGGTGATGTCGCTGGCCGGCCCGGGCCTCGGTCTGCCCGCTGGCGACGCGCTGATGGGGTTCATCGCCGGCGGGGTGCTGATCGGCCTGGGCCTGCCCCTCTTCAACTTCGGCCACCGGCTCGTCCCCGCGGCCGAGATCGAGCTTCTGCTGCTGACCGAGGTGCTGCTGAGCCCACTGTGGGTGTGGATCTGGCCGGGCGAAATCCCCACCGTGGCCACCCTGGCCGGCGGAGGTCTGCTCTTGGCCGCAGTGGCCGGTCTGGCCCTCACCGCCGAGCGCCTGGACCCGGTCCCGCCTCCGCCCTGACGAGTGGCGCTTGGACCCGGTCCCGCCCCCGGCCTGACGGTCGTCGGCCTGACCTTGACGCGGCCGGGCCGCGGGCGGCACAGACCCGGCCATAGACCTCTCGCCGTCGGCCGGGCGTGCGACTTTGACGCGGCCGGGCCGCGGGCGGTACGGCCCGGGCCGCCGACCCCTCGCCGGCGGCGGAGCGCGAACTTCGGCACGGTCGGTCCGTCGTCGGTAGCCTCGTTGGCCGTGAAACCCGGGTTCAGCGATCTCGCCGTCCCCGACGGCGCCGCTCCGGCCGCGGCGGTCGACTACCGCCTGGCCCGGGAGGCGACCCTGCAGGCCTGGCGCTCGGGCCAGCTCCGCCGCCACGAGGTGTGCGACGCCCAGCGGGAACTGCACCGCAACGCCGAGTTCTGCGGCCGCCCCACTCAGCGTCCGTGCCCGGTGTGCGAGGAGGTGGATCTGGTAGAGGTGACCTACGTGTTCGGGTCCCGGCTCCCCAAGCACGGCCGGTGCGTCAGCACCGCGGCCGAGATGCAGCGCCTGGAGCGCCGGAAGCTCCCCGCCACCGGATACGAGGTGGAGGTTTGCACCGGCTGCGGCTGGAACCACCTCATCTGCCGCCGAGAACTGGGCGGCTGAGCCTCCGGTAGCCCGGGCAGCCCGGATTTCAACCGCGCCGCCGCGCTCGACCGCTCCGCCGCGGCGGGCCGCTACGCTGAACTCGCCCGCCGGCAGCCTTCGAGCGCTGGACGGAAGGAGATCCCGATGAGTCTCACCGTGCCCGCCATCCGCGGCCGCAAGGTTCGCAACGGCGACAGCCCTCTGGTGATGGTGACCGCCTACGACGCCCCCGGCGCCCGGTTCGCGTCCGCCGCCGGGGCCGACCTCATCCTGGTGGGGGACTCGCTGGCCATGGTCGTGCTCGGCTACGACGACACCCTGCAGGTGACCGTCGACGACATGGCCCACCACATCGCGGCGGTGGCCCGGGCCCGACCCGACGCCCATGTGGTGGGGGACCTGCCCTGGATGAGCTACCACGTTTCGGAGTCCGAGACGGTGAAGAACGCGGCTCGGCTGATCCGGTCCGGCGCCCAGTCGGTGAAGCTCGAGGGCGGACGCAAGCGCCTGCCCATGATCGAGAAGATCATCGGCGCCGAGATCCCGGTCATGGGCCACATCGGGCTCACCCCCCAGTCGGTGCATGCCATGGGTGGTTTCAAGGTGCAGGGCCGGGAGGGCGAGGCGGCCCGCCAGATCGTGCAGGCGGCCAAGGCCATCGAGCACGCCGGCTGCTTCGCCTTGGTGGTGGAGGGCGTGCCCGCGCCGGTGGCCGAGCAGGTGACCGGGGCCGTCGACATACCCACCATCGGCATCGGCGCCGGCCCCCGCTGCGACGGGCAGGTGCTGGTCTACCACGACCTCCTCGGCCTCCAAGACCGGCTGGCGCCCAGATTCGTGCGCCGCTACGCCGACCTCGGGGAGGCTTCGGTGGACGCCATCGCCCGCTTCGCCGCCGACGTCCGCTCGGGTGCCTTCCCCAGCGACGCCGAGTCCTACCACCTGAGCCCCGAGGCGGCCGCCTCTCTCGGGATCTTCCAACCCGAGTAGTCCGCGGCGCGGGTTCGGACCGCTCTGGGCGCTGTCCGCCACCCGCTGCCCACCGCCCCGGACGCCGCCGCCGGACGGCCCGGTGAGGAGCGCCGTCTCGCTGTCCCTGGACGACGCCGCTGGCTGGCCCGGTGGGGAGCGCCGACTTGCCCGCTAGCCTGCCGCCATCGAGTCGCCCGGCTTCGGCCGGCTCGGTCGATTTCGACCCTGCCCCGCAAGGGGCTCCGGCTCCGGCCGGAACCACAGGGAGGTGAGTGCTCGTTGAAGCGGGCCTATGAGCTGATGGTGATAATCGACTCCGACGTCGACGACGCCGGTCCGGTCATCGCCAGGGTGGCCGCCCTCATCGGCGACGAGGGCGGGACCATCGCCTCAACCGACGATTGGGGCCGGCGCAAGTTCGCCTACGAGATCGACCACAAGACCGAGGGCCATTACGTGGTCTGGGAGATCGTGACCTCCACGGCCGGTCTGCCCGCCACCGAGCGGCAACTTCGACTCGCGGACGAGATAGTCCGCCACAAGCTGTTCCGGCTCCCCGAGAGCGAAGCCATCCGGCGAGGTCTTCTCGGAGAAGCCGACCCGGCCGTCGTGGCCGGTTGACGATAAGGAAACTCCCGATGGGATTCGACAACACCGTTACCGTGGCGGGCAACATCACTCGCGACCCCGAGCTGCGATTCACGCAGTCGGGCATGGCCGTAACCTCTTTCGGCCTGGCCTGGAACCGCCGCCGCCAAGACCAGGAGGACGAGGTGTCGTTCTTCGACGTCACCTGCTTCCGCCAGCTCGCCGAGAACGTGGCCGAGTCGCTCCACAAGGGGGCCCGGGTGGTCATCTACGGCACGCTCCAGCAGCGGAGCTGGGAGAACGCCGACGGCGACCGGCGCTCGAAGGTGGAGATCCTGGCCGACGACGTGGCCCCCAGCCTCAAGTGGGCCACCGTGGAGCTGACCAAGAACGAGTATCGCGGCCCCGGCGGCGGCGGAAATCGACCGCCCCGGGGCGATCGCGGCGATCGGGGTGACCGCGGCGACCGGGGCGAGCGGCCCGAGCCCAAGCCGGCCCCGGCTTTCAAACCCGACGAGGAACCCTTCTGATCAGCCGATCCGGGGGCCTTGAACCGAGGAGATCTTGATGCCCAAGGCCAAGCGGCGGGTCAAGAACAAGGACAACAACCGCCGAGCCAAGAAGAAAGTCAGCGTCCTCACCTCCGAGAGGATCGAGTACGTGGACTGGAAGGACGTCAACCTGCTTCGCCGGTTCATGTCCGAGCGGGCCAAGATCCGGTCCCGGCGGGTGACGGGCAACAGCGCCCAGCAGCAGAAGCTGGTGGCCGACGCCATCAAGGTGGCCCGGGAGATGGCGCTGGTGGCCTACTCGAACCGGGTCACCACCCAGCGGCAGGGCAAGGACCGGTCGTCCCGGCTGTGGGCCGACACCCCGATGCCCCGACCGGCCATGCCGCCGCCCGGCGGGATCGCCGATCCGGCCGCCGCCGATGACGACTTGGAAACGATGCCCGACTCTCCTCCCATCGCCTCTGACGACGCTGGCCGGCCGGCCGATCCGGCCCGAGATGCCGACCCGGGCTCGGGGGCGCCCGAATACGAGGCCGACCCGGGCTCGGGGGCGCCTGAATCCGCGGCCGCTGAGTCGTCCCCGGCCGAGTCGCCGTCCGCCGCGGCTTCGGCTGAGCCGTCAATGGAGTCGGCTCAATCGTGAGGTCGGTTTTGGCGATGGAGGCGGCCCGGTCGTGAAGGTCGTCCTGCGGGCCGACGTGGACGGCCTGGGCCGCCGGGGCGACGTGTGCGATGTGGCCGACGGCTATGCCCGCAACTACCTGGTGCCCCGCGGCCTGGCCCTGAAGTCGTCGGCGGGGGCCGAGGCCCAGGCCGCGGCCATGCGCCGGGCCGCGGTGGCCCGGGCCGCCGCCGACCGGCAGGACGCGGTCGAGCTGGCCGAGCGGCTGGCCGAGAAGGTGGTCACCGTCGCGGCCAAGGCCGCGGCCGGCGGGCATCTTTACGGGTCGGTCGGCCCCGCCGACATCGCCGAGGCCCTTCAGGCCCAGTCCGGGATAACAGTCGACCGGCAGGCTTTCCTGCTCGAGTCACCGATCAAAGAAGTCGGCACCCACCCGGTGCCGTGCCAGCTCCATCCCGAGGTCGAACTCGCCGTGACCGTCGAAGTGGTCGAGGGCTGAGCCCTCCGCCGGCCCGCCCCGTCGGGCCGCGGCGGTTGAATCACGAAGTTGAGGAACTCCGGCGAGCCGCGGCCGGTGTTCCACATGTTTTCCCGTCGCTGTCTCACCGGCGGGGGAGAATTGCACGGAAAATCCTCAGGCTGTCCGCTAGCTACCCACAGGAGCGGCGGGGCAGGCTCAGAGGCGGTTGACCGACGGCCGGGAGCGGTGGGATGGATGACAGCACGGTGATCGAAGGCCCCGGGCCGGATCTGGCTTTCGAGCCGGAGCACCGGGCGCCGGCGAGAGGCGACGGGGGGTCCGGGAGATCCCGGCCGCCGGGCGGCGGCTCGGGCAGCCGGGACTCGATGAGGGTCCCGCCCCACAACCTGGAGGCGGAGGAGTCGCTGCTGGGGGCGATGCTGTTGTCGCGCGACGCGGTAGGCGACGCCATCGAGGCGACCGGGGCCGAGGAGTTCTACCGGCCCGCCCATCAGCAGGCGTTCGACGCGGCGCGGAAGCTGTTCGCGGCCGGCGACCCGGTGGACGCGGTCACGGTGGCCGAGGAGCTGGCCCGAGCCGACGGCGCGGCCCTGGAGGCGGTGGGGGGCCTGGACGGGCTGATGTCGCTGGCCGCGGCCACGCCGGCCACATCCAACGCCGCCGTCTACGGCCGGATCGTGCATGAGAACTTCATGCTGCGCCGCCTGATCGGCGCCACCGCCGAGATCGCCGAGGTGGCCTACGGCCGGCCCACCGACGTGGCCAAGGCCCTGGACTGGGCCGAGGCGGAGATCTACCGGGTGGCCCAGGACCGGGGCAGCGACCAGGCGGTGATGGTGGGCGATCTGCTGGACGCCACCCTGGACCGCCTGGAGGAGCTGTACGGGTCCGACGGCGGCCCCACCGGCACCCCGACCGGCTACATCGAGCTGGACAAGCTGACCTCGGGGCTGCAGCCGTCCTCGCTGTACGTGGTGGGGGCCCGGCCCTCGATGGGCAAGACCGCTTTCGCGCTGGGGATGGTGGCCAACGCGGGGGTGCGCCACAGCCTGCCGGTGCTGCTGTTCTCGCTGGAGATGGGGCATATGGAGCTCACCCAGCGGCTGCTGTCGTCCGAGGCCAGGGTGGACAGCGTCAACATGCGCGACGGCCGGCTCGGCGACGACGACTGGCGGCGGATCAACGGCGCTTTGGGCAAGCTGGCCTCGGCGCCGATCTGGATCGACGACAGCCCCAACGTGACCATCACCCAGATCCGGGCCCGGGCCCGGCGGCTGCGCAGCAAGGTGGGGGGCTTGGCCATGGTGGTGGTGGACTACCTCCAGTTGATGACCGGGCGCAGCAGCGCCGAGAACCGCCAGGTGGAGGTGTCGGAGATCTCCCGGGGGCTCAAGATCCTGGCCCGGGAGCTGGAGTGCCCGGTGGTGGCGCTGTCCCAGCTCTCCCGGGCCCTGGAGGTGAGGGCCGACAAGCGCCCCATGCTGGCCGACCTGCGCGAGTCGGGTGCCATCGAGCAGGACGCCGACGTGGTGATGTTCATCTACCGCGACGAGGTCTACAACCCCTCCAACACCGACACCGCTGGCCTGGCCGAGGTCTCAGTGGCCAAGCACCGCAACGGCCCGACCGGCCTGGTCCAGTTGGGTTTCGTGCCCCGGTTCGCCAGCTTCCAAAACCTCTCCCGGCAGAACCCCGGCTGACCCCGGCAAAAAAATTTCGGCTGACCCCTTGCCACCGCCGTCCGGGCCGGGTAAGGTGGCTTTCAAGCCATGGGTCCAGTTTCTCGGACCGGTTCCATGCCGCAGCTTCTAGCTGCGCTTCTCGGCGGATTTCCGCCCCTCCGGCCAACAGCGCCGGTTTCTTCTTCCCCCGTCCTCGCCGTCTCGCCCGGTTCGCAACCCGGTCGAGCGGCGCTCGGTGCCGACTGAAAGGTGGACCATGCTCTTGTTGTCGTGCATTCGTCTCGACCGCTTACGCCGCTGGCGGCGGTGGGTCTTGGCCGCGGCTGGAACCGCGGCGGCGATGGCCGCGGCCGGCTGCGGCAGTTCAGATCCCGATGCCGATCTGCTCGTGCCGCCCAGCTCGGCCGAGGCACTCGCCCCCGCGGCTGCAACCTCGTCGGTGCCTGCTTCGACTGAGGCGCTTGACCTCGCGGATGACAGCTCGGCGGCTGTGACACCGCCGACCACGGACCCGGTCGAATCGACTCCGACCGCCGCCGCGCTGGCACCTTCGACCTCGGAAGTCGCAGCCCCCATCATCTTGAAGCCGGGGCTGGCTGAGGAGCCTTTTCCTGAACCAAACCCTGCCTCTGAGCCTGAGCCCGAACCGGTGTTTTTGCCTGAAGTCGGTGCCGTCCCCGAACCCGCTGAAGCAGTCGTCACCGCCTCTCCCGCCGATCACGAGCACGAGCATCCCGCCCCCGAGCCTGACCCAGCCCCAGGGCCAGAGCTAACTCCAAAACCTGAGCCCAAGGCGGCATCTTCGCTGCCGCTGCCAGTGGGGGAACCAATTTTTCTGGCTGAGAATACCGAGGAGAACTTCATTGACGGCTCCGGCTGGATCGAAGTTCGCTATCAGCCCATAGAGGTCGAAATTGGTACTCAGCTCTCCATACCAGGCGGTGATGGCAGCTCAATCGTGACTCGCATGGTCGATTTAGAGCACAACGGTTTGTGGGATATCTACAAGTGTGACGTTCACGAAGCGTATGGAGGTCCTCCGGGCACGGGCTGGGAGTTCGTCGGTTACGCCTATCGAGATGAAGACGGCCGGTTCCGGCTCGTTGTGGGCAGCTCTCGCCCAGTGGGACCATGCGGACCCTGACCGGCAACGAATTGAAGCCTGGTTGGCGACCTGCCGGGCATCGCCGTAATCCGTGGGCCATGCGGATCCTGACCGGCAACGAATTGAAGCGGCACTTGACGTGGTTGATGGCCATTGCCGTTGGGACCGGCGGCTTGATGGCCCTGTTAGATACCACTCCCGTTTTGGCTGGTCATGAGGGCACAAATCCTGGGTACACCTGGGAGTCCGGCGCTACGCATCTTGTAGGCATCCCCTTTGACGGACGGCATTTCAACAACTGGCAATGCACCGTCAAGGCCGGGTGCCGGTGGGAGAATCAGTCCTTCGGCTACAGCAAGTACCGCGGCGACTCGTGCAAGATCAGCGGCGGCAGCCGGTCAACCCTGGGGGATTGCGGGCATAGGTCGCCTTCCACGTTCAGATTCCTGACCGGGGCTTGCCGCGGCCAGCCGGGCTGCTCGTCGAATGTGACGGCGGCCATCTTCAACGATCCGGGCATCACCGCGGTCACTGTCGAAGGCGCTGGCACCTGGCATTACGACGTTTGGCCTAATCCGACTTCGTTTGCGGTGCGGGTCTGCACCGAGTGGGGCATCTCGGGCGGCCCGGTGGATGCGGCCGGACACCGGGTCGTCAACGGGGTGGCGCAGACCACGGCGCCGCTGTGCGGCCGGTGGGCGCCGGTCGAGGTCGAGCAAGGGCCCGAGCCCTGCCCGGCGGGGCAGACGCGGGTGGAGGGTGTCTGCAAGGTGTGGTGTACTTACACGGGCACTTATCTGTTGCCGTCGCAGCGGTGCAATCGGCCGCCCACTCGGGAGGGCCGGGGCCTGTGTTACGGGATCACCGCTCCGGAGATATTCGACGAGGCGGTGAACCAGGACAAGGCCCCGGAGTTCTGGGTGGCCAACCGCCGGTTCTTCCCCCGGATCTGGCCTTCGTCGGTCGCCGCCAAGGTGGACGAGGAGGTGTGGGCGTCCGTCTACCGTCCGAGGGATTACAGCACCAATATCGTCTTCGACGGACTCGGCGAAAACGGCAACCGTCGGGCCAACTGCGGCAACGTGCGGGCCCGCCTGGTCGGACTGCGGTGGCAACTCGGGGGCGGCGGCGACCCGACGGTCGTCAAGGGCCGTCGGGAGATCACCGACTTCAGCGACTACCGATGTACCCGCAGCGGCGGCTGGGGCGACTGCACCGGCTCGCTGAAGTTCCGGTTCGGCGCCCGAACCAGCGCCGCCCATTTCGTCGTCACCGCCTATTGGGAGACCAGAGTGAGGCCCCGCAGCTCGACCGGAGAGCCGCCGGAGACATTCCTGTCCGACACCTCGGCCAGCATCACCATGACCGCTGGGCCCCAATGCACCCCGGCCCCGCCGCCGGAGTCGGCCCCGCTGGTGGCGGCCCGGCTGAGCTGGAAGACCCACATGGCCGCCAGCTCGGACTACGAGGCGACCGGCGATGAGCCGTGGCAGTTGCCGCTGTCGCATCCGGGCGCGCAGTCTTACGTGCTGGCGGCCGGGGGCGAGATGTGGCCGGTGCTGATCGGGGAATCCCCCAGCCTGGATGTGGCCGACGCCGGCACCGGGTGCTCGTGGCGGATGGACAAGGCGGTGATCGGCTTCCGGGAGCTGCACCCGTGGTTGACGGCCGACGCGGTCCTGATCGACCAGCTTGACCCGGGCCCGTCCGGGCTGACCGCCCGCTGGCGCAAGCTGAGCCGGTCCGATCAGGACTGGGTGCGCCGCTGGGCCGGATTGAACGGCCAGCCCGCCCCGCTGGAGTGCCGTCGCTCGGCCCTGCACGGATCGAGCGCCGCCCCCGAGCGGCACTGCCGCTGGACTCTGCCCCGGGTGGGGATATGGCGGTGGACGATGGACGTGCATTACCGCCTCGAAGGCCGGTCCGCCGCCGGAGTGCTGCGAGTGGGCGAAGGCGTCGAATGGTTCGTCTCGCCGGCCGACCACGCCGCCCAGCGGCTCACGTTCGCTTACTGAAGGAGGAAGATCGGTGTCAAAGCAGGCTTGGCGACTGGCTGCCGCCGCTGCGGTGGTGGCCGCCACCGCGGCCGCGGTGCTGCTGGTGGGCCGCGACGCCCCCGATCCGGTGTCCGAGGCGGTGGTGGCCGCCGAGCGCTGGCGGGCGGGGAGCGAGCCCGGCGGATTCGTGACGGTGGCCGTGCCGGCGGAGCTGGGCCCGTTCTTCGTGGCCCCCGAAGATCTGGCGGAGCTGGTGCCGGCTGCGGACGTGGCCGAGGGCACGGTGGTGTCCCCGGCCATGCTGATGCCGGGCCCGCCGCCGAGGGGCCGGGGCACGGTTCCGCTGCGGCTGCCGGTGGACGCGTCGCTGTGGCCCGACCCGGGTCCCCGGCCAGGCCTGGACGCGGTCCTGTCCCCAGTGCCGGGAGGATGCGCGGCCGCGGTGCTGGAGCTGGCGGAGGCGGCCGAGGGGTCGGTGACGGTGGAGGTGACCCCGGCTCAGGCCGGGGTGCTCGGGGGGCGGGATCTGTTCGCCTGGCCCGCGCTGGACGGGTCCTGGCCGCTGTGCCCGCCCGAGCCTGTCGCCCAAGGCGGGGGCCGCCCGGTGGAGGGGAGCTGAAAATGCTGCTGACGGTGACCGACGAGAGCTTGGACCCGGCTGCGTCGGCTTGGATACGGGCCGCGCTGAACGCTGGGGTGGCGGCCAAGGCGAACGCCGGGCCGGTGGTGGGCTCGGGTCTGGGGGATCGGGCCGTGCTGACGACCAGAGACCGGCCGACGGTGGTGACGGTCACCAGCGCCGAGCCCGCCGCCAGGCTGCAGGCCGCGGCGGCCGCGGCGGCCGGAGTGGTGTGGATCACCGCTCGGCCGGGTGCCGAGATCGGGCCCCGGCTGGGGCTCGGTGCCAACGGCTCGCAGGAGATTCCGGTGGTGACGGTGTGCGTCGGCGGCCCGGGCGCTTACTCCGATCAGGCCTCGGCCGCGGCTTCGTTCGGTTCGGTGGTGCTGGTGTCGGCGTCGCCGTCGCGCCGGTGCCGCCGCCGGGTCCGGCGGGTGGGCTCGAGGATGGGCCGGGCCGCGGCCGCGCCACAGCGGTTGGCGGCCGGGGACGGGGCGGCGTCGGTCAGCCACACCGGGGTGGAGGCCGCCCGGGCCGCTCTGGTGGATCTGATGGCCGAGCAGGGGGTGGAGGAGTTCACCATCCGGGGCGGGCAGAGCCTGATCGTGGAGTACGCCGGCCGGGGCAAGGAGGTGCGGCCCAGCCCGTATCGCACCGATCTGGAGATGGTGGAGGCGGCCCGGTTCCTGGCCGGGTTCTCGGGAGACCGCAGCCAGCGCTTCGACGACCTCGACCCCCGCCTCGACATCAAGATCGGGGACAACTGGCGGCTGCACGCCGAGGGCTTCGTGGTCTCCCCGCCCCACATGGTGCTGCGCTCGAACATGGGCGGCCGGCGGTCCCTGGCCGATCTGGGCCTGGCCCCCGGCGCCTTGAACCGGGTCTTGGCCGAGGCGGTGTCGGGTTCGGTGCGGGCCAACGTGGTGGTGGCCGCGTCGATGGGGGGCGGCAAGACCACGCTGTGCCAGGCCCTGCTGGCCACCGTCGACCCCCTGGAGCGGATCGACACCATCGAGGACACGCCCGAGCTGTGCCTGTCCGACTACGGGATCCACCCCAACACCTACGAGCGGCTGACCAGAGACGCCAACAACGACGGATACGGGCGGCACTCCATGGCCGACCACATCCGCGACGCCAAGCGGGCCAACACCTCCAAGCTGGTGGTGGGCGAGGTTAGGGGCGAGGGCACCATGGCCCTGCTCGACGCCATGTCCTCGGGCATCAACGGCTGCCTGGTCACCCTGCACTCGCCGCCCGGCCGGGGGGTGTTGGAGAAGCTGGTGGCCTACGCCTCATCGGAGGGGGCCGAGCCCGGCTACGCCCGGCGCCAGATCGCCATCGCCGTGCATCTGCTGGTGTGGCTGGGCCGCAACCACACCGGCGAACGGGTCATCGCCGACGTGACCCAGATCACCGGCCTCGACGAGGAGGCCGGGCGCATCGAGACCCGCAGCCTGTGGGCCCTGCGGCCCGGCGACCTCCTGGCCTCTGCCGTCCAGCCCCCCGTGGGGCTGGTCAAAGACCTCTACGACTCGGCCGGTGTGGCCGGGCCCGGCGGGTGCCGGGTGCCCACAGCTTCGGCGGCTGAGAGCAGGGTGGATGCGAATGGGGCCGGTTTGGCCGGCGCCGTTGCGGTCCAGTCAGGCGTGGCTTCGCCGGTCGGGGTGGATGCGGCCGGGGCCGGGTTGGTTGGGGCCGGGGTGGTGCCCGCGGCTGGGGCCCCGGCGCGCGCCGGAACTGGTGCGGTCGGGCCCGGGGCGATGCCTGTGGCTGGAGTCCCGACCGTTGGCTCTGCGTTCGAGGCAGGTGGCCCGTGACCGGGATGGGCTGGGTGATCGTGGCCGCGGGGGCGGCGGCGGCGCTGCTGGCCGTCCCGGCCGTGCCCGAGCGCGCCCATCGGGTTCGGGGTCGGCCCGCCCCCGGTGGCCGTGGCCCGATGCTGGCTGCTGGCTTGGCGCTGGTGACCGCCGCGGCGGCGCTGACCGCGACCGGCTCGTTGGCGGCGGCCACCGCATCTTCGATGGCCGTAGCGGTGGGCTCGGCCGCCGCGGCCATCGCGCTGGCGTCGCGGCGGGCGGTGGGCGCGGCAGAGGCCATGGCCAAGCTGGCGGTGGTGCTGGTGAACCAGACCACCGTGGCCGCCTCGACCCCCGAAGCCATAGACCGAGCCGGGAAGCTGGTGCCGGGCCCGGCCGGAGAAGCGGCCCGCCGCATGGCCGCCGACGGCAAGACGATGGGGATGGCCGAAGCCGCGGCCCGGTTCGCCCGCCGGGTCGGCCACCCGTCCGGGGCCTGGCTGGGCGACATCCTGGTGGTCTCGGCCAGCACCGGGGCCCGCTGGGGCGATGCCATGGGAGTCTTCGAGCAGGAGACGGCGGCCGCGGCCGTCACCGCCCGCCACTTCCATTCCGAGGTCGCCTCCAAGATGGGGATGCTGGTGGCCACCGTGGCGGTCGGCGGCTGCGTGATCGCTTTGACCGCGGTGGCCGTCCCCGACGTCGGGTCCTGGCTGCTGAGATCGACTCAGGGCACCGCCGCCCTGCTGAGCATGTCGGTGCTGGCCGGGCTGCTGGCCGCCCGGCCCCTGCTGGGGGCCCGGGCCCGCCTCAAGGAGATGTGATGGTTTGGCTGCTGGCCGCCTCGGGGGCTCTGGCCGGGGTGTCGCTGGTGCTGCGGCCGCCGCGATCCGAGACCCGCTTGGAGGAGCTGGCCGCGGCCGGGTGGTCTCCGGCCGGGGTGACCGCGGCGGCTTGGATCGCCTCGGCGGTCGTGGCCATCGGAGCCGCGGCCGCGACCGCGGCGGCGGCCGGTGGAGGCGCTGGGGCAACCGTCGGGGTGGTGGGCTTGGTGTGGCTGCCGCGGCTGGCCCCGGCGATAATGAAAGCGGTGATTCTGGCCGGCTACCGCCAGCGCCGCGACATGATGGCGCTGGCCTGGCTCCGCCGCATCCGACTGCTCGCCGCGGCTGGCCGCCAGATCGACGCGGCCGCGGTGTCGGCCGCGGCCGAGATCACCGATCCCGGTTTTGACACGGCCAAGTCCGAGATCAACCGGGCCCTGTCCGCGGGCCGCGATCCTCTGGCCGCCATATCCGCCCAGTTGGCGGGCTCGCCGGCGGAGACGCTGGTGACGACCTTGGCCGAGGCCAAGCGCTCCGGGGCCGGGGCCACTGAACTTATCGACGGGTTGCTGGACCGCTCGGTCCGCTCCCTTGAAGCGGCGCGACGGGCTCGGTTCACGGCCCTGGGCCGCTCGGTGATGGTGACCGCCAATCTCATCACCGTGGTCGTCTCCGTGATGATCCTGGCCGGGGTCATGCTGACCCTGCCCAGTGTCTGAGCGGTCCGACCGAGATGTGAACCCCCGATCCGAGAAGCGAACAACCGGAAAGGGAGCCTGTTTCGTGGACTCTGCAATCGTGAGGATGATCTTCATCGGCCTATCAGTGGCCGCCGCAGCAGCAGTGGGAATCCTGTTGTGGGTGATGCTGGGCGAGAACAGCCCATCGACAAACCGCGACGACAACATCGAGTGGGTCCGAATCAAGAACGAGGACCTCTGCGACAACCTCGGCGGGAATTGGACTAATTCCAAGTGCTCAAAGCCGAGTTCGTAGCTGGCTTTCACGTGACAGCCAGGGTGCAAGCCGTGGACACCATGCCGTGTGGTAGGTGGCGTGGCCGGGCCGATCCCTCCACGGCGACAACCGAGGTGTAAGCCGTGGACACGGCCATCGGGGTGCTGCGATTCAGCGGGCCGCTGTACGTGCTGATCAGCCTGACCGTGGGGCTGTGGGTGCATCACACCGCCCGGGTCGCCGCCTTCGCGGCCGCCGACGCCGCCGGGTTGGCCTTAGTGGAGTCCCTGCCCGAGGACTGGGACTGCACCACGAGACATTCCGGCTGGCCGGCCGCGTCGTCGGCCGCGGCCGCTGCCGCGGTGTCCCGCACCCGCAACCTGGGGGCCGTCTATCCGGTGGATATGGCGGTCGCCGCCGACGAGGCCACCTGCACCGTCACCGCGGCCGTGACCGTTTCGGCTGCCAACGCCGCCGGTGGTCTCGATGCCCAGGGGGTGGCCTGTCGGCCCCGGGTCCGGGCCACCGATCCACTGCGGCTGCCCCCCGACTGCGGTCTGGGCCCTGATGGGTGAGTCCATCTACGTGCTGGCCGTCCCGCATCCTGGGCGTCCTGGCGCGGCGATCGCTGGGCTGGGCTCCGATGGATGAGTCGGTCTCCTTGATGGTGCTGCTGCCGGCCATGGTGCTGGCCGCGTGGCTGGTCGACTTCGCTGGCCAGACGCAGTTGGCCGCAGGCCGGTCGGCCGCGGTGGCCGAGGCCGCGGCCGGCCAGGTGCTGGATCGTCTGGTGGAAGTCGATCCCGCCCGGGTGACCGACACGGCCGCTCCGACCGCCGATGTGGTCGGGATCGTGGAGCGGAACGCGTCGACGGGCCTGATCCGGGTCTGCGATCAAACTGACTCCCGGTACCGGGTCCACACCCGGATCTTCGGGCCAAACGGCTTGGACTGGGCCGCGGGCCAGGCCCCGGCCGGGATCGAGGTGACGGTGACCTGCCCGGTGCCGGTGTCGTCGCTGTTCAACCCGGTGGTGACCCGAAGAGCCATCGCGCTGGTGCCGTGACCGATTTGTCGCCGTCGCAGCCTGTGGCGGCCGTCACCGAAAGAGGGCGGCGGTGAGCGTCTCGGTGCTGGTGGCGGGCCTGACTATGTCGGCGATTCTGCTGGCCCTGGCCCTAGCCGATCACAGCCAGCTCGCCGCGGCCCGGGACTTGGCCGCCGTCCGGGCCCAGTCCGCCTCCGTCGAGCTAGTGGAGGAATGCGCGGTCGGCGGCTGTCGGGCAGCCGACATCCCGACCGGTGCCCAGGTCTGCCGGACCGGCCGAGTGCTGCGAGTGACCTCGGCCGTCGGTTGGGAGCCGCGCCTGTACCGGGGCCTGACCCCGGTCACCGGCGTTCACTTGGTCGATCTGGCCCACCTCGACCCAGCCGACTTCTTCAAGGACCTGAGCCTTCCGTCCTGCTGAGTGGGTCAGGCGCGGAAGGTCACGGTCCGGACGCCGCAACGAGATCGAGCGGCCCTTCCGCTGCCTGAAGGCATACCGCCGAGTCTTCTCACGATTCGACAAACTCGACGTGATCTACCTCGGCTTCATCACCCTCGCCCTGATAACCGAAACCCTCCGTAGTGTGAACACGCCCCAGTGCTAATTTGCTTGAGGAGCCCCGGTGGACCATGTGCATGGGGGATGGCGCGTAATTGCTGTGGCGCAGGTCAGGGGTCCTGCCGATCTGGTGCCCGTAACGACTTAGACCGGGTTTGGTAACGACCCACCCGTGGCGTGCTGGGGTTTCGCGGTGCTGTAACGGACAGCGGTGGGGCTGGTGGGGGCGGGTCCGGTCGCGCCGCGCCGCCCGGCCGTGAGGCGAAGGGCTTTCTCCCCGCTGGTGGGCCGTCTCCGGCTGTGAGCGCCGCCGGAGGCGGACAGGGCGGCGACGGGTCGGCGGCGTGGCGCTGGCCGGCGGCGGTCAGGTCTGCGAAATCATTGGCTAGCTGGATATCGGCGGTAGGAAGGGTGGCAGCAGCCACACTTGAAGGGCTAGCCGGATCAGGCGTTGCTGTTGGCCGCTTCGACCCTTCGGATGATCTTGGCGAGTGACTCGATGCACGGAATCAGTGTGATGATCGTTGTCTGTTCTTGGGTCATGCCTTCACCTCGCCACTCGTTGGCTATCTCCCCTATGGTCTCAAGCGTTCTTTCGACTTCTCGCAGGCTCATGCTGCTGGTCACTTCGCGTCCGGCGGGTGGGGGTGAGGCACCGATGAAAGTGCGATTACTCATGATGTCCCTTTCTGTTGTGGTTGTTTCGCTAGGCTAGTGACGACCCGCCCTAAACCTCCGACAACGCCATCTCCGCCGCTTCGCCCAGGCCCCGGACAGCCAGCCGCGCCCCCCCCGACCCGCCGACTCTCGGTCTGCAACCCCTTGCTGGCTTCACAGCGCCAACGAAGCGCCCTCAACCCGCCCGGCAACGCCTAAAGCCGGCCCCATCCGAATTACACACCACAATCCGCGCCACCCCCATGTGCATCTCTATCGTGAGGCCGCCGCCGATGGTGTGCTGCTCGGAGTTGCGGGCACGAATTTCATAGGCGCGGGTGCGCAGGTGCGCGATGCGCCACCGGGCCAGCAGTTCGGCGAAGAGCGCCGAGCAGGAGTTGGGCCCGTTGTCGGTCATGATCGTGTCCACGGCCATGTCGTTGGACCAGAACCAGTCCTGGGCTCGGGTCCAGAACCCGGCCAGGGTGGCCGCCGTCTCGTTGTCGCGGGCTTCGACGTAGGCGACCCGGGGGTAGTCGTACACGGCGACGTGCAGGTAGGTGGGACCTTGGCGACTTTTTTGATGTCGAGGTGAACCGGCTCTCCTAGGGCCGCTCTTTCGTAGCGGCGGACCGTGCGCCCGGTGGGGCGGTCAGGCGGTTCAGCCCGTGCCGGCGCAGCACCCGCCAGCTCGTCGAGGCTGGCACCCCGGTGCGCGCCGACAGGTACGCCGGACCGCGCTTGGTGCTGCGCCGCAGCCGGCAGATCCGCTCCTCAGTCGCCGCGTCGGTGCGACGCGGCGACCGGTTCGGCCGCGAGCTGCGATCTGTGAGGCCCGCGTCGCCGTGCTCGACCCAGCGGCTCCACCACTTGGCCACCGTGCCCCGAGACAGCCTCATCTGGCGGGTTGCCTCGGCCTGGGGCTCCCCCGCGGCCACCCTCCGGCCAGCAGCAGCTGCCCCGCGGGAGTCAAACGTGCATTACCGTGCGACATCGAGCCTCCTGTGCTCGTGGGATGTGACAACACCACACTCGCACAGGAGGCTCACCCCATCACGCTGCTACCAACCTCTGTGTCCAGTACAGCTAGGTCGGGACTCTTCTTTGAGTCCGCTAGAGTTTTGCGCCGAAATGGTCGGGCAGGTAGGGCTGGCCCCGGTGGTGAGCTAAATCAGCAGGAAAGCAAGGTCCCACCCGCAGGCCCACTACCCGACGACTATCTAGGAGGTAGTACAATGAGCGGTAATCGTAAGTGGCGCAAGCGCACACGTTTACAACGTTTATTAGAAAGAGATAATTATCGGTGCGGGATACATCTTGGTGGATGTGGTGAAAGTCTGGACATAAAAGATGCCAATATAGGGCATATAATTCCCCGAGCTGTCTTGCGACGGCCTATCGGTTGCGATCAGCTCCACTTTGACAATTTAGGGTCGTCCGTACCAGATTGCAATGTTCAGCCTATGCATGAAGATTGCAATCTAGGAATGTATTCTAGCTTTCCTCCCAACTCATTTACCTGTTATTGTAAGTGCTGCCGATGGGCTTTTCTCAACGACAATAATAAGTGGGTTAGCGAGAGAGACGTATTAATATATTTTACTAGAGAATATATACATTACTCACATGGGTATGAATCTACCTATATTCGCGTCCCGTTCAATATGGGGCAAATGGGAATAGGGTTGAGGGATGGACGTCTCGTTGACTACGGGTATACACTAGTGACGTGCCACCGCCAATTGCGCCATGACGTTGGCCCATCTTATAAAGTTTCAAAACAGACGGGCGGTGCATGGCTACTGGAAGACATAAAGCGATTCAACAGGTTTGCAGTCCGAAAGCCCTATCCTGACGCCCCTTCTGAAGGGGTGTGGACTCCCGATCATAAGGAAGTGGTGACCGTTGATAATCTTCTGGAAATCTTCCCCCAGCGCTTCAGCTAACTAACTGGATACCGTACTGATAGTTTTGCCGAAGATGCTAGGTGGCACATACTTCACTATCGAGACTTGTTCAGCCCGCAATACTAGACTTTCCCTCTTCCCTGTGTTCTAGGGAATCACAGTCGGGGTAGGAGTTCTCGTCATAGGTCCCCTCCCTCCAGCAGGAGGTTGCAGCTTTTGAATAGATCGGAGATCATCGCTGCTCCATCCGTAGACCACACGTATGAACTCGACTCTTCTGAGACACAGATCACCAAATCGCCATAGTATTTGCGGGAAGGATAATCAATGTGATAGATTTCAATTTGGACCACACAGCCCGAACCATCCCCAAGAGGTAAAGCACTATCAAGATCATGGGTTATGTAAAACCCTTCATTCTGCTCTTGAAGATCTCGTCGAGAATCCAGGAACGCCCAGAACACATTAGAAAGTTCACAGGCATCTAATGGCGGCTGTGTCGTTGGTGGCGGTTCTGTCGTTGGTGGCGGTTCTGTCGTTGGTGGTAGTGTCGTTGGTGGCGGTTCTGTCGTTGGTGGCGGTTCTGTCGTTGGTGTAGTTGACTCTGAATGAGCCGCACCGTTGAGCGGGCTGCTGCAGCCCATAGCAATCAATGCTGCAATCATGAAACCTGATTTTTCATGCATCAACCTTCTTTACTTGCTCAATAAATCTTAATCTAAGAGATCGCCTAACACAACCCCGAACATCTGATTACTTGGTGAGGCTCAGCCGCGAAAGGTCACCGTCCGTGCGCCTAGGGGCTGCACCGAGCGGTTGTTGGCCTGGCTGCCGGTGAGGGCGGAGATCCGGTCGATCTGCTCTCGGGCCGCTTCCTGGATCTCCGACATCACCAGCCAGCGCACGCCCTCGGTGCAGGGCGGCGTGGTCAGCGAGCCCGGGTAGCTGTAGTGGGAGCGGGCCGAGGGAAGCAGACCGCTGAGATCTAGCGGCCGGTCGGGACGGGTCTCATCGCCCGCCCGGGCGGGCACTGCGTCGATGAACTGCTGCACGGCCGGATTGGCCCGGCCCAGCCTGAACAGAACGCCGGCCGCCGCCAGCTCGCCCGCGGGCCCCCGGTGGACCAAGTGCATCTCCATCGGGAAGCCGCCGCCGTCGATGGTGTGCTCGCTCGGAGTGTGGGCGTGGATCTCGACCAGGGAGTACTCGCCGTCCCCCAGCCGGAGGCCGCTGCGGCCTTCGTGGTACTGGACCTTCACGAACAGCCCGGTGTTGGCGGTGTGGACATGTTCGCGGCGGTACATGAACGACAGCTCCCCGTCGGTACCTCCGCCACTGGCCGCCGACCCGGTGGCAATGTCAACCGGCGACTGCTCGCGGCCCTCCGCGCAGGCGGCGTAGTCGTCGGACAGCTCGCCCCAATTCTCCGGTCCGCTGTCTCCCGAGTACCCCCACGGGTCCGGGTTGTCCGTCCCGCCGCAGGCCGCCAGCAGCACCGCGCTGGCCCCGACCATCCCGAACTCGCGCTGGCTGAGGCCCTGTCCGCCTGCCCGACCAGCCGTTTTCAACGTCTCGCCTCCCTTCCGAGGGGGCCGGCTTCTAAGGAGCTTCGCCATCACGATCTTTCGTCCCGACCTCGCCCAGTGAGCGGCGACCGTAGCAGTCGTCGGGTTCCCCTCGACCGGTACCCTCGCGTCGGATCGATGGCATGAGACGGATACTCGTGACCGGCGCCGGCGGGTTCATCGGCGGGCACTTGGCCCAGCGCTTGGCCGACGCCGGCGACTGGGTGCGGGGGGTGGACATCGCCGAGCCCGCTCACCGCCCGAGCGCGGCCGCCGAGTTCTGGACTCTGGATCTGCGCGACCCCGAGAACTGCCGCAAGGCCTTGGCCGGCGGGTTCGACGAGGTGTACCAGCTCGCCGCCGACATGGGGGGCATGGAGTTCATATCGGCGGCCGAGTGCGAGATCATGCGCAACTCGGTTCTGGTCAACGCCAACATGGCCGAGGCGGCGGCCGCGGCCGGGGTGGGCCGGTACTTCTTCTCCTCGTCGGTGTGCGTCTACCGCGACATGGCCCCCGACGAAGAAGCCCTGGACGAGGACGGTGCCTACCCCGCCCTGCCCCACAACGAGTACGGCTGGGAGAAGCTCTACTCCGAGCGGCTCCTGTCGGCCTACGCCCGCCGGCACGGCATGGAGGTGCGCATCGGCCGCTTCGAGAACTGTTACGGGCCCTACGGCGCCTGGCAGGGAGGCCGCGAGAAGGCCCCGGCCGCCATCGCCCGCAAGATCGCCGAGCTGGACGGCGACGGAGCAATCGAGGTCTTCGGCGGCGGCCGCACGGTCCGCACCTTCGTGTACGTGGCCGATCTGGTGGAAGCCGTCGTGACCCTGACCCGCTCGGCCGAGACCCGGCCGGCCAACATCGGCGCCGACGACCGGGTGGAGATCGCGGAGCTGGTGCGCACCACCGCGGCGGTGGCGGGCAAGCGGGTGGACATCATCCCCGTCGACGGCCCGCTCGGCGTGGCGGCCCGCAACTTCAGCCACGAGCGCATCCGGGCCCTGGGCTGGACCCCCCGCTACGACTTGGCCGCGGGCATGGCCGAGACCTACCCCTGGGTCGCCGAACAGGTGGCCCGCCTCCGGTCGGGGCTGAGCGCCCATCCGGTGGGCGGCCGATAGGGCTCGGGGCGGCGAATGCTGGGCGGGGCCGACTTCTTGGCCTGGATGGTGCTGGCGTTGGGCGCGGCCATGGCCGTGGGCAACGTGATCGCCCTGGTGCGGCCCCCGGCCTCCCGTCGCGACGACTCCGATCTGGAGCGGGCCCCGCTGGCCCGCAGCCTGGCGTTCATCGCCATCGGCGCCGTCGCCGCCGTCTGGGCCCTCCTCACCCTCGCAACCGGCTGAACCCCCAGAGCAGACTCCGGCTGGCTGTCAGCCCGGGACGACGCGAGGCTGGGCTCGGCGAACCTTGGACCGTGAAAGTCTGGTCGTTGGCCCGAAGACGCGGGAGGCCCGGCTGAAGGCTCGGGCTTCGGGCCGTAGGATTCGGGGGGTGACCGAGCCTGCCATCGCCGCGGCCTCGGAGGCCCTGCTCGCCCGGCGCCGCCAGCTCACCGCCGACGAGCTGGCCGGCCTGGCCGCGGTGGACGACGCATTGGTGCCAGCGCTGGCCGCGCTGGCCCATGAAGTGCGGCTGGCCTGGGCCGGTCCGACGGTGGAGGTCGAGGGCATCCTGTCGGCCAAGACCGGCGGCTGCCCCGAGGACTGCCACTTCTGCGGCCAGTCGGCCCGGTTCGACACCGAGGTCAAGGCCACCCCGTTCCTCGACACCGGCGAGGTGCTGGCCGCGGCGGCCGAGACCGCGGCCCTGGGGGCGAGCGAGTTCTGCATCGTGCTGGCCGTCCGCGGGCCCGACGACCGCATCATGGCCCGCATCGTCGATCTCGTGCCTCAAATCGAAGCCTCCACCGGCCTGAACGTGGCGGTCAGCGCGGGCATCCTCACCCGCGGCCAGGCCCTGGAGCTGGCCGCGGCGGGGGTGCATCGCTACAACCACAACCTGGAGACCAGCCGGTCCTTCTTCCCGCAGGTGGTGACCACCCACAGCTTCGACGAGCGGGTGCGGACCTGCGGCTACGTCCGGGAGGCGGGCATGGAGCTGTGCTGCGGGGTGCTGCTGGGCATGGGCGAGACCGCCGCCCAGCGGCTGGAGCTGATAGAGCAGGTCCGGGAGGTCGGGCCGGCCGAGGTGCCGGTCAACTTCTTGAACCCCCGGCCCGGCACCCCGCTGCAGGTCCGCCGCCCGCTGGCGGCCTTGGAGGCCATCCGCTGGATCGCCCTGTTCCGGCTGGCCCTCCCCGCGGTGATCCTGCGCTACGCGGGCGGCCGGGAGATCACCCTGCGAGACCTGCAGGCCCTGGGCATGACCGCCGGCATAAACGCCCTCATCGTCGGCAACTACCTCACCACCCTGGGCCGGGCCCCGCAGGAGGACCTCACCATGCTGGCCGACCTGCGCATGCCCATCGGGAGCCTGTCGGCCGCGGTGTGACCGGCCCGGGCGCGCTTGACGGCCTGCGGCAACCGGCCGCGGCGTGACCCGCTCAGGCGCGACTAGGTCCGCGGGCCGCGGTGTGATCGGTCCGGCCGCAACTGAAGGCCCCCACTGCCCGGGCTGCGGCCGGACCGAGTGCCCGGGCTGCCTGCCCGGGCTGGACCCGCCCCGATACTGCCCCCGGTGCGGGGCCTGGCTGGCCGTCGCCGTCACCCCCGGCCGGTGGGAGGCCCGCTGCCGCAGTCATGGCACACTTGGCCCCGTGCCCGACCGGCCCGCTGCCGCCCCGCCCGCCGATGGTGTCGGCCCGGTCGGCGGCGGGGTGCCCGAGATGGCGGCGGAGGCGTCGGCCCGCAGCCGGGTGGAGAGCATCCCCAAGTTCAACACCGACCGAAGCCACTACGGCCCGGCGCTGAGGGACTGGATGGCCCGCCGCTTCCCGGATCGCTCCGATGTGACCGTGACCAGCATCGACATCCCCGTGGCCACCGGGTTCTCCAACGAGACCGTCATCTTCGAAGCGGCCTGGACTGAGGGCGGCCAGCCCCGGATCGAGCGCTACGTCGGTCGGGTCGAGCCCCCCGACGGGGGCGTCTTCCCGGTCCAGACCCCGCAGTGCGCGGTGTCGGTGGAGATGCAGTACCGGACCATGGAGGCGGTGGCCGCCGCGGGCGCGGCCCCGATGCCGCCGCTGGTGGGCTACGAGGCCGACCCCGCCGTCTTGGGCCAGCCCTTCTATGTGATGGGCTTCGTCGAGGGCCGGGTGCCCTCCGACAACCCCCGCTACAGCGAGAGCGGCTTCGTGGTGGACGAGGCCACGCCCGCCCAGCGGCGGACGATGGTGCAGTCGGGCCTGGAGGCCATGGCCCGAGTCCACTCCATCGACTGGCGCTCGGCCGGCCTGGAGTGGCTCGACGCCAGCGGCTGCGGCGCCCCCGACCAAGCCGTTCAGATCGACCTGTACCGCCGGGGGGCGGCCGAGGCGCTGGGCGGGCGCGACCATCCGGTGCTGGACGCGGCCCTGGACTGGCTGGCCGCCAACGACCCCGGCGACGACCGGGTGGGGCTCTCCTGGGGCGATGCCCGCATCGGCAACATCATCTGGCGGGACTATCGCCCGGCCGCGGTGTGCGACTGGGAGGCCGCCGCGCTCTGCCCCACCGAGGCCGATCTGGGCTGGTGGCTGATGTTCGACCGGATGGTCTTTGACAGCCCCGGCCTGCCCCGCCCCGCTGGCTACCCCGACCGGGCCGAGATGATCGCGCACTACGAGGCGGCGTCGGGCCGGACCTGCCGCCACCCGGACTACTGGGAGACCTTCGCGGTCATGCGGTTCTGCGCCATCTTCATCCGCATCGGGGACCGCATGGCCCAATCCGGGCTGCTGGGGGAGGGGGTCAACCCGGCGGTGGGCAACCTGGCCACCGCCGCGCTGGCCGAAAGGCTCGGGATCGACAACCCCACCCCCGACCTGCTGGTCCCCCGGCCCCGCTGACCCGCCGTTCAGCTTGCTCCGCTGACTTTCACGCCCGGCCTGGGTGCCTGCTGGCTGGCTGGCCGCTCCAGAGGCTGGATCAGGCGGCGAAACGGGTGGCGGCGGACCCCCAGTCGATCAGGCGCTCGATGAAGGCGTCGACATAGGCGGCCCGGTCGTTCTGATAGTCGAGGTAGTAGGCGTGCTCCCAGACGTCGATGGTCAGCAGCGGAGTCAGGCCGTGGGCCAGCGGCGTGTCGGCGTTGTCGGTGGCGTCGATCCGCAGGCCGTCGCCGTCGGCTGCCAGCCACACCCAGCCCGACCCGAACTTGGCTCGGGCGGCGGCGGCGAACTCCTCTTTGAAGGCGTCGGCCGACCCGAAGGCCCGGTCAACGGCCCCGGCCAGGGCCCCGCCGGGGTCGCCCCCGCCGTCGGGGCTCATCGAGTGCCAGTAGAAATCGTGGTTCCAGGCTTGGGCCGCGTTGTCGAACAGCGTCCCCGGCCCGGCCCCGGCCACGATCTCCTCCAGCGTCGAGCCCTCGTAGGCGGTGCCGCCCACCAGCCCGGCCAGCTTGGCCACGTAGCCGGCGTGGTGGCGGCCGTAGTGGAAGCTCAGGGTCCGGGCGCTGATGTGGGGGGCCAGGGCGCCCTCAGGGTAGGGGAGCGGCGGCAGCTCGATGGTCATGGCGTCCCCGCCTCGGCCGCCGCCGAGGGCTCCACCTCGTCGAGCATGTCGTCGGGCACGTACAGCGGGGTGGCCGACTGGCTCCAGGTCTTGATCACCTTGCGGGCCTGCTCGAGCTGGTCGGCGGGCAGGCTCTGGGCGATGGAGCGGCCCAGGGCCTCGACCACGGGGATCTCGTCGTCGGCCAGCGCCGGCATCGGCTGTTTGCGGGCCAGAGCCGCCTCGACGCTCGGCGCCAGCCGCTCCGCCTTGACTCTCTCTCGCTCTGGTTCGGCCTCGGCGAATTCGCCCATGACCTCGGCGGCGAACAGCTCGAGGGACTCGCAGATGTGGTCGTGGCGGTTCTTGCCGCCCTGCTGGATGAAGATCACCTGATCGACGCCCGCGTCGGCGTAGCCGCGCAAATGGCGGCGGACCTGGTCGGGGGCGCCGATGCCGCTGCGCTCGCCCCGGTCGGGCATGGAGTCCCGCTCGGCCTGGTAGGCGGCCCAGACGTCGGTCCGGCCGGGCCGGTGCCGGCCGAAGACGTAGTGGTGGCCGAGTCCGTAGCCGAAGAACCGGAAGCCGTCCAGCCCCCGGCGCTTGGCCTCGGACTCGTCGGGATGCACCGACAGCCCGGTGACCATGGCGATGTTGGCGTTGACGGCGTGGCCGATCGGCACGCACTCGGCGGCCAGGATCCGGTAGTAGTCGTCCACCCACGCCTGCGCCTCGTCGGGGTCGATGAAGGAGAAGGTGAGCGCCCCCATGCCGCAGCGGGCGGCCAGCTTGATCGTCTCCCGGTTCGAGCATGCCACCCACAGCGGCGGATGGGGCTTCTGCACCGGCTTGGGCACCACGTTGCGGCACGGCATCGAGAAGTAGTCGCCCTCGTACCCCGGATAGGGGTCCATCACCATCATGTTGCAGCACTGCTCCACCGCCTCGGCCCAGGCCGGCCGCTTGTCGGCGCCGCCCACCCCGAAGCCGTCCAGCTCCAGCCGCGACGACGACTCCCCGGTGCCGAAGTCCACCCGCCCGTTCGACACCAGGTCCAGGGTGGCGATCCGCTCCGCCACCCGGGCCGGGTGGTTGTAGCCCGGGGGCATCAGCACGATGCCGTGGCCGAGCCGTATCCGCCGGGTGCGCTGGCTGCACGCGGCCAGGAACACCTCCGGGGCCGAGGAGTGCGAGTACTCCTCCAGGAAGTGGTGCTCGACCTCCCAGGCGTAGTCGAACCCCAGCCGGTCGGCCAGCTCCACCTGCTCCAGGGCCTCGTCCAGCAGTCGGCGCTCGTCGCCGTCGGCCCAGGGCCGGGGGAGTTGGTGCTCGTAGAAGATGCCGAACTTCACGGGACCAACCGTCCCGGTCGGGTGGAGCGCAACGGGGCGATGCGACGGCCTGGGTAGATGCCGAGCCTCACGACATCAACTGCCCCGGCCGGACGGCGGCCTCTCGGGCGGCCTGCGACAGGGTCTGGCGCGGATAGGCCAAGGCGAACACGGCCAGCAATCCTAGGTAGCAGATCACGCCGAGCGTCCACACCCGCTGGTAGCCGGCCAGCGCGGCTGCGGGCCCGTCGGGCCGGCCGAGCAGGGCGAACCCCACCGCGATGGCCACCGCCGACGACGTCTGGAAGATGGTGGTGCGCCCGGCGCCGCCGGTGGCGTACATGCCGCCCGGCACGTCCCGGAGCGCTGCGCCGGTGAGGGGGGCGAAGCAGAGCCCGGCCGACACCCCTATCAGCAGGCCGCCGATCAGGAGATGGCCGAGCGCGGGCTCGGCCCCGAGGGCGAACCGGTACCAGACCGTGCCCGCCGCGCCCGCCGCGGCCCCGGCCATCACGATGGGGGCGTTGCCGATCCGGTCGGCCAGCTTGCCGGCCTGGGGGGAGATGGCGAAGCTCAGGAACGGCCCGGGCGCGATGGCCAGCCCGGTCTGCACCACCGACCACCCCCACCTCTCCTGCACGAAGCTGGGCAGCAGCACCATCATCGAGAAGAAGGCCATGCAGAACAGGAAGGCGCCGGCGTTGCCCACCGTCCAGGACCGGAGCCGGAACAGGCGCAGCGGGAACAGCGGCTCGGGATGGCGGAGGCTGCGGACGGCGAAAGCCGCGATCAGCGCCGCCCCGGCGCCGAACGCGGTCAGGGTGGCCGCCGATCCCCAGCCCCAGTCGCCGCCTTGGAGCATTCCCAACAGGACGGCCCCGATCCCCAGCGAGGCCAGCGGCACGCTGACCGCCTCCACCCGCCGGGCCACCATGTCACCGGTGCTCTCCACCAGGATGCGGCGGCCGACGACCATGGCCGCCGCCGCCACCGGGATGTTGACCAGGAACACCGACCGCCACCCGAACCCGGCGATGAGCAGGCCCCCCAGGCTGGGCCCCAGAGCGGCGGCCAGGCCGCCCATGGCCCCCCACACCCCGATGGCGAACTGGTGCCGGGAGCGGGGGAAGGCGGCGAGGGTCAGGGCCAGCCCGGCCGGGAACAGCAAGGCCCCGCCGACGGACTGCACGACCCGGGCTGCGATCAGCATCCCCATGCCGGCCGCCGCCCCCGACCCGACCGAGCCCGCGATGAAGGCGGCAAGCCCCACGAGGAACGCCCGCCGACGGCCGTGGCGGTCGGCCAGCCAGCCCGCCACCAGCAGCAGGGCGCCCACCCCCAGGCTGTAGGCGCTGGCCACCCACGACAGCGTCGATTCCGAGGTCCCGGGGAAGGCGTGCTGGATCTCGGGCAGGGCCAGCGCGATGACCGTGATCTCCATGGCCACCATGAACACCGACACCGAGACGGTGATCAGGGTGAGCCAAGCCAAGCGGGTCGGCGGTTCGCCTGGGTCGTCTTCGGCGGGAGTCGGCGGTTCGCCCGGCCCGGGTGCGGCGGGGCCCGGTGGTTCGTCCGGGTCGTCTTGGGCGGGGCCCGGCGTTTCGTCGGGGTCAGATTGGGCGGATGGCCGGGGCCGCTGACCCTCGGTCACGCGCCGGGCTCGGTCACCGGCGTCGGGCTTTCTGATCCCGGCGGTGCTTGCGCAGGATGCGCTCGGTGTAGCCGCCGGGCTCGGTTCGGGCCGCGAAGACCAACTCGGTCGCGGCCTGGTAGGGGATGCTCTCGTCGAAGTCGGGGGCCATCGGCTCGTAGGCAGCGTCGCCGCTGTTCTGCTGGTCCACCAGGTTGGCCATCCGCCGCATCGTCTCGTGGACCTGCTCGGCGGTGATCAGCCCGTGGTGCAGCCAGTTGGCCACGTGCTGGCTGGAGATCCTCAGGGTGGCCAGGTCCTCCATGAGCCCGATGTCGTCGATGTCGGGCACGGTGGAGCAGCCGACCCCCTGGCCCACCCAGCGCACCACGTAGCCGAGCAGGCCCTGGAGGTTGTTGTCGAGTTCCCGCTGGATCTCGGACGGGCTCAGCTCCCGGTCCGGCGGCAGGGTCGGGATGGCGAGCATGTCGGTGGCCCGGGCCGACGGCCGCTCGGCCAGGCGGCGCTGGCGGTCGGCCACGTCCACCGCGAAGTAGTGGGCGGCGTGCAGGGTGGCCGCGGTGGGCGACGGCACCCAGGCGGTGGAGGCCCCGGCCAGCGGGTGGGCGATCTTGGCCTTGACCATGGCCGCCATCTCGTTGGGCATGGTCCACATCCCCTTGCCGATCTGGGCCCGGCCGGCCAGGCCGCAGGCCAGCCCGACGTCGACGTTGGAGTCCTCGTAGACCCCGAGCCAGGCCGCCTTGCGCATCTCCGGCTTGGGCACCATCGGGCCGGCCTCCATGTCGGTGTGGATCTCGTCGCCGGTGCGGTCTAAGAAGCCGGTGTTGATGAACACCGTCCGCCGCCGGGCCCGGTCGATGCACGCCTTCAGCCCCAGCGAGGTGCGGCGCTCCTCGTCCATGATCCCCATCTTGAGGGTGTGGCGCCCCAGCCCCAGGGCGTCCTCGGTCCGGTCGAACAGCTCGCAGGCCAGGGCCACCTCGTCGGGGCCGTGCATCTTGGGCTTGACGACGTAGATCGACCCGGCCCGGGAGTTGCGGGCGGCTTGGCCTTTGATGCGGCACCGGCCGTCGAGATCGGCCTTGGCCGCCAGGGCGGTGACCATGGCGTCGAGCATGGTCTCGGGCACCGGCTCGCCGTCGATGGTCACCGCGTCGGTCATCAGGTGGGGGCCCACGTGGCGGACCAGCATGAGGCTGCGGCCGGGCCAGACCGTCGGCCGGCCGCCCGGGTCGAGGTAGTCGAGGTCGGCGGCCAGCGACCGCTCCACTCGCCGCCCGTCCCGCTCGAAGGCGGTCTCGAGGGTGCCGAGCATCAGGCCCAGCCAGTTGCGGTAGACGGCGACCTTGTCGTCGGCGTCCACCGCCGACACCGAGTCCTCGCAGTCCATGATGGCGGTGACGGCCGATTCGAGCCGGATGTCGCAGATCCCGGCGTGGTCTCGGCGGCCCACCGGGTGGTCGGGGTCGAGCACCAGCTCGCAGCCCAGCCCGTTGCGCCGGAGCATGATGGTGGCCGGCCGGTCCGGGTCGCCGGTGTAGCCCGCGAACCGCTCGGGCCGCAGCAGGGCGGCGGTGCCCCCGTCGCCGGTGCGGATCTTCAGCGCGCCCCGCTCCACCCGGTACGCCGTGGCCCAGGCGTGGCTGGCCGCATCGAGGGCGAAGTGGCGGTCCAGGAAGGCCCGGCCCGCCTCGATGACCCGGTCCCCCCGGATCGGGTTGTAGCCCGGTCCCGGTGCGGCGCCGTGGCCGTCGCCTACGGCGTCGCTGCCGTAGAGGGCGTCGTAGAGGCTGTTCCAGCGGGCGTTGGCCGCATTGAGGGCGTAGCGGGCGTTGTCGAGGGGCACCACGAGCTGGGGGCCGGCCACCTCGGCCATCTCGGGGTCGACGCCTTGGGTGTCGATCACCGCCTCGGTTGGCTGTTCTTCGAGGTAGTCGATGTCGCGCAAGAAGGCGGCGTAGGCCTGCGGGTCGTGGCCCCCGCCGGACCGGGCGGCCCGGTGCCAGTCGTCGATCTGTTCTTGGAGCCGATCGCGGCGGGCCAGCAGCTCGGCGTTGCGGGGCCCGAGGTCGGCGACGATGGCCTCGAAAGCCCGCCAGAACCCCTCGGCGCTGATCCCAGCGCCCTCGACGGCCTCGTCGGCCACGAAGTCGTACAGGGTCTGGGCGATGTCGAGTCGGCCGATGCGCATCAGCCTATGCTAACTAGGCGGGTGCCCCGCCCGTTCTGCCCAGCCGCCCGCCGGCCCTGCCCCCGGCCCCGGCGACAAACACCAGCGCCGCTGTCCGGCTGTCATTTGGATCGGCAGCGCCCGGCGTGGTCTTGGGGCAAAATGCAGCAGCCGTCGACTCGTTGCATGGGCTTGTCGCATCTGAGGCTTTTCCGGGCGCGTCCTGGGGCCGGTTCGGTCGCGTCGCGGTCTTGGTCGTTGTCGGCGGATTGGATGCTGGCGTCGTCGTCTATGAGATGCTTCATGCTGGATGCCGGAAGCAGCCCGGTGGCGACCACGCGAGATCGATGGTCTTTGCCGATATATCCGCCATAAGTCAGAATTCGCCGCGCCTCGGTGTATTCGCGTCGATCCAGCCCCGACTGTTCGATAAGCTCCGTTGAGGTTCCTTTGCCGCCTGAGTAGAACAGGGCAACTAATAAGCACCGGGCCGCTTGCGGCAAATCATACCAAGCGGGTTCATACACCTTGTCCATCATCTCGGGTTCGGCCAGCATTACAGACTGCCGCACATCGGATTCAGTGGTAGGGTTGTCAGGCGACCCGGAGATATCCCATATGTTATAACCGATTACCTGCATGTGATAAGGGGTGATGTGACCCAAGTCACCGACAGGGCCCATGGCTTCAGTATCGATGGAACCCCCAGTGCCGTTGATCGTGTCGCGAATACCTCTAATGGCCAGCGCGGGTGAGATCATGCCAATGTCCTTGCGATGGCAGCGCTGGAAGAAAGTCATCTTCTTGTCCGAAAGAAGCCCGTAACGGATGTCTCCCAATCCAGCGCCCAAGAATGCTAGAGGCAAGGATTCGCGCTTCGAAAGGTGCTGTATGTCGTCACCGAGCCGTCGCATCTCTTGTCTATCGCCAGCATGGATTTCATCGACGCACAGCAACACCTTTGTGTCGTGTTCGCTGGCTTGGCTGGCCAGAAGTGCGAGTCGGTGCCGGTTGTCCAACCGACCCGGAGCTGGAGTAGGTGCCCATTGTGCGTTGATCCCGTAGAACCCCAAACCGACCAACTCGCGCTGACCCGGGCGCGAGAGCCCCGTGCGGCCTGGCTCCTCGATCCAGTTCAATACCTGGGTGATCCTCTCGTGGATGCCGGGCGTTCCGGCGTCCACTGAAATCACGATCCAGCCTTCAGAACGCGTTGCTTCGACCGCCTCGTTGAGAACGGCCGTCTTCCCGGACCCGCGCGGCCCGATGAGCAATGTTGTGAAACCCGGAGCTCGGGGGCCGGTCGCGAAACTGCTGCCCAGTTCCTCCAGCAGCGAGTCACGGCCTACCAGCAGCGGCGGAGTTTGCCCGAAATCGGGTGTGAACGGGTTAGTGCTCGGGTTCGCTAACCGCATTGTGCGCTGAGGATACCCTGTTTGTGAGCAATTCAGGCTGTTTGTGAGCTTTTACCTCCTTTTGTGAGAAAATCCGGCTACTTGTGAGAAATTGGGGCCAGGGTGCTGACGCGGTGGGTGCCGGCGGGCCTCTACCATTGGCGCATCCTGATCCTTTTGCGCCACGCCCGCACCCAGGCCAACGCCGAGGGTCGCTTCCAGGGGCGGGCCGACCCGGCCCTGGACGATTGCGGCCGGGCACAGGCCGAGGCGGTCGGCCGGGTCCTGCGGGGCCGGTGGAGCGTGGACTGGGTGGTCGCCTCGCCCCGTCGGCGGGTCCTCGAAACGGTGGCCCTGGCTGGCCTGGACTCGGCCACCGTCACCGTGGACGACCGCTGGCGGGAGATCGACTTCGGCCGCTACGAGGGCCAGCCCATGGCGGGCCTGTCAGAGCTGATGACGAACTGGGCCGCCAACCCCGAGTTCGCCCCGCCCGGCGGCGAGTCGCTGACCGCCCTGCACCGCCGGGTGGGGGAGGCTCTGGTCGACGTCGAGGGCCCGGCCAGCTCGTCGAACGTGGTCGTGGTCAGCCACGCCACCCCGGTCAAGTCGGCGACGGCCCATCTGCTGGGCGGAGGCGCGGCCATGATCATGCGATCCCGGGTCGGCCTGGCCTCGGTCACCGCCTTCGAGCCCTCCCCCGGCGGGCTGGTGCTGACCGAGTTCAACTGGACCGTTCCGGCCTAGCCCCCGACAGGGTGATGCGCCGCCCCGGGCCGCCCGTCGGGGTAGGCCGCACCCCATGAGCCGGGCCACCTACCGTTGAGCTGGCCTAGCCCCCGCCGGGGTGAAGGCATTAGGCTGGCCGCCCGGCCGGACACGAAAGCGGGAGGCAGGCCACCAGTGATAACCGGAATGAACCACGCCGTTCTGTATGTACGCGACGCCGCCCGCCATCAGCGGTTCTATTCCGAGGTGCTCGGCTTCACCACCGTGATCGACGGCCCGGGCCGCTTCGTGTTCATGCGGGCCCCGGCCTCGGCCAACCACCACGACATCGTCTTCTTCACCATCGGCGACTCGGCCGGGCCCTCGACCGCGGGCCGCTCGACGGTGGGCCTCTACCACATCGCCTGGGAGGTGCCCACCCTCGACGAGCTGGCCGCGGTGCGGGAGCGGCTGCTGGAAGCCGGGGCGCTGGTCGGCGCCAGCGACCACGGCCCCAACAAGAGCCTCTACGCCAAGGACCCCGACGGGCTCGAGTTCGAGGTCATGTGGCTGGTCCCGAGCGCGCACTGGGGCGACGAGGAGCACGAGGCCATAATCCGTCCCCTCGACCTCGACGCCGAGCGGGCCCGGTTCGCGGCCGTCGGCTGAGTCCGCCTGAGCCAGGAGACTGCGCCGTGACCCTTTCCGCCTCCGACCTCGCCAACCAGTACTGCCACTTCCTCGACGACGACGCCTTCGTCGCCACCGCCCGGCCCGGGTTCCGCCAACGGGTGATAACCGGCGACGACCTCCAGCTCTGCTTCTGGCGCATCGCCGGGGGCTCGTCGGGCTCGGTGCTGCACAACCACACCGAGAACGAGCAGCTCGGCATCATCATGCGGGGCCAGCTCAACTTCCGCATCGGCCCCGAGGGTGACAACGACGAGCGGATCACGCTCAGCCCCGGCGACGTGTACCTGGCCCCCCGCTCGATCTGGCACGGCGACTCGGTGTTCATCGGCGACGACACCTACGGCGAGTGCTGGATCCTCGACGTGTTCGCCCCCCCTCGGGCCGACCTGGCCTGAAGAAGACTGCGCATGGCCGACTGGCGGCTGGCCGTCGACATCGGGGGGACGTTCACCGACGTGGTGCTCCTCGACGCGGCCACCGGCCGGATGGCGGTGGACAAGACCCTCACCACCCCCGCCGCGCCCCTGGTGGGGGTCCGGGATGGCGTGACCGGGCTGCTGGCCAAGGCCGGCGTGGCCCCGGCCGAGATCGCCGCCCCCATCGTCCACGCCACCACCCTGGTCACCAACGCCCTGATCGAGCGAAAGATCGGCCGGGCCGGCCTGGTCACCACCACCGGGTTCGCCGACACCCTGCTGATCCGCGACGAGCACCGCTACGACATGTACGACCTCCAGATCGAGTTCCCCGACCCGCCCGTGCCCCGGGACCGCATCTTCGAGATCGACGAGCGCACCACCGCCGACGGCGAAGCGCTGGCCGCGCCGTCGCCGGCCGACCTGGACGCCCTGGCCGCCCAGCTCGCCGCCGCCGGGGTGGAGTCGGTGGCGGTGTGCCTGCTCAACTCCTACGTCAACCCGGCCAACGAGCAGGCGGTGGCCGCTCACCTGAGCCGCGTGCTGAGCGTGCCGGTGTGCATATCGGCGGAGATCTCACCCCAAATCCGCGAGTACCCCCGCATGATCACCGCGGCCTGCAACGCCGCGGCCATGCCGGTGATCGGCCCCTACCTGGACGAGCTGCAAGAGTGGCTGGCGGCCGAGGGCTTCGGCGGGTCGGTGCTGATGATGCTGTCCAACGGGGGGGTGGTGTCGGCCGACGACGCGGCCCGCGGCCCCATCCGGCTGGTGGAGTCGGGCCCGGCCGCCGGGGCGCTGGCCGGGGCCTGGTTCGCGGAGCGGCTGGGGGAGGACCGGCTGCTGTCCTTCGACATGGGGGGCACCACCGCCAAGGCCTGCCTGATCGAAAAGGGCGAGCCCTCTTTGGTCAACACCTTCGAGGTGGCCCGGATCTACCGGTTCAAGAAGGGCTCGGGGTTCCCGGTGTCGGTGCCGTCGGTGGACTTGGTGGAGATCGGCGCCGGGGGCGGCTCGCTGGCCCGCCTCGACCAGTTCGGCCTGCTCAAGGTGGGGCCGGAGTCGGCCGGGGCCGATCCCGGGCCGGCCTCCTACGGGCTGGGCGGCGAGGTGGCCGCGGTGACCGACGCCGACGTGGTGCTGGGCCTGCTCGACCCGGCCGCCTTCCTGGGCGGCGACATGCCCCTCGACGCCTCGCTGGCCTCCGCCGCCGTCTCGGATCTGGCCGGGGGGCTGGGCCTGCCGGCGATCGACACCGCGGCCGGGATCCATGAGGTGGTCAACCAGAACATGGCCGCCGCCGCCCGCATGCACGGCGTCGAGCAGGGGGTCGACCTGCGGGGGGTGACGGTGATCGCCTTCGGCGGGGCCGGACCGGTCCACGCCTGCGGGGTGGCCGAGCTGCTGGAGAGCGACCGGGTGATCTTCCCGGTCAACGCCAGCGTGCTCTCCGCCTTCGGGACCCTGGTCTCGCCGGTGCGCATCGACTTGGCCCGGTCCATGCCCCGCCGGCTCGACTCCGTGGACGCCGACGAGCGGGACGCCCTGCTGGGCGAGCTGCGGGACGAGGGCCGCCGGGTCCTGTCCTCGGCGGGGGTGGCGGCGGATGAGGTCCGCTTCCGGTACGGGCTGGACGCCCGCTACCTGGGCCAGGGCAACGAGATCACCTTGTGGGTGGGGGAGGGCGAGTCGTGGCCGTCCGCCGCCGGCGAGGTGGCCGAGAGGTTCGAGGCCGAGTACCGGCTCATCTACGGCATGGCCATACCCGATGTGGGCATCGAGGTGGTGACCTGGCGGCTCTCGGCCTACGCCGACAAGCCCAACGTCGAGCCCGAACTGCACTCCGGCCCGCCCGAGGCCGCGGCGACGAGCCGGGCGGCCCGGGAGGTGGTGTTCGACCGGGGGGCTGAGCCGGTCCGGACCCCGGTGTACTCGAGGGCCGGGCTTTCCCCGGGTGCTCGCCTGGACGGCCCGGCCGTGGTGGAGGAGCGGGAGACCACCACCGTGATCCGTCCGGGCTGGACGGCCGAAGTGGCGCCCGACGGCAGCATCATCGCCACTAGGAGCGCGGCCGCGGCCGCCGACTGAGGGAGGGCACCCATATGACCGACCGCCGGTTCGACCCCATCGAGCTGGAGATCCTGTGGCAGTCGCTGATCGCCACCGTCAGCGAGCAGGCCCGGGCCCTGCAGCGCACCGCCTTCAGCCCCATCGTGCGGGAGGCCGGCGACCTGGCCAACGCCATGTTCGACCGCCGGGGCCGCATGGTGGCCCAGGCCGTGACCGGCACCCCCGGCCACATCAACAGCCTGGCCATCGGCGCGGCCAAAATGCTCGAGGAGTTCCCGGTGGACGAGCTCGAGCCCGGGGACGTGCTCATCACCAACGACCCCTACAAGACGGCCGGGCAGCTCCTCGACGTGACCGTGCTGGTGCCGGCCTGGCGCACTTCGCCCGGCGGCCGGCCCCGGCTGATCGCCCTGTTCGGGTCCACCATCCACCACACCGACGTCGGCGGCTACGGCATCGGGGCCGGAGGCCGGGACTGCTTCGAGGAGGGCCTGTGGATACCCATCTGCAAGCTGATGCGGGCGGGTGAGCGCAACGCCGACGTCTGGCGCTTCATCCTGTCCAACGTCCGCCAGCCCGACCACATGGCCGGCGACCTGCACGCCCAGATGGCCTCGGGCGAGGTGGGGGCCCAGCGGCTGGCCGCTTTGTGCGACGCCTACGGACTGGACGACATCGAGGCTCTGGCCGACGAGATCATCGACCGGTCCGAGGCCGCGGTGCGGGCCGACATAGAGGCCCTGGAGCCCGGCGTCCACCGAGCCTCGGCCGTGCTCGATCTGGCCGACGGGAGTCGCATCGACGTGGTCTGCTCGCTGGAGGTCGATCCCGCCGCGGGCGAGATCACCGTCGACTACGACGGGTCGAGCGAGGCCAGCCCCTGGGGCATCAACGTGGTGAAGAACTACACCCACGCCTACACCACCTTCACCGTGCGGTCGGTGCTCAACCCCGAGATCCCCAACAACCACGGCAGCCTGGCCCCGATCAAGGTGAAGGCCCCCGAGGGGTCGGTCCTCAACGCGGTGTGCCCCCAGCCGGGCACGGCCCGCCACGTGGTGGGGATGTTCCTGCCCAACGCCCTGCTCAAGGCCTTGGCCCAGGTGAAGCCCGACGCGGTGATGGCCGAGGGGGCGGGGGCGGTGTGGACCATGCAGGTCAACGGCCACCACGACGACGGCAGTCCCTTCATCACCGCCATGTTCACCTACGCGGGCGGGGTGGGGGCCCGCTCGGCCAAGCCGGGCCTGGACGCCTGCTCCTACCCCACCGGCGTCTCGGCCGTGCCCTTGGAGGTGGTGGAGGCGTCGGCCCCGGTGCGGTTCCGGCGCAAGTCGCTGCGGCCCGGCTCGGGCGGGGCCGGGGCCCAGCCCGGCGGCCTGGGCCAGGTGATCGAGTTCGAGGTGGCCACGTCCAAGCCCTGGCAGCTCAACGCCGTGACCAGCCGGCTGACCGAGGCCCCCCAGGGGGTGTTCGGCGGGCGTCCGGGCCGGGCCGGGTCGTTCAAGGTGAACGGCGAGCCGGTCACCACCCAGACCCGCATCACCCTGCGGCCCGGCGATGTGGTCAGCTTGGAGCTGCCCGGCGGCGGCGGCTACGGCCCCCCCGATGCGGCCGAGGCTGATGCCGATGGTGCCGAGGCTGGCGGGGTTCCAGTTGGCGCCGGGGCGGCCGCGCCTGGGGGCCGCCCGGACTGATGGTCGTGGCCGGTCAAGTTGCCGCGGCCTTCACCCGGCCGCCTTGTCGGCTCCGGTCAGCAGGCTGCCTGGACTGATGGGCCTCGGCGGGCCGGTCGCCTTCTCGGAGGTCTGGTCACGGGCCGTCGAGACCCGCCCCGACGAGACCTTCCTGATATTCGAGACCCCCGACGGCGCCGCGGCCCGGTGGAGCTACGCCGACTTCGACCGCGACGTGAACCGGACGGCCGGAACCCTGGCCGCGGCCGGGGTGACGGAAGGGGCGGCGGTTCATCTGGCCCTGGCCAACTCGCCCGCCTTCGTGGCCGTGTGGCTGGCCGCGGTCCGCATGGGGGCGTGGATCGTCCCGTCTGACCCGATGGGCAAGGCCCCCGAGCTGGCCGGCCACATCGAGCGGACCCGCCCATCGGTCGGGGTGTGCGCGGCCGCCCGGGCCGATGTCTACCGGGCCGCCTGCGGAGACCTGGCGGTGATCGAGGCCGACGAGGCCGATCCGACCCTGGCCCCGTTCACCGCCGCCCCGGTCGATGACTATCCGGCCGTCGGGCTGCGGGACCGGGCCGCGGTGATGTTCACCTCGGGCACCACCGGGCGGCCCAAGGGGGTGGAGGTCACCCAGGCCAACTACGCCTTCGCCGGCGAGGCCATGGCCGCGGCGGCCGGGCTGGAACCCGACGACCGCCAGCTCGTGGTGCTGCCCATGTTCCACGCCAACGCCCAGTACTACTCCTTCGCCTCGGCCGTCTGGGCCGGGGCCTCGGTGGCGCTGATGCCCGCCTTCACGGCCAGCGGGTTCCTGGCCCAGGCCGCCCGGCACTCGGCCACCTGCGCCAGCCTGTTCGCTGCCCCCGTCCGCATGATCCTGGCCCGGGGCGGCCCGGTCGAGGGGCTGCGGCTGCGCCACTGCTGGTACGCCCAGAACATCTCAGCCGACCAGCACGAGACGGTGTCTTCTTGGTTCGGGTGTCGGCCCCGCCAGCTCTACGGCATGACCGAGACCATCCCGGCCGTGCTCACCGAACCGGCCGACGACCCCGACCCGTCGTCGATGGGCCGGGTGACGCCGGGCTGCGCGGTGGAGGTGCAGGACGCCGACGGGGCCGCCGTCGATCCCGGCCGGGTGGGCGAGGTGGTGGTGGGGGGCGAGCCGGGCCTGACCCTGTTCGCCGGCTACCTGGACGATCCGGCTGTCACCTCGGCCAGCTTTCGGGACGGTTGGTTCTGCACCGGGGACCGGGCCGTCATCGACGAAACCGGCCGCCACTACTTTGACGGCCGGCGCTCCGACGTGTTGAAGGTGGCGGGCGAGAACGTGTCGATCGTCGAGGTGGAGGGCGTCCTGGCCAGCCACGCCCGGGTGCTGGAGGCGGCGGTGGTGGGTCGTCCTGACCCGATCCGCGACGAGGTGCCGGTGGCCTTCGTGGTGGCCGCCGACCCGTCCGACCCGCCGACGGCAGCCGAGCTGTCGGCCTGGTGCGCCGAGCGCCTGGCCAAGGCCAAGCAGCCGGCGGCCATCACTCTGATCGACGAGCTGCCCCGCACCAGCGTCGGCAAGATCCGCAAGTACCTCCTAGCCGACCAAGCCCGCTCCACCCCCTGACTACCCTCTCTCGGGTTTTCTCCCCTCGGGTTTTCTGAGCAGAAATCGTCGCTATACCGCAGGCGTTTGCTCAGAAAAACCGCCCCTCCTCCCCCTCCCGGGTTTTCTGAGCAAAAATCATCGCTATACCGCAAGTATTTGCTCAGAAAAAGGGGACGCTCGGGTTTTCTGAGCAGAAATCGGCGGTATGCCGCAGGCGTTTGCTCAGAAAACCCGCTCAGGGAGACCAGGCCTCGACGATGGCGTCGGTTGAGGTGACGGTGGCCAGCAGTGAGATGGTGTTGCGCATGACGGCCCGCCCGTAGTCGACCGGCAGCCCGACCACGGCGTCGTCGGGCACGACTACCCGGTAGCCGAGGTCCACCGCGGAGAGGACCAGCCCGGCGACCCCGACGTTCAGCGACACCCCCGTCGCCACCACCGTGGTGATCCCGCAGTTGCGCAGCACCTGGTCAAGGGCGGTGGACGTGAACGGGGTCAGCCCGTGCAGGCGGGAGATCACGATGTCGGCGGGGCCAGCTTCAAGCTCATCGACCAACTCGGTGCCCGGCGATCCGACGGCCAGGGACTCGGAGTTGTGGTCCAAGGAGATGGCCAGCAGCTTGCAGTTGCGGGCCGACCCAGCCCCGTCGGCCCGGAACTGGGCCGTGCAGTGAACGACCCGGACCCCGACCGCCCGGGCCGCCCGGCATATTTGGGCCGCGTTGGCCACCGTCTGGGTTTCGGCCGCGGCCTCGGCCAGCCCGCCCATGGTGGCCAGGTCCCCCACCACTGCCCGCTGCAGCTCCATGGTGACCACCGCCGTGTGGTTCGGGTCGAGCAGGTCGCCCAGATCGGTCCCGGCGCCGGCGCCCTTCCGTTCGTTCATGCCTGCTGGTCTAGACTGCGGCGATGGCCGGTGCAATCGCCATGGCGATCTTTCTGGTGATCGTGTTCCCGGTGGCGGTCATCATGTCCGGTGCCGTCGTGGCCGCCCTGCTGGGCCACTTCTTGAGAGCCCGCGTCGATGAGGCCAACGTCGACGACGACGGCGCTCCCAACGAGTATCTCGTCCTTTCTCAGTCGGGCCGGCCCCAGAACTGAACTGCCGGGTCTCATCCGGTGGGCCATGTCGGGGGCAGGCCCCGGTCGATCCAGACGGCGGCGGCCACTGCCGCGAACACGGCGTCGCTGCCGTTCACCGGCTCGCGGTCGTCGGGCTCGACGGTCACCTCCACCGGCGGCATGGCCGCGGCCCCGACGATGCCGAAGGACCGCACGGTCAGGTCATGTACGGCCCCGGCCTCGTCCACGCTCAGCGACTCGCTGGTCACCCACGACAGCGCCATGTGGGCCGCGCCAGTGCAGTACGAGCGGAGCACCGTTTCATCCAGGGGCCGCCCGGCCTGCACCGCCACCGCCAGCGACCCGTCCGAGTTGACCACCGCTTCGGCCCGGCCCCCGTCGGGGGCGACCACCTTCACCGGGCCGTCTGGCCTTCGGGCCGCGGCCAGCAGCACCGCCGTCTCCACCCAGCCCGCGCCGCGAATCTCGCAGGAAGTGGGCGGACCGGCCACATCCGCCTCCTCCACCTCCAGGCCGGGGGCGTAGCCCTTGATGATCTCGGCGATGCCCGGGGTGCGGGCCACCCGCACCATCCCGGTCCCGTCCGCCCGCACGCCGGCCCCGATGGGCGGGCGCTTGGGCCCGAAGCGGGCCGCGTCGGGCCGCGACCACAGCACCCGCACCGGCCGCTGGTGCTGGTCGGCTAGGCGGCGGGCTGCAGCAGCCACCGGCGAGTTCTGCTTGCCGCCGAACGCGCCCCCGTTGCCCAGCGGCGACGCCGGCTCTCCTCCCGGCTCGCACCAGGCCGCGTCCGTTTCCAGGTAGCCCGGCTCCACCCAGCTCGTGGACAGGGTGACGTCCCAGCGGCCCGCCGGCGGGTCCAGCGGAGGCCCCCAGGCCGCCGTGGCCCGTCGCCCCACCCCGGTGCCGGCCGCGGCCCGGGCCTCGGCCGCCGTGGCGCCCGTCACCCAGCCCGACCCGTCGGCGGCGAGCACGGCCACCAGCGCCCCTTCCGGAGCGGTGTCGTCGGCGAAACCGCCCCCGCCCGCGGCCACATGCGGCCCGGTGTCCTGAGGAGACCGCCCCTCAATGGCAGCTCGCCAGTCGGCTTGGCTGCCGCTGGCCGTATCGCCTGTCGCCGCGCCCGGGCTTGCGACGGGATGGTCGGCCTCGTTGCTGGTTGCCGAGCCCGAGTTCGGCCTAGTGCCGGGGTAGGCGCACCAGGCGTCGAGGATCGGCTGCCAGCCGGTGCAGCGGCAAAGGTGGGCGGCCAGCGCCCGAGCGGCTGCACTCCGGTCATCGTGGTCGCCCCCGCCCGCGTCCAGCGCCGCGAACCGGCAGATGATCCCGGGCGTGCAGAACCCGCACTGACTGGCCCCGGCGTCAGCGAAGGCCCTGGTCCAGCGGCTGCGGATATCGGGGTCGAGCCCGTCCAGGGTGGTGATCCGCCGCCCCCGCACCCGCCGGGCCGGAGTCACGCAAGCCACTCGGGCCTGCCCGTCCACCAACACCGTGCAGCATCCGCACTGGCCCTGAGGACTGCACCCGTCCTTCACCGACCGAATGCCAACCTGCTCCCGTACCACGTCCAGCAAAGTGGCCCGCTCGTCGGCAACGTTGACAGCCCTGCCGTCCACCACCAGCTCGAAACCAGCTTGCGAGTCAGCCATCACTGCAAGGCTACGAGCACCAATGGTGGCCCATAAGCCGTCCGAGCTGGCCTGGCGTCCCCGGATCGCCCGGAACATCCGCCCGGCCAGTCTGGCTGGCGGCGATCATTACGTCAGCGCCGGGACCGGCATCCCCCGGCGTGTCCGTCAGCCAGAATGCAGTGGCCGGGCACCCTGCTCATTGGTTTTCCGCACCGCTTTGGTGCAGCGCGGCGCCCGGCTTCCCTGCCTTGCCCTTCATCGCTGTCGGCTTCTTCGCCCGCCTTGGAGCGACGTGCCATCCGCTGGATCTCCCCGGAAGGGATCACGTCTGTGCTGCGAACGTGATCGTCGTCGTCGCCAACCGTGAGATGACCGCCGGCCTGCAGCCGCCTGATCGCATCGGCAAAGACCCGCCTGCTGCACTCCGCCCCGCGAGCAAGCTCGGCCAGAGGCGAGCTTCCGCCCTGATCGGCTAGCGCGTCCAACACCGCCCGACACGGCCCGGTGAGGTCGTGCCAGACCGGCTCATACACCCGGCGCCTCATCTCCGGGCCCGCCAAGCCGACAGCCTGCGAGATCGCCCACCGATCAACCGGGCGCTCTGGGGCGCCGGAGATCCGCCATGCGCTGCTGCCGATCACCTGCATGTGGAACGGCAGCAGCGGCGCGGCCTCGATGACGGCGTTTAGCGCGTCTGTGTCAACAGACCCGCCCGCGGCCTCTATCGGCCCGCGCACGCCTTCCACAGCGTCCTCCGGAGGCAACATCCCAATCTGGTGCCATGAACATCGCTGCAGAAAGGTCATTTTCTTGTCCGACAAGACTTGGTACCGGAAGTCGCCCGTCCCGGCGGCCAGGAGGGCCAGGTTGCGATTGTCCTGTTTGGTGATCTGCTGTATGTCGCTGCACAGCCTTCGCATCTCGTCGCGGCTGCTTCCCTGGACCTCGTCGATCGACAACAGGACGGCGGCATCATGTTCGGCGACGCGGTCGGCCAAGTCGGCCAGCCGATGGCGAATCGGCCGCTGCGGCCGCTGGGGCGGTGCCCATTGAACCCCGCTGCCCATGACCTGCACCCCGGTGATCCGCCCCTTCGCGTCCGGGTCGGTGCCTCCTTGGAGCATGTGCTCGGTTGCGTCCAACTCTTCTTCGATCCGGTCCAGCAGACCGTTGGTGTTGGCGTTGGCGGTGATCACCACCCACCCCGACCTCTTGGCCTCTTCGGCCAGAACCCCCATCAGCGCGGTCTTGCCCGCGCCGCGCTGGCCCAGCAGCAGGGTCGTGAACCCGGGATCACGTGGGCCAGTCGCCCAACTGTCAAGAATCGAGTCCGTCACACCGCTGCGACCTGCCATCACCGGGGGCCGCTGGCCGAAATCCGGGGTGAACGGATTGGCATTGCCAGGTCGTCGGTCAATCAGCGCCATGCCTCAAGCCTCCCGTGCAATTGTCTCATTTGTAAGGCAATTGTCTCATTAATGAGAATTTACCGCATCACCCGGCCGATGCCACACTAGAGGACAGACTTTGAACCCCGCCTGCCGCCGTGACCCTCGCCCGCAACTCGAATTCTACTGCAAACACCGTTTACGGTAGAGATGTCAGTAGATACAAAACCGCAGGTCAACCCCAAAATTTTTGGATTACAGTAGGTTTACAGTCTCTAATCGCCGAGTTTCCAGTAAGCGCGTGGATCGTTGGGCGACTTGCCCACCCGGTCGATGAGGCCCTCTTTCTGCAGAAGCCGCAGTTGTTTGAGTACCGCCGGTTTCGACCGGCCAGCCGCTCCGGCCAGATCACCGGTGCTGAGCCTATCACCTGAACGGATCAGCCGCATGAGATCCCGAGCCAGATCCGACAACCGGTCGTCTAGGTCCCGGTCTACCGCCACCCAGGAGAGGATGAGCCTCACGCTGCCCGCCGTCTGGCGGTACTCGGGTTCAACAAGACCGGCGATCCTCATCTCGTCGAACATGCGTCGGATGCCCTCCCCGAGTTCTTGGCCGAAGTGAAGGTCAGCGCAGACCTCGGCAATGCGCTGATTGCGAGCGAAGCGGATGACTTGGAGCGGATCGCTGAGATCAGAGAGGCCGGGAAAGCGACCTGGACTCTCGATCTCCAGCCGGTCGTCGAAAATTTCCACTCGAATGTGATCACCGCTGTGGCTATAGGACCGGTGCACGACCGCGTTGACCAGTCCTTCGAGCCAGGCGTCTAGTGGCAACAGCGATACTGGCTCGAAACGGCCACTGTCAGCGAGAGCGCGCCGATTCGGCAGTCGATCGATCACCACTTCGCGGGCTTCGTCGATCATTCGAGGAATGGGCCCCTTGACCCTGACATCGAACAGGAGTTGCTGGCGGGCGCCTGTGCCGCGATCCGATCCTCGGTAATGCAGCACTCGTACGAACGCTTGGGGAAACCATCTCTGCGGGTCGGCCGCAAACAGCAGCACGGCAGCGACGGTGGCTCTGCCTTCGTGGTTAAACAACCCGCGTGCCTTGAGCAGTCGCTCGGGGTCGGGGTGTCGGTGCAGATTAGCGTAGGAACTTATGAGATCGCCGTCGAGGTCGTCGAGTGTCACGCCTTTGGCGGGCGTGTTTTCGAAGCTCGTCTCTCCCTTGTCGTAGGACAGTTCCCGTCGTTGCTCGAAGTTCAGCTTGCGATTTTGGTCACTGACCCGCAGGTAGGCCTCGTCCCGGTTGGTGGCGTAGACCTTGTCTGACGACTCCACTTTGATCACTACGAGCTGATCATGATCGCCCTTGTCGGTGATGCAGTCGATGCGCTGAAACTTGCACCGGACGGGCGGGTTGGTGAAATCGACGGCAGCGCGCTGCCAGTTGGCCAGTCGTTTGGCCCCGGCCGAACCGATGCCTTCGACCCCCCCGTCGTCGCTGAGCCCGATGATGATCGTGCCCCCCTCGGCGTTGGCGAAGCCCACGAGCAAATTGGCGATGGTCTGACCTTTGACGCTGGCGCTCTTACGTTCGAGCCAGTGATCCTCGGGGAGAGCGGCCAAAGCCTTGCCCACCTCGGACAGACCAAGTTGCAGCGCTTGCTCCACAGAGCCAGCGGTGGTCATGTCAACTACTCCAATCGCTTCGGCCCGATGCCCTTCGGACAGGCTATCAATCTACTGTTAATATTTAACAGTAGTTTAGAGTAGCAGTAAAACCCCAGGTCAGCGGGGTGAAAATGTTTAGAGTAGTGTTACAGTAGGGTTTACAGTAGAAGCTCGGAGCCGCCGGGGGCTGGCTCCGGCGGTGGGTTAGCTGAAGCTTTGGCCGCAGCCGCAGGTGCGCTGGGCGTTGGGGTTGTCGATGGAGAAGCCGGCGTCTTGGAGGCCGTCCTTGTAGTCGAGGGTGGCCCCTTCGAGCAGCATCGCCGAGGACGTGTCCACCACCACTTCGATGGCCCCGAAGGCGGCCTTGCGGTCGTCGTCGCCGAACTCGGTGTCGAAGTACATCTCGTAGGAGAAGCCGGAGCAGCCGCCGGGACGCACCGCCACCCGCAGAGCGAGGCCCTCCTCGTTCTCGGCCTCGATTAGCTCGGAGACCTTGCTGGCGGCGTTCTCGGTGAGGGTGATCACGATGACCTCCGGAGGGAAAGATCGTCGGGCGCTTGATTCGGGCGGGACCGGCGGAGCCGATTCCGGCCCTCAGCCTACCCACAGACAACCCGGAAGGCCACGGTAGCCTTCCGCGGGTGACAGCCGTCCAACCCGCGGCGGAGGAGGTGACCCGTCTCCTCGAAGGCGTCATCGACCCAGAGCTGGGCAGCAACATCGTCGAGCTGGGCATGGCCCGGGGGGTGGTCGTCAACCCCGACGGGCAGGTGAGCGTGGAAATCGCCCTCACCACCGCGGGCTGCCCGCTGCGGGCCCAGATCCAGCGCGACGTGAAGGCCCGGCTGGAGTCGATGCCGGGGGTGACCGGCGTGAGGATCGCCTGGGCCGAGCTCAACCAGGAGGAGAAGGCGGCGGCCATGGCCAAAGCCCGCTGGAACGCGGCCGGCAACGCCCCGGCCACCTCCATCCCCCCCGCCACCAAGGTGCTGATGGTCGCCAGCGGCAAGGGCGGGGTCGGCAAGTCGACGGTCACCGTCAACCTGGCCGCGGCGCTGGCCGCCGAGGGGTACCGGGTGGGGGTGATGGACGCCGACATCTGGGGGTTCTCGATCCCCCGGATGCTGGGAGTGGACGGGGAGCTGCGCTCGCTCGACGGCAAGATCGTGCCGCTGACCCGCCGGATCGGCCCCGGCCGGGTGGACGTGGTGTCGATGGGGTTCCTGGTCGACCGGGAGGACTCGGCGCTGATGTGGCGGGGCTTCATGCTCAGCCGAGCCGTGCAGCACTTCTGCGAGGACGTGCGCTGGAGCGACGACCTCGACTACCTGCTCATCGACATGCCCCCCGGCACCGGCGACGTCCAGATGGGCCTGGCCCGCCGCCTCCCCCGGGCCGAGATGATCGTGGTCACCACCCCGGCTTTGGCCGCCCAGAAGGTGGCGGCCCGGGTGGTGGACATGGGCCGCAAGAACTACCTGCGGGTGGTGGGCGTGATCGAGAACATGTCCGAGCTGGTGACCCCCTCCGGGGAGCGCTACGCCGTGTTCGGCGCCGGCGGTGGGGACAAGCTGGCCGAGGAGGTGGGCGCGGTCCTGCTGGGCCGCATCCCGCTTGAGACCGCAGTGTCCGCCGGGGCCGACCGGGGCGAGCCGGCCGCCCTGGGCGAAGGCCCCGCGGCCGAGGCCTTCCGGGATGTGGCCCGCAAGCTGGCCGACGAGCATGTGCCGCCGGTGCAGATGGCCGGGTGCAGCGCCCGCATCCTCGACGCGGCCCTGTCTGCCCTCGACGCGGCCGACGCGGCCGAGCCCCGCTAAATCTCAGCCGTCGAGGTCTATCGGGCCGTAGTTGATCTGCAGGCGGTGGCGAAACCGTTTCACCAGCATCGTGCGGACGATGATCCGGGTGGGCGGGGCCAGCAGCACCAGGCCGAGGGCGTCGGTGAGGAAGCCCGGCGTGAGCATCAGCGCCCCGGCGACCAGGATCAACAGGCCGTCCACCAGCTCGTTGCCCGGCACCTGGCCCTGATCCAGCCGCTCCCGGACCCGGTTCAGCACCCACAGGCCCTCCCGGCGCACCAGCCAGGCCCCGACCACCGAAACCAGGATCAACAGTCCGATGGTCTGAAAGGTCCCGATCCCGACCGCCACCCGCACGATCACGTACAGCTCCAAGATCGGCACCCCGATCAGAAGCGCCACCAGCACCGCAAGCACCCCGCCATGGTAGGCCCAAGCCCTTCAGCGCAGGCCAGGTTTCGGCTGGCGGCGATTTACGCGTGGGCTTTGCGCGTTAGTTTTTGGGTTAAGGCAGCGCGCAAAGTTTTGCATTCCGGCGCAAAGACCCGGCTCTGAAACGCCTCTGCGCGCAAGCGGTGCGCGATGTCATATCCGCCGCGCTGTTGAGCCGCCCGGCGCCGTCGGCGGTCATTGCGGTTGCGGTTCGTCGGGGTCGGGGGTGGCGGCCCGCCAGATTTCGGCGTGGGCGGCCCAGGCGCCGCGGCGGAGCCCGAAGCACGGGCCGGGGTGCAGGCCCTGCTCGGCGGTGAGCCGGCGGGCAGCTTCGGCGAAGGCCCGGTCGGGATGCGTCGAAGCCGCGGCTTCAGCGGCCGCCGCTTCGACGATGGCCTTGTAGCGGCCGGTGAGGTCGGCCACCCGGGCCCGGATGGAGGCGACGGTCTCGTCGAACCAGGGCCAGAGTTCCTCGGGCAGGTCCTGCCGGTACCCGTCGATGCTGGGGCCTCGGGCGCCGTGGAGGCGGCTGAGCACCTCGTCGGGGTTCAGCTTCAGCCGCGAGCCGATGGCCCGGTGGTCTTCGCTGTGGGCGCTCATGGCCTCCACGGCCGCCACCGCCCACACCCGCCGGGCGTTGAGCCCGTACTTCAGCCGGTGCAGGTCGACGTAACGGCCGGACTTGACCTTCACCCGCAGATGGGGTCCGCTGCCGCCGGTGTCGAATCGGACCACGAACCCCTCTGCGAGGACGCCGTCGGAGTCCTCTTCGGTGTGGGCGACCACCTCGCCGATGGACCCGAACCGGCGGTCGGCGGCCACCGGGCCGGGCCAGTCGATGGCGTCGAGGGGCAGGTCCGCTCCGGTGCCGATGTCGATGACGGCCAGCAGCACCAGGTCGCGGGTGGTTCCGTAATCGACCAGGATCCGGTTCTCGGGGTAGATCACCTCGAACAGAGGGGTGACGTCCGGCCCGAACCGGACCGCGGCGTAGCGCTCGCGCCATATCTCGGTGGCCTGCTGACCCTGCGGCGAGTCGAGCCGGCCCCGGGTGGTGATCCTGGTCTCGCCGCCGTGCCGGTAGGCGATGCCCAAGGAGCCGTCCAGCTTCTCGGTGACGTGCATGGCGCAGTCGTCGGGGATCATCGGGGCGTGGGGCTCCTGCACCCCGAAGAACTTGGGGAACGGCCGGGCCACCACCTCGCCCCCGGAGTCCACCACCAGCCCCCGGCAGAGGGTGGTCACCTCATCCCAGGTCTCCGAGTAGGTGGCCTTGTTGGTGTAGTTCAGTATCCGCAAGTCGCCGTGGCGCCGGTCGGTGACCAGCCCCCCGTCCACGGCTGACCGGAGCCGGTCGAGGTCGATCAGGTCCGATAAGCGCATGCCTTGCACTATATCTAAATAGACTGACAACCAACAAAGACACTCGCGGTCCATCCCGGCGAGTCGGCTCAAGCCGCCTCCCAGTGGGCTGGCCGGGCCGGACGGGTGGGCCGGACCCGCAGACCCAGGCTGATTCCGCAGTCTGCTGAGCGCGACGAGGTGTGGACCGGTACCCGTGATTCGCAGGCCAGGCCGACTTCTGCAGTCTGCTGAGCGCGACGGGGTGTGGACCGTGGCCGTAGTCCGCGGGCCCGGGCTGGTCCGTTTAGCCTGGCTGGCGTGACCGGCTCGGAGCGCCCGCCTTCGGTGGACCGGCTGGCCCGCTCGCTGGCCGACTCCGGGCTGCCCCATCCGCTGCTGGTCGACGCCGCTAGGACCGCCATCGCCGCTGGCGACCCCGGCTCGGCCCCGGACCGGGCCGACGCCATCCGCCGAAGCCTGCTGGCCCCGGTCATAAACGGCACCGGGGTGCTGCTCCACACCAACCTGGGCCGGGCCCCGCTGGCCTGGACCCAGGAGGCCGCCTACTCGAACCTGGAGTTCGACCTGGCCACCGGCGAGCGGGGCTCGAGGATGGACGCCGCCCCCGCCCTTCTGGCCCGGGCCTGCGGGGCCGAGTCCGCGGTGGTGGTGAACAACGGCGCGGCCGCCGTCCTGCTGGTGCTGGCCGGGCTGGCCGAGGGCCGCGACGTGGTGGTGTCCAGGGGCGAGCTGGTGGAGATCGGCGGCGGCTTCCGCATCCCCGACGTGATGGCCCGCTCCGGGGCCCGCCTGGTGGAGGTGGGAACCACCAACCGCACCCGCCGGGCTGACTACGAGGCCGCGGTGGCCGACCCGGCCAACGACGCGGCGCTGGTGATGAGAGTCCACCAGTCCAACTACCGGATCGTGGGGTTCACCGAGGCCCCGGCGGTGGCCGAGCTGGCCGACCTGGGGCCTCCGCTGGCCGCCGACATCGGCTCGGGCCTGCTCGACAGCCGCTGCCCGTGGCTGCCGACCGGCCCGCCGGGATGGCTTCGAGGGGAGCCAGCCGCCCGCCAGACGCTGGCCGCGGGCGCGGCGCTGACGGTCTTCTCCGGCGACAAGCTCCTCGGCGGCCCCCAGGCCGGGATCATCGCCGGCCGGGCCGACTTGGTGGCCGCCTGCGCCCGCCACCCCCTGGCCCGGACCCTGCGGCCCGGGGCCCTGGTGCTCGGCGCCCTTCAGCAGGTGGCGCTGGCCTACTTGAGAGGCGACGGGGCGGCCATACCGTTCTGGCGCATGGCCGCGGCCCCCGTCGAAGACCTCCGAGCCCGCACTGGCGCCTATGAGGGACTGAGCGTGGTGGAGGCGATGTCGGTGCCCGGCGGCGGCACCCTGCCCGGGGTGGAGATCCCCTCGGTGGGGGTGGCCGTGGCCGGCGACCACGCCGAAGCTCTGCGATCCCGGTCGAGGCCGATCATCGCCCGGGTGGCCGACGGCGCCACCGTGGTCGATCTGCGCACCATCGACCCCGCCGACGACGAAGAGGTGGCCGCGGCCCTGCGCAGCCTCGGCGGCTGATGCCCTCCGTCCGGATCGCCCGCCGCCGACCGCCGAACCGGCTGATGTCCGCCGCCGTCGCCCGCCGATCGGGCTGATGCACGTCGTCGCCACCGCCGGGCACGTCGATCACGGCAAGAGCACCATCGTGCGGGCCCTGACCGGCACCGACCCCGACCGCCTCGACGAGGAGAAGCAGCGGGGCCTCACCATCGACCTCGGGTTCGCGTCGATGACGCTGCCGTCGGGCCGGGGCGCGGCCTTCATCGACGTCCCCGGCCACGTTCGCTTCCTGAAGAACATGCTGGCCGGGGTCAGCGGCGTGGACGCCTGCCTGTTCGCGGTGGCCGCCACCGAGGGCTGGAAGCCTCAGTCCGAGGAGCACCTGCGCATCCTCGAGCTGCTCGGGGTCGAGCGGGGCCTGGTGGCGCTCACCAAAGTCGGCCAGGCCGACGCGGACCTGATCGAGCTGGCCCGGCTCGACGTGGCCGAGCGGACGGCCGGGACCTTCCTGGCCGAGGCCCCGGTGGTGGCGGTGGACGTGGTGGCCGGGATCGGCGCCGGCGACCTCGCCGCGGCCCTCGACGACCTGCTGGTGGCCACCCCGCCCGCCGCCGACCGCGGCCGCCCCCGGCTGTGGATCGACCGGGTCTTCGCGGCCAAGGGCTCGGGCACGGTGGTGACCGGCACCCTGACCGGGGGCGAGGTGGGGGTCTCCGACTCGCTGCTGGCGCTGCCGGCCGAGCGGGCCGTGAGGGTGCGGGCCATCCAGAGCCTGCACCGCGACTGCGAGCGGATCGGACCCGGCAACCGGGTGGCCCTGAACCTGGCCGGCGTCGAACACCGACAGCTCGGCCGGGGCGACGCGGTGGTCGGGCCGGGGCAGTGGCACGCCGCCGCCATGGTGGACGCCGAGCTGTCGGTGCTGGCCGCCCTCGACCACCCTCTGACCCGCCGCGGCGCCTACCTGGCCTACGTCGGCTCCGGCGAGCATCCGGTGCGGGTGCGGGTGCTCGGCGCGGCCGCCATCGAGCCGGGCCGCGCCGGGCCGGTGCGCCTGCACCTCCCGTCGCCTCTGCCCCTGCTGCCCGGCGACCGGTTCATCCTCCGCGAGTCGGGCCGGTCAGAGACGGTGGGCGGCGGCGTGGTGCTGGACGTCGATCCCGTCCTGCCCGCCGCCCGGGCCCGGCCCGACCGGTCGGTGGAGCGGGTGGTGGCCGAGCGGGGCCGCATCGCCGTCGACCGCCTGGAGCGGCTGACCGGCGTCCGGCGAGAGCCCGACGTGGGGGAATGGGCGGTGGACCCCGAGCACTTGGAGGCCGTCCGGGCCCGGCTGGCCGCAGCCGTGGCCGCCGCCGGACCGCTGGGCCTGGACCTGGCCTCGCTGGACGAGCTGGAGCGGGCCGTGGCCGCCGACCTGCCCGGGGTGGAGGTGGCCGCGGGCCGGGCCCGGGCGGCGGACCGCCCCGATCCGCTGGCCGGCCACCCCTTCGTGGCCGCGGCCGCGGCCGCGCCCTTCTCGCCCCCGGCCCCCGACGGCGTCGACCCCGGCGAGCTGCGGGAGCTGGTGCGCCGGGGCGACTTGGTGGAGGAGGGCGGCGTGCATTTCGCGGCTTCGGCTGTGGATGACGCCGCCGCGGTGCTGGCCGATCTTCTGGCCGCCAAGCCGTCGGGGGTGACGGTGGCCGAGATCCGCGACGCCTGGGGCACCTCCCGCAAGTACGCGCTGGGGCTGCTGGCCCGCCTTGACGCCACCGGGGTCACCCGCCGCCGGGGCGACCTCCGCATCGCCGGCCCCCGCCTGCCCGATAAAGAACTCTGACGGTCAGCCCGGCGCTACGGCCAGCAGCCTCTCCCGCCGCTCCGACTCGTTGAGGCCGCCCCAGATGCCGTGCTGCTCGCGGATGTGAAGCGCGTACTCCAGGCAGTCCGAGCACACCGAGCAGGTCCGGCAGATGGCCTTGGCCCGCTCCTCGCGCAGGCGCTTGTCCTCCCGCCGCTCGGTGCCGGTCGGGGGGAAGAAAATCGACGCGTGCGGACCCCGGCAAGCGGCCCGCTTGCGCCATTCGAGCCTCTCTTCAGCCTGTAGCGCCATGACCCTCCCGAACGCCAGTGCCACACTTAGCAGACGCGCGCCCCTGTGGACAAGAGGAAACCGAAAAAATTTTCCAAAGAGATTTCGGCCCGTCACGACTTGGCCCGGTCCCGGTAGTCCCGGGCCCCGCCCTCGTCCGGCTCGACCTCCAGCATCAGCCCGTCGATGGCCACCACCCGCACCGGGTCGCCGGCGGGTATGGGCGTGGCCCGGTTGACCCGGGCCCGCCACGGGGCGTCCCGGATGATCACCACCCCCTCGGGAGCGATGTCGCCGCGGGCCGTGCCCATCTCGCCGATCATCCACTCCCGCCCGATGGTCGGCGTCCCGAACCGGGACCGCACCATGATCGGCATGGCCCAGGCCATGCCCAGCCCCAGGCCCCCGATGCCGGCTATCAGGGTGAACCACGGCGCGGGCGTCCCGTCGAACAAAAACAGCGACCCGGCCACCAAACACACCGAGGCGATGACGGTCCAGGTCCGGGGGGCGCCGGCCTGGACGTCGATGGCGTATCCGACGAAGGCCAGGATCAGCAGGCCCACCGCCCAGCCCCGGGCGGGCAGCGCCCCCAGCCCGTAGCCGGCCATCAAAAAGGACAGCGCCCCGACCCCCCCGGCGATGCCCACCCCGGCGGTGTACAGCTCCAACACGATCAGCCCGCCCCCGAGCAGGAGCAGCAGATAGGCCACCGCCGGCGCGGCCGCCGTGTGCAGGACCTGGTCGGCCAGGGAGAGGTCGTTGAAGCGGACCGGGGTCTCCGGCACCCGGACCGCATTGTCGCCGGTGCCCGCCACGGTGGTGACGAAACCATCGATGTCGATCACGAAGTAGCCCAGCGTCGGCGCCTCCCGGGCCAGACCCAGCTCGATGGCGGCCTCGAAGCCCACCGTGTCGGCGCGCAGCAGATCGTGGGCGTTGCCGAACAGCACCCCGAACCGGGCCCGGTGCAGGACCTGGTCGCCGAGATCGCCGAGGCGCGAGCCGGGGGCCAGGGCCAGGTCGGCCACCACCCCGGCGAGCTGGCCGACGCGGCCGGTGGCCCGGGCCCCCGACGGCCCGACCCACATCGACACCGGCACATCCGCCTCGGCGATGCGGACGGCTAGCTCCTCCAGCCGCTGGTCCGACACCACCGCCTGGTGGCTGTCGGTTTGGAGCACCAGCCCGAGGGCGCCCCGCCGCTCGGCGCCGGCGATGGAGTCATCGATGAAGTCGGCCAGCACGTCGTCGAGCAGGCCCGAGACCTGAATCACCTCCACCGTCGGCTCGGCTGCTCCGGCCTCACCGCCGTCCTGGGCCCGGGCGGGCCGTTCCGGTGCCCCGAACATCACCGCGGCGGCGGCCAGGGCCGTGGCGGCCAGCCCGGTCGTTAGGGTGACGCGCCGTCTGGTCTTGGGCCGCGGCGAGGAGGGGGATGAATCCCGGTCGGTTCTTCGCATCGTCGAGGGTGCTCATCGTTGCCGGAAAGGGAGGCACGGGCAAAACCGCGCTGTCGGCCGCCTGCGCCACCGCCGCGGCCCGGCTCGGCCTGTCGGTGTTGCTGGTGGAGGTTGGGGGGCGGTCGGCGTCCGCTCCGATGCTGGGAATCGACTCGGTCGGCTCCCAGGTGGCGGCGGCCCGGCCCGATCTGGCCGGGGTCGATCTGAAGGCCCGGTCCATCGGCCCCGACGAGGCCCTGATCGAGTGGCTGGGCCGCCACGGGTTCGAGCGGATCGTGAAGCGGATGGCCCGCTCGGGCCTGCTGGAGGTGATCGCCACCACCACCCCCGGCATCAAGGACCTGCTGGTGCTGGGCCGGGTCCGCAACCTGGAGGAGACCGGCGGTGCCGGCCTGATCGTGGTCGACGCCCCCGCGGCCGGCCAGGCCGTCGGCCTGCTGCGGGCCCCGGCCGCCATCGCCGCCGCCGCTCGCAGCGGGGTGCTCCACCGCCAGGCTCAGGCCGCCTTGGACATGCTGGGCGACGCCCGCCGGTGCCGGGCGATGTTGGTCACCATGGCCGAGGAGACCCCGGTGAACGAGCTGATCGAGACGGCCCTCGCGGTAGAGGACGAGGTGGGGGTGGCCCTCGCCCCGGTGGTGGTCAACGCCGTGCTGGGCGAGATTGCCGGCCTCGACGCCGACATCGACTCTTCGGAGGCCGCGGCCGGGCTGACCGCCGAAGAGAGAGCCGACCTGCGGGCCGCGGCCGAGATGCGCTCGGCCCGCTGGGCCCGTCAGGAAGCCTGCGCGGCCGAGTTGGCCCGCCGCCTCCCGGTCCCCCAGATTCGGCTGCCCCGCCTGCTCGCCGCCGAGCTGGGCCCGCCCGAGATCGACCGCCTGGCCGACGCGCTGACCGCCGGCCTCGCTGCTCTGCCCGAACCGGCGGCACCGTGACCGGCTCGCCTCGGCCCGGATTGTCGGCGGCGTGGTGAGCGATTCGTCTCGGCTCGTGTCGTCGGTGTCGTGAGCGATTCACCTCTGCCCGGACCGTCGGCCGCGCCCGCCGGCGGTGCCGTGACCGACCTGTCCACGTTGTTCAAGGAACGGCGGGTGCTGGTGTGCTGCGGGGCGGGCGGCGTGGGCAAGACCACGGTGTCGGCCGGGCTGGGGGTGGCCGCCGCCGAAGCCGGCCGACGGGCGGTGGTGGTGACCATCGACCCGGCCCGCCGCCTGGCCGACGCCATCGGCATCCCCCATCTCGGCAACCAGCCCACCGAGGTGTTCCGGCCCGAGGGCGGCGGGGTGCTGGCCGCCATGATGCTCGACACCAAGGCCACCTTCGACGGCGTGATCAACCGGTTCGCGGCCTCGCCCGCCCAAGCCGAGGCCATCATCGCCAATCCGTTCTACCGCAACGTCTCCACCACCCTGTCGGGCACCCAGGATTACATGGCCGCCGAGAAGCTCCTCGACCTCCACGACTCGGGCCGGTGGGACCTGATCGTGGTGGACACGCCCCCCACCCGGGACGCGCTGGCCTTTCTGGATGCGCCCCGCCTGCTGACCCGGTTGCTCGACAATCCGGTCTACCGCATGGTGACCGCTCCCGGCCGGGGCGCCCTTCGGCTGGTCGGCGGTGCCGCCCGGATCGTTCTGAGCCAGTTGTCCAAGGTGGTGGGCGCGTCCGTGGTCGACGACGCGGTCGCCTTCTTTAGAGGCTTCGAGGGCATGGAGCAGGGGTTCCGGAACCGGGCCGACCGGGCCCTGGCCTTGCTCGGCGGCTCCGGCGCCGCCTTCGTGCTGGTGTCCTCGGCCCGGCCCGACGCCTTGGCCGAGGGGAGCTGGTTCGCCGACCGGGCGGCCGCGGCCGGGTTCGCCATCGACGCCGTGGTCGTCAACCGGGTCTGCCCTCCCACCCGCCTGTCGGAGGCCGCGGCGGCCGAGTTGGCCGGGCGGCTGGCCGACGGCGAGCTGGCTGGCCCGGCCCGGGCTCTGGCCGAGTTGGCCGCGACCGGCGCCGGCGAGCGGCCCGGCATAACCGCTCTGGCCGGTCTGGCCGGTGACGGCCCGATGGCCGAGGTCCCGCAGTTGTCCGCCGATGTCAGCGACCTGGCCGGTCTCCGGGAAGTGGCCGGACACCTGGCCGCCCGCCGGTGAGTCGCCTCAGGCTGGCTCTTCGTCGAGGGCGGCGACCGCGTCGGCGAGGGCGTCGCAGACCGGGACGATGCGGTTGAAGCCGGTGGTGTGCAGCAGCCGGGTGAGGGTGGGGCCGTCGCAGAACACCGCCACCCGTCCCTCGTTCTCGCGTATCCGCCGGATGCCGCCGATCAGCGCGCCCAGCCCGGCCGAGTCCATGAACGGCACCTCGCACAGGTCGATCACCAGGCGGCCCTCGTCGGCGTGCCCGGCCAGCGCCTCCCGGAACTGCGCCACCGTGTAGGCGTCGAGTTCGCCCCGGGGTCGCAGCAGGGCGTAGCGCTCGTCGGCGTTGCGGTCGAAGGTGATCTCCAGCACAAGCCCGATGGTACCCGACGAACAGCTCGTTCCTAGGGCAGCCCCACGAACGCGGGCGGCGGGTACGCCGGCTCCTGAGGGCGCCAGCAGCGAAACTGCCGCTGGTCAGCGATGCGTCAGACCGCTTCCCCATGAGGGTGCTTCGAGCCCCGGCTTCGTTGCTGATGGTGTATCCACCCCTTTCGTGCACTGCGCCTCTACTGTGCCTGTCACAGTCCGCCTGTAGTGTTCTGTCATCGTCTTCATAGTTCAGTGGAGGACAGCGATGCCCGACGACAAAACCGCCTCTAGCAGGGACAATGAATATCTGAACGATTACATTACGGGCGGGCCGGTCAAGGCAACGGTCGAGGAAAGGACCGCCGTTCAAGTCATGCTTAAGCGTCTCGTGGAGGATTATGGCTATCCGAAGGAGCACATTCGAAGCCATCCACAGCATCGCGTTCGACGGTCACCATCGGACAAATCGGGTACTTTCCCCGTAGACATTGCGGTTTTCGATTCTCCGGCCAAAGAAGAGAGCGAACTTCGCATTGTAGTAGAGTGTAAGTCATCCGGTCGAAACGATGGACTTGAACAGCTCAAACTTTATATGGAGATGTCGGCGGCTTCTATCGGCATTTGGTTCAATGGTAAACAATTTCTTGCTTTGCGTAAAATTGTTTCGGCCCAGGGGGAGCGGTCGTTTAAAGAGATTCCTCATATTCCATACTATGGACAACGTCTTGAAGAGATCGGACGACACTTACGTCGGGATCTCAAAACCACCAATAACCTCAAAACGATCTTTCGTGATCTACGTAATTATCTGGCTGGAAATGTTGTCGGTATCACCAGAGACGTGTCATTGGCAAGTCAGATTCTAAATGTTATATTTTGCAAGCTCTATGACGAACTCCATACTGGACCCGATGAAATGCTCTCATTCCGAGCTTCTGACGAAGACTCCGATGATGTCATTGCCTTACGCGTACACGATCTATTTGATGAAGTGCTACGTCAGTACGCGGATGTCCTAAGCGAGAACGAAGAACTTAGCATTGATAACAGAAATTTAGCTCACACCGTTCGTGAGCTACAAGATTTTTCATTGATGGATTCAAATCGGGATGCTGTGGGAGATGCCTTTGAAGTTTTTGTCGGGCCTGCTTTGCGTGGTACCGAAGGACAGTTCTTTACACCTCGTAATGTAGTAAAAATGATTGTTGATATGCTTAACCCGGAACCAGGTGAGTTAATCATTGACCCAGCCTGCGGTTCGGGCGGCTTTTTGATTGAGGCACTTGAAGCAGTCAGAAATAGATTGGATGAGCAAGGGGTTAAAAAGGGATGGTCCGAAACAGTTTTGGAAGGGCAGCGGCGAGAAGTAGCTACTCGATGCTTGCGTGGTGTAGATAAAGACACCTTTTTGGCGAAGGTTACCAAGGCTTATATGGCAATTATGGGTGATGGCAGGGGTGGTGTCTTCTGCGCTAATTCACTGGATCGCCCTTCTAGGTGGTCTGAACAACATCGCGAAAGCATTCAATTAGGTAGATTCGATATTGTTATAACCAATCCTCCGTTCGGCAGCAAAATCAAGGTCAGTGATGAGCAGGTTATTAAACAATATGAGCTAGGTTATAAATGGAAAAGAGACCGTAAATCTCAAAAATACGAACACACTAATCAATCATATGATAGTCGACCACCTCAGCTTCTTTTTCTTGAACGATGCGTACAATTTCTACGTCCTGGTGGACGCATGGGAATCGTGTTGCCCGAAAGCATGATTAGTAACCCATCGTATCAGTTTGTTATGCAGTGGCTTGCCGAGCAGATGATCATTCAAGCTGTTGTCACTCTACCTGAACCCCTATTTAAAACAAGCGGCAAAGGCGGAACACATACGAAAGTCTGTGTAGTAATCGCTACCAAGAGAGACACTGAAGATTCGCTAAAGTTAGCAGATCAAGTCTTTTTGTCAGATGTACGGTGGTGTGGCCACGATTCTCGTGGCAATCCAACAATCAGAATAGTTGATGGCGAGCCCAAAGTACTAGATGAAGTGCCCCAGGTTGCTCCACTGTATAGGCGACATTCTGAGCAAGAGTCTTTAACGCCTGAGCGATTGGCTCATCAGTTAGAACGATCCAATATTCGTTCAGATGTGTATGTTCCTAAATATTATGATCCGCGACTACGGTCGGCTAAAGAATCGTTACACACGACTCACAATTTTTGCCAGATTGGCTTGCTTGAAGAGAAAGGTATTTTGACGATTAGCACCGGCGTTGAACCCGGTAAGATGTCTTATGGAACTGGGCTAGTACCTTTCATTCGCACATCAGATATCTCTAACTGGGAACTCAAGACTGATCCTAAGCACTGTGTGAGTGAAGAGATATATGATGAATATAGATCTAAATGCGAAGTGAGCCGGGGAGATATTTTGATGGTCCGTGACGGGACTTACTTAGTGGGAACTTCGGCTATGATTACTGAATATGATGGACCACTGTTGTTTCAAAGCCATATCTACAGATTAAGGATTAATGATGATAAAGAATTGGATCCTTATCTACTTTTTGCTGCGCTAAATTCGGAATTTGTGATGCAACAGATTCGGTCTTATCAGTTCACACAGGATATTATTGATACTCTGGGGACACGGATTCGAGAGGTAAATCTTGCTATACCGAAAGATCCAGAGAGGGTTGAGCAAATTGTCGACCAAATTAAGCAAATTATTGAAGGGAGAGCTAAACTAAAAGCCCTTTCAACCACCTTACCTCATCGTATCGCGGCTGGGTTTGAGGAGTCGTCTGCTAATATTTCCTCTATTCGTTGAACGCTGTTCAAAGTCGCATACAGAAAACCGATTTTAGGTTGGGAGGAAAGATGCCTGCCTCTAGAATCCAGGCGGTGCCCGATGTGTTGCTGGCCACCGACGCCGACTGGCTGGCCGACCAGTGCGACGCCGCCCTGAGCGGCCGACATCTGGTCCACCGCATCCGGCGGGGGGCCGATGTGGTGAACGCTGTGGCTGAGAAGGACCCCAATCTGGTGATCCTCGACCTTCAGATCGGGAACATGGGGGGAATGGCCGCCTGCCTGGCCGTCCGCCAAGAGGAGGGCATGGGCCGCCTGGACTACCGGCCGGTGATGATGCTGCTGGACCGAGACGCGGATGAGTTCCTGGCCCGCCACAGCCAGGCCGACTGCTGGCTGGTCAAGCCGATGGACCCGGTGGGGCTGCTGGGCGCGGTCGATTCCGCCCTGAGCGCCGAACCCGACCCGGCCCCGGCGCCGGTACCCTGAGGCCCGACGCCGCGGGCAGTGGCGCAGCTTGGTAGCGCGCCTCGTTCGGGACGAGGAGGTCGTGGGTTCAAATCCCGCCTGCCCGACCAATCCGAAGGCGGCGCGGCGGTCGGTCCGCTGCCGCCTCGTGACCGTCCGCCGGTCGGCTGGCGGAATGGCACCATGACCGGGCACCCTCGTGACCGTCTGCTGTCCGGCTGAGGGAATGGCCCGGTGACCGCTGACGCCATCCACCGATGGGACTGCGGGGACTACCTGATCTCCACTGACCCGGACCGCTTCGACCTCGACGCCTTCTGCGGGTTCATGGCCGACGCCTACTGGGCCAGGGACCGCAGCCGGGCTGTCAACGCCGCGTCGGTGGCCAACAGCGTGGTGTTCGGCCTGTACGCCCCCGGCGGGGCCATGGTGGGCTCGGCCCGGGCGGTCACCGACTACTCCACCTTCGGGTGGGTGTGCGACGTCTACGTGGCCGAGGAGCACCGGGGCCGGGGCCTGGGCAAGGCGCTGGTGGCCGCGGTGTGCGAGCACCCCGATCTGGCCGAGGTGAGGCGGCTGGTGCTGGTCACCCTGGACGCCCACGGCCTGTACGAGGCCCGGGGGTTCAGCCAACTGCATGCCCCGGAGCGATGGATGGAACTGCGCCGCCCTCCGCCGCCTGAAGGCCCGCCGTCTTAGGCCTGCCCTTTAAACCTCCGCCGCTGATCGAGGCCCCGCTGCCCCGCTGTCCCGCCGTCGGTGGCCGACCTGAGCAGGGCCCAGACCCGGGCCGGGGTCAGCGGCAGCTCCGTCGGCCAGGCCCCCACTGCCCGGCCTACGGCCGCGGCCACCGCGGCCGGCACCGGGTTGAGCGCCCCCTCGCCCGCGCCCTTGGCCCCATAGGGCCCGGCCCCGTCGCCCCGCTCGGCCAGCAGGGAGGTGATCCGCCGGGGCATGTCGGTGAACCGAGGCACCCGGTACTCGACGAGGTTGGGGTTGGTGAGCTGCTCGCCCTCGTAGACCATCTCCTCCCACAGCGCGATGCCCAGCCCCTGGGTGGCCGCCCCCAGGTCCTGTCCCTTCACCAGGTCCGGCTCGATGGCCCGGCCCACGTCGCCCACCGTCACCAGGTGTTCGACCGCCACCTCGCCGGTGGCCTCGTCCACCGCCACCTCCACCCCCACCGCGCCGATCTCCCAGAACGGGGGCAGCAGCGCGATGGGGCCGTCGCCCCGCACCACGCCGATCCCCACCGCCTCGCCCGCGTCGGCCCCGAACCACTCCCGGATCACCGCCGCCGGCTCCAAGTCCGCCCCGGCCGCGTGGACGAGCCCGCCGCGGCTGGTCGCTTCGCCGGGGTCGATCCCGGCGGAGGCGGCCGCCATGACCCGAAGCTGCCGCCACAGATCCTCGCAGGCGGCCTCGACGGCCAGGCCCACCACCGTGGTGGTGCGGCTGGCCCCGGTGGTCCACTCGAAGGGGGTGTACAAGGTGTCGCTCTGGCCCACGGCCACTGCGTCGGCCGCCACGCCCATCCGGCGGGAGACGATCTCGGCCAGGGCGGTGCGGCTTCCCTGGCCCATCTCGGTGCTGCTGGTGAGCAGGGTGACCGACCCGTCGGCGTGCATCCTCACCTGGGCGGTGGAGATGGGCGAGGCCCCGGCGTCGCTGGCGGTGACGGCCACCGCCCGGCCCCGCCGCACTCCGAGCTCGTCCGCGCCGGCGTGGCGCTCCAGCTCGGCGGCCACCGCATCGAGGTCGGAGGTCAGGTCGGCGTCGAGTCCCCGCTTGCCTTCGATGATCGTGCCGCCCGGCGGCAGCAGGTTGCGGCGGCGCAGCTCCGTCGGGTCGATCCCCAGCCGGTCGGCGGCCATGTCCATGTTCAGCTCGCCGGCCAGAGCCCCCTGGGGGGCGCCGAACCCCCGGTACGACGAGGCCGGGGTGGTGTTGGTGTAAACGGCCGTGCCCCTCACCCGCAGGTTGGGCACCCGGTAGGGGCCGAAGCTCCGGTTGACGCTCTTGGTCAGCACCAGCGGGCTGTTGTCGGCGTAGGCCCCGGTGTCGAAGACGATGTCGATGTCCCGGGCGCAGATCCGGCCCTCGGAGTCGAACCCGGTCCGCACGGTCACCTGGGCCCCATCGGCCCGGGTGGTGTGCATGGCCCCCTCCACGTCGGTGTCCACCCGCACCGGCCGCCCGGTGGCCCACGACGCGGCGGCGGCCAGCGGCTCCAGCTTGGTGTAGGACTTCGACCCGTAGCCGCCGCCGATGTAGGGCACCTCCACCCGCACCGCGGCCAGCGGCAGCGAGAAGATCCGGGCCAGCTCCTTGCGCACCATCAGCGGGTGCTGCGCGGTGGACACGACGTGCAGGCCGCCGGGCTGCCAGTCGGCCAAGGCGTTGTAGGTCTCCATGGCGTAGCCGTAGACCAGCGGGAATCTGGCGGAGGTCTCCACCACTTCGGCGGCGCCGGCCAGGGCCGCGTCCACGTCTCCCCAGCCCAGCTCGGCCCGGTGGGCGGCGTTGTCGGCTGCGGCCTCCGGCTTGACGCCCAGAAACCCCCGCTCGGGCCCGGTGTAGGACTCCTCGTGGATGAGCGACTCAGAGGCCAGGGCCTCGGCTGCGGTGGTGAGCGTCGGAAGGTCCTCGTATTCGATCCACACCAGCTCGGCCGCGTCGGCTGCCTCGTGGGGGGTCTCGGCCACCACCGCGGCTACTGGCTCCCCGTAGTAGCGGACCTTGCCCTCGGCCAGGATGGGATGGTCGCAGACGATGTGGCCGAACCGGCGCCCCAGGTCGCCCAGGTCACTGGCGGTTATCACCCCGATCACCCCCGGGGCCCGGCGGGCCTCGTCGGCGTCGACGGCGACGATGCGGGCGTGGGCCCGGTCGGACCGCACCACCGCGGCCCAGGCCATGTTGGCCATCGTCGCGTCGCTGGCGTAGCGGGCCCGCCCCGTGACCTTGGCCCAGGCGTCCCGCCGGGTCACGGCGCAGTCCGTTCGGCGTCTGGGTCTGGGCATTCGGCTTCGGCCGACCGCTCGGCGGCCAGCATCACGGCCGTCTCGATGGGCGCGTAGCCGGTGCAGCGGCAAAGGTTGCCGTCCAGCCACTCCCGCACCGCGGTTCGGTCGGGTTGGGGGTTCGCGGCCAGCAGGGCGACGGTCATCATGACGAACCCGGGGGTGCAGTAGCCGCACTGCAGGGCGTTGGCCGCCGCGAACGCCTCCTGCGCCGGGTGCAGCTCCCGTTGGCGGGCCAGGCCCTCGACGGTGACCACCTCGGTTCCGTCGAGGTCGACGGCCAGCAGGCAGCACGAGCTAGCCGGCTGTCCGTCCACCAGCACGGTGCAGGCCCCGCACACCTGGATGCCGCAGCTCACCTTGGTGCCGGTGAGCCCGAGCCGATCCCGCAACAGCTCCGCCGCAGTGAGCCGCACCGGCGTCAGCGCCTCGACCCGCCGCCCGTTCAGACCGAATTCGATCACCACCGAGGTCGGCGCCGGGGCCTGAGGGTCGGTCATGGGGCTGGCTTTTCAAGCAAAGTCTGCAAGTGCTCTCGCAGCACCGAGCGTTTGTATTCGGCCGGGCCGCACAGATCGGTGACGATGTCGAGCCCCGTCACGAAGTCGTCGAGCCCGGCGGAGTCGCCCGCGGTCAGCACCGCCCGCATCGGCCGCTCGACCGCGGCACCGACGGTGATCTCCCACCGGTCCTCGTCCGCCAAGACGGCCACCCCCAGGGTGGGCCGCTCGTAGTTCTGAAGCTTCCAGTACGACAGACCGGCTGGCTCGAACGGCGCGGTTACCGACACCAGGATCTCGTCGGGTTCCAGCGAGGTCTCGAACGCCCCGGTCACCAGCTCGTCGATGGCCAGGGTGCGGATTTCCCGGACGGAGCGGACCTCCGCGGCGGCCCGCAGCGCGGTCAGCACGCAGGCCAGGTCGGAGCGGGGCTCGGCGAAGCAGAGGTTGCCGCCGATGGTGCCGGTGGCGCGGACCCTGGCGTTGCCCACCCGCCCCGCGGCCGCGGCCAGCACGGGCAGATGCCGCCGCACGCCGGGGTGCTCGGCGATGCGCCGGTGGGTGACCGCCGCCCCGATCTCGACCGCGCCCGCCTCGGCGTCCACCGCGATGCGCCCCAGAGCCTCGACCCGCTTGAGGTCCACCACCGCGGCCGGGCGGCGCAGCCCCAGCCCCATGGCCGGCACCAGCTCAGTCCCGCCCGCGTAAGGCACATGCTCAGCGTCCACCGAGCCCAGCACCTCGACCAGATCGTCCGAGCGAACCAGCCCCAGCTCCGGCAGCACCCCCATCAGGCTTCAGCCTTGATCAGGCTCAACTTTCGAACCGACCTGAGGAACCGCTCGAGTGGCGGTGACATCTGGCACGGCGGCGCTGGCGAGGCGGTTCAACGTTTGAGCTGGCCTGAGGAACCGCTCGGGAGCCGAAGCGCTCCACTGCTTGCACTATGTCGTTGGTTGGTGGATCATGGTGTCGGGATGGCATCAGAGGGACGGGATCGATCAAATCGTTGGCGTCAAAGCCCTGTTTGGCAGATCGGGAGTGTAGCGATTTTTGGCCTGGTGATCGCCAGTGTCTTCGTCATTCGATCCCTGACTGCGAGCAACGGAGGCACCGCCCCGGCCGCTCCGGCTGAGGAACGAGCGGCAGTCGAAGGTGATGAGTCTCTGGTCGATGGCCCCGATGGTACCTCGGCTGGGGATAGGCCCAATGAGGGGATCAGCGACCTGCCTGTACCTCCAGAAGAGCCCACCGAGTCAAGCAGCTCCTACTCGTCCGAACCCGAAGTGATTGATGAACAGCCCGCTACTGACATCGACACCGGTGACGACGAGGTTCAGCGTCCGCCCGAGCCCGAAGCGATTGACGAGCAGCCCGCCATCGACATCGACACCGGTGACGGCGAGGCTCAGCGTCCGCCCGAGCCCGAAGTGGTCGATAAGCAGCCCGACCAAGTGACCACAACCGCCGAGCCAAGCGACGCGGTTCTTGTTGATGAAGAGAATGGCACTGAGTTCGAGGTTGGAGTTGGCAGCCCAATGAGCTGGGGGACAGGCACTGGATGGATAGTGCCTTGGGGTGATGGGATTCTTGAAGTCGGCTGGCTAAAGATAGGCGAAGAACGAAACGGTAACGGTATATATAACGAAACTCAACTCGTAGCACGGAGCCTGCTTAATAGCGACGATTGTCAAAGCATACGGCCTATATCTAAAGCCGTTGATTATCAGAACTGTTGGGGCGAACTAAACCACTATCTGATACCTAGTACAGGCGGAAGCATCGCAGCGATTATATCCGACGGTGAGCGTTTGATAGTTGCCTCCCAAATGGATAAGCAAGCCTATATATCAGTTACAGGCGATCTAATGGATTGGGATACCACTGAAGTTAGCCTTACGCGCCCGCCTAGTTTGCCAGACTTTGTGTATGCTATATCCCGTGTAGATCACCTAGCAATCGGTCCGAATAGTTGGTTACTAAAGATAACTACTGAATTTACTATAGATATCCTAGTTCAAGCAGGCGTAAAAGAACCAAGAACTGAATTGAGTATATACGATTTACGTAAAGAACTGGACGATATTACAGTTACTTATGAAGATGGTGTTCAAATTAGATGGTGGACTGACGAAGAGAGATCAGACCTTATGGAGCAATTCTTTACGTGGGAGGATCTAGGATTTGATCTGGATATGTTCGATAAGTATTACTCTCCCCAAGGTAATAAACCTTATGTCTTCCCTGAGAATATTAAGGGTTCGGTGTGGACGGCCACCTGGGAAGGAGATCCGATGCGAATAGACTTGCCCGATATAGTTGGTGATACATGTTGTGCCATCGTAGGAACGGCTGCCGGGTACTTAGCAATATCAGATCCAGGAGCACCAGGTTATGACCCAACATGGTTCGGGCCGGCGGAGGCATTCTTCTCTCAGGATGGTCAGCGATGGGTTCCAATTGACTCTCCTTCGGATGTATTCCTCAATATTTGGGCCGTGAAGAATGGCGTCGTTGCCTCTAGTGTGCCCGTTAAAAGTGACGATCAACTGTCGGGGTCGAATTGGGATAACATTCACTGGTGGCTCTCTGACTCAGACGGCTCCAACTGGCGAGAGATCGAAGGACTTCCCCAGCCGCCGATGTTGTCACCTTTTCAATATCCCACAATTCGGCTTGCAACCGGCTTGGCAGTTGAGTCGCCCTCGGAGTAGTAGGCGGATCAAGCTGTCAAGCCGGTGGCGGCTTGGGTGCAGAAGGCGTCTACTTGCTTGGCGGCTTTGGATCGGATCGCTCTGGCGCCCAGGGTGGCGACTCGGCCGGTGATCTCGTAGGAACCGCTCAGGCGGATTCGGGTTAGATCGGGGCCTTCCTCTATGAGTTGGACCGCGGCGTCGATCATGATCCGGGACCGGACTTGGCGGTCCTCGCCCCGGGCCTGCACGGCCACCTCGTTCGGCTCGTCCATGGTCACCACCTGGATGCCCAGGTCGGCTCGCAGGGCGAAGGGCCCCACCTTGTCCTCCAGCACGGCCTCATAGCGGGCCAGGGGCTCCACCTCGGCCACCGAGTGCAGGATGGGCAGCCACGACGCCACCGTCGGGACCTCCATCAGCCGCTCCCACACCGCGGCCCGGCTTGCCGCCGCGGTGAACTCCCTCTCGACGCTCTCCCGCATCGCCTCAGCCGCTCAGCCCGGTCCCGCCGAGTCGGCTCGCATCGCCTCAGCCTCTCTGCCCGCAAGCTCCGTCGAGCCCATGTCGCCGTCCCCGTCGCCGCCGCTGCGCCCGCAAAGCGTCGCTCAGGCCCGCAGGGCGGGCAGGACCTCGCGGCCCAGCAGCTCCACTGAGGCGAACCACCGGTCGAAGTTCATCCGCAGGTCGAACACCAGGTGCTCCACCCCGACCTCGGCGAAGCGGCCCACCTGCTCCACCACCTCTTCGGGGGTGCCGGCGATGAGCGAGCCCTCTATGTCCTCGGCCGTCTCGAACCGGCCCGATGGGGGCTTGGCCCACCACTTGCCCCGCTTGTTGGCCCAGGCCAGCAGTCCGTCCAGGTTCACCCCGGCCCGGGCCAGCTCGCTGGTGGCCGCTATCGATGTGGGTGGGATGACGGCGACAGTGGGCATCCGCCGCCCGTTGCGGGCGGTCAGCTCCCGCATGGTCGCGGCCCGCTCGGCGATGGTGAGCAGGGTGGTGCGGCCCGGCATCCAGCCGTCGGCGTACTCGGCGGCCAGCCGGGCCGAGCGGGGGGTGGCCCCGCAGTACCAAAACGGCACCGGTTGGCCCGGCTTGGGCTCGATGGAGATGTTCTCGAAGGAGTAGGCGCCGTCGTCGTGGGTGACGCCGTCCTCGGTGAGCAGGCGGCGCAGGATCTCGGCGTTGGAGCGCACCAGCTCCACCCGGTCGGCTCCGGCCATGTCGATCACCTCGAACTCGTGGTCGAAGGTGCCGGCCCCGAAGCCCAGCACCACCCGGTCGCCCACCAGCGTGCACAGGGTGGCCACCGAGATGGCGGTGTGGACCGGGTGGCGGAACGGGATGAGCGACCCGGTGCCCAGCTCGATCTGGTCGGTCACGGCCCCGATGGCGGTCAGGGTGGTGAGCGCCTCATAGAAGGTGATGTCGGACGCCTCCATCTCGGAGTGGGGCTCGAACACCAGGTGGTCGCGCACCCACAGCGAGTCGAAGCCGAAGCTCTCGGCCAGCACCGCCCCGTCCAGCACCGCCCGCCGGCTGGCGTGGGCGCCGAAGTGCGGCATCAGCAGTCCGAATCGCATGGTCATCAGGTCCTCTCAGTCGCCCCGGCATCGCATGTTCGCGTGGTCACCCGCCGGCGCGGGCCGCGGCGGCGTGGTCATGGGATAGACGGGCGGGCCAGGCGGCCCCAGCCCGGCTCGCCCATCACGGTCCGGTCTTCGTACACGTCTTTGCCCCGCACCATGGTGCGGTGGATGCGGCCCTTGGTGACCCGGCCGTCGTAGCAGGTCCAGCCGCACTTGGAGAGCACGGTGTCGGCGGAGTGGCGGGTCTGGTCGTTCGGGTCGAAGATCACCAGGTCGGCGTCGTATCCGGGCCGGATGAACCCCTTGTCGGGCAGGTTGAACTCCCGGGCGGGCTCCTCGGCCACCACCTCGGCCACCCGGGGGAGCGAGATCATGCCGTCTGCGGCGCAGTCCAGCAGCAGCGGGTACTGCTCCTGGATGCCGGGGGTGCCGGTGTGGCAGGCCCAGCAGTCCTCCCAGCCGATCTCCTTCTCCGCCCGGGTGTGGGGGGCGTGGTCCGAGGACAGCATGTTGATGGTGCCGTCGTTGAGGGCCTCCCACACCGCGGCCCGGTGGTTGTCGGGCACCCAGTAGGACAGGGCGTAGGGGCCGAGCCGCTCGATGTCGGTCCACCGGGACAGGAACAGGGCCCAGTGGTTGACCTCGCAGCTCACCTTCACCCCCCGGGCCCGGGCATGCCGCACCATCTCGATCGACCCCTCGGTCTGCATGTGGACGATGTGCAGCTTGGTGCCGGTGGCCTCGGCCATCTGCAGCAGCACGGCGATGGCGCTGTCCCAGATAAGGCCGTTGTGGGTGGCCAGGGTCTGGGCGTAGGCGGCGGGGCTGCGGTCGCCCCGGTCCCAGTGGGTCTTCTCGATCACGTCCATGATGGCCTGGTCGTGGGGGTGGACCATGAAGGACCGCCCGGTGGGACCGATGGCCTCGAACATGCGCAGCAGATGCCCGTGGTCGTGGATGCCGGTGCCGCTCGGGTGCGGGTAGTCGCGGCCGGTGTCCACCACCATGTAGATCTTGTAGGCGGCCACCCCGGCGTCGGCCATGGGCTCCACCTGGTCGAGTTCGCTGGGCACCGGGTTGTGGTTCCAGTCGACGATGCTCTTGGCTTCGTAGAGGTCGAACAGTTCGTCGAGGATCTGGCGGGTCTTGGTGACCGGGTTCAGGTTGGGCATCCCGAACACGGTGGTGACCCCTCCCGCTGCCGCTGCTGCGGTGCAGGTGCTGATGTCTTCTTTGTGGACGTAGCCGGGCTCGCGCAGATGCACGTGGACGTCCACCATCCCCGGCAGCACCCACTTGCCCCGGGCGTCGATGACCTCCACCGACTCGGGCAGCTCCAGGACCCCGGGCGCGGCGACGGCGGCGATCTTCTCGCCCGCGATCAGCACGTCGGCCTCTGCGGCGCCCGTGCCGGTTATAACCGTGCCGCCCGCGATCACCCGGTCCACGCCGCCGACCGTCATATCCGGCCCCCGGCCTCGCCCCCGGCTGTCGCTGCGCTGCTGGCCGTTGCTGCGCCGCCGACTACCCCTGTGCCGACTGAAGCCGCGCCGCCGGCCGTCACGCCCCGGGCTCTTTCACCAGGAGCCGGTGGTCCGGCGGGGGCGCCCCGGTGCGGACCTCCACCGCGCCGCCGTCGAAATGGGCCCGGTACCAGTCCACCATCTCGGGGATCACCGCGTCGCCGTACTGCTTGTAGGCCGCGTAGTGGGTGGTGTGGCGCTGCATGATCAGCTTCTTGGGCGACCGGGCCTTCTCGTAGAGCCGCTCGGCGTGGTCGGTGGGGGTCACCGCGTCGTCGGCCACGCCGATGATCATGAGCCCGGCCGGCGCCACCTGGTCGACCACGTCGATGGGCTTGTAGGCCATGATCGCCTCGGCGCTGCGCAGCGGCACCGACGACGGGATCCGGTCGTCCACGTCGGCCTTCACGTTGGCGGCCCGCCGCTCGGGGGTGGGGACCATGATCTCCTCCCGGGGATGCACCATCTCCCCCCGCCCGGTCAGCACCCGGTTGCGCCGGTCGGCTTCGAGGCGGTCGAGGAACTCGTACCACTCGTGCTCGCGGCGCATCCGGCGCAGCCAGTCGGTCCCGTCGGCCACCGGCACCTGCGACACCGCGGCCCGCACCCGCCGGTCGGCCGCGGCCAGCAGCACCGCGTTGCCCCCGCCGGTGCCGCCGCTGCCGAAGACGCCGATGTTGTCGGAGTCCACATCGTCGCGGGCGCACAGGTAGGTCACGGCGTTGATCAGGTCCTCGAGCTGGAGCTGGGGCGACAGCACCCCCCGGTCGCCGCCGCTGGCCCCGAAGCCCCGGTAGTCGAAGATCATCACGTGGTAGCCGGCGGCGGTGAGGGCCTCGTGGTAGGGCAGGTACAGCTTGGCGTCCTTAAGCCCGAGCCAGCCCGGACCCTGCACGATGGCCGGGGCGGGGCCGGCCGCCTCGTCCGGCGAGCGCAGCAGCCCGCTCATCGGAGCCCCCTCGCTGAAGAAGGCGACCTCGCTCTCGTTCACCGCGCTCTCCTCGTCTCGGTTCGGTCGGGTCTCGGGTTCGGGTCCGTCTCGGCTCGGTCGGGTTGCTCGGTCGGGCCGGCGGCGGTTCGAAACCTCGGGACGGTCGGCCCGGCCGCCGCCATCCCGGACGGCTCGGTTTGTGCCGACCCGCCGGTCGTCTAATCTATACAGCCATCCGAGGCGGCCTCCCCGTCCGGGCCCCGACCCGCCGGCCTCCGCCTGGGCCGATTTCTAAGAGCAAGGGAGCAACACATGGCCGAGTTGATGACACCGCAGGAGTTCAGGGTGGCCTTGGAGGAGGCCTTCTCGGGCACTATGGCCAAGGACGCCTCGTTCAGCCGGGCCTGGGCCACCGGCAAGCTCCACAAGCACCACTTCGTTCACTGGGCCACCAACCACTACCACTACGTGGGGCCTTTCGGGGACTACCTGGGCTTGATGTACGCCAAGACCCCCGACCACGCCCGGGACGCCAAGGACTTCCTGCTCCAGAACATGTACGAGGAGGAGCTGAGCGACGACCGCCACACCGATCTGCTCATCCGCTTCGCCGAGGCCTGCGGCGGCACCCGGGAGCACGTGCAGGACCGGCGCAACGCCACCCCGTTCACCAAGGGGCTGCAGGGCTGGATGTACCACGTGTCGGGCACCAAGCACTTCGCCGTGTCCTCCGCCGCGCTGATCGTGGGCCTGGAGTCGCAGGTCCCGTCCATCTACCGGACCCAGTACCCCACCCTCATCAACAAGTACAAGTTCTCCGAGTGGGAGGCCGAGTTCTTCGACCTGCACATCACCTCCGACGAGATCCACGGCGAGCGGGGCTACCAGATCGTGCTGAAGTACGCCGACACCCCCCAGCTCCAGCAGGAGTGCATCGACATCGTGCGGGAGGCGGCCGACATGCGCTTCGCCTACACCAAGGCCCTCTACGAGGCCTACGTCGAGCCCGACCTGGGCCCGTGGGTCGAGGAGGAGGTGTCGGAGGCGTCGGCGTCGGCGGCCGAGCCGGAGAAGGTTCTCGTCGGCTGACCGGGCCTGCCCTGGCCCGGCCGGCTCAACGGCCCGGCTCCGGCGCTTCGGCGACTCGGCTCGGTACGCGGTTCGATTAGCGGCCCGGTTCAACTCCGCCCCGTGCCCCGGATCCATTTCAAGACCACCGACCGGTACTACGAGTTCCCCGACGGCGACGAGGTCAACATCCTGCGGGTGTCGATCCGGGCCGACTGCGGTCTGCCCTGGAAGTGCGCCAGCGGCAACTGCGGCACCGACCGGATGGTGGTGGAGGAGGGGGCCGAGAACCTTGACCCGCCCCGCCGCCGGGAGCGGGAGCGGCTGGGCGACCTGCTCGACCAGGGCTACCGGCTGGCCTGCCAGACCTACGCCCGGGGCGACGTGACCGTGGCGTGGGACCCCGACCAGGTTGGCCTGGACGAGGACTCCAAAGCTGGCCAGCGCCTCAAAGCCAAATGGCTGGGCGCAGCCGACGACGGTTGATGCTTTTCCCAAGCAAATATGCATATCAGCTATAAAGAAAGTTCCCTCACATCATAGGATTTTAGCTAGTTTCTTGCTCCCTTGACTCTCTTCTATCAACCGGAAATGCTATATCAAATAGGCTAAGTCCAATCCAGAAAATTCTAAAGGCCATATAGATCAATAGAATGCACACGATCAGTGCATTCAAATCGTTTGGAGCCGCGACAGACGTTACAGACGACTCATCTACTTTCCAATCTTCAGGTATTATAGCCCGTAATAGCCATGCAATGAGGGCTAAAGAGCCTATAGGCAGGACTTCTAGAATCCTTAGTTTGGCCTTTGCCTGTATATTCATAGATTTATAGAATGGCTTTCTAGTAGAGCAAGCTAAGTAAATTAAAATCACACAAGATAACAGTAAGAAAAGGAAAAAGAGTATGTAAAATAATATAATGAATGGTTCATTAAGTATGGTAATTACAATTGGCTGAGCGGAGGCTAAGCAGATTGAAAGAAGCCACGATGTGTAATAGGTCCGCTCCAATTTTTTGTATCTTTGTATATAAGCAGGTTTAATTTGCTCATTAGGTTGTTGTCCATAGAGACTAAGAGCTACGATGGCGGAGCCAACTATAGTACTAATTATAATAAGTGGTGCGGTGCCATCAATTGTATCGGCTGCTGCTTTGAGTAACTGGGGTAGCCAATCTTTCATTTCATCTCCATTCGCTCTCAACTAAAATTCCGTCCACATCTTACCATTTGCCGTTAGGCTATACCCTCGTGCGAAGCGCGATGAACGATTTTCGGTCGAAAGGCAAGATCTGATGTCGGCGTTTTGGGGCTGGGCTGACTTGGCCGCCGAGGACGACCTGGCTCGGGCAGGCAAGATGGTAGTCTACCATGACCGCCACGAGATCCTGCTGCTGTCGCTACAACCTGGAAGTGGCCGCTGGCCGCGTCATAGTTCTATACTGATTCTGTCAAGTGATTCCCGATCGAAGGTTAGAGCCTGATGCCGCCGTTTCGGGGCTGGGCCGACTTGGCCGCCGAGGACGACCTGGCTCAAGCGGGCAAGCTGGTGGTCCACCACGAGCGCCACGAGATCTTGCTGCTGTGGAACGACGGCTCGCCGGTGGCGTTGTCCAACGTCTGCATCCACCGGGGCCGCAAGCTGAATGAGGGAGTGATGCTCGGGACCCGGCTGGTGTGCGCCGGCCACCAGTGGGCCTACGAGGTCACCACCGGCTACTGCGCCGCCCGCGACCGCTACCAGCCCCGCTACAACCTGGAGGTGGCCGACGGCCGCATCCGAGTCGAGTTCCCCGCCCGCCGCGGCCCCGACTGATTCGAGGCCGTCGCTTCCGTCGGATCGAGCCTCCAATGCGTGGCGGTCTGCTACTTCGAGCCTGTTCTGAAAGCGTCCAACTCTGCCTGATGTTCTCTGGCCGCTTCTCTGATCCGGTCGTTGGCGAAGTCAACCAGTCCGTACCCGGCGGCTGAGATGACCCCCTCGTCGATGAGCCGTCGCCGGTAGTTGTTGACCAGATTGGGGGTGGCCCCTAACCGGGCGGCCACGTCGGCGACCCGGGATGGGCCGTCGTCGGCGGACATAGCCGCTAGGAAGTCGCGGGACTTGGGGGTGAGCCGATCCCAGATCGGGACCAAGACGTTGGCGGTCATGTCACCGTCCATTCGCTCGATGGCTTCATCCACATCGGCGGTGTCTATCGCCGTGCTCTGATGCGCCGCCTCCCAGAGATGGAACCCGAACGACTGAATCGCGTATGGGTGCCCGTTGGTGGCCACCGCGGCTCGGCACAACAAGTCGTCTCTGAGTCTCATGCCACCGTCGTCCAGCGGCACTAAGATCGCCTCTTTGGCCTCCAAGAGGCTCAAATTCAGTATACGGTGACGCTTGCACCGTTGGAAGAAGGTGAAACCTTTGTGCGGCAAGAGCGTGTGCTCCACATGGGCCAAGCCCGCCCCCAGCAGCGCCACCGGCTTGTCTTGATCTTTGGCCAACTGCTGGATGGCCGACGCTATGACGCTCGCGTCCTGAGCCCGCAGGTTGTGGAACTCATCGACGGCGGCCAGCACCCCGGCGCCGCCTTGCTCAGTCACCAAATTGGCCAGTTCCCCGAGCGCCCGTTGCAGTCGCCTGCTGGATCGTTGCGGCGCGGGCAGGTTGTTCCAAGATGCCGACAGCGGCCCGGCTTGGAGCCCGGTGACGGCGCGCTTGTCGGCGGGGCGCAAAGTGTCGATTTGATCCAGCGTCACGTCCAGCAGTGCTTGATGCAAGGGCACGTCGGCGTTCGGGACTAACGCATCTGCTTTGCAGGCGACCCACCCCGCCGCCTCGGCCTGGTCGCAGGCTTCCAGCAGCAGTGTGGTCTTGCCCGTGCCTCTAGGGCCCAGCAGCAGCGAGGCGAACCCGGGGTGCCTCGGACCTGTTTGCAACGCCCTCTGGATCTCGCTTAGGGTCCCGCCACGCCCCACCAAGAACGGCGGGCGACTGCCGAACGACGGGGTGAAAGGGTTGGCGGCGGTTTCCATAAAGGCCATTCTACCAGGCAAAAGTATATTGTGGTGTATTTGGTATAGTTCGGAATCTGGGGAGTGGAGGAGCCACGGGCACACCGTATCCGCGTTGGGCGCGGATGGTCAATCGGCGCTTGATCGGAGCCTCTGTACGCCGAGTTCGTTTGGGTCGATTGGGCCTCGGCCCGGTGTCGGCTCGGGCGGAGGGGTTTGCCCGGTCACCAACGCCGCGGTGAGCTGGCCCAGGGCCGGAGCCGTCTTGATGCCGTAGCCGCCTTGGCCGGCTAGCCAGAAGAAGCCGGGGCAGTCCGGGTCGAACCCGGCCACGGTCACGCCGTCGGGGGCGAAGGTCCGCAGCCCGGCCCAGGTCCGGCGCACCCCCCGCACCCGCAGCTCGGTGGCCTCTTCGATCTCGCTCACCCCCCTGGCGATGTCGATTTCCTCGGGGCGGGCGTCGCCGGGCTCGTCGGGGGTCTCGTCGGCGGGCGAGGCCAGGATCAGCCCGCCGGAGGGCTCGAAGTAGAACCGACTGGCTATGTCCGACACCAGGGGCCAGGCCGCGATGTCGAGCCCCGGCGGGGGCGGGAACACGAACACCGACCGCCGCAGCGGCTGCAGGCCCAGTGGGGCTGCCCCGGCCAGGGCCGCCACCCGGTCGCACCAGGCCCCGGCCGCGTTCACCACCACTTCGCAGTCCCAGCGCCGATCCCCGGCCGCCACCCGCCACCGGCCCCGGCGCTGTTCGATGCCGTCCACCCCGGCGCCGAGGTGCAGGACGGTGCCCCGTTCCCGGCTTCCCCGCAGGTAGCCCTGCAGAAGAGCGTCCACGTCGATGGTCATGGCGCCGGGCTCGTGCAGGCCCGCGGCTATCCGGTCGGCTCTCAGCACGCTCACCAACTGGCGGCATCGCCCGGCGTCGAGCCGGGTTGCCTCGACGCCGGATTCGGCCGCGTCCCGCTCCTTGTCGTCGAGCAGCCCTTCATCCTCGGGGCGGGCTGTCCACAGCACCCCCCGGTCCGACAGCAGCGGCCCGTCGGCGAAGCCGGGCGGGGGCGACGACAGGAAGTCCCGGCCGGCCGACACCAGAGCCCGCACCGGCCGCGGGCCGAAAGTCTCGGTGAACAGGGCGGCCGATCGTCCGGTGGCATGGACGCCGGGCTGGTCCTCCTGCTCAACGATGGCGACGGTGGCGTGCTCGGCCAGATGCCAGGCCGCCGATGCGCCGGCCATGCCCGCGCCGATTATCACCGCGTCAACGGTCTCGGCCCTAGCCATGGCGTCGGCCGGTGCAGGGGCCGGGGCTGGAGTTGGGGCGGGAGCCGGGTTTCAGGTCGGGGCCGGCGGGTAGCCTGGCCGGGTGGGCCCGGCTCTGATCCCGTTCCGACTCAGGACTCCTCTGCTGGAGTCGGGCCGGTCGCACGAGTACCTGGCCGAGGCCGACGGTCTGACCGTAGCGGTCAAGTGCTACGCGTCCGGCGGCGAGAACGCCCTTCACGCCCATCCTCTCGAAGACCACACGTTCGTGATCTTGCAGGGTGAGGCGACCTATCGCAACGAGACCGGCGAAGAGATGGTCCTCGGCCGCCACGAGGGGGTGCTGGTCCCGGCCGGCGCGCTGTACTGCTTCGAGAGTTCCGGCGACGAGCCGCTGGTGATGCTGCGGGTGGGGGCGGCCAGCCGGGCTGACAGCTACGAGCGGGTCGGCCCCGACGGCGAGCGCATCGAGGCCCGCTCCGCCGCCAACAACTACGAGCCCCCGATTCCCATCCCCGGCGCTTTCTTCGACTGAGGCGAGATGACTGTCGGGAGGGCGGCGCTCGCCGCCGCTTCCGCAGTCTTGTTTCTATGGGCCGGACCCGTCTCGGCCCAGACCGAATCGCCGTGCCATTCCGAGACGGTGGTGCCAGCCGGTCAGGACGCTTTGCGGGCGGACTGCCAGGCCCTGTGGGACTTCTACCTCCAGCTAGACGACCGGGGCGAACTGGACGATGTCGGATCCGGACAATGGGGACTAAACACTGCTCTCTCATCCTGGCGAGGCGTGGCGGTCAGCGCCGCGCCAGAGCGAGTAACCAATTTGAATCTGCCCCACAGCGGATTGTCCGGTCGCATCTCCGGTGAGCTGGGTCGGCTGACCAACCTCATCAGCCTGGACCTGGCATATAACAATCTCTCTGGTGCCATTCCCGGCGGATTGAGCAAGCTGTCCAACCTGTCTTGGCTGGGCCTGGACGACAACAATCTGTCCGGGGACATTCCCGATGAGTTGGGTCGGCTGACCAACCTGACTATGCTTCATCTGAACAACAATGACCTTTCCGGGCCGGTTCCCAGTGAGCTTAGTCGACTCATGAAACTCGTTGAGTTCAACGTTTATGTCGGGAATCGCCTTGAAGGGCGTCTTCCGCTTGAGTTGAGCCGGTTCGATCCCTACCAGTCAGATACGCTGGGTCTTATCGCCTATGCCGAAGCGCATCGGGATTTCACGCTTAGCGACGAGGTCTGGGATGTCTGGCTGTGCGACACTCCTAACGGACGGCTGGATTTGGGTTTGAACAATACAGTGGTGTCGCTCAATCGGGAAGTCACACCGTACTTCCGATGGCTGTCAAATGACCGTTATCGGCCTCGGTTCCGTTATGCCGGTAAGATCAAAGGCACCGACGGGCCGGGGTGTCTAGAAACAGTGACAACAGAGCGTGTCGCGACACCGTCCGACAACCGGGTTTTGGTTATACAAGATATCGAAGATTATATCGGTATCACGGTGGGGGAGCTTCAGGAGGCGAAGACTGTTGTAACTGCTGGCCCGGGAATGTCGGGGTTGATTGTTCATGAGATCGGACATGCCTTGGGGTTCCCTCATTCTTATGGCGGCCTCGCGCCGACGGACGCCGGACCGTTCGAGTATGACAACCCGATGGATATAATGAGCGGCGCATCGGGACTTGATACGGGTACCATTGCCGTCAATCGTTACGCGGCTGGCTGGTTGGATCCGGTCAACGTCGCCGTCCATCCTACCAGTAAGACTCATACCTACGAGTTGCGTCCCACCGGAGCAGGCGGCGTTCAGATGCTGGTTCTAGCTAGCCCACAAGTCGGGGTGATGACCACACTGGAAGCTCGGGTGGCCCGCGAGTACGACTCCGGCATCGTCAAGCAGGGAGTTGAAGTCTACCGAGTAGATCAGCGAGGTTGTCCAAGTCCTACCCGAAGGAATGCATGTTGGGCCAATGATCGCAGGACTCAGCCGTTTCCTCCTACCCGATTTGACGGCCCTCCCGTCGAGGGCGAACTCGACCGCAACGCCGCGGGGCATGTGCATTCGGTTGGCGACTCTTTCAAAGTCGGAACCGCGACCGTTGAAGTACTGGAAAGAGTCGGCGACAACTTCACGGTTCGGGTAAGCGACGCCGCGGTGCGAGCCTTCTCGGGCCGGTTCTCCGACGACGAGGCCAGCGTCCACGAAGTGAACATCGAGACCATCGCCGCCTTGGGCATCACCGTGGGCTGCAGCCCGACCCGGCCCGACCGGTTCTGCCCCGATCGGATGGTCACCCGAGCCCAGATGATGGCCTTCTTGGCCCGCGCCCTGGGCGAAGGAGCCAGCTCCGACCCCGCTGCCGGTCGTTTCACCGACGTGCCCGACGGCGCCTGGTACCGGCCCTACGTCGAGCGGCTGGCCGACCTCGGGGTGGTGGAGCCTCACCCGGACGGGACTTTTCGGCCCCTCGAACCCCTCACCCGCCGTGACATGGCCGTGCTCCTCACCAGGGCCTTCCCGCACATTTCGCCCGCCGCCACCCCGGCCGGGACTTTCGCCGACGTTGCCGCCAGCGCTCCCCACGCGGCCGAAGTGGAGGCCGTCCTCGCGGCCGGCGTCACCCGTGGCTGCTCGACCGCCCCTCTGCTCTACTGCCCCGACGATCCCGTCCCCCGAGCCCAGATGGCCTCATTCCTAGTCCGAGCCCTTCAGGGTTGGGCTGGCCGGTCCGCTGGTCTTCGCTAGGCGGTGCTCTCGGTTGGGGTGTACACTCGGGCGCATGACTGAACCCGAAGCCGACTCCGCCATCGCTGAAGAGCAGAAATCGGCGATTCCGACGTCATCCGCACCGGCGTTTGGCAATCGGAGCCGATATCAGGCAGATGCCGACGTGGAAGATTATATAGACGGAAATGAGGACGATCCTGCTCCAGATCCCGATGGAGATTTTGCCGCAGGCAGATTCACCTTCTATGAAAGTTCAGAAGAGTTCCTAGCAGCCTTAAGAGCCCGCACCTAACGGATAGTGTGCCTACACACGCTGAAGCTGGCATCTTTATCCGCGATTTCAATAAGCTGACTAAATCACAGCGCGATCGCTTTTTGGCAGCGCTTGAGAACTTCATAGCAGATTTACTAGCTATAGAAGCAGGCCAGCGCAAATCTTTTCGTTCAAGTTTGCGAGTACGCAAAGTGCAAGGTTTGCGTGGCGTATTTGAAATGACTTGGGCCAATGATGGAAGAGCAACTTTCTCGTGGGGCGACGAAGTTATAAAGGGTCGCCGACATGTCGAATGGCGGCGTTGCGGAAGTCATGACATCTTCAAGCGTCCTTGATCTATATTTATTGGAGTCTGGTTTGGGGGAAGAGATTGCGGCTGTGGAGGAAGTCGATCATGGCTTTGTCGAAGTGCCAGGGCTGCTCTAGGGCGCAGGTGTGGCCGGCGCCTTCGATGGTGACGATCTCCACGTCGGGGATGTGGTGCCGCAGTTCCAGGGCTCGGCGGTGGGCGTTGTCGAGGCTGCCGGTGACTATCAGGGTCGGCGCGCTCAGGCCGGTCCAGAAGTCATCGGAGTCCGGCTCTCCCAGGGCTCGGAACAGCTCGATGATGGTGGACACGTCGGCGGTGTCGTTTCGCTCCAGGATCGCCTCGATCAGGTAGCGGCCCCGCTCGGTGGTGCCGAAAGCCTCACTCACCACCTCGTAGGCGTGGGTCTGCCTGTAAGCCAGACCGTCCGATGAGTAGCCGGCGATCCGCTTGGGGGCGAACTCCTTGCCGGGCGTGTACCCCACCCCCGACAGCACCAGCGCCGACACCCGGCCGGGGCGGACTCGGGCCATGTGGACCGCGGTCCAGGCACCCACCGAGCAGCCCACGACGACGGCCGGCACCGCCTCGGCCTCTGGCCCCACGCGGTGGTCGAGCGCAGCCCAGCAGGCGTCGGCCACGTCGGCCATGGTGAGACCGGGCCCGGCCGCGGGCGATCGGCCGTAACCGGGCAGGTCCACCGCCACGGTTCGGTACCAGGTGGAGAAATGGGCCATCTGGTACAGCCAGCACGACCAGTCCAGCGGGTTGGGGTGCAGGAACAGCATGGGCGGCCCGTCGTCGCCCACGGCCACCGAGTGCAGGTCTCCGTCAATAGCCCCGGTTACTTCCCGCCTCCTGGCCTTCTTCAACCTCTTTGTCCCTCCCCTCTGGTTTTTCTGAGCAGAAATGTGCCGTATAGCGACCGTTTTTGCTCAGAAAACCGGCAGGCCGGCGGGTGACAGGACCCGCCGGCCGGGCACAGCTACAGCTTAGGCGCAGAGGTCGATGGCCACCGCGGCGTAGACCTTGGCCGCGGCCACCAGGTCGTCCAGCTCGAAGTGGCCGGTTCCCTGCACGGCGGCCGAGCCCCGGGGCGGGCCGAAGGTGAGCGAGGGGATGCCCACCGCGTTGAACACGTTGGTGTCGCGCCACATGGAGGTGTGGGCCACCTGCGGGGGCGGGGTGCGGCCCCCCACCACTTCGCCGTAGGCCCCCTCCACCGAGGTGGCCAGCGGCTCCACCCCGGTGCCCTGCAGGCCCGCCTTGGCCATGTAGCACTCCACCTCGGCGGCCGGGTCCACCGAGCGGGCCACCTCCCGAACCTCGGCGATCACCGCGTCCTGGGAGGCGCCGGGCGGGGTGCGCACGTCCATGTACAGCTTGCACACCGGGGAGGACCGGTTGGGCCGGTACGGCACCCCGCCCCGGATGGCGCCCACCTGGGCCTTGGGCCGCACCTCCCCCAGCTCGGACACATAGGAGTTGCGCTCCTCGTAGTCGATGCCCCACGCCTCCAGGGCGGTGGCCACCGCCGCCCCCTTGACGATGGCGTTGGGATGGTCGGCCAGCTCGGGTGCCCGGATCAGCCGGGGCGTGTACATGTTGCGGCCCCGCAGGGTGATCTTCAGATACACCGCGCCGCACTCGATCCACGACATCGACCAGGCCGTGGTCTCGGCCACGAGGGCGTAGTCGGCCCGCACCCCGTGGTCCACCAGATGGCGAGTGCCGAAGCCCTTGCCCTCGTAGCTCAGGCCCCGGTACTCGTCCACCGGGGCCATGCCGGTCTCGCCCGCCACCGAGGTGAAGATCACGTCGCCGGCCAGCGCCGCCCCGGCGGAGCGCAGCGCCTTGGCCACCACCATGAACACCGACATGCAGCCCCGGTCGTTGAGCACGGTGTGGCCGAAGATCCGGTCGCCCTCCCGCCAGGCCCCCACCCGGTTGGGGTCGTCGGACTCCATGAGGTTGTCGTGGTCGGGCCCGCTTATCTCGGTGTCGAGGTGGGCGTTGAAGATCAGGCTGCGGCCGCCCTCGGTCCCGGCCAGGGTGGCCACCACGTTGGAGCGGTCGGCCAGGATCGACTGCTGGCAGGCCGGCACCCCGTGGCGCTCGTACCAGGCGCTCACCGCGTCGGCCACCGGCTGCTCGTGCCCGCACGGCCCGTAGGTGTTGCCCAACTCCAGGCACGTCTCGGCCAGCAGCTCCCGGTCAGCGTCGATGCGCTCGAACACCTCGCGTTTGAAGTTGGAACCTAAGTCTAGGATTGGAAGAGCATAGCCAGGCATGAAATTAGCGATGAAATCACCGTTTTCGAGTTGGATCAGGTGGTCGTCCTGGCCGTCGGGGACGACACCACCCTTCGACTTGATCAGAGACTGGAGTTCCGGGATGAGGTCGGCTACTTCATCAAGATTTGGTACGGCTCTAAATCGCACCTGAATTGTTTGGACGCCTTTTCGGGAACCGTGCCGATAGTCCTCATGACAGGTGAAGCCTCTCTGAGGGATCCGCTTCTGGCCGCTCTTTGGGTGTTTGGCGTGAAGCCCTTTCTGCTTAAGCGCCTTGCCCATGGACCTTGCCAGACCTTGAGTGTTTGATACAAACATGGCTACCTCCACCCGCCGGAATTGCCCGCCGACCGGTGAAACGGTATACAGAATGCCCGAGGCCGGGCCAGCGAGTCCGGTGCGTCGAGTCCATCAAGTAAGGAGCGAGTGTGCGCGATCAGATGACGGTCATCGACACCGATACCCATGTTTGGCCGTCGGTGGAGGTGCTGAAGCGCTACGCCGACTCCAGGCTGCTCGACCGCTGGGACGACGAGCTGGCCCGCTACGAGCGCAAGGTGGAGCTGCCCCTCACCTACGGCGACCCCGACGGCCCCTGGACCAACCTGAGCATCGAGCCCCGGGGCTACCTGCGGGAGATCGGCGAGAAATCCCTGCTCGACGAGGAGCTGGGGGCCGGGGGCCGGGCCGCCCTGGAGGGCAAGATCCGGGGCCTGGTCATCACCGAGGACTCGCCCACCGCCGGGGTCGGCCACGACAACGCGGCGGGGCGCTTGGCCGACATGGACCGCGAGGGGGTCGACGTCCACCTGCTCATCCCCGGCACCTGGCCCCAGTCGGTCACTGTCTGCCCCACCGATGTGGCCGTCGGCCTGTACGAGGCCTACGCCCGCTACATGACCGACTTCAGCTCGGCCGCCCCCGACCGGCTCAAGAGCCTGCTGCTGGTCACCGGCTGCGACGTGGAGTGGTCGGCCCGCCACATTGCGGCCAACGCCGACGGCCCGGCGGTGTCGGGGGTGATGCTGTCGCTGGCCGAGGGCATGCCCATCGACGACCCCGACCTGGAGCCCATCTGGGCGGCCATGGCCGACGCCGACCTGCCCCTGCTGCACCACTCCTTCTTCTACGAGCCGCCCTACTTCCCCGGCTACCGCGACGTGTGGGACAACATCGTGGTGGCCCGCACCGCCGCCCACCCCTGGGGGGCCCAGCTCCGCCTGGCCTACCTGCTGCTCAGCGGGGTGTTCGACCGCTACCCCAACCTGCGGGTCGGGTTCTCCGAGACCGGGTGCGGCTGGCTCCCGGAGTGGCTGCTGCGCCTCGACGGCCAGTCCAAGCACCTCAAGAGCAAGGGCCCGGCCCTGGCCATGGCCCCCTCCGACTACGCCCGGGCCGGCCACGTGTTCTGCGGCATCGAGTTCTACGAGGGCGAGAAGATCTTCGACCACGTCACCAACGTGCTCGGCGACGAGGTGCTCATGTACCAGTCCGATTTCCCCCACGCCCAGTGCCGCTTCCCCGACTCCCCGGGCGTGGCCCTGGCCTGGGACATCCCCGACCAAGGCCAGCGGGAGAAGCTGTTCTCGGGCAACGCCTCCCGCTTCCTGCGGATGAGCTGACCGCCGAACGAGACCGGCGCCGCCGGGGCCTCGGGGATGCCGGGCGCCGCCGCCGAACGAGACCGAACCGAACGAGACCGAACCGAACCAAACCAACGAGAGCGAGGACGGACGACGAATGGTTGAACGGGAGCAAGTGCGGCTCCGGGAGCGGGACCGCACCGAGGAGGACCGGCACCCCTACGAGGTGTTCTTCTCCACCTTCAAGGAACGCCGGGACCTGGCCAACAACGGCCAGGTGGTGATCAAGGGCAAGGACCTGCCCTGGCAGCAGTCCCGCCAGGGCCGCAGCAAGTACTTCCTGCACATGAAGGCCGAGAACCGGGCCGTGCAGGACTGGATGCTGTTCCAAAAGGACATCCAGACCGAGTCCGGGGCCCACACCCACCAGGGCGGGCTGGTGATCTACGTCACCCGGGGCGCGGGCTACAGCGTCTTCGACGGGGTCGAGTACCACTGGAAGCCCGGCGACCTGCTCATCCTGCCGGTCAAGCCCGGCGGGGTCGAGCACCAGCACTTCAACTACGACGACAACCAGAGCTCGCAGTGGATCGCCTTCATCTACATCCCGTTCCTGTTCCAGACCGGCTCGATGCTGGCCCAGGTGAAGGAGCAGTCCAACTGGCGGGAGATGGCGGCCAAAGACACCGGCTACGACGGCGGCGACGGCGCTGACGGGGCCGACGGCGCCGAGGAGGACCCCATCGCCGCCGTCACCCGGATCATCGGCGAGCGGGCGGGGAGCGCCGGTGGCTGAGCAGACCCTGTACGACCTCACCTTCGAGGAGGCCCGGGCCGAGCGGGACCGCCGCATCAAGGCCAAGAACCTCATCGGCCGCGAGGAGTGCGAGCCCGAGCTCAACCGCATGGGCACCATGCGGTGGTACCTGCACCCCGGCCTGGAGACGCCCAGCACCCGGGCTCTCTACTTCCACGAGCTGGAGATCCCCCAGGGCTCCAACAGCGGCAAGCTCTACTGCCAGGGCGGCATCCTGCACTTCGTGCTGGCCGGCCGGGGCCACACCGTGCTCGACGGCCACTCCCACGAATGGGAGGACGGCGACGCCATCGTCATCCCCATCAGGGAGTCCGGGGTGACCTATCAGCACTTCAACACCGGGGTGGGCGCCGTCCGGATGCTGGTGAGCTGGGCCAACCTCGACTCGGCCATCAGCGCCGAGGGCGGGGTGGCCATGGAGATCCTCGAACCCTGCCCCGAGTGGCGAGCCGCCAACCCGGAGAGCTGAATCGCCCCATGGCTGCGGTATCCGGGGCGCCGGCCGCCGACCCGCCCGCCCCCGCCCCGGCTGCGGCTGGCGAGGTTCCGGCCAGGCCCCCCGCTGCGGCCGGCGAAGCCCTGGCCGCCCGGCCCGCCCCGGGGGTGGAGCTGGGCTCGTCGGAGGCCAGCCTGGCCGCCGCGGTGATGGACCGGCTGGGGATCGCCCCCGGCGCCGCCGTCGCCCTGCGCACCCCCGACCACGAGGCCTGGGCCCGGGCGAGGGCCCACGCCGCCGCCGACGCCCGGCTGGTTCGGCTGGGCCGGATGCTGTGGCCCCAGCTCGGGGTCCGCCCCGGCCAGAGCGTGACCCTGGAGGCGGCGGGCGACCTGCCGGCGGCCTCATCGGTGCGGATCACGCCCCCCTACAACCTCACCTTCAACCTCCAGCAGCGGCTCCTGGAGCGGCTGCGCGACGACGGCACCCCGCTGTACCCCGGCAACCGGGTGCTGGCCGAGATCCACCCCGGCGGGGCCGGGATGCTTGTGCGCATCGACTTGGCCGACCCGCCGGTGTCCCGCATGGCCGACGACACCGAAGTGGAGATGCACCGGGCCGACGTGAGCGTCTCCGAGCGGGTCATCACCCTGGCCGATGTGGGTGGCGCCGACGCCATCGTCCGCCGGCTGCGGGAGCTGGTGGAGCTGCCCCTGCTGCGGCCCGGCTTCTACCGCCGGCTCGGGGTGCGCCCTCCCAAGGGGGTGCTGCTCCACGGCCCGCCCGGCACCGGCAAGACCCTGATCTGCAAGGCCCTGGGCCACGAGCTGGGGGTCACCTCCTACCGTATGTCGGCCACCGAGCTGGTGGGCAGCGTCCAGGGCGAGACCGAGGCCAACCTGCGCCTGCTGTTCTCCCGGGCCCTGGCCCACGCCCCGGCGCTGGTGATGCTCGACGAGTTCGACGTGATCTCCACCCACCGGGAGCGCCTGGCCTCCCAGAGCGACGTGCGGGCGGCCAGCCAGTTGCTCACCCTGATGGACGGGCTGGAGGAGGTGGACGGCCTGATCCTGATGGCCACCACCAACCGCATCCAGGCCATCGACCCCGCCTTCCGCCGGCCCGGCCGGTTCGAGGAGGAGATCTTCGTGGGGCCGCCCGGCGAGGCGGCCCGGGCCGAGATCCTGTCCATCCACACCCGGGAGATGCCCCTGAGCGCGGCGGCCGGCGCCGCCATCGACGACGTGGCCGCCTCCACCGGCGGGTTCGTGGGCGCCGACCTGATGCACCTGGCCCGCTCGGCCGGGCTGGAGGCGGCCGACCGCCTGGCCCGGGGCCGGGAGGGATTCGAGCTGGCCGACTCGCTGGCCGACGTGGATCTCTCCGTGGAGGCCGAGGACTTCGAGTCGGCCCTGCGCACCGTGCGGCCCAGCGTGCTGCGCGACGTGGTGACCCGCACCGAGCGGGTGGCCTGGGACCGCATCGCCGGGCTGGCCGACGTCAAGGCCCGCTTGGCCGAGCTGGGCCGCCGGGCGGTGGACGGGGTCGATGCCGCCGGTGCCGGGGCTGACGGTGCTGGTGCCGATCCGGCCGGGGCCGGGGCCGGCGCTGAGGCCGTCGGTCCATCTGGGGACGGGGCTGACGCTGAGCCCGATGCTGGCGGTTCGGTCCAGGGGGTGCTGGTGTACGGGCCGCCCGGGTCGGGCAAGAGCGTTTTGGTCCACGCGCTGGCCGCTGAGCTGGGGGTGAACTTCGTGGCCATCGAGGGCAGCAAGGTCTACAACCAGTGGCTGGGCGAGTCCGAGGAGGCGGTCAGGACCCTGTTCCGGCGGGCGGCCGAGGCCCGGCCGTCGCTGGTGATGCTCGACCATCTCGACGCCCTGGCCCCGGTGCGGGCCACCGACAGCAGCGAGCGGACCGACGAGCGGGTGGTGTCGGCCCTGCTGGCCGCGCTGGACGACGCCATGGCGGCCGGGCGGGTGTTCGTGGTTGGGGTGTCCAACCGGCCCGAGCTGATCGACCCGGCCGTGCTGCGCTCGGGCCGGCTCGGGGTCCACTTGGAGGTGCCCGACCCCGACGAGCGCCGCCGGGCCGAGCTGGTGTCGATGCTGGCCGCCGACGGCGGTCTGGGCCTTGAGCCCGATCTGGTGGCCGAGCTGGCCGAGGCCACCCGGGGCTGGAGCGCGGCCGACCTGGTGATGATGGTCGGCGAGGCGGCCGCCCAGGCCGCGCTGGAGAACCGGGCCCTGAGCTTCGACGACCTGACCGCCGCCCTCCCGGTGTTGACCCGGATGCAGGCATCGCGATGACGGCCGCGGCCGGTGCGCGGACGGTCGAGGCGATGATGGCCGCGGCCGAAACACGCGACGCCGAGGCGATGAGGGCCGCGGCCGGTGCGCGGGCGGCCGAGGCGGTGATGGCCGCGGCCGAGACACGGACGCCGAGGCGGTGACGACGGCAGGCCCCGGTGTCGGCGCCGCGGCGGTGAGAGCCTTTCCGGCTGGCGAGGTGGCCGTCGGCGCGGCCGGGGTGGCCAGCGGTCACCCGCTGGCGGCCGAGGCCGGGATGGAGGCCCTGGCCGCCGGTGGCAGCGCAGTGGACGCGGCCCTGGCCGCCGCCTTCACCCAGTGGGTGGTCAACGCTCCGCAGTGCGGGCCGGGCGGCGAGCTGCTGGCCCTGGTGGCCGACGCCGACGGCGCCGCCGTCACCGCCGTCACCGCCTACGGGGGGTGGTCCCGAGTGCCGGGGGCTATCGACCCGGCTGCGCCGCTCACCGACCGGGGGCCCAAATCCTCGGCCGTGCCGGGCGCGCTGCGGGGAGCCGAGGCGGTGTGGTGGGCCTGCGGCCGCCTGAGCTGGCCCGACCTGTTCGCCGCCGGGCTGGCCGCGGCCGAGGGTCACGAGACCACCCCCCGGATGGGCGAGGTCTACACCCTGGTGGCGGCCAAGGGCTTCGACGAAGCCCTGGTTCGGATGCTCGGATCGCCCGAGCCGCCCCGGCCCGGCCAGACCATCCGCCTGGCCGCCCTGGCCGAGAGCCTGGCCGAGCTGGCGGCTGGAGGCGCCGACGCCCTCTACTGCGGCGAGCTGGGCGACCGGGTGGGCGCCGCCGCCGTGGCCGACGGGGCCTGGCTCCGCCGGGAGGACCTGCACGCGGTGGAGGCAGTCGTCGCCCCCGCCGTTCACTGCCAACTCGACGACATCGAGGTGTGGGCGTCGCCGCCGCCCAGCTACGCCCCCATCACCTCGGCGCTGGCGGCGGCGGTGAGCCCGCAGGCCGATCCGGCCGGCCGGGACTTCGCCGTCGTCCAGGCCCCGCTGATTGAGCAGCGCCTGACCGCCCTTTGCGTCCAGGGCTCGGCCGGCACCACGGTGACCACCGCGGTCGACGGCGACGGCCTGTCGGTCGCCGTGGTCCACAGCCTGGCCGGCGTCCAGTTCGGCTCGGGCTGGGTGGCGGGCGACACCGGCATCGCCCTGTCCAACCGGGTCGGCGCGTCGCGGTCGAATCGGCCCGACCTGCCCGCCGTCCATCCCCGCCGGGGCGAGATTCTGCCCCACACCCTCAGCGCCGCCCATGTGCGCCGCCGCGGTCCGGGCCGGTCCCGGTGGATGACCCTGGCCACTTCTGGCGGCGACCGGCAAGTGCAGTGGCTGGCCCAGGCTGTCCAGCGGTTCCGCCGGGACGAGCCTGCCGCGGCGATCGTGTCGGGGCCCCGCTGGTTCGTGTGCCCCGAGGGTGACCGGTTCGGTGTCCCGCACGGGATCGGCAAGCCCTGGTACGCCTTCGCCGAGCCCGGCGTCGAGTGGCGCGACGACGCCCGGGTGGCCGGTTACCAGGTGAAGCGGCCCGACAACGTGGGCGGCGGCCTGCAGGCCGCGGTCGGCCTGGCCGACGGCGGTGTCGAGCTGGGCAGCGACCCCCGGGCGGGCGGGGCGGCCCGGGCCACCGACGGAGAGGCGGGGGCTGGTTCGTCCGAGCGGCCCGCCGGCCCCGAGGCGGCCGGTTCGTCCGGGGGCGTCCTAGACGGGGAGGCTGGTTCGTGTACCTCGAGCTGAAGTTCGCCGACGAGGGCTGGGCCGGCGCCGCCGTGGAGGCCATGTCGGCCTTCGCGGCCGAGCATCGGGACGAGCTGCGGGACTGTCAGCGGGCCGCCCGCTTCCCGGCCGAGCTGTACGCCGAGATGGGCCGCCGCGGCTGGGTCGGCCCGTTCACCCCCGTCGACGAGGGCGGCAGCGGCCTGGGGGTGGCCGAGTACTGCCTCATCGAGGAGGAGGTGGGCCGGTGCGGGCTGGTCTCGCCCCAGATCTCCATCCAGGGCCAGCGCTGGCTGATCGACTGGGGCACCCCCGAGCAGCGGGCCCGCTATCTGCCGGGGATGGCCCGGGGCACGCTGATCTTCTCGGAGTCGATCTCCGAGCCCGGCGTCGGGTCGTCGATGAAGCTCATGGAGTCCACCGCCCGCCGAGACGGCGACGACTGGGTCCTCAACGGGGCCAAGACCCACGTCAACCTGGGGCACCAGAGCCATGTGACCCTGGTGTACGCCATCGCCCCCGAGGGCATCACCGCCTTCTTGGTGGACACCGACCTTCCCGGCGTGGCCACCCGGCCCACTGACCCCATCGGCCTGCGGCTGATCCCCACCGCCGACGTGGTGCTCACCGACGTGCGGGTGCCCGCCTCGGCGGTGCTGGGCGAGCCGGGCCGGGGCATGGACACCTTCTTCTCCACCTTCAACATGAGCCGGCTGGGCAACGCGTCCGAGCTGATCGGGTTCGGCCGCCGGGCCCTGGCCGACGCCATCGCCTACGGGCGGAGCCGGCAGGTCGGCGAGTCGATGGTCACCGACTTCCAGGGCATCCAGTGGACGGTGGCCGACTGCTACGGCGAGCTTTACGGGGCCTCGCTGGCCCGGGACCGGGCCGCCAACCTCCACGCCGCCGGCGCCGACGTGGCTCTGGCCACCTCGCTGGCCAAGAAGATGGCCATCGACGCCTCCGAGCACTCCGTCAACGAGGCCTTCGCCCTCACCGGCGGGCACGGCCTCTACACCGACACCGACTACGGGCAGCTCCTGCACGACATGAAGGTGCTGCGGGTGGCCGGAGGGTCCCTGGAGGTGCTGCGCAACTACGTCGCCCGCCGGGTGCTGCGCTCCGAGACCTGCGAGGGCCTGGCTTGATCCCCCGGCTCTCAGACCGCCCCCGGCCCGGACCGCCCCGGTCCGGACCGCCCCGGCCCTCGGGCCTCCTTCCTGTTTTTCTGAGCAGAAATTGTCGCCATAGCGCCAATTTCTGCTCAGAAAACCCGGTGGGGGGAGATCGCCTGGCCGATCGGGAGGAGGGTTCGGCCCGCCTCGCCGAGCCCCGCGAGGGTCGCTCGGTGTGAGGAACCTGGCCCAGCTCGTTTTGGACCGGGTCGAGCGGCAGCCCGGCGCCGCTTTCGGCATGGCCGGGTCCGGCCTCACCCTCGGTCAGGCCGCCGACCGGGCCGCCGCCGCGGTCGGGGCCCTGGGGGCGGCCGGGGTGGGCGCCGGCAGCCGGGTGGCCGTGGTGGGCGCCACCTCCAACAGCTTTCTGACCGGCTGGCTGGGGCTGGTGCTGGCCGGGGCCGAGGCCGCTCTGATAAACCCGGCCTACCCCCCCGACCTGATCGCCGAGATGCTGGCCCGGCTGGAGCCCGACGCGGTGCTGTGGATCGGCCTCGACCCGTCGCCGGGCGCCGCGCCCTCGGCCGTCCACCTCGACGGCGCCCGCCTTGACGAGGGCGAGCTGGCCGCCGGCGGTCGGGCGGTGAGCGGCCCCGTCCCCGACCCGCTGCCCGGCCTGGGCCGCGACCACCTAGATGTGGCCGGATACATGCACACCTCGGGCACCACCGGGGTGCCCAAGTTCTGCCAGCAGACCCACGAGTACTACCTGCGGCTGGGCCGGTTCATCGCCGACTCGATGTGCTTGTCCGACGCCGACACCGTGTTGGCCCCGTTGCCCATGTTCCACATCAACCCGCTGGGCTACGGGGTGGTGGGCGGCCTGACCGGCGGCAGCGGCGTGCTGGGCATGGAGGGGTTCTCGGCCCGGCGGTTCTGGCCCGAGGTGAAGGACTGCGGCGCCACCGTGCTGATCCTGCACGCCCCTCCGGTGGAGATCCTCAAGCGGGCCACCGCGGCGGGCGACGCGGCCGGCCACCGGGTTACCCGCATGTTCTACGCCGACCCGGAGTTCCTGGAGACCTTCTCGATCCCCCTGGGCTTCTCGGCCTACGGCTCCACCGAGGCCGGCGGGCTGTGCCACATCTGGGCCTGGCGCCGGGGCGATCCCTGGGACCCGCACCGCCTGCCCGAGGGCGCGGCCCGCTACGGGGGCCGGTCCCGCCACGACGTGGAGTGGAGGGTGGACGACGAGGGCGAGATCCGGGTGCGGGGCGCCGCCGACGGCGTCCTGTTCGACGGCTATCGGCGGGGCTCGGAGCTGGACCGCCCCTTCGACCCCGACGGCTGGTTCGCCACCGGCGACCTGGGCCGGATCGACGAGGCCGGGAACCTGGTGTTCATCGAGCGCCGGGCTGAGTCGATCCGGGTCAAGGGCGAGTTCGTGCCCATCGGCTACGTCGAGCAGCGCCTCGCCGCGGTCGATGGCCTCGATGACCTGGCCGTCTGGCGCCGCCGCAGCGAGCTGGTGGACGATGAGATCGTCCTGTACACCGCGGCCGCCGCCCCCCTCCCGGTGGAGCGGATCCGCTCGGCGGTGGCCGAGCTGCCGCCGTTCATGCGTCCGTCGGCGGTGGTGCGGGTGGCGGAGATCCCCCGCGACTCGGGAGTGGGCAAGGTGCGCCGCCGACTGCTGTCCGACGCTGAGGCCCTGGAGTCGGCCGAGCTGTGACCGGCGAGTCAGGCCTCCGAGACGGCCGAGCTGCGACCGGTGGGAATGACCTAAGCGACGGTCGAGCTGTGACCAGCGGAGACGACCTGAGCGGCGGCCGGGCGGTGATCGACGGGATGGTCGACTTCCACGTGCATTCGGCGCCGAGTCTGTCCCCCCGCCACACGCACGACCCCGACACCCTCGAGGCGGCCCGGTCCGCCGGGATCGCCACCTTCGTGCTGAAGGCCCACGAGGGCTCCTCGGCCGAGCGGGCCGAGCTGCTCGGCGATGAAGCGGTGGGGGGAGTGGTGCTCAACTCGCCGGTGGGCGGGGCCAACCCCGACGCGGTGGCCGTGGCCGCCCGGCTCGGGGCCCGGGTGGTGTGGCTGCCCACCATCTCCTCGCCCACCCACGTGGCCGCCTGCGAACAGCCCGAGCTGGCCGCCCACCGGGGAATCTCGTTTCGGACGGTGCCGGTGGTGGAGGGCGGGGCGGTGCGGCCCGAGTGGCTGGAGGTGTTCGACGAGGCCGCCCGCCATCAGATGGTGCTGGCCTCGGGCCATCTGTCCATGGACGAGGCGGTGGTGACGCTGGGCGAGGCCCGCCGCCGGGGGGTGGAGCGCCTGGTGGTCAACCACCCGGGGCTGAACTTCCTGGGCTGGCGGGACGAGCACGCCGAGCTTTTTCGGGGGCTGGGCGCCTGCCTGGAGATCGGGGTGCTGGCCGACCTGCTGGCCGGCCCCAACGGGCCGACCACCGAGGACCTGGTGGCCGGCTACCCGCATGAGCTGCTGGTGTTCGGCAGCGACCTCGGCCACCGCGACTACCCGCCCATAGCCGAAGGCGTCCGGTCCTGGGTGGAGCGCCTCGACCCCATCCTGGGCGACGCCGGCCTGGAGCAGGTGGCCCGCACCTCCGCCCTGGAGCTGCTGACCCCGTGACCGCGATGGGGGCGAGGCGGGTGGCGGTGCTGCCGGGGGACGGGGTGGGGGCCGAGGTGACGGCCGGGCCTCTGGAGCTGCTGTCCGACATCGCCGCCGCCGGGCGGGTCGAGCTCACCGGGCCCTGGCCGGTGGGGGCATCGGCCTTCGGCGCGCACGGGACGGGGCTGCCGCCCGAGACCGTCGCCGCCTGCGACGCGGCCGACGCCCTGTTCTTGGGGGCCATCGGCGAGCACCCCGGCGTCCCGCTGGAGGACTACCGGCCCGAGAAGGCCATCATCGGGCTGCGGGAGCGGTTCGACCTGCGGATCAGCATCCGCCCGGTCCGCCGGGTCGAGCACTCCGACCGGCCGCCGCTGATCGTGCTGCGCAACCTGCTGGGCGGCGCCTACGGGACGGCCGACACCCACGCCGAGAGCGACGGATCGGCGCCCGCCGCCGACCGGCTGGTCCTGACCCCGGACCAGATCGCCGAGCTGGCCGAGCTGGCCTGCGACATGGTGGAGCGGGGCCTGGCCTCCCGGGTCATCTCGGTGGACAAGGCCAACCTGCTGGCCACCAGCAAGCTGTGGCGGCGGATCACCGGCGAGGTGGCGGCCCGCCGGGGGGCGCCGCTCGCCCACACCTACGTGGACCGCATGGCCTACGAGCTGGCCCACGACGACGTGGTGGGCGACGCGGTGATCCTCACCGAGGGCATCTTCGGCGACATCCTCAGCGACTTGGCCGCGGGCCGGGCCGGGACCATCGCCCTGGTCGGGTCGGCCAGCGTCAACCCCGGCCCGCCGGCGACGGGCCGCTGCGTCGGGCTGTTCGAGCCCAGCCACGGCTCCGCGCCCCGCCACGCCGGGGCCGGGCGGGTGAACCCCTCCGGGGCCTACATGGCCTTGGTGTCGCTGCTGGAGTGGTTCCCCGAAACGGCCGACCTGGCCCCCGCCGTCTCCGACGCCCTGAGCGAGGTGCTGCGCGCCGGCCCCTGGACCTACGATCTGGCCCCGCCCGGCAGCGAGCCGGCCGGCACCGCGGCCTTCGCCGCCGCGGTGAACCAGCGGGCCCGCCCCCGTCTGGCCGAGAAGCTGTGAGAGGCACCCGATGAGCGAAGTCCTGCACTTTGACGAGCGGCGGATCGCCGAGCTGTGCGACTTGGCCACCGTCACCGACTGGCTGGAGCAGGCCTGGAAGGACCTGGGGCGGGGCGAGGCCGACACCACGCTGCGGGTCCGGGCCGGCGACAAGGCGCTCATGGCCAGCGCCATGTCAGCCACCTGGCCCCGCCACCGGGTGGGCGGGGGCAAGCTGTACCTCACCCATCCCGGCGGGTTCGCCTTCCTGGTGGCCCTGTTCAGCCCCGACGGGGGCCTGCTGGCCACCTTCGACGGGGCCGGGCTAACCGCCACCCGCACCGCGGCTGCCACCGCGGTGGCCCTCCGGCGCCTCAAGCCGCCCCACGGCGGGGTCTGCGCCCTGTTCGGCACCGGCGCCCAGGCCAAGCCCCACGTGCTGGCCCTGACCCAAGAGCTGGACGTCGCCGATCTGCGGATCTGGGGCCGCGACCCGGCCAAGGCCGAGGCCCTGGCCGCCTGGGCCAACCGTCAGGGCGTCCCGGCCCGCCCCGCCGGCGCCGACGAGGCGGTGGACGGCGCCGGGGTGGTGGTGACGGTGACCGCCAGCTACGAGCCGGTGTTCGACGGGGCCCGGCTGGATGCGGGGGCGCTGGTGTGCGCGGTCGGCTCCACCAAGGCCGACCGCCGGGAGGTGGACGCGACCGCGGTGCGGCGGGCCGGTTTCGCGGTCAGCGACAGCGCCGAGGGGGCCCGCACCGAAGCCGGGGATCTGATCGGGGCCGCGGCCGACGGCGCCTTCGACTGGGATCGCCTGGTCGATCTGGCCGACGTGGTCGCGGGCCGGATCGCTCCGCCCGATCCGGGCTCGTGCATCGTGCTGTTCGAGTCCCAGGGGGTCGCCCTGCAAGACGTGGTGGCCGCCACCCTCGCCTACCAGCGGGCCGGCCCGGACTAGGTGAAGAGGTCGCGTTTGCGGAGGGGGGCTAGGGCGAAGCGGGCGAGGGCTTTGCGGCGGGTGAGCCATACGATGCGGCTGCCGGGCTTGTCGGCGGCCAGCAGGTGTTCGGCCAGCCAGGGGGTTACCGTCTCCACCCGGTCGCCGAGGATGTTGAAGATCCGCTTGGCCTTGTCCCATTGCTCGGAGGCGGGGTCGTAGTCGCCGGTCAGCAGGTCGGTCACCACGATGCCCGGCGACAGCGTGCCCACCTTCACCGGCGTGTTGGCGGTGTCGGCCAGCAGGGCTTTGCGCAGGTAGCGGACGGCCCGCTTGGTGGCGCCGTAGGCGGCCATGCCGGGCTGGGTGGCCCCGTCGCTGCCGAAGCCCTCGGTCATCCACACCTGGCCGCCGCCTTGTTCGATCATGGCCGCCACCGGGACCTTGAGCCCGAACAGGGTGCCGGTGAGGTTCGACTCCACCACCCGGCGGAGGTCTTCGTCGGACTGCTCCCACAGCGGTTTGCGGGCCGCGCTCGCGCCGGCGTTGTTGACCCAGGCGTCGACCCGGCCGAAGGCCCCGGCCGCGGCTTGCCACAGCTCCCGCATCCCCTCCGGGTCGGCCACGTCGCAGGCCGTCCCGGTCACCTGCTCGATCCCGAACTCGATCCCCAACTGGGCCACCGCGTCCTCGACTGCTGCGGGGGAGCGACCGCTCACCGCCACCCGGCACCCCCGGGCCAGCAGCTCCCGGGCCAGCCCCCGGCCGATGCCCCGGGTGCTTCCGGTGATCACGAAGGTCTTGGACATGGTTCTTCTCCCCGCTGTCTGTGTGGTTGCCCGGCCGATGCCGGGCCCGACTGAGGCCCCGAACCGCCTCTCACGACTGGCTGCCCCGACTCGCCGGCTCGGTCAGCGCCTGGCCCAGTTCGAGACGCCCGGGCGGGTCACGAGGTCGCCCAAAGCCGAGGGCCCGTCGGCCAGGTGCTCGACCAGAAAGGCCGTCGCCAGCTCGGCCAGCAGGCCCCTGGCCCCGTCCGCCTCACCGGCTTCGTCCCGCCCCGGCGGGTCGGCCGGATCGGCCGGGGGGTCCAGGAACGACCGCCCCGAAGTGTGGTCCACCGGATGGCAGGCGGTGAAGTGGAAGCCGGCGGCCAGCTCCACCCGCCAGCAGTCGCCGCGGTTTGAGGTCACCGCCTCTTCGAAGGTGCGCCGGACCGGATCGTGGCGGTCTGGGCCATCGCTGGCGCCGGCCGCGTAGCGGTCGCGGCTGGCCTCGATTACGCCGTCTCGGGCCCCGGCCATTATCAGCAGCGGCACCGCCGACGGAACGACCATCACCGCGGCCTCGCCGTGGCCGAGGGCGGTGGCGGCCATGGTGTGGCCGGCGTAGGCGAAGGCGGCCCGCACCCCCGGGAACCAGTCCGGCGAGGCGTTGTGCAGCGCCAGCGTTCCGCCCGCGGAATGCCCGCCCAGCCCGATCCGGTCCAAGTCGACGCCGTCGCCCAGCAGCGGGTCGGCAGCCACCAAGTCGATCACGTCGCTGAGCGCTGCCGCCGAGGGCCGGCGGCCCAGGGCCCCCGGGGCCAGCGCGTCGAGGTCGATGCCGGGGGTGATGCCCGGCCCGACCGGCCCCAGGTCCCCGACCAGCGAGTAGAGGGCGGTCACGAGCCCGGCCGAAGCAAACTCCGTTGCCAGCCAGCGGTAGGAGTGGGGGGCCACGTTGATGCCGGGCATGAACACCACCACCGGCCGGGGGCCGCCGGGGGCGGGCGGCACGATGCCGGTGAGCCGGGCGCCGTCCACCCCGGCCGGGTCGGCCGGATAGAACAGGGTGGCCCGCAGGCTGCCGGGCCCGGCCCGGTGTACCGAGCGGACAAGCTGTCGGACCGCCATCAACGCCCCTTTGCCGTTCCGCTCTGGGGAACAGCGTTTCGGCCGATCACGCTAGGATGGCGCCGTGGGCGACGTCAATCGCAGCTACGGCCCGCCGACCGAGCGGCCCTACCAGTGCTTCATGGGCCAATGGGAGGGCCTGTGCAAGACCTTCACCCCCGCCGGCGAATTCGTCGAGTCGAGCCCCGTGCACATGGACGTGTACTGGATCGACGAGAACGTCTGGCACCTCCACGAGCACTTCGAGAACCTCTACGGGGTGGGCGAGACCGTCTTCGACACCCCCATCACCGTCGACGGCCGGCGCTGCTTCGCCCGAAGCGAGATGATCGACTTGGAGGGGGCCGAGCTCACCCCGTTCAACTACGTGTTCACCATCAACAGCCGGGCGTCGGCCAGCATCGTCTACAACAACCACTACTTCTTGGACCGCGACACCCGCCGGATCATCACCCACAAGGTGCGAGACGGCGCCACCCACGTCTTCCAGATCCAGGACTTCGCCAGGGTGGTGCGCCCGTGAAGGCGGGGCGATGAGGACGGCGCGGCGGACGCCGAGAGCCTGACCGCCGAGACCGTGGAAGTGGTGCCGTGATCGTCCAGAGCGCTCCCGAGGGCGAGGCCCATTTCGTCATCACCATGCTCCAGCACACCGCCTTCGCCGGCGAGCTGGCCCGGCACTTCGGCAACGACGACTTCGCCCCGCTCGATCCCCGCGAGCCGCTGGAGTTCGTGGTGGCCAACCACGACCGGGGCTGGGACGAGCTGGACGCCCGGGCCCCCCAGGACCCCGCCACCGGCCTGCCCTACAACCTCTCGGCCACCCCGCTGACCGAGATCGTCGCCACCAGCGCGGGCTCGCCCGACTACAACCAGCGCCGCCACCCCCTCAGCGGGATCATCTCTTCGATGCACAGCTACGGGCTCTACCACGGGCGGTACGGGCTGGCCCCCGACAAGCTGTTCATCGACCGCATCCCCGACGATCTCCGGCCCGTCGCCGACGCCATGCTGGAGGCCGAGGAGGCCCGCCAGAGCCGGCTGCGCGATCAGCTCGGGTCCGACCCGGCCACCGCGGCCTGGGCCGACGACGAGGCGATCTTCACCGCCTACAAGCAGCTCCAGTTCTTCGACACCTTCTCGCTGTACTGCCACCTCCAGCCCGAGGGGTCCCGGGGCGACTCCGCCTTCGACCACGTCCCGGCCGGGCGGGGCGCCGACGTGCGGATCACCGTGCAGGAGCGTCCGGGGGCGGTCTACGCCCTCGACCCCTACCCGTTCGACGTCGAACCCCTGGAGGCGGCCACTTCGGGCCGGTATCTGCTGCCCCAGCCGCCCGGCGCCGATCTGGCCGCGGTGATGGCCTCGACCCCGGTTCGAGAGCAGGCCGTGACGCTCGTCGCCGCGTGAGCCCGCCCCCCGAGCCGGGCGACTTCCCCGACCGGGGAGAGCCCTCCGAGCCGGGCGGGTCCTCAGATCCGGGGGCACCCTCCGAGCCGGATCGATCCTTCGAGCCGGGTCGGTCCTTTGAGGCGGGGGAGGGGAGCTGGCGGGGCTCGGCCGAGGTGTACGACGGCCGGGGCCGGTTCCTGGGCGGGGGCTGCGACGCCCGGGCCGTCCGCCGCCGGCGCGACGAACAGACGGTGGAGGTGGAGGTCTCCTTCACCGGGCCGTTCCGGATGTCGGGCCGCTATGTCATCGCCGACCGCGGCGACCACCGCCTCTATCAGGGCCCCCTCAACTACGGCTGCGCCGAAGCCTTCGGCGAGGGCTTGGTGGACGCCAACAACTACTGGCCCGATCTCGGCTTCTCCCAGCGCCTGTTCCTCATGGTGCTGCCCGGCGGAGAGGCCCAGCTCTCGCTGGCCCTGCTGAGCCGGGGCGAGCGGGCCGTCTACGCCGTGGTCGGCGAGTACGGCCGCGGGCCGGACGCCGCCCCCGCCGTCGTCGCCGGCTCGGCCCACGACATCTCCGACGACCCTCGGGCCGGGCGGCCGATCTCGCTGCTGGAGCGGCCCGGAACCTGGTCGGGGGCCCTGAGCGTGACCGGCCCCGACGGGAGCGGCGCCGGCGCCGCCGAATACGCCGAGCGGGTCGAACCGGCCGAGGCCGCGGCGGGGGAGCGGGGGCTGGCCGTGTCGGTGGCCGGCACCGGGTTCGCGGCCGACGCCCCCGTCACCTTCGCCACCGACGGCTGGCACCACTGGACCGGCGCCGGGGCCGTGGTCGGCAGCCTGAGCCTGTGGGGGGGACGGGCGCTGTCCGGCAATCTGCTCTTCGACGACGGCCGCCTCCGGCTGTGGCGCCGGGAGGTGGCCCGGTCCGACGGGACCGGCAAGGCCGTCCTGCACACCTGGTATCGGGGTGGGTCCCGGGTCGGCGTAGCCTACGGAGTGCTTGACTTCGCTCCCAGTTGACCGTGATCGGCGTTTGCCCGCCCGCCGCCCGATGGCCGCGGCTGCCGAGTTGACTTCGCTCCCAGTTGACCGTGATCGGCGTTTGCCCGCTCGCCGCCCCGCGGCCGCGGCTGCCGACTTGACTGCGCCGCTGGTTGACCGCGACCGGCTGTTGCCCGCCACCGGCCCGCTGGCCGCGACGGCCGACCGGTTCGGCCCAGGCTGGCTCCCGTGACCGAGGACCTGTTCGGCGGGGCCTGGCTGGTCACCGAGTACGTCCACGACCCCGACGGCCGGTTCGCCGGGACCGTACGCCAGCGGCGCCTGCTGGAGGCGGTGTCCCCGGACCGGATGCGGGTGACCCAGGTCTGCGAGCCCGGCCCGGAACTGGCCGACCACCCCATGGGGGCCTTCGCCGGCCGGTGGGTCTTCGAGCTGGTCAAGAACCGCCCCAGCGCCGAGAGCCCGGCCGAGGGCATGCGCACCTACGTCGGCCCCGACGTGGTGGGCTACGGCGTCGAATGGTCGCCGGGGGCCATGACCAGCCGGGGCTTCTGGCCCCGCTTCGGTCACAGCTTCGAGTCTTACGCCGTGCTGGTGGCCCCCGAGCGCCAGCTCACCGGCGGGTTCTTCGCCTCGGCCGGCCGGGAGATGGCCGCCATAGTCGGCGTGGCCGCCCCCGACAACGGCGAATGGCCCGCCCTCGACCTGGCCGCCGTGCCCCCCGATCCCAGCGTCGGCCCCGAACCGCAGCGGCGGGTGGGGCCGCTGGCCGTGGCCGAGAGATGGCCGTCGCCGGTCGAGCAGGTGCGGACGCTGGCCCTGGCCGACCCCCAGACCAGCCAGTCAGTGGTCATCTCCGACCGCCAAGGCCCCCAAACCCACCGAGTAGACGTATCGATCGCCCCCTGGCCCTAGGTGGCCAGTGAGAGCTGATTGGGCTTGGGTGGTGTCCATAGGGCTGAGATGGGCCGGAGATATATCCGGTCGCTAAGTCGCAAGCGGTGTTCTCCGGTGTGAAGAAGATAGCCGGCTCGGAACGCACCTGGCGTAACGGTATCCACCTTGTCACGCAACCATTCCAGAGATTTAGTGTGGTGCCCTGACGGGGATGTGGTGGCCTTTATCTCGATGGCTATGACCGCGCCGTCTCCGCGCTCCAATATCAGATCCACCTCATGGCCGGCGTGGTCGCGGAAGTGGCTGCAGGCAATCCGACTCTGGGCCGCGGCTAACTGTCGAATGATCTCGTTTACCACAAACGATTCCAAAACGGGCCCTGTCGATGGACAAGAATAATCAGATAATTTCTCCGGCGTCAGATTGAGGAGTCCCGACACTAACCCGGTGTCTGACATGTGCAGCTTAGGGCGACGGACGACCCTGGCAATCGGATTACGCGACCAAGACGGCAGTATATGCACCAGATGCACAGTTTCGAGCCACTCCAGATAGGATTGCAGAGTATCCTTATGCATTCCTATTTCCTGAGATGTACCACGAATATTGAGTTCATTGCTAGTGCTAGCCGCAGCCCAGCCTAGCAGTTGGTTGAGGTTGGCAACCTTGCGTACCGCTGACAATGACAGTATGTCTCGGCGGACGACCGTATCTAGGTATGCGTTCACCCAATCGACGCGTGTGGCCATGTCAGTCAGCCCAACCATCTCAGGGTAGCCGCCGCGACAGACCATCCGCATGTAATCCTCGCGTTCGAGCCCTTTATCAGAGCTAAGCTTAGCATTGCCGAATGGCTCATCAAACCACCCATCAATACAGGTAACATCGGTTTCAGACAGTTCTGCCTCTGAGAACGGCCACAGTTGATATGGAACCATGCGCCCGGCTAAAGATTCGCTTAGAACCGGGACAGTCAAGAAGTTAGTCGAACCGGTAAGGAGCAATCGTCCCGGTGTATTATCTTCGTCGATCCACATCTTGATCGCTCGAACCAGAAAGTCACCGCCTCGCTGAATTTCATCGATAACGATCGGAGTATCCAGGCTAGACAAAAGACCATGAGGATCATCAAGCACATTCGTCAAAGTAGGTTGATGGTCCAACGACAAATAGCTCCCCCCATATTTATCGATCATCATCTGAGCAAGCGTCGTCTTGCCACTCTGCCGCGGCCCATTGATCAGCACGATCCTGAAGCTCTCCAACCCCCGCTCAATCCGCCCCCGAACGTGCCGATCAGTCAGCCCCCCAGCCATGCCACCCAACCGTACCATTTCACCGCCCCGTAGTGTACCATTTCTCACCCCAGTAATGTACCATTCGCAGACCCCATAGTGTACCATTTGAACCGCGGGCGCGGAGGGCTAGGCCGAGCACCAGCTAGGCCGGGGGGTGGCACGGGGGCAAGGTTTTGCCGCCCCGCGGCAAAACCGCGCCTGTGACAGGACCCGCCGGCCGGGCAAGGCAAGGGCCCAGAGGGGAGCGATCAGTTGACAGGACAGAGGACGGCCCGGCAACCCCGGTGCCTGGTGGGACCCGCCCGCCGAATGACGCCGAGCTACTCTGGACCTGATGCCAGCGAGAAAGCCGATGATGCCGCCATCCGCCGCAACGGGAACATCCCCGCCGAGACGCAGCGCCCGCCCAGGCTCGCCGCAGCGGCCTGCTTCATCGCTTACCACAGCATCACCACGGCGATCCCCGCGCAATCTGCTGACCGCCGGTTGCCGTGTGCGACAGCAAACAGCGCCCGCTGTTAGTCTGCCCGGCATGTCGGACCCGCGGGAACAGAGGGCATAGCCGCAGCGGCTCCCCTCGCATCGTTCGCTGGCCAGAGCACGGCTTCGCCGCCGGGCATCCAGTCCGTGATCCTGCTCAACGACGAAGAGTGGGAGCAGGCCGTGTCCAGTCCGGCTCGCGACAAGCCGGGCCTGCGGGCGTTCTTGCAGCGATTCGAGAACGCTCACAGACTAGTGAGCGGGCTCAGGCTCGGGCATCCCTCGGCTGTTGTCAGCGCACGCTCTCAGACCGTAGACGGAGTCAAGGCCGAGAAGGTGCCCTGTCATCTGAAGAAGAACCGAGGATTGATCTCAACATCTATGCCAATTGTCGGGTTGTTCTTTAACGCTGCAATCGCCTGTGGTGAAGGCGACACATGCGCTCCCTGTATGTATTTCGCTGGCACACAGTCAGGCACTAGCACTTCTGACAGCATGATAGATTTCAAATGTTCTCTATAGCCATCGTGTCTCTCGTGCGCCCAGTTGTCGCCTAGCACCTCATCAGCGTTGAGCGTCTCCAAGCCTTCGGCCACTCTACCGAAGTCATAGAACCGAACGCCAGACCCAGCAACGCTTCCTGCCCCAATGACCACATGCGGGATGTCTAAAACTGACGTCGACACACGGAGAACACATATGCTGTCTTCCCACCCTTCACGAAGCAGAGCATACAACATGGCGTTCCTGGCATTGATGAACAAGTTGACATACTCGTAAAGTTCCGCTCCGCTTGGGGTGAGCTTGCCGCGGCGCTGACGCACGGCTTCTTTGGCGATATCTATGTGGTCAATGGTACCGTCTGTCATATGCGACCGGCATAATATCCCTAATCTCATAATAGACGGGACATTATGTATCGCCGTGATGTAGTGAAGTTCTGGGATGTCTGACTGCTTCATAGCGCACCTGGGAGGTAATGTCTACGCCGACAGGCTGGATTGCCCACTAGCCTGCTCGAGCTATGCTACCGGGTCCATGCGAGCAGGGCTCATCAGAAGAACGGGCCACTCGGCCGAGACGCCACGAACTGGCCGGAGAACAGCGCAAGCGCCACGACGCAGGCGAATGGCTAGAGGGGCATTGGACATCCTGCATCTAGGCTCGACGATCTGCGCTGACGATCTCGGCTGTTTCTGAGATGACCTCCGACTGCGACCGGTTTGACCGTCATGTGCATTACCTGTTGATGGCCTGCCGGATGCTGACCGTTGGCGGCGACGAACATATGCTGGCCAAACAGATAGACCCTACTGGGCTACAAATGTGTTCTCCGCTTGCTTGAGCCAAATGCGAACAGCCCGAGACATGCGGTCGTGTATCAAAGGCGAACGACGCGAAGATATTGAGCGCTTCTATCAAGCGCCTCCCCCTACCGAAGCAATCTTCGACAAGATATTTGAACGGTTCGGCAAGGGGCCTAATCGCTACAAGCGCTACATCCGTTATCTACTGACCGGCTGCGATGCACTGACCTCCGGCGGCGGCGTGCCTAGCCTGGCCGCCCGACTGGAGATGAAACCCTGGGAGATGAAAGGCACACTATCCCCAGCCCACCATATACTTGCCGCGGCTGGGCAAATACACGCCTGCCTCTTCCCTGCAACTAGCAACAGATGACCACTGGGCTTCACTTTGGTGCCCAGTGGAGCTAGCCACTCAGTTGGATAGGCGAGGCGCGGATTGACGACCTTCGATCCTCTCTCTGCAGTCCCGCACCGTGTCTACTGGTCAGACAGTCCGCCCAGACATACGACCCGTCGGGCCGGGCAGAGCAAGGGCCAAAGGGGAGCAATCAGTCGTGAGAGAGATTCAGTCGGGGTTCCAGGTGAGGGGGCCGAACACGATCCGGGTCAAGACGCCGCCCTCGTAGAGCTTCCAGGCCACGGCCATGGTGTAGTCGTCGTCGATGAAGAACTCCCGGCCCTCGATCCGCATCGGATCGGCGCAGTGGTACTGGGTGGTGTAAAGGGCCCGGCCGTAGGCGATGGCATTGCCGTGCAGGTCGCCCCCGTCGTAGGTGTGGCGGTTGCCGATCCGGGTCCGGGCGTAGGCGAAGGACCGGTCCAGCGCGCCGCTCATCGTCCAGGTCTGCTCGGCATGCACCAGATCGACCGGGGAGTGGCGGATCTCCACCTGCGCCGTCCCCTCCTGGCGCCGGTCGGCGCCGAACACGTCGCAGGTTCCGGCCCAGGTCCCGGCGGCGCGGTCGGGCAGGACGTGGGGCCGGGCCGACATCTCCCTCTCCCGCTCCAGGAAGGCGTCGACGGCCGCCCTGGTCTCCGGGTTGGTGTCGTAGTCGAAGGCTTTGCGGTAGACGCCGTTGAAGACGGCCACGATGGTCGGCCCCTCGTACAGCAGCGAGGAGTAGACCTGGGTCGTGTCGTCGGGGAGGATCTGGTTGACGGTGTTCAGCCCGGCCCGCCACGCCGGCGAGTAGTAGTGGGAGTCGACCAGGGCCCCGTAGGGGTGGCCGGCCCCGTAGAAGTCGGGGCCGAGGTAGATCCGGTGGCTGCCGGTGTCGTTCACCCCGAAGGCGAACCGGGTGGCCTCGAACCGGTTCCGCAGCGGCCCGGTGTTCATGAAGTTGCAGTCCATGTAGTAGGTGGTGGTTCCGTCTTCGAAGACGCTGGACCGGCTCACCTTGTTGAACCCGGTGTGGGTGCCGTCGGCGTCGAACACCGCGGGCAGGCCGAACCACTCGCCGGTGATGCGCTTCTGCCACTCGCTGGGCTCGGCGGGCTCCGTCTCGGCCCGGTTCTGGTCGGACATGTTGATTTCCTTCGGTCGGGAGGACTGGGTCTCGGGTCGGGTTCGGCTCGGGCTGAGTGGCCGGGGTGGCCTCCGGCCGGGCTAGGCCGGGGCCTCGCCGCGGCCGGCGGTGCGCAGGCTGTGGCGGATGGCAGCGCTGGTCTCGGGGCCGAGGAGCCGGTCCACCTGGGCCCAGACCGGGTCGACCTCGGGGTTGAAGACGGCGGCCCGGTTGCGGCGGTCCCGCTCGGCCAGCTCGGCCGGGCCGACCCCTTCCAGGGCCTCCTCCGGCACGCCTTGCGAGGCCAGGCCGATCCAGTGGTCGCGGTAGGCCGCCACCGTCGGCCCGATGGCGGCGAACCCGGCCTCGTCGGCCCGGTGGGCCAGCATCCAGGTCGACATGAGCTGCCACTGGAGTTCTGACAGATGGGCCGGGGTCAGCCCCTTGATCCGGGCGGCGGCGGCCCGGGCCTCGGTGAGGGGCTCGTAGCAGTGCCGCAGGTACCCCAGGGAGGCGCCGGGGTCGACCCTGGGGATGAGGTCCAAGTGGAAGGCGTAGTGGGGCCCGGCCAGCACCGAGTCCACCGTGAAGTGGGGGACCGCGCTCTGGGGCGGGGAGAAGGCGAAGACCATGTGGCTGTCGAGCCCGATGGCCTCCACGGTCATGCCCACGTAGACCAGGCTGGCCCGCTCGCCGTCCAGCACCCGGTGGGCCCCGACCCGGCCGCCGTCGAGCGCGCTCACCAGGTCGGCGTCGTGGGTCTCGGCCAGATCGAGGGCCTCGGCGATGACCCCGATCGTCTCCGAGGCCAAGTCCCAGGTGAGGCTCATTCCGCCGCCGCCCAGTCCGTCGCCCGATACGCCGCAGTTCGATCCGCGGCCGCTTGGTCCGGGCTCATTCGGCCGGGCTTGCCGCTGCGGGCGTCACCGCGGGGAACACCCAACCGTCGGACCGGTCCGGGTCGTCGGGTCCGTCGGCCCGGGCCGGCGAGGGGATCACCCAGGCCCGGTGGGCGGCCTCGGCCCCGGAGGGGGCGCCCAGCCCCAGGCCCCGGTCCAGGCAGTCCTGGCGCCAGCGGCGGTAGGCCAACTGGATCGAGTCCGACTTGACGTGCAGCTCGGCGGCCAGGTCGAAGGGCAGCAGCTCCGGGCGCTGGCCCTCGACCGTGGGCCGGTCCTCGGCGAAGATCTTCAGCGTCCGCCGGATGGAGTCGCGGTCGGCCCACTTGCCGGTGAAGAAGTCGCGCAGCATGCAGAACTTGGAGACGGTGCGGTGCTCGTCCACCGGGACCGCCGCGGTGTAGATCCTGATCTCGCCCAGCGGCGGCCGCACGATCAACAGCGACACATTGGGCGGGTAGAAGCCGGTGGTGGTGCGCACCGGGGGCCGCTCGCCCTTGGTCCGGTAGACCTTCGACCAGATGCCGCTGGGGGCGGGCGGGTCCAGGTCCACCGTGGCGGTCACCGAGACCAGGTGGTCGCCCTCCTTCTCCCGGACGACCTCGAAGTCGTGTATCTCGGGCTTGTCGGAGTTGCCGAACGACCCGGCGTGAACGAACGGCGTGTGGGCGATGTCCACCGCGTTCTCCAGCACCCGGTCGTAGTTGGCCTGCCACTCGAAGGTCCCGGTCACGGCCCGGCAGCCCTCCCGGCGGGCCTCGGGCCCGTCGTCGAGCCCGTCTAGGGCGGGCAGCGGCGGCCGGTCCTCCTCGGCGGCGTCGCCCAGGAAGACCCACACGAAGCCGTAGCGCTCGACGCAGGGGTAGGTGTCGATCCGGGCCTTGCGGGGGATGGGGGCGTCGGGCCGGTTGGCCGGGATCTTCACGCACCGGCCGGACGGGTCGTACTGCCAGCCGTGGTAGGGGCACTCCAAGCAGTCGCCCACCACCCGGCCCCCCGACAGGGCCCCGCCCCGGTGAACGCACAGGTCGGAGTGGGCATGCACCGCCCCGTCCGAGGACCGGTACAGCACCAGGTCGTGGCCGTGAACCGGCACCCGTATCGGCCCGTCGCCCACCGCCGCGCCGAACTCGACGGCGTACCACTGATCCTTTATCAACACGTTGGCCTCGCTTCCCTCGGTTATGCCCCTCCGCCGGCGGCCGCCTCCGGGCTCGCCGGCGGCCCACCTTCCGGCGCCGGCGCTTCGCCCGGTCGGGGGAGGAGGCGGCCGCCCCCCCAGAGGGCCCGCACCAGCCGGTCGGTCATCTCCTGGCCGAAGAAGCGTACGCCCATGACGTTGGCCGGGTCCCGCTCGGCCACGTTGCGCCGCCGGGCCAGGTCCTCGTCGGCCAATGCGCCCCGCCGGTCCGGGTCGGTGGGCTCGGCCTCGTCCACGTGGCCCAGCCACCGGTCGAGGCGGTCGTGGGCCAGGGACCGGATCTGCTCGAGCCGCTCCTCGGCGGCCTCGGTGGTGAAGCACAGGGCGACGTGGGACAGCGCCTGGCGGACGTACAGGGACTTGGAGGTGAACGGGATCAGGCCGGGATCGGCCCGGATCTCCAGGAACTGCCGGTTGAGCGGGCCGTAATACCGGTCGAGGGCCTCGGTGTCGACCATCAGGTCCGAGCGGGGCACGTAGTCGACGTAGAACCACAGGTCGGGCAGCGTCCCGCAGGCGAACCCGAAGTGGGGCACCTCGACGTGGGGCCCCAGCCAGGCGGTGACGTGCATGTTGGTGAACCCCCGCAGCGGGTTCCCGATCCAACTGTGTACCAGCCAGTCGATCTCGGGGCCGGCGTAGGCGTTCAGGCTCCCGGCCGGGTATTCCCCGTCGGCGGCCCGGTACGACTCGAAGTCGTCGGTGCTGGGGTCCCGGGTCAGCTTGAAGCGGCCGCGGATCTTGGCCATCAGCTCCTCGGTGGTGGCCCACAGATGATCGACGATGGCGGTGGTGTTCCGCTCCGCCCGCCTGTCGAAGATCTCCTCGACTCCCTCGAGCGTCTCGCGCATTAGTGCAACCTGTGGTAGGGGGCGGGGCTTGGCGGCCCGGCTGGTTCCGCTGAGCGGAACGATGTTCCGACCAACGGTAGGAGGCAAGGCCGCCGATGTCAACGGCTCGCCGCTGGCGCGTGGCAGGCAGGGTGCCGCCTCGCTGGGATGCGCCAGCCGTCAAGGCACTGCTGGCCGTGAATGCGTCACTGGCCGCAGCCCGCTGCCAGCCGTCCAGGTGCCGCTGGCCGTGGCCCGCCGGCGGCCGGGTCCGCCTAGCCTGGCCGGGCCATGGCCAACCGGAGCTATCTATACGTTCCCGGCCACCGTCCCGACCGGTTCGACAAGGCCGCGGCCAGCGGGGCCGACGCCGTCATCGTCGATTTGGAGGACGCGGTCCCGCCCGGCGCCAAGTCCGAGGCCCGGGCCGCGGCCGCGTCCTGGCTCGAGCGGCCTTCGGCCGTGCCGGTGTGGGTCCGGGTCAACCACCGCGACGACCTGATGGCCGAGGATCTGGCCATGGTGGCGGCGTCTGAGGCCGCCGGGGCGGTGATCCCCAAGGCCGTGGCCGAGGTGTGCGCGGCCAGTCCGGTCCCGGTGCAGGCCCTGGTGGAGACGGCCGAGGGGGTGGAGACGCTGGGCCGGATCGCCCGAACCCCGCCGGTGGTGCGCCTGGCCCTGGGCGAGGCCGACCTGTGCGCCGACCTGGGCGTGGTCTTGTCGGCCGGTGCCTCGGAGCTGGGGGCGATCCGCAGCGCCGTGGTGGTGGCGTCGGCCGCGGCCGGTCTGGCCCCGCCGGTCGGGCCTGTCCCCGTCGATTTGGACGACGACGAGGCGTTGGCGGCCACCAGCCGGCAATTGCGCCGCCAGGGGTTCGGGGGCCGCAGCGTGATCCATCCCCGCCAAGTGGCCGCGGTCAACGCCGCCTTCACCCCCGACCCGGCGGAGATCGAGCAGGCCCGCCGCATCGTCGAGGCCCATTCCGCCGCCGGGGAGGGCGCGGCAACGGCGGACGGGTCCTTCGTTGATGCGGCCGTGGTCCGCCAGGCCCGCCGGGTGCTGGACCAGGCCGACCCGTGACCGCCGGGCCGGCCTCGGCTGCCGACCCCGCCGTGGCGCCGGACCGCTGCTGGCTGTCGACGGCGCCGGGGACTGCGTGGTGGTGAGCGCGGCGAAAGCCGGGCCGCCGTGACCGGCGAGGACTTGGCGAAAGCCGCCACTGGTGATGCCGCCGCCGGGAACTGCGTGGTGGTGAGCCAGACCTGGCTCCGGGCCGGTGAGGAGCACGCGGCCGCCTATCTGCGCCTGGCCGCCGACTTTGACCGCTACCTGACGGCGAGGCCGGGGTTCGTGCGCCGGTTTCTGGTCCGGTCCCTCGACGACGCCCGCCATCTCATCCACTGGCGCGAGTTCACCTCCGTCGAGGCCTACGAGGAGATGACCGCCGACCCCGAGTACCGAGACCACATCGCCGCCCTGAGCCGTCACGTGGACGCCGATGCCTACCCGGCCGGGGCTGTGGTCCGGGAGTACGGCCGGGTCGTGCATACCACCCCGCCTCCTCCGCCTGGCCGATGACGCCTTCGGGCCCGAAGGCGCCCGAGGGGGATGAAGGCAGTGTCCTCGCGGGGGTAGAAGGGCTCCGGCCGGAGGTGCCTGCCGAGGGAGGTGAAGGGGACTGGCCGGAGGTGCCCGACGGGGCTCCGGGGCCGTTCGTGCTGGTACACGGCGCCTTCCGGGGGCCGTGGGCGTGGGACTTCGTCCGGCCCCGGCTGGAGGCGGCGGGGCACGAGGTCCACACCCCGGATCTGAGCGGCCCCGACACCACTCTCTCCTCTTGCATCGGCATCCTTGAGGATTTGATCGCCGGCCGCGGCCTGGCCCGCGTCCGGCTGGTCGGGCACAGCCAGGGCGGGTTCGTGGTCCGGGCCGCCAGCCAGCGCCTGGCCGCCGCCCTCGGCGAGCTGGCCTACCTGGACGCGCCCGTTCCCGCCCACGGGCAGCGAGCCTTCGACTTCCGGCCCGACGGAGCACCCGAGCCCGCAGTGGGATGGGGCGATGTCGTGGCGCCCCGGCCCCTGGCCCCGGGCCCCGGCGTCTCGACTGCCCAAGCCGCCTGGATCAACGAGCGGCTGGTCCCCCAGGCCGCGGCCGTCTCCATGGCGCCGGTGCGGCTCGACGACCCGGCCGCCCTGGGTTTGCCCGAGCGCTACGCCTTCTGCTCATTGACCCCGCCCGGCTACCCGTGCGAGCCCACTCGGGCCGCCTGTGACCGTTCGGGCATCCCCTACGCCCTCCTCGACGCCGCCCACGATGCGCCGGTGACCGCCCCCGACGAGGTGGCCGCCTGGCTGCTCGGAACCGGCTGAGCGATGAGAACCGGCTGAGCGATGACCGGGGCCGACCGCGCCACCGAGCCGTCGAAGGGGAGGTTCAAGTCGGGTGCCGGTCGGGCGACCGATCGGCGCAGCGCGGAGTCAGGGCCAGTCGGCCGGGCACTCTCTGACGCTCTCGGGGGCGTTTTCAAGATTTGAGGCAGCGCAGAGGTGGTCGGCGGTGATCGTCGAATCGACCAGCTCCCACAGTCGACCCTCGGCCGCCCACTGCTCGGCCCGGCTGCGCCACTCGCCCGTCCACTCCGCCAGCCCGCCGCAGTCCTCGGCGGGGCGGTGGTAGGTGGCCGACACCCGCAGAGAGACGTCGGACACATCGTCCTCGAGGCCCCGGGCCACCCTCAGCAGGTAAGACTGGAGCCGGGCCGGGGCCCGGGGCTCGGACCGGGCCTCGCCGTCGGCCGACACCGCCGCGGGATATCCGGGCTCGACGCAGGCCGTCGCCAACACCGAGGTCGGGGCCACCGCCACCACCGTCACCTCGTCGGGATGACGGGCCGGCTCGCCCCGGCGGCTACCCGTCTCCAAGTAGGAGGCCAGCACCGACAAGCCCTCCGAGCGGGCCGGCTCCACCGCGGCGACGGCCACGCAGAGCTGGGCCAGGGCGCTGGGGGCGGCCAGCGCCCCTGAGAACAGGTGCTCGTAGCGCATGACGGCCAAAGCGGCCGCAGCGGGGACGGGGCCGAGCAGGAAGGCAGGCACGGCCGAGTCGTCGGCCAGCGGCTCGGCCACGGCATCCAGATCCCAGGCGCTGTCGCAGACCTCGGGCGGGAAGGCCCAGTCCAGCTCGGGGGCCCAAACCGGCAGGCGAGCTGCCCGCAGCCTTCCCAGCGAGGTGCGGGGATCGGCGCCGGGCGGCAGGGACGGGGCCGGACCGGCCGGTTCCGCGAAAGCGAACCCGTCGGTGGCCGGGTCTCCGGTCGCCTCGGTCCCGCCGTCGCCTCCCGGCCCGCCATCGACTGAGAGATCACCGGCACTTGAATCGGGCCCGGACGAACAGGAAACCCCCAGCGCCGCGGCCAGCGCCAGTGCTCCCACCGACTGGAATCGGCGATCGCTGAACTTCAACGGGGCACCGGCCGACGCTGTTATTGAGATTATTGAGCCACCAGCTCTTTTACTTGATTTTCTTTTATCTCTATGACGACCTCTAGGATGTCCGTCACCACACGGTTGGTTTCGTCGAGTCGTTTGTCCAAATCACCGAGTCGTTTGTCCAAATCGTCGAGTCGTTTGTCCACGCCGCCGAATTTGAAATCGAACAGTTCGAATTTGGCGTCAATGAATCGACGGAACACGGCCCAAAAACCGGTAAACAATAGGCCGAAAGCCAGGGTTAATGTGCTGGCCAGAGAAGCTATCTCACCGATGGTCATGACACCTCCGAGTTGGAATCGCCGGATACTCCAAATTCATGTGATACACTGATGTTACATGCTAGGTAACAGATTGTCAACCCCTAATTTCAGGATCGAGCCCTAGGCCCTCGCCGGCCGGGAGATTCATCCGGCCGGCGACGACGGCGGGGGGCTCGGCTGTGTCTTGAGCCAGCCGTCCGGCCGTGGCCAGGCCGTGGGCCTCGCCCCTGCCGACGGCCGCGGCGACGTGCAGGGCGTGAGCCAAGCCCACGGCCGAGTCGGCGAAGGAGGTGACCACGGCCCTGGCCCCGGCGTCGGCGGCCAGGCTGGCGACGGCTAGGGCCTCGTCGGGGCCGCCCAGGGCTTGGGGCTTGACGACCAGAACGCCCAGACCCAGGCCGAGGGCCCGCTCGGCGTCGGCTCGGGTGCGCATCGACTCGTCCGCCGCCGCGGGCACGGCCGCGTCCCGGCCCAGGGCGGCCATGGCCTCGAGGCCCGGCACCGGCTCCTCGCAGTAGGAGACGTCCAGCGGCTCGACCGCCCGCAGCACCCGCAGCGCGGTCGGACGGTCCCAGGCCCCGTTGGCGTCGAGGCGCAACTCGAGGCCCGGGCCCAGCCCGGAGCGGGCCGCCCGCACCCGGTCGATGTCGGCGCCGGGATCGGCAGCCGCCACCTTCAGCTTGGCGCAGGCGTGGCCGGCCGCGGCCGCGGCCGCCGCCTGCGCCTCCACCCCGTCGGGATCGGCAGCGGCCACGAGGGCGTTGACCGCCACCGAGGAGGCCGCGTCAGGGGACAGCTCCCGGGCCAGGGGCAAGCCGTTTCGCCGGGCCCGCAGATCGGCCCAGGCTCCGGCCAGGCCCGCCCGGGCGTGAGGGGACTCGGCCAGCGCCTCAACCGCCGCGGCCAAGGCCGGCTCGCCGCCGGCCTCGATCTGGCGGCCGGCCCGAGCCAGGTCGGCCTCGGTCGCCTCCAAGTCGATGAAAGACCAGCCCGGCAGCGGAGAGGCCTCCCCCCAGCCGACGAAGTGGCCGTCGGCCAGCTTCACCAGCACCCCGGCCCGGTGGCCGACCGCGCCCCGGCCGGTGACCAGCGGCTCCCGCAGCGGCAGCCGGAACCGCACCAGATCCACCCGCAGCCCGCTCACCGCAAACTCATCCCCGGGGTGGTCAGCCCGGTCATCGCGTGCCTCTCGTCCGGGAGCAGCGCGGCTCGCTCATCGCGAACCCGTCAAGGCCGAATGCCCTCTCTCCCATCCGGCCCGGGCGAGGCCGCGGTAGGTTCGACTCGAAGTCAGATGGAGGGCGTGGCACGGGTCGAGTATCGCAACAAAGACGGGGAGACTCGCCTGGGCACCCTAGAGCAGCGCAGCCCTCTGCGGGTGCTGTTTCCCCGACCCGAAGGCGGCGACATCCCCACGGCCGCCATCGCCAACACCTCGGGGGGCGTGGCCGGCGGCGACTCCCTGCTGGTTCGAGTCCGGTCGGGCCCGGGGGCCCGGGCCCGGGTGATCGGCTCGGCCGCCGAGAAGATCTACCGGTCCGGCTCCGGCGGCGGCGAGAGCCGCGACAGCACCGTGGACACGAGGTTGGTGGCGGATTCGGGGGCTTGGCTGGAGTGGCTGCCCCAGGAGACGATCCTCTTCGACGGGGCGAGGCTTCGGCGGCGCACCGTGTTGGACGTCGCCGACGGCGCCGGGCTGCTGGCCGGAGAGTGCCTGGTGTTCGGCCGGCTGGCCCACGGCGAGGTCATGCGAGCCGGCCGGGTGTTCGACGCCTGGGAGGTGAGGCGCCGAGGCCGGCCGGTCTGGCGGGATGTCCTGCGCCTGGACGATCCGTCCGCCGCCTTGGACGAGCCCGCCGCCCTGGCCGGGGCCCGGGCCACCGCCACCATCGTGTACGCGGGCGAGGATGCGCCCGAGTTGGGCCGAAGGAGCGGGTTCGCCTCTTCGGGGGCCGTCAAGTCGGGGGCCACCGTCGTACACGGGGTGATGGTGGTGAGGATGCTCGGCGCCGAGCCTGCCCCGGTCAGGTCACGGTTCGCCGCGGCGTGGATGGAGATAAGGGAGCAGGCCGCGGGCCTTTCCGGCCGGATGCCCCGTCTCTGGCACATGTAGTAGCCCGGACCGCTCTTCGGCGTCGGGCAGCCTGCGGTCCGCCTCGCATCCGGCCGGGGTGCTGGCCCATGTAGGAGGCCGAACCGTCTTCGGCGTAGGTTCTTGCCGCGGGTTCTTCGGGCGGGCGCTTGGAGGCGAGGAGGAAGGCCGTGCATCTCACTCCCAGGGAGAAGGACAAGCTGCTGGTGGCGATGGCCGCCCAAGTGGCCCGGCGGCGGCGGGAGCGCAACGTGAAGCTCAACTACCCCGAGGCGGTGGCCCTAATCTCGGACTTCGTGGTGGAAGGGGCCCGGGACGGCCGCAGCGTGGCCGAGCTGATGCGGGACGGGGCGGCTGTGCTGGGCCGCGACGAAGTCATGCCCGGCGTGGCCGAGATGATCCCGGAGATCCAGGTGGAGGCCACCTTTCCCGACGGCACCAAGCTGGTGACCGTCCACGAGCCCATCCGATGAGCGCAGCCCCGACCGCCGCCGAGGGATCGGGGCGGACGCGATGACGGCCGGTCCGGACCGTCCGATGAGCGCGGCCCCGGCCGCCCCCGGCGAGGTGATCTGCGCCGAGGGGGCGATCTTGCTGAACGAGGGCCGCGAGACGACAACCCTGGAAGTGGCCAACACCGGCGACCGGCCGGTGCAGGTGGGCTCGCACTACCACTTCTCCGAGACCAACCGGGCCCTGGAGTTCGACCGGGAGGCGGCCCGGGGCATGAGGCTCGACATCCCCGCCGGCACCGCGGTCCGCTTCGAGCCCGGGCAGCGCCGGGAAGTGCGGCTCGTGGCCCTGGCCGGCGCCCGCCGGGTCTTCGGCTTCAACGCCGAAGTGAACGGCCCGGTCTAGGGGAGCGCCGTGGCCTTCGAGATAGACCGCCGGGCGTATGCGGCCATGTTCGGCCCCACCGTCGGCGACAAGGTGCGCCTGGGCGACACCGGCCTGGTCATAGAGGTGGAATCCGACCGCGCCGTCTACGGCGAGGAGGTGAAGTTCGGCGGGGGCAAGGTCATCCGAGACGGCATGGGCCAGTCTCAGCTCGGCCGGTCCGAGGGCGCGGTCGACACCGTCATCACCAACGCCTTGATCCTCGACCACTGGGGCATAGCCAAGGCCGACATCGGCATCACCGACGGGCGCATCTCGGGCATCGGCAAGGCCGGCAATCCCGACGTGCAGCCGGGAGTGGACATCATCATCGGCCCCGGCACCGAGGCCATCGCTGGCGAGGGGCGGATAGTCACCGCCGGCGGCATCGACGCCCACATTCACTTCATCGCCCCCCAACAGGTCGAAGACGCCCTGATGAGCGGCATAACCACCATGCTGGGCGGCGGCACCGGCCCGGCCGAGGGGACCAAGGCCACCACCTGCACCCCCGGGGCCTGGCACCTCGCCAGGATGCTCCAGGCCGCCGACGGGCTGCCGGTCAACCTCGGCTTCTTCGGCAAGGGCAACGCCACCCTGCCCCGGGGCTTGCGCGAGCAGATCGAAGCGGGCGCCTGCGGCCTCAAGCTCCACGAAGACTGGGGCACCACCCCCGCGGCCATCGACAACTGCCTGAACGTGGCCGAGGAGACCGACACGGCCGTGGCCATCCACACCGACACCTTGAACGAGTCGGGCTTCGTGGAGAACACAATCGCCGCCTTCAGGGGCCGCAACATCCACGCCTTCCACACCGAGGGCGCGGGCGGCGGCCACGCCCCCGACATCATCAAGGTCTGCGGGGAGGCCAACGTGCTGCCCTCCTCCACCAACCCCACCCGGCCCTACACGGTGAACACCATCGACGAGCATCTGGACATGCTCATGGTCTGCCACCACCTCGACCCGTCCATACCCGAGGACGTGGCCTTCGCCGAGAGCCGCATCCGCCCCGAGACCATCGCCGCCGAGGACATCCTCCACGACCTGGGCGCCTTCTCCATGATCGCCTCCGACAGCCAGGCCATGGGCCGGGTCGGCGAGGTGATAATCCGAACCTGGCAGACGGCGGCCAAGATGCGCCAGCAGCGGGGCCGCCTGCCGGAGGAGACCGGCGAGAACGACAACTTCCGGGCCAGGCGGTACGTGGCCAAATACACCATCAACCCCGCGCTCGCCCACGGCATCGCCGACTATGTGGGCTCGGTGGCCGAGGGCAAATACGCCGACCTGGTGTTGTGGCAGCCGAAGTTCTTCGGTGCCAAGCCCGACCTGGTCCTGAAGTGCGGCGCCATCGCCGCCGCGGCCATGGGCGACCCCAACGCCTCCATCCCCACCCCCGAGCCGGTGCATTACCGCCCGATGTTCGCCGGCTTCGGCCGCTCGTTGGAGCAGAGCTGTCTGACCTTCGTGTCGGGGGCCGCCCACGAGGCCGGCATCGGCTCAGAGCTGGGGCTGCGGAGGCCGGTGCTGCCGGTGAGGGGGATACGGGCCGTCGGCAAACCGCAGATGGTGCTGAACGACGCCACCCCTGAGATGTCGGTGGACCCCGAGACCTATGAGGTGAGGGCCGACGGAGAGCTGCTGACCTGCGAGCCCGCCTCGGAGCTGCCGCTGGCCCAGCGGTATTTCTTGTTCTGAACAGCGTGGCCGCCGCTTGTGATCCCAAGACGGCGGTCGGGAGTGCCGCCGCCGGGGATGTCGGGGGCGCGGAAGCGGCCGAGGCCCTCGTGCGGGCCGGTGCCGGGGATGCTGTCGGCGCGGAAGCGGCTGTGTACGCGCTTTCTGTTTGGTTCTCGCCTGCTTTTCCGGTGGGCGGATACGCCTACTCTTCGGGGCTGGAATACGCCGTTCACGCCGGACGTGTCGGCGACGCCGAGGGTCTTCAGGGCAGGATCGAGGCCATGCTGCGGCTGGGCGCGGGCCGCACCGAGGGCGGGTTCTTCGGCGCGGCCCACGGGGCGGCCTGGGCGACTTCGCCCGAAGAGCCCCATGACGAACATGGCGGGCCGCGGTGGTCACGGTCGCCGCCGGGGCCCTTGAGGACCCCGCCCGAAGAGCCTCATGACGAGCAGGCACTCAGCAGGCTGCTGGCCGTGGCCGAGCGGGCCGGCATCCAGCGGCCCACCGCGGAGACGGCCCTGGAGAGTCTGGCCATGGGATCGGCGTTCTTGACCGCAGCGGCTGCGGCCTGGCCCGATGCCCGCCTCCGGACCTTCGCTGCCGTCTTGGAGCAGGAGGGCCGCCAACCGGCTTACCCGGTGGCGGCGGGCGCGGTCTGCGGGTTCCGCCGCATCCCGCTGAGGATGTCTTTGACCGCCTTCCTGCACGCCTTGGCGGCCAACCTCGTCTCGGCTGGCGTCCGGCTCATCCCTTTGGGCCAGACCGAGGGCCAGCGGATCATGGCCGCGCTGGCCCCCGCGGTGGCGGAGTGCGTCGAGGGCGTCGTCTCGGAATGCGAGGCGGCCGAAAGATCGGGCGACGACGTGTTGGATCGCCTCGGATCGGCTGCTCTCATGGTTGACTGGGAGTCCGTGCGGCACGAAACCCAGCGCACCCGGCTCTTCAGGTCGTGAGCGGCCTTCGGGTGCGTGGCCGAATTTCAGGTCGTGAGCGGCCTCGAATGAGGGTCTCGGATCAATAGGCGGCTTCGGATGAGCGGTCTCGGGTTATAGGCGGCCTCGGATGCACGGGCGGGCTTCAGGTCATGAGCGGCCTCTAATCACGAGCGGTTTAGACGAGATCGCCTACGGGCCTCTGCGGGTGGGAATCGGCGGGCCGGTGGGCTCGGGCAAGACCGCGCTCACCGATGCTTTGTGCAAGGCCCTGCGAGACGATCACGAGGTGGCCGCCATCACCAACGACATCTACACCCGCGAGGACGCCGAGTTTTTGGTGCGAAGCGGTGCCCTGAGTCCGGACCGGATCGCCGCGGTGGAGACGGGGGGATGCCCCCACACCGCCATCCGGGAGGACGCCTCCATGAACCTGGCCGCCGTGGCCGAGATGCGAAGCCGCTTCCCCGACTTGGACGTGATCTTCATCGAGTCGGGCGGCGACAACCTGGCCGCCACCTTCTCCCCGGAGCTGGCCGATGTGATGATCTACGTGATAGACGTCGCCGCTGGCGACAAGATCCCCCGCAAAGGCGGCCCCGGCATAACCCACTCCGACCTGCTCGTCATCAACAAGACCGACCTGGCCGCTCTGGTGGGCGCCGATCTCTCGGTGATGGACCGAGACTCCCGGCGGATGCGGGGCGAGCGGCCCTTCTGCTTCACCAACCTCAAGGCGGGCGAGGGCGTGGCCGAAATCGCCCGCTTCGTGACCGACCGCGGCGGCCTCTGAAAGCCGGGCGTTGCCGTCACCCCGGAGACGGGTCGGGGGGCGGAGAGTTCAAGAAAGCGACCACAGCGGCGGCGGCGGTCTCGGGCTGCTCCAGGTGGGCGGCGTGGCCCGCTCCGGGGATGCGGGTGACCGAGGCCCGGGGCAGCAGGGCGACCAGCTCGTCGGCTAGGGCGCAGAACTTGGCGTCGTCGGCCCCGGCGATGATGTGGGCGGGGGGCCGGCATCGGCCGAGCCGGTCGTGCAGAGGCTCCATGGCCCCGGTTCCGCCCATCCGCAGCGACAGGGCCAGCCCGGCCGGGTCGCAGGCCAGCCGCTGGGCCCGGGCGGCCCGGAGGTGCTCGGGTCCCAGCCGAGCCTGGCCGGCCAGCAGTGGGGCGCTCATCCACTGGTCCACGAAAGCGGCCAAGTCCGCCTCGATCGCCTCCGCCCGGGCCCGGTCGGCCTCGGCCCGGCGGCGGCGCTGCTCGGGGTCGGCGATCCCGGCAGTGGCGCCGATGACGGTCAGCGACCGCACCTGGTCGGGGGCGGCGCAGGCCGCGGCCAGCGCCGTCCGACCCCCCATCGAGTACCCGAGCAGATGCACTCGCCCGTGGCCGACGGCGTCGGCCGCGGCCAGGGCCTGCTCGGCCATGGCCAGCACCGTGTAGCGGTCCGGGTCGGAGGGCGACTCCGAGCGGCCGTGGCCGACGAGGTCGGGGGCGATCACCGTGAAGCCCTCCAGCCGCGCCGTCAGGGGGGCCATGGCTTCGGCCGACCCGGTGAATCCGTGCAGCACCAGCACCGGCGGCCCCGAACCCCAGACATCGACGGCCAGGCCGACCCCGGCGGCGGTAATGAGGGTCGGCGCCGCCGTCATCGGCCGCCGCCTTCTGCGGTCGCTGCGGCCCGGACCGCGGCCTCAGTCAGGGCCCGGCGCTGGGTGACGTCGGCGGCATCGTCCACGGGCACCACTATTAGGTCCACCCCGGGCGCACGGTCGGCCGCGGCCTCCCCGACCGCGGCGGCCAGAGCCTCGGCCGATGCGGCCCGACGGACCCGGATGCCGGCGAACCCGTCCAACCCCTCGAAATCGGTGCCGGGGGGAGTGCGGAACAAAGCGTCGAAGTCGTCGGGGTCGATGCGGTCCGCCACCGGCAGCAGCGAGAAGATCCCGCCCCCGCCGTTGTCCACGCACACTGCCGTGAGATGGAGGCCGAGCCGGGCCGCGGCGGTCAGCCCGGACAGATCGTGCAGCAGGGCCAGGTCGCCGGTGTAGAGGGCGACGGGCCGAGCCGGGTCGGCCGCGGCCAGGCCCAAGGCGGTGGAGACCATGCCGTCGATCCCCGAGACCCCTCGGTTGCCCACGACGGTGACCGCGCCCGTGTCGAACACGAAGGCGTCGAGGTCTCGCACCGGCAGCGAGTTGGAGGCCAGCAGCACCGACCCGGATGGCAGGGAGGCGACCACAGTCCGGGCCGTTAGGGCCGACAGCAGCGGCCCGGCCGCGATCTCTCGGTCCAGGGCTGACCGGGCCTGCGACTCCAGGCGGGCCCAGGCGTCCAGCCAGTCCCGGCGCTCGGCGCTCCGCTCGGGGGCCAGGGCGGCACCGAGGCCGAGCCGGTCCACCGGGGCCTGGACCCAGCCGGTGAGCCGCAGGGCGGGGGCGGCCAGTCGGCGGCGGTCGGCGGGGTCGATCACCACCACGTGCTCGGGCCGGGTCCGCTCCAGCCAGAGCCGCACCGGCTTGGTGGTGGGGGTCCGGCCGACCATGACGACAGCGTCGGGCTGCATCCGGCGGGCGAGGGCCTCGTCACTCAGCAAGTGATCGGCGGTAGTGACCACACAGGCCCCGGTCTGGCCCAGGCCAGGCCCCCGGATGTGGGAGATCGGCTCGCCGATGAGGGGCCAGCCCGCCCGAGCGGCCAAATCGGCCGCAGCCGCGGCCCAGGCCCGCTCGGCCTCCAGCCCGCCCGCGGGCCAGGGCCCGGCCACCACCACTCCCCGCTCGCAGCCCTCGATCAGCTCGGCCAGCAGTGGGCTGGTGGAGTCGGCAGCGGTCTCGGACGGGACGGCGGCGGAGGCCTCGGAGCTCTCGGGGAGCCATTCGCGGTTGGCAGGAGGCTCGAGGGGCTCGCGGAAGGGCCAGTTGAGATGGACCGGGCCGGGGTCGGGCCCAGTGGCGGCCGCGTAGGCGGATTCGGCCCATCCGGGCGCGGCCGCAGCCGAAGTGGAGTCAGGGACGGGGAGGTCGCAGTCCCAGCGGACGGCCGGCCGGTACAGGCTGATCTGGTCGATGGTCTGGGGCTCGCCCCAGCCCCGCCGCTCGGGGGGGCGGTCGGCAGTGCAGGCGATGAGGGGCACCCCGGCGTGATGAGCCTCGACCACGGCTGGCAGGTAGTTGGCCGCGGCCGTGCCCGAGGTACACACCAGCACGGCCGGCCGGCCCGTGGCCCGGCCCAGCCCCAAGGCGAAGAATCCAGCCGACCGCTCATCGATCTGAATCCAGGTTCGCAGGCCGCCGCAGGCGTGGAAGCACAGAGCCAGCGGCGCCGACCGCGACCCGGGGCTGATCACCGCATCGGTCACTCCCAAGGCGGCCAGCCGAGCCGCGAAGGCAGCCGCCGCGGCGTAGGCGTCCTCGCTCACCCGGCCTCGCTCACCCTACCGGGGTCGTCGAGGGCGTTGAGCAGGGCTTGGAGCTTGACCGAGGTCTCGGCCAGCTCCCCGGCGGGAGTGGAGCCGGACACCACCCCGGCCCCGGCGAACAGGCGCAGGCCGTCGGCGGTGGCCAGCATCGACCGCAGCGCCACCCGCAGCTCGCCGTTGCCGTCCAGGTCGCACCAGCCCACCGGGGCCGCGTACCAGCCCCGGTCGAAGGCCTCGTGGGCCTCGATGAAGGCCAGGGCGGCGTCGAGGGGGGCGCCGCCGGTGGCCGGGGTCGGGTGCAGCACTCCGGCCACCCTGAGCACGTCCATGTCGTTGACCCCGCCGGAGCGCTGCCGCACCCGGGAGGTGATGGGGGTGCGGAGGTGCTGGAGGTTGGCCAGGGTCAGTATCTCCGGCTCGGTCGGGGTCGGGTCCACCAGCCCCAGCCCCTCCAGCCCAGCGGTGATGGCCTCCACCACGAACCGGTGCTCGGCCCGTTCCTTGGCTGAGGCCAGCAGTCCCTCCGCAAGCTGGGCGTCAGAGGCGTCGTCGGTGCCCCGAGCGGCGGTTCCGGCCACGGCGGAGGTGCAGAGCCGATGCCCGTCCAGCACGGCCAGCTCCTCGGGGGTTGCCCCCAGGAAGGTGGCGGCGCCGGCGGTGAAGGCGAAGACGGCGCAGTTGGGGTTGCGGCGGCGCAGGGCGTCCAGCACCGTCACCGGGTCGGGTCCGGCGCCCAGCGCGAGCATCCGGGCGCACACCACCTTGTCCAGCTCGCCCCGGCCCACCGCATCGATCCCCCGGCCGACCAGCTCCAGGTAGGCCGGGTCGTCGCTGCCGGGAGTTGAGGACTGGGGCTGGGCCGCCCGGGCCGCGCCGGTCCCGCCGTCGGGCCGGCTTGAGGCACCGTCGCCCGGGTGCTCCGCGGCGGGTGGGGCCGTCGTGAGGCCCGAGTCAGCCGACCGGGGCTTCAGGTCCGGGCCGGTCGCCGCGGCGGAGTCCAGCTCAGCTAGCTCTTGGCCCAAGCCGGTCGCTCCGGCGGCGGAGTCCAACTCGGCCAGCTCCCGGTCCAGGGCGGCCACCGCGGCCGACTCGTCGCCGTCGGGCCCGATCCGAGCCGCCTTCAGCGCCCAGGTGCCGTCGGGCCGGTCGATCACCGTCAGCTCGGGCAGCACCAGCCGGCAGTCCCCGAAGCCGGTCCAGTCCGGGGGCCGGGAGTCGGGTTCGGAGCAGGGGCGGAAGGAGAACCCGCCGACCAGCACCGGGGCCGGGGCGGACGCCGGCCCGTGGCGGCGGACTCGGGCGGCCAGCACGGCCCGGGCCGCCGATGCGGCCGAGAACCGGTCGGGGCCGGACGGCTCCAGCACCTCCACCGCGCCCACCGCGGCCATCCCCGCGCCGGCGTCGGGCTGGAGCCACAGGCTGCGATGGAAGTCGGGGGCGGCGGCGTAGACGGCGAGCGGGTCCACCCGCTGGTCGAGGCGGCGGGAGCACACCACCACCGCCCCCGGCGAGGTCGCCGCCGCGCCTCCGGCCCGGCTGAGGGCCCGGGCCACCAGGGTCCGCTCGAAGTGCTTGGCCACCAGGTCGGTCACCACCGGCGCCAGCCGCTGCAGGGTGGCGGCCGATCCGGACGGGCCCTGGCCGGCCCGGCGGCGGGGCCGCTCGAACAACTCGATGGCGTCGTCGATCACGCTCTCGACGTGGGTGGCGTGCCGCATGGCCAGGGCGGCCAGTTCTTCGACCGCCACCCCTTCGTCCACCAGGGTCCGGGCCGCGGTCAGCATGTCGACCGCGGCGGGATCGAACCGCTCGGCGCCGTCCAGGTCAGCCGGGGCGACATCGACCGGAGCAATCAGGCCCGCGTCGATCACCAGATCGGCTATGAATGCCGGCACTCCGGCCGCCTCGGCCAGCTCGGCCCGGTCGAGGGTCCGGCCGGGTTCGTTCACGTCCCCGCTCCCACTGTCACACCTCATTCTTACTATTGCCTTCCACCATGCGACTCACCGACCCCATCATCCCCGAGTCGGCTCGAACCGGGCTCCGTGAGCTGCCCCCCACCGTGAGGCTCACCGATGTGGGCCGTGACGACCCGCGCCAAGAGTTTCCTTCCACCATGCGACTCACCCATCCCGCCCAGGAGGCTGGGCCATGACCGCTGGCACCGTCGCCCCGCCGCATTCCGTCCTCGTCACTGCCTATGGTCCACCGGCCCACGACGCTTTGGCCGCAGCGGTGGAGAAGGCCCAGGCCGACGACCGGCTGGCCCCGGTGACGGTGGTGGTGCCCAGCAACTACGTGGGCCTGGGCGCCCGGCGGGCCCTGGCCCGTCGCCGGGGGATCGCCGCGGTGGCTTTCGCCACTCCCTACCGGCTGGCCGGGATGCTCGGGGCGGCGGCGACGGCCGCCGGCGGACGCCAGCCGGTGTCCACGCCGGTGATAGCCGCTCAGGTGCGCTCCGTCCTGCGGGTCAACCCCGGCTATTTCGCCGGAGTCCAAGGCCATCCGGTCACGGAGAAGGTCTTGGTCAAAGCCCACCGGGAGCTCTCCGAAGTTCCAGGTCCGGGCCTGGACCGACTGGCGGCCGCCTCCGGTCGGGCCAGAGACGTGGTGCGAATCCACCGCGCCGTCAAAGAGGGCTTGGCCGAAGAGTTCCACGATGAGCAGGACCTGATCCGGGATGCGGTGGGGACGCTGGCCCGCGGTTCCGCGCCGGTAGCCGAACTGGGCGCGGTCATAGTCTTCTTGCCCCAGCGGCTCACTAGCGGCCAAGCCCGACTGCTGAGGGCGACCGCCGAGCGCACGGCGGTGACGGTGATCGCCGGTAAGACAGGGGCGGCCGACGCAGACGCGCCGGTGAAGGTCTCGCTGGACCGGCTGGGTCTTGTCCCCGACCCGGTCCCGGTCTTTGAAGCGGCCGAGGCAGATCCGGCCGCCTGCTTCCGAGAGCCGGGCTTCCCCGATCCCGACGAAGAGGCGCAAGCTGCGGGCCTTCCCGGCACCGACAGAGAGGCGCAAGCTGCGGGCCTCCCCGAAACCGGCCGAGGAGGGCGCAACTCGGGCTTCCCCGGCAACGGCGGAGGGTTGCGGGCGCTCAGCGTCTCGGACCCCGACGACGAGGTCCGCCACGCGGTGCGGGCGGTGGTGGAGGCGGCCAGGGCCGGGGCCAACCTGGGGCGCTGCGCCATCGTGTACGGGTCGGCCGACCCCTACGCCCGGCTGATCGGCGACGCCTTGGACTCCGCCGGGATCGAGTGGTGCGGCGCCGCGGTGCGAACGGCCGAGACCTCCCTGCTGGGCCGGTCGCTGCTGGCCATGCTGGCCTTGGGCGACAACGACATGTCCCGCCGGGATGTCACCGCCTGGCTGGCGTCGGGGGTGGTCCGCGCCGACGGCCGGCGGGCGGAGGCCGCGGCCTGGGAGCGGATGGCCCGGTCGGCCGGGGTGACGGCCGGTCCCGGCCAGTGGGCCGCCCGCCTGGGCCGTTACGCCGCCGACCTCGAGGCCGAGGCCGACGACTTGGTGGACGACGAGGACCGGGCCGAATGGGCTGAGCGAAGGCGGCACAAGGCCGAGCAGGTCCGGGAGCTGGCCGCCTTCGTCGAGCGACTCCACGACGATCTCGCCCAGGGCCGAGCGGCCCCGAGTTGGCGAGAGCTGAGCCGGTGGTGCCGCAAGCTGATTCGCGACTACCTGGGCGGCCCGCTGACCCGAAGCCGCTGGCCCGACGACGAGCAGCGCCACGCCCGGACGGTGGAAACCGCCATCGACCGGCTGGGCGAGCTGGACGGCATCGACGACCGGCCCTCGGCCGACGCCTTCCGGCAGGCTCTGCAGGCCGAGCTGGCCGACGACCCGGGCCGGCGGGGCCGGTTCGGGGCCGGTGTGCTGGTCGGGCCGGTCAGCCTGGGGCTGGGGATCGATCTGGACTTGGCGGTGGTGTGCGGGATGGCCGAGGGGATGTTCCCGGCCCGCCGCCGCGACGACGCGCTGCTGCCCGACCGGGAGCGGGCCCTGGCCGAGCCCGACCTGACCCAGCGATCCGACCACGGCGACGGCCACCGGGCACTGCTGGCGGTGCTGGCCGGGGCCCGCTCCCGAGTGTTGCTGTGCCCGCGAGGCGATCTGCGGCGGTCGGCGCCGCTAACCCCCAGCCGCTGGCTGCTGGATGCGGCCGAGGCCATCGACGGCCGCCGGCCCGGCACCGATGACCTGGGACGGCAGTCGGGGGATTGGCTGACCGAGGTGCCGTCCTTCGTGGCCGGGCTGAGAGCCGCGGGCTTCCCGGTCCACGTCCAGGAGTACGACATGCGAGCCATGCTCGACCACCGCGACCGGCGCCGAGGCCGATTCCGATCCGGCGCCGGCCCCGGACCGGCTGGACGGACGGGCGAGCGGGCCGGATGGGGCATCGACTCGGTGCGGCAGCGGGTCGAGCTGCAACGGGGGATCGAGCTGCGGCTGGGGCGGGGATCGAGCCGGCTCACCCGCTTTGACGGCAACTTGATCAACGACGGCGATCTGCGGGGCGCGACCCTCCCCGATCCCACTGACCGCGACGAGGTCGTCTCGGCCACCCGGCTGGAGAAATGGGCCGAGTGCCCTCACGCCTACTTCGTGCGCCACGTGCTGGGCGTGGACGCGGTGGAGGACCCCGACGCCGAGTACCGGATCAGCCCCCTGACCCGGGGCCATCTGGTCCACCACGCCCTCAAGCGCTGGATCGACGAGATGTCCGAGTCGGGCGCGATCGCCGCGGCGGGCGCGCCCTGGCCCGTTGAGGCCGCGCGGCGGCTGCTGGAGATCGGTGCCGAGGAGTGCGACCGGCACGAGGCCCGGGGCCTGACCGGGCGGCCCCTGTACTGGAGCCGAGACCGGCAGCGGCTGCTGGAAGACATCGAGACCTTCGTCGGCTTCGACGACCGTCAGCGGGCCGTCGCCGGATCGACCCCGGTGGCCGCCGAGCTCGGGTTCGGCCAGCCCGGCTCGGACATCGAGGCGGTGACCGTGGACATCGGAGGGGGCCGAGCTGTCCGGCTCCGCGGCTCCATCGACCGGGTCGACGCCACCAGGGCGGTCGGCACCACCGGGGCAGTCGACGCTGGGGAAGGGGGTTTGGCCGTGATCGACTACAAGACCGGCTCCGACCGGGGCTATGGGGATCTGAGTCCGCAGGACCCCAGCGTGGGGGGCCGACGGCTCCAGCTCGTCCTCTACGCCGAGGCTGCCCGGGCCGTGCATGACCGGGCCGGGGCCCCCATCCGGGCCGACTACTGGTTCGTGTCGGCCAAGGGCGGGTTCAGGGCCCGGGGCTACGACGTCACCGACGAGGTTCGGAGCCGAGTACTGGAAACGGTGGGAGCGGTGGCCGACGGCATCGCCGCCGGGCTGTACCCGCCCCACCCCGAGCCCCCTCAGTGGCGGCCGTTCGTGCCCTGCCGGTTCTGCGACCCCGACGGGCTGGGCACCCGCGACCAGTGGAACGACTGGAAGCGCAAGCTGGCCGACCCCGACCTCCGGCCTTACCTGGCCGTGGCCGAGCCCGCCTTGCTGGCCGCCCTCGACGACGTGGCTGGCGGTCCCGGCGAAGGAGCCGAATCATGACCGGCACCGACACTCCGGGCGGCCCGGCTTCGGCGGGCCCTGCTCCCGGCTCGGCCGAGCCCGCTGGCACCCCCGGCCCGAGCAGCTCACCCGATCCGGCCGAGCTGCTGGCCGACCAGACCGTCCGGGACATGATCGCCACCGAACGGGACCGCACCCTGTTCGTGGAGGCCGGGGCCGGGTCGGGCAAGACCCGGGCCCTGGTCGACCGGGTCGAGCTGCTGGTCCGGTCCGGGGCGCCCATGGAGAGCATCGTGGCCATCACCTTCACCGAGAAGGCGGCCACCGAGCTGCGGGATCGCATCCGCCGCCGCCTGGAGTCGATCGAGGCCGATCCCGGCGACCCGGACCAGGCCACGGCCACGGCCGCCCTGCAGCAGTTGGACGGAGCCGCGGTCGGCACCCTCCACTCCTTCGCCCTGCGCATCCTGGGCGAGCACCCGGTCGAGGCCGGCCTCCCGCCCGGAGTGGAGGTGCTGGACGAGATCAGCTCCGGGATCGAGATGGAGCAGCGCTGGCAGGGTTTCGTCGATCGCTTGCTGGAGGACCTCGATGCGGGCCGGTCGCTGCTGATGCTGGAGGCGAGCCGGGTGGGGCTGGACCATCTGCGCCGACTGGCCGTCCAGCTCGACGACAACTGGGATCTGGTCGAGGCCGGCATCCCGACCGACGCCCCGGCCCCGCCCCCGATAGACGCCGAGCTAGCCCGGGCCGCGCTGGCCGAGGCACTGGCGCTGCGAGGCGCCTGCACCAACCCCGACGACTCGCTCTGCCAGAAGATCGGCGAGCTGGAGCCCTACCTGGAGCGGCTCGCGGCCAGCGACGAGATCGACCGGCTGGAAGCCGTCCGGGACCTGAGCTTGGAGAGATTCGGCAATCGCGGCGCGGCGGCGAACTGGTCCGGCCCGATCGACAAGGCCGAGGCCCAGCAGCGGTTGAAGGATCTCACCGAAGAGGCCAACGATCTGGTCGAGGCGGCCAACCAGGCCGCGCTGGAGCACTTGGCGGCTCGTCTGGCCGTCTTCACCCTGGACGCGGCGGCCAAGCGTCAGGCGGTGGGGCGGCTCGAATACCACGACCTGCTGGTGCGGGCCCGGCAGCTTCTGCGCCACCGGGATCACGGCCCGCCGGTCCGGGCCGCGCTCCGCGCCCGCTACCGCCACCTCCTGCTGGACGAGTTCCAGGACACCGACCCGATCCAGATCGACCTGGCCGTCCTGCTGGCCTGCGGCGATCCCGAGCCCGGAGACGCTCCCTGGCCCGAGCTCGACACCGATCCGGGCCGCCTGTTCTTCGTGGGCGATCCCAAGCAGTCGATCTACCGGTTCCGCCGAGCCGACATCGCCATGTACCTGCGGGCCCGGAGACGGTTCGACGACCACGCCCGGCTGGACACCAACTTCCGGTCGGTCCCGGGGATCATCGAATGGGTCAACGCCGTCTTCGGCCGGCTCATCGCCTACGCGGAGGGAAGCCAGCCGGAGTACGCGCCCCTACAGGCCCGGCGGCCCCCGGGCGGCCGCGGCCCGGCCGTGGCCGTGATCGGCGCCGACCCCATCGCCGACGACCTCAAAGCCGAAGAGCTGCGCCGGGCGGAGGCGGCCTCGGTGGCCGCGGCGGTGACCGCCGCCCTGGAGGAGGGCTGGGAGATGGACGAGGGCGGCGCCGACGAGCCGAGGCGGCGGCCGGTCCGGGCCGGCGACGTGGCCGTCCTGGTGCCGGCCCGCACCAGCCTCCCGGCCCTGGAGGCGGCCCTGGACTCCGCCGGGATCGCCTACCGGGTCGAGACCTCGTCGCTGGTGTACGCCACCAGGGAGGTGAGAGACGCGCTGATGGCCCTGACCGCGGTGGCCGACCCCACCGACGAGCTGGCCGCGGTGGCCGCCCTGCGCTCGCCGCTGTACGGCTGCGGCGACGACGACCTGGCCCACTGGAAGCTGGGGCTCGGGGGCCGTTTCTCGCTGCGCACCGACGTCTCCGAGCACGTCGGCCATCCGGTGGCCGACGGCCTGGCCCACCTGCAGGAGCTGCACGAGGCCCGGCGGTGGACCAGCCCGCCCATGCTGCTGGAGAGGCTGCTGCGGGATCGGGGGGCGCTGGAGACGGCGGTGGTGTCGGGCCGGCCCCGAGACTCTTGGCGGCGGCTGCGGTTCTTGGTCGATCAGGCCCGGGCCTGGGCCGACGCGGGCGGCAGCGACCTGCGCGGCTATCTGGAGTGGGCCCGGCTCCAAGGGGCCGAGAACGCCCGGGTGACCGAGACGGTGCTGCCCGAGACCGACGACGACAGCGTGCGGATACTCACCATCCACGGAGCCAAGGGCCTCGAGTTCCCGGTGACGGTGGTCTCGGGCCTCACCACTCAGTTGTCCCGGCCCGCCCGGGGCCCGACCCTGGCCTTCCCCCCCGGCCGCCCCCCGGCCATACGGCTCAGGGCCGGCGTCGAGTCCGGCGGCTTCGAGCAGTGGCAGCCCATCGACGAGCAGATGGACGAGCACGAGCGGCTCCGGCTGCTGTACGTGGCCTGCACCCGGGCCCGAGACCATCTCATCGTCAGCCTGACCCGCCTGGCCGAGTCCAAGCGCCTGACGGCAGCGTCGATTTTGGCCACCGCTGGCGCCGCCGGCGCCGGTGCCGTCAAGTTGAGCGCCGCCGGTCAGACTTCGTCAGCCCAGATTGGACCGCCGCCAGCCCCCGACGGAGACTCCCGACCGGCCGAGCGGGAACCGGTGCCGGCGGCGCTGCCTGACCGAGCAGACTGGCTGGCCGAGCGGGAGACGGCCCTGGCCCGGGCCTCGGCGCCCGAGGCGGTGTCGGCCACCCGGCTGGCCCGCTCGGCCGCCGAAGCCGACGATCCCGGCCTGGACAAGGCCGAGCCCGACCTCGAGCTGCCCCCCTGGAAGAAGGGCCGCTATGGCACGGCGGTGGGCCGGGCCGTCCACGCCGTGCTCCAGACGGTGGACCTGGCCACCGGCGAGGGCCTCGACGAACTGGCCCGAGCCCAGGCCGCGGCCGAAGGAGTGGCCTCCCGCCGGTCCGATGTGGCCCGGCTGGCCCGAGCCGGGCTGGCCACCGAGGCGGCCCGGGCCGCGGCCGCCGGCCCCCACTGGCGGGAACTGTGGGTGGCCGCGCCGGTCGGCGGCAGGCTGGTGGAGGGCTACATCGACCTGCTCTACCGAGACCCGGCCGGGCAGCTTGTGGTGGTGGACTGGAAGACCGACCACATCGAAGGCGACGACGACATAGCCGCGCTGCTCGACCGCTACCGCCTGCAGGGCGCGGGCTACGCCGCCGCGGTGGCGGCCGTCACCGGCGAGCCAGTAGCCCGGATGGTGTTCGGTTTCCTGCGCCCCGAAGGCGCAGTAGAGGCCGACCTGCCCAACCTGCCCGCGGCCGTCGAAGAGGTCCGCCAGATCGCTGCCGCCGGAGTATCCAAAGCCGCCAGTGCTGAGGATCGAGCGCGCTGACGAGCGAACAACCCCGCGACGAGAGATATCAAGTCCATCAATCTATATATGGCTATTCCGGCCCGAGTAAATCCCAGATACTGGAACCTAAATACCAGATACTGTGACCTCCGGGCTTGCCACACATGTTCAACTCGGTCCGGGCCCGGGCTACGAGCCGAAGTGGGTCGCTATGTCCAAGCGTTAGAGCATCATGAACAAGCCGGTCGAAACCAGCCCCGACGAGCGGTGGGACTGTGCGCAAGGTTGAGGACATTGCGACGGAGTCAGTCTTCCCGGCATGCAGCACCATGTTGCGCTGGCGGTACAACCGGAGCAGGGCCTCTTCAACGTAATCGGTGACTCTATTCAACGCTGGCTGAGGGTTCCTGATGATTTTGGTAATTCGGACGGCGGCCGCCTGATCAGACGGGTTTTTGAATTCTAAATTATCACTACTATGGAGGGCAGTACCTAGCAAGTCACAGCGCTCTAAGTTGGAAGAGGCGCTTTTAAGGTTCTGAGAAAGCGTATCGTCATTCTCACGTTCGTATGCATAGGCCAACGGGGTGAGTTCAGCTCGCGGAAAGCTGCAAGCTACGAGGACTGCTAGATCTCTGGCGGCTTTGTGATTCGGTGTATTAGGTCGGGTAAGCACCGCTTCAATAGCTGCCCAGCCACCTGCAACAGCAGATCCAGGAGCCCCTGTTTCGAGGGGGGCTAAGAGGTCGATTGCTGACCTAAGCCGGCCAGCAAGCGCTGGTTTATCGACCGAAAAAAGTGCATTATGGCGATGCAGAGAATGGACATCGATCTGTCGGCGTGGTCTTCCAAGTAAAAATTTTTCCTTCCATCCTGCGACAAAGACTTGGGTCATGGGCTTGAAACGAGATATGCCGGGCTTACCAACCGCGACGCGCGCGGCAAGACTTTCGATCATGTCGTTCGCCTGTTCAACGGCTGCCCACGGATCAAGCGCTTTAATTTCTAGCAAGAAGCCCTCTCTATAGCGCTCAGCCACAGTAGGAACATTGTTCTTCATCCATTCGGCGGCTGCGGCCGATTTAAGCCATTCATCAGGCATGTTTTGTCCGTGGTGTTCGATTTCACTAAACGGTACGAAGACTGTCCAGAGTCGACTCCGGCGACGCGCTAGCTTTTTGGCCTTAGCGAAGAGATCTGAAAGAGTACTTGGCTTTTTCCTTCTTGAGAGCAGGGTTACCCATCGGTGAAGGAGATCTGGATGGAAGCCAAGATCCAACATATGACTGGCCAGAACTCTTGATGCTCGTTCGATGGAGAGCGTCTTCTGATCCGACATAAGTTCTTCACTCCAACGCCCCAAATAGTCAGATCCGATGCTTTCAAGAAGGTGCTCAAGCTCATACCGCGCTATCTGACTGGTATGCACTTCAGTCAGCGCGGCACAAACGGCAGAACGAACAGCGCTAGGACCAATACCAATGTCAGGCCCGGCCCTGCGCTTGGCCGCCTTGGCCAGGTCGGCTACGACACGGCTATGGAGATGGCCACTTTCGAGCAACTGAGACGCTTCGAGGGTCTCACGCAGCACAACCATGGTCCCGGGGCTCCAAAGCCTTCGCTGCCAGTTGGTGCGTCGATTGAAGTAGTCAAGCAATCGCGCCATGACGAGATCGGCGGCTTGCGTCTCACTCATTGGGCTGCTACATTGCTCCACAGGACTTGAGTCCGCCTTCTACCAGGGGAGGGCCGTTCTTTCGGGAGCCGCTTGACCCGTTCCGTGAAGAGCGGCTCCTTCGGGAGCCGCTCTTCACGTTTCTCTGTGGGACCTGTCCGACCCGCCCCCGGTGCCGGCCCCCGGGGCGGGCTTTGATCTTCAGCTCCTTGACGGCGGCTCGCTCTGAGGCTAGCAGTGCCGCGTCGTCGGCCCGGACCGGGACTGCCGCTAGGGCCTGGGGGCTTCCTCGGCCTCTGAGGTCAGCGGGTCGGGGTCGCCGGTGCGCAGGCGGCCGGTGAACAGCACAGCCACCCTCTCGCCCGGTCTGACGGCGGCGCTCGAACCGGTGACGGCACCGGGATCGGCGGCTAGCAGGGCGAGCAGGCCGCCGAGGCCGGATGCGCCGGTGGGGCACACGTCGATGCCAGTGTGGAGGCGGGCTAGGCGGTGGGCCTGGCGCAGGTCGTCCTCGCTGGCCACCACGGGGTGCCCGCCCGACCGCAGCATGGCCTCCACCACTGCCGTCCAGTCGTAGGCGATGTCGTCGAGGATGCCGGTGGCGTAGGAGACGGGCTCGGTCTCCCACGGCGTCATGTACCGCTGCGGGTCGGCGGCCAGCCGGGCCCCCACCGCCCGAACCGCCTCGTCGCCCAGCGGGCCTAGCTTGGCGGCCATCGCGGCCCGGGCCCGGTTGTCGGCTACTTGCCGGAGGCTTCCAGCCTCGTCGCCCTCGTCTGCCACGGCCCGGGCTTGGTTGTCGGCTACTGCTGGTTGGCCGGTGATTTCGGCTGTCACCCGGTCCCAGGCTCGCACTAGGGGATGGTTGCCCTCCGGCTGCACGGCGTGGATCACCGGTAGGCGGTCCAGGTCCTCGGAGGCGGCCAGCCCGGTCACCAGCGCGGTGGCTAGAGCCCCGCCGCCGACCTGCACGAACACTCGGTCCAGGTGGGGTGGGCCGGGCCGGTCGGCGTCGGCCAGGGCGTCGGTCATCTCGTAGGCCAGGGTCCGGGCCCCGTCGATGGCGGTCGGGGTGTCGGTTCCCTGGCACGAGAAGGGCACGGCCCCGGCCGCCACCGCCGCATTCATGGCGTGGTGGGCCGGGTCGCCGAGCACGCCCTCGGTGCGGGGGCAGCGCACCACCCGGCCCCCCAACTCGGTTATGCGGTCGGTCACGGCCGGGTTGGCCCACACCGGCACGTACACGTCCAAATCCCGGCCCACCGCCCGGGCCAGCACCGCCGCGGCCAGCGCGGCGTTGCCGCAGCTCGCGATGGCGTAGGGGGCCTCGGTGCCGGAGACTTCAGGGCCGCTCGCCGTCTCGCCGTCGAGCCGGTGGGCTAGGGCCGTGCCGAAGAGGTGGCGGGCCTTGTGAGTGCCCGACACGTTGCCGGTCTCGTCCTTCACCCAAAGCTCGACCGACGGGTCCAGACCGACGGCCGAAGCCAGCTCCGGCTGCGGGGCGAAGGGCGTGACCTCGAACCCCCGGCCCTCGACTGCCGCCACCGCTGCGTCCAAAGAGTCGATGGCCTCTATCAGCTCGGTGCCGGTGATCTCTCCCTGCTCCACCCGCCGCCAGGCCTCCAGATAGCGGGCGTAGCGCCGGAAGGTCGAGCGGTCGGAGCCGCCCGTATCGGAGACGGAAGTCATACCGCTGCCGTCACCGAGCCGTCGGGTCGCACGGTCAGTCGTCTCGGCTTGGAGGTTCCGGGGCCATTAGCCGCCGCCACTGGATCTGCCGAGTCGCCGGGTCGTCCGGTCAATCGTTTTGGCGGGTGCCGGACCGGGTGTTGAACTCGGCGATCATCTCGTCCCAGTCGGCCGCGAAATGGCGCATCTGAGCCCAGAACCGCGGATGGCGGCGGATCTCGAAGTCCTCGAAGCCGATGCCCTGCTGCTCGACCCAGGTGTAGTAGCCCAGGTTGAAGATCCGGCGCCGGTCGGCCCCCGAACAGGCCAGGTGCCGGGCGCCCCCGCCCTCGGCCAGGTGGCGGTTGAAGTCGGCGGCCGCCGCGGCCGCGTCATAGCCGTCGGGATGCAGCCGGGCCAGATACGCCTCGCGCTCGGCGTCGTACAGCTCGGCGCCGTCGGTGGCCACGGTGACGATCACGTCGTCGGGGCCGAAGCCGTGGGTCCGGGCTACGGCCACCGCGGCCAGCAGGTTGCACGACGAGGAGTACCCGAGATGGGTGAGGGAGGCGGCCAGCTCGGGCGAGACCCCCACCCGGTCAACCAGATGGGCCCGCCCGGCCGGGGTGTTGAACAGGGCGTCGAGGGCGTCGGTGGAGCGGTCGCTCACCGCCACCACGTCGTCGGTGTTCATGGCGTTGTGGATCAGCGGCACGTGCTTGTCGCCGATGCCCTGGATGTTGTGCTCGCCGTAACCGTTCTCCAGCAGGGTCGGACACTCCAGGGCCTCGGCGGCCACGATGCGGCTCCCGCAGCGCTCCTTGAGGTAGTCGCCCGCGCCCAGCGTCCCGGCCGAGCCCGAGGCCGAGACGAAGGCGGCCAGCCGGGCCCCTCCCCGGCCGGAGGCGGCGTGCTCGAAGAGCCGCTCCAGGGCCGGGCCGGTGACCCAGTAGTGGCCGAGATGGTTGGCGAATTCGGAGAACTGGTTGACGATCACATTGCCGTCGTCGGCGGCCAGCTCGTGGCAGGCGTCGTAGATCTCCTTGACGTTGGACTCGGTGCCCGGGGTCCGCACGATGTCCCGCTCCGGGTCCAGCGTCCAGCGCTCCAGCCAGTCGAAGCGGGCCTTGCTCATGCCCGCGGGCAGCACGGCCACCCCCCGGCACCCCATGATCCGGCTGATGGCCACCCCGCCCCGGGCGTAGTTGCCGGTGGAGGGCCAAACCGCCCGCTGCGCGGTGGGGTCGAAGCGGCCGGTGACCAGCCGGGGGGCCAGGCAGGCGTAGGCGGCCAGCACCTTGTGGGCCCGGATCATGGGGAAGCGGTTGCCCAGGGCCATCACGATGGGGGCGTCTGTCCCGGTCAGCGCGGGCGGCAGCACGATGTGGTCGGCTACCCGGTGGGGGCCGCTGCCGTCGAGGCGGCCGAACCAGTGGACCCGGAACAGGTTGCGGGCGTCGGGCTGGTTGCGGTCCACCCCGGCCAGCCCTCCAAGCCGGGCTTCGGGGATGGTCGAGGGGTCGCGCAGCTCGGCGAAGGTGGGCAGGGCGATCCCGGCGTCCCGGAACCGCTCGACCGCATGGTCGTAGATGGTCTGGTCGGCGATCTCGGCCGTCAGCCCCAACGACCGGTGGGCCCGGGCCACCTCGGCTTCGCCAGGCGCGTTGGCGTCATTGCTGGCCGCGGGAGCAACGGAAGCCGAGGGGTCGGGCGCAGCAGTCATCTCGCAAGTATGGCGGCCGCGATCACCGCCCGGTCATCGCGGCCGCTGCCGGACCGACCCCTGCCGACCGTCGAGACGGCGTCAGCCGGTCGTCATTGCCCGACTCGCTCAAGGACCAGGTTGCCGAGCGCGTCGACTCGGCCGGTGAAGCCGGGCTCCACCACGATGGTGGCGTCGGGCTGCTCCAGCACGGCCGGGCCGGTCACCGTCTCGCCCGCGGCCATCCCGAGCCGGTCCACCACCGCCACGTCGGCCCACGACCCTCCCGAATACACCGGCCGGGTCCGCCCCCGGCCCGCCCCCTGCCCCGCCCCGGCCCGGCCCGGCGCCGCCGCCGAAGGGGGAGCGAAGGTCCGGGGGTCGATGCGGGGGCGGCGGCCCACCACGGTGGTGCGGACCGAGAGCAGCCGGGCCGCCACCCCGTCCAGAGTCCGGCCGTAGGCGGCGGCGTAGGCCCGGTCGAAGGCGGCCTGGACCGCTTCAGGCCCCAGTTCCCGGTCTCCGAGATCCGAGGCGTCCACCGCGATGGTGTGGGTCTGGCCGGCGTAGGCCATGTCGAACTCGTGGCGCACCGACGGCTCCTCCAAGGCCAGGCCGGTGCCGGCCAGAAACCCCAGGGTCCGCTCCTCGGCGGAGCGCAGCCTCTCCGACAAACGGCCAGAATCGATCGAGGCAACGTCCAGGTTCACGGTCTGGACCAGGTCGTGGCCGAAGTCGGCGATCAAACAGCCGTAGGCGCTGACCACCCCCGGGTGGCGGGGGATCACCGCGCCCCGCAGGCCGACCTCGGCCACCAGCTTGCAGGCGTGCAGCGCCCCCGCCCCCCCGAAGGTCATGGCCGCGAACCGGGCCGGGTCCAGCCCCCGCTCCACCGAGACCAGCCGGATGGCGCCGGCCATGGAGCTGGTGGCCACCTCGACGACGGCCTCGGCCGCCTCCTCCACGCCCAGCCCCAGCGGCCCGGCCACCCCTTCGGCCACCGCGGCCCGGGCGGCGGCCGCGTCCAGGGGGTCGAGCCCGCCGATGGGCGACTCGCCGTTGATGCGGCCCAACACCAGATGGGCGTCGGTGACGGTGGGCCGGTCGCCGCCCGCCCCGTAGCAGGCCGGTCCGGGCGCCGACCCGGCCGACTCCGGCCCCACCCGCAGCCGCCCGCCCGCGTCCACCCTGGCGATGGAGCCGCCCCCGGCCCCGATGGTGGTGATCTCGATCATCGGGGTCCGTATCACCAGCCCGAAGTCGATGGCGGCCTGGGGGCTGGTCACGGTGCGCCCGGCGCTCACCACGGCCACGTCGAAGCTGGTGCCGCCCATGTCGCAGGTGATCACGTCGTCGTAGCCCGCCGCCCGGGCCAGCTCGGCGCAGGCGATCACCCCCGCGGCCGGGCCGCCCAAGGCGGTCCGCACCGGCAGGGCCCGAGCCGCGGCCGCGGTCATCACCCCGCCGTTGGACTGGATCAGGAAGAAGCGCCCGGCGAAGCCCCGGTCGGCCAGCGCCGCCTCCAAGTCGGCCAGGTAGCCGCCCACCACCGGCTGCAGGCCGGCGTTCAGGGCCACGGTGGAGATGCGCTCGAACTCGCGGATCTCGGGCAGGATGTCCGACGCGGCGGTGACGTGGCCGTTGGGCCAGACCGCCCGCACCGCCTCCAGCGCCGTCTGCTCGTTGACCGGGTTGGCGTAGGCGTTCAGGAAGGCCACGCAGCAGGCCTCGGCCCCGGCCTCCAGCAGGGCCCGGGCCCGCTCGGCCGCCTCGCCGGGATCGACCGCCACCAGCACCGTCCCGTCGGCCAGCACCCGCTCGGCCACCTCCAGGCGGCGGTCCCGGGGGACGACCGGCTCGAAGTCGCCCCACAGCCCCCAAGTGCGGGGCCGGTCGCGTCGGCGCATCTCCAGCACGTCCCGGAACCCCTCGGTGGTGATCAGCCCGACCGGGGCCAGCTTGCGCTCGAGCAGGGCGTTGGTGCCCACGGTGGTGCCGTGGACGATGACAGCCGCCGCGGCGAGGCCGCCCTCCGCCCCGGCCCGGTCCAGCCCTCCGAGCAGCCCCCTCAGGAAGCCGTCGGCCTCCCGGCCCCGGGTGGAGGGCGACTTGGACACCCCGATCTCGCCGGTGCGCTCGTCCAGGATGCAGACGTCGGTGAAGGTGCCCCCCACGTCGATGCCCGCCACCACCCCGCCCGGTCCGGCCGCCGAGCCCCCGGCCGCGGGTTCTCCGGTCACGCCGTGCTCGGGCGCCCGGCCGCGGAACTCCCGCCCCCGGAGGCGCCCAGTTCGTCGGGGTCGATGCCGTAGGCCGACCGGATGTGGCCGGGGGTGGCGTAGCCGAGGCGTAGGTCCCGGGCCAGCGCGGCCCGGTCCCGCTCGGCCGGGTTCCCGTAACCGCCGCCCCCGGGGCTGAAGATGCGGATCCGCCCTCCCCGGCCCAGATCGACGCCGGTGATCTTGGAGGCCAGCGGCGGGTCCACCGGGCCGCCGACGGCGTCGAAGGCCACCCGGTTGCAGGCGGCCGGCCCGCCGCCGGCCACGCCCTGGGGGGCGAAGCGGCCCCGGTCGGCGAAGGCGAAGGCCTCGGCCGAGTCGGCCAGCAGCTCGATCCCGTACTCGGCGCCCAGCCCGCCCCGGAACCGGCCCGGCCCCCCCGAGTCGGGCCTCAGGGCCCACTTGGTGTAGCGAACCGGGTAGGCGGCCTCGAGGATCTCCACCGGGGGGATGGTGGCGGTGGACAGGGGGGCGTTGCCGTGGTTGAGCCCGTCGCTCACCGGGCTGCCCCCCAGCCCGCCCCCGTAGAAGGTGAACATCACCCACCGCTCGCCGTCGGGGCGCCGCCCGGCCACCGAAAGGGCGTTGATGGTGCCGTAGGAGCAGCCGTTGGACCGCTCGGGCGCGGCCTCGGCCACCGTCCGGAAGATCACGTCCATGATCCGCAGGATGGTCTCGGTGTACCCGCCGACCGGACGGGGCCAGGCCGCGTCGAGCAGCGAGCCGGGCGGGAGGACGACCTTGACGGGCTCAAGGCAGCCCGAGTTGGCGGGCACGTCGGCGAAGAGGTGCTTGAGGGCCACGTAGCAGGCGGCCCGGGCGGTGACCGCCGAGATATTCACCGGACCGGCCACCGCCGGCGAGGTGCCGGAGAAGTCCAGGGTCATGTCCTCGCCCCGGACCCGCAGCTCCAGTCGGATCGGTATGGGCTCGTCGTCGGTGCCGTCGTTGTCCAGGAAGTCCTCGGCTGCGTAGGTCCCGTCGGGCAGCGAGGCGATGCCGGCCCGCATCAGCCGGGCCGCCCGGTCGGTCAGCTCGGCGAAGGCGGCGGCCACCGTGTCCGCCCCGTACTCGCCGATCACCTCCCCCAGCCGCCGCCGGCCCAGGTCCAGGGCGTTGAGCTGGGCGTTGAGGTCGCCGTAGGCGTCGGCGGGCACCCGGCCGATGCTGCGGATCAGGTCCACCACGTCGGCCCGCAGCTCGCCCCGGTCGCGCAGCTTCATGGGCGGGACCAGCACGCCCTCCTGGGGGCTCTCGGTGGCCGAGGGGTTGTAGTTGCCGGGGACGGCGCCCCCCACGTCGGTGTAGTGCCCCACCGACGCCAGCCAGCAGAACAGCCCGCCCTCGCAGAAGTAGGGCTCCACCAGCTTCATGTCGTTGAGGTGGGTGCCGCCCCGATAGGGGTCGTTGAAGATCCACATGTCGCCGGGGGCCGGCCCCCCGGAGGCGGCGGCCGCATCGATGGCCAAGGCCGCCGCCCCGGCCAGGGCCCCGGCGAAGACGGGCAGGCCGGAGGCGCCCTGCACCAGGGTGGCCCCGGTGACCGGGTGGTGGATGCCGTGGGAGGCGTCGTGGGCCTCGGCGATGATCGGGTTGAAAGCCGACCGGAACAGGGTGGCGTCCATCTCGTCCACCAACTGCTCGAACCGCCCCTGCAGCACGGCCAGGGTCACCGGGTCCAACCCGCCCCGAGCCGCGCTCATGTCTGCTCGGCCCCCGGACCGCCGCAACCTCCCCCGACGACGGGCGGCGGTGGCGGCTGAGCGTCGGCGCCCGGCCCGCCCCCGACCGAAGGCGCCGCCGGGGCGCACATCTGCGGGTCGCCGGCCGAGCGCAGCAGGGCCATCAGGGCGGCCAGCTCGTTGGCGCCGGCCGCGCCCAGGGCGGCGATCCGCTCGGCCAGCTCGTCGCGGCGGGCGGGAGCGAGGAGCCCGTCGGTGTTGTCGGCGAACTTGGCGGCCAGGTCAGTCCCCGTCATCGGCAGATCCGGCCCGCCCCGGTTGACCCGGCGCTCCTCGGCCAGCCGAGAGCCGTCGGCGGTCACCACGGTGAGCACCGCCGGGAACTGATAGGGGTAGATCTCGAGCAGGGCCGGGTCGCCGACCACCTCGATCCGGGCCATCAGCTCCCGCCGCCGCGGCTCGCAGGCCGCCTCGTCGGTGAAGTCGCCGAGGCCCACCCCCAGCCCTCCGCCGCCGCACAGGGCGGCCGCCACCGCGTAGGGGCCGCTGAACTGGGCCTCGTATCCGGTGCGTGGGCTCCGCTTGGCCTCTATCGGCTCCCCGATGGTGCGCACCGTGGGCGGGGCAACGGCCAGGGCGGCCGACGCAACCTCCTCGGGCCGCAGCCCCCGGTCCCGCAGGGCCAGGGCGGCGTCGATGCCGGCGTGGGTGAAATGGTTGGCCGGGTAGGGCTTGTAGGACACCTCCGCGGCGTGCCAGCGGTCGCCGAGCCCGTCGGTCACCGCCTCGATTCGGGCCTCGTCGCCCAACAAGGCCCGCAGCAGCCCGAATCGGCCCTCGGCCGCGGTGGGGGCGCCGGTCAGCCCCCGGCCGGCCAGGTTGGCGGCCACCACCCCGGTCCGGGCCGCCCACCCGCAGTGCAGCCGCTTGGCCGTGCCGCCGGTCCGGTTGGTCTCCAGTATCCCGCTGGCCATGGAGCAGGCCACGGCCATGGCCTCGGCCGCGCCGGCCGGGCCCGCGCCCCGCGCCCGGGCCGAGGCGGCCGCGCTGGCCACCGCCCCGCAGATCGAGGTGGCGTGCTGGCCCCGCTCGAAGAACACCGACTGGCGGGCGTCGGGGTCGAACCCGGCCATCCCCAGCCGGACGCACACCTCGATGCCCGCCGCCACCGCGGCCAGGGCCTCCCGGCCGCCGGCGCCGACGCTCTCGGCGGTGGCCAGCGCGGCGGGCGCCACCGAGGCGCTGGGGTGCAGGATCGACGGCAGGTGGGTGTCGTCGAAGTCCAGCGAGTGGGCCAGCACCCCGTTCACGAAGGCGGCCTCGGCCGCGGGCAGCCTCTCGGGCATCCCGACCGCGCTGGCCGCGGGCCGCCCCCCCTGGTCCATGACGAAGCCGGCCACCGCCCGGCTGGTGTCGAGTTCGGTAGCCCTCACCGCGATACCGGCGATGTCGAGGACTCGGTCCGGCATCGTGGCCAGCAGATCGGCGGGCATCGGCCCGGCCGCCATCCGCCCCAGCGCGCCCAGAACAGTCTCGGCCGTCACGGGCCGGGGCCGGGCGTCGCCAACCCGAGCCCGGTTGACGGTGCGCCGCCGGGTGCCAACCCGAGCCCGGTTAACGGCCCGGGGCCGTGGTCCGCCAACCCGAACCGGGTCACGGGTCGGGCGGGCCGTTGTCGGCGGCGACTATGGCCAAGGGGCGGGCCGGGGCGCCGGTGGCCCCGTGGACGTTGAGGTGGCCCAGAACGAACAGGAACTCGAAACACCCCGAGCGGCTCAGCTCCTCCAGCTCCAGCGCCTCGACGATGTTGACCCCGGCCTCCACCAGCAGCACCCGGTGGGCGGGCAGCAGAGCATGGCCCGCGCCGGGGGGGATGGCCTCGAAGGCCACGGTGTCGGACCCGGCCAGCCGGGCCCCCCGGTCGGCCAGCCACCGGGCCCCCTCCTCGCCCACGCCGGGCACCCCGCTGTCGCGGCCCAGGTAGCGGTCCGGGTTGTCGGCCCAGCGGCCCCACCCGGTGCGGATCAGCACCGCGTCGCCCGGCCCGACCGGGGTGCCCTGGGCCTCGGCCGCCGCCTCCAAGTCGCCGACGCTGATCTCATAGCCGCCGGGGCAGCAGTCGAGCCCCAAGTGGGCGGCCGCGTCGAGGAGCACGCCCCGGCCCGCGAACGGGGGCAGCCGATGGACGCCGAGCGACTCGAAGACCCCCCCGGACTGGGCCTCGAAGGCGTCGGCGCCGCCGTGGAGCCGGCCCTCGTGGCTCACATGGGCCAGCGCGTCCACATGGGTGCCGACGTGGCAGCCGAGGCTGATCAGGTCGGCGGCGGCCGAGCCCCCGTCGGCCCGGACCCGGTCGCCGTGGCGGCGGTCCAGGCAGTGGCGGAAGGCCGGATGGTTGGGCGACTGGGCCATGCCGTTGCGCAGGGGCCGACCCAGGTCGAACACCCGGGCCCCGGCCACCAGGTCCAACAAGCGCCGCTGCGCCGAATTCACGGTGCCGGCCCCCGGTCCGGCCGCCGAGTTCACTCGCCGGCCCTCCCCCCGGCGGCCGCCGAGTTCACGCGCCGGCCCCCGGTCCGGCCGCCGAACTCATGCCAGCACCCGCCGGTCTCGCAGTTCGGCTGCCACCTCGGGGGCGATGCCCAGCTCGTCGAGCACCTCGTCGGTGTCGGCCCCAAGCTGCCGGCCGGTGTGGCGGATCGCCCCCGGCGTCTCCGACAGCCGGAAGGCCACGTTGGGCATGCGCAGCGGGCCGAGGTCCTCGTCGAGCACGGCCACCACCGCCTCCCGGTGGACCACCTGGGGGTCGGCCACGTAGCCTGCCGCGTCGTAGACGGGGGCGACGGCCACCTCGGCCGCCTCGAAGGCGGCCATCACCTCGGCCAGGGGGCGTTCGCCGATCCAGGCGGCCATGGCCGCGTCGATCTCGTCGCCGTGGGCGGCCCGCCCGGCCCCGGTGGCGAACCACGGCTCGTCCGCCATGTCGGGCCGCCCGACCAGCCTCAGGGCCCGCTCGGCCACCGGCTCGGCGCTGGCCGACACCGCCACCCAGGACCCCTCCGCCGTCCGGTAGGCGTTGCGGGGGGCGTTGTTGGCCGAGCGGTTGCCCATCCGGCGGTACACCTCGCCGAACTGGTCGTACACCATCACGGGCGGCCCGAGGGCGGTGGCCATCGGCTCGAGGATGCTGAGGTCGATCACCTGCCCGCCGCCGCCCGCGTCGCGGTGCCGCAGGGCCATCAGCACGGCCGCGGCCGCCGCGAACCCGGCGATGCTGTCGGCCAGTCCCAGCGGCGGGAGCACCGGGGGGCCGCCGGGCTCGCCGGTCATGGCCGCGAATCCGCTCATGGCCTCCACCAGGGTGCCGAAGGCGGGCCGGGAGGCGTAGGGGCCGTCCTGGCCGAACCCGGTCACCCGGCACAGCACCAAGCCGGGGTTGGCCTCCCGCAGCCGGTCCCAGCCCAGCCCCCACCGCTCCAGGGTGCCGGGCCGGAAGTTCTCGACCACCACGTCGGCGGTGGCGACCATCTCGACGAAGACCGCCGCCGCGGCCGGATCGCCGAGGTTGAGGCCGACGCAGCGCTTGTTGCGGCCCACCATCTTCCACCACAGCCCGTGGCCGTCCTTCTGGCGGCCGTGGCCCCGCAGGCTGTCGCCCCTGATCGGGTGCTCGATCTTGATCACGTCGGCCCCGTAGTCGGCCAGCATCTGGCAGGCGAGCGGGCCGGCCAGCATGGTGGAGCAGTCCAAGACCCGCAGGTCGGCCAGGGGCCCGGAGCGGACCGGCGCCTCCCGGGGATGCTGTTCTTCCCCGGCCGTCCGGCCCTCCGGGGGTCGCTGCTCTTCCTCAGCCGCCCGACCTTCCCGACCGGCCGAGGGGCCGGAGCGGACCGAGGTCACAGGGGCCTCCGAGGGCTCGGGTTCACGGGCCGGAGTGTAGGGGCCGGGCCGGGGCCGATTTGTAAACGCTGTTTCGTTGAGCGGAACAGAGGCCGGAACTCCTACAATCGCAGCCGGACGATCCTCGGCGGAGGTGCGGAGTTGAGCACGCGGGCAGAGGGCGCGCCGGCCGGGCGGGGCGTCGCCTCGGTGGAGCGGGCCAGCGACGTCTTGTTCTGCTTCGCCGCCGACAGCCCCCGGGGGGTGACCGAGATCGCCTCCGAGCTGGGCATCTCCAAGGCCGTTGTCCACCGCATCCTCACCTCGCTGGTGCAGCGCGACCTGGTGGCGCTGGACCCCGCCACCCGGCTCTACTCTCTGGGGCCGGCGGTGCTGGAGCTGGCCGCCGCCTACCGCTCCCAGCTCGACGTCCGGGCCTTGGCGCTGGACACCATGCGGGACCTGGTCCAGACCACCGACGAGACCTCGACGCTGTCCATCCTGCACAACGGCCGCCGGGTCTACGTCGACCAGGTCACCCCCGGCCGCGAGGTCAAGATGACGGTGGAGATCGGCTCGTCGTTCCCGCTCCACGCGGGCGCCTCGTCCAAGGCTTTCCTGGCCTGGCTGCCCCCCGACGAGCGCCGCCGCCACACCGAGCCGCCGCTGGCGCCGCTCACCGAGGCCACCATCGTCAGCCCGTCCGAACTGCGCCGCGAGCTGGACCAGATCCGCGAGCAGGGGTTCGCCGTCTCGCTGGGGGAGCGCCAGCCCGGCGCGGGCTCGGTGGCCGCCCCGGTGCTGGACGAGCTGCTTCGGCCGGTGGCGGTGGTGAGCGTGTGCGGCCCGCTCCAGCGGTTCAAACCCGAGCTGGCGGCCGTGGCCGCCGAGCTGGTCGGCGCCACCAGGGCGCTGTCGCGCAAGCTGGGCGCCCCGCCGGACCAAAATTGACCAATGTGATCGTTGCCGCGGTCCAGTTCGCCACGTCCGGCGACGTGGAGGAGAACCTGGCCGTCTGCCTGGAGATGATCGACGAGGCCGCCGACGTCGGCGCCGAGCTCATCGTCCTGCCCGAGCTCTGCAACCACCTCTCCGTCTACGACGACGCCGACCACTGCCGCCGGGTGGCGGTCGCCCTCGACGGGGGGTTCGTGGCCGCCTGCGCCCGGCGGGCCCGGGCCCGGGCCGCCCATGTCGTGCTCACCGTCACCGTCCCGCGGCCCGGCGCGGTGACCATCACCAACCTGCTCCTCGACCCCGCCGGCCGGGTGGCGGCCCAGGCCGACAAGCAGACCCTGATGGGCAACGAGCGGGCCTTTCTGCGGCCGGGGCCCCATGTCGCGCCGGTGGCCGAAACGCCGTGGGGGACCGTCGGCATGTACTCATGCATGGACGGCGTGACCTGCGAGGTGCCCCGGGCCCTGGCCGTACAGGGGGCGGTGCTGCTGACCAACAGCCTCAACTCGTTCGCCCTCGACGAGGCCGCTCTGCATGTGCCGGTGCGGGCGGTAGAGAACCAGGCGTTCGTGGTGGCCGCCAACAAGGTGGGGCCGCTGGTGCCCGCGGAGAGGATCGACGATTTCGCCGCCGCCCTGGGCGTCGGCGCCGCCGCTCTGCACGGGGCGGGCGAGAGCCAGATCGTGGCCCCCGACGGCACGGTGGTGGCCAAGGCCCCCCGCTCGGGCCGCGCCGTGGTGAGCGCGGCCATCGACTTGGCCGACGTGGCCAGGGTCCGGGCCGCCCGCCCGATGCCGACCCGCCGCCCCGAGTTCTACGCCGCCTTGGCCGAGCCGGGCGCCGAGGCCCCGCCCCCCGCCACAGCCGAGGCCCTAACCGTCGCCGCCGTCACCGGCCCCGCCGGAGCAGCCGAAGCGTTGGCGACGGCGGACGCTCCGGCGGGGGCGACCGAGCCGGGTGTCGGCCACATCGGACCTGCCCGCCTCGATCGGTCGGCGTCTGGGCCGGGTGTCGGCGGCCTCGGCCCCGGTCGGCCGACGGCGGACGCTCCGGCAGGGTTGTCCGAGCAAGGGGATCCGCCGCCCGAGCCCCTGCCCCGACTGGTGGTGATGCCCGAGCTGACCGAGCCGCCCGCTCGCATCCCCGAGGGGGTGACGGTCGTCTTCACCCGCCGCGACGGCGACCGCCACATCGGGGTGGCGGCCAATGCCTCGGGGATCGTTTTGGAGCAGCCCCAGCTCCACGAGACGCCGAGACTGGGATGGGCCCGACCCGGCGGCGACCGGCTCCTAACTGCCGATCTGCCCTGGGGCCGGATGGCGGTGGTGGTGGGCGACGACATCCGCCTGCCCGAGGTGACCCGGCTGGCCGCGGTGCGTGGGGCGGCGGTGGTGGCGGTGTGCCATCAGCCGGCCAGCGACGCCGACGTGGATCTGGCCCTGGCCGAGCGGTCGGCCGAGAACCGGGTCTGCGTGGTGGCCGCCGCGCCGGCCGGTCCGGTGGCGGGTTGCGCCCTGATCGACCCGCCCGCCGACTCCCTGTGGTCCCCGTCCCGCGCCCAGCCCTTCGACGGCGCCATCAACCTGCCGGACCTCCAGCGGATCGAGCCGGGCCGGGACTGCCTGATCGGGGTCGTCCATCCCGCTCGGGCCCGCAACCGGGAGATCTCGCGCCAGACCAACCTGGTGGACGGACGCTCCCTGGCCGCGGCCGCCCTCCTAACCGAGCCCTGACCGCCCCGCCCCGGCCCCCGCCCTCAGCCGAATCACCGTCTGGAAACCCGTCTTGGCCGAAGCCGCCTAACACCCGGCCCCCGGCCCCGCCGTCGAGACGAACCCCGCCCGAAACCCGTCTAGCCAAAGGCCGCCCGAATGCCCGGCCCGGGCCTTGCCGTCAGCCGAACGGGATGAGTCCGTCGGTTGCGGCCCACCGGGCGGCGGCCACCGCCGATCCGGCCACCAAGTAGGGCCCCAGGGGCTTGCCGGTCCGGGCGTCCTCGCGGATCAGGGTCCACACGGCCTGGGGCAGCGCCAGCACGAACCCGGCGGCCAGCCCGGCCAGCGCCGCCTGCCAACCCCACCAGCCGCACATCAGGCCGTTGAGCACCCCGAGGCGGACGTCGCCGAAGCCCAGCGACGGCGGGTGGGCGAAGTGGACCGCGGCCAGCGCCGCCCCGCACCCGAGCCCGCCCACGACCGCGCCGGCCAGCCCGGCCGGGTCGGACTCGATCAGCGAGGCGACGGAGTAGAGCACCCACACCGCCCCGGCCGCGGCCCAGATCGCCCGGGTGGGCAGAAGCCGGGTGCGCCAGTCGACCACCGACAGCCACACGCCCGCGCCGCCCCACGCCGCCAGGGCCGCCCCCACGAACCCGGCCGAGATCACCGCCGCCTCACGCCGCCAAGGCCGTCGCCGCGAACCCGGCTGAGACCATCGCCGCCCGCCCGCGGCTGTCCGCCTTCAGTTTTTCTGAGCACTCGTTGTCGTATAGAGCAAATCTTTGCTCAGAAAAACCGTGGAGGCGGGTTTTCTGAGCATCCGGTCGCGGTATAGGGCAAATTTTTGCTCAGAAAACCGGCGGTGTCCCGTGGGGGAGGTTTTTCTGAGCATCCGGTCGCGGTATGGGCGCGATCTTTGCTCAGAAAACCCGGTCTCGCCGAGGGCGCCCTAGGGGGAGGAGCGTTAGTCGGGGAATCGCCCGGGCCGAACCGGTAGACTCCAAGCGCTGCCCGGGGCGCTGCTCAGTCCAGGGCGGCTCACCGCAGCCGATCCATCAGAGCAGCCGATCCCAGAGCCGATGTCGGACGTTTCCAACCCCAGAGAGCGGCCGGTGACCATCCCGGCCCCCCAGCCGCGCCAGCAGCGCCAGGTCAACATCCCCGGTCAGGCCAAGAAGCAGAAGAAGCAGAAGGGCGGCGTGCGCGGCGGGCTGCTGCTGTTCGGCCTCCTGCTGATCGCCGGGGCCGTGGGCGGGTTCTGGTACGTCCTGATGTCGCTGGACGAGCGCCAGCAGGTCTTGGTGGCGGCCCGGGACATCCAGCGCTGGGACTTGGTGTCGGCCGGGGACTTCACCACCACAGAGGCCAACGTGGGCGAGGCGTCGGCGCTGGGGGTGAACCGGCTGGACGCCCTCGTCGGCCGGTGGGCCACCGGCTCCATCCCGGCCGGGACCATCGTGACCGAGGGGATGTTCCAGAGCCCGCCCCTGTCGGGGGAGGAGGAGACGGACAAGGTCATCATCGAGGTCGGCCTGCCGGGGGACGAAGTGCCTTTCGGGGGGATGGAGACCGGCGACAAGCTGGCCCTGTTCGGCCGGGAGGCCGCCCCATCCGGCCCCGACGGTGACCCGCTCGGGGAGGGCGACTACGGCCTGATCGGCGTCTTGACCCTCGACTTCGTGCTCGACGGCCGGCTCATCTACATCGTGACCCCGGATGAGGCGCTGGCCATCCACGACATCGTTGACCGGTTCAACGGGGCCTCCGACCGCCGGATCTGGAAGCTCGGCTTCGGCATCTCCCTCGAGTCGCTGCAGGACATATACGAGAGGTGGCTGACCGGATCGGCGGGGGTGCCCGCGTCGGCCGGAGGGCCAGCCGAACCCGGATCAGGCGCCGAGCCCATACAATAATACCCGTGCTAGTCGTCTATGGCGTGCCCGGCTCGCCTGGCGCGTCCACCACGGCCATCCACGTGGCCGCCCACTGGGCCTCGTCGGGCCGGGAGGTGCTGCTGGTCGAGGCCGACCCGGCGGGCGGGTCGATGAACCGCAACCTGGGCATCCAGTTCACCCCGGGCGCGGCCTCCTTCGTCGCCTCGGGCTCGCCGGTGCGCAAGGGCGATCTGATCGACCACTCCCAGGACATCCTGTTCACGAACCTGCACGTCATGCCGTGCCCGTCGAACCCTTCGAGCACCCGGGAGATCATCGAGTCCTTCGCCGGGAGGGCCGATGACCTGCGGGACATCTCCGAGAACGACATGGCGGTGGTGATCGACGCCGGGCGGATCGACTCGGGCGCCTTCACCGAGAAATGGACGGCCAGCGCCGCCGGGGTGGTGGTGGTGGCCCGGGGCGACTCGGGGAGTTCGATGTCCAGCCTCGAGAGCGTGGCCGGCATCCTCGCCGCCGGTGTCGGCGAGCCGCCGAACGGATGCGTGGTCACCATCGGCAAGCCGCTGTGGAGCCCGGGCGACTTCCCCCAGAAGTGCGGCATGGAGCTGTGCGGCGCCATCGAGGACTCGCCCGAGACGGCGATGGACCTGTCGGTGTTCTTGGACAAGGCCAAGCGAAAAGACAAGAAGTGGCGGTCCAGCCTGAATGCGGTAGCCGCGGAGTTGCTGCCCCTGGCCGCGCCCGACCCCGCGGTCCGGCCCCGCCGGAGTTCGCCCCCTCCGGCCGAAGCCTCTCAGCCCGCGGCTCCGGCTGTCTCCCCGCCGCCCGCTCCTCAGCCTGAGGCCCCGGCCCCGTACCCCGACCCGGTGCCGCAGCAGGCCGCCGCCTATCCAGACCCGGCCTCACAGCTTGCCGCCCCGGCCGCGTATTCGGACCCGGTGCCGCAGCAGGCCGCCGCCTATGGGGACCCGGCCTCACAGCAGGCCGCCGCGTGTTCGGACCCGGTGCCGCAGCAGGCCGCCGCGTATTCGGACCCGGCCTCACAGCCCGCCCCGGCGGCATATCCGCCACCCGCCTCTCCGGCCGCGTACCCGGACCCGGCCTCGCAGCCCGCCCCCCCGGCGTATCCGCCGCCCGCATCCCCGCCCGAAGCCCACCCCGGGCCGTACCCGGAGCCGCCCCACCAGCAACCCGCCGGGCCGCCGCCAGCCGCGTACCAGACCCCGGCCGCTTATCAGGCTCCGCCCGCATCCCCGGCCGCGTATCCGCCGCCCGGCGCCCCGCCCGCGCCATACCCGCCCGCCGCTCAGCCCTCCGCCCCGCCCGCGTCGTACCCGCCGCCCGCCGCTCCGGCGCCCTCTCCGCCCGCCGCCCAGCCGCCGCCGCCCTCCCCCTACCAGGTGCCGGCCGCCCCCGGTCCGGCCGTCCCCCGCCAGGCCTCCGAGCCGCCGCCCGAGCCCCCGGACATCCCGCCCTCGGGGTCATTCCGGGACTTGGCCGCGAAAATGCACACCCAGGCCGGGGGCCACAAGAAGCCCACCGGGCGCCGGGGCATCTCCTCCTGAGGGCCGCGCCCGCGGGAGTTTCAAGACATGACCGACATCAGTTCGAGCTTCGACCTCTTCAACATCCACCACGAGTCGCTGCTCGAGCAGTACCTCGACATGGAGCGCCAGAAGCTCTCGCCCGACGTCATTGACCGCCAGCTCATGACCATCGCCGAGGGGCTCCTCCAAGAGCACAACACCACGGCTCTGATCTCCGGCCGCCACCAGTTGACCGACGAGGACCGGCGGGACTTCCTGGCCCGGGTCCGGGGCCTCATGGGCGGCGGCGCCCTGAACCCCCTGCTGGACCGGCCCGATGTGGAGAACATCCACATCCTGGGCCACGACAACGTGGTCCTCTCCCTGGCCGACGGCCGCCGCATCCCCGGCCCGCCCGCGGCGGCCAGCGAGGCGGAGCTGGTCACCCTGATCCGCCATCTGGCCGCCACTGCCGGCCACACCTCCCGGCGGTTCGACATGGCGTCGCCCATCCTGGACCTGAGGCTGGCGTCGGGACACCGGCTGTTCGCCGTCACCGCGGTGGCCGAGCGCACCTCGGTGGTCATCCGCCGCCACCGGATGCTCACGTCCTCGCTGGAGCAGCTCGAGAAGACGGGGACGGTCACCCCCCAGATCAGGGCGGTCCTGCAGGCGGCGGTGCGCCCGCCCAACCCGGCCAACATGCTGGTGGTGGGGGGCACGGGCGCGGGCAAGACCACCCTGCTGCGGTCGCTGCTGTCGGAGGTGCCCCAGAGCGAGCTGCTGGTGACCATTGAGGACACGCTCGAGCTGCACCTGGGCTCGTCCGGTCTGCACGAGCGGACCCTGGCGCTGGAGACCCGCACCTCCAACACCGAGGGCACCGGCGAGATCTCGATGTACGACTTGGCCAAGGCCGCCCTGCGGATGTCGCCGGACCGGGTGATCGTGGGCGAGGTGCGCGGCGGCGAGGTGATGCAGCTTCTGCAGGCCATGGGCATCGGCAACGACGGCTCGGTGGGCACCATCCACGCGGGCAGCACCCAGGCCGCCATCAACAAGATCCTCATCTACGCCCAGCGCTCGCCCGACGCCCCCACCCCCGACTCGGTGCTGCGCGAGATCGCCGAGGTCCTGCACCTGCTGGTGTACATCAAGAAGCTCCCCGACGGGCGCCGGGCCGTCACCTCGATCCGGGAGATCACCGGGTTCGCCGACGGCGAGGTGGTCACCTCGGAGGTGTTCGCGCCGGGCCCCGACGGCGTCGCCGTCTACGCCCGGCCGTTCGCGCCGGGGGGCGAGGCGCTGGCCCGGCTGCGGGTCTCCGGTTTCGATCCGGCCGAGCTGGGCCCCCCGGCCTTGTCGGTTGTGGCGCCGGTCCCGCCCGGCTGGGGCGCTCCGCCGCCGCCTGCCGCCGCCCCGCCCGCCGCCGCCCCGGCCCAGCATCCGGCGCCGGCCCAGCCTGCGGCCGCCCTCCGTCCGGCCCCGGCCCCGGCTCAGCATCCGGCCCCGCCGGGGCTGCCCCACCAGCAACCGGCCCCGGTCCGATACGGGTCTCCCGCTCCGGCTCAGCGTCCGGCGCCGGCTCAGCCCGCGGCGCCCCCCCGTCCGGCCCCGGTCCGCCAGCCCGCGCCCGGCCCGCCCTCCCGCGACAGGAGGCGGGCGTAGTCGTGATCGGCCCGCGGCCTTCGCCCTGTCGAGGCAGGTGCCGGTCAAACCCCCGCGGCAGGAGGCGGGCGTAGTCGTGATCGGCCCGCGGCCTTCGCCCTGTCGAGGCAGGTGCCGGTCAAACCCCCGCGGCAGGAGGCGGGCGTAGTCGTGATCGGCCCGACCACCGTCTTGCTGGGGGTGCTGCTGGGCATCGGCCTCTTCGCCTTCGTGGTCGGCTTCACCCGCAAGCCGGCCAAGGCCCGGCAGTCGCCGCAGCGGCTCAAGAAGTTCAAGGCCAAGGGACCCCGGTCGGCTCGGGCCGTCAAGCGGGCCGACAACACGATGCAGATAGCTCTGAGTCTCGGGCTGGGGGCGGGGGCGTGGCTGCTCACCGGCTGGTACGCGGCGGCGCTGATCGGCGTGGTGGCCGGCTGGGCCGGACCGCAGATAGCGCAGGCCCCCAAGCGGCGGCGCAAGGCCACCGAGGAGATCGAGGCCTATTCGCAGTGGACCGAGCAGATTCGCGATCTGGTCGGGGCCAGCGGGTCGCTGTTCGAGGCGGTGACCCTGTCGGCCGACAACGCTCCGGCCCCGCTGCGCCCGGCGGTGATGAACATGGCGGCTTTGGCCCGCGCGCAGGGGCTGCCCGCGGCCATGGACTGGTTCGCCGCCGAGATGCGCTCCCCCTACGCCGACCGGCTGGTGCTGGGCCTTCGCATCGCCTGGGACTCCGGCGCCCGGGTGACCGAGGCGTTCGAGAGCGCGGCCCGGGCCATGCGGGCCGAGGTGGAGATGCGGCAGCGCAACGAGGTGGCCAACAGCCGGGCCTGGACGCAGGTGACCTCCATTCTGCTGGTCACGTTCGTGGTGGTGGGGCTGCTGGCCATCGTGAATCGGGGGTTCTTTGAGCCGTTCGGCACCGTCACCGGCCAGGCCGTGCTGATGGGAGTGGGCGGCTTGATGGCGGGCAGCATCTTCTGGGTGCTGAAGCTGTCGGAGACCAATACGCCGATCCGGCTGCTGGAGATCGACGTCGCCGCCGGGCAGGGCAAAGCCGAGGGCGGCCGGGGCAAGGCCGGTGTGGCCAAAGGCGCGGCCCCGAGCGAGGCCAAGAGCGGGGCGGGGGCTGAAGCGGCAAGCCAAGCCGTGGGGTGGAGCTCGTGACCACGGCGGTGATGGCTCTGGGCGCGGCCGGGGGGCTGGGGCTGTTCTTGATGATCTGGGCGGTGGCCGTGCGGCCCGATCCCGACGAGCAGCCCGCGGTTCCGTCCGCCGCCCTGGCCAAGGCCGGGGCCGTCCGCGGCGCGGCCAAGCAGGCCCGGGGCTGGCGGGCGGCGATCCGCAGGAACCTGGACAAGAAGACCGAGCTGGTGCAGGACGCGCTGATGGTGGGCCGCTCCTTGGAGGTCCACGCCCTGGCCAAGGCGGCCGGGCTGGGGCTGGGGCTGGCCGCGGGGGTCGGTTTCGGGCTGTTCTTGTCGGTGGTGGGGCTGACCGTTCCCACCCTGGGGCTGGCGCTGCTCGGCGGCGCGGGGGCGGTGCTGGGATGGTGGCTGCCCGACTCCATGCTGCGCACCGAGGCCGACAAGGAGCGGCTCTATTTCCAGCAGGTGGCCGAGTCGTGGCTGGAGCTGGCCGGTCAGTTGGTGACGGCGGGGTCCGACACGTTCGCGGCGCTGGTCAAGGCGGCTTCTTACAGCGAGCAGCCGGTGTTCGTGACCCTGCAGGAGGCGCTGCGGATCTCGGCCGCCCGGGGCGAACCCCCGTGGACGGGGCTGCGGACCATGGCCGACGCCCGCCGGCTGCGGTTCCTGGACCCGTTCTGCGCCGCGCTGGAGCTGGCCGGCACCACCGGGGCCGAGTCCCGCCGGACGATCCTGGCCCAGGTCGAGGCGGCCCGGTCCAAGGCCCTGTTCGAGGCCGACGCGGCCGCCGCCTCCTCCGGCGAGAAGATGGGTGCGCCCTTGGCCCTCATCGGCGGCGCCTTCATGGTGCTGATGGGCTACCCGCCCCTGTCGGGGATCATGGACTCCACCGCCATCTCCGGCATGTCCGGCCTGTAGACGCAAAGGGCTGTCGCTGGCAGCAAGACTCGTCGCCCCGTGATTGCCCGTCGCACCATGAACGGCGCGGCTGCGGCTCTGGGTCTAGCATTCAAAGTGAGCCGACATCTGGAGGTTGCGCCATGACCACCGCGCCGGCAAACCGGCCGCCGTCAAACCGGCCGCCGTCAGATCTGCGGGACCGGGTGATCGAGATCTTGAAGGAACAGGGTGTGGACCGCCGGCCCGGCGAGATGGTGGTGTTGTCGTCGGGCAAGCAGTCGGATGTCTTCGTGGATGTCAAGAGGGCGCTGGCCAGGTGGACGGACCTGCAAGTAGCGGCGAAGGCAATCTGCGACGAGACGCGTCGCGCCGGATGTGATTTCGACATGGTCGGCGGGCTCACGATGGGCGCCGACGCCATCGCCATAGCGGTCGCCTGGGTCCAGGAGGCTCAGTGGTTCTTGGTGCGCAAAGAACCCAAGACGCATGGGCTCAGACGGGTCATCGAGGGGGCCCGGTTGGGCGCTGGCGACCGGGTGCTGCTGGTGGACGACGTGGTGACGACCGGCGGGTCGATCCTTCGTGCCTACGAGGAGGTCGTCAAAACCGGGGCGCAGGTTGTGGCCGCGTCAGCGCTCGTAGACCGGGGCGGCCGCGCCGCCGAGGAATTCGCGGACCGGAGCGTCGAGTATCTGCCAGTAGCGACGTACCAGGATTTGGGCTTAGACTCCGTCTGAGTTGCGACGCTCGGGTCGGGGGCTGATCTGGCGGGGGCGTTGTCGCGTGGGCGCTTCATTACCCTTGCGAAGATGCTGACACGAATAAGGCTCGCGGCCGTCCTCTCGGCCGGGACCATTGCCGCCGTCCTCGTTGCCGCGGCGTGCGGGTCGAACGACGACACCGCCCCGGCGCCGGCCGCCACGTCGTCTGCGGCCGTAACTACCACGGTCCCCGCCACCACGGAGACGGCACCCACCACCGAGGCGGTGCCCACCACGGCAGCTCCTGCCCCTTCCACCACGGAGGCGGCGGCCCCGGAACCGGCCGAACCGGCCGCTCCGTCGGGCCTCGAGGGCACCTACGGGAGCTTCGGCAACCTCGACGCCGACACGGTCGTGGTCGTCACCCAGGGCGGGCCGGTCACCTTCCTGCTCGGGCCCGAGGAGCTGGTCGAGGAGACGGGCCTGCTCAATCCCGAGCAGGTCCAGTTGGTGAGCGTCCACCAGGCCCAGACCCTCGACCCCGACCGGTTCATCGCCGCCGACATCAGCTTCGACGAGGCCAAGGCGGCCGACGCCGAGTCGGTGGCCATGCTGGCCGACGTGGTCGCCCACTTCAAAGACCAGGGCAAGACCGTCCACGTGGTCGGGTTCTCCTTCGGGGCCTTCATGGTCCAGGAGCTGCTCGCCACCCAGGGCAACATCGCCGACGGCTATCTGATCAAGGTGGGCCGCATCGACATGCCCGAAGAGGTCTGGACCGAGTTCTCCGAGGGCCGGGCGGTCGGGTTCGTGGACGGCGTCGAGATCGTGAAGTTCGACATCGCCGAGGCCGGCATGGGCGGAGAGACCCCCGAGGCCGACCGCAACATGGCCCGGCTGGCTGCCGGTCTGGGCCACAAGCGCTACAGCCAGCTCTTGGCTGACATCGACATGTCCAACGTCGTCTACGTGTACGGCGACGTCGACGAGCAGGTCGGGCGGCTCAGCGAGGCCGAGGTCGCCTTCTTGGAGAGCCGGTCGGCCACCATCATCGCGTACGAAGGCGGCCACGCCACCTCCGCTGAGGTCACCCAGGACGCCATCTCCCGCCTCCTGGAGTCCGAGCTGCTGCTCTACTAGAGGGATCACCAGCCGGGGGCGGCCAGCCGATGGGTGACCAGCGAGGGGTCTACGCGCCGTTCATCGCCATCATCGCCACCGCCCTGCTGTTCTTGGGCGGCATCGCCTACGACGCCCCCCGGATCACCGCCGCCCGCCAGGACGCCGTCCACGCCGCCAACGAGGCTGCCCGAGTGGCCGCCATCACCGTTGCCAGCGGGGGATCGCTGGCCGAGGCCGCCGACGCGGCCGAAGACCGCCTGGCCACCTTCCCGCTGATCTACGGGGAGGAGATCCTGCTAGTCGAAATCGACTGCGTCGGCAGCCTGGTGGAGGCCACCGTGGTGACCGGCTACATACTGCGCTCGGCCCTGGCCATCGTCTGGAACCGCCGGCCCATCGTCGCCACCGGCGCGGCCGAGGCCGTGCTGCTGACCCCCCACGGCGAACCCGAGGCTCTCGACTACCTAGGGGAGTGCCCCATCATCGAATAGCCGCACTGAGCGAATCGATTATGGGCGGGGCGGCTAATTGGCGAGTCGCTTATTGAGGCGCGAATGGGTTATGACGCGAACGGGCGGACAGAGAAAGCCGCGGAACCGGCGGGTGGCTACCTATAAGCCCACAGTTAGAATTGCGGCCCCATGGCGCACCTTCCCCCCGGCGCCGGGATCGACCCCGGCGGGACTCATCTCGACAGCGCCTATCCCGAAGGCGCCTACGAGCCCCCGGCCGACCTCTTAGAAGGGGAGAGCCGTGGCTCGGACAGGAGTCTGCTCACCGAGGTGCTCGCCGCCCTCGTCGTGGTCGGCCTGCCCGTCGTCGTGTTGGTGGTGCTGGGCACGCCCCGGCTCGAGTCGCCCACCCGATGGCCCGACGTCGAAAGCCTCGTCGACGGCGGGACCCTGCCGGGGGGGCTCATCCTCAACCTCATCCTCTTGGTCTTGGCCTTGGCCTGGGTCGGCTCCCTGGCCCTGCTCGCCGCCTCCGTCTCGAACCGCGTGCCGGGCCAAGAGTCCCGTCTGAGCGAGCCCAGCCCTCAGTCGCCCCCGGACGAGGAGAACCGGCGGGGGAGGAAGGGGAAGAAGTCGCGGAAACAGAAGAAGCAGGCCGAAGACGACTCCGAAGAGCCCTGGTACCGCCAAAGCTCCCCTCTGTTCGCCGAGCCCATCGTCGACATGGAGCGGGTCGAGCCCCCGAGCGGGGCCGAGCCGAGCGGTATCGAGCCGAGCGGGGCGGCGCCGGGCGAGCCCCCGGGCGGAGCGGTGCCAGCCGGGGCCCCGGGCGGAGCGGCCGAAACCTACGGCGGCTTCTCCCTGTCCGCCCCCTCGACGGGTGTCGAAACCCCGATGCCCCCGATGGGCGCGGGTCCGATGCCGCCCGGCGCCGAGTACCCCCTGGCGCCGACGGCCGGCGAGACCGGGCTCGCCCGCCCGGGCGAGCCGCCGGAGGTCGTGCCGATACGGGCCTACTACGTCGCCCGCTCCGCCGACACGCTCCGCAGCGTCGCCGCCCAGTTCCTCAACTCGCCCGCCCGCTGGGAAGAGGTCCGGTCCCTCAACGCCGCCTACCCGGGCATAGCAGGCCTCGGCCCCGACGACCTGATAACCGAGGGCAGCGCGCTCATGCTGCCCGGCGACCCCATGCCCTGGGGCAAGCCCGACCCGGTCTATTTGTGGACCCTGGCCGAGCGGTTCCTGTTCACGGCTTGGGGGCGGGAGCCGTCGCCGTCGGAGGTGGTCCCGTTCTGGAAGGGCCTGGCCCTCGGCATGGAGATCGACGAGGACGCCCTCGGCGATCTGGGCGAGATTCCCGGTGCGGCGGCGGCGCTGACCACGCCCGCCGGACTGTCGCCCGAGGGCCCCGACCAGGTGCCGACCGGCGGGATACCGATGCCCCAGGCGCCGGCCGCCGAACCGCCGGCGGCGTACGACGCCGAACCGGCCGTCGAATCTCCAATTGCCCAACCGGCCTACGAGCCGACCGGCGCTCCGGCCCCGGCCTACGACTACGACCCCGCCGCCGCCGAACCGGCCGCCCACGCCCCCCTCCCGACCGTTGAATCGTCGCCCGCCGCCGAACCCTCCGACCAACAGCCCTCCCCGTACGAGCCCGCCGCCTATCAGCCGCCCGCCGCTTACGAACCCCCGGCCCAGCCGTCCTCCGCCGAGCCGCCTACCTATCAGCCCCCAGCCGCGGAGCCGCCCACTTACCAGCCCCCAGCCGCCGAGCCGCCCACTTACCAGCCTCCTGCCGCGGAGCCGCCGACCTATCAGCCTCCTGCCGCGGAGCCGCCCACTTACCAGCCGCCCGCCGCTTACGAGCCTCCGGTCCAGCCGCCGGCCGCCGAGCCGCACCCATATGCCCCCCCCGAACCCGAGGCCCCCGAGCCTTACGCGGCGCCCGAGCCCTACGCGGAGCAGGAGGCCCCGCCGCTGCCCCAGTTCATGCCCTCGGTCACCGGGCCCGACACCTCGGCCCAGCAGATGGGGGGGCTCGTCACCCAGCGCAGCCTGGCCGGCACGGCCATCGGCGACGCCATGCTGCTGTGGCGGCTGTCCCGCCTGCGCCAGCGCCGCTCCGGTGTCCCCGGCGGGGGCCAGGTCCCCGATCCGCTGGTGGAGTCGCTGGAGCGCAACGCCCGCATGGACTCGCTCCGCCTCATCGAGGCGGCCATGCGCCAGCTCCGGGCCGTGACCGTGGCCCAGCTCAAAGAGAAGCCCAAGGTCATGGCCGTTCGGGTCGGCGCCTACGGCTTCGAGGTGCTGCTCGACGAGCCCGCCCCCGCCCCCGAGGGCTGGCGGGCCGCCTCGGGCGGCTACGTGCTGGAGCTCAACGAGGGGACCACCCTCGAGCAGCTCGACGCCGTCGGGCACGGGATGTCGCTGTGCCCGGCCCTGGTCCCGGTCGGCGACACCGTCGAGGGCCCGCTGCTGCTGAACATAGAAGAGATCGGCTGTCTGATGGTCTCGGGCACCAACATCGCCTCGGCCAGCCTGTTGACGTCCATAGCCGAGGCGCTCGGGTCCTCGCCCATGGCCTCCGACGTCCGGGTGGTAACGGTGGGGGTCAGCGCCCCGGTGGGGCCGGGCTGGGAGCGGATCTTGGCCGCCAGCTTCGACTCGCCCCAGCTCGAGGAGCTGCTGGTCAGCGCCTCGGCCCCCGAGCCGGCCAGCCCCGGCCTCGACGTGCTGGTGGTGGGGCCGGGCCACGACGTCCTCATCCAGCGGGCCGGGCAGATCGCCTCTTCGCCCCGCTCGAACCTGGCCCTGGTGGGCGCCACCTCCTCGGCCGCGGCCCGCTGGCCGTGGCGCATCCACGTGGACGACACGGCCAGGGCCGTGGTCCAGCCCATCGCTTGTACGATGATGGCCGCCCGGGCCATGTCGCCCGAGCTGGCCGCGTCCCTGTCGGCCGAGGCCTCAGACCAGTTCAACCCCCTTCCCGGTGTTTGACCCGAGGGACCAGATGCACGCACTTCCGACACCCTTGAGCCGCGTCCGCAGACTCGCCCGAAGAACTGAGGCCGTCCGCCGTCGCCGCCGCACCGCCGTCACCCGAGCCGCCGTCGCCCGCACCGCTGTCGCCGTCATCGCCGCGGTCGCCTTGCTGGCCTCGGCCTGCGGCGGCATGGAGGAAACCTCCCCGATCCAGGGCGCGGCCAACCCGGAGAACCGCACCGTCGAGGCCAGCAGCCTGATGTCGACCCGGCCCGGCGCGGGCATCGACGCGGCCGGCGGGGTCCTGCACGGCAGCAGCGAGTGCCCCGAGGACCCGGCGCCCGGCGACCCCAACGTCCGCAGCATCGCCTGGTACGGCCCCGACTTCGACGAGCTGGCCTCCATCGGCCTGGAGGCCCTCGACCTCGACGACCCGGTCCTGATGCTCGAGTCCTACGTCGCCGAGATCAACCGCCACGGAGGGCTCAACGGCCACTGCTTCCGGGTTGACTCCTACATCTGGAGCCTGGCCAATCCCGCCGAGTCGATAGGGCGGATCTGCGCCGAGATGCCGCCCACGCAGCCCTTGACCGTCATGGCCCTGGGCATGGACTCGTTCGCCTTCCAGTGCCTCACCGCCGCCGCCGGCATCCCCGCGGTCACCATCCTCAGCCCCCGGAGCTGGGCCGAGATGAGCATGGGGATGGCGGCCGGGCACTACTTCGACGACCGCGGCACCCGGGAGGCCCTGCTGGCCGGCAGCCTGGAAGTGGCCGCTGGGGCCGATGGGATCGACGTAACCGACCGCATCGGCCTGCTGTACACCGCCGACAGCGAGCGCGAGGTGGCCGAGGGCACAGCCGAGCGCCTGGGGCTGCGGCTCACCACCTTCGCCGCCGTCCCCCAGGCCGAGGCGGAGGTCCCGGACTTTCTGACCGTCACCGCGGCCCAATGGCAGAACGAGGGCGTGACCGCGGTGGCCACCACCGCCCCATGGGAGGATGTCAGCGGGTTCATGACCGAGGCCGAAGCGCTGGACTGGCTGCCCACCTGGGTGACCTCCGACCTTCAGACCGCCACCCTGGTTCTCGACGACGCCCCCGACCGCCAGGCCCGGAACCTGATCCAGGCCAGCGCCTGGAGAGCGCCCGGCGACCCGATCAGCACCCTGGACCAGGGCTGCGTGAGCCTGCGCAACACCTCGGGTGCCGAGGTGTTCGGATACCGGCTCCACACCGACGCCTGGATTCTCCTGAACTCGCTGTGCGACCTCCTCGACATCACCTTCAGCGCGGTGTCGCGGGCCGAGATCCCGCTGACCAACGAGTCGATGGCCGCCGCCTTGGCCAATTCGAGCCTCGAGACCCCGCACGGCTCGCTCATCGGCTTCGAAGCCGGCAGCCAGTTCGGCCCCAACCGCCTGCGGGCCCTGCAAGCCGACCCCGACTGCGCCCTCAACCCCTGGGGCTGCCTGCGGCCAGTCACCTCCTGGTTCGAGCTGGCTCCCATCACTCCGCCGGCCATGGCCGCCGCTGGCGCTGAAGGCGCGGCCGGTGGCTAGCCGCCGCCCCCGGGCGGGCCGCCCGCGCCCGCTCTGGGCCGCTGCCCGGTCCGGCCGCCGCCTCGCCCTGTGGCTGGCGCCGCTGACCGCGGCCTGCGTCCTGGCCGCGGCCTGCGGCGGATCGGCTGCCACCAGCCCGGGGGCCGAACCCTCCGGCCAGGCTCAGGCCCAGCCGGCCGACGGCCCCGTCATCCGGCTCGCCCTCCCGCCCGACCCCCTGTGGGACTGGCTCAACGACAGCGGTGCCATGGCCGGGTGGGAGGAGTCCAACGGCGTCCGCGTCGCCGCCAGCCAAGCCTTCGACCAGTTCGGCGCCTTCGCCGGGAACCACGCCGACATCGTGGTCATCAACGCCGCCGACGTGCCCAACATCGTGCAGCAGTCCCGGCGCGAGGCGGTGATCCTCGGCAAGTACACCTTCGACCGCAGTTTCATCGGAGTGGGGCGCTACTCCACGGCCGAGACTCTGGCCGACTTGGGCGGAACCCGGATCGCCGTCCACAGCCCGGTGGAGTCCACCCTGCTGTGGGGGGTCATCACCGAGGCCCTGCACGACCTCCGCTTCCGCCTCGACGGCGGCAGCGACTTCGACTTGGTGGTGGCCGACCCGGCCCGGCTCGCCGATCTGGTCATGCGAGGCGACGTCGACGCCTGTGTCTGCCTGCCCGATCTCAGCGTCTCCTACCTGGCCGACAGGGAGCTGAAGCCCCTTTACGAGGGCCGGTCCGCGGCCCGCATCTACGCCGATCAGATCGCGGCCGGCCCCGACCCGGGGCTGCCTTTCGGCGACGTCTTCGTGGCCGACAAGGCCTGGTACGGCCAGAATGGCGAGGCCGCCGAATCCTTCCTGTCCCTGTGGTCGTGGGCTTTGGGGGAATGGCAGCAGAACCGGCCGGCGCTGGTGGCCAGCTATCCGCATCACTTCTCGGTTCAAGGCGACGAAGAGGTGGAATGGCTCGTCTCCTACATGGAAGACAACGACTGGATCGCCCCGTCGCCATACGTGAGCCAAGGGGAGGCAAAGACCCAGGCTGATACATTTTCACAGATGAAGGAGGCCGAACTGATCGATCAGAACACTGCCGAACCGGAGGTAATCGTCTCCGGTTCTTCGGGCTCTTGACCCGGGTCTGACAGCATCGAAGGACGGTTCTGAAGTGTCGGCCATACCATCTGTCGCACCCGACGCAATATCTCAGCTCTCGGCCCTGGAGCTGCGCCGGTCGGTCTGGCGCCGCTGGGGCGTCCGCTCCGTCGTCGTCGTCGGCTGGGCCGTGTTCATCGTGCTTTGGTACCTGGCCTCCTATCTGGTCACCCGCTTTCGGGGTCCGGCTCTGCTGCCGCCACCCCACACGATCGTCGACCGGGCGTGGGATCTGATCACCGAGGGCGGCTTCGGCGCCAGTCTCATGTCCAGCATCACCCGGCTGCTGGGCGGTTTCTTGCTCGCTTTGGCGGTGGGCGCCGTCCTGGGCTTGGTCATCGCCTACAACGACTGGTGGCGAAACCTGCTGCAGATCCCGCTGCAGTTGACGACCAGCCTGCCCACCATCAGCCTGGCGGTGTTGACCCTGATCCTGTTCGGCATCTCCCCTCTGGGACCGGTGCTGGTGACCATGCTGGTGGCGCTGCCCTATATCGCTCGCAACGTGGCCCAGGGAATCACCGGCGTCGACCGCAACCTGATCGTGATGAGCGAGGCGTTCGGGCGGACCCGCCAGCAGATCATAAAAGACATCCTGATCCCCTCGTCCGTCCTGTCCACTCTGGGAGGGGCCCGGGTGGCCTTCGCGGTGGCCTGGAGGATGGAGCTGCTGGCCGAGGTGTTCGCCTCCTCCCAGGGGATCGGCTTCCAGATCAGGCGAAGCTTCGAGAGCTATGACACCCAGGCCCTGCTGGCCTGGACGACGTTGTTCGTGGCGGTGATGCTGGTGTTTGAGAACTTGGTCTTGCGCCGGATCGACCGCTGGGCCGGCCGCTGGCGCATGCAGGAATGGGGCGCGGCCTGATGGGCTGCGCATACCCGGTCAGCTCGCGGTCGGTTCACGGCCGGGCGCATGCAGGAATGGGGCGCGGCCTGATGGCCGTCACCCTTCGGAGGGCGGCCCGATGAGCCAGGTCGGCGCCTTCGGTCCGCCGCCCGACCTCCTGCCCGAGACGGCCGCGCCGCCGGTCGGGTTCGGGGGCGCCGGGCCACCCCCGTCGAGGAGCCGGTGGCGCCGACCCGGCTTCGTGCGCCTGCTGGGCGTGGTGGCGATGGTGCTGCTCTGGGTCCTCATCGCCGCCGGCAACGAGAACGTGCCCGGCATCGGCGAGGTCTTCGATTTCCTCTGGATCGAGATCACCGGCGGCTCCCACGGCGGCATGGTGCTGAGGGGCGAGTTCCTGGCGCCGCTGCTGGACAGCCTGCAGCGCTACGCCATCGGCCTGGTCATCGGCATTCCGCTCGGGGTGGGCCTGGGGCTGCTGCTCGGCGCCTCCTCGTTCGCCCGGGGCCTGCTCAACGACACCACCCTGGCCCTGCTGGCCCTGCCCACCGTGGTCTGGGCCTTCCTGGCCTTCTTGTGGTTCGGCCTGACCGACTCGGGCCCGGTCATCGCCGTGGTGCTGACCGTGGTGCCGTTCGTGGCCGTGAACGTGAGCGCCGGGGTGCGCGGCATCGACCCGAACCTGGTGGAGATGTCGCGGTCGTTCCGGGTGCCCTGGACCCGCAGAACCCGCCACCTGCTCATGGGCGGGACCCTGCCCAACGCCTGCACCGGGATACGGCTGGCCTTCACCGCCGGCTGGAACAGCCTGCTGATCGTGGAGTGGTTCGGGGCCACGTCCGGGGTGGGCTGGAGGGCCCGGTTCTGGTACGACGCCCTGCGCTACCCCGGCTTCGTGGCCTGGGTGCTGGTCTATGTGGTGCTGATCGTCGCAATAGACCGGTTGCTGCTGCTGCCGCTGGAGCGCCGGGCCTTCCGCTGGAACGAGCGCCCGGTGCTGACGACGAGGCCCTGATCGCGATAGCCCTGACGACGAGGTAACCAAATGGCCACCGTACTGATCGACAACCTCACCAAGATCTTCCCGCCGACGGCCACCCACCCCAACCAGGTGCAGGCCCTCGGCGGGGTGAGCATCTCGGTGACCGGGAACGTGCTGGTGGCCATCGTCGGCCCGTCCGGCAGCGGCAAGACGACGCTGCTCAACATCGTGGCCGGGGTGGAGGCGCCCACCTCGGGGACGGTGCGCACCGTGCAGGACAGCGTGCCGGCCCAGATCAGCTACGTGTTCCAGGAGCCCCGGCTGCTGCCGTGGCGCACCGTGGTCGACAACATGCTCTACGTGAAGGACCGCAAGTCGGACCGATCCCGGCGCGAGGCCGAGTTCTACCTGTCCATGGTGGGCCTGAGCGAAGTGGCCGACCTGTACCCGTCGCAGCTCTCGGCCGGCATGCAGCAGCGGGTGGGGATCGCCCGGGCCTTCCTGGTCAACCCGGACGTGCTGTTGATGGACGAGCCCTTCAGCCACCTGGACGCCCTCACCGGCCGGTCGCTGCGCGAGTATCTGCAGCGCATCTGGCTGCAGACCCGCAAGACGGCCTTGCTGGTCACCCACGACGTGAACGAGGCGGTGGAGCTGGCCGACCGGATCGTGATGCTGCGCCCCGGCGGGGTCGTCTACGACGACATCCCCGTGGACCTGCCCCGGCCCCGCTACCCCGACAACCCGGCCGTCCGCGACGTGCAGACCGACGTGCTGCGCCGGTTCGACTCCATGGGCGCAGCCGTGCAGTTCGGCGGCGCCAGGCGCTAAAGCTCAGCCCGACCCAGAGGGCAAAGAGTTATCGGCGCTACGGAAATCTGGAATTGGCGCGATTTGTGGCGCGGACCAGCGAAGAATCCACAACTGTGAATGAGTTGTCAGGCAAAGACATTTTGGTACTCGTCCATCTCGTGAGCAGTCTTTTGGTCCAATTCCGCCGATGGGTCTAGCCGGGGTACGATTTGAATGATCTCGGAGATGGCGAGGCCCATGGCCGACGCGAGCGTTGGAGCCGAAATCGCTTCCGCCTGGAGCGCTAACTGGACGAGGCGCAGGAAAGGCCGGGGGAACCTGGCAACCCGCTCGGCCATTTCGTCGCGTCCGTATTCGGTGTCAGCCGTTTCGTAGCCCAGCGATCGTGCCAGATGGACTGGATGCACGCGGCGAAATGACTCATAATCCGCTGGAGAGAGCATGTTCATATGGCTGAGGCCGATTAGCGTCATCGCCCATGATGTGTTGAAGTAACGCTGGACGCGAATTGCGTCAGCGGGATCAGTGATCTGAGAGCCGATGTTGTATATCTCGGCAAATCTCTTCAACCCCGCTGGGGGCATGAGAAAGGCGGCTGCGAAGGCGTCGGCGAAGCGTTCTCGTCCGTTGCGTTGAGATGTGGATACCGAGGCACCGCCGTGTTTTTGGCTGTGGAACAGCGCGTGAGCGATTTCATGGGCGACGGTGAACCGCTGGCGTCCTGGTGTCATCGCCATGTTGACGACGATGGCGAACCCGACTCGCGGGTGGTTCAAGAAGGCGCCCGACGCGCATGTTCGGATGTCATCGCCGAGGTCAGAGCGGAAGACGGTGATGCCCAGCATCTCCGCGGCATGGTCGACGTCGGGCACAGGTCCGAGCCCGAGCCCCAGATGAGAGCGGACTTCCTCGGCCTTGCGGTAGGCGTCGTCTTTGGCCCAGTGCGCGGGAGGCGGCCGAAACGGCGATTGCTTGCACCCGTGGATGCTCACCTTGGCTTGGTCGGCTAGGCCGGCGTAGAAGTTGAGGAACCTCGTGAAGTCTCGTATCCCGAGCCGAGTCGGGCCGGGCAGGTCCTCTTTCGCTGTGCGGTAGAGCATCTTCGCCAGGGCGTCGGCATCAGACGATGTGTCGCCACGGAGGATTTGGTCGGGATCGAGTCGGTAGAGTTGTGCGAGCGCGGTGATCTGCCGAGCGTTGGGCTGGCGTTTTCCCGACTCCCAGTAGCTGACCATGGCCCGGTCGACCCCGACGAAGTGGGCTACGTCTTGCTGCGACAAGCCGACCTCTGCACGCGCCTGCGTCAGCGCTTGGGCGGCGGCGGCGGCCCATTCTGACGGATGGTGGGCTTGCTCCGGCCCTCGTGCCTCGATCGCCTCGGTCACGGTTCAGAACCTCCCGGCATGTTGTCGGATCGCAGGTTGGGCGCACCATGATGCGCCCCCATGTCGCCCGCCGTCAAGGGCCGATCTTGGTCCCGCCGGGGGTGCTTGACTGAGCCGCAGCGCGGGTTCCGACAGGCGGCTGCAATGGGCAGGGCCTTCGACCCCGCTCAGCCCGACGGGGTGCGGGAGACGACTCGTACCTCGTGAACCCGGATGCCGACCGGCTCGCCGTCGATGTAGACCCCTCTTCCTCCTGAGCTTGAGAATGAGAACTGGCAGGTGGAGACGAGGTTGCCTTGGCACTGCCTGAGGGCCTGACGCGTGAGTTGCGAGTGCCAGTCGGGGGGCACCGAGCCCGTGTACCCGGAATTTTTGTATATCCCCTGCATCAGGCTCATGTTCAGCGCTCCGGTGGCGGTCAGGCTGTAATAGCCGGCTCGCTGGGGTTCCCAAACGCACCAGACCGGGTCCTCGCGGCTGCAGGGCACTTCGACGGTCTCGGCGGATGTGGAGTAAAACGCGGCTGTTCGCCCGGTTTTTTCCGCGTCGGAAAGGGGGTCCCACCAACTCAGCGCATCCGAGCCGAACAGGTTCTCGATCAGGTCCCTGTCGCCGGTATCGTTCGAATCGGTCGGATCACCCGCAGGCCAGAGCGATTCCACTGCCACAGAGAAATAAAAGCGGGGTTCCCTCGTCAAGAAATCGGGCGCCGCGGGCCGGGAGTTCAAGAAACACTGCCCCAGGCCTGTTGAACTGCTCCGTGCCGGCGCCCGTGAAGCATTCGCGAAGTCCCACTGGATCTCCAGCCGGACTCTGGTATTGACCATGGCCAGGCCGGTGAAGCTCGGGGTGCTCCAAGTCAGCCGGCCCGGGGGCAGTTCTTGACAGCTCGTTTCCGTTGCTCTCAGATCTCTGCCTCCCGGACCGACGTCTTCTTTGCTCTGGAAGGCGACTCGCTGCTCTGAGGAGATCCCGGCATTCGCGCTTTCAAAGCTGTTGTTGAGGTCGATCGTTGCCGGTTGGCCGGTCAGGGCGCTGTCCGGGCATTCGGCGGGGTCGAGGGACTCAAAGGGCATCACCCGGCACGGTTCGCATCCGGCGGCTCTGATGGTGCCGGCCAGCGCCTCCATGTCGACCCCCGTGCCTACTTTGTCGGCGTAATCGGCTTGGTGGACGGCGCATTCGATGTTGCGGACGATGGCGTAGCAGCCGCCCAGTGCTCTGAGCGTCTGTCCCCGGGTGGTGCTGGCCCGCTTGAGGCAGACACCGGTCTGAGCGGTGCAGTCGGCCCCGCTGGGAAGCGGGGTGCGATGGCAGTCGATGTTCAGGTCGGAGGCGTTGAATTCGCACCAGTAGAGGGCCGCGGCCCCGCCGGAGCGGTCCATCAGATGAGAAGATGAGATGTTGGCGTCGCAGTCTTGGCTGTTGTCGTAGTCGTCGCCCGCGTAGTCGTCGCAGCTCACCAGCGCCAGCGTCGGAGCTCCGGTGGCGGCGTCGCAGGGCGGCGGCGTCCCCGGCGCCGATGCCGGACGGTCCAGATAACAGGCGTTGAACCGGTTGTACTGGCTGTAGGTGTCGGGGCAGGTCCACGAGCGCCGCTTGATGTAACGGCACCGCCCTTCGTGGGTGGGGCCGATCCCGGCCCGGCACTCCGTCAGTTTAAATTTTCGGCATTGATCGGGCTCAGAAGAAGTGTCCACACCGTCCTCGGGCACCCAATATTCCCCGATCTGGTCGACGTTGAAGACCGTGCCCGCACACGACGCCGGGTAGCACAGATAGAAGGGCGTGCCTTCGGTGGTCGGCTTCACGTACCCGGTCGGGCAGACGGCCTCGGCGGTCAGCACGCACTCCCGGTCGTCGGCGTCGGCGCCGTCCTCCACTCTCCATGTGGTGGAGGTGTCATCGGGGTCGGGATCCACCGTCGAGCAGTCCTCGGGGGTGCCGGCCACCACGGTTCCCGCCGCGGCCCGCACCGGCGCGGCGGGGGCCAAGTCCTCCAGCGGCCCGAACCAGTCTCGGGACTCCACCGGGGCCACCACCCCGGCGGCCAGCAGCCCGGCGGCCACCGCCCACCGGCCCACTCGCCGTGACGGCCCCCCGGCGCTCGCCCTCCAAGCCACCCCGAAATGATAAATCCCCGACCCGGCCGACACGCGCGGAGCAGTGTCTCGGGCAGTGTCTCGCCGAGTGGGTGACGGGCAGCGCTTCAGCCGAACCGGGGTGTCGGGCGGGGTTCGGTGGGGGAGGGGCCGGATTGATCCGGTAGATTTTTCGGCCTGCTGGTAGTATCTGGTAGTATCTGGCTGGTGAGGCCGTCAACGGCGCAAGCCGGGAAGGGACCGGGAAGGGGAACTGTGGATGACTGATCGGAATTGGGCCGAGGACATGCCCTCAATCTACGAATGTCGGGAGTACCCCGACGCTGACGGGCGGTTCGACCATGTGGTGCCCACCCACGCCGAGATCGGGGTGACGCGGCGCTCGCTGGACCGGAAGGCGACGTGGGCCATCAAGTTCTACGGGCACGGATGGCTCGACCCCGACGAGCAGGTCTTCGACGACGTGACCTGGATCGGCCTGGAGAGCGAGCTCTGGTACGACAACGCCCAGATGGCGTGGGAGGCGGCCCTCAGCGTGGCGCGCAGCCGGTCCGAGACCCGCGACGCCACCGGCAAGGCCCTGGGGGCTCTGGTGCGCCGCATCGAGTCGTGGAAGTACGAGCACGGCTACTACGAGGACCGCATCTTCGCCTTCTAGGCGGGCGCCGCCTTCGTCAGATACCCTCGGACCGCCGATTCCGGCGGCGGCGGAGCCACCAGACGCCGGCCGCGGCGGCGGCGATGAAGGGCAGGAACGGCAGCAGCGCGCCCGCGATCACGGCCACGACCCGGGCCGCGGCCACCAAGGCGCCGGTCCCGGCGCCGACCGCGTCGGTGAAGCCGACCGGCGGCGAGTCGGGCTCCGGCGGCTCGACCACGTTCACGGACAGGACGGAGTCGTCGGAGATTTCCGGGAGCCCGGCGCCGTCGGCGCCCACCGGCGTGGCCGTGGCCCCGATCGAGACGTTCAGGCCCCGGGTGGCTACCCGGCCGGCCAGGCGCCCGTCGGTCACCGGCTCCTCCAAGACGGCCACCAGGATCTCGCCCGACTCGATCCGGTCGAAGCCGCCCTCGACGGCGACGAAGGAGTCCACCCTCCGGCGGAGGGCCTCCGAGCGGATCCTCACATCGGTCAGGGCGGCCTCGCCCCGGTTCTCCACCTCGAGGCAGAACCGCAGGGTGTCGCCGGCCTCGACGTCTATGTCCCGATCCCCCAGGCACGGGTCACCGTCCTCGGCGGTCACCCAGGCCGTGACCAGGATCCCCGTGTCCGGCCGAACCTCCGGCGACTGCTCGATGGTCAGGGTGATGGTGGCCAGGTCCACTTGGCCGCGCAGTGTGCGCAACTGGCCGCGGAGCGTCTCCAGGGTCGTCTCCCGGTCCAGCAGCTCGCGTTCGAGCCGGGCCACGTTCTCGAGGCCGACGGCCTCTTGGAGGAACTTGCGGAGGCGGTCCACGCTGGCCTCGGCGGTGATGATCCGGCTCTCCAGGTCGACGATCCGCTCGGTCACGTCGTCGGTGCTGACCCGCTGATCGACGAGCTCGCCCACGCCGGCCAGGCGCTCCAGGGCGGTCGGGAAGTCGGCGGGCAGCACCTTGAAGGTCAGGCTGGCCCGGGGCCGGGGCTCGGTCGTCGTCTGCTGGCCGAACACGATGCCGCCGAGGCCCTGCACGATGGCCACCGCCTCCCGGGTGGCCGCGGCCACGTCGTCGGCCTCCACGGTGACGGTGGCCCGGTAGATGATGTCGCGCCCTATGTCGGCCGGGGTGAGCGCGGTGGGCACGGCCAGAACGGACCCGGCCTGGCTGGCCGGGCTGTCCGGGCTGGCCGAGCTGGGTTCGGCCTCCGCCTCTTCCGCCGCGGGTGCTTCGTCGACGGACATATCGCCGGATTCGACGGACATGGCTTCGTCGCCGAAAGAGTCCGCCTCTGCGCCGCTCTCCGGGCCGCTGCTAGCTGCCTGCGTCGTGGCCGCAGCCGTGGCGTCCATGCTCTCATCGCCCTCGTCGCCTGAGGCGCAGGCGCCTCCCAGCGCCATCACCAGGCTCAGGACTGCAATGAGCAGCGCCGACGGGAACCGGCGCCGGGCTCCTGATCTCGGTCTGTGGATGGTTGGGCAGCGCATGATCGTCCTCCCGAGTTCTTTCCGGTCCGTTTCAAGTTGGACGACCGCCGGCGCCGTCTGGTTCCCGCCGGGCGCTCCCCGGGCGGGCAACTCGGCACGCGGCCGGCCCTACCGGTTCTCCCAGGCGGCCCGGGTCATGTGGACGAGGTCTCGCTGCACGACGCTGCCGCCGATCCGGTGCAGCCCGCCGCCGATGGAGTCGAGCAGGCGCAGCGCCCGAGCGGGGTCGGCGCCGCCGACCCGGATGGCCTCCGCCAGGGGTCTCACCACCGATCTGAAGATGTCGGCGTTCTCGCTGTCGGCGCCGGTGTGGGCGGTCGACACCCCCGAGAAGAAGGCGGAGGCCTCGGGGTGGTCGGGGCAGCGGGCGTAGACGAGGGCGGCGTGAAGGTCTAGGAAGCCGCAGGTGTGCCGCTCGCGACGGGCGGCGAAGGCGTCGGCCAGGTCGGCCCAGCGGCTGCCCGCGTCGGCGCCGGCCAGCTCCAGGCGCCACAGCAGCGACGCCAGGTCGCAGAGGGAGAACGCCGTGGTGGCGGCCGGCGCCTGATCGTCGTGGATTTCGAGGGCCTCGTCGAGCCGGCCCGCCGCCAGCAGCCGCAGGGCCAAGTGCCACCAGATGTGGACCGCGAGGGCGTGCTGATCGCTCCAGGTCGCCTGCCGGCCGCGCAGCAGGCTGAGGGCCGCAGCCTGATCGCCGGTGCTCTCGTAGACGTGGGCCAGCGCGTGGAGGGCCCACAAGTCTAGCGGGTCGTGCTCGAGGGCCAGCCAGCCGAACCTCTCGGCCTCCCGATAGCGGCCCGACTCCTCGAGGGCGAAGGAGTGCTGGCCCTGCACGAACCCCCAGCCCGGATCGCCGACCGACCACGACTCGACCGCGGCGGCGGAGGCCCGCAGCCGGCGCCGGTCGTCCCCGACGTGCAGGCAAACGTCGTGGGCCAGTCGGACCGCGGCCAGGTCGCGGGTCCCCCGGGCCAGGGCCTCCCACCTCCGGCCCGCCTCGGTGAACTCGCCGGCGGCCAGGGCCGCGGCCGCGGCGGCGTGGCCCAGTTCCCGCTCGGCCCGGGCCCGTCGGCCGGCCCGGTCCAGGTCTTCGGCGATCTCGGGCGAGTCGGGCCGCGCTCCGGCGAGCAGCCGGTAGGCGGCGCAGAAGACGGGGCCGAGGGCGAACGACTTGTCAGCCCGGTTGGGCTCGGCCAGCCGCCCGAGCGGATCGCCCCGGAAGTGCAGCAAGTCGTCCCAGGCCTCGTTCCACGCCTCAACCGAGGCCTCCTCGCCGGCCGCCACCGGCTCGCCCCACTGGTCGGACGGGATCGAAGCGATTCCCCAAGATATTCCCGGCTCGCCTTGGGTGCCCGGGGTTCGGGAGGCGGGGCGAACGGCGACCGCCCGCTGTCCGATCAGGCGAGGGTCGGCCGTTAGGGTTCGAGGCGCAATGTCTCGTTCGGCGCCGGGCGGCTCGCCTCGGGTCGCGGTCGCTTGACCCGGTCCGCCAGAACCTGGGCCTTCTGGCTGGCGGCCCGGTTCCTGGCCCCGGTGATCGACGGGGCGGCCTGGGTCGGGTCCCGGGTCCCGGCCCGGGCGGCCCACGGGTTGGCCTTGGTGGGCGGCAACCTGCAATGGGCCCTGCGGCCGGCGAGGCGACGGACGTTCGCGGCCAACCTGGGCCGCCTGGTTGCCGCCGCCCCCTCCGATCGGCGGGTCCGGCGGCTGACGCGGCGGGTGATGGTCAACGAGGCTCGGGTCGCCGCCGACCTGCTATGGGCTTTGGGCCGCCCCCGGGAGTTTCTCGACACGGTTGCCTACGAGGGGATCGAGCACGCAAAGGCCGCGGCCGCCCGGGGCCGGGGGGTGATCCTGGCCGGCACCCATCTGGGCGGGTGGGAGGTGGCCACCGCGGTGCCCGACGCGGTGCTGCCGGTGCCCGCCAGCGTGGTGGTGGCCGACAACTGGCCGTCGCGGGCCATCGAGCATGCCCGGGCGACGGCCGGCCTGCAGGTCATGTATCCCGAGGTGGCGGCCATTCGGGGGGTGCGGCGGCTGCGGGCCGGCGAGGCGGTGCTGATGCTCGGCGACAACAGCGATTGGGCCCGGCGCACCCACCGGGTCCGATTCCTGGACGGGGAGGTGGACATGGCGGCCGGGGTGGTGGCCATGGCCCGGCTGGCCGGGTCCCCCATCGTCCCCTTCGCCGTCCTGCCCCTCGGCCCCCGCCGCTGGCGCGTCGTCGCCGGCCCGCCCGTCGACCCGCCGCCCCTCAAGGGAGGCAAGTCCGGCGAGCAGCCCGTCCTGCAAGAGCTGGCCGACGGGTGGTCGGAGTCGATCAGGGCCAATCCCGAGCACTGGTTCCTCTCCAGCCCTCTCTCCTGGAAGCAGCCGGATCAAGACCCGGGCGACCGTCGGGCCGCTGGGCCGTGACCGGTCGGGCTGCTCGCTCGTGGCCGGCCGTCGCTGGGCCGGTTGGGCCGCTGGGCCGTGACCGGTTGGGCTGCTCGCTCGTGACCGTCCGTTGCTGGGCTGTTCGTCCCTGCCCCGGTCAGGCCGCGATCACCGACTCGCCGTAGCGCTGCACCGCCTCGACGGCCCGGTCGAGGGAGTCGCCCGGCACGTTCACCCCGCACCACGTGACACCCATGGCCTGAAGCTCCTCCAGCGCCTCTAGGTGGGCGCCGGCGTCGAAGTCGTCGTCGGCCGGCGATCCTCCGGCCGGCGCGGCGAACGACACGTCGATCTGGGCCCGGTCCCGGCCCGCGGCCTCGACCCGCCGCCACAGGTCCTCCAGCATCGCCTGCAGGTCCCTCGCCGTCTCCAGCGGGGGAGTGCGGGCCGCGGCGGCCAGGCCCCGGGGGGCGGGAAAGGGGACCCAGCCGTCGGCGCCGGCCGCCACCCTCCGGCGGCTCAGCCCGCTGTTGCCCCCGACCCACACCGGCACCGGCCGGCGAGGCTTGGGGTTCACCGTCTGGCCGGGAGCGTCGAAATGAAGGCCCCGGTAGGCGAAGTCGTCGCCGCCCCACACCCCCCGCAGCACCTCCAGGGCCTCGTCGAAAAGGAGGTTGCGCTCCTCGAAATCGACGCCGAGGGCCCGGTACTCGCCCCGCAGGTAGCCGGCCCCCACCGCCAGCACGAACCGGCCGCCGGAGAGGGCGTCGACGGTGGCCGCCGCCTTGGCCACCAGGAAGGGGTTGCGGTAGGGGAGCACGACGATGTTGGGGATCAGCAGCAGCCTCTGAGTGACGGCGGCGGCGAAGGCCAGGGCGGCGAAGGGGTCGAGGGCGTCGTGGCCCCCGGCGTTGATCCAGCGGTGGGTGGGGGCGGGATGGTCGGTGAACCCGATGCCGTCGAACCCGGCCTCCTCGGCCGCGGCGGCGAACCGGGCCACGCCCTGGCCGGTGACCAGTTCGGGGCCGCAGGGCGGGGCGGCCAGCGGGTAGGTGACCGAGAACTTCACCGCTCGCCAATCTACGGCGGCCTCGGGGAGGCGGACGGCGCCCTCCCCGGCTTGGGGGCGTGGACCTGGCGGCCTGGGGTAGGCGGACTGCGTGTCCACGGCTCGGGGCGGACTCGGGCGGCTTCGTGGAGCGGACGGCGCCTTCCCGGTAGCCGGTTACGGTGGCCGCCGGTGGTCCAGAAGACGTGAACCTCTACGAGCGGCCCGACGTATACGCCCGAAGGTGGTTCCTGCTGGGGATACTGAGCCTCAGCCTGGTGCTGGTTGTGATGTCGGTCTCGGGCCTCAACGTCGCTTTGCCCGCCCTCCAGCGCGACGTGGGGCTGACCGGCCCGGAGCTGCAGTGGGTGTTGAACGCCTACGCCATCGCCTTCGGCGGCCTGCTCCTCACCGGCGGGGCCATCGGCGACCGCTACGGCCGCAAGGGCGCCCTGCTGGCCGGGCTGGGGGTCTTCGGGCTGGGGGCGCTGGCCGGCGGGCTGGCCTCCTCCGCGGCGGTGATCCTGGCCGCTCGGGCGATAATGGGGCTGGGGGCGGCCTTCGTCATGCCGGCCACGCTGTCGCTGATCGTGGAGATCTTCCCGCCCGCCGAGCGGCCCCGGGCCATCGCGGTGTGGTCCGGCTTCGCGGGCGGCGGGGCGGCGCTGGGGCCCCTGCTCACCGGCCTTTTCGTGACCGGGTGGTGGTTCGTCCCGGCCTGGGGCTGGGAGGTCGGCGGGTTCATCTACAACGTGCCGGTGGTGGCGCTGGTCGTGGCCGCGGTGTCGGTGTGGCTGCCCCGGTCCCGCGACCCGCTCACCCCGCCGCTGGACCCGGTCGGGGCCGGGCTGTCCATCGTGGCCGTCACCGCGGTGGTGTACGCCATCATCGAGGGCCCCGAGCGGGGCTGGACCTCCCCGGCGATAGTGGCCGGGTTCGCGGTGGCCGCCGTCTTCGCCGCCGCTCTGGTGGCGTGGCAGCGCCGGGCCCGCCATCCGATGCTGCCGCTGGAGCTGTTCGCCGACCGGCGCTTCTCGGTCGGGTCGGCGGTGATCGCCCTGGTGTTCTTGATAATGATCGGCTTTTGGTTCCTGTTCGCGCTGTACGTGCAGTTCGCGCTGGGCTACAGCGCCCTGCTGGCCGGGCTGTCCACCATGCCCGAGGCCTCGGCCTCCATGCTGGCCTCGCCGTTCGTGCCGGCGGTGGCCGACAGGCTCGGGTCGCGGCGGACCATGGCGCTGGGGTTCGCCATCCTGGCCGGCACCTTCGTGTTCTTCGCCTTTGCCGACTCGGCCACCAGCTACTGGTATCTGCTGGGTCCGCTGATCTTGGCCGGGATCGGGCTGAGCCTGGCCATGATCCCGGCCACCAACGACATCATGGCCGCCACCCCCTTCGCCAAGGCCGGGGTTGGCTCCGCGGTCAACGACACCTCCCGTGAGCTGGGCGCGGCCCTGGGGATAGCCACCCTCGGGGCCCTGTCCACCTCGATCTACCGCAGCAGCGTTGATACCGGCGGGATGCCCGCCGAGCTGGCCGAGCCGGCTGGCGAGTCGGTCGGCGCGGCCATCGAGGCGGCCCACGCCCTGACCGGGGCGGGACTGCTGGCCGAGTCCGGGGCCCGGGCGGCCGTCGCCGAGGCGGGCCGGGCCTTCAGCGCCGCCTTCGCCCAGACCATGGCCGTCTCAGCCGTGCTGTCGCTGGTGATCGCGGCCGCCCTGGCCTTGGCCGCCCGGCGTCGGGGCCGTTTGCGGTCCGCCGCTGCGACCGGCGCCGAGACCGAGCCAGAAGCAGCCGAGCCGTAGAGGCCGGGGGCGCAGGGTGGAGGGCGACTTTCCCGGTCTTTTCGCGGTGGTCGATCTGGAGACCACGGGCCTGGACTTCGACTCGCCCGACTTCCGGATTACCGAAATCGGGGCCTGCCGTGTCGTCGCTGGCCGGCCCGCGGACACGTTCCAGACGCTGGTGGCCGACTCCCACGGCTTGGTCGACACCACCCGCCTCCCCGAAGTCGGCCACGACGAGATCCAGTCCGCGCTGGGGGAGGCCCAAGCCCTCGCCGATCTGGCTGGCTTCTGCGGGTCGCTGCCGGTAGTGGCCCACAACGGCATCGGCTACGACTTCCCGATCCTGGATCGGGCCGCTGAGCGCATCGGCAAGCCGCTGGTGGACGGCCCCCGCCTCGACAGCATGGAGCTGGCTCTGCTGGCCTTCCCCCGCTCGGGGAAGTCGATCCAGCCCGACGCCGACGGCGCCTCTCCACCCGCTGGCCTCTCCCTGGACGACTTGTGTTCGCAGTTGGGAGTCCCGGCGCCCCAGCCCCGCCATCGGGCCCTGCCCGACGCCGAGGCCACCGCTTCGGTGGTGATGAAGCTGTTGCAGCTCCTGAACGCCGACCGGCCCGACCGCAACCTGCAGCGCTGGCTGCTGCACCGAGCCAAACACCCCTGGGCCTGGCTGTTGGCCCCGCCGCCAGCCGAGGCTCCCGCCCTGGCGTCGGCGTTGGCTCCGCCGCCATCGCCCCGAGAGCTGTCTCGCCTCCCCGAGCCGTTCGACCCCACTGAGTCGGTGGCGCCGCTGGCCGCGGGCGGGGCGCTGGTGAGCCCGCCCGGACGCGGCCACCGGCCCCAGCAGGAGAAGATGGCCCGCGAGGTGGCGGCCGCGCTGACCGAAGGGCGCACCGCTCTCGTAGAGGCCCCCACCGGGACCGGCAAGACCCTGGCCTATCTGGCGCCCGCGGCGGCGCTGGCCCGGTCCGGCCCAACCGGGGCCGCGACCGTGGCCGTATCCACCCACACCAAGGTGCTGCAAGACCAAGTGGTGGGCACCCTCGTGGAGCTGGAGGAGACGCTGGGGCCGTTCAACTGGACCGTGCTCAAAGGGGCCTCCAACTACCTATCCCTGCCTGATCTGGCCGACGAGCTGGAAGAACTGGACGAGGTGGACTCGGCTGGCGCCTGGGCGCTGGCCGTGGTGGCGGGCTGGGCGGCCCGCACTCCCACCGGCGACTGGGACGACCTGAGCCGCTGGCTCTTGGCCGAGCGGGGCGGCGACTTCGCTGCCTTGCGCTGGCGCATCTCCTGCGGCGAAGCCCCTGGCATACCGGGCACGGACTTGGAGCGGCTCTGCTTCCACCGGAGGGCCAAAGAGACGTTCTCGGATGCCGATCTCGCCGTCGTCAACCATGCCTTGTTGTTGAGCAGCCCCTTCGTCGTCGGCGAGATCACCCATCTGATCTGCGACGAGGCCCATAACCTCGAGGACAGCGCCACCGGGGCCCTGGCCGAGGAGGTGTCGCGGCGGTCGTTGGACCGGCTTCTTGAGGTGCTCGGCGGGGCACCCGGCCGTCGGCGTCGGAGGGGCTTGCTGACCCGCTACCGGGAGTACTGCCGCCGCCTGGGTGACGAGGAATCCATGGAGGAGGGACTGAAGGCGGCCCGCGGTGCTTTGGAGAATGCCCGGGGTCGAGCCGACGATTTCGGTAAGAGGCTGAGCGACTATGTGCTGAACCGGGCCTCGGTGAGCCCCGAGGACTTGGCCCGCTACGGCGTCGAGCATCGGATCAAGCCCGGCCTCGACGTGCGCAGCGGCGACTGGCAGCCGGTGCGGAGATCCGGCGAGGCGCTGGCGGCGGCCCTAGCCGAGATCGTCGATTGCCTCGACCGCCTAACCGTCCCCGGCCCGGCCGATCCGGCCGATTTCTCGGCTCGGCGTCGGCGCCGACTGGAAACCCACATCGCCCGGGCTGGCAAGGAACTGCGTCAGTCGTCTTGGAGTATCCGGGCCGGCGTCTGGGCGGCCGGTGGCGCCGAGATGGTGACCGTGGCCGAACTGCCCCCCGATCCGCCTGCCACTGCGGACGGTGAACCGGCCCGAGCCGCGGCTCCGACGGGCCCAGTCGGCGATCCGGCCCGAATTCCGTCCCCGGCTGGTCCGGCCGAAACCTCGACACCCGCCGCCGCTTCGACCCGTCGGGAGTGGGCGCTGCGGCGGCTGCCCATCGACGTGTCCGGGACGCTGCGCTCGCTGTGGGGGTCCATGAGCGCCGCGGTGCTCACCTCGGCGACGCTGCGGGTCAACGGCAGCTTCGCCCACATGGCCGACCGGCTGGGCGTCACCGCCGCCAACCCTCTGGCTCTGCCCAGCCCGTTCGAGCACCTGGCTCGGAACCAGTTGGTCGTGCTGCCCGGCCATCTGCCCCTGCCGTCGGGATCGCTGCTGGACGAGATGGGCGAAGCCGTCGCCGCCGAGCTGGCCCGCCTGTTCGTCTTGGCCGGAGGCGGGGGCATGGGCCTGTTCACCGCCCGCCGCCGGATGTTGCAGTCCCGCGACCACCTGCGGCCCCTGCTGGCCGGCCGGGGCATCGAGGTCCTGTGCCAGGGCGACCAGGCCTCCATGAAGCTGATCGAGGCGATGCGGGACCGGGCCTCCAGTTGCCTGCTGGGAACCAGCTCGTTCTGGGAGGGGGTGGACGTGCCGGGCGAGGCCCTCCGGCTTCTGGCCATCGAGAAGCTGCCCTTCCCCCGCTTCAACGACCCGCTCACCGCGGCTCGCATGGATGCGGTGGAACTGGCGGGCAAGGACCGGTTCAGGGACTATCTGGTGCCCCGAGCCGTGCTGGCCTTCGCCCAGGGCGCGGGGCGGCTGATCCGCACTGAGCATGACCGGGGCGTGCTGGTGGTGCTGGACAAGCGCCTGCGCCTCCCCCTGTCCTACAGCCAGGTCTTCCTGGACGCCCTGCCCGGCTACGACGAGGACAGGGTGGTGCGGCCGGCGTTACCGGAGGAGGGATACCGGGCCATAGCCGAGCACCTGGGCCGGCCTTGGGACGACCGCGTAGCGGCCGATCTGGACGGGCTTCCGCCGCCGGCAGGCGGGGCGCACGACTTCTCCGACCTTCGGCTCGACGCCGCTCAGCGCTGCGACTTGAGCTTGATCCGAGAGCGCCTTGAAGCCGTCCGGGAGCGCATGGGCATCGCGGACTGGCGGCCCCGGCAGCGGGAGCTGATGGAGAAGATCCTGACGGGGGAAGGTACCGATGTGCTGGCGGTGCTGCCCACCGGCAGTGGCAAGTCGCTGATCTACCAGATCCCGGCCGCGCTGCTGCCCGGCGTGACCCTGGTCACCTCGCCCCTGATCGCCCTGATGCGCGATCAGGCCGAGGGGATGCGCCGACGCGGCCACCGCTGGGTGGCCGCCCTCCACGCCGGGCAGACTCAGACCGAGCAGAACGAGATCCTCAAAGGGGTGCGCTCCGGCCTCTACCGGCTGCTGTACGTCTCCCCCGAGCGGCTCTGGAAGACCGGCTTCCGCCAGGCCATGCAAGGCGTGGAGGTGAGCCTGGTCGTGGTGGACGAGGCTCACTGCGTGTCCCAGTGGGGCCACAACTTCAGGCCGGAGTACCTCAGGATCTCCGACGCCGTCTCCGCCATCCGGGAAGCCGGGGCCGGGCGCCCTCCCATCGCCGCCCTCACCGCCACCGCCACCGCCCAGACCCTCGACGACATCACCGCCGAGCTGGGGCTGGAACTCGGCGACGACGGGATCGTCGCCCGCAGCCCGGATCGTCCCGAGCTGCGCTACTGCGTAAAGAAGTGCGAATCTGTCGGGGAACGGCCACGCCGGGTGTTGGAGGTGCTGCGGGCGTTCCGAGACCGACCCGCCATCGTCTACGTGCCCAGGCGCAACGACACCGTGTACTTCGCCAGCCTGCTGCGGGCCGACGGGCACTCGGCTCTGGCCTACCACGGGGGCATGGACGCCCAGTTGCGGGCCCGCACCGAGGAGGCGTTCGCTGTCGGCGAGGTCGGCGTCATCGTGAGCACCAACGCCTTCGGGCTGGGGGTGGACAAGCCCGATGTGGCGCTGGTGCTGCATCTGGAGATGCCCCGGTCCATCGAGGACTACGTGCAGGAGACCGGCCGGGCCGCCAGGGGGGCCTCGGACAGGACCGGTCCGGCGGTCGGGACCTGCGTGCTGCTGAGCACCACCGGGGACTGCCGCATCCACAGGCACTTCGTGAAGAGCGCCGCCCCCGACATCGATGTCGTCCGCCGGGTGTGGGAGAGCCTGCCCGGCCGCGGCCGGGGCACCCCGGCCGAGATGGCCCGCCGGGCGGGCTGCGACGAGGACGAGGTCGACCCGGCTCTGCTGTACCTGGAGATCCACGGCCCGGTTCGCCGCCTCCCTGATGCCGTCCGGCGCTGCATCGTGATCGTGCCCCGCGACTGGCGGAACCGGGCGAACTCCGCGGACTGGCCCCCCGACCGGGGTAGTCGTCTGGCCGAGGCCGTGGCAGAGGCGACGCGCTTTGGCGCTGAGCCCTTCGACCTTCAAGGGCTTTGCCGGGTCAAGTCCTGGGATTTCGACGAGACCGAGGAACTGCTGTTCGCCGCCGAGCGGGACGAGATCCTCGCTGTTCGAGTGATCGAGTACGCCATCGCCGTCGCCGTGGATGCCGACCGGGAACCGGACTGGGACTCCATCAAGCAATCTCTCGCCCGACAACGGGAACAGGCCTCGGAGAGATCGCAGCAAGCCAAGGCCTTCGCCCGCAACCGGAGAGACTGCCGCCGGAACTTGATGCTCGCCTACTTGGGTGCCGACGAGGTGGCCGAACCCTGCGGGTCCTGCGACGTGTGCAACCCCGGTTTGCCCCGGCCCTGGCAGGACCACCAGATCACGGGCGAGCAGATCGCTGAGGCTGTCCCGATCGAGCCGGTGATTGAAGCCCTGCTGAAGGATCTGGGTGGGGCGCGATACTCGAAGCGCAACGTGCTGCGAACCCTCACCGGTGCCTCCGGTCCCTTCGAGCTGCCCGAGGAGCTGAAGTCGCATCGGCTCCACGGCTGTCTGGCCCACTGCGGCTGGCGCCAAGTGGAGGAAGCGCTGGAGAAGATGATCGCCGCCGGAAAGGTCGAGGAGGTTGAAGTCCCGGCCGATCCCGACAGCGAGCGAGCCGAGTACGTTTCGCTGCGGCTGGCGTGAGGAAGCGAGGATCGCCAGCCGCCCCGACGGCGAGCGAGCCGAGTAGGTTTTGCTGCGGTTGCCGTGAGGAAGCGAGGATCGCCAGCCGCCCCGACGGTGGGCGAGCCGGGTAGGTTTCGCTGCGGCTGGCCTGACGACGGGCGGAGACCATGGCCTACCTCATTCCCGAGAACCTGGCGTCGCGCAGCGATGTCCCGGCCCGGATCGGGTCGGTGGCTGCGGCCCTACGCGACCAGTTGCCTGACAACGTCACCGTCTGGCTGGAGCACACGAGCCGCGAACGGCTCGCTTTGGACTTGGCCGACGCCGACGCGAATCAGCCCGATTTTCATCTTGCCGCCGCCTTGCCCCGGCACGGGTTGTTGCTCATGGACGTGCTGGAGGGCGGTCGGAGGGCTCTGGCTCAGCGCAAGCGGCTGGAGATTGACGCCGGTCGGGTCGAGGACGCGACTAGACGCCTGAGGGAGGCGAACCGCCCGGCGCTGGACCGGCTCGATAAGCGCGACATTCCGGCGGTGGCGGTCTGCGTCGCCCCCCATGTGCCCCGCCGGTCCGCGACCCTCGTTGACCGGTCAGGGCCGCCGGTGCTGTTCTCCGAGGACATGACCGGGCTGGTGGCGGCCATTGATGAGTTGTTCGCCCGTCACGGGTCCGCCGCCGAGGGAACGGGAGGCACTGGCCCCGTCAACCTGCTGGCTGCGTCTCCGGCGGTCACCCATAAGGCCATCCAGGCCGCTCTGCACCCCGAGTTGGTCATCACCGACGAACGCCGGCCTCCCGAGCAGGGCCGTTTGGCTCTGCGCCAGATGCTCGAACCCGACGACTCCGAGACCATCAAGGTCTTGGACCGCCAACAGGAGCGACTGGCCCGGTGGATGGGCGACGGCTATCGAGTCGTCAAGGGCGTGGCCGGAAGCGGCAAGACCTTGGTGCTGCTGTGCCGGGCCCGGCTGATCGCCAAGACCCAGCCCCGGTGGCGGGTGCTGCTGACCTGCTTCAATCGGGTGCTGGCCGACGAGCTGGGCCGTCAGCTCAGAGAAATGGACGAGGGGCTGGGCAACGTCACAGTCAAGAACATTGACCGCTTGCCCACTGACCTGTGCGACGAGGTTCACCGGCGGGGCGGAAGGCTGACGCTGCCGGGCGATGACTACGAAGGGCGGATCTCGGCCTGCCTCGACCACTTGCTCTCCGACGAAGAGTCGGCCTTGTTCGACGCCGTGCTGGTGGATGAGTCTCAGGACTTCGACCCCCACCGGCTGGAGCTGGCCTGGCGGCTGCTCAAACCGGGACGGACTCATTTCGTGGTGGCCCGCGACGCGGCCCAGAACGTGTACCGGAGGCCTAACTGGATTCCGCCCGAAACCTCCGGCCGGGGCCGCACCTCCATCCTGGACCAGAACTACCGCAACACCGAGGAGATTCTGCGGACGGCTCTGGCCCTGCTCGACAGCGGCGACGGGCAGGATCGGGCCGGCGACCCCGAGACGGCCGACGTGATCATCCCGCCCCGGTCGGCGCTGCGCCACGGTAAGCCGCCAGATCTGATCTACACCCCTTCGAGCGACGAGGTCCGGGTGGCGTGCAATCGGATCGAGGGGCTCAAAACCGGCGGGTTCTGCTGGAATGACATCGCCGTGCTGTGCGGCAACGGCAAGCTCCAGGCCCGGTACGCGGCCGAACTCAGCAGGCGAGGCGTCCCCAACATCAACCTCGCCTACCGCAAGAATCGAAACACCGTCGGCCTAGAGGCCGCCGACCGGGTGCTGGTCGCCTCCCTGCGCCTGCTCAAGGGCCTGGAGTTCCCCCATGTGTTCCTGTCCGGGCTGTCCGAGATCGCTCTGGGCGACGACGAGCACTACGACACCACGGCCCGACGGGCACTCTATGTGGCCATGACCCGAGCCACCACCCATCTGATAGTCATGGTCAACGGCGACGAGCCCTACAGCCGCGACCTCCAGAGAGCCATCGACAGCCTCCGCTAACCCCCTACAAGTACATGGCGTTACATGGTGTCAAGCAGAAGCCGCACACCGACCCTCCGGCGCTGACCCCTCAATCAGCGTCGGTCCAGATGTCGTCGCGGAGTCGCTTCGCCCGCTCGGCGGCCAGGCTCTCGGCTTTGGCAGCCGCGGCGGCCCTCACGTCGCGTCGGCGCGGCCGCACGGGTTTCACTGCCCCGCGTGCCACCAGCGCCCCTTTGGCCTCGGCCGCTTCTCTGGCCTGGTTTTGATTCTTGGCGTACATGAAAGCCGGCAGCGACACCGCGATCCATCCGACCGGTCCGCAGAACAGGCCGATCACGCCCGCCGTGACAGCGAGGCTTTGGCGGCCCCGATGTCTGCGCTTGGCTTCGTCCAGCCGGATCAACTCAGCCTCTGAGGCGGCCCGAGTCCGCTCGGCGGTCAGCTCGGCCCGGGCCTCTTCCATCAGGTGCCTGCGCTCGGCTCTGCGCTCCGACCGGTTCATCTCGGCGTCATTTCTGGCTGTCCCTTCGGGCTCGACTTGGCCTCGGAGCCGCTAGCCACCGTTCGCGCTGGCCCGGTTAGGCGCGGCGAAGCGCCAACCTATCTTCCCCGTGTGACAGCGATCCGGCTCCGCGGCGTCGTCGTTCTGCTGGACCGCTCCCGGCCTGAGCCGTATTTCGGATGGATTCAAAGAAATTTCAGAAAATATCAAGATAATGGGTGTGATTGTCTCACCGATGGTGTAGAGTGATCGTATGTTCACTGAAACGGTGGAATGCATCAACGGGGGGCTGGCCCGGCTGCTGGAAGCGGTCCGGGCCGGGGACCTGCCGGTGGCGCAATTGAAGGACCTGATCGCGGCCAGCCGGTCCTGGGAGGCCAGGGTTGCCGCCCTGCAGACCGACGCCGCCCGGTTGATCTCGGACCGGGAGGGACACGGCGACGGCGGGGCCTCGGTGCTGCGCGACCAGGCCGGCAAATCCAAGTCCCAGGCCCGCCGGAGCCTGGGTGCCGCCGAGGTTCTCGATGAGATGCCCTCGCTGCGCTCGTCGGTTGACTCCGGGGAAGTGTCGTTGGCCAACGCCGAGCGCCTGGCCGACGCGGCCCGGCGCACCGACCCTGAGGCGGTGGACTCTGCTTCTGATCTGTTGGCCATGGCCAAGGAACTGCCGCCGGACCGGTTCGCCCGCGAGGCCGGGGCCTGGGCACAGCGCCACCAGTCGGACCACGGTCACAACGACTGGATCAACAAGCGCCGCCGCCGGTACCTCAAGACCTGGAAGCAACAAGACGGCATGGTGCGCCTTGACGGCCTGTTGGACCCCGAGATCGGCACCCGCATCTGCAGCCGCCTACAAGACGCCGCCGAAGAGCTCCGCCGCCAAGACCAACAAACAGCCCGCACCCGCGGCGCCGCGACCAGAGGCGGCGGCCCGGCCGACAGTGACAGCCCCGGCGAAAGCGAGAGCGGACGGTCATGGGACCAGCTCCGAGCCGACGCCCTCGATCGGCTCACATCCGGCACCGCCGACGACAAGGGACGCAGTGGCTCGGGCGGGCGGTCCAAGGCCGAGGTCATCGTGGTGGCCGACATCGGCGTGCTCACCGGCGACGACCCCGCCGGGCGCTGCGAGATCCCCGGCACCGGCCCGGTCCCCCGCGCCGTGCTGGAGCGCATCGCCTGCGACGCCCAGCTCACCGGGCTCCTCTTCAGCGAAGGCAAACCGCTGCACCATGGAGCCTCGGTGCGCACCGCCACCACCGCCCAGTGGCGGATGCTCATCGCCCGCGATGGCGGCTGCGTCGGCTGCGGCGCCGAGCCCGGCCGATGCCAAGCCCACCACATCACCCCCTACGCCCGATTACGGCGAACCGACATCGAGAACCTCGTCCTCGTCTGCTGGCGCTGCCACCACAACATCCACGACCACCACTGGCGAGTCGTCCACCGCAACGGCAAACCGGCCCTCGAACCCCCCAACCCCCTGGCCCCGCCCGGCCCCGCCGACGGCCGACACCCCCACGACCAAAACCCCCGAGAACCCCGACGACTACGACCGGGCCGCAGCTCACAGTCGGGCCGCAGCCCGCAATCGGCCAGAGCCCGGGCCAAGCCGGCCCCGACTCGTCCCGGATCAGCCCACCCGGCCAACGACCCCGACCCGCTCCGGCTACCAGCCCCCGCCCTCTTCTCGGCCTGACCACAAGAACACCTGATCACAAGAACAGAGGTGTGACACCCCAAGCCAGGGCCAGGACGACGCAACCGCCCAAAGGGATATCCGCGGCCGGACCCGACAGCCGGGCAGGCCCATGCCATCTGGCCGCCGTCACCTCGTCGCCGGGGGCGACCGCCGCGGCAGGACGACAACCGGGCAGGCCCATGCCATCTGGCCGCCGTCACCTCGTCGCCGGGGGGACCGTCGCGGCGGGACCCGACAGCCGGGCAGGCCCATGCCATCCGCAGCCGTTACTAGATGGAGCCTTAAAGAGGTCCGAGCCGCCCGGCTATCCGTCGCCGAGGCTCCCGAGGCGATGGACCGGCTGGGCCTGGAGTTACGGCTGCAAATCGTTTTCGCAGGCTGGCTCTCGGCCGGACAGCACTTGGTCGACGATCTGGGCGGAGAGGCCCAGGTAGCTCTCGGGTCGCAACATCTCGGCCCGCTCGTCGGCGGTCAGCAGGCTGGTCGCAGTCTCGTCGTCGGCCAGGGCTTGTTCGAAGCTCTGCCCTGAGGCCCGGGCCGATCTCACCAGCTCGGTGACCAGCTCGTGGGCCCTCGCTCGGCCCAAGGCTGGGGCCAGGGCCATCATCACCCGCTCGGCGTTGATCGCTCCGCCGGTCAGACCCAGGTTGGCGGCCATGCGCTCGGGGTCGACGGCCAGATCGGCGTAGATCCGGCCGGTGTGGCGCAGCGCCCCGGCGGTCAGCATCGCCGCCTCGCTCAGCGCCAGCCACTCAGCGGCCCAAGTGGACATGTCCCGCTCGTGGCTGCCGCCCATGGTGTCCAGCAGCACCGCGGGATGCTGGCGGGCCGCCCGGGCGAGGGCCACCACCACCTCGGCCATCATCGGGTTGGCCTTCTGGGGCATGGTCGAGGAGCCGACGCTGCGGTCCGTGCTCGGCTCGGCCGCCTCGGCGATCTCGGTGCGTTGCAGCTCGATCACCTCGCGGACCATCCGCCCGCAGGTGGCGGTGACCGCGGCCATGGCGAAGCCGGCCTCGGCCAGGCGGTCCCGGGCCGGGTGCCACGGGGCGGACGGGGTGCCGAGCCCGAGCCGCCGGCAGAACCGCTCCTGCAGCTCGAGCCCCCGGTCCCCGAACGACGCCAGCGTCCCGGCCGCCCCGCCGAGCTGGCCCACCAGCACCCGGGGCCCGATCTCGTCGAGGCGGCTCCGGTGGCGGCGCAGCTCGTCGAGCATCACCGCCAGCTTGAGCCCGAACGTGATGGGCACGGCGTGCTGGCCATGGGTGCGCCCGCTCATGGGCGTGTCCCGGTGCCGCCGGGCCAGACCCTCCAGCGCGCCCTCCAGCCTGGCCAGATCCTCGTCGATCAGAGCGAAGGCGCCGCGCAGCGCCAACACGACGGCCGTGTCGGTGATGTCCTGAGTGGTGGCCCCCCAGTGCAGCCACCCGGCCGCGTCGGGTGACAGCCGCCGGCCGAACTCGTCGAGGAAGGGGATCAGCGGATGGCCGGAGTCGGCCAGGCGGTCTCGCAGCGGCTCGTAGTCGGCCACTGCGAACGCCTCGGCCGCCCGGCCGATCTCGTCGGCTGCCGATTGCGGGACCATCCCCATCTCGGCCTGGGCGCCGGCCAGGGCCGCCTCAACTCTGGCCCAGCCGCTCAGCACGGCGTCGTCGGAGAAGACGGCCCGCATCTCAGGGGTGCTGAACTGGTCCCGGAACAGGCGCGAATCGAAGAGACCGGCGTGCGAAGTCATGGGAAAACCGCCCTGGGCCGGGCCGGCCGCGGCGCCGGATCAAGGCCCGTGATCGGACGCCGACGGTAGCACCGGCCCGAGCCGGAACCCCGGCTGGCCCTTGAAGCGCAGGGGCGCCGCCGAGGCTGGCTGAGGTCACGTGCCGCCGTGCTAACAGCGGGATGCTGGCCCCCTGAGGCGCAGGGTGCCGGCCGAGGCTGGCCGAGAGGGCCTTCGGGTAGCATCGCCCCGGATTCGAGCGGCCGGCCCAGCCGGACGGAGATGCGCATGGTTGGCCTGGACGGACGCAACGCCTTCGTCACCGGAGCGGGCGGCGGCATAGGCCGGGCAGTGGTGCGGGCGCTGGCCGCCGCGGGCGCCAACGTCGCCGCCGCCGACCTCTCCGAGGCCGCCGCCGAGGCCAGCGCGGCGGAGGCCCGGGCTCTGGGGGTGTCCGCCTCCGCCCACGCCCTGGACGTCTCTGAGCCCGGCGGGATCGCCGAGGCCATCGACGCGGCGGCCGAGCGGCTGGGGGCGCTGTCGCTGGGAGTGACCTGCGCCGGGGTGATCGAGGTGGCGCCGGCGCTGGATCTGACCGAGCGCCAGTGGGACCGGACCCTGGGGGTGAACCTCAAGGGCACCTTCTTCGTCCTCCAAGAGCTGGCCCGTCGGTTCCGGGCCGTCGGTGCTGGTGCCGTGATCGACGGCCGGCTGGTGGCGGTGGCGTCGGTGGCGGGCCGGTCGGGCCGCGCCGACGCGCTGGACTACGCCGCCTCCAAGGCCGGCGTGATCAGCGTGGTCCGGTCGCTGGCGCTGGCGGTAGCCCCCGACATCCGGGTCAACGCGGTGTGCCCCGGCGTGGTCGATACCCCCATGACCGAGGCCATACACTCCCACCGGTCTGCCGAGACGGGCCTGACCGTGCAGGAGTCGATGAACGAGATGACCGGCCGCATCCCCCTGGGGGCCATGGCCACTTCCGAGCAGGTGGCCTCGGTGGTCGCGTTCCTGCTCTCCGACGAGGCCGGCCACGTCACCGGGCAGTCGATCAACGTGTGCGGCGGCTTGGAGCGGGACTGACCGAGACCGGCCGAGCGGGCCGCCTCTCCTGAGGGGCTGTCGGCGGAACGGCGAAAGCGAGGGAGCCATGACCATGTTGAGCGGAGCGGTCCATGTGGGCTTCACCGTCCGAGACGTCAAAGCCGCCACCGAGTTCTACCGGGCGCTGTTCGAGTCCGAGCCCGAGGTCCGCCGCATCTACGAGGCCCCCTACACCGGCGAGCAGGTCGGCTACCCGGGGGCGAGGCTTGATGTGGCCATATTCAAGGTGCCCGGCTCCGATTTCCGCATGGAGTTGATCGAGTACCTCGACCCCCGGGGCGAGCCGGTGGACATCGAGACCAAGAACCCCGGCACCGCCCACCTGTGCCTGCGAACCGACGACCTGCACGCCGCCTACGACCGGATGATCGACTTGGGGGCCACCGCCCGCAGCCCGGCGCCGGTACGCATCACCTCCGGCCCCAACGAAGGCCGCCATGTCTGCTACTTCCGCGACCCCGAGGGCCTAACCATCGAACTGCTCGAAATGGCCAGGGCTCCAGTCCCGGCCTGAGCTAGACGACTCGACAGAGCCGAAGTTGCCGCAGAACTCCATTCTCAATGCCGCTCTTCATCGCGCATAGCGAGCAGCTCCGACGCCTCGGGTCTGATCAGAACTGGTTGGCTATGCGGAGGGCGATGATGGAGCCGACGGTGGCGGAGAGGGCTGTTGCCAGCCACATCAGCGGGTAGCCGGACTGCTCGATCAGCACGCCGGTGACGAGCGGGGCCAGGAACACGCCGACGTAGATGCCCATCTGGGTGACTCCGGTGGCGGTACCGGCCGCGTCGGGGTTGGTGCGGACGATCCCGAAGTTGGTGAACGCGGGCCAGATCCAGCCGCCGCCGAAGGCCAGCAGGGTGAAGGCCACATGCGGCCCCGGCGCCCGCAGGGCTAGGGCGGCGATGGACGCGGCGCCGACGAGTCCGGTCAGCCCGGCCAGCCGGAACGGCGGCTGGCGCATGGTGTCGGACCAGTAGCCGCCGGCCAGCCTGAGCGCGATCCCGAGGCCCGCTCCAATCCCGAGGAACAGCCCGGCCGGGCCCGGGCCCAGCCCGGCGTCCACCCCGGAGCCGACCGTCCAGGCGTTGAGCGTCCCGGCGCTGAACGACAGAAACCCGCCGGCCACCGCGGCCAGCACCAGGGCCCGGAACGAGGAGACCGGCCGGGCGGCGGTCCGGGCCCGGGACCCGGTCGGGGCCGACTCGATGGCGGCCCGCACCACCGGCACCGCGGCCACGGCCAGGGCGGCCCCGGTGACGTAGGCCCATCGCCAGCCGACGGTGAGGGCCAGCCCGGGCACCGCGAACCCGGCCAGCAGCGATGCGGTCGGCATCCCGGACTGCTTGGCCGACACGGCCAGGCCCAGCCGGGGCAGCTCGGCCCGGGCCAGGGCCAGGTTGACCGCGGTCTGGTTGGCGGCGTTGGCCCATCCGGCGATCACCAGAAAGCCGATGACCGCGGGGAACGACCGGGCCGTGGCGGCCAGGGCGACTTGGACGACGGCGGTGACGGCCAGGGCCGCGGTCATCTGGTTGGCGGGCCCGATCCGCTGGGCCAGCCGCCCCAGCAGTATCGACCCCACGGTGGCGGCCAGAAAGAACGACCCCAGCCCCCACCCGTAGACCGCCTCAGACACCCCCATCTCGCCGCTGATCTGCACCGACAGCGAGCCAACGAGAAATCCAGGGAAGATGGTAGAAACCGTGGCCATGACCGTCGCACCGACCACAATCCCCGGATACCCGCCATACCTGGCCGCCCCACCTCGACTTGAATCAGTCATATCTGACTGAACTCGTTCAACTCAAGATAATAACTGAAGCTCGGGGTATTTTTGAAGCATCTACAATACTGGTATGACATTTAATCCTTCGGCTAAACTCATCTGAGCGATAATTCTTCAAGACGATTAGCGATCTTTGCATAGCTGTTATGAGTTCCTATCGCAACATCGTCGAACCCAGTGTCAAAGCCTCCGTAGTCAGTACTGAAGCATATTTCTTCAACAACCGACCCCTTTGGCCTTTTCTTAGGTACAAAGAGCCAAGCACCTACTTCATGAGGGTTGAGTGCGTATTTAGCTCCAGCTATTCCTTCTCTTTGTGATTTTGGAAGACGCGATAGATATACCAAGTTAGCTAACTCTTCCAGTACCCACTCACTGTGTGTTGTGATGATGACACGGATGCCAGCTTTCACTGCTGCCGCTAAGTGTCGAGTAAACTCAACCTGCATGCCTGGATGAAGATGAGATTCAGGCTCCTCAATGATCAACACCTCACCAGGTCGCACGACATGTCTAAGATATAAAACTACTGGAGCTAGTTCTGACACCGTAGAAGATGTGTTTATCAATCTTATATTGTCATGTTTCCAGTCTATCGGTCGATAGAAGAATCTAGGGTAGCCTACTTTTGATCTTTCGACGATCACTTCACCATGCAAAATATCCTTCTCGATTTTCGTAGCTATTTTGCCACTTGGGTTCTTTATTTTCTTGTCTCCTAATCCGATAAGCTGGTCTAGAAAGTCAGCTAAGACTCCTGAGAGTTGGGGTAGGAGTGTGTCGTACTGGGGTCCAGCACGGGGTGTCTGAGCGATGAGTGACCTGACCACGACTTCGTTTGCGTGCAATAGACCTGTGCGGTCAGCCGGAAGATAGTAAGCTGTACAAGTTAAGGGGTTGACAATGGAAGAACCGACGGCCTCTGTTAGCATAGTTAGTATCGATCTCACCAGATACTGAGATTTTTCATCGCCACTTCTTAGCTCGTCAAAAGACAGATTCGTGGAGCGTTGAATCATACGGTGAAATGTAAGTGCATATTCTTCGAGTAAGCCCAAAGGTACAGCTTTTGGTATATCAGATGTTATATCTGATTGCGTGCCTTTAATGGTAAGCTGATATCTAAATGGTTGATCCTTAAAGTTCGGAGTAATAGAACGGTCTATGACAACCGATGCCCCGCTGCTGATCCGGTTACGAACTAGACCTCCGGTGTCTTCAACTCCGAACTCCCAAGCGACTGTATCATTCCACGTTTCATTTTGCGATGATATATGGTTGAGCCGAGGACGAACTATATCAGCAACAATTGTAGGCAGAATAGTGACAGGATCTTTGGAAACGACAGGATCTTTGGAAACAATATTTTCAGATTGTAAGGTTGTATGATCAATCCAATCACGTAAGATTTTAAATTGTTTGGGAGAGATAGTTAGATCTTCAGATCCATATCTTCTGCTGAAGACAGTTCGATCCATATATCCATAACGAAGGGATTCAATCCGGCGGCCGCTGAAGAATTTGTGGAGTGCGTAGATCAGGATTGCCAGGTAGGACTTGCCGGTGTTGCTGGGGCCGACGAAGACGGTCAGGGGGCGCAGGTCGATTTCGGCCTTGGCGATCGGGCCGAAGTTGGTGACGCTCAGCTTCAGGTTCTCTTGCTCGTCCATGACCGGGCCTCCGGTCTGCAATCTACCGGAGCAGATGCCGATCGGCGGGGGAGAGGGAACCCCAAGGGGTGCCGATCTCGGTTTTGGCCACCAGGGTGTCGTCGTGGCTCAGGGCTGAGCCGGGGGCCAGGCCGGCCTGCCCGGGGTCTTGTAGGCGGCGGCCTCTGCCCTCGGTGTTGCGGCTGTACACGGCCCTCACCACCACGGCATCGTCTTCCACCCGCACCACCACTGCGGGGCGGCGTTTGGACTCGCGCCCGGGGTCGCCGGGGTCTCGGGCCGAGAACGGGATCTCGGCGCTGACTACTGCGCCCGGCTCCAGATCACGGCTCGGGGGCAGGTTCAGCGGTTCGCCGTTCAACAGCACCGGGTCGTCGGGGTCGATCCCCGATCCGGCCGGGTCGGTTGCCGGGCCGATTATCTCGACGCCCTTGAAGGTTTGGCGTACCCGCATTTCCACCGTCTGCCCGCTGCGCCAGTCCGGGTCCACCCAATCGGGGTCGAGCGGCTGAGACTCGCCTTTCGGCGGTCGCCAGTACCACACGCCCCTCGGGTCGGGGCCCGACACCACCCCGGCCTCGATCCGCTCCGTGGTCACGGGGCTGTCGTCCTCGCCCTGATCCGCTCTGCTGTCACTAGGCCGCCGTTCTCGCTTCAGCCGTCTCTGTCCTCATCAGGCCTCTGTCTTCGTTGTCACTGGGCTGTTCCCCCGACCATCCAGAAGGCTCAGCCAGTCTTGGCCACTAGGTCGGCCAGGGTTCGGCGCATCTCTAGGGTGATTCGGTCGGCTCGGGAGTGGTACTCGGCGGTGGCGTCCAAGGGCACGGCCTTGGTGTGCATCCGCTCTAGCAGGGCGCGGTCCTCGGCCGCCACCGCCTCCTGGAAGGCCACCGCTTCGGCCACGGCCCCCGGCTCGTCGGAGATGTCGTTGCGGTAGTCGGTGCAGTACAGCCGGGTGGTGGCCGCGTTCACCGGCTGGTGGCAGAAGCTGATGGTGAGCACCACCCCCTCCTCGATGTAGGTGATCCGCAGATACACGTGATGGGGGGCGGTGAAGACGAACAGCAGCTCCCGCTCCACCGTGCGGTAGTCGGCGCCCGGGTCCATCGAGTCCGACAGGGCCTTGGTGAGATGGCGGTGCGAGGCGGTGAACCGCCAGCCGTCGCGGTCCAGGGAGTAGTCGGCGACGATCTTGTCGTCCTCCTCGCCGAAGGTGCCCAGGTGCAGGAAGGGCAGATGGCCCAGATCCAAGAAGTTGTCGGCCATCTGGGCCGCGCCGGCGTTCCAGTCCGACGGGGGAAGCGGGCAGACGACGAAGCTCGGGTCGTCGTGCTCGGGCACCTCCGGCAGCGGGACCACCGGATCGCTGGGGGCCAGCCACACCAGGCCCAGATGCTCGGCCACCCCGGCCGCGGCGGCGGCCCGGGCCCGCTGGGGAACCGGCAGCTTGGGGTCCACGGCCGGTATCTCCACGCAGGCGCCGTCGGCCGCGAACCGGTAGCCGTGGTAGGCGCACCGCAGGGTGTCGCCCACCACCGACCCGGCGCTCAGCGGCGAAAGCCGGTGGGGGCAGGCGTCGCGGAAGGCGGCCAGCTCGCCGCCCAGGCGGACCAGGCACCAGTGCTCGCCCAGCAACTCCACCCCCACCGGCGCGTCTTCGCCCACCTCCGCGCTGCGGGCCACCGGGTGCCAGCAATGGCGCAGCGCCGGGCTCTCGTTGTCGAACCATGCGGTCATGGGTCCGCCTCCTGTCCGCCGTCGCCTCGGTTGTCGCCTCGCCCGGCCCCGTCGTCTCGGTTGTCGCCTCGCCCGGCCCCGTCGTCTCGGTTGTCGTCTCGCTCGGCCTCGCCGTCTCGGTTGCCGCCTCGCTCGGCCCCGCCGCCGATGGGCTCCGCCGCCTGCCAGGGCCCGAAGGCCGGGGTGATGTCGGCCAGGCGCTCCACGGGGGCGGGCCGGGTCATGGCGTCGTCGTGGACCTCGGTGAGCACGTCCGCGTACTTCTCGTAGAGGGCCTGGCGCTCCGGGAGGGCCGAGTGGATGCGCTCCTGCAGGGCCAGCGACCGCCGGTTGGCCTCGGCCTCGTCCACCCGGACCGACCGGCCCGCCGACACCGCCACCTCGCCCTCGACGATCACGGTGTGAACCGACTGGCCGTGCTCGGCCAGCACCAGGCTGGTGGCCAGCCCGTCCCGGTCCACCGGCACGTGGCGGTCGGTGCTCAACAGCACCACGTCGGCCTTGCTGCCGGGCCGCAGCGAGCCGAGCGGCTGCCCCAGGGCCGCGGCCCCGCCCCTCAAGCCCATCTCCCAGACGGCCGGGGCCTGGGGCCAGCGCCGATGCGACCCGTGCAGGGTCTGCATCAGGCAGGCGAACTTCATGGCCTCGAACATGTTCTGGTTGTCGTTGGACGCGGCCCCGTCGGCCCCCAGCGCCACGCTCACCCCGGCCTCCAGCAGGTCGGCCACCGGCAGCAGCCCCGACCCGCACCGCAGGTTGGAGACCGGGTTGTGGACCACGGTGGCCCCCCGGCGGCGCACCGAGTCGAACTCGCCGGGGTCCATCCACACGCAGTGGGCCAGGCTGGCGGCGGGAGACAGCAGCCCCAGGTCGTCGAGGTAGTCGACGCTGGAGCGCCCGTAGCGCTCCAGGTTGGCCGCGATCTGGGTCTTGGTCTCCAGCACGTGGGTGTGGAACAGCGCCCTCCGCCGGCGGGCCAGCCCGGCCAGCCCCTCCATCAGCTCGTGGCTGCAGCGCTGGGGGGCCGACGGCCCCACCATGGGGTTGAGGCGGGGGTGGGCGCCCTGCCAGCGGTCGAAGAAGGCGTCCATGGCCCCCAGCAGCAGCGCCGGGTCCACCGGGTCGGCCATGGGCTCGGGCGCCGGACCCGAGGCGGCCGCGAACGACATCGACTCGAAGATGTCGAGGTCGCCGATCATGGGGGCCAGCCCGGCCCGCATCCCGGCGTCGGCGTAAGCGCTCATCACCGCCTCGGCGTGGGCCTCGAAGTCCCACGGCGGCATCCAGGCGTGGTCCAGCACCGCGGTGCAGCCCGACTCGAGCATCTCCAGGGCCCCGGCCATGGCCAGCGTGTAGCGGTCCTCGGCGTCGCGGGCCACGTTGCCGTACACCGCCCAGATCAGCCACAGGTCCAGCGGCAGGTTGGGGACCGACCCCCGGTCGAGGTTCTGGCCGGAGTGGGTGTGGGCGTTGATCAGCCCCGGCATGGCCACCATCTCCTCGGCGTCGATCACCTCAGCCGACCCGGCGGCCAGGTTCGGGCCGACCTCGGTTATCACCCCGCCCTCGGCCCGGATGTCGGCCCGGCGCAGCGGCCCGTCGGGATCGAGGACGGTGGCCTGTTTGATCAACAGCCCCGAGCCGTTCATCGCCTCAGCGCCCGCCGCTCACAGGTGCCCGTTCAGAACGGTCATCGGCCCAGCCGCCCGCCGGTCACGGATGCCGGTTCAGCACGGTCACGCCTCAGCACCATCCGCTCACAGGTAGTTGACGTTGGTGCCGAGCTGCACGTAGCGGCGGGGGGCCATCTCGGCGATCACCCTGGCCCCCAGGCGCTCGGCCTCGTCCACCAGCGCCTCCTCGTCGATGGTCAGCAGCCTGCCCTCGTGAACCACCAGCTCGCCGGCCACCAGCACCGACTCGGCGTCGGTGCCGACCCCGTAGCGCACCAGGGTGGCCACCGGGTCGGTGGACGGGGTGAGCCGGACGTTGTTGGCGTCGATCACGGTGACGTCGGCGGCCTTGCCCGCCTCCAGCGAGCCGATCTCGTCGTCCCACAGCAGCAGCCGGGCCGCGTCGACGGTGCCCATCTCGAAGGCGTCGGCGGTGGAGAACCCGTAGGGGTCGAACAGCGGCATCGAGGCCTGGTTGTGCATGATGAAGGCGATCCGCATCAGCTTCAGCACGTCGTTGATGACGGTGTCGCAGCCCAGCCCGACGGTGACGCCCCGGGCCCGCATCAGCGGCACCCGGGTGACCGCCGACATGATGTCGGTACACACCACCGGGGCGTGGGCCAGCTTGGCCCCGGCCTCCGCCATCAGGTCGATCTCCCGGTCGGTGGTGAGCATGGCGTGGACGGCCACCAGCCGCTCGGTCAGCGCCCCGATGGAGGCCAGGTGCTCCAGGGGCCGATGGCCGAACAGCGACACGGCCAGCTCGATCTCCTCGCGGTCCCGGTTGATGTGGGTCATCACCCCGGTGCCCCACTTGCGGGCCAGCTCGTCGCCGGCCAGGAAGCGCTGGTCCGAGCACGACGGCACCCCCAGGTTGTGGACCCAGGGCCGCAGCCGCCCCCGGCCCCTCTCGAACCAGCGGGCGAAGAACTCCTCGGTGCGGGCCAGGTCCTCGGCCAGGGCGGCCGGGTCGTCGCGGTACCACGACTTGCCGGCGATCTGCTCGTAGTTGCTGGCCAGCCGGGACTCCCGGTCCCCGCCGCCCCGGGCCAGGGCGCAGCGGATCCCGGTCTCCATCACCGTTTCGGCGATGGGCTCCTCGTGGGCGGCGGTGCAGGTGGTCTCGGCCATGGTCGTCACCCCGGCCTGCAGAAGCTGGGCGAAGGCCACCTGGGCGCTGACCCTCACGTCGTCGGGGCTCTGGACGGCCTCGGCCGGGATGTAGATGCGGTAGATGTTGGGGAAGTCCTCCACCGTGCTCTCCCGGCACAGGGCCTGGGCGATGTGGTTGTGGCAGTCGATGAGGCCGGGCACCACGTAGCGCCGGGCCCCGCCGATGCGGCGGGCGCCGGGGTGGCGTCGGCGCAGGTCGTCGGCCTTGCCCACCTCGGCAATCCGGTCGCCGGCCACGGCCACCGCCCCGTCGGAGATCACCCGCCGGTCGGGGTCCATGGTCACCACCGTGCCCTCCACCAGCAGCGACACCGGCTCGGCGCCGGCGGGTGACGACGACCCCTCGGCTGCCGGCCCGGTCGGCGCCCCGGTTACGGCCGGAGCCTCGGTCCGGTCAGCGGTCCCGGTCATGGCCGGAGCCTCGGCCCGGTCAGGAGTCCGGCGTTGCTATCTCCATCCATGGCACACCCTCCGTGGTGTCTGCGGCGTCGCCGCCGCGGGCCTCGTCGGCCTTCAGGGCTTCCAAGAACCGGTCCATCTCGTGGTCGGGAATCTCCAACCTATGCTCGGCGGCCGGGTAGGCCCCGCCCTCCACGTCGGCCCGGTACTCCCGGTAGGCCGCCACCCGCTCGGCGTGGAGGCGCTCGTGCTCGGCGTTGAAGTCCCGGTAGGTCTTGGAATGGCGCGGGTAGTGGCCGGTGTGGGCGCCGAGGATGTCCATGCTGAACAGGTATTGGGCGTCGCATCCGGCCCCGGACCCCATCGACATCAAGAACAGCGGGCTGTGGCGGGCGATGGCGGCGGCCACCGGCTCGGGCACCAGCTCGATCTCGGCCCCGAACGCCCCGGCCGCCTCCAGGGCCCGGGCCTGCCGCCACACCCGCAGGGCGCTCTCGGCCGTCTTGCCCACCGCCCTGAACCCCCGGGTCCAGGTGGCGTGGGTGGGGATGAAGCCGATGTGGCCGATCACCGGCAGCCCCTCGGCGGCCAGGCGGGCCACGGTGTCGAGGCCGGCCGCGCAGTAAACGGCGTCGGCCCCCAGGCGGTACATGGCGAACCCCATCCGCAGGTAGTCCTCGGCGGTGACCCGGATGCCGTAGGCCAACGCCGCGGTGATGAAGGTGGTGGGGGCCGCCTCCCGGACGGCCTCGCTCATGTCGTCGTCGGGGACGCACATCATGTCGAGCCCGGCCTCCTCGGCCGCCCGGGCCTCCTCCAGGCTGGTCACGAAGATGTTGGTCCGCTGGCGGTGCCCCTTGCCGGCCAGCAGGTCGGCCACGGTCGGCTTGGCCCGGCTCACCCCATCAGACAACCAGGTTTGTTTGATCCGATCAAACAGACGCAGATCAACAGGCGCCGGGCCGGGAGCCGAGCAGCGCGCTGCCCGAGCCGAGTCGGGGATCAAAGCAGAGGCAGGCCAATAGGCGCCGGGCCGGGGGTGTTTGATACGGTCAAAGTTCGGTGGTCGATCGGCTGGAGCGAGCGAAGCCGGCCCGAACCGGGCTGGAGATGGGCCGCCTGGCGCTGGGCACGGCCCCGCTGGCCTCGGTCTTCTGGGGCAACGACGAGACGACGGCGGTGGCCGCGGTTCGCCGGGCCTACGAGCGCGGCGTCCGCTTCTTCGACACCGCCCCCTTCTACGGACTGGGCGAGTCCGAGCGCCGCCTCGGTGCCGGCCTGAGGGCCGAGACCGCTGGTGCCACCGGCTTGGGCCCGTCGGCTGCGGCCGCCGACGGCACCGGCCCGTCCGCGGCGGCTGACGGGGGCGACGAGGCGAGCGCGCCGGCGGACGACGGCGGGGTGGTGATCGCCACCAAGGCCGGGCGGCGGCTGGAGGCGGGGCCGGACGGGTCGGTGCAGGCCGTCTTCGACTTCGGCTACGACGCGGCATGGCGCTCGGTGGAGTCGAGCCTCGAGCGGCTGGGCGCCGACCGGGTCGGCATCGTCCACGTGCATGACCCCGACGACCACTTGGACGGGGCGCTGGAGGGAACCCACCGGGCCCTGGCCGACATGCGGGGCCAGAAGATGATCGACGCCGTCTCGGTGGGCACCAACACGGTGGCCACCGCCTCCGTATTCCTGGAGCGGGGCGACCTCGACTGCATGCTGGTGGCCGGGCGCTACACCCTGCTCGACCAGTCCGCCGCCGGGCTGATCGCCGCCTGCGCCGACCGGAGCGTGGCCTACCTGGCCGCCGGGGTGTTCAACAGCGGGGTGCTGGCCCGCCCCGCCGAGGGCGCCTGGTACGACTACGGCCCCGTCTCGGCCGAGCGCCTGGAGCGGGCCCGGGCCATCGAGTCGGTGTGCCGTCGCCACGGGGCGACCCTGGCCGCCGCCGCGCTGGCCTTCCCGCTGGCCCACCCGTCGGTGGCGTCGGTGGTGGTCGGCATGGCCACCCCGGCCGAGGTGGACGAGAACCTGGACGCGGCCGCAGCCTCGGTCCCGGCCGATCTGTGGTCGGAACTGCACGACGCCGGCCTCGTCGCCCGGCCCGAGGCCTGAGCGGCCATCACCCGCGGAGGGGGACCATGAGAATGGGTCAGACACCCGAGCGGCCCGCCACGGAGGAGAACATGAGGCCTGAGCGGCCGCCAACCGGAGGGAGACCATGAGACCTGAGCGGCCGCCCACTGGAGGGAGACCATGAGAATCGACAGCGTCCGGGCCGTGCTGGCCGGCTACCGCAAGACCGACCCCGACATGGAGCGCAGCTTCGCCCTGGTGCGGGTGGAGGCCGACGACGGCACCGTCGGCTGGGGCGAGGCCTCCACCAACTGGGGCCACTCCTACCCGACCGTGTTCCGGGCCGTGGTCGACGACGTCTGCTCCCGGCACCTGGTGGGCCGGGACCCGCGGGCCATCCGCGACCGGGTGGCCGACCTGCGGGTGGCCCTCGACGGCTACCTGGGCTGGGAGGGCCTCTCCAGCCAGACCATCGGCGCGGTGGAGACGGCCCTGTGGGACCTGCTGGGCAAGCACCTGGGCGCCCCGGTGTACCGGCTGCTGGGCGGCGACGCCTACCCGATCCCGCTGTACGGCACCGGCACCACCATGTTCGACCAGACCCCCGGATGGCACGCCCGCTACTTCGACCAGTGCCTGGCCCTGGGCTTCAAAGGGGTGAAGGTGCGCCTGGGCCGCACCGTGGCCGAGGACGCCGAGGTGGTGGAGACGGTGCGCGCCCACATCGGCCCCGACCGGCTGATGGGGGTGGACTCCTACTGGTTCCACGACCCCGACACCGCCATCGAGCTGGTCCGCCGGATCGCCCCGTACGGCATCCACTTCTTCGAGGAGCCGGTGCCCCAGTACCAGATCGAGGGCCTGGAGCGGCTGCAGCGCAACTCGCCGGTGCGGGTGGCGGTGGGGGAGCGAGTCTACTCGCCCCGCATGTACGCCGAGCTGGCCCGCCGCGACGCGGCCCGGGTGTTCGAGCCCGACGCCACCCTGGCCGGGGGCATCCTGGCCTGCCTGGAGATCGCCGACATCGCGGCCCGCTCCTCGGTGGAGGTCATCACCCACGTGGGCGGCCCCACCGTGGTGGGCCTGGCCGCCAACCTCCACTGGTCCACCGCGGCCCGGGTGAAGCTGTGCGAGTACGACATCGACCCCCACCAGCCCATGATCACCGACATCGGCCACAACCCGGGCCTGGCCCTCACCGACCTGGCCGGCGGGGTGATCACCGCTCCGTCCGGGCCGGGCCTGGGCGTGGAGGTGGACGAGGAGGCCCTGGCCCGCCACCCCTACCGGGAGGGCGACACCTACGTGGAGCTGTTCCCCGAGCACGAGTCGGGCCGGACCGCGGCGGCCGGCTCATAGGGCCGGGGCGGTCCGGTGGCCGGTAGCTTGGCCGCCGATGGCCGACGTCCAGCCTGACCGGAACGAAGACCACGACCGGCGGGCCCTCCGGGAGCTGGGCCAGGCGGTGCGGACCCGGCGGGCCCAGCTCGGCCTCACCCTGAGCCAGGTGGCGGAGCGCTCCGGGCTGTCGGCGCCGTTCCTGAGCCAGGTGGAGACCAGCTTCGCCGCCCCCAGCCTGGTGTCGCTGTTCGCCATCGCCAGGGTCCTCGACACCACCCCGGAGCGGCTGCTGGCCGGGCCGGTCTCAGCCGACGTGGTGGTCACCCCCAAGGGCGAGGGCCAGCGCTACGCGGTGACCGATGCGGCCCGCGGCGCCTTCCGCCGTCAGCTCACCGGCCTGGGCGAGCCGTTCAGCGCGGCGGAGTACGTGGTGGCGCCGGGCTCGGATCTGGGGGGCGTCTTCTCCTCGGCGGGGCGGGAGATGATCCACGTCACCACCGGCAGTCTGATCGTGGAGATCGAGACCGACGACGGCCGTTTCGCGTTCCACCGGCTGACGGCGGGCGACACCATGGTGTACTCCACCGACGCCCGCCACCGGTGGCGCCACCTGGGCGACTCCACCACCAGATTCGTACACGTCTCCGTGCCCGGCTGACCTGGCGATGCCGTGATGCGAGCGGGCCGGTTGTCGTTCGATCTGGACGAACCCGCCCACTTGGTGTTCCGAATCGACGAAGTGCGCGCCCCCTGGGTCAAGCGCGTCCTCTTCACGACCGTTTTCTTCGTGGTGGCGCTGGTGACCGAAGGCGGGATGGGAGGGCCGCTGGCCGGCTCGCGGTTCCGGGTCGTGTCCATCGATTCGGATCGCGTCCTCAGCAGGTACAGGGACAAGTTGAGGTGGGACGGGGAGGTCAGCGTCGGCCAGATCCTCCGGCAAGACCTGTCCGAAATGAGCGCCGGAGAGTTCGCCGAGCGCTGGGTGCGCTCCTCCAAGCGCTCGGTCTCCGGGCGCCGTCGGCCCCCCGGCCCGGTGAGCGAGGAGCCGCCCGCGGACTCCGGCGCAGGCTCGGCGGATGCTCTCGGCCCAATGAGCGAAGAATCGTCGTCGGGCTCGGGCTCGGCGGGTGCTCTCGGCCCGGTGAGCGAGGGGCCGCCTGTGGACTCCGGCGCGGGCTCGGCGGATGCTCCATCGGGTTGTTCGGCTCACGAGCTGATCAGCAGGGAATTGCTGGAGGACTTTGTTCGGGTGTGCCGGGTTCCGGCCGTGGCCGCGGCGCTGGTGGGCGCCGACGGCTCGGTTGACGCCGAAGTTGCCGGGACCCGGCGGCGCGGCTTTGATGACCCGGCGCGGGTGTCGGATCGGTGGCACATCGGGTCGTGTGCCAAGACCTTCACCGCCGTGCTGTGGGCCCGCCTCGTCGAGGCGGGCGACGCCGAGTGGGACATGCCGATCCCGGCGGCGTTCGCCGACCTCGACGACTTCCATCCCGGCTGGGCCGGGGTGACCGTCGACGACGCGCTGCAGTGCCGGGCCGGCTTTGCCTCGAACATAGGCCGCACCCGGATGGAGCCGGCCTGGCTCGACGCCCGGCCCCTCGCCTGGCAGCGCACCGACGCGGCCCGGCAGGCGCTGCAGGCCCCGCCCCGGCGGCCAGGCCGGTTCGCCTACTCGAACCTGAGCTACATCGTCGTCGGCGCGGCCATCGACCGGCTCGCCGGCGCCGCCTACGAGCGGGCCCTGGCCGACCGGGTCCTCAAGCCCCTCGGCATCAAGTCCGCCGGCTTCGGCGCGCCCCCCGAGATCTGGGGGCATCCGGCCCGGCTGCGGCTCGGCGTCGCCGGCCTGTTCCGCGGCCGGCCCGCCGACCCGGCCGAGCCCAAGAGCGACAACCCCGCGGTGTACGCCTCGGCGGCGACGATGCACCTCACCGTCGAGGACTGGGCCGCCTTCTGCCGGATCTTCCTCGCCGGGAGCGGCGACCTCCTGCGCCCCGACACGATCGATCACCTCCTCGCCCAGCCGCCCGGGCGCGGCACCCGCATGTCGATGGGCTGGATCAAACCCCCCTACCTGCGGGGTTCCTCATACTCCATGCAGGGCTCCAACACCATGTGGGCCGCCGCCGCGCTCCTGGACCACGACCGGGAGCGAGCCGCCCTAGTTGCGGCCAACGACGGCCGCCGCCGCGCGCTCGACCAAACCCTCCAGTTCGCCACCCACCTCTTCGACTGAAGCATTCGACTGGAATCGCGTCAATCGCCGCTGGGCGGCGGCCCGCCCGCCGTCGGGTGCAGCCGACCCCTCCGGCGCTGCAGGACCGCACCGGGGCCGCGGCCCCGGGCGCAGTCGGCGGCCCGAGAAACCGGGGCCGGATGCGCCGCGGGAGGGGGACGGTGGCTACCGCAGGCAACCTGGGTTGACACTCGGGGCCGGGGCGGTAGGCTGCGCCGGTGGATGTGGAAGGGAAACCGCGACCATGACCACGAAGACTCTCGAGGAGTACGCGGCGGCGTTCGAGGCCTGGGCCGAGGAGGTCCGCCCTGAAGACCTCCGGCAGATGGACGCGGCGGCTCTGGGGCGCCTGTCGCGTCTGGCCGAACAGCAGCGGAAGGGCGCCGCGGCGATAGCCGCCGCCGTTGGCGAAGCCCGCGCCGCGGGGCACTCCTGGGCTGCCATCGGGGCCCGGCTCGGGGTGACCCGCCAAGCCGCCCAGAAGCGCTACGGCAGTCTGGCCGCGAGCCCGCCGGCCGCGGGGCCGTGAACGCTGCCGCCTGAGCCCCCCGGCCCGGCTCGCAGAAACCGCTTACCCCCCGCCCCGGCCCGGCGGCGGGGCGGGAGTGATGAGGGGGAAGACCTCGCCGGCCACCGGGTCGCCGGTGGTCAGGCCGTGGGGGAGCAGCTTCCAGAAGACGGCGGCCTGCTCGCCCAGGTCGAGGTAGCGGGTGTCGGGGTGGGCCCAGCGGGTGGAGATGCGGCGGAACCAGCGGTCGGCTGACTCCCGCAGCCCGGTGGCGTGCAGGGTGCGGGAGTCGATGGCCACCGCGTCGCCGGCCCGCAGGTCCCAGGTGGTGACCGGGAACCGCTCCGGGTCGGCGTCCACGTCGGGCACCGGCTCCAGGTCGGACTGCCCGCCGATGGTGGAGCGGTCGGTGGAGAACTCGATGGGGGCGTAGACGACCCCGGTGGCGTGGGAGCCGGCCACCACCCGCAGGGCGGCGTCGGCGGCCACGTCGTCGAGGGTGACCCAGACGGTGACGAAGGGCCGGTCCAGGTTGTAGTAGGGGTGGTCCTGGTGCCAGGGGCTGGCCGACACCGCCCCCGGCTCGGAGCTGAACCACTGGTCCTCGATCAGGATGGCGGAATCGGCGCCCACCAGCTCGGCGGCCAAAGCCGGCAGCGGGGACGACCGGGTGGCCTCGGCGATGTCGGGATCGTCGAACCAGCGGAACAGGTCGCTGTCCACCCGCAGCTCGTCGGGCCCCGACAGCACCCCGTAGAACTGGCTGGGGCTGGCCCGGCCCCGGTCGATGGCCTCGTGCAGCCTCCGGCACCACTGCTCGTCCAGCAGCCCCGGCACCACCGTCACGCCCCGGGCCTGAAGCTCGGCCCGCCGCTCCGACCCGGATTCAGCGGGCACGGAAGCTGGGGCCTTCGGGGTCGGACCCGGCGTCGGCAGGCTGGGGCGGGGCCGCCGCGGGGGCGTCGGATTCAGCGGGCACGGGCGGCCTCCGGGGTCGACATCAGCTTGGCGTAGTGGGCCAGGTACCCCCGCTGGGGGGCCTCGGAGGTGATCGTGCCGGTCACCACCCCGCCGTCGCCGGGGGCGGGCTCGTCGGGCAGCCCCCGGCTCACGTCGATCCACTCCATCTCGGGGATGGACAGGCCCCGCTGGACCCGCTCGAACATGTCGAGGTCGTCGGGAGTGCCGAAGTTCACGAAGTCCTCGTCCACCCGCAGCCGCAGCAGGTCGATCTCGGCCGGCGCGCCCGGCGCCGAGGTGAGCCACAGCCACAGCCGGGTCCGGTCCACCGCCAGCGGCTCGATCACCAGCAACTGGTTGCCCACGAAGATCAGGTTGGGGAACAGCGACAGGTTCAACATGCTCCCGGTGGCCAGGTCGAGCTGGCCCCCCGCCCCGGACGCGATCAGGGCCGACTCCAGCGGCTCGCGGAACGGCACTCTGCGCATGGTGGCCCACGGGCCCTGGGGTATCCCCGGCCGCTGGTCCACCACCATGTGGCCGTTGCCCAGCGCCAGCGAGACCATCGGCGTGGCGCCGGGGTCGCGGGCCAGCACCGTCTCCACGTCCACCGTCTGGCCCAGGGTGTTGTAGGAGTGGTGGGCGAAGGTGGCGTGGAGCCCGTCGGAGGCGTTGTCCCACGACAGCTTCCAGTTGCCGGCGAACTCCAGCCTCTGAGGCGCGGGAACCACTGCCAGCTCGCCGCCGGGGTGGCGGTCGATGATGACGTCCAGCGCCTCCCGGGCCGGCCCCAGCCACTCCCCGAGCGGCTCGGGGCTCGGGTTCAGGGTGGCGAACACGAACCCCCGGTAGCGGGCGACCTCCATCCGCCCCAGCGACAGGGCGTCGCGGTCGTCCATCGGGTGGCCGGCCGGGAAGGGGATGGCGGCCAGGCGGCCGTCGAGGGCGTAGGTCCAGCCGTGGTAGGGGCAGGTGAGCCGCTTGGCGCAGCCCCTCTCCTCGGTGGCGATGACCGTTCCCCGGTGGGCGCAGCGGTTGAGCAGGGCGTATATGTCGCCGTCGGGGGCCCGGGTCATCAGCACCGGCCGCCGCCCGACCGTCACCGTCCGGTAGTCGCCGGGGTTGGGGATCTCGCTCTCGTGGCCGAGGTAGCACCACGACGCGGCGAACACCCGGGTCATCTCCATCTCGAATATCCCGGGGTCGGTGTAGATGCGCCGATGCACCCGGTCGGTCTGCACCAGATGCCCGAAGTCGGGCTGCGGGTCGGCCAGAACCGGGTTCCCGGAGTCGGGGCGCCGGTCGGGCTGAGCCGGAATCTGAAAGTCGGGTTGCGGGCCGGTCGGAGCTGGGTGCTCCATGTCGGAGTGCGGGCGGGCTGGTCGGGGGTCGGGCACGGCGGCGCTCACATCAAGAAGCTGGGGTTCCGCACCCCCAGGCTCAGGGCGGGCATGACGACGATCTTGGTGCGGAACCGGGGCGGGTCGCCCGCCGGGTCGCCGACCGGGCCCTCCCCGTCCGCATCCGACCGGCGAAACCGGGCCGGGCCGTCCGCCAGTTCGTGGATCTGGTAGCCGGCGAGCTGCTGGCCGAGGCCGTGGCGCTGTTCGTGGACCACCAGCGAGGACCGGGCCACCACCCGGCCGCCGGCGGCCCAGGCCTCCACCCCGGTGACCGCCCGCACGGTGAGCGACGGCGGCTGCTGGCCCCAGGCCGCCGGGTCCCGGCGCCAGCTCACCCGCTCGGCCAGCCGGCGGCGGTCGTCGAGGAACAGGGCCTGGTCCCGGCCGGGGTGGGCCGGGACCGACAGCGGAACCCACACCACCGCGTCGTCGGTCCAGCCCTCGAGCCACTCCTCGAACCGGCCCGAGTCCAGCAGGCGCGCCTCTCTCACCAGGTGGGGGGCGACCGCGGCGGTCAGGGCCGGGTCGGCCGCCGGCCGCCCCTGGACCCAGGACACCAGCTCGGCCAGCTCGTCGTAGCGGGACCGCACCGCGCCGGGGCCCGCGGTCACCGCGACACTCCGGGGGCCATGCGCTCCAGAGTGCGCAACTCCAGCGCGGCCACCAGCCAGTAGGCGAACACCGCCACCAAGGTCAGAACCGTCACCGACACCCACAGAACGCTGTAGTTGCTCTGGGTGTAGGCGAGGATCATCAACGCGCCCATCCCGTCGCCGGTGGCCAGCCACTCGGCCACCGTGGCCCCCAGCAGCGACGTGGGCACGGCGATGCGGGCCGAGGCCATCAGGGCCGGCACCGCGGCGGGCAGGTAGGCGTTGCGCACTCGGGCCGTCCGCCGGGCGTCGTAGGACCTGAGCACGTCGAGGATCCCGTCGGGTGTGCGGCGCATGGCCGCGAAGCAGTTGACCAGAGTCGGGAAGAACGACATGACCGCCACCACCGCGGTGGTGGTTAGCAAGCCCCGCCCCACGAACACGATGATCACCGGCGTGGTGACGATGATCGGAATCGACCGCAGGGCCACCGCCACCGGCATCAGGCCCCGCTCCAGCCACGGCGCCAGCACGAAGGCCACCGCTGCGGCCACCGCCCCGGCCAGGCCCAGCGCGAACCCCAGGGCGGTGGTCCACAGCGTGGTTCCCAGAGCCCCGAACACATAGGACCGGGTCTCGGCCGCGTCGGGCTCGGCGAACAGCTCCGACCACACGTCCAGGGGGGTCTTGGCGAAGAACGAGTCGAGCTGGAACACCCACAAGAAGGCCAGCCAGAAGGCGAACACCGCGGCGATCGGGGCGACCAGCGCCACCGCCCGGTTGAGCAGGCCGGGCTCGTGGCGGGCGGCCGGGGCGGCGGCCAAGTCGAGGGCCGGGGCCCACGGGCACAGCCACCGCCCCAGCGCTCCTATCGCCAGGTAGCCGCCGGAGGACACCAGCGTGGACAGCAGCGCGATCACCCAGATCCGGTCGGTCTCCAGCGCCCCCAGGGCCCTCACCGTGAGGATGCCCAGGCCGTTGTGGGCGCCGGTGAACTCGCCGACCACCGCGCCCAGAAAGGCGGCCGGCGCGGCGATCTGCAGGCCGGCGAACATGGCCGGCACCGAGGCCCGGACCCGCGCCTTGCGGAAGCCGCTGAGGCGGCCCCGGCCCAGAGAGCGGATCACGTCCAGGGCGCTGCCCGGGGCCGAGTCGAAGCCCAGGAGGGTGGCCACGTAGGTGGTGAAGAACACGGCCAGGGCCGACAGGGCGATGGGGGTGCCGGTGCCCGGGCCGGTTATCACCCGCAGGATGGGGGCCAAGGCGATGAAGGGCAGGCAGAAGACGGTGAGGCACACCGCGCCGATGCTGCGTCGCAGCCAGGGCACCAGCGAGGTGGCCGCGGCCAGGGCGATGGCGGCCAGGTTGCCCCACAGAAAGCCCCAGGCCGCGCTGCGGGTGGAGTGCCACAGGTTGCGCAGGTACAGGCCCTGGTTGTCGAAGAACTCGGCTACCACCGCGGTGGGCGGCGACAGGCGGTAGGTGCCGGCGTACACGGTGCGGGCGGCCAGCTCCCAGACCAGGATCACGCCGGCGCCCACCACCAGGCCCATCGCCTGCGGCGGGAAGCCGCGTCGGCCGCCCGTCTCGCCCATGCCCGCTCAGCCCGCCCCGCCGCCGGGCGGCGCGGCCCGGGCTTCGGTCGTCTCGTCTCCGGCGCCGGCGTCGTCGGCCCCGTTGTCGCCGTCGAGCTGCACCACTTGGCCCTCGGAGCGGTGCAGGCTGGCCGACACCGTCTCCACCGCCGTGTGGAACTCGTCGGCCAGCAGCAGCGCCCGGGTCCGGGGCCGCGCGAAGTCCACCGGGTGGCGGGCCACCACCCGCCCCGGTCGGGGCGACATCACCACCACCTCGTCGGCCACGTAAACCGCTTCGGGTATCGAGTGGGTCACCAGCAGGGTGGTGGTGCCCCGGGCCGTCCAGATCCGCTGGAGCTCGTCGTTGAGCTGCTGGCGGGTCAGGGCGTCGAGGGCGCCGAAGGGCTCGTCGAGCAGCAGCAGGTCGGGCTCGGTGACCAGGGCCCGGGCGATGGCCACCCGCTGGCGCATCCCCCCCGAGAGCTGGGCCGGCCTGGCCTTCTCGAACCCCCCGAGTCCGACCAGCTCGACCAGCTCGGCCACGGCTTGCTGCTCATGGCGGCGGCCGACCAGCTCCAAGGCCAGCCTGACGTTGGCGGCCACCGACCGCCAGGGCAGCAGCGACGGGTCTTGGAAGGCCACGCCGATGCGCTGCTGGCGGCGCAGCTCGTCGGGCGAGGCGCCGTCCATGTCGATGGTGCCCTCGTCGGGCTGGTCCAGCCCGGCCACCAGCCGCAGGGCGGTGGACTTGCCGCAGCCCGAGGGGCCGATCAGGGCGCAGAACCCGCCCGGCGGCACATGCAGGTCGAAGCCCCGCAGGGCGGTGACCTCGCCCGAGCCCAGGGCGAAGGTGCGCCCGACCCCGCTGACGTCGACCGGCGCCCCCCGCCGGGTCACTGTCGCCGGGGCCGGCCCGTCACACCAGCACCGGGCCGTCGGCGAAGATCTCCTCCAGCAGCGACCGGTCCCACAGATCGGCGGTCACCTCCACCCCGAGGGCCATGAGGGTCTCGATGTTGTCTTGGACGGACTCTTCGGTGAACCACATGAACCCGTTGGCGTCGGTGTCGGCCGAGAACATGAGCTTGAGGAACTCGGAGGCCTTCACCGTCTCCGTCTCCAGGTCGAGCCCGGCGTCGGGGAACCGGTTCACGGTCCGCACCGCGGCCGCGGTGGGGTTCACCTTGTGCTCCTGCCAGCCCAGGATCTCGCCTTTGAGCAGCCCGAGGACCGTGTCCCGGTCGTTGACCAGGGTGCCCTCGGTGACGATGTAGGTCTGGCTGTGGACCGCGTAGCCGTAGTCGGCGAAGAGCATGGTGGTGTTGTCGATCCCCTTGACCGTCATGGCCACGGGCAGGTCGGTGAGCCAGCACAGCAAGCAGTCCACCTCGCCGTTCACCAGCGGGGCCGGGTCGTAGTCGCTGGGGACGACCTCCACCCGGTCGAGGTCGACGTTGTTGAGGCTGGCCAGCAGGTCGAGGTCGAGCTGGTTGTTGAAGGCCATCCCCAGCTTCTTGCCCTCCAAGTCGCGGGGCTCGTTCACCGGGTTCTCGGTGAGGGAGGCGATCACGAACGGGTTGCGCTGCATGGCCACCCCCACGATCTTGAACGGTGCCCCCTCGGCCACAGCCGAGCCCGCGAAGTTGGCGGCCGAGATGCCCATGATGGCCTGGCCGGAGACCACCGGGGGCTCGACCGGCGCGCCGGGCCCGCCGGGGGTGAGGGTGACGTCGAGGCCGAAGCGGTTGTAGTAGCCCCGCTCATCGGCGATGTAGGAGCCGCCGAACTGCACCGAGTCGAGCCAGCTCAACTGGAGGTTGACGCTCTTCATCGGCGCGGCGGTGGTGGTGGCGGGCGCCGCAGCGGTGGTGGCCGGGGCGGCGGTGGTGGCCGGGGCGTCGCTGTCGTCGCCGTCGTCGTCTCCGCCGCAGGCGGCCAGGATGCCTCCGCCCCCGAGGATCAGGCCCGTGCCGGCGGCCGTCCCGCCCAGGAACCGGCGCCGTGAGTACTGGTTGTCGGTCATTCGATGAATCCCTCCATGGTGGCCGTCCCGCCGGGCCCGGCGGGACCGAATAGTTTGATCACATCAAAGTATCACAAGGTCGGGTCTGCTCGCCCGCCGATCAGTCTCGGGCTCCGTCGGCCACGGCGGGGGCCGGGTCGGTTCGCCTGCCGGGGCCGCCGTCCGGTCCCCGGGCTGGCCCCGCCGGACCGTCCGGGTCGCATCGCGGCGACGGCACCGAGTGTGCTAGCAGGCGCCGGTTCCGGGCAGCCCCGCCGGACCGTCCGGGGTGGTAGGGTGGCGGCCATGGAAGTTGAAATTCGACACGCACCCAGCTTCGGGGTGGCCCGCTGCACCCTGGGCGCCGGCCAGCAGGTGAAGGTTGAGGCCGGAGCCATGATGGCCCACTCCTACGGCATGGAGCTCGAGGCCAGAATGGAGGGCGGCCTCCTCAAGGGCCTCAAGCGCAGCGTGCTGGGGGGCGAGTCCCTGTTCGTCTCCACCTACACCGCGCCGGCCAGCGGGGGATGGGTGGACGTGGCGGCCAAGCTGCCCGGCGACGTCTGCGTCTTGGAGCTGGACGGCTCGAGGGCCTGGATCATCGAGCGGGGCAACTGGCTGGCCTCGGACGCCTCGGTGGAGATCGACACCAAGTGGGGCGGCTTCAAGTCGCTGTTCGGCGGCGAGGGCGGGTTCATGATCCACGCCACCGGGGTGGGCAAGGCCCTGGCCGCGTCGTACGGGGCCATCGAGGTGATGTCGCTGGCCGCGGGCGAGACGGTGGTGGTGGACACCAACCACATGCTGGCCTTCGTCGACACCGTCAGCTACGAGCTGCGCCGGGCGGTGGAGGGCCGCTCCATCCAGTCGGCCAAGTCCGGCGAGGGCTTCGTGTTCCACTTCACCGGCCCCGGCGACGTCTTGGTGCAAACCCGCAACCAGCAGCAGCTCGTCGCCTGGCTCAACACCGAAATAGGCAGCCGCGAGTAAGACACCCATCTGGGTTCCAACAGCACCACAGGCCGGTCTGCCTGGGCCGTTCACGGGTAGGCTTGGCGCATGGCGGCGTCGCAACCCGAGGGCCCTCCCCGGATTGAGTCGCTCAGCGTCCGCAATTTTAGGGCGCTACGGAAAATCGATCTCAAAGATCTAACTCCGCTGACCGTTCTGATCGGCCCGAACGGCAGCGGCAAGTCCACTGTGTTTGATGTGTTCGCGTTCTTGTCCGAGTGCTTTGAAGATGGTCTGCGTCGCGCCTGGGACAGGCGGGGGCGATTACGGGAAATCAAATCGCGAGGCTCATCTGATCCGATAGTGATCGAGATCAGGTACCGCGAGCGACCGAAAGCTAGGATAAAGGCTGGAAATCCTCTCATCACTTATCATCTTGAGCTTGATGAGGACAACGGCGGGCCAGTAGTAGCGCGTGAATGGCTGAGATGGACGCGTAAGCAGCGAGGACAGCCGTTCAGGTTCCTTGAGTTCCAAAGGGGAGCAGGAGAAGCTATCAGCGGCGAACAACCGGACGAGATGGATAAGCGAGTTCCCTTTGAACTTCAGTCTTCTGATCTCCTAGCTGTCAATGCCTTGGGCCAATTTTCTGATCACCCACTCGTGGCCAAGCTTCGCGACTTCATTACAGGCTGGCATACCTCCTATCTAGCTGCAGATGAAAGTCGCGGTCAACCCGAGAGTGGACCACACGAGAAACTAACACGCACGGGTGATAATCTGGCTAATGTAGTTCAGCATCTGCACGAAAGATATCCTAAAAAACTTCATAGTATCACCAAAATATTGGCAGAGAGAGTACCGCTAATCCAGGATGTAAAAGCTGAGCCAATGCCGGATGGTCGTCTGCTCATGCAGTTCGTAGATGCTCCATTCAACGAGCCGATCCTGGCCCGATACGCTTCAGATGGAACTCTCAAGATGCTTGCCTATCTCATTCTCCTCCACGGCTCACACACCTATCCTTTTATTGGCATTGAGGAGCCTGAGAACTTCCTGTATCCCAACCTGTTGCCGGTGCTCGCAGAGGAATGTCGTTCTGCACTACGATCTACGCAATTGTTGATAACCACTCATTCACCTTTCTTCCTTGACGGTCTAAATCCCAAAGAAGTGCGAATCCTGTGGCGCGACGATAGTGGTTACACCAGCGTACGTCGAGCTTCAGACATCGAAGGCATTACTAACCTGATGGAAACCGGTGGTCTGCTCGGCAATTTGTGGACCGAGGGATGGTTTGGTGTCGGTGACCCGTTGACGCGTTCATGACAGCAGTAACGGAAGGTGCCACATTGGTACGGTACCTGAGGTTCTTAGTTTCTCGCAGCTTCAAAGTCTTCTACGAAACCGTCCTCGAGGCGGCCGCCTGACATGGAGTCGATTCCCTTGTAGGAATTCCGCTCTGCCGGAAAGCTGAAAGCGTTTAGCTGGAGTTTCGGGATCAGGGCCGATGCCCAGGTTGATGTCGCCGCCGACGAAGAATGTGTTGAGCCCGGATGATTTGGGAGTTTGGGTCAGGGGGCGGTGGCTATGACGGTCCAGTCTAGGATTTTCGGGTCGGTCTCGGCCTTCGGGTTGGGGTCCGTCGCGGGGCTGGCGTCTCGGGCGGCGAAGCCTTCGACCCTCACGGCGTAGGCCCGGCCTGCTCCGGCCTGCGCCGTGTCCAAAAGGGTGTGGCGGAACCACACCTGGTCGCCCTCGAAGGCGGGGCCGGTGTGGTCGCAGGCGTGCCAGCCCACCACGGTGGCCATGCCCGCCAGCACCCGCGACAGCGAGGCCTGGGCCAGTCCCACCACGTGGCCTCCGTACACCAGCCGCCGGGGGTAGGGGGAGCGGGCCGCGTCGCGGTGGACCATGGCCAGGTTGTGAGTGAGGCGGACCAGCGCGGTGGCGCCGTCGATCACGTCCCGGGCCGGGTCGACCACTACGGCGCCGACCTCCCAGCCGCTGGCCGGGCCCAGCGGCCCGAAGTCCCAATTGGCGGGGACGAGCCCGACGTAGTCGGCCAAGTCGAGGGCGGGGTCGGCGCCCAGGTCGTCGGCGTGGCCGGGCTGGCGGTCGCCGCTCTGGGGCAGCAGCGGGGCTCGCTGGTAGGCGACGGCCGGCTCGCCGTCGGCGGTGGTGACCACGTCCACCAGCGCCTTGCCCCGATGGGGCCGGCCCGGGCGGGCCCGACTGTCGGCCAGCGCGGTCACCGTCACCGCGGTGGCGATCGACTCTCCCACGAACACCGGCCGCAGCAGTCGGACCCGCCGGTAGAAGAGATTGGCGACGACCCGCCGGCTCACGGTGGTGCTCTGCCCGATGGACAACTGCATCACCAGGCCGGGGCTGGCCAGACGCCCGGCCCGCCCGGTGACGGCCTCGCTCACCGCGGGATCGAGGGTCATCGACAGCCGCTCGCCGGTGATCGACTGGTAGAGCGCGGCCATGCCGTCGTCGATGACGACGGAGGGCTGGCGGGGCAGCTCCTGGCCGACGCGGAGCTGGTCGTAGAAGGGGCCGTCCAAGGGGATCACGAGAGCGCCTTATCTGAAGAGACCCTTCGCCGACCGAGTTGAAGAGGCAGAAGTCGCCACCACAACACAGCGATAACGCCAAGCGGAATGACTACTAAGTATCTCAGAGGAATGATAACTACTTCGAATAGATAGGCAATATACGTGTTGAGTGACATCAGACTGATTAGTATTGCCACATACCAGTACCGTGGCCGATAGAAGACAAGAATGATAGTAATAATGTCAGCCGGGAAAAAGTACCGATCGTGCATTCTAGGAAGGAAGAAAGGCACCATTATGACTGAGAGAGCTGCCAGATAAATAATTAAGTCTTCTCTATCCATCTCTAGAGACAACTTATGGACCATCATGGCACCTATTAGCACGACAATTATCGCAATCATTATACCCCAATTATACAATTCATAGTTGAAATCAGAAGCCCATTGGTAGAGATTGGGAATGCGATATGTCTGCTCCACCCACGATTGGTATTCTCTAACGTTATAAAGTAGTAGGTCATCCAAAGGCCTACCTATGAGCCATGCCGGTAGTAAAGAAACAAAATAGATAAGTGGGCTAAGAAAGAAGTAGCGCCAGTTGAGTTCCTTCTTTATTAACAACCATAGGAATAACGGTGCCAGAAAGATAGCTTGTATCTTGATGGAAAGAGACAACCCGAAAGCTATGAATGCCCACAATTGGCGATTGATGAGTAGAGCATAAAGGCAGGCTATCATAAAGGCAGTATACATAGCGTCAGGCTGGGCCCACATGGCACTATTGAGCACTACTGTGGGTGCCAGTAGAGTTGCCAGTGCAGCCATAATTGGTATCATCACTGACTTATTATATTTCAGGCGTACACATTTATATACGAAGAAGGCTAATATGAAATCGAAGACAATGACTATAATTTTGATGGAAAGAAGCTTATAGTAAGGGAAGAAAGTCGCAGCAGTTGCTGTTAGGTAGGTGTACACAAGGTGGTTTGAAAAATCATATTTGAGTGCCGCATAGTTGCCATTCTCAACTATTACATTGTACCAGGGGCTAAGAAACCAGACATAGTCCCTTGATTTGAAAGATATGAAAGGCAGCCGGACCATTAGTGCTAAGATGATGACGTTAGCTACAAGTAATATGAAGCTGACCATGACCCTTTTTTCGGTTGCGAATCGCATGAACTTCACCGCCGCATTATCGGCACAGTGTCAAGCACTCTCCATTGAACGCAGTGTAGCCGGTCGAATCGGACCAGACCCAGCTAGGAGAAGGAGTGAAAGTCGCGACCTACTTGCAGCGTCCAACGAGGACGAGCCGCCTTTCAACAAACTGCGACACACCACTAGGATTCTACGACCCGCCCGGTCTTGGGGCATACTTGAGGCAGCGAGCCAGAGAGGAGGGCGTGTGGCCTTCGAGACGATGTCGGGAGTGCCGGTGGAGGCGGTCTACGGCGAGCCCCCCTACCCGGGCCAGTACCCGTTCACCCGGGGCATCTACGAGACGATGTACCGGTCGCGGCTGTGGACCGTGCGCCTGTTCGCCGGGTTCGGCACCGCCGAGGACACCAACGCCCGGTTCAAGGAGCTGCTGCGGGCGGGCGGGACCGGCCTGTCCGTCGCCTTCGACATGCCCACCCTGATGGGCCGCGACTCCGACAGCTCGTGGGCGCTGGGGGAGGTGGGCCGGGCTGGGGTGGCGGTGGACACCCTGGCCGACATGGAGGACCTGTTCGCTGGCATCGACCTGGCCGGCGTCTCCACCTCGATGACCATCAACGGGCCGGCCGCGGTGCTGCTGGCCATGTACGTGGCCGTGGCCGAGAACGGCGGAGCGGCCCGCCGCGACCTGGCCGGCACCATCCAGAACGACATCCTCAAGGAATACCAGGCCCAGAAGGAGTACATATACCCGCCCCGTCCGTCCATGCGGCTGGTGACCGACGTGGTGCGCTTCACCACTGCGGAGATGCCCAGGTGGCACCCGGTGTCCATCTCCGGCTACCACATCCGCGAGGCCGGCTCCACCGCGGCCCAGGAGCTGGCCTTCACCCTGGCCAACGGCTTCGCCTACGTGGAGGCGGCCCTGGCCGCCTCCGAGGACGTCGACGACTTCGGCCGGCGGCTGTCGTTCTTCTTCAACAGCCACATCGACTTCTTCGAGGAGATCGGCAAGTTCCGGGCCGCCCGGCGGATCTGGGCCCGCTGGATGAAGGAGCGCTACGGGGCCACCGACGAGCGGGCCATGATGTGCCGGTTCCACACCCAGACCGCCGGGGTGTCGCTCACCGCCGCCCAGCCCGAGATCAACATCGCCAGGGTGGCCGTCCAGGCTCTGGCCGCGGCCCTCGGCGGCACCCAGAGCCTCCACACCGACGCCTACGACGAGGCGCTGGCCCTGCCCTCGGCCAAGGCGGCCCGCATCGCGCTGCGGACCCAGCAGATCGTGGCCCACGAGACCGGCGCGGCCAACGTGGCCGACCCGCTGGGCGGCTCGCCCTACGTGGAGTGGATGACCGACGAGATGGAGCGCCAGGCCGAGGCGGTGTTCGCCCATCTCGACGAGCTGGGCCGGGGCTCCATCCTGGAGGGGGTCTACGCCGGCATCGAAAACGGCTACTTCGTGGGCGAGATCGCCGATGCCTCCTACCGGTTCGAGCGGGAGGTCAACGCCGGCCGCCGGGTGGTGGTGGGCGTCAACCGGTTCACCGACGGCGACGACGACGCCGCGCCCGACTTGCTGCGCATCGAACAGGACACCGAGGACTACCAGCTCAAGCGCCTCGACCAGGTGAAGCGGGCCCGCAGCCAGCCGGGGGTGGACGCCGCGCTGGCCGAGGTGAGGCGGGCCGCGGCCGACGGCAACGCCAACCTGATGCCCCCGATCATTGACGCGGTGCGGGCCTACGCCACCGAGGAGGAGATCTCTCAAGCCATGGCCTCGGTGTTCGGGACCTACACCGAAAAGGTCATCGTCTGATGTCTGAGCCCGAGGCTGACTCGGCGGCATCCGGGCCCGGGCCCGGGGCCGAGGCCGAGGCCGCCGGGCCGCCGGTCGGGGAGGACCCGGCGGGTGCCGAGCCGCCCATCCGGGCGCTGCTGGCCAAGCTCGGCCTCGACGGCCACGACCGCGGCATCAAGGTGGTGGCTCGGATGCTGCGCGACGCGGGCATGGAGGTCATCTACCTGGGGCTGCGCCAGACCACCGACAGCATCGTGGCCGCGGCCGAGCAGGAGGACGCCGACGTGATCGGGCTCTCCATGCACAATGCCGGCCACCTCACCCTGGGCCCGGCCATGCTGGCCGCCCTCGACGAGGCCGGCCTCGACATCCCGGTGGTCATAGGCGGGATCGTGCCCGACCAGGATCTGGCCGAGCTGGAGCGGGCCGGCGTCGCCGCGGTGCTGGGGCCCGGCGCCTCCACCGAAGAAGTCGTGGCCGCCGTGCGCCGGGCCGTGTCTGCCCGGTGACCGCCGGCACCGCCTCCGCCGAGGAGGCCACGGCCGCCACAGGCCGGGCGCGGCGGATGACGGCCCAGACCGCCTCCGCCGAGGAGCTGCTGGAGCGGGCCGCGGCCGGTGACCGCCGGGCCGCCGGCAAGCTGCTGACCCGGGTGGAGCGGGGCGGCGCCGACGCCGAGCGGATCGCCGAGGCGGCCTGCGCCCGGGCCGGCGGCGCCCACGTGATCGGAATCACCGGCCCGCCCGGAGCGGGCAAGTCGACCCTGGTGGCCGGGCTGGCCGCGGCCCTGGCCTCCGGCGGGGCCCGGCCCGCGGTGCTGGCCGTGGACCCCTCATCGGCCCTCACCGGCGGGGCCATCCTGGGCGACCGGGTGCGCATGGCCGCGGTCGACTCCACCGCCTTCGTGCGCTCCATGGCCACCCGCGGCCACACCGGCGGACTGGCCCTGGCCGTGCCCGGCGCCGTGAGGGTGCTGGACGCGGCCGGATACAACCCGGTGATGATCGAGACGGTCGGGGCCGGGCAGCTCGAAGTGGACATATCCGCCGCGGCCGACACCACCGTCGTGGTCACCGCGCCGGGCCTGGGCGACGCGGTGCAGGCCAACAAGGCCGGGCTGTTCGAGGTGGCCGACATCTTCGTGGTCAACAAGTCGGACCTGGGCGGGGCCGACCACGCCCGCCGCGACCTGGAGCTCATGGCCGACCTGAGCCGCCTGACCGGACACGGGGACCCCCGCTGGCCGCCCCGGGTGCTGACGGCCAGCGCCGCCGACGGGACCGGGGTGGACGAGGCGGGCGCGGCCATCGACGACCACCGCCGCCACCTGGCCTCCTCGGGGGCCGGGGTCGAGCGCCGCCGCCGCCGGGCCCGCTTCGAGATCGCCGGCAAGCTGCGCCGCCGGTTCGACCGGTCGGTGTCGGAGTACCTCGACTCGCCGCCGGCCGGCCCGGTGCTCTCCGCCGTGGCCGCCGGGGAGCTGTCGTCCGCGGCCGCGGCCCGCCGAGCGGCGGCCGAGATCCTCGCCGCCGCCGGGCGCTCTAAGCCCGCCGGCCACCCCCGCCGATTCGAGCAGGGCCCGTGATCGGCGGCAAGCGGTCGGGGCCAGTGGGAGCGGGCGAGCGGATCTCGAACCTCGACGCGGTTCGGGGCGTGGCCGTGCTCGGGATACTCACCATGAACGCCGTCGCCTACGGCATACCCGACGGGTACTTCAACCTCGAGGCGGCCGGCTCGAACACCTGGCTCGACTGGCTCATCGGCGGGGCGGGCGAGATCTTGTTCGACCAGAAGTTCATGGGCCTGTTCTCGCTGCTGTTCGGGGCCGGGATCGTGCTGTTCGCCGACCGGGCCGCGGCCAAGGCCCGCCGCCCGGTCTGGCTCAGCCTGTGGCGCAACCTGCTGCTGCTGGCCATCGGCATCGCGCACATGACGGCCTGGCAGGGTGACGTCTTGGTCCTCTACGCCCTGTGCTCCCCGCTGGTGATCGCCCTGCGCAGGCTGCGCCCGGCCGTCCTGTTCGGGGTGGGGGCGCTGCTCGTGCTCTCGGCCGCCGGCGCCGCCGTGTGGGCCCAGACCACCGTCGACGACCCGATCAACCAGATCGGCGGCGGCTACTGGCTGGCCGGAGGGGTCAAATCGGGCCCGGTCGCGTCCTGGTTCCTATACGACTTCTTCGCCCGGGGGCTGGGGATGATGCTGATCGGGGTCGCCCTGTACCGGTCGGGGGTCCTCGACGGCAGCCGCAGCCCCGGCTTCTACCGCCGGATGGCGCTGATCGGCCTGGCCGGCGGGCTGCCGCTGGCCGCGCTGGGGCTGGCGATCGTGGCCGCCTCCGGATTCTCCGCGGACGTGGCCCTGGCCGGATCGGCGCCCAACACGGTGGCGACGATTCCGATGGTCTTGGGCTACCTGGCGCTGATCACGCTCTGGAACGGCCGGGCCGGGGAGTCCGACGGCTCCCGGCTTCGGCTGAGGCTGCGGGTCCGGGCCGCCGGGCGCATGGCGCTGACCAACTACCTGACCCAGACCGCCCTCGGACTGATCGTGCTGGGCGCCCTGTCCGGCGCCGTCGAGCTGACCCGCACCTGGATCGCCGTCTTCATAGTTGCGGTGTGGGCGCTGCAGCTCTGGTGGTCGCAGCCGTGGCTGGACCGCTTCCGGTACGGGCCGGCCGAGTGGCTCTGGCGCTGCGCCACCTACCGGTCTTGGCAGCCCCTGCGCCACCGACCGCCCCGCTGACCGGCCCGTGGGCGCGGCACGGCGAAGAGGCGAGGCCCGGCCCGGCCCGACCGGGGCGACCCGAGCGAGGCGTCTCTGGCTGGTCGCCGTCCCGGCTCTTCTGATCGGGGCCTCCTGCGGGTCCGACGACCCGGTGACGGCGCCGGTGAGCGCGGCCAGTTCGACGGATCACGCCACCTCCGCGCCGACGACGGCATACAACGCCGCCCCCGAGGCTTCGGCCCCGACGGAGGTAGCGGCTGCTGCCGCCGAGGCTCCCGGCACTTCTGAGCCGGGGCCGGAGCCAGATGACCGCGATGGCACGGACGCCGCGCCTGCGACCCAGGCGCCCACCACAAGCGCCTCGGCCCCGACCGAGACTCCGGTCGCTTCGGCGCCTGACGTTCCCACCACAGAGCCCGAGCCGGTGGTGCCGCCGTCGTCTTCGGAGCCGGTGCCGCCGCCGTTGACTTCGGAGCCGCCGGCGCCGCCGTCTTCGGAGCCCGAGCCCGAGGTGCCGCAGCCTGAGCCCGAGCCGCCGCCGTCTTCGCAGCCTGAGCCTGAGCCGGTGCCGCCGCCGACTTCAGAGCCCGAGCCTGAGGTGCCGCAGCCTGAACCCGATCCGGTGCCGCCGACTTCGGAGCCGGAGCCGCCGGCCGTCACCTCGCCGCCGGTGAACGGGATGGTGATCTTCGAGTCGGACTGCGTGGTCTGCCACAGCGAGGGCCGCTCGGGCGCGGACCTCCAAGAGTCGACTTTGAGGGTGGAGGAGATCACCTCGGTGATCGTGAACGGTCGGGACGGGACGTTCATGGACCCCTGGGAGGACCGGCTGACCCCTGAGGAGATCGCGGCGGTCGCCGCCTACGTCAAGAGCCTGCAGCAGGGCTGACCTCAAGCCGCCGGGCCGTCTGTACGCTTGGGCCGTGAGCCATCCCGACCGGCAGCCGACCCGGTACGTGGAGCAGGTTAGGGCCATCTGCCTGGGGTTCCCCGAGACCACCGAGAAGAAGGCGTGGGGCCACCCCACCTTCCGGGTGCGGGACAAGATCTTCACCTCAGTCGGCTACTACGAGTCCGGGCCGGGCGTCGGCGCCCCCCTCGGCGCCGAGGTGATGACCATGAAGGCGGCCGACGGCGAGCAGGAGGTGCTGCTGGCTCAGGGCCATCCGTTCTTCTACCCCAAATACGTCGGGCCGAGGGGCTGGATCGGGGTGGTGCTCGACGACGACACCGACTTCGAGGAGATCGCCGAGCTGGTCGAGGACTCCTACCGCCAGATCGCCCCCCGCAAGCTGGCCGCCCGCCTCTACGCCGAGCCCCCCGCCCCACCGCCGGCGCCGTGAGGGCCAGGCCGGAAGAGGCGTTCGTCGAACTGGCCCTGCGCTATGTCCAGGTCTATGGCTCCTCGGTTGCGTCGGCGGTGTTCGACGCCACCCGCCGCATGGTCTCGCCCATGCGCACCGCGTCGGACCAGGGCATCCTCCGCCCCCGCCAAGCCATCTCCTTGGTGGCCCGAACCGCCAGGGGCGCCCCAGCGCACAGGCGCTCGGCCAGGGCCCGAGCCTCGCCGAGCAGGTCATCGTGGGCTACGACCCGCCAGGCCAGGCCGATCTCGCGAGCCCGCTCGGCGTCGATGGTCTCGCCGGTCAGCAGCAGCTCCATGGCGTCGGGCCAGGCCACCCGGGCGGGCAGGCGCAAGGCGCCGACGATGGTGGGGACGCCGATGCGGACTTCGGGAAAGGCGAAGGTGGCCCGGTCGCCGGCCAGCACGAAGTCACAGGCCAGCGCGGCGGTGAGCCCGTAGCCGATGCAGGCGCCGTTGACCGCGGCGATGGTCGGCTTCCAGATCTCCATGCCCGACTCGAAGGTGGTGATGGTGGGCTGCTCCCAGAACGAGCCGGGCCACTCGCCGGTGGCGCCCTCGGGGCTCTTGAGGTCCACCCCGGCGCAGAAGGCCCGCCCCGCCCCGGTGACGATGGCCACCCAGGCCTCGTCGTCGGACCGGAAGGCCCCCCAAGCCTCGTCCAGGGCTCGGCGCATGGCGCTGTTCACCGCGTTGAGGGCATTGGGCCGGTTGTAGGTGATGGTGGCCACCCGCCCGTCTCGCCCATAGGTGGCTGGAGCCGAAGCTCCGGCCGAAGACTTTGCGCGGTGCGGCCCCGCCCCGCCGCCGGCGCCGCTCATGGGATCGGGGGGAGATCGGCCGAGGGTTCGAGGCGCGCCTCGGGAATGAAGCTCTTGAACGCCGACTCGTAGATCGGCCCGTCGATCTGGACCTTGTAGAGGGTCCAGAGCCGCCAGATGCACTCCCACTCCCAGGAGTTGGGGTCCAGCTTGACGATGGGCAGGTTCATCTCGACCAGCTCTTCGGCGCCGAGGGTGTGGCCGTGCGAGTGGTTCTGCTCCTGCAGCGCCTCCACTAGGGCGGTCACGAAGGTCTCGGCCTGATCGGGGGTCGGAGGGTCGGACCGGTAGCCGACCACTTGGCGGATCATGGGCGCGGTGCGGTCCAGGGCCGATTTGGCCTCTTGGGCGTCGATGGCGCTCACCTCGGCCAGCAGCGCGGCCCACAGCCCGGCCAGGGCCCCGTCGGCCCTGACCGCGATCTCGGCCTGCTCGACCGCCCTCAGGATGTTCTTGGCCTGGATCCAGCGCCCGGCCAAGAACATCTGAGGGTCCACCGGACCCAGGTCGCTGGTGGGGCCGAGCCGGATCTCGTCGGCGCCCAGGGCCAGGAGGGTGGCCGCGCTCTTGGCCATGTCGGGGATGACCACCGACAGCCGGCTGCAGCGGCTCTGAAGGGAGCGGACGGCCCGGATGGCCTGCTCGGCGTTGCCGCCGGGGGATCGGAGCAGCAGATGGAGATCGCAGCCCGGGTCGATCCCGAACAGGTGCTCCTCCAGGTTGGTGACGATGTCGGAGTCGATGATGTCGATGACCACGATCAGGCGGACGCCGATGCGGGCCTCGTAAGCCCGGATCAGGTCCTGGCGCTGATACCGGTTGACGTGCTTGGCGTGGTAGAGCGGGCTCTGCGAGGGGTGCTGGTGGGCGTTCGGCTCCCCCGGCCCGAAGCCGCCGCCGGGCTCCGGGCCGGGAGACGGGCTCGGATCGCCCGCCTCTTCGGGGCCGCCGGACGGACTCGACCGCCCGCTGCCGTTGCTCGACTCTCGCTGCTCTCGAAGCGGCTGGAAGCTGTTTCTTCCTGGTCGCAGTCGACTCGACATCATTCAAACCTCCGCCATAACCTCCGCTCCGGTCGGGCAAGTCGGCAAAGCTACTCTCCCCGGACACTCCGATACGAAGGGGGCCGACCGCAATGCAGGAACCCCACGACGCGGGCGCCGGCGCCCTGAGTGCCCCGCTCTGGGCCCGCCGGGACGCATCCGTCCTCTGGCACGGGTTCACCCAGATGTCCTGCTACGAGGACTCGGCGCCGGTCATCGTGGAGCGGGGCGAGGGCCGCTACCTCTACGACGTGGACGGCCGCCGCTACCTCGACGCCATCTCGTCGCTGTGGGTCACCACGCTGGGCCACAACGACCCCGACCTGAACCGGGCCGCCCGGGACCAGCTCGACCTGATCGCCCACTCCACCCTGCTCGGCAACGGCAACACCGCGGCCGTCGCCCTGGGCGAGGCCCTGCGGGAGGTCGTGCCGGTGGACGGCGCCCGCTTCCTGTTCGCCTCCGACGGGGCGGCCGCGGTGGAGCAGGCCCTCAAGATCGCCTTCCAGTACTGGCGGAACCGGTCGGTCGCCGGCCGCACCGCCTACCTGGCCCTCGGGCGGGCCTACCACGGCGACACGGTCGGGTCGCTGTCGGTGGGCGACGGCGGTTTCGGGACCGACCTGTTCGACCCGCTGCGGTTCCCGGCGGTCCGCACCCCCGGCTACGACGACCCGGACTGGGTCCCCAAGGCGGTGGCCACCCTCGACGAGCACGGCCCCAAGCTGGCCGCGGCGGTCATAGAGCCCTTGGTCCAGGGGGCGGCCGGGATGCTGGTCACCGACCCGGACAAGGTGGCGGCCTTCGCCGAGGCGGCCCGGGCCCGGGGGGTGCTGTTGATCTGCGACGAGGTGGCCACCGGGTTCGGCCGCACCGGCGCCCTGTTCGCCAGCGACCTGTGCGGCGTCCGGCCCGACCTGATGTGTCTGGGCAAGGGCATCACCGGCGGGTACCTGCCCCTGTCGGCCACCGCCGCCTCGGCTCGGGTGCATGAGGCGTTCCTGGGCGAGGACCTCGGGCCGCGGACCTTCTACCACGGCCACTCCTACAGCGGGAACGCCCTGGCCTGCGCGGTGGCGGCCCGCCACCTCCAACTCATCGACGAGCGGGGCGTGCTGGCGGCCGCCGCCGCGGCCGGCGAGCGCCTCGGCTCGGCCCTGGCCCCGCTGGCCGCCCGCCCTGCGGTGGCCGAGGTCCGCAGGCGGGGTCTGATGGCCGGCGTCGAGTTGGCCCCGCCGCCCGGCGCGGCCCGGTGGGGCCGCAAGGTGTGCGCGGCGGCGGTGCGGGCCGGGGTGCTGCTGCGGCCCCTCGGCGACGTGGTGGTGGTGATGCCCCCGCTGACCATCGCCGATGACGAGATCGACCTCATCGCCGCGGTGCTGGCCGCCGCCATCGACGAGGTGGCCGCGGCCGAGGCGGGGCGCTGAGCTGTGACGGGTCCGTGATCGTGGCGGGTCCGTGACCGGGATGTGTCCGTGATCGGGATGGGTCCGTGACCGAGGTGGGGTCGTGACCGGGGGCGGCTGGGACGAGGCGGTGGCCGAGGCCATGGGCGCGGTGGCCGCCGCCGACCAGTTGCGCCGGCCCCGCGACCTCGACGGGGCCGGCCCGGTCGCCGCGGAGTCCGGCCGGCCGGTCCTGTCGTTCGCCTCCAACGACTACCTGGGGCTCACCGGCCACCCGGCGGTGCGGGCCGCGGCGGCCGAGGCGGTACACCGATACGGGACCGGATCGGGATCGGCCCGGCTCATCGTGGGGTCGAGGCCGATCCACACCGACCTGGAGGCCCGCATCGCGGCCTGGCGGGGGGCCGAGGCGGCCGTGCTGTTCACCACCGGGTACGCGGCCAACCTGGGCGCGGTCGCCACCTTCGGCCGGCGGGCGTCGCTGATCTGCTCCGACGAGCTCAACCATGCCTCCATCATCGACGGCTGCAGGCTGGCCCGGGCCCCGGTCCGGGTCTACCCCCACGGCGACGCCGCCGCCGCGGATGAACTTCTCGCCGGCGCCGACGGTCTGGGGGTGGTGGTCAGCGACTCGGTCTTCTCCATGGACGGCGACCTGGCCCCGGTGGCCGAACTGTCGGAGGTGTGCGCGGCCCGGGGCGCCCTGCTGATCCTCGACGACGCCCACGCCGTGCTCGGCCACCCCGAGACGGTGCATCCGGAGTGCCGGACCCTGAGGGTGGGAACCCTGTCCAAGGCGGTCGGGGCCCTGGGAGGGTATGTGTGCGGTCCCCGGCCCTACGCCGAGCTGCTGGTGAACCAGGCCCGCTCCTACATCTTCACCACCGCGCTCACCCCGGCCGCGGCCGCGGCCGCCTTGGCCGCCATCGACGTCATCGACTCGCCCGAGGGGGCGGAGCTGAAGGCCCGGCTGAGGGCCAACATCGACCGGGTCCGGCCCGGCCACCCCAGCCCCATCATCCCCGTGGTGCTCGGCGAGGAAGCCGCGGCGGTGGCCGCCTCCGAGGTCTTGGCCGCAGCCGGGATCCTGGTGCCCGCCATCCGGCCCCCCACGGTCCCGGCCGGAACCTCCCGGCTGAGGGTGACCGTCTCAGCCGCCCACACCGGCGCCGACCTCGCCCGCCTCCTCGACGCCCTGGCCCAGGCCGGGATCCCGCCAGCAGTCGGAGGGGACCGTGGCTGAGAGGGTGGTGTTCTTCACGGGGACCGGCACCGAGATCGGCAAGACCTGGGCCGCGGCTGGCCTGGCCCGGGTGCTGCGCGAGCGGGGTCTGAAGGTTCGGGCCTGCAAGCCGGTCCAGTCCCACGATCCGGCCGAGCCGGTGCCCACCGATGCCGAGGTCCTGGCCGACGCCACCGGTCAGAGCCCCGACGCCGTGTGCCCGCCCGAGCGCACCTACCCGGTTCCCCTGGCCCCGCCCATGGCCGCGGCCAAGCTGGGCCGGGCCTGCCCCGGCCTGGACGAGCTGGCCCGGATCTGCCGGTCCGGCCCTGCCCCTGTCGGCGTGGGGGCTGGCGTCGGCGACGGTGGCGGGGTCGGCGCGGGGGGCGCTGGCGCGGGCGGCGATGGCGGGGGTGCGCCTGTCGGCGCTGGCGCGGGTGCCGCGGCGGCGAGCGCGGGCGGCGCCGGCTTGTGCATCGTGGAGGGGGTGGGGGGCCTCTACTCGCCGCTGGTCGCCGACGGCGACAACCTGGGCCTGATCGAGCGGCTCGACCCCGACCGGGTGGTGGTGGTGGCCCCGGCCGGGCTAGGCGCCATCCACGACGTCGTGGCCTGCGCCGCCGGTCTGGCCCCTCGCTGGCCGCTGGTGTTCTTGAACCGCTTCGACCCCGGCGCCGAGGTCCACCGCCTCAACCTCGACTGGCTGACCGCGGTCCGGGGGCTGACCGCGGTGACCTCGCTTCGGGGCCTGGCCGATCATGTCTAAGACGGCGGCGGCGTTGGCAGTGCTGGGGCTCGCGGGGTGCGCGGCTCTGACCGCAGCCTGTCGATCGGCCTCGCCCGACGTTGTCGATGCCCCGGCTGCGACTACAGGTCCGCTGAATGCCTCAGTGGCCAAGTGGCATAACGGTCACGCCGCCGCCGTTTCCATCAACTACGACGCTCCCTTGTTCCCCTGGGGTGAGCCGGATATAAATGGGTATGTAATGGATCAGGGTCTTGTGCTCGGATATGAGCTGGTTACCGGAAGCACCTATTGGGGTCAGCCCCTCTATAGTGGCCCCAAGGATGCCAGGCTTGTATATCTATTTGAGAATCTGATCCCCAATGGGTTCGGCTATTTCGGACACGGCCACGATCATATCGATCACGACATACTCTCCTATGAAGATGCGCTCGAATCCTTCAAGGCCAACTATGAGACCATGGAAGACTGGGGCTTGAAGCCGGTGGCCTACTCGTATCCTAGGAATGCCGGGCAGGATGAAGAGACCCAACGAGCTTTGGAGGCGTCGGGATTTCTGAGCGGCAGGCTTCAGACCTACGAAACCGATCGTTTTTACAACGTGCCGGGTGACTCGAAGGCACCGGATGACTGGTTCGCCCTTATGGCCGTTCCGATGCAGAGCATTGAGTTCGAAACCGAGACCTTCGAGCCGTGTGAGGAATGCGTGAACGACAACACCGAGTTGGATCCCATTTTAGATGAGGCGCTGAATCGAACGGCATGGATCATATTGGTGTACCACAACATCGGCAATCCTCAAGGGTTCGGGTGGTATGACTGGGACGAGTTCCAAAAGGATGTCCGGTCAATAGCCGAACGGGACTTCTGGGTTGCCCCAATGAACGATATAACCCTTTATGTCCGAGAAAGACAGAGGGCCTCTGTCCAAGTCGAGGTCTTCGGAGAGACCGACGACCCGGATCGAATCGAGATGACCGTCTCCGACGGGCTGGACAACGTGGTGTTCGACCAGCCCCTGACCGTGCTGTTCGACCTGCCGGTCCACTGGGCGGGCGAGCCCTTCACGGTCGCCCAGGACGGCGAGCAGCCTGCCCGCCACGTCTTCGACGCGACGGCCGCCAGAGTCTCGCTGAAGCCGAACGAGCGGCCCTACGTGCTGCGCAAGTGAGATAAAGTCCCGACGCACTCAGATCAGGGAGGCGTCCATGTCCCAGGGGTCGATCGAAGTCTACGAGAGCGAGGACCGCACCTTCCCCCCGCCGCCGGACTTCGCGGCCGCGGCCCTCGCCGCCGACGACTCGCTGCACGCCGAGGCCTCCGCCGACTACGAGGCGTTCTGGGCCCGCCAGGCCCGAGAGTTCCTCGACTGGCACGACGACTTCCACACCACCCTGGAGTGGGACCTGCCCTTCGCCAAGTGGTTCGTCGGCGGAACCCTCAACGTCGCCCACAACTGCTTGGACCGCCACGTGGAGTCGGGCCGGGGCGACAAGGTGGCCATCCACTGGGAGGGGGAGCCCGGCGACACCCGGGCCATCACCTACCGGGAGCTGCTGACCGACGTGCAGCGGTTCGCCAACGCGCTGTTGGGGCTGGGCCTGCGCAAGGGCGACCGGGCGGCCATATACATGCCGATGATCCCCGAGCTGCCGGTGGCCATGCTGGCCTGCGCCCGCATCGGGGTGGCCCACTCGGTGATCTTCGGCGGGTTCTCGCCCGACGCCATCACCGACCGGTGCGAGGACGCCGAGGCCCGGCTGGTCATCACCGCCGACGCCGGCTACCGGCGGGGGGCGCCGTCGCCGCTCAAGCCCAACGTCGACCTGGCCCTGTCGGCCGGGGCCCCCACCGTGGAGCACGTGGTCGTGGTGGACCGCTGCGGCACCGACCCGGCCATGGCCGAGGGCCGTGACCTGTGGTGGAGCGACCTGATGGACGAGTCGGCCCCGGTGTGCCCGGCCGAGCCCATGGACTCCGAGCAGCTCCTGTACCTGCTGTACACGTCGGGGACCACGGCCAAGCCCAAGGGCATCATGCACACCACCGGCGGCTACCTCGCCCAGGTCTGCTTCACCCACAAGTACGTGTTCGACCTCCGGCCCGACACCGACGTCTTCTGGTGCGCGGCCGACATCGGCTGGGTGACCGGCCACAGCTACATCGTCTACGGCCCGCTGGCCAACGGCTGCACCTCGGTGATGTACGAGGGCACCCCCGACACCCCCCGTCCCCCGTTCCGGGCCGGCGACCGGGCCGCATGGCCCAAGGACCGGCTGTGGGACATCGTCGAGCGCTACGGCGTGACCCAGCTCTACACCGCCCCCACCGCCATACGCACCTTCATGAGGTGGGGCGAGGAGCAGCCCGCGGCCCACGACCTGTCCAGCCTGCGGGTGCTGGGCACGGTGGGGGAGCCCATCAACCCCGAGGCGTGGATGTGGTACCACCGCCACATCGGCGGCGAGCGCTGCCCGGTGGTGGACACCTGGTGGCAGACCGAGACCGGCGGCCACATGATCTCCCCGCTGCCCGGCGCCACCGTCACCAAGCCGGGCTCGGCCACCCGGCCCCTGCCCGGGATCTTCGCCGAGGTGGTGGGCGCCGACGGCGTTGGAGTTCCGGCCGGAGGCGGCGGCCACCTCACCGTCACCCGCCCCTGGCCGTCGATGCTGCGGGGCATCTGGGGCGACCCGGAGCGCTACCGCCAGACCTACTGGTCCACCTACGAGGGCCGCTACTTCGCGGGCGATGGGGCCAGGGTTGACGACGACGGCTACTTCTGGCTGCTGGGCCGGGTGGACGACGTGATGAACGTGTCGGGGCACCGCATCTCCACCACCGAGGTGGAGTCGGCGCTGGTGGACCACCCGGCCGTGGCCGAGGCCGCGGTGGTGGGGGCCAAGGACGAGATCACCGGCCAGGCCATCGTCGGCTACGTGATCCTGGTGGGCCGGGCGCAGCCCTCCGAGGAGCTGCGGGAGGAGGTCCGCGGCCACGTCGGGGTCAAGCTCGGCCCCACCGCCCGGCCCAAGGCCGTCTTCATCGTCGATGACCTGCCCAAGACCCGCTCCGGTAAAATCATGCGGCGCCTGCTGCGCGACGTGGCCGACGGCCGGGACCTGGGCGACACCACGACCCTGGCCGACCCCGGGGTGGTGGCCGAGATCCGAGACCGGGCCGCCGCCGCGGCCGACGACGAGGAGTGACCCGGGCGTGTTCGGCGGGTACTGTTCAGCACCCACCCGCCCACCTCTGAGCGAGTTCGCCACCTCCGCGGGCGGGTCTGGTCCCGAAGAACGCCTCTGTCAAATATGACATTGAAATTGAAGTTGCGTCGGGGTAAGAGGTCGTCGTGTCTGCGTATCATCGGATGGAATACAGCTTTCATCGTCATAGGTCTCACTTTGATTGTAGGAGTGAGTGAAATCTATTTTCGGGTGAAAATGCCGTTTACCCGTAGCGATCTACCCACGCGCTTCGATCCTGAAGTGGGATTCATCAGGGAGCCCTACGCCGAGATGCGACATACTGATAATCTGGATTTCTGGACCATATCATGGACCAATAGCTTAGGGTTTCTAGATCGCGACCCTCAGCCCGATGTGGCGTTGATGAGTTGCCATGTTGTTGTGATGGGTGATTCTTTCGTGGAAGCTAAGGAGGTTGCCATCTCTGAGAAGCTTCAAGTCAAGTTGGAGAAACTAGTTGCCCAGACTCTGCCGCGTCTTAATGTCACCACATCAGCTTTTGGGCTAGGTGACACGGGCCAGATTAATCAACTACCTTATTATGATAAATATGCCCGGTTTATGGATCCTGAACTGCTAGTTCTCGTTTTTCATAGTAATGATTTTTGGGATAACTCCCCTTTCTTGAGCGCCATGATTAAGGGATATCATCCTGAACACACGCCTTTCGTCATGGCAGAAAGAACGGACGATGGGACTATGAGATTGCGTCCACCCGATCCTGAATATTCAAAGCTACGGAGTGCTATAGTTCTGCCTTCCTGGTTGCAGGAAGTGGCTGGAGTGTCCCATTTTGCAAAGTGGATTGAAGCCAAGACGAACGCTTTGTCTTTCGAACGTGACCCGCTGACCTTGGACCCGTGGATGTTTGAGTGGATGAAGCAACTCAAAGAGTACCCCGGCTATGAAACGTTGCCCCCGGAATGGTGGCCCAGCAACCGGCGTGAGGCATATGACTTATTTGATGAAGATAATCTGCCGCCATTTTATGAGGAGAATCTGGACTACACCGAGTTTTCTTTAGATGAGTTCAAAGAACGCGCTGACCGCGACGATGCTGCTCTGGTCATTCTGACCACCCATCATGTCGGAGCGGATGGTGATCTTACTTTCGATCGTCTGAAAACTATGGCGCAAGCGCGTGGGATACCCATCATAAGCCAACTCGACTATATCATGCACCAGGGGGGGAGGGTTGAAGACGCAAACTTCCGACACGATGCTCACTGGACCACCACCGGCCATCGATGGGCGGCCGAGGCCTTGCTACAATACCTGGCTCAGAACCAGAGAATATGCGACAGGGGTGAGAGAGGTGCCGCCGGGGGGAGGTGGGAAGGGTGACGGACTGGCGGGGCCACCACGAACAGTCGTTGAAGGGCCAGGCGATGGAGATCGGGTCTGACCGGGTCTTCGGGATGGCTTTCGCGGTGGTGTTCGCCGTCATCGGCCTGATTCCGCTGCCCTTCGGCGGATCGCCACGCTGGTGGGCGGTCGGCACTGCGGGGACTCTCCTACTAGCTGCCGTGGTCATGCCCGGCTTGCTCTCCCCGCTCAACAAGGTGTGGCACAGGATAGCGCTTTTGTTACACCGGATCGTCTCTGGAGTGGCTCTTATACTGCTATTCTACGGTGTGGTGACGCTGACGGGACTGGTCATGCGACTGCTGGGGAGGGATCTGCTTAGCAGGCGTTTCGATCGGAATGCTGTCAGTTATTGGATACATCGAGACTCGCTTGACCCCGAGCCGGAGTCGATGAGGAATCAGTTCTGAGGAGCATCGTGCTGACTACTGTCAAAGAGCTGTTCAACTTCATACGTGTGCGCAAGAAATACTGGCTGTTTCCAGTCATCGTGATGTGTCTGGTGATAGGAGGTCTGATCGCCTTGAGCCAGACCAGCTCAGTAGCCCCGCTTATATACACCCTGTTCTAGTCGGTCCGCTCTAGCTGATGAGAGTCCTTGGCATATCGGCTTTCTACCATGACAGTGCGGCAGCGCTAGTTGACGGGGGCCGGATTCTGGCTGCGGCTCAGGAGGAGCGATTCACCCGCCGCAAACACTACGCCGGCTATCCGCACCATGCGGTGGCCTATTGCTTGAAGGAGGCCGGCATCGGATCTTCCGAAGTGGATCGGGTGGTCTTCTACGACAAGCCATTCCTGAAGTTCGAGCGGTTGCTGGAGACCTACGTGGCCTTCGCGCCACGAGGATTCCGATTGTTTGCCGCATCGCTTCCGCTGTGGGTCAAGGAGAAGCTGTTTCAGAAAGACCTGCTGCGCCGGAGGCTGAGGAAGCTGGATCCGGAGGTGGACTGGAGCGACCGGCTGCTGTTCGCGGAGCACCACCAGTCCCATGCAGCCAGCGCCTTCTACCCGTCGCCCTTCTACGAAGCGGTCGTGCTAACCATGGACGGAGTAGGAGAGTGGGCCACGACCTCGGTTGGCATCGGCCGGGGCAACGACTTGGAAATGACGCGGGAGATCCGCTTCCCGCACTCACTGGGTCTGCTCTACTCGGCTTTCACCTATCATATCGGGTTCAAGGTCAACTCCGGCGAATACAAGCTGATGGGGCTGGCGCCATACGGGGAACCGAGATACGCCCAAGCCATTCTTGACCACCTGATCGACCTGAAAGACGATGGCTCGTTCCGCCTCGACTTGGACTATTTCGGCTATTGCACCGGATTGAAGATGACCAGCGAACGGTTCGACGCGCTCTTCGGGGGCGAGGCCCGGTCCCCGGAAGAGCCGCTGACCCAGCGACACATGGACATGGCCGCCTCCGTTCAGGCCGTGCTGGAGGAGGCCATTCTGCGGCTGACCCGCTCTCTGAGGAAGGAGACGGGCATCCGCAATCTGTGCCTGGCCGGCGGGGTCGCGCTCAACGGCACGGCCAACGGCAAAATCATGCGAGACGGTCGGTTCGACGGCGTCTGGATACAGCCGGCCGCGGGCGACGCGGGCGGCGCGCTAGGCGCGGCGCTGGTAGCCAGCCACCGTCTGCTCGGCCAACCCCGGTCTCTGATGGGCGACGCGCGGAACGCCGGACGAGACGCGATGAACGGCGCCTATCTTGGACCCGATTTCGGCGAGGACGCGATCCGCGGTGCCCTCGACGCGGCCGGGGCGCGGTACTCGGCGCTCACCGCGGGCGAGCTCGTCGATGCGACGGCGTCCGCCCTGGCCGACGGCAAGGCGGTGGGCTGGTTCCAGGGGCGGATGGAGTTCGGTCCCCGGGCCCTGGGCAACCGCTCGATCCTGGCCGACGCCCGCCGGCCGGACATGCAGAGGACGCTCAACCTGAAGGTGAAGAGCCGCGAGTCGTTTCGGCCGTTCGCCCCGAGCGTGACGCGCGCGGAGGCGCCGAACTGGTTCGACGCGGATTGGGACAGTCCCTACATGCTGCTGGTGTACGGCGTGAAGCCGGAGCGGAGGAAGCGCACGGAGGGGGAGCAGGGGCGCCCTCGGTCCTCGACGCCGCGCTCGGACATCCCGGCAGTGACTCATGTGGATGGATCGGCCCGAGTGCATACCGTCGATCCGAAGACCAACCCTCGCTATCACGCGCTGCTGGAAGCGTTTCAGAAGCGGACTGGCTGCCCGGTCATCGTCAACACCAGCTTCAACGTGCGCGGCGAGCCGATCGTCTGCACGCCGGAAGAAGCATTCCGGTGCTTCATGGGAACCGAGATCGACTGCCTGGCCATCGGCGACTTCTTTCTGCGCAAAGAGGAACAAGACCCGTCGCTCAGAATCGAAGGCTACGGGGATCTCTTCGAACCGGACTGACCGGTGGAAGAGTTTGTCGCTGTCGGTGGCGTTGAGAGAATCGGACTCTGAGGGAATGCTGAGAAAGCTGGCATTCCGAACGTGCAATCCGGGTCGGTCCAGCGTAGTTTAGGCCGCCGCGGCCTGTTAGATGACCTGTTGGAGGTGAGAGATGGTGAACACGGCCAAGACCTTCGTCCTGCTGGCCGCGCTCGGCGGGATAATCATCACCGCCGGCGGCGTGTTCGGCGGATCCAACGGCCTGGTTATCGGCCTGGTTATCGGCCTGGCCCTGGCCGGCGGCTCCTACTGGTTCAGCGACAAGCTGGCCATCGCCTCGGCCCGGGCCCAGCTCGTCACCGCCGAGCAGTTCCCCGAGTACCACCGGACCATGGCCGAGCTGGCCGAGCGGGCCGGCTTGCCCGTGCCCCGGCTCTACGTCTCGCCCGAGCCGCAGCCCAACGCCTTCGCCACCGGCCGCAACCCCCAGAACGCGGCGGTGTGCGTCACCGCCGGGCTGATCGAGGTGATGGACTGGAGCGAGATCAGGGGGGTGCTGGCCCACGAGCTGGCCCACATCCGCAACCGCGACATCCTGATCGGCTCGGTGGCGGCCGCCATCGGCATGGCCATCACCTTCGCGGCCCAGATGGCCATGTGGGCCGCCATCTTCGCCGGCGGGCGCGACGACGACCGGGGCGGCAACCCGTTCGGTCAGCTTCTCTTCGCCCTGTTGGCCCCCATCGCCGCCGCTTTGATCCAGGCCGCGGTGAGCCGCAGCCGCGAGTTCCAGGCCGACGCCTCCGCGGCCAAGCTCATCGGCACCGGCGAGCCGCTGGCCCGGGCGCTGGAGCGGCTCGATGCCTACGCCGGGCGGGTGCCGTCGGGGGTGAACCCCAATCAGGCATCGGCCTACATCGTCAACCCGCTCAAGGCCCAGGCGGCCGGGGGCGGGGCCAAGCTGTTCAGCACCCACCCGCCCACCTCCGAGCGGGTCCGCCGCCTGCGCGGCCGGGACTGGTCCTGAGGCGACGGACACCGGCGGCGACTCCGGCCGCTTCGGGGGTCAGCCGCCGACGTGGCCGGGACTGGCTCTGAGGCGGCTTCCCCGGCGCTTGGTCCTGAGGCGGGTCAGTCGCGGAAGTTGACGTATTGGAGGGGGATGTCGAAGTCCCGCTCCTTGAGCGCGGCGATCACCGCCTGCAGGTCGTCGCGCTTCTTGGACTGGACCCGCAGCCGGTCGCCCTGAGTGGAGGACTGCACCCCCTTGATGCCCAGACCCTTGATGAACTTGTTCAGGTCCCGGGCCCTGTCGGCCGAGATCCCGGCCCGCAGCCGAGCCGTCTGGCGGACGGTGGCTCCGGTCGCGTCCTCGACCCGGCCGTAGTCGAGGGCCTTGAGGGAGACCTTGCGCCTCACCAGCTTCTCCTCCAACACCTGACGCAGGGCGGCCAGGCGGTCCTCCGACACCGAGGCCATGTCGATGGCCCCGTCGCCCAACTCGATGGACGAGCCGGTGTTCTTGAAGTCGAACCGGGTTCTGATCTCGCGCTGGGCCTGATCCACCGCGTTGCGGACCTCTTGGAGGTCGATCTCGCTGACCACGTCGAAAGTCGGCACGGCCCGACCCTACCCCGGCGCAGTCGGATCGCCGCCCGCGCTCGCGGCTGCGTCGGGATGCGGCGGGACAGGGTTCACAAGGCGCAGTCGGATCGCCGCCCGCGCTCGCGGCTGCGTCGGGATGCGGCGGGGACGGTTCGCCCGGCGCGGTCGGATCGCCGCCCGCGCCCGGTAGCGTTGGCGGTTCAGGGTCGGTGCCCGAGCGGCCAAAGGGAACGGGCTGTAAACCCGTCGGCGTTGCCTACGGAGGTTCAAATCCTCCCCGGCCCACCATCGCGGTCCCGAGCGAGAGGCCGCCTCGGCCGCTGTCATGTCCAAGCGGCAGCCCAGCCGAAGCCGGCCGTCGCTTCCGGGCCGCAGGCCAGCCGTCGTCGCCGTCTTGTCCGAGCGGCGGGCTGGCCGAAACCAGCCGAGGCTTCTGAACCGCGGGCTGGCCGAAGCTGTCCTAGACGGCTAGGCGGACTGCGCCGGAGACGGCCTCGAGCCTCAGCGGGACTGGACCCAGCGGATCGCCGTCGCCCCAGAGTTCGATCCCGTCGCCGTCTATCTCCACCGCCCGGCCCCGGAGCTGGCTCACCTTCCGGTGGGCGACATGGGTTCCTTTGAACACCCTGGGGAACAGGCGCAGCAGCTCGATCCGGCCCACGGCCCCGACGACCAGCGCGTCCAGTAGGCCGTCGCCGGGGTCGGCCTCGGGGCATATGGCCATGCCGCCCCCGAAGTAGGCGGTGTTGGCCACCACCGCAAAGGCCGCGTCGAAGTTCCGGCGGCGGCCGTCGGTGGTGACGGCGATCGGGCGGGCCCTCAGCCGGGGCAGCTCGGCCAGGGTGGCCGCGGTGTAGCGGCTCGGCCCGGACGGGAACCGCATGGCCGAGCCTCGCCGGTTGACGTCGCCGCTGAACCCGCCGGTGACCGATGAGGCCACCCAGCCCCGCGGGGTGGAGATGGCGTCCACCGACCCGTGCGGGCCCAGGGCCCGGGCCACGGCCGCCTCGAGATCGGCGCCCGGTCGCAGGTCGAAGGCCCGGGCGAAGTCGTTGCCGGTGCCGGCCGGGACGATCCCCAGCACGGTGGGGGTGCCTGCGACGGCTTGGAGCGCGAGGCGCACTGTGCCGTCGCCGCCCACCGCCACCAGCCGCTCAGCCCCCTCGGCCAGCGCCGGAGGGCCCGCGGCCGCCGAGTCGCCGACTTCAGCCGTCTGGGGGTTGGCGGCCGCCGAGTCGCCGACTTCAGCCGTCTGGGGGTTGGCGGCCGCCGAGTCGCTGATGTCGGTCGTCCTCTGGGGGTCTGCGGCGACGGAATCGCTGATGTCGATCACGTCGTGGCCGGCCGCCTCGATCAGGTCCGCCACCCTCTGAGCCGTGGTCGGGCCCCGACGCCGGCGGAGGTGCCGCTCCGGCTCGGGGCGGGCCAGCAGGTGAACCGTCGCCATCTCAGGCGCCGCCGGCGGCTCGGGCGGTCATCGGCGGGTCGGGCGTCAGCCGTTCGGCGGCTCGGGCGGGCATCGGCGGGTCGGGCGTCAGCCGTTCGGCGGCTCGGGCGGGCATCGGCGGTCGGCGTCAGCGGTTCCGGGGTGCGGCCAGGCGGGGGCCGAGCCAGACGCCGAGCCCGCCCAGGGCCACGGCTAAGGCCACGCACCACCAGCCCACCGCCGGGGGCGGGTGCAGGTGGTAGTAGTCCCGCAGCGGGGTCCAGCCCATGACCGCGGCGTACAGGCCGGCCATGGCCGCGGCCAGGCCGATCTTCCACGGCCGCAGCGGCCGGCTGATGAGCACCAGGATGACCAGCCCCACCCCCAGCAGGGTCACGGTGGCGCAGGTGCGGGCCTGGCCGATGTCCACGGCGTCGATGCGGCGCACCGTCTCATAGAGCCCGAAGGTGACGATCCCGGCCGCGGCCCCGGCCGGCAGTGAGAAACGCAGCACCCGCTCCAGGAACCCGGGCTCGTTCACTCGGTGGGTGGGGGCCAGGGCCAGAAAGAACCCGGGCAGGCCGATGGAGAAGGTGCCGATCAGGGTGAGCTGGCGGGGCAGGAAGGGGAAGGGCGACCCGATCAGCCCGATCAGGGCGGTGAGCAGCACCGCGTAGGCCGCTTTGGTGATGAACAGGTTGGCCACCCGCTCGATGTTGTTGATGACCCGGCGGCCCTCGGCCAGCACCCGGGGCAGGGTGGCGAAGCGGTTGTCGAGCAGCACGAGCTGGGCCACCGCCCGGGTGGACGACGACCCGGCCCCCATGGCGATCCCCATGTCGGAGTCCTTGAGGGCCAGAACGTCGTTGACGCCGTCGCCGGTCATGGCCACGGTGCGGCCCCGGGACTGCAGGGCGTGGACCATGGCCCGCTTCTGGTGGGGGGTTACCCGCCCGAACACCGAGCCCCGCTCCACCTCGTCGGCCAGCGCCTCGGGGTCGGCGGGCAGCTCCCTGGCGTCGGTGCCGCCCTCGGCGCCGGCGATCCCCACCCGCTCGGCCACCGCGGCCACCGTGGCCGGATGGTCCCCCGATATCACCTTCAGCTCCACTCCCTGCTCGCGGAAGAAGGCCAGGATCTCGGCCGCGTCTTCACGGACGGTGTCGGCCAGCAGCACCAGGCCCACCGGCTGGCGGGGCCCGGCCAGTTCGTCGCCGCCCCACTCCTGGGACCGGGTGACGGCCAGCACCCGGACCCCGGCCGCGGCGCAGGCCGCCGCCCGGGACCGGGCCTGGCGGTCGGCGGCGTCGAGCAGCACGTCGGGGGCCCCGAGGTGGTACACCCCCCGGCCCTCGAAGGAGGCCGCGGCCCACTTGCGGGCCGACGAGAACGGCTGCACCCTGGTCGGCGCCCACCCTTCCGGCGCCTCTGAGGCGGCGGCGATGGCGGCCAGGGTGGCGTTGGGGGCCGGGTCGGCCCGGCTCAGCGCGCCCAGGGCGGCGGCCGCCTCGGCCTCGTCGGCCGACCCCAGGGGCTCGATCCCCGCCAGCGAGATCTCGCCGGTGGTGATGGTCCCGGTCTTGTCCAGACACAGCGTGTCCACCCGGGCCAGCAGCTCCACCGAGGCCAGCTCCTTGGCCAGGGCCCGGCGCCGGGCCAGGGCCAGCACCCCGGCGATGAACGACAGGCTGGTGAGCAGCACCAAGCCGTCGGGGACCATGGCCACCGCCGCGGCCACCGTCCCCCGCAGCGCCTCCTGCCAGCGGTCGTGGGTGCCGAGGAGGCGGAACCCGAGGAGGGCCGCGGCCGGCGGGATTATCACCGTCAGCCAGCGCAGGATCACGTTCACGCCTCGGCGCAGCTCGCTGCCGGCCAGCTTGAACCGCCGGGCCTCGGCGGCCAGGCGGGCCGCGTAGGACTCGCCCCCGATGGCGGTGGCCCGGTAGTGGCCCGCGCCCGCGCTCACGAACGAGCCCGACAGCACGGCGTCGCCCGGGGCCTTCTCGATGGGGTCGCTCTCGCCGGTGAGCAGCGACTCGTCGATCTCCAGCCCCGCCGACCGCACCACCTCGCCGTCCACCACCACCTGGTCGCCCGGCCTCAGCTCGCAGATCTCGTCGGCCACCACCGCCTCGGTGGCCACCTCCTCGGACCGGCCGTCGCGCACCACCCGGGCCCGGGGCATCGACATCACCACCAGCCGGTTGAGCACCCGGCGGGCGTGCAGCTCCTGGCCGATGCCGATGAGGCTGTTGGACACGATCACCCCGGCGAACAGGGCGTCGCCGGGATATCCGGCGGCCAGGATGGCGGCCAGCAGCGCGCCCATGATGGCGTTCACGGGGGTCAAGACGTTGGCCCGCACGATCTGGCCGACGGTCCGCACCGGCGCGGCCGGGGTGAGGTTGACCCGCCCGTCGGCCACCCGCTCGGCCACCTCGGCCGCGGTGAGCCCGGCCGGGGGCGAGTTGTCGGGCCCGGAGTCGTCGGGGCCGGCTGGGGCAGACGGGCTGGTCGGGCCGGGGCCGCTGGCCGCGTCGTCGGGGCTCATCCGGTCGGCACCAGCTTGAACGCCTCGCCGTAGTCGACCCCGGCCCGGCGCCCGTCCCGGCGGCACTCGTCGGTGATCCGGGCCTCGAAGGCGGCCCGCCCGGCGCCGTCGTCGTCGGACGCGATGGCGTGGGTGCTCTCGTACTGGCTGCGGTGGGCCAGCAGGGCCTCGATCTTGGCCTCGACGTGCTCGGCCTCGACCGCCTCGATGTGGTCGGGCTCCTCGCACTCGAACAGCAGCAGATGGTCGGGGCGGTGGGGTTCCAGGCCGTGCTCGGGATAGAAGTGCGGGTCGCGGGCCGCGGCCACCGCGTCGGCGCACAGGAACCCCGCGGCCCGATGGTCGGGGTGGAGCCGCCAGCGCCGCCACGGGTCATGGCCCAGCACCGCGCCGGGGCGCAGCTCCCGGATGACCCGGGCCACCCGGCTCCGCAGCTCCAGCGAGGCGACCAGCTCGCCGTCGGTCTGGTCCAAGAACCTCACCTCGCCGGCCGCGCCCAGCCGCCGGGCCGCGTCCCGCTGCTCCCGGCGGCGCCGGTCTATGAGGGCGTGGGTGTCGGCGCCGGGGTCCCAGGCGCCTTTGGACCCGTCGGTCAGCACCAGCAGGCTCACCTCCGAGCCCGCGGCCGACCACTTGGCCAGCGTGGCCCCGCAGCCGAACTCGGCGTCGTCGGGATGGGCGGCCACGGCCAGGGCCCGCTCAGGGAGATCCAGGCCGCCGGTGTCGGTCACGGGTAGATCCAGGCCGCCGGTCACGCCCGGCCCCTCAGCTCGCTGGCGGCATGGAGCGCCTCTGGGTAGGACCCATCTAGATCGTTTCCGGTCACGCCCGGCCCTTCAGCCGCTCTGGGCGCCCGCGTCCGGCCGCTTCCCGTCGGTCCTCCGACCGCTGGGCTCGGCCGGCGGGCGACGGCGATGGCCGACCAGGGCTCGCTCAGGGCGGCCAGGTCTTCGGGGTGGTCGAGGTCCCAGGCCAGGGCCGGGTCGTCGACGACGGTGACGGGCAGGCCGAGCCGTTCGGCCTCGGCCACATGGCGCCCGAACGAGCCGGGGCCGTAGGCGAACCGGAAGCCGGCGTCGGCGGGAACGCACACCACGTTGGAGCCGTCGCGGCGGCGGTCCGGGACGATGGTCAGCCCCGGGCCCACCGCGGCCTCCAGCGACTCCGCCCGCGGCAGGTCGGCGTGGGCCACCACCGTCCGCCCCACCCCGGCCGCGGCCAGGCGCTCGACCGCGGCCGTCACCGCCGCGGTCAGGCCGGGCTCGGCCACTTCGATCACCGAGGCCCCCACCGTCGGGGCCCAGCGGACCACCTCGGCGTCGCCGGTCACCACGTGCACCGGGCGGGGCCGGCCCGCGGCCACCACCCGTCCGGCCAGCTCGCGCATCAAGTCGCGCCGCCGGGGCCGGTCCAAGACGCCGGCCAGCCGGGACAGGGCGCCGTCGAAGGACCGGACGGGCACCACCACCGCGGTCGTGGCGGCATCAGCGGCACGGCGTACAGGCAAGGCGGCGGCTCCGGTCCGGTCGGTGGACCGGAGCGAGTCTAGGGTTGTGCCATGGACATCCGGGTCGCCGTGGTGGGCGGAGGCTCGTGGGGCACGACCATGGCCCACCTGTGCGCCCACAATGCCCGCACCGTTTTGTACGCCCGGGACCCCGAAGTGGTCGACTCCGTCAACCGGGTCGGTGAGAACTCCCGCTACCTGGCCGGCTACCGGCTCCATCCCGAGCTGAGGGCGACGGCCGACGCCGCCGACGCGGCCGCGGCCGCCGACGTGGTGGTGATGGGGGTGCCGTCGCACGGGTTCCGAGCCACGCTGCGGTCGCTGCGCCCCCATCTGCGGGACCGGGTCCCGGTGGTGTCGCTGGCCAAGGGGCTCGAGCGCGGCACCAACAAGCGGATGACCGAGGTGATCGCCGACGAGCTGCCCGGCCACCCGGCCGGGGTGCTGACCGGCCCCAACCTGGCCAAGGAGATCCTGGCCGGCAAGGCGGCCGCCGCGGTGCTGGCCATGGGCGACCCGGCCGAGGCCGGTCCGCTCCAGCAGCTCCTCACCACCGGCTGGTTCCGGGTCTACACCAACACCGACGTGGTGGGCAGCGAGATGGCCGGCGCCCTCAAGAACGTCATCGCCCTGGCGCTGGGCATGGCCGACGGCCTGGGGGTGGGCGACAACGCCCGGGCCGCGCTCATCACCCGGGGCCTGGCCGAGCTGACCCGCCTGGGGGTGGCCATGGGCGGGGCGCCCGCCACTTTCTCGGGGCTGGCCGGGGTGGGCGACCTGGTCGCCACCTGCGTCAGCCCCCAGAGCCGCAACCGCCACGTGGGCGAGCTGCTGGCCCGGGGCCGGAGCCTGGCCGAGATCGTGGCCGAGATGGACCAGGTGGCCGAGGGGGTCAAGACGGCCCCGGTGGTGACCGCCCTGGCCCGTCGGCTGGGGGTGGACATGCCCATCTCCGAGGAGGTCACCGCGGTGGTCACCGACGGCCGGACCGTGGCCGAGGTCTACCGGGTCCTACTGGAGAGGCCCCTAACCACCGAGATCCGCTGACCCCGAATCGCCGGCTCTTTCTGGGCGAGGGGCTTCGTTCTCTTTCTGGGCGAGGGGCCTTCGTTTTCTCGATTGGGGAGGGGGCGTCATCGATCCGACTCCCGGGGGCGTCGGCTCGGCTCAGTGGGCGTGCCGTTCGATGTAGTCGCTCATGCCGGGGACGGTGAAGGCCACCCGGCCCCGTTCGGGGGCGAAGATCAGGCCCTTGCGGATCAACTGGTCCCGGTGCTGTCCGAGGTCTCCGTGGGTCTTGCCCAGGCGGTCCGCCACCTGCCCGCTCGCCACGGAGCCGCCGCCGCGGCCGGCTTCGGCGGCCATGGCCGCCAGATAGGCGCGCTGGGCCGGGGTGGCCCGCCCCCACCGCGACCCGTAGAACCCCTCGTCCAGCTCGCTCCGGGCCGCCTCGATCCCCGCCCTGACGTCATCGACGGTTACCCGGCGAGGCCCCGGCGCGTAGTCCCATATCTTGCTGCCGAAGACCTGAAGGAAGTACGGGTATCCGCCGGAAGCCTCCACGGTGTGGGCCAGCGCCTCCGGCTGCCAGGCCACCCCGAGAGCCTCGGCCGGCCGGTGCATCGCCTCGCCCGCCGCGGCGGGTTCGAGGGTGTCGATCCGGTGGTAGGCGAAGAGCCGCTCGGAGTAGGACTTGGCCTTGGTCAGCACGCTGGGAAGGTTCGGCAGACCGGCGCCGGCCACGGCCACCGGGAGCCGCAGCCGGTTCGTCTGGTGGGCCGCCCCGGCCACGGCGGCGATGTCGGACAGCGGAAGCTCCTGGAGTTCGTCGACCAGCAGGAGGACTCCGGCGCCGAGCCCGGAGGCGGCCTCGCCCAAGTCGACCAGCAGCTCGGTCAGGTCCAGCTCGAGATCTCCCGAGTCGGCCCGGCCCGCTTCGGGATCGACGGTAATCCCGATGCTCATGGACCCGTCGGGCGCCGCCTTCAGCGAGAACGACTTGAACACCCTCAGCGCCTTGCGGAGCCGGTCCGACGTCCGGTGCCGCAGGGAGGCGGCCCGCAGCGAGCCGGTCAGCGCCTGCGCGGTGAGGAGGCGGAACTTTCGGCCCTGCCCGGCCTCCACGAAGGCGACCACCCAGCCTCTTCGCTCCGCCGTCGAGCGGAGCTCGTCCAGCAGAACCGTCTTGCCGACCCCTCGGAGCCCGGTGAGGATGATCCCGCGCTCGGCCCGGCCCGCCTCCAGCCGGTCGAGCAGTACGCCGAACCGCGTTCGCTCCGGGTCGCGTCCGGCCAGCTCGGGGGGCCTCTGACCGGCGCCGGGAGCGTAGGGGTTCTGAACCGGGTCCATAAGTATGAGAGATTCTACGCCTGTATGAGAAATTTTCTCATACACCCACATAAAGTCTCATACTCGGCCCGCCGGATGGCCGCAGAGGCCGGACCCGGAGAGCTGGACCGTGACCCGCCTTGCCCGTCGGCCCTCACCGAGAGCTGAGAATGGCTCTGCTCACATCGGTGGCAGCTCTACGGCTGAGAGGGCGCGTCGCAGCCGCACACCGGCGTCGAAGAACCAGTCGATGAATTCATCGTGCCGATCCTCCATGATCACGTTCGCATCTTCTTTATACTCGGCGATTCGACATGCTTTGGAGTTTGGCAATGTCTCCCACTGGAGCGGTCGACCGTATTCGGTCTCGAATGATTCTTGCTGTTGCGACAGATGCTCGAAGATCCCTTCGTTCTCGGACTTGTCACCGGTATTGATATAGATCGCATGCCGAAGTCGGCTTTTGGCGAACATTGGAATAATGTATATAGCTTCGATCCCTGATCGGAATTCCATCCAGTTGCCCTTTGATGGTGTTCGCGCTCTGGACCAATCCGGGTGCTCTTCTCTCAATCGCTCCAAATATCTGGTCCAGAAATTTCGATATAAAGTGGCCCTGGTTCCCATTCCTTCCGATCGGGTGGCCGAGCGAACCTGCTGCTGCCAATCGTTGGGCTGCGCTACGAGTTTGAAGAGAGGTGCCGGGGGTGATTCGCCGATCCGCACCACCTGAAGCTCGATTCCGAAGAAGTGGACGTTCTCTTGAGTGTTCTCGTTGAGCCAGTCGATGGCTTGGCGATGCTCCTCTCGGAACGAGGTGGCGATCCATACAATGCTCGAAGCGTCGGCGCCGGACGCGTAGGTGAGAATCTGGCCGAGGTGGCTGTGGTCGGTCCCTCCGAGCTGGTTCTCAACGATGAGGACGGCGTTGTTGGTCAGATCGCGTCCGATGAGATCAAGGGAGAAATCGCCGACCGGGTGCTCAGACTGCTCGAGTTCAAGGTCGATGCCCAGCGCCTCGGCCAAGTGATCGTCGTGGTCGAGCAGCCACGGCGTGAAGTCTCGGGCCTCGTTCTCCCACACCGTCCGCACGTCGACTGGCTCCAATCGACCAAGTTCCATCTCGCCTCCCTCTCGTTATCCGGCTCGCTCAGCGCTCATCGGCCCTCAGGGCGGCGAGGATCGCCGACGGCAGTTCCTGGCCTGGCTCCAATTCGAGAGGTTCGACCAAGCCGCCAAAGTCAGCGGTCGCCTCGTCCAGTCCACCCTCGGCTTGGAGGCGTTCCAAGGGGGCTGATGCCGGAGAACTCATATGCTATTTGTAGCGCATGAAGACCTGATGCCAACCGGGGCCGGTGCCGAAGTGTGGTAGCCAAGAGGCTGTGACGGGCGGGGCGCCGGGGCTGAGGCGGGCTCTGAAGGGCAAGGCGCCGGGGCTGCGGGCCGAGCGCGAGCTGTGGGAGGCGGGCGCCGACGTGGTGGTCGGGGTGGACGAGGTGGGCCGGGGGTCCTGGGCCGGGCCGCTGACGGTGGGGGCGGTGGCCGCCGACCCCGTCGCCCGCATCTACAAGGTCCGGGACTCCAAGATGCTCACCCCGGCCGAGCGGGAGGCGATGCACGACCGCATCTGCCGCTGGGCCCGGGCTGTCTCGGTCGGCCACGCCGAGGTGGCCGAATGCAACGAGCTGGGCATGGCCGCGGCCCAGCGGCTGGCCGCCCGGCGGGCCATCGACGGCCTCGGCCTCACCGTCGACCACGTGCTGGTCGACGGCCCCTGGGACTTCGTGGGGGGCGACAGCACCACCACCATGGTGCGGGGCGATGCTGCCAGCCTGTCCATCGCCGCCGCCTCCATCGTGGCCAAGGTCGTCCGGGACCGGATCATGCGGGCCGCGGCCCGCTGCTACCCCGGCTACTGGTTCGAGTCCAACAAGGGCTACCCCTGCCCGCGCCACCGGGCCGCGCTGGCCGCCTGGGGCCCCAGCGCCATACACCGGCGGCGCTGGGTGTTCATGGACGGGCTGCGCTGGACCGGCGTCCCCCGGCTGACCGACCCCATCGACGCCGCCCAGCAGAGCCTGGACCTGTAGGCCGCGATCCCGGTGCCGTTACGATGGCGGGCCTGTGGGCCAGCCCGTCACTTTCCTGCGCACCGCCTCGCCGAGGCCGGGGATCGTCCGCTTCGAGCTCAACCGGAGCCTCACCGGGATGGGCCACGAGCGCTACCGGGCCGGCGAAGAGATCAATGGAACCCGGACGGTGGACGAGCTGGCCCGGCGGCTGATCGACACCGGCAAGGTCAAGGCCGTCCACGTCTACGCCTCCATGGTGACGGCGGAGATGGACTCCTCCGACGGCTCCGATTTGGGCGAGGTCATCGCCGGTCTCCACACCTACTACGGCCCGGGGGTGGAGATCCCCAGCGACGAAGAGCTGACGGCCATGGCCGGGCCCGGCTGAACTGCCGAGATCAGACATCAAGAGTGAGAGTGATGAGCCAGCCAGTGGCCCGGGCCGCAGACAGATGAGGCAGGTGAAGAGGCTCCTCTGGATCGGCGCGGCGGCCGTCGCGGTGATCGCGGCGGCGCTGGTGTGGTGGGTGGTAACCGCCGGCGACGAGCCGGCCGAGGTGGACCTCTCCGCGGCGGTGGCCGGTCTGGCCACGACCACCGCGGTCGCCGAATCTCCCGCCGACACCGACGAGGCCGGCGACACCACCCGCGCCGAAGCCGACACCGGCGCCGGTGCCGAGCCGTCCGAGATCTCGGACGAGGCCGCTGAGTCGCCCGAGGCTTCCGAAGAGCCCGACGAGCCCTCCGCGGGGGCCGCCGACCCGGGCGCCGACGGAACCGACGGGTCGGGCGATGCTCTCTCCGCCGTCGCCGGCGCCTGGACGGTCGACACCACCATCGGCGACTTCGACTTCGAGCAGGCCACCGGCAGCTTCGCCGGTTTCCGGGTTGACGAGGAGCTGACCATCGGCGAGGTGACCGCGGTGGGCCGCACCGGGGAGGTGTCCGGGTTCATCCAGCTCGGCGCCGGGGGCCTGGAGGCGGCCGAGATCACGGTGGACATGTCCACCATCGAATCCGACCGGCCCCTGCGCGACGGGCGCACCCGCCAGGCCCTGGGCACCGACCAGTTCCCGACGGCTACCTTCGTTTTGACCGAGCCCGTCGCCCTGCCCGCCGACGCGGCCGACGGGGCCGCCTTCTCGCTGGAGGCGGCGGGCGAACTGACCGTCAAAGGAGTCGCCAACCCGGCCGTCTTCGCCCTTGACGCTCAGCTCGTCGACGACGTGATTGTGGTGGTCGGCTCCACCGAGGTGACTTTCGCCGACTATGGCGTGCAGGCCCCCTCGGCCCCGATCGTCGTCTCCGTCGAGGACCACGGCATCATCGAGTTCCAGCTCCTGTTCACCCGCTGAATCCCGCCCGGTCCCCGGGCCGTGCTGACCGGTGCTCGTGTGACCCAGGAGCCAGTTCCGCCCGCTGAAGCTTGTCTGTCCGGTTATTTCTCAGTGTGGATTTCGCTGAGCTGGGCTGATGTCTGACTATTTGTAACCGGTGGATTTAGCCACTTGCATGATAAATCCTTCAAGTTGTGAGTGATTATCATGCACTCTATGATTGATAATCACTCAAGGTGTGAAGGATTATCATGCAGTCTATAACTGATAATCTTCCGAGAGCCTTGGCGCCGACTGTCGAGAGGCACCTCAAGATCATGCCCGCGGTGGTGGTGACCGGCGCCCGCCAGAGCGGCAAGACGACGCTGACCAGGGACCTGATCGCCGGGCCGCGGCGGTTCCTCACCATGGACGATCCCGACGTTCGTGTTCAGGCCCGCCTCGACCCGGACTCCCTGCTGGCCGGATCGGCGTCGCCGCGGCCTCCCGTCGGTTTCGCCTTGCCCCGAGAGCCCATCGACTCCGACCTGATGCCGAGCGGGTCTGGGCCGCTCACGCTGGATGAGATTCAGCGCGAGCCGGACTTGCTCCACGCCATCAAGCGGTCGATTGACGAGGATCGGCGAGCGGGCCGATTCCTGCTGACCGGCTCAGCCGACTTGCTGCTCATGCGCCAGGTCTCCGAGTCGCTGGCCGGTCGGGCCAGCTATCTGACCTTGCGGCCCATGACGCGGCGGGAGCTGGGCGGCGCCGGGCGGAGCGGCGCCTGGGACGATCTGCTGCGGGCGCCGGCGGGAAACTGGCCTGACATCGTCGCCTCGCAGCCAAGCCAGCCCGAGCCCTGGCCGGACCCGGCGCTTCGGGGCGGCTTCCCAGTTCCCGCCGCCCGACTCGCTTCGAGCGAAGAGCGAGCGGTGTGGTTCGGGGGCTACGTGCGCACTTATCTGGAGCGCGATCTGCACGACCTGTCGGCCGTGTGGTCGACGCCGGACTTCCGCCGGCTCATGGCCGCGGCCGGCCTCGCCGTCGGCCAGACCCTCAACGCCGCCCGCCTCAGCCGCGACCTGTCCCTGTCGGCGGCGACGGTGAGCCGACACCTCAAATTGCTGGAAGCCTCGCACCTGCTGGTGCTGTTGCCCGCCTACACGGCCACCCGGACCAAGCGGCTCGTCAAGTCGCCCAAGATCTACTGGGCCGACACGGGTCTGGCCCTGCACTTGTCCCGCGAGCCGGCGCCGCGGGACGCTCATCTGGCGAACCTGATCCTGTGCGACCTGCTCGCCTTCTCCGACGTGAGCCCCCTTCCCGCGGAGGTGTTCCACTGGCGCACCGCCAACGGCGAGGCGGTCGACTTCGTGCTGGAGCACGACGGGCGGCTGCTCCCCGTTGAGATCAACACGACGGCGAACCCCCGAATCGGCCACGGCGCCCACCTGCGCACCTTCCGACGGGAGTACGGCGACCGCTCGCTCCCCGGCCTGCTGGTCCACTGCGGCGATCAGATCGACTGGCTGACCTCCGAGGTCTTGGCCGTCCCCTGGTGGAAACTGATCTGATCTGGTTTTTCTGAGCATCGAATTGCCCTATACCGCGGGTTTTTGCTCAGAAAACCAGAGAGAGAGAGAGAGGGGAGGGTCGGTCGGTTAGCAGGGGCGGTTTCGCAGGCGGCGGTATCGGCGGATGAGGGCGTTGGTGGCGGCGTCGTGGCCCAGCGCCGGGGGGTCCGGCGAGGACAGCTCGGCGGCGATGGGGCCGGCCAGCCGCTTGCCCAGCTCCACGCCGGGCTGGTCGAAGCTGTTGATCCCCCAGACCGCGCCCTGGACCGCCACCTGGTGCTCGTAGAGGGCTGCGACCTGGCCCAGCACCGACGGGGTCAGCCGGGGGGCCAGGATCACCGTCGAGGGCCGGTTGCCGGCGCAACGCCCATGCGGGTCCGACCCGTCCCCGTCATCGCTGTCGTCTCTGGTGCCGTCGCCGTCGTCCCCAATCCCGCCGCCCTCGGCGCCGCTGCCGAAGGCCAGGGCCTCGGCCTGGGCCAGGCAGTTGGCGGCCAGCAGGTCGTGGTGGCGGTCCAAGGTTGAGCGGTCCAGGCCCGGGCGGCCGGCCAGGTCGTCGTCGGGCTCGGCGAACACGATGAAGTCGGCGGGCGCGATGTCGGCGCCCTGGTGCAGCCACTGGTGAAACGAGTGCTGGCCGTCGGTCCCGGCCCCGCCCCACACCACCGGCCCCGTCTTGCAGCCTGCCGGCGAGCCGTCGAGGCGCGTCTGCTTGCCGTTGGACTCCATGTCGAGCTGCTGCAGGTAGGCGGGCAGCAGCCTCAGCCGACTGGAGTAGGGGAGCACCGCCCGGGTGCCGAAGCCCCAGAAGTTGCGGTTCCACACCGCCACCAGCCCCAGCAGCATCGGCAGGTTGTCGGCAGCGGGCCGGCCGGTCAGGTGCTCGTCCACCGCCCGGAACCCGGCCAGCATCTCCGTGAACCGCTCCGGGCCGATGGCGATCATCAGCACCGCGGCGGCGGCCGAGCACAGCGAGAAGCGGCCCCCCACCCAGTCCCACAGCCTCAAGACCGCGGCCGGGTCGATCCCGAAGGCGACGGCGGCCTCGGGGGCCGCGGTGGCGGCGGCGAAGTGATCGGCCACTGCGCCTTCGCCCAGCGCGGCGGCGATCCAGGCCCGGGCCGCTGCCGCGTTGGCCAGCGTCTCGACGGTGGCGAACGACTTGGACGCCACGATGAACAGGGTCTCGGCCGGGTCCAGGCCGGACAGGGCCGCGGTCAGGTCGGACCCGTCCACGTTGGACGCGAACCGGCACCGGACCCGGTCGTGGTGATAGGCGGCCAGAGCCTCAAAGGCCATCCTCGGGCCCAGGTCCGATCCCCCGATGCCGAGGTTGACCACCGCGGTTATGGGCCGGCCCGCGGCCCCCAGTCTGCGGCCGGACCGGATCCCATCGGCCAGGGCCGCCATACGCCGCAGCTCCCGCCGCACCCCGTCACCGACGGCGGCGCCTCCGCCGGACCTCTCGGACGCGGCCGGTCCGGGCTCGGCCCGCAGGGCGGTGTGGAGCGCGGCCCGGCCCTCGGTGGCGTTGACCGGCGCCCCGCCGACCATGGCCTCCATCCGCTCGACCACCCCGGCCCGGCGGGCCAGGGCCACGAGCAGCTCCATGGTGCGGTCGGTGACCCGCTGCCGGGACCAGTCCACGACCAAGTCGCCGACAGAGGCGGTGAAGCGGTCGGCTCGGCCCGGGTCGGCCGCGAACAGATCGCGGAGATGGACCGGGGCCATCTCGTCGCAATGATCGGCCAGGGCCCGCCACTCGGGGGCGGCCGAGATGTCCGCCGACGGGCCCATGACTCAGCCGCCTTCAGAACTCATGGCAGCGGGGAAGCGGTTTCGGTTCGGGAGGGCCGCCCTCATCACTCGGGGGAACGGTCCCGGCTCACCAGCGCCGCCCTCATCCGCGCCCGGCTCTACTCCTCGGCCGCCCCGACGCCGTGAAGCTCGGCCGAGGCGGCCAGCAGCTCCCCGAACTCGGCCGGAGAGCCCGTCTCGGGGATCGGGCTGTCGGAGACCAGGGCCAGCAGCATCTCCTCCTCCAGCGCGGCCAGCTCCGGGTCCAGCCCGCCGTGGGTCACCCGCTCGTAGAACACCACCGAGGCCATGTCGGCCATGCCCAGGTTGGCGAATCCGCTCATGCCGTTGGCGAAGCTGCCGGCCACCCGGGCCCCGCCGGGCCGGTCGGGGTCGCCGTAGGAGTCGAGCCCCAGGCCGCGGGTGCCCTGGGTCCCCAGATACACCCACGACAGGTGCTGGGCCAGGCCGTCGAAGGTCTCGCTGGCCGGGAAGGTGAGCAGCAGCTCGCCGTCGTTGAGCTGGCGGCCGGTGGCCGACCCGCTCCCGTCGGCCCCGTGGCAGGAGGCGCAGTTGCTGTAGGCGTCCGCGCCGTTCTCGATCAGGACCAGCTCGTCGCTGGCCGGCGGCTCCAGGGTGCCCACGTAGAAGATGGCCCATATGGGCAGGAACACCATCACCGAGGCGGCCCACACCGGCATCTTCTTGCGGCGCTGGGCCGCCTCGACGTAGGGGGGCACCGGCTCGGGCGCGGCCGGTTCGGGGACGGCTGGCGCCGGAGCGGGGGCCGGCGCGGCGGCCGGGCCCGCTGGCTGGGAGGCGGCCGGTTGGGGAGAGGCGGCGGGGGCGGGGGCCGCGTCCTCTCCGCCGCCGTCGCCGGTGAGTTCGGCCCGGCGTTGGCGGGAGCGGGCAAGCAGATGCTCGGGTACCTCGATCACCAGCGTGTCTCCGGCGGGTTCGGGATTCGGTCCGGGCGCGGGCGCGCCCAACCGGCGCGCCACGATAGAGCCAGTGTGGCCGATCCGGCCAAGCTGAACACGCATAGGCGCCGCCGGGTTGCGGACCGGGGCCGGTCGGGCGGCCGGCGAGCTGGGCTGTGGCGCCGGTTCAGTCGGGCCGGTCGGCGGCGGCGGGTTGCGGCGCGGGCCGGTCGAGCCAACCGGGCGGCGGCGGGCGACGTGGGGCCGGGTGGTGGCGCCGGGCCGGGCGGCTGGTAGAAACCGGGGCTGTTCCCGGAGGCCCGACCGCCGGGGTTACACTCGCGACCGTTCAGGAAGTGGCCAGGAGCGCTGGTGGTTGCCTTCACCCTCTCTGTCATCGTCACGGTCGCAGTCACCGGCGGCGTGATGCGCTACATGAAGGGCCGGGCGCCGGGGACCCCGGTGAGCTGGGGCGAGGCCATGTTCGGGGCCATGGTGGTGTTCTTCTTGATGTTCTGGGCCTACGGCGTCGTCCCCCACCAGTGGCTGACGTGGGCCGACAACGAGCTCAACTGGCGCTCCGACAAGCTCTTCGTCGGGCCCGGCGGCATCCTGCGGGCCCAGGCCCAGGGCGGCAGCTTCCCCTTCACCATCACCTACGTGGTGATACGGGACCTCGTCGCCGTGCTCATCTACGGGGCCGCCATCGGCGGCAACGTGGCCCTGTGGTCGATGGTGCAGAAGCGGGGCCGCCCCGACGCCCCCAAGCCGGTCGAGCGCTCCAGCTTCGGGCGGCCCCTGGTGCGGGAGGGACAGGAAGGGGCCGGGGCGTGACCACCACCGACGCCAATCCCCCCATGCCGGAGTTCCGCGACGACTACGTGCTCCAAGAGGTGGACGGGGCCTGGCTCTCGCAGGCGGTCAAGCCCAAGCAGTTCATCCACATCGACCAGTCCGAGTGCATCATGTGCGAGGGCTGCGTCGACATCTGCCCGTGGAAGTGCATCTTCATGGTGTCCCCCGACGCCATAGACGCGGCCATCGGCACCGAGCAGCCCGGGACCGATCCCAGCGACCACGTGATCTTCACCATCGACGACGACGTGTGTACCCGGTGCGCGCTGTGCGTCGACCGGTGCCCCACCGGCGTGATCATCCTGGGCAAGGTGGGCGACCCGCCGCCCGACGGCGACCCCCACCAGCGGACCAACACCTACGGCTACGGCTACGGCATGCGCCTGGGCTGAGCCCTATCTGAGGACCTCCGGAGGAACCGGCCACCGATGGCACCCGAAACCGACGAGCAGAAGAAGCCGCTCTCCGAGCGCCTGGGCGACCACCTCGGCCGCCTCGGCGACCAGATCCAGGGCTCGCAGGCCTGGAACTCGATCTTCAGGCCCGGCTCCATCTTCCGCAAGGGCTACACCGACAGCCCCCGCAACCGGTCCTATGTGGTGATGAACAGCGTGGTGTACCACCTGCACCCGGTGAAGGTGAAGCGCCACGCGGTGAAGGTCAGCTACACCCTGTGCCTGGGCGGGCTCAGCTTCTTCCTGTTCATCCTGCTCACTGTCACCGGCATCTTCTTGATGTTCTTCTACCGGCCCACCGCCGCCCAGGCCTGGGACGACATCTACACCCTGGAGACCTCCGTCACCTTCGGTCTGCTGGTCCGCAACATGCACCGGTGGGGGGCCCACCTCATGGTGATCACCGTGTTCCTGCACATGTCCAGGGTCTTCTACCACGGGGCCTACAAGCCCCCCCGGGAGTTCAACTGGGTGATCGGCGTGATCCTGCTGACGCTCACCCTGCTGCTGTCGTTCACCGGCTACCTGCTGCCCTGGGACCAGTTGGCGCTGTGGGCGGTGACGGTGGGCACGAACATGATGGGGTACACGCCCGTGTTCGGCGATCAAGTGCGGTTCGTGCTGCTGGGCGGGGTGGAGATCGGGACCGACACCCTGCTGCGCTGGTACGTGCTGCACGTCCTGATGCTGCCGTTCGTGATCGTGATCTTCATGGCCATCCACTTCTGGCGGGTCCGCAAGGACGGCGGGATCTCGGGTCCGCTGTAGAACGGGAGAGCAGGACGATGGTGGAAGTACCCGAGCATCTGCGCCGGCGGGCCGAGGAGGCCCGGGCCAAGGCGGAGGCGGCCAAGGCGGGCGGCGGCGCTCAGGCGACGGCGCCGGGCGGGGCGGCCGAGCCCGAGGCGGCGGCCAAGATCCCGGCCCACCTGCTGGAGCGGTCCCGGGCGGCCCGGGCGGCCACGGGCGAAGGCGAAGCCCCCGCTGGCGCCGACGACTCGGGCGGCACGGTGGCGGTGGCCGACCCGCCGGCCGCGGCCCCGCCCCCGGTGGCGGCCGGCCCCGGCGGCCACACCCAGCGCCTGCTCACCGTGGTCAAGTCGGGCTCCATCCAGGACACCAAGGCCAAGCCCATGGACAAGGTCCACGTGTGGCCCCACCTGCTGGTGGCGGAGTTCGTGGCCTGCCTGTTCATCACCGCCTTCACCCTGCTGTTCTCGATCTTCGTCAACGCCCCCCTGCTGGAGCTGGCCAACTTCAACCAGACCCCCAACCCGTCCAAGGCCCCCTGGTACTTCCTGGGACTCCAGGAGCTGCTCACCATGTTCCACCCCATGGTGGCGGGCGTGACCATCCCCGGGATCGGCCTCTTCCTGCTGATGCTGGCCCCCTACATCGACAAGAACCCGTCGCACCGGCCCGAGGACCGCAAGTTCGCCATCAGCCTCATGACCGTCCACCTCATGTTCTGGGCGGTGCTGGTGATGATCGGCTCCTTCTTCCGGGGCCCGGGCTTCAACTTCGTCTTCCCGTGGCAAGCCGGCCTCTTCTTCGAGCTGTGATGCCCGTTCGCGCCGTGATGCCCGCCCGTGATGCGATGACCGCTCAAGCCGTGACGGCCGCCCCTGATGCAATGCCCGTCGGCATCGTGACGGCCGCCCGTGATGCGATGCCCGCTGCGACCTGGGAGGGCCGCCCATGATCTACGTCGCCCTGGCCGCCCTGATCGTGCTGGCCGTCGTGGCCGTGCTGGCCGCGGCCCGCCGCCGCCAGTCCAGCGCCGCCATCGGCATGGTGTCGCGGGAGACCCGGGACCGCGACCGCGCCTCGCCGGTCCTGGACGACGAGGAGGCCCCGTCGGGCCGCCAAGTGGAGAAGGCGGCCCGCCAGAGCCGGACCGGCGCCGCCCTGGAGCGGGCCGCGGCGGCCCCGCCCCCGGCCCCCTACGTCCCCCCCGACCCCGAGACCATCGGCGTCAGCCGCCGGCAGTTCTTCAACCGCACCATCGTCGGCCTGATGGGGATGAGCATCACCGGGTTCGGCGTGGCCTGCATCGCCTTCCTGTGGCCCCAGGGCGCCAGCGGCTTCGGCTCCAAGATCAAGGTCGGCCTGATCAGCGACCTGCTCACCGAGATCCGGGACAACCAGGGCTTCCTGTACAAGCCCGAGGGCCGAATGTGGCTCACCGAGTACCCCAACGGGGCGGTGGAGAAGGCCCGGGAGGCTTACTCGGGGCCCGAGCTGTCGGGCATGGCCGCGGGCCACGACCTGGGCCTGTCCGGCGGCATCGTCGCCCTCTACCAGAAGTGCCCCCATCTCGGCTGCCGGGTGCCCAACTGCGTCACGTCGCAGTGGTTCGAGTGCCCGTGCCACGGGTCCAAGTACAACCAGGTGGGGGAGAAGCGGGGCGGCCCCGCCCCCCGGGGCATGGACCGCTTCGCCGTGGAGGTCGGCGCCGACGGGTCCCTCACCGTCGACACCGGCACCATCATCCAGGGCCCGCCCATCGGCACCAACACCACCGGCCAGGAAGCCGAGGGGCCGGCCTGCATAGGCCAGGCCACCCACTAGCGGCCCGCGCCCCGATGCCGCCAGGAACCCGCCGCCCATGCTCCTAGCCGCCTCCACCCAGCGGACCATCGGCCTGGTCATCCTGGTCGTCGTCTTCGCCGGGTTCGTCCTCTACCTGATCGCCAACACCCGCTCGGCCAAGTCCGAGGCCGGCAGCGAGATAGAGCTGGCCGCCAACCGCAAGCCCTACCTGGAGGACTCCGAGCTGGAGGGGGCCAAGCTCGACCGGTCGCTGGGGGCTGGCTTCATCCTGCTGGCCATCATCGGCGTGGGGCTCCCGCTGTACTGGCTGGGCGAGCCCGGCCGCCAGCAGGGCCTGATCGACGACCGCGACCGGATCTTCGCCGACCGGGGCGGCGAGCTGTACGAGGAGGGCTCCGACTGCCAGTCCTGCCACGGCGCCGAGGGCGCGGGCGGGTCCGCCCCCTTCACCATCACCGACAGCGACGGCGAGTTCGTGGCCGTGGTGGCCTGGAGCGCCCCCGCCCTCAACACCGTGCTGTCCCGCCACAGCGAGGACGAGGTCCGCCACGTCCTCAACTACGGCCGCAACAACGTCATGCCGGCCTGGGGCACCCCCGGCGGCGGCCCCCTCACCGAGCAGCAGGTCGAATACCTGATCCGCTATCTGCGCCGCATCCAGATACCGGCCTCGGAGATCCGCGACATCGTCGACACCGGAGTCCGAGACGGGGTGGCCCGCCACCTGGCCGACGCCGGCCGGGACTCCTCCGACGCGGCGGTCGACGACTGGCTGGCCGCCGTGGCCGCGGTGGTGGAGAGGGCCCGCTCGGCCGCTCTGGCCGCCGACGGATCCCTGGCCGGCGACGACGACGCCATCCGCCGGGCCGGCCTGGAGCTGCTCTCGGCCGGCGAGGTCGAGGGCCACGAGCTGTACCTGGAGTACGGCGGGATCCTGTTCAACAACCCGGCCGCGGGCGGCACCTATAGCTGCGCCCGCTGCCACACCTACGGATGGTCCTTCGACGCCACCACCGACGGCGACGACAGCATCGACGGCCACCCCGGGCCGATCCTGGAGGCCTATGTCGACGGGGGCGGGTTCTTCGGCCCCAACCTGACCGGCGGCAGCGTCCTCGACCAGTTCGAGTCGGCCTCCGAGCACTCCGACTTCATCACCAATGGCCAGAGCGTCGGCGCGACCTACGGCCGGGGCGGCGCCGGCGGCAACGGGCAGATGCCCGGCTTCGGCCCCCGCACCGACGACGACCTGGGGGTCACCTACCCGCCCACGCTGACCCAGGACCAGATAGACGCCATCGTGGCCTTCGAGAGGAACCTGTGACGGCCCCCGGCGCCCCCCGCGAGAGGGCCTGGTGATGGACTCGCTCGACATCATCGCCGGCCTGGCCTGGGACCCCGAGATCAGGGGCTTCATGGCCGTGTTCGCCGGGGTGGTGGTGCTGATGGGCTCGGTGTGGCTGCTGCTGGTGACCAACACCGGGACCCGGCTCGGCTCCCTGATCGCCCTCACCGGCTTCTTCGGCTGGATGGTCATCATGGCCGCGGTGTGGTGGATCTACGGCATCGGCTGGGCCGGCGACACCCCCACCTGGAGGCTGCAGGAGATCAACGTCGGCGACCTCGGCGCGGCCGCCCTCGACGAGGCCACCGGCCTGCCCAACCCCGACACCCTGCCCACCGCCTTCGAGCTGGTGGTCGCCTCCGGCGACGAGACGGCCCGGGCCGAGTTCGGCGAAGTCACCCGCGACACCCTCGGCGCCGACCAGACCGAGGGGCTCACCGAGGCCGAGATCGCCGAGCTGGTCGCCTCCGAGCTGGCCCGCAACCAGGACACCACCCTGTCGGAGCTGGCCGCCGTCTCCCCCGGCCTGATCGACGAGGCCGTGGCGGCCGGGGCCCTTCGCTTCGGCCAGTGGGAGCTGCTGTCCACCGCCGAGGCCGGGGAGGCCCAGGCCTCGGCCATCGCCTTTTTGATCGACAGCCCCGACATCGCCTTCACCCTCCAGAACCAGTTCAAGGTCCTCGACGCCTACACCACCGGCGGCAAGCGGCCCCTGCCCGAGGACCCGAGCCGGCTCGACCGGATCTGGACCCAGATCCGGTCCGCCCTCACCCTCACCCACCCCACCCGCTACGGCGTGGTGCAGGTGCAGGAGGTGGTCGAGCAGCCGACGATTCCGGGCCAGGCGCCCCCCCGGCCGGTGGTGGACCCGGCCAAGCCGGTGATCTCGGTGATAATGGTCCGCGACCTGGGCAACCTCCGGCTCAAGCCCGCGCTGGTGACCCTGGGCTCGCTGGCCGTCTTCGCCGCCCTGTGCCTGTTCCTGCACGAGCGGGACAAGCTGGTGTGGCAGCAGCGGGCCGCCTTCGAGGCGGCCAAGGCGTAAACCGGTGCTGGGGGAACGCTGGCCGGCCGGGGCCGTCGGCCCACCGGCTGAGGCGGAGGGGATCTAGCCGGTGCTGGGTCAGTATCTGCCCCTGCTGGCGCTGGGCGCGCTGGCCGCGGTGTTCGCGGCGGGCAGCTTCTTGGCGTCGGGGCTGCTGGCCCCCCGCCGCCCGACGGCGCCCAAGCTGGAGCCCTACGAGTGCGGCATCGTGCCCGCCCGCGACACCCCGGAGCGCTTCCCGGTCCGGTTCTTCCTGGTGGCCATGATCTTCATCGTCTTCGACATCGAGATCATCCTGTTCTACCCCTACGCGGTGGCCCGGGGCGGGCTGGGGCTGTTCGGGCTGGTGATGGTGATGATCTTCACCTTCGCGGTGTTCGAGTCGTTCGTGTACCTGATCGGCGCGGGCGCGCTCGAATGGGGCCCCGGCCGCCGGGCCCCGGCCCGCCCCGACGCGGTCTCGGCCGAGCGCACCAGCGCCTCCACCGTCCGCCGGGTGGGACTGGAGGGCCGCCGCCCGGCCGCTCCGGGGGGCGGGGCGGCCTGATGGCAACGGCGGCGGCGCGCCGGCGCCCCGGAGGCGGCCTGATGGCGGCGGCGCGCCGGCGTTTGGGCGGGGCGGCCTGATGGGCCTGATCGCCGACGTCCGGGGCCAGGGGCTGGAGGGGCTCGAGCACAACTTCGTCACCGGCCGGCTCGAAGCCCTGGTCAAGTGGGCCCGGGCCCGGAGCTGCTGGCCCGCCACCTTCGGCCTGGCCTGCTGCGCCATCGAGATGATGGCCACCGGCGCGGCCCACTACGACCTGGCCCGCTACGGCATGGAGGTGTTCCGGGCCTCGCCCCGCCAGGCCGACCTGATGATCGTGGCCGGCCGGGTGTCGCAGAAGATGGCCCCGGTGCTCCGCCAGATCTACGACCAGATGATGGAGCCCAAGTGGGTCATATCGATGGGGGTGTGCGCCTCCAGCGGCGGCATGTTCAACAACTACGCCATCGTGCAGGGCGTCGACCAGGTCGTGCCCGTGGACGTGTACGCGCCGGGCTGCCCGCCCGGCCCCGAGACCCTGATGCACGCCATCTTCACCCTCCACGACAAGATCATGACCGGCGAGGTGACGGCCCGCCGGTCGGCCCGCGGCGCCGGCGCGGGCCTGGCCGTCAGCCAGCGCGACGGCCAGACCGCGGCGGCCATGGTCGGCCGCCGGTGAGCGGCGCCGCCGAGACGGCCGGGTCCGGGTCGGCGCCGATCCCGGCCCGCTACGGCGCGGCCCTAGCCGTCTCGGCCGGCCAAGAGGTGATCCACCCGGCCCGGGACCGCTGGCTGGAGGCGGCCGCCGCCGCCCGCGACGACGGATTCGACCAGTTGGCGGACCTCACCGCCGTCGACTACCTCGCCTACGCCGCCCCCCGCCGCCTCCCCCCCGGCATCGACCCCGAGCGGTTCGAGGTGGTGGCCAACCTGCTGTCGCACCGGGACGGCCGGCGGCTGCGGCTGCGGGTCCAGGTTCCCGCCGCCGACCCCGTCCTGTCCACCCTGTTCGACCTGTGGCCCGGCGCCGAGAACCTGGAGCGGGAGGTACACGACATGTTCGGCATCTCCTTCAAGGGCCATCCCGACCCGACCCGCATCCTCATGCCCGAGGACTGGGTGGGCCACCCGCTGCGCAAGGACTACGACACCGGCCGGATCCCGGTGCAGTTCAAGGCCGCCTCCAACGTCCGCTGAGCCCGCCGTGAGCGTCACCGACACCCCCGCCCCCCCGGCCTCCGGCCCCGGCGCCGAGCCCGCGGCCGACTGGGACTTCGCCGACCTCGCCGACCCGGCCGCGGCCGAGCGGGTCCGCCGCCGAGAGCCCTCCGCCGTGCTGCGGATGTCCGAAGCCGAGGCGGCCCGCATCGGCGGCCGCCCCGACTCCGGCGGCGAGTCCGCCCCCAGCGCCGAGGGCGACGGGCCCGACTCCGACGACGGTCCCGGCAGTGCCGATTCCGGCGAGAGCCTCGACGAGAGCGACGGTCCCGGCGACGCCGAGAGCCTCGACGAGAGCGACGGCCCCGGCGGCGGCGAGCGGGTGCTGTTGAACATGGGGCCGTCCCACCCGTCCACCCACGGCGTGCTGCGGCTCATGCTGGAACTGGAGGGCGAGACGGTGCTGCGGTCCAAGCCGGTGATCGGCTACCTGCACACCGGCATGGAGAAGACCGGCGAGGAGCTCACCTACCTCCAGGGCGGCACCAACGTCACCCGCATGGACTACGCCTCCCCGCTGTTCACCGAGCTGGCCTTCTCGCTGGCCGCCGAGAGGCTGCTGGAGGTGGAGGTCCCCGAGCGGGCCGTGTGGATCCGGATGCTCATGTGCGAGCTCAACCGGGTGAGCTCGCACCTGCTGTTCATGGCCACCAACGGCATGGACCTGGGCGCGGTGTCGATGATGATCTACGGCTGGCGCGAGCGCGAGGAGGTGCTGCGCTTCTTCGAGAAGGTCACCGGGCTGCGGATGAACCACAACTACATCCGGCCCGGCGGGGTGGCCGCCGACCTGCCCGCCGGCTGGCGCGACGACGTGCTCGGGCTGCTGGAGGCCATCCCCCCCCGCCTTGACGAGTACGACACCCTGCTCACCGGCCAGCCCATCTGGCGGGAGCGGCTCCAGGGCGTGGGGGCGATCTCGGCGGCCGAGGCGGTGGCCCTGGGGGCCACCGGGCCGCTGCTGCGGGCGGCCGGCCTGCCCTGGGACCTGCGCCGCACCGAGCCCTACCTGTTCTACGACCGGGTGGACTTCGACGTGATCGTCGGGGCCTACGGCGACTGCTACGACCGCTACGCGGTGCGCCTCAACGAGATCCGGGAGTCGCTGAGGCTGGTGGGCCAGATCCTGGAGGCCATGCCGCCCGGCGACTACCGGGTGCAGGACAAGAAGGTCACCCCCCCGCCCCGGGCCCGCATCGACCAGTCGATGGAGGCGCTCATCCACCACTTCAAGATCTTCACCGAGGGGTTCAAGGTCCCGGCCGGCGAGGTGTACGCCGCGGTGGAGTCGCCCCGGGGCGAGCTGGGGGTGTACCTGGTGAGCGACGGCGGGGCCAAGCCGTACCGGCTGCACGTGCGGGCCCCCAGCTTCGTCAACCTCCAGTGCCTGCCCCATCTGATGGAGGGGGGCCTGATCGCCGACGGGGTGGCCATCATCTCCTCCATCGATCCCATCATGGGCGAGGTGGACCGTTGAGCCGCCTCACGGCTGACAATGAGGCCCGGGCCCGGCGGATCATCGCCCTGTACCCGCGCCCGAAGTCGGCCCTGATCCCGCTGCTGCACCTGGCCCAGTCCCAGGACGGCCACCTGACCGACGAGGCCGTGCGCCACGTGGCCGAGCTGGTCGGGATCACCCCGGCCGAGGCGGCGGGCACCGCCACCTTCTACGAGATGTTCAAGTTCCACCGGGTGGGCCGCTACCTGGTGAACGTCTGCACCAACATCTCCTGCGCCCTGCTGGGCGCCGACGATCTGGTGGCCCACGCCTCCGCGGCCCTGGGGGTGAAGCCGGGCGGCACCACCGACGACGGGATGTTCACCCTCGAGACGGTGGAGTGCATGGCCGCCTGCACCGAGGCCCCCTGCCTGGCGGTGAACTACCGCTACCGGCTCCGGGTCACTCCCGACGACTTCGACGAGCTGGTGGCCGCCCTGCGGGCTGCCGAGACCGACATCCCCCCCCACGGCATCCTGGCCCGGGTCCGCCAGGAGATCCCCGAGGACCGGATGGCCGGGATCGTCCCCCCCGAGCAGGCCCGGGCCGCCCCGGCGTGGATGGCCGCCGCCGAGGAGACGGGCTGATGGCCGCCGACGGCTACGTGGACCACGCCCCCGGCTATGTCGCCAACGAGGGCCCCAAGATCGTCACCGGGCGGTTCGGCCACGAGGACTCCTACACGCTGGCCCGCTTCGAGGCCACCGGCGGGTATGCGGGCCTGCGCCGGGCCCTGGAGACGACCCCGGCCGCCGTCCACCAGGAGGTCCGAGACGCCATTCTGCTGGGCCGGGGCGGGGCCGGGTTCCCGGCCGGGGTGAAGTGGGGGTTCCTGCCCCCCGGGCGGCGCCCCTACTACCTGGTGGTCAACGGCGACGAGAGCGAGCCCGGCACCTACAAGGACCGGCTGCTGATGGAGCGCGACCCCCACCAGCTCATCGAGGGCTGCCTGATCGCCTGCTACGCCCTGGGGCTGTCGCAGTGCTTTTTGTACGTGCGGGGCGAGATGGCCCTGGCCCAGGAGCGCATCGCCGCCGCCCTCAACGAGGCCTACGCGGCCGGCTACGCCGGCCGGGAGATCTGCGGCGCCGACTTCTCCGTGGACGTGGTGCTCACCTGGGGCGCGGGGGCCTACATCGTCGGCGAGGAGACCGCGCTCATAGAGAGCCTGGAGGGGAACCGGGGCATGCCCCGGCTCAAGCCCCCGTACTTCCCGGCCGCGATCGGCCTCTATGGCCAGCCCACCATCGTCAACAACGTCGAGACCCTCTCCAACCTGGGCTGGATCATGGCCAACGGGGCCGACGCCTACCGCGGCTGCGGCTCGGAGTCCTCGCCCGGCACCCGGATGTTCGCGGTGTCGGGCCACGTGCGGCGGCCCGGCGTGTACGAGGTGGAGCACGGGATCACCACCTTCCGGGAGCTGCTCTACGGCGACAACTTCGCCCGGGGGATCCGGGAGGGCCGGGAGCTGAAGACGTTCATCCCCGGCGGGGGCTCGGCCCCCTGGTTCTTCCCCGAGCACCTCGACCTGCCGCTGGAGGCCAAGCCGGTGGGCGAGGCCGGGTCGATGCTGGGCTCGGGGGCGGTGGTGGTGATGGACGAGACCACCGACGCGGTGGACGCCGCCCTGCGCCTAGTGCGCTTCTTCGCCCGGGAGTCCTGCGGCAAATGCACCCCCTGCCGGGAGGGCACCACCTGGCTGGAGCGGATCCTGCAGCGGATAGCCGACGGCCGGGGCCGGCCCTCCGACATCGACCTGCTCCTCGACGTGTCCGACAACATCAGCCCCGGCCCCTACCCGGCGGCCTCCGACGAGGCCCGGGGCCTGGCCGCCGTGCCGTTCCCGCCCCGCCAGACCACCATCTGCCCCCTGGGGCCCTCGGCCGCCGCGCCGGTGGTGTCCACCATCCGCCGGTTCCGCTCCGAGTACGAGGCCCGGATCACCCGCCGGGACGTCATCCCCGTGCAGGCTGCGTCATGACCGCCCAGTCCGCCGCCGGGTCCGTGACCGTCACCGTCGCCGGGTCCGTGGCCGTCACCGGCGCGGGGGCCGCGTCATGACCGCCGAAGCGGGCGAGGCCCCCGCGGTGGAGATCACCGTCGACGGCGCGGCGATGGCGGCCGAGCCCGGCGAGCTGCTGATCGAGGCCTGCGAGCGCAACGGCGTGTACATCCCCCGCTTTTGCTACCACCCCCGGATGACCTCGGTGGGCATGTGCCGGATGTGTTTGGTCACGGTGGACACCGGCCGGGGCCCCTCCCTGCAGCCGTCGTGCATGGTGACGGTGGCCGAGAACATGGCCGTCGAGACCGAATCGGCCGCCGCGGTCAAGGCCCAGAACGGGGTGCTGGAGTTCCTGCTCATCAACCACCCCCTGGACTGCCCGGTGTGCGACAAGGGGGGCGAGTGCCCCCTCCAGGACCAGACCATGTCCTACGGGCCCGGCGAGAGCCGGTTCGTGGAGGAGAAGCGGCACTTCGAGAAGCCCATCGCCATCAGCGCCACCGTCCACCTCGACCGGGAGCGCTGCATCCTGTGCGACCGCTGCACCCGCTTCGCCGACGAAGTGGCCGGCGACCCGCTGATCTCCTTCATGGGCCGGGGAGGGGCCACCGAGGTCAACACCTTCGCCGGCGAGCCCTTCGCCTCCTACTTCTCGGGCAACACCGTGCAGATCTGCCCGGTGGGGGCCCTCACCGCCGATCCCTACCGCTTCAAGGCCCGGCCCTGGGACCTGACCGAGGCGGTGTCCACCGCCTGGGTGGACTCGGTGGGGGCCCGGGTGAGCGTGCAGTCCTCCCGCAACCGGGTGCTGCGGGTGCAGGGAGTGGACGCCGATGAGGTCAACTGGGGCTGGCTGACCGACAAGGAGCGGTTCGCGTTCGAGGCCCTCGACAGCGACGGCCGGCTCACCGGCCCGCTGGTCCGCGACAGCGGCGGCGGCCTGCGCCCGGCGAGCTGGGCCGACGCCGCCGCCCGGGCCGCCGAGGCCCTGGGCCGGGCCCCGGCCGAGCGGGTGGCCGTGCTGGGCGGGGCCCGGCTCACCAACGAGTCCCAGTACGCCTGGGCCAAGCTGGCCAAAGGGGTGATCGGCACCGACAACGTCGACGCCCAGCTCGACGACGGCCTGCCCCCCGAGCTGGTGCTGAGCCTGCCCCGGGCCACCATCGACGAGGCCTGCCGCCCCGGCGGGGTGATCGTGCTGCTGGCCGGCGACCCCAAGGAGGAGCTGGGGTCGCTGTACCTGCGCCTGCGCCACGCCGCGGCCCGGGACGGGGCTGTCCTGATCGAGATATCCCCCCGGGCCACTGGCCTGTCCGCTCTGGCCGCCCATTCGCTGCACCCCCGCCCCGGCGAGACGGCCGAGCTGGTGCGGGCGCTTCTGGCCGCGGCCGCGGCCGGGTCGGCCGACGGCGGGGCGGCCGGCTGCGACCGGGCCGCCATCGCCGCGGCCGCGGCCGCCCTCGACGGCGAGATCACCGTGGTGCTGGGCCGGGGGTCTCTGGCCGAGGCGGCCGATTCGGTGGCGGCCGCCGCGGCGCTGCTGGCCGAGCGGGGCTCGGTTCGGTTCCTGCCCGTGCTGCGCCGGGGCAACGTCAACGGCGCCCTCGACGCCGGCCTGGCCCCGGGCCTGGCCCCGGGCCGGGCCCTCCTGGCCGACGCCGCCGACCGCCTGGCTCAGATATGGCCCCGGGTGCCGGCCCGGCCCGGCCTGGACGCCCGGGCCGCGCTGAAGGCCGCGTCGGTGGGGGAGATCGACGTGCTGGTGCTGCTGGGCGCCGACCCCCTCAACGACTTCTGCGACCGGGCCGCGGCCGGCAACGCCCTGGAGGGGGCGGCGACGGTGATCGCGGTCGATCTGTTCGTCAACGACTCGGCCGCCCGGGCCGCCGACGTGGTGCTGGCCGCGGCCGGACCCACCGAGACCGAGGGCGCCTTCACCAACATCGAGGGCCGGGTCAGCCCCATGGCCCAGAAGGTCACCCCCCCCGGCACCGCCCGGGCCGACTGGATGATCGCGGCCGACCTGGCCCGCCGCCTGGGCGCCGACCTCGGCTTCGCCTCCCTCGCCGAGATCCGCTCCGAGATGGCCGAGGCGTCGGAGCTGCACCGGGCCCTGACCGAAGAGGCCCTGGCCGCCTCGCCGGTGGAAGGGGTGGTGCTGGCCGGGACCCAGATCCCGGTCCCGGCCATAGAGGCGCCGTTCCCGCCGGGCAGCCGGGAGCTGCGGCTGGTGGCCACCAGGGCCATGTACGACGACGGGGTGATGCTGCGCCACTGCCCGTCCAGCCGGGGCCTGGCCCGGGGGCCCGAAGCCCGCGTCAATCCGGCCGCCCTGTTCCGCATCGACGCCCAGCCCTCGGCGACGGTGAGGGTCTCCTCCGCCCGGGGCCACATCGACGCCCCCCTGGTGGTGGACGAGGGGGTGCCGCCGGGGGCGGTGGCGGTGGAGTGGCTGGCGCCGGGCGCGCCGGCCAACGCCCTGATCGAGGCGGGCTCGCCCGTCACCGAGGTGACGGTGGAGGCCCGGTGATCCCGGCCGCCGGCCCGCTTCGCTCCGCCTTGGCGATCCCGGCCGCCGGCCCGGCCCCCGGGGAGGCCCGGTGATCCTGGCCGCCGACCCGCTCCTGTCCGGCCCCGTCGGGTGGCCCGAGGTTCTCATCGTCGCCTTGAAGGTGGGGGCGGCCTTCGCCTTCCTGCTGGTGTCGGTCATGTTGATGATCTGGTTCGAGCGCAAGCTCCTCGGCGGGATGCACCAGCGCATGGGCCCCACCATCGCCGGGCCGTGGGGCATCCTCCAGACCCTGGCCGACGGGATCAAGCTCTTCTTCAAGGAGGACCTGATCCCGGACCGGTCCGACCGGTTCGTGTTCAAGCTGGCCCCCTACCTGTCGCTGGTGCCCGCCTTCTTGGTGTTCGTCATCGTGCCGCTGGGCGGCGACTTCGCCGGGAGTTCGGGCGGCGCGGTCCGGTGGTGGGGCCGCGACACCTACCTGCAGGTGGCCGACCCCCCGGTGGGGGTGCTGCTGTTCTTGGCCATGAGCTCGGTGGCCGTCTACGGCGTGATGCTGGCCGGATGGTCGTCGGGGTCGAAGTACCCGCTGCTCGGCTCGGTGAGGGCCTCGGCCCAGATGGTCAGCTACGAGGCGGCCCTGGGCCTGTCGGTGGCGGCGGTGGTGCTGATGGCCGGGTCGCTGTCCACCCACGACATGGTGCTGGCCCAGGCCGGGGAGGGCTACTTCGGGATCATCCCGTCGTGGAACATCGTGCTCACCGGCTTCGTGCCCTTCGTCGTCTTCGCGGTGGCCGGGACGGCCGAGCTGAACCGCCCCCCCTTCGACTTGGTGGAGGCCGAGCAGGAGCTGGTCGGCGGCTTCCACACCGAGTACTCGTCGATACGCTTCGCCCTGTTCTACCTGGCCGAGTTCATGAACACCATCACCATGTCGGCCGTGATCGTCACCCTGTTCTTGGGCGGGCCGTCGGGTCCGGTGCTGATCGGCGCCATCGACTGGGCCTGGGGGACGATCTGGTTCGCGGTGAAGCTGTTCGTGTTCCTGTTCGGGTTCGTGTGGGCGCGGGCCACCCTGCCCCGGTTCCGCTACGACCAGCTCATGGACCTGGGCTGGAAGCTGCTCATACCCCTGTCGCTGGGATGGTTCCTGTTCCTGGCCGCGCTGGAGACCGGCCGGGACCGGGGCTGGAACCTGGTGGTGGTCACGGTGGTCACCGTCGCCGGGTTCGTGCTGGCCGGAGCCCTGCTGGCCGGGGCCCTGGCCTCGGCCTGCCGCGGCGGGGACCGGTTCGACCCCGGCGACGGCGGCCCCGACCACGGCGGGCCCCGGAGCCGAGTCTCGGAGGGGGTGGGCTGATATGGGCTACCTGAACGGGTTCGCGGTGACCCTGCGCCAGCTCTTCAAGCCCCGGGTCACCACCGACTACCGGGGGGGCCGGGCCAAGCCGGGCCAGCCCGACGCCAAGCGCCCCAAGCCCGAGCGCCTGCACGGCCGCCACGTCTTGAACCGCTACCCCGACGGGATGGAGAAGTGCATCGGCTGCGAGCTGTGCGCCGGAGTGTGCCCGGCCCACTGCATCTACGTGCGGGGCGCCGACAACGACCCCGGCAACCCGACCGCCCCCGGCGAGCGCTACGGCTACGTGTACGAGATCAACTACCTGCGCTGCATCCACTGCGACCTGTGCGTGGAGGCCTGCCCCACCCAGGCCATCACCGAGTCGAAGCTGTTCGAGTTCTCCTTCACCAACCGCGACGACGCCGTCTACACCAAGGCCGAGCTGCTGGTGGACGACGAGGGCCGGCCCCGCAAGCTGGACTGGGAGGACTGGCGCGACGGCGACGACGAGGACACCTCGGGGTGGATGCGGGCCACCTCCCCGTCGGGCGACCGCCGCTACGCGGGGGCGGTGGCCTGGTCGGGCGAGCTCGGCTACGGCGTTCGCCCGCCCGAGCCCCCCGACGACGAACAAGGAGCCGACGAGCCGCCGGCCGATGGCCGCGCCGATGCCCCGCCGGCCGGCGGCGAGGGGGGCGAAGGGCTCGCCGGTGAGCCGACGTCCGACGAAGGGGGCGGCGGCTGATGGAGGCGACGGTGTTCATCGTCGCGGCGGCGGTGATCCTGGCCGGGGCGGTCGGGGTGGTCGGCAGCCGCAACCCGGTCCACTCGGCCCTGTTCCTGATCCAGACGCTGCTGGGCGCGGCGGTGCTGTTCGTGCTGCAGGACGCCCACTTTTTGGCCGCGGTGCAGGTGGTGGTCTACGCCGGGGCCATCGTCATCCTGTTCCTGTTCGTCATCATGCTGCTGGGCGTGGACCGGGCGGTGCGCCTCGAGGTCGAGCCCATCGCCGGCCAGCGGCCGCTGGCCGTGATCGTGGGGGTGGCCCTGGCCGCGGTGCTGCTCACCGTCACCGTGGTGGCCACCGGCGAGCTGGCCGGAGAGCACCAGGTGGCGGGGGAGCGGGCCCTCAGCAACGGCCTCAGCGACGTGGAGCGGCTGGGCCGGGTGCTGTTCAGCCAGTACGCGCTGGCGGTGCAGGCCACCGCGGTGCTGCTGACCATCGCCGTGGTGGGGGCGGTGGTGCTGACCCGCCGCCACTCCAGGGAAGAACCCTGATGGAGCGGGTCCGGCGGGAAGGAGTCCTGGTGGAGCGGCCCGCTTCCGGCGGGGGGGAGTCCTGATGGAGCCCACCACCGCCTGGTATCTGGGGCTGGCCGCGGCCCTGTTCGTGATCGGCGCGGTGGGCCTGCTGGTGCGGCGCAACCCGCTGGTGATGTTCATGTGCGTCGAGCTCATGCTCAACGCGGTCAACGTCACCTTCGTGGCCCTCGGCGCCCGCCTCAACGACGTGGGGGGCCAGGCCGCCGTCTTCTTCGTGCTGGTGGTGGCCGCGGTGGAGGTGGTGGTGGGCCTGGCCCTGGTGGTGGCGATCAACCGGCGCCGGGCCTCGGCCACCGCCGACGACCTGTCGGCCCTTAGGGGCTAAAGCGGGGCTGGGGCGGTCGTGGCCGAGTCGGTGTGGCTGATCCCGGCCTTCCCCCTGGCCGGGTTCGCGGTCCTGGTCATCGACCGCCGCCGCCGGGCCCGGCGCTGGTCCGGCTGGCTGGCCTCCGGGGCCATGGCCGGGGCCTTCGCCGCCTCCGTCGCCGCCTTCGCCGACCTGCTCCGCCGCCCGGCCGAGGACCGCCTGGTGACGACGAGCCTGTTCGAATGGATGCCGGTCGGCGACCTCGAAGTGAACGCCGGCTTCCTGGCCGACCCGCTCTCGGTCACCATGGCGCTGTTCGTCACCGGCGTCGGCCTGCTCATCCACCTGTACTCGATCGGCTACATGGCCGGCGACGAGCGGTTCCGGACCTACTTCGCCTACCTCAACCTGTTCGCCTTCTCGATGCTGGTGCTGGTGCTGGGCGACAACCTGCTGGTCACCTTCGCGGGCTGGGAGGGGGTGGGGGCCTGCTCCTATCTGCTCATCTCCTTCTGGTTCGGCGACGAGGCCAACGCCACCGCGGGCAAGAAGGCCTTCGTCACCAACCGGGTCGGCGACTGGGGGTTCATGGTGGCCATCTTCGCCGTCTTCGCCGCCACCGGGTCGGTGGCCTACCTCGACCTGTTCGAGGCGGCCGGCGACCTGCCCGCCCTCACCGCCACCGCCGTGGCCCTGCTGCTGTTCGTGGGGGCGGCCGGGAAGTCGGCCCAGTTCCCGCTGCAGCTCTGGCTGCCCGACGCCATGGCCGGACCCACCCCGGTGTCGGCCCTCATCCACGCCGCCACCATGGTCACCGCCGGGGTGTACCTGCTGGTGCGGGTGAACCCGGTGCTGGACGCGGCCGCCGCCTGGGCCCCCGACCTGATCGCCTGGGTCGGGGCGGCCACCGCCCTGCTGGCCGCCTTGGCCGCAGTGGCCCAGAACGACATCAAGAAGGTGCTGGCCTACTCCACCATCAGCCAGCTCGGCTACATGGTGCTGGCCGCGGGCACCGGCGCTTACGTGGCCGCCGTCTTCCACATGGTCACCCACGCCTTCTTCAAGGCGCTGCTGTTTTTGGGGGCCGGCTCGGTGATCCACGCCACCGACGGCGACCAGGACATGCGCGGCTACGGCGGTCTGGCCAAGCTGATGCCGGTCACCGCCTCGACCTTTGTGGTGGGCTGGCTGGCCATCGCCGGGGTCCCGCCCCTCTCGGGCTTCTGGTCCAAGGACGAGATCCTGGCCCACGCCTTCGACCGCCACCCGGCGCTGTGGGCCGCGGGGCTGGCCGCCGCGGTCGTCACCGCCTTCTATATGAGCCGCCTGGTGTTCATGACCTTCTTCGGGCCGGGCCGCTGGGGCGCCGACCGCCACCCCCACGAGTCCCCGCCGGTGATGACCGCCCCGCTGGCCGTGCTGGCCGGGGCCGCGCTCATCGCCGGGGGGCTCAACCTCCCGTTCACCGGCGACCTGCACTTCTTGGGGCACTGGCTGGAGCCGTCGCTGTTCGGCCACGAGGCCCACCTGGGGCTGGGGGCGGGGGCCCAGTGGCTGCTGGGCCTGATCGCGGCGGCCGGAGCCGCGGCCGGGATCGGCGCGGCCTCGGCCTTCTACCGGACCGGCCGGGCCGACCCCGCCCGCCTGGAGCGGCCCGTGCTGGCCCGGGCCTTCGGCTACGACTCCGCCGTCGCCGGATTCGTGGGCGGGCCCGGCCGCCGGGGCTTCGAGGCCGTCGCCGCCTTCGACAGCGCGGTGGTGGACGGGGCGGTGGACGGGACGGGCAGGCTGGTGCGGGCCGCCGGGGAGAGGCTGCGGCGGCTCCAGTCCGGCTTCGTGCGCTCCTACGCCGCCATCGTCGGAATCGGGGCGGCGGCGCTGCTGTTCTGGTTCCTGACCAGGTCGACCCTGTGACGACAGGGGCGCGGTGGTGACGGACGCGCCGACTCCGACGATGGCGCCGGGCAGGCCGGCGGCGGCAACGGCTGGCACGCTGGCAGGGGCGCGGCGGTGACGGAGACGCTGGTGCCGGGCAGGCTGGCGGCGGCAACGGCTGCGCCGACAGGGCTGTTGCGGTGACGGAGACGCTGGTGCTGGCCGAGGCTTCGGCCTCCCTGCCGGTTCTCACCGTCCTGGTGGTGCTGCCCGCGGCCGGGGCGGTGCTGCTGGCGGCCATGCCCCGGACCCGGCCCGATCTGTTCAAGCCGACGGCCACCGCCGTCTCGGCCGCCAACGCCGCGGTGGCGGTGTGGATGCTGGCCGACTTCGCCACCGGGGCCGACGCGGCCCGGTTCCAGTACGTCGAGCGCTACGACTGGCTGGGCGGCCTGGGCGCCTCCTGGCATCTGGGCGTGGACGGCATCTCGCTGTTCCTGGTGGCGCTGACCGCGCTGCTGTTCCCCCTGGCCATCGCCGGCATCGACGCCGAGCACTCCCCCAAGCCCTACTACGCCTGGCTGCTGGTGCTGGAGGCGGGCTGCCTGGGGGTGTTCTGCGCCCTGGACCTGTTCGCCTTCTTCGTGTTCTTCGAGATCGTGCTGGTGCCCATGTACTTCCTGATCGCCCGGTGGGGCCACGGGCGCAGGAACTACGCGGCCACCAAGTTCTTCCTGTTCACCATGCTGGGCTCGGCCCTGATGCTGGTGGCCGTGGTGGCCCTGGCCCTGCTGCACGCCCGGGCGGCGGGCGGGCCGGTGACCTTCGATCTGGTGGAGATCGCCTCGGCCCAGTCGGTCGCCCCCACCACCGCCCGCTGGCTTTTCCTGGCCTTCGCCGCGGCCTTCGCAGTGAAGGTGCCGCTGTTCCCGGTGCATACCTGGCTGCCCGACGCCCACACCAACGCGCCCACGGCCGGGTCGGTGATCCTGGCCGGGGTCATGCTCAAGCTCGGCACCTACGGGCTGCTGCGCTTCGGCCTCTACCTGTTCCCGGAGGCGTCGGTTCACTTCGCCCCGCTGCTGATCACCCTGGGGGTGGTCGGCATCGTCTACGGGGCGGTGGTGGCGGCCATGCAGCAGGACCTCAAGCGGCTGGTGGCCTACTCCTCGGTGGCCCACCTCGGCTTCATCGTGTTGGGGACCTTCGCCATAAACACCGAGGGGATCTCCGGCGGGCTGCTGCAGATGGTCAACCACGGGGTGTCCACCGGCGCCCTGTTCCTGCTGGTCGGCATGATCTACGAGCGCCGCCACACCTATGCCATCGCCGAGCTCGGCGGCCTCCAGCGCGCCGCCCCCCGGCTGGCCACGGTGTTCACCGTGGTCATGCTGTCGTCGGTGGGCCTGCCCGGCCTCAACGGCTTCGTGGGCGAGTTCCTGGTGCTCGTGGGGGCCTTCGTGGCCCACCGCTGGTGGGCGGTGGCGGCCGCGGCCGGGGTGGTGCTGGCCGCGGTCTACCTGCTGTGGGCCTACCAGCGGGTGTTCCACGGCCCGGCGTCGGGGGCCAACGCCGAGATGGCCGACCTGGGCTGGCGCGAGATGCTGCTGATGGCGCCGTTCGTGGCCGCCATCGTGTTCATGGGGGTGTACCCCAAGCCGGTGATCGACCGGATGGAGCCGGCCGTGGACGCCCTCATCGCCCACGTCGAGGCCAGCGTGGACCGATTCGACGAGCCCACCGCCGGGCGCCTCCCATGACCGGCGGAGCTGCTCGGAGGGTCGGCCGGCTCGGCGTCGGGCGCCTCCCGTGCATGACCGGCCCGGCGGCTCAGGACGTCCGCCGCGGCGGCAGGCGCCTCCCATGACCGGCGCGGTCGCTCAGGTCGGGCCGGTGGCCGCCCCGGCCGTGGACTGGGCCGGGCTGGCCCCGGTGCTCGCTCTGGCGGCCGGGGCCGTCGTCGCCATCATGGTGCGGACGCTGGCCCGGCGGCTTCCCGACTGGGTCGACTGGGCCTGGACGTCGGCGGTCGGCGCGGCGGCGGCGCTGTCGGCGGCGGCGCTGTGGGGCCGGGTCGGCGACGAGGGGCCGTTCAACGCGGTGGGCGACCAGTTCGGCGTGGACCGGTTCTCGCTGCTGGTCACCGCGGTCATCGCCGTCTCGGTGGCGCTGGTGGCGCCGGTGCTGCACGGCTTCTGCCGCCGGGAGGGTTGGAGCGGCCCCGAGGTCTACGTGCTCATGCTGCTGTCGGCGGCCGGCGGCGCCCTCATGGCCGGGGCCAACGACCTGGTGGTGCTGTTCCTGGGCTTGGAGACCCTGTCCATCCCGGCCTACGTGCTGGCGGCCCGGAACCGGGCCCGGATACAGTCGCTGGAGGCGGGTCTGAAGTACTTCGTGCTCGGGGCCTTCTCCTCGGCCTTCTTGCTCTACGGCATCGCCTTGGTCTACGGCGCCACCGGCACCACCAACCTGGCCGGGATCCGCGACTACCTGAGCCGCTGGGTGGTGCTGTCCGACGCCATGCTGCTGGGCGGGCTGGCGCTGCTGCTGGTGGGCCTGGGGTTCAAGGTGGCGGCCGTCCCCTTCCACGCCTGGGTCCCCGACGTTTACCAGGGGGCACCCACCCCGGTGGCGGCCTTCATGGCCTCGGTGGTGAAGACGGCCGGGTTCGCGGCGGTGATCCGGGTGTTCGCCGTGGCCTTCGACCTGCGGTCCGGCGACTGGCAGCCCGCCGTCTACGCCCTGGCCGCGGCCACCCTGCTGACCGGGTCGGTGCTGGCCGCCGTCCAGCGCGACGCCAAGCGCATGCTGGCCTACTCGTCGGTCGCCCACGCCGGCTTCGTGCTGGTGGGGGTGCAGGCCGCCTCGGGACGGGGGACGGCGGCGGCGGTGTTCTACCTGGCCGCCTACTCGGTTCTGGTGATCGGCACCTTCTCGGTGCTGGCCGCGGTGTCGGGGCCGGGCGACTCCCGCACCGGGCTGGACGACCTGCGGGGCCTCAACGCCCGCCGCCCGGCGCTGGCGCTGGCCTTCACCGTGTTGCTGCTGGCCCAGGCCGGCGTGCCCCTCACCTCGGGCTTCGTGGCCAAGTTCGAGGTCATCGCCGCCGCGGTGGACGCCCGCTCGTTCTGGCTGGCGGTGGTGGCCATGGTCAGCGCGGTGATCTCGGCCTTCCTGTACCTGCGGATCATGGCCGCGGTGTATTCCAGCCCCGGAGAAGGCGACGAGGGCGCCGCCGCGGGCGAGCCGTACGAGCCCCTGGCCGTTCCCGTCCTCACCGGACTGGTGGTGGCGGCAACGGTGGCCGTCACCGTGGGCATCGGGGTGCTTCCGTCGATCCTCCACGACCTGGCCCGCGACGCCATCCCGGCCCTGGTGTCAGCCGGCTGACCCCGGCGCCCGGCGGCGCGGTCAGCGACAGGTAAGGCCCAGTTGGCGGGACGGCTGGTGTCAGCCGGCTGAGCCCGCGCCCGGCGGCGCGGTCAGGTGACGACGAGGACGGTAGCGAACAGGGAGGCCCAGATGGTCGCCGCGAAACCGGCCAGCACCAGAACCGTCGTGCGGGTCTGCTGGGCGAATTTGCTCTCCATCATGGCGAAGCCGGTCTGCATCTCGGCCCGCATCTCGGTCTTGAGCCCGCTCATCTCGGCCCGCATCTCCGTTTTGAGCCCGCTCATCTCGGTCCGCAGCCCGGCTATTTCGGTCCGCAGCTCTTTGGCGGTGACACGCAGGTCCTCCTTGGTGGTCAGATCGGCCCACTTCTGGGGTGGGAGATATTCCATGAGAGTCTCGGCGTGGTCGGGTCCAATGGTCGAGTTCAACTGCTGGTAAAGGGCCAAGCGCTCCTTTTCGGCTGTAGGCATCGGTCTCACTCCGTACTGATCGAAACGAACGGCGAGGAGTCATCGAGCCCGCTCCCGCGAGGGCTGCGCCCACCATATCACCCGAGTGCCGCATCGCGACCCGTCGACCCGACAGGATCGGCACCCAGGAAATCTCAGGAGAGCTGCACGCGGCGGACGCGGCGCCGATGTGGTCATGTGCGTGATCTGCAGCCGCCGGGATGACCGTCAGGGAGGACACATCGAGCGTTGGCCAGCGGCATGAGCCTCCCGCATCGTTCCCGGACGACCGGTCGCCCGGGCGTTCGCCGCTGTGATGCGCCGCCGCTCTGCCCTGGCTGGCTGATGCCGCCCCGGGCGGCCATCTGCTTCACGAAGTCTTCCGGGATCAGCCCGGCGGCTTGGATGTCCTGCTCTGCGTGCGTGACGTAGCCTCGGTGAGCCAAACGTCGGCAGGCGTCCTGGATGGTGCGCCTTTGCAAGCCGGTAGCCCGGAGTTCGACCACGCCGCACCTGCCCTCGGCGCGGGCGAGGAACGCCAACACGGCCTGCTCTGAGTCCGGCAGCGCGAACCAGGCCGGTTCGTAGACCTTGGCCTCCATGTCTGCCCGCGCTAGGCCGAAGGCAGTTTCGACCGCGAACAGGTCGATCTCTTTGAGCGGCGCGCCGGCGATCTCCCACATTTTGCGGCCCACGAGCTGCAGGTGGAACGGGAGCAGAGGACCGCGCGACGCCGCCGTCAGGGCATCGTTTGAGATTGATCCGCCTGCGTTCTCCACCGGCACCCGCAGGCCGGCGATGACAGACTCGGGCGCCAGCAGCCCGATCTCAGCGCGGGCGCAGCGCTGCAGGAAAGTTGATTGCTGATCGGCGAGCAGCCCGAATCGCATGTCTCCCAGCCCCGCTCCTAGAAACGCTAACGGCAGACTTTCTAGCTTCGTCACGCGCTGGATGGCGTCGCCCACCGTCCGCATCTCCGGCAGATCGGCCGCTTGGAGTTCGTCCATGCACAACAGCACCCCGACTCCGCGAGCCTTCGCTCGCTCTGCCATGTCCCGCAGCCGGTATTCGATGGGGTCGTCGCTGCCCGCGCCGGGCCGGCCGGGCCTCCTCCAGTTGAGCCCGAAGCCGAAGGCGTTGACCCCGGTCAGGTTGCGCCACCATCGCCGCTCTTTCGCGTTCTGCGGTGGTTTGCCCGACTTGGCGTTAGGGAGTTCAGCCTCGTCTATGGCCGCTCTGATCAGGTCAATGGCCCCTCGCCTGCCTGAAGAAACCCAAAGCACAGGCCACCCTTCGCCCTTGACTGCTTGCGCCACCGAGTGGACCAGAGCAGTTTTGCCAGACCCGCGGACGCCCAGCACAATTGAGGTGAAGTCGGGATTTGACGCGCCCGATTTGAGGCTGAGCCGCAGATGGCCGCAGATGTCGTCGCGTCCGGCCAGCAGCGGCGGCTGTTGCCCGAAATCAGGCGTGAACGGGTTGGCGCGGAAGGCGGCCGACGGATCATCCGACATGGCTCCACGCTACTTCACTATGCGATAATTGCCGCATTATGCGGGTAATTGCCCTAATTATCGCATAACGGGGAAGGCAGTCCGTAGCTCGAAGCAGCGCTCATCGCTGCCGCGGAAGCCCGGGCTGTCGAGCACCGGCAGCGCCGCGACGTACCATGCTCCCTTGAACCTCAGAGGCTGCGCGGCGGAGGATTGATGCTGCACACGGAGCTGGCCGGGGTCGGGTTGCCGGTGTCTCGGATCGTGCAGGGGGCCACCGGCCTTCCCCCCGACGACGACGGGGCCTTCGCCGTGCTGGACGCGGCCGCCGACCGCGGGATCAACGCCTTCGACTCGGCCCACTCCTACGTCTTCGACGGCCGCAGCACCGACGAGCAGATCGGCCGCTGGATGAAGGCCCGGGGCAACCGCGACCAGGTGGTGATCGTGGCCAAGGGCTGCCACCCCGAGCCCCCGGAGCGGCCCGGGCCCCGGGTCACCCCCGAAGCGGCCGAGGCCGACATCGCCGAGACGCTGGAGCGGATGGGCGCTGACCGGCTCGACCTGTGGCTGTTCCACCGCGACGATCCCGAGGTGGGCGCCGACGAGCTGGCCGACGCCATGGACCGCCAGATCGCCGCGGGCCGGATCGGGGCTTGGGGGGTGTCGAACTGGACGACGGCCCGGATCGCGGCCGCCATCGAGGCGGCCGCCCGGCGCGGCTGGCCGCCCCCGGCGGTCAACAGCGCCCATCTCAGCCTGGTCGACCAGCTCGCCCCGCCCTGGCCCGGCGTCCAGACCCTCACCGGGCCCGACCGGGCCGAGGACCGGGACTGGCACCGCCGCCGCGGCGTGAGAGTGCTGGCCTGGTCGGCGCTGGCCGGGGGGTTCCTGTCGCCGGCCTTCTCGCTGGAGGAGATCGCGGCCGGGTCGGGCTGGCCGCTGGAGACGGCGGCCCGCTGCTACCTGAACGACGCCAACGCCGAGCGCCGCCGCCGGGCCGCCGAGCTGGCCGACCGGCGGGGCTGCACCCTCAGCCGGGTGGCCATCGCCTGGGTCCTGGGCCATGAGCTGGCCCCGCTGGCCATCGCCGCCGGCGCCGACCCCGGCCAAGCGGCCGACAACGCGGCCGCCGCCGACCTGGACCTGACCGACGCCGAGCGGGAATGGCTGGCCGCCTGAGCCGGGTTCGCGCCCGCTGGTGGCTGCGCTTCCGGGTGCCGGACCGGGCCGAGGCGCGCAGGCAGCGTTGGCCCGTGCGTGCTAGGTCCCCGCTTGGGCCGGGCCGGGGCGCGCCGCCGGTGGCTCCGAGCGGGACGCGTTAGCCTGGCCTGGCCATGACGTGGTCGCTGGCCTCCGACGAGACGGCGCGATATGAGCGCGACGGCTGCCTGGTGGTGGAGGGCGCGCTGGGCCCCGAGGATCTGGCCGAGTTGGACGGGGCGGTCCGGGAGGTGACCGAGGCCGCCTTGGGCGGCGAGGACCAGGCCCGGATGATCGAGCTGGAGCCCGGCGCCGAAGGCAACGGCGCTAAGGGCAACGGCCGACCCCGGCTGCGGCGCATCATCGACCCCTACGAGCGCCACCAGGCCTTCCGGGCCGTGGCCCACGACCCCCGCATCGTGGACCGGGTCGAGTCCCTGCTCGGCCCCGACCTCGACCTCCAGCACAGCAAGCTCAACATGAAACCGGCCCGGGTCGGCTCGCCCGTCCACTGGCACCAGGACCTGGCCTACTACCCCCACACCAACGAGGGCGTGCTGGCCGTGCTGATCTACATCGACGACGCCACCGAGGCCAACGGCTGTCTGCAGGTGCTGCCGGGCCTGAACCGCCGGTACTTAGACCACCACCACCCCGACGGCGCCTTCGCCGGCCGGATCACCGAGGCCGTCGAGCCCGAGCCCCGGACCCTGCCCGCCCCGGCCGGCAGCGCCATCTTCCTCCACGGCCTGACCCCGCACTCCTCGCTGCCCAACCGGTCCGGCGCCGACCGGCGCACCCTGATACTCGCCTACCGGGCCGGCGACGCCTACCCGCTCTACTACGGCCTGGTGACCGCCGAGGACGAGGCCGTCCGCCGCCCGGTGAGAGGCCGCCGGGCCCGACACGCCCGCTTCGGCGGACCGGCGCCCATCGTCCCCGAGATCGACGGCACTAGCTCCCTGTACGAGATCCAGGCCGGCCGCCTCGGCGCCCCCCGCCCCCGTTCCCGCCATTGAGCCCGCCCGGCCCCCGCACCCGCACTCTGACATTGAGCCCGACCCGACGGAGAAGAACATGACCGAGCCGTTCATCGACTGCCACCACCACCTGTGGGACATGGACCTGGGCCACTACGCCTGGCTGGAAGAGGAGGACCCGGAGGAGACGGCCGTGGTCGGCGACTACTCGGCCATCCGCCGCAGCTACCGCATCGGCGACCTGCTGGCCGACTTCGAGGGCTGCGACGTGGTCAAGTCGGTCCACATCCAGGCCGAGTACGGCGGCCCCGACCAGGTGTGGGAGACCGAGTGGCTGCAGTCAGTGGCCGACCGGCACGGCTACCCCCACGGCATCATCGCCAAGTGCGACATGACCGCGCCCACAGTGCGCGAGGATCTGGAGCGCCACGGCGAGCACGCCAACATGAGGGGAATCCGCAACTTCGTCCAAGGCGACGACCTGGTCACCCCGGAGTTCCTGCGGGGCCTGCGGGCCCTGCGCGACCTCGGCTACGTCTACGACCTCAACTCCACCTGGGAGGGCATGGACGGGGCCCGCCGGGCGGCCGAGGAGGTGGACGACCTGCAGTTCATCCTGGGACACGCGGGCATGCCCATGGAGCGCTCCGACGAGTACTTCCAGCAGTGGCGGACCGGGATGGCCGCCCTGGCCGAAGCCCCCAACGTGGCCGTCAAGATCTCCGGCCTGGGCATGATCGACCACCACTGGACGACAGAAAGCATCCGCCCCTGGGTAATGGCCGTAATCGAAACATTCGGCGTAGACCGCTGCATGTTCGCCACCAACTGGCCTGTAGACAGCCTCTACACCCCCTACGCCACCATAGTAAACGCCTACCAAGAAATAACCGCCAACCTCACCCCCCAAGAGCGATCCGCCCTCTTCCACACCAACGCCGAGCGTTTCTACAAGATCTAATAAAAAGGATCAGCCCCGGCACAGGAAGACACTCCCGCCAGGCTGGAAGGCCCCAAACTCGCTAGGCCGGTGGGTGGCACGGGGGCAAGGTTTTGCCGCCTCGCGGCAAAACCGCGCCCGTGACAGGACCCGCCGGCCGGAGTGAGCAAGACCTTGCTGATCCCCTAACCGATCTCTTCGGGGCGGACCGACCGGTTCTGTTGCGCCGAAAGATAAGCAGCCTCCACAACGCGCAGCGTCTCAAGATTGTCCCGCCCGCTGGTGTCAGGCTCGCCGCCGCCACCCACTGAGGCCATCAAAGACGCCATCGGCCCGATGAAGGCGTCGGGTATCCACTTGCCCTCCAGCTTGGCCTCGAACCGGTGGTCGGGGTACCGGGCCGGGTTGGACCAGCCCAAGGTGTCCTCCCGCCCGTCGGGGTAGTCGTAGGACAGCCCCATGGTCCCGGCGATCACCCCGTCGGTGCCCAGAAACCGGACCCGCCCGTAGACGTCGTCGCTGTTGTTGGAGTGGTTGACCGCCACCAGCGCCTGCAGGCCGCTGGGGTAGTCCAGGACGGTGATGGTCTTGGTCTCCCCCTCGACGCCTTTGCGGTCGGGGTGGCGGGAGTGGCGGCTGGTCACCCACTCGGGCTCGCCCAGCAGGAACCGCATCCCGTCGAGGTAGTGGATCGAGTGGTAGAGGATCTCCAGCCGGGGCGAGGAGGCCAGCCACGGCCACAGGTGCCAGGGGCTGAGCATGCTCTCTTCGATGCTGGCCTCGGTGGGCTGTCCGATCCAGCCCTGATCGATCAGGGTGTGGGCGGCCCGGATGGCCGGGCTCCACCGGAACTGCTGGTTGACGGCCAGCCGGACCCCGGCCCCCTCGGCCGCCTCCGTGATCCGCACCGCCTCGGCGAAGACGTTGGACAGCGGCTTCTGGCACAGCAGGTGCTTGCCCGCGCCGATCAGCCGCAGCGCCACATTGAGTTGCTCCCAGGGGGGCACGGCCACGTCCGCGATGACCGCGGCCGCGTCTCGGGCCAGCTCGTCCAGCGAGTCGTAGACCCGGGGTATGCCGAAGTCCTCGGCCGCCTTCTCGGCCGCCTCCCGGTTCACGTCGAAGCAGCCCACCAGGTTGAGGCCGTGGGCCGCGTAGGCGGGCAGGTGGGCGTAGTTCATGATCCCGCCGCAGCCGACTATGGCCACTCCGGCGTCGGCCCCCTCCGCCAGGCTGGGCCGGTAGTCGAGGTCCAGCCTGGGGTCCGCGGCCCCGCCCGGGCCGGCCGTCCCCGCCGCCGGGCCCGCGCCTGCCGCCGCCGGGCCCGGCTCGGGCTCGGGGCTCAGTCCAGGCTCCAGACGTGGCGCAGCGGCATGGGCCAGCCGGTGCCCTCCTCGATCTCGCCGACGATGAGCTGGTCGCCCCAGTGCTCCTCCCAGGCGATGGCGTCGGGGCTGGCGTTGTAGCGCTCGGTCGCGGCCTCGTAGTCCTCGACTTCCATGAAGGAGATCACCAGATCGCCGTGGAGGTAGATGTCGTAGTTCTTGAAGCCGATGCTGCGGAGCAGCTCGTCGATCTCGGGCCAGACGACCGCGTGCTCGGCGGCGTACTTCTCGGGGTCGCGCACTCGGAACACATGGCACAGGCGGCGGGACATGGGATTCCTCCTGGTCGTCGGGGGTTCAGCCTCGGCTGAGCTTGGTGCGCCGCCATTCGTCGTACAAGACGGCGGCGATCAGAGACGAGCCGATGGCGATCTGCTGCCAGAACGACCGGATGCTCAGAAGAACCAGCCCGTTGCGGAGTATCTGGATGAACACCAGCCCGAAGAAGGTGCCCAGCAGCCGGCCCCGCCCGCCCTGCAGGCTGGCGCCGCCCAGGATCACCGCGGTGATCACCGCCAGCTCCGAGCCGAAGTTGAAGTTGCCGGCGGCGGTGCCGAGGCGGAACGAGGTGACCACGCCGGCCAGCCCGGCCATCATCCCCGAGACGCCGAAGAACACCAGCCGCCAGCGGTTCACCCTCACCCCGGCCAGCCTCGACGCCCGGTCGTTGGACCCGATGGCGTACATGTACCGGCCGAACCGGTACCGGGGGATGATGAAGCCCAGAACAGCGAAGCACGCCAGCAGTATCCACACGATGTTGGGCAGCCCCAGCGTCGTGTTGATCCCCATGTTCAGGTAGGACCGGTCGTCGATGATCTGCTCGCGGCCTCCGGTCAGGAGATGGGCGAACCCCCGGACGATGGAGAGGGTTCCCAGGGTGGTGATGAGCGGGTTGATCCTCCCGTAGCCGGTGACGGCGCCGTTGAAGGTGCCGATGGCCAGCCCCAGGGCCAGAGCCCCCAGAATCGCCACCGGGAACGGGACCCCGGAGTTGGACAGGGCGGCCGCGGTGATGGCGCCCGCGGCCGACACCGACCCCACCGACAGGTCGAAGCCGCCGGAGATGATCACGATGGTCTCGCCTATGGCCATGAGCCCGATGACCACCATGCCCCGGCCTATGCCGTCGGTCAGGTTGCGGAAGGTGAAGAAGTTGGGCGACAGAATCCAGAAGACGGCGATCTCGATGACTAGGGCGATGAGCAGGCCCGCCCCCACGTCGTGGACGGTTCTTCGGCCCCACCGGGTGAGGCTCCCCCCGGCGGCGGCAAGATATCCGGCCATGCCGCCCGCTCCGGAGGGCGCGGCGTCTGCGTTCACCGGGGATTCCCGCCCACGTTCAGCCGGCCGCGCCGATGCCGCTCATCTGGCGCACCATGCGGGTGGTCAGGTCGTCCACCGACTGCCCGGCCACCGGGAACTCGTCCACGATCCGGCCGTGCAATAGCACGCCGATGTTGTCGCAGACCTGGATCAGGTCGGTGAACCGGTGGCTGACCAGGATCACGGCCACGCCCCGCTCCTTCAGCCGCTTGATTAGGTCCATCAGCACCGCCACCTTGTCCACCGACAGGGCCGCGGTGGGCTCGTCCATCAGCAGGAGCTTCGGCTGGAACTCCAGGGCCCGGGCCACGGCCACGAGCTGTCGCTCGCCGCCGGAGAGGGTCTGGACCTGGCGGTCGGTGGGCATGACGCTGCCGAGCGACTCGAGCACCTCCTCGGCGTCTTTGTGCATCCGGGCGTGGTCGAGGAAGGAGAACCACCGGGCCCTGCCCTTGCGCCGCTCCCGCCCGAGGAAGATGTTGGCGGCCGCGTCCAAGTCCTCGCACAGGGCCAAGTCCTGGAAGATCATCTCCACGCCGGCCAGGCGGGCGTCGATCTCCCGCTGGAACCGCACGGCCCGGTCCTCGAGCCGGATCTCGCCCGCGTCGGGGGCGTGGACGCCGCTGAGGATCTTGAGCATGGTCGACTTGCCGGCCCCGTTGTCGCCCACCAGCCCGTAGCACTGAGCCGCGTCCACCGACAGCGAGACGCCCATGAGCACCTCGACCGGGCCGAACGACTTCTCTATGCCCTCGATCTCGAGAATCATGCCCGGCTGCCGGTCGGCGGCTTCATCACCCGTGCAGACTAACCGGCGGACCCGGCACGCTTCCAACCGGCGCGGCTAGAGTTTCCCGCCGGTGCGGCCCATCCGCGCCTGGACACGCGACCAAGTGGGAGGAACCAGTGAGGTCGAATCGAAACGTTTTGAGATGGCTGGCGGTTGTGGCGGCTCTGGCCGTCGTCGCCGGGGCCTGCGGGGGCGATGACAGCTCCGGCGACGCGGGGGCGTCCCCCATCACCGGCGACTTCACCCTTGAGGTGGACGGTGAGGAGTACGGCCTGCCCGGCCCCAGGGGAGGGATCCTGGGCGCGCTGCCGCCCGACGAGGTCTTCTTGTGGAAGTACAACTTCGACACCGGCATGTTCGAGCAAGAGGGAACAGACCCGGCCCCGCCGTTCGACGCCTCTCCCCGGACGGCCTCGCAGAACTGGAAGATCGGATGGTCCAACCCGTGGGCGGCCCTCGAGTTCTCCACGCTGCTGGAGAACTCCACCATCAGAACCGCGGAGGCGGCCGGCGCGTCGGTGGTCGGCAACTGCGACATCGAATTCGACCCGGCCAAGGCCCTGGGCTGCACCGAGACGGTGTTGCAGCTCAACCCCGACGCGGTGGTGTTCCCGAACTGGCAGGAGGCGGCGGCCGAGGCGTCGATGGCCCTCTACAACGAGGCCAGGGTGCCGGTGGTCAACATGGACGTGTACCACCCCAACGCCATCTTCTTCGGGGCCGACAACTTCACCTCCGGCGCCATCAGCGGCGTCAACGCCGGGCTCTACGCCAAGGAGACCTGGGACTGCAAGGACGTGTGGATCCTGCTGGGCGAGAACCTGACCGCGGGCGAGGCCCCCGACCTGCGCCTGGTCGGATTCCAGCAGGGCATCCAGGCCGTCTGCGGTGTTCCCGACGAGCGAGTGGTGCGCATACCCGTCGACGGCAGCACCGAGCAGGGCCTGCAGGCCACCCTGGACTGGCTGACCGGCAACCCCAATGCACTGCACCCGCTGGCCGCCTCGCTCGACGACGTGGTCACCGTTCCGATGTCGCGGGCACTGGAGCAGGCCGGCCGGGACGGGATCGCCTCCGGCCAGGGCGGCGAGCTCAACGCCATCGAGCGGATCTACGAGGGCCCGGTGGAACAGACCAAGTTCCTGGGCACCACCGCCTACTTCCCCGAGTTCTACGGCGACTTCGCGGTGGCGGTGCTGATCGACATCCTCGAGGGCAAGGCCGTGCCCCAGGAGGTCCACATCAGCCACGTGTACCTCGACCGCGACAACATCGCGGACTACTACACCACCGACGGCGTCCTGATCGGCGACCTGCCCTCCTGACCCGCTGACGGCACCCTTTCGAACCCCCTCTTCCGCCGGCCCGCCCCCTCCACGGCTTGTCATGCCGTGGCGGGCCCGGCGGAGAGGGGGTTCGGCGAGTGCGTGCCGCATAAGGGCTTGTCGGTTGGGGGCGTGCTGGTGAGGGAGTGGTTTGTCCGCCTTGTCTTGGGCGTCGTCATTCCTGTCGCTGTGTTGGCTGCCGGCTTCGGCCCCTGGCTGGCCTATCGCTCCGAGCTGCCGGATCGGGTGGCCAGCCACTGGAGCGGCTTCTCGGGCCCTCCTGATGATTCGATGACGCCGCGGCAGTTCCTAGTTGTCGCCGGAATTATGGCGGTGGTGGGCTTGGCGTTGTGTGTTGGGGCGGCCTTCTATCGGGGCCTTCCCTCCAAAGCCGCCATTGTCTTATCGCTTTTTGGGGGTTTCATCGGGGCGCTTGGCGCTGCGCTCCTGGCCACAACCGCGGCCACCCAGCGGGGATTGGAACGATGGCAGGACGCCGCGCTCGAAGGCTGGGAGACACCCGTCATGTCCGTCAGCAGCTTGGCGGTCGGGGGTTTGAGCGCGTGGATTGCCCGCTTGATCCCCCTCGATGAGGTCGCTGCCGAAGCCGAGCGGACCGCCGAAGCGGAGCGTCGGCGCAAGCAGGTGGAGCGACTGCCGAAGCCGAAGGCATCGCTGATGAGCCCTGACGCGCCCATCGGGCGGGCCTGGGACTCGACGCTGAAGGTCTGGTGGCCTCTGCTGATCAGCCTGCCCGGACTGGTGGCGGGCGGCGTCATTGCTCAACTCGTGCATCTGTGGTTCGGGATCGCCTTGATGGCGGGCGCCCTCGCGGTGGCCGCCTTGTGTCGCATCCGAGTGTCCGCCGATGAGTCGGGCCTCAAAGTGAGTTACGGGTTGTTCGGATGGCCCCGCACGTCGGTGCCGCTGGATCGCATAGCCGAGGTTCAACCCATTGACGTCGTACCGATCGAATGGGGCGGCTGGGGCTATCGGGGCAGTCTGAAGTTGATGAAGCGAGCCGCGGTGGTGTTGAGGGCCGGTCCCGGCCTTCGCATTGATCTCCGCGATGGGAAGGTGTTCGCCGTGACCGTCGACGACCCGCACGCGCCCGCTCGGTTGCTGAACGCCGAAATCGCCCGCCGGGCCTAAGAGGGTGCGCGGGTTGCTCCGTTTGTGGTCAGGCCGGGAAGAGGGCGGGGGCTGTTTGCCGTGGCGGGTCGGGGTTGTCGGCCGGGCGGGCTGATCCGGGGCAGGTCGGGACCGGTTTGGCCCGGGCTCTGGCTGGTTGCAGGCCGCGGTCCGGCGCTGAGTTGCGGCTCGGTCGTGGTCGTCGGGGTTCTCGGGGGTTTTGGTCGTGGGGGTGTCGGCCGTCGGAGGGGCCGGGCGGGGCCAGGGGGTCGGGGGGTTTGAGGGCGGGTTTGCCGTTGCGGTGGACGACTCGCCAGTGGTGGTCGTGGATGTTGTGGTGGCAGCGCCAGCAGACGAGCACGAGGTTTTCGATGTCGGTTCGCCGTAGTCGGGCGTAGGGGGTGATGTGGTGGGCTTGGCATTGGCCGGGCTCGGCGCCGCAGCCGATGCAGCCGCGGTCGCGGGCGATGAGCATCCGCCATTGGGCGGTGGTGGCAGTGCGCACGCTGGCTCCGTGGCGCAGCGGTTTGCCGTCGCTGAAGAGGAGCCCGGTGAGCTGGGCGTCGCAGGCGATGCGCTCCAACACCGCCCGAGGGACCGGCCCGGTGCCGGGGATCTCGCAGCGCCCGGCGGGGTCGTCGCCGGTGAGCACGCCGATGTCGGCCACCACGATGACTTCGGCTTTAGGCCGTCCGCCCGAGCCGCCGCGTTCTCCGGCGCCGTCGGCGGCACCAGAGGTGAGCAGGTCCAAGGCGTCGGCTCGGAGTTGATCCCAGGACCGGAGGCTCTCGCTTGCGTCGGTGTCTTCGCTGGGGCCAAGTGCCCTGTCGGGGGCCGGGTCATCTCCGGCAGGGGTGCGGGTTGTTTGTTGGTCTTGGCGGTGGAGTTCTTCGGCGGTGTCTTGGAGGCGGTTGCAGATGCGGGTGCCGGTCTCGGGGTCCAGCAGGCCGTCGAGGCGGATCATGCCGTCTTGTTGTTTCCAGGTCTTGAGGTACCGGCGGCGGCGTTTGTCGATCCAGTCGCCATGTCCGTGGTCGCTCTGGTGGCGCTGGGCCCAGGCGCCGGCTTCGCGGGCGAACCGGTCCGGGGGCAGTTCGCGGGCCATGGCCAGCAGATCAGAAGCGGTGTCCACCGCGTCGGGAGCGGTGCGGCGGGCCGCGTCGGCCAGGCGTTCGGCGTTGGCCAACGGCACTTCGCCGGAGTCCACCGCGCCCCGCAGCGAGGGCATCTCGTCGAGAACCTCGGCGGCGCCGAGGCTGCGGCGGGCCTGAACCCTCGATTTGCCGGCCTGGTCGCGCAACACCGAGGCTCCGCCGTCGCCGTGGCCTTCCCGGGCCGAGATCAACCGGGCGGCGTCGGTCTGCAAGGCGGCGACCTTGGCTTCCCAGGACCGGCTGGCCGCGATCAGGTCCTTCAATTGCGCCACTGGCAGGTCCCCGGCCCGGACCGCTTCCAGCAGCCGGGCCAGCCCCCCGTTGACGCATTCCACCGTTTCAGTGAACATGTGATCACTCTACCACATGGGTGAGATAATCACACCACTTATCTCAATATTTTCTGAAATTTATGAGAATTTCTTTGAATCCATCCGAACCCTCGACAACAGGTCAGACCGGCCAATGCGCCCGGCCAGCGGAAGGGCTATCCACGCACGGCCTAGGGCGGCTGGCTTTGTCCGCTTCCCGACCCCGGGTAGGCTGACCCTCCGATGTCGGAGTTCCTGCGCACCTACCTGACCGTCGGAATCTTCGGCGCTCTGGGGGTGGCGCTGGTCGGCGCCTTCTTGGGCCTGGGCAGGCTGTTGAGGCCGTCGAGGCCCACCCCGGCCAAGACCGAGAACTACGAGTCGGGCGTGGACCCCATCGGCGACGGGTGGTCGCAGGCCAACATCCGCTACTACGTGTTCGCCCTGCTGTTCGTGTTGTTCGACGTGGAGGCGGTGTTCATCTTCCCGTGGGCCACCCGGCTGGAGGCCTACGGGATGTTCGGTCTAGTGGAGATGGCCATCTTCATCTTCATCCTGCTTCTGGGCCTGCTCTACGCCTGGCGCAAGGGGATGCTGCGATGGGTCTAGTGGAGTCGGGCAAGGTCCCCAAGCCGCTGACCGCCCTGTTGAACATCAGCCGCAAGTACTCCCTGTGGGTGTACCAGTGGGGCCTGGCCTGCTGCGCCATCGAGATGGGGGCCGCCTTCGGCTCGCCCCGCTACGACGTGATGCGCCTGGGGGTGATCCCGCTGCCGGCCAGCCCCCGCCAGGCCGACTTGGTGGTGATCTCGGGCACCGTCACCGACAAGATGGCCCCGGCGGTGCGCCGCCTCTACGAGCAGATGCCCGAGCCCAAGTACGTGATCTCCATGGGCTCCTGCGCCAACTGCGGCGGCCCCTACTGGGACAGCTACTCCGTCACCAAGGGCGTCGACCAGATCGTGCCCGTCGACGTTTACGTGCCCGGCTGCCCGCCGAGGCCCGAGGCCCTGCTGGAGGGCATCGTCATGCTCCAGGAGCGCATCGGCAACGAGAACATGGCCGAGCGCTGGAGGGGTGAGCCGATTGTCGTCAGTTGACGCCGAAGAGGCGGCCGCCGCGGGCGCCGAAACCGAGCCGGCCGACGGGGCGGCCGACGGCGGCGGGGGCGACCCGGTCCGGGAGGAGCTGCTGGAGGCGCTGGGGGCCGAGCTGGGGCCGGCCCTGGTCGGCTCGGAGCTGCGGGCCGGGCGCGACCTGTGCATCAGGGTCGAGCGCGGGGCCTGGGGGCCGCTGGCCGAGTACCTGCGCTCGGGGCTGGGCTTCGGGTACTTCAGCTTCCTGTCGGCTATCGACTGGCTGCCGTCGCCGTTCGGGCGGGACATGGACAGCCAGGTCGACAACGCCCTCGACCCCCCCGAGCCCAAAGACCCCGGGCCCACCCAGACCGGGGCGGCGGGCGGCGACACCCGCTTCCAGTTGCTGGCCCGGGTGAACGACCCGGCCGGGCGCCGCTCGCTGACGGCCAAGGCCGACCTGCCCGACGACGACCTGCGGGCCGCGAGCTGGACGCCGGTCTACCCCGGCGCCGACTGGCACGAGCGCGAGGCCTGGGAGATGTTCGGCATCGATTTCGACGGCCACCCCGGGCTGCGCCACATCTACCTGCCCAGCCAGTTCGAGGGCAACCCGCTGCGCAAGGACTACCCCCTGCTGGCCCGGCGGGTGAAGCCCTGGCCCGGGATCGTGGACATGGAGCTGATGCCCGGCGAGGACCCCGCCGCCGACGCCGCCGACACCGACGGGGCGGAGGGCCCGTGACCGCGGCGACCGGCGGGCCTGCGAGAGGGGAGCGCCCGTGACCGCGGTCGCCCCCGCCGCGGGCGAGCAGCTCCGCTACATCGCGGGCCAGGCCGCCGACGCCCGGGTCAACCTCGAGATCGAGACCGAGGGCATGACCCTCAACATCGGCCCCCAGCACCCGGCCACCCACGGCACCCTGCGGATCGTGGCCAAGCTCGACGGCGAGCAGGTGATCGCGGCCGAGCCGGTGATGGGCTACATGCACCGCGGCTACGAGAAGCTGGCCGAGGTGAGGACCTACCCCCAGGTCACCACTCTCATAAACCGCATCGACTGGCTGGGCAGCTTCGCCAACGAGGTGCCGTTCATCCTGGCCGCCGAGCAGCTCATGGAGGTGGAGGCCCCGCCCCGGGCCCAGTGGATCCGCACCGTGCTGTTCGAGCTCAGCCGCATCGCCAACGTCACCCTGTTCTTGGGCGACATGGCCGTGCAGGTGGGGGCCATCACCCCGGTCTTCTTCGCCTTCCGCGACCGCGAGCACGTGCTCAACCAGATAGAGGCGGCCACCGGGGGCCGGTTCCACCCCAACTTCGACCGCATCGGCGGGCTCAAGGACGACCTCCCGGCCGGGTGGGCGGCCGAGACCAAGCAGGCCCTCAAGAAGATCCGCAACTTCTGCGACCAGATCGAGGAGCTGGTGGAGGGCAACGAGATATTCCAGGCCCGCACCCGGGGCATAGGCGTGATCCCGGCCGAGGTCGGGCTGGGTTACGGGCTCTCCGGCGCCAACATCCGGGCCTCGGGCGTGGACTGGGACCTGCGCCGCGACGCCCCCTGCGGCCTGGTCCACGACCAAGTCGACTGGAGGGTGTGGACCCATCCCGACGGCGACTCCTTCGCCCGCTTCTGGGTGCGGCTCCAGGAGACCCGAGAGGCGACGAGGATCGTGGAGCAGCTCCTCGACGGGTTGCCGTCGGGGCCGATCATGGCCAAGGTGCCCCGCATCATCAAGGTGCCGGCCGGCGAGGCCTACGTCGAGACCGAGAACCCGCTGGGGATCATGGGCTACTACGTGGTGTCCAAGGGCGATCTGGGGCCGTTCCGGGTGAAGATCCGCTCGGCGTCGTTCTCCAACGTGTCCATCACCCCGTGGCTGCTCAAGGGGGTGTACGTGCCCGACATCATCACCATCCTGGGCAGCCTGTACTTCATCCTCGGAGACATCGACCGATGACCGGCACGGCGGCGACCGGCGCGGCGGGGGCGGCGATGACCGCCGGTTTCGCCGCCGGCGCCGCCGCGGGGGCGCGGCCATGACCGGCACCCTCGTCTTGGGCGAGCTGGCCTGGTGGCAGCAGACCTCCATCCGGGTGATCGTCGGGCTGGTGGCCGTGCTCATCCCGGCCGGGACCCTGGTGTATCTGCACCTGTTCAAGCTGGTGAGCTTCATGCAGAGCCGCCTCGGCCCCATGGAGGCCGGCCCCTACGGCTCGCTGCAGCTCTTGGCCGAGGTGGGCAAGTTCACCCAGAAGGAGGACATCGTCCCCCGGCGGGCCGACCGGTTCGTGTTCAAGGCCGCCCCCTTCGTGGTGCTGGTGTCCACCTTCCTGCTGGTGGTGGTGCTGCCCGGCGGCCCCGACGCCTTCTTCATAGACAACGACCTGGGCATCTACCTGGCCCTGGCCGTCAGCTCGGTGTCGGTGATCGGCATCCTGATGGCGGGCTGGGGCTCGGCCTCCAAGTACTCGCTGATGGGCGGCCTGCGGGCCACCGGCCAGCTCATCGCCTACGAGCTGCCGCTGATCCTGGCCGTGGTCGGGGTGGTGATCCAGGCCGAGACCATGAACATGCAGAGCATCGTGCTGGCCCAGGCCGAGGGCGAGATCTTCGGCTGGGGCGGCATCGGCAACCCCTTCGTCATCACCCAGTTCGTGGGGTTCGCGGTGTTCATGATCGCCATGCAGGCCGAGCTCACCCAGACCCCCTTCGACATGCCGGTGGCCGAGTCGGAGCTGGTCACCGGCTACATGACCGAGTACTCGGGCCTGCGGTTCCTGCTGTTCTTCATCGGCGAGTTCGCCACCGCGGGCGTGTTCTCGGCCATCGCCGCAGTGCTGTTCCTGGGCGGCTGGTACGTGCCCGGCCTCGACCCGGCCGACAACCTGTTCAACGTGCTGGGGCCGATGGTGCTGATGGTCAAGATCGTCGGCCTGTCGTTCCTCATCTTCTGGTTCCGATTCACCTTCCCCCGCTTCCGCGAGGACCAGCTCCAGCGCCTGGCCTGGAAGTTCCTCATCCCCATCGCCCTGGCCAACATCGTCGTAACCGGCATCCTCAAAGTCCTGGTCTGACCCCGCCGCCCCTGCAGACTCTGGCCGGACCTGCCAGGACCTGCCAAAAAGTTGGCAGATATCTGCCACAAGTTGGCAGTCGTTTGGCAGACGTTCGGCATCGGAGAGGTGGTAGGCAGGGACCGTTACACCCGAACTAGGCCCAGCCGGCTCCACCCGGAACCGGCGTGCGGGCTGAAACCTCCGAAAGGAACCAGTCATGGGTAACTGGAAAACATGGAAGATCGCCAAGATCGCTATGGCGGCGCTAGCAGTGGTGTCCCTGACGGCGACTGTTGCGGCGTCAACGGCCGGCGCACAGGAAGAACCAGCGGCCGCAGACCAACCGACACTGAGCCACCAGAGCGGTTGGTCCGCCCTTGCGCCCTCATCCGAGTGGTCTGCCCCCGCTCAAGACTCCGGGCGCGAATCGAGTGTGACGGCCCTCTGGCCATGGTCGTCGCCCTGCCGTCACGAGGCAGAAGGTGACCGTCCTCACATCTCACGCTATCGTGGCTTCGAAGAAGCTTCGGTGCATGGCTGGTGGAATGCCCTCAACAATGATTGTCCAGAAAAGGCCGATGTTTGGGTGGAGCTTCAGGCGGTGCGTTGCACTGAGCTTGGTATATTGGAATACTGCAGATGGAAGAAGGTAGATAAGTCACCAACTGCGCGGATAAAGCCTAAGTTCACCAATAATATAGAAAATCGTAGCTATGGAAGAGTGAACGCCCGGCGGGTCTGCACTTCTACCAGGAAAGTCCGTTGGCGAGCTATAGTCGATGTCGACATCCCTGGTCAGATTGATGGATCTGAGAAGTTCTACTCCAGAGAGGTCGTCCTCAAATGTTATCCTCCCCCTCCCGACTAAAGATATCAGTTCGCGTGAGGTTGTTGGCGCGTGATGCGGGCGTGCCGCCGACTGCGGTCCGGACCTCGCTTCGTGGTGCGCCGCAGCCGACAGATCCGCTCCTCGGTCCCCGCGTCGGTGCGCCGCGGCGACCGGTTCGGCCGCGAGCTGCGATCTGTCAGCCCCGCATCGCCGTGCTCGACCCAGCGGCCCCCACCACTTGGTGACCGTGCCCCGAGACAGCCTCATCTGGCGGGTTGCCTCGGCCTGGGGCTCCCCCGCGGCCACCCGCCGGACCAGCAACAGCCACCCCGCGGGAGTCAAACGTGCATTAGCGTGCGACATCGAGCCCCCTGTGCTCGTGGGATGTGACAATCACCGCACTCGCACAGGAGGCTCACCCCATCGCGCTGCTACCAACCTCTGTGTCCAGTACAGTTAGCCTCTAACTTGCCGGGCTGTGTGGAGGCGAGCTGTGGTAGATGTTGTTGCGCTGGGGGCGATAGTTGAGTCTGAGGACTTGACAGCCCCGCCGCGGCTTCCGACGCTTGATGAGGGAGGTTATGTCCGTCCTTGGACTCCAGAGGAACTTGATGCCTATCTCCGGGCGCGGGATCGTGTTTTTGCTGAGGACTACGTCTATCCGCCAGATCGTCGTACTGGCATCATAAAATTTGGGTCGGTTAGGAAACTAGCTAAACTCGGTTTTAAGAGTGGCTTTTGTGTGGGCCCGCCTGAAACAATGATGGCGGGGCGGCGGAAGACGCTCGAGTCGGGGAGTCTGAGCTTATATGCGGAGGAATTTGCAGACTTGAGTGACGGCCAGCGCGTAATCCTGAAGGACGACCGCGGCTGGTCTGACAGATCGGACAGGTTGGCCATTGGGTGCGATCTCACCCTACAGGCTATTAGAATTCTTGACCCGGATGGCAAGGAGTTCTGGATGAAGTGGGTAGTTGAGCGGTTGTGCTTTCTGGGCATTGACGTCGACCCGGTGTCGGTTCAGGCTGCGCCCTTTAAAGTTGAGTTTGGGCCCCGCATCCAACGAGAATTGTGGCAACGCGAATCTGGCGGTTGGACGTCGGTGCTGGATATTATTGCACTGGGGGCAATAGTTGAGACGGAGGATCTGACGGCCCCTCCGCGGCATCCGAAGTTCACTAATCTGGGTTATACTCACCCTCTGACTCCAGAGAATCTTGAAGCTGCCATACCAGAGTCGCGGCGAAGGATGCTTAAGTCGGGGGCGCTTAGCTTTTACGCGGAGGAGTTCGCGGACTTGAGCGACGGCCGGCGCGTGATCTTGCAAGATAACCGCAGTTGGTATCTAGACAGTTCGTGGAAATCGGCTATTGGGCGCGATCTCACCGAACGTGCCATTTGGATTCTGAAACCGAATGACCCGAATGACAAGGGGTCCTGGGTGGAGTGGATTGTAAGGCGGTTGCGCTCCCTGGGCACCGATGTCGATCCGGTGTCAGTTCGTGCCGCGCCCCTTAATGTTGAGTTTGGTCCCCGCGTCCGACGCGAGCTGCGGCAACGCAAACCCGGCGGGTAGGTGTCAGTGTTGGAAGTTGTTGCGCTGGGGGCGATAGTTGAGTCTGAAGACTTGACCGCCCCTCCGCGGCTTCCGAAGCTTGACATGGGGGGTTACGTCCGTCCTTGGACTACAGAGGAACTTGACGACTATCTCCGGGCGCGAGATCGCGTCTTCGCTGAGGACTACGTCTATCCTTCGGATCACAGCACTGGCATCGTCAAGCTCGGGTGGGCTAATCTGATGAGGAAACTAGCGCAACTCGGTGGTAAGGTGGTCTTTTGTACGGGTCCGCCTGAGACGATGATGGCGGAGCGGCGGAAGATGTTTGAGTCGGATGAACTGAGCTTATATGCGGAGGAGTTCGCGGATCTTAGCGATGGCCGCCGCGTGATTCTGAAGGATGACCGCGGTTGGAGTCTTGGGCCTACTCATCGCCAGGACAGTTCGTGGAAGTTCGACAATGGATGCGCATTGACTTTTGATGCGGCAACCATTCTTGAACCAGATTATAAGGAGTTATGGTTGGAGTGGGTGGTTGAGCGGTTGGGTTTCTTTGGTGTTGATGTTGATCTGGTGTCGGTTCATGCTGCGCCTTTTCGGGTGGAGTTCAGCCCCCATGTGCAGCGCGAGTTGCGGCAACGCAAACCCGACAGACAGGTGCCGGACGCGTCGACGAAGGCTCAGACCATGGTGCCCGACCGGAAGGGACTAGTTGTGTCGGATGTCATTGCGTTGGGAGCAACCGTTGAAATAGAGGACTTGACAGGCCCTCCGCGGTGGCCCGTGCTCTATGGGGGTTATTGCGTTCGTCGTCCTGCGTCCGAAGAACTCGGCACCCCAAGGCCGCTTCCTCGTAGAGGCCCTGAAACTGAAGGTCTGGAGGCCGAGCGGCAGAGAATGCTTGAGTCGGGGAAGCCACAGTTCTACGCGGAGGAGTTCGCGGACTTGAGCGACGGTCGGCGGGTGATCCTGAAGGACGATCGCGGCTGGTCTCATTGGCCGATTAATTCCCCGGATAGCAACTGGAAAGTAGCCACCGGACATGAACTCACCATAGAAGCAATCGTGATGCTCGATCCGGGCGACGATGATCTTTGGATGGAGTGGGTGATTGAGCGGTTGCGCTTTTTTGGAGTCGCCGTCGATCCGGTGTCGGTTCGCGCTGCGCCTTTTCATGTCGAGTTCGGCCCTCGCGTCCAACACGAACTGCGGCAACGCAAATCCGACAAGTGGGCGTAGGAAGCTCGCGGGAGACACATACTATATGCCTGATTGGAGGAGATAAATAGTGTTGGAAGTTATTGCGCTGGGAGCGATAGTTGAGTCTGAGGACTTGACCGCCCCGCCACGGCAGCCGACGCTCAGCGAGATAGGTTATGTCCCCTCTCTGACTGCAGAGAAACTCAATGCTTATTTTCAGGCGCGGGATCGCGTCTTCGCTGAGAACTATGTCTATCCGCCAGACCGCAGCACTGGCAGCATAAAGTTAGGGTGGGCTAATCTGGTAAGGAAACTAGCTCAACTCGGTCGCAAGAGGATGGTCTTTTGTGCGGTTCCACCTGAAATGATGATGGCGGAGCGGCGGAAGACGCTTGAGTCGGGTGAACTTAGCCTATACGCGGAGGAGTTCGCGGATCTTAGCGATGGCCGACGGGTGATTCTGAAAGACGACCGCGGCTGGAGTCTTCAGCGTAATCATTACCTTCGTTACCCGGATAGTTCGTGGAAATTCACTAGTGGGTGCCAACTTGCCAAGGAGGCGATTCTGGTTCTCGATCCCGATGACAATGAGCGCTGGATTGAGTGGGTGGTCGAGCGGTTGCGCTTCCTGGGCATTGACGTTGATCCGGCATCGGTTCATGCGGCGCCCTTTAAGGTCGAGTTCGGTCCCCGCGTCCGACACGAGCTGCGACAACGCAAATCGAGCGGGTAGGCGTCAGTGTTGGAAGTTGTTGCGCTGGGAGCAGTTGTCGAGATTGAGGACTTGACGGCCCTGCCGCGGCGCCCGATGGCCTATGGGAGTTATTTCGTCGGTCGCCCGACACCCGATGGACTCGGTGCCGCTAGGCGTCCCCGTTGGAGTTCGCCCCCTGACGGACTGCTGGCCGAGCGGCAGAAGATGCTCGGGGCGGGGAGACCCCAGTTCTACGCGGAGGAGTTCGCGGATCTGAGCGACGGCCGGCGGGTGATCCTGAAAGACGACCGCGGGTGGTCACACTGGCCGGTGCATTTCCCGTACAGCCAATGGAAAGTGGCCGATGGGCGCGAGCTCACCAAAGAAGCGATTCTGATTCTCGATCCGGGCGACGATGAGGTCTGGATGGAGTGGGTGGTCGAGCGGCTGCGCTTCCTGGGCATCGAAGTCGATCCCGCATCGGTTCACGCCGCGCCCTTCCAGGTCGAGTTCGGCCCCCGCGTGCAGCACGAGCTGCGGCAGCGAAAATTCGACGGGTAGGCACCTGACGCGCCGACGCGTCGGGGCGGCGGTTGTGGGCGCTTGCGCCGACGGGTCGGAGCGGTGCCGTCGAGGTCCCGGTGTCGTGGGTTGTGGACGCCTGCACCGATTTGCGGGGGGAATGGCGAGGTTGAAGGTCCCCGGTGACGCGGACGGCGGGGGAGGGTCGGTAGGCTTGCCGTCCGTGTCACCGCTAGTGACCACCTGTCCCATCGGCGGCGTCTGGCCGTGACCGGCGCGCTCGGGGCGGCGTGATGGCCCTGATACCGGGGCTGTTCAAGGGGCTGGCCGTCACCGGCGGCACCATCCTGCGCACCGTCTTCCCCCGACGGGGGGTGAAAACCCTGGTCCCGGCCCCGACTAAGGGGGCGGCCACCGTTCAGTACCCCCGGGAGAAAGAGGCGCCGCCCACCCGGGCCCGGGGGGTGATCGCCTTGCACGAGGGCAACTGCACCGCCTGCATGCTGTGCGCCCGGGAGTGTCCCGACTGGTGCATCTACATCGAGGGCCACAAGGAGAAGGCCCCGCCCCGGCGGGCCGGGGGCAAGCCCCGCCTGGTCAACAAGCTCGACCGCTTCGACATCGACTACGCCCTGTGCATGTTCTGCGGCATCTGCGTGGAGGTGTGCCCCTTCGACGCCCTGTTCTGGAGCCCCGAGTACGAGTTCTCCGAGCCCCGCATCGCCGACCTGCTGCACGACATGTCCCGCCTGTCGGAGTGGATGGAGACGGTGCCCGACTTCGAGGACTACGAGGCCGGGTCGGAGGCCAAGAAGCGGAAGGTCCCGGCCCCGTGAGCGGCCCCGTGAGCGGCCCCGTGAGCGGCGCGCTGGCCGCGGCCGCCTCCGGCGGCGACCTGTTCGTGGCCCAGAACGTGTTCTTCGCCGTCATCGCCGCGGCGATGGTGTTCTCGGCCTTCCGCTGCGTCACCACCCGCAACGTCGTCCACGCCGCCCTGTGGCTGGTGCTGGTGCTAGCCGGGGCCGCGGCCCAGTTCATCCTGCTGGGGTCGGAGTTCGTGGCCGTCACCCAGGTGCTGGTGTACGTGGGGGCCATCGTGGTGCTGTTCCTGTTCGGGATCATGCTCACCCGGGCCTCCATGGGCGACGACGAGACCGCCTCGGGCGAGAAGCGGGTGATGGCCGCGGTGGTGGCGGTGCTGCTGGGGGTGGTGACCGGCGGCGCCCTGATCGAGAGCTTCTCCGACACCCGGCTGGTGATCGACGAGCCCCAGCCCACCGCGGTGGTGTCCGACGCCATCTTCAGCCAGTACATCATCGCCTTCGAGGCGGTGTCGGTACTGCTGCTGGCCGCCTTGATCGGGGCCATCGTGGTGGCCCGCAAGGACTGAGTTCGCCATGCCGTCCCAGCCGACCCGCCGCCTGCCAGGACCGGGCCGACCGTGCCGTTCGAGCCGATCACGCAAGGACTGACCCGGCCGTGCTGTTGAACCAGTTCCTGCTGCTGGGGGCGGTGCTGTTCTGCATCGGCGTCTACGGCGTGCTGGCCCGCCGCAACGGGGTGCTGGTGCTGATGTCGGTGGAGATCATCTTGAACTCGGTCAACATCAACCTGGTGGCCTTCGGCGCCCTCAACGACGACGTGGGCGGCGAGGTGTTCGCCCTGTTCGTCATCGCCGTGGCCGCGGCCGAGGTCGGCATCGGCCTGGCCATCGTCTTGTTGATGTACCGCAACCGCCGCAGCATCGACCTCACCCAAGCCGACATGCTGAAGGGCTGAGGCGGCCGTGGGACTGCTCACCCTCGCCGCCGAGACGGCGCCGACCGGCCCCATGTCGGTCTCCGGCGCCAACTGGTTCTTGGACAACGCCTGGCTGGTCCCGCTGCTGCCCGGACTGTCGTTCGCCGCCATCCTGTTCTTCGGCAAGCGGATGCCCCGCCGAGGCTCGGAGCTGGGCCTGGTGGCGGTGGGCGCCTCGTTCCTGCTGGCCGTGGCCGCCGCCGCGGCCTGGGTGGTCCACCACGGCGCCCACGAGACGGCCCCGGCCGTACACCGGTCGGTGTCGTGGCTGGTGTCGGGCGGGGTCCGCTACGACGCCGGCATCCTGGTGGACGGGCTGTCGGTGATGATGCTGGTGGTGGTCACCGCGGTGTCGCTGCTGGTCCACGTCTACAGCACCGACTACGTGGCCGGCGACGCCCGCTACACCCACTTCTTCGCCTTCCTGAGCCTGTTCACCGCGGCCATGCTGTTCTTCGTCCTCAGCGACAACCTGCTGCAGATGATCGTGGGCTGGGAGCTGGTGGGGGTGTGCTCCTTCGTGCTCATCGGCCACTGGTGGGAGGCCAAGGCCAACTCCGACGCCGCCCTCAAGGCCTTCCTCACCAACCGGGTCGGCGACGTGGGCCTGCTGGTGGGCATGTCCGTGCTGTTCTTCGCCGCGGGCGGCGCCTTCGACACCCTCACCGTCAACTCCCGCATCGTGGCCGGCGAGGTGAGCCACGCCGCCCTGGTGGCGGCCTCGGTGTGCCTGCTGGCCGCGGTCATGTCCAAGTCGGGCCAGTTCGTGCTGCACACCTGGCTGCCCGACGCCATGGCCGGGCCCACCCCGGTGTCGGCCCTCATCCACGCCGCCACCATGGTGGTGGCCGGCATATACATGGTGGCCCGGCTCTACCCGGTGTTCTGGGACGGCATGGCCATCGCCCACTCCAGCGTAAACCTGCTGGCCGTGGTGGGGGCGGTCACCCTGCTGTTCGGGGGGCTTTTGGCCTTCACCCAGAACGACATCAAGAAGGTGCTGGCCTACTCCACGGTCAGCCAGCTCGGCTACATGGTGATGGCCCTGGGGGTGGGGGCTTGGACCGCGGCCATGTTCCACCTCTTCACCCACGCCTTCTTCAAGGCCTGCCTGTTTTTGGGCTCGGGCTCGGTCAGCCACTCCGTCGGCGGCTTCGACATGAAGAAGAACATGGGCGGGCTCCGCCGGGTCATGCCCCACACCTACCGGACCTTCCTGGTGGCCACCATCGCCCTGATGGGGCTGCCGCCGCTGGCCGGGTTCTGGTCCAAAGACGAGATCCTGGCCGGCACCGGGGGCTGGGGCCTGTTGGGCGGCACCGGCGGCAACGGGGCCTACACGGCCATGCTGGTGATGGGCCTGGCCGGCGCGGCGGTGACCGCGGCCTACATGACCAGGGTGATCTACCTCACCTTCTTCGGCCAGTACCGGGGCTCCGGCCACCCCCACGAATCCGGGCCCCGCATCCTGGCGCCCCTGTACGCCTTGGCCGCCATGGCCGTCGCCGCCGGGCTGTTCAACATGCCGGCCGGCTTCCAGCTCTGGCCGGAGGCCGCCCAGGAGCGCTTCGGCCACTACGTCGAGCCGGTGGCTGCCTACTTCCCGTCCATCGCCCACGCCACCCCGAGCTGGTCGCTGGCCGTCGTGTCCACCCTGGTGGCCCTGGGCGGGGCGGCGGCGGCCTACCGCTACTACTTCGTGAGGGTGCGGGCCCGGTCCGAGGCTGAGGGCCGGAGCCTCACCGAGCTGCCCGACGGCCCCACCGCGGCCAACAAGCTGGCCCGGGCCGGCCACCGGGTGCTGGCCGACAAGTACTACCTCGACCACCTCTACACCGGGATCGTGACCGGCGGGGTCAAGGGCCCCATCGCCCGGGCCGCGTACTGGACCAACCAGAAGGTCATCGACGCGGCCGTCGACGGCGCGGGCCGCTCGGCGGTGGCCGCGGGCCGGGCCGTCTACGACCGCCTGGACCAGGGCGTCATCGACAACGTCATCATCGACGGCTCGGGCCGGGTGTCGGACTCCGCGGGCGAGGGGCTGCGGGGCATGCAGACCGGCAAGGTCCAGCAGTACGCGGCCATCCTGTTCGCGGCGGCCGCCGTGCTGGCCGGCGTGTTCATAGTGGTGGTTTCGCTGTAGGCGCAGGAGCATCGAGGCTGGAGAAGAACCCTTGACCGACTTTCTAGACACATGGGGGCTCACCCTGGTCACCTTCGTCCCCGCCGCGGGCGCGGCGGCGATGATGGCCATGCCCCGACACGCCGAGTCCGCCCACAAGCGGGTGGCCCTGCTCGCCTCGCTGGCCGCGGCGGCCCTGGGCGCGCTGCTGCTGGCCGGCTTCGACTACGGCGCGGCCGGGACCCTGCAGTTCCAGGTGGACCTGGCCTGGATCGAGGTCATCAACAGCCGCTACATCCTCGGACTCGACGGCATCTCGCTGCCGCTGATGGCGCTGACCCTGGCCGTGGTGCCGCTGTGCGTCGTCTACTCGTGGAGCCACATCCCCGAGCCCGGCAACCCCAAGACCTTCCTGATCCTGATGCTGATCCTCGAGACCGGCATGGTCGGCACCTTCCTGGCCCAGGACCTGATCCTGTTCTTCGTGTTCTTCGAGGTCGTGCTGCTGCCCATGTTCTTCATGATCGGGGTGTGGGGAGGCGAGAACCGGCGCTACGCCTCGATCAAGTTCTTCCTGTTCACCCTGTTCGGGTCGGCCCTGATGCTGCTGTCGTTCTTGGCCCTGTTCTTCTTGTCCGTCGACCCGGCCACCGGCGAGTCGCTGCGCACCTTCGACATGCGGGCCCTCTCCGACGTGGCCGGGGCCGGAATCGTGCTGGGCAGCCAGGTCTGGATCTTCGCGGGCATGTTCATCGGGTTCGGGGTGAAGGTGCCGATGTTCCCGTTCCACACCTGGCTGCCCGACGCCCACACCGAGGCCCCCACGGTGGGCTCGGTCATCCTGGCCGCGGTGCTGTTGAAGCTCGGCACCTACGGCTTCGTGCGCATCGCCGTGCCCATGCTGCCCGCCGCGGCCGAGGTGTGGGCCCCGTGGATCGGCCTGCTGGCCGTCATCGGCATCATCTACGGCGCCCTCGGGTGCCTGGCCCAGACCGACATGAAGCGGCTCATCGCCTTCTCCTCGGTGGCCCACATGGGGTTCGTGATGCTGGGCATCTCCACCCTCACCGACTTCGGCATCAACGCCGCCATATTCGGCATGGTGGCCCACGGCATCATCACCGGGATGCTGTTCTTCCTGGCCGGCTCGGTGAAGGAGCGCTACCACACCCTGGAGATCCGGCGGCTGGGCGGGATGCTGGCCCAGGCCCCGCGGCTGGGCTGGATCTTCGGGTTCGTGTCCATGGCCTCGCTGGGCCTGCCCGGCCTGGCCGGCTTCTGGGGCGAGTTCCCGGCCATCCTGTCGGCCTACAGCCCGGCCAACGGCGTGTCGACCACCACCTTCCGGGTCTACATGGTGATCGCCGCGGTGGGCACCGTGCTGGCCGCCGGGTACCTGCTGTGGCTGCTGCAGCGCACGGCCATGGGCAAGCCCCCGGACGAGTTCGCCGACGACCCGGCCATCGTGGACGTCACCCGCACCGAATGGCTGGCCTGGGCCCCGCTGCTGGCCGCCATTGTGGTGTTCGGGGTGGCGCCGGGGCTGATCTTCGAGGTGACCGACCCGGCCGTGGTCGGCGCCATCGAGGGCTGCCTCCAGCTCGCCGAGGGCTGCGACGGCGCGGCGGGCGCGGCGGCCGGCGCGGCTGCGGGGGGCTGACCGGCGGTGGGGGCCGAAGCCATGGTCCTGGCCTTCGAGCGGCCCCCCATCGACTGGCACGCGGTGGCGCCCGAACTGGTGCTGCTCGGCTTCGGCGCCCTGCTGACCCTCATCGACATCGCCGCGCTGGAGCGGGGCCGGGCCCTGATGTCGGCGCTGGCCTCCATCGGGCTCTTGGCCGCCATGGTGCCGATCCTGACCCTGGCCGTCGACGGGGCCGACCGGGCCATGTTCGGCGGCGCCTACGTGATCGACGACTACGCGCTGATCATGAAGGCCGTCTTCGTGCTGGCCGGCTACGTGGTGGTGCTGCTGTCGATCAACTACGTGGCCGAGGGCGACTACTGGGAGAACGAGTACTACCAGATGCTGGTCTCCAGCATCCTGGGCATGGTGGTGATGGCCTCGGCCCGGGACCTGATCACCATCTTCGTGGCCCTGGAGCTGCTGTCCATCCCCGCCTACCTGATGGCCACCTGGCGCAAGCGGGACCTGGCCAGCAACGAGGCCGGCCTCAAGTACTACCTGATGGGGGTGTTCGCCTCGGCGGTGCTGCTCTACGGCATGTCGCTGCTGTACGGCGTCACCGGCTCCACCATGCTCGCCGACATCGCCGGGGCGGTGTCGGAGGGGGCGGCGCCGCTGGCCGTCGTCACCCTGGGGGTGATCTTCGTGGTGGCCGGCTTCGGGTTCAAGGTCTCGGCCTTCCCGTTCCACACCTGGGCCCCCGACACCTACGAGGGCGCCCCCACCCCGGTCACCGCCTTCTTGTCGGTGGCCTCCAAGGCGGCCGGGTTCGTGGCCCTGCTCAGCCTGGTGTTCGTGGGGTTCTGGGACCGCACCGACGTGTACCAGCCGGTGCTGTGGGTGCTGGCCGCCGCCTCCATGTTCGCGGGCAACCTCATGGCGCTGCGCCAGAAGAACCTGGTGCGCCTGCTGGCCTATTCGGGGGTGGCCCAGGCCGGCTACATGCTGGCCCCGCTGGCCGTGGCCGGCACCTCGGCCGCGGTGGCCGACGAGGCCCTAGCCGCCGTCGTCACCTACCTGGCCATCTACGCGGCCATGAACCTGGGGGCCTTCGCGGTGATCATCGCCGTGGCCCGCCGCACCGCCTCGGCCCACATCGACAGCTTCCGGGGCCTGTTCCGGTACGGGCCGACGCTGGCCGTGGCCATGACCGTGTTCCTTATGGCCTTGGCCGGCATCCCGCCGCTGGGGGGCTGGTTCGCCAAGTTCGAGATCGTCCTGGCCCTGATCTCGGCCTCCACTGTGGCCGGGACCGTCCTGGGGGTGATCGTGGCCGTCAACTCGGTGATCGCCCTCTACTACTACGCCCGCATCGCCTCCTACATGTGGGTGGAGGACCCCCCCGAGGGGGCCGACACGTCGCCGATCTCCACCCCGCTGTCGGTTACCGCCGCGCTGGTGATCACCGGGGGGGCGACGCTGGTGTTCGGGATCCTGCCCCAGTGGGTGGGGCGGTTCACCGAGGTCAGCCTTCTAGCCGCCGCCGGCTGAGGTGGCTCTGGGGGAGCGGCTGGCTCGGCGGATTGCTGCTGAGGGGCCGATTTCGGTTTCGGAGTATGTGGAGGCGGCGCTTTATGACCCCGATGACGGGTTTTATATGCGATGTGGTACTGCTGGGCGGGGTGGGGGGTTTTTGACGGGGCCGGAGGTGGGGCCTTTGTTTGGGGCGGTTTTGGCTCGGGCTGTTGACCGGTGGTGGGGGGAGCTGGGGCGGGTTGATCCGTTTTTTGTGATCGATTGGGGGGCGGGGCCGGGGACTTCGGCTCGGGCGGTGCTGGCGGCTGGGCCGGAGTGCGCGGCGGCGGGGGCGCTGCGGTGGGTGGCGGTGGAGGTTTCCGACCGCCAGCGGGAGCGCCATCCCGACCATCCGCTGGTTGTTTCGGTGGGCGATGTGGGCGAGGCGGTCGAGGGGCCGGTGGCGGGGGCGGTGGTGGCCAACGAACTGTTGGACAACCTGCCCTTCGACGTTGTGGAGCAGACGGAGGGTGGCTGGGCCGAGTTGCGGGTCGCGGCGGCGTCGTCGGGTGGGTGCTTTGAGCTGGTGGCCGTTGATGCCGCCCCCGGGCTGGTGGCGGGGCTGCCGGAGGTGGCGCCGGGATGCCGGGTGCCGGTGCCGGGCCGGGCCCGGAGGTGGGTCTCAGAGGCGCGGGGGTTGCTCTCGGCCGGGCGGGTGGTGGCTTTCGACTATGGGGCCGACACCGCCGAACTGGCCGACCGGGGAGACATGGGGTGGCTGCGGGTCCACGGCGCCGGCGGCCCGGGGTCGTGGTTGGAGCGGCCCGGGCATTGCGACATCACCGCCGACGTGGCTTTCGATCAGGTCCAGGCCGACCATCGGGCCGTTGTCTGCTCTCAGGCCGATTTCCTGCGGGCCCACGGCATCGACGAGCTGGTGGCCGAGGGCCGGGCCCGCTGGCGGGAGCGGGCCGGCGTCGGCGACCTGGAAGCCCTGACCGCCCGCAGCCGGACCACCGAGGCCGCCGCCCTGCTAGACCCGGCCGGAATGGGCGGCTTCACCGTCTTAGAGTGGACGATCTCCGCTGAGTGACAGGGTTCAAGCGACCGCTGCCACCCGCGGCCGCGTCAGCCCTGGACGCTTATCGCCCGAACAGGGCTGACACATTTTGGGATTGACTGCCGTGGCAGCGGGCGGTTAGGCTCGGGTTCAAATATTCCCGATGCTGCTGGGAGGATTGCGGGCATGGGGGTTGTGTCGTTGGGCAGTGGCAGTGCCGGCCGAGGTAGGGCCGGGGTGCCTGCAAGGTGGTGGCTAGTTTTGTGGGTGCTGTTGACGGGTTTGTGGTGTCCGGCGAGACCGATCCGTTATGGGCGACGAGCCCGACTGATGAGGTTGGTGGAGGTGTGGGCCCGGTCACCGACCACCACTGCTCGGGCAGGGGGCATCGGTTGGGCGGCCAACCGACGCCAGTCAACCTTAGACTCGAGGCCGTCCAAAAACAAAACGGTGTCGATACGGTGGTGGCCACTGCCTTTCCGTTAAACCGGTCAGACTCAAGCTCGTCGTCTTCGGATGATACGGCGGAGTATATGGCGCAACCGAATGCGGCTGAAAATCGACATAAGTTGAACGCATCCGCTAATTTTAGGCTGTTAGACCACAAATGGATCGGCGACCAAACTTACACTGAGGACGGAGAATATAGTATCACCTATAGGCTGGTTGTGGGTGAGGCTATTCTATGCAAAGAGGCTGTAACCCCAGACAACACCTGCAAAGCTGATCTCACATTTGAAGCAGTCAAACAGCCTCGAGTACGGATGGTGGGAATCGCAACCACTGACAGCCCACTGCCGTTTAGAGACGATCTTGAGGAGCAGGCTCTGCGTATCGAGTCTCTGATGCCGATTCCTAAGCTCGATTATGAACTGCGGTCTCTTAATACGATAGTCGACTCAAGATCCACCAGCGGAGAGGAATATTTGAAGTATCTTACTAATCTGCTGTGGAAATTATTGTATGCTAGGACTAACGATAACAACAATACATCAGTATATTTGGGTGTTATTAGTGGGGGAAGAGGGGGTGCAGCATGGGTACCGTCAAATGTTGCCGTGTGGTTTACTGCAGATGCTACAGGTGCGTATGATTTGCATGATCGTCGTAACACCGGATCTCATGAGTTCGGCCATGTGATCGGAGAGCGCCACTCTGCTTATTATAACGTCATTAAAAATGAAATGCGGACTATTTGTTCAGGATCAGAAAGCCAAGGCGCTGGTAAGGTAGATCCGTATCCTCACCTATTGGAGGTGACTGCTATAAGGAAGGATCAAAGCGGTAACGATATAGAGAGGCAGGAAGACTGGGCTGCTTTGGGCCCGCTTGGTACAACGGACACCGAAGTGTGGGGCTTTGACACTCGATTTGTAAGTAGCGGTATTGATGATTTGACAGTGATCAATCCCAGAGAAGCCTTTTCGCTAATGAGTTACTGCCATCCAAACGAATATCTAAGGGATTCTCAAGGGAAACCTGTAAGTTCTCAAGGCCGTTGGATTGATGAGTACTATCACGATATGTTCATCCGTGATATTAACAAAATAGAATGGGATATGGGCCCTAATCCTGGGCGTAATTATGCTTCTAATATGGTAGTAAGCGGTTATTACACCGTGCCAGCAGGCGATGCAATCGGATCCTCTGCTAGCCGCGTGACTGCTTTGCCCGTGTTGGCGCTGCAGCCTGGAGCGACGTTGGACATACCTTCGGGGGATTACAGGCTTGAGTTTCTCGACAGCGGCGGGAGTGTGGTGAAGTCGGTGTCGTTTGGGACTTACAAGTTTGCCGATGACGGACCTGGCGGCGGGGAGTCGGAGGTTTGGATGGTTCCGGTGGTTGAGCCTTCCGGGTGGGCGAGTTATCGGGTCTCAAAGCCGTCTGCTTCGGGCGCGGCGGGCGATGGGAATGCTCTTCCTGTTCTTTCGCGTACGGTGTTGGTGGAGGTGTCTCGTTCTGCTAATGCTCCGGTGGTGTCGGTCACCGCGCCGACGGCGGGGCAGGTTTTGTCCGGTGATGAGGTGTCGTTTTCGTGGACGGGCTCTGATGTTGACGGCGACGCCTTGTCGTATGTGGTGGAGTACTCCGACGACGGCGGCACCAGCTATGAGACGATCGCGGTGGGCCACAAGTCGACTTCTTTGACTGTGGACCGCGCCTCGCTGGCGGGGTCGGCGACGGCCCGGGTGAGGGTGACGGCTAGCGATGGCACCAGAACCGCCAGCGCTGAGTCGCCCTCATTCACGGTGAGCCAGAACGCCCCGGAGGTGTTCATCCACAGCCCGGCTGCGAATTCGATCGGCGGGGCCGGGGCGCTGGTGCTCGACGCCACCGCATATGACACCGAAGACGGACGGCTGGACTCTTCGGCGATCCAGTGGGCTAGCGGCACTGACGGGAATCTGGGGACCGGGGGGTATGTGGTCGTGTATCCCGAGGACCTCGCCCCGGGGCTGCATTGGCTGACCGCGACGGTCACCGACAGTGCCGGTGCGGCGGGGTACGCCGAGTTGACCTGGGTCAACGCCGCTCCCATTGAGGAGACGCCGCCGGCGCCGCCCGCGGGGGCGGCCGCGGCGGGCGGGAACCGCTCTGTCACCATCACCTGGGATCCGCCGGTGGCGTGGCTGGCCACCACCTACTACCAGTACCGGTACCGGCCGGCGTCGGGCGCCTGGACCCGATGGGCTGTGCTGCACCCCCGAAACCGGGCCCACACCATCGGTGGCCTGTCCTCAGGTGCCCACTACGAAATCGAGATGCGGACCGCGACCGACACCGGGTTCAGTGACCCCGTCGGGGTATTCGCCTCCACCGCAGCCACTGTCCCCGCCGCCCCGGCGGGGCTGGCCGCGGCCGGAGGCGACGGCTGGGTCGACCTGACCTGGGACAACCCCGGCGACAGCTCCATTGTCGGCTACTACGTCCGGGCGCGGCCCTCCTTCGACGACGGCTGGTGGTGCTGGACCTGGATATATGCCTCGGGCAAAGACACCGTCGCCCACCGGGTCACCAAGCTCTCAGCCGGCACCGCCTACCGGATGCAGATCCGGGCCGTCAACGCCACCGGAACGGGCCCCGCCGCCGAAGCCTCCGCCACCACCGCCGCCGCGGCCTCGCCGCCGGCGTCGGTGCCGGCCGCCCCGGCGGGGCTCGCAGGCGCAGGCGCAGACCGGGCCATCGCGCTGAGCTGGCAAAACCCCGACGACAGCTCCATCCTCGAATACCAGTTCAGAGAAAAACCGGCCGCCGAGACCGGCTGGCGCTGCTGGCGGCGCATCTGGCACAGCACCCCCACCACCACTGGCTACACCATGAACTGGATCACCAACGGCCTCCGCTACCAAGTCCAGATCCGCGCCCTCAACGCCGCCGGCGCCGGCAACCCCAGCCAAACCACAGCCACCCCCACCCCCGGCCCGTGAAACCGACAACAACAACCCGGATACTCACATGCGGGCTGCTAGTTGCCACGGCGGGCGTGGCATGCTCCGCCTCGGCAGATCTGGCTGTTACCCCTGATCCGCTGGCGGCCCCAGTGCCCCCTGCCTCGGTTGCGCCTTTGACGGATGCCCCGGTTGCGCCTTCGCCGGTTTCGGATTTGTCTTCATCGGATGCGCCGCCTGTCTTGGAGGCCCCGGTGCCGCCTGCCTCGGATGCGCCGGTTGCACCTTCACCGGAGGCCCCGGGGACCTCGGATGCGCCGGTTGCGCCTTTGCTGGCACCGCCTGTCTCGGTTGCGCCGGATGCGTCAGATGGGCCGGATGAGCCTGATGTCCCGGATGGGCTGGCTGCGCATGCGCCGGATGCCCAGGATGGGCCTGAGGTGCCGGTTGCGCCTTCGCCGGATGGGCCGGATGAGCCTGATGTCCCGGATGGGCCGGTTGCGCTGCCTGCGCCGGTGGCTCCGAGAACTTTGGCGGCGATAGTTGAGTGTGATGTGGTGCCGCTGGAGGAGCTGGCCGAGTCGGGGACGGTGAGGTTCGTGGTCTATGGCGATGTGGACCGCGTGGACGGCGTCGGTTGCGGGATGGTGCCCAGCGTCAGGTTGGCTGTTGTCAATGGCTATGACGACATTCTCGGTTGGTGGGGGCTGGTCGGCGCGGATCTAGGCATTGGCGGCGGGTTGGCTCCGCCGGGGTTGCAGATTCCTTCTAGCGATGAGAGGCTCTCGGTGGTGCCAGCGCGTTTTTTGACCACAAGCCCGGAGGGGGAGGCTGAGGCATTCATCGGTAATATCGGCTGGTATACGGTCTGCGCGATGTCTCCGGTCGTGCAGGATTTGATCGCTGGATGCAGCCATGAGCCGATCTGGCTGGATTTTGGATCTGAGGTCTATGTGTTCTTCAGTCATGGTCACGCCATTGTAGAAACAGGCCCTGAGGCTGCTGAGCGCTATCAGCGTTTTCTGGACGGCGCGGACATCTCTAATCAGCCTCCAGTCTCGGTTTTCTTTCTGTCAACATATTTATATTTTCCTGATAGTGCCGCATATTTGCCTCTTCCAAATTATGGCTTTGATATTCCTAATGATGACTTCAATTTTACCTTTCTTGATACGAATGTGCAAGTGGCTGTCATTGAGGACGCCTATGTCGACGCCTGGTGGTCTGACGCCGGTCCTTTAGCGGACATATATGGCGGGACGTTTTATTTTGATCCTGGAGTGCTCGAGAATGAGTGGGTGCATGTCATCTCCACGGGATATGACGGGTTGGTTGAGGTCGCCTTGCCGCCTGGAGACTATCTGTTCTGCCATGTATTGGTAAGATCTGAAGTATACGGCTGGTCTTTAGGTTGTGACCATGAGGACGTACCGGACTCAAACGGCCGCGTCGTCGTAATTGAGAAGGGAGGCGGCGGAGGAGGAGATTCTTTTGAGAGAGGAATTGTTTTTAACAGTGTAAATATGGAACCTGAGGATAGCGGCAGAAAACTCTTGGAATGGGCAAAAACTGCGCCATTCGGGCCCTAAATGACAACACTCACGCTATCATGGGTCACCATGGCGGGCATAACCAACAACCTCCGCTACCGAGCACAGGTCCGGGCCGTCAACTCCGCTGGCGCTGGCAACTTCAGCTAGACCGCAGCTCCCCACCGTCGCCCAAACCGGCGCTGAGACTCTGACCGTAGACTCCGGCGGTGCGGCTCTTGCGGCTCAATCTGGTTCTGGTTGCGGTGGCGGCTTCCTCCCTGGTCGGGGCGGGTGCGGCTCTTGGGGCGGATGTCGCGTACCCTCCCGGCTACTGGTTCTCCGACGACGACGGCAGCGTCCATGAGGGGAACATCGAGGCGATAGCCGAGGCTGGCATCACCGTGGGCTGCGGGGAAGGCCTTTACTGCCCCGCCGATGAGCTGACCCGTGGCCAGTTCGCCTCCCTGCTGGCCCGGACCCTGGGGCTGCCCGAGGCGGCCGGCGACTTCTTCGACGACGACGACGGGACCGTGCATGAGGGGGCGTCCAACCGGCTGGCCGCGGCCGGGATCGCGGCCGGGTGCGCCCCTCAGCGGTTCTGCCCCGGCGACTCGCTGACCAGGGGCCAGTTGGCGGCGCTGTTGGTGCGGGCCCTGCCCGACCTGGAGGGACCCACCGCCGAGGACTACTACTCCGACGACGACGGCAGCGTCCATGAGGCCGCCATCAACGTGCTGGCCCGCAACGGCATCGCCACCGACTGCGGGCCCGACATGTTCTGCCCCCAAGACCCGGCGCGGCGCGATCAGATGGCGACGTTTCTGGCCCGGGCCCTGGATTTGACGCCCACCCGGCCCGAGCTGGGCCCGTGGCGGCTGGAGCTGGTGATCGACGACATCGACGGCGGCGCCACCGACCTGCAGGCCCCTGCCGGCGACCACCGGCTGTTCCTGGCCACTCAGAACGGGCTGATCCGCATCATCGACGGCGGCGCCTTTTTGCCCGAGCCGTTCCTGGACCTCACCGCCGAGGTCCTCACCGAGGGTGGCTCCGAGAGGGGGCTGCTCGGACTGGCCTTCCACCCCGACTACGCCGCCAACCGCCGCTTCTACGTCTTTTACAGCGACTTGGACGGCCACAGCCAGGTGTACGAGTACCGGGCCGATCCCGACGACCCGAACCGGGCCGACCCCGCCACCGCCCGCCGGATCATCACCTTCGAGCAGCGGCCGACCGCGCCCACCCACAAGGCCGGACAGCTCCAATTCGGCTCCGACGGCTACCTCTACGCCGCCGTCGGCGACGGCGGAGGCCAAGGCGACCCCTACGGCCACGGCCAGAACCCCCAAACCGAGCTGGGGACCATCATCCGCATCGACGTCAACCGCGGCGACCCCTACGCCATCCCCCCGGACAACCCCTTCGCCGACGGCCGGGGCGGCCTGCCCGAAGTCTGGGCCTACGGGCTGCGCAACCCGTGGCGGTTCAGCTTCGACGGGGCCCGCATATACATCGCCGATGTGGGCCACGTCACCCGGGAGGAGGTCAACGTGGCCGACGCCTCAACGGGCGGCATCAACTACGGCTGGAACATCATGGAGGGCACCGGCTGCTACCGGCTTTTCATAGGCTGCGACCGCACCGGGCTGTTCGCACCCCAGGTCGACTACCCCCGCGACCAGGGGGTGTCAGTCATCGGCGGCTACGTCTACCGGGGCGCGGCCATGCCAGAGATAGGCGGCTGGTACTTCTACGCCGACTTCACCGGCGGGTGGATACGCACCTTTCTGTACGAAGACGGCGAGGTGACCGAGCACTACGACTGGTCCCGGGCCGTCGAGACCCCCCGCGTCATATGGTCCTTCGGCAAGGACGGCCACGGCGAGCTCTACGTGCTGGCCCGCTGGTCGGTCCACAAGATCGTCCCCCGCTGAACGCCTCGGCAAGGATGGCCGGCGCCTAGCCATGCGGTCGTGTCTTCGCCGCTTCGCCGTCGTCGGGCCTGCGGTCTTGCTGGCCGCGCCCCTGATCTCGTTCTCGTTCCAGCGCGACGAGATGCGCAACATCTACCGGGACACGCTCCGGTTCGGCACGGTCAACCCGCTCAGGATGGCCGGCCGCGTGCTGGACGGGATGGTCTGGCTGGTGCGAATCGGCAACTTCCGGCCCCTCGGGCGATTCGCCGACCACGTGCAGCGGGTGTCGCTCTTCGAGGCGGCCGAGGCCACCGGCCTGTCCCCTCATTTCGTGCTGGGGCTCGTCCGCCTGGCCATGGTCGGGGCGCTGGCCCTCGTGGCGGTCAGGTTCATCGCCCGGTTGGCGGCGAGCGGCGGCGATGGCGACCCCGACAGTCCCGGCGGCCCCGGCTGGGCCCGGCTCATCGCCCTGGGGCTGGCGCCGTCGATCGTCGCCGTCTGCCTGGTGGCTGGCGGGCGGGACAGCCCGATCGTCTACTTCCCGTTCCTGTTCCTCGGCTCCGCCATAGTCGTGCTGGCCGTGCCCCAGATGGTGGCCCGCGACCGGGACTTCGCCGTCCGCCGGGTCAAGATCGCCGAATGGGCGGCGCTGGGACTGCTGGGCGCGGCGACGACGATGATCCTCGAGGTCGTCTATGTCGCGCTGCCCCTGACCCTGGTCTTCATCGCCGCCCGGGCCATGGCGACGGGCATCTCCTGGCGGCCCCTGATGGCGATGGCCGTCGCCCGCCGCTTCGCCGCCCTGACGGCGGGCTTCCTGGCCGTCTTCGTTCCGGTCCGGTGGATGATTGAGGGTCACTGCCGCGACGGCGACTGCTACATCGGCTCCGATCTGGTCCCCCGCGGCTTCACCCTCGACGTCTTCGGCGGCCGCATGGCCACCGGCGCCCCCTTCGGCGGGTGGGCCCACAACGCCGACATCATGCGGTCGGCAGACCTGCGGGTGGGTCTGGGCGATCTGGTCGCCAATCCGATCCTGGCGCTGATGCTGTTGGCCGCGGTGGGGATCACCGCCGCCCGCGTCGTCAGCTTCGCCCGCGCCGGGCGCGGCTCAGCCGATACTGGCGGCCGCGGCGCGGCCCGGGCCGCGGCCGGGCTCGGGCTGGCCGCGGCGTGCCTGATCGTTCTGCCCGGCGCCATGATCGCCATGTCCCGGCTGGTGCAGCGGGACCGCTGGCCCGTCGGTTACGGCTGGCGCGACACCGTTTTGGTTCAGATCGGCTGGGCCGTCGGCGCGGTGGCCGTCGTGCTGGTCCTGGCCGATCTCCTCGCCGCCCGATCCTGGGCGGTCCGCCGGATCGGGATGGCCGCGCTGGCCGCCGTCGTGTGCCTCGGACTGGCCGGCACCCTGCTGGCCAACGTGCGGCTGGCCCAAGTGGACCGCAGCGACCCGCTGGCCGTCGTCACCAACGCCATCGCCGCCGCCGCCATCAACTTCGACCCCAGCGAGGCCGGCAACGAGCGGCGCTGCGAGCTGATCGACGCCTACACCGAGTTCCTGCCCGACCCGAGGCGGTACAACGCCGGTGCCAACGTCGGGGCCGACCTCGACTCGCTGATGACCGAGCGCCGCGGCCGCCCCTTCTGCGACCGAGCCGCCGCCCCGACCTGATCAACGGCCTCCTCCGGCCCCGGATCGGGCGCTGAGGGGGCGGCCGTAGAATCCGGGCCATGGCCGCGGTCACCCCCCGGGAGGAGCTGAGCGAGCTGGTCGGCGCGGAGGACCCGGCGCCGGGGCTCTGGTCGTCGGTGGACAGCGGGCGGATGGCCGAGCTGGTGCCCGAGCTGCCCGCGCTGGCCATGGAGCAGGACCCCATCCACCGCCACAAGGACGTGCTGGCCCACACCATCGCGGTGGTGGCCAAGGCCCCCAACGACCTGGTGGTCCGGCTGGCCGCGCTGTTCCACGACATCGGCAAGCCCCGCACCCGCAGCTACGAGCACGGCGGCGTCACCTTCCGCCACCACGAGGAGGTGGGGGCCCGCATGACCCGCAAGCGGCTGGCCGCCTTGGAGTTCGACGAGCCAATCGTCGTCGACGTCAGCGAGCTGGTCCGGCTGTCGGGCCGGTTCAAGGGCTACGCCGACGGCTGGAGCGACTCCGCCGTGCGCCGCTACGCCCGCGACGCCGGCGGGCTGCTCGGCCGCCTCAACCAGCTCGTGAGGTCGGACTGCACCACCCGCCACCGCCACAAGGAGGCCGAGCTGCACCGCCAGATCGACGACCTCGAGCGCCGGATCGCCGAGCTGGCCGCGGCCGACCAGCGGGCCGCGGAGCGCCCCCAGATCGACGGCGGCGCGGTCATGGCCCGCCTGGGGATCGGCCCGGGCCCGCAGGTGGGCGCGGCCCTGGCCTGGCTGCTCGAGCTCAAGCGGGCCGAGGGCGAGCTGGCCCCCGACGACCTCTACGCCCGCCTGGACCGGTGGTGGGCCGATGAGTCCGCGGAAACCCCGCCGGAAACCTCCGGCCGGCCATGCCGAAACGCCGAGCCCGGCGGCTAGGCTCCGCCCCCGACCGAACCCCGTCCCCTACCAGGAGATGAAATGACCTACCGAGCCGAGTATCTCTGGGTCGACGGCACCCACCCCACCCCGGAGGTCCGATCCAAGACCCGCATCCTCGCCGACGGCCAAGAACCGCAGATCTGGGGCTTCGACGGCTCCAGCACCGGACAGGCAACCGGCAGCGACTCCGACGTGGCCCTGCAGCCGGTCTTCGAGTGCCCCGACCCCATCCGCGGCGGCAACGACATCCTGGTCATGTGCGAGACCCTGCTCACCACCGATCTGTCCCCCCACCCGACCAACATGCGGGCCCTCACCCGAGAGGTGTACGACAAGTACAAGGACCATGAGCCGCTGCTGGGCCTCGAGCAGGAGTACACCCTGCTGGAGACGCTCACCGGATGGCCGGCCGGCTTCCCCCAGGGCGGCTTCCCCCCGCCGCAGGGCCCCTACTACTGCGGGGTGGGCGCGGTGAAGATCCACGGCCGCGAGCTGATCGAGCGCCACACCACCGCCTGCATCGCCGCCGGCCTGGGCATCTCGGGCACCAACGCCGAGGTGATGCCCGGCCAGTGGGAGTTCCAGATCGGCCCGCTCGACCCGGTGACGGCCGCCGACCACGTGTGGGTGGCCCGCTACATCCTGTTCCGGCTGGCCGAGGAGCACGGCGTGGAGGTGAGCATCGATCCCAAGCCCATGCGGGGCGACTGGAACGGCGCCGGCATGCACACCAACTTCTCCACCAAGTCCATGCGTGAGGGCTGGGACCCCATCATCGCGGCCTGCGAGGCCCTGGGCCGGCCCGATCGGCTGGAGGAGCACCTGGCCGGCTACGGCGAGGGCATCGAGTTCCGCCTCACCGGCGAGCACGAGACCCAGCGCTACGACATCTACACCTGGGGCGTGTCGGACCGGGGGGCCTCGGTGCGGATCCCCTGGCAGGTGAACCGGGACCGCAAGGGCTACATCGAGGACCGCCGCCCCAACGCCAACGCCGACCCCTACAACCTCACCCGGCTGCTGACCAACACCGTCTGCGAGGCGCTGAGCTGATCCCGCCCGCCGCCGGGTCGCCCCGGGGCCGGAACCCGCCGGAACCGTCGGCGGGCTGCGGTCGTGGCCGGTGACCCGGCGCCGGCCCTGCGGTCAGCCGTAGGCCAGGTCAACCTCGAAGGCGCGGGCGGACTGCCCGCTGGCGGCGTCCCCGCGGTCAGCCTGCGGGTAGCCGTAGGCCAGATCAACCCCACCGTCGGCGACTTGGCCGGCAATGTGGAACTGGCCCGCCGGGCGGCGGCCGAGGCCGAGGCCGCGGGCGCGGACGTAGCCGTGCTGCCCGAGCTGGCCGTCACCGGCTACCCGCCCGAGGACCTGCTGCTCAAGCCCGGCTTCGTGGCCGAGGCCCGGGCCGCGCTCGAAGACCTGGCCGCCTCGGTCGGCTCGTGCCCGCTGGTGGTCGGCTTCGTCGACGCTGGCGGCTCTGACGACGGCGACGCGCCCGGCCACGGCGGCGAGACCGCCGCCGGCGACGCACCCGGGTCCGAGGCCGGCCGCTCCGGCGGGCTGGGCGGGTCGGGCCGCCCCGAGGTCTTCAACGCCGCGGCGGTGTGCGCCGAGGGCGCGGTGCGCGGCGTCTACCGCAAGCGCTGCCTTCCCAACTACGAGGTGTTCGACGAGCAGCGCCACTTCCGGGCGGGCCGCGATCCCCTGGGGCTCTTCGAGATCGCTGGCATCCCGGTGGGGGTGGCAGTCTGCGAGGACGCCTGGGCGACCGACGGCCCGGTGCCAGATCTGGTGCGGGGCGGGGCCCGGGCCGTGCTGGTGATCAACGGCTCCCCGTTCCGCGAGAACAAGCAAGCCCAGCGCGAGCAGATCGTCGGCCGCCTGGCCGCCGATACCGGGGCGCCGATCGTGTACGCCAACCTGGTCGGGGGCCAGGACGAGCTGGTGTTCGACGGGGGCTCCTTCGCCGTCGGCCCCGCCGGCGAGACCCTGGTGCGCTGCGAGTCCTTCGCCGAGTCGGTGGAGGTGTTCGACGTCGAGGTCCCCGACCGCCCCCGCCCCGGCCCCTCGCTGCCGGTCACCCCGGTGACGCCGTCGCCGGCGCGAGTGCCGGGAGGCCGAGGCTTCGCGGCCGGGCCGCTCAGCGAGCCACTGGATCTGAACGCCCAGCGCTGGGAGGCCTTGGTGCTGGCCACCCGGGACTACGTGCGCAAGTGCGGGTTCGACGACGTGGCCCTGGGCTTGTCGGGGGGGATCGACTCGTCGCTGACCGCGGCCGTCGCCGCCGCCGCCCTTGGCTCGGACCGGGTCCACGGCGTGCTCATGCCGTCGCGCTACTCGAGCCGTCACTCGGTGACCGACGCCGAGAAGGTGGCGGCCAACCTGGGCATCGACGCCCGGGTCGTGCCCATCGAAGCCGCCCACCGGGCCTTCGAGGAGATGCTGGGGGGCCCGGCCGGCCCCGGCGGCCTCACCGACCAGAATCTCCAGTCCCGCATCAGGGGGGTGGTGCTGATGGCGGTGGCCAACGAGAACGGGTGGCTGGTGCTCACCACCGGCAACAAAAGCGAGGCCGCGGTCGGCTACTCCACCCTCTACGGCGACACGGCCGGGGCCTTCGCGGTGATAAAGGACGTGTGGAAGACCGCCGTCTACGAGCTGGCCCGGTGGCGCAACCGCCAGGCCGGGCGGGAGATCGTCCCCGAGACGGTACTGGCCAAGGCCCCCTCGGCCGAACTGCGCCCCGACCAGCGCGACGACCAGTCGCTTCCCCCCTACGAGGTGCTCGACCCCATCCTGGCCCTGTACGTGGAGGGCGACCTCACCGTGCCGGAGATCTGCGCCCGGGCCATCGCCCCCGACGAGGTGGTGGAGCGGGTGTGCGGCCTGGTCGACCGGGCCGAGTACAAGCGCCGCCAGACCCCCGTCGGCCCCCGCCTCACCGGCAAGGCCTTCGGCCGGGACCGGCGCATGCCCATCGTCGCCCGCCGCCGCCCTCCGGCCCGATGACCCCGGGCCTGCCGCCGGCCCCCGGCCCGATGACCGCAGGCCTGCCACTGGCCCGGGCCGGATGACCGCAGACCCATCGCTGGCCCCCGAGGGCGGGGAGGAGTTCGTTTCGGAACAGGTGCGGGTGGGCCTGACCATGGCCGACACGGCCCGGGCGGCTGGCGGGCTGCAGTGGTCGGTGGAGCGCCTGGCCGGGCTCATCGGGTCGTGGGCGGCCGGAACCGAGGACGCGGAGGCGGCGGTGTGGCTGGCCACCGTCGCCCGCCATCTGGAGCAGCACCTGGGCGGCCTAGAGGAACTGCGGCCCGGCTATGAGGCGCTGGCCGAGGCGGCCCGTCCCGCCCCGTCCCGGCCCGAGGTCGATGCGGCTCTGGAAGACGTCGCCGCCGCGGCGACGGGTCCGGCAGAGCGCCTGGGAATCGCCAACCGGGTGCTGCTGAAGCATCTGTCGTCTCACTGCGCTGCCCTGAGGGCCGCCGCGTCTTCCCCGGCCGACGCCCCCCTGGCTCGGGCCCTGGAGTTTCTGATGGTCGATCTCCGCCGGGACCGAGACTCGGGCGAGGCCCTGCTTGAGGGATTCGCTCCCGGCGGAGCCGCCGAGGCCGCTGAGGCTGAGGCCGAGCGCCGCCTGGCCGCCGCGGGCGGGCTCTTCTGACGGCTCGGCTGATGGTCGGTTGTGGCGGGCTGATCCGTCGCTATCGTTCATCGGGTCAGTCACCTGGGGGACTGGATGCTCTCTAACAACCGCACCGGCACCGGTGGGATGATCGCCAGAAACGGCGGACCGGCAGCCAAGGATCGCGTGGAGAGAGACGAGGAAGACCTGGTCCGGCTGTATCTGACCGACATCGGCCAGTATCCGCTGCTCACCAAGGACGACGAGGTCCGCCTGGCCCAGGCCATCGAGGCCGGGATGGCGGCCCGGCAGGAGATGGAGTGCCCCGACGGGACGCTGACCCCGGCCCGCAAGCGGGAGCTGCGCCGGGCCCACCGCAAGGGTGAGGAGTCCGAGCGCACCTTCGTCCAGTCCAACCTCCGCCTGGTGGTTTCGATCGCCAAGAAGTACCAGGCCTCGGGCCTGCCCCTGCTCGACCTCATCCAGGAGGGCAACCTCGGCCTGATGCACGCCGTCGAGAAGTTCGACTGGCGCAAGGGGTTCAAGTTCTCCACCTACGCCACCTGGTGGATCCGCCAGGCCATCACCAGGGGCATCGCCAACACCGGCCGCACCATCCGCCTGCCCGTGCATGCGGGCGACACCCTGGCCCGCCTGCAGAAGGCCCGGTCCCGGCTGGAGCTCAAGCACGGACGGCCCGCCTCCCTGGCCGACTTGGCCGCCGAAGTGGAGATGCCCGAGGAGAAGATCACCGAGGCGCTGCGGTTCGCGTCCGAGCCCCTGTCGCTGTCGGAGCCGCTGCGCGACGACGGCGACGCCGAGCTGGGCGACGTGGTGGAGGACCGCTCGGCCGAGTCGCCCTTCGACGTGGCGGCCACGTCGCTGCTGCCCGAGGAGATCGACCGGCTCCTGTCGCCGCTGGACGACCGGGAGCGCAACATCCTCAGGCTCCGGTTCGGCTTGGACCGGGGCGAGCCCCGCACCCTCGAAGAGGTGGGGGAGCGCTTCGGCCTGACCCGGGAGCGGATCCGCCAGATCGAGGCTCGGGCCATGTCCAAGCTGCGCCACCCCTCCAGCGACACCGGCGCCCGCGACCTGCTCAACGTGTAGCTGGGTTTTCGGGGTTGCCGCCGATGGACCTCTCGTCCGACGCTGCCGCCCGGGTGCTGGTCTTCATCGACGGCCAGAATCTCTACAAGACCTGCAAGGACCTGTTCGGGCACCCCCTGTGCCACCCCCATCTGCTGGCCCAGCACCTGGCCGGCCCCCGCCAGGCCCACCGGGTCGGCTGCCGGTTCTACACCGGCCGCCCCGACCCGGAGAAAGAGCCGATCAAGACCCGCAACCTCGACCGCCGCCTCGACGGGATGCGCAAGTCGCACGTGACGGTGGTGACTAGGACGCTCCGCTACCACTGGGACTGGAGCCCCGAGTACGTCCTGCCCCGCCCCGGCCCCAACTCGCTGCCCCAGGAGGCGATGCTGCGGCCGTGGCAGCGGTCGCGCGAGAAGGGCATCGATCTGATCCTGGCCCTCGACGTGGTGGAGCTGCTGCTCACCGGCCTCTGCGACGTGGCTGTGGTGGTGAGCCTCGACCAGGACCTGTTCGAGATCCCCCGGGCCCTGGCCAGCCTGAGGCGCCACATCGACCGGCCCTTCCGGGTCGAGGCGGCCGTCCCGGTGGACCAGAGGCGGGCGAAGATCCTGGAGGGCTTCGCCTACACCCACCAGATCACCCGCGAGGTGTTCGAGATGATCCGGGACGATCACGACTACGCGGCGGCCGACGAGTTCTGGGAGGTCCCCGAGATACCGGCTCGGCTCCCGCCGCGGCCGCCCGCGCCCGTCCGGCCCGAGGCGGCCCGGCCCGAGATGAACCGGCCCGGCCCGGTGACTGCCGCGTCCGCCCGGCCCGGCCCGGCTCCCGCCGCGTCCGCCCGGCCCGGCCCGGCCGACTCCGCGGTTGGCGGAGGTGGACGGGAATCGAACCCGCCGGACGGGGATCGCCCGTCCCGCCCGCTTTGAAGGCGGGGGAGCCCACCAGGCGCTCGGACACCTCCGGCCGCGAGGGTAGCGGCGACCGGTGATTTCGGCCCGGCTCGGGTTACGCTGACCGTCATGAAGCGACTGCTCCTGCTGGCGGTGATCGTGGCTGTCGTGATCCTGCTGGCTCGCAAAATCAAAGACACCTAGCCCCGCCGCCATCCGGCGATCCGGCATTCCGACAATGGGAGTGGTCGTCACCGGCGTTGAGGGCTTCGCGGCCGCCTTGGCGCCGGGGCCGCGGTCGCTGGTGGCCCTGGTGGGCGGCGGCGGCAAGACCACCCTGCTGTTCGCCTTGGGCCGGGGCCTGCCGGGTCGGAGGCTGCTGACCACCACCACCCGCATGGGCGGCGGCAACACCGGCGGGTTCCCGACCCTGCTCGACCCGTCCGCCGCCGACTTGGCTGCCGCTTTGGGCCGCGATCCGGCGGTGGTGGCCTGGAGGTCGATGGACGACCGCAAGGCGCTCGGCTTCGCCCCCGAGGTGGTGGACGGCTGGTTCGAGGCACAAGTGGCCGACCATGTAGTAGTGGAGGCCGACGGGGCCCGGCGCCGGCCCTTCACCGCCCCGGCGCCGTGGGAGCCCCCCATCCCCGGCGCGGCCACCTGCGTGGTGGCCTGCATAGGGGCCGACGCGCTGGGCTATGTGATCGCCGACCTGCTCCACCGGCCCCTGCGGGTGGCGGCCGCGGCCGGTTGCTCGCCCTATGAGCGCCTGACCCCGGACCGGGCCGCGGCCGCGCTCACCAGCCCCGTCGGCATGGGCAAGAACGTGCCGGAGGGAGCCCGGTTCGTGGCCGCGGTCACCAAAGCCGACACGGGCCGCGACCAGTCCCAAGACCTGGCCGACGAACTAGACCGGCGTGGGGTGGAGACGATCCTGGTGACCGCACCCTGAGCCCCGCGGTTCGACGCTCGTGTCAGGCAGCAGGCTCGGTCGCCCCAGCGGGGAGGTCGCCGGAGCGGGCGGGGTTGACGGCGGCCTGAGCCCGCGGGTCAGTCGCCCCAGCGGGGGAGGTCGTCGGCGATGACGCCGAGGTGCTCGAGGGCTCGGCGGACCGTGTGGTCGACTAGGTCGTCGATGGAAGCGGGCCGGGTGTAGAAGGCCGGCACCGGCGGGTAGATCACCGCGCCGGCCTCGGCCGCTTGGGCCATGAGCCGCAGGTGGCCCAGGTGCAGGGGCGTCTCGCGCACCATCAGCACCAGCGGGCGGCGCTCCTTGAGGGTCACGTCGGCGGCCCGGGCCATGAGGTCGGCCCCGTAGGAGTTGGCCACGGCCGAGAGCATCTTCACCGAGCAGGGGGCGATGATCATCCCCGCGGTGGTGAACGACCCCGACGAGATGGGGGCGGTGATGTCGCGCCCGGCGTACACGGCATCGGCCAGGGCCTCCAGTTCGCCGACGGTGACATCGGACTCATAAGCCAGCGTCTGCTTGCCCGGCCCGCTGACCACCAGGTGGGTCTCCACATCGTCGAGGTCCCGGAGCACCTGCAGCGCCCGGATCCCGTAGGCCACCCCAGTCGCCCCGCTGATCCCCACCACAATCCGCCGCACCGTCACGCCCCTCACCCTACGCCGCCCCCGCCGACTGAGCCGATCAGACGATGAGATGCGCGATCGCCGGAATCCCCGCCGCGGCAATCGGGCCCGCCTACGGCGAGCGGGCCGGTCAGGCGGTTAAATGGGCGGGATGAGGCGGTTTGAGGGGCAGGCGGTGGTGATCACCGGGTCGGCCACGGGGATTGGGGAGGCCACGGCGCGGCGGTTCGCGGCCGAGGGGGCCAGGGTGGCTTGCCTGGACGTCAACGAGGCCGAGAACGACACCACCGCCGCCGCGGCCCGATCCGAAGGGGTCGAGGCCATGGCCCTGGCCTGCGACGTGCGCTCCCGCTCTGACCAGCGGGCCGCCTTCGACGAGGTGATGGCGGCTTGGGGCCGCATCGATGTGCTGGTGGCCGGAGCCGGGATCTACGCCGGGGGGCCGCTGCCGGAGATCCCCCCGGACCGCTGGGACGACATCGTGGCCGTCAACCTCACCGGGGTGCTGGTCTCCAACGGATTGGCCGCGCCGGTCATGGTCGCCCAGGGCCGGGGCTCGATCGTCAACGTCTCGTCGATGGCGGCCAAGACGAGCTGGCCCTACTCGGCGGAGTACTCGGCCACCAAGAGCGGGGTGGTGGGCATCACCCGCTCGGCGGCCATGGAGCTGGGGCCCCACGGCGTCACCGTCAACGCGGTGTGCGCGGGCAACACCCTCACCGACATGGTCCGCAAGGTGGCCGCCGAGATCGGCCCCACTGTCGGGATGACCGGCGACGAATGGCTGGAGATGCGGGCCGCCGACACTGCGGTGAAGCGGCTGGCCCGACCCTCCGAGATCGCCGGTGTGGTGGCCTTTTTGGCCAGCGACGACGCCCGCTACCTGACCGGTCAAGCCATCGAAGTAGACGGCGGCCTAGTGCTGAGCTAGCTACAAGGCTGGGCGAGGCTGACGCAAGGCTGATTTACCGTCCCGGGCACGCTGACCTGGCCTAATAAGCGATTGGCCTAACGCCTAATGAACAATTGGCCTGACGCCTGATGAACAATTTGTCCGGTCGCGGTCAGGCGATCCGGTCGAGCATGTCGGGGGTGACCTCGTTGACGGCCGGCTCGCCGGCCAGGTAGCGGCGAACCTCCTCGGCGGCCAGCTCGCCCATGCGGTGGCAGTTCTCGATGCAGCCGGCGATGTGGGGGGTGACCACCGCGTTGTCGAGGCGGCGCAGGGGGCTGTCGGGGGCGGGCGGCTCGGGATCGGTCACGTCCAGGAAGGCGAAGATCCGGCCGGTCTGAAGCTCGTCTATCAGGGCGGCCTCGTCGATGACGCCGCCCCGGGCGGTGTTGATCAGCACCGCCCCGTCCTTGAGCCGACTCAGCACCCCGGCGTCGATCATGCGATGGGTCGCCTCGTTGTGGGGGCAGTGGATCGACACCACGTCGCTGCGCTCGGCCAGCTCCTTGAGCCCCGTCTTGTGCACTCCGAGCCGGCTGGCCTCGGTGTCGGTCAGATAGGGGTCGTAGACCAAGATGTCGGCCTCGAAACCGGCCAGCAGCCCGATCACGTGCCGGCCGACGCTGCCCGCGCCGATGAGCCCCACCGTGGACCGGGCCAGCTCCCGGGCCCCCCAGCGGTCCCACGTCGGGCTGTCCCGCCAGCCGCCGTCGCGCACGTGGCGGCCCAGGGGCCAGATCCGCTTGCGGCCCACGATCATCAGGCCCAGGGTGGTCTCGGCCACGTCCCGGGCCAGCGTGACCGAGGCGCTGGTGACCCGGATCCCCCGCTCCCACACCGCGGCGGACACGAAGCGCTTGACGCTGCCGCCCATGTGGGCCAGATGCCCGAGCCGGGGCGCGGCCGCCACCACCTCGGCGTCGAGCGGGGCGGTGCCCCAGCTCGTGACGCAGGCGTCGGCGTCGCCCAGCAACTCCAACAGGTCGGCCTTGGCGGCCGGCTCGCCGCCCTCGTGGTGGACCACCTCGGCCATGGCCTCCAAGTCGGCCAGAGCCCGGGCGCTGAACATGCGCCGGTAGTGGGACCGGCCGATGGCGACGGCCACGACCGGTCTGGTCACGGCGCTGCCCTTCGGGTCTGCTCCCCTTGAGGCGGCGGGAGCGTCCATCCCGCGGCGGCCGCGGCCAGCCTGGCCGCCCCCTGAGCCGGCCAGCTCTGATCGGGCCGGGCGACGACCGTCCGCCCCGTCATCCGGGCGAGGACCTTGACCAGCTCGGGCAGCCCGCTGCCGCCCCCCACCAAGATCAGCTCGCCGCCTCTGTTCGCCGCATCCGCTACCGCGGTGTCTGCGACTCCCCACTTTGCCGCCGCCGTCTTAGCCGACGCCTCGCCGCTGATCCCTCTGGAGGTTGCGGCGCCTGTGGCTTCCCGCTTCGCCGTCGCCGGATGGATCCGGCCCGCGGTTTTGCTCGCCGCGTCCGCGTCCGCGGCGTACGCCGCTCCGGACGGGGTCGCGTCGTCCGCGTCCCGGGCTCGGGCCAGGGCCTCTCCCACTCGCCGGGCGCAATGCTCGAACACGGCTCGGACTTGGTCCGGGGCGGCCTCGGCGATCTCGGCGCCGAGCCCGCCCAGGCTCTCCGACACCGTCCAGCGCTCGGCCACCACATGGGGGCTGAGGTTCAGACCCGGATGAAAAGCGCGGACGCAGGCCCGGTCGGTGACGGCGGTCAGCACCCAGGCGGTGCCGGCCGACAAGAACATCTGACCAGGCTCGACCGCGCCCAGGCCCAGCGCGGCGCAGGCCTGGTCGTGGCCGCCCGCCGCCGCCGGCGTTCCGGCCGGAACCCCCAGGGCCGCGGCCGCCTCCGGGCTCAGTTCGCCCGCCGCGGAACCGGACTCGACGATCTCCGACAGCATCGACGGATCGGCGCCCGCCATCCGGCACAGCTCGCCGCTCCAGGCCCGGGCGGTGACGTCCATGAGCCCCATGCCCGATGCGTTGGACGGGTTGGTGACCCAGCGCCCGGTCAGGCGGTGCATCAGGTAGTCGTCCACCGAGGCCCACCGGGCAACCGGGTCTTGGCCCGTCGGGACCGGGCCTGTCGGGTCCGGGCCGAGCGCCGAATCCCGCGAGCCGTCCGGGCTTGCCTCAGAGCGGGTCGAGCTATTCGGGCCGGCCTCCGAATCCGGCGGGTCGTCTGTGCCGAGCAGCGCCGAGCCCGGCGGGCCCGCCAAGCGGGCGATGGTGGTCAGCCCGTATCCCGCCGTCGGCGTCCAGCCGCTCAACTCCCTTATCCGCTCGACAACCCTCGGCGGCCAGCTCTCCACCAAGTCCCGATACCGGGCGTCCATCCAGGTGATGGCCGGACCGGCCCGCCCCGACGCCCGGACCGGCACCACCGACCCGCTCTGAGCGGCCACAGCCAGCGCCGCCACCCGGGCCCCGGGCGCAAGCCCGCCCGCCGCCCGCCGCCCGGCGGCGGCCACCGCCCGCCAGATCTCCTCGGGGTCCTGCTCGCTGGCCCCCGGCTCGGGGGAGCGGGTGGGGATCGGACCAGACTCGCCCGCGGCCCGAACCACTCCGGCCCGGTCCAAGGCCACCGCCTTGGCCGAGGTGGTGCCGGCGTCGAGCCCCAAGACCACCTCGACGGCGCCGGCGGCGGTCACGGCCGCCGGTCAGCCCCGCAGAACGGCCAAGGCGTCGGTGAGGCCGGCGTCGCCGTGCACCATCGCCGCCAGTGCTCTGGTCATGGCCGCGGGGTCGGGGCTCTGGAAGACGTTGCGGCCCATGGCCACCCCGGCCGCACCGGCGTCGAGGGCGTCCCGGACGGCGGCCAGGGTGTCGGCCTCGGAGCCCTTCGACCCCCCCAAGATCACCACCGGGGCGAAGGTCGAGGCGGTGACCCGGCCGTAGTCGGGGCAGAAGGGGGCCTTGATCAGATCGGCCCCCAGCTCGGCCCCCAGCCGGGCGGCCAGGGCCACGGCCTCGGTCTGGTGCTCCGGCCCGGCGCCGGCGCCGAGGCCCTCCGGCACCATCTCGGCCATCACCGGCAGCCCCCAGCGGCGGGCCTCGGCCACGGTCCGGGCCAGGGTCTCGAGGGTGTCGGCCTCGGAGTCCGAGCCGGGCCGGGCGGTCACGGCCACGGCGTCGGCCCCCAGCCGGAGCGCGTCCTCAGGCCCGAAGAACGTCCCGGCCGGAGCGGGGCCGTCCGGCCCCAGGCCGGTGGTCGACCCGTCGCTGCGCAGGATGAGCCCGACCGGGCTCAGCTCGGCGGCGAAGGCCTCGGCGATCCCGGCGGAGGTGAGGACGGCGTCGGGGCCTCCGGCCACCACCGCGGCGATGGTGTCGGCCGGCCGCTCGAAGCCCGGGCAGGGCCCGTCGATGAGCCCGTGGTCCAGCGCGATGATCACTGTCCGCCCGTCCGGGCCGAAGATGCGCCCGAGCCGCCGCCAGCTGGCGGTCACGGCCGCCGCCGGCCCCGGGCGGGATCAGGACGGCGCCGGGCCGAGCGGGGCGGCGCCGGTCGGTCCATCGCCAGGCCCGGTTCAGCCGTGGGCGCCTTGGCGGTGGCCGTAGCGCTGGCCCCCGTCCACGGTCAGGACCTCGCCGGTGATGTAGTCGGCCTCGGCCAGGAACCGCACCGCCCGGCCCATCTCCTCGGGCGTTCCCCACCGGCCCGCCAGCGTCTCGGCCGCCACCCGCTCGTAGGTGTCGTCGTCGTAGTCGTCGGGGCGCAGGGCCGGGCCGGGGATCACCGCGTTGGCCCGGATGTCGGGGGCCAGCTCCAGGGCGAGCTGGCGGGTGAGCGAGATCACCGCCCCCTTGCCCACCGCGTGGCCGGCGAACCCGGGCCAGGGCTCCAGGGCGCTCAGGTCGGCGATGCCGATGATGGCCCCCCCGCCGCCGGCCCGCATCACCGGGGCCACCCGGTTGGCGCAGTAGAAGGGGCCGTGGACCAGGGTGTCGATCGAGCGATGCCACACGGCCAGATCGTCGGTGGGGAAGGAGTCGGCCAGGAAGGTGGAGGCGTTGTTGACCAGCACGTCGATCGTCCCGAACCGGTCCGCCGCCGCCTCCACCATGGCCGCGACCTGGTCGTAGTCGGTCACGTCGGCCGCCACCGGCAGGGCCTGCACGCCCAGCGCCTCGGCGTCGGCCGCGGTGCGGCGGGCGTCTGACTCGGAGGTGTTGTAGTTGACCACCACGTTGGCGCCGGCCCGGGCCATGGTCAGGACGATGGCCCGGCCCACCCGCCGGGCGCCGCCGGTGACCAGCGCCGTCCTGCCCTTCAGATCCATCGCCGGATTATGCCAGCCCGAGCCGTAGACACCGGCGGCGCCGAGACCCGCCCCTCGGCGAGACCGGCTGGAGGGGCCGCGGCGCGGGATGTGGCCATCGGTGGCGTCCAGGACCCGCTGCTGGCAGAGAAGGGGCCAAGGCTCACGGCCAGGGTCAGGGGTACCATCGGCGGCGATGGTGGTGGAGATGCTGATCTTCGAGGTGGCCGAGGCCGAGCGGGACCGGTGGCTCGAGGTCGAGGAGCAGGTTTGGAGCCGCTACCTCGAGACCCGGCCCGGGTTCGCCGGCAAGCAGATGTGGGTTGAAGACGGCGACCCGCAGCGGGTTCACGCCGTGATCTGGTGGGAGTCCATGGCCGACTGGGAGGCGGTGCCGTCGTCGGAGGTGGAGGCCACCGACGCGGCCATGGGCGAATGGCTGCGGGTTCCGACGCTCCGGTCCTTCCGGGTGGTCAGGGACTGCTAGTGCCTCGCCGCCGCCGCTCGGTGGCCTTGGCGGGCAGCGCCCGACCCGGCCTGCGGCCTCGGCCGGGCCTGACATCCCAATCCGGCGGTAATGCGGCATCCGGGTTACGCGCCCGACCCGGCCCGCAGCTTCGGCCGGGCTTGACGGCTCGCCGTCTCCGCTCGGCGGCCTTGACGGGGGCGGCTTTCATCGGCGCGGCCGGGCTGATGGCCTCATGCGGCGGCAGTTCCGCGGTGACCGACGAGAGTTCGAGTTCGTCCGATCCCCAAGCCGGCCCGCAGGCCGATCCGGCCCCCGAGCCGGCGGCCAAGGCCGAAGCGCCCGACACCCCCGAAACGACGATTGAGGCTCCAACAGCGTTCGCCCTGCCCGACCCGCTGCCCGAGAACATTCCCAGCGCCCTTGACGACCCGAGGCACCCCGACTTCCCCGAGCCGCTGGTGGACCCGGCGGAGATCCGCCCGGGCGGCCCCCCTCCCGACGGCATCCCCTCCATCGACGAACCCCGGTTCGAGCCCGCCTCCGAGGTGGACTGGCTGGCCGGCGCCGAGGCCGTGCTGGCGCTGGAGGCGGGCGGCGAGGCCCGGGCCTACCCGCTGCGGATCATGATCTGGCACGAGCTGGTCAACGATGTCGTCGGCGGGGTCCCCGTCACCGTCTCGTACTGCCCGCTGTGCAACTCGGCGGTGGCCTACGACCGCCGGCTCGGCCCCCACGTCCTGGACTTCGGCACCTCGGGCCGCCTGCTCAACTCCTCGCTGGTCATGTACGACCGCCAGACCGAGAGCCTGTGGGCCCACTTCACCGGGCAGGCCATCATCGGCTATCTGGCCGGTGCCGAGCTGGACCTGGTTCCGGTCCAGACCGTGTCGTTCTACACCTTCCTGGCGGCCCATCCCGACGGGGCCGTCCTGAGCCTGGAGACCGGCTATCCAGGCTACGCCGGGCGCTACGGGCAGAACCCCTATGTCGGCTACGACGACCCCGACGGCACCCCGTTCCTGTACCGCGGCCCAACCGACGACCGCCTGCCCCCCATGACCAGGGTGCTGGCCGTGCGGGGCGACGGCCCCACCGCGGCCGTCCCCCTCGACGCCCTCCGCCGGGATCGGGTCGTGTCGTTTGAGGCCCAGGGCCGGGCTCTGATCGCCCTGTACGCGCCGGGCACGGTCAGCGCCCTGGACACGGCCGACGTCTCTGAGGGCCGCGACGTGGGCGCCACCGGCGTCTTCTTGGCCGAGGCGGACGGGCGCCCCGTGACGGTGGAGCCCGCGGGCGACGGGATCTTCGCCGATGCCGCCGACGGGTCCCTCTTCGACGTCCTGGGCCGCCGCCGGAACGGACCGGGCCCGGATCTGACGCCGGTCGAGCACCTCGACACCTTCTGGTTCGCGGTCACCGCCTTCGACCCCGAAACCGAGATCGCGTCCGGCTAGAGCCCGGTCAGGAGGAGGCGGAGCGGGCGGCGGCCAGGCGGCTCGGCGAGCGGTAGGCGGTGCCCGTCACCCGGCCGTCGCTCACCTCGAGGTCCCAGATCGAGCCCTTGGCGCACTTCTGCGACTCGAACCGGTCGGCCAGGCCCGCTTCCCGCAGCCTCCACAGCACGGCCGGGATCAGGTCGCCGTGGCTGCACACGACGCTGTCGCCCTCAGCGCCGATCAGGCCGACCACCAGCTCGAAAGCCCGGTCGTAGCTGGCGCCCTCGGTCGCCTCGTCGGCCGGTTCGATCTCCACCCCCACGGCCGCAGCCAGAGGCTCCACCGTCTGGACACAGCGGACCGCCCGGCTGGAGATGATCCTCCCGATGGGCCGCGAGGCCAGGGCCGCCCGGATGTCATCGGCCTGAGCCTGGCCCCGGGCGTCGAGGGACCGCTGGAGGTCCGGGCCGGACCAGCCGGACCGCATCCCGGCACTGGCGTGGCGGACCAAGTACAGCGACATGGCCCGGCGAGTGTACCGGCGCCCTTCAACCCCTCGGCCCGCCGTCACGCGTCTTCCGCCGCTTAGGCACCGGCGGTGTCGCTCACGCCCCCTCAGAAGCCTCGGCCCGGCGTCACAGCCCCCTTCTACTCTGGCGTACATGTGTAGGGATGGCGACAAGAAACCCGGCCGGGGCGTCCAGTTGAGCTTCTCCGCTGCCTCGACCATCCGCGCCCGGCCGCCCCGGCGCGCCAAGACTTCCGGTATGGGCGTCGGCGCGGCGATCTCTCTCTTCTCCGGGGCCGGGGGCCTCGACCTCGGGACGGAGGAGGCCGGGTTTCGCACCCTCGCCGCGGTGGAGTGGGACCAAGACGCGGCAGACACGCTGGAGAAGAACGCCAGCGAGTTCTTCCCGGCCTTGGCCGAAGTGCTGCGGGCCGACCTCCAACCCCTCGCCGCCGGCTCAACCGAGGGCATCTCCACCGCCGACATCCTTAAAGCGGCCGGGCTGGGCCGCCGAGAGGGCCCCGACCTTCTGGTGGGGGGCCCGCCCTGCGTCGCCTTCTCCAAGTCCGGGTTCTGGCTCGACTGGAAGCGCGACGGGGCCGACCCCGCGGCCAGCCTGCTTCAGGCCTATACCAGAGTTCTGGCCGAGGCCAGGCCCCGCTGGTTCATCCTGGAGAACGTCTACGCGCTGACCTTCGACAATCAGGCCAGCCGACCCGCGTTCAAGCGCCTGCTCAAAGAGATCGAGGGGTCCGGCTACCGGTGCCGCTGGCGGGTGCTGAACGCGGCCGACTACGGGGTGCCGCAGTCGCGTCCCCGCCTCTTCGTCGTGGGCGCGGCCAAGGGCGAGGAGCTGCCCGAGCTGCCAGCGCCCACCCATCACGGCGACTGGGAGCGGAGAAAGACGCTGGGTGGCCCGCTGCCGCACGTCGATTCAGCGTCGGCGCTGGCCGGACTGGTCACCCACCCCGAGCCGGAGGAGGTCGTGCGGGGCAAGTGGGGGCACCTGCTCCCGGAGATCCCTCCGGGCGGGAACTACCTGCACTTCACCGAACAGCGGGGCCACCCTGAGCCCATCTTCGAGTGGCGGTCCCGCTACTGGTCGTTCCTGCTGAAGCTCGATCCGAACCGGCCCTCGCCCACCATCCAGGCCCACCCCGGCCCGAACGTGGGGCCATTCCACTGGGACAATCGCAGGCTGCGGGTGCCCGAGCTGCGCAGGCTGTTCACCTTCCCCGACTCTTTCGGCTTCGTCGGACGGCGGGCTTCTGTCCAATCCCAGATCGGCAACTCTGTGCCCCCGCTGCTGAGCCGCAAGGTGGCCGAGCCCATAGCCGCTCTCCTCTGAAACAGGCGAGTCGCCTGCCACCCGCCCCGATCTGATCGACCCAAGGCCATGGGTCTGATTGAGGGGGGGGGGCGGGTTCGCTGGCTACCCACCCCATCTGTCGAGGGCTCGGCGCAGGAGCCGCTCCGCCTCGGGTGACTTCTTCCAATTGCGGGCCGAGTGTCTCCAGTAGTCGTAGAACTCTTCGGCTGAGGCGAACTCTCCGGTCCCGGCCACCAGATCGTCAATGGTGCTGACCGAGCCTATGTACTCGCGAGTGGCCGAGGCCCGGGCTTTAGATGCGATGCTCCAGGTTTCGTGTACAACCACTTGGACCTCCGTGATCCGCTCAGAGAGCGCTGGATCGAACGTGTAGATCACAACCACAGAGACGTGTTCCCGATAGTCGCCGAAGGGCCGGAGAATGCCGGAGAACTTGAGCTGGGGCCACAGGAAGTAAGTGTTTCCCGTGTAGAGGACGATCCGGTTGTTGAGCCTGGTTCCCGATTTACCGCGCCGGGCGCATTTGATGTCGACTGCCCGGTAACCGTCGCCGAACATCTTCCCGGAGAACTCGAGGTCAGGGTACGAGCGCTGCGTGCCCTCTGTCACGGCAGCGTCCCCGGCAAGATTCCTCGTATCGAGCAGATGTGCTCGGAGTTCAATCTCCATGATGTTCGCCAAGGCAGCCGGCTCCGTGGGGAGTGGAAGAAGATGTCCTGCCTCTGTTAGCTTCGCCCGCAGCTCGGCGGCTGAACTGGCGCTTATAAGCCATCGGTGGTCGGCTTGTTCGCGGAAAATGCCGACGATTGAGGGCTGCCAGGCGGTGGTGCGGGCCCGCAGCCATTCGATCAGGGGTGATGGCATCGGTTTAGATTCCAGATCGGTTGACTCGGGCCCTGCGACAACCAGGCTGCCCGACGGGCCGGGCTCAGGGTTGGACGGTGGTTACGCAGCGGTCGTCGCCGGCGGGGAGCGAGGCGCTGGTGTCGGCGCCGGCCGGTCCGTAGAGCTGGGCGAGCATCCCCCGGACCATGCCCCGGTCCACCGCGCAGATCACCGGGTGCTCCACCGCCGCGTCGCCGAAGGGGCAGTTCTCGGCCACGATCCGCAGCTCGTCGCCCCGCTTCTCGGCGTGGGCGGCGAAGCCGTGGGCCGACAGCGCGTCGGCCACCACATGCAGGGCGGTGCGGAACGACCGCGGCCCGGCGGAGAGGTCGAGCCCGGCCGCCATGGACCGCCCGTACTCGGCCCCCACCTCCTCGGCCATCTCGGCCGCCGCCTCCGGCCCGAGCATGGCCAGGGCCCGGCCCAGCAGGGTGACCAGGATGTCGTCGTGGCGCACCGCCACCTCCAGGGCCACCCTGGCCTCGGTGGCCCGGTACCGCTTGGAGGGCCGCCCCGCCCCGCCCGACGGCTTCGACGCGGCCACCTCCAAATACCGGCCCGAGGCCAGCTTGTCGAGGTGGTGGCGGGCCACGTTGGGGTGCAGGTCGAACCGGCGGGCCGCCTCGGCCGCCGTCACCCCGTTGGGCGACTCGTGGGCGAACAGGTAGATGCCGCGGCGGGTGGGGTCGCCGAAGGCCGAGGTGATGGCGGTGACGGTGGAGGCGAACTCCGCCGGGCTGAGGGACGACCTCTCCACGCCGGTAGTGTAGGCAGCCGCCCTCGCCCTCTCGGAGCCCCGCCCTCCCGGAGCCCTCTCCCCGGAGCCCTGCCGTGACCGTCACCGAAGCCGAGGTGATCGAGGCCCTCAGGCCGGTCGAGGACCCGGAACTGCACCGCAGCATCGTCGATCTGGACATGTACCGGGGCGCCACCGTCGACGGCGGCCACGTGGACGTGGAGATCGCCCTCACCGTGGCCGGCTGCCCGCTGCGCAACGAGATCCGCGGCCGGGTCACCGAGGCCCTGCTCGCCCTGGACGGCGTCGCCGCCGTCACCGTCGAATTCGGCGTCATGACCGACGAGGAGCGGGCCCGCCTCCGCGCCGGGCTCCACGGCGACCCGGCCGCCACCGCCGGGTCGGCCCCCGCCCACGGCCACGCCCAGGGCCGGGCCATCCCCTTCGCCCAGCCCGGCAACCGCACCCGCACCCTGCTCGTCGCCTCGGGCAAGGGGGGGGTGGGCAAGTCGTCGGTCACCGCCAACCTGGCCATCGCCCTGGCCCGCCGGGGCCGCTCCGCCGCGGTGGTCGACGCCGACGTCTGGGGCTTCTCCATCCCCCGGATGCTGGGGGTGGACCGGGCGCCGGTGGTGATCGACGAGATGATCGTCCCCCCCGAGGTCCACGGGGTGCGCTGCATCTCGATGGGCTTCTTCGCCCAGGAGGACCAGCCGGTGATCTGGCGCGGCCCCATGCTGCACAAGGCCCTGGAGCAGTTCCTCACCGACGTGTTCTGGGACGACCCCGACTACCTGATCGTGGACCTGCCGCCCGGCACCGGCGACATCTCCCTGTCGCTGGCCCAGTTCCTGCCCCGGGCCGAGGCCTACGTGGTGACCACCCCCAACCCGGCCGCCCAGAAGGTGGCCCAGCGGTCGGCGTTCATGTTCGAAAAGGTGAACATCGAGGTCCGGGGGGTGATCGAGAACATGTCCTGGTTCACCGGCGACGACGGACGGCGCTACCCGATCTTCGGGTCCGGCGGGGGGGCCGATCTGGCCCGCCGCCTGGAGGTGGAGCTGATCGGCCAGGTGCCCATCACCATTCCGCTGCGGGAGGGCAGCGACCGGGGCCGCCCCATCGTCGCCGCCGACCCCGACTCGGAGGCGTCGCAGATATTTGCGGCCATGGCCGAGTGGGTCGAGGCCCACGCCCCGAGCCGGCGCACCCACCCCGAGCTGAAGATCGTCTGAGGAGACCGAGGAGGCCAGCGTGAACGTCCGCATCGGAGTGACCGACAATCCCCGCGAGATCACCGTGAGCCTCGGCGCCGCCGCCGACCGCGACGCCCTGCGGGCCTCCGTCGACGCCGCCCTGGCCGGCGACCGCCCCTCGCTGTGGCTGACCGACGACCAGGGCCGCGAGATCGCGGTGGCCGCGGCCCGAATCGCCTACGTGGAGATCATGCCGACCGGCTCCAACCCCATCGGCTTCGGCTGACCCCGTCCGGCGCCCATGGCCAGCCTGGCTGAGCTCGCCGGGGCCCGCACCGCCCTCGACGAGCGGGCCGTCGATCATCTCCAGCGCCTGGTGGGGGCGTGGGCGCTGCTGGCCGACCTGTCCTTCTCGGACCTGCTGGTGTACGCCCCCTGCCGCGCCGCCACCGACGGCGGGAGCGAGGGCGGCGGCGGAGGAGGCGAGAACGGGGCCGCGCCGGCCGCGGACGGTTCCCGGTCCGCCGAAGGCGAAGGTGCCTTCATCGCGCTGGCCCACGTCCGCTGCACCACCGGCCCCACCGTGTACCCCGTCGACCCGGTCGGCGCTCTGGCCGACACCGAGACCGCCTCGCTGCTGGGCCGGGCCATGTCCGGCCGGACCCTGAGCCGCTGCACCGTCACCCGCCGCGACCGCCGGATGATCGGGGTCGACGACGATGTGGTCACCGAGCAGGCCCGACTGCCGGGGCTCGACTCCGACCTGATCGTCGACTGCGTGCCGGTCCGGGTGGCCGGGGAGGTGGCCGCCGTCCTCACCCGCCAGTCCGGCCCCGCCCCCATCGGCCACTCCAACCCGCTGGCCGCCACCTACCGGGCCCTCTACGACCGGTTCACCCTGATGATCGCCGACGGCCGCTTCCCCTACGACCGGTTCGAGCAGATCGGCGAGTTCCGCGAGCCCCGGGTGGGCGACGGGGTGATGGTGGTGGACCGGGAGGGCCGGGTCGAGTACATGTCGCCCAACGCCACCAGCGCCCTCAACCGGCTCGGCGTCATCGGGGCGGTTACCGGGCGCCGCCTCGACGACGTGGGGCTGGACGGCACCGTCATCCGCCGGTCGTTCGCCCGGCGGCGCTCCACCGTGTCCGAGCTGGAGCAGGGCCCGCACCTGGCCGTGGTGATGAGGTCGTACCCGCTGGTGGAGGGCGACCGGGCCACCGGAGCGGTGGCTTTGATGCGCGACATATCCGAGCTGCGCCACCGCGACCAGCTCCTGATGTCCAAGGACGCCACCATCCAGGAGATCCACCACCGGGTCAAGAACAACCTCCAGACCGTGAGCTCGCTGCTGCGGCTCCAGGCCCGCCGGCTGGCCAGCGCCGAGGCCCGGGCCGCGGTGGAGCAGTCGGTGCGGCGCATCTCCTCCATCGCCCTGGTGCATGAGTGCCTGGCGCTGGACCCGTCGCCGGCGGTCGATTTCGACACCATCGTGTCCTCGCTGGTGGAGATGGTGGAGGAGGGGTTCACCACCCCCGAGCGGCCGGTCCGCATCCGGGTGGCCGGCGCGGTCGGCGAGGTCCCCGGCGAGCTGGCCACGCCTTTGGCCGTGGTGCTCACCGAGCTGGTGCAGAACGCCTTCGACCACGGCTCGCCCGCCGGGGGGGAGATCACGCTGCGCTTCTCCCGGTCGGCCGGGGCGCTGGAGATGCAGGTGATCGACGGCGGCCCCGGCGTGGCCGACGGCTTCTCGCTGGACCGCGACGCCGGCCTGGGCCTCACCATCGTGCGGACCTTCGTGGTCAAGGAGCTGAGGGGCCGCATCGGCATCCGGGCCGCGTCCGACGAGCCGCCCCGGGGCGCCCTGGTGGACGTGTCGGTGCCGGTCGCATCGGCTGGCTGACCGCGGTCTCGCCGGGCTCGGCCCGGTGTGCGGCGGAGGAGCACCGGCGGCTTGGAGCGAGCGGCTGACCGCAGTCTCGCCGGGCCGGGCCGGTGTGCGGCAAGGCTCGGTCTGTAAGACTGCGGCGGTGACGCTGGTGATCGCCCACCGGGGCGCCAGCGCCGTCGCCCCGGAGAACACGGTCGAGGCCTTTGAGGCCGCCCGCAGGCTGGGGGCCGACTGGGTGGAGCTGGACGTGCGCCGCAGCGCCGACGGCGTGGCCGTCGTCCACCACGACGCCCACCTCAGCGACGGGCGGATGATCGGCGATCTGGCCGCCGCCGAGCTGCCCGACTACGTGCCCAGCCTGGCCGAGGCCCTGGAGGCGTGCGGCCCCATGGGGGTGAACATCGAGATCAAGAACCTCCCCGAGGACCCCGACTTCGACGGCGAGAACCTGGTGGCCGACGCGGTGGCCGGGCTCATCGCCGCCTACCTGGGGCCGGAGAGGGCCCTGGTGTCGTCGTTCAACGTGGACGCGGCCGACGCGGTGAGGGCCGCCGACCCGGCGGTGCCGACCGCCTTCCTCTACGGCTTCCTAGAGCCGGCCCAGGCCGTGGGGAGGGCCCGGGCCCACCAGATGGCGGCCATCCACCCCTTCGACCCCTGCGTGGACGCCGGTCTGGTCCGCCGGGCCCACGAAGCCGGCCTGGCCGTGAACGTCTGGACGGTGAACGACCCCGGCCGCATGGCCGATCTGGTAGCCATGGGCGTGGACGGGATCATCACCGACACCCCCGACGTGGCCCGAACCGTCATCAACCCCGACCCGTGAGGTGCCCGAGCCAGGCGTTTAGAATGGCGGCATGAGCGACGTGCTTGCACGCTGGCCGCAGATGGACGATTTGCAGGCCGCCATCAGGGACTTGCAGGGCCTGACTGACCTGCTGGACCTGACCCGTCAATGGCATCCGGTCCGCGGCGAGCTCGACGACCTCATACAGGACGCCTGCACTATGGCGCAGCAAAGGGTCAAGGATCTACTCAACGACTATCTGAAGGCCAACGGGGCCTAAGGCACTGACGTGCCCGACCATGACCCGAGCCCCTTCGGGCGCGCCACCGACGCCCAATTGACACAAACACCGGTGCAAACAGTTACTACTGGAACCATATTGATTTCACTCATTAGTCGGTTACGTTATTAACTGCATCAATCTGCTCATCCCACTTTTCTACGTCTTCAACTGAAGGAAACTGACACTTTGTTGGGTTTTCGCTTGCCGCCTTGTCAAATACACCTGCGTTAGGTAGAGAATCTAAATCTTTATACGGGAGGCTACTATAATCGATATCCTTATAATCGACAACCTTTGCCTGATCCTCTATGGACTTAATTAGTTTAAAAAATGCCTTTGCGAATGCTTGTAATTCAGCCGAAAGGGATGGATCTTCCGCAACTCCTACTATTTGAGGTTCTTGTATTGCACTCAAAGCATCAAGGTAAGTATATGTATCTTCGGTCTCTTCATTGTTGATACTCACAGGTCCAACTTGCTCATCTCCATCATCAGTAATATCATCACTCAATACGGAATCAGTTATTTCAATAATCGGAGAGTTTTCAGCAATAGAATTAACAAATTCTATATAATCTATTCTAACGTATTCCCAGAGAGCCCAACATAGTTTACCAAGCGGTGTTGAAGTATCGTTAAGATTGGTCAGGAAAAAGTCAGGATGTTGATGGATATAACGATCCGGTTCTTTAGGGGTGGATTCTGGCGAAGGTGTCCGCGTTGTAGATTCAGTTGCCGTTGTGGATTCGGTAGTCGGTGTGTTAGCACCGGATGAGACAGTTGGCGTGGAGGTGGTGTCGTCGCCTGGCGTGGGGATGGTGTCGCCCGGCGTCGCCGTGGTGTCGCCCGGGGCGGCGGTGATGGTTGTTTGGTCTGTGGTGGAGCAGGCTGTGCCAGCCAGTATCAGCGTCGCCAGCAATATGGCGGCGAGGCTGTGGTGGTGGTGGTTGTGTGGCATGGGTGTCGTCCTTGGTTCATTTGACGCGGACGGTGCAGTTGTCATGGCCCGGGTGGTCTGGGAGTGGGGGTGGCGGTTGGGGTGGCTGCGGTTTGGCTGGCGGGGCCGGTGCCGGCGGCGTTGAGGGCGCGGACCTGGACTTGGTAGTTGACGCCGTTGGTGATCCATCCCATGGTGTGGCCGGTGCTGGCAGAGGTGCTGTTCCAGATGCGCCGCCAGCACCGCCAGGCGGATTCGCCCGCGGGCCGCTCCCGGAACTGGTACTCGACGATGGAGCTGTCTGAGGGGTTGTTCCAGCTCAGCGCGATGGACCGGTTGCCGGCGGCGCCGGTCAGCCCCGACGGCGCGGCCGGGACCGACGCCGGCGGAGAGGCCGCGGCCAGCGTGGTCGCGGCGACCTCGCTGGCCGCGCCGGCGCCGCGGGCGTTGGCGGCCCGGAGCTGGAACCGGTAGGCGGTGGAGCCCGACAGCCGCGACACGGTGAGGGCGACAGAGTTGGGCCCCATGTAGGAAAGCCTGGTCCAGCACCACCAGCCCGTTACGGCGGCGGGCCGCACCCGGACCTCATAGCGGGTGATGGTGCTGTCAGAGGGATTGTTCCAGCTCAACGCGACCGATCCCGCCGCCGCGGCCGCGGTCAGCCCCGACGGCGCCCCGGGAACCGAAGGCGCCGCAGTCGTGGCCGGAGGCGCGGTGGTGGGCGGTGTTGTGGTGGTTCTGATGCGCGTTGACAGCACCCGGGATGCGGCTTTTTGTATCCTCCACACCTGATTGGACCGGCTTGAGGCCGTGCAGAGCACGTTGACTAGCGCCGTGCTGTCGCCGGGGGTGATGGCGCGGCCGCTGCTGTCGGTGTAGGGCACCGTCCAACACGAACGGCTCAGGTTCTTTCTTTTGACTGCCCAGGTGTCGCCGGAAACCGAGTCCAGCCCGAAGGTCTGGGCTTGAGACGACGAACTGCACGATTTCTGCTTCAAAGAAGCAACCACCACCGCCACGCACATGTTCTGACCCGTCACATGGGCTGGCTTGATCTGAAAATACCCGGCTGCCCCCGTTGCTGGATGCAACCGGAAGCGCTGATTCTCACTGTTGATGCAAAACGACTGAACCACACCGGCATTATCCGCAGCCGAACTGTCCTTCACAGTAACACACTTACCCGTCTTGACATTCACAAGATTAACCGGCCCGGGAGTCGCCTCCTGGCCGATAAAATGTTGGATGTTACGAATTAACTCAGTTCGCCCAATGCATATAGGCCTTTGAAGCGTAATCCATGACCTATTATTACAGTCAGCTTTCATTAAATCTTTGAACAAATTGTCGCAGTCTTCGTCGGTAACAGTTTCTGTAAAGCCAGCTCTGCGAAGATCAAAGCAATAGTCATGCGCCTTACAGGGCACCTGAAAGTCATGAACAGTGCCAGTGTCAGGATAATCAATATTTGCACTATCACTCGGTCCGCTGCATTCGCCTAACTCTTCGACTACGATTTTGCCGTAATCATCGGCTACGCTTTTTTGGAATCCCCATTTCGGCCAATCCTCTACTCCGGGGCTCGCCAGAAACAGTCCTTGGGGCGGACATGTGGCCTGGTCGAGCTTTTTGTCACCGTATACGTCTAGGTATTCTTGGGCGCTGGCGTCGGCGCTGTAGGTAGTGCATTTCAGCGCTGTATACCGGTGAGTGGGTGATGCCGCCTCGCAGGTCCCGGTGCTGGTGTAGCCGTAGGTGCAGTTTGCGGGCACACACCTCGTCCCGAAGGTCAACGGCAACCGGATCTTGCCTGCCGGACAATCCGGCAGGCATGTGCCCAACTGCTGGGTCGAGTGGCCGGACCCGGGCGACCAGGTCCCGCATGTCTTGGTGGTGGTGTGGGTCTGGCAGGTGCGGTGGCCGTTCCCGGTGGGGTGGCGATGCGACACCTTGGGGTGATCGCCCGACCGGCACGACGGGGTCGGGCATGTGCCCAACTGCTGGGTCGAGTGGCCGGACCCGGGCGACCAGGTCCCGCATGTCTTGGTGGTGGTGTGGGTCTGGCAGGTGCGGTGGCCGTTCCCGGTGGGGTGGCGATGCGACACCTTGGGGTGATCGCCCGACCGGCACGACGGGGTCGGGCATGTGCCCAACTGCTGGGTCGAGTGGCCGGACCCGGGCGACCAGGTCCCGCATGTCTTGGTGGTGGTGTGGGTCTGGCAGGTGCGGTGGCCGTTCCCGGTGGGGTGGCGATGCGACACCTTGGGGTGATCGCCCGACCGGCACGACGGGGTCGGGCATGTGCCCAACTGCCGGAATGAGTGGCCGGACCCGGGCCACCAGGTCCCGCATGTCTTGGTGGTGGTGTGGACCTGGCATGTGCGGTTGCCGTTGCCGGTGGGGTGCCAGTGCGACACCGTGGGGTGATCGCCCGACCGGCACGACGGCGCCGGCCGGCAGAGTCCGGTGCTGGTGCGGCCATAAGAGCAGTTGGTCGGTCGGCAACCACGGTGGGGCTCTGACCACGTGTTGCCAGAAGAGCACTGCCGCGGGTCGGTGGCCACGACACAGCCCGTGCCAGTTCTCCACACCTGCCCCACCGGGCACGCCCGGCACCTGCCGCTTGACCACTGGCCGTGCTGGCAATGACTCGACGCCAACACCGCCATCGACCGGCCCGCGGGCCTCAAGCCCGCGGTTTCAGCCACCCCCAAAAGCCGAGGGGTAGGGGGCGCAGGCGACGCGTCTACGGCGACGCCGCCCGCGGCCGCATTGCTGCCTGGAGCATCGGCTGTGTCGGTCGGGCTCGTCGCCCACGCCGGATCCGCCTCGCCGACGGCCACCGCCGTCACCGCCATCAACGCGGCGCAACCCCACAGAGCCAAACGCTTGAGACGACCCATGCGCACCTCCCCTCGGCTGGCAGGGGATCGCGCCACCCTCAATACACCAAAACCCGAAACCTGTCAAGACCCCGATCCTCACGACTGCCTGAAACTACTGGCGGGCCGGAGGTCGGTCGAGGAATTGACCTGTAGGCCCGATTCGTCCCTTGGAAGGCTCAGGATCGTGGGGGGACGACCAGTTTCAGGGCCTCGGGGACCCAGCGGATCTCGAACCGGCGGCCTGAGCCGAGGTGGTCTCCGTCGATCTGGTAGGGCACGGGCGGGTCGGCGTGGACGGTCGCCGATCTCAGGCCGGTGCGGACCCGCACCCCTCGGCAGCCCCGGACGTCGCCGGACCCAAGGGCCCGGCCCACCAGGGGCAGCAGCCTGCTCAGCGACAGGTCGGTGACGGTGACCGCGGCCAGCGGGGCGTCCAGAGAGGCCTCGGGCACCAGGTCCAGGGGGCGGTCGCCGAGGAACGTGTAGGGGTTGGCGTTGAGGATCATGGCCAAGAACCCCCGGTCGACCGGATCGTCGCCGCTGGCCCCGGCGCTGTCACCGTGCGGCCCACCGCCGCCGGCGTTGTCACCGTCCGGGCAGCCGCCGTCGGCGCTGTTGCTGGTCGAGCCTTCGCGTTCACTGGCACCGCCGCCGTTAATCGGGCCGCCGTCGGCCGCTGCGTCTCCGTCAGCCGTGTCGCCGGCCTCGTCGTCGGCGGGGCAACGGACCTCTAGAGGGGCCCGACGGCGGTCCACGCCCCGCAGCCAGGTGGTGGCCGCGGCGTAGATGAACAGGGGGTGGCCGGCCCACCGCTTCCACGGCCCCCGCCGCTCCACCTCGGCCACCACCGCGGCGTCGAACCCGATCCCGCAGTGGAACAGGAAATACCGCCCGTTCACCGAGCCCAGCCCGATCGGCTCGATGGATGACCTGTCGAGGGCGTCCAGCAGCTCGGCCACCGCGTCGATCGGGTCGTCGGGGAGCCCCAGGATGCGGGCGAACACGTTGGTGCTCCCGCCGGGCAGGACGGCCAGGGCTGTGTCGCTGCCGGCCAGCCCGTTGGCCGCCTCGTTGAGGGTGCCGTCGCCCCCCAGCACCACCACCGCGTTGGTGCCGTCGCCGGCCGCCGACCGGGCCAGCTTGCTGGCGTGGTCCCGGCGCTGGGTGGCGATCAGCCTCACCTCGTGGTCGGCCGACAGCGCCTTGTGGATCAGCACCCGCCGCCGGCCCGTCACCGAGGAGGCCGCCGTGTTCACGATCAGAAGGATCTTCAGCGGCCCTCCTCGGAGTCTCGCCCGGGTTGGCCCGCCGGTGGCCTCGTCGTCGGCCGGGGCCCGCCCTCCCTAGTTGAATCGGCCCCCGATCCTGGCACAATTCGGGCCATGAAGATCGTCGTCTGCGTGAAGCAGATCCCCGACCCCGCCGATCCGGGGTCGCTGGACCCCGAAACCAAGACGCTGAAGCGGGACACCAAGCTCATTATCGACGAGTCGGACTCCTACGGCGTGGAGATGGCCCTGCAGCTCGCCGACGCGGCCGGCGGAGGGTCGGTCCACCTGGTGTCCATGGTGCCCGGCGGCGAGGTGAGCGGGCTGCGGACCGCCCTGGCCATGGGGGCCGACTCGGCCACGCTGGTCAGCGACGAGGCCCTGGCCGGCTCCGACGCCCTGTCCACCGCCAAGGTGCTGGCCCGGGCCATCGAGCGGGCCGAGCCCGATCTGGTGCTGGCCGCCACCGAGTCCACCGACGGCTACACCGGGGTGGTTCCCGCCCAGGTGGCCGAGCTGCTGGGGCTGCCGTCGGTCACCTTCGCCAAGGAGGTGACCGTCAGCGACGGCACGGCGGAGGTGAAGCGCCAGACCGAGGCCGGCTACGACCTGGTGGAGTGCCCGCTGCCCGCGGTGGTGTCGGTGACGGCGGGGGTGGTCGAGCCCCGGTACCCGTCGTTCAAGGGGATCATGGCGGCCAAGAACAAGCCGGTGGACCAGCTCGGCATCGCCGACCTGGGGCTGGAGCCCGGCCAGGTCGGCTGGGCCGGGGGCGGCCAGGAGATCGTCGACGTCGCCGCCGCGCCGGCCCGGGAGTCGGGCGAGATCGTGACCGACGAGGGCGACGCCCACGAGCGGGTTGTCGCCTTCCTCGACGAGCTCAAGGTCATCTAAGGGGGCGGCTGTGGCACTGGAGCGGATCTGGGTGTTCGGGGAGGCCGGCGCCGACGGGGGCCCGGCCACCATCACCTTGGAGATGGTGGCCAAGGCCCGGACCATGGCCGCCAGCGTCGAGGTGTTCTGCGGGTCCGACGGCGGGGGCTGCGCGGCCGCCCTCGGCGACCACGGGGTGTCGGCCGTGTACGCCGCCGGGCCCCTTGACGGGGCCCTGCAGGGGGTGTCGGTGGCCTCGGCGGTAGCGGCGGCCATCGAGTCCGGGGCGGCGCCCGCGCCCGATGCCTTCATGCTGGGCACCACCTACGACGGCCGCGACGTGGCTGCCCGCCTGTCGGTGAAGCTGGACGCCCCGGTGCTGTCCAACGTGGTGGACCTGAGCCTCGACGGCGACCGCATCTGCGGCGTCGAGCCGGTGTTCGGCGGCGCCACCAACGTCACCTCGAGGTTCACCGGGACCGCCCCCGGCATCTGGCTGGTGCGGCCCAAGTCGTTCGAGCCCTCCCCGACGGGCGGCCCCCCCGCCGAGGTGAAGGCCCTGGCCGTGCCCGATCTGGGCGCGGCCGGCGGGGCGGTGGTGCGGGACCGGTTCGCCGAGGAGTCGCAAGGGCCCAAGCTCGACGAGGCGGCCGTGGTGGTGTCGGGCGGCCGGGGCCTGGGCGGCAAGGACGCCTACGCCATGATCGAGCACCTGGCCCGGACCCTGGGCGCCGCCCCCGGCGCCAGCCGGGCCATCGTCGACGCGGGCTGGGTGCCCTACAGCTACCAGGTGGGCCAGACCGGCAAGGTGGTGAAGCCCACCGTCTACATCGCCTGCGGCATCTCCGGGGCCACCCAGCATCTGGTGGGCATGAAGGGCTCGAAGAACATCATCGCCATCAACAAGGACTCCGAGGCCCCCATCTTCTCCATCGCCGACCTGGGCATCGTGGGCGACGTCCACAAAGTGCTGCCCAAGCTGATCGAAGCCCTAGAGTCCCGCTGACCGCCCCGGTCAGCGCCCCGACGCGGCCCGCCCGATCCGCTCCCAGAAGGCCCGCCGAGCTGCCCGCCGCAGGTCCTCGCGTCCACGCAGACTCCCGCCCACCTCGCTCTCAACCGAGTCCAACAGGCTGGCGTCCAGCAGCACCGGGATCTTCGGTCGGCCTGCTCGCAGTGATTCGAGTTCTTCATCGGTCGCCCGGTCGAGCCACCGCTGGGCGTATTGGACTGCCGCCGTAGAGGTCGCAGCCATAGGATGGTCTGGAGCAGAGGCGTGCCCGACTGCCTTGCGTCTTTCGATGAAAGCGGCCATGTCGTCTCGGGTCAGCGTAATGGCATCATCCGCCTCGTTGAGGAGTTCTTTGGACTGATTCTGCACGCCGCCACTGGCAGTCACGCCGATCAGGGTCACCCGGACTCCCATGTCCTGGGCGGCTCTAACGCCCTCTCCGAGGTCCTCGTCTCCTGAGAGCAGGTAGGCATCGCAGATGGCTCGCTTGCGAGCCAGCGTCATCAGGTCGCGGTAGATGAGCGCGTCAACGCCCTTCTGCTGGTTTTTCGCGTTTAGTCGGCCGAGCCGAAGTTTCACGTTGGGAAGCGCAGCGATCAGGCGCTGTTCCATGGTCGGGATTCCATCTCTGGCTCCGTCGTACCAGTAGGTCCTGAGCAGCGGAAGGCCGCAAGACCTCTCGGCCAGGTCTGCCAGAAACCGACTTACCCCAGAGCCGTTCAAATGAAGTGACCTTCGGGCACGTGTGTTGCAGCAGGCCTGCCCTGCCGCTGCGTAGAGGTAGCCAGCATCAACGAACACCGCGAAACGGTCCATGGGGCATTCACCACCTAAACAGAACGAGGGCCCTCTCGGGCCCTCGTTCAACCCTCTCCATTGGGAGAGGGAGCAGAACAGACCGAGGAGGGCACCTTTCGGAGAACCCCTCGCGCTTCCCCCAAGGGAAGCAGGAGGAACCTTACCCGACTCATGAGACTCCTGTCAACCAGAGCCATTGAAATTCGACCTGCGGGAGCGGCTGATCGACGAGTGCGGCGGCTACACCGACCGATGACGCGGCGCGTTTGCCTGGGTCTCGCGGTCGTGGGTTGCGGCGGTGACGCCTCGCTCCCGGAGCTTCACCTTCTGGACCCGCTCTGAGGGCGTCTTGGGGAGCTCTTCGACGATTTCGATGAACCGGGGCACGGCGAAGGAGGGCATGCGGGTCTCGGCCCAGGCCCACAGCTCGGCCGGGTCGATGGGCGCCGAGGCGACCAGCCAGGCCATCACCTCGTCCTCGCCGGCCTCTATGTCGGCCTTGACCGCCACCACCGCGCACTCGGCCACGTCCGGGTGGCCGAGGAGGGCCTGCTCCACCTCGTAAGAGGAGATGTTCTCGCCCCGGCGGCGCAGCGCATCCTTGAGGCGGTCCACGAAGTAGTACCAGCCCTGCGCGTCGCGGCGCAGGCCGTCGCCGGTGTGGAACCAGAGGTTGCGCCAAGCCTCGGCCGTCTTGTCCGCCATGGCGTAGTAGCCCATCGAGCAGGTCCACGGGACCTTGGGCCTGATGGCCAGCTCCCCGAGCTCGCCCACGCCCACCTCCTCGTCGGTCTCGGGGTCCACCAGCCGCACGTCGAACCAGTCCTCGGCGGCCAGCCCGGCCGCGCCGGGGGGGCGGTCCTCGCCGTAGGGCGACAGGATCGGCATGGAGGTCTCGGTGAGGCCGAACACCTCCACGAAGGCCTCGACCCCGAAGCGGGCTTTGAACTCGGCCAGGATCGAGTGGGCGGTGGGGGCGGCGAAGATGCAGCGCAGGTTGTTGTCGGCGTCGTCGGGGCGGGCCGGCTGCTTGAAGACGAAGTCCATCATCACGCCCACGAAGTTGGTGACCGTCGCCCCCGAGGCCCGGACCTGGTCGATCCAGCGGCTGGCCGAGAACCGGCTGTGGAGCACGAAGCGGGCCCCGGCCACCAGAGCCGGGTAGGCGGCCAGGAACTGGGCGTTGCCGTGGAACAGCGGCGTCGTCACCATGTAGGCGTCGTTGTCGGTGAGGCGGGTCAGCGACACGCACTCGTCGGCGAAGAAGTACATCTGGGCCTGGGGCATCATCACCCCCTTGGACGGCCCGGTCGTCCCTGACGTGAAGAAGATCGACGCCAGGTCGCGGGGCGAGACCTCGGCGAACTCGCCCGGCGGCGGCGCTTCGAGGGCGTCCCACGGCTCGGCAGCAAAGCCGGCGGCCCCCAGCGCGGCGATGCCCTCGTCGGCCTCGGGGCCGGCCACCCAGAACCGCTCGATGGTGGAGCAGGCCGGCTTCGACTCGACGAAGCGCTCGGCGTAGGCCCCGTCGATCACCGCCAGCTTGGGCTTCACCGTCGAGGTCTGGTGCTCCAGGAACTGGCCCCGGTAGGCGGTGTTGATCGGCACCTCCACCATCCCGGCCGCGGCCGAGCCCAGCCAGGTGCGGATGAACATCGAGGAGTTGGGGAGCATCACCAGCAGCCGGTCCCCGGCGGCGCCGCCGGCTGCGGCCAGCGCGGCCGCCACCCGGCCCGCGGCCTCGTGGATCTCCTGATAGGTCCAGGTGCGGCCCTCCTCGGGGCAGTCGAGATAGACGGCGCCGCCGTGGGTGGCGGCCCGGTGCCGCAGCACATGGGGCGTCGTCCACATCCCCCGGTCGGAGAAGGTGGGACGGATATCCCGGTAGGTCCTTGCCGTCACTGCCATTCCACCGAAAGCCGCCCTCTGCTCCCGCCGGTCGTCTGAGGGAGTTCCTTAGAATAAATCACCGATGCCCTATGACCTGACCGACTTGCCGGAGAGCCATCGGGCGGTGGTGGGCGAGGCCCGGGCGCTGGCCGAGGCGGTCGAGGCGGTGGCGGCGGAGGCCGATGAGCGCTCGGCGCCGCATCCGGCGGTGGTCGAGGCGCTGAGGGCCAGCGCGCTGGGGGAGCTGATGGTTCCCGCCGCCCACGGCGGCCGGTTCGAGCGGGTCGACCCGCTGGCGGTCTGCCTGGCCCGGGAGGCGCTGATGAAGGCCTCCGCCCACCTCGACGCCCTGTTCGCGCTTCAGGGGATCGGCAGCTACGCCATCGCCCGGGCCGGCACCGACGAGCAGCGGGCCCGGTGGCTGCCCCGGGTGGCGAGCTGCGAGGCGTTCGCCGCGCTGGCGCTGACCGAGCCGGTGGCGGGCTCCGACCTCAAGGGCATCACCACCACCATGGCCGAGCGGGGCGGCGAGCTGGTGATCGACGGGGCCAAGTCGTTCATCTCCAACGGCGGGTTCGCCGCCTTCTACACCACCATGGTCAAGGAGGGCGACGGCTACTCGCTGGTGCTGGTCCCCGCCGACGCCGACGGCCTCGCCGCCTCGCCCTCGCCGGAGATCATCGCCCCCCACGTGCTGGGCGACCTGACCTTCGACGGCGTCGTGCTGCCCGCATCGGCCCGGCTGGGCGAGCCCGGCGCCGCCTTCGGGCATGTGCTGGCCACCCTGGCCGTGTTCCGGGTCTCGGTGGCGGGCGCGGCGGTGGGGCTCATGGAGGGGGCGCTGGAAGAGGCGGTCCGCCACACCCGCGGGCGCGAGCAGTTCGGGCGCCCGCTGGCCCGCCACGGCCCGGTGGCGGCCATGCTGGCCGACTCGTGGGCCGACCTGGAGTCGGCCCGGCTGCTCACCTACCAGACCGCGGCTCTGGCCGCGGCGGACCCGGCCGCGGCGCTGGACCGCAGCTCTCTGGCCAAGCTGCACGCCACCGAGGCCGCGGGGCGGGTGGTGGACCGGTGCGTGCAGTGCATGGGCCGCTGGGGCCTGATCCGGGGCTCCAAGATTGAGAAGTACTACCGCCAGGCCCGGCCGATGCGGGTGTACGAGGGTGCGTCGGAGGTGCTGAAGCTGGGCATAGCGGCCCGGCTCGCCCGGGAGGTCGACTGATGGTCGAGGGCGCATCGAAGGTGCTGAGGCTCCGGGTTGCGGCCCGGCTCGCCCGGGAGGTCGACTGATGGACCTGGGGATCGGCGGGTTCGGCGCGGTGGTCACCGGGGCCAGCCGCGGCCTGGGCGCGGCCATCGCCCGGTGCCTGGCCGCCGAGGGGGCCAACGTGGTGGCCGCGGCCCGCACCGCCGACGCGCTGGCCAACTTGGCCGCCGAATGGCCCGACCGGATCGAGCCGGCGCCGTGCGACATGCGCGACACCGACGCGGTGGCCGCTCTGGCCGATGCCTGCACAGAGAGGTTCGGCCGCCTCGACGCGGTGGTCAACAACGCCGGCATCGCGCCCGCGGGCCGCCTGGTGGACACCGAGTTGTCGGTGATGGAAGAGACCATCGCCGTGAACGTCGTCGCCCCCGCCGCCCTGGCCCGGGCGGCGGCCCGACACTGGATGGCGGCGGAGAAGCCGGGGTCGGTGGTCAACATCGCCTCCACCTCCGGGCTCAAGGGCAAAGCGATGCTGTCCGGCTACTCGGCCTCCAAGGGGGCCCTGGTGCGGCTGACCGAGGCGCTGGCCGCCGAATGGGCCCGCCACCGCATCCGGGTCAACACCATCGCGCCCGGCGCCTTCGAGACCGCCGCCCAGGCCGCCGTCCTCGACGACCCCGACACCCTGGCGGCCCGGCTGCGCAAGATCCCGGCCCGGCGCATGGGCGCCCCCGCCGAGATCGGCCCCCTGGCCGCCTACCTGGTCTCCCCCCTGTCGGACTTCGTGACCGGCGCATGCTTCGTCATCGACGGAGGCGAAGTCGTCAAACTCTGATTTCCTGGTTTTCTGAGCAAAAAATGTTGCTATACGGCAAACGGATGCTCAGAAAAACTCGGGGGCTTCGGTTTTTCTGAGCAACGACCCCTCCGGCGCTCCGAGCGACGCCCAAGTTTGAGGAGTCCCGGAAGCTGTCGGGCCAGTCGTTCCGAAACTGTAGGCTGGATCGTCCGGAAACTGTAGGCTGGATCGTCCGGAAACTGTTGGGTAAACAGAATAAAAGGTGTTTATAATTAAATCCATGTCGGAAACCCTCACCCCCACTGGCTATCAGCCGCGCGTGACCGAAGCCGCGGTCGCGAGGGCGCTGGCGGCGATGCCCGCCGCGGTGATTGAGGGGCCGAAGGGGTGCGGCAAGACTTGGACGGGGCGCAGCTTCGCCCGCAGCGAGGTGCTGTTCGACCGAGACGTCAACGCCCGCCGATCAGCGTCGGTGTCGCCCGGCCTCGTTCTCGAGGGCCTAGAGCCGCGCCTGCTGGACGAGTGGCAGCTCGCGCCGGAGGTCTGGAACCAGGTCCGCCACGCCGGCGACGAAGAGCGCCGCAACGGCCGGTTCATCCTCACCGGCTCTGCGGCGCCCCCCGACGACATCACCCGCCACTCCGGCGCGGGGCGGATCGCCCGGGTCCGGATGCGGCCCATGTCGCTGGCCGAGACCGGGGAGTCCACCGGCGAGGTGGGGCTGCGCGATCTTCTGGAAGGGTCGCCGGTGGCGGCGCAGCGCCCGGAAGCGGATTTCAGGGACGTGCTCGATGCCCTGTGCCGAGGCGGCTGGCCCCGGCTCCTGGGCCAATCCGTGGCCGACGCCCAGCTCTTCTTGGACAACTACCTCGCCGATCTCTGCCGGACCGACGTGTCCTCGGTCGACGGGGTGATGCGCGACCCGGCCGGGGTGGCCAGGCTGATCGCCTCGATCGCCCGCAACATCGCCACCACGGCGTCATTCTCCCGGCTGGCTGCGGACACCGCGGGCGACCGGCCCCTCAACCGCACCACCGCCACCGAGTATCTGCGGTCCCTCGAGCGGCTCTTCATCGTGGAGGACGCCCCCTGCTGGCGCTCGCACCTTCGGTCCAGGGCGACGCTGCACAGCTCGCCCAAGCGGCATTTAACCGATCCGTCGCTGGCCGTCGCCGCCCTCGGCACGGGCCCGGAGCGACTGCTGGCCGACCTTGAGGCCCTGAGGTTCCTGTTCGAGTCGCTGGCCGTGCGCGACCTGCGCATCTACAGCCAGGCCGGCAACGCCGCCGTCTACCACTATCGCGACAGCGACGAGCTTGAAGTCGACGCCATCGTCGAAGCACGCGACGGGCGCTGGATCGCCGCTGAGATGAAGCTCGGCGGCGAGGAGGGCATCGAACAGGCCGCCCGGTCGCTGCTGCGGCTCCGCGACAAGGTGGACGCCGACCGCTCGGGCGAACCGTCGAAGCTGCTGATCATCACCGCCGCCGGATACGGATACGACCGCCCCGACGGCACCACCGTGGTCCCCCTCACCGCCCTAGGCCCCTGAGGCGGGGGAGTTCAGGCGACACCGGCCAAGGGGTGGCCGTAGCAGTGCTCTAACAGGGCGGCTTCGGTGATCTGATCGCCGGAGACCTCGCCGACCAGTTCGCCCTCGCGGAGCACGATGACCCGGTGGCAGACCCCCACCAGCTCCCCGAACTCCGACGAGATGAACAGGATCGACCGGCCGTCGGCGGCCAGCTTCTCCATGAGCACGTACACCTCTTCCTTGGCCCCCACGTCGACGCCGTGGGTGGACTCGTCGAAGATGAACACGTCGGCGCCCGACTCCAGCCATCTCCCCAGGATCAGCTTCTGCTGGTTCCCGCCCGACAGCCAGGCGGCCGGGACGGCGTCCGAGGCGGTCTTGATGTCGAGCGCTTCGATGGCCCGGGCGGCCGCCTCGCGTTCGAGCGCCGGGGAGGGCAGCGGGAGCGACCGGGCCCGGCGGTGCTCGCGCAGCGTGCCGATGGTCAGGTTGCGCCGCACCGAGAAGTCCCGGATCAAGCCCTGAGTCCGCCGGTCCTCCGGCAACAGCACGATGCCCGCGTCGAGGCCGTGGCGGGGATCGGTGATGTGGCGCTCCACCCCGCGGACCTCGATGCGCCCGCCGCTGCGGCGGTCGGCGCCGAACACCGCCCGGACCAGCTCGGTCCGGCCCGCCCCGACCAGCCCGGCGATCCCCAGGATCTCGCCCTCCCGGACCTCGAACGACACGTCGCGGACCTTGTCGGGCACCGACAGGCCTGTGACCCGCAGCGTGGTCTCGGTGTCGGGCGGCCCCCCGATCCCGCGCCGGGCCCGGCGCTCCTGGGCGGTGGCGCTGGCGTCGGCGCCGGTGATCTCAGAGATCACGGTCCGCACATCGACGTCGGCCACCGGGTGGTCGGCCACCACCGCGCCGTCCCGCATGACCGTCACCCGGTCGGCCAGCTCGAAGATCTCCTCGAGCCGGTGGGAGACGTACACGACGCTGACCCCCCCGGCGGCCAGATACTTCAGCACCGTGAACAGGTGGTTGATCTCGGCGTCGGTCAGCGAGGCGCTGGGCTCGTCGAGCACCATCAGCCGGGCCTCGGCCACCAGGGCCCGGGCGATCATGGCCAGCCGCTGCTGGGCGACCGGGAGCGACCCGATCGGGGCCCGCGGGTCGATGCCCCCTCCGAGGCGCTCGAGGACCTCGGCCGCTTTGGCGTGCATCTTGGCGAAGTCGATGAACAGGCCGGCCCGCCGCGGATACCCCAGCCCGAGCTCGACGTTCTCGGCCACCGACAGCTCCGGCACCACCGAGAGCTCCTGATGCACGAACGACATGCCCAGGGTGGTCGCCTCGTGCGGGTGGTGGACGGCGATGGGGGCGCCGTCCATGAGGATCTCGCCCTCGTCGGGGCGGCTGGCCCCGGCCAGGATCTTGATCACGCTGCTCTTGCCGGCCCCGTTCTTGCCGACCAGGCCCATGATCTCGCCCTCGTTGAACCGCAGGGACACGTGGTCCACTGCCCGGACCCCCGGGTAGTCCTTGACCAGCCCCCGGGTCTCCAGGAAAGCCGCCGGGCCGCTCGTCACCGCCTGGGCCTCACCGCTTGCGCTCCGCCGCTTGCGCCTCCTGCGGCCCGCGCCTCATCGCTTTCGCTCACCGCTTGCGCCCCACGAGCTGGCTGAGCAGCACGCCGAACACCAGGATGGCCCCCTTGGAGACGTTGATCCACGAGTTGTCGATCTGCTGGAGCAGCAGGCCCACCTCGACGACCCGCAGGAACAGCACGCCGAGGAGCGTCCCCGGGAGGTTGAACTGGCCGGGCCGGAACACCGCGGCGCCGAGGAAGACGGCGGCGTAGGCGTCGAGCAGGAAGGGCGGGCCGATGTTGGAGCGGGTGCCGCCGATGTTGGCGGTCAACAGCACGGCCACGATGGTGGCGGCGAGGGCCACGATGACGAAGCCGACGGTGCGGATCCGCTGGACGGGGATCCCAGCCAGCCGGGCCGCCTCGCGGTTGCCCCCGATGGCGTACATGTAACGGCCCAGCTCGGTCCGGTCCAGCATCAGCCAGACGAGCAGCGCGAACGCCACCGCGATGAACACGGGGGCCCGCAGCTCCCAGAGCAGCTCGGCCTTGCCGAGGTCGAGGTAGAACTGCTCCTCCACCCCGGTGATCGACCGGTTGTCGGTCCACAGCGCCTCGAAGCCGAACAGGATGGTCCCCGCCGCCAGGGTGATGACGAACGACGAGGCGCCGAGATAGGCGATCAGCGCGCCGTTGACCAGCCCGACGGCCACCGCCATGACCAGGACGGCCACCAGGGCCACCAGCCACCCCTGCTCGTGGTTGACCATCAGCGCCACCGCCGCGCCGGCCGCCAGCCCGACCATGCTCCCGAAGGACAGGTCGAAGTCGCCCATGGCCAGCACGACGGTCAGCCCCGAGGCCAGGATCAGCAGCGGCGTGAAGCCGCCGGTGGACAGAATGGTCCGCCGGATGTTGTCGGCGGTGAGGAAGGCGTCCCAGTTGAGGGCCTTGAAGAAGGCGACGAGGCCGGCGAAGACGATCAGCAGGCCGTAGCGCCCGACGACATCGCGGGCCCGGCCGGCGGCTATGGCCGTCATCCGGTCACTCCCGACCGCTCATTGGGCGACGCCCGCGGGGGCCGACCGCTCATGGGGCGACGCTCGCGGGGCCGACCGCTCGCCGGCGGCGCGCCCCGGCCCGGGATCGGGCCCGGGCCGGGGCGTCATCGCCGGTCTCTGAGATCAGCCGGTGCCGGCGATCAGTTGAGGTTGAACTCCTCGGCCCACTTCTGCCGGAAGAACTCCCGGAAAGTGGCCGCCGACGCGTCCGGCGGGGTCAGATACGGGCCCTCGCCGGCCACGCAGTCGTCGTTGGCCTGATCGGCGGTCACGACGAACGGCTGCGAGAACTGGAGCTCGTTGCCGTCGGCGTCGGTGTAGGCGGGCCGCAGATCGGAGCTGAACGGCTTGTCGAAGGCGAAGAACGACGCGATCTGGTCGACCGCCACCCAACTGCTCCACTCCAGGTTCTCCTCGACGGTCACGTCGACCGCGCCGTCGGCCATCAGATTCTGGGTGGCGCAGTGGGCGTAGAAGGTGGCCAGGACGGGGCCGTCGTCTCCGAAGTCGGCGATGACGGGCCCGGCGCCGATGGCCGACGCGTCGAACGACGCCCACACGACCGCGGTGTCGGGCGACGCGGTGAGATGCGTGCTCACCGCGTCGGCAGCGGTGCCGACCGGGTCGGCGAAGTCGACGTCGACGATGTTGGAGATGTTGAACCCGGTCCCCTCGATGACCTGGGCCAGCGACTCCTCGCGGGCGCCGCCCCAGGCGGTGAACGCCACGGAGCTGACGAAGATGTCGCCTTCACCCACGTTGTCGACGATCCATTGGGCCAGCACCCGGCCGAGCTCGCCGTCGTCGGGGTTGTAGGAGCCCGCGTACTTGTCGTAGAAGCTCTGCGTCCCGCCGGTGTTGACGAACGGGATCCCCTCTTCGATGGCCCGGTCGAGCTGGTCGACGATGACCTCGACGGTGGTGCCGTTGGTCATGATGGCGTCGACGCCCTGGTCCATCAGCGAGTCGGCGCAGGTCTGCATCTGGTCGGGAACGCCCTCGGCGTCGCAGTAGACCCACTCCCAGCCGAGGACGTCCGCGGCGGCCTTGGCGGATTGGGCGAGGCGCTGGGCCCCCTCCACCGCGCCGACGACGTCGAGGTATCCGATGGTGATGGCCGGCGGATCGACCCGGGTGTCGGCGGGAGCGGCGGGCTCGTCGTCGTCCGGCGGGGCGGGGGCGGCGGTGGTAGTCGGGGTGTCCTCTGCCGGCTCGTCGTCGTCCGGCGGGGCGGGGGCGGCGGTAGTGGCCGGGGTGTCGGCGGGGGCGGCGGGCTCGTCGTCATCGCCGCCGCAGGCGGATGCGATCAACGCGAACGCGAACAATGTCGCCAGGATTCGCCCAACTTTGGTTTTCATTTTGCTCCCTTCGCGGGTTGCTTTGGGTTTAGGCGGAGTCGCCTTTTGGATTTGTCGGCGGAAAACGCTAACGCCGAAGATCGGAGATTGAATATCGCTGTTCGGCGGTCACATTCCGAGGGCGCCCACCGTCCCCCGCCAGGCCAGCGAGCCGCCGTCGATCAGGATGTAGGCGCCGTTGATGAACCCGGCTTCGGGGCTGGCCAAGAAGCACACCAGCTCGCCGACTTCGTCCGGCAGCCCCAGCCGCGGGATGAGGCTGGTGGCGACGAGGGCGTGCTCGAACGCGGCCGGGTCGTCCGACTGCTTGATGAAGTCGGTGACCATGTTGGTGGCGATGGCGGTGGGCCCGTAGCAGTTGACCCGGATGCCGTAGGGAGCGCAATCGACGGCCAGGTTCTGGGTCTGGAGCCGTATTCCGCCCTTGCTGGTGCCGTAGGCCGAGTTGTTCGGGTAGGCGGACTGGCTGCCGGTGGACGCGGCGTTGATGATGGAGGCGTTGTCGCTCTCCTTGAGGTACGGGAGCGCGTATTTGGAGCAGATCCACGGGCCGACGGCGTTGACTTCGATCACCCGGCGGAAGACCTCCACCGGCATGTCGGCCAGGGTGCAGGAGGCGGCGTCGGTCAGCCCGGTCTCGTGGATGCCGGCGTTGTTGTGCAGCACGTCGATGCCGCCGAATGCGTCGGCCGCCGCGGCCATCAGGGCCTCGGCCTGGCCGGGATCGGTCACGTCGCAATGGCAGTAGGCGGCCTCGCCGCCGTCGTCGCGGATGGCCTGCGCCACCGCCTCGCCCTGCTCGTCGTTGACGTCGGAGACCATGACCCTGGCCCCCTTGCCGGCGGCCAGCCTGGCCGTGGCCTCCCCTATGCCGGTTCCGGATCCGGTGATGACGAACCGGAGACCTTCGACTCCCATGAGCTCCTCCTCAGTCGAGCGGCAGCACCGCTTCGGGCAGCGGGTGGCGGTAGAGCCCCGCCGCGTTCTCGCTGCACATCATCCGCAGCTCCTTGGGCGGGATGTGCCCCCACAGCTCGTCGACCACGCTCTGGCTGTCGGGCCAGGTGCTGTCGATGTGGGGATAGTCGGTCTCCAACATGATGTTCTCTGCGCCGATCACATGGCGGGTGTCGATGGTGGACGGATCGTCGAGGGTGCACCACCAGAAGTTGCGGCGCAACACGTCGGAGGGGCGGTCGGCCCAGTCCGTGCAATAGCCGGAGCGGTCGACCATGTTGTCGAGGCGGTCGATGAGCATGGCGGCCCAGCCGATGCCGCCCTCGGACAGCGCGATCTTCAGCTCGGGGTGCTTCGCCGGATAGCCCGACCACAGCCACTCCGCGCAGGTGCCGATGGCAAGCTGGCCGAACAGCGTCGCCGCCAGCTCCAAGAACGGCGCGCCGGGCGGCGCGGGCTGGAGGCCGGAGCTGCCCACGTGCAGGCTGATCACCGTGTCGGTCTCGGCGCAGGCGGCGATGATCGGGTCCCAGAAGCCGCGGTCCCAGAGGCTGGGCAGCCCCACCGCGTGGGGCCGCTCCGGCAGCGTCACCGACACGAAGCCCCGGTCGGCGTTGCGCCGGATCTCGGCGACGGCCCGGTCCGGGTCGCCGAGGTAGGTGATCCCCATCGGGATGATCCGGGTCGGGTGGGCCAGGTGCCACTCGTTGTAGAGCCAGTCGTTCCACGCCCGGACCGCGTCCAATCCCACTTCGCGGTCCCGGGCCTTGGCGAAGACCAGGCCGCAGAAGCCGGTGACCTGGGAGGGGAAGTTCATCATGGCCTGTATGCCCGCCAGGTCCATGTCTTTGACCCGGGCATCGACGTCGTAGCAGCCGGGCCGCATCTGATCGAAGCGGAACGGCTCGAAGTTCCAGCTCTCCGGGCGCCGCCCGGCCAGCGCGTTGAGCCCGACCTGGGTGAACGTCTGGCCCTCGAACAGCCAGACCTGGTGGCCCTGCTTGGTCTCGCGCAACTGGGGGCCCCGGTCGCGCAGGCCCGGCGACATCCACTCGGCGAAGAGGTGGGGCGGCTCGACGACGTGGTCGTCCACCGACACGATCGTGTACTTGGCCTCGCGGGGGGCCGGGTCGGGCAGGAACAGCTCGGGATCGAGGCTGGCCGTCGTCTTGGGCGCCAGGTCGTCGCCGGCCGCGGTGACGGGCTTCAGCTCGGTGACGTCGGCGGCGTCGAAGTCGGAGAGCAGCTCGTCGGGACTCGCCGTTGCCATGGCCATGGAGCGCACCCCCTGGTAAGTCGTTCAAATCCTTCGGGAACGCCGCAGTTTAGAGCCCGTTCAAGCAGGCGCCGAATCGGCGGCGGTCGGCGGAGGCCGGTATTCTGGCCGCCCATGAGCGACAGAGAACAAGCCGTATCCGACATCGTGGCCGCGTGCCGCGCCTTGGCCCTCAGAGGCTGCAGCGACGGCATCGGTGGACACGTCTCCATCCGGGTTCCGGGGCGGGACGCGTTCTGGATCAACGCCTTCGACCGAGAACTGGGGGAGATCACCGCCGACGACGTCCTCATGGTCGACCACCGCGGCCGGGTGATAGAGGGCAATCGGGTGGTCAGCCTGGGATCGGAGTTCCACGGCGGCATCTACGGCCAGCGCCCCGACGTGGGCGCCATCGTCCACACCCACGGCTTCTGGGGCACGGCGCTGGCCTCGCTCGGGCGCCCGCTGAAAATGCGCCACAACCTCTGCTGCCTGTTCCACGACGACCAGGTGATGAGCCCCGACGACTCGTTCGAGGCGATCGGCCCGGCGCTGGGATCGGCTTCGACCATCATCATCCCGTGGCACGGGTGCATCACCGTGGACCGCAACATCGGCCGGGCCGCGGCCCTGCACGTCACCCTCGAGGAGATGGCCAAGCTCGACGTCACGCTCGAGTCCGCCGACGCGCCGGAGATCCCCGAAGACCGCCGCCTGCCCATCCAGAAGATGGTGGACGAGGGCGCCGGCTATCTCGAACAGACGTGGGAGCTGATGAAGCGCCAGGCCCAGGCCGCGGCCTGACGCATTGCCGCCCCGGCCTGACTTGAGGCGCGGCCGCCCGCCCGCATCACGCGCTAAACAACCTCACGCGAACTGACACCTAACGCCGCGGTCGCGCCCCCGGCTCGGCTCACTTGGCCGGGGGCGGCCGGCTCACTTGACGAGGAGCAGGCCGGCGGCTTCGGGGACCGGCATGCCGATGCCGACGCCCCGCTGGCGGGCGGGGCCGTTGGCGGCCGAGACGATGCCGTCGCGGTAGTGCGAGAGCCCGCTGCCCATGCGGGCCAGGCGGGCGTCGGCGGTGGCCCCGGCCAGGCCGTCGGCTTCGACGATGGCCAAACCGGCCATGCCCGAGTCGTCCTTGCCCCGGCCGCCGTCGCTGCAGATGAAGCCCCACGGCCTCGTCCTGCGCAGGTATCCGACGGCCGAGCGGCCGGTGTGGCCGGCGGTGACCAGCACGTTGCGGTCGGTGTCCTCGTCGGTCCCGAAGGCGATGGAGTCGGCGGCGATCACGTGGCGGCCGTCGGGCGAGGTCTGCATGATCGTGCGGTTGGTTATCTCCGACGCCGCTGCCGGGGCCGGGTCGCGCTCGAGCATGATGAGCGCCGCGTCTCGAACCGCCATGCCCGCGGCCACGCCGCAGTCGGCGGCGGGCTGGTTGAGGAAGCTGATGACGCCGTTGTCGTGGAGATCGACCCCGTCGCCCAATCGGGCCGACATGACGTCGGCCGCCGCGGCCGGAATGCCCAGAGCCTCGAGGTACCAGAGCCCGGCGATGGCCGAGCCCTCGGGGCCGATGCTGCAGTCCATCCCGATGGCAGCCCGGGGCCCGGCCTCGGCGATGAACCGGGCCGGGAGCACGCCGCAGTAGGAGGCGTTCACGCACACGTCGCGGCCGCGGTTGGCGGGGTGTGCGTCATAGGCGGAGTCCATGGCCATGACCCGGCCCCGCCCGGCCGGCGAGGCGGCCATCTCGGTTTGCTTCGGAATCGAGGCGCTCATCCTCTGCTCCCAGCCGATCTCAGCGACGCCGGCCGCGGCCTAGGCCGGGTCTTCGGAATCTGCTCCGCGCTCATCTACGGCTCCATGAGTTCGGCGCTCACCACAGCGTGTAGCGCGGGGGGAACTGGGGCCGCCGCTTCTCCATGAAGGCGGTGGCGCCCTCCTTCATGTCGGGGGAGCCGATGGCCTGGATGAGGGCGTTGAGGCTCATGACCATGTTGTCGCGCATCTGGTGGTACATGACGTTGGAGCTGGCCTTGGCCACCTCTAAGTAGCGCGGGCTCATGGCGATGATCTCCTCGCACCAGCGCCCGACCTCGGCCTCCAGCTCGTCGTCATCGACGACTTTGTTGATCCAGCCCAGATCCATGGCCTCCTGGGCGCTGTAGCGGCGGCACAGGAACGAGACCTCCTTGGCCCGCTTCTCGCCCACGGTCATGGCCAGCAGGTTGGTGCCGCCCAGCACCGGGGCGCTGCCCACCCTCACCCCGGTCTGTCCGAGCTGGGCGCTTCGGGCCGCGACGGCCAGGTCGCAGCACACCACCAGTTCGTTGCCGCCGCCGAAGGCGCCGCCGTTGACCGCGGCGATGACCGGCATGGGCGCGCCGCGGATGGCGTCGAAGAGCTCGAGGCTGCCGGTGAACATGGCCCGCAGCTCCCAGAAGTCGGGGTCGGCCAGGTTGGCCAGGTAGCCGCCGGCGCAGAAGGCCCGTCCCGTGCCGGTGATCACCGTCGCCCGGGCGTCGGCGTGGGCGCGGAGGGCGGCGATCAGCTCGTCGATGGTGCCCCGGTCGTAGGCGTTCATCCGCTCGGGCCGGTTCAGCCGCAGCCACAGCACCTGGCCGCGGCGGTCGACGACGACGTCGCTCATGTCCTTGTCCTCTCGCTCGGGCAACTGCCGCTGGCTCGGGCGAGCTGGCGCTCACTCGGGCAAGCCGCCGGGCGAGCTGGTGCTCACTCGGGCACAGCCGCCGCCGGGCTGGCTTGCGCCGAAACTAGACCAATCGCCTGGGTAGATTGCGCCGGGGCGGCCCGACGGGAGGACTTCGATGGAGCTGGACCGGTTCGACTGGCTGGCGCTGCGCCGAGAGGGCGCCGTCGATGCGGCCCGGCCGATCATCGATCCGCACCACCATCTCTGGGACCGGGGCGGGAGCACCTATCTGGCGCCGCAGCTCCTCGACGACCTGACCGCCACCCACAACGTGGTCAAGACGGTGTTCGTGGAGTGCCGGGCGAGCTACGACAAAGCCCGGGAGGCGCCTATGCAGCCGGTCGGCGAGACGGTGTTCGCCGCCGCCGAGGCTGCCGCCGCCGAGGCCGCCGACTCGGCGGGCGGACCGAGGATCGCCGGGATCGTCGGCCACGCCGACATGATGCTGGGCGAGGCGGCGGCCGAGGTGCTGGCCGCCCATGATGAGGCGGGCGGGGGCCGCTTCCGGGGGGTCCGCCACGCCACCGCCTGGGACGCCAGCGACGAGGTCCGCAACGGCCACGGCCGCCCATTCGAGCAGATGATGGCAACGGGCCGGTTCCGGGCCGGGGTTCGCACGCTGGCGGAGATGGGGTTCAGCTTCGACGCCTGGCTGTACCACCCCCAGCTCCCGGAGCTGGGGGCGCTGGCCGCGGCGGCGCCCGAGGCGACCATCGTGGTGAACCATCTCGGCGGGCCGCTGGGGATCGGCCCGTACCGGGGCGACCGCTCTCGGGTCCGGGCCGGCTGGAGGGCGTCGTTGGAGCGGTTGGCGGACCGCCCCAACGTGTTCCTCAAGCTCGGCGGGATCGGGATGGACGATTACTTCGCCACCGGCTGGGCGGCCCGGGCCGTTCCGCCGGGCTCCGAGGAGGTGGCCGAGCACTGGGGCGACGACGTGCGGCTCTGCATCGACTGTTTCGGCCCGGGCCGCTGCATGTTCGAGTCGAACTTCCCGGTGGACCGCCAGACGCTGACCTACCCGGTGGTGTGGAACGCCTTCCAGATCATGGCCTCCGGCTACACCGACGCCGAGCAGGACGACCTGTTCTCCGGCACCGCCGCCCGGGTCTACCGGCTGTGAGGCAAGCCGTGGTGACCCGCTCGGCCGCGGTGGGATGCGGGCTGTCGTGAGGCACTCGGCTGCGGGTGAGGCGCAGGCTGTCGTGAGGTGCCCGGCCGCGGTGGGGCGGAGGCTGCGGTGAGCTTGGATTTCGCGATGCGCCCGGAGTGGGTGAGGCTGCGGGAGCGGGCCCGGGCGGTGGCCGAACAGGGCGCAACCGCTTACGGGAAGTGGCACGACTCCTGGATCAACGGGTATTCCAGGGAGTTCTCCAGGGTGCTGGCGGCCGAGGGCTGGATCGGGATGACCTGGCCCACCGAGGTCGGCGGCGGCGGCCGGCCCGGCATCGAGCGGGTCATCATGGCCGAGGAGATGATCAGCGCCGGGGCGCCCGTCGCGGCGAGCTGGTTCGCCGACCGGCAGATGGGCCCCTCCATCTACACCTACGGCACCGACCGCCAAAAGGCCGAGTTCCTGCCCGGGATGCTGTCGGGCGAGGCCACCTGGTGCATCGGGATGAGCGAGCCCGACGCCGGGTCCGACCTGGCCGCGGTGAAGACGGCCGCGGCGCGCGACGGCGCCCACTACGTCGTCAACGGGCAGAAGATCTGGACCAGCGCCGCGGCCGGCGCCGACTACTGCTACCTGATCTGCCGCACCGACAGCTCGGGACCGCCGCACCGGGGCGTGAGCGAGCTGATCGTGCCCATGGACTCGCCCGGCGTCGAGGTGCGGCCGGTGCGGGACATGGTGGGCAACGAGCACTTCTGCGAGGTGTTCTTCACCGACGTGCGGGTGCCGGCTGAGAATCTGGTCGGCGCCGAGGGCGACGCCTTCCGCCAGACCATGGTCCAGCTCGCCCACGAGCGCGGCGGCATCGACCGCCTGGTGTCCAACCGGCCGCTGTACGACCTGGCCCTGGAGCGGGCCGACCGCTCCGACCGGCGGGTGCGCCAGGAGATCGCGGCCATCGAGACCGGCTACCGGCTGGGGCGGCTCATGGTCTACCGGGGCGCCCTCGGCCAGGGCGGCCCCGACTTCAGCGCCGGCACCAAGGCGTTCTGCACCGAGCACGAGCAGCGGGTGGCCCGGTTCGCGGCCGCCGTTCTCGGCCCGGCCGCGGTGGCGGGCGACCTGGCCGGCGACGCGGCGACCGCGGTGTGCTACGCCCCGGCGTACACCATCCAGGGCGGCACCTCCGCCATCATGCGCAACATCCTGGGCGAACGCGTCCTAAGCCTGCCCCGGGAACCGAGATAGCACGGCGGGGCTGTCACAGCTAGCCAGAGCCCAGCGGCACGGTGTAGGTGTCGCGGCCGGAGCGCAGCACGGCGCCGGGGCGCTGGTCGGTGGCCTCTCCGGCCTCGACGGTGGTGACGCCGTTCACCAGCACCCGCTCGATGCCGGTGGCCTGCGACCACAGCCGCTTGCCTCCGCCGGGCAGGTCGAAGACCAGCTCGGGCTCGGTGGCGCCGATCCGGTCGGGGTCGAAGATCACGATGTCGGCACAACCGCCGGGGGCGATGCGGCCCCGGTCCCGCAGCCCGAACAGGCGGGCCGGGACGTCGGTGAGGTGGCGGACGGCGTTCTCCACCGTGGTGAGCCGCCGCCCCCGCAGGCAGTCGCCGATCCAGGCCGCGGTGTATCCGGCGCCGGCCATGCGGTCGAGGTGGGCGCCGGCGTCGCTGCCGCCGATGATGACGTGCTCGTGCTCCCACACCTCGGCCCGCAGCCGCCAGCTCTCGGGGTCGTCGTCGGTGGGGGCGGGCCACAGCACGGTGCGGAGGTCGTCGGCCAGGCAGACGTCGACCAGGCAGAAGAAGTCGCGCCGGCCCCGCTCTCGGGCGATGTCGCCCACCCGGCGGCCCTTGAGGCCCTCGTTGGCGGCGGAGTAGGTGTCGCCGATCCGGTAGTCGGCCCAGCCGGTGAGCCGGGAGAAGACGCCGGCCTCGGGCGAGGCGGCCTGGTTCTCCAGCCGGATCAGGGTCTCGGGGTCCCGGAGGCGGGCCATGCGCTCGTCGAGGGGCAGCCCGAGCACCTCGCCCCAGCCCGGCAGCATGTTCAGGGCGCAGTGGCTGCCCAGGCTCATGTTCATCCCCACCAGCACCGGCATGGTGAGCGCCACCGCCCGGGCCCCGGCCTCGGCGGCCCGCTCGCAGGCGGCGATCTGGTTGCGGTAGTCGTCGGGGCGGGCCGAGTCGACGGTGAGGACGTTCCAGTTGAGCGGCCGCCGCCCGGCCAGCGACATCTGGGTCATGAGCTCCACCTCGTCGTCTCGGAAGCCGCTCATGCAGCCGTCGGCCACCCATTCCAGGGTGGTGCCCTCATGCGCCGAGGTCTCCCGGCACAGCTCCAGCACCTCTTCGACGCCGGCCCAGCGGCTGGGCACGGGCCGGCCGTCCCAGTCGTTGTGGGTGAAGCTGCGGCCGGTGGAGAGCCCGAGGCCGCCGGCGGCCAGCGACTCGCCCAGCAGGGCCCGCATGGCCGCGGTCTCCTCGGGGCCGGCCTCGCTGCCGACGGCCCGGTCGCCCATTACGGCGCGCCGCAGGGCGCAGTGGCCCACCATGAAGCCGACGTTGACGGCCGGCCGCCGGGTCTGCACCGCGTCGAGGTAGTCGCCGAAGCTGGACCAGTCCCACGGCACCCCGGCGTCGAGGGCCTCCAGGGCCATGCCCTCCACCTTCACCATCATCTTCTTGAGGTACTCGGCGTCGGCGGGGCCGCCCAGCGGGGCGAGGGTGAAGCCGCAGTTGCCCCCGATCAGCGAGGTCACCCCGAACAGGTTGGAGGGCGTGGCCCAGGGGTCCCAGAAGAGCTGGGCGTCGTAGTGGGTGTGGGGGTCGACGAACCCGGGGCAGGCGACGAGCCCGTCGGCGTCGATGGTGCGTCCGGCGGGATCGTCCGCATCGCCCACCGCGGTGATGCGGCCGCCGTCGATGCCGATGTCGGCCTGCCGCCCCTCCGCCCCGGTGCCGTCGATCACCGTCGCGCCCCTGATAACCAACTCCGGCATCGGTCCCTCCCGGCGGTCGCGTGAGCAAGCCTCAGGATAGGCGCCCCACGGATAGGTGCCCCACGCCGTCGTCAGCCCGAAAATTTTCAGCGTCTGAAAAATCTGCCCAGCGATTTTTCATTATTTCCCAGATAGTAAAATTTCCTGGTTGTAGAAGCGCTCGCTTTTTAACCGGACTAAAATTTCTCCAACCTGATTTTCAGTTTCTGCCGGAGTTTTGAAATTACTGTCGCCGGATTATCCTGCCCACGGTGAAATCGAATGAGCGCAACCCCTTGGCCAGCACGCGTTCTGGGAGATACGAGCCACAACCCTACGGGTACAGCGCGTTCGTTCCGAAGCCGCTGCCGCCCGACCCGCCGTTGGAGTGGGACGACGACCTGCTGGGCCTGCTCTCAGAAGCCGATGTCGCCGTCGGCCGATTGGACGGGCTGGCCCGGGACCTGCCGAATCCCGGTCTGTTCGTTACCACGTACGTGCGCCAGGAAGCGGTGCTGAGCTCCCAGATCGAGGGAACCCAGTCGAGCTTGGACGATGTGCTGGCCTTCGAGATCACCGATCTTGATGCGGGGCTGCCGACTGATGTCACCGAGACCGTGAACTGCGTGAGAGCCCTGAACGAAGGGCTGCGGCTTCTAGAGGAATTGCCGTTGTCGGGCCGGCTGATCCGGGCCGTGCATCGGGAGCTGATGGCGAACGTGCGAGGTCAAGAGCGAGATCCGGGTCATTTCCGCCGTTCGCAGAACTGGATCGGATCGCCCGGCTGCACCCTGGCGACGGCCCGGTTCGTGCCGCCGTCGCCCGCCGACATGCCTGACGCGCTCGCAGCGCTGGAGAGGTACCTGAACGAGTCAGTCCAACCGCCGTTGGTGACGGCGGCGCTGGCCCACGCCCAGTTCGAGACCATCCACCCGTTCCTGGACGGCAACGGTCGCACCGGGCGCCTGCTGATCACGCTGCTGCTGGCCGAGCGCGGGGTGCTGAGCCGCCCGCTGCTCTACCTGAGCCTGTTCCTGAAGCAGAACCGCAGCGAGTACTACGACCGTCTCGACGCCATCCGCACCCGCGGCGACTGGGAGAGCTGGCTGCGGTTCTTCTTGACCGGAGTGGCTGTGACCGCGGCCGACGCCGCCCGGGTGGCTGCGGACGTGACCGGGCTGCGCAGTCGGCACATGCGACAGGCCGCGGCGGAGAATCTCGGCCGCTACTCGGTGCCCATGCTGGACCTTCTGTTCGAGCAGCCCCTCGTCTCGGTGAGGTTCGCCACCGAGCGGATCGGAGGGACGCCCGCCACCATCGGGAGGCTGCTCGACAGACTGACCGCCCTAGAGATCGTCGAAGAGGTAACCGGCAAAAAGCACGGCCGGCTCTACCGCTACTCGCCCTTCCTCAACCTGTTCCCCAGCACCGATACGACTGAAGATTCGCCTTAGGGTTGGGCGCGGCACGGTCGGCTGACCTGGCAGCGTGACGGAGAGCGGACTAAGGGAGGACGAGAGATGCGGTTCGGGAGGGACAAGACGGCGATGCCTTCGGCGCGGGAGGCGCTGGCGGGGCGGGACGAGGCCATGGCGGTCCAGGGCTACGGGCACTTGGTGCTGGGCACCCCGCTGGCCGGGCCGTTCCCGGAGGGCAGCGAGAGGGCCATGTTCGGGATGGGCTGCTTCTGGGGGGCGGAGCGCTACTTCTGGTCGATGGAGGGGGTCCACACCACCGCGGTGGGCTACGCCGGGGGCCACACGCCCAACCCGACCTACCAGGAGGTGTGTACCGGCCGCACCGGCCACAACGAGGTGGTGCTGGTGGTCTACGCCCCGGCCGCGGTGAGCTACGAACAGCTCCTGAAGGTGTTCTGGGAGGTACACGACCCCACCCAGGGGATGCGCCAGGGCAACGACGTGGGCACCCAGTACCGCAGCGGCATCTACACCTTCACCGAGGCCCAGCGGGCCGCGGCCGCCGCCAGCCGCGACCGCTACCAAGCCGAGCTGACCGCGGCGGGCTACGGCCGCATCACCACCGAGATCGCCGACTCGCCGGAGTTCTACTACGCCGAGGAGTACCACCAGCAGTTCCTGGTCCGCAACCCCGGCGGCTACTGCAACCACGGCTTCTGCCAGGTGCCCTACGAGCCCGCCCTCTCAGCCTGATCCAGGCTGGACACGCGCAGTGGGTTCGCTAGGTTTCGCCAGTCCAGGCTGGACCCGCGCAGTGGTCGCCGGCCGGTCATTCGGCTGCCTGTAAGGGGCTGGTGCCGGCCGGGGTCGGCGGTCATCCTCCCGGCAGCACGATCGCTCCGGACGGCTTGACCAGCCATTCGCGGTCGCGCAGCATCTCGACGAAGGCGGCGGCCAGCGGCGACAAAGTCGTGCGGGTGAACGCGGTGAGTTCCCAGGCGATGGGCGGGTCGAGCGGCCGGGCGACGTGGGAGAACTCCGCAGGGACGTTGTCCGAGGGAACCAGCACCGGCCCTACGCCCGCGAGGGCCAGATGAACGGCAGCCTGGACCTGCGACGTGGACACCGCCTCGCTGGGCCGGAAGCCGGCGTGCGCGCAGGCGGCGGTTACATAGTCGGATAGACCGTTCGACGACTCGTAGAGCACCCAGCTTCGATCCGACATCTCGCTCAGCGAGATCGAGTTGCGGCACCCCGAAAGCGGATCGCCCGCGGGCAGCACGACCACGAACTGCTCCCAGCCCAAGGAGACGACCGGCCCGGCCCAGCGCGCCGGCCTCACGCCGATGGCCAGGTCGCTCACCCCCATGGCCACCTCCTCGGTCATGAGCGACTGCTGCGGGTACTCGTGGAGGCGTATCGCGACCTCTGAGTGCTCCCGGTGCCAGCGGCGGATGGGCTCAAGCAGCGTGGCGTCCACCAGCGAGGGCAGTGTGGCGATCTCCAGGATTCCGGCATCGAACCCCGCGGTGCTGCGGGCCTGACGGGCCAGCCGGGTGGCCGCGACCAGAGTCGTCCGCGCGTCGTCGAGCAGGGCCCGTCCGGCCGGAGTCGGCTGCACCCCCCGATGCAGTCGCTCGAGCAATGCGTTTCCGAAGAATCGCTCCAACGACCTCAGTTGCTGCGACAGCGCCGGTTGCGAGATCAAGAGCCGCCGAGCGCCGGCGGTAACCGATCCCTCCTCCACGACGGTCAGCCAGGCCCGGAGATGGCGGAGGTTGACCAGCTCCGTGTGGTCGAAGATTTGAGACATTAGCGAATCCTTATCTGTAATATTCAATTTATATCTTTGACCATATAACCACGCTGGGCATAGGGTGGTGCGCGGCTCTGCCAACGGGAGGAACGATGGCCGACACCGCCGTACCGGTGATTGACATCGCGCCGTTCGCGGCCGGTGAAGGCGGCGCGGCGGCCGGCCGGGTGGTGGACGAAGTCGGGGCGGCGTGCGAGGACATGGGCTTCTTCGTGGTCGCCGGCCATGGGATAGCCCAAGACGTCAACAGGGCCTTAGACGACACGGCTCGCCGCTTCTTCCGGCGGCCGGTCCGAGAGAAGGCGGCGTTCACGCCGGAGGCCGGCGACGTGCTTCGAGGCTGGTGGGGCGTCGGCTCCATGGCGACGGCGCGCAGCCTCGACATCGAATCACCGCCGGACCTGCTCGAGTTCCTGGCCTTCGGCCCAGAGCTGTCCGCCGAGCGTCGCGCCGACTATCAGCGACGGGGCGTGAAGCATGTGGACAGCTTCTTCGCCGAGAACATCTGGCCCGACACCGAGGGCTTGCGCGGCGCAGTCGAGCGCTATTACGACGAGACCACGAAGCTCGCGTTCAGACTGCTCGGCATCCTGGCCGCCGCGCTCGGGCTCGAGGCCGACTGGTTCGACGACAAGTTCGAGGTGCCGGGATCGGCTCTGTCCATCAACTACTACCCGGCGGTCGAACAGCGGCCGGCGGCGGGGACGTTCCGCCGCGGCGAGCACACCGACTACGGAGCGCTGACCGTGCTCTACACCGACGGCGAGTCGGGCCTGCAGGTCAAGAACCGCGACGGCCGGTGGCACGGCGTCCCGACGGTGCCCGACACCTACGTCGTCAACCTCGCCGACATGATGACGGTGTGGAGCAACAATCGCTGGCGCTCGAGCCTTCACCGGGTGGTGTGCCCCGGCGACTCCGCCGTCGACCGCCTCTCGGCGCCGTTGTTCTTCAACCCCAGTCTCGACGCTCTCGTCCAGTGCGCTCCGACCTGCCTCGGCCCGGGCGAGCAGCCGGGCGACCCGGTGACGGCGGGCGAGTGGATCGCCGACAAGGTTGCGGCCACAACCTGAACCCGACGCCGTCGGGCGGCCCGACCCCGTTCCCGTGAGCGATCGCATCGTCTCCGCCGACCTGCTGCCGCTCGCCGTGCGAGAGGCCGAGGAGGCGCTGGCGGCGGGCCTCTTGCCGATCGGCGCCGTCCTGGCCGATGCCGCCGGCCGGGTGCTGGGCGCCGGCCGCGCCGGCGGGCCGCAGGGGGGAGAGTTTCTGGTGCATGCCGAGACGGCCGCGGTCAGAGCCGCCGGGCCGATCCGGGACTATGCCGACACGGCGCTGGTCACCACCATGACGCCATGCTGGTACTGCGCGGGCCTCGTCCGGTTCCTGGGAATCGGAGCGGTGATCGTCGGCGACAGCGATAGCTGGTCTGACGGGGCGCTCGACTGGTTGGCCGACTCGGGGGTGTCGACGACGCGGCTGCGCGATCGGGCCTGCGTTGAGATGTTCCAGCGATGGGCTTGCGACCACGGCGGATGGTCCCAGCTTCCCGAGAGCGCCGCCGGGCGCCCGGTTGCCTAAGCCCAGCCTGTCTTGAGATTAGAGAATTATTATAATACCTATCAAATATTTGTCTTTGACATATGGCACGAGGAAATTAGTGTGGCGCTCACTCGCCTGTACCCCGGCGACCCGCTCGACGACATGAGGTGGACAGATGTGTGGGTTGGACGACCTCGCTCTCCTGGACCCGGAGGCGCCCGAGGCTGTAGAGGCTGACGAGCCTGCGGAGCCTCAGGCGGACCGGGAGCTCTTGCCGGAGCCCTTGCTGGAGGGCAACGGCCACCAAGTGTCCAAAAGCCCGTGGGGCCCCGACGACGAGATCGGCCGGCTCAACTGGGTGACCCCTGATTCGGTCGCGGCGATCATCTCACGGCTCGACGGCCGACATGTCTTCGATCTGGCCGTCGACTACTGGTCGGGCATGCCGTCTTGGACCGAGGCCGGAGACCCGCCGTTCAGCATATGGATGACCCATACGCCCAAGGGCTCGATCCTCGACGGGCGCTCGGGCTACGGGCCGGAGATCCACAAGGAGTACGCCTACTCGGGGGACAGCATCTCCATGTACACACACTGCGGGACCCACATCGACACGCTCAACCACATGGGGTACTACGAGACCTTCTGGAACGGCTGGACTCAGGACGAGCATCTGGGGAGCATGGTCTGGACCAAGGGCGGCACCGACCGCTATCCGCCGATCATCGCCCGGGGGGTCATGCTCGACGTCGCCGACATGCACGGCGTCGACATACTGGAGAACCACTACGAGATCACCCCCAAAGACCTCCAGGACACCGCCAAGAAGCAGGGAACCGAGCTGCGCAAGGGCGATGTCGTGCTGGTGCGCACCGGCCGCATGAACATGTGGCCGTCGATGGAGTACCTGGGCGCCTCTCCGGGAATCAACGTCGACTCGGCCAAGTGGCTGTGCGAGGAAGCTGGCGCCATGGCGATCGCCGGCGACAACATCGGCCTCGAGCCCCAGCCCTACCACGGGCAGTACGCGCCCGTTCACTGCTACATGTTCGCCACCGCCGGCTGCCAGATCATCGAGGTGGTGAACATGCAGGAGATCGCGGCTGAGAGGATGTACGAGTTCGCCTTTCTCGGATTTCCCATGAAGATCCGCGGTGCGACCGGCGCTCCCATGCCGTCGGTGGCCGTGCCGATGCGCTAGCAGCCCCATAGCGACATGTTGAAGCTCACGCGCCTCGACAACATGGACATCGTGGTGAGGGACTTCCCCGCCATGGTGGACTTCTACAAGAATGTCCTCAGACTGCGACTGCATCCGCATGGCTACGAGCCCGAGAAGGGCTGGGCCATGTTCATGTGCGGCGACGTCGATCTCGTCCTCCTGTCCGTCCCCGACGCCGACCGCGGCGAGCGGCGTCGCACCGCCAACTACGCCGAGGACCCCGCCGGCGTTCATTCGTTCGCCGCGCAGGTGGACGACATCGACGAAGCGGTGGCCGCGCTCGACGAGCACGGCATCGAATGGGCGGACGACCTGAAGATCTACGGCGCCGGAGAGTTTCTCGACGCGGCCCCCAGCGGCGGTTTCGAGGGCATCTGGTACCGATTCCGCTCCTTCTACGACCCAGAGGGCAACGTGATGCACATCTGCGAGGTCCACCCCCCGGCCGGCTTCGACCGCGCCGCCGCGGCCGGGGATTGAGCCATGCCCGAACTGCCGCGCCTGACGTTCTGCCTCACCGTGGGCATGGACGCCCTGTCGCTGTGGGTCACGTCGTTCAAGAGCTCAAACGCCAGCATGATCTCGCGGGGCGAGATGGACGTCGTCGGCGCCAAGCGAGTGCTCGAGCTGCTGGACCGCCACGACATCCGCTCCACCTTCCTGGTGCCGGGCCACACCGCTCTCGCCTACCCGGACCTCATAAGGGACATCGTCGACAGAGGACACGAACTGGCCTACCACGGCTGGATGCACGAGGACCCGCGCGACTTCGACATCGACGGCCAGCGGCTGGTGTTCGAGCGGGGGCTGGAGGCGCTCGACCACGTATGTGGCGTGCGGCCCCGAGGCCACGTGTCGCCGGCGTGGAACATGAGCGAGCACACCATGGACTTGGTCGAGGAGTTCGGATTCGACTTCGACGGCAGCCGCATGTCCACCGACTGCCTGCCGGTCTATGTCCGCAAAGGCGACCGCTGGCCCGCCGACGGCGCGTTCCAGTTCGGCGAGCTGACCGAGGTCGTCGGCGTGCCCGTGGCCTGGCCCATGGACGATGTGCCCATATTCGAGTTCGTGTGGGGCGAGATCGCCGGCCTGGCGCCCCCCTCGGCGGCCGAGGAGATGTGGACCGGAGAGTTCGACTGCGCCTATGAGAGCTGCCCGGGCGGTGTGTTCAACCTGACGGTCCATCCGCAGGTCATAGGCCGCGGGCCGCGGCTCAAGATGCTCGAGCGGCTGATAGAGCACGCCTCGCAGCACAGCGGCGTTCGCTTCCAGCGCCAGTCGGACTACGTGGACGCTTGGCGGGCGCAGAACCCGCTCGACGAATGGCGCAAGCAGAACCCGGAACTGGCCGGAGAAGGCTCGATCACCGCGCTGCCCTCTATGGCCCGCTGAGAGCCGTGGGTTCGCTGGCCGGGCGCCGCGTGCTGGTCGCCGGCGGGGCTTCGGGAATCGGCCGCGGGATGGTCGAGCACCTGTGCCGGGCCGGGAGCCGGGTGGCCTTCACCGGCCCAAGCCAGCCCCAAGGTGCGGCGACAGCCGAGGAGACCGGCGCCGCGTTCTTGGCCGCGGACATGGCGGATCCCGCGGCGATCAGAGCCTCAGCGCGGCAGGCCGCGGAGCGGCTCGGCGGTCTCGACGGCCTCGTGCTCGCCGCCGGTGTGATGCACGAGGCCCGCATCTCGATGACGAGCGATGACGAGTGGGACCGGATCATCGACGCCAACTTGATGGTGCCGCTGCGCTACGTCCAAGCCTGTTTTCCGCTCCTGCGCCGAGAGGGAGGCGCCATCGTGGCGGTCGCGTCGGGCGCGGCCCTGTGGCCGGAGATGGAGTTGGGCGCGTATTCGGTGTCGAAGCGCGCCTTGCTGTGGATGGTGCAGATGACGGCGGTCGAGGGCGCCCCCCACGGCGTGAGGGCCAACGCCGTTTGCCCGGGCGACACCGAGTCGGGGATGACCGCCTTAATGAACGGGCGGCCTCACCGCCAGCGGGCCGAGCCGCGGCTGCCCCCCGCCGGGCGGCCGGCCTCTCCCGCCGACGTGGCCGCGGCGGTGGCGTTCCTGCTGTCGGACGCCGCCGCTTTCTGCACCGGCGCGTCCCTGCTGGTGGACGGCGGGATGCGGGCCGCGCTCCGGGCCCATCGGGTGGCCCCATGAGAGCCGGACCGCCGGCCCGCACGGCGCTCGTGACCGGCGGCACCTCCGGGATCGGCCGGGCCGTCGTCGAAGAGTTGGCCGCAGCCGGCATGAGCGTCGCCTTCACCGGCCGCAACCCTCAACGGGGCGCCGCGGTGGCGGCCGCCGCCGGGGCGCGGTTCTTTCGGGCGGACGCCGCCGACCGGCGGCAGTGCGACCAGTCCGTTGAGGACGCCTTGGCCGCGCTGGGGGGCCGGTTGGACCTGTTCGTGGCCGGCGCGGCGGTCGTGTTCGCCGAGCCGCTGGCCGACACGCCGGACGAGGTTCTCCAAGAACTGGTCGAAGTGAACCTGACCTCGACCTTCCGCTACTCGAGGGCCTGTTTCGAGATCATGCGCGCGCAGGGCGGCGGGTCGATCGTCCACATCGTGTCCGACGCGGCGATTCGGGGGCTCCACCATCTGCCGGTTTATTCCCTGACCAAGGCCGGGGTCCTGGCCCTCTCGGAGGCGTTGGCGGCCGAGGGCGCCCCCCACGGCGTCCGGGCCAACGCCGTCTGCCCCGGGGCGGTGGTTCCGGGGGTCCAGTCCACGATCGCCGGATACGAGCACCACGCCGAGGACTCGTCGAAATGGGGGCCGGCGCCGTCGGGGCGGCACGGGGAGGGAATGGACATAGCGCAGGCCGTCCTGTGGCTGGCGTCGGACGCGGCCGGCCACATCAGCGGGGCGACGCTGCGAATCGACGGCGCGGCGTCGGCGGCCATGGGGTCGGTGGCCGTGTCTGAGTCGGCGGCCATGGGGTCGGTGGCCTGTGCCTGAGTCGGCGGCCATGGGTTCGATGGCCTGTGCCTGAGTCGGCCACCCGGCGCCTGGAGCATGCGCTCGGCCGGCTCGAAGCGACCGAGCCGTCGGTGCGCGCCTACGTCTGCGTCGATGCCGAGGCGGCCCGGGCCGCGGCCTCAGCCGTTGACGCCCGCGAGTCGTCCGGCCCGCTCCACGGCGTGCCGTTCGCGGTGAAGGAGGTCATCTCCGTAGCCGGAATGCCGGCCGCCGGCGGTTCGAAGGCGCTGGCCGACAGGGCGCCGGGCCCGGACGCGACGGTGGTGCGAAGGCTGCGGGAGGCGGGCGCGGTCCTGATGGGCACCCAGGTCTCGCACGAGCTGACCTGCGGGCTCGACGAGCCGCCGACCCGCAACCCGTGGGGCTTGGACCGCTACCCGGGCGGCTCGACCGCGGGCGGAGGCGCGTCGGTGGCGGTGGGATCGGCCCGACTCGCTCTCGGCACCGACGCGGCCGGCTCGGTGCGCATACCCGGGGCGATGACCGGCGTGGTCGGGCTCAAGCCGACGGCCGGACTGGTGAGCTCCCACGGGATCGTGCGCCAGGCGACCGCCCCCTCGATCGACCATGTCGGGGTGCTGGCCCGCAGCGTCGCCGAGGCGGCTGACGCCCTCGCCGTCATCGCCGGACCCGACCCGGCCGACGCCGCCACCCTGCGGGAAGGCCGATCCGGCGCCCCGGGGGCCGGAGGTCCGGCCGAGGCCCCGCTCCCGCTGGCGGGCCGGCGCGTCGCTGTGCTCGCCGAGGCGACGCAGGCCGAACTCGACCGGCAGGTCGAGCCCGAGCCCGACGTGGTGGCGGCCGTGGCGGCCGCCTGCCGGGAGCTGCGAGAGCTCGGGGCGACGCTGGTGCCGGTCGAGCTGCCGACCCTGACTCACAGCGCCGCGGCCGTTTTCACTCTCTTCTCGACCGAGCTGGCCGCGGCCCACCGCGGGCTGCTGGCCCGGCGGCGGGCCGACTACCACCCCGCGGTCGCCGCCATGCTCGAACAGGCGCTGCGGACTCCGAGCCGAGACGTCAACGAGGCGGTGGAGGTCCGGACCCGGCTCAGGGCGGAGATCCGCGACGCGCTGGTGGCCGCCCGGGCCGAGGTGCTGGTGACGCCGACCACGCCCCGGGCGGCCATGCCGCTGGAGGATTTTGACCCACAGGAGGAGCTGGGGACGCTCATCCCCTACACCTGCCCGTTCAACCTCACCGGCCAGCCGGCCATCAGCGTGCCCTGCGGGTTCACCGGCGACGGGATGCCGGTCGGGCTGCAGATCGCCGGCCTCCACTGGGGGGAGGATGCCGTCATCCGCGTCGCCGCGGCCTACGAGCGCGCCACCGAATGGCACAATCGCCTGCCCCCGGGGGGTGCATGATGCCGCGCACAAAATGCCGCGACCCGGTTGTCCTCGATCAATGGCACCCCGTTGTTGCGGTGGACGAGATACATACGGGGATTCAGACAACCCTGCTGGGCGAGGACATAGCGATCGCCGTTTGCGACGATTCCCCGATGGCTAGGCTGAGAAATGGATCCAATGGCCGTCGACTGCCGGTGAGAACCGACTTCGGCTATCTGTGGACCAGCCTGGGATCGCCCCCAGCCGAGGTTTTCTCGATACCCGAAGTCAACGAACCAGGACGGATCATCCACAACGCGGTGAGCGTCGGCGTTAATGTGTCTGCGCCCAGAGCGGTGGAGAACTTTCTTGACGTGGCGCATCTCTGCATCGTTCACGCCGGGTATCTGGGCGAGGAGCCGCACACCGAGATCGACGATTACGAAGTGGAAACCATAGACGGCGAGGTGACGGCCAGCGGCATCCGCATTTTCCAGCCGCGAGCCACGACCGGTGCTACCTCGGGCGAGATCGCCGAGTACGCCTTTCGCGTTCCTCATCCGCACTGCGGGGTCCTTTACAAGAGAGCCGACAGTCAGCCTGACCGCGTGGACATCTACGCCGGGTTCGTTCACGCCCTATCCGAGGAGCAGATACGGCTGCATCTGTTCGACTGTGTGGTTGATGACGGCAGCTCTGTCATTGAGATCAGGAAGTTTGTGCAGGCCATTGTCGGGCAGGACATGGCCATCCTCGAGAACCAGCATCCCAAACGGCTGCCGCTCGATCCGCGATTTGAGACTCCGGTCCGAGCCGACAAATTGTCTATCGCCTACCGGAGATGGTTGTCGGATATAGGCATGAGCTATGGAGTGATACGCGCCTTCGAATCCGTCCCGACTGGTTGCTCACCCGCCGCTGAATAAGGAGCTATAGATGACAGTACCAACCCTCGATCGCCAGTTGATCAGCGCCTTTCCCAAAATCGAGCTCCATGTCCATGTGGAGGCCTGCATCAGCGGCGAGCGGATCGAGCAACTGGCCGACGCGGCCGGCGAGACCATGCTCCGGCCGGTCGATCGGCTCTTCGAGTACTCCTCGCTGGCCGAGTTCTTGGAGACCTACGAATGGTGGTGCGACCTGCTCCGAACCCCGGAGATCGCCGAGCAGGTCGCATACGACGCCGCGGCCCTCCTGGGCCAAGACGGGATCGTGTATGCCGATGTCCTGTGCGGCCCCCGGTACTGGCGCCGCCTGGACGCCAGGGAGCTGATCGGCGCACTCGGGGCCGGATTCGAGCGAGCCCACGGCGACGGTCACGCCGACTGCCGGCTCGTCCCGTCGATCAGCCGCGAGCAGCCGAGTCGGTGGGCCTTGGAGCTGGTCGAATGGATCGGCCGGGAGCGCCCGACCCGGGTCGTCGGCGTCGGGCTCGACGGCAACGAGGCGGTGCTCGGGCGCACCACGGCGAAGTTCCAAGAGGCCTACCGGCGCGCCGGGGAGCTCGGCCTGGGCCGGACCGTCCACGCCGGAGAGTCGTCGGGGCCCGAAGGAGTCAGAGATGTGCTCGACTTCCTGGGCGTCGACCGCATCGATCACGGCGTTCGGGCGATAGAGGACCCCGCCCTGGTGCGGGAGCTGGCCGAGCGCCGGATGCCCCTGAACGTCTGCTGCTCGTCGAACATCATTACCGGGCTGTACGAGGACCTGGCCGACCACCCGATCGGCCGGCTCATGGAGGCCGGCGTGCCGGTCACCGTCAACTCAGACGATCCGGTGGCCATGAGCGTCTCGCTAACCGGCGAGCTGGACGCAGTAAGCCGGGCCTGCGGATGGGGCCTCGGCGATCTGGCCGACGCGACCCGCCGGGCCGCCGACGCCGCCTTCTGCGGCGACGACGACCGCCGGGCCCTGCACGGGCAAATCGACCGATTCGTGGAGGCGCACGCGCCATGAGCAAATCGTCAGCCCCCGCAGCCGCCGACCCGCTTTCGGAGGGGTACATCGCCGCCGTGCTCGCCGACTTGGTGCGCACGCCGAGCACCAACCCGGGCAGCTTCGAGGCCGACGTGGCCGAGCGGGTCGTCAGTTGGTTCGAGGCAACGCCGGTGGAGACCAGGCTGGTGGAGTCCATGCCCGGCCGCCCGTCGGTCGGCGCCGTCCTGGCCGGCCGCGGCGACGGGCCGCGGCTGGTCTTGAACGGCCATCTCGACACGGTGCCCATCGACGACCCGGACCAGTGGACGGTCGATCCGTTCAGCGCCACCGTGCGCGGCGGCTACATGTACGGGCGGGGCGCCTGCGACATGAAGGCCGGGCTGGCCGTGCAGATCGCGGTGGCCCATCACCTGGCCGCGAACCCCGACCGCCTGACCGGCTCGCTGGTCCTGCACTTCGCCGCGGGCGAGGAGCGGGCCGAGCCCGGAACGCTCTCGCTGCTGGAGGCGGGGTTCACCGGCGACTGCGGAATCGTCACCGAGCCCACCGAGCTGCAGATCGCGGCGGCCACCCGAGGGCTCGCGCCCCTGCGGGTCAGGCTCACCGGCCGGTCCATCCACGCCAGCCGGGCCCATTTGGGCGTCAACCCCACCTGGGGGCTGCGGTGGGTGCTGGAGGCGCTCGAGGAGTACCGGGCCGACGTCGAGCGGCGGCACCACCCTCTTCTGGCCCACGGCTCGTGTACGCCCACCGTCGTAGCCGGCGGCGTCACCCCCAATGCCGTCCCCGACGTGGTGGAGCTCTACGTCGACCGGAGGCTGGTGCCCGGCGAGACGGTCGACGGCGAGCTGCGGGAGGTGGCCGCCCGGCTGGCCGGCGCCAAGCCGGCGGACTCCGAGGTGGAGCTGGAGGTGAGCGTCGCCTACAACCGGTTCGAGCCGGCCGAGATCAGCGTGGACGCCCCCCTGGTGAAACGGCTGGCCCGCAGCGTGGAGAGGGTGACCGGCGCCGGCGGCGTCGTGTACGGCGCCCCGTTCTCCAGCGACGTGCGCAACCTGGTCAACGACGCCGGGATCGAGGCGGTGAACTTCGGCCCGGGCAACGTCGCCGAATGCCATTGCGCCGACGAGCGCGTGGAGCTGCGACAGCTCGAAACCGCGGCGCGCGTCATAGCCGACTTCGCCGCCGAGCTGATAACGGATGGCTGAATCCGCGCTGGCGGCGGAGGGGGTCACCAAGGCGTTCCCCGGGGTGCTGGCCAACGACCGGGTCGATTTCGAGGCCAGGCGCGGCGAGGTACACGCCCTGCTGGGCGAGAACGGCTCGGGCAAGACGACGCTCTGCAAGGTCCTCACCGGGCTGTACCGGCCCGACGCCGGCCGGGTGCTCGTCGAAGGGTCACAGGTCAGCTTCCGCTCTCCCGCCGAGGCCCATGCCGCCGGGATCTTCATGGTCCACCAGCACTTCAGCCTGGTCGGGCCGCTCACCGTGGCCGAGAACGTCCTGCTCGGCTGGACCGGCGAGAGCGGGCTCCGGCTCGACCGCAGGGTGGTCGAGGACCAGGTCGCGGCCGCGGCCGAGAGGCTGGACATGGCGGTGGACCCCCGGGCCCAGGTGGCTCGCCTGTCGGTCGGCGAGCGCCAGCGAGTCGAGATCCTCAAGGCCCTCTACCGCGGCGCCCGCACGCTCATCCTGGACGAGCCGACCACGGTGTTGACCCCCCAGGAGGCGGATCAGCTTTTCGTCTCCCTGAGGCGCATGGCCGACTCGGGCGAGTCGGTGGTGTTCATCTCCCACAAGCTCGACGAGGTCTCCGCACTCTGCGATCGCGTCACGGTGCTGCGACAGGGCCGGACATCGGGCTCGGCCGACCTGCGCGAGCAGCGCGTCGACGCCCGGGGCCTGGCCCGCCTGATGGTCGGCCGCGACATCCAATTCAGAAGGCGGTCGCGCCCCGACTCGCCGGCGGAGGGCCTGCCGGTGCTGGAGGTCGAGAGCCTGAGCGCGTTGGACGAGGACGGCAACCGGGTCCTCGACCGCCTCGACCTGACCGTCCGCCAAGGCGAGATCCTCGGCCTGGCCGGAGTGGCCGGCAACGGCCAGCTCGCGTTGGCCGAGGCCGTCACCGGGCTGCGCCCGCGCCTCGCCGGCGACGTGCGCCTGGACGGGGAGCCGCTCCCGTCGGGCGACCCCCGGGCCGCCATCGACCGGGGAGTCGCCTATGTCCCCGAAGATCGCATGGGCACCGGCCTGGCGCCGGGCCTGACCATCTCCGACAACATCGCCCTCAAGTCCTTCCGCAGCCCGCAGTTCCGCCGAGGGCCGTTTCTGAACAAGCCCCAGATCCTCGCCCGGACCCGGGAGCTTCTGGCCGCCTTCAATGTGAAGGGCGCGGCGGAGACGCTGGTGCGCCAGTTGTCGGGCGGCAACGCCCAAAGGGTGGTGCTGGCCCGGGAGATCTCGTCGCAGCCCCGCCTGCTGGTGGTGTCGACGCCCACCCGGGGGCTCGACGTGTCGGCCATGGAGACCGTCCGGGGCCTGATCCTCGACGCCGCCGATGCCGGCGCGGCCGTGCTGATGATCTCGGAGGATCTAGGCGAGATACTCGACCTCGCCGACCGGATCGCCGTCATCTGCGCCGGCCGGATCCAGGGCGTGCTCGACGCCGAGGAAGCCGACGTCGAGGAGATCGGCCTGCTGATGATGGGCCAGTCCCTGGATCCGGACGAGAACGCCGATGACCGGGTCGATGCTCCCAGTTGAGATCCGCCTGGAGCGCCGCCTCGAGCGGCCTTGGTGGCTGGGGCCGGCCATGCCGTTCATCGCCGTCGCCGCCGCGCTGGTCTTGGGCGGGGCGATCCTGCTGATCAGCGGCCGCGACCCCGTCGACGTGCTCCAGCGCATGTTCCAGGCCGCGTTCACCAACCCGGGCGCGCTGTCGGCCACCTTCATCGCGGCCACGCCGCTGCTGTTCACCGGCCTGGCCGCCTCGGTCACCTTCAGGATGCGGATCTGGAACATAGGCGCCGACGGCCAGTTGATGATCGGCGCTGTGCTGGCGGCCGCGGCCGGAACGGCGCTGGGCGGGCGCAGCCTGGCCCTCAGCCTGCCGGCCATGGTCATCGCCGGGATGGTCGGCGGGATGGCGTGGGCCGTCGTCCCCGCCCTGCTGCGCGCCTATGCGAACACGAGCGAGGTGCTGACCACGCTCATGCTCAACTACGTGGCCCCGCTGGTGCTGTTCTACCTCATATTCGATTCGACCTCCTACTGGCGCGACCTCTCCAGCCGCAGCGCCCGGGTCTTCCCCCAGGCCAAGACGATCGCCGAATCGGACAACTGGCCCGACTACGGCGACGGGATCGTGCTGCCGTTCGGGCTGCTCTTCGGAGCGGTCCTCGCCGTGGGGCTCACCGTGCTGCTGAGAAGCACGACCCTGGGGTTTCAGATGAAGGTGGCGGCCGACAGCCAGCCGGCCAGCCGCTACGCGGGCATTCGCACCGCCCGGCTGCTGATACTGGTCATGGTCCTGTCCGGCGCCCTGGCCGGCATCGCCGGGGCGAGCCAGATCGGCGACTTCTCGCACCGGCTCGAGCCCAAGGGCCTCCAGCTCGCCGCGTTCGGCTACACCGGCATAGCCGTGGCCGCGCTGGCCCGGTACAGCCCTCTGGGGGTGATCGCCGGCGCCGTCTTCGTGGGCGGCATGACCAACGCCGGCTTCAGCCTGCAGGGGGCGGATCTGCCGCTGGGGCTGATCGGGCTGATTCAGGGCCTCATACTGCTGCTGGTCGCGGCCAGCGAAGTCTCGGCCCGCTACCGGGTGGTGGTCGAGCGCCGCCGCGGCCCCGAACGCCGCCGCCGCCCCAGCGCCCACCCCCCGCCAGTGGAGCAGGCGAGCGAAGGGCCAGCGCCGTGAACGACACGCTGGTGATGGACCTGCTGGCGGCCGGGCTGCTCTACGGGACCCCGCTGGTGCTGGCCGGGCTGGGCGAGCTCTTCGCCGAGCGCAGCGGGGTGATGAACCTCGGAGTGGAGGCCATGATGCTGATGGGCGCGGTGACCGCGTTCTGGACGTCGCAGTCCTCCGACGCCCCCGGCTGGATGGCGCTAACTGTGGCCATCGCGGTGGCCGCCCTGGTGGGCACGGCCATGGCCGCCGTCTTCGCCTTCACCGTGGTGACGCTGCGGGCCAGCCAGATCATCGCCGGGCTGGCCATGCTGATATTGGGCGGGGCGACGGGCCTGTCGAGCTACATCGCCTCCGTCGGCAGCCTCGGCGACGACACCGGACGCAACCGGCTGCCCGACTACGACATCTTCGGCTTGGGCGACGCGCCCGTAGTCGGGCCTCTGCTCTTCAACCAGAACATCCTGGTCTACGGCTCGTGGGCGCTCGTCGCCCTGTCCTGTCTCTACCTGTACCGGACCCGGCCCGGACTGCATCTGCAAGCGGTCGGAGAGGACCCCAAGTCGGCTGATGCGATGGGCGTGAGCGTCGGGCGCTATCGCTACGCCCACACGATGCTGGGCGGCGCCCTGGCCGGCGTGGCCGGCGCCTACTACACGCTGGCCATCGCGCCGAACTGGGTGGACAACATCACGGCCGGCGCGGGCTGGATCGCCATCGCGCTGGTGATCACCGCCTTCTGGCGCCCGGGGCTGCTGCTGATCGGCGCCTACCTGTTCGGGATCGTGACCAGCCTCGGCTTCACCCTTCAGGCGCGGGGCGTGGGCTTCCCGTCGCAAGTCTTGAGCGCGCTTCCCTACCTGCTGACGATCGTCGCCGTGGTCCTCGTCTCGAGCGGCTGGGGCCGGGGCCGCCTGCATCCGCCGGCCGCCTTGGGCGAGCCCTACAGCCGAGAGGAAGCGTAACTCAAAGTGATATAAGTATTTCGTAGGGCCAGATAGTGAGAATCTGTCTTTGACACTTATACCACGGCGAATGTAGCTTCCGCTCCATGAGGGAGGGGCCGCGCCGCGAAAAGGTCTCAGACACCGCGCTGCGCCCAACTCTGACATGCGCCGTTGACAAGCGGAGGTTCAAGTCCATGCAAGGTTCAACCAACCACGGTGTCCTGAGACGACTCATGCTCCCGCTGGCGGTCATTGCCGCGGGTGCGCTGATTTCGGCCGGATGCGGCAACGACGACGGCGATGCCGACACCGCGCCGGAGGCGCCGGCCACCGAGGCGCCCGCCGCCCCCGAGACGACCGAAGCCCCGGTCGCCGAGGAAGAGCCCCTCGATGTGCTGTTCCTGTACTCCGGGCCGGCCAACGACGGCGGATGGACCGAGGCGTTCGACATCGCCCGCCGACAGCTCGAGGAGACGTTCGGCGACCGGATCGAAACCACCTTCAAAGAGAACCTGTGGGGCGCCGAGCTCATCGCCTCGGTCATCGACACCGGCATCCTCGACGGCGCCGACGTCATCGTCGGGACAAGCTTCGAGCAGGGCGAGCCCATGCTCGAGGCCGCGGCGGAGAACCCCGACGTGTTCTTCATCGCCAGCCAGTGGGACAACCCCGGGGACCTCGACAACTTCGCCGGCTATGTCAACGCCCCCGAGGACGGCTCCTACATCCAGGGCGTGATCGCGGGCCACATGATCGGCCCCGGCGAAACCGTCGGATGGGTCGACGCCTTCGCCATCCCCTACGACATCAGAACGATCAACGGCTTCGCCATCGGACTGGCCCACAGCAACCCGACCGCCACCATGCAGACCGTGTTCACCAACGACTGGGTCGACCAGAATCTCTTCGGCCAAGCCGCCAGGAGCCTCGTCGACTCCGACGTGAGCTTCATGGCCACCAGCGTCGGCAGCGCCACCATCGGCGAGGTGGCCGAGAGCGCCGGGGTTCCCTTCGGCGGGGTGCAACTCGACGCCAGCGGATACGCGCCGGAGATGACGGTGACCACGGCCGAGTACACCTGGGCGCCGATGCTCGAGCGGTATCTGCAGTCCATCTTCGACGACGACTTCGACACGTCCTTCGCCTACCAGGGCATGAGCGACGGAGTCGTCACCCTCACTGACTGGGGCCCGCTGTACGACAACCTGTCCGACGAGGCGAAGGCCGACGTCGAGGCCGAGATAGCCCGGGTCTCCAGCGGTCCCGGGATGGTCTTCATCGGCCCGCTGACCGACATCAACGGGGAGGTTATCGCGGCCGAGGGCGAGAGCCTCGGGGTGGGCGACCTTCGGTCCATGGCCTGGGTCATGCCCAACGTCGAAGGCGTGGACCTCTGAGCCGCACAGCTTGCGACCGCAGCCCCGGGTTCAGGCGCCCTCCGCCGGACCCGGGGGCGGCCGCGCCTTGAGCGTCCTGCTGCCGACCCGCCTAGACGAGGCCCTGCACCTGCTCGCCCGGCACGACTCGGCGCTGGTCCTGGCCGGCGGCACCGATCTCATGGTGGAGGTGAACTACGGGCGCCTCAACCCCGGCGCCGTCCTGAGCCTGCGGGGCGTGGACGAGCTGAGAGGCTGGCGCCGGGACGGCGACTCGGTGGTGATGGGGGCCGGCCTTCGCTACGCCGAGATGCTCGACACCGAGTTCTCGGCCGTCGCCCCCGCCTTGGCCCAGGCCGCCCGGACGGTGGGCTCGCCGCAGATCCGCAACGCCGGCACCGTCGGCGGCAACATAGCCACGGCCTCGCCGGCCGGCGACGCGCTCCCGCCGCTCTACGCGCTGGACGCCGTCGTCGGAGTGGCCAGCGCCCGCGGCGAGCGCGCCGTCCCGATCGCCGACCTCATCGTCGGCCCCAAGCAGACGACGCTGGCCGACGACGAGCTCATCGTGTCGGTCACCGTGCCGGCCGCGGCCGGGCCCCAGGAGTTCCTGAAGGTCGGCACCCGCAACGCCATGGTGATCTCGGTGGCCAGCGTGGCCCTCGTCGTCGACCTCGGCGCCCGGACGGTGGCCGGCGCGCTCGGCTCGGTCGGGCCGACGGTCCTGCGCTGCCGGGAGGCGGAGGCCATGGCGGCGCGGGAGGCCGACTGGCGGCGGGGGCGGATCCGCGACCCGCGGGCCTATGAGACGTTCGGCGCCATGTGCGCGGCCGCAGCCCGGCCGATCGACGACCACCGCTCCAGCGCGGCCTATCGCCGGCACAGCATCGCCGTGCTCAGCCGCCGGGCTCTGATGCGGGTTCTGTGAGCCGGCCCGGCCCCGTGACCGAAGGCGCCGAAGGCATCGTCTACCGGCTCCGGGTCAACGGCGCCGACCACGTCGTCGACTCCTCGTGGCCCGGAGAGAGCCTGCTGTACGTGCTGCGGGAGCGGCTCGGGCTGTCGGGCAGCAAGAACGCCTGTGAGCAGGGGGAGTGCGGCGCCTGTTCGGTGCTGGTCGACGGCCGCCTGGTGTGCGCCTGCCTGGAGCTGGCCGCGGCGGCGGCCGGGACCGAGATCGTCACCGTCGAGGGCCTCTCGCCCGGCGGCGGCCTGACCGACGTCCAAGAGGCCCTCCTGACCGAGGGCGGCGTCCAGTGCGGCTTCTGCACGCCGGGCATGGTGGTCGCCGCCCACGACCTGCTCGACTCCGAACCGAGCCCCGATCCCCTGAAGATGAGAGAGGCGCTGGCCGGGAACCTCTGCCGGTGTACGGGATACGGCCGGATCGAGGCGGCGGTGCTGAAAGCGGCGGAGGCCCGCGGTGAGCGGTGACCTCGCAGTGATCTCACCGCCCCGGGCGGGGGTGGGGGAGACGGTCGCACGCCCGGACGGCCCCCCGAAGGTGCGCGGCGAATTCGCCTTCTCGTCGGATCTCAGCGCCGACCGGATGCTCTGGGGCCAGACGCTGCGCTCGCCGCACGCCCACGCCCGCATCGTCGGCCTCGACATCGGTCCCGCCCTGGCCATCGCCGGCGTTGCCGCCGTCATGACCGCCGACGACGTGCCGGGCCGCTCCGACTACGGCCTGACCGTCCCCGACCAGCCGGTGCTGGCCGGTCGGGTCGTGCGCTACGAGGGCGAGCCGGTGGCGATCGTGGCCGCCGACCACCCCGACACCTGTCGGCGGGCGCTCGACGCCATCGAAGCGGTCTACGAGCCCCTCGAGCCGCTGACCGATCCCGAGGAGGCGGCCGCTGCCGCGCCGATCCACCCGGACGGAAACCTGATCCGCACCGTCCCGATACGCCGAGGCGATCCCGGCGCGGTCGGGGATGTGATCGTCGAGGGCTGTTACGAGACGGCCGTCCAAGACCAGGCGTTCCTGGGCCCGGAGTCCGGCCTGGCCGTGCCCGACGGCGCCGGGGGAGTGGACCTCTACGTCGCCACCCAGGGGCTTCACCAAGACCTGGATCAGGTCGCTCCCTGCCTCGGGCTCGGCTTCGACGAGGTGCGCATCCATCTCGCGGGCGCCGGGGGCGCCTTCGGCGCCAGAGAGGACCTGTCCATGCAGGTCCATGCGTGCATGCTCGCCCTGCGCACCGGCCGGCCGGTGAAGATGAGCTATCTGAGGGACGAGTCCTTCGTTGGCCACGTGCGCCGCCACCCGGCCAAGATGTGGTTCAGGCACCACGCCACCGCGGCCGGCGACCTGGTGAAGGTCGAGGCGCGGATACTGCTCGACGGCGGCGCCTACGCCTCGACGTCGGCGTTCACCGCGGCCAACTCGGCCCGGTTCGCCTGTGGCCCCTATCGGGTCCCGAATGCGGTGATCGACGCCACCTGCGTCCGCACCAACAACGCGCCCTCCGGGGCCATGCGGGGCTTCGGTGTGGTACAGGTCTGCTACGCCCACGAGAGCCAGATGGACAAGCTCGCCGCCGCGACCGGCCTCAGCCCGGTCGAGATCCGCCTCCGGAACGCCCTCAGGCAGGGGGACGAGTTGATCACCGGCCAGACCGTCGATGTGCCCGCTCCGGTGCGCCAGTGCCTTGAAGCAGCCGCGGCCGCGCCCCTGCCGCCGCCCCTCGACGCCGACGACTACGCCCTGCCCGGCGGGGCCGGCCGCACCGCCGACCGATCCCGGGTCCGCCGGGGGGTGGGCTACGCGGCCGGCTTCAAGAACCTGGCCTACGCCGAGGGCTACGACGACTACACCACCGCCCAGTGCCGCCTCGCCGATGGGGTGGCCACCATCACCTGCGCCGCCGTAGAGCTGGGGCAGGGGTTCGTCACCGTCGCCGGGCAGATCGCCCGGACCGTCCTCGGCGTGGACGAGGTGCGGTTCGCCCCCGCTTCGACGGCGAGCATCGGATCGGCCGGATCGTCCGCCGCCAGCCGCCAGACCTACCTCTCCGGCGCCGCCGTCGAGAGGGCGTGCCGGCAGATCGCCGACCAAGCCATGGCGGCCGTCGCCGGCCGGCACGGGATCGCCGCCGACCGGCTCGCGGTCGAGGGCGGCCGGATCGTGAGCCTCGACCGCTTCATCGACGTGCCCGTCGCGCTGGCCAGCGATCGGCCGCTCGAATCAGAGGTGGAGCACCACCACCGGCCCACCTTCCCCATGGACCCGGTGACCGGCCAGGGGGACACCGACGTCTCGTGGGTGTTCGCCGCCCACCGGGCGGTGGTGGACGTGGACCTGGACCTCGGCTTGGTCCGCGTGGTGCAGATGGCGGTGGGCCAGGACGTGGGCCGGGCCCTCAACCCGCAGGCCGTCGTCGGCCAGATCGAGGGCGCCGTCTCCCAGGGCGTCGGCCTGGCCGTTATGGAGGAGGTGGTGATCGCCGACGGGCTGGTGCAGAACCCGTCGTTCACCGATTATCTGATCCCCACGTTCGCGGACATGCCGCCGGTGGAGGTCACTCTCATCGAGGAACCCGAGGAGGGCGCCCCCTTCGGTGCCAAGGGAGCGGGGGAGACGTCGAGCCTGCCGTCGACCCCGGCGGTGGCCGCGGCGATCCGAGCGGCCACCGGCCTGGAGCTGCCGCGGGTGCCGATCCGGCCCGAGGACATCGCCCTGGCCCAGACCTGACGCTTCAGATGGTGTGGCTGGGGAAGCCGGGGCCTTCGTGGTCTCGGCCGTCCATGCTGGCGTTGAGGCGGGCCTTGGCCATTAGCTCGGCCACCACCGGGCCGAGCTGGGCGGGGTCGTCGGGCTGGACGGCGGTCGGCCCCAGGTGCCAGCCCTCGGCGATGCCCAACTTCTCGCCCCGGATGTCGAACACCCGGCCGGTCACACCGGCCGCCTCCGGGCTGGCCAGCCAGGCGGTGACCACCGCGATCCAGCGGGGGCTGATCTGCTCTTTGAACTCATCGGTGGCGCCGTCGCCCCCCATGAGCGGAGCGGTGAGCCGGGACCAAGCGGTGGGGGCCAGGCAGTTGACCGTCACTCCGTACTTCACCAGCTCCTGGGCCGCGATCACCGTGAAGGCGGCGATGCCGGCCTTGGCCGCCCCGTAGTTGGTCTGGCCCACGTTGCCGTAGATCCCCGACGGCGACGAGGTGTTGATGATCCGCCCGTAGGCGTCCTCCCCCGACTTGGCCTTGTTGCGCCAGTGGGCGGCGGCGTGGTGGGACGGCCCGAAGGTGCCCTTGAGATGCACGGCGATCACCGCGTCCCAGTCGTCCTCCGACATGGAGAACACCATCCGGTCCCGCAGGATGCCGGCGTTGTTGACCACGATGTGGATGTCGCCGAAGGCGTCGATGGCCTGGTCGACCATGGCCTTGGCCTCCTCGAATGAGGCCACGTTGCCCCCGTTCACCACTGCCTCGCCGCCCATCTCGGCGATGCCGGCGGCCACGTCCTGGGCCGGGGTTAGGTCGGCGCCCGTCCCGGCCGCGTCTCCGCCCAGGTCGTTCACCACCACCTTGGCGCCGCAGGAGGCCAGCATCAGGGCGTGCTCGCGCCCGATGCCGCGGCCCGCCCCCGTCACCAGCGCCACCTTGCCGTCCAATAGCTTGCTCATGGGTTCCTTTCCTGCCGGATCGCTCAGATCGCTCAAATCGCCCGGATCGCTTGGATCGCCCTAGCCGCCGGCCCGCCTCGCCGGCGCAGGCCCCGAAACCGGGCGCCTCACCATCCCCGGGCCGCCCACTCGTCCAAGCGGGGCGACTCGGCCCCGATGGTGGTGTCGTCGCCGTGGCCGGGCAGAACCACGGTGTCGCCGCCGAACACCCGGAACATCCGGTTTTCGATCGACCGGAGGATGGTGTCGAAGTCGCCCCCCTCGAAGTGGGTGGCGCCGGGGCCGCCGGGGAAGAGGGTGTCGCCGCTGAACAGCAGCGGCGTGCCCTCTGCGTGGAACGACATCGAGCCCGGCGTGTGGCCCGGGGTGTGCAGCGTCCGCAGCCGCAGCCGCCCCACCTCGATCACCGCGTCGTCCTCTAAGAGGTAGTCGTAGCTGGGCAGCATGGCCGCGTCCTCGGCGGTGACCCCCACCTCGTAGCCCGCGTCGCGCACGGCCGGGATGGCCTGGATGTGGTCCCAGTGGCCGTGGGTCTCCAGCACGGTCCGCACCCCCAGGGTCCGGCACAGCTCCAGCAGCCGCTCGTGCTCGTTGGCCGCGTCCAACAGCACGGCCTCGCCGGTCTCGGTGCATCGAACGACGAAGACGTTGTTGTCGACCGGCCCGACCACCACCTTGTGGACCTCGACCCCGGTGCCGGACCAGTGCAGCGTCATGGCCTGGGACCATACCCGGCTCCGGCCCCGACCGGCCCAGCCCGGGGCGGTCCGGTCGGTCACGACCGGCCCAGCCCGGGGCGGTCCGGTCGGTCGACGGACGGCCGGGGCGGGCGGTCCGGTCCGGTCAGTCGGCCACTATGCGGACCTCGCCGCTGGGGCGGCCCGGCGCCCCGCAGCACCAGCAGCCGATCCGCGACGTGCCCCGCCAGGTGACGTCGCAGTGGGGGCAGCGCAGAGCCTGGACCGGCTCGTCGGCCGTCGTCAGGGCCGGACCCGTATCGGTCACGGGCGCTCACCATAGGATGCGGTCGCGCCAGTTTGGAGGACCCTCGGAAGGGGACGGGAAATGTCGTTTGAGGCAGTGGGTGTGGTCGGTGTCGGCACCATGGGCAGCGGCATCGTGGAGGTGACGGCCCGAGCCGGCCTGCCGGTGGTGGCCTGCGAGGTGTCGCCGGAGGCGATGGAGGCGGCCCGGGGCCGGGTCGAGGCCTCCATGAACCGGGCTCTGGATCGGGGCAAGATCGACGAGTCGGAGCATCAGTCCGCCCTGGCCCGCGTCGTCTGGACCGCCGACATCGACGAGGTGGCGGGAAGCGATCTGGTGGTCGAGGCGGTGCCGGAGGCGCTGCCGACCAAGCTGGAGGTGTTCGGCCACCTCGACCGGCTGCTCGACGACACCGCCGTCATGGCCACCAACACCTCGTCCATCCCCATCATCGACGTGGCCATGGGCACGTCTCGGCCCGAGCAGGTGCTGGGGATGCACTTCTTCAACCCGGTCCCGGTGATGAAGCTGATCGAGCTGATCAGCACCCAGCGCACCGACCCGGCGGTCACCGACCGGGTGGTCCGCTTCTCCACCGACGTTCTGGGCAAGCAGGTGGTGACCGCCCCCGACCGGGCCGGGTTCGTGGTGAACAAGCTGCTGCTGCCCTACCTGTGCCAGGCCATCGAGATGTACGAGGGCGGCCACGCCTCGGCGGAGGACATCGACCGGGCCATGGTGCTCGGCACCGGCCACCCCATGGGGCCGCTGACCCTGGCCGACCTGATCGGGCTGGACGTGTGCCTGATGGTGGCCGAGTCGCTGTACGCCGAGTACGGCGAGCGGCTCTACCTGCCCCCGTCCCTGCTGCGCCGGATGGTGGCCGCGGGCCGCCTCGGCCGCAAGACCGGCCGGGGCTTCTACGAGTACTGAGGGCCGCGCCGCCGGGCCGGGTCCTCGCCGGGCCGGGTGTCCGGGAGGGGCTTCTACGAGTACTGAGGGCCGCGCCGCCGGGCCGGGGCTTCGCCGGACGGGGTGTCCGGCCGGGGCTTCTACGAGTACTGAGGCCCGCGCCGCCGGGCCGCCCACTGAGCGGCGGCGGTGAAGGCCTCGACCTCCAGCCCGATGGCCAGATAGGCGCGGCCGTGGCGCCGCAGCCGCCTCAGGTTGCGGGCGTAGTCGGTGAGATATGCCCGCAGGAAGGACCAGAATCCGAGCCGTTCGTACTGGGCGGCGTGGACTAGCTCGTGGGCCAGCAGCTCGCTTCCGCCCCGGCGGTCGTCGTCGCGGGTGATCAGGATCAGCCGGCCCAGGGTCATGGCCCTCGCCACGGGGCCCGGCCCCGGCACCCGCTGTATTCGGACCCGCCGGGCCACCGAGGCGTCGACGAGGTCGTAGGCGGCGATCTCCTCGCCCGAAAGCCGCCTCACGCTCGGTTCGGGCTGGCGTCGGGTGCTGGGCTCACGCCGGCGGCAGCTCGGTACCCGGGTCTGAATCGGTGATAGTCGGGCGTTCGGCACCGAACAGATGGCCTTCGATGCGGGCCACTCGCTCGCTCAGCTTGGCCACATCGTGGCCCAGCCCGTCGATCTTGGCGGAGAGCTTGGCTTCGAGGTCGGCGAATTTGGCGTCGGTCCTGGCTTCGAGGTCGGCGAATTTGGCGTCGGTCCTGGCTTCGAGCCCGTCGATCTTGGCGGAGAGTTCCTTGCGCAGAGAGTCCATCATCCTGAAGATCCACCACGGCATGGCCAGCAGCGCGGCGAGAACCACGCTCAGCAGAGTCACTATGGCCACATCCACGGGATCGACTCTACCCGGTGGATGGGGCGGCGGATAGGCGGGCCAGCCAGCCTGTGGGCACGGCGTCCACCACGGGCGGGTCCGGGGGCGGTATGGTCCGGCTTGTGACGACATGCGGTCGGCCCGCGTGCTCAGCGGCCGCCAGCGGGATGATCCTCATCCATCGGGATGCGCAGGTGGTGGAGATCAGAGAGCCTGACGATCCGGCCGAGGCTTGGTACGGCGTCCGGCTGTGCGCCGACCACTTGGCCCGGACCACCGCCCCGGTGGGATGGGAGCTGATCGACGGCCGGGCCGAGGCCGGCCGGAGGCCGCCGACGCTTACGAAGGCCCGGCCCGAGCCGCCCGTGGCCGAAGGGTCCGATCCCGGCGCTCCGGCCTGGATGCCCCGCCGAGCCCGCGACATCGGCGAGCTGGACGAGTTGAGCAAGGCGGCGTCACCCCTGCTGCGCCGGGCCTTCTTCGGCTCGTCCGATCCGGCGCCGGCCGACGGCCAGCTCTGGCTCCGGGTCTGAGGGCGCCGGAGCGGGTTTCGCGGCCCTCGGCCGGCTAGATGGCGCCGGGGGCTCGGTCCGGCCGCAGAGTCAAGGCCGCCTCCGGGGCTCGGTCCGCCCGCCGAGCTAACGGCCGATCCGGCCGCGGAGCCACCAGCGGCCGCGGGGTTCCGGTCGCCCCCATCGTCGTCGGGGTCGGGACGATCCTGACGGGGCTGCTGTTCATGTGGCTGGTCGCGCCCACCCTCTGGACCGACCGGGAACCCCCCGCTCCGCCCGAGCCGCCGCCGCCCGCCCCGACCGCGGCCGCCACTACGTCAACCACCACCTCAACGACCACGACCACGACGACCACCACCACCGAGCCGCCCTTTGAGGGGTGGGTGGATCCGGTCACCTCGGGGCAGCGGTGGGGCGACGCGGTGGATGGCTTGCTCACCTTCCGGGGCAACCCCACCCGCACCTACTACGGGAAGGGCCCGGTGCCCGATTCGCCCGAAGTCTTGTGGTACTTCCCGCCGGGTCCGGCGATGTGCTCGCTCTCGGAGGTGAAGGAGGAGACCACCAACTGGTGCGGCACCGGCTGGACCGGCCAGCCCGCCGTGTTCGAGCGCGACGGCGCCACCTGGGTGGTGGTCGGGGCCTACGACAAGGCCGTTCACTTCCTGGACGCCGACACCGGCGGCCGGATCGTCGGCGACTTCGACACCGGCGACCTCATCAAGGGCTCGGTGACCATCGACCCCGACGGCTACCCGCTGATCTACTTCGGCAGCCGAGACAACAAATACCGGGTCGTGGCCTTCGACCGCGACGAGCCGGAGGAGCTGTGGGCCCTCGACGCCTACTCGGTTTCGCCCACCCGGTGGAACGACGACTGGGACGGGGCTGGCCTGGTGCTCGACGACTACCTGTTCGTCGGGGGCGAGAACTCCCGGTTCCACATCGTGAAGCTCAACCGGGGCTACGACGGCGAGACCGGACTGGCGACCGCCGACCCCGAGATGGTCTTCGACGCCCCCGGCTGGGACGACGAGCTGATCGAGGCCGTGGGCTCCAACGTGTCCATCGAGAGCTCGGTGGCCATCAGCGGCGACACCGCCTACTTCGCCAACTCCGGCGGGCTGATCCAGGGCTGGGACATCGCTGGCCTGGCCTCCGGCGAGGCGCCGGAGCGGGTGTTCAGATACTGGGCCGGCGACGACATCGACGCCACCCTGGTGATCGACGCCGAGGGCATGATCTACGCCGGGGTGGAGTACGAGCGGGGCAACGCCCGGTCGGCCGAGGTGGGCCAGATCATCAAGCTCGACCCCAGCCGGGACGACCCGCTGGTGTGGAGCGTTCACGAGCGGCCCCGCCTCAACTCGGGGGTGTGGGCCACCCCCGGCCTGTACCGGGATCTGCTCATCGTGCCCACCGACACCGGCAAGGTGCTGGGGCTCGACGCCGCCACCGGCGAGGTGCGCTGGACCAAGGAGCTGCCCGGCCCGACCTGGTCGAGCCCGGTGATCGTCGACGACGTGTGGATCCAGGGCGACTGCCGGGGCTGGCTGCGGGCCTTCGACGTGAGCGACACCGCGGCGGAGCCGCCCGAGCTGTGGCGGGTGGACCTGCAAGCCTGCATCGAATCGACCCCGGCGGTGTGGGACGGCTTGGTGGTAGTAGGCACTCGGGGCGGCTGGATCTACGCCGTCGGCTGATGTCGGGCGGGCGGCTGGGCGTCGTGGAGCGCCCGGCGGGTAACCCGCCGACGGCTTCAGTCGCAGGGGTCGAACGGGACGGCCGCCGACAGCCGGGTCCTCGTCAGTTGCCGTGCCGTCAGTTGCGGTGCCAGACGGGGCCGGCGGGGGTGTCCTCCACGGTGACGCCCCTTGCGGACAGCTCGTCGCGCAGCCGGTCGGCTTCGGCGAAGTCGCGGGCGGCGCGGGCCTGCTGCCGGTCGGCCACCAGGGTTTCGATCTCGGCGTCTTCGCCGGCGGCTGCGAGTTTGTCGGCAGCCTCCCCGGTGCCGGCGCCGGGCCGAGCGGCTCGGTCGTCGGCGCCGACCCGCAGTCCCAGCACCCCGGCCAGCTCGACCACGGTGGCGGCCAGGGCGGCCGCGTCGGCGCCGTCGCCCCGGTCCAGGGCGGCGTTGGCCCGGCGGAGGGTCTCGAACACCGCGGCCAGCGCCTCGGGGGTGCCCAGGTCGGCGTCCATGGCCGCCCGGAATGCCGCCGCCGCGGCCGGGTCACGGTCAGGCCTGTCGATTCCGGCCCCGGCCAGGTCGCGGTCAGGCCTGTCGGTCCCGATCCCGGCTCCGGCCGGATCGTGGTCGGGTCCGTCGATCTTGACTCCGGCTGCGGCTGCCCGGCGGGCCATGGCGTCGAGGCGGGCCGCGGCCGACCGGGCCTGGGCCATCACCTCGGCGTTGACCTCCATCGTCTTGCGGTAGTGGGTCTGCAGCACCAGCAGCCGGAAGGCCCGGGCGTTGGCCGGGTGCTCGCCGAGCAGGTCGCCCACCGTGCGGAAGTTGCCGACCGACTTGGCCATCTTCTGGCCGTTCACGTTGAGCATGGCGTTGTGGACCCAGTGCCGGGCGAAGTCGCGCCCGGCCGCGATGGCCTCGGCCCGCTCGTTGGTGTGATGAGGGAACACCAGGTCGTCGCCGCCGCCGTGGAGGTCGAAGCCGTCGCCGAGCAGGCCCAGGCTCATGGTGACGCACTCGATGTGCCAGCCGGGGCGGCCCGGGCCCCACGGCGACGGCCAGGTCGGCTCGCCCGGCTTGGCCGCCTTCCACAGGGCGAAGTCGAGCGGGTCCTCTTTGGCTTCGTCCACTTCAACCCTGGCCCCGGCCCCCGAGCGGAGGTCGTCCAGGCTGCGGTGAACCAGGTCGCCGTAGCCGGGGACCTGCCCGACCCGCAGATACACCCCCGAAGGTGTGGCATAGGCCTTGCCCCCGGTCATCAGGCCCTCAACGAAATCGACCATCTCGTCCACCCACTCGGTGGCCCGGGGGCGCTGGTGGGGGGGCAGCACGCCGAGCGCCTCCATGGCCTCGACGTAGACCGCGTCCCACCGGGCGGCCAGCTCGGGCTCGGTGAGACCCTCCCGGTTGGCCCGCTCGATGATCTTGTCGTCGATGTCGGTGACGTTGGCCACGTGTTGCACGTCGAGCCCCCGCCACTGGAGGTAGCGGCGGAGGATGTCGTAGGTGAGGGCTCCGCGGGCGTGGCCCAGGTGGGGCTCGTCGTACACGGTGGGACCGCAGGCGTAGATCGTCACCCGGCCCGGCTGCCGCAGCTCCATGGGCCTGACCGCGCCGGCGAGGGTGTCGTACAGCGAGATCACGGCAGCGGTGCCGTTGGTGTCGGCTGGGCGTGCCGCGGACCGGTCATCGTCGTCGGGTCAGGGCGACTGGTGCTGGCTGGGCGTGCCGCGGGCCGGTCATCGCCGCTGGCCCGGGGCGGGCGGTCGGTCCAGTTCGATCCCGCACAGCCCGGCCAGCTCCCGCAGCGCGGCCGGGGCCGACTCCCCGTCGCCTCCACCGGTCCGGCTGGCCCTGTCGCCTCCGCCATCGCCGCCGGTCCCGGCGGCCAGGATGGCCCGGGCCAGCTCTTCCAGCACGGACCGGGCTGAGGGCGCGTCGAGGTCGTCGTCGAGGGCGGCCCGCAACCGGCTCTGGTAGGGCCTCGGGTCCAGTCCGTTAGTGCGGCGGACCGCGGCGGTGAGCAACTCCAGCAGACCCTCGCCCTGGCGCAGATCGCCGTCGTGCCATTCCCAGTCGGTCCGGTAGTGGTGGCCCATCAGGGCCAGCCGGACGGCCCTGGGGTCGGCCCGCTCGGTCAGCTCGCTGACGAAGACGAGGTTGCCCAGCGACTTCGACATCTTGGTGCCCTGGTAGGCCACCAGCCCGCAGTGCATCCAGTGGCGCACGAAGGCAACCCCGGTGGCGGCCTCGCTCTGGGCACGCTCGCATTCGTGGTGGGGGAAGATGAGGTCCCGGCCGCCGCCGTGGAGGTCGATGGTGGAGCTGAGGAGCCCCATGGCCATGGCGCTGCACTCGATGTGCCAGCCGGGGCGGCCCGGCCCGAACGGGGAGGGCCAGGCCGGCTCGTCGGGCCGCGACGGCTGCCACAGCACGAAGTCGAGCCGGTTGCGCTGCCGGGGGTCGTCGGGAGTGCCGCCCCCCTCGGCGGACAGCTCGGCCATGGTGGCCTCGTCGTGGCCCGAGAGCCCGCCGAAGCCGTCCCAGGTGGAGGTGTCGAACCAAGTGGTGCCCTCGGCGGTGTAGGTGTGGCCCCCGGCGGCCAGCTTGTCGATGATGGAGATCATCTCGTCCACCCATTCGGTGGCCCGGGGCTCCGAGGCCACGGGCCGGGCCCCCAGCGCCTCCATGTCGCGGTGGAACCGGGCCGTCTCGGTGGCGGCCAGCTCCCGGAAGTCCACGCCGAGCTCCCGGGCCTTGGGCAGGATCGAGTCGTCTACGTCGGTGATGTTGCGGACCATCCTCACCGTGTGACCGAGGTCCTCGAGCCGGCGGGCCAGCAGGTCGTAGGTGAGGTAGGTGCTGGCGTGGCCCAGATGGGTGCTGTCGTAGGGGGTGATGCCGCACACGTAGATCGCCACCTCGGGCCCGGGCTCGAACGGGACGATGGCCCGGCGGGCGGTGTCGTACAGGCGCACGCCCCGCGAGGCTAGTTGTGACCGGCCTCCGCCCGGGTTCTGAGCGGAGGCCGCCCGTTCGCCGCCGGGTTGAGCGGGAATCGTCCGCTATGGGGTGTTTGCCCAGAGCTGGGCGGGGGCCGCGGCGGTCAGGCGACCAGCGGTGGGCTGGCCTTGATGGGGTCGGGGTGGTCGAGCACGCAGCGGGTGCCGGTGTAGATGGAGGGCATGCAGCGGTTGCAGTGGACGCAGGCCGCCTCGGCCGCCGCGCCGTCCCGCATCCGGTTGACGAGGTCGGGCTCGCGCAGCAGGGCCCGGGCCATGGCCACGAAGGCGAACCCCTCGTCCAAGGCCGACTGGACGGTGGCGGTGCGGGTGATCCCGCCCAGCAGGATGATCGGCGTGTCCAGGGCCTCCAGGAACGGCCGGGCCTGGTCCCGGAAGTAGGCCTCGGCGAAGGGGTACTCGGGCATGAGCCGACGGGCGACGAGCTTGAACCCGAGCCGGGCGAGCCGGGGCATGGCCGCGGCCAGGTCGGCCCGGGGCGCGTCCCCGCGGAACAGGTACATGGGGTTGGCCAGCGAGCTGCCGCCGGTGAGCTCCAGGGCGTCGAGGGCGCCGTCGGCCTCCAGCATGGCCGCCGCCTCCAGGCTCTCGGCCTCCTTGAGCCCGCCGGCGGTCCCGTCGTTCATGTTCAGCTTGGCGATGACGGCGGCCCGGTCGCCCACCGCCTCCCGCACGGCGGCGACCACCTGGCGTGGGAACTGGGCCCGGTTCTGGAGCGAGCCGCCCCAGCGGTCGGTCCGGCGGTTCAGCCGGGGGCTCAGGAAGGCGCTGAGCAGGTAGTTGTGGCCGAGGTGGACCTCGATGGCGTCGAAGCCGCAGTCGGCCAGGAGCCGGGCGGCCCGGGCGAAGTCGTCGGTGATGCGGGCCAGGTCGGCGCCGGTGGCGGACCGGATCATCTTCATGGTGACCGGGTTGAGCCGCCGGGAGGCGGAGAGGGCCGGGGCCCGGTTGGAGCGGGCGTTGGCCACCGGCCCGGCGTGTCCGATCTGGGCGCTGGCCGCCGCGCCCTCGGCGTGGACGGCCTCGGTGAGTTTGCCCAGCCCGGCCGCGGCCTCGGGCCTGACCCAGATGCACTGGGCGTGGGTGCGGCCCTCGGGGGCCACGGCCAGATACGCCACCGTGGTCATGCCCGCCCCGCCCGCCGCCACCTTGCGGTGGTACTCGACGAGCTCGGGGGTCGCCAGCGCCTCGGGCGTCACCCCCTCGAAGGTGGCCGCCTTGATGATCCGGTTGCGGAGGGTGACTGGCCCCAGCCGGGCCGGGGCGAAGGGATCGACCATGGTCTGAGATTCTGGCCGAGCGGGCCGGGTTTGCGCGGCCGGACCGCTCAGTCGGCTTGTCAGCGCCCCCGGCAGGAGTCGAACCTGCGCACACGGTTTAGGAGACCGATGCTCTTCCGCTGAGCTACGAGGGCGGGGGCCGGCGCGCTTTGTGGCGCGAATTGGTGGTTTGGCGGTGGTTTGGGGCCGTTTGGCGTTCCGGCGGCGGGTTGCGGGCGTGATGTTATCGCTTCGGGGCTGGTTGGCGCCCGTTGGGCGGCGTGGGGCGGGTTTGGGGGCGCGGCTGGTGGCCCGTGCGCCGGGCGTCAGGCGTTGGGGGCTGGTTTAGGGGGGCTGGTGTTGGCCGGGCCAGCCGGTGGAGGGCTGGTGTTGGCCGAACCATTCGGTGAGTGGTTTGGCGGTGCGTTGGTGGTGGCTGGTGAGGGCGGTGATGAGGGTGTGGATTTGGTAGCCGATGAGGTTGAGTTGTTGGCGGTGGGCTCCGATGGTGTGGGAGCGGCCGTAGCGGAGGCGTTCTTTGAGGTGGTTGTTGGTGGATTCGACGTCTTCGCGCAGTCCGTAGAGGCGGTCGTAGTCGGGATCGGATGGGGGGATGACTCGCAGGGCCCGGTTGGTGTCGATGGCCTTGCGGGGTTTGGCGGGGTTGTGGGGGATGGTGAGGGTGCCTCCGGCGAGGGGCCCGGCGAGGGGGTGTGGGGGGATGCGCCAGCAGGTGGTGACGGCGAAGGGGCGGCGTTTGTTGCGGCGGATGCAGGTCCGGGTGCGGGTGAGGGGGATGTGCCAGGTTTCGCCTGCGGTGTCGGCTGCGGCGATGGTGGGGGTGCCGTCGATGGCGGTGACGACGGCCTGGCGCTTGGCACCGCCGGGGAGGGTGATCTTGTGTTCTCCGAGGCTGGCGGAGGCGTATTGTTTGTTGTGGCGGTGGACTTTGGCGATGGGTGTGATGCCTTCGCCGAGGAGCCGGACCATGTCGTGGGCGTGCAGGGCGCCGTCGTAGACCGCGGCGGCGATCCCGTGGGCGTGCGCCGGGTGTTGTTGCCGCAGCCGCAGGATGTCGTCGGTGTATGCGGTGGCGTCTGATCCGGGCCCGATCAGCGAGATGGCGTGGATGACGCGTTCGCCGGGGTGGGGGAGCCGGCTTGAGAGGATCAGGCAGCGCCGCCCGGCGGCCCGGGCGGCCCGGGCGGCGGGGCCGGGGCCGGGTCTGTGCAGGGTGAGTTCGCCGGTGTCGGGGTCGAACAGCAGCCCGCTGGCGGGATCGAGGCACAGCCCGGTGTCGGGGTCGAACAGCAGCCCGCTGTCGGGGTCGGGGAGCGGGCCGAGGTCGAGGTTGCTGTGGGGTTTGAGCAAGGTGGCGTCGCCGGCGACGACGTTGCCGGGCTTCGGGCGGGTGACGCAGCGGCTGGCGCCGGGATCGAGCATCCCGATCCAGCGGGCTGCTCGGACTGAGGTTCTCTCGGCCCAGGCTTTGATCTCGGCGAGGCGGGTCAGGGTGTGGCGTTGGCGGGCGCGGTGGTATTGGCTGCGGCTGATCGGGCGTTTGGGGAGCAGCCGGTCGGGGCGGCCGGGCTAGGCCCGCCGGGTGGCGCGGCGCAGCCGCATCCAGGTGGCGGGGTCGGAGATCTCGCGCACCGCGGCGCGCATGGACCCCGAATCCCACAGCGCCACCTCCAGGGCCAGCGCGCACATGATCGGCCAGTGTCTTTTGCGGCCCGGGCCCGGGGCCCGGCCCTCTGCTGGGGCGGCGATGTCGGCTTCTATCTCCTCGCTGAGATCCCACAGCGGCGCCAAACAGAAGGCGAACTCGAGGCGCTGGACCAGCGACCACAACGGCTCGGCGCCCCGGCGCCGCGGCCGGGCCATCCCCAGCGCCGCGTCCGCGGCCAGCGACGCCGCCCGCTCCGCCGCCCCCGCCCGTCCGGGGGGCCCGGCGGCCACGTCCGCGGCCCGCACCGGCTCCCCGCCCCGGAACAAGCCCCGATAGGCCAGACGCTCAGCCACCGGAGCCCCCGCCCCCGCCAGCGCGGTCGTCGTAGTGGTTCCAGTCGTGGCCGAGCGCGGCCGCGGCCGCGTCCAGCGACGAAGCTCCCAGGAACCGGGCCGCGGCCTCGATCCCCCCGCGGGCCAGGACTTCGGCGGCGGCGGTGAGCCGGATCGACCCGGCCGTCACCCCTTCGGCTCCGGCCAGCCCGGCGTCCGGATCGCGTCGCAGAGCCGGGTCGCGACGGACTGCGCCCCCTGCTGGAGGCTGATTCGGTTGGTGACGCACAGCCGGTCAGCGGGCGAGATGTCGTTGACGGCCAGCACCCGCCGGACGGCCTCCGCGCCCCACCCGGTCAGCGGGTTCACCCGGGACCGATCCGGGCCGGCGCCGAGCCGGACCGTCCCGGCGGCCAAGTCCACATCACAGGCCCGGGCGGCGGCGATCTCCGCGGGGGCGGCCCCGGCCTCGGCCAGAGCCACCATCGCGGAGCGCCGCGAGCCGACCAGGCCCCGATCCGCGAACGCCCGCACCAGGTCCACCTCGGACGCGGTCAGTGGCCTCGACCGTCGGGGCGCCGGCGGTCTCGGCTCGTGCCCGGGCCGCAGCGCCGGATCGACCCCGGCCCCGGCCGCTTCGAGAGCGTCGCACACGACCGTCAGCGGCGGCGCCACAGACGGGCACACGACCACAACCGGGATGCGAGTCTGCGTCTCGGTCAGGCACTTCTGCATCGACTCCGGCGACAACGTACTAATAGAGACCGTCGACCGGCAGACCGGCGCCGGAGCACCCGACGACCGGGGGCTCCTACCCGACGGATACCACCGCGACCGCATCCCCCACAGCACCAACCTCAACCACACACAGTTCCTTCCCCGGCTAACGCTCGGCGGGCAGACCAGCCCCACCGGCCGGTCAAGGCTCCCCGCCGGGGAATGGGCGACCGCAACAGCGGCCACCACAACACCCGCCGCGGCCCGCACCATCGCCGCCGAATCCTACGACTACGACAACGACCGGTGGAGAAACTGCGGAAACAAGGACGGCGACCCGACCGACCAGAGGGCCTTGCGCGGGTGGGTGCGATCAAGGCCCGCCGGGTTCAAGTGGAAGAGCAATGGTCAAGCTCGGCGTGATCGCAACCGACGGCGGGACGAAGCCATAGGCCGCTTCACGGGGACTACTTGGCGACTGCCACGAGATGCCCCATTGGCATCGCCGTACTGCCGACAGTCACCGCCATCAGGGTTGATCGGCGCGTTACCCCCGGGTGACTGCCACGGCGCTGAGGGGGGCACCGTCCGACGCTGTGTATCAGCTATCAGGAGTCTTGTGTCGCCGGTGGCTTATGTTCTTCTTCCTGAACAGGCGTTGGAGGCGTGGTGAGGCTAAAAGCCTCGGGTAGCTTGATCGTGTCAGGAGGCTCACCGGTATCGCTGCCATAATACAACAGTTGGCCTTTACGCCGCTTCCGGGCGGGACGTTGCCCGTTCTCGCTTACTGGCATGGCTCGTTACCCTCCTGTTGGTGGTTGACTACAACTTGTGCAGCATGTGATCGCATCTGATCTGGCAATAAGATTTTTGTGTACACGACATTACGAGAATTAATTAAACACCCTACGTCTTGTTTGTGCAAATCGGTGCCTGCAACCAAAAACTGATCTATAAACTCATCTACCGGCCTGTGAAAATAGATTGGACGGAGATACATGTCTTTAGGGTAAGGTGTTGCCGAGGCGTGACGTAAGTGCCCTACTAAAATATGTGACGTATTTGTTGCTAGATCCATGTAGCGAATCATAACAAAAGGACGCACTCCTCGCCTGTTCACTAATAAGCGCACGACATAATCAAACGCTGTTGGAATATAAGGACGCTGTTCAGGGTCATAATTGAACAGATGTCTAAGTACAAATTCCCATCCTGAGCGTATTCTATTCCAATAAATCCCTACGACCTCCCCCAAGAGTGGCGGTATGATAATAGCTACGAATAAAACTACCCATACTCCTCCAGGAATGCGCTCTGCGTACTGTATGTACTCGACATACACGAAGTATGTCGGGCCCGCGTAGACGACCGCGAAAATCAAACTAGCATAGATGAGTTTATGTACCCTATCGGGCAAATGCTGACGAAAGCTTGGAACGTGCCTTTCAAATGCCCAAAGAAAACCTGCGCCACCAATTGAAACTAAAATTGTCAGTAGCCCAATGATCCATCCCATGGCTAGTTGTCCCCAATCAATTATTCAGCCAACAGAGACGATCAGTCCACAGGCTCTGCATGCCCCGGGCGGTCATCGGCGCCGCCTCCGCCTCGCGGTTTGCCGGAGTTGGCTGCTCGTCGTGGCTGTCAGGCCGCAGCAGCTGATGTCGCCAGCGGACTGGTGCGGGACGAAGCGCCGAAACAGTGCTCCCGTCCACGATGCCATACATATGTTCCACCTAGTCTCCCAGCCCCGACGGACGCAGCCGCGATGGCCATCCGGGGGCCGACGGCGGGTACGCCAGAGAACTAGAGGAGCGAACGATACCAGAGTTTTAGATCCGTCAAGTGCAAATCGAAACTGTCAAAATGCGCAACACCCACCTGCGTGCCACTGGCACTGGCCCGCGTGAGTCTTGCAGTAGCGAAATCCCAGGTCAGGCTGGATGTGAGCACTAGCAGCCGCAGAAACTAGCCAGCTCTCCGTTCGGTCCGAAGCATACCGCCCAGCCGCACCGGAACGGGCTTGCTCGAGAACGAGGCCGGACTGCCGGAGAGTTGCCCCCACCGTTCCAGGAGGGCCTCTCGACGACTCTGGCTGGCCCCGCCCTACGGGCTCGCTGAAGGCGCGCGCCAGCGCGCACCGGGGGACGGGAAGCCCGCTGAGATGGCCGACGGCGAACGCTTCTGCCCGCCAGCGCGCACCGGGGGACGGGGCCGGACATGTCGTCGGGACGGTGAATCCCGGCGGCTCCTCGAGACGAAGGCGGTTCGACAGTCAGGCGGGCGGCGCCGAGGGCACGGGCGTGAACCTGGCGATGGCGGCGGTCCGCAGGGCGCGGCCGAGGCGGGCGTGCTCGTCTGTGTTCTCGTCGACGCAGTTGCCGTAGAGGACCGCGTCGATGACGTGGGCGGCGAACTCGGCCGGGCTGTGGTGGTGGCAGTAGAGGTCGATGCCGTAGCGATCGGCGCCGGGCCGGGTGCTCTCTCGCAGCGCGGCGGGCGGCACGGCGGTGCAAGAGACCCGGAACCCGGAAGGCCGGATGGCGGCGCCTGAGATGTCCATCGGGATTCCGGGCGTCGAACGCGGCTTCCCTCACCCGGCCAGCGGTGTGCCTGAAACCAGGCGAGGTCGTGCAGGTCTTCTTTGCCGCCGTCTGCGGCGGCTTCGGTGGGCCGCTCGCGCAACCCGTCGGTCTGGAGCGGTTCGGCTATGACTTGGTCCCATCGGGCGAGGCGTGCCTTGTCGAGCCAGACATACCTCTTATCGGTTTTTCGCAGACCTGACCGGGCTGCTTCGACGAGAGCGCCGACCATGCCGTCGATGACCTGGTCCCGGCTGTGGCCGGTCAGGCAGCACACCACACGCGGGTCGCCTCTAGGCGATAGCGGCGGTTCCAGCACGGCCGGGGTGCCGGATGTCTCCGGGATGAAGAACATCGTCCCGGTTGACGGGTTCAAGCCTTGTTCGACAGCGGCGGCGTTGATGGCGTCCACCGCGGCCCGGCCTTGCATTTGCGCGGGGATCTGTTCGCCGGGAAGGTCGGTCTCCGACGGTGCCCACCGCTGGGGGCGGCCCCCGACCGGGTACATGCCCAAAGGCATATCCATCGCATCTGGGCTCTGGCCCTCTTGTAGCCCTTCAGGTGCCGGCTCGCCCGCCTTCGTGGCAGTGGGCCACAAGCTCGCTGCACTAGAACATCGCGTGAGCCGTGATGCTTCATATCGCCAATGAATAACCCCTACTATCATATTGCGCTAGGCTGTCATCAGATTAACAAAGATCATAGTAGACCTAAGCATAACGCTTGAAGCGGGTTTCTCTTCAATCAATCCTTGCGATGGTGCTCTTTCCCTTTCTGCAAAAGATAGTCTACAAAGGCCGTGCAAGCAGTGTACATAAAAAGGGCTTCAGCACGCCCTACTGATGCTGCTTCTTGTTTAGCATCAAGGGCGTGCCTGATCCCGCTTTCATCACTTGCATAGCCATATAGTTTGGTGAAGGCTGCTTGTAACGCTGGATGAATTTGCATCCCACGAGATGCAAGTATCTTCAGCCCCGCTGATAAAGAGGCTTCGCCGGTAATTTCTCGCACTACCGATTCAACGGCATGTATCCCTTCTCTAGTAGCATCAGGCCATTGAGAACCACTGATGTACTGAGCAGCTTGGTTCAAATGTTGTTCTACTCCTTGCAAGCCAGTTCCTTCTATAGACAATCGGGCGACACGTGTAAGCTCTGCCGCTCGTTGGCTTGTATGAGGTTCAAATCGGTAAGGAGGCGTTGGCCAGTCATCACTAGTTAGATGATACGCAGCGGCATGCCTATCCATGGTCTCTTGTAATCGAATGACCAACTGATAACTGTCGCAAGTATCCATATCGCCGTAAAGATCTATCGGGATATGCCCACGATGGATTCGGTGTACGATTTCCTTTAGGAATCGCTCAATGAAATCAAAGACTACATTAAAATCTCCTTTGAGCACGAGATCTCGAGGTTCTGAGTACAACTCAGAGCTAAGAGATATGCTATCGATCGGTCTGCTTCTTAGGGCAGCAATTACCGTTTTGAGGCATCCTGTCAGAGGTTCTGCTATGTGGATTCCTCCTCGGGCTGTACTGCCACTAGCAAACTGCCCAATGAACTTTGACAAATCGTCCCAAAGCGCAATTCGTAATGGCTGTGATAGTTCTTCTAGTTGCAAGGGCTCTGGCAAACTAGTGTAGCCCTCTCGTTGCGAAAAAGTCAGATCAACGGGGCCAGGTTTCTGACTTGCCTTCCAAAACATCACGACCATCCTTCGGTGATGAGCCCCGCGATCTCGGTCCCGGTCTTGGTGATCGCTTTGACTGCGATGACTTTGCCGGGTTCGGGTGCGGGGAAAGGCTGGGATGTGAGCGACCAGAGCGCGTCCTCGGCGTCCGGATCCTTGCCGCGGCCGAGGGATTTAGCGAGCGCTTTGAAGCCGGAGTCGTTGGCGAGCCCGGATGGGAAGTACACGAGGCGTGACTCGAAGCTGAGCCCGTCGTGGTTGGTGTCGATCATCCAGGTGCCTATCTGGTCGGGGTCTTCGCCTGATCTGACCGCGCCGGTGCCGGGGTTGTAGGTGTCCCAGCCGATGAGTTCGACGGTGACGAGGGGCCGTTGCGTGACGGTGCCGTCTTCGGCCCTGATGGGGACGGTCCGGGGCCGCCGGTTGTCGTCTCTCACGCCCCACAGTTCGGTGGCGAGGTCAGACAGAATGGTGAAGGTGCCGCCCTCGTTCTCCCCGCCCTTGATCGTCTCAGCGATCTGCATGCCCCTTGTCGGCCGCGACCCGGTGGACGCGCACCCCCTGATAAGACTCTGGGAGTTCGGAGCGAAGTCGTAACCGACCAGCAGCAAGAGTTCAGCATCCACGCCCTGGCACCACCGACCGCTGCGCCGCCTCGAGGTCCATGGAGACACACACCCTAAACCGGGGGCGAACAGGCTGCCGCCCCACCGAAGTCCGCAGGCTACCGAACCCTCAACGGCCGGCGGCAACCCGCCGCCGGGTTTGCGCGTGCGTCCGCTTCCGCCGGGGGCCGGCTCTCCGACCCCGACGGTCGAGAAACCGCAACGTCCCGGCAGCCGCGTCAATCTTGGTGCCGAGACGACAATCCCCGGCCGCGGAAGTGGGGTCCCTTGCTCCCCGCCCCGGGCCGCGCTCTCGCGGGTCGGTCGGGGTCGCGGCGCCCGCCGGACCCGGCGACGCGGCGAACTGCGGCAGCTTCGACACCCGGACAGAAGCCCAGGAATAGTTTTCGTTTTGGCTAGGCCCTTGGGCGGACCGGTCTTCTTGGGGGTCGGCGATCGTGGCCGCGCGGCGACTGTGCTTCTAGATCAGCGGGCCGCGCTGCCGGGCTGCGGCTAGGTGGCTGACGGGCCGGTGATGCCAGGCCTCGACGCCAGCGCCGGGGGAAGACTTGTCCGGGTCGGGCCGCTCTACTGCTTCGCCCGCAGCCGCCGTCTGGACAGTCATACCCTCAGACCTGGCGGCCGCCGGGCGGTGGCTCACGTCCTCCGGGCGGGCCGTCTCGGACCTTCCCGCCGGGGATGGCCCGACGCCGCGGCCCGGTCCGGTTAGAGCACCTTCGGCTTGGGCGGCGGCGCAGGCGCCGGGCAAGGCTGCTCCGCTTCCTCGGCTATCGACTTGGAGGCCGCATAGCCTGCCCCGGTGTAGTCACCGTCGACATTGGCATTTGACCCCACGAGCCGAATGGCGACGGCCCGCATACAGATTGAAGCGGCCCGCGTCAGTTCGTTCCAGTTGTCCCGGCTTGGAGCGGTCATATGGCGATCTCCTTCATCATGCGGCCCCGCTTGCCGGGGCCGCCGGTCTGCGGAACCGCCGACATTACCCGCCCGCTGGCACCTCTCCGCCGGTTTGCGGTGCGCTTCGGCCTTGAGCCGCGGATCGCCGGGGTTTCTCGCCATGTCCGGGCGGTTTCCCGTCCGGGCGCATCCCCCGTCCCGCCCTCAAAGGGCCGGGAACGCAGACCCAAGACCGGGGTCCGACGCCGACGCCGCCAGGCAGCCCAGAAGACGGTGCCCCAGCCCGGACTGGGAAAGGGCCCGTTGAGCATCCCCCGGATCTTGGAGGCTTCGTCAAAGAGGGGATGCTATGTCTGAGATAGGACGCAAGCACGACCCGGAGTTCAAAGCGGGTGCTGTGCGGATCGTCGGGGAGACTCGCCCGCCCGGCCGCTGAGATCGAGCGCGATCTGGGGACCGGCGCGGGCACGCTGGGCAACTGGGTCCGCAAGGAGCGGGGCGAGGTGGAGGGGCCCGAACTCTGAAGAGCGGTCTGAGCTGGTCCGGTTGCGGTGCTGCTGCGCCGAACTGGAGACGCAACCGCGATGCCTGGCCTACGACCGGTGGCCCTTCGGCGGCTCGAACAGAGGCGAATTGCCCCACCGCCATGCATTCCCCGTCTGCTTCCGTCCTTTCATGGCCGCATGTCTCGGTATCGAACCGGGCGGGCGTTAGCCGTCGGCCCGAGGGTTACCTCCGGTTGGGGCGGTCGGCGGGTTCCTGCCCGCGTTCCACCATGGGGGGCCCGGCGACTGGTGGCGGTGCCTCTTCTGCTACTGCCGGGGCGCTGGCAACCGGGGGCGGATCGCTGGGGGGTGGTGGGTCGCCGAACGGAACATACGGGTCGCCGGCTGGAGACTCAGGGGAGCCATTACCGTTACTCATGGGATTATCCCTTCTATTGTGGCTAAGACAACACTGACAATCTGAACGACGACTGACCAAATAGATACCTTGACGGCTTTGGCTCTGGTTTCCAAAGGCCTCCGACTCTTGCGGACACGGTCTTGTATGCCGTCAATGAAGGTCTTGGCCTGGTCACGGGTCGTATACTGTAAGCACCTATCTGGGTAGATATCCATTCCTACATTTTTGGTAGGATAATGGACATATAACACTGCAACCAATACACCAATCCATCCCAAAATGTAAACGATAAAGGGCGTCAAATATCGCCGCCATTCTGGCGAACTGTCTGCATATAATATCTGCATAGTGCCGACAATTCCCAATAGCAAACCAGCCGCAACACCCACGACCACATATGTGGAATGCCGCAAGTTGTGTAATGTTTCTCGCAATTCATCTGGCTTCTTCAAAGCTTCGTCAATTCCTTTGCGCGCCCAATAGTCTCCCCAGCCTGTAGACGGAGCTACACCTGTTGGCACATCGTCTTCGCGTCCGCGCCAAACTGCCCAAGCTTTCCAGATTCTAGACATGGGCTAGTTTCCTCTTATGTTCTATATGAACAAATGAACTGCTCACCTTGCAGATTCACCATCCTTCGGTGATGAGCCCGGCGATTTTCAGCACGGGTGTTTGGTGATAGCTTGATGGTGATGACTTTGTCGGGTTCGGTCCCGGCGCTGCAGCAGACCTTCGACGGCGGCTTGTCTGGCCAGGGGTCTGACGCCGATCCGGCCAGTTACGGGGCTCCACTGCCAGCCTGCGGCCGCTGTCCCAGACCATCACCACCAGGCCGTGCTTGTCGTCGCGCGACACCGCCTCGAAGAACGGGCTCATGTCGCGGATGAACAGCTCGCCGGGCCCACGCTGGCAAGGATACGGCCGCAGCGGGCCTGTCCACCGGGCTCTGACCACGGCATCTGGCGCCGCGACGACGGGCCGCTTGGCTCAAAGCAGGCCCGGAGGGATCAGACACGGGCGAGAACGAACCGACTCGCCTGCTCCGGCCTCGCCAGGCGGCCCGGTGTAACCCCAGGTCAGCGCCGCGAACGGGCCGTTCCTGAGAAAATCGTTCCCGAAACCCGCGAATTTCGTTCCCGGGCCGACTTTGGCAGAGTCCCTGACCTGCGGCTCAGCTAATTCGCGCCAGCCCCCGAGGGCGGGGGCCGGCGCGGGTTGTGGCGCGAATTGGCGGTTTGGCGGGGGGTTGGGGCCGTTTGGCGCTCCGGCGCGGGTTTGGGGGCGTGATGTTAGCGCTTTGGGACTGCTTGGCGCTTGCGGAGCGGCGTCGGGCTGGTTTGGGGGCGCGGCTGGGCGCCCGGGGGCCGGGCGTTGGGGTGAAGGCGGGCGGGTTAGGGGGCTGGGAGGCGCTGGAAGCAGCGGCGGCCGCCGCTGTGGACGCCCGGCGGGCCTGGTTGGAAGACTGGGAGTCCGGCCAGGAGGGTGGTTGGGTCTTTAGACCCCAGACCGGCGGGCTGCACCGCCAACCCGAATGGCGAGAGCTGACCGGCGAGCACTGATCGCCCAGTCCGCCTTTATCCCCGCAGGCGTCGAACACCGGCAGGGTCGTGGTGTCGTGGTCGTCGTAGTGGAGGCGGACGCCGTCTCGCCGGCATCCCCGCCGCACCCCGCGGCCAGCGCCACGGCGAGCAGCGGACAGCAGGCGGAAGGTCACCCGGGGCGAGGAATAGGCGGTTGCGGGGGCCGGACAGGACTGTTACAGTCAGAGGAAATGGCTGACAAGTCGTCCACTCCAGCGCCGTCCGGCCCGCCGGCGGACGGTTTGATGCATTTGACCAGACCATCATCCGGGCAGGCGCTCACCCCACCGCCGCCTGCGAAGATAACGGGCGGTCATATAGACAAGGCCGCTTGGGAGTTGCAGGGCCTGGAGTTTGTGCGAAGGTGCAACGAGCAGATGGAGCGTCTGCGGCAAGACCCCAAGGCGTGGGATGACTACTGGGCCGAAGCAGCGTTGGTCCTGACCGCCGACGACATCGACTGATACCCGCCCCCATCTTTGCGCCCGCCGCCGTCCGCCGACGACATCTGGATCGTCAACTTCGGCGATCCCATCCCGGGCGAGACCGCCAAGTCCAGGCCAGCTTTCGTCGTCTCCGCCCGTCTCCGCAGCCATGTATTCATCGTCCCGCTCACGACAACCCGCCGGGAGTTGGATCACCATGTCGAAATCGAGCCCACCGCGCCAACCGGTTTACGCGAGCTGAGCTACGCCCAGTGCGAAAAGTTCAGATCAGTGCCTGTCTGGTGGTTAGACCACAAACTGGGGGAGGCGCCGCCCGACATCGGGTGGGTCATCCGAGACCATCTCGTCCACTTGACGGGGCTCACCTAAGAGCCCGCGCAAATAGACGGGGTCATTGGTTGTGGCGGTCGGCCCATTTGATGAGTTTGATGGCGATGATGACGGTGATGGTCAAGGCGAGTTGGCCGGTGTTGCAACGTAGTGCCCGAAGTTCGACAGCCACGAGTTGGTGCGCTCGACGATCCAGCGTTTGCCCAGCGGCGCCCGCTGAGGGGGGCCGGGCGGGCCATTTCGGGGCCCGCCGGGGAGGGCAGTCGACGTCGTCGATTCCCTTGTCGGCGCACAGTCGGCGCACAGTCGGCGCACGGCTGCGCTGAGGGTCAGTTCGCACGCTGCCCGTATCGGCGGGCGGCGCCCGTTGTCCGGGTCTGCTCGCCCGTTGCAGGCGAGCGGCGTCTCGCCGCCCGGTGAGATGACCGCCAGATGGGGGAGGTCGGCGGCGAGCACCCGGTCGAAGCCCCTCTCCGCGTCGGCGGCCAGGTTGTCGCAGGACCGCGGGCGGGCCGCTTCGGTGGAGAGGCCTCGTATCGGCGGTCAGTACGGCGGCGGTCTATCCTGTGGGCGGCGTCGATGTCGTCGACGATCAGGTCGGCGGTGCCTCGACCGGGGCAGGCGGCCTGTGGTTCATAATCGGGGTCTGCGTCCGGGCCCGTCCGCCCACATGGGAAAGGAACGACGGCGGTTGTGCGCCGTCTGCTGGCTGTGCCGTGCGATGCTGGTGCGGGCGGTGAGCCGGACAGCCGCCGAAGGCGGGGAGGCAGACCTGATGGCTGAGCCGATGTCTGTCTGCCTGGTGGGCGCGGCGCTGGGCCGCAACCGAGCTGCCGCGAGGCGGGGAAAGGGGCGGGCGCGTGGCTGAAGACGGTGTCGGCGGCGAACCGCCACGGATGGAGATCGAGCTGTCGTTCCCTGGCATGGACCCGGGGGTGAACGCGGCCATGCGCGAGCGGATCGCTGACGGGCTGCGCCGGATGGAGAAGATCCACGACCGGATCGAAGAGTTCGTGGAGCAGGCGACCAGCGCCCAGCCCGACAAGCAGACCAAAAAACAGCATTTCATCTCGCAGTTCTGGCTGCGGCTGTTCCACCCGAATAGGGTGGCGGTGCTGGACATCGCCGCGGACCCATTCGCTGAGGGGTTCGGGCCGGTCATGTCAGTGAAGGACGCCGCCGCCCGACGGCGCCTGTTCACATTGAAGGGCGAGGACAGTTCGGCGCATGAGGCGATGATGGGCTACCTGGAATCCAGTGCGGCGCCGATCTTCGAGAAGATGGCCGCCGGGCAGCCCCCGTCAGACGACTTCGAGCGGTTCGTCGTGTCTGCATATCTGGCTTTCGTCTTCCTGCACGCGCCGGCGACGATGCGCTTCTCAGACGAGCAAGCCGAAGAGGGAATAGCGAAGCTGGCCCGCGAACTCGCAGACGAACACGGCATCGACTTAGGCGCCCTCTACGACCTCGACGCGCTCAAGCAACGTGACACCTTCTCGGCGCTGTTCGGGCGGAACTCGCTGATCAGCAAGGCGGTGCTCTTGTTCTTCTGCCGCAGTTGGCATCTCATACGGATGCCGGAAAGCTGGCCGCTGGCGCTGCCGATGTTCCCGATCATCAACTGGGGCCAACCGCTGCAAACCGCCCGCGACATGTCGATTGTCATTGACCCGAACCGGTTGCTGATCATGTCATGGCCCACGCTGCCGGACCAGACAGAGGAACTAACCGACCAACAGTGCATCGCCATCTGCAATGCCCTGATACTCCACGCAGAGGCCACAGACGGAAAGCTGATCACCCGCCCCGAGCACCGCGACCACTGGGCGCGGGGCATCAAAGGCCACCAGGAAGCGGCGAAGAGCTGACGCCGTGCAAGGCAAAGGCGTAGCCCATCCGTAGGCGGCTTATTCGTTTGCCGCACGGCCCCCTCGTCAGAACCAGCCAGCCAGCCGATCTCTCGGCTAACCGCTCCTCGGATGGGGTCTGAGCTTCCCCCCGCGGGTCAGAACCCTGAAGCGGGCAGCGTTCTCATTGGTTGAGAATTTGGTCCCAAATCCCGCGTTTTTTGGTCCCGGGCCGGATCTGGCAGGTGGGTCTGACCTGCGGCGTAGCTAATTCGCGCCAGCCCCCGAGGGCAGGGCGTTGGGCCGCTGGGCGGGTTGGGCCCGGCCTGGGGAGGCGATGTTAGCGCCGAACTGGAGCCCTCTACAGCCTGAGTTCGGTTCGGACGGTATCCCAGGAGCGGCGCGGATCGGACGGGTTGAAATGCAAGACGGCGGTGCCGGCGCTTCTTGCCCCTCGGATGTTGTCGGGTGAGTCGTCTACTACGAGGGTGCGGTTGGCTGGGACTTGCTGGGTGAGCATTACTCGCTCGAAGGCTCGTCGGTCTGGTTTGGTTATGGCCGAGCCCGCCAGAGAGACCGTTTCGTCGATGGCGGCAAGAAGCGGTGTGGCCTTGATGGTCTCCTCGGGGAGGTCGTTGCTGAGGACCACGACGGCGATCCCGGCCGCCCGGGCCGATCGGATGACGGACTCCGCTTGAGGATGCACCGGCACGGCCGCGCTAGTGGGGTCGGCGGTGCGGGCCAGGTCACCGAGCGGGGCCGTGCAGACCCCCACGAAGTCCACGATGAGCAGCCCATACCGGAGTTCCCCGTCCCGAGACACTGAATCGGTGATGGCTAGCCCGGTGCGGACGGCTTGATTATGGCTTCGATGCGGCGGTTGGCGGCTTTGCCCTCCATAGTGATGTTGTCCGCCACCGGCAGCGATCCGCCGAAGCCCTGGGCGGTCAGGCGCTCGGGGTCGATCCCGGCCCCGAGCAGGTAGTCCACCACCGCCTGGGCCCGCTGCTGGCTCAGCCGCAGGTTCTCCTCGGGGTCGCCGTCGGTGTCGGTGTGGCCGGCGATGAGCACCTGCGCCGCGCCCTCCGCTAGCACGCCGGCCAGGGCGTCCAGGGTGGCCAGCGACTCGGGGTTGATGTCGGGGCTGGCGCTGGCGAACGTGATCGGATTGCGGGCCAGCACCGAGCTGATGGCGTTCTGGAGGACCAGATCGTCGTCGGTGACGCTGGCGAGCTGGCTGGCCGGGTCATCCTCCGGCTCGTCGTCGCCCTCGTCGATCAGCAGGCGGTTGTCGATGCGGAAGTCGGCGCCCACCACCGAGCGGGCCACCGACTCGGCCGCCACCCGCTCGACGGGCGTGGCCACCGTCCCGATCAGGGTGACGGTCCCGTTCGCCACCCTCACGATGATCCCGAAGCCGGCCCGGGCCTCGGCCGCCCGCACCGCCACCAGGGCCTCGGTCTCATCGGCGGGCGCCGGTGCCGTCTCGGAGGGGGGCACCTCCTCTCCGCCCACGATCGTCCCCACCGCCACCAGCAGGGCCACCACGGCCGCCCCGATGAGTATCCGCCGGCTGAAGACGAGACCGAGCAGGCCCCGCCGGCGGTCGCGGCGCTGGTCCCGCCGGAACTGCCGATCCCATTGCACCGGCCGGTAGACGTTGCCGAGTTGGCGGAGTGGATCGTTCACCGCTCCTCCGAGGCGACCATCCCCATGCTTGCCGCGACCGTAGCCGTTACCCGCCCGCTCCCTCCCGAGCCGACGGGCGCAATAGACGCGGCAAGGCGCCCGACCGTTGAGAGCGGTGTGTGGAAAGATAAAGGCGTGGCGGCGTTCGACACGGCGGGGGAGGAGAGGCGGCATCGCAAGCAGCGGCTGGCCGCCGCCTACCGCATCTTCGGCCGGCTCGGGTTCGAGGACGGCGCGGTGGGCGCGGCCGGCCACGTCACCGCCCGCGATCCGGAGCACCCCGAGACGTTCTGGGTCAGCCCTTGGGGGCTCAGCTTCGGGCAAGTGACGGCATCCAGCCTTATCCGGGTGAACGAGCGCGGCGATGTCGTCGAGGGAGGAGGGGCGCTGTTGAACGGCGCCGCCTTCGCCATCCACTCGCAGGTTCACGCGGCCCGCCCCGATGTTGTCGCCGCCGCCCATGTCCATTCGATCCACGGCAAGGCCTTCTCGGCGCTGGGCCGCAAGCTGCGCCCTCTGACCCAGGACGCCTGCGCCTTCCACGACGACCACGCCGTCTTCGACGGCTACTCCGGGGTGGTGTCGGACCTCGACGAGGGCAAGCGCATCGCCGCCTGTTTGAGCGGACACAAAGCGGTCATCCTCCAGAACCACGGCCTGCTGACGGTGGGCGCGTCAGTGGACTCGGCCGCTGCCGCCCTCATAGCCATGGACCGGGCCTGTCAGGTCGAACTGCTGGCCGCCGCGGCCGGCGACCCTATCGACATTCCCGACGAGGTGGCCCGCCACACCCATTCGGTGGTGGGGAGCGACCGGGCCATGTGGTTCACGTTCCAGCCGCTGTATGAGCAGACAGTCCGCGACCAGCCCGATCTGCTCGACTGAGGGGTCATCTGGTCTAAAAGCCGCGCAGCCTAGCGTGAGCGAACGGGCTTTGGTCTGGAAAGTCATGAAGAGTGGCTCCTATTTGCGGGTGCTCTAAGCCTGTTAGTGAAAGGCTAATCCTTATGTATCTTCAGGGCTGGGTTTCTTTCGATGACGCCATGTTATCACCGAACCCGCCGCCACAGAAGATATGACGAAGGTCACTATGAGTATAATGTAGAACGGCTGGCGGCCTATACCAGGCCTATCCTGAATCCGGTACACTTCTTGGACGACGACAAAAATCAAGAAGGATGTGACATATACTGATACCAGGAAGATAACGAAATAGTAGACCCTCTTCAGCCAGATACTGATCATGGCTTGACACCTCAATTCGATAGGAGTCTGATGAGGCCGGTACCGGGGCGGGCCCGGCCAATGCTAGCAGCATCGTGGCTCGATGATCTCAGGGCGTCCACCGCCGCCTGAGCCTCGCCGGCGTCCACGCCGAACAGCAGCCCGCCCGAGGTCTGGGCGTCGGCCAGCAGCGTGATCGTCGTGTCGTCTGCCGCGGCGCCGTCGAGTCGCTCCGACACCCAGTCCCGGTTGCGGTCGGTGCCGCCCGGCACGAACCCGGCCTCGGCCAGGTCACGGGCCCCGTCGATGACCGGCACCGCGCCGACGTCGATCTCCAGGTCCACCCCCGACGCCCGGGCCAGGAGGGCGGCGTGGCCCAGCAGGCCGAACCCGGTCACGTCGGTGGCCCCGGCCGCCCCCGCCCCCAGGGCGACGAGGGCCGCCTCCCGGTTGGACTGGATCATGGTCTCCGTCGCCCGGTCCACCGTCGCCTCGGGGGCCGAGCCCTGCTTGATGGCGGTGGCGATCACGCCGATGCCCAGCGGCTTGGACAGGATCAGCCGGTCGCCGGGGTGGACGCCGGCGCTGGTGAGCATCCGGCTCGGATCGACTTCTCCCACCACCGCCATCCCGTACTTGGGCTCGGGATCGTCGATGGTGTGGCCCCCGGCGACGACGAACCCGTCGGCCCGGGCCGCGTCGTCGCCCCCGGCCAGAACCTCGGCCAGCAGGTCGCGGGACAGCTCGGCGGTGTTCCAGGCCACCAGGTTCAGGGCTAGCAGCGGCTTGGCCCCCATGGCGTAGACGTCGGACACGGCGTTGGCGGCCGCGATCCGGCCCCAGGTCCGGGCGTCGTCCACCACCGGGGTGATGAAATCGGCGGTGACCACCAGGGCCCGGTCGTCGTCGAGCCGCCAGACGGCGGCGTCGTCGCCGTCGGCCGCCCCGATCAGCAGCTCGGGAGCTTCGGGAGGGGTCAGGCTGCGCAGCACGTGCGCCAGGTCGCCGGGGGCGAGCTTGCAGCCTCAACCGGCGCCGTGGCTGAACTGGGTGAGTCGTCGCCCCATGCTCCCACCCCCTTTTGCGCGCTCGGCCAGCCCGGCCAGGCTACCCGGCGCCCTTCAAGCGGGCCGGGTGAGGTCCCGGTCGGCACCCTCCAAGCGGGCCGGGTGAGGTCCCTACTGATGCCCCTCGACCGGCAATCCGGCAGCCGCCATGCCCCGCCCGCCCCTCCGAATCGTCCTCGGGCGGGCCGGTAGGGTGCGGCCGTGGCCGTCGATCCCCGGCTGTGTACCCGGGCCACCGCCCTCTTCGGCGTCGATTACCCGGTGGTTCAGACCGGCATGGGCTGGGTGGCCGGCCCCTCTCTGGTGGCGGGCACGGCCGAGGCCGGCGGCCTGGGCGTCCTGGCCGCGGCCACCATGTCCCTCGACGAGATGGACCGGGCCATCGAGGAGGTGCAGTCCCGCACGGCCAAGCCCTTCGGGGTGAACCTGCGCACCGACGCCGCCGATGCGGCCGAGCGGGTCGATCACCTGATCCGGGCCGGGGTCCGGGTGGCCAGCTTCGCCCAGGCCCCCCGCCCCGACATGGTGGAGAGGCTGCGAACCGGCGGAGTGGTGGTGATGCCCACCGTCGGGGCCCGCCGCCACGCCGAGAAGGTGGCCGCCTACGGCGTGGACGCGGTGCTGTGCCAGGGCCGCGAGGGCGGCGGCCACACCGGGGCGGTGCCCACGTCGCTGCTGCTGCCCCAGGTGCTCGACGCCGTGGACGTGCCGGTGATCGCGGCCGGGGGCTTCCACGATGGCCGGGGCCTGGCCGCGGCCCTGGCCTGGGGAGCCGACGGCATCGCCATGGGCACCCGCTTCCTGCTGACCGCCGACTCCAAGGTGCCCGACGCCATAAAGGGGGTCTACCTGTCCACCGGGGTGGGCGGCACCGTCGTCTCCCGCCGCGTCGACGGCGTGCCCCAGAGGCTGATCCGCACCGAGACGGTGGACCGGCTGGAGCGGGCCCGGCTGGCCCGCCTGCCCCGGGCTCTTCGCCAGGCTTGGCGGTTCCGGCGGCTCACCGGCTTGGGCGTCGGGGCCATGATCCGAGAGGGCTTGGCCCTGAGGCGCAGCCAGGACCTGACTTGGAGTCAGATGGTCATGGCCGCCAACGCCCCCATGCTCACCCGGGCCGCCTTGGTGGACGGCGACTTGGAGGCCGGGGTGCTGCCCACCGGCCAGTGCGCGGGCGTGGTCGAAGACCTGCCCACCTGCGCGGAGTTGATCCAGCGGGTGGCGACTGAGGCCGTCGCCGCGCTGGACCGGGTGGCCTTGGGCTCCACCGGCGTGGCGCGCTCGTCGCGGCAGGGCGGCTGAGGCCGTTGCCGCGCTGGATCGGGTGGCCTTGCACCCTGCTGGCGCGGCGCGCTTGTCGCAGCGGGGCGGCTGAGGCCGTCGGCGCGCTGGATCGGGCGGCCCGCTAGCCTGGCTGCCGGTCAGCTTGAGCGAAGTCCGGTTCGAATCCGGCACTGTCCCGCAACGGTGATGCCCTCTCGGGGGATGAGTCCGGTCGCCTCCGGTTGATCGTCCGTCGAACCGATTCCTCGAGGAAGGGACGGCTCGTGCGGTGGGTTCCCACCTGCTCGTGCCAGGCCCGAGCGGGAGGAGAACCCATGAAGACACGACTGAAGGCCCCGACGGCCCCGCCGCGGCGGCCGACCGGCTGGCCGTTCCGACTGCGCCCGAGCCCGGGCGCTCTGATGGCGGCGCTGCTGGCCGCGGCCCTGCTGGCCTCCGGGTGCTCCGGCGGCGATTCCGCCGCCCGAACCGAGTCCGGGCCGCCCGCCGCCGAGGCGCCTACGACTGCCCTACCGGATACCCAGGCGCCCGCCGCCGAGGTGCCTGCGACTGCCCCGCCGGCTGCTGAGGCTCCAACCTCTGAGGTGCCCGCCGCCGAGGCGGCCGCCACTGCGCTGTCTGCTGACGAGACGCCGGGAGAGGCCGAATCCGGGCCGGAGCGGATCGTGTCCATATCGCCCACCGCCACCGAGATGCTCTTCGCCATGGGGGCCGGCGATCTGGTGGTGGCCGTCGACGTCGGCTCCGACTACCCGGAGCAGGCGCCGGTCTCCGAGCTCGACGGGTTCAACCCCAACGTCGAGGCCATCGCCGGCTACGAGCCCGATCTGGTTGTGATGAGCTACGACCCCGGCGACGTGGCCGGCGGGCTGACCGCCCTGGGCGTCGAGAGCCTGGTGCAGTCGGCGGCGGCCAGCCTCGACGACGTGTACGCCCAGATCGGCGAGCTGGGCCAAGCCGCCGGGCGCCCGGACGGGGCCGAAGCCCTGGCCGCCGAGATGCGGGCCGCCATCGACGACCTGGTGGCCGGCGCGGCCGCCGACGGGGCCGGGCTGACCTACTACCACGAGCTGGACAGCACCTACTACTCGGTGACCGCCTCCACCTTCGTGGGCGGCATCTACTCCCTGTTCGGCCTGGAGAACATCGCCGACGCGGCCGACGCCGACGGTGCCGCCTTCGGCTACCCCCAGCTCAGCGACGAGTACCTCATCGACGCCGACCCCGACCTGATCTTCTTGGCCGACACCGTGTGCTGCGGCCAGAACGCGGCCACCGTGGCGGCCCGGCCCGGCTGGGACGGGCTGTCGGCCGTCGTCAACGGCAACGTCGTCGAGCTGAACGACGACATCGCCTCCCGCTGGGGGCCGCGCCTGGTCGAGTTCGTCTCCGCCATAGCCGCGGCGCTGGCCGACGTGGCCCGACCGGCCTGACCGAACCGGGCCACAGACACCCCAGGTAGAGGCGGCTGGCGGCGTGGCGATCGACAGGCCCGGATAGATGGCGGCGACTGGCGGCGTGGCCCGAGGCGCCCGCCTGACCCCGGCCGCGGCCGGGGCCGGGCTGGCCGCGGTGCTGGCGGCGGCCGCGGCCGGGCTGACCGTCGGCCCGGTGGACATCGCCGCCGACCGGGTGGCGCTGCAACTGCTCGACCAGCTCCCGGGCCTGGACATCGACAGCGGGCTGGCCCCCGGCCGGGCTGCCATCGTCACCGAGATCCGGCTGCCCCGGGTGGTGCTGGGGCTGCTGGTGGGGTCCACCCTGGCCCTGTCCGGCGCCGCCTACCAGGGCGCCTTCCGCAACCCGCTGGCCGACCCGTACCTGTTGGGGGTGGCGGCCGGGGCCGGGCTGGGCGCCACCGTGGCCATCACCCGGGGCCTGGGCGACGGCGCGGGCTGGCTCGACCCGGTGCCCCTGGCCGCCTTCGCCGGCGCCCTGCTGGCCGTGGGGGTCTCGTACGCGGCTGGCCACCTGGGGGGCCGGTCCACCGTCTCGCTGGTGCTGGCCGGGGTGGCGGTGGCCAGCTTCCTGACCGCCTGCCAGACCTACGTATTGCAGGCCCACACCGACGCCATCCGCGAGGTGTACGCCTGGATACTGGGCCGGGTGGCCACCTCGGGGTGGGCGGAGGTGAGCCTCATCGGCCCCTACTTCCTGCTCACCGCCATCGTCGTGATCCGCTACCGGCGGGCCCTCGACGTGCTGGCCGTGGGCGACGAGGAGGCCTCGGCCCTGGGCCTGGACCCGCGCCGGGTCCGCCTGATCGTGGTGACCGTGGCCTCTCTGGGGGCGGCCGCGGCGGTGGCCGTCACCGGCCTGATCGGCTTCGTCGGGATCATCGTCCCCCACACCGTGCGCCTGGTCTTCGGCCCCAGCCACCGGGTGGTGCTGCCCCTCACCGTGCTCTTCGGCGCGGCCTTCATGGTGGCGGCCGACCTGGCCGCCCGCACCGTGCTGTCCCCGGCCGAACTGCCCATCGGGGTGGTGACCGCCTTCATCGGGGCGCCGTTCTTCGTGCTGGTCCTGCGCTCCAGCCGCCGGGAGGTCTGGTGACGCCGCGGCCCGAGCCGACGGGCGCCGGGGGCGGCGGTTCGATAGGTCGGGCGACCGGACCGGCGGGCGGCGGCGGACCGGGGGATCGGGCGACCGGACCGGCGGCCATCGCCATCGCCGGGCTGTCGGTCCGGCTGGGGGCGGCGGCGGTGCTGGACCGGCTCGATTTGGAGGTGGCCGCCGGGGAGTGGCTGAACGTGGTCGGCCCCAACGGGGCGGGCAAGACCACCCTGCTGAGGGCGGTTCTGGGATCGGCGCCCTCCGCCGGCGCCGTCCGGGTGGCGGGCCTGGCCGCCGACCGCCGCCCCGCCGCCCGGGCCCGGACGCTGGCCTACGTGCCCCAGACCCCGGTCGTCCCCGCGGGGATGGCGGTGATCGACTACGTCCTGCTGGGCCGCACCCCCCACCGGAGCGTCTTCGCCGGCGACAGCGCCCGCGACCTGTCAGTGGCGGGCGAGGTGCTCCACCGGCTCGACCTGGGCCCGCTGGCCAAACGAGAGCTGCGGTCCCTGTCGGGCGGGGAGCGCCAGCGGGCCGTGCTGGCCCGGGCCCTGGCCCAGCAGGCCCCGATCCTGCTGCTGGACGAGCCGACCACCGCCCTGGACCTCGGCCACCAGCAGGACGTGTTGGAGCTGGTGGAGGAACTGCGGGCCGAGGCCGCCCTCACCGTCGTCGCCACCCTGCACGACCTGACCCTGGCCGCCCGCTACGGCGACCGGGTGGCCCTGCTGGCCGGGGGCCGCATCGTCGAGCAGGGCGACCCGGCCCGGGTGCTGACCCCCGATACCATCGCTGAGCACTTCGACGCCTCCGTCCGGGTGATCGAGGACGCCCACGGCCCCGTCATCGTTCCGCTGGCCCGCGACCGCAGGGAGAGACCATGAGCCCCGCCCCGCCCCCCGACCCCGATTCGCCGCCGACCGAGGACCCGTCTTCCGATCCGAGTTCGCCGCCGACCGAGGACCCGTCTTCCGATCCGAGTTCGCCGCCGACCGAGGACCCGTCTTCCGATCCGAGTTCGCCGCCGACCGAGGACCCCCGCCCTCCGGGAATGCGGACGGCCCGGAGCCTGGTGCTGGTCAACACCGGGGAAGGCAAGGGCAAGTCCACCGCCGCCTTCGGGGTGGCGCTGCGGGCCCGGGCCCGGGCCTGGCCGGTGGCGGTGGTCCAGTTCCTCAAGTCCGACGATTGGGTCACCGGGGAGCAGCTCATGGCCGAGAGCCTCGGCATCGACTTCTGGTCGCTGGGGGAGGGCTTCACCTGGGACAGCGACGACCTGGGCCGCGACCAGGCCGTGGCCGCCGAGGCCTGGCGCCACGGCCGGGCGGTGATCTCCGCCGGGGAGCATCGCCTGGTGGTGCTCGACGAGATCACCTACCCGGTGAACTGGGGCTGGATCGACGCCGCCGAGGTGGCCGAGGCCGTCGAGGGCCGCCCCTCCGGCGTCTCGGTGGTGATGACCGGCCGGGACGCCCCGGACTGGATGGTCGGCCTGGCCGACACGGTGACGGAGATGCGCAAGGTCAAGCATCCCTACGATTCGGGGGTGGTGGCCAAGAAGGGCATCGATTTCTGAGGGCCGCGGATTTCTTGCCCGAAGGCTGCGGATCAAAGGCGGGATGAGAGATGTGCGGCAGGTACGTGTCGGCCACGCCCCCCGACGAGCTGGCCCGGTACTTCGGGGCCGAGCCCTCCGAGCCCGAGTCTCGGATCGGGCCCAGCCACAACGTGGCCCCCACCCAGGCTGTGTACGCCGTCTTCGAGAGCGACGGCGCCCGCAGGCTTGACGCCTTCCACTGGGGGCTGGTGCCGTTCTGGGCCAAGACCCCCGGCATCGGGTCCAAGATGATCAACGCCCGGGCCGAGACCCTGGCCTCCAGCAACGCCTACCGGCGGCCCTTCGCCCGGCGGCGCTGCCTCATTCCCGCCGACGGCTTCTACGAATGGACCCGGCCGCCCGGCGCCGCCCGCAAGCAGCCGGTGTACGTCAGCCGCGCCGACGGCGAGCCCTTCGCCTTCGCCGGCCTGTGGGAGGTCTGGAAGGACCGGGATCTCCCCGACGACGAAGATGAAGCGGCCCCCGGGCTATACTCCTGCACCATCGTCACCGGAGAGCCCAACTCCAAAATGGCCGAGTTCCACCACCGGATGCCGGTGATCCTGCCCCCGAGCGCCTGGGATGCGTGGCTGGACCGCGACAACCGCGACACCGGCGAACTGGAGCGCCTGCTGATCCCGGCCCCCAGCGGCCTGCTGCGCATCCACCCGGTGTCGCGGGCGGTGAACAGCGTCCGCAACAACGGCCCCCACCTCATCGACGAGGCTGCCTGGGACGAGCAGCCCCAGTTGGGGGCATAGCGCCAAAGAGAAGGACCGGGGCGCCGCTCACGGGTGCTCAGGGCTGTCCGGGGCCGGTGTTACGGTGACCTCCAACTGCGGCACGGGAGTGGTCTGGGCATGGCGCGTACTTCGGAGAAGGCGTTCAACGGGCTGCTCGCGCAGGCATTGGATCGCAGACACCCGCGCTGGGACGTGAACGCGGAGCAGACGGGAGTGGTCGCCGGCTCCGCGGGCCGATCCCCCGACATAGTGGTCACGCCCCATGGAGGCGCCGTCGGAACGCCGGTGGTGATCGAGACGGAATATGCCCCGGCTCGGACGGTGGAGCAAGACGCCGAGCGGCGCCTCGGCCTGGTGCTGGCCGATTCGGGCCGGGTCGTGGAGCAGGTGGTGGCGCTGTCGGCGCCGGCGGAGTTGCGGGCGGCGAACCAGCCGGATCTGCCTGAAGCCATCGAGGGCGCCGAGTACCGGTATCGGCTGGTGACCCGCCACGGCGACGACGAGAGCGCGGCGTGGTTCCCGGAGTCGGGGTGGCTCACCGGGTCGGTCGACGACTTGGCCGGGCTGTGCGAACAGATCGCGACCAACGAGATGGTGATACAAAAAGCGGCCGACGAGATGGAGCTGACCGTCTCCGCCGTCAGCCGGACGCTCGCCAAAGCGGTCGCGGACACACCGCATGTGCTGAGCGACATAGCCGAGGCGCTGCACTTGGAGACTTCGCCGCAAACCACCCGCATCGGCGTGACGATGATCGCCAACGCATTGGTGTTCCAGTTGGCCATAGAGGGGGATGCCGACCCCGACACCGGATGGCGGGTTCCCGGCCCCAACCAGGGTGACACGCAGGCTCAGGTGTTGGAGAACTGGGAGAGGATTCGCGACATCAACTACTGGCCGATCTTTTACACCGCCTACGGGGTGCTCGACAAGATGCCCCAAGTTGTGGCCCAGACCGGTGTGCTGCTTCCGCTGACAAGAATGGCTCAGTCGTTGGCCGGGTACGGCACCGTGTCCACATCAGACATGGCCGGGCAGATGTTCGGCAAGCTGATCGCCGACCGCAAGTTCCTGGCCACCTTCTACACCCGGCGAGAGTCGTCCCGGCTGCTGGCGGAGCTGGCCGTGGCGCGGATGCCGGTCGATGACTGGTCGGACCGGGAGCGGGTGGGTTCGCTGAAGGTCGCCGACCTGGCGTGCGGGACCGGGGCGCTGCTGGCCGCGGCCTATGACCGGATGGCGTCCAGGGTGCGCAGAGCCGGCGCCGACGACGAAGACCTGCATCCGGCCATGATGGAGAACGTCATGGTCGGCGCGGACATCATGCCCGCCGCAGTGCATCTCACCTGCACGTCGCTGTCAGCGCTGCACCCGCGGAAATGGTATAAGCGGTCCGGGGTGCATCTGATGCCCTACGGCCGCGTCGCCGCCCGAGACGACCGGGGCGCTCAGATCAGGATCGGGTCGCTGGAGCTTCTGCAGCAGTACTACCAGCAGACGAACTACCTGGACACGGGCGATGTGACGGTCATGCCGTCCGGGGAAGCGAAGGACGCCGAGGACCAGAAGGACGAGAAGGTCGAGGCGTGGTCGGTGGTCGTTCACGACACCGCCGATCTGGTGATAATGAACCCGCCGTTCACCCGGCCAACCAATCACAAGACGGCTGCCGCTCAAGGCGTCCCCGTTCCGTCGTTTGCCGGGTTCGGCACCGACGAAGATGAGCAGAGGCTCATGGCCGCCCGGCTCGAAGAGCTCAGCCCGGACCGATCGGTGGGTCACGGCAACGTCGGGCTGGCCTCCAATTTCCTCGATCTGGCCCATAAGAAGGTCAAACCGGGCGGGACCATCGCCTTTGTGCTGCCCCTGACAGTGGTGTCGGGGGCCGACTGGGCCAAAGCCAGGAAGCTTCTGACCGAGCACTACAAGGACATCTGCGTGGTGGCCATCTCATCGGTCGGCGCTACGGATGCCGCCTTCTCAGCCGACACCGGGATGGCCGAAGCGCTGATCATCGCCACTCGGCGGAAATCAGGCGAGCCGCAGACCGATGAAACCCTGTGGATAACATTGAAGAACCGTCCGGCCAACCCGGTTGAAGCCGTGGAAGCGGCCCGCCGAATCGCCGCCCTTAGCCCAGAAGAACGATCGGCTGGACCCCTTTACATAGGTGACGCCGAGGCCGGGAGCTTCGCCCACACCAGCCTCTCCGGGGGGGCCGGCTATGTCGGTCTGATCGAGTCCGGCCTGGCCGACTGCGGCGAGGCCATGGCCGCGGGGCGACTGTGGCTGCCCCGTCTGCACGACGTGCCAGGCGCCGCTCTGGTCAACCTGAAGGAACTGGGCGACCGCGGCCCGTATCACCTCGACATCCGGGCCCGGCCGCCCCGCGGCCCGTTCGACGTGGTGAAAACGACGGCATGGAAGGCCGCCGAATACCCGATGCTGTGGGCTCACAACGCCGGACGCGAAACCCGGCTGATCGTAGAACCGGACCGCAAGGGCAGGATCCGAGACGGCATGGACGCCAAAGCCAAGAAGATCTGGGACACCCGGTCGCGGCTGCACTTCACTCTTGACTTCCGGCTCAACTCTCAGCCCCTCGCCGCCTGCTTCACGCCGGTCCGGTGCATCGGCGGCCGGGCGTGGCCCAGCTTCAGGATGCAGAAACCGGAATGGGAGCCCGCGGTTCTGTCCTGGGCCAACACCACGCTGGGTCTGGTCGCGTTCTGGTGGCTCGGCTCCCGCCAGCAGCGAGGGCGATCGGTGCTGTCAGTCACCCGCCTCCCGGATCTGCCGGTCCTCGACCCCCGGGCCCTGACCGCGGCCCAACTAGATCAAGCCCAAGCCGTCTTCGACCGGTTCAAAGACGAAGAGTTCCTGCCCGCCAACGAGGCCTACCGCGACCCGACCCGCATATCGCTCGACCGCGCCGTTTTGATCGACGTGCTCGGACTGCACCGCGCCGCCGACGTCGACGAGAGCGAGATCACCGAATCGATGGCCGTCCTGCGCGAGCAGTGGTGCCGGGAGCCTTCAGTCCACGGCGGCAAGCACACCCAGCCCCCGCAGGACTGACCCGGCGAGCCCGCGGCCGATCAGTCCCGGCTCAGCTCGGCTCGCAGCCTCTCGGCCAGCTCGTCGAGGTCGTCGGGGTCGGGGTCGGGGTCGGCTTGGGCGAAGTCGAGGTGCTGCATCCCCTCCATCGGCACCACATGGACGTGGACGTGGGGCACCTCGAAGCCGGCGATCATCAGCCCCACCCGGGCCGGGGACAGCACCTCCTGCTGGGCCGCGGCCACCCGGTGGGCCACCCGGGTGAGGTGGGCGACGGTGTCGGGGTCGAGGTCAACCCAGTGGTCGATCTCGGCTCGGGGCACCACCAGCACGTGGCCCCGGCTCAGGGGCCGGACGTCGAGGAAGGCGACGCAGACGTCGTCGCCCCACACCATCCGGGCCGGGATCTCGCCGTCGATTATGCGGGTGAAGATGGAGGCCATGGCCCGATCGTAGAGCCCGACCGGCCCCGACCGTAGGCTCGGGCCGATGGACGCCGCTTCCGACCCCCGGCCCCCGGGCCTGTTCGAGGACCGGATCTGGACGGTGCCCAACCTGATCTCGCTGGCCCGGCTGGCCTGCGTGCCGTGGTTCCTGTGGCTCCTGTTCGCTCAGGGCGACCGCTGGGGGGCGGCCCTGGTGTGGGGCGCGGTGGGGGCCACCGACTGGCTGGACGGGTGGTGGGCCCGCCGCTTCGGCTCGGTCAGCGAACTGGGCAAGCTGCTCGACCCGACCGCCGACCGGGTGGCGCTCATCGTCGGCGTGTTCGCGGTCGGGCTCGACGGCTCGGTGCCCTGGTGGCTGGTGATCGCGGCCGGGCTGCGGGAGGTGCTGGTGGCCGGGGCGGCCCTGGTGCTGGGCGCCCTGGGGGCCCGGCGGATCGACGTCACCTGGTGGGGCAAGTGCGCCACCTTCGGGCTCTACTGCTCGTTCCCGCTGCTGCTGGCCGGCGCGTCCGACGTGGCCGCGGCCGGCGGGTTCCGGGTCGCCGGGTGGGTGTTCGCGGCGCCGTCGCTGGTTCTCAGCTACTTCTCGGCGGTCCAGTACGTTCCGCTGAGCCGGCGGGCCCTGCGGGAGGGCCGGGCCGCGAGGGCCGACCGCTCCGACGGCCCGGAATCGCCCGATGCAGACGCCGTCTGCGAGCCGCCCCGTGACTGGCCGGTGAGATCGGAGTAAGTTTTCGTCCATGAACGTGCCCGAGAACCTGCGCTACTCCTCCGACCACGAGTGGGCCCTGGCGGACGGTGACGCCGTGAGGGTGGGGATCACCGACTACGCCCAGGACGCCCTGGGCGACGTCGTGTACGTCGATCTCCCCGAGGTGGGCGCCCGGCTGGAACAGGGGTCGTCGTTCGGGGAGGTGGAGTCGACCAAATCGGTGTCGGATCTCTACGCCCCGGTGACCGGGACTGTGACCGAGGTCAACCAGGAGCTGGCCGACGCCCCCGAGCGGCTCAACGAGGACCCCTACGGCGAGGGCTGGATCTGCGTGATAGCCCCCGACGACGCCGACCAGATCGACGGCCTGCTCGACGCCGGCGCCTACCGGTCCCTGATCGGGGGCTGATCGCGGTGACGGCCGAAGTCGACCGGTCGGGGTTCGGTCCCCGCGACGGCCTGTTCGTGGTCACCCAGGGGGCCAAGGCCGGCGCCCGCTACGCCCTCGACGCCGACCTCGTCTCGGTGGGCCGGCACCCCCGCAGCGACATCTTCCTCGACGACATAACCGTGTCCCGGCTTCACGCCGAGGTCAGCCGGGACGAGGCCCGCTACCGGATCCGCGACGTGGGGTCGCTCAACGGCACCTACCTGAACCGCCAGCTTGTGGACAGCGCCGAGCTCAACGACGGTGACGAGGTGCAGATCGGTAAGTTCAAGCTCGTGTTCGTTCACGGAGCGGCCGATGGATAGCCCGCCGAGCGGAGGCCACTACTCGATCGGCGAGGTGGTCTCGCTGCTGGGGGAGGAGCACCCCGAGCTCACCATCTCCAAGATCCGGTTCTTGGAGAACGAGGGGCTGCTCGAGCCGGAGCGGACCCCGTCGGGCTACCGGCGGTTCTACAAGGGCGACGTGGAGCGCCTCCGCTGGATACTCACCCAGCAGCGCGACCACCAGATGCCGCTGAAGGTGATCCGGCGGAAGATCCAGGAGTGGGGGGCCGCTTCGGCCGCCGAGCCGGCTGGCGGCGCCGACGGGTCCGGCGAGCCCGACTCTGACCCCCGGCGCGCCGACGGCCGACAGCCGGTGGAGGGGTCGGTCAGCCTCACCACGGCCGAGCTGTCGGCCGCGGCCAACGCCGGCGCCGAGCTGATAGGGGCGCTGGTCCGGTTCGGGCTGATCAGGGGCCGCGATACCGCGGCGGGGACCATCTTCGACCACGAGGCCCTCATCGTGGCCCGAGCGGCCAGCGCCTTCGCCGAGCGGGGGGTGGAGGCCCGCCACCTGCGCATGTTCAAGATCGCGGTGGAGCGGGAGTCGGGCCTGTACGAGCAGATCCTGGCCCCGCTGATCCTCAGGGGGCGCAACGACGAGGCCGGCGCCGAGCTGTCCGAGCTGGTGAATCTGGCCGAGACCATCAGGCGCTCGCTGCTGCGCCGCATCCTCGGACCCCGCCTCGGCTGAGGAGGCCGTGGCTTCGGGCGCCGGCCCCGGGGCGGCCGGACCCAGGGTTCTGGTGTCGGCCGAGCGGATCGACGCCATCGTCGAGAGGCTGGCGGCCGAGCTGTCGGCCCGGTACTCCGACGGGGTGGTGCTGGTCGGGGTGCTGAGGGGCAGCGTGCTGTTCCTCGCCGACCTGGTCCGGTCCATGGACGCCGACGTCCACGTCGATTTCCTGGCCATCACCCCCTACACCCGGGGCACCGGCCGGGTCCGGCTGCTGAAGGACCTCGACGGCGACATCGCCGGCCGGGACGTGGTGATCGTCGAGGACATCGTCGACACCGGGCTCACCGCCGCCTTCCTCCGGTCGGAGCTTCAGCGGCGCTCTCCCCGCTCGGTGGCGGTGTGCACCCTGCTGGACCGGCCCGCCCGGCGGGTGGTGCCGGTGCCGCTCGACTACGTGGGGGCCGAGGTGCCCGACGCCTTCGTGATCGGCTACGGCCTCGACTACGAGGGCCGCTACCGCAACCTGCGGCTGGTGGCCGCCGCCGACCCCGACCTGCTGGCCGCCGACCCCGATGTGTACGTGAGCAGCCTCCACCGGGGCGCGTGACACCGCAACGCCCGGCGGCGCTGGGTTTGCATCGGCTGGCGCGGCCTCCACGGGCGCGGGATGGCATTCGGCTGGTGCCGCCTTTGCCGCGGGCGACCTCGATTGGCGTGCGCGGGCTGGGCGGGTCCGTTTAGGCTGGGCCCGTGCAGGAGATGGAGCTGCTCGGAGTGCGGGTCGAGCTGCCCTCCAACGCGCCCATCGTGTTGCTCCGGGAGCGTTCGGACGCGGCCCGGCTGCTTCCCATCTTCATCGGGGCCCCGGAGGCGACCGCCATCGCCTTGGCCTTGGAGGGGGTGACCCCGCCGCGGCCCATGACCCACGACCTGCTGCGACAAGTGCTCGAGGACCTCGCCGCCGACCTCGACCGGGTCGTCGTGACCGAGTTGAAGGACCGGACCTTCTACGCCGAGCTGCACCTGGTGCGAGACGGGGAGAAGGTCGTCGTGTCCAGCCGGCCGTCGGACGCCATCGCCCTGGCCGCCCGGTGCGGGACGCCCATCTACGCCAGCGAGGCGGTGATCGACGAGGCCGGCTACACCGAGGGCCCGGCCGACGACGGCGAGCAGGCCGAAGAGGTGGTCGAGCAGTTCAAGGAGTTCCTCGACACCGTCTCCCCCGAGGACTTCGTAGCCGACTGACAGGCCGGTGGTCGCCGGTGGGTTGCGGCGGCCGTCGGCGGCTGCCCCCGAGGACTTCGCAGCCAACTGACGGGGACGGTGGTTGACCTCCGGCCGGTTTCACCGTAGAGTTGTCCACATCTCACAGCCGCGTAATTCCGGCCGTGTGATCAGCAGTCGGCCAGCCGGAGGGGGAGCAACCCGATGGAAATCACCCAGGTGGCCCGCGGGTTCACCACCCAGCGCACCGCCGAGATCGTGGGCGTCACCTATCGCCAGCTCGATTACTGGGCCCGCACCGACTTGGTGAAGCCCTCGCTGGTGGCCGCCTCCGGCAGCGGCAGCCGCCGCCGTTACAGCTACGGCGACCTGCTGGAGCTGAAGGTGATCAAGAACCTGATCGACAACGGGATCCGCCTGGAGCAGATCCGCAAGATCTTCCTGTACCTGCGCGACGACCTGGGCACCGACGTCTCCACCGCCCAGCTCGTCATCAGCGGGACCGACTCGGTGGTGGTCCACACCGGCGACGAGATCATTGAGCTGCTCCAGAAGGGCCAGACCGCCCTCAACGTGCTGTCGCTGGCCGGCGTGAAGCAACAAGTCGACGCGGCTATCGTCGAGCTGTTCCCCGAGCCCGAGGTCGAGCTGTTCCCCGAGTCCGAGCTCGATTTCGACTTCGAACTCGACTCCGACGACGGCCACCGGGCGGTGGGCCAGCTCTGAGACCCGGGAGCGCCCGGATCGAGACCATGGACTTCGCCCACCCGTCGGAGCAGCTCGTGGCCGATCTGCTCGACTACTACGGGATCCGCTGGGAGTACGAGCCCCGGACCTTCGTGCTGGAGACCGACGCCGACGGCAACATCGCCAGCGGCTTCACGCCCGACTTCTACCTCCCCGACTTCGACTCCTACCTGGAGCTCACCACCCTGCGCCCGCCCACCCGCAAGCACCGCAAGCTGCGCAGGCTGCGGGACCTGTACCCCGACGTGAAGGTGTGCCTGCTCGACCGGCGCGACATCGCCTGGATCGGACACAAGTACGGCATCGCCGTCGCCGCCTGAGCCGGTGAGCGACCGCGTCCTCCGTCGCCGCCTGATCTGGTGAGCGGACGCGTTCCCCGTCTGCGCTCGGGCCGGTGAGCGACCGCCGGTCGCCGCTGCACTCGGCCCATGTGGCGGCTGGGGCCAAGATGGTCCCCTTCGGGGGCTGGGAGATGCCCCTGCACTATGAGACCGGCACCCTGGCCGAGCATCTGGCCTGCCGGTCGGGGGCGGTTGCCTTCGACGTGTCCCATCTCGGAACGGTGCGGGTGACCGGCCCGGGTGCGCTGGCCTCGCTGCAGCGGGCCTTCACCAACGACCTGGAGCGGATCGGGCCGGGCCGGGCCCAGTACACCCACCTGCTCGACCCCGCCGACGCCTCGGTGACTGACGACATCATCGTGTGGTGGACGGGGCCCGAGCGCTTCGACGTGATGCCCAACGCGTCGAACACCGACCGGGTGCTGGCCGCACTGCGGACCGGCTCGAGCGACTGCGAGGTGGCTGACGTCACCGCCGCCCGGGCCGTCATCGCCGTGCAGGGCCCGGCCGCCCGGGACCGGCTGGAGCGGGTGAGCCCCGAAGCAGCCGCAGTGGGGCGGTTCCGGGTGGCCGCCGCCCGGGTGGCGGGCACCGAGGCGACGGTGGCCGGCACCGGCTACACCGGCGAGGACGGGGTGGAGATGGCGGTGCCGGCCGATCAGGCCGCCGACGTGTGGGAGGCTCTGATCTCCGCCGGCGCCGCCCCGGCCGGGCTGGGCGCCCGCGACACGCTGCGGCTGGAGGCCGGCCTGCCCCTGCACGGCCACGAGTTGGGCCCCGGCATCACATCGTTGCAAGCCGGCCTGGGATGGGTGGTGCGCTTCGACAAGGGCGACTTCCGGGGCCGGGAGGCGGCCCGGGCCGAGCGGGAGCGGGGGCCGAGCCGGGTGCTGAGGGGGCTGGTGGCCGAGGATCGCCGCCCGCCCCGGCAGGGCTGCGCCGTCAGCCGGGACGGCGCGGTGGTCGGCGAGGTGACCAGCGGCAACTTCTCGCCGGTGCTGGGCCGGGGCGTCGCCTTGGCCCTGATGTCGCCGGAGACCGCGGCCGCCGACGAGGTGGTCATCGACGTGCGGGGCCGGGATCTGGCCGCCACGGTGACCGCCCCCCCCTTCCACCGCCGATAAGGGATAGATAAGGAATACTTGACCGCGCAGACACGCGAGGGGCATCGTTGCCCCGCCTATGGGGTGTCTGGCGTTGATTGGCTGGTGGCGGTTTGTTGTTGCCAGTGGATGTTGTTAGTGTCGGGGTTGAATTGGCCGGTTCGGATGCTGGCGATGGGGTAGTCAGGGATGGGGACTAGGGCCAGGCATCTGCCCTGGTGTCTGGCGCCTTGATCGTTGAAGCGGAAGTCGTGGTTGTCGAAGCCCAACTGTCGGCGGTCTTCAGGGAGATCGTCGGGGTTTTCGGGGGTGATGTGCAAGAAGAACGGGGTTCGGGTGTCTTGTCGGGTGCAGGGCTCTTTGGTGTAGATGAGCGTAGGTTCGTGAAGAGATGCCAAATGCATGTTGAAGACGGAGCTAATTAGAGGTTCTTCATCCGCGGCAATCTGGTAATAAAAGCTGTATGGCCGGTGGGCATCGGGGTCGTAGGGGTGCAGTCTAGTGACGGAGTCGGGGTCGTCGGGTCGGTATCCTGTTGCCCATTGGATGCCCATGTAAGGGGTGTATTGGCCGATGACGATGCGGTCGATGTCGTAGTCGGGCAGAGCGAAATTGTTCATGCAGTCGCGGCCTCCTTTGTGATGAGACAAGATCCTCGATCGTATTTGCTGGGTTTGGTGCCCGGCGGGCTGATCGGCTTCAGGCAGATCGGTGGGGTCGGCGGGGTAGATGTGCAGAAAGAACCTAGTATTGGCCTCCGAGCCGGGGTCACAACTCCGGTTCAGATATATGAGCGCGCCGGTTTGTTCAGGCCAGTAGACGTCGTATTTGGAACTGATGATAGGCTCCGGGGCCCGCAATCCTTTTTGGTCGTGGTCTCGCAGCAGAGTCTGGAGCAGCCCCGGCACCGCCGAGGCGGTCCTTTCGGAGATCGCTCGGGCTCCCTCGGCTACTAGCAGGGTCGTATGGGTCTGCCCGTAGGGGTCATGGGGCCCGTTGGCCGTGCTCAACAGCGCCAGCGCGGAGGTGGCTGTTCCCACGCCCAGCACGGCCACCAGCGCCGGGTACCACCGCCGCCCCGGCGGCGCGAAGGCACCGGTAGACTCGGGCAGTTGGCTGAGCACGGCCCGGGCGGCATAGTAGGTGAGCACGACCACCGCGGGCACCGACAGGCGCACCATGACGTCATGGGTCAGGTAGAAGCGGTAGGTGATCCAGGGGGCGACTGCCAGCACGGCCAGGCTGGCGACGAAGGCAGGCTCTTTGGCCAATCGGCGGTCGGTCAGCCACAGCACTAGGACCACTAGGGCCACCTCGGCCGCATAGAGTCGGGCTAGGTCGGCCAGCATCTGCGCGGCGCTGTCGTAGTGACGGCGCAGCCAGCCCCAGTCGGGGTCGGCGTCGTTGCTGAGTAGATACAGCCCGATAAGGGCCCCTAGAACTGGCGCGGCTACCAAGTTGGGCCATCTCAGGAAGGGCCGCACGCCGTCGGCGACGGCCATGGCCGCTACCAGGGCCAGCAGCCCCGCCGCGGTGAAAACCGACCAGAACGCACAGATCACCACCAACAGGCCGCTGACCGCGGCCAACTCCGTCTGCCGGCGCGACCTCACGATGATCAGTGCCGACAGCCCGCCGGGGATGAGATGATGAGCCCCGAACCACAAAGTGGACGTGTTCGGTTGATATTCCAGATGTTTGGCCCTTGGGTCCAGTTGCTGCTCGGGCCACTCACCCTGGAAGCCGTGGCGCAGTCTGTTCAGCATCGTCTCAGCGGCGTCGAGGGGCCCAAGCCGCAACGCGTGTTCGAGGGCGTCTGCGCCGCTGAAGAACACCAGAACCGCCATCGCCAAAAGCGCGGCCCGGACCGTGGTCAGGCCCCGGGTGAGCACCGCGGCCATCAACCCGACGCCGATCCAGGTCCAGACCGGTGCCGCCCAGCCCAGCGCCGCGGGGCCCAGCCACCGGCCGACCAGTCCCGGAACCATGTGCCAGCCCAGATAATAAGCTAACAAAGGCGGATCGCCGTGCAGATAATCGGTCATATAAGTCGGCCAACCACCCCGCCCCATATCCAACAAAACCGCAAAATTAATACGCATATCTAGAGGGAAAGCCCACAGGCCGCTGACCGGAACAGCCAACACCCAACCCAGCGCAGCAAACAGTGAAATCGCCAACGGCAGAGACAGCGACACCCGCCACGAACCCGACAAGGCCCTCCACAAACCCGCCACCACTAACATCGCCAACGGAAACCCTGCCCACCACTCAAACCACCCCACCAGCCAAATAGCCACCGGCAACGCCAGATAAACGATCGACAACCGATGCGACAACGGCAACCCGCCGCCCGTCAAGGCGCAACCGGACGACTCGTTGGCGGTGCTTCGCTTGCGGTTTGCTGATGCCTGGTGTTTCATCGATTGATGATTGTCTGTTGTCGCCAGAGGGTGAGGTCAGTGTCGGGGTTGAATTGGCCGGTTCGGATGCTGGCGATGGGATAGTCGGGGATGGAGATGAGGGTCAGGCATTTGTTTCCATGTGCCTCGTCAAGGTCGTTAAAGTGAAAATCGTAGTTGTCGAAGCCTGATTGTCGGCGATCCTCGGGAAGGTCGTCGGGGTCTTCGGGGGTAATGTGCAAGAAGAAGGGAGTTCGGATGTCTTGTCGGGTACAGGGCTCTTTGGTGTAGATGAGAGTGGGTTCGTGGAATCGGGCTAAGTGAACGTTGAAGACGGAGCTTATCAGGGGCTTCTCATCCGCGGCGATCTGGTAGTAGAAACTGTAGAGCTGGTGAGCGTCGGTGTAGTAGGGGTGTAGGTCGGTGACGGGGTCGGGATCGGGATCGTCTAACCGGTATTCTGTTGCCCATAGGACGCCAACAAAGGGGATGTACTGGCCGATGACGATGCGGTCGATTTCATAGTCAGGCACACCGAGACTGTTCGTGCAGTCGCTGCCGTCTTGGCGATGTGACCAGATCTGCCATCGGTTTTGTCGGTCTTTGTAGTGGATATGCAAGAAGAATCCTATGGTGCGCTCTGATTCAGGGTCGCAGTTCCGGTTCAGATATGTGAGCGCGTTGGTTTGTTCTTGTAAGTAGACGGCGTATTTGGAGCTGATGATCGGCTCTCCGGTCGGCAGTCCTTTTTCGTCGTGGTCGCGTAGGATCGTCTGCAGCAACCCCGGCACGGCCGAGGCGGTCCTTTCGGGTATCAGGTTGGGCACATGGGGAGCCAGGTTGTCTGTCATCAGGGTCTTGTGGGTTTCTCCATAGGGGTTGAAATCCCGGTTGGTCGAGGTCAACAGCGCCAGTGCGGGGGTGGCGGCCCCCACGCACAGCACGGCTACCAGTGCCGCGTACCACCGTCGGCGCGGCCGCGGGGGTGGCGGCGAAAAGGCGTCGGCGGCGGGTTCGGGCAGTCGGCTGAGCACGGCCCGGGCGGCGTAGTAGGTGAGCACGATCAGCGCGGGCACCGACAGGCGCAACATGACGTCATGGTTCAGGTAGAAGCGGTAGGTGATCCAGGGGGCGGCCACTAGCACGGCCACGCTGGCGATGAAGGTGGGCTCTTTGGCCAATCGGCGGTCAGTCAGCCACAGCGCCAGGGCCACCAGGGCGATCTCGGCTGCATAGAGCGGGGCCAGATCAGCCAGCATCTGCGCAGCGCTGTCGTAATGGCGGCGCAGCCAGCCCCAGTTGGGTTCGGTGTCGTTGCTGCTGAGATACAGCCCCATAAGGGCTCCCAGCGCTGGCGCGGCCACCAGGTTGGGCCATCTGAGGAAAGGCCGCACACCTTGGGTGACGGCCATGGCCGCCACCAGAGCCAACAGCCCTGCCGCGGAGAACGCCGACCAGAACAGACAGATCACCACCAACAGACCGCTGACCGCGGCCAGCTCTGGCCGTCGGCGCGACCCCACGATGACCAGCGCCGACAGCCCGCCGGGTATGAAATGATGCGGTGAATGCCACAGGGTCGCCGTGTTGGACTGGTACTCCAGATGCTTGGTCACAGTGGAGTCGGGCCATTCAAGCTGCATGTTGTGGCGCAGCCTGTCCAGCATCGTCTCAGCGGCGTCGAGGGGCCCAAGCCGCAACACGTACTCGAAGGCGTCTGCGCCGCTGAAGAACACCAGGACCGCCACCGCCAAAAGCGCGGCCCGCACCGTGGTCAGTCCCCGGGTGAGCACCGCGGCCATCAACCCGACGCCGATCCAAGTCCAAACCGGCACCGCCCAGCTCAGAGCCTCGGGGCCCAGCCAACGGCCGGCCAGGCCCGGCACCATATGCCAGCCCAGATAATAAGCCAACAAAGGCGGATCGCCGTGCAGATAATCGGTCATATAAGTCGGCCAACCACCCCGCCCCATGTCCAATAAAACCGTATGATTAAACTTCAGATCATGCGACAGGCCCCACAGACCGCCGACCGAGGTGGCCAACACCCATCCCAGTGCGGCCAGCAGCGAAGCCAGCAACGGCAAAGACAACGACACTCGCCACGAACCCGACAGGCACCTCCACAGACCAGCAGCCAGCAACCCCACCATCGACAACCCCGCCCACCACTCCAACCAGCCCACCAGCCAAACAACCATCGGCAACGCCAGATAAACGATCGACAACCGATGCGACAACGGCAACCCGCTCCCCGTTGAAGGCGCGATCCCTTCGGTAGAAAGCTCAGCCGACCGTCCCATCAACAGCGTTTTATCGAATCCTTGCAGTTGTTTGGTATTCATGGGCTGGTGTCAGTTTCTTGTTGCCAGAGGGTGTGGTCGGTGTCGGGGTTGAACTGGCCGGTTCGGATGCTGGCGATGGGGTAGTCAGGGAGGGGGATGATGGCTAGGCATCTGTTGCTGTGTGTCTTGTCTAGGTCGTTGAAGTGGAAGTCGTGGTTGTCAAAGCCCGACTGTCGGCGGCTCTCGGGGAGGTCGTCGGGGTTTTCGGGTATGATGTGCAAGAAGAAGGGGGTTCTGGTGTCTTGCAGAATACAAGGTTCTTTAGTGTAGATGAGCATAGGTTCGTGGAGTCGGGCCCAATGTACGTTGAAAACGGAGCTAATTAGAGGCTCTTCATCCGCAGTAATCTGGTAATAAAAGCTGTAGGGCTGGTACGCATCAGAGTGCAGATAATGGACTGGTTTGGGGTCATTTAATCGGTATTCTGCCGCCCATAGGATGCCCATGTTTGCGGTGTATTGGCCGATGACGATGCGGTCGATGTCATAGTCAGGCAAACTGAGAGTGCTCGCACAGTCGCTGCTGTCTCGGCGGTGGGACCAGACTCTCCAACGATTTTGTTGAGTCTGGACATGCAGAAAGAACCTGATGGGCCTCTCTGACCCAAGGTCGCAATCCCGGTTCAGATATACCAACAAGTCGGCTTGTTCGTGTAAGTGGACATCGTATTTGGAGCTGATGATCGGCTCTCTGGTCGGCAGCCCTTTCTGGTCGTGGTCCCGCAGGATCGTCTGAAGCCATCTCGGGACAGACGTCGCGATTCTTGGGCGGTAGTCTCTGTTCAACTGATTGTTCGCCAGCAGGATCTTGTGGGTCTGCCCGTAGGGGCTGTAGTCCCTGTTGTTTGAGTTCAACAGCGTGAAGGTGGGGGTGGCGGCCCCTACGCACAGTACGGCCACCAGTGCGGCGTACCACCGCCGGCGCGGCCGCCGCGGTGGCGGCGAGAAGGTGCCGGAGACGGGTTCGGGCAGTTGGCTGAGCAGGGCCCGGGCGGCGTAGTAGGTGAGCACGATCAGCGCGGGTGTCGCAAGGCGCAACATGACATCATGGGTCTGGTTGATGCGGTAGGTGATCCAGGGGGCGACCGCCAACACGGCCAAGCTGGCGATGAAGGCGGGCTCTTTGGCCAATCGGCGGTCGGTCAGCCACAGCACTAGGACCACTAGGGCCACCTCAGCCGCATAGAGCGGGATCAAGTCGGCCAGCATCTCCGCGGCGCTGTCGTAATGGCGGGGCAGCCAGCCCCAGTTGGTTTCGGCGTCGTTGCTGTTAAGATATAATCCTATAAGGCCAGCCAGCGGCGGCGCGGCCAATAAATTGGGCCATCTGAGAAAAGGTCGCACGCCTTGAGAGATGGCCATAACTGCCATCAGCGGCAGTAGCCCAACCGCAGAGATCGGTGACCAGAACGCGCAAATCACCACCACTAGGCCGCTGACCGCGGCCAACTCCGGCCGTCGACACGACCTCAAGATGACCAGCGCACCCAGCCCACCGGAGATGAAGTGGTGCGGAGCAAGCCAAAATATGATCGTGCTCGGTTGATATTCCAGATTCTTGGCGTTCGGCCCCACGATGTGACCGCCCCATTCCAGATGGGAGCCGCGGCGCAGTCTGTCCGATATCAACTCTACTGTGTCGTAGGGCCCCAGCCGCAACACGTGTTCCAAGATGTCTGCACCGCTGAAGAACACCAGGACCGCCACCGCCAAAAGCGCGGCCCGCACCGTGGTCAGGCCCCGGGTGAGCACCGCGGCTATCAACCCAACGCCGATCCAGGTCCAAACCGGCACCGCCCAGCCCAATGCCGCGAGGCCCAGCCATCGGCCAGCCAGGCTCGGAACCATGTGCCAGCCTAGATAATAAGCTAACAAAGGCGGATCGCCATGCCGATGATCTGTTAGATATGTTGGCCACCCTCCTCGACCCATATCCAACAAAGTGGCATACTGCATATGCAGATCTTGGGAGAAGCTCCACAGGCCACCTGTCGGAGTGACCAACACCCATCCCAGTGCGGCCAGCAGCGAAGCCAGCAATGGCAAAGACAACGACACTCGCCACGAGCCCGATAAAGATTTCCACAGGCCAGCGACTAACAACCCCGCCATCGGAAACCCCATCCACCACTCAAACCAGCCCACCAGCCAAACAACCACCGGCACCGCTAAATAAACGATCGACAAGCGATGCGACAACGGCAAACCGCCCTCCCCTCCAGCAGGTGCCACCTTCTGCCCGAAGAATGGGATTGACCCGGACCGCCTTTGAGGCGTCACTTCGCTAGTTGCTCGGGGAGTTTCAGTGTTCATCTGTTGATGGCAGTTTCTTGTTGCCAGAGAATGTGGTTGGTGTCGGGGTTGAATTGGCCGGATCGGATGCTGGCGATAGGGTAGTCGGGGATGGGGATTAGGGCTAAGCATCTGCCCTGGTATGTGATGCCTTGATCCTTGAAGCGGAAGTCGTAGTTATCGAAGCCTGATTGTCGGCGGTTATCGGAGAGGTTGTCGAGGTTTTCGGGGGTGATGTGCAAGAAGAAGGAGGTTCGGGTGTCTTGTGGAGTGCAAGTTTCTTTTGTGTAAAGCAGCGTCTTTTGATGGAGGTCAGCCAGGTGGACTTTGAAAACGGAGTCGATTATGGGCTCTTCGTCCGCGGCGATCTGGTAGTAGAAGCTATAGGGCTGGTAGACGTCGGGGTCGTAGCGGTGGATGTGATTAACAGGCTTAAGGTAGCTGAATCTGTACTCTATCGCCCATTGAGTGCCCAAGTAGGGAGTATACTGTCCGACGACGATGCGGTCGATCTCATAGTTGGGCAGACCGAAGATTCTGATGCAGTCGTTCTTTCCTCTGTAGTCAGGAAAACCCCTGTAATCAGGAAAAACATCCACGCCATCTTTGATTTCATATCCAGCTTGTATGCGGTTTATTGGCAAATCGTTGCCGTTGACCGGATAAATGCGAACCAAGAATCTGACGCCTCTCTCCGATTTTCGGATACAGTTTCCCTTCAAGTATACCAACATGCCAGCTTCTTCTTGCAGGTAGACATCGTATTTAGAGCGGATGATAGGCTCTCCGATTGGCAACCCTTTCTGGTCATGGTCTCGTAGGATCGTCTGAAGTAATCTTGGGACGGTTGTTGTTACTCTCTCAGAGACCGCATTAGGGTCATGATAAGCCAATGTTGTTCTCTCGGTTTGGTCATATAAGGAGTATGGTCTTTCGTAAGGCCGGTTGGTAGTGTTAAGAAAAACGAATATGGGTGAGATCACTCCGATAGCGAGTACTACTATCAGTGATGCGTACAACCATCGAGGGGACACCGACGAAAATAATGCAGAGTTACTTGCCGTTTCTGGCAATCGACCTGTAACAGCACGTGAGCCGTAGTAAGATAGTACAATCAGCACCGACATGGTGCCTCGTGTGATAATATAGTGCTGATCAGAAACTGATCCATACACAAACCATGGAGCCACAAATAGTACGACCAAACAGGCTACAAATATAGGATCTTTAATAATTCGGCGCTCCACCATATATAAGAATAAAGCAAGTAAGAAAAACTCTGTAAGATAAAGTGATAGTAGGTCAATTAGCATTTGCCGGTGAGTAGTGTAATATTGCCACAGCCAACCGCTATGGGCGACTACATCATTGCTCAGGAAGTAGAGCGTGATCAGACCGATGATCGGTGGTGCTGCCGCTAGATTAGGCCATGCCAAGAAAGGTCTAACGCCTTGCCTGATGGCTAGAGCCGCGACTAGAGGTAACGACCCCACGGCGACGATCGGTGACCAGAACAGGCATATCGTCAATATCAGGCCGCTGACCGCAGCGAAGCGCGGCTGGTGACGTGACCCAATGATGATCAAGGATATCAGTCCACCGGGAATGAGATGATGCGGGGACCACCACATGACTCTTGAATTTGAGAAATACTCAGAATCTACATGCCTAAAGGTTGGAGTATGGGATGACCACTCCAACGTACTGTTACGGATGCGCAACCGGTCAAGCGCTAATTCGAGAGCGCCAAAAGGACCCTGATGAATTATATGCTCTACCATGTCCATGCCGCTAAAGAATATAAGGATTGTTATGGCGATCAGTGAAGCCCTGATTGTCTGCAAGCCTCTAGTGAACAACGTAATCATCAACCCGATGCCGATCCAAGTCCAGAGCGGCAAAGCCCAACTGATAGCTTCCGGTCCGAGCCATCTGCCAACCAACCCCGGAACTATATGCCAGCCTATATAGTAGCTCAGCAAAGGCGGATCGTCGTACAAAAAGTCAGTCAGATAAGTCGGCCATCCGTCCCCCCGCCCCATATCAAGTATTACGGTGAATTGAGCGTAAAAGTCTGGTGATTTCTCCCATAATCCGCCGACCGGAGTAAGTAACAGCCAGGCCAATGCTGCCAGCAACGAAACCATTACCGGCAAGGACAACGATATTCGCCATGAACCGGATAAGGACTTCCATAAACCAGCGGTCAGTAGAGCGGCTAGCGGAAAGCCGAACCACCATTCAAACCAGCCCACCAGCCAGACAACCGCCGGCACGGCCAGATAAATGATCGACAATCGGTGCGACAGGGGCAGTTCGATATTTGTCGGCGACACCGACGATCGATTTCTCGGAATCGCTTTCACCGCTAGAAATGGATCGATCCGCTCAGGGGCGGTCGGGGAGGGCTGGCAGCACATCCACGGCTTGCTGGCGGAGCCAGTGGTCGGCCAGCACCAGCAGAACCATGGCCTCCACCATGGGAACGGCCCGGGGCAGCACGCACGGGTCGTGGCGCCCCCGGGCGGCCAGGGTGGTGGGGTCGCCGGACCGGGTGACCGTCTGCTGCTCGGAGGCGATGGTGGCGGTGGGCTTGAACGCCACTCGCACCACGATGTCGGCGCCGTTGGAGATGCCGCCCTGGATACCGCCGGAGCGGTTGGCCGCGGTGCGGACCCGGCCCCCCTCGGCTTCAAAGGGGTCGTTGTGGGCCAGGCCGGTGAGGCGGGTCCCGGCGAAGCCGCTGCCGATCTCGAAGCCCTTGGCCGCGGGCAGCGACAGCAGCGCCCCGGCCAGATCGGCCTCCAGCTTGTGGAACACCGGCTCGCCCAACCCGGCGGGCACGCCCCGGGCCACGGACTGCACCACCCCCCCCAGCGAGTCGCCGTCGCGCCGGGCCCGCTCGATGGCGTCGGCCATGCGGGCGGCGGCGTCGGGGTCGGGGCAGCGGGTGGGTCCGGCCTCCACTTCGGCCCGGGTGACCGCGCCCGCATCGACGGCCGCGTCGATGTCGTGTACGGCCTGCACCCAGCCCAGCACCTCCACTCCGGCCGCTTCGGACAACAGCCTGCGGGCCACCGCGCCAGCCGCCACCCGGCCCACGGTCTCGCGAGCCGAGGCCCGGCCCCCGCCGGCCCAGTTGCGGAACCCGTACTTGGCGTCGTAGGTGAAATCGGCGTGCGACGGCCGGTAGACGTCGCGGAGGTGCTCGTAGGCGCCGGTGTCGGCGTCGGCGTTGCGGACCAGCACCGCGATGGGGGTGCCGGTGGTGTGGCCGGCGAAGACGCCGGAGAGGATCTCGACCGCGTCCGGCTCGTCGCGCTGAGTTGTCAGCCTGCTCTGGCCGGGGCGGCGGCGGTCGAGGTCGGCCTGGAGGTCGGCCTCGTCCAGGGCCAGCCGGGGCGGGCAGCCGTCGATGACCGCGCCCACGCCGCCGCCGTGGGACTCACCGAAGGTGGTGACCCGAAACAGGGTGCCGAAGGTGCTGGTCATGGCCTGAGCATACGGTCCCGGCTCTGGCCGCCCGCGGCGGCGCAGTGTCCTCGCTGTGCTCAGGCGGCGCTGTCAAAGTGGCCCCGGCCGCTGTTCGGACCCGGCGCGGGCCAACTGCTCAGAGTTCCAGCAGGGCCTGCTCCACCACCTCGCTCAAAGCGGGGTGGATGTAGTACTGGCCGCGGGCCATCTCGTCGACGGTCAGGCCGAAGTGCATGCCCTGGATGAGCTGCTGGATGAGCGTTGAGGCTTGGGGGCCGATGATGTGGGCCCCCAGGAGCCGGCGGGTCCCGGCGTCGGCGATCACCTTCACCGCGCTGTCGGTGTCCTCCATGGCCCAGCCGTAGGCGGCCGAGCCGTAGGGCTGGACGTGGCTCACGTATTCGAAGCCTCGGCGGCGGCAGTCCCGCTCGGTGAGACCGACCGCGGCGATCTGAGGGTTCCCGAACACGGCGTGGGGGATGAAGCGGTGGTCGACGGCGATCGGGTCGTCCGGGTGGGTCAGGTTGTGGCGCACCACCCGGGCCTCGTGGTTGGCCACGTGCTTGAGCTGGACGGGGTTGGCGATGTCGCCCAGGGCCCACACCCCCTCGAGGCTGGTCTGGCAGTGCCGGTCGGTGACTACGTACCCGGACCCGTCCACCTCGATGCCCGAGGCGGCCGCGTCGAGGGTGTCGCTGTTGGGGATGCGGCCCGCGGCCACCAGCAGCGCGTCGCCCCGGATGAGGCGCCGGATCGGGCCCCGGTCGCTCTCGCTGACGACCTCCAGCACGACCTCTTCGCCGTCCCGGGCGGCCGATACCGCCCGGGTGCGGGTCATCACCTCGAACCGGCGCCGGTAGGCCTCGGTGAACCGGGCCTTGATGTCGTCGTCCTCGTTGCGCAGGAAGCCGTCGCCCCGGATGACGAAGACGACCTCGGACCCGAAGGCGCCCAGCACGCCCCCCAGTTCGGCCGCGATGTAGCCGCCCCCCAGCACGATCAGGCGCTCGGGGCGGGCTTCGACGCGCATGATGGTGTCGGAGGTGTGGTAGCCGCAGTCCTCCAGGCCGGCGATGTCGGGCCGGGCCGGGCGGGCCCCGGCCGCCATCACGATGCGGTCGGCCGTCATGGCCTCGCCGTTCGCCTCCACCTGTCGGGGGCCGACGAAGCGGGCCGTTCCCTCGTACACGGTCACGTTGGGCCCGTCGATGCGGTACTGGCGGCCGGCCGCGGCGATGGGGTCGATGCGGCCGAAGATCCGGTCCCGGATGGCGGCCCAGTCGGCGCCGTCGAAGCGGGTGGCCACCCCCAGCCGGGGGCCGGACGAGGCCAGCTCGGCCAGCTCGGCCGGGTAGACGTACATCTTCGACGGGATGCACCCCACGTTCAGACAGGTGCCGCCGAACAGGTTCTGCTCTATGACGGCGATGTCCCAGTCGTCGTGTTCGGGCCCGATGACCGAGTTGCCCGACCCGGCCCCGATCACGAGCAGGTCGAAGCGGCGCAATGTCTGACTATTCGGCGTCGCGCCCAGGGGCGAACCCTAGGCGCTCTTTGATCACAAAGAGCGGGCGCTGCTTTACTTCGATGTAGATGCGCCCTAGATATTCGCCCACTAGGCCTATAAGAATGAGTTGCATACTACCCAAAGCTAACACAAGGATGGAAAGCATCGCCCAGACGGACACCCAGGTACTGGTGAAGAGACGAACAATGAGAGTGGAAATAGCACCCAGAATTGCAAGTCCTAAAGATAGATATCCTACCCGAGTAATCATTCGAAGAGGGATTAAGGAGAAAGATAAGATCGAATCGGCGGCCATTGAGACCAGTTTCCTAAAGGGATACTTCGTATTCCCTGCAAACCGTGCCAGTCGCTTGTATGGAACCATCTCATAATCAAAGCCCGTCCAGGCCACTCTCATGCGCATGACGGAGCCCTGGTAATCCGGCATTTCCAATAAAATATCCACCACGCGGCGGTCTATGAGGCAAAATTCTCCTACGCCGAACGGAACATGAAGGTTGGTGGCGCGATTTACGGCACGATTGAATAGATTGGAAGTCCAGATCTTCAGCCAAGATTCGCCTTCGCGTTCAGAACGCAGCCCGTAGACTATGTTAGTGCCTTGTCGCCAGCGCTCTAGCATCTCTAATATGACTTCAGGAGGATCTTGAAGGTCCGCGTCGATGAGGACTACGGCGTCGCCGGAGGCACTCGCTATTCCGGCCGTCAAAGCTGTCTGCTGGCCGAAATTGCGGGCAAAAGAGACGATCCTGACCCGCTGATCATTGCGCTGCAATTCTCGGAGAATGTCCAGCGTGGAATCGCGGCTTCCGTCGTCTACGTAGAGGATTTCAAGGTCAGTTTCTGGGACTTTATCGAGGGCGGCAAGAAGGCGGTCATGCATCTCGCGGATGACCATCTCCTCGTTGTAGCATGGTATGACGACCGACAGGAGAGAGAGGCTGCGCATATCGTCGGGGGAAGGGGGCATAAGCACTGGCTCGATTCGGGATCGCGGCAATCCTACGGCTGCCGGTCAGGTGCCGGTGAAGTTGGGCGGGCGCTTCTCCTTGAAGGCCCGCGGGCCCTCTTTGGCGTCGGCGGAGTCGAACACGGCCCGGCCGTAGTCCCACTCGTGGGCGAGGGCCTGCTCCAGCTCCATGCCGTCGCACTCGTGCAGGGTCCGGGTTATGGCGGCCACGGCCAGCGGTCCGTTGGCCGCCACCGCATGGGCGATCTCCAGGGCCTTCTCCAGGGCGGCGCCGTCGTCGGTCACATGGCCGATCAGCCCGATGCGCAGGGCCTCGTCCGCGGTCAGGTGCTTGCCGGTGAGCAGGATCTCGGCGGCCTCGGTGTAGGGAATCTGGCGGGGGAGGCGCACCGCGGAGCCCCCCAGCGGGTACAGCGACCAGCGGGCCTCGCTCACCCCGAAGCGGGCCGACCGACCCGCCACCCGGATCTCCATGGCCTGCAGGAGCTCGGTGCCCCCGGCGATGGCCGCCCCCTCCACCGCGGCCACGATGGGCTTGGTCGGCCGGTAGTGGCGGAACAGCCCCTTGTAGACGACGTCGGGGTCGTCGGCCATGCGGGCCCGGGTGTCGAGCGGGTCGCCGTCGCCCGGGTCGCCGGCCATGGCCCGCAGGTCGGCGCCCGCGCAGAAGTTGCCGCCCGCGCCGGTGACCACGATGCAGCGCACGCCCGGGTCGCGCGACGCCTCCTCGTAGGCGTCGTACATCCGGATCAGCATGGCCCCGGTGAGGGCGTTCATCCGCTGGGGCCGGTTCATGGTGACGACCATCACCGGGCCGTCCCGCTCCACGGTGGCGTCGACCATCGGCTCCTCCGCCTCGCCCGGCCGCCTCAGCCGCCGCCGCCGGGCGCCGCAGGGGCGCCCTCGGCGGCGTAGTCCCCGACGGGCGGGCAACTGCAGACCAGGTTGCGGTCGCCGTAGGCCCCGTCGATCCGGCTCACCGGCGGCCAGTACTTGTTCTCGCGCTGCCACGCCTCCGGGTAGGCGGCCTCGGTCCGGGTGTAGGGGTGGGTCCACCGGTCGGCGGTCACGTCGCTGGAGGTGTGGGGGGCGTTCACCAGGGGGTTGTCGTCGGCCGGCCACTCGCCCCGGCCCACCCGGTCGGCCTCGGCCCGGATGGCCAGCATGGCGTCGCAGAACCGGTCCAGCTCGGCCTTGCCCTCCGACTCGGTGGGCTCGATCATCAGCGTCCCGGCCACCGGGAACGACATGGTGGGGGCGTGGAAGCCGTAGTCGATGAGCCGCTTGGCCAGGTCGTCGACGGTGACGCCGGACTCGTCGCGCAGGCCCCGGACGTCGATGATGCACTCGTGGGCCACGAACCCCTCGGCCCCGGTGTAGAGGATCGGGTAGGCCTCCCGGAGGCGGGTGGCCACGTAGTTGGCGTTGAGGATGGCCGCCTCGGTGGCCCGGCGCAGCCCCTCGGCCCCCATCATGTGTATGAACATCCAGGGGATGGCCAGTATCCCCGCCGAGCCCCAGGGGGCGGCCGCCACCGGCCCCGGCCCGGTGGGCGGGCCGGCCACCGGGGCCAGGGGATGGTTGGGCAAGAACGGGGCCAGGTGCTCGGCCGCGCCGACCGGCCCCACCCCCGGCCCGCCGCCGCCGTGGGGGATGCAGAAGGTCTTGTGCAGGTTGACGTGGCCCACGTCGGCCCCGAACCGGCCGGGCCGGGCCAGCCCGACCATGGCGTTGAGGTTGGCGCCGTCCAGGTACACCTGCCCGCCGTGCTCGTGGACGACGTCGCAGATGTGGCGCACCGCGGCCTCGAACACCCCGTGGGTGGAGGGGTAGGTGATCATCAGGGCGGCCAGCTCGTCGCTGTGGTCGACGGCCTTGCGCTTCAGGTCGTCCACGTCGACGTTGCCCATGTCGTCGCAGTCCACCACCACCACCCGCATCCCGGCCATCACCGCGCTGGCCGCGTTGGTGCCGTGGGCCGAGGCCGGGATCAGGCACACCGTGCGCCGGGGCTCGCCCCGGCTCCGGTGGTAGGACCGGATGGCCAGCAGGCCGGCCAGCTCGCCCTGGGCGCCGCTGTTGGGCTGCAGCGACACCGCCGCGTAGCCGGTTATCTCGGCCAGCCACCGCTCGAGCTGGTCGATCATCAACTGGTAGCCCGCGGTCTGGTCCAGGGGGGCGAAGGGGTGGATGTCGGCCAGCTCGGGCCAGCTCACCGGCTCCATCTCGATGGCGGCGTTGAGCTTCATGGTGCACGAGCCGAGCGGGATCATGGAGCGGTCCAGGGCGATGTCGCGGTTGACCAGCCGGCGCATGTAGCGCACCAGCTCCGTCTCGCTGCGGCAGGCCGAGAAGACGGGGTGCGACACCGGCGGCGTGGTCCGCCGGTAGGGCTCGGGCCGGGGGTCGGCGACGGCGGCGTCCAAGGCGTCGACGTCGGCCGCGGCCCCGAAGGCCCGCCACACCGTCTCCACCTCCGCCCCGGTGGTGGTCTCGTCCAGGCTGGCCGCCACCGTGTCGGCGTCCACCCGGCGCAGGTTCACCCCCTCGGCCAGGGCCACGGCGATCACCTTGTCGGCCCGGCCCGGCACCCGGGCGCACACCGTGTCGAAGAAGTGGTCGTGGACCACCTCGACGCCGCTGTCGCGCAGCCCCTGGGCCAGGATGGCGGCTAGGCGGTTGACCCGTCGGGCGATGGTGGCCAGGCCCTCGGGGCCGTAGTGGATGGCGTACATCGACGCCATCACCGCCAGCAGCACCTGAGAGGTGCAGATGTTGGACGTGGCCTTCTCCCGGCGTATGTGCTGCTCCCGTGTCTGCAGGGCCAGGCGCAGGGCCCGCCGGCCGGCCGCGTCCACCGACACCCCCACCAGCCTCCCCGGCAGCGACCGCTGATACTCCTGGCGCACGGCCATGTAGGCGGCGTGGGGCCCGCCGAAGCTCATGGGCACGCCGAAGCGCTGGGTCGAGCCCACCACCACGTCCGCGCCCATCTCTCCGGGCGGGGTCAGCACGCACAGGGCCAGCGGGTCGGCGGCCGCGGTCACCAGCGCCCCGGCGGCGTGGGCCCGCTCGATGACGGCCCGCAGGTCGCCGATGGCCCCGGTGGTGCCGGGGTACTGGACCAGCAGGCCGAAGGCGCCGTCGAGGTCGGCCGCGGCCGGGTCGCCGACGACGACCTCCAGGCCCACCGGCTCGGCCCGGGCGGCCACCACCGCGATGGTCTGGGGGTGGCAGTCGGCGTCCACCACCAGGCGGTCGCCCCGGCGGCCCCGGCTCACCCGGTGCATCAGGGTCATGGCCTCGGCCGCGGCGGTGGCCTCGTCGAGCAGGGAGGCGTTGGCGATGTCGGTGGCCGTCAGCTCGGCCACCATGGTCTGGTAGTTGAGCAGCGCCTCCAGGCGGCCCTGGGAGATCTCGGGCTGGTAGGGGGTGTAGGCCGTGTACCAGCCGGGGTTCTCGAAGACGTTGCGGCGGATCACCGCCGGGGTGATGGTCTGGTGGTAGCCCATCCCGATCATCGAGGTGACCCGGCGGTTGGCCCGGGCCATGGCCCTGAGCTCGTCGTAGTCGGTCTGGCGGGGGCCGAGTTGGGGCAGGTCGAGCGGGTCGCGCTGGCGGACGTCGTCGGGCACGGTGCGGTCGATCAGCTCGTCCATGTCGGCCACCCCGACCACCGACAGCATCTCGGCCATCTCGGCGTCGGTGGGCCCGATGTGGCGGCCCTGGAAGTCTCGCCGGGCCCTCAGGTCGTCCAGAGTGAGTCGAGCGTCAGCCATGGCCGCCGGAGATGCTAACAGCCCCTCGGGGTGGGTCCCGCGGGCGGCCCGGCCCTTGCCGTCAGCCGAAACAGGTCGAGACGATCCGGCAGGGTCTTGCCGTCAGCCGAACAGGTCGCCCCGCTCGGTCAGCCCGAGCTGGGGGAACGGCCCGAAGAACCCGTGCTCGTACAGGCCGTAGCCCTCCTGGGGGCCGCGGGCGGGCTCGTCGTAGTCGAACCGGGCCACCGAGTCGACCAGCCCGTACTGGGCCAGACCCCGGATCTCCTCCACGTCGAAGGCGAGGGCCTGGACCACCGGCTCCTCGCCCTGCCACATGCCGTGGCGCCAGTCCTCGTCGATCCCGTACCCGGTGCCGATGCTGACGAAGTTGGCCAGCAGGGGGGTGACCCGCATCTCGAAGGGCCCGTCGGGGGCGTCGGGGAAGGAGATGGTCGAGCCGGCCAGGAGCCGGGTGCCGGCGACGGTGTCGTGGCGCCATTCGGGCCGGCCCAGCCAGTCGTGGGGCCGGTCCGGGTCCGACCACACCCGCACCGCCTCCTCCAGCTCCCGGCGGCCGTCGGGCTTCTCGTGGCACATGTAGACGATGGAGTGGTCGCCGAAGTCGGCGGGCATGTAGTTCCACATGCCGGCCATGGTCGGGGTGGTGAGGCGGATGCCGTCGGGCTGCTTCTCGCCCACCGGCCGCACCCCCCAGGACCGGTCCCGGCTGCCGCCGCAGCGGTCGGGCGTAACCGCCATCTCGTCGCCGTCCACGGCCAGGGTTCCCTCCCACCGTCCGAGCTGGGCGAACCGCTGGGTGTCGAAGATCACCGCCCCCCGGGTCCGCAGATACTGGCGGGGCTCCTCGAACGCCTCGATGGCGCCGGTCCAGGTCACGTCCATGGCCACCCCGGACTCGTTGGGCTCGATTATCACCCGCAGCTTCCGCAGCGGCTCGATCATCTCGACCCGGAGGGGGCCCACCGAGAGGTCGGCCCGGTCCTCCAGGGGCCGGCTGGCCCTCACGATCCGCTGGGTCCGGTCCCGGGCGAGGGCGCAGAATGCGTCGGTCACCCCCAGGTTGGGGTACTGGCCCAGTCCCATGACCGCGAAGTACTCGTCCGACGAGGAGTGCAGGTTGAAGTAGTAGCGGTCGTAGAAGTTGCGGTCCGAGGTGGCCGGATGGCGGACGAACTCGGAGGTCTGGTGGACGGGGTAGTCGTCGAATGAGGACACGGAGGAGGCCATGGCCGCGACGGTAGCGGGCCTCAGGCCGCGACCCGCCGCCGGGCAGGCCGCGACACCGGGAAGAGGTGCCGCCGGGACAGCCTGTGATGGCGGGAGGGGTCGCTGTGCGAGAGTTCGGCCCGCGGCGAGCCGGGGAGGGGCTCCGATAGCCTGAGCCGGTGGCCAAGACTCGGGTGGCGGCGGTGGAGGGGCTGTTCACCCTCGACGAGGCCGAGCCACATCTGATCGGGGGCCGGGTCCCCGGCGCCGGGTCGTACTTCTTCCCCCGCCACGCCGCCGGCGCCGACCCGTCGGTCGGCCCGGTCGACCTCGAGGAGGTGCTGCTGAGCCGCCGGGGCCGGGTCTGGTCCTACACCACCAGCCACTACCAGCCGCCCCCGCCGTTCGTCCCGGCCGCCGAGCCGTACGAGCCCATCACCATCGCCGCGGTGGAGCTGGAGGCGGAGCAGATGGTGGTGCTGGGCCAGTGCCCCGCCGGGGTTACTCCTGACGACTTGGAGGTGGGCATGGAGATGGAGCTTGTGCTCGACGTCTTGTACTCCGACGACGAACACGAGTACCTGGTCTACAAATGGCGCCCGGTCGAGAGCGGGGGCTGAGGATGGATGAGATCGCGGTGCTGGGGGTGGGGATGCATCCTTGGGGGAAGTGGGGGCGCAACTTTGTGGAGTATGGGGTGGCGGCTGCTCGGGATGCGCTGGCTGATGCGGGGGTGGACTACTCGGAGGTCTCCTTCGTGTCGGGCGCGGTCACGGTGCGGTGCGGGTATCCGGGGTATGTGGCCGGGTCCACCTTCGCCCGGGCCCTGGGGTTCACCGGCGCCCAGTTGGCCAGCACCTACGCGGCCTGCGCCTCGGGGTCCTCGGCCCTGCAGACGGCCCGGGGCCAGATCCTGTCGGGGGCCTGCGACGTCGCTCTGGTGGTGGGGGCCGACACCACCCCCAAGGGCTTTCTGGCCCCCAACGCCGGCGACCGCCCCGACGACATCGACTGGTTGCGCTTCCGCCTGGTCGGGGCCACCAACCCGGTGTACTTCGGGCTCCACGCCCGGCGCCGCATGGAGCTCCACGGCGCCACCACCGACGACTTCGCCCTGGTGAAGGTGAAGAACTCCCGCCACAGCGCGGCCAACCCCCGAGCCCGGTTCACCAAGGAGTTCGGGCTGGACGACGTGCGGGCCAGCCCGGTGGTGTCGGACCCGCTGCGGCTCCTCGACATCTGCACCACCTCCGACGGGGGGGCGGCGCTGGTGGTGTCGTCGCTCGACTACGCCCGGTCCCGGGGCTGTGCCGACCCGGTGCGGGTGGCGGCCGTGGCCACCGTGTCGCCCGCCTACCCCGACCCGACCATCGACCTGCCCTACCTGGCCGGCGATTCGGTCCCGCCCGGCGCCGAGCCCGGCCCCTCGTTCAAGGAGTCGATCGGGGCCCGCGCCTACGCCGAGGCCGGGCTCGGCCCCGACGACGTGGACGTGGCCGAGGTGTACGACCTGTCCACGGCCATGGAGCTCGACTGGTACGAGCAGCTCGGGTTCTGCGGACCGGGCCAGGCCGAGCGCCTGCTGCGCGACGGCGACACCGCTCTGGGCGGCCGCCTCCCGGTCAACCCCAGCGGCGGCCTGGGCGCCTTCGGCGAGGCGGTGCCGGCCCAGGCCATCGCCCAGGTGTGCGAGCTCGTGTGGCAGCTCCGAGGCCAGGCCGGCGACCGCCAGGTGGACGGCGCCCGGGTGGGCATCAGCGCCAATCAGGGCCTGTTCGGCCACGGCTCGTCGGTGGTCGTTCGCCGCTGAATCCTTGAAATACTTGACTTGCGGCCCCGGAGCGAGTCGCATTAAGCCCTGAGGGCGGCCCGAAGCGCCGCTCCTGAGAGGAGCATTTGAATGAAGAAGCGCGAGCTCGTCAACGCCATGGCCCTGCGGGCCGGCGTGAGCCAGGCCGACGCCGAGCGGTGCCTCGGTGCCTTCTTGGACACCGTCTGCTCGGAGATCTCCGACGGCAACGAGGTCAACGTGACCGGCTACATGAAGATCTCGTCGGTCCAGAGGGCGGCCCGCACCGGCCGCAACCCCCGCACCGGCGAGACCATCGCGGTGCCGGCCAGCCGGGCGGTGAAGATCACCGCCGGGGCCAAGCTCAAGGACGCGGTCAAGGGCTGACCGCCCCGGAGCAAATCAAGACCCGGAGACGGGTGACCGACCCGGCGGCGGGCCCGTGATGCCCCGGCCGGCCGAGGTGATCCCGCACCGTCCTCCGTTCCTGTTCGTGGACGAGGTGACGGAGCTGGAGCCCGGCCGGCGGGCCGCGGGCCGCTGGCGCCTGACCGGCGAGGAGGATTTCTTCGCCGGCCACTTCCCGGGCCGCCCCACTCTGCCCGGGGTTCTCATGTGCGAGGCCATCGCCCAGCTCGGGGCGGTGGCCGTGCTCAGCGACGAGCGCTACGCCGGGCGCCTGCCCCTGTTCGGCGGGATCGACAAGGCCCGGTTCCGCCGCCAGGCCGCACCGGGCGACACCCTCGAGCTGAGCATCGAGATGACCAAGCTGTCGGCCCGGGCGGGCCGAGGCCGCGGCGAAGCCAGAGTAGACGGCGCCCTCGCCGCGGAGTGCGACCTGCTGTTCGTGATCGCCGACCCCGAGTAGCCCAGGCCTCAGGGCGGCGTGTCTTTATTACGCATTACGCCAAGCTAGAAATCCGTCAAGACCCAATCCCTGCGGTGCAGGCACGGTCAGCGGCCATGCCGAAGGGCTTGGTCAGTCTGTTGAGCCGGGGCCTATCACCAGGGTGCCGTTGTGGCCGCCGAAGCCGAAGGAGTTGGAGATGGACGGGCCCGGCGTCCAGGGCTCGGGCTCGCCGGTCACCACCCGGATGGGGGCCAGCTCGGGGTCGAGCTGGCGCAGCCCGGCCGTGGGCTGGATCAGGCGCTTGCCCATGGCCAGCAGCACGGCCGCCGCCTCCAGGGCCCCGGCCGCGCCCAGGCCGTGGCCGGTCACCCCCTTGGTGGAGGTGACCAGCGGGCCCGGCGAGGTGCCGAACACCTTGGCCAGCGCCTCCGCCTCGGCCGCGTCGTTGAGGCCGGTGGAGGTCCCGTGGGCGTTGACGTGGACTATGTCCTCGGGCCGCAGGCCCGCGTCCTCCAGCGCCAGCTCCATGCAGTGGACGGCGCCGCTGCCGCCGGGGGCGGGGGCGGTGATGTGGTGGGCGTCGGCGGTGGAGGCCGAGCCCAGGATCTCGCCCAGGACGGCCGCCCCCCGGGCCCGGGCCATCTCCCATTCCTCCAGCACCAGCACCGCCGCGCCCTCGGTCATGACGAAGCCGTCCCGGTCGATGTCGAAGGGCCGGCTCACCCCGCTGGCGGACAGGGCGGTCATGTTGGTGAACCCGGCGGTGGCCGTGGGGGTGAACGGGGCCTCCGAGCCCCCGGCCGCCACCATGTCGCAGCGGCCGGTGGAGATGAGCCGGGCCGCGTTGCCGATGGCGTGGGTGCCGGCCGCGCAGGCGGTGGCCACGTTCTCGCACGGCCCCATCCAGCCGTACTTCATCGACAGGGTGGCCGACCCGGCGTTGGCCATCATCATCGGCACCAAGAACGGCGACACCCGCTTGGGGCCCTTGGAGTGCAGCACTCCGATCTGCTCCTCCAGGGTGGTGATGCCGCCCACGCCGGTGCCGATCAGCGTGCCGCACCGGGCCGGGTTGGCCTGGATCTCCCCGGCCTGGGCCACGGCCTCGGCGGTGGCGGCCACCACGTACTGGACGTAGGGGTCGGCCCGGCGGGCCTCCTTGGGGCTGTCGAAGTAGGGGGCGGGGTCGAAGCCGTCGATCCGGCGGTCACCCACCGGCGCCGGCCCGCACAGCCCGTCGAAATAGGCCTCGGCGCCGATTCCGGCCGAGGAGACGACCCCCAGGCCGGTGACCGCCACCCGCCGCCGGCTCATCCCAGCTTCGAGGTGATCAGCTCGTAGGCGGACTGGACCGTGGTCACGCCCTCCAGCTCGTCCTCGTCGACGTTCACGTCGAATTCCTCCTCCAGCGCCATCACCAGCTCGACCAGATCGAGGCTGTCGGCCTCGAGGTCGTCGGCGAAGCTGGCCTCGGGCACCACGTCGCCCTCGTCGACGGCCAGCACCTCGACGGTGCACTTCTTGAAGCGCTCGAAGTTCTCGTCACTCACTGTCGCCTTCTCCAATCCGACGTCGGGGGCTGGCTGACCCCTTCAGGCTACTTCAGCCGACGGGCTGCTCCAGTCGATGGACAGGTTAAGCCGACGGGCTGTTCCAGTCCGATGGACGGGTTCAGCCGATGGACAGGCCGCCGTCCACGGTGAGCACCGTACCGGTGACGTAGCCGGCGTCCTCCGACGACAGGAACTCCACCGCCGCGGCTATCTCCTCGGGCGAGCCGATTCGGCCCAGCGGGACCCGGTCCGCGATGGCCGCGAGCTGCTCAGCGCCCAGGGCCCCGAGCATGTCAGTGTCGATGGCCCCGGGGGCGATGGCGTTGACGGTTATGCCCCGGGAGGCCAGCTCCTTGGCCAGCGAGCGGGCCAGGCCCACCAACCCGGCCTTGGCCGCGGCGTAGTTGGCCTGGCCGGCCTGTCCCGCCATCCCCACCACCGACGAGATGAAGATCATCCGCCCCCACCGGCCCCGCATCATGCCCCGCATCACCCGGCGGGCGGCCCGGAACCCGCCGGTGAGGTTGGTGTCCACCACCGCGGCGAAGTCGTCGTCGGACATGCGCACCGCCAGCCCGTCGCGGGTGGCGCCCGCGTTGGCCACCAGGATCTCCACCGGCCCCAGCGAGTCCTCCACCTGGCCGACCGCCTCATCCACCGAGTCGGCGTCGGTGACGTCGCAGCGGACGGCCAGAAGCCCCTCGGCCCCTTCGCCGTCAGGCGGCTCGGTTCGGTAGGTGACGGCCACCCGCCGCCCGGCCCGCTGGAGCCGTCGGGCCGTAGCTAGCCCGATGCCGCGGTTGCCCCCGGTCACCAGGGCGACCCGAGTAGTCGTCAAGACGTCCGGACCCGCGGTCGGCGCGAGCGGGGCCAGGCCAGCGCGCCCTTCGGCCAGGGGCGGGGCAGACAAGACCGGGGCACGGTCAGCGCCTCACACCCTCAGCCAGGCGATGGGCTGGCTGGCCGAAACCCTCTCTCCCTCCAGGGCCAGCACCCCCATGAGCTGGCCGGCGAAGGGGCTGCGCACCTCCTGACTGCCGACGTGGCCGATCAGGTGGCCGACGCCGATGGCCGTCCCCGCCTCGACATCCCCGGCCGCGGCGAACAGGCCGGCGGCGGGGGAGACCACCAGCCGCTCGGTGGCGAAGAGGTGCTCCCCCTCTAGCGGCTGGGGCCGAGCCTCGGACTGGGGGGCCAGCGCCTCCAGCAGCCCGTTGAGGTCTTTGGGGGCGGACACGCTCAGCAGGCGGGCCCCCTTCACCGCCCGCTTGGCCAGGCCGGTGAGGACTTTGCCCGGGCCCAGCTCCACGAAGGTGGTGAAGCCGGCCTCGTCCAGGGTGGCCAGGGTCTGGCGCCACCTCACCGGGCTGGTGAGCTGCGCGCTCAGCAGGTCGGGCCAGTCGGTGCCCCGGCCGTGCTCGGCCCCGTCGACGTTGGCGACCACCATGCCGACGGGATTGCGGAACTCGACCCGGTCGATGGCCTTGGCCAGCCGGTCCTGGGCCGGGGCCATGAGCGGAGTGTGGAAGGCCCCCCCGACCGGCAAGGCCATGGCCCGCTTGGCCCCCATCTCCTTGGCGATGGCTATCGCCTTGTCGATGGCGTCGGGGGCGCCGGCGATGACCACTTGGCCGGGCCCGTTGTGGTTGGCCAGCCAGACATCGCCCCCGGTCCGGCTGCAGGCGATCCGGACGTCGTCGTCGTCGAGGCCCAGGACGGCGGCCATGGTCCCCTCCCGCTCGTCGGCCGCGGCCTGCATGGCGTCGCCCCGCTCGGTCACCAGCCGGACGGCGCTGGCGAAGTCGAGCACCCCGGCCGCGGTGAGGGCGGAGTACTCGCCCAGGCTGTGGCCGGCGTGGCCCGCCCCGTCCACCCCGAGGCGGACGACGGCGTCGAGGGCGATCATCGAGGTGACGAAGGTGGCGAGCTGGCTGTTGCGGGTCTGGGTCAGCTCGTCGGCCCCGGCGTCGAGCAGCAGGCGGGCCACGTCGCGGTCGGAGGCCTCGGAGGCCTCGTCCACCAGCTCCCACGAGGGGTGGTCGGCCCAGGCCCGTCCCATCTGGGGCGCCTGGGAGCCCTGGCCCGGGTAGGTGAAGACGATCACCGGCGGACTGTCCCGGTCCGGCCCTGGGGCGCCTGGGAGCCCTGGCCCGGGCAGGTGAATGCGATCCCGGCCTGGCGCCGGTCGGCGGGCATGGGGGACAAGGCTAGGCTGGCCGGCGGCCCGGTCAACCCCGCCGGGCGGGCCCGGATGGCGGAACTGGCAGACGCAGCGGACTCAAAATCCGCCGCCCGAAAGGGTGTGAGGGTTCGAATCCCTCTCCGGGCACCGACTCGGGGCCGCCGGTTGCGCCCCAGCCGTCGCGGAGTCCAGCTCCCGCCGCCGTTCCACCGACTGCGCTGTCGGACCGTCAGGGCCGCCTGATAGGGCTGCCTAAACTGCGGTTATGGCCCGGGACCGGATCGAGCACCGCCTGCGCGACGTGGGCCGCCGGCTGAGCGGCCTCCGGGAGGACCTGCGGATCACCGAGGAGCAGCTCGCCCCGCTGGCCGGCGAGGCCGAGGACTCCCGCATCCGGGCCCTGGTGTCGGAGACCCCGCTGGCCGAGCGCGAGCACCGCGAGGCGGGCCGCCACGCCGAGCGCCTGCAGCGCCACCGCGACGACCTCCTGGAGCGCATAGCCCGGCTTGAGTCCGATCAGGACGCCCTGCTCGACCAGCTCACCGAGGCGTGAAGCCGCCTGCCTGTGAGCCGACAGTGACGACCCGTGAGCTGGCAGTGAAGCGCCCGAAGTCGTGAGGCCCCGTCTACCCGTGAGTCGGCAGTGAAGCGCCCGAAGTCGTGAGGCCCCGACTACCCGTGAGCCGACAGTGAAAGCATCCGAAGCCGCGAAGTCTGAGGCCCCCGACCGTCCCGACCAGGACGCGGCCCCCCGACCGCCGGTTCGGGTGGTGGTGGCCGAGGACGAAGCCATCATCCGCCTCGACTTGGTCGAGACCCTGCGGGCCGAGGGCTACGACGTGGTGGCCGACACCGGCCGGGGCGACAAGGCGGTGGAGCTGGTGGCCGAGCACCGGCCCGACGTGGCCATCCTCGACGTGAAGATGCCGGGGATGGACGGCATAGAGGCCACCAGGGCCATCGCCTCAGAGCGCCGGTCGGCGGTGGTGATCCTCACCGCCTTCAGCCAGCGGGACTTGGTGGATGCGGCCCGGGAGGCGGGGGCCATGTCGTATCTGGTCAAGCCCTATCAGCCCGACGATCTGGTGCCGGCGGTGGAGCTGGCCCTGGCCCGGTTCCGGGAGTTCCGGGCCCTGGAGGGCCAAGTGGCCGACCTGGCCGACCGGCTCGAGGTCCGCAAGCTGGTGGACCGGGCCAAGGGCAAGCTGATGGACGACCACGAGATGAGCGAGCAGGACGCCTTCACGTTCATCCAGTCCACGGCCATGTCCCAGCGCCGGACCATGCGCGACGTGAGCGGTGACATCCTCGACGGCTCCGTCGGACCCTGACCCGCTCTGACGGCCGGGCCCGGTGCCCGGCGAACCGCCCGGCGGCGGGAAGCGTTCGACCAGATGACGGCGGGATGATCTAGCAGGCACCCGCCCGGTGGGAACCGGCGCCGCAGGCTGGCCTAGATTCGGGCCCGTGGCCGCGGTGATGCTGGTGGACGGGAACTCGCTCGCCTACCGCGCCTTCTTCGCCCTGCCCACCGACATGGCCACCGCCTCGGGCCAGGTCACCAACGCCGTCTACGGGTTCACCTCGATGCTGATCAACCTGTGGCGGGACCACCGGCCCGATCAGATCGCGGTGGCCTTCGACCGGCCCGAGCCCACCTTCCGCCACCAGCGGGTGGCCACCTACAAGGCCAACCGCCACGCCGCCCCCGACATCCTGCGCCAGCAGATGGGCCTGGTCCGCGAGGTCATCGACGCGCTGGCCCTGCCCACCCTGGAGATGGCCGGCTACGAGGCCGACGACATCATCGCCACCCTGGCCACCGAGGGCCGCGACGCCGGCCGCGATGTGATCATCGTCACCGGCGACCGGGACGCCTACCAGCTCGTGGAGGACCCCCACGTCAAGGTCCTCTACAACAAGCGGGGGGTGTCGGAGTACGCGCTCTACGACGAGGCCGGCATCGCCGAGCGCACCGGCGTGGCCCCGGCCCGCTACGTGGAGTACGCCGCTCTGCGGGGAGACCCCAGCGACAACCTGCCCGGCGTGGGCGGAGTGGGCGACAAGAGGGCGGCCCAGCTCGTCAACGAGCACGACGGCCTCGACGGCATCTTCGCCGGCCTCGACTCCCTGACCCCCAAGCTCCGCCAGAACCTGGGCGAGGCCGAGGCCCAGGTGCGGACCAACGCCGAGGTGATGACCCTGGTGCGCGATGTTCCGCTGGGGGTGGGCCTGGCCGACTTGGCCGCCGGTGACGTCGACCGCGAGGCGGTGCGCAAGCTCTTCGACTTCCTCGAGTTCCGCTCCCTGCACGACCGGCTGGCCGAGGTGCTGGGCGACGCCCCCTCGGCCCCGGCCGCCGTGCTGGAGGCTGCCGTCGAGGTGTTCGACACCGCGGCGCAGGCCGCGGCCGGGATGCGGGCCGCAGTCGGCGGGTCCGGCCTGCTGGCGGTGGCGCCCGCGCCCGGCGGGATCGACGAGGGGTTCGCCTTCGTGGCCGACTCCGCCGCGGGCCGGGCCGGGTTCGTGCCCGGCCGCCTACTAGTCGACAGCGGCGGCGAGGACGGCGGCGGCGACGGCGACGCAGCTTCCGCCCTGGCCGAGATGTTCGGCCCCGGCGGTCCGCCGTTGGCCATGCACGGGGCCAAGCCGTTCCTGCGCGATCTGGTAGATCGGGGCGTCGATCCGGTGAACCTGCGCCTGGACACCATGTTGGCCGCCTACCTGCTCGACCCCTCCGGCGACCGCTACGACCTGGCCGAGATGCTGCCCCGCTTCACCGGCTTGGAGCTGCCCGAATCGGATGCGCCCTCGGGCCAGCTCGACTTCGACCTCGACGCCGCGGCCGCCACCCCGGCCGTCCAGGCCGCCCGGGCCGCCCTGGCGGTGGACCGGCTGGCCGCGCCGCTGCGGGAGGCCCTAGCCGCCCAGGGCCTGGCCGACCTGCACGACGACGTCGAGGCCCCCCTGGTGCGGGTGCTGGCCCGCATGGAGCACGTCGGGATCGGCGTCGACCCGGCCGTCCTCACCCGCATCCGCGACGAGCTGGCCGCCGAGACCGAGGAGATGCGGGCCGCGGTGATCGCCGCCGCCGGCCGCGAGTTCAACCTCAACTCCCCCAAGCAGCTCCGGGAGGTCCTGTTCGACGAGCTGGGGCTCACCCCCCTGAAGCGGACCAAGACCGGCTACTCCACCGACGCCCAGTCCCTGGAGAGGCTCCGGGAGGCCCACCCGGTGGTCGAGCACCTGCTCGACTACCGGGAGCTGGAGAAGCTGCGGTCCACCTACGGCGAGGGCCTGCTGGCCGAGGTGGGGCCAGGCCACCGCATCAGGGCCACCTTCAACCAGACCGTGGCCCGGACCGGCCGGCTCAGCTCCGACGCCCCCAACCTGCACAACATCCCGGTCCGGTCCGAGCGGGGCCGGGTGTTCCGCACCGCCTTCGTCGCCCCCGAGGGCCGCCGCCTGCTGGTGGCCGACTACGACCAGATCGAGCTGCGCTGCATCGCCCACCTGGCCTCCGATCCGGGGCTGATCGCCGCCTTCGAGGCCGGCGACGACATCCACACCGCCACCGCCGCCCGGGTGTTCGGCGCCGACCCGGCCGAGGTGGGGGTGGAGCAGCGGTCGAGGGCGAAGATGATCTCCTACGGGCTGGCCTACGGCATGGAGGCCTACGGGCTGGCCCAGCGCCTCAACATCGCCACCGAGGAGGCGGCGGTGATCCTCGACGCCTATTTCGAGGCCTTCCCGGCCGTGCGCGACTACATGGACCGCACCGTGGCCGAGGCCCGCCGCAAGGGCTACACCGAGACTCTGTTCGGCCGCCGCCGCCAGATCCCCGAGCTGGCCAGCCAGAACGCCCGCATCCGCCAGGCCGGCGAGCGCCAGGCCATGAACGCCGGGATACAGGGCCTGGCCGCCGACATCTTCAAGGTGGCCCTGGTGCGCCTCGACGCCGCCCTCCACGACGGCGGCCTGGCCTCCCGGATCGTGCTGCAAGTCCACGACGAGATCATCGTGGAGTCGCCCGCCGCCGAGGTGGAGGCCGCCTCGGAGCTGGCTCGGGCCACCATGGGCGGCGCCTTCGAGCTGAAAGTCCCGCTGGAGGTCGACCTGCAGGTGGCCGAGACCTGGGCGGGCGCCAAGGGTTGAGCCTGCCGGCCGCGCCAGCCGTCGGGCCAGCCTGCCGGGCCGCGCCCGCCTGGCGCCCGGGGACGAACCCGGGCCGGTGAGCCGCGGGACGGTCGGGCCGGTAGCCTCTGCGGGTTGCATCCGCAACGGGCCGCCGCCGGGCGGCCTCCCCCGATCCCCCGACCCCGACCGAGAGCCGCAAGAACCGCCGTGACCGACACCGCCGAACTGACCCAGACCGTCCCGATGGGGACGTTCGCCGAGGACGGGACCTACATCCCCCGCCCCATCATCGACGACGATCTCGACGGGATCGACCTCGAGGAGGCCTACACCTCGTCGATGGTGCTGGTGGAGGACGGCCAGATCGTCGAGGGCACGGTGATGCGGGTGGACCGGGACGAGGCCCTCATCGACATCGGCTACAAGTCCGAGGGCGTGATCCCCGCCCGCGAGCTCTCCATCCGCAACGACATCGACCCCTCCGAGGTGGTGGCGGTGGGCGAGATCGTCGAGGCGCTGGTGATCACCCGAGAGGACAAGGACGGCCGGCTGGTCCTGTCCAAGAAGCGGGCCCAGTACGAGCGGGCCTGGGCCCGGATCGAGGACATCAAAGAGTCCGGCGGCATGGTGAAGGGCCCGGTCATCGAGGTGGTGAAGGGCGGCCTGATCGTCGACATCGGGCTGCGGGGCTTTCTGCCCGCCTCCCTGGTGGAACTGCGCCGGGTCCGGGATCTCCAGCCGTACGTCAACCGGGAGATCGAGGCCAAGATCATCGAGCTGGACAAGAACCGCAACAACGTGGTGCTCAGCCGCCGGGCCTGGCTGGAGGAGGCCCAGCGGGAGCTGCGCGAGGCGTTCTTGGACAACCTCAAGCCGGGCGAGGTCCGCCGGGGCACGGTGTCGTCGGTGGTGAACTTCGGCGCCTTCGTGGACCTGGGCGGCATGGACGGCCTGGTGCACGTCTCGGAGCTGTCGTGGAAGCACGTCGACCATCCGGGCTCGGTGGTGGCCGTCGGCGACGAGATCGAGGTGCAGGTGCTGGAGGTGGACTTGGACCGCGAGCGGATCAGCCTGTCGCTCAAGGCCACCCAGCAGGACCCGTGGCAGGACTTCGCCGCCAGCCACCGGGTGGGCGAGCTGGTGTACGGGCGGGTCACCAAGCTGGTGCCCTTCGGGGCGTTCGTGCAGGTGGGCGACGGCATCGAGGGGCTGGTTCACATATCGGAGATGTCGGCCCACCACGTGGAGCTGCCCGAGCAGGTGGTGACCCCCAGCGAGGAGCTGTGGGTGAAGATCATCGACTTGGACCTGAAGCGCCGGCGCATCAGCCTGTCGATCAAGCAGGCGGCCGAGGGCGGCGTGGTGGCGGCCGAGTATCAAGAGCACTTCGGCGACCACGCCTACGACGACGAGGGCAACTACATAGGGACTGAGATAAGGACCGAGATGGGGGCCGAGTCGCCCGCCTCCGAGGGCCAGCAGGCCTGGGAGGAGTACTACGCGGCCGAAGGCGAGGCCGTCGAGGAGCCCGCGCCCGAAGAAGCTGTCGTTGAAGATCGCGCCGCTGACGAGGCCGGTGCCGAAGATCGCGCCGCTGACGAGGCCGGTGCCGAAGAGCCCGCCGTCGACGAGGCCGGTGCCGAAGAGCCCGCCGTCGACGAGGCCGGTGCCGAAGAGCCCGCAGAGGAGCCCGTCGGCCGGTAGCCGTGGTAGAGGTCGCGCTCACCGGGGGGATCGGCGCGGGGATGCGCCGCCGTCGGGCGGGGCGCACACTCGGGTGGTAGAGGTCGCGCTCACCGGCGGGATCGGGGCCGGCAAGTCCACCGTCTCGGCCGCCCTGGCGAAGCGGGGGGCGGTGCTGGTCGACGCCGACGAGATCAGCCGCGAGGTCCAGCGGCCCGGCACCCCCGTGTTCGAGGCCATGGTCGGGCGTTGGGGCGACGCCGTGGTGGCCGCCGACGGCGCCCTGGACCGGGCCGCCGTGGCCGCCATCGCGTTCGCCGACCAGGCCGAGCTGGCCGCTCTCAACGCCATCGTCCACCCGGCCATCGGGGCCGAGATGGCAGCTCGGCGGCGAGCGGCTTCGGCCTCAGACGCCGAGGTGGTCGTGCTCGACGTCCCCCTGCTGGTGCGCCCCGACGGCAGCCTGGTCCCCGAGATAGCCGAAGACGTGGCCGGGGTGGTGGTGGTGGACGCCGACGAGGAGGTGGCGGTCGGCCGGCTGGTGGAGCAGCGGGGCCTCTCCGAAACCGACGCCCGGGCCCGAATGGCCCGCCAGGCCAGCCGGGAGGCCAGGCTGGCTGCAGCCGATTTCGTGATCGACAACTCCGGCACCCGCCCCCAACTAGAAGCCCAAATAGAAGCCTGCTGGACCTGGATCGCCTCGCTATCCCCACCCACCGCAGGCTGAGACCGCGGCCCCGTGTCGGCGAGGTCCGCCCACAGACCGGCCGTCGCCTCTTGACATATGCTCCACTTTATGAGTAGGTTTACCCTGACTGTCTTCATGTCATAGGGGAACGGGGCCTGGAGCTTGTTGCTCAATAGTTATACGACGGCAGGCGTTCTAGTGGCTTTGATCATTGGTGGTTGTGCGTCAGAGACCTTGGACCACTATGTTGAGGGTGAACGCACTAGTTTGAATCCTGAGCAGCCTCCTAGTGGGGACAGTGATGAATCTGCGGTTTCACCGGTGACGAGTTCTGACAAGGGTGATGGTTCTGACGAGGTTGGGTCGTTTGTTGTTGAGGGTTCTGGGGAATTGGAAGATGGTGACGGTGGTGAGGGTGGAGTGGATGGGACTGAGGATGCTGCTCTAGGGTTGGGTTTTCTTGGGTTTCGGCGGTTGACTCCTGCCGAGCCGGCTTGCGGTACAGATTTTGTGCCTGGTGACCGGGTTGAGCTGAGCGCGGACGGGTTTGCGCCGAACTCGACTGTGAAGCTTCAGGTCGTGGGCGTTTCAGTTTTGGAGACATCGCTACCGTCGGTTGATTTGCCTTCGGTGGTTGCCGACGCTGAGGGGCGCATCAAGACGGTGTGGACCATCCCTGACCCGGCCGGTCAGCCTGATAGCTCTGTCCCGAGGCTGTACTCGGCGGCTGCTGGTGGCACCGACCCGGCCGGCGGTGATTTCTTGGCCAACATGTTTTTACCACTCATTGCCTATCCAGGTTCGAAGCCCTGTGTGCTGGATGACGCTGCCGTCACTAGCTTGGGACGCCCGGTTCGGATCGCCGTGTTGTCAAACGATACCGCGCCTCAGGGCGGGACCATGGACCCAGCCTCGATCCTGGTTGAAGAGCCCGTGACCGGCGGCGAGTTCGTGCTCAACCCAGCGGACGGATCATTGACCTTCACCCCTGATCCGGGCTTTTATGGCACTACGGTTGCGCATTACCGGGTATCGGACGGTTGGGGCCTGGTTTTCAGGGCTGAGATCGTCGTCACGGTGAACGCGGGTTGCACCGTCACCGGTGCCGCGGGCGCAGTCGAAATCGCAGGCACCGACGGCGACGATGTGATATGCGTGCCCGATCCGTCAGACCGGGCGGCCTTCCACATAATCGACGCCAAAGGCGGCAACGACGTGATCCTGGCCGGCAACGGCGTCGAGTGGATCTACGGCGGCCCCGGAGAAGACGAAATACACACCCGCGAAGGCAAAGACACCATCGAGGCAGGCCCCGGGATCGACACCATCTACAGCGGCGCCGGCTACGACACCATCTACAGCACCGACACCGCCGACACCATCATCGACGACCCCGACGACTACGAACTCATCATCGTGCAAGATTGACGGGTCGGGTGATCGGCTGTGTCAGCCGGGGGGGGGGCAGGGCAACGGCACCACGCGGTTGCGGCCGGTGTAGTCGTGGCCGCGCAGCATCGCCACCTCGCGCTGCTCGTCCGGGGCGTGGCGGGCCCGGTCGCGGCCGGCATAGCGCGGGTTGCCGGTCACCCTCACGAACGGCACGGTGACGCGCGGCGTCAGGCCGACGCGGGGGTGGGGCGTGCGGTTGGGCCCGGACCCGTGCAGCGTGTTCTCGCTGAACAGCACGAACTCCCCCGGCAGCAGCTTGAGGACGCGCACTTCGGCGGGATCGATTGCATCCTCCGGCACGGCGCGGTGGAACGAGGAGCGCGTCGCGTCCTCGTGGTGATGGAAGGTGCGGGTGTGGGATCCGCGGACCACTTGGAGGCAGCCGTTGTCGATGGTCGCCTCGGTGATGGCGATCCACGCCGACACCAGCACCAGCGGCTGCAGCCCGAAATAGGCCCCGTCTTGGTGCCACGGCACTTCGGTGTAGCGCTTCTCGTCACCGACGGCCCGGGCCAGGGGCTGCTTGATTTGGAGGTTGCTGCGCCATATCACCAAGTCGGGGCCGATCAGCGAGGCGATGCGATCCACCAGCTCCGGCCCCCGGCACAGGCGGCAGATCGTGGGGTGATCGAGGTGGCGGTCGTGGTAGTGCAGGTCGGGGTCGCCGTGTTCCGACGGGGCGATGATGTCGCGTTCGATCCGCTCCCACATCGCGGCCATCTGGTCGGGCGAAAACAGCCGGTAGGGCCCGAGCACGCCGTCTCGGTGATACGCCTCCACCTCGGCGTCGTCCAGCGGAAAGCGCAGTTGGCTCGCCAAGGTCGCCGCACCCATAGGGCCGCAAGGTACCACGGCTAACCTGCGGCGAATGGCGCCGGTAACGGTCCCGGATGCGCGCCGGGCCTTCGAGGTTGTCGCCTCGTTCGAGCCGGCCGGCGACCAGCCCGCCGCCATCGACGCCTTGGCCTCCGGGGTGGCCCGGGGCGACTCCTTCCAGACCCTGCTGGGCATCACCGGCTCGGGCAAGAGCGCCACCGTGGCCTGGACCATCGAGCGGGCGCAGCGGCCCACGCTGGTGCTGGCCCCCAACAAGTCGCTGGCCGCCCAGCTCGCCAACGAGCTGCGGGAGCTGTTCCCCGGCAACCGGGTGGAGTACTTCGTCAGCTACTACGACTACTACCAGCCCGAGGCCTACATGCCCTCCAGCGACACCTATATAGAGAAGGACTCCTCGGTCAACGACGAGATCGACCGGCTGCGCCACTCGGCCACCTCGGCCCTGCTGACCCGGCGGGACACCATCGTGGTGGCGTCGGTGTCGGCCATCTACGGGCTGGGCTCGCCCGAGGAGTACGAGACCCAGCTCTTGGTGCTGAACCAGGGGACCGAGCACGACCAGCGGTCGATCCTGCGGCGGCTGGTGGACCTCCAGTACGAGCGCAACGACATGAACCTGGCCCGGGGCCGGTTCCGGGTGAGGGGCGACACCATTGAGATCCACCCCGCCTATGACGAGACGGTGGTGCGGGTGGAGATGTTCGGCGACGAGATCGAGCGGATCACCGTGGTGGACCCACTCACCGGGGAGCGCCTCGACACCCTGGAGGACCTGGTGGTGTTCCCGGCCACCCACTACGCCACCAGCCCCGAGCGGATGCAGGCGGCGGTGGGGCGCATCGAGACCGAGCTGGCCGACCGGCTGGGGTTCTTCGAGCGGGAGGGGAAGCTGCTGGAGGCCCAGCGGCTGCGGATGCGCACCGAATACGACCTGGAGATGATGCAGGAGCTGGGCTACTGCAACGGCATAGAGAACTACTCGGCCCCCATCGACGGCCGAGGGCCGGGCGAGGCCCCCTACACCCTGCTCGACTACTTCCCCGACGACTTCTTGATGGTGATCGACGAGTCGCATGTGGCCGTGCCCCAGCTCCACGGCCAGTACGAGGGCGACCGCAGCCGCAAGGAGACCCTCATCGAGCACGGGTTCCGGCTCCCCTCGGCCGCCGACAACCGGCCCCTGCGCTTCGACGAGGTGATGGAGCGGCTCAACCAGGTGGTGTTCATGTCGGCCACGCCCGGCAACTACGAGATGGAGGTCTCGGCCCAGGTGGTGGAGCAGATCGTGCGGCCCACCGGGCTGGTGGACCCCGAGGTGGTGGTGAAGCCCACCAAGGGCCAGATCGACGACCTGCAGGAGCTGATCGCCGAGCGGGTGGGGCGGGACCACCGTGTGCTGGTCACCACCCTCACCAAGAAGATGGCCGAGGACCTCACCGACTATCTGCTGGAGCTGGGCCTGCGGGTGCGCTACCTGCACAGCGAGGTGGACACCGTGCAGCGGATCGAGATCCTGCGGGACCTGCGCCTGGGCGAGTTCGACGTGCTGGTGGGCATCAACCTGCTGCGGGAGGGCTTGGACCTGCCCGAGGTGTCGCTGGTGGCCATCCTTGACGCCGACAAGGAGGGGTTCCTGCGCAGCGAGACCTCGCTGATCCAGACCATCGGCCGGGCCGCCCGCAACGTGGACGGCCAAGTGGTGATGTACGCCGACGCGGTGACCGACTCCATGCGGCGGGCCATATCGGAGACCATGCGCCGCCGCCGGCTCCAGCAGACCTACAACGCCGAGCACGGCATCGACCCCCGGACGGTGCGCAAGGCGGTGACCGACATCTTGTCGATCATCCGCCCCGAGCGAGACGCCGCCCCCGTTCCGGCCAACGCCGGCGAGCTGGGTGCCCGCCGCCGCGAGGCGGCCCGAGACCTGGGCGACCTGCCCGACGCCGAGCTGGAGCGGCTGATCTTCTCCCTAGAGGAGGAGATGCGAGACGCGGCAGCAGAGTTGCGCTTCGAATACGCCGCCCGCCTCCGCGACGAGGTGAAAGACCTGAGAAGAGAACTGCGAGAAATGGCCTGAGCCGCGCCCGGGCCGGCCAGCCCGCGTGCCGACCCACACCGGCAAGGTAGATTGCGTGCTGTGACTGTTGTCGAAGAGCGGCTTGCCCGCCCGCCGACTCTTGAAGACGCTCGAGTTGCCGCTCGGGCGGTGGCGGCCAATGTGCCGGGAGTCGTCCAGGTCGGCGTTTTCGGATCGGTTGCCCGCGGTGAAGCGACTTGTGACAGCGACATCGACCTGCTTGTGGTTCTGGAGGATCTTGAATACAAGAACCGGGTACGCATAGCAGGAGGAGATCTCTACAGAGTCGCATCTCGGGCGACAGACTGTCCCGTTGGGATAGTAGTAACTGATGTGCATGAATGGGCTGTCAGATCTCAATTAGCAACATGCTTTGAAACCTCCATAGCGGATGATTTAGTGATGTTCTACCAGTCGTCTAAGCGGGTCAATGTCAACAGGGAGAAACCCATGGACCGACCGACATCTGACCTAGACGAAGCCTATGTGCGCCTAGGCGAAGCCGCTAACGCTTACGAGGGAGCTATAAGCGCATATGTTCCCAACCGTTACGAGCAAATGGTGTACCAAGACAATGACACCATGATGCACGAGGTGTACCAGTTCAATCGCTACCGTCGACTAGTGGTGCAAATGGATCTGGTGCTAGAGACATCTCTCAAGGCGTTGCATCATGCGTTAGGTGATACTCCTCCGTACAAGACCCACAAACTAGCGGTGTTGCTAGATAACTTGCCGGACACTCTTGAGACGCGTCAAGTGAAAGCTATAGTTTCCAATCTCAGAGTAGATAAGCTGCCGCCTGAAGCACATGGTGATACCGATGTAGAAGAAATCTATACCAACTGGCGAATCCACGGCAGCTATGATATGCGTAGCGTAGCAGCCGATTACTTGCCAGCCAGTCGGATAATTGCATACATGGATGCTGCTGATCGGGTCACTGAAATATTATTAGATGTTTTGGAGTCACGATCACCTGGTGGTGTTTTAAAATCCAGTCCAGATGCCGCAAAGCACTCTATCATGTTCAAAAACATGCGCCAGATTCGCAAACTACATGATCTAGCCACTGGAAACCGCATTCACTGAATGCGGAACCGTCGATTCCATTACTGAAGAGGTTGCCCTTGAGGCGGACACCGCATAGCGAGATAATTACCGTGAAGTCGTAGGATAGACTAGTGGCGTATCGGCGTTAGTTGGGTAGCTATTGTCCAAATAGTTTTTGGTGTATGTAAGGAGTTTTTGGTGGCCAGAACACACCAAGGATTAGAAAATTACGCGGACGTTGGTTCATGTTACCTATAAATAACCTTGTGTCTCGGTCTGCGGCCCAGATCTCATCAATGAACTTCTGTTCCATCTGTCTTTGCCAGTCATCCTCGCGCCTGACCTTGTGCCACAAAACGGCTGCCTCCCAATCAACGATAGTCTGAGTGTGTCCGGTACAGCTATCCTCTAGGCAGTTATAGCTGTACCGAAATCTCCATGGACACATTTCGTACACGTTCTTTCTGGTTTTAGGATCATCAAAGAGAGAAGTTCTTGCTTCTATGCCCTCCGCTCGTTTCTTCCAATCATCAATCTGTGGTTGATCCCGTCGAGTGATGACTAACCTAGGTTTACCGGCGGTACGAACTATTCCTAGTGTTGGTGTATCTGGCCCTGAACCTGATTGATTGCGTTTGATTAAGTCGCATGTAGTGCGCTCTTCCAATTTGTCAACACGCATACGGCGCTCTGCCCAATCCATATCTGTTCCGATCCACTGGCCTAATCGGATTGACCCTGCGATAGGCAACCAAGATTCAGGTCGGCGATCCTGAGATGATCGTGTTACATCAATCGTTACTTCTTGATACTTGCGGAACTTACTCTCATCATCTAGATCTCTAAAAGGGACCGGATGGAGACGTATCCATTTAGGATCAGAGTCGAGCGTCATGGCCGCAACACACATGGTCTCTTCAAGGTCGGATGTCAGAACTGGTGCTGCTTTGACCAAAATCATCACTGATAAATCTTTGGTAATAGGCATATCAGAGTTCTACGACTTTTAGATCAGGAAACTCCTGTTTGGCTAGTTCAAGGATGCAGGAGCGATGGCAGGTATAGTGGTCACGCTCGTAGCAGAGCAGCGCTACTCGTCTGCAACGCGCAAGCTCTATAACGCCTGCGTAAGTAGTCGCAGCCCCGTTGTGTAGATGGTCAATATAGCGGTCTCGGGCTTCTGAAAGGCCATTACGGAAGGGATCGCGGTTGTCCTTAGGGTTTCCCAACTCGCGTTCGTGGCGATACTCAATGTCAGCATCCAATAAAGCATTAGTTAGCGCCGCTTTTGAGAATCCTTTTTTGCGTGAGATAGGAGTGAGTCTAACGTCTACGAGTACGGTTACATCGTGAGAACGCAAGAGTTCGACTAGATCTTCGACCGTTCGCTGTTGATAGCCGATTGAGACAACAGTCCAGGGATCAGGCAGAGCTGTCATCACGAAACGTTATCGAACGCTAAGGGCTTCATTAAATGAAGGGTGTGTGACTCACGGGGCAGCCAAAGTCGCTGCATCGCTTCTTCCCCCTGGCTCGGCCTCGCTCCCGGCTCGCCAGAGTATCAACCCAGCGGCGGCGCTCAAGCCATGGCCAGCGGATTGGCAGCCCCCGTCTGAATGCCTCGGACAGGCGTGACGGCTGCGGCTGCTCGGTCGCTGATGCGCCCCGACCTCCCTGGCGACGGTCGATTGTTAGGGTTTCTCGCGTGAGTGTGACTGGGGCGGCGAGTGGGGGCGGTGGCGGGGATCTGTTCATTGTCGACAACAGCGTTTCGGGGTGGACGGGGCTGGAGTATCTGAGCCAGTGGACAGAGGTGGCCCGGTCCTTCGACATCGCCACCGGGTTCTTCGAGATCGGCGCCCTGCTGGCCTTGGACGGCCGGTGGCAGCGGCTCGACAAGATCCGGCTGCTCATGGGCGACGAGGTTTCGCTGCGGACCCGGCAGGTGTTCGACGAGGCGCTGCGGCAGCGGATCGGCCGCCTCGACGGCAGCCTCGAACAGGAGAAGGACGCCAACCCGTTCCTGGAGGGGGTCGAGGCGATCACCGAGGCCATCGCCGGCGGCCGGATCGAGTGCAGGGTCTACCGGCGGGACAAGTTCCACGCCAAGGCCTACATCACCCACGCCAAGTTCGACGTGGTGGGGGCGCAGGCGCTGGTGGGGTCGAGCAACTTCACCCGGGCCGGGCTGACCAAGAACGTCGAGCTCAACATCCAGGTCCAGAGCGGCCGGGAGGTGGCCCAGCTCCAGGACTGGTTCGAGGCGCACTGGGAGCAGGCCGAAGACGTGAGCGCCGAGGTGCTCAATACCATCGCCCGCCACACCGCCGAGTTCACGCCCTTCGAGATCTACGCCAAGGCCCTCCACGAGTTCTTCCGGGGCCGTGAGCTGACCGCGGGGGAGTGGGACGAGTCCCGGTCCAGGATGTTCGGCCGCCTCGACCAGTACCAAAAGGAGGCCTACTGGTCGCTGATGAAGATCGCCCGCCAGCACGGCGGGGCCTTCCTGTGCGACGGGGTGGGGCTGGGCAAGACCTTCGTGGGGCTGATGCTGATCGAGCGGCTGGTGCTGCACGAGAACAAGCGGGTGGTGCTGTTCGCCCCCAAGGCGGCCAGGGAGGGGGTGTGGGAGCCGCACCTGCGGGAGTGGCTGCCCCACATCGGCGGCGTGGGCGGCGGCGCCGACTTCTCCAACCTCACCGTGTTCAGCCACACCGACCTGAGCCGCCCCGACGACTTCCCGGAGCGGTTCCGGCGAGTCGGGGAGCTGGCCGACGCGGTGATCATCGACGAGGCTCACCACTTCCGCAACCGGGGCCGCCGCGGCGACCCCAGGCCCCGCCCCGCCGGCCCTGCACTTGCCGGCCTCGCCCCTGCCGGCGAGGAGGGCCGGGACCGCCGCTCCCGCTACCGCCGCCTCTTCGACCTGCTGGACCCCGGCGACCGCCCCAAGCTGGTGTTCCTGTTCACCGCCACCCCGGTGAACAACCGGCTGGCCGACTTCCGCCACATGGCCGAGCTGTTCACCCGGGGCGACAACGACCATTTCTCCCGCAGCCTGGGGGTGAGCAACCTGCCCGGCCACTTCAACGCCATGGAGCGCCGGATGCGGGATCGGCTGGGGGTGGGGGACAACGAGGCGGCGTTCGCCGAGCGGTTCGCGCCCGAGGCCGGCGACGTGCTGGCCAACGACGAGGTGTTCTCGGCGCTGGTGGTCCAGCGCAGCCGGGCCTACGCCAAGGCCAGCCAGATCCAGGAGCGGGGCGAGTCGACCGCCTTCCCCGACCGCCGCCCGCCCCAGGTGGCCGAGTACTCGATCCGGGCGTCCTACCGGGAGGTGCTCGACGCCTTCGAGCAGGCCTTCCGCCGGGACCGGCCGCTGTTCTCGCTGGCCATCTACTACCCGCTGGCCTACTACACCGGCCCCGACGACAGCATCGACCGGGTGGAGGAGAACCGCCAGCGCCAGGTGGTGGGCCTGATCCGCACCATGTTCCTCAAGCGGTTCGAGAGTTCGGCCTACGCCTTTCAGAAGTCGCTGGACCTGCTCATGCGCAAGCTGCTGGCTTTCGCCGAGGTCCACAGCGAGACCCCGTCTGAGAGGGATCGCCTCGAGGGGTGGATGCGCGCCAACGCCGAGGTGATCGGCTACCGGCCCGAGGTCCAGCTCGGACTCGACTTCGGCGGCGAGGCGCCCGGGGGCGAGGACGAGGCCGAGGAGGACGTGATCCCGCCCGAGCTGCTGGAGGCGGCCGAGGAGCTGCCCCGCGGCGAGTACGACGTCCCCGCCGTCTTAGGCGAGGTGTTCGCCGACCTCGACGAGATCATCCGGTTCCTCGACATGACCCGCCGGCTCAGCTCCGAGCACGACGACAAGCTCAAGAAGCTGACCCGGCTGCTGAAGACCAAAGACCTGGCCGACCGCAAGGTGCTGGTGTTCACCGAGTTCGCCGACACCGCCCGCTACGCGGCCGCCCACCTCCGCCGGGCCGGCGTCGGCGGCGTCGTCCAGATTGACGGCGGCTCTCAGGCCGACCGGGCCCAGGTGATCCGGCGGTTCTCGCCCTATTACAACGGCGCCAGCTCGGCCGATCTGGCCGCCAGGGGAGAGGAGGAGATCCGGGTGCTGGTGTCCACCGACGTGCTGTCGGAGGGGCTGAACCTCCAAGACGCCACCCGGCTGGTGAACTACGACATCCACTGGAACCCGGTGAGGCTGATGCAGCGTATCGGCCGGGTGGACCGGCGGATGAACCCCGAGATCGAGCAGCGCCTGGTGGCCGACCACCCTCAGGCGGCTAAGGACCGGGGCCAGGTTCGCTACTGGAACTTCCTGCCCCCCGACGAGCTGGAGCGGATACTGGACCTGTACGCGACGGTGACCGGCAAGGCGCTGCTGATCTCCAAGACGCTGGGCATCGAGGGCCGCAAGCTGTTCCGCCCCGACGACGACTACGACCCCCTCAAGGAGTTCAACGCCCGTTACGAGGGAACCAGGACCGCGGTGGAGGACATGCACCTGGAGTACCAGAGGCTCCTGGCCCAGCACCCCGATCTAGCCGACCGGCTTGACGGATTCCCCGGCTCCGCCTTCTCGGGCCGCCGGAAGCTGGCCAGTGGAGCCCGCGGCGTGTTCTTGTGCTACGCCCTGCCCGCTCTGGACGCCGCCCTCGGCCAGTTCACCTTGGAGGCCGGCCCCACCCGCTGGTATCTCTACGATCTCGACCGCGACGCCATCCTGGAGTCGCCCGGCGAGATCGCCGAGAGCATCCGCTCCAACCCCAACACCCCCAGACGCTGCACGATGGACAGGCCGATGCTCAAGGACATACGGGACAAGGTTCTCATGCACATGCGAAACACCCACCTCAAGCAGGTAAACGCCCCCCTGGACGCGCCCAAGCCGAAGCTGCGCTGTTGGATGGAACTGAACTAATGCCGGTCAATAGTCCGACGGGTGCTGAGGCGCTGAGCCGTATCCGTAACTTCGCCCAACTATTCCAGTATCTCATTGATGTATTGGGCTGGCCCTTGGAGACCGATGATCTCGAAGACGAAGATCTCGCCGCCATCACCTATGACTGGGATCCCGAAGAGCTGGGCATTCCCCGCGACCGGCTCAGCGACCTCCGGCGACTTCAGCAGATGCGCCCCCTCACCGCGGACCAACCCTGGGGCGTGTTCTTCCTGGAGTTCGCCGGATCGAGGCTGCCGATCACTCAGGTGCGCCGTCTGCTCGGATCGCTCGTCAAGAAGAAACGGGTAACTGGCAACGCGAGAAGACGAGCATGGAGCCTCGACGACCTGCTGTTCATCGTTATAACCGGTGTCGACGATTCGATGCAACTGCATCTGCTGGCCTTCCGAGGCGGCGATCCACGTAGTGCCGGGTTTCTGCCCCTGGCATGGCGACCGGTGCAATCGCCGGAACGGCATCTTCGCCGGCTCGCGGAGGAACTGCTGCCCCGGCTCACCTGGCCAGATGACGAGAACGACGCTGAGGGGTGGCTCTCCGCTTGGCGAGCGCCGTTCAAGCTTCCCATGGGCCAGACGATCAAGGACGCGGCCCGCCTTGCCGAACGGATGGCCAAAACCGCTCGTGATCTGAGGGATCAGATCGCCGATGCGCTCATAGGCGAGCAGGGCTCGGGTCCGTTGTCGACCCTGATGGAAGAGATTCGGACCCAACTCGTAAGCGATGTGGATGCGAAGCGTTTCGCCGACATGTGCGCCCAGACACTCGTGTACGGTGTGCTCAGCAGCCGGGTGACCGACCCTGACGGGTTCGGGGCATCACCAACTTTCTCGACCGTGCCGCTCGCCAATCCCTTCTTGGAAGCCTTCTTCGAGCAGGTTCACGACGAAGCCGCGCTGCTAGATCTACCCGGCAGCGGCCTTCCACAACTCGTGGCCGATCTTCGGAATCCGAAGACGAACGTGGAAGCAATCCTCGACCAGTTCGGCTCGACGGTCAAAGGCGGCGACCCGGTAATTCATTTCTACGAGGAGTTCTTGAAGCAGTACGACCGAAAGCTCCGGGCCGACGCTGGCGCGTTCTACACCCCCAAACCGGTCGTCGAATGCATGGTGCGCCTGGTGGATGAAGTGCTACGATCCCGGTTCGGCCTGCCTCTGGGAATTGCCGATCCCTCCTCATGGGCAGAAGTCGCTGAGTGCAACGGTTTCACAGTGCCCGACGGCGTCGATCCTGACAAGCCCTTCGTCTCTATGATTGACCCGGCCACCGGCACCGGGACATTCCTGATCGAATGGATACGCCGTGCCCACCATTCCTTCCTTGAGTCCGATACAGAAGGAGACTGGCCCCAGCATCTGCGTGTTCACGTCCTGTCGTCAATGCATGCCTTCGAATCGATGCTCGCGTCTTACGCCATCGCCCACCTCAAAGTCGCCCTCGAATTGCACGATCACAGAGCCGGAGACGACAAGATGCAGATACTGCTAACTGACACACTCGACCACGTCGGTTACCAAGGCCAATTTGATATTATGAGCGATCCTGTAGCCGAAGAAGGCAAACGCGCTTTCGCCTTAAAGGAGTCGCGTCGGTTCACAGTCATAATCGGTAACCCTCCTTATGACAGAGAACAGCGCGCCATCGGTGATGCTTCCAAACGCAAAGGTGGTGTAGTGCGCTATGGAGCGCCTGGTCGTGAACCGTTGATTAAAGAGGTTACAGAACCAATGAAATCTGCTGGACTGGGTAAGCATTTGAAGAATATCTACAACGATTACATCTACTTCTGGAGATGGGCTGTGTGGCAAGCAACTGAGTTGCCTGATGGGCCTGGTATTGTCGCCTTCATCACTGCCTCGTCGTATCTTGACGGTGTCTCTATGGGTGGAATGCGAGATATGCTCAGAAAGGCATTTGATGAATTGTTAATTATTGATCTTGGAGGAGAGGGTCGCGGCGCTCATACAGAGCCTAACATCTTCGATATTCTTACCCCAGTAGCTGTAGCTGTAGGTATCCGTACAGGGAAATCGAAACCCTCAGCATGCGCCGCTAAGTATTTACGTGTTACCGGTACTAGAGAGGACAAACTCACAATACTGAACAAAATTAGTATCGATGATATATCAGAAGATATAGATGGAACAGGTCTGGAACATTTTAAGCCACGTAGAGGTAATATTATGACCGACTGGCCCTACATAAGCGATATCTTCCCTTGGATATGGTCAGGCTGTCAAGTGAAGCGCACCTGGCCTATAGGGGAAACCCCGAATTTGTTGGAGCAACGATGGTCTGCCTTGCTTGACGAAGTTCCGCGTCATCGAGATATGCTGTTGCGCAAAACAGATGCTCGTCATGTCAGGGCCACACCTAACCCCCTCCTCGGGAATGGCCCCAAACTAAAGGCACTTCACGAACTTGATGATGAAGCTGAGCCTGAAAGCATTGAACGCTACGGTTACCGAAGCTTCGACCGTCAATGGATAATCGCTGACCATCGGTTAGCTGATGCACCAAAGCCTAGCTTCTGGCGTATCCGTGGACCGAACCAAGTATTTCTTACGACTCTTACCTCCACAAGCTTTGGGCATGGCCCGATATTTACTGCCACCCCGTACGTTCCTGATCTGCACCATTTTAGGGGCTCATATGGTTCTAAGAATACTATGCCGCTCTATTGCGATGCGAAAGGCAGATCACCAAATATTACTCATAGATTGTTGGAAGCTCTAACCCAACGAACGGGGGCCAAAATCTCACCTGAGGATCTGTTAGCGTATGTCTATGCTCTAGGAGGGACGCCTGTATTTGGCGAGCGATACGCTGATATCTTGGCTGAAGTAGCTGAACCTGTACACATACCGATCACCTCTGATATCCTTTTGTTCAAACGAGCTGTAGCACTTGGTCGTGATCTATTATGGTGGCATACTTGGGGTGAACGATTTGCTCCGGCTAGAGCAACTAGACTCCCGGTAGGCCGGACTCGGCAGATCCACCCCGTGGAGGAAATGCCTGACAGTCATAGCTATGATTCTGACGCTCAAGAGTTGTCAGTAGGCACCGGCCTATTCGGTCCGGTCAGTCCTGAGATTTTTAGCTTTGAAGTATCCGGGCTAAAGGTTCTTAAGTCGTGGCTTGACTACCGTATGAGTGTTCGTAGTGGTCGGAAATCATCTCCTCTTGATGACATACGCCCAAATCGTTGGACCCAGACTGATGAGCTTCTGCGTCTCCTGGCTATCCTCGAACACACCGTTGAAGTCACCCCAATCGCCGCCGAACTCCTAGAGGAAATTGTTTCCGGTCCACTCATTTTTGCAAAGGACCTACCTCAACCAATAGACGCCCAACGCAAACCTCCCAGAGTGTAGCTAACTGTGGCTGGTGCTTTGAATCCACCGGATAAAGGTGTTGCTGACAAAAGGTTCTCCAATGTTTGAGTGGGTTGAGAGTATAAAATTATTTGATGATACAGGTAAACAAATTTTCGCATCTGGATCAGAAAGTATTGATACCTTTTTGTGTCGCCCGAGTGAACTTTTTATGGAATTACCGGATGGTTCGGTCTTTGCGAATGAGCAGTATGTATCGCAATTAAGTTATATTGAGAACCTAGCGCGAGACAAACAGTACGAGTCAAATCCTAGAGCTAGCCGCTATTGGGCAAAGATGTTCTCTAATGGGACTGGAGGACATTTTCCTTTTTGGATATTTATTCGATGTCATACCGATTCGCGTCAAGAATATGGTTCGGATGTTTTCAATAAGAATATCGAAAGTTTCGAAGCGGTTTGCAGTGCGGTAGGGCGCGAGCCAACTTTGACACGTGGTAAGTTTAAGGTGCTGTCACGTTCTCATTCTTCGGGTTTAATGTTTCGTCCGGGTTTACAGACTATTGTAAGTTCATTATATATCACGGGGTTCTGTTCCTTAGAAGTTCTAACTACTATCCAAGGTAGACATGTATGTATAGGGACTATAGACAATAGTTCCATAGTTGTGCCATCAGAAGCGACTAAGCAAAGTAATGAGTATAGTTTGATTAAAGAAGACTTTGAAGATTTGTTCTCTTTGTGGTTGAGGACTACACGGTACGCCAAAGTCATGTATACGTACTTGTATTTTAGGAATATCGATATAAATGTGGGATTATACAAGACCTTTACTATGTCTAATATTGAGTCCATTTTACAATCAGTTTTCTGGAGGACAGTAATCGACATTCGTAATATGTTTCTAGATGATCATAACAAATCATCGATCACTTTTTTACGGATAGTTAGAAACTTAAAATCTCTAATGAAGCTTGATTTGCCAGCAGAATATAAGAGACAGGTTCAGGAACTGTTGAAAATCTTACCAAAAGATAAACCTAGTGCTAGAAAGTTGTTTTCACATTTTACTCAGAGTCGGGGTATTCTAGGCTCTTATAGAGAAGGTCCCACTTTGGATCGTATAAGAAATGAGCAAGCTGCTCATAGTGATACAGGTACATTTAAGTCGGTGGCAGGGATAGGGGATTTCTACGGATTGAAAGAAGACACAATTGAAGAGCATGCTAAGGAAATCTTTAGTCTATTAAGGTTGGCAGCTTATTATCTGTTAGAAATACGCGAGCGAGTGTTTGGCAAGGACAATGTACGTTGGGAAGCACAAGGTCAACTTACCATCGATGTTGATGCTTGTTTTGATGAAGGTGTGGCTTGGCAGTATTTTGATTCGTTGCCTATAGATAAGTTCAAGTTTGGTATTTGATTGATGTAAGTAAGTTGCTGGGTCAGTATTCCCAGCAAAGGATGAAGATCTGAGGTGTGATCTGCGAGAGACGATCTGGACCGCGTCGACTGGTAAATTTACCCGCGGTGCCAGCACGCATATGCCGCTAAGGGCAAGTGTAGGAGCTACGTGTAAGACGAGTCAAAGTAAGAGTTGACGAGATGTTCCAGATCAGTGATGCGATTATCTTTCAATAAATCTAGCGGGCTGTTTCCATTGAATCTGGGAATGCTTACCCTATACCACCATCCAACTTTCTGGTGGGAGATTAGTGAACGAATCTGACGGGTTACGTTAGCTATACGTTCAATTCTGTCGTAGTGTTCTTGTTCTAGCGATGCTTTACCCTGGAGCACCGCGCGGAGATCAGACTGATCCATGCCTACAACGGTTGACACTTCCTCGAAGGTCATTCCCACCAGCGAGTCCGTCAAGAACTGGAGCAGGGCTAAGAACTTCAACTGCTCACTTCTTTGACTGTCGATCGTCCTTCCATCCATCATCGGGATCGTATCATCACCGGAGTTCGCTCGGGCCGTCGTCGGACGGCGACCTGATCGAGCTGGGAGAGCAGAACCGGCTCGACCGTGCTGGCTAGGAGATGCGCGACACCAGATTGGTGGGCTGTGGGCGGCGACCCTCGCGAGTCGATCGCAAATCACCGGTCACCGGCCTCGGTTTTAGTCGGGTTAGGCTGCTGGCTCAAGGAACGAGCGTGTGGATGCATGACATGAGACGGTCTCGGACTTTCGACACGACTTCCGAAGATGTACCCGGCTTCGTTGCTCCGGTCGGCCCGCTTGGCGTGGCACCGACCCCTCGTTGGCTACTCCCTCAGACGATCCGGCGGACCGGACCGAGTTCATACTTGATTCCGATGCCTGGGAGAAGTGGGAGGCGCTAATAGATCGCCCGGCCCGAGACTTACCGGGCCTTCGCGCTTTCATGCGCAAGCCCAGTTCCCTTCGTCAAAGAGTGAGCCTCGGACTACACTCGCTAGCCGAAACGCGTAGATTGATCTTTAAGTCGGTCTTCGATTAAGGATTACGTTGTTTAGCACCTAGAACGAAAATGGCGGTGAGGGCAACTATGTCGATGGATGCTATGATTGTTCCGGCAACATAGTAGCCTCTATAAGTTGCCCATATGGCAAGTATTATGCATGATATGGCAACGATCAATCCAGATATTAGCCCGATCAAGGATCGACGGGCAGACAACTCTAGCTGTCGAGATTGCATTTGATGCCGGTGATCTTTTTCTGACTCGGCCATGACAACTATTCGGTCCGCAAGGCCGGGCAAAACCTTATCGTAATCGCTCAGAATAGAAGGCTCAGGAAGAGGACCTCTTCGTATCTCAAGAGAACTTTGTGACATAACGAGAGACGTAACTGACTCCTGCTGATCTACATCGTTATCCTCAAGATTCATTGGCTCGCCTTGGGCCAACTCAACCGCAGCGGACTTCTGCTTATCTATATCATTGTTATTGGTTTCGTCTGGGCTGCGATCTCTCATGGCTTTAGGCGTTCGGTATATTAGGATTTGACATCGCCCTTCTGAGATCGTCGCCAATGGCTTGCCAGTCACTGGCGAGAGCTTCGGCGTCTTCAGCTTGTGGGTCTTGGATCGGTCTGTATTGAGGCCCCAACCGCCCAGTGAAGTCGAAGATAGAAGCTACCCCCAACAATATGGCGGATTTCAAAGATGTATCCGTATATTCCCGATAGTTTGACATTCTTATAACCTCCAAATCTCGTTTGCGCTGTCCTTTTGGAGCCGGTCCAGAAGTCGCTGTTCGCCAACCCGTTCGGCGGCATCGGCGGTGTCGCTTGACATGGCTAGCACCTTCCTTCCACCGGGGGGGGGGGGTAGAGGCCACTCTAGAACCTCTACGACTGTGTTGCACGCGATGGGCGGGGACACCCGGACGTCGACTGGGGAGGGCCGCGTCTGGCGGTCGGTGCCGTCGCTGCCGCCCGGCTACGGGCTTGGTGCTGGCCCCTTTGTTCCTGAGCCCCTTCCGGCCCGTCGCTGGCCGCCGGTTTGGCGAACGTGTGTTCTGGGTTGGTGGGGGTGGCTAGAGTGTCGGCGTGGCTGATCGGCTGATCGTCTCCGGGGCTCGGGAGCACAACCTGCGGGACGTCGACCTGGACCTGCCCCGGGATCGGCTGATCGTGTTCACGGGGCTGTCGGGGTCGGGGAAGAGCTCGCTGGCCTTCGACACCATCTACGCCGAGGGCCAGCGCCGCTACGTGGAGTCGCTGTCGGCCTACGCCCGCCAGTTCCTGGGCCAGATGGACAAGCCCGACGTCGACTTCATCGAGGGCCTGTCGCCGGCCATCTCCATCGACCAGAAGAGCGCCTCGCGCAACCCCCGGTCCACCGTCGGCACCGTCACCGAGGTCTACGACTACCTGCGCCTGCTCTACGCCCGCATCGGCGTCCCCCACGACCCCGAGACCGGGGAGCGCCTCATCCGCCAGACCCCCCAGCAGATCGTGGACCGCATCCTGGCCATGGACGAGGGCACCCGCTTCCAGGTCCTGGCCCCGGTGGTGCGGGGCCGCAAGGGCACCTACGACACCCTGCTCGACGACCTGGCCGCCCAGGGGTTCGCCCGGGCCGTCGTCGACGGCGACCTGATCGAGCTGGGCGAGCAGAACCGGCTCGACCTGGCCCGCTACGAGATGCACGACATCAGCGTGGTGGTGGACCGGCTGGTGCTGCGCCCCGGCCTCGAGCGCCGGCTCACCGACTCGGTGGAGACCGCCCTGGGCCTGGCCAACGGGGTGGCCGAGATCGAGATCGTCGGTCCCCGCCCGCCCGCCGACCCCGGCGACGGCCCCGGCCCTTCCAGCCCCCCCGCCCCCGGCGACAACGCCGAAACCACCACGATTGTGTTCAGCCAGCATCTTTCCCGGCCCTCCGACGGCAAGTCCTTCGAGGAGCTGGCCCCCCGCAACTTCTCCTTCAACTCCCCCTACGGGGCCTGCTCCCACTGCGACGGGCTCGGCACCGTCTTCGAGGTCGATCCCGAACTGGTGGTGCCCGACCCCGACGCCGCCATCGCCGAAGGGGCCATCTCGCCCTGGGCCGGGAACCGCTCCCGCTACTACTCCCGGCTGGTGGAGGCCGTCTGCGACACCTACGACATCCCCCAGAACGAGCCCTGGCGCTTCCTCACCGCCCGAGAGAAGAACCTGCTGCTCTACGGGCGGGGGGTGAAGGGCCGGGTCGAGGTCCGCTACCGCAACCGCTTCAACCGGGTCCGGGTCTACAACCCCCAGTTCGAGGGCGTGATCCCCTACCTGATGCGCCGCCACGAGGACTCCGAGAGCGACGCGGCCCGAGAGCAGATCGAGGGCTACATGCGCCAGGTCCCCTGCCCCGACTGCGCCGGGGCCCGGCTCAACCCCATGTCGCTGGCCGTCACCATCGGCGGCCACGGCATCCACGAGCTGTGCGCCATGTCCATAGCCGAGGCGGCCAAGGCCCTGATGGAGCTGGAGCTCGACGACCGAGACGCCCTGATCGCCGAGCAGGTGCTCAAGGAGATCCGGTCCCGGCTCGGGTTCCTGCTCGACGTGGGCCTCGACTACCTCAACCTGGCCCGCAGCGCCGCCACCCTGGCCGGCGGCGAGGCCCAGCGCATCCGGCTGGCCAGCCAGGTCGGCTCCGGCCTGGTGGGGGTGCTCTACGTGCTGGACGAGCCCTCCATCGGCCTGCACCAGCGGGACAATCAGCGTCTGATCGAGACCCTGGTGCGCATGCGGGACCTGGGCAACACCGTGCTGGTGGTGGAGCACGACGAGGAGACCATCCGCACCGCCGACCACGTGGTGGACATCGGCCCCGGCGCGGGCGAGCACGGTGGGCGCATCGTCTGCTCCGGCCCCGTGGCCGAACTGCTGCAAATCGAAGAGTCGATCACCGGCCAGTACCTGTCCGGCAGGCGCCGCATCGAGGTGCCCGCCCGCCGCCGCCCCGGCGACGGCAGCCTGCTCACCGTGAGGGGCGCCCGGGAGAACAACCTGGCCGACATCGACGTCGAGTTCCCCCTCGGCCTGTTCGCCTGCGTCACCGGCGTGTCGGGCTCGGGCAAGTCGTCGCTGGTCAACGAGATCCTGCACCGGGCCCTGATGCAGCGCATCTACCGGTCGAAGGTCCCGCCCGGCCGCCACGTCCGCATCGACGGGGCCGGAAGCCTCGACAAGGTCATCGCCATCGACCAGTCGCCCATCGGCCGCACCCCCCGGTCCAACCCGGCCACCTACACCAGCGTCTTCGACCACGTCCGCAAGCTCTTCGCCCGCACCCCCGAGTCGAAGATGCGGGGATACATGCCCGGCCGGTTCTCCTTCAACGTCAGCGGGGGCCGCTGCGACGCCTGCCAGGGCGACGGCACCATCAAGATCGAGATGCACTTCCTGCCCGACGTGTATGTGCCCTGCGAGGTGTGCAAGGGCCGCCGCTACAACCGAGACACCCTCGAGATCGACTTCAAGGGCCGCAACATCGCCGACGTGCTGGACATGCCCTGCGCGGACGCCCTCGAGTTCTTCGCCAACCAGCCCGCCATCGCCCGCCACATGCAGACCCTGGTGGACGTGGGCCTGGGCTACGTGCGCCTGGGCCAGCCCGCCCCCACCCTGTCCGGCGGCGAGGCCCAGCGGGTGAAGCTGGCCAGCGAGCTGGCCAAGCGGCCCACCGGCCACACCATGTACATCCTCGACGAGCCCACCACCGGCCTGCACTTCGAGGACGTGCGCAAGCTGCTGGGGGTGCTGGGCCGCCTGGTGGACCAGGGCAACACCGTGGTGGTGATCGAGCACAACCTGGACGTGGTGAAGACGGCCGACTGGATCATCGACCTGGGGCCCGAGGGCGGCTCCGGCGGGGGCCGCCTGGTGGCCGCCGGCCCGCCCGAGGCGGTGGCCGAGGTGCCCGAGAGCCACACCGGCCGCTACCTGCGCCGGATGCTCGACCGGCCCGACCCCGCCGACTGACCCTTCCGGCCGATGGCGCCGCGGCCCGCCCCCGCCCCGATCCCGGTAGGTCCGCCAGCCCCGGCCCCGGCCTGCCAGTCGTGAAGCAGTCGTGCTGAAGCAGCCGGCCCGAGGCTCGATCCCCGACGAGCCCGGGTCCTACCTGTTCAAGGACGCCGACGGGCGGGTGATCTACGTGGGCAAGGCCAAGAGCCTGCGGTCCCGGGTGTCGAGCTACTTCGGCCGCAGCCTGCCCCTGCGCACCCGCCAGATGACCGACGCCGCCGCCTCGGTGGAGTGGATACAGGTGGCCAACGAGGTCGAGGCCCTGATGCTAGAGTTCTCCCTGATCCAGCGGCACCGGCCCCGCTTCAACGTCCGCTACACCGACGACAAGTCCTACCCCTACCTGTGCGTCACCACCCTCGACCAGTGGCCCCGGGCCATGGTCATGCGGGGCCGCCGCCGCAAGGGCAACCGCTACTTCGGCCCCTACGGCCACGCCTACGCCATCCGCCAGACCCTCGACCTGCTGCTGCGCACCTTCCCCATCCGCACCTGCACCGACGGCAAGTTCAACCGCCACGCCAAGCTGGGCAAGCCCTGCCTGCTGCACCACATCGAGAAGTGCGCCGGGCCGTGCGTGGGCGAGATCGGCCCCGTCGCCTACGACGAGCTGGTCGACGAGCTGCTGAGATTCCTGGAGGGCGACACCGACTGGGTGCTGGAGCGGCTCCGCGACGAGATGCAGGAGGCCTCGGACCGGCTCGACTACGAGCGGGCCGCCCGGCTCCGGGACCGGATCGGTGCGGTGGGCAAGGCGGTGGAGACCCAGCAGATGGTGGGGTCGAGCCGCGAGGACATCGATGTGGTGGGGATCTTCGACGACGAGCTGGAGGCGGCGGTGCAGGTGTTCCACGTCCGCCGGGGCCGGGTGTCGGGGCGGCGGGGCTTCGTGGTGGACAAGGCCGAGGAGCTGACCCGGCCCGAGCTGGTGAGCCGGGCCCTGGAGCGGCTCTACGCCGAGGAGAACCCCATCGGCTGGCCCAAGGCGGTGCTGGTGCCCAACCCCCCCGCCAACGGCGACCTGTACCGGGAGTGGCTGGGCGAGCTGAGGGGGTCGAAGGTGGACATCCGGGTGCCCCAGCGCGGCCCCAAGAAGGACCTGCAGCAGACCGTCACCCGCAACGCCGAGGAGTCGTTCAACCGGCACCGGCTCAAGCGCACCACCGACCACAACAGCCGGGCCCGGGCCCTCAACGAGCTGCAGCACCACCTGAGCCTGCCCGCCGCCCCGCTGCGGATCGAGTGCTACGACATGAGCCACCTGTCGGGCCGGGACTACGTCGGGTCGATGGTGGTGATGGAGGACGGCCTGCCCAAGCCGTCGGAGTACCGCCGGTTCAAGATCCGCACCGTGGCGGGCAACGACGACTTCGCGGCCATGGAGGAGGTGCTGACCCGGCGGCTGGCCTCCTATCTGGAGCAGCGGGGCCGCCCCGTGGCCGAGCGGGACGGCCGGTTCTCCTACCCGCCCCAGTTGCTGCTGGTGGACGGGGGCAAGGGGCAGTTGGGCGTGGCCGTGCGGGTGCTGGAGGAGCTGGGCCTGGCCGGCGACATCCCGGCCGCGGCGCTGGCCAAGCAGTTCGAGGAGGTGTTCGTGCCCGGCTGCGGCGAGCCGGTGCGGGTCCCCCGCCAGTCCGAGGCGCTGTACATGCTCCAGCGGGTCCGCGACGAGAGCCACCGCTTCGCCCTCGCCTACCACCGCTCGGTGCGGGGCAAGCGGATGACCGAATCGGCGCTGGACGGCATCGAGGGCCTGGGGCCGGTGCGGCGGGCCCGGCTGGTCCGGGAGCTGGGCGGGGTGAGGGCCGTCCAGCGGGCCGAGCTGGCCGAGCTGGAGGCCCTGGCGTGGCTGCCCGACAAGGTGGCCGGCAACGTCCACCGGGCCCTGCACGGCGTCAGTACCATCGGCTCCCAGTGAGCGAGTTCGCGGTCTGCGTCGCCGGGTTCGGGCGGTTTCGCATGAGCGAGTTCGCGGTCTGCGCCGGTGCTGGTGCCGGGATGTCGGGCGGCCCCGGATGAGCGAGTTCATCGTCATCGCCGGGATGTCGGGGGCGGGGCGGAGCCGGGCGGCCGACAACCTGGAGGACCTGGGCTGGTTCGTGATGGACAACCTGCCCCCGTCGCTGGTGGGCAAGGTGGCCGAGCTGGCCGCCTCGCCCGGCGGCGGGGCCGGGGCCGACCGGCTGGCGCTGGTGGTGGGCACCGGCGGCTACCACGACGAGATCACCGCCATGATCGCCGACCTGCGGGCCGAGCTGGCCGACCTGAGGCTGCTGTTCCTGGACGCCTCCACCGAGACCCTGGTCCGCCGCTACGAGTCGTCCCGCCGCCGCCACCCCTTCAGCGGGGCCGGCGGGGCCGCCCTGGCCGAGGCCATAGAGGCCGAGCGGTCGGCCCTGGAGCCGGTGCGGGGAGCCGCGGACGTGGTGATCGACACGTCGGATCTGAACGTCCACGAGCTGCGGGACCGGATGACGGAGATGTTCGCCCGGTCCGGGGCCGAGCCGGCCATGCGGACCACGGTGATGTCGTTCGGCTACACCCACGGCATCCCCCGGGACGCCGACGTGGTGATCGACTGCCGCTTCCTGCCCAACCCCCACTGGGTGGCCGAGCTGCAGCCCCTCGACGGCCGGGACGCCCGGGTGGCCCGCTACCTGGCTGGCCAGCCGGTGACCGGCGAGTTCTACGACCGCCTCGGCGGGCTGCTGCGGCTCATGGCCCCCCGCTACCGGGCCGGGGGCAAGTCGTATCTCACCGTCGCCTTCGGATGCACCGGCGGCCGCCACCGGTCGGTGGCCGTGGCCGAGCACGTGGCCCGGATGCTGGCCCAAGACGGCCTGGCCCCGGCGGTGATCCACCGCGACCTGGCCAAGGGAGCCGCGGCCTCCGGCGACGCCGACCGGGGCGGCCCGGCCCAGGCCGCGGCTGGCGGCGCAGCCGGAAGCGGCCCAGCCCAAGGCGCGGGCGGCGGTGCGGCCGGGAGCGGCATGGCCCAGGGCGGCGCGGGCGGGCCGGTAGAGTCCGCGCCGACCGAGGAGCATGTTCGCTCATGACCGCCGGGGGTGACCGCTCGCCATGACCGTCAGGGTCGGCATAAACGGCTTCGGCCGCATCGGCCGCAACTTCTTCAGAGCCGCCCGGCGGCGGGGCCTCGACGCCGAGATCGTCGCGGTCAACGACCTCGGCTCCATCGAGACCATGGCCCACCTGCTGGCCTGCGACTCGGTCCACGGCCCCCTCGGCGCCGAGGTGAGCGTGGACGGCGACGCCATCTCGGTGGGCGGCGAGACGCTGCCGGTGCTGTCGGTGCGCAACCCCGAGGACCTGCCCTGGGGCGAGCTGGGCGCCGATGTGGTGGTGGAGTCCACCGGCATCTTCACCACTCGAGAGGCCGCGGCCCGCCACCTGGACGGCGGCGCCCCCCGGGTGCTGGTGTCGGCGCCGTGCTCGGGGGCCGACCGCACCTTCGTGATCGGCGTCAACGACGGCGACTTCGATCCCGCCACCGACGTGGTGGTATCCAACGCCTCCTGCACCACCAACTGCTTCGTGCCCATGGTGAAGGTGCTCGACGACGCCTTCGGGGTGCAGCGGGGGCTGATGACCACCGTCCACGCCTACACCGGCGACCAGTCGCTGGTGGACGGCCCCCATTCCGACCTGCGCCGGGCCCGGGCGGCGGCGGTGAACATCGTGCCCACCTCCACCGGCGCGGCCCGGGCCACCGGCCTGGTCTTGCAGGCCATGCAGGGCCGACTCGACGGCCTGGCCCTGCGGGTGCCGGTGCCCGACGGCTCCATCACCGACTTCACCGCCGTGCTGTCGGCCCCCGCCGGCGCGGAGGAGGTGAACGAGGCCTTCCGGGCCGCCGCCTCCGCCGGCCCGCTGTCCGGCGTGCTCGACTACCGCGAGGCCCCGCTGGTGTCGGCCGACATCATCGGCTCGCCCGCATCATGCGTCTTCGACGCCGGCCTAACCATGGCCATGGGCGACTTGGTGAAGGTCAACGGCTGGTACGACAACGAGTGGGGCTACTCCAACCGCCTAGTCGAGATGGCCATGATCGTCGGCGCCGCCGCCCGCTGAGGTGGCCAACGGCCCTCAGCAAGGCGCCGCGGCCGGCAACGGGCCGCTGAGGTGGCTGACGGCCCTCAACACGGTGCCCCTCAGACGCTGCTGGCTGACCCCTAGCAGCCCTCGATGTGGCGCCCTCTGACGTGGGCCCTTGACCTGGGTGCTCTGAGGCGGCGACCCCCGATGTGGCACTCGCTGACATGACGGCGACCCCGCTGCCTGGCTTGGAGGACCTTGAGGACATCGACGGTGCCTCGGTGCTGGTGCGGGCCGACTTCAACGTGCCGCTGCGGGCCGGGCAGATCGCCGACGACACCCGCATCCGGGCCGGGGTCCCCACCATCACTTGGTTACGGGATCGGGGTGCGTCGGTGGTGGTCTGCACCCACTTGGGCCGGCCGGGGGGCCGCCCCAACCCAGCCTGGTCAGTCGAGCCGGTGCGTGCCCGGCTGAGCGAACTGGTCGAGGGGGTCGGCCTGGTGGCTGGCCCCGCGCCGGTGAGAGCCCGCCTGAGCGGCCCGGCCGAGGGCGTAGAGCTGCTGGAGAATCTCCGCTTCGATCCCGGTGAGGAAGCCGACGACCACGCTTTCGTCGACCGGCTGATCGAGGGCTGCGACTTCTACGTGAACGACGCCTTCGGGGTCTCGCACCGGCCCCACGCCTCCATCTTGGGCCCGCCCCGGTTCCTGCCCTCGGCCGCGGGGAAGCTGCTGGCCCGGGAGGTTGAGGTGCTGGGCGGCCTGCGCAACCCGCCGAGGCGGCCGTTCGTGGCCGTGCTGGGGGGCGCGAAGGTGTCGGACAAACTGGGGACGATCGAAGCCCTGCTCGAAGTGGTCGACACCCTCGTGATGGGGGGCGCCATGTGCTTCACCTTTCTGAAGGCCCAGGGCCATGAGGTGGGCGTCTCGCTATGCGAGGACGCCATGGTGGAGCGGTGCCGGGCGCTGCTCGACACGGGTGCCGACATCCGACTCCCCGAGGACATAGTCGCCCTCGGCCCCGACGGCCGCCTCGGTCCCGACGCCCCCGGCGAGGTGCGCCACACCGGCCCCGATATGGGCGGCGCGACTCTCGGCGGAGTGGACGTTCACAGCTCCCGCGGCGAGGTGCGCCACACCGGCCCCGAAGTGGGCGGCGCAGCCCTCGGCGGAGGCGTTCACGGCCTCCGCGGCGAGGTGCGCCACACCGGGCCTGATCTTCCCGACGGTTGGACCGGTGCCGACATCGGGCCCGGCAGCGCGGCCGCCTTCGGCGATGCCATCGCCTCCGCCGGCACCGTGTTCTGGAACGGCCCGATGGGGGTGTTTGAGGACCCCCGCTTCGCGGCCGGCACCAGCGCGGTGGCCGCGGCTACGGCCGAGACCCGGGCCTTCACCGTGGTCGGCGGCGGCGACAGCGCAGCCGCCCTGGCCATGCTGGGGCTGGCCGGCGAAGTCGATCACCTCTCCACCGGGGGAGGGGCGTCGCTGGAGCTGATCGAGAAGGGCGACCTGTGTGGCCTGGCCGCCCTGAGAGGAGCCCCCAATGCCCGCTGACCGCCAGCCGAAGCTCCGTGTCTGTGTCGGCCGGCGGCGGTTGAGGAAGGCCCCGATGCCCGCTGACCGCCAGCAGTTGAGAGGAGCGCCGAATGCCTGACCGCAAGCCGCTTATCAGCGGCAACTGGAAGATGCACCACAACCACTTCCAGGCCATCCAGGCCATCCAGAAGCTGAGCTACGCCCTCACCTCCGAGGACTACGCCAGCGTGGACGTGTCGGTGCATCCGTCGTTCACCAACCTGCGCTCGGTGCAGACCGTGCTCGGCGCCGACGACATCCCCATCGCCTTGGGCGCCCAGGACTGCCACCCCGACGACGAGGGGGCCTTCACCGGGGAGGTGTCGGCGGCCATGCTGGCCAAGCTGGAGGTGGCCTACGTGATCGTCGGCCACAGCGAGCGCCGTCAGCTCTTCGGCGAGACCGACGAGACGGTCAACGCCAAGGCCCGGGCCGCGCTGCGCCACCAGATGACCCCGATCGTCTGCGTGGGCGAGACCCTCGACGAGCGCCAGGCTGGCCAGGCCCAAGACCGGGTGGCCGACCAGGTGGCGGGATCCCTGTCTGGCCTGGACGGCCCGGCGGTGGCCGGTCTGGTGATCGCCTATGAGCCGATCTGGGCCATAGGCACCGGCGAGACCGCCACCCCGGGCGACGCCCAGTCCATGTGCGAGCACGTCCGCGCCCGGGTGGCGGCAGGGTGGGGCGCCGAGGCGGCCGCCTCGGTGCGCATCCAATACGGGGGCTCGGTGAAGCCGGTCAACGCCGCCGACCTGATGGCCTGCCCCGACGTGGACGGCGCCCTGGTGGGCGGGGCCAGCCTCGACCCCGACGACTTCGCCCGCATAGTCAACTACCGCCTCTACGCCATCTGACCCGGCCCCCCTCTGAAACCAGCCCCTTTGCTCAGAAAAACTCGGATCCCCTCGGATTTCCGGTTTTCTGAGCAAAAAAGGTTGCTATACCGCAAACGGATGCTCAGAAAACCCGGGGGCTTCGGTTTTCTGAGCAGAAAAGGTTGCTATGCGGCAAACCGATGCTCAGAAAACCCGAGAGCGGACCGGTCCGACGCCGGGCCCCGGTAGCCTGGGGGCGTGATCTGGGTGGTGGCTCCCCTGCATGTGCTGTCGGCGCTGACGCTGATGTTCTTGGTGCTGCTGCACAGCGGCAAGGGCGGGGGCCTGTCGGACATGTTCGGCGGCGGGCTCGGGGCCCAGGCCGCCGGCTCCACCGTGGTGGAGCGCAACCTGGACCGGATTACCATCGTCGCCGCCCTGGTGTTCGCCTTCGCCTCGGTCTCCTACGCCCTGATCATCTGAGCCCGGTCAATCTGAGCCCGGTCAAGCTGAGCGTCCGGGGAGGGCGTTGGACGCGATGACCTCGGCGTACCAGCGGGCGCTCGGCTTGGGCGTCCGGGTGAAGGGGGCCGTCCGCTCCACTTCGACCAAGCCGAAGTGGGGCCCGTAGCCGAACGCCCACTCGAAGTTGTCGAGAAGCGACCAGCACGTGTAGCCGGTCACGTCGATGCCGTCGGCCAGGCAGTCGAGCACGCCCTCGAGCGCGCTGTGCAGGTACCTGATGCGCTGGGCGTCGTCGGAGGTGCCGATGCCGTTCTCGGTCACCCGGATCGGGACCCGGCCGCCGGTCGCCGCCCAAGCCCGCCGGATGGTGGCACCCAGGGCCTGGGGCCAGTACTCGTAGCCGAGCGGTAGGACCTCGACGCCCTCCTCGGGCCCGAGCTGGCCGTCCGGCCCGCACCGGGAGCGCATGTAGGTCTGCACGCCGATGAAGTCGTCGCCGGCCGCCGCCTCCAGGAACGGGTCCTCCATCAGCGCCCGGGCCTCGTCCCTGGTCGCCTCCCCGCCGTCGACGGCCTGGTAGTCGATCATGGCCAGCGTCAGCCCGACCGGCACCCCCGGCGCGGCCGAGCGGACGGCCTGCACCGCCTGGCGGTGAGCGTCGACGAACACGCCGTTCACCTCCTCGACTCGTCCGAGATCGGTGAGGCCGGGCGGGAACAGCCCGAAGCCGTACCCCATGAACGAGGCGATGTTCGGCTCGTTGATCGTGCATGCCGCCCGCATCCAGTCGGCCAGCTCGCCGGCCGCCCGCTCGCAGAAGGCGGCGAACAGGTCGGCGGTGCCGGGCTCGGCCCACCCGCCCCGCTCGGCCACCCACCGGGGGGTGGTGAAGTGGTGGAAGGTGACCGCGGGGTCGATGCCCCGCTCCAGCAGCGCCTCGCACTGCCGCCGGTAGCGGTCGACCGCCGCCGTGGACCAGGCGCCGGGCTCGGGCTGGATGCGGCTCCACTCGACCGAGAAGCGGTAGTGGTCGACGCCGATCTCCTCGCAGAGGGCGACGTCGTCGGCCCAGCGCTCCCAGGAGCCGCAGGCGTCGCCGGACGGCTCGGCCACCGGCGAACCGGCGGCGTGCTCCCAGTCCCACCAGTCACTGTTCCAGTTGCCGCCCTCGATCTGATGGGCGGAGGTGGCGACACCCCAGCCGAACCCGTCGGGGAAGCGGCCCGCTGCGGTTGCGGTCACGGGGCTCGGCTCGGTCCTGCGTTAGGCCCGCTGCCGCTGTGCCGGTCGTGGGCTCGACCGGTTGCGGTTACGGCCGGGTTGCAGCCACGGCGTTCGGCCCGTTGCGGCCACACTCACCCGGCCCGCAACTGGTCGAAGAGGTCGTCCAACTGCTCGCAGATGTAGCCCATGTGGTCGGCGTTCAGCCGGTGGTGGACGGGCAGCGAGAGGGCGCGGTTCATAAGCTGGTCGCAGTTGGGCAGCCCCGTGGTCGGCTGGCGGTGCTCGATCCCGGCGAAACCGGGCTGGCGGAGGATGTTGCCCGTCCACACCATCCGCGTCGACACGCCCCGGTCGTCGAGGAACTGCTGGACCTCGTTGCGCGACATCGCCGCGTCGTCGGGCACGGTGAAGCAGAAGCGCATCCACGTCGTGCGGGCACCGGCCGCAGTGACCCCCAGGCCGAACCCGGCGTCGGGGCGGGCCGAGAAGTGGTCGTGGAGCCTCCGCCAGTTGTCGCGCCGGCGCCCGTTGAACTGGTCCAACTTGTCGAGCTGAACCAGCCCGTAGGCGGCGCCCATCTCGGAGGGCTCGAAGTTGTAGCCGATGGTGTCGAACACGAAGATGAGGTCGTACGGGGTGCCGTCGGCCAGCTCGCCGAAGCGCTCCATCCGCCCTTTCTCGGAGCCGAACAGGTAGGGCTCGGAGCGCCGCCCCCAGCGCCGCTGGGAGAGGCACTGGTCGAGCAGCCGGTCGTCGTCGACGCCCACCATGCCGCCGTTGCCTCCGGCGGTGATGGCGTGGGAGCGGGCGAAGCTGGTGACCGAGATGTCGGACCGGGCGCCGGTTCGGGTGTCGCCCAGCCACGAGTCCAGGACGTCGCAGGAGTCCTCGACGACGGCGAGGCCGTGCTCGTCGGCCAGGGCGCGGAGCGCGTCCCAGTCGGCCACGTTGCCGCACAGGTTGGGGACGAGGACGGCCCTGGTGCGGGGGCCGATCATCTCCTCGGCCCGGTTGGCGTCGATCTGGTAGGTCTGGGGGTCGACGTCGGCGAACACCGGCACCAGGCCCGACTGCGCCATCGGCGCGATGTCGGTGGAGAAGGTGAGCGGCGAGGTGAGGATCTCGTCGCCGCGCTCTAGTTGGAGCAGGTCGATGGCCAGGCGCAGGGCCGACGAGCCGGAGTTGACCATCACGCCGTGGCGCTTGGCCAGCAGCTCGGCCGTTCGCCGCTCCATTTCGGCCACCGAGGGGCCGATGTCGAGGGTGCTGGCCCGGAGAACCTCGACGACCGCATCGATCTCGCGCTCGTCGTGCTCGGCGCCGGCGGGAGGCAGCTTCATGTTCCCGCAAGGTAGCGCCCTTTGACGGCCCCGGACCGGTCGCCTAGTCTGATTTTTTCTGAGCATCAAGTTGGCGTATAGCGACAATTTTTGCTCAGAAAACCCGCACACAAAGAAACCTCGCACCGAGAGGGGGCGCCGATGAAGCCGGGGCGGTTCGAGTATGTGGCGGCGCGGTCGGTGGCCGAGGCGGTGGACGCGCTGGGGGCCGCCGAGGCGGGCAGCGTCCTGGCCGGCGGCCAGAGCCTCGTCCCCCTGCTGAACCTGCGCCTGGCCCGGCCCGACGTGGTGGTGGACGTGAACGGCATCTCCGAACTGGAAACCGCCGGCCGCCGCAACGGCGCCGTCCGCTTCGGCGCCCTGTACCGCCAGCGTTGGCTTGAAGCTCTCTCGCTGGCGGAAGAGTCGGCGCCGCTGCTGGCCGAGGCGGCCGCTTTGATCGGCCATGTGCCCATCCGCAACCGCGGCACCATCGGCGGCAGCCTGGCCCACGCCGACCCGGCGTCGGAGCTGCCCGCCGCCCTGGTGGCCCTGGAGGGGGAGGTGACGGTGCAGGGGCCCGCCGGCGCCCGGACGATCCCGGCGTCGGAGCTGTTCGTCGGCCCCCTCATCACCTCCATCGAGCCCGGCGAGCTGCTGACCGCGGTGGAGGTCCCCGCCCAGGCCGAGGGGGACGGTGCCGCCTTCGTCGAGTTCGCCCGCCGCCACGGCGACTTCGCAGTGGCGGGCGTGGCCGTGGCGCTGCGCCGAGACGCCGCCGGCGCCTGCACCCGGGCCCGGGCGGCCGGCTGCGGGCTGGGGACGACGCCGACAGACCTCAGCGGAGCGGTGGCCGGGCTGGTCGGCCAGTCCGACCTGGACGACGACCTGCTCCGGGGGATGGCCGCCGAGGCCGCAGAAAGCCTCGACCCGCCCGGCGACGTCCACGGGTCCCCCGACTACCGGCGCGAGCTGGCCCAGGTGCTGCTGGTCCGGGGCCTGCGGGCCGCCTGGGCCAGGGCCGGGGCCGGGGCCGGAAAGGAGAGATGAGATGCGGGTCTCGTTCTCGCTGAACGGCGAGCCGGTCGAAACAGAGGCCGAGCCGCGGGAGCTGCTGGTGGATGTGCTGCGGGACCGGCTCGGCCGCACCGGCACCCACGCCGGCTGCGAGCAGGGCTCCTGCGGGGCCTGCACGATCCTGGTCGACGGCCAGAGCGTGCGCTCCTGTCTGATGCTGTCGGCCCAGGTCGAGGGCCGCGACGTGGTGACCATCGAGGGGATCGGGTCGGCCGAGGGGCTGCATCCGCTGCAGCGGGCCATGTCGGAGCACGGCGGCCTCCAGTGCGGCTTCTGCACCCCGGGGGTGGTGCTCAGCGCCATCGAGCTGCTGGAGACCCACCCCGACCCGTCGCGGGACGAGATCGAGCGCTGGATGTCGGGGAGCATCTGCCGCTGCACCGGCTACTCCGCCATCGTCGACGCGGTCAGCGCCGCCGCCGGGGGCCGAGGCCGATGACCGACACCGCCACCGCCCCCCGCACCGACGCCGCTCAGCCGGGCCCCGACCCCGCCTCCGGCGACGGCGCCGCCGGCGTCCGGCGCACCGAGGACACCCGGTTCCTCACCGGCCAGGGCAACTACCTGGGCGACATCCACCGGCCCGACCTGCGCCACGTCGCCATCCTGAGAAGCACCCAGCCCCACGCCCGCATCCGCTCCATCGACACCACCGGGGCCATGGTCCTGCCCGGCGTGCTGGCCGTGTTCACCGGCGAGGAGATGGCCGCCTCCAGCGGCCGGTTCCACCACCACCTGGCCGCCATCCCCACCCTGCGCCAGATCCAGTGGTCGGTCATGGCCGTCGACAAGGTGATCTTCGTGGGCGAGCCCATCGCCGCGGTGGTGGCCGAGAGCCGCTACATCGCCGAGGACGCCCTGGAGCTGATCTCCGTCGAATACGAGGACCTGCCGCCGGTGGTCGATCCCGAGGCCGCCCTGGCCCCCGGCTCCCCGCTGGTCTACGACGACTGGCCCGACAACATGTTCCTGTACATGCCGGGCAGCCACGGCGACGTGGACGGCGCCTTCGCCTCCGCCGACGGGGTGCTGCGCCAGCGCTTCGTCCACCACCGGATCTCGGGCCTGCCGCTGGAGGGCCACGGGGCGCTGGGCGAGTTCGACCCGGCCCGGGGCCGCCTCACCCTCCACGCCTCCACCCAGTCGCCCCACATGCTGCGGACCACCATCTGCGAGGTCACCGGGCTGAGCGAGGCCCAGGTGAGGGTGATCGCCCCCGACATGGGCGGCGGCTTCGGGGTGAAGAACCACTTCATGCGCGAGGAGGCGCTGGTGGCGCTGATCGCCATGCGGGTCGGATACCCGGTGGTGTGGCAGCAGGACCGGTTCGAGCACCTCGCCGCCGGCATCCATTCCCGGGAGCAGATACACGAGGCCGAGGTGGCCTACCGGTCCGACGGCCGGGTGCTGGGCCTGCGGGTCCGCATCTTGGCCGACGTGGGATCGCCCGAGATCTACATGCTGGGGTGCGCGCCCTCGGTGGTCACCACCGGCGTGCTGCCCAACACCTACGACCTGCCCAACTACGCCTTCGAGCTGCAGTGCGCGGTCACCAACAAGTGCCCCATCGGGGGGTATAGGGGGTTCGGGCAGCCCCAGGCCATCTTCACCATCGAGCGGCTGATGGACATGCTGGCCGACCGGCTGGGCATGGACCCCGTGGAGGTGCGCCGGGTCAACCTCATCGCCGACGACGCCCTGCCCTACACGACGGTCACCGGCGCGGTGCTCGACACCGGCAGCTTCAGCGAGCAGCTCGACGAGCTGCTGGCGGCCGTCGACTACCCGGCGCTGAAGCAGCGGGTGGCGGCCGAGCGGGCCGAGGGCCGCCTGGTGGGGCTGGGCATCGCCCAGATGGTGGAGCCCACCGCGCCCAACCTGCACGCCCTGGCCGGCCAGTACGGCGGGTTCGAGATGTGCATGCTCACCGTGCAGCCCGACGGCCGGGTGAGCCTGCACGTCGGCACCAAGTCGCAGGGGCAGGGCCACGAGACGATCTACGCCGGGCTGGCCGCCGGGGTCTTCACCATCGACCCCGGCGACGTGGAGGTCCACGACGGCGACACCGGGGTGCTGCCCTACGGCATGGGCACCTGGGGGAGCCGGTCGGCGGTGATGGGCGGCGGGGCGGTGGTGAAGGCGGCCGAGCAGGTGCGCGACAAGATGGCCGCCATCGCCGCGGCGATGCTGGGGGCCGAGCCCGGCGCGGTGGAGCTGGCCGACGGCATGTTCCGGGTGGGCGAGGCCGCGGTGCCGCTGGCCCAGATCGCCAGCGCCGCCTACCTGCACACCTTCCTGCTGCCGCCGGGCATGGACCCCGGCCTGTCGGTGGTGGTGGGATACGACCCCGGCAACACCTCGCCGTTCCCCGACGAGCAGGGCAAGCTCAACGTGGCCGCCACCTACGCCACCGCCGCGGCCGCCGCGGTGGTGGAGGTCTCGCCCAACGACGGCACGGTGGCGGTGCGGGACCTCACCCTGGTGCATGACTGCGGCCGGGTGATCGACCAGTTCATCCTCGACGGCCAGATCCGGGGGGCCATCGCCCAGGCGGTGGGGGCCACCTTCTACGAGGAGCTGCGCTACGACGACGGCGGCCAGCCCCTGACCACGACGCTGCTCGACTACACGGTGCCCGGCTTCGGCGACGTGCCCGAGACCCGGATCATCCACCGGGAGACGCCCTCGGCCATGATCGGCGGGTTCCGGGGCGCGGGCGAGGGGGCCATCATCGTGACCCCGGCCGCGCTGGCCGCCGCGGTGGGCGACGCCCTGCGGGACACCGGCGCGGCCGTTGCACAGTCCAACCTCGGCCCCCAGCACGTCCGCCGACTGCTGCGTGAGGCCGGCGTGGGCATAGACCCGCTGGCCGCCGGATAGCCATCATTCGGGTCTGCGCGGGAGGATCGGCTGGTGAGCACAAGTTGACATCACAACGCCGCAATTGGCCTCGACCCAAGTCCAAGCCGGCCCGGCTGTGCGCCCTGGCCGCGGCGGCAGCCTTGGCGGCGGGGGCTTGCGGGTCTGACGACTCGTCGGGCTTCGAGGCCGGGCCCCTGGGTGCGGTGGAGGTGGGGCCCGGCGAGGACATCCAGATCCGCTCCATGCTGACGGTTGTGGTGGAGGGGGCGTTCGGGCTCCCCGCTCAGCGGGCGGTGGAGCTGGCCGTGGAGGACTACGGACCCGTCGCTGGCCGGGCCGTGAGCTTGGAGTCTCTGGCCGACGGCTGCTCCGAGGAGGGCGGGCGGGCCGCGGCCCTGGCCGTGGTCGACGATCCTCAGGTGGTCGGCGTCATCGGCACGTCCTGCTCCAACGCGGCCACCCAGGCCGGGCCGATCATCAGCGAGGCCGGGATGGTGATGCTGTCGCCGTCGAGCACGTCGCCGTTCCTCACCTCCGACCTGCGGGGCAACGCCGCGGCCAGCTACAGCCCCGGCTTCTACCGAACGGCCAACAACGACCTCTACGGGGCGCTGGTCTTGGCCCGGTTCGCCTACGGCGAGCTCGGCCTGCGCCAGATGGCGGTGATCCACGACGGCGGCCCGTACACCTCGGGCATGGCCGAGCTCTTCGCCGCCGACTTCGAGGATCTGGGCGGCGGGGCCACCACTTACGCCGTCTCCAAGGGCGACACCGACATGACCGGGGTCTTAAACGAGATCTCGGTCACCGACGCCGAGGGCATCTTCTTCCCGCTGTTCATCACCGAGGCCACGCTCGTCATCCTCCAGGCCGCCCACATCGACGAACTGGCCGATGTGGTGATGATCAGCGGGTCGGCCATCCTCGAGCCCGAGCTGCTGGAGATCCCCGAGGCGGTGGGCATGTACTTCGAGAGCCCCGAGGTGAGCATGGGCGGTCACGTCAACGAGGCGACCGGCAAGTCCTTCGAGGACGTGGTTGCCGTCTACGAGGTCCGCTACGGCGAGTCGCCGGTGGCGGCCTACGGCCTGCCCCAGGCCTACGACGCCACCACCATGCTGCTGCGGGCGGTCGAGGAGGTGGCGGTGGCCGACGGCGACACCGTGTACATCGACCGGGCCCGGCTGCGCGAGGCGCTGACCGCGGTGGAGGGCTTCACCGGCCTGATCGGGTCGATCTCCTGCGACGACTTCGGCGACTGCAGCCCCGGCCGCCCCAACGTGATCCAGCACACCACCCCCGGCGCCACCGACCTCTCAGAACTCCCCATCGTCTACCGCTACGAATCCTGACCACGGGCGGGGGGAGTGGTCCCGCTTCTGCCGTGGGCCTACATCAGTTCGCGAAACTCTTCTGGAGACAGCCCTACATCCCGTGCGATGGCGCCCATTGTGTAGGCGTTCACCGGATTGTGACGAGGAATGGTCACGGTTATTTCGCCGTTTGACATGACAGCGTGCTTGCTCTGGCGAACGATGCGGTACCCGAGTCGCTCAAGGACGCGAACAGCTTGCGGGTAGCCAACCCCCGCAATACGAGGCATCAAACCACGACTTCAGCCTCGATGACCTTGAGTTGTGCGCGCTGCTGTTCTTCGACCGCCAACCAATCCAGGATTGCGTCCTTGATGTTCGCGAGCGCCTCGTCAAAAGTGGTTCCCTGAGAGTGGCACCCCCGAAGCGCGGGGCAGCTCACCGCGTACCCTTCGTTTGACTCGATCAACACGACGCGGTACTTCATCCGACTTCAGCTTAGCGGATCGAGCTGTCCCGCAGCCCAAGCCGGCTCGCTGCGGCTGGGTGCCGAGCGAGGCGGGTGGCGGCCGGCCGCCGGTCCGCTAGCCTGCGGCCGCGCCAGCCGAGCTGGCGGGTGAGTCGGAGTGGCGGAATAGGCAGACGCGCTAGCTTGAGGGGCTAGTGCCCGTTAGGGCGTGGGGGTTCAAGTCCCCCCTCCGACACCATCGTCGAATGAGTCCACGGGGGCCGTGACCTCCGATCCGCTGAGGAGCCGCACGTGAGGATCATCTACGACCGCGAGATGTGCCAGGGCCACAACCGCTGCTACATGGGAGCGCCCGAACTGTTCGACGTAGACGACGAGGGCTGCGCCGTTCTGCTGGTGGAAGGCGAAGTACCGAGCGAGCTAGAAGAAAAGGCCCAGTTCGCCGCCGACAACTGCCCCGAGTACGCCATTGAACTCTCGGCGTAACGGTGGCCGGAGCCTGCCCGCTGGCTTATGAGCACTCGAGACCTTCCTTACCAGCACCTCTCTATCCGGGTCCCCTGGCACGACACCGGCTGGGATGGAAGAGTGTGCGCCGATCCCATTGGCAACGGTTCTTGCCTTCGGCTTAGGCAGGTTGCTGAGAGACGCGATGATGAGTCTGAGGTAGAACTTGCTGGCAAGTCTTGGGATCGGATCAAACCAGAGCAACTACCTCCGTGTGCAGACGAGCGGGCCGGATTCATGTCTATCCATCCTCGAAGGATTACCAAAGAGCATCCGTATGCAGCATGGAATCAAGTTTACTCTAAGTTCGGTAAGGCTACTTATGAGTTACCAGAGTATGCAGCAGATTGTATCCCATTTCGGTGGATGCTTCGCAAGGAGGCCGCCGCAATTGCCGAGCATTACGGTCTTCCGTATAGCGCTGAACTTGAAGATAAAGTTGACCAAGAAGCCGGGATTGAACCTATCTGGGTCCAACACGGGAAAAACCAGACTCTCCTACTTGATTCTTTCTTCTCAAGCGTCGTACCGGAGCGAAGCTTAGTCTTCTTCTACGCGAAAGAATCTCCGCTGGCGGATGATCCGCGTCGATTGTTGATTGGAGTGGGCCGAACTCGTCGGGTTGGCAATGTGGCACCTTACGAGCAGACCGCGGGCGGGTTCGGTTCGGTGGCCTGGCAGCGGGTTATAACCCACTCCATCCGCCCGTCAATGGAAGACGGATTTCTTCTTCCGTATCATGAACTGCTGGATAAAGCAGCGGATGATGGCCGCGACCTTGCCGATCTTGCTGTATTCGTCCCTGACGAATACAGTCTTCAGTTCTCGTACGCTAGCGAACATGTCAGTCATGATGCTGCACTAGCAGTGCTTCTGTTGGTTGACAGAGCTATTAAGCGTTTCACGCCATTGGTGTCTGGTTCTTGGAGTGGAGCGAGATCTTGGTTGGATGAAAGGATCGCAGAAGTCTGGCAAGCCCGTGGACCTTGTCCAGGTCTTGGGTCTGCGCTCAAGGCATTCAATATTGAGGAGGGCGCGCTTCTGGCATACGCAGCCCAATCCAGAGTCGGCGATAATGAAGATCCATGGCCGCTCATTGATCAGTGGCTTCGTGATCCGACTATAGATCCAGAGGCGTCATCCCGTGTAGGGAAAACGATGTCAAGAGTATGGTCTGTGCTGCCAGAGGAACGGCGGGCATTGCTCCAACTACTGTCACGATTTGACCTCAACTCTGAGCAGGCTACTCGTATTTACCAAGAAACGGAGCGAAAAAGGGCGAGCATATCGCTAAGCGATAATGACATTCTATCCAATCCCTATCTTATTTATGAGGCCAATCGACTTGAAGCCGAACCGGTGGCCGTTTCAGTTATTGATCGGGGAGTCTTTCCAGCCGACCAGATCAGAGCAGCCCACCCTCTACCTGAGCCCTCCGCCGTTGAGGAAGCTGTTGATCCTAGACGCGTGAGGGCCTTGATAGTGGATGTCTTAGAAAACGCGGCGGTGGCCGGGCATAGTCTTCAATCTCAGAGCGATATCGTTCAAGAAATCCGGGACCGTCCTCATGATCCATCCTGTCCATTGAGTCCAGAAATAATGACTGTCTGCGAAAAAATTTTATCATATGCTGTGGTCAAAGTGCAGATGGCAGATGGCGATCCTGCCTACCAACTTCAGCGACTGAACGAAGCTAGGAGTGAAATAAGTCGACAGGTGAAGCGTCGGTTAAAGGCTGTGCCTCACTCCGTGGACGCGGACTGGCGCGCTGTGATCGATGAGCAGCTTAGTGAGTTTGGTCCAGCGAGTGACAAAGAGGAAGAACTGGCCCGTCGAGAGAAGACTGCCGCGCTTGAAGTCTTGGCAACATCGCGATTTTCGGTGTTGATCGGTGCCGCTGGGACAGGGAAGACGACACTGCTCCGTGCCTTAACCAAACTACCCAGCGTGGCTGCCGGTGGTTTGCTTCTCTTAGCGCCCACCGGTAAGGCACGGGTTCGCATGCAAGAAGCTATAGGGCACGAAGCACTGACACTTGCTCAGTTTCTCCTCCGACGTGACTGCTATAACTCTGATACTGGTCGATACCATCGATCAGATCGTGACCGTCTGAAGAGCGTTCGTACCGTAATCGTTGATGAGTGTTCAATGCTCACCGAAGAAATGTTGGATGCTCTTCTTGATAGCATTGCAAATGTTGATCGACTAGTGCTTGTCGGAGATCCCCGTCAGCTTCCTCCCATAGGGGTAGGCCGTCCTTTCGTTGATATCATTGAATACCTCCGGCAAGAGAATAACTCTATTGGTTTCCCTAGAGTTGCCGCTTCATATGCAGAGTTAACGATTCCACGCCGACAGATCGCTAGTGGAACTGATGAACGTGCTGACCTTCTCTTAGCTGAGTGGTTCTCAGGTGATGAACCTAGTCCCGCCTCTGATGAAGTGTGGGATGAGCTTAGTTCCTTAGAGAATCTAGAAACTATTTCCGTACGCCAGTGGGACAACTTCAGCCACCTACAGGAGTTGCTTCGCGAAGAGATCGCCTTGAAATCCGAGAAGATGGATAATTCTGCGGATGCTTTAGGATTTGAAGCATCTTACGGTGGTCAGGTTTCTGGCGACTACGCATACTTTAATCATGAGTCAGCTTCTGAAGTAGAAGCTTGGCAAGTGCTTTCGCCAATTCGAGGTGAGGGTTCTGGTGTTAATGAACTAAATCGGATGCTACAGCGTACCTATCGACGTTCAACACTTGATCTAGCGCGTAATCCAAAGTATAGTCGCAAGATCCCGAAACCGGGCGGCTTGCAAGAGATTATCTATGGTGATAAGGTAATAAATGTCCGTAATAGAGTTCGCAGGAAATACTTTCCAGACCTTGAAAACTGCTTGGAGTACGTAGCCAATGGTGAGATCGGAGTTGTAACTGGCCCATTTTGGAGGAGGGGGAAGAGTAAGCCACCCTTCGGACTGATGAATGTAGCCTTTTCTACTCAACTCGGAACTGCATACACTTACTACATGTCAGAGTTGGGGAATGATGACAATATATCTATCCTAGAACTCGCCTACGCTATTACAATCCACAAGTCTCAGGGTAGTGAGTTTAATAAGACCTTTGTCATTATACCGAAACCGTGCCGTCTTCTATCGAGAGAACTGCTATATACGGCACTTACTAGACAGCGAGAGCATGTTGTGATCCTGCACCAAGGCGACTTGTTTGATTTGCGAGAGCTGTCGAGTCCAACTTATTCAGAGACGGCAGCACGTCAAACTAATCTGTTCTCTAAACCCGAGCCGGTTGAGATCAATGGGCGGTACCTAGAAAAAGACCTTATTCATCACACACGTAGTGGTTTGGCTGTCCGCTCCAAGTCGGAAGTTATTATTGCCGATCTTCTCTACTCCAAGAGCATTGAGTTTGAGTATGAACAACCATTGAAGTTTGACGATGGGACATGGAGACTTCCAGATTTCACTATCGAAGATGACACATCAGGCAGAATTTTCTACTGGGAGCATCTCGGTATGCTACAGCGGCCGTCTTATCTCCGCAAATGGGAGCAGAAGCTCGAGTGGTACCGAGATCACGGAGTACTGCGGCATGAGGAAGGCGGAGGACCAGCCGGTACCCTGATCGTAACTAAAGACGGGGACGACGGATCAATCTCTTCGGCCGACATGGAAGTGCTTGTCGATAAACTGCTCGAATGAGCACACGTTCTGCCAGCCCTTTCGTCTAATCATTGACCATGTGCTCTTTCAACGGCGTCCCTGTCGCATTCGGCCTCTTCACCGCGGATGCGGCGTGAAAGACCTTCTGCCTGAGCCCATGCCTCGGCCGAAGGTTCGCCGACCTCTTCAAGCAGTTCGGCTAGGTAGCGATCCGTCTTCTTCTAGTAGAGCCCGTCGGTGCATCTCGGCTCGGATGGCCTCTTGCAGCAGCTTGGAGGCGGACAACTGTCTCTCCTTCACCGTCTGATACAGATCATCGGGAAGATATACGTGAACCCTTGGCATGGCATCTACATTATACGCAAACCACAGAATCTTCAAGGGCTTGTGCGAAGCTGTTGGCTGCGCCGGTCCGCTCAGGCGGTCACTCGGAGTCGAGAATCGACGACTCGCTTAACAGCGCGGCGATCCTTGGCTTGGCCATCGCCGGTCTGTCAAGAATCTCATGGAGTTCGTCCCAAGCTTCGGAAGGCAGCACGAAGACTTGGGGATCGGCAGGGTCGTTCATGGCGAGACTACGGCGCAACTGGCCACGTACTCGTTCAGCGACGTCTCGGTGGCGCTCGCCATTCGGCGCATGATCGTGTCCTGAGCTGGCGTAGCCCGCAGTGTCCAGTGCTCGGTCTTTGCCTTCACCGTCATCTGCCCGGGTACGTAGTTCAACGACACGTTAGGCGCTGTGCACTTGCACTTCCAGAGCGTGCGTGGCTAAGGCTCGCATGTCCTTGAAATCACTAGTAAGCACCACTCCGCCCGGCTCGGCCAAGGCGACGACGGTGGCGTCGACCGCTGAGCCTCGGCCAGCCTGGGCTCGCAAGGTTCCGGCTCTACGAGCAAGACGTTCGGGCAAGTCCTCGAGGATGATGCAAGTCTTGAGGAATCGGTTGACGGTTGTGTCTGTGCGCTGGCGTCCTGACAAGGATTCCACGAGAACTATCGAAGGAACGACCGGTGGCCAGATCCCCTCGTCCTTGAGGGCGGCGAGAGCAGAGGCAGTCTTCTGGACAGGGATGGCCAAACGGCTGACGGCCCCCGAGTCAAGGACTAGCCGCTTCATCCATCCGCGCTCGCGGGCTCGTCGCCGCGGATGCGGCGCACGAGAGCATCAGCCCAGGCCTGTGACTCGGCCGAAGGCTCGCCGTCTGCTTCGATGATCTCGGAGATGTAGAGGTCGGTCTCTTCCAGCAGCGCCTGTCGGTGCATCTCGGCTCGAACGGCCTCCTGCAGCAGCTTGGAGGCGGGCAACCGCTGCTTCTTCACGATCTGGTACAGATCATCAGGAAGATACACTTGCATCCGTGGCATACAATCACGATATACACGCAGCCGCCGTTTGTCAACCCCATCCGGGCGGGCTGGGAGTCTGGTGGCTCGCTGACCGGGAGGCGGTCCGGGGATCGGCTGCCCGGTGGTAGTTTGCGGGTGGGGTCTGGCCGATGGGGGAGTTGAGTGGGCTCGCCGCTTGTTAGTCCGATACCGCTGGCGGAGTTTGAGGTGTCGGCGGCTGGGGTGGACCGGGCGGTGACGCTGCCGCCGGGGGCTTACACCCGGGCCGACTTCCATGAGTTCGAGCTGGCCGCGGTGTTCGAGCGGAGCTGGCTGTGCGTGGGCCGGGCCGACGAGGTCCCCGAGCCCGGTGACTACTTCACCGCCACCCTGCCCGGCGGCGAGAGGGTGATCGTGGTCCGGGACCGCGGCGGCGGCATCAACGTCATGTCGTCGGTGTGCCAGCACCGGGGCATGTGCGTCACCACCCCGGCCAAGCAGGCCCGAGGGTCGTGGCTTGACGATCCCGGCGAGCAGCGGGGGAGCGTGCGCACCTTCCGCTGCCCCTACCACTGGTGGACCTACGGCCTTGACGGCCGCCTGCTCGGCGCCCCCGACATGGACCACCGCCCCGGCTTCGACAAGGGCGACATCCGCCTGCCCGCCCTGGCCTCGGAGACCTGGAACGGCTTCGTCTTCGCCAACTTCGACCCCGATGCCGAGCCGCTGGCCCCCCGGCTGGCCAAGGCAACCGAGCTGCTGGCCAACTACCGCCTCGACGAGATGGTCTCCACGCCCCGAGACATCCTGGCCGATCTGCCGTTCAACTGGAAGATCATGGTGGAGAACTTCATGGAGGGCTACCACAACGACCGCCTCCACCAAGACCTCTACGACCTCGACCGGGGCGACGACCCCGAGACGGAGAACCTGACCGCCGGCCACATGAGCTTCGAATACGAGCCCGGCTCGGGGGTGATCGCCGGCTGGGGGCGCACCGCCTGCCGGGACCGGGGCCTCAACCCCACCCAGCGGGGCCTGTTCCCGCCCATCGCCACCCTCACCGACGAGGAGCGCTGGCACATGTGCTACGTGTGCGTCCCGCCCTCGTTGCTGCTGGGAGTGAGCACCGACTCGGCCTTCTGGTTCGTGGTCACCCCCACCGGCCCCGAGACCCTCACCCTGTCCATGTCGTTCGTCTTCCCCCGTCCCACCGCCGAGATGAAGCTGTTCGACCAGCTCTTCCGCCAGCACGCCGATGGGGTGAACCTGTTCAACGACGAGGACATGCCCGCCAACATCGCCACTCAGCGGGGCCTGCGGTCCCGGTACGCCCCCAGGGGGCCGCTGGCCCGGGGCGACCTGTTCCTGGCCCAGTTCAACACCTGGCTGCTGGAGCGGTACCGGGCCGCCGAGGCCCGCTGACCGATGGAGCCGACGGGGCGGCGCCGGGCCGCCGAGGCCCGCTGACTGGCGAGGACCCGACAACCGAAACCCGAGGAGGCGGCTGAAATGGACAAGAAGCGGATCATGCCCGAGGGCTTCTGGGACTGGCCGCTGCCGACCACGTTCTCGCAGGGCTGGCGAGTGGGCAACCTGGTGTTCGTCGGCGGCCAGGTCTCCCAGACCCCAGACGGGCGGCCCCTGCACCCCTACGACATCGAGGCCCAGATCGGGGTGGTGTTCGACAACATCGCCACCGTGCTGGCCGAGGCGGGCTGCGGCCTGGCCGACATCGTGAAGCTCAACACCTACTGGGTTCACGACGGCGACGACCACGACGAGTTCTACAAGCACATGACCGAGATCCGCCACCGGTACCTGCCCGACCCGGGCCCAGCGGCCACCGCGGTCCGGGTGGCCGGACTCGCGGTCGAGGGCCTGCTAATCGAGATAGAGGCCATCGCCGTAATCCCCGACCCGGCGACTGACCCGCCGTCCGACTCTCCGGTCGCCGCCCGGCGTGTACTGGCCGACCGGACAGAGTTCGTCCTTGATGCCGATGCCCAGAAAGCCTGGGAGGCGATCAACCGCCGGCCGGCCCGGGATCTGCCGGGTCTCCGCAAGTTCATGCAGAGGCCGTCGCCTTTCGTCGACGAGTGAGCCGTCGTTACTCTCGGCCGAGACTTCTCGCCGGAGACGATGAGTTCGAGTTCTTCGAATGTCGGTCAGCAGAGCAGACCGAGTGGCTGAGGCGTCATGCCCGCCAAGCCAGCGCGGCCGGCACTGTCCGGGTTCTGGTCGTAACCGAGCCCGGCAGTTCGATTGTCGTGGCCTACTACGCCTGGTGCATGGCCAGCATTCGCATAGAGGACGCCCCGCCCCGAATGCGCAAGGGCGTCGGGCGCTATCCGCAACCGTTTGCCCTGCTCGCTCGTCTGGGAGTTGGCCTCGAGCACGAGGGCCAAGGGCTCGGTGCCGGACTCCTTCAAGACGTGATCGCCCGCACCGCCGAATTCGGCGCGGGAATCGGATGCCGAGGCTTGGTGGTCAACGCCGAAACACTCCGAGCGCGTGACTTCTACCTTCATGTGATACCCGAATTCGAATCCTCGCCGACTGATGAAATGCAGCTTGTGCTGTCGATGAAGGACATACGCAAAACACTCGGTGCCGGCCACCGCAGCTAGGAAGCCTGTTCCCACCGTTGCTGCCGGGGGTACCCTCGACTCGCACGCTGCGATGAGGCACGAGGCCGGATAGCCCGGCCGGCCTCGCGAAGGGAGACAACGACCATGGGCAAGGTTTCGGTGCTGGGCACGCTGAAGTGCCAGGACGGCAAGGCCGACGAGATGGAGGCCGTTCTGGGGGCCATGGTCGAGGCGGCCCGGGGCGAGCCCGGGGTGGAGATCTACTCGTATCACCGCGGCGAGGAGAACACCTTCTGGTTCTTCGCCCTGATGGCCGACCAAGAGGCCATGCAGAACCACGGCCAAAGCGGGGCGATGCAGGCGGCCATGAAGGACTTCATGCCGCTCATGGCCGAACCGCCCCAGATGCAGGTCACCACCCCCATCGCCGCCGTCGGCCTCGACCTCTGACCCGCAGTTCGGGCCGGGCCGCCGACCAGAACGCCACACGGAGTCCGGCCAGCCGCCGACCGGAACGCCAACACACGGAGTCGGGCCAGCCGCCGACCAGAACGCCGACACACGGACTTCGGCTAGAGGAGCTGCTCTCTCATCTGGACGGCCCAGCGCATCACTTCGGGGCGGCGGCTCGACAGGTGGGCGACCGCTCCGGGGACCATGGCGTCGAAGGCGGGGTCGGGGCGCAGGGCGGGGGGCCGGGTGACCGTGTCGGCGATCTGGTGCGTCTCGGTCCAGGCCACCGACGTGCCGTACCGCTCGGCGTGGAACACGAGCCCGTCTTCGATCCGGCAGGCGCCGGACCGGTCCATCTCGGCAATGTCGATGTAGTCCCTCGCCTCGGACCGGTGGAGCACTGCGTCCAGTTTCATGGCCATCAGGTCCGGCACCGATCCCACCCTCAGGCCGTCCACCGTCAGGCCCTCGGCCACCACCCGCATATCGCCCCGGCGGACAACCCGACGCAGGTCCCTGAACACCTGGACCTGCACCCCGTCCAACCCGACGGTCACCATGTTCTCCCGCACGTCAGTGCGGTAGGCCGCCACATCGGCCGCGGCCAGCAGCCGGGCCGCCACCCGGTCGTGGTCGAAGGGCTCCAGCGTCACCACGTCCAAGTCGTCGCTGCGGCGATGCCTGAGGACCATGGCCACGCCCGTTCCCCCCATGAGGGCGCAGTCGAGGTCGGACACCGCTCCGGCCACCTTCGGCCACGCCGCCCTCACCCGGGCGGACAGCACGTCGGCCCAGTCGTCGATGCTCACGCCGAGTCCTCGGGGTTCGCCGTCGGCGCGGGCCGTGTCCGGACCGTTGGCTCGCCGCCGCCGGTCATGTCTGGTTCGCCGCCCCGCCGCCGCCGGTCATGTCTGGTTCGCCGCCCCGCCGCCGCCGGTCATGTCTGGTTCGCCGCCCCGCCGCCGCCGGTCATGTCTGGTTCGCCGCCCCGCCGCCGCCGGTCATGTCTGGTTCGCCGCCCCGCCGCCGCCGGTCATGTCTGGTTCGCCGCCCCGCCGCCGCCGGTCATGTCTGGTTCGCCGCCCCGCCGCCGCCGGTCATGTCTGGTTCGCCGCCCCGCCGCCGCCGGTCATGTCTGGTTCGCCGCCCCGCCGCCGCCGGTCATGTCTGGTTCGCCGCCCCGCCGCCGCCGGTCATGTCTGGTTCGCCGCCCCGCCGTTAGCGCTGGCCTCTGTCCGGCATTGCAGTTCGCGGCGGATCAGGGTTGGGATCTCTGAGTCGGGGTCGGGGTATAGGTTGAGGCATTCGGCGAGCTGCTCGTCGGTGAACCTCGATAGCACCCAGCCCTGCGCGGCGGGGTCGAAGCTCCCGAGCAGTCGGCCGCCGACCATGAGGAAGTCGCGGGGCAGGCGGGCCTCGGCCGGATCGGTCCCGGACCAGAAGAGGCGCCAGAACTGCGGCGGCACCGACCGGCACTCGCCGACGGGATGGCGGGCGGGCGCGGGCAGGGGCAGGTAGGGCAACAGCCCGGCGGTGGCCGCCCCGCCCCCGAGCCTCCACAGCACCACCCGCCGATGGCCCCGGCGCCAGGGGACGACGACCCGGCTCGACACGGCATAGCCACGGGCCTCGGCGGCGCGCAGACCCCGCCGGGCCGACGAGGCGCTGATCTCAAGCCGGCGGGCCAGCGCGCCGGCCGCGGCCCCGGCCGGCCACAGCCTCAGCAGCGACAGCACCGCCCGCTCGCTGCGGGCCATCCCCAGGGTCGGGTCTCCGGCGGCGGCCACAGCGGCGGGCAACTCGTCGGCCGGAACCGGCGGGATGAACACCACATCGCCCCGGCGGGCCAGCCACGACCAGTCCGCCGCGCCGCCGGCCTTCGTGCCGGCAGCGCCGTCGTGGCCGGTGCTTCTGGCCCTGTTGCCGCCGGGCCGGACTTCGGTCTGTGTCATCGGCACCCGGCCGGGACGCGGGCAGGGCGGCTCCCCATGCGCGGACAAGGTAGCCGAGCGCTCTGACGCCCTGGCCTGGCACCCCGGCCCCGCCCCGGCCCGGTGCCCGGCCCCGTCCCGGCCCGGTGCCCGGCCCCGCCTCGGGTTGGATACGGTGGCGGCTGTGAAGGTGGACGCCGTGCTGGGCGGAGCCCTGGCCGACGCGGGCCGGACTGCGGCCGGTATGGAGGCGGCCGGCTTCTCGGGGGCGTGGACAGCCGAGGCGGCGCACGACCCGTTCCTGCCGCTGGCCCTGGCCGCGGACTCCACCGAAGAGATCGAGCTGGGCACGTCCATCGCGGTGGCCTTCGCCCGCAACCCGATGCTGCTGGCCAACCTCGGCTGGGACCTCCAGGCCCTGTCGCAGGGCCGCTTCGTGCTCGGCCTGGGCAGCCAGATCAGGCCCCACATCACCAAGCGGTTCTCCATGGAATGGAGCCACCCGGCGGCCCGGATGCGCGAGATGGTCCAGGCCATCCGGGCCATCTGGGACGCCTGGCAGACCGGCGAGCCCCTGCGGTTCCGGGGCCGCTTCTACCGGCACACGCTGATGACCCCGTTCTTCACCCCCGACGCCGCCGACCTGGCCGAAACCGGGCCGCCCCGGATCTTCCTGGCCGGGGTGGGCGGGCTGATGACCGAGGTGGCCGGCGAGGTCTGCGACGGGTTCCTCTGCCACCCGTTCACCACCGAGCGGTATCTGCGCGAGGTCACCCTCCCGGCCCTGCAGCGGGGCCGGGCCAGGGCGGGCGGCGGTGCCAAAGCTGGTGCCTCGCTGGAGGGCTTCGAAATCGCCGGTCCGTCGTTCGTGGTCACCGGCGCCACCGAGGAGGAGGCGGAGCGGGCCAAGACGGGCACCCGCCGCCAGATCGCCTTCTACGGCTCCACCCCCGCCTACCGTCCCGTTCTGGAGCTACACGGCTGGGGCGGCCTCCAAGACGACCTCAACGCCCTGTCCAAGCAGGGCCGGTGGGACGAGATGGGCACTCTGATCGACGACGAGATACTCGAGGCCTTCGCCGTGGTCGCCCCGCCCTCGGAGATCGCTCCCGAGCTGGGCCGCCGCTACGGCGACGTGATCAGCCGCATCAGCTTCTACGCCCCCTACCACCGCGACCCCGACCTCTGGGGGGCGGTGATGGAGGACCTCAAAGCGCTCTGAATCCGCCCGTGGCCGCCCGACTCGCCAACCCCCCGGCCCCGGCCTCTCAGGAATCCGCGGGGGCTAGTCGCACGGCCCGGACCAGGAAGGAGGCCATCTGGGCTCGGGTGACTGTTTCGGCGGGGCAGTAGCGCAGGGGCTCGGTGGCGCAACCGCTGGTGACTCCGGCGTCGTAGATGCCCTCCATGGCCCGGATGGTGGTGCCCCGTATGCCGGCCGTGTCGGAGAACAGGCCTTGAAGCTCGGCTGAGGGCTCCAAGTGGGCGAAGGCGCCCACGAGCATGTCGGCCATGTCGGCCCGGGTCACGGGCCCGAAGGGGTCGAATCGCACACCCTGAGTGCGTATCACTTCGTTGGCCACCGCCCAGTGGGCGAAGGGCCGGTACCAGGCGGCTTCGGTCACGTCGGTGAGCAGGACCGGCTCTTGTCTTTCCAGATCGGGTGCGCCGTACAGGCGGGTGAAGGCCCGGTAGAGGAAGGCCGCCATCTGGGACCGGGTGACGGTCTGGGACGGACAGAACCGATTGATCCCGCATCCCAGGGTGATCTCCCACTCGGCGATCAGTTCGATGTTGCTCTCGTGGACGCTGCCGTCGTCGTCGCTGAAAGAGCCGGTGTGGCAGGACGACTCCACGCTGTCGATGTCTCCGCTGAAGTCGGCGACGGTGCGGAGATGAATGGGCAAGGGGCCTCTGAGCAGGCTGTTGGGGCAGAACCGGAACGATTCGCTGACCTTCAGAGTGGCCGGTATCTGGCCGGAGAGCCGATTGTCGCTTATGTCCAGGAACTTCAGGTTGACGAGGTTGCCGAGCCGGGCCGGTATCGGCCCCGACAGCTCGTTCTTCTGGAGATAAAGCTGCTGCAGGCTGAAGAGGTTGTTGAGCTGGGCCGGTATCGGCCCCGACAGCCGGTTGTCTTGAAGGAACAAACGGGTCAGGCGGCCCAGATTGCCGAACTGGGCCGGTATGGGGCCCGAGAGCCGGTTCCCGCGGAGGTCCATGTGCTCCAAGCGGGTCAGGCTGCCCAGTTGCGGCGGTATGGGGCCGGAGAGCTCGTTCTCTTGGAGGTCCAGATGTTCCAGGCGGGCCAGGTCGCCTATCTGGGCCGGTATGGCCCCGTAGAGCTGGTCGCCGCTGAGATCCAGCCACACCACCCGGCCGCCCTTGGTGGTCGTTCCCCTCCATGGGCTGCTCCAGTCGATGCCGGTGTTCGCCGGATTGCTCATGAAGTGGTTTCTGATCGCCACCAGCGCCTCGCAGTCCTCCACCAAGCCGGGGTTGGCGTCGGGGTCGTCCACGTGGGTCCAGTCCGAGCAGCCCGCCGGGTCGAGCGGGCTCAGGCCGATCAGGTGGGTCAGCCCCGCCGGTATGGCCCCGGAGAGCTGGTTGCCGTGGAGCTGCAGGAACTCCAGGTTGGCCAGGTTTCCGAGCTGGGCCGGCACGGGCCCCGATAGCTGGTTCCGGTGGAGGTACAGATACTCCAGGGCGGTGAGGTCGCCGAGCTGGGGCGGTATGGGTCCGGAGAGCTGGTTCGCGTGGAGGAGCAGACGGTGCAGGCGGCTCAGGTTGGCGAGCTGGGCCGGTATGGGCCCGGATAGCTGGTTCTGATGGAGGTCGAGCACTTCGAGGCGGCTCAGGTTTCCGAGCTGGGCCGGTATGGGCCCCGACAACTGGTTCTCGTGGAGGTCGAGGTGCTCCAGGTAGGCGAGGTCGCCGAGCTGGGGCGGCACGGTCCCGGAGAGCTGCTCGCCGGAGAGGCTCAGCCACACGACGCGGCCGCCCCTGGTGGTCGTTCCCCGCCACGGGCTGTCCCAGTCGAGACCGGCGTTGGCCGGATTGCTCATGAAGTGGTTTCTGACCGCCACCAGCGTCAGGCAGTCCGCCACCGGACCCGGATTTATTCCGGGCTGCGCCACATAGGTCCCGTCCGAGCAGTCCGCCGGGTCGAGCGGGGGCACCAGCGGCGCGTCGTCGTCGGCGCCGACCGGAACCGCGACGGCGCTAATGGCCGCGGCCGCGGTCAAAGCCGCCGCGCAGAACAGGCGCTTCACGGGCCGGCTGCTTGGATTGCCCGGGTCAAGAAGGAGGCCATCTGGGCTCGGGTGACTGTTTCGGCGGGGCAGTAGCGCAGGGGGTCGGTGGCGCATCCTGCGGTCACCCCGGCGGCGCGGATGCCCTCCATGGCCCGGACGGCGGCGTCGGGGAGGCCGGTTGTGTCGGAGAACAGGCCCGCAGCTTGGGCGGGGGCGGAGATGTGGTTGAAGGCGGCCACGAGCATCTCGGCCATATCGGCCCGGGTTACGGCCCCGCCGGGGTCGAAGACTCCGCCGGGGGCGCGCATCACGCCGCTGGACACCGCCCACCGGGCGTTGGTGCGGTACCAGGCGTCGTCGGCCACGTCGGAGAGCTGGACCTCCCCGCCCGGGTCGGGGGCGCCGGAAAGGTGGGTGACGGCGCGGTACAGGAAGGCTGCCATCTGGGCCCGGTTGACGGTCCTGGAGGGGCAGAACAGCCTTTTGGCGCATCCGGTGGTGACGCCCCATTGGGCGATCTGTTCGATGTTGTCCTCGTGGACGTTGCCTTCGTCGTCGCTGAAGCGGCCCTCGTAGGTGCCTGTGGAGCACGACGGCCCGATGTCGTCCGGGTCGCCCGCGAAGGTGGGGGCGACGCTGCGGAGCTGCGACGGCAAGACGCCGGTGAACCGGTTGGGGCAGAAACTGAACAGTCGACTGACTTTCAGCGAGGCCGGTATCTCGCCGGACAGCAGGTTCCCGTGTATCCACAGATACTCAAGGTCGGTCAGGTTGCCCAAGTGGGCTGGTATGGGTCCCGAGAGCCGATTGTCTTGGAGGGCAAGAAGCCTCAGGTCGGTCAGATCGCCCAGTTGCGAAGGTATGGGGCCGGAGAGCTGATTGTCGAATAGGTACAGGGCCCACAGATTGTTCAACCGGCCGAGTTGTGGGGGTATGGAACCGGTGAGCTGATTATGGTGGACGATCAAAGATTGCAGGTTGGTCAGGTCGCCCAGTTCTGGAGGTATTGGGCCGGAGAGCTGATTGTCGAATAGATTCAAGTAGTCTAGGTTGATGAGCTGGCCCAGTTGCGAGGGTATGGAACCGGTGAGCTGGTTCTCTAAGAGATTCAATGTTTCCAGGTGGGTCAGTTGGCCCAGTTCCGTGGGTATGGTGCCGGTGAGCTGATTGGCGGCCAGGCCGAGCCCTCGCAGGTTGGTCAGTTTGCCCAGTTCCGTGGGTATGGTGCCGGTGAGCTGATTGCTGCCCAGGCTGAGATATTGCAGATTGGTCAGATCGCCCAACTGTGGTGGTACTGCGCCGGTGAGCTGATTGTCGTCGGCATAAAACTCTCGCAGGTTGGCGAGCCTGCTCAATTCTGGCGGTATGGTGCCGGAGAGCTGATTCTCATGAAGATCCAAGAACCTTAATTCGGTCAGGTTGGCCAATGATTGCGGTATGGCGCCGGTGAGCTGGTTCTCTTGAAGATTCAGAAGCTCCAGGCGGGTGAGTTGGCCCAGTTCCGTGGGTATGGCGCCGGTGAGCTGGTTGTGTTGCAGCCACAAATGGTTGAGGTTGGCGAGGTCGCCCAGTTCCGGGGGTATGGCGCCCGACAACTGGTTGCCGGAGAGGCTCAGCTCCTCCAGGCCGGTCAAGTCGCCCAGCTCTGAGGGTATGGCGCCCGACAACTGCTCGCCGGGCAGGTCCAGCCCCACGACCCGGCCGTTGCCGGTGCTGGTTCCCTTGAACGGGCTGTTCCAGCCGACCTCCGCGTTGGCCGGATTGCTCATGAAGTGGTTTCTGACCGCCACCAGCACTGTGCAATCCGCCACCAGGCCGGGCTTGTCGGAGGGGTCGTCCACCCAGGTTCCGTTCGAGCAGCCCGCGGGACTGAGCGGCGCGGGCGCCGATTGCGCAGTGGCGCTCACCGGGATGGCGGCCACGGACGCAGCGAAGACAGCCAGTGCTGCCAGCAGCCTCACCTGCTTGGACGCACTGATATGAAAGCGAAGTCGTCGAACGAACTGCACGGGTCGGAGTCTCCTCTTCCTGCTGGTTTTCCGGTGCCTTCTAGGCCTCGGGCGATTGAGGCGATTGACTAGTGAAAAAATCGGTGGTTGTCAATTAGCCGGCCTGCTTGCCTGCCGGCTCGGTCAGGCCGCGGACCTCGGCCCAGGTCCGGCCGGCCTCGGCGTCGGGGCCGCGGGGCAGGCCCAGTACCCTCTCGGCCACGATGTTGCGCTGGACCTCGCTGGTGCCGCCGCCGATGGTCAGCGCCCGGGAGTACAGGTAGCCGTAGTGCCACTCGTCGTCGATGCCGCCGACGGCGGTGCGGCGGTAGGACCCGTCCGGTCCGGCGTCGGTGACCATCCCGGCCGCGCCGGCCAGGTCCTTGGCCAGTTCCATGACGGCTTGGCCGTGGTCGTCGGCCATGCCCTTGCGTATCGACGCCTCCGGGCCGGGGGCCTCGCCCCGCAGCCGGGCGGTGAGGGTCCGCAGGCGGATTAGCCGGAGGATCTCCGCCTCGATGTAGATCGACGCCAGCCGCTGGCGCAGGTGTGGGTCGGCGGTCCCGCCCGCGGCCGCCACCAGTCTCATCAGGTCGTGGCCGCTGGGGCCCTGCCCCCACAGGGCCCCCTCGCCCGACAGCGAGACCCGCTCGTTGCCGAGGGTGACCTTGGCCAGGCCCCAGCCCCGGTTCTCCTCGCCCACCAGGTTCTCGGCCGGGATGCGGACGTCGTCGAAGAACACCTCGTTGAAGCTGTGCTGGCCGGTCATGTCCGCGATGGGCCTGATCTCGATGCCGGGCAGGTCCATCGGGCAGATGAAGTACGAGATGCCCCGGTGCTTGGGGGCGTCGGGGTCGGTGCGGGCGATGAGGATGCCGAACGCCGACTTGTGGGCGACGGTGGTCCAGATCTTCTGGCCGTTCACCGTGTAGCCGTCGCCGTCGCGCACCGCCCGGCATCCGAGCCCGGCCAGGTCGGAGCCGGCGCCGGGCTCGCTGAAGAGCTGGCACCACTTCTCCTCGCCCCGGACGATGGGCCACAGGTACCGCTCTTTCTGCTCGGGGGTGCCGGCGTGGATGATGGTGGGGCCGGCCCAGCCCACCGCGATCTGGTTGCTCGGCCGCTTGATCCCGGCCCGCCTCAGCTCGTCGTCGATGATCAACTGGGTCATCGGTTCGGCGTCCAGCCCCCACGGCCGGGGCCAGTGCGGCACCACATAGCCGCTGCGGGCCAGCTCGTCGGCCGTCGGCTTGGGGTTGGCGTCGATCCAGGCCCTGACCTCGGCCCGCCGAGGATCGTCCTCGGACGGCATGGCCAGCCTCATCCCCGCAGCCTATGTCTCATAACCTGGCCGAACCGCTCGGCGTGGGAGGACGATGGCGCGCACCGAGCCTGAGGGCGGCCACTGATCGGGAGGGGCGATGGCGCGAACCGAGCTTGTGGAAGGGACTGTCGGCCGGGAAGGGGCGATGTCGCCTGCCGAGTTTGGTGACCGGGCCATCTGGCCTGCCCGGGCCCGGGCAGCGCTCGGCCGGCTCCCCGCCGGGGCGGTCGAGGAAGCCAGGGCCTCCGTGCGGCGGGGGCTGGAGTCGGCCGGGGCGGTCGAGGATCGCCGGGCCTGGCTCGACGACATCTGGCTGGAGGCCCGGCTGGTTGCGCCTCTCCTGCTTGAGGAGGACTGGCCGTCGCCCGCACCGCCGGTGCCAGTTGGGGACGGGGCCGTGCATGCCGACCTCGCCGGGCCCGACCTGGAGGCCTTCAGTCGGCTCTGGTCGACTCTGACCGTCGAGCCGTACAAGAGGGAGGTTGCAGCCGAGGGCTTGCCCGTCGAGCCGGGCGAGCGAAGTGTGGAGGGAATGGCCGCAGAGCGGCTGGCCGCCGAGGCCCAGGTCTGGCGACTGCCGGTGACCCCCTACCGGTGCCTCGCCGACGCGACCCGCGTCCTGTCGGCCGCTCCAGACCGGCTGACCCCGCCGAGCATCGCTGCCGCAAGTCGGGTCCGAAGGGACGGGCCGATGACTCCGGACGACGGCGCGCCGAGCCAGGTTCGGGTGCCCCGGGGCGACGGTGCGACAAGCCGGGTTCGCAAGGATGAACCGGCAAGGCGGTGGCTGGGTCGGGACCAGCCGCTGGTGGTGGACCTGACCGCGCTGTGGGCCGGGCCCCTGGCCACCGCGCTGCTGGCCGACCTGGGCGCCGAGGTGGTGAAGGTCGATCCCGCGGCCCGCCCCGACGGGCTGGCCCGCCATCGGGCCTTCCACCACCATCTGAACTCGGCCAAGCAGGTGGTCGATCTCGATCTCAGGGACGACTCGGACCGCCGCCGGTTCGAGGCCCTGCTCGACCGGGCCGACCTCCTGATCGACTCGTTCTCCCGCCGGGTGATGCCCAACTTCGGCTACGGCCGCCCGGCGCTGGCCGCCCGCTGGCCCCGGCTGGCCGCGCTGTCGATCACCGCCTTCCCGGCCTCGGCGGCCGAAGCCGACTGGATCGCCTACGGCCCCGGCGTCCACGCGGTCATGGGCCTGGGCGACCGCGGCCCCGGCCGGAGCTTCGATCCCGCCCCCGTCGCCTACCCCGACGCCTTAGCCGGCCTGGCCGCCTTCGCCGCCGCCGCCGAGTTGCTAGCCCGAGGCCCGGGTGCCCCCGCCGGCGCCGAAGTGTCGTTGGCCGCCGCCGTAACCCCCCTCACCCGCCTCGCCGGTCAGCGGCTACTCCGGGGTGACGTAGGCGGCGGTTAGGCCGCCGTCGACCTGCAGGTTGGCGCCGGTCATGTACGACGAGTCGTCCGAGGCCAGGAACAGGGCGGCCGCGGCCAGTTCGTCGGCCTCTCCGAACCGGCCCATGGGGACGTGTACCAGCCGTCGCTGCCGCTTCTCTTCGGTGTCGAGGAGGCGCATCAGCAGCTCGGTCCGCAGCGGGCCGGGCGACAGGGCGTTGACCCGGATGCCCTCGCGGGCGTGCAGCACGGCCAACTCCCGGGTGAGCGACAACACCGCGCCCTTGGACGCGGTGTAGGCGATCTGGGGCGTGGCCGCGCCCACCGAGGCCACGAAGGAGGCGGTGTTGATTATCGACCCGCCCCCGGACCGGCGCATGGCCGCGACCGCGTGCTTGCAGCCGTGCAGCACCCCCTTGACGTTCACGGCCAGGGTGCGGTCGACGACCTCTTCGGCGGTGGAGGCGGTGTCGCCGTCGCCCTCCAGCATCACCCCGGCGTTGTTGAAGGCCACGTCGAGGCGCCCGAAGGCGGACTCGGCCGCCTCGAACGCGGCGGCCACCTCGGCCTCGACGGTCACGTCGGCCCGGACGGCTATGGCCTCGCCGCCCCGCTGGATCACCATCTCGGCCGTCTCGGCGTTGGCCTCGGCCACGTCGACGGCGGCGATCCTGGCCCCCTCGGCCGCGAAGCGCAGCGCGGCCGCCCGCCCGATGCCCGAGGCCGTGCCGGTTATCAGCGCTGCCTTCCCCGCCAGTCTCATAGCTTCTTTCCGTTCATGGTTCCTCCCGGCTCGCCGATGGGTCCATGATGGCCAGGCCGGCCCCGCCGGGACAAGCCGCCGCTCCCGCCGGGGAACCGGGGCGAGCTGACTGGGCCGCTCCCGCCGGGGAACCGGGGCGAGCTGACTGGGCCGCTCCCGCCGGGGAACCGGGGCGAGCTGACTGGGCCGCTCCCGCCGGGGAACCGGGGCGAGCTGACTGGGCCACTCCCGCCGTTGTGCTGACCGCTGGAGCCGACCGGCCGCTCCCGCCGGGGCGCCGGGGCGAGCCGGTACCATCGGAGGGCCGCCGCTCCGCCATATCGAGGCCCTGGACCCAATGACCCGAACCATCGAACCCGGCTTCGTGGGCAAGACCTTCGACGACTTCCTGGTGCGGCCCCGCAAGGGCGTCACCGAGTCGCGGCGCGACGTGAGCCTGGCCTCGCCCCTCACCCCCGACATCGACCTGGAGCTGCCCATCTGCTCGGCCAACATGGACAGCGTCACCGACGGGGCCATGGCCAAGGCGATGGCCCTGGAGGGCGGCATCGGGTTCGTCCACCGGGGCATGCCCATCGAGGCCCAGGCCGACGAGGTGCGCCGGGTCAAGCGCAGCCACGGCTATGTGGTGGAGCAGCCCTTCACCGTGCCCCGCACCGCCACCCTGCGGGAGGCCCGGGAGATCATCAGCCAGCACAACACCAGCGTGCTCGTCGAGGACGCCCCCGGCAGCGGGGTGCTGGTGGGGCTCCTGTCGGCCCGCGACATCCCCTGGTTCCCCGATGACGCCGAGCGGTCCGTGGCCGAGGCCATGACCCCGGTCGAGCGGCTCGAGACCGGCCCCCCCGACGTGTCCCTCGACCAAGCCGAGCGGGTCCTCTACGAGAACCGCATCGAGAAGCTGCCGCTGGTGGACGGCCGGGGCCGGATCCGCGGCCTCATCACCAAAAAGGACATCATCCTGCACCGCAGCCGCCCCCACGTCAGCAAGGACGCCAAGGGCCGGCTGCGGGTCGGCGCCGCCATCGGAGCCCGGGGCGACTTCCTGGACCGGGCCGAGGCGCTGATCGGAGCCGGGGCCGACGTGCTGGTCATCGACATCGCCCACGGCCACTCCGAGGTGATGGAGCGGGCCATGAAGGAGCTGCGCAACCGCTTCGCCGACGTGCCGGTGGTGTGCGGCAACGCCGGCACCGCCGAGGCCGCCGCCTTTTTGCGCGACATCGGCGCCGACGCGGTGAAGGTGGGGATCGGCCCCGGTCGGGGCTGCCGCACCCGGCTGGAGACCGCGGCGGGGGTGCCCCAGCTCCAGGCGGTGCGGGAGGCCTGGTGCGCGGTGGGCGACGACGTGCCCATCATCGCCGACGGCGGCGTCCGCCAGGACAAGGACATATTCCTGGCCCTGGCCTGCGGCGCCTCGGCCGTGATGCTGGGCAGCGCCCTGTCGGGCACCGACGAGTCGCCGGGCAAGGTGATCGTGGACCCGGCCACCGGCGACAAGCGCAAGATCTACCGGGGCATGACCTCGCCCCAGGCCGTCCTCGGTGCCCTGTACAGCAGCGACGACGCCGACATCGCCGAGGCCCTGGCCACCCCGGCCGAGGGCCAGGAGATACAGATCCCGTTCCGGGGCAGCGTGGTGGACATACTCCACCGCATACGGGGCCACCTGCACTCCGCGGTCAGCTACACCGGCGAGCGCACCCTGCGAGACGCCCGGGCCCGGATCGCGGCCGACCCCCTGAGCTGCCTGATCCCGCTGTCAGACGCGTCCCGCCGCGAGTCCTACGAACGCTGAGTCCCGCCGGCGGTCACGGGAACTGGCCGCTTCGGGTCCGCCATCGTGGTCAGGGGCTTGGCCGTTTCGGGTCCGCTGTCGCGGTCACGGGACAGGCCGGTCGGCTGGTGCCTCGGCGGTGGACAGGGACTCGACCAGTCGGGCGATCTCGGTGGTGGCGTCCATGGCGTCTTCGGCCAGGGGCAGGTCCAGCACCGGGATGGTGATCTCGCTCAGCCCGTGCTCGGCGACCAGCTCGACGATGCGGGCCGCGCAGGCGGCCGGGGTCCCGTGGACCACGAAGGGCAGCACCCACTCGTCGCGCAGCAGCCGGGCCGCGGCCTCCAGCCCCTCCGACGCCGACGCCTCCCGGATGGCGGCGGCCCGGTCGTCGCCCAGCCCGATGGCCGCCCTCACCTCCGGCGGCGAGTCGGCCAGCCGGTAGGTCATGTGCAGCTTGGTCTGCTCCAAGTCGGCGTCGGTGACCACCAGGGTGGTGGCGAAGGCGATCTCCGCCTCGTTGCCGACTGAGGCCGCGGCCGAGCGCACCAAGTCCACCTGGTCGGCGAGGAAGTCGCAGTGGATGTGGTCGAGCGAGACCCCGTCGGCCAGCCGGGCCCCCACCGTCAGCACCCGGGGCCCCCTCCCGGCCACCCATATCGGGATGGCCGGGTCGCCGTAGTCGAGCCGGGCCTGCCGGAGCCTCACCCGCGACCCCTCGTAGGTCACCGCCCCGCCCCCGAAGAGGGCCCGGATCGCCTCGATCGACTCCCGCAGAGTGGCCGCGGGTCGGGGCCGCCCCATCTCGATCGGGTCCAGCGTGACCGAGCCGCCCGCCCCCAGCCCCAGGAAGGCCCGGCCCCCGCTGAGCTCGTTGATCGAGGCGATGGCCGCAGCGGCCACGCTGGGGTGGCGGGTGTAGGGGTTGGTGATGCCGGGGCCGATCTCGATCCGCTCGGTGGCCAGGGCTATGGCGGTGAGGGTGACGTAGAGGTCGCGGGTGGCCAGGCCCTCGTCGAAGACCCAGCACCGGTCGAAGCCGAGCCGCTCGGCCCGGGCGGCCAGCCGGGCCACCTCGGCCGCCGGCCCCTCGGGCATCAGCCCGACCCCCCACTGCGGCCCCGCCCGCCTCGGCGCCCCCGCTTCGGGCTGCTCGGCTGGCCCGGCCCCCTGGTCTTGGTCAGACCGCTTCATCGGCTCGGCCGCCCCGCCCGCCCGGCCTCTGCCGCCACCGCCGCCGGGCCTATCTCATGGCGTCGAGAAGCGAGCGGCAGTCCTCGACGGTCACGGGGCGGGGGTTGTTGGGGATCATCACCATGCGCATCGACTCCTCGGCCACCGCGTCCCAGTCGAGTCCGGCGGTCTCGGCCCGCCGATCGGCCAGGCCCACGGGCAGGCCCAGGGCCTCCACCAGCCCGGCGAAGGCGTCGGCCAGCGCCTGAGGCGGTGCCTCGGGGTCCAGGCCCATGATCTCATTGACCGCCCGGCGCCGGTCCTCCGCGATGGCCGGCCCGTTGAAGGCGGCCACATACGGGAGCAGCAGGGCGTTAGCCAGGCCGTGGTGAAGGTGCAGGTGGCTGCACAGCCCGCCGGATAGGGCGTGGACCAGCCCCAGACCGGACTGGTCCATGGCCATGCCCCCGTAGAGGGCGGCCAGCATCATCGACCGCCGGGCGGCCAGGTCGGACCCGTCGCGGGTGGCCCTCTCCAGGCTGGAGGCGCACAGGCGCAGCGACTCCAGGGCCAGCATGTCGCTGACGGGGTTGGTGCGGCGGCCGGTGTAGGCCTCCAGGGCGTGGACGAAGGCGTCCATCCCGGTGGCCGCGGTGACGGTGGGCGGCAGCCCGACCGTGACCAGCGGGTCGAGCACCGCGGCCCGGGCGAACATCAGCGGGCTGGCCACGCCCTTCTTGAACGGCTGCGCCGGGTCGGAGATGACCGCCACCCGGCTCACCTCGCTGCCGGTGCCGGCGGTGGTGGGAACGGCCGCGAACGGGTGGCTGGGGCGGGTGACGGGGCGGCCGCCCCACTGGTAGTCGGCGTATTCGCCGCCGTTGGCCAGCAGCATGGCCGCGGCCTTGGCCGTGTCGATGGCCGAGCCGCCCCCCACAGCCGCCAAGGCGTCGCTTCGGTGCTCGTCGGCTGCGGCCCGGGCCGCGGCCACGTCGCCGACTTCGGGGTTGCCGGACACCTCGTCGTGGACGGCCGCGTCGATCCCGGCGTCGCCCAGGGCGGAGGCGATCTCGGCGGGCAGGCCGGTGGCGGCCACGCCCGGGTCGGTCACCACCAACACCCGCCGGGCGCCGAGGGCGCACAGCACCTCGGCCAGCGCTATGGCCGCTGGCGAACCCCACACGATCCGGACGGGCATCTCGAAGCTGAAGCCGTCGGTCATGATGCGCCTGTCAACACCAGTCGAAGGCGGTGGCCGGCCGGCGAGCCCAGCCGTCCCGTCCGGTCTCGCGCATGGCCGGGCCGAGCCCGCCCATCTGTCTGGCGTACCCGTCGGCGCCCACGTTGCCCCAGCGGCCGTGGCCGGGGAACACCCACTCCACCCACAGTCCGGCCAGGCGGTCCATGGAGTCGGCCAGAGCGGGCCCGGGCCGGGCGGCGGGCTTGGCGATTGCCGATGGACAGGGTGGGGCAGGCCGCTGCCGCCCGCCACATAGCCGCCTCCTCAGCCTCGTCGGCTGGCTGGCGGGCCACGAACGACCGGCCGTGCTCGTCGGCGCCGATCAGGTCCGGGGCCCAGTGCCGGGCGCTGTCGCAGCGAGAGCAGCGGTCGTCCACGAACCACGGTCCCTCGATGTTGTCTGGGTGGCTCCGATCCGAACGCGCCATCGCCGCCGCCTTCTCCCGGCTCAGTTACCGGTCGGGTCGTAGCGGACGATGCCGAACACGGTGGTGTGGACGATCCGGCCTTGCTGGTCGAGGTTCATGCCCGAGAACAGGGTGTTGTAGCGGTTCGAGCCGGTGACCCAGTGGAAGGCCGACTCCCCGCTCTGGAAGTCGATGGCCTCCAGGGTCCACTGGCCGCGGCGGGCCCCGACCGTGTAGACATGGCGCAGGTCGGCGGAGACGATCGGCACCGCATTGGCCGAGCCGACCTCGGTGTTGGCCCAGGCCTCGCCGAAGGTCCGGGACTCGGGGTCCCACTCGAACTTCTGGACCCCCTTAGGGGAGAAGGCCGGGTCGGCGCCTGCGTAGCTGACCAGGACCCGGTTGCCGACCGCGGACCAGCCCTCGGGGGCCGAGGCCGGGTCGTTGTTGACCACCAGCGCCCCGTAGCCGGCTGTCACCACCGACTGCTCGGTCTGGATGGAGGCCCGGTCCGGGTCGCCGATCAGGGCCGGGAGCTGGCCGGCGATGCGGCGGCTAGGGGTGCCGGGGAGCTGCTCCCAGCCGTCGGGTATCTCATCGCGCCAGAACAGCACCACGTTCATCACCGGCTCGCCGTCGGTGATGACCACGAAGCGGTCCTCGGCGCCGAACCCCATCAGGGACGGGGTGGCGCCGGAGCCGGCGTCGAGGCGGCTGAGGTAGGGCTCAGTCCAGGCCCCGTCGGCCTCGTCGGTGGACAGGGCCTCGCCGTCCCAGACCACCTTGTGGATGTGGCCGGCAGACACCGCGTAGATGCCGCCGTCGGAGTCGACGGCCAGGCTGTTGCGCACCCAGTCGGCGGCGCCGGGCCTGAAACCGGCGTCGAGCATGGCCCGGTTGTGGTCGGCCGCCCCCTCGGCCCCATTGAGCCGGACGGCGTAGTGGGCGGAGAAGTCCCGCTCCACCAGCACCAGCCAGCCCTGGTTGGTGACCATGGCGAGCCGGCCGTCGAAGGTGACGTTGGCCCCGACGAAGTCGCCTCCGATCCCCTCGGGCTTGCGCCACTCGCCCGCCACCTCTACGGGCGACTCCGGGTCGGCCCGGTCGGCGTCGGCGTAGGCGACTATCGAGTCGGCCCCGCCCACGAAGAGGGTGTTGTCGGCGTCGAGGACGTAGTAGATGCCGGCCAGCCCGATCAGGTAGCGCACGGCCATGCCCAGCCCGGCGTCGACCAGATCGGCGCCGGTCAGCTCGTCGAGGACGGCGATCTCGGCCTCGGCCTCGGCTGCGGTCATCAGCGGCCCGTCGGTCAGGGGCAGCTCGGCCAGCACCTCCAGGGTGTCGTGGTCGAGCTTGGAGATCCGGTCGCCGCCGTTGCTCCAGATCACCCGCCGGCCGTCGGGATAGGGCGAGGATATGGCGATGCCGAAATGGCCGGGGCCGAGATGGCGGTAGGTGAGCTCGACCGAGTTCCCGCTGTCGGCGGGCCCGGCCGGCCCCGCCACCGAGGACCAGTCGGTTTGGCCCGCATCACCGTGGGGCATCGGCACCGCCGAGTCGGCCAGGAACGGGTTGACCGGCGGCGGATTCGGCAGAGGCGGGAACTCAGGGGCCGGCTCTTCGGGCTCTTCGGGTGGGCTGGTTTCTTCGGGCTGGGTGGGCTCGGGGGAAGCGTCGTCGGGTTCGGAGGCCGCGGCCGGGCCCGTGGTGGCGGGCGACGGCTCGGAAGCCGGGTCGGCCGGCGGCGTTGTCGGGGGTTCCGGCCCAGCCTCGGGCTCGGCCCCGCCGTTGCATGAGACGATGGCCAGGGCTAGGACCGCGAAGACGGCGCCAGCCCGCCGGTGCTGGCTTCGCGGCGGCCGTCCATCCTTCCCGTTGGAGCGACACGACTTCGGGACCGGGGTGTCGTCCGGGCAAGGCGGACTCATCAGCCCTCTGCCCTTTCGGTCGGAGCGGCCTTCCGGCGCTGGGGTGTCGGGGCGGCCGTCATGTTCGGTCCTGTTCGGCGATGACTTCCTCGCAGGCGGTCACCAGGGGGGCGACGTTGGGGTAGCCGGCGTAGGGGGCCAGCATGATCAGGGTCTCCCGCAACTCGTCGGGCGCCAGCTCGCCCCGCTTGAGCGCGGCCTTGGCCTGGAGCTTCCACACGTCGGTCTGGCCCCGGGCGGCGATGACGCCCATTATCAGCAGTCGCCGGTCCCGCACCGACAACACGCCGCGGTCGCCCCAGACCTCGGCGAAGAGGGTCTTGACCATCACGTCGGTGAAGGCCATGGTCCCCTCGGGCAGGGCGACCACATCCCCGGCGTAGATCTCGGCCATGATCTCGCAGCCCCGCTCATAGGCGCTCTTGGCCGCCGGGTCCGCCGTGTCTCCGGCCGCCGAGCCTTCTGCGGCTGCCGCCGGACCTTCGGTCGTCGAGCCATCCGCGGTAGCCGCCGGGCCTTCTTCGGTCATCGGGCCTCCTCGCCGAGGTTGTAGATCGCGTCCATGGCGCCGTGCAGGGCCTCCAGCACCGCCGCGGTGCCGGGTCGAGTCTGGCCCAGCTCCAGGGCCAGGGCCAGGTCTTTGCGGCCGATGCCGGCCAGGGCCTCCAGGCTCTCCCGGAAGTCGCCGGTGATCTGCTCGGGCCGCAGGCCGACCAGGGTCTGGTACTGCTCGGTCAGCGAGCCCAACTGGCCCATGGCCCTCCACGCCTCCGTCAGCAGGGCCGGGTCGGCGCCCTGGGCCGCCATCAGGTCGTGCGCGGTGGCCGCCGCCGCGAACTGGGCGTAGGTCATCACGTTGACCGCGATCTTGAGGGCGGCCCCGGCTCCGACCGGCCCGGCGTCGATCACCCGGGCGGCGTATGCGTCCAGCAGCGCCCGGGCCGGACCGGGCATCTCGCTGAGCCCCCCGGCCAGCAGGATCAGGTCGCCGGTTCGGGCGCTGGCCGCCCCGCCGGCCACGCAGGCGTCGAACAGCTCCGCCCCCCAGGCCGCGGCCCGGCGGCGGGCGGCCCGGATCGTGTCGGGGTGGACGGTGGAGTGGACCAGGATCACCAGACCGTCGCCGGCCCCCTCGGCCAGGCCGCCCGGCCCGTCCAGCACTTGGTCTAAGTGATCGGCCGCGGGCACGCACACGCTCACCGTCCCGCCGGCCGCCGCCACCTCGGCCGGGCTCCCCGCGGCCGCCGCCCCCAGGGCGACCACGGCGTCCATGGCGGCGGGGTCCACGTCGAACACCGTCACCTCGGCCCCGGCGCCGATCAGGTTCTCGGCCATGGCCGAGCCCATCATGCCCAGCCCGATGTAGCCGCACCGGGTCATGCGGCCGCCTCGGTCAGGCCGTCGTCTCGGCTCACGCCGCCACCCCCCGGTCGGCCGTCTCGGATCACGCGGACCGCTCCGGTCATCCCGTCCTCCGGGTCACGCGGCCGCCGTCGCAGCCAGCCGCGGGCCGGGGGTGAAGGCGATGGGGAGGCTGGTCCAGCCGGTGACGTTGCTGCTGTGGAACCGCACCTTGTTGTCGTGGTCCACCCGGTAGTCGGGCATCCGGCGGTGGATCTCCTCCAGGGCCACCCGGCCCTCCATCCGGGCCAGGGCCGCGCCCAGGCAGAAGTGGGCGCCGTAGCCGAACCCGAGGTGGCGGTCGGGGCGGCGGTGGATGTCGAAGGCCTCGGCGGTGGGTCCGAACTCCCGGTGGTCGTGGTTGGCCGCCCCGATCAGCAGCAGCACCGAGTCGCCGGCCCGCATGGTGCGGCCGTGCATCTCGACGTCGCGGGCGAGGGTCCGGTGCATGTACTGGGTGGAGTTGTGGAAGCGCATCACCTCCTCCACCGCGTGGGGGGTCAGGGCCGGGTCGGCGGCCAGGGCTGCCCTCTGGTCGGGGTGGCGCGACAGCAGCTCCGCCGCGTTGGCCACCAGCTTGGTGGTGGTCTCGTGGCCGGCGATCACGAACAGCACGCAGAACCCCAGCAGCTCCGGCTTCGTGAGGGCCCGGCCGTCCACCTCCAGCCCCAGCAGGTCCGAGATCAGGCCCTCCCCGGCCCCGGCCCGCCGCCTCGCCAAGTCCCCCTCGAAGTAGCCGAGCAGGCCGAACATGCCCTCGGCCGCCTCGGCGGGGATCGACATGGAGCCGTCGGCCCGCACCAGCACCCGGTCGGCCTGCTCGGCCAGGGCGGGCCGGTCGGCCTCGGGGATGCCGAGCACGGCCGAGATCACGTCCATGGGGAACGGGCCGCTGACGTCGGCCACCAGGTCGGCCTCGCCGTCCTCTATGACCCCGTCGATGCGCCGGTTGACGATGCCGCGGATCTCGTCCTCCATCTGCGCCACCCGGCCGCCGGTGAACACCCTCGACACCAGCTTGCGCATGGCGGTGTGCTCGGGCGGGTCGAGCTCGATCATCATCTGCTGCTCGCTGGGCCTCTCGGCGTCGATGGGGCGCCGGGACTCCAGGGCGATGCCGCCCGCCGACGAGAAGGTCTTGAAGTCCCGGAACGCCTCCAGCACGTCGTCGAACCGGCTGAGCGCCCAGAACCGCAGCTCGGGGTTCCAGTAGGCGGGCGCCTCCTCCCGCAGCCGCCGGTAGGTGGCGTAGGGATCGTCGTGCATGGTGAAGGCGAACGGGTTGTAGACCAGCTCCGCCGCTGCCGCCATGGGTGAACGGTACCATCGGGCCGCCCCGGCCATCACCGCCCCGAAGTTGAGGACTCGTTGCCGTTGAACCTGCCCGACGAATACGCCCACCTGACCCGTGAACAGCTCCGGGAACTGGTGCGCGAGCAGCTAGAGGGGCGGGATCTTGTTGCGGATCTGCTGGCCGACCGACGCCGGGAGGCGGAGCGGGAGGACGATGAGATGGACACCATCGCAGAGGCGCTGTCCGGTCCCGGCGATTCAAGCTCGTGAGCGGGGGCTGGTTCGAGTCGGTGGCGGAGGCCCAGCGGCGGGCCCGCAGGCTGCTGCCCAAGTCGGTGTACGGGGCTCTGGTGGCCGGGTCGGAGCGGGGCGTTTCGATGGGCGACAACGTCGAGGCCTTCGACGAGCTGCTGCTGTCACCGGCCGTGGCCGACCGGCCCGCCGAGCGCCGGATGGAGACCACGGTGATGGGCCAGCCGCTGTCGATGCCGGTGATCCTTTCGCCTGCCGGGGTCCAGGCCGTGCATCCCGAAGGCGAGGTGGCGGTGGCCCGGGCTGGCGCGGCCCGGGGGGTGGCGGTGGGGCTCAGCTCCTTTGCCTCCAAGCCGGTGGAGGAGGTGGTGGAGGCCAACCCGCAGACCTTCTTTCAGCTCTATTGGGCCGGTGACCGCGACTCGATCCTGGCCCGGGCGGAGCGGGCCCGGGCGGCGGGGGCGGCGGGTTTGATCCTCACCCTCGACTGGTCGTTCTCGCACTCGCGGGACTGGGGGAGCCCGTCCATCCCGGAGCGGTTTGACGCCGTGACGGTGCTGAGGCACCTGCCCGAGGCCCTGGCCCGGCCCCGCTGGGCGCTCCGCTGGGCCCGCTCCGGCGGGCTGCCCGGCCTGGAGGTGCCGAACTTCGCCGTGGGCGGCGAGCCGGCCCCCCGATTCTTCGAGGCCTACGGGGCCTGGATGCAGACCCCGCCTGCGACCTGGGACGACGTGGCCTGGCTGCGGGAGCAGTGGGACGGCCCGTTCATGCTCAAGGGGGTGATGCGCCCCGACGACGCCCGCCGGGCCGCGGACGCCGGGGTGACGGCCATCTCGGTGTCCAATCACGGCGGCAACAACCTCGACGGTTCCCCGGCCCCGATCCGGATCCTGCCCGCGGTGGCCGCCGCGGTTGGGGATCGGGTGGAGGTGGTGATGGACGGCGGCGTCCGCCGGGGCTCCGACGTGGTGAAGGCGGTGGCCCTAGGGGCCCGGGCGGTGATGATCGGCCGGGCCTACCTGTGGGGCTTGGCCGTCAACGGCCAGGCCGGCGTGGAGAACGTGCTCGACATCCTTCGGGCCGGCATCGACTCCACCCTGCTAGGCCTGGGCGCAGCCTCCACCGAAGACCTAGACCCCGGCCACCTGTTCACGCCCCCCGACTTCTCGCCGTTGAACTGGTAGAGCACATGCCGGAACCACGCCAAGACCCGACCACCCTCAAATGCGAGCAGTGTTCCCACCATGGCAATGCGAGTGGTATCATTGCCTCATGAATGGGACACATGCTGTTGTAGTGGGAGATCGGGGCCGGATCGTCGTGCCCGCCGAAGTCCGTGAACGGGTCGGGCTGGACGAAGGGACGCCCTTGGTGCTGCTGGAGACCCCCGCTGGGCTCGTGCTTATGACTCGCAGCCAACTCCGAGAACGGGTGCGGGATGAACTCGAGGGGTTGGATCTGGTCGCGAAGTTGCTTGCCGATCGGCGCCGGGAGGCCGCGCAGGAGGATACAGTGTGACCGTCGTTCTCGACGCGTCAGCGATCCTGGCTTTCGTCCATGATGAGGACGGGGCCCGGGTAGTTGAGGAGATGCTCGTCGGTGGTGCTCATTGCAGCGCCGCTAATTGGTCCGAAGTTGCTCAGAAGGTTCTTGCCGAAGGGCGCGACTGGCCCTTAGTCCGGGCTCTGCTCATCAGCTTCGGAATAGAGGTCGAGCCGGTCCTGATCCAAGACGCCGAGTGGGCCGCCCGACGCTGGCGTCGAGGCGAAGGCCTGTCACTGGCCGACCGACTCTGTCTGGCGTTAGCCGAGCGGCTCGACGTCGATGCTCTAACCGCGGATTCTGCTTGGGGTTCGACGGGCCGAATCAGACAGATCCGATGAGCGGGGGCCGGGTGCGTTGTCCCGTTCATGCTCAAGGGCGTGATGCACCCCGACGACGCCCGGCGGCCCGCGGATGCCGGGGTGACAGCCGTCTCAGTGTTGAACCACGGTGGCAACAACCTTGACGGTTCTCCGGCCCCGATCCGGGTCCTGTCCGCGGTGGGGGATCGGGTGGAGGTGGTGGACGGCGGCGTGCGCCGGACCTATTTGTGGGGGTTTGGCCGTCAACGGCCAGGCTGGCGTGGAGAACGTGCTCGACATCCTGCGGGCCGGCATCGACTCCACCCTGCTAGGCCTGGGCGCAGCCTCCATTGAAGACCTGGAGCCCGACGATGTGTTCACGCCCCCCGACTTCTCGCCGTTGAACTGGTAGGGCTCGTGCCGGAACCACGCCAAGACCCGACCACCCTCAAATGCGAGCGGTGCGGCCTGGAACAGCCGCGGGACGAATTGAGGGATACATGGACGAATTCGGGGGGATACATGCTGGCCTGCCGGTCGTGCATCAGGGCCGAGCGGAGGCAGCGTCTACGTGTACTTGATCGGCAGGGCCAGAAGGAGCGGGCCGAGCGGTACGAACGGTATCGGGCTAGGGAGGAGCGGGAATGGACCGAGGCGGAACGGAAGCGGCGCCGGCGGGAGAAGCGAGCTGAGGTGGAGTGGACTAAACGGGAGCGGGCTGAGCTGGTGCAACGGGAGTGGGACGAGGCTGAGCGGGAGCGGTTGGAAGCGGAATTGGCGGAGCGGGAACAGGCTGAGCGGGAGCAGTTTGAGCGGGAGAAGCTGGCTGAGGCGGAGCGGGCTGAGCGGGAGAAGCAGGCTGAGGCGGAGCGGCTTGAGCGGGAGCGGGTTGAGCAGGAGAAGCAGGTTGAGGCGGAGCTGGCTGAGGCGGAGCGGCTTGAGCGGGCTGAGCGGAAGCGGGCTGTGCTTGAGCAGGCTGAGGCTGCGCTTGAGCGGGCCGAGCGGAGGTGGGCCGAGCAACAGGCCAAGAAGGACAGGGAGTTGGAGCGGGCCGAGCGGGAGAAGCGGGCTGAGGAGGAGCGTGCTGAGCGGAGGGCCAAGGCTGAGCGGGAGCGGGTTGAGCGGGAGGAGCGAGCCGAATTGGAGCGGACTGAGCGGAGGCGGGATGAGCGGCAGGCTGAACGATGGGTCAAGAAAGACAGGGAGTTGGAGCGGACCGAGCCGCATAAGGCCATCCGCCGGGCTATTATTGTAACTCTATTGATAGGTATTGCTATACTCTTATTTATCACAACATGGATGTGAACGTGGTTCCTGCGAGTTCCCGCTTTTCTCTCTGCTCGGTGGTGGTGCTCATGGCAATCACCGCTAGTTGGGTCCGAGGTTGCCCAGAACTTGCTGGGGTGCCAACTAGATTGACGTGGCTGGCCTAGAACCCCCGGTCCTGGCACCGAGCTTCGTGCAAATGGAGTTGACTGAGTCAACGGAGAGGTGAAGCGGATGGACACCACCACCCTCAGGGGCCTGTATCGGGACATGTGGCTGATACGGGCCTTCGAGCAGGGGCTTGAGCGGGAGTTCGAGCAGGGCAACGTGCCGGGGATGCTGCACACCGGGCTGGGCCAGGAGGCGGTGCAGGCCGCGCTGGCCGCCCACTTGGAGGCCGACGACGCCTTCTTCCCCGACCACCGCTGCCACGGCATCAACGCCCTGGCCCAGCAGCGCCACTCCGGCGACGGGGAGCGGATCATGGCTGAGCTGTTCGGCAAGGCCACCGGGGTGTGCGGCGGCAAGGGCGGGAGCCTGCACTCGGCCGACCCGGCGGTGGGCAACTTCGGCGACAACGCGGTGGAGGGCTCCTACATGGCCACCGTGCTGGGGGTGGCGCTGGCCGCCAAGATGCGGAGCGAGCCCAAGGTGGCCTGCGCCATAATCGGCGACGGCACCGTGGGCCGGGGGGAGTTCCACGAGAGCCTGAACATGGCCGCCATCTGGGACCTGCCCGTGCTGTACGCCTGCGTCAACAACGGCTACGCCATCTCCATGCCGGTGGGCCAGGGCCACGCCTCCGCCGACATCGTCGACCTGGCCCGGGGCTACGGGTTCGGCTGCGAGCAGCTCGACGGCAACGACATAGTCGAGGCCCACGAGCGGGTCGGCGCCGCCGTCGCCCACATCCGGGCCGGCCAGGGCCCCCGGTTCCTGGAGCTGATGACGTGGAGGTGGCAGGGGGTGTTCGCCGGGGAGTTCCGGCCCGAGGCCGAGGTCAAATACTGGAAAGAGGAGCACGACCCCATCCTCATGGCCGGCGACGAGCTGCGGGCCCGAGGGGTGGCCGGCGACGAGCTGGAGGGCATAGAGGCCGAGATGCGAGAACTCATCGAGGGCTGGATCGACTTCGCCAAGGCCAGCCCCGCCCCGGACCCGGCCAAGGCTGTCGCCGACGTGTACGTGGGCTGGGAGGTGGCCCGGCGATGACCGCTGAGACGACGACCGACACCGCCGCCGCCGACCCGGCGCAGGCCGCTGAAGCCGCGGTCGGCGAAACCGACGCCCCGGCTGCCGGTCCGTCAAAGAAGCCCGAGACCAAAGTCCGCAAGACCAGCTTCACCCAGGCCCTCAACTCCGCCCTGGACCTGGCCATGGACCGCTACCCCGAGATGTTCCTCATCGGCGAGGACATCGCCGAGATGGGCGGCGACTTCGGGGTCACCCGCAAGCTGCTGGCCAAATACGGCCCCGAGCGGGTGCGGGACACCCCGCTGTCGGAGGCGGCCATAATCGGCACCTGCGTGGGCGCGGCCATGGTGGGCATGCGCCCGGTGGCCGAGATCATGTTCGCCGACTTCCTGGGCGAGTGCTACGACCAGATCGTCAACAACGCGGCCAAGGTCCACTACATGTTCGACGGGCAGTTCACCGCCCCCCTGGTGATCCGCACCGCCTGCGGGGGCGGGTTCGGGGGCGGCCCCCACCACTCCCAGAGCGTGGAGGGCTGGTTCCTGAACGTGCCCGGCATCGTCATCGCGGCCCCGTCCAACCCGGCCGACGCCAAGGGCCTGCTGCTGGCCTCCATCGAAAGCGACGACCCGGTGCTGTTCCTGGAGCACAAGGCCCTGTACCGGGCCCGGGCCGAGGTGCCCGACGGCTGGCACACCGTGGAGCTGGGCCGGGCCGCGGTGGCCAGGGAGGGCGACGACGTCACCGTGGTGGCGGCCATGCGCATGGTGCCCATGGCCCTGGAAGCGGCCGAGGCCGCGGCCGGCGACGGCATCTCCGTGGAGGTGGTGGACCTGCGGACCGTCAAGCCCTACGACGCCGACACGGTGCTGGCCTCGGCCCGCAAGACCGGGCGGGTGGTGGTGGCCAACGAGGCCCCCCGCACCGGCGGGCTGGGGGCCGAGCTCAGCGCCCGCATCGGCGAGGAGTGCTTCGCCGACCTAGCCGGCCCGGTGGTGCGGGTGGACGGCCTCGACACCCCCATACCCTTCTCGGTGCCGCTGGAGCAGGAGATCCTGCCCGACGCCGACGACATCGCCGCCGCCATACGCACCGCCTACCGGGGAGCCGCCCGATGAGCACCGAGGTCATCCTGCCCAAGTGGGGCCTGACCATGGAGGACGGCACCGTGGTGGCCTGGCACGTCAGCGAGGGCGAGCGGGTGGTCGAGGGCCAGGTGATCGCCGAGGTCGAGACCGAGAAGGTGGAGAACGAGCTGGAGGCCCCCTGCGCCGGGGTGGTGGCCCAGATCCTGGTGCAAGAGGACGAGACGGTGGACGTGGGCACGGTGCTGGCCGTAATCGACCCCGCCGACGGCTAGGGCGGCCGTGGGCGCAGGCGCCGGCTGGCCGGACTGCGGCGACGGCCCAGTGCCGTCCCAGCGGGCGGAGCCGACAGCGCCGACGGCGAGGGCCGGCCGGTGAGCCGCTTCGATGGTCGGACCGTCCTCATCACCGGCGCGTCCCGGGGCATCGGCGCCGCCTCGGCCCGGGCCTTCGCGGCCGAGGGCGCCCGGGTGGCGATCAACTACCGCCGCGACGCCGACGGGGCCGCCGCCGTCCGCCGGTCCATCCTCGACTCGGGCGGGACGGCCGAGTCATTCCAGGCCGATGTGGGCGCGGCCGACGACGTGGACCGCCTGGCCGACGAGGCGGAGGCCGCCCTGGGGCCGGTGTCGGTGCTGGTGAACAACGCCGCGCTCATCGACCGCTCCCCGATGCTGGACGTGACCATGGAGGTCTTCGACGCCGTCTGGGCCGCCAACGTCCGGGGCCTGTTCCAGCTCAGCCGCCGGGTGGCGGCGGGAATGGTGGAGCGGGGCGGCGGCGCCATCGTCAACATCAGCTCCATCCTGGCCCGCCTCACCGTCCGCAACCGCACCGCCTACGCCGCCTCCAAGGGCGCGGTGGAGAGCCTCACCCGGGCCATGGCCCTGGACTTGGCCCCCCACGGGGTGAGGGTCAACGCGGTGGCGCCGGGGCTGATCGCCACCGAGGCCCTGCTGTCGGGGATGCCCGGCGAGGACCTGCAGGCCGCGGTCCAGCGCCACATACCCGCCGGCCGGTTCGGCCGCCCCGAGGAGATCGCCGCCGCCATCCTGTTCGCCGCCTCCGACGAGGCCTCCTACCTCAACGGGGCGATCCTGCCGGTGGACGCGGCCCTGGGGGCCCGCGAGGCCGGTCCCGACTGAGGCCGGGGAGGGTCCATGATCAGCGTCAACCGCGAGGCCATGAAGACGGTGCGCCTCATCCTCGAAGAGGCCGACGCCCTGGGCGTGGCCGCGGCCCGGCTCCCCAACGGCGCCACCGTCATCGACATGGGGCTGGAGGCCAAGGCCGGCTGGCGGGCCGCCGAGCTGTACACGCTGGCCAGCCTGGGCGGGCTCGGCACGGTCGGCTACGAGCCCTTCGATCTCGGCGGGCGGATGCTCGCCGCGGTGCGGGTGATGATCGACCATCCCATCGAGGCCTGCGTGGCCTCCCAGATCGCCGGGTGGCGGCTGCAGGCGCCGGGCACCGAGCACGCCGCCATCCTGGCCGGGCCGGGCCGGGCCCTGAACCGGGAGAACCCCGACCACTACCTCGACTGGGTGGACTACCGAGACGACCACCACGAGGCGGTGGTGGCCATACAGGCCTCCGAGCCGGTCGGCGATGAGATGGCCGGCCGCATAGCCGCCGCCTGCCGGGTCGACCCCGGCGACTTGTACGTGCTGGTCGCCCCCAACCGCAGCCTGGTCACCGCGGTGCAGGTGGCGGCCCGGATCGTGGAGCAGACCATCCACCGGCTGGCCGAGGAGGGCATGGACCTGCGGGGCCTGCGCTACGCCCACGGCTTCGGGGTGATCCCGCCCCTGGTGGACGACGACCTGGCGGCCATGGGCCGGATCAACGACAGCCTGCTCTACGGGGGGGTGGCCAACATCACCGTGGAGGGCGACGACGACGAGTGCGCCCGCATCGTCGGGCGGGTGATCTCGGCGGCCAGCGCCGCCTACGGCCGGCCCTTCATCGAGATATACGAGGACGCCGGCCGCGACTTCTACGAGATCCCCATTGAGTTGCACTCGCCGGCCGAGGTCCATCTCACCAACCTGGCCAGCGGCCGGACTTTCAGCGCCGGGCGCATTAACGCCGAGGTCCTGACCGCCTCCTTCTTCGGATGACCGGCCCGTGAGCCGTGTTCGACCCGCCATTCGGGCAAGCGGCCGGTGAGCCGTGTTCGGCCCGCCACTCGAGTAAGCGGCCGGTGAGCCGGATCGACGAGGCGGCAGGCCGGGCCTCCGTTCGGGTGAGTGGCCGGTGAGCCGGGCCGCCATTGTTACCGGGGGCGGCTCGGGCATCGGGCTGGCCTGCGCCTCCGCCCTGGCCCGCCGAGGCGTGCGGAGCGCGCTGGTGGGCCGCCGCCGGGATCGGCTGGAGGCCGCCGCCGCCGGGCTGTCGCCGCCGGGCGTGGCGCTGGCCGCCGACCTGACCGAGCCCGGCGCTCCCGACCGGGTGGCCGAGCGGGCGCTGGAGGCCTTCGGCCGCATCGACGTGCTGGTCCATGCGGCCGGAGTCTTCGAGAAGCAGTACGCGGGGGCGGTCGAAGACGAGCACTGGCGGCGGGTGCTGGACGTCAACCTGACCGCGGCCATGGCCCTCACCCGGGCCTGCTGGGAGCCGCTGACCTCCTCCGGGGGCCAGGTGGTGCTGATCAGCAGCATCGCCGCCGTTCAGCCCTTCAAGGGCAACGCCGCCTACGCCGCGTCCAAGGCCGGGATGAACGCCTACGGCGAGGTCCTCCGGCTGGAGGGCCGGGACTCCGGCATCAGGGTGATCACCCTGTGCCCGGCCCAGACCGACACCGAGCTGTGGGACGGCAAGGCCCCCGAGGCGGTGAGGGCCCGGATGATGCCGGCCTCGGCGGTGGGGGAGCTGGCTGCCTCCCTAGTGAGCCTGGACCGCCGCATTGACATCGCCCCCGTCGCCATCCGGCCGGTGCGCGACCCCTGGCAGGACCAGGACCCCGGCCCGTGACCGCTACGGGCGCTGAGCCGAGCAGCGGGGGCTGGCGCCATGACCGCGGCGGAGGCTGAGTTTGAGCCCGCGGGAGCTGGCGCCGTGACCGCGGCCGGGGTAGAGCTGGGCCTGCAGATCGTCCCCACCATGGGTCCGGGCGAGGTGGTGGAGACCATCCGGGCGGCCGAGGAGCTGGGCTACGCCTACGCCATGGTGGCCGACGAGGGTCTGATGCTCGACGTGTACGCCCTGCTGGGGGCGGCGGCCGGGGCCACGACCAGCATCCGGCTGGGCGCGGTCACCAACGGCTACACCCGCCACCCGGCCGCCACCGCGGCCGCGCTGGCCACCGTCGACGAGATGAGCGGGGGCCGGGCCTTCGTCACCCTGGTGGCCGGCGGCACCATGGTGCTGCGGCCCATGGGCATTGAGCGGACCGAGCCGGTGGCGGTAATGGCCGACGCCATCGAGATGATGCGGCTGCTGTGGCGGGGCGAGCCGGTGGTCTGGAAGGGCCGGCGGTTCCGCCTCGAGGACGCCCGCCTCGATGGGGCCGGCGCCTTCAGCGGCCCCCGCCGGATACCCATATGGGTGGCGGCCCGGGGCGACCGGATGCTGGGGCTGGCCGGCGCCGAGGCCGACGGCGTGGTGCTGATGGTGAAGTCCGATCTCGGCGACGCGCTGGGGCTGGCCGACCGCCCCCGGCCCGGCCGGGCCCGGCTGACCCGCGTCTACCTGGACCGGCTGGCCTACCGGCCGGAGATGATCGAGGAGGCCAAGCACCTCTACGGGTACGCGGTGATGGACAGCCCCCGCCGGGTCTTAGAGAGCCTCGGCCTCGACGACGACGCCATATCCGAGCTGCGGGAGGCCTTCGAGCGCGGCGGCCCCGAGGCGGTGGCCCCGCTGGTGACCAACGAGATCCTGACCCGCTACCAGATCGCCGGCACGCCCGAAGACTGCCGCCGCCAGCTCCGGGAGCTGATCGCCGAGCACCGCCTCGACGCCTTCTTCGTCAACGTCATATCGCCAGGCCTGGCCGCCAACCGAGAGCTGCTGGCCGAAGCAGCCGCCATCGCCTCCGGCTAAAGCGCGGCCATTGCGCCATCTGCTGGCGACACCGCGCTGCTGGCCGAAGCGGCCGCCATCGCCTCTGGCTAAAGCGCGGCCCGCTCAGTCCGCCTTATGCCGTTTCGCCGGAGGCGCCGTCGCCGACGGGGAAGCGGGCCGAGGGGCTGCCGAAGCGCAGGTTGCCCTCTTCGGCGTCGGGGTTGGCGAAGAGCACTTCGCACTCCATCCGGTCGGGATCGCGGAAGAAGAGGCTGATCTTGCGCCCGAACTCGGTGACGACCCCGTCGGTGGCCCCCGCGGCCATCAGCCGGCGGCGGATCTCGGCGAAGTGCTCCAGGCTGGCGGCGTGTAGCCCGATGTGGTCGATCCGGCCCCGGCCGAACATGGGGGTCTGACGGCCGGCCTGGTCGTTGCCGTCGATCTCGAAGACGTTGAGTTCGGCGGCGGGGCCGATGTTGATGACGGTGAGCCTCGGCCCGCCCGGATACTCCTCCCCGTCGCTCTCGACGACCGCGTCGAAGTTGTCGATGTAGAAGCGTTGCAGCCGGTCGGAGTCGCCGGTGATGGTGGCGACGTGGTCCATCCCCTGCAGCAGCATGACGCGATCCTTTCCGAGGCTCCGTATTGGCGGTTGCTCACGGCCCGACCCAGTGTCGCACTGGTTCGGACAGAAACTCCTCGACGCTGATCCCATCGCCCCCGACCAGCAGGGCGCGGTTGGGCCGGAAGGCCTCGCTGAAGGCGGACAGCCCGGGCTGAGAGCCGCGGGCCCGGCCGCTCTTGACCTCGATGGCGGTGAGCCGCGGCCCGTCTCGCACCGCGAAGTCCACCTCGCGGTTGCGGTCGCGCCAGTAGAACACCTGACGGGTGGCCGTGGCCGCGTTGAGGAGATGGGCGCCCACGGCCGATTCGGTCAGCCGCCCCCAGAAGGCCCGGTCGGCTCGGGCCTGCTCGAACCCCAGGCCGGACATGGCGCTCATCAGCGCGGTGTTGAACACGGCCAGCTTGGGGCTTGAAGCCCGCCGCCGGGCGGCGTCTCCGGCGTATTTCTGCAGCCCGGCGACCATGCCCGCCCCCGCCATCAGGTCGAGGTAGTGGGCCAGGGTGGTGGTGTTGCCCGCGTCCTGGAGCTGGCCCGCCATCTTGGTGTAGGAGAGGATCTGGCCCGAGTACAGGCACCCCAGCTCGAACAGGCGGCGCAGCAGGGCGGGCTTGTCCACCCGCGACCCCAGCAGCACGTCCCGGGCGATGGTCGGCTCGATCAGGGCGTCGAGTATGTAGCGGGCCCACCGTTCGGGCTCGGTCCGCAGAGGCGCCGCTCCCGGATAGGCGCCGAAGAACAGGTACTGGTCCAGGGACCACCCGAAGGCGTCACGCATTTCGGCGAGGCTCCAGTGGGGGAGGCGCAGGACCTCGAAGCGCCCGGCCAGGCTCTCGGTGAGGCCCCGCTGGATCAGCAGCGGCGACGAGGCCATCAGCACGACCTTCAGGGGTACTTCATCGCGGGCGTCGGCGTCCCAGAGGCCTTTCACGGTCTCGGACCAGCCGTCGATCTTGTGGATCTCGTCGAGCGCCAACAGCGCGCCGCCGTCGGCCTGGGCGGCCAGCAGCCGGGCCGCCTCCCACTGCTGGACGATCCACTCGCGCCCCCGCAGGCCCGGCTCGTCGGCGCTGGCGTAGCGAGCCGGAGAGTTCAGGCGATCCATCGTCTGCCGGACCAGCGTCGTCTTCCCCACCTGCCGGGCCCCGGAAACCACCTGGATGAAGCGCCTGGGCTCCCGCAGGCGGTCGAGGAGCGCCGCCCCGGCCGGCCGGACATATGGCATTTTGCTCATAAGACTGAGTAATCTTACTTAACACATTGAGTAATTCGTCAGGACGGAACGGCGGGTCCCTCTGGCTGCGCCCTGTTCCGGGCCTCAGCGCCGGCTCTGGGCGAGGGCTCTGAACCGCTCGGCCGGGGCCTCTGCGATGTCGTCGTCGGGGAGGTCGCCGATGGCGCGCTCGGCGGCTGCCGCGAACCGGTCTCTGACCGAGCCGAGGATCTCCGCTGCCCGCCGGGGCCGGACCCCGAGCGCTTCGGCGGCCCGCCGCCAGTAGTCCTCGTCGTCTCCGGCCAAGAGCTGCCCGTCGTCGCCGACCCACATGGCCATCCGATGCGACGACGCGTGCCGGGGGTCCCGCACCGGCTGCGACCAGCAGTCGTACAGCGGGGCCAGCCGGGCGTCGTCGGCGGCGAGCAGAAGCGTGTAGTTCTTGGCGTGGCCGTCCGCGTCGCCCGCCGCCCACCGGTACACGAGCTGATGGTAGAAGGCCTCCAGCTCCCGGGGCGGGTAGGCGCAGTGCTCCTCGAGGAAGCGGGCTATCTCGCCGGGGGCGAGCCCGCCTTGGGACTGGTAGATGCTGCGCCCGCCCCCGCAGGCCTGATGGAGGTCCTCCTGATGGACCCGCAGGACCGTCCCGTCGCCGCCGGTGCGCCGGTCGAAGCGGCTCACGATGAGCACCGGGCAGCCCGCTGTCACTTCGAGTTCCACGTCGCAGCAGGCCAGGCCGGCATGGCGGGCGGCGCGCATCGCCAGGAACTCGTTGACGGCCTGGTGGGGGTCGTCGTCGGTCGACGGCTTGAGTATCAGCGTCGAAGGGATCGCCCCGTAGGGCCGCCCCCAGGCGCCGTCGCTTCGCCGCACCAGGCTGGTCTTGGGGAAGGCGCCGGCCAGGCTGAACCCGTCGGCGCTGGGCGACGAGCCCCACCAGTGGGGGTGGCTCGACATCTCCAGGATCAGGTCCTGGAACGCCGCGTCGGACAGCCAGCGCACCCCGCCGGGGCGGCCCCGCAGGGCGTCCTCGCCGGACTCAGCGCTGAATTGGACGGCGCCGGCGCAGTCGTGCCCCACCCGGGTGGACAGCAGGTCGAAGGCGTCGGCGCTGGCCGCGCCGTAGTGGTCGCGCCAGCGCTCGCGCACCTCGCGGCGGCCCGGCAGCAGCCCGTCGATCCACCAGGCCACGGCGTCGCCGCGGTGCGGGCCGGTCTCCGCCGGCAGAGACAGCGACAGCGGCACCCTCGCCTCGTCGTCGAGATATCCGTCACGGAAGCTGAGCCGCAGCCCGCGGCCGGTGCGCTCCAAGTCGGCCACCGGACGCGAGTGCAACAGCACCGTAAGGCGGCCTACCGGGTCAGGCATCGCCTGCCCCCTTGTCGACTTCGCCGGGCACAGCAGACACCGCGAGCTGCCCGGCGGGGTCAGGCATCGCCGCCGGTGTGGTCATCGATCACGTCGTCGGCCACGCTGCGGGTCACGGGCCTGAGGTCGAGGCAGACCCCCAGCGCGTGGGCAACGTCCATTACCAGCCCCACCTCGCAGGTCGCCTTGCCGTTCTCAAACTGCGAGAGCCAGGCCACGGAGACGCCCGCTTTGGCCGCGCACTCGGCCTGGGTCAGCCCGATGTCGCGCCGTCGCAGGCGCATGGCTCGCCCGAGAGCCGGCACCCCCCGCACCCCGACGGTGATCGGCTGTTCAAGTCCGCTCATAAGCACCCCCGATATCTACGAACATTGAAATCTTACCACAAGACTGTGAACTTCAACGTTCGTATCAACCTAATGACCAAGAAGTAGTAATCTAATCCCTGATCCACGTATAATATTAATGGGTATCCAAGAGAGATTTGCCATGAAGCATCACATATTCTTGCATGAGCACCCCGTGTTCACCAGGGCTGAACTTGACGAGCACTTGGCGGCGCAGGGTCCGGTCGGGGCCAGAACCAGGGAGGCTTTCCTCGGTTACTACACGAAGACCGGACGAGTGCAGAGGATACGGCAAGGCCTCTACGCCGTCGTCCCGCCCGGCTGCGACCCGGGCGACCACCAAGTGGACAGCCTCCACATCGCGGCCAGGCTGGCCCCGGACGCGGTGGTGTCGCATCACGCCGCGGTGTCCTTCCACGGCTGGGCCTACAACCTTTGGCGCCACTGGACCTACACGGCGTCGAAGCCGGTGGCGGGCTGGTTCCGGTTCGATACGCAGGTCTACCGCGGATGTCGCTTCCCCGCGGCCCTGGTCCGGTCCGGCCGACAGCACTTCGCCGTGCAGGAACACCATCACCGGGGGATACGCATCCGGGTGGCCACCATGGAGCGGACCCTGGTGGACTCGCTGCAGCGCCCCGAACTGGCGGGCGACTGGGAGGAAATCTGGCGGTGCTTCGAGCCGGTGGAGTTCTTCGACCTTGATCTGGTGATCGACTACGTCCGGCTGCTGGGGAACTCGACGACTGCGGCCAAGGTGGGGTTCTTCTTGGACCAGCACCGCGATCTCGTGTCCGGCTTGGACGACTCCCACCTTGGCGCGCTGGCCGCGCTCGCGCCCAGGCATCCTCGTCGCATGGAGCCGCTCGTGCCGGATGAACCGCCTCGCCCGTGCCGGCTCGTGCGCCCCTGGAACCTGATAGTCCCCGTTGAAGTCCTCGAACGAGGCTGGGAGGAACCCCTGTGCCTGCCGTCCCCCTAGAGGCGCTCCGGGCCACGGCCAGGTCGCTCGGGAGCCGTCGCTGCTGACCGATGATGCTGATCTGCAGCAAAAGCTCGTCTCCCACCCGCTTCTGAACTGGAAGGCTTTGAACGTTCGCAGGCGCAACGAGCAGGGTCGAGGCGAGAGTCGGTAGCGGGTCGGGCATAATCGGGGGATGGACACGGGGCTGGACGGCAAGGCGGCGCTGGTCACCGGGGGGTCGCGGGGGATCGGCAAGGCCATCGCCGCCGCCTTCGTGGCCGAGGGGGCCCGGGTGATGATCACCGGACGGGGGGCCGAGGGCTGCGAGGCGGCCGCGGCCGAGATCGGCCCGGCCTGCGGCTGGATCGCCGGCAACGTCAGCCGCCCCACCGACGCCGAGGCCGCGGTCGAAGCCACCATGGCCCGCTTCGGCGCCGTCGACATCCTGGTCAACAACGCCGCCACCAACCCATACATCGGCCCGGTCATCGACGCCGACCTGCCCCCCTGGGACAAGACCATGGCCGTCAACCTCACCGCCCCGCTGGTGTGGAGCCAGCTTGCGTGGCGCCGCTGGATGCGGGAGCGGGGCGGCGCCGTCATCAACATCTCCTCGGTGGGCGCCTACAAGACCACCGAGGCGTACGGCGTCTACTCCCTCTCCAAGGACGCGCTCATCCACCTCACCCGGCAACTGGCCGTCGAGCTGGCCCCCGGCGTTCGGGTCAACGCCATCGCCCCCGGCCTGATACCCACCGAGATGGCCCGGGAGCTGTGGGAGGGCGGCCGGGGCGAGATCATCGCCAGGTCGTTTCCCCTCAAGCGCCTGGGCGAACCCGCCGACGTGGCCAGCGCGGCCCTGTTCCTGGCCTCGGGGGCGTCGAGCTGGATGACCGGCCAGACCCTGGTGATCGACGGCGGCGGCCTGCTGGTCGACTGGAGGAGTTCGTAGAAACCGTGCCCAGCCCGCTCAACATCGACGACCTCGGCGGCGAGAGCTTCAACCTCTCCATGTCAGAGTCGGCCCGGCCGCTGCTGGAGAAGGTCAAAGCCTTCATGGCCGAGGTGGTGGTTCCCCTGCAGGAGGAGTTCGAGCGCCTCGACGCCGACCGGACCGACCCGTGGTCCTACGCCCCCGGCCAGCTCGAGGCCCTGGACGCGGCCAAGGCGAGGGCCAAGCAGGCCGGCCTGTGGAACTTCTTTCTCCCCGACGCCGCCACCGGCGAGGGCCTGTCCAACCTCGACTACGCCTACATCGCCGCCGAGCTGGGCAAGTACCCGCTCGGCCCCGAGACCCTCAACTGCTCGGCCCCCGACACCGGCAACATGGAGGTCCTGGAGCGGGTGGGCACCCCCGAGCAGAAGGAGCGGTGGCTGAGGCCGCTGCTCGACGGCGAGATCCGCTCCGCCTACGCCATGACCGAGCCCGGCGCCGCTTCCTCGGACGCCCGCAATGTGGCCACCCGAGCCGTACTCGACGGCGGCGAATGGGTGATCGACGGCGAGAAGTTCTACATCAGCGGGGCCGGCGACCCCCGCTGCAAGCTCCTCATCGTCATGGTGCGGACCAGCCCGGAGGCCCCGCCGCATCGCCAGCAGTCGCAGATCCTGGTCCCCATCGACGCGCCGGGGGTGGAGATCGTCGGCCCCATGCACGTGCTGGGCGACGACGACTCGCCCCACGGCCACATGCACATACGGTTCCGCGGCGTCCGGGTGCCTGAGGCCAACGTGCTGCTGGGCGAGGGCCGGGGCTTCGAGATCTCCCAGCTCCGGCTGGGGCCGGGCCGCATCCACCACTGCATGCGCTCCATCGGCGCGGCCGAGCGGGCCCTGGAGCTGATGTGCGTCCGGGGCCTGAGCCGGGAGGCCTTCGGCCGGCCCCTGGCCAAGCTGGGCGGCAACACCGAGGCCATCGCCCGGGCCCGCATCGAGATCGAGGCCATGCGGCTGATGGTGCTGCGGGCGGCCAAGGCCATGGACGAGATGGGCAACGCCGACGCCCGGGTGTGGGTGAGCGCGGTGAAGGCCATGGTCCCGGCCCGGGTGTGCGAGATCATCGACCGGGCCATGCAGATGCACGGCGCCGCCGGCCTGTCCCAGTGGACGCCGCTGGCCCGCATGTACAAGCACCAGCGCTCCCTGCGCCTGGCCGACGGCCCCGACGAGGTCCACTACATGGTGGTGGGCCGGGCCGAGCTGGCCCGGGCCGAGATGATCCGGGCCGAGCTGGCCCGGGCCGAGATGATCCGGGCCGAGCCGGCCCGGGCCGAGCTAGAACGGGCCGAGCCGGCCCGCCCCGCCCCCGGCGAGACTCCCGCATCCCGGTCTTCCTAGCCTTAGGGTTGACGGACCGGGCCTAGCCAGGAGGCGAGACGTTGGGATTCCGACTTGCGAACATCGGCGGGCGGGCCGCGCTCGCCGCCGGGGAGGCCTACTTCGACTTGGAGGCGGCCAGTGGCGGCGAGCTGGGCCCCGACCCCATGGCCGCCCTGTCCGATCTGCCCAAGCTGTCGGCCGCCGCCGCCTCCCTCGACCAGTCGCGGCCCACCGGCCCGCTGGCCGGCGCCGCCCTGGGCCCGCCGGTGCCCCGGCCCTCCAAGGTGTTCGGCATCGGCCTCAACTACCGCACCCACGCCGCCGAGGCCGGCCTCCCCATCCCCGACAGCCCGCTGGTGTTCACCAAGTTCCCGTCGTGCCTGGTGGGGCCGACCGCAGAGGTGGAGATGCGCAGCGGCCACTGCGACTACGAGGTGGAGTTGGTGGTGGTGATCGGCCCCGGCGGCCGCGACATCGCCGCCGCCGACGCCTGGGACCACGTGGCCGGGCTGACCGCGGGCCAGGACATCTCCGACCGGGCCCTGCAGTTCGAGTCCGACCCGCCCCAGTTCAGCCTGGGCAAGTCCTATGACACCTTCGGCCCCATCGGCCCGGTGCTGGTCTCCCCCGACGCCCTCGACGACCCCGACGACCTGCGCCTGTCCACCCGGGTCAACGGCGAGGTCCGCCAGGACGACACCACCGCCAACATGATCTTCGACGTGGCCGCGCTGGTCGCCTACCTGTCGGGGGTGGCCACCCTGGCCACGGGGGACCTGATCTTCACCGGCACCCCCCACGGGGTGGGCGGCCCCCAGGGCAAGTACCTGGCCGACGGCGACGTGATCTCCACCTCCATCGAGGGCATAGGCGACATGGCCAACCGGTGCGTGATGGTCGGGGGGGAGTGAGCCTTGCCCTCGGGTTCCATACTCGGCAACGCCGTACCCCGGCTCGAAGACCCGGCCCTGCTCACCGGGTCGGCCCGCTTCGTGGGCGACATGGCCCCGCCCGGTCTGGCCCACGCCGCCTTCGTGCGCTCGACCATGGCCAGCGCCGACATCGCCGGCATCGACGTCGGCGGGGCTGAGCAGGCCCCCGGCGTGGTGGGCGTGTTCACCGCCGACCGGCTCGGACTGGCCCCCACGCCCTCCTTCTACACCGTCCCCCCGGTGTTCGCCCGCCCGCCGCTGGCCGACGGGGTGGTCCGCTTCGTGGGCGAGCCGCTGGCCGTGGTGGTGGCCGAGACCCCGGCCCAGGCCGCCGACGCGGCCGAGCTGGTGGAGGTCGACTACGAGCCCCGGCCGGCGCTGACCGACCCCGAGGCCGCGCTCGAGCCCGACGCGCCGCTGCTGTTCCCGGCCAACGGGTCGAACCTGGCGTCGGAGTACTCCTCCGAAGCCGGCCCCGGCGCCCTCGAGGGCCACGACCTGGTGGTGTCGGGCCGCTTCGTCAACCAGCGGGTGGCCGCGGCCCCCATCGAGCCGACCGCGGTGCTGGCCGAGCCCGGCGCCGGCGACGACGACGGCGGCGTGACCGTGTGGTGTACCTCCCAGACCCCCTTCGGGACCCGCGACGGGGTGGCCGCCGCCCTCGGCCTCGACCCCGGCCGGGTCCGGGCCGTCGCCCCCGCGGTGGGGGGCGGCTTCGGGGCCAAGGCCGCCGTCTACCCCGAGTACGTGGTGGCGGCCTGGCTGGCCCGCCGCCTCGGCCGCCCGGTGAGATGGGTCGAGACCCGCAGCGAGAACCTGGTCAACATGGTCCACGGCCGCGACTACGTCCAGCACTACGAGCTGGGCCTCACCCGCGACGGCGACTTCCGCTGGCTGCGGGTCAGGATGACGGCCAACGTCGGCGCCTACCCGGCGGTGGGGGCCTTCCTGCCCTCCTTCACCATGAGCATGGCCTCGGGCCCCTACCGGATCCCGGCGGTGGACTTCCGCGCCCTGGGCGCGGTCACCAACACCACCCCGGTGGGAGCCTTCAGGGGGGCGGGCCGGCCCGAGGCCACCGCCGCCATCGAGCGGATCGTCGATCTGGCCGCGGCCACCTTGGGGATGGACCCGGCGGAGCTGCGCCGTCGCAACCTGCTGGCCCCCGACCAGTTCCCCTTCGAGACCCCCACCGGCGCGGTCATGGACTGCGGCGACTACCAGCGGGTCTTAGACCAGGCCCTGGAGGCGGCCGGCTACGACGAGCTGCGGGCCGAGCAGCGCCGCCGCCGGGCCGACGGCGACCACAAGCTGATGGGCGTCGGGGTGTCGGTCTACGTCGAGATCACCGGCGGCCTCAGCCAAGAGTACGGGTCGGTCGAGGTGACCCCAGACGGCACGGTGGTGGCCCGGGCGGGCACCTCCTCGCACGGGCAGGGCCACGTCACCTCCTTCACCCAGCTCGTCAGCGAGGTGCTGGGGGTGCCGGCCGAGCGGGTGCGGGTGGTCCACAGCGACACCTTCGAGGTGCCCAGGGGCATCGGCACCATCGCCTCGCGGTCGCTGCAGATCGCGGGCAGCGCCGTGTTCAAGACCGCCCAGCAGGTGATGGAGCGGGCCCGCCGCATCGCCGCCCACCGGCTGGAGGCCAGCGTCGAGGACATCGTGGCCGCCGACGACGGCTCGGGCCTGGCCGTGGCCGGAGTGCCGGCCCGGGCCATGTCGTGGGCCGATCTGGCCGCGGCCTCGGCCTCGACCGGCGACGGCGGCCTGCCCGACGGGATGGCGCCGGGCGAGCTGGCCGCCGAGATCGACTTCGACCAGGGGGCGGCCACCTACCCCTTCGGCGCCCACGTGGCCGTGGTGGAGGTCGACTCCGAGACCGGCGACGCCCGACTGGTCCGCCACGTCGCCGTGGACGACTGCGGCCGCATCCTCAACCCCATGCTGGTGAGGGGCCAGGTCCACGGCGGCATCACCCAGGGCGCGGCCCAGGCCCTCTACGAGCAGGTGCTCTACGACGACGACGGCAACCCCCGCACCGCCAACTTCGCCGACTACTGCCTGCCCGGTCCCACCGAGGTGCCCGGCTACGAGACGTCCCACACCGAGACGCCCACGCCGCTGAACCCGCTGGGGGCCAAGGGGATCGGCGAGTCCGGGACCATCGGGTCGCTCCCCGCGGTGCAGAGCGCGGTCATCGACGCCCTGTCGGATCTGGGGATCCGCCACCTCGACATGCCCTACACCCCCGAGAAGGTGTGGAGGGCCATCGCCGAGGCCAGTCCGAGCGAAGCCTGATCCTCTGGTCCGGCCGGTCTGCCCGTCCGGCCCGGCCCCAAGCCCGGCATGGCTCTGCCTCCGGCCTGATCCTCTGGCCCGGCACCGCCGTCGGGCCTCTACATTCATGGCATGGCGTGGCTGGTAGCCGACGACCGGGTCCTCGCCTCGCTGGAGGTGGCCGCCGCCCGCCGCGACCGGCGCCGGGGGCTGCTGGGCCGCGACGAGTTCACCGGCGCCCTGCTGCTGGAGCGGGCCCGGTGGATCCACACGATGGGAATGCGGTTCCCCATCGACGTGGCCCACTGCGACGCCGAGCTGACGGTGCTGAAAGTGACCACCATGGCCCCGCACCGGGTGGGGATGCCGGTGTGGAGGGCCCGCTCGGTGATCGAGGCCGCGGCCGGGTCCTTCGACCGCTGGGAGGTGGCTCCCGGCCTCCAACTAGAGATCCGGCGCTGAAGCCGTGGCCGGTGCCCCGGTGCTGGTCCAGCGCTCCGAGATGACCGGTACCCCGACGTTGGTCGGCCCTCCGAGATGACCTGCACCCCGGTGCTGTCAGGCGCCCCGGCGTTGGTCGGCACCCTGAGATGACCGGGACTCTGGTGCTGGTCGGCACCCCGATCGGCAACATGGAGGATCTGAGCCCCCGGGCCGCCCGGACGCTGGCCGAGGCCGATCTGGTCTGCTGCGAGGACACCCGCCGGACCGGCCTGCTGCTGGAGCGGGCCGGGGTGAAGGCGGCCCGGCTCAAGCGGGTCGACGAGCACACCGAGTCGGCCGCCGTCGCCGCTGTCTGCGAGTTGCTCGGCGCCGGCGCCACCGTGGCGGTGGTCACCGACTCGGGCATGCCCGGCATCAGCGACCCTGGCTGGCGCTTGGTAGTCGCGGCCATCGAGGCCGGCTGCGCCGTCACCGTGGTGCCGGGACCGTCGGCCGGGGTGGCCGCGCTGGCCGTCAGCGGGCTGTCGCCGGCCCGGTGGGCGTTCGAGGGGTTCCTGCCCCGGACCGGACGCGATCGGGCCGACCGGCTGGCCGAAATCGCCTGGGAGCGCCGCACGGTGGTGCTGTACGAGTCCCCTCACCGGCTCCGGGGATGCCTGGAGGACCTGGCCGCCGCCTGCGGGGCCGGGCGCCGGGCCGCGGTGGCCCGGGAGCTCACCAAGCTCCACGAAGAGGTAGTGAGGGGGACCCTGGCCGAGCTGGCCGCCTGGGCCGAAGGCCCGGTGAAAGGAGAGGCGGTGGTCGTGGTGGAGGGAGTCGAGCCCGGCCCCGACCCCGACGACGCCGAGCTGACCGAGGCCCTAGCGGCGGCCATCTCCTCCGGCGCCAGCCGCCGGGACGCAGTCGCCGAGGTGGCCGCCGCCTACGGCGTGCCCCGCCGCCGGGCCTACGCTCTAGCCGTAGCCCTCAATCCCACTGTCTCTTGATGGTTATTCCGACGCCTTCCGCGGCGTTCTTCTCCAGTTCGTCCAATCGCAACGCTAGGTCGCGGCTCTCGTCTGACCCCCCGGCAATATCGCGGAAAACGGCGTCGGCATAGATCGCCATGTCGTGGGCTAATTGCACCATGTGCGGCATCTGCTCGGTGGCGTCGACACGCTGCTTGTCCACTTCGTTGCTGTAATTTGCTCTCACGTGCCATGAAGACATGGCTTCTATGGGCATCCCTGATGCGGTCAGCATCGAGTTGATCCGCGCGTACTGGGCAGAATCCGGGACCTGGTACACCAAGCGCCCAATGTCGTGCGCATGCGCTGGACTTACCCCGTGCAACGCCACGATCGTCTTGATCGCGTTTTCCACCACGTTCGCAGCACAGCCGCATATGCGCCGTTTCCTGTCCGCCAAATAATGAGACTCAGGATCTCCGCCGTGTACAACCTCGACCATCTCGGGCAGCAGAGACTGATTCAGATGAATCAGATGTTGTCCCATGTCTCGGTGGCGAGCAGCGGCTACGTCTGAGTTGTTCATCGGGCCTCGCAGTTCCTTCTCCCAGTGAGGGACGGTCATCGCCGGCTGTTCAAGAAGCGTGATCAGATCGTTTCGCAGGCTGGCCTCAAACGAGGCGCTGACGTTCTCGGTGCGGGTCTTCCACTCCGGCGGGTCGGTGACATGCACGTCAACCGGGCGGCCCGCGTCTGCGCTGAGGCGATTGCTGACGGCTCGCTCCAAATCGCGGCGGCGGCTGTAGTCGCCGAGGTCGTCCACGATCACCATCAAATCGATGTCGCTGAAGTCGTCGGCGTCGCCGCGGGCCACCGACCCGAACAGCATGACGCGCTGAACGTGCGGGATGCCGTCCATGCCGATGATGGACTCGGCCGCTTGGCGGGCGTCGTCCACCGATGGCGGCGATCGCGTCGGGCGCAGGGTCACGGCAGTCATGGCTCGGAGGCCATTCTACCGACGCCTCTCCAGCCAGGCCGGGCCGCCGGGTCTGGCCTGAGGGGTTTGCCGGCGCTGCCTCGCCGGGTGCGGCGGGCGGGGTTACCGGGGGCTGTCATACCCCCTGGCTAACTTCGTCGCCATGGACATCATTGCCTTCATCACCGCCGTAATCGCCGTTCTGGCTGCCGCCGGGTTCGCCTCGGCCTGGGCCCGGGGACGCCGCTCCGAGCCTGAGGTTCCACCCCAGGCCGTGATCGACCGGGCCGTGGAGGCCGTCGACCGGGCCTTCGCGGCCCGCCTCCAGACCGGCCAGGCCGAACTCGAGCACCAGCGTGTCTCATTCGACCGCAAATGGGACGGGGTCACCGCCCGGGTGAACGAGGAGCTGTCGGGGATCAAGAGCCTGGTGACCCAGCTCCAGCAGGAGCGGGCCTCCCAGAACGCCCGGCTGACCGAGAGCCTGCGCAGCTCGGCCGAGCGGCAGAAGGAACTGCTCGACACCACCCAGAGGCTCAACGACGTCCTCGTCAACAAGCAGGCCCGGGGCCAGTGGGGCGAGCGCATGGCCGACGACATCCTGCGGGCCGCCGGGCTGATCGAGGGCGTGAACTACCTGAAGCAGGAGACGACCGCGGCCGGCACCAGACCCGACTTCACCTTCCTGCTGCCCGACGGCCAGAGGCTGCACATGGACGTCAAGTTCCCGCTGGAGAGCTACGCCCGCCATCTGGAGGCGGCGTCGGAGACCGAGGCGCGACAGGCGATCAAGGACTTCGGCCGGGCGGTGCGCGATCACATCAAGCAGATCGCCGCCCGAGAGGCCTACCGGGACGCGGCCACCACCGTCGGGTACGTGCTCATGTTCATCCCCAACGACGGCGTGTACGCCTTCATCCACGAGCACTGCCGGGAGGTGTTCGACGAGGCCCTCGAGAGCCAAGTGGTGATCTGCTCGCCCTCGACGCTGTTCGCCATGCTCTCGCTGGTGCGCCAGGCCATGGACACCGTCTCGATGGAGCGGTCGTCCCAGGAGATCCTCGACCATCTGTCCTGCTTCGCCGAGCAGTGGCAGAAGTACAGCGAGCAGTTCGATCTGGTCGGCCGCCACCTGGACCGGCTGAAGGGCGCCTTCGACGACCTCTCAGGCGCCCGCAGCCGCCAGCTCGAGAGGCAGTTGGACCGCATCGAGGAGCTCAAGAAGCGGTCCGGCCACGAAGCCGCTGCCGATCCCGATCCTCTGCTGATCCCGCTGAAGGAGGCCAAGGCCGGCTGATCCCCGGCGCCGCCCAGCCCCGTCCGCTCGAAACGAAGCCAGGGCTGGTCCCCGCGCCGCCGCCGGCTCGCTCCGCCCACCGGACCGGGGCGGCTGATCCCGAGCCAGCCGCCCCGGTAGCCTGGGACGGCTATGTCGATGCCGGTTCTGGTCGCCGTGGCCTGGCCCTACGCCTCGGGCAGCCGCCACATCGGCCACCTGGCCGGGGCCTACCTGCCGGCCGACATATACGCCCGCTACCAGCGGCTGGCCGGCAACGAGGTGCTGATGGTGAGCGGGTCCGACGCGCACGGCACCCCCATCACCGTGCGGGCCGACGCCGAGGGGGTCGAGCCCGCCGCCATCGTCGACCGCTACCACCGCGAGTTCTGCCGCCAGTGGGAGGCCATCGGCATCTCCTGGGACCTCTACACCACCACCGGCACCGACAACCACGCCGCGGTGACCCAGGACATGTTCATGCGCCAGCTCGAAGCAGGCCACATCGACAAGCGCACCTCCGAGCAGCTTTACGACCCCGAGTCCAACCGGTTCCTGCCCGACCGCTACATCGAGGGCACCTGCCCCCACTGCGAATACCCCGAGGCCCGGGGCGACCAGTGCGACGACTGCGGCCGCACCCTCGACGCCATGGAGCTGATCGAGCCCCGGTCCCGGATAAGCGGCGCCACCCCGGTGCCCCGCCTCACCGAGCACTTCTACTTCCGCTACTCCGACTTCACCGACGAGCTGGCCCGCTGGCTCGACACCCGGCGGGGCTGGCGGCCCCACGTGGTGAACTTCGCCAAGAGCTGGACCGAGGAGGGCCTCATCGACCGGGCCATCACCCGCGACCTGGACTGGGGGGTCGAGCTGCCCGTCGGCGACCTCGGCCCCGGCAAGCGCATCTACGTGTGGTACGACGCGGTGATCGGCTACCTGTCGGCCTCCAAGCAGTGGGCCGCCGACCGGGGCGAGCCCGACCGGTGGAGGCACTGGTGGCACAACGACGAGGCCCGCCACGTCTACTTCATCGGCAAGGACAACATCCCGTTCCACTGCCTGTTCTGGCCGGCCCAGCTCATTGCCTACGGCGGCCTGCACCTCCCCGACGACGTCCCGGCCAACCAGTACGTGACCTTCAGGGGCGGCAAGGCCTCGGCCAGCCGGGGGGTGGGGATGACCATCGACGACGCCCTGGGGGCCTTCGAGCCCGACTCGCTGCGCTACGCCTTGGCCGCGGCCCTGCCCGAGCACGCCGACACCGAGATCTCCACCGAGGAGATCGCCCGGCGGGTCAACGACGAGCTGGTGGCCACCTGGGGCAACCTGGTCAACCGGGTCCTGACCCTGGCCCGCCGCAACCTGGGCGGCGCCGTACCAGAGGCGCCCGACCGCACCCCCGAGGACCGGGCCGTGCTGGCCGAGGTGGACGCCGCCCTGGCCGAGGCGGCCGGCCAGCTCGACCGCGTGGAGCTGCGGGCCGGGCTGCGCTCGGCCATGGACGCGGCCGGCCGGGTCAACGCCTACCTCAACTCCACCGAGCCCTGGAAGCTGGTCCGGTCGGACCCGGTGCGGGGCGCGGCCGTGCTGGTCACCGCCGTGGAGGCCATAGCCGGGGTGCGGGTCGGCCTGGCCCCCTACCTGCCCTTCTCCACCGCCGCCCTCGACGACCTGTTCGGCCCGGTGCGGTCCTGGGGGCGGCCCGAGGTGCCGGCCGGGACCGCCCTGCCCCAACTGCCGCCGCTGTTCGCCAAGATCGACCCGCCGGCGCCGGACTGAGAGCCGGGAGAAGGAGTCCGAGCCGTGCCCTGGGCCGACCAGCACTGCCATCTCCCGCCCGGGCCCGAGGCCGCCCCGGTGGTGGCCGAGGCCCGGTCGGCGGGGGTGGAGCTGATCGTCAACGTCGGCACCGACGTGGAGAACTCGCGCCGGGCCGCGGCCACAGCCGCCGCCTGCCAGGGGGTGTGGGCCACCGCGGGCGTGCATCCCCACGAGGCGGCCGCCGGGATCGGGGGGCTGGAGGAGCTGCTCGCCGCCCCCGAGGTCGTGGCCGTGGGGGAGGCCGGGCTCGACTACCACTACGACCACTCGCCCCGAACCGCGCAGCGCGACGCCTTCACGGCCCAGATCGAACTGGCCCACCGGCACGGCCTGCCCCTGGTGATCCACTCCCGCTCGGCCTGGGACGACACCTTCGCGGTGCTCGACCGCTGCGGAACGCCCGAGCGCACCGTCTTCCACTGCTTCACCGGCGGCCCGGCCGAGGCGTCCGAGTGCCTGGCCCGGGGGGCGCGGCTGTCGTTCTCGGGGATCATCACCTTCGACAAGACCGACGAGCTGCGGGAGGCGGCAGCCGCCTGCCCCCTCGACCGCCTGCTGGTCGAGACCGACAGCCCCTGGCTGACCCCGGTGCCGCACCGGGGCGCCCCCAACCGGCCCGCGCTGGTCCCGCTGGTGGGCGCGGCCGTGGCCGCGGCCAAAGGCCTTTCCGCCGGGGAGGTGGAGGCCGCCACCTGGGCCGGCGCCCGGTCCTTCTACGGGCTCGACTGACCGGATCGGGCGGCGCTCCGGCCCCGCCGCGAAGTTTTTGTTGCAGTCAGGTTACGGTCTGGCTACTGTCTGTGGAAATCGCCCGCTCGACGCGGGCGGCGGCAGTTCGACCAGAGGGAAAGGACGGAGCTCTGGACGGAATCCGCCACCTTCGGCGATGGCGCGCCGCCGCGCTCACGGCCGTTGTGGCTGCAGGCATAGGGGCGTCGGCCCCCGCGGCGCTCGCCCAGTCGTACCAGCCGCCCTTCGTGTTCCTGTCGGGGAGCGAGACGGCGGTGGTGGACGTCTCGTCGTTCGCCAGCCGGGCCGAGCGATGGAGCGACGCCCAGACCCGCCACCGCGACGACGCCATCGAGCGGGCCGAGGCATTGGCCGCCCTGCAGAGGAGGATGGAAGCCGAGGAGTCTGAGGCTGCCGAGGAGTCCGAGGCGGCGGCGGAGGCTGAGGCGGCAGAGGCGGCAGAGCCTGAGGCCCCCGCCGCGCCCGCCCCGGCCCCGACGCCGACGGCCCCGACGCCACCGCCCGCCGCCCCCGCGCCGGCCGATCCTCCCGCCGACGACTTGAGCGACGACGACGGCGATGCCGCCGCCGACTTCTCCGAGGTCTTGTGGTTGCCGCCCCCCGCCGACGGCCCCTCGCCCGAGCAGTGGCTGGCCATGCGCCACTGCGAGTCCCGCCACAACTACGAGATCACCAGCCCGAGCGGGGCCTACCGCGGCGCCTGGCAGTTCTCGCGCCGCACCTGGGACTGGGTGGCCGGGAAGAGGGGCCACGACCACTTGGTCGGGGTGGATCCCATCGCCGCCTCTCCCGCCGACCAGGACCTCATGGCCTACGAGCTCTACGACATAGGCGGCGACAAGCACTGGCCGGTCTGCGGAAGGCACCTTCGCTGACCCACAGCCCGTCGGCCCTGCGGGCATTGATGAGACGGTTCGACATCTCGCCCCGCCGAGCCTTCGGCCAGAACTTCGTGATCGACCCCAACACGGTCCGGCGGATGGCCCGGCTCAGCGGCGCCGGGCCCGGCGACCGCGTGATCGAGGTCGGGGCCGGACTGGGCTCGCTCACCCTGGCCCTGGCCGAGACCGGCGCCTCGGTCAAGGCGGTGGAGGCCGACCGCGGCCTTCTGCCCGCCCTGCGCTGCGCCGTGGCCGAATCCGGCCTCGGGCCGCCGGGCGTCGAGGTGGTGGAGGGCGACGCCCGCACCCTGGACTGGGACGCGGCCCTGGCCGGGGCCGACCGGTGGCTCATGGTCTCCAACCTGCCCTACAACCTGGCCGTGCCCTTGGTGCTGGACCTGCTGCGCGGCGCCGAGGCCGTCGCCGCCATGGTGGTGATGGTGCAGAGGGAGGCGGGGGAGAGGCTGGCGGCCCCTCCCGGCCATCGGAGCCGGGGCATACCCAGCGTGCTGGTTGAGTCGCACGGGTCGGCCCGGGTGGTGGCCGCCGTCCCGGCGTCGGTGTTCCACCCCCGGCCCAAGGTCGAGTCGGTGATCGTCCGGGTGGACCGGGGCGGGCCGGGCCTGGCCGCCAGCCGGCGGGAGCGCTTCGAGCGGATCGTGCGGGCCGGCTTCGGCCGGCGGCGCCAGATGCTGCGCCGGTCGCTGGCCGGCGCCGTCGCCCCCGCCGTCTTCGACCGGGCCGGGGTCGACCCGACCGACCGCCCCGAGACGCTGACCCTCGAACAGTGGCTGCGCCTGGCCGCCGAGCCGCCCGAGCCAGACTGACGGCATGGTCTCGGCGGACCGACCCCCGGCCGGCGAAGCGCTTACGGCGGACCGAGCGGGCGGCACGGCGTGACTTCGGCGGACCGCCCCCCGGCTGGCGAAGTGGTCTCGGTTTTCGCCCCGGCCAAGCTGACTTTGTCGCTGCGGATCGTGGGCGTGCGCCCCGACGGCTACCACGAGATCGACGCTGAGATGGTCACCCTCGACTTCGGCGACCGGCTCGACATCGAGCCCGGCCGGTCCGGGGTGGAGATGATCGACCGCACCGGCCGCCGCGGGCCCGACCCGGGCTGGGACGAGGACAATCTCGTGCGCAAGGCCCTGGCCCTGGCCCGGCGCACCGCCCGGGTCACCGTCGCCAAGGCCGTCCCGGCCGGCGCCGGGCTGGGCGGAGGCTCCGCCGACGCGGCCGCCGTCCTGCGCTGGGCCGGCTTCGACGACGTCGAGGCGGCGGCGTCGATCGGCGCCGACGTCGGGTTCTGCCTGGTCGGCGGGCGGGCCCGGGTGCGCGGCATCGGCGAGATCGTCGACCCGCGGCCCCTCGTGCCGGAGCGCTACACCCTGCTGATCCCCCCCGTGGCCTGTTCCACCCCGGCCGTGTACGCGGCCTGGGACGAGCTGGGCGGCCCGGTCGGCCCCAACGGCAACGACTTGGAGCCCGCCGCCCTGGCCGTCGTCCCCGAGCTGGTCCGCTGGCGGGACGAGCTCGCCGACGCCACCGGGCAAACCCCCCGGCTTGCCGGCAGCGGCGGAACCTGGTTCGTCCCCGGCGCCCACCCCGGCCCCGGCCTCCTGGTGGCATCGACGTTCCCGGCCCAGTGACCGCACGGGTTCGGTAGCACCTCCCGCCTGGTGAGCGCCCCCGACTCGTCGTCGCGCTGTCCCAGGACTCTCCCGGCTCGGTGACCACCTCGTCCCGGTGACCGCACGCGCCCGGTCCGACGGGCCGCGGGCGGGGTTGTCCGGCGAGAGCGGGAGGGCTACTTGCGGCGCTGATGGCGGGTGCGGCGCAGCATCTTCTTGTGCTTCTTCTTGCGCATCCGCTTGCGGCGCTTCTTGATCAGCGATCCCACGAGGGGTGAACCCTAGCGGGGCGGCGCCCGATCGGGCGCGCCGGGGCCGCCCGGCCCGCTAGCGTGACCGTCGGCCCCCCGAGCCCCGGAGGGCCGTTGGCCGGTAGTTCAACAGGTAGAACGTCGGACTTTGACTCCGGATGTTGCAGGTTCGAGCCCTGCCCGGCCAGCCCGCTTCGACCCTCCCGCCCGGGTTTGGCAACATGAGACCATGAAGCTGCAGACCCACAAAGAGCTGGTCTCTGCCGACGCCGCCATGCGGGGCGGGGCGACGTGAGCATGAAGCTGCAGACCCACAAAGAGCTGCACGTGGTGGCCGGCCGGGCCAGCGAGGACCTGGCCCTCGCCATCTGCGAGGAGCTGGGGGTGAAGCTGGGCACGGCCGGCATTGACGAGTTCGCCAACGGCGAGATCCACGTCCGCTACGGCGAGTCGATCCGGGGCTTCGACGTGTTCATCATCCAGACCCACGCCGAGCTGGAGTCCATGTCCATCAACGACGTGATCATGGAGCAGCTCATCATGGTGGACGCGGCCAAGCGGGCCTCGGCCAAGCGCATCACGGTGGTGGCCCCGTTCTACGGCTACGCCCGCCAGGACCGCAAGGCCTCGGGCCGGGAGCCCATCTCGGCCCGGCTCCTGGCCGACCTGTTCACCGCGGCCGGGGCCAAGCGGCTGGTGTCGGTGGACCTGCACTCGGGCCAGATCCAGGGATTCTTCGACGGCCCCGTCGACCATCTCACCGCCATGCCCGTGCTGGTGGACCACCTGCGGACCCTGGGCGAGGAGGACCTGGTGATCGTGTCGCCCGACGCGGGCCGGGTCCAGGTGGCCGAGCGCTACACCAACGTCCTGCACGCCGACCTGGCCATCGTCCACAAGCGCCGGGCCAAGGACGAGAAGAACCTGGTGGAGGCCAAGGAGATCGTCGGCGAGGTGGCCGGCCGCACCTGCGTGCTGGTCGACGACATGATCGACACCGGCGGCACCATCGTGGCCGCGGCCGACCTGCTGGCGGCCAGCGGCGCCCGCCGGGTGATCGCGGCCACCACCCACGGCGTGTTCTCCGGCTCGGCCGTGGACCGGCTGAGGGACTCGGTCATCGAGTCGGTGGTGTGTACCGACACCATGCCGCTGCCCCCCCACAAGCAGTTCGACAAGCTGCATGTGGTGTCGGTGGCCTCCATCGTGGCCCGGGCCATCTCCGCGGTGTTCGAGGACACTTCGGTCAGCGAGATCTTCGGCGGCAACAACCTGGCCTGACCGCCGCCCGGCCCTGACTGCCTTCAAACGCCGCGGCCCCGCCGGACCCGGACGCGGCGGCGGTATCCTGGCCGCCATGGTGGGCGTGGCCATGATCGCCGAGACCGGGCGCGAGCCCGGAACCCGTCCCAGCCGGCGGCTCCGGCGCTCCGGGCGGGTCCCCGCGGTGATGTACGGCAAGGGCGCCGATCCGCTCACCATGTCGGTGGACCAGGCCGACCTGCGGGCCGCGCTGTCCACCGAGGCCGGGGCGAACGCCCTCATCACCCTGGAGGTGGCCGGCGCCAAGCAGCTCTCGATCATCAAGGACCTGCAGCGCCACCCGGTGCGCCGGGAGATACTCCACGTCGACTTCCTGCGCATCGACCCCGACGACGAGGTGGACGTGGAGGTGCCGCTGGTGCTCACCGGCGAGGCCAAGAAGGTCACCCAGGCCAGCGGCATGGTCGATCAGATCATCCACCGGCTGCCGCTGCGGGCCAAGCCCGCCGACATCCCGGTCGAGGTCGTGGCAGACATCAGCGACCTTGAAGTCGGAAGCTCGCTGCGGGTGGGCGACATCGTCCTCCCCGACGGCGTGGCCCCGGCCGGCGATCCCGAGGCGACCTTCGCCGTGGGCCTCATCACCCGCTCCACCAAGGAGTACCTGCGCCAGCTCGCCGAGGCCGAAGCCGAGGAGGCCGAGCTGGGCGAAGCCGAGGCCGAGGGCGGCGGCGAAGAGGCCGCCCCGGGCGACGCCGACGAGTCCTGAGTTCCGCCGCCTCGGGCTGTCGGCATGGCGATGAGGCGCCGGGCCCCCCGGCGGGGCGCGGCCGCCAACCTGCTGGTGGTGGGGCTGGGCAATCCCGGCGCCGAGTACGCCGCCACCCGCCACAACGTGGGCCAGCAGACGGCGGAGGAGCTGGTGCGCCGCCACGGCGGGAAGCTGCGCCGGGCCCGGGCCCAGCACGCGCTGACGGCCGAGCTGACGGTGGCCGGCCGGCGGCTGGCGGTGGCCGTGCCGACCACCTACATGAACGAGTCGGGCCGGGCCGTCGGCCCGCTGGTGCGCCGCCACGGGATCGCCGACCTCGGCCGCCTGGTGGTGGTCCACGACGAGCTCGACCTCCCGGCGGGGAGACTGCGGGTCAAGACCGGGGGAGGACTGGCCGGCCACAACGGGCTGAAGTCGATCCGGGCCCACCTCCGCTCCGACGCCTTCACCCGGGTGCGGATCGGGATCGGGCGGCCCGACGAGACCCCCAAGGGCGGCTCCTACGTCTTGGCCCGGCCGGGCCGGGCCGAGCGGGCCGAGCTGGAGGCCGCCGTGTCCCGGGCCGCCGACGCGGTGGAGCACTGCCTCAGCCACAGCGTCGCCGAGGCCATGAACCGCTTCAACGCGGCCTGAACCCCCGCCGAGCCGTGAGCGTCGCCGGCCTGAGCTCTGCCGGGCCGTGAGCGTCGCCGACCTGAACCCGACCGCGCCGTGAGCGTCACCGGCCTGAGCCCCGCCGGGCCGTGAGCGTCACCGACCTGCGGGGCCTGCTGCCCGCGCTGGCGGCCGAGCCCGCGCTGGCCTGGATGCTGGGCCGCCGGGAGGCGGCGCTGGCCGTGCCCGAGGCGGCCCGGGCCCCGGCCCTGGCCGGGCTGAGCGCGGCCTCGGACCGCCGCCCCATCCTGGCGGTCGTCCCCACCCGCACCGAGGCCGAGCGGCTCGAGGCCGACTTGGCCGCCATCCTGGGCCCCGGTGAGGCGGAGCTGTTCCCGGCCTGGGAGACGCTGCCCCTGGAGCGGGTCAGCCCCACCACCGAGACCATGGGCCGGCGCCTGCGGGTCCTGCACCGGCTCGGCCCGGCCGGCTCGGCCCCGGCGGTGGTGGTGGCCCCGGCCCGGGCCCTCACCCAGGGCGTGGACCCCTCCGCCGCCGCCGGTCCCATCGTCGTGGGCCGGGGAGACGTGATCGACTCCGTCGAGCTGGTCGAGCGGCTCGCCGCCTTCGGCTACCGGCGCGAGCACCAGGTCGAGAGCCGGGGGGAGGTGTCAGTGCGGGGCTCGATCGTCGACGTGTACCCGTCCACCGCCGCCGCCCCGGTGCGGATCGACTTCTGGGGCGACGAGGTGGACCGGATCGCCGAGTTCTCCGTGGGCGACCAGCGCTCGACCGCGGCGGCCGAGCGGGTCGAGATATACCCGTGCCGGGAACTGCGCCCCGGACCTGAGGCCCGGGCCCGGGCCGCCCGCCTGGCCGCGGCCGAGCCCTGGGGCCGCGAGCAGTGGGACCGGCTGGAGGCCGGCGAGCTCTTCGACGGCATGGAGTCGTGGTGGCCATGGCTGACCGATGAGCCCGCGGTGCTCACCGAATTGGTGCCGCCCGACGGCGCGGTGGTGATGGTCGAGCCCGGCCGCATCCGGGACCGGGCCGCGGAGATACTCACCGAGGAAGAGGACCTGGTCGCCACCCTGGCCCGGACCTGGGGTGCCGACGGGGCCCGGATGCCCCGGCTGAACGCGGGCTTCGACCGGCTGCTGGCCCAAGTCCGGGCCCCGGTCTGGACGGTGCGGTCGGCGCCCGACTCGCCCGGCGCCCCCGCGGTGGCCGCCTCGGCCTGGCCGTCGGCCGCGGCCGCCGGCCTCGAGGACCGGGCCGAGCGGGTGCGGGGGCTGCTGGCCGACGGCTACCGGGTGGTGCTGTGCGCCGACCGGCCCCAGGCTGCGGCCCGGCTGGCCGACCTCATGGCCGCCCACGGCGTGCAGCTCCGCCCCGCGGCCGCCGGCGCCGACCTGGACCGGCCCGGAGGCCACGTGGCCGCCGCCCCCATCGGCGCCGGGGTCGTCCTGGACGGGTCCCGGGTGGCCATCCTGGCCGAGAGCGACGTCACCGGCCGCCGCCGCCCCCACCGCCGCCCCCGGACCCGGTCCCGCGACCTCCAGCGCTTCTTCGACGGCCTGACCGCCGGGGCCTACGTGGTCCACGCCCACCACGGGATCGCCCGGTTCGGCGGGATGGTGAAGCGCCGCATCGCCGAGCGCGAGCGCGACTACCTGCTGCTAGAGTACCGGGGCGGCAAGCTGTACGTGCCGTCGGACCAGATCGACTCGGTCCGGCTCTACACCGGCGGCGACACCCCGACGGTGTCGCGCATGGGCGGCTCGGACTGGGCCGCGGCCAAGGCCCGGGTCCGCAGCGCCGTGCAGGAGATCGCCCAGGAGCTGGTGGAGCTGTACCGCCGCCGGATCACCGCCCCCGGCCACCCCTTCGCCCCCGACACCCCCTGGCAGCGCGAACTGGAGGACGCCTTCGAATACCAGGAGACCCGCGACCAGCTCAAGGCCATCGCCGAGGTGAAACAGGACATGGAGCGGGATGCGCCCATGGACCGGCTGGTGGTGGGCGACGTGGGCTTCGGCAAGACCGAGATCGCGGTGCGGGCCGCGTTCAAGGCCATCCAGGACGGCCGCCAGGCCGCGGTGCTGGTGCCCACCACCCTGCTGGCCGCCCAGCACCTGCAGACCTTCCGGGAGCGCTACGGGGCCCACCCGGTGAGGGTGGAGATGCTGAGCCGCTTCCTCACCGGGGCCCAGGCCCGGGCGGTGACGGCCGGGCTGGCCTCCGGGGAGGTCGATCTGGTCATCGGCACCCACCGGCTGCTGTCGGCCGACGTGAAGTTCAAGCGCCTGGGGCTGCTGGTGGTGGACGAGGAGCAGCGCTTCGGGGTCCAGCACAAGGAGGCGATCAAGGCCATCAGCGCGGCGGTGGACGTGCTCACCCTCACGGCCACGCCCATACCCAGGACCCTGGAGATGAGCCTCACCGGCATCCGGGACATGTCGGTGCTCAACACCCCGCCCGCCGACCGCCAGCCCATCCTGACCTACGTCGGCGAGCAGGCCGAGCGGCCGGTGGCCGAGGCCGTCCGGCGGGAGCTGCTGCGGGAGGGTCAGGTCTTCTACGTCCACAACCGGGTGATGGACATAGAGCACGTCGCCGACCGGCTTCGGGCCCTGGTGCCCGAGGCCCGGGTGGCGGTGGCCCACGGCCAGATGGACGAGGGCACCCTGGAGAGGGTGGTGCTGGACTTCTGGGAGCGGGCCTACGACGTGCTGGTGTGTACCACCATCATCGAGTCCGGCATCGACATGCCCACCGTCAACACCCTGGTGGTGGACCGGGCCGACAAGCTGGGGCTGGGCCAGCTCCACCAGATCCGGGGCCGGGTGGGCCGGGCCGACCAGCGGGCCTACGCCTACCTGCTGCACCCCGCCGACCGGCCCCTCACCGAGGAGGCCCACGAGCGACTCAAGACCATCGGCGAGGCCACCGAACTGGGGTCGGGCTACCGCATCGCCATGCGCGATCTCGAGATAAGGGGCGCGGGCAACCTGCTGGGCGAGGCCCAGACCGGCCACATCGCCGCGGTCGGCTACGACCTGTACTGCCAGATGGTCACCGAGGCGGTGGCCGAGCTGAAGGGCGAGGCCGGCGCCGAGGCGGCCGACGTGACCATCGAGCTGCCCGTGGACGCCCACCTGCCCGCCGACTACGTGTCCGAGCAGGTGTCCCGGCTGGAGGCCTACCGGCGGCTGGCCTCCGCCGCCGACCGGGCCGAGCTCGACGACGTGCGGGCCGAGTGGGTGGACCGGTTCGGCCCGGTCCCCGAGCCGGCCGAGGCCCTGCTGGGGGTGGGCCGGGTCCGGGTCGAGTGCCTGCGGGCCGGGATCGCCGAGGTGTCCGCCGTCCGCCGTCCGGGGTTCGGCGCCGGCGGCGAGCACGCGGTGCGGATGGCCCCGGTGCGCCTGCCGGCCAGCCGCCAAGTCCGGCTCCAGCGCCTCTACGGGGGCCGGGCCGGCCGGGGCCGCTCCAGCGCCGTCTACAAGGAGGCCGGGGCCGAACTGCACGTCGTTCTGCGCGACGCCGACGGCCCCCTGATCGATCAGATCGCGACCCTGATCGACGAGATCGTCGCCGACGATCCGCCCCCCGCCGACGATCCGGTCCCCGCTGCCGATCCGGTCCCCGTCGACGGCCCGCCCTCCCGCCGACGGCCCGCTCCCCGCCGCCGACCAGCCGCCGACCGGGGCCGATAAAATCCCCGGCTCGTGAAACTTTCGACCCTGATCGCTGCCGTCGTCTTGGCGGCCGCGGCGGCTTCGGGCTGCGGGTCCTCCGGCGAGGCGGCCGCCTCGGTGGCCGGGGTCGACTACGCCGTCGACGACCTCCACGACCATTTGGCCGCCCTCAACCCCGATGGCGGGGTGCGGATCGCCCGCGCCGACGCGGCGGTCTGGCTCCAGAACTGGGTGTTCATCACCGCCTTGGAGCTGGATCTGGCCGAGCGGGGGGCGGCTGTCACCGACGCCGACCGGGCCCGGACCCGGGCGGAGATGATTCAGCGCGACCCGTCCTTCGATCCCAATTGGCCCGGCGGCGAGTTCCTGGTCATGCGCCAGGCCCTGGAGAACGCGGCCCGGCAGTGGACCGTCGACGAGGTCCCCGACGCAGTCGTCCTCCCTTCCGCCGTGGAGGTGCCCAACCTGTTGTGCTCCCGGCACATCCTGGTGTCGACCGATGCCGAGGCCGACGCGGTGCTGGCCCGCCTCGGCGCGGGCGAGGCGTTCGGTGATCTGGCCGCCGAGCTGTCGCTCGATTCCGGCAGCGGGGCCTCCGGCGGCGATCTGGGCTGCGTGATCGAGGGTTCTTTCGTCCCCGAGTTCGAGGGCGCCGCCTACTCCGCCGGGGCCGGGGAGGTGGCGGTGGCCGAGTCCAGTTTCGGCTTCCACGTCATAGAGGTCCTCAGCGCCGGCCCGGCCGTGGCCGAGCATCACCCGAACGCAGCCCCCGAGGTGCTCGACTCGGCCATGGACCAAGCGGTCGAGGCGGCCCGCCGCACCGCTCGGGCCGAGGTGGACGGCCGGCGCGATGCGCTGATCGAGGAGCTGGTGGCCGGGGTGGGGAGCCGGTACCGGGATCGGGTCTGGATCGACCGCCGCTACGGGGAGTGGGACCCCGAGACGTTCAGGATCGTCGTCGGCGCCGGGGGCTGACCGGGTGGGCGGGGGCCGGATCACGGTCGTGGGGCTGGGGCCGGCCGGCCCCGATCTGGTCACAGCCGAGACCCTGGACCTGATCGCCGCCCACGACCGCCGCTACCTCCGCACCGCCCGCCACCCCTCGGCGGGGGTGGTCGATGTAGCCGCCGCCTTCGACGAGGTGTACGAGGCCTCTGACAGCTTCGACGAGGTGTACGAGACCATCGCCGCCCGATTGATCGAGGCGGCGGCCGCCGACGGCGACCTGCTCTACGCGGTGCCGGGCTCGCCGCTGGTGCTGGAGCGCACCGTGGAGCTGCTGCGATCCGCCCCGGGCGTGGTGGCCGAGGGTGCCGGCTCGCCTGCCGCGGCTGGCCCCGGGCGGCGAGAGGCCGGGGCCGCCGGCGGAGTGGCGCTCGACGTGCGCCCGGCCATGTCGTTTCTGGATCTGGCCTGGGCCCGGCTGGGCGTCGACCCGGTGGAGGAGGGGGTCGGGCTGGTGGACGGCCACCGGTTCGCGGTGGCCGCGGCCGGCCGGGCCGGGCCGCTGCTGGTGGCGGGCTGCCACAGCGGCCGGGTGCTGTCGGAGATCAAGCTGGCGGTGGAGGGCGGGCCCCGGGCCGTGGTCCTCCAGCGCCTCGGCTCGCCCGACGAGGCCGTGTTCGAGGTGGAATGGGCCGAGCTGGACCGCAGCTTCGGCGCCGACCATCTGACCTCGCTCTACATCCCGGAGCTGGCCGAGCCGGTGGCGGCCGAGCTGGCCCGCTTCGACGAGCTGGTGAGGGTGCTGCGAGAGCGCTGCCCCTGGGACCGCGAGCAGACCCACGCCAGCCTCCGCCGGCACCTGCTGTCGGAGGCCCACGAGCTGCTGGAGGCCCTCGACGCCCGGGCCGCCCACCCCGACTCCGAGCCGGTGGCCGCTGCCGACGACCTGCTGGAGGAGGAGCTGGGCGACCTGCTGTTCCAGGTCGGGTTCCACTCCCGGCTGGCCGCCGAGCGGGGCGCGTTCACCCTGGCCGACGTGGCCCGCCGCATCCACGACAAGCTGGTGGCCCGCCATCCCCACGTGTTCGGCGACGTCGAGGCGGCCGACTCATCGGAGGTGATGGCCAACTGGGAGGCCATCAAGCGGGCCGAGAAGAACCGGGCCTCGGCCATGGACGGCCTGCCCGCTTCGCTGCCCGCGCTGCTGTTGGCCCTGGCCGTGCAGAAGCGAGCCGCCTCGGCTGGCTTCGACCCCCTGACCGACGACCCGAAGACCGCCGAGCCGGATGCGAGCGACCTCGAGGACGGCGGTCTGGAGACCGCTGGGCTGGATGCGAGCGCCCCGGAGGACGGCGGCCTGGAGGCGGCCTGCGTCCGGGCCGCCGACGCCCTGGCCCGCCTGCGGGCCTCGGGGGACGAGTCCGACCTGGGCGCGGCGCTGTTCGCCGCGGTGCAGGCGGCCCGGCTGCTCCCCTGCGACCCCGAGTCGGCCCTGCGAACCGAGGCCAGGCGCTTCGAACAGCAGTTCCGCGCTGCCGAAGCCCGCACCCTTTAGCGCCGCGGGGAGCGGCGAACTCAGCATTAGGACAAGCTGTTAGCTGTCGCCGTCCTCGTCGCTGTCATCCCAACAGGACAAGCTATTAGCCGCCGCCATTATGCCGCTGGTATCGGTGAAGAGGGCTCGATCTGTCTCTGGTCCTATATCCAATGGCAAATTCGACTTGGTGATGTCCATAGTCAGTTGCTCAGGGAACTCTGCCACATACTCTATGAATTCCCGCGCGTCGGGTGCGAGTACATACCCTGAGTTCTGCTGCTGAACGGTAAGCCAGCTTTCTTCTTTGCGATCGCCACCTTCAGCTATATAATTGACTTCACGATAGTCTCCGCCGTCGGTAAGACCCCCGGCATGGGCAAGGTGAGTAGTCACATAGGCTCGCAGTTCAGTGCCCAAGCATTGGATATCCATCTCATTAGTCCACGTATTCATCTCATGAGGCCCTTGCGCGGCCAGATGCCATCCCACTACGTGGATATTGTCGACCGCGTCGTAATAATCGTAGGAAATCCAGTCACCGGTGGTTGGCTCGGTTGTAGTGGGCTCGGTGGTGGTCGTGGGCTCGGTCGTCGTTGGCGCCCGCGCCGGTTCGGCCAAGTCCTGACATCCTGCCGTGTCCGGCTCCAGGCCGCAGATCCCGGTGATGAGCAGAGCGGCCGCCTCGCCTCGCAGCAGTTCGAAGTCGCCGTTGTCGTCGGTGAAGCGGTCCAGCAGACGTTCCACCAGCTTGGCCGCCTGTCCTTGAGTGAGGGCGCGGTCTGGATCGTAAAGCCCGTCGCCCACGCCATGGACCAGCCCCATGGCGTGGGCCGCGTTGACCTCAGCGGCGTATTCATGAGAGTCGGGCACGTCCGAGAACGGGCCGCCCAGGAGCGCCGCGGTCACGCCGGCCACCGCCATCAGCGACGCCACCGCCGCCAGAGACGCCGCGGCAGCCTTGGCGATGTTCGTCGGTTTGGCCATCAGCGGGCTCCTTTCGCTGTTGCAACGACGAGCGGGAACGCGTCCAGGATGCTTGATTCGGAGCCGCGGGTGGTGGATGCGATGCGAGCTGCGGCGGAGCCCCGGCCGGGATCGCTCCGCGGTCGGGATCGCCTCGCGGCACAACACCCGCGGCTATCCTGTACTCCACACCGACGGACGCCGAGTGGACAGGGGACGGAGCGGCGGCCGCCTCCGGTGCGGCGCGCACCGGGACGACACGGAGGTTCGACGGTGAGCGTCATCGATCGCCTGCACGCCCGAGAGGTGTTCGACTCCCGCGGCAACCCCACCGTCGAGGCCGAGGTGACCCTCGACTCGGGCGCGACCGGCCGGGCCGTGGCCCCGTCGGGGGCGTCCACCGGGGCCTTCGAGGCGGTGGAGCTGCGCGACGGCGGCGACCGGCTCAGGGGCCGGGGCGTGCGGAGGGCGGTCGGGTTCGCCGGCGGCGAGCTGGCCGCCGCCGTCCGGGGGCTCGACGCCGTCGACCAGCGGTCGGTGGACGCCGCCCTGATCCGGGCCGACGGCACCGACGACAAGGGCCGGGTCGGGGCCAACGCGGTGTGCGCCGTCTCGCTGGCCGTCGCCCACGCCGCCGCCGCCGAGCTGGAGGTGCCGCTGTGGCGCCACCTGGGCGGGGCCGGCGCCCACGTCCTGCCCGTGCCCCTGATGAACGTGCTCAACGGCGGGGCCCACGCCGACAACAGCGTCGACTTCCAGGAGTTCATGGTGGCGCCGGTGGGCGCGGCCTCCTACCGGGAGGCCCTGGAGTGGGGGGTGGAGGTCTACCACCGGCTCCGGGGCGTGCTGGGCGAGCGGGGCCTGTCCACCGGGATCGGCGACGAGGGCGGCTTCGCCCCCGACCTGGGGTCCAACCGCCAGGCCTTGGACCTGCTGGTGGAGGCCATCGAGCGGACCGGCCTGGAACCCGGCGCCGACATGGCCGTCGCCCTCGACGTGGCCTCCAGCGAGCTGTGGTCCGACGGCGGCTACGCCCTGGCCTCCGAGGGCCGGACCCTGACGCCCGAGCAGATGGCCGACGAGCTGGCCGGCCTGTGCGACGACTACCCGATCGTCTCGGTCGAGGACGGCATGGCCGAGGACGACTGGGAGGGCTGGGCCGCCATCACCGCCGCGCTGGGCGGGCGGGTCCAGCTCGTGGGCGACGACCTGTTCGTCACCAGCGCCGAGCGGCTGGCCCGGGGCATCGCCGCCGGCGTGGCCAACTCGATCCTGGTGAAGGTCAACCAGGTCGGCACCCTCACCGAGACGCTGGAGTGCATGGAGCTGGCCCGCAGCCGCGGCTACACCGCGGTGGTCTCGCACCGCAGCGGGGAGACCGAGGACACCACCATCGCCGACCTGGCCGTGGCCTCCAACTGCGGCCAGATCAAAACCGGGGCCCCGGCCCGCAGCGACCGGGTGGCCAAATACAACCGGCTGCTGCGCATTGAGGAGGAGCTGGGGGAGTCGGCCGCCTACCGGGGCGGCGGCGCGCTGGCCCCCCTGTCGGCGGAATGGGCCGACCCGGACGGAGCGGGCCGGTGAGGCCGTCGACGGGCCGGGTCGTCCGGCTGGCGGTCGTGCTGGTCGTGCTGGGGCTGGCCGCGGCGTTGGGCGCGTCGTCGGTGACGACCTGGGTGGACCAGCGCGAGCAGACGGTGGAGGAGCGGCGCCTGGCCGCCGAGCTCGACTCCCGGATCGCGGCCCTGGAGTCCGAGGTGGACCGCCGCCTCAGCCCCGAGGGGGCCCGCCGCCAGGCCCTGTGCTTCGGCCCCTACGTGGAGCCCGGCACCGAGGTGTACGCCGTGCTGGGGGTGAGCGGCTGCGTCACCAGCCGGTGAGCCCCCGGCCCGACGGGCGGGCCTGCAGGTCGCAGCCGCGCCGGGTCCGCCCCTCGGCCCCGGCTCCCGGCCCCGGCTCCCGGCCCCGGCCCTGAACCTCGCCCCGGCTTTATGCTCTCGGGAATGTCTGTGACCGACCCGCGGTCGGTGGAGTCCGCCGACCAGGTGGCCGCGGCGCTGGCCGCCGGGGCCTACCTGTCCGGCGAGGGCCTGGCCACCGCGGTGTACCTGGCCCTGCGGCTGCGCCGCCCGCTGCTGCTGGAGGGCGAGCCCGGCGTGGGCAAGACCGAGGTGGCCAACGTGCTGGCCGCCTGGATCGGCGGGGGGCTGATCCGGCTCCAGTGCTACGAGGGCATCGACGCCGCCCAAGCCGTCTACGAGTGGGACTACGCCCGCCAGCTCCTGTACCTGCGGGCGGCCGAGGCCACCGGCCGGGCACGGTCCATGGACGCGGCCGAGCTGTCCGACGAGCTCTACGCCGAGCGCTTCCTGGTCCGCCGGCCCCTGCTTCGGGCCATCGAGCCCTCCGACGGGCCGCCGCCGGTGCTGCTGGTGGACGAGGTGGACCGGGCCGACGACGAGTTCGAGGCCTTCCTGCTGGAGATCCTCTCCGACTACTCCGTCACCGTCCCCGAGGTCGGGACCTTCGCGGCGGCCGAGCCCCCGGTGGTGGTGGTCACCTCCAACCGCACCCGCGATGTCCACGACGCCCTCAAGCGCCGGTGCCTGTACCACTGGGTGGACCATCCCGACCAGCGGCGGGAGACCGACATCATCCGCTTGCGGGTGCCCGAGGCGGGCGAGACCCTGGCCCGCCAGGTCGCCTGCGCCGCCGCCTCCATCCGCGACATCGGCCTGTACAAGCCGCCGGGGGTGGCCGAGACCATCGACTGGGCCCGGGCCCTGGCCCTGCTCGGGGCCGAGGCGCTGGCCCCCGACCAGGTGACGGCCACGCTGGGCGCCCTGCTCAAGTACCGCGAGGACCACCAGCGGGTGGCCGACAACGACCTGGTGTCCATCGTCGACCGGGCCCGGGCCGCCGGCCGGCCGTGACCTCGTCGGGCTCGGCTCCGGGCCGCCCTCTGGCCGTGACCCCCTTCCGGTCGTGACTCCGTCGGTGCCGTCCGGCTCCGACCTCCGGCCGGCCGCGGGCTCGGCGGTGCTGCCCGAGGCGGTGGCGGTCGGATTCGTGGCCTCGCTGCGGGCCGCCGGGCTGGAGGTGTCGCTGCTGTCGTCGATGCTGTACGCCGAGGCCCTCTGCGCGGTGGACGTGGGCCGCCCCGACGACGTCTACTGGGCCGGCCGGGCCGCGCTGGTGCATCGGCCCGAGGACTTCGACCTCTACGACGCCGTCTTCCGGGCCTACTGGACCGGGTCCCCCGGCCTGGTGGTGCGATCGGCCCCCGCCGCGGCGCCGGTGATCGTCGAGATGGACGACGGCGACGGCGATGTCGCCGGCGACGACCCCGGCCGCCGGGACGAGGGCGAGCGGATCACCGTGCGCTACAGCCCGGCCGAGACGCTGGCCGGCAAGGACTTCGCCGACTACTCCGACGACGAGCTGGCCGAGGCCCGGTGCCTGATGGAGCGGATGTGCCGACAGGGGCCGACCAGGCCGAGCCGCCAGCACCGGGCCGTGCGGTCCGCCCGGGGCCGCCCCGACGTGCGCCGCACGGTGAGGGCCGCCCTGCGGTCCGGGGGCGAGCCGGTGCGACTGTGCCGCCGGGCGCCGGGGGAGAGGCCCCGCAAGCTGGTGCTGCTGTTGGACGTGTCCGGCTCGATGGAGCCCTACGCCCGGGCCCTGCTGCGCTTCGTGCAGGCCGCGGTGGCCGCCCGGGGCCGGGTGGAGGCCTTCGCGCTCGGCACCCGCCTCACCCGTCTCACCCGAGAGCTGTCTTCCCGGGACCCGGACCGGGCCCTGCGGGACGCGGCCGAGGCGGTGCTGGACTGGAGCGGCGGCACCCGGCTGGGCGCCGGGCTGGGCCGCTTCAACGACGAGTGGGGCTGTCGGGGGATGGCCCGGGGGGCGGTGGCGGTGATCCTCTCCGACGGCTGGGACCGGGGCGAGCCGGCCGAGATGGCCGAGCAGATGCGGCGCCTGAGCCGGGTGGCCCACCGGGTGGTGTGGGTCAACCCGCTCAAGGCCACCCCCGGCTACCGGCCGCTGGCCCGGGGCATGGCCGCGGCCCTGCCCTACGTCGACCTGTTCGTGGAGGGCCACAACCTCGACTCGCTGGAGCGGCTGGCCGCCCTGATCATGGAGGACGGCGAGGGGGGCGGCGGCGACTTGCCGGGCCGCGGCGGGCCGGAACGCCGTCCGGGCCTTTCGGCGATGACCGGCGCGGGGTCCGATCTCCCGGCTGCCGGGGGCGGCGAGGGGGGCGGGGGCCGGTGAAGGAGATCCTCGGCGACCTCGACCGCTGGCTGGACCGGGGCCTGGACGTGGCCGTCGCCCGGGTGGTGGACCTGGAGGGCTCGGGCCCCCGGCTGCCGGGGGCGGCCATGGCCGTGACCGCTGGCAGCGAGGTGGCCGGGTCGGTGTCGGGGGGCTGCGTCGAGGGGGCGGTGGTGGTAGAGGCGCTCGACGCCATGGAGTCGGCCCGGCCCCGGATGGTCACCTTCGGCTACAGCGACGACGAGGCCTTCGCGGTGGGGCTCACCTGCGGGGGGACGGTCCACCTGTTCGTGGAGCCCTTCGGCTGGGGCGACTTGTACGGGCGGCTCCGGGACGACTTGGCGGCCGAGACCCCGGTGGCTCTGGCCACCGTCATCGACGGCCCCGGCACAGGGGCCAAGATGCTGGTCCGCCCCGACGGCGAGACGGTGGGCTCGCTGGGTCCGGCCGGGCTGGACCGGGTGGTGGAGCGCGACGCCCGGGGGGAGCTGGCCGCGGGCCGCTCCGGGGTCCGCCACTACGGCGAGAACGGCGAGGCCCGCGAGGAGGCGGTGTCGGTGTTCGTCGAGTCGTTCGCGCCGCCGCCGCAGATGATCGTGTTCGGGGCCGTGGACTTCACCGCCGCCCTGGTGAAGGTGGCCAAGGTGCTGGGCTACCGGGTCACGGTGTGCGACGCCCGGGAGGTGTTCGCCACCGCCCGTCGCTTCCCGGCCGCCGACGAGGTGGTGGTCTCGTGGCCGGACCGGCTGCTGGCCTCGGTCGGCGACGGCCTCGGCCCCCGCGACGCGGTGTGCGTGCTCACCCACGACGCCAAGTTCGACGTGCCCGCCATCGTCGCCGCCCTGGCCACCGACGTGGGCTACATCGGGGTGATGGGCAGCCGCCGCACCCACGACGACCGCACTGCCCGGCTGGTGGCCGCCGGCCTCACCCCCGACGACCTGGCCCGCCTGCGGTCGCCTATCGGCCTCGACATCGGGGCCCGCACCCCCGAGGAGACCGCCATCTCCATCGTGTCGGAGATCATCGTCGAGCGCACCGGCCGCCAAGCCCGGGCCCTGTCCACCACCGCCGGCCCCATCCACGACTGAGCCCGTGAGTGTGTGGATATAGGATGTGAGTAGGGAAGCACGACCGGGGGTAAGGTGATTGCAGATGAGCGCTCGGATCTACACCGACGAGGAACCCTCCGCTATGACTTTAAATTATGATTCTTTGAAGGAATTACTGTGTGAACGCCTTTGTGAGGTGGTGCGCATAGAACAGCGACCAGATGGGTCTTGGATGGTTGGAACTCATTTTCAGTTTCCAGATGGTGACCACTATCCAATTCATATTTCTGGTGTCACACCCGGCGGGGTGAGATTATCAGATCACGGCCATACTCTTATGCACATCAGTTATGATCATGATATTGATCTGTTTATGGACGGAACGAGGGGCATGCTACTTGAACGCATTATGAACGAGAGTGACCTTAAATGGTCGGGGGGAGCCCTTTGCCTTGACTCTTCAATTGAAAAGTTACCAGAAGCCATTTTTAACTTTGGTCAAGCATTGACAAGAGTTTATGATCTAACGTTACTGTCGCGCTCAAATGTTGGTTCGACTTTTTACGATGACCTCGAACAAATGATAGTGAACCTTATTGATGAGGATAAGATCACCAAATCTTATTCACCGGATGTTCCTAATGCAGATGCATATACAGTTGATTATTATATTGAAGGCAAAAATAATGTGCCGCTTTTCTTGTACGGCGTGCCCAATCGTGACAAGGCAAGATTAACAACGATTATCCTGTCACACTTTCACCGAAATAATATGTCTTTCGACTCTATCCTTGTATTCGAAGATCAAGCTGAAATACCTAGGCTTGACTTGGCGAGGCTTTCAGATGTCGGAGGTGATATGGTCTCCTCGCTTGATTCGGTTGATGATTTTCGTAGGAAGGTAGTTCAACGCGTTGCCGCCTGAAGAAACCGGTCCCATCCATGCCTAAGACCCTAACCATCTGTCTATGACCAGCGGCGGCTTCTCTGAATATTACAGCCTAGATTACTGGAAGCAGATCTTCGCTTCGATCAACAAGTTTGAGACCAAGGGCGGAAAGCGGGCACCGTACAAGCTGTTAGTGTTGTTGTGGCTTATAGGACGAGTCATCAATGACAAGGGCGGTGTTGTATCATTCCGAGATGCTCAAGCTCACCTTCGGCATCTCCTGAGTGTCCACCGGGTGGGTAAGACAGCCCCAAAACCTGAGAATCCATTTGTGTATCTGGGAATGACTCCAGAGATATGGTCGGTTCGCGACAAGGCCGGTAACGATGTCGCTAAGATGTTATTGCCGCTCAATGAAACCCGTCAACCGGCCCGGGAGAATGTCAGATTTCTGAAGGAGGAAGCCACCGGAGCCCTGGATCTGCGATTCGTGGCCGCGTTGAAAGACCCGGAGTTGCGCGACGGGATCGTCAACGAGCTGCTGAACGCGGAGTTCCCCGAGTCGCAGCACGAGTCGATCCTGGCCGAGGTTGGTCTGTTGCGGCATGTTCGTCTCGCCCTGCCGCGGCGCGACCCGAACTTCAGGGACGCCGTACTCATGGCCTACGAGTTCCGCTGTTCGTTCTGCGAATTCAGCGCGCTCCTGCGGGATCAACTTGTCGGTCTCGACGCGGCCCATGTGCGCATGCACGCCAAAGACGGGCCGAGCACCCTGAGCAACGGGATCTCACTGTGTACGCAGCATCACCGGCTCTTTGATGCTGGCGCGTTAGGGTTGAGAATCGTTCGCGGCGAACGCAAGATTCTGGTTAGCCAACGTCTCCAGGCTGGAGACGACCTCATGTCGCTGTCGGGCCGGGAGATGCGTCTGCCCCAGCGGGGCTACGAGCCGCCTGCCTCGGATCACGTCGAATGGCACTACAAAAACCTGTTCGTGCAACCCGAACGCCAGCTCGCATGAGCCTCATTGGGGTCGTGCGCCACCCGAGGGCCCGAGCCTTTGCAAGGATTTCAAGAATTATGTTGCAATTTCAATTCTTTTCATGTAGAATGCCTAGGTGGACCCGGTTATCCTGCCCAGCGCACGCAAGCACGGCATTACCGACGAGAATATAATGCAGGTCTATGTGGACCCAAGATTGGAGGTAGCGATAGATGAAGATAGTAAAATGATAATTGGTTACGATGTCTTGGGGAGGTTGCTTGAAATCTGTGTAGTGTGGTCTGAGGAAGGTGATCGCATCATCCATGCGATGAGAGCAAGATACAAGTACCGCCGATTGAGAAAGTGGTGACAGCATGTATGACAATTTGACCGACAGAGAGAACAAGATCCTTGAATGGATCGAAGATGGTCAGGGGCCTTCGTCTGGAGATATGCTTCCGGCTGAAGTCGGCTGTCTCAGGCGTGCGGCCAGAGAATTGTACAGAATAAGGAACGTGGACAGCGATAAAATTGAGCTAATTGATGTACAGAATACACTTGCTTTGAAGATTTCTCAGGCTCGTTCCTGGGATATTTCTTGGCAATGTATCGGTGAAATGGCTGGAATTTCAGCGTTAGAGGCAGAAGAATTGTTTGATGACATCAAGGGAGTAGAGACACGGACCTCCAATTCAAACCCTCGAAATTGTAATTATCAGGGGTCAGATCAACTCAAAAAATCGGCAGAAGATCTTTTTAGGATTGAGAGCAGTCATGCAAGCGAAAGTGAGATTGCCGAAGCTCAAGTTGAACTCATACACAGAATGAGTAAGGCCACCGCCTGGGATATCACCTGGCCGCGCATCGGTGAGATCATCGGGATCTCTGGAACAGAGGCCGAAGAGCTGTTTGACAGGATCACCGAAGCGGCAGAGTTGCGGGCTGAGGCCATGGAGTCGGCTGCGGAAGTGCCGAAGCTTTGATTACGGTTTTACGCCGGAGCTGTGATTACGGTTTTACGTAGAAGCTGGCGCGCCAGTCGAAGTGGGTGGCTTCGTCGATGCTGAGCTGCCAGGTGTAGCTGCAGCCGCCGGTCACGGGCAGGGCCGGGAAGTTGATGGCCAACGGCACCGACAGCGGCGTGCCGGGCCGGATGCCGGCCGGGCGTCCGGCCTCGAAGCGGCCCGCCACCATCAGCGGCCGCTCGCCGGCGAGCACGGGGCGGCCGTCTTCGTCGAGCAGCTCCAGGCGCCATTCGTGGTTGACGTTGGCCCGGTCCCACGGCACTTCGATGCGGATGGCCACCGCCATGGGCTGGGGCCGCGGCCCGACGACGGTGGTCCCGCCCCCCAGCACGAAGAGCTTGCGGTCGGCGACCTGGGCGCTGTCGGCCAGCAGCATCGTCACCCGCAGCGCGGCCGGGAGGTCTGCCCCCGCCGGATCGATGTTCACGGGCGTCGGTCTGAGCGCCGTTTCCCGCTCCGCCTTCGCGCCGGGAGGTCAGCCACTGCCGGGTCGATGTTCACGGGGCCAGGGTAGGACCGGCTCAGGCTCATGAGCCGCGGGAGCGTCCCAACAGCCCCGACGGGCACACTGGGGGGCGTGACCGAACCCGTCGACGCCGAGTCTGACGTGACCGAGCCTGGCGCTGAGCTTGGTGCCGCCAAGCACGGCATGACAGAACCCGGCGTGACCGAGCCTGTTGCTGAACCTGCCGACGCCGGGCCGACGACGACGAGCCGGCCCCGGTCCCGCCAGGGGGTGGCGGCCGTGGTCTTGGCCGCCGGGGCCGGGACCCGGTTCGACGGCGACGGCCACAAGCTGCTCGCCCCGGTGGGGGGCGTGCCGCTGGTCCGGCTGGCCGTCGACGCCGCCCGGGCCGCCGACTTCGCCGAGACCGTCGTGGTGATGGGCGCGGTCGACCTGCTCGCCGCCCTGCCCTTCGATGTGACCGTTCTGCGCAACGATGACTGGGCCGAGGGCCAGGCCACCTCCCTGCAGGTGGCGGTGGCCTACGCCGGGTCGGTGGGGCACAGGGCTGTCGTCTTCGGGCTCGGCGACCAGCCCGGCGTGCCCGCCTCGGCCTGGGCGGCGGTGGGCAGCGAGGACCACGACCTGGTGGCGGCCTCCTTCGACGGGCGGCTCCGCCCGCCGGTGAAGGTGGGGGCCGCGCTGTGGAGCCACTTGCCCCTGACCGGCGACGAGGGGGGCCGAACCCTCATCCGCCGCCACCCCGATCTGGTCCGAGCGCTACCCTGCGAGGGCAACCCCGACGACATCGACACCGTGGAGGACCTGGCCGCATGGAATTGAGCTCTTCTTTCGAGGTGGCCCGGTCCATTGAGGACACCTGGGCCGTTCTGACCGACGTGGAGCGCATCGCCCCCTGCCTCCCCGGCGCCAAGCTCCAAGAGGTGGAGGGAGAGGAGCACCGCGGGATCGTCAAGGTGAAGGTGGGGCCGATCACCGCCGAGTACAAGGGCGTGGCCACCTTCATCGAGCGGGACGACTCCAGCCACCGGGCCGTGCTCGAGGCCAAGGGCCGGGACACCCGCGGCGCCGGCAACGCCTCGGCGGTGATTACCGCGCAGCTCGCCGCCGTGGACGACGACACCACCAGCGTCACGGTGAACACCGACCTCACCATCAGCGGCAAGGTGGCCCAGTTCGGACGGGGGGTTATGGCCGACGTGAGCGCCAAGCTCATGGGCCAGTTCGCCGACAACCTGGCCGCCATGATGGAAGAGGACGCGGCCGGCGCGGCCGATGATGCGGACGGAGGGGCGGCCGACGGGGACGACTCCGCTGCCGCCCAGAGCGAAGCCGGTGCCGGTGCTGACATGGCCGACTCGACCGGCGCCGCCGCCGGGGCTGGCTCGGTCGGCGGGTCCGGTGCGGGCGCTGACTCCGACGACGACGTGGAGGCCGTCGACTTGGTGAGCATGGCCGGGGGCGCGGTGCTCAAACGGCTGGTGCCCGCCCTGATCGTGCTGGTGGTGGTCGTAGTCCTCGTGGTCTGGGCCCTGACCTGACCGCTCGTCCGCCCTGCCGGTTGCGGCCCGCAGTGACGCGTGACGGGCGGCACGACGGACCGACTGACCTAACTGCCGCCCGCCCGTGCCGGTTCCGGTCCGCACGACGCGCACCGGGCGGGCATGGCGGAACCGGGGACTGACCTGACCGCCCGTCCGCCAACCGGGCCGGTTTCGGCCGCCGACCGGGCCCGGGTGGCCGAACTGCTGGGCCGGGCCCCGGAGGGCGACTTCGAGGTGGTGGTGCGGGACCGCTCCGGCGACCCGGTGGTGATCCGCAACGCCCCGATCCTGCGGGACGGACGGCCGATGCCCACCCTTTACTGGCTGGTGGGCGCCGAGGCCCGCCGCCGGGTGGGCCGGCTCGAAGCCTCCGGCGGGGTCCGGGCCGCCGAGGCCGCGGTGCTGGCCGCGGACTTGGAGGCCGCCCACGCCCGCTACGTGGCCGAGCGCGACGCCGCCGTTGCCGCCGACCACACCGGCCCGAGGCCGACCGGCGGGGTGGGCGGCACCCGCCGGGGAGTCAAGTGCCTGCACGCCCACTACGCCTGGCACCTGGCCGGAGGTGACGACCCGGTGGGCCGCTGGACAGCCGCCCAACTAGCCGCCGCGGATGACGGGATCAGCGCCGGCCTGACAACCACTGGACCGACCGCCGCGAGACTGACTGCTGCCGGGCCGACCTCTGCCAGCCAGACGGCCGCGGAACCGACTGCTGCCAGCCCACTGGCCGCGGAACCGACTGCCGACGGACCCGTGGCTCGAACCTCTTCGGCCGCCGACGCGGCTGAGATGTGAGCGGCCCCGTCGCCGCCGTCGATTGCGGCACCAACTCCACTCGTCTGTTGATCACCGCGGGCGCCAGCGGTGCTGATCTGGCCGACATCGACCGCCGCCAGACCGTCACCCGGCTGGGCCGGGGGGTGGACGCCTCGAGCCGGCTCGACCCGGCTGCGGTGGAGGAGACCCTGGCCTGCTTGCGCGCCTACCGGTCGGCGATGGACCGGCACCGGGTGGAGCGGGTGCGGGCCGTCGCCACCTCGGCCGCCCGAGACGCGGCGAACCGGGCCGAGTTCTTGGACGCGGCCGGCGAGGCGATCGGTGCCCCGGTCGAGTTGCTGACTCCGGCCGCCGAGGCCGCCCTGTCGTTCCGGGGCGCCACCGCCGGGCTGGACCCCGCCGACGGCCCCTGGCTGGTGCTCGACATCGGGGGCGGCTCCACCGAACTGGCCTTCGACCCCGCCCCCGCTGCCCACGGCCCCGGCGATCCCAGCCCTGGCGGCCCCGGCCCTGCTGCCCACGGTCCCGGCGGCCCCGTCCCCGACCCGCAGTGGCATTCGGCTGAGGTCGGCTGCGTGCGGCTCACGGAGCGGTACGTCCATCACGACCCGCCGCGGCCTGAGGAGCTGGCCGCCTGCCTGCAGGTGACCGAGTTGCACCTCGACGACGCCGTCCGGGCGATGCCGGGCATATCGGCTGAGTGCGAGCTGGTGGCGACGGGTGGCACGGCCACCACCGCCGCCGCGGTGGAGCTGGGCATGGCCGCCTACGACCGGGACCGGGTCCACCGCTTCGAGCTCACCCGGGCCGCGGCCGAGGACGTGTTCCGGACCCTGGCCACCGAGTCCGCCGCCGACCGGGCCGCCAACCCGGGCCTCCACCCGGACCGGGCCGGCGTGATCGTGGCCGGCCTGTGCATCCTGGTGAAGGTCATGCGCTACTTCGACTTCGACCGCTGCCTGGTGTCTGAGGCCGACATCCTCGACGGCCTGGCCCTGTCCCTGCTCGACCCTCAGCCCGCCAGCTCCTGACTGCGGGGCGCCCGTTCGGCGCCGGGACCGGTACCCGTCGGTCGGCTCGGGGGCGGGGAGCCGCCTGAAGGTCGGCAACTACAGTGCGCGGGCGTGACCGTCCTGTACGGCCGCCGGGTGCTGCTCCGCCCCTTGGTCGGCGACGACTTCGCCCAGTGGCGGGAGGTGCGCCGCCGCAACGTCGACTGGCTCACCAAGTGGGAGCCGCAGCGGCCCGCCGGCCAGTCCGATCCGGTCGAGGACCCGCGGGCTTTCTCGGCCCGCTGCTCGGCCCGCAAGCGGGAGCGGGAGGTCGGCACCGGCTACGGCTTCGGCGTGTTCGCCGAGGGGGCGCTGCGGGGGGAGATGAACCTGTCGTCGGTGCAGCGCGGCCCGCTCCAGTCGTGCTATCTCGGCTACTGGATCGACGAGGCCGTGGCCGGCCGGGGCTACACCCCTGAGGCCTTGGTGGTGGCGGCCCGGTTCGCCTTCGAGACGCTGGGGCTGCACCGCATCCAGGCCGCCATCGTGCCCCGCAACGCTGCCAGCCTGCGGGTGGCCGAGAAGCTCGGGCTCCGCAACGAGGGCCTGGCCGAGCGCTACCTCGAGATCAACGGGGTGTGGGAGGACCACTTCCGCTTCGCCATGACCGCCGAGGAGTGGGGCCGCCGCGGCCCCGATCTGACCGCGAGCTGGATCGGCCCCTGACCTGCCCGCCGAACGCGGTTGCAGGCTCCGCCACTGGGCGCCGCACACCGTCCCGGTTGCCGGAGAGCTGACCTTCCCGCCGAACGCGGTTGCAAGCTCCGCCCCGGTGGTCTACTTTCTCGCCGAGAGCGCAGACGCGGACAGCGCAGGCGCAAGCGACTGAAGGAGTCACGGTGGGAATGCGAACGAGAAGGTTCACGGCGGTCGTGGTGTCGGCGCTGGTCGCGTCGGCGGGCTTGGCCGTCATGCCGGCGGGTGTCGCCGCCAACGGGGCGGGCGGCGGGTCGCTCGACCCCGCGGGCTGCTCGGACGGCACCTACGTGGAGGACCCCGGCTCCAATCGGGGCCTGGTGGCGGACTGCGTCTCGCTGGTGGCGATCGGGAATCACTTCTTGAGCGATCCGGCCAATGCGGGGCTCGACTACGCCAGCCCGTTCAAGGGAACGAAGACCTCCTCCGGTCGCGTCGTGGAGTTGAATCTTTCCAATAGCCGCCTCTCGGGGACCATCCCCGCCCAGATCGGCGACCTCGGTTCGCTCCAGAGCTTGGACCTGTCCAATAATCGGCTGACGGGTTCTATTCCGGCCGAGTTGGGCGGCCTCAGCAACCTGCAGAGCATCGTCCTCCACAATAATCGGCTTTCAGGACCCATTCCCGCCGAGCTGGGCAGCCTAGGCTCTCTCAAGACGCTGGATAGCTACAATAATCAGCTTTCCGGTTCTATTCCGCCGGAGCTGGGCAACCTCAGCAGTCTTGAAGGTATGGATCTATCCCATAATCGGCTTTCGGGTTCCATTCCCGCCGAAATAGGAAAACTGCAAAACCTGATATTCCTCGATTTCGACTATAATCAGCTCTCGGGTTCCATTCCTCCTGAGTTCGGAAACCTCCGAAGCCTCGAGGATTTGGACATCTACGACAATCGGCTTTCGGGTCCCATTCCGTCGGAGCTGGGCAACCTCAGCAAGCTAAGGTTCATAGACCTCTACGACAATCAGCTTTCGGGTCCCATTCCGCCGGAGCTGGGCAACCTAAGCGAGCTGCTGTATTTGGACCTCTACAACAATCAGCTTTCGGGTTCTATTCCGCCGGAGCTGGGCAACCTCCGAAACCTAAGGTACGTTGATCTCGACAACAATCGGCTTTCGGGTTCTATTCCGCCGGAGCTGGGCAACCTCCGAAGCCTGCTGGTCTTACAGCTCTACGGCAATCAGCTTTCAGGTTCTATTCCCCCAGAACTAGGCAACCTTCGAAACCTTGAGTTTCTCAGCCTCAGCGACAATCGGCTTTCGGGTTCGATTCCCCCTGAGCTGGGCGGCCTCCGAAACCTGCGGCGATTGTTGCTCGAGAACAATCAGCTTTCAGGCGCCCTCCCCGATGAGCTGGGCTACTTGGAACGCTTGCTTCACGTATGGGTTCAGAACAATCGGCTGTCCGGCGAAATACCAGCCGAGCTGAAGGTCAGAGCCACGTTCAGGTTCTGCAGCAACCAGATCACCGGCGCGGTGCCTGCCCACCTCCGAGTCGCCGCGACCAGCTTCAGCGGAGACTTCGACGACGTCACATCCTGCTATGAGGGCGCGTTCAGAGACGACGACGGCGCCCGCAACGAAAGGGACATCAACCAGGCCGCGCAATGGGGGATCATCCAAGGGTGCGGAGACAACCGGTTCTGCCCCGCCCGAGTCGTCAACCGCGCCCAGATGGCCGCCTTCCTGTACCGGACCTACGCCTACCTGTACGGCACCCCGGATCCGGTTGAAGAGGAAGTCCAGTTCTCCGACGCGGATGCCGATTCCTGGTACTGGACCTTCGCGCAATGGGCGGTGGCCAACGACATCATGTCCGCCCCCGGCGGACGCTTCGACTCCCAAACGGACGTGACCACTGTCGAAATGGCCGCGATGGCCGCCGCCGCGTTCGACTTCCTGCCCTCCGCGGACGTGCTCTTCGGCCTCCTCCAGCGCAGTTTCCCCGTGGACGTGTCCGGTCTGCCGCTCAGCCGAGCCCTCATGGCCTCGGTTCTGGTCGCCATCGTCCCGCTGGGCCCGGCCCGCACAGCGGGATGAGGCAAGCGGGGTCAACGGAATGAGACGGGTGGGCCGATAGCGGCAACTCTCCCGGCGGCGGCAACTCTCCCGGCGGCGGCAACTCTCCCGGCGGCGGCTCCCCGGCGGCGAAGCCTGGGCGGTCAGCGGCCGGAGGAGGTCCGGTCCCTTAGCTTGGACAGCAGCTCCCGGAATATCGGCTGGTTCAGCGACCAGAGCTGTGGCTCCACCTCGTGGGCCACGGCCTGGTCCGATCCGGTGATGTCGTCGAGGCTCAAGATGGTGGCCTTGGTCCGGGCCACCAGCTCCTTGGGCTGGCCGGCGGCCCGGGCGGCCAGCTCGTGGGCCCGGTCCAGCAGGGCGTCGTCGTCGACCACGTCCCACACCAGCCCCGCCCGCTGAGCGTCTTCGGCCCTCAGCACCTCCCCGAACAGCACCATGGCCATGGTGGTGGTCCGCCCGACGATGTGATTCAGCCGCCAGGTGTGGCCGCCGCCGGGGTGCAGGCCGATCTGGAGGAACCGGGAGTCGAACCGGGCCCACTGCCGGCCCGCCACGGCGATGTCGCAGGCCAGGACCATGTTCATCCCCGCCCCCACCGCGGCGCCGTTCACCGCGGCCACCGTGGCCAGCGGCGAGTGGGCCACCCGCAGGAACCCGTCGTAGAGCAGGGTGACGGCGGCGTTGTCGGTCTGGGACGCGTGGTTCAGGTCGCTCAGGTCGGCCCCGGAGCAGAACCCCTTCCCGGCCCCGGTCACCACCACCGCCCCCACACTCGGGTCGGCCTCGAGCTCGTCGAGGACGGCCGCGATCTCGTCGTTCATGGCCTTGCTGACGGCGTTGCGCTTGTCCGGGTCGTTGAGGGTCAACCGGGCGACGCCGTCACTGATCTCGGTCAGCACGTATCCCATGGCCGCAGTATCGCCCCTGCCCGCCCGCATCGCACCGACCCGGGCCCGAAGAGGCGGTTTCCGCCGATACGGTGGCCTGGTGTCCGCGACCGAATCCCCTGCCGCCGAGGACGAGGCGACGTCCGCCGGGGGAGGGGGCGGGGGAGCTTCCGCCGGGAGTGAGGGCGAGGACGAAGCCGAGAGCGGGGCCGCGGCCGGGGAGCCGGCCGCCGACAGCGCCCCGAGTCGGCTTCCGGCGGCGCTGGAGGCGCTGCGCTACCGGGACTTCCGGCTCTTCTGGATCGGCGGGTTCGTCTCGGGGGTGGGCCGGTTCTTCCAGTTCGTGGCCATACCCGCGGTGATCTGGAACCTCACCGGCAGTCCGGGTTGGGTGGGGTTCGGGGGGTTCGCCCAGTTCATCTCCATGGCCTTGGTGGCCCCGGTGGCGGGTCCGCTGGCCGACCACCACTCCCGCCGGAGGATGCTGCTGGTCACCCAGTCGGCCCAGGCCCTGATGGCCCTGGGGTTGGCCGTGGCCTGGTGGTCGGGGGTGCGCGAGCCGGCCGCCTATGTGGCCATGTCGGTGCTGGTGGGGCTGACCGGCGGTCTCAACCTGCCGGCCTGGCAGGCCTTCGTCAGCGAGCTGGTGCCCCGGTCGGTGCTGCTCAACGCCGTCACCTTGAACTCCACCCAGTTCAACGCCTCCCGCCTGATCGGGCCGATGCTGGCTGGGGCCACCCTGGTGGCGGCCGGCCCCGGCGCCGCCTTCGCCATCAACTCGGCGAGCTTTCTGGCCGTGATCGTCGCCCTGCTGATGATCCGAACGCCCGGCGCCATCGCCGACGAGGACCGCATCCACCCGGTCCGGGACTTCGCCGCCACCCTCGTCTACATACGGGGCCAGAGCGGGATCGCCACCGCGGTGGGGGCGGTGGCCCTGATCGGCATGTTCGGCCTGTCGCTGCAGGTGCTGGTGATCGTGTTCGCCGAGGACGTGTTCGGCCGGGACGAGTCCGGCTACGGGCTGATGCTCACCATGGTGGGGGCGGGCGCGGTGGCCGCCGCGCCGTTCGTCACCTCGATGGGCCGCCGCTTCCGCCGGTCGAGGGTCCAGGGGTTCGCCCTGCTGGCCTACGGGCTGGGGGTGATGGCGCTGGCCGCGGCGCCCGCGTTCTGGGTGGCGCTGGTGGCGCTGGCGGTGATGGGGGCGTCGCACCTCACCTCGGCGGCCATGCTCAACACCACCATCCAGCTCCAGGTGGAGGAGCACCGGCGGGCCCAGGTGATCGCGGTGTACATGATGGCGCTGCTGCTGGCCAACCCGGTGGGCCAGTTGGTGCTCAGCCGGCTGATCGAGCTGATCGGCCCCCGCCCCACCTTCGGGATCGCCGGGGCGACCCTGGTGGCGGCCACGCTGGCGCTGCGGGCCTCCGGGAGGCTGAGCCGCCTGGACCTGGAGGGGGGCCGCTACGAGCCCAGGGTGCTGGCCGAGTTCCACCCCACCACGCCGAGCCGCTACCACTCGTCGTCGGCCCCGCCCGAGGCCACTTCGTCGTCGTCGAGCCCGCCGAGATAGCCGCTACCACTCGTCGCCGAGCCCGCTGGCGTCGTCGTCGAGGTAGCCGCGGCCTTCGTCGCAGTCGGGCAGCGCCGGGCACCACCGGCAGGCCGGCCCCGGGCTCACCGAGGGCGCCCGCCCGCCCCGCCGCAGGCCGATGATCCGCTCGGTCCCGTCGATGGTGCGGGCCGCGGCCGCGTCCAGCAGGTCCTCGGTCACCTCCTCGGCCATGAACTTGCCCTGGTCGAGGTAGTAGGTGGCCACCAGCCGGGGCGGCGTGATCCGGGTGGCCTCGATCAGGGCGTAGAGGCGGAGGTCCTCTCGGTGGACGGGCGAGAAGCCGCCGGTCTTGAGGTCGATCAGCACCTTGCCGGCGACGGGGCCGTCGGGCTGGCCCAGGGTGAGGTCCACCTTGCCGGCCAGGATCAGCCGACCGCCGGGGTGCTCGTAGCGCAGGCGGCTCTCGGTGACCGGCCGCCAGCCGGGCTTGAGCGGCGGGAAGCACTCGGTGAACTTCACCACCCGGTCGTTGGCCTCGGACCGCAGCTCGGCCCGCTCGGTCTCGGTGCAGCGCTTGAGGAAGTCGCCGAGCCCGTCGGCGCCCTCGGCCAGGCGGTCGATGGCCTCGTCCACCACGGTGAGGGGGTGGGGCTCGCGCCGCCAGTGGACCAGGATCTCGATGGCCTTGTGGGCGACGGTGCCCCGGGCCACGGGCACAGTCCACTCGAAGGGGGCGTCCTCGAGGGCGACGAAGCGCCGCTCGCACCCGAAGACGCCGCCGAGGGCGCGCTTGTTGACGAACAGGGTGTCCTCGGTGTCGAGGTCTTCGACCAGCGGACCGAGCCCGTCGTCGAGAGCCTGCCGGAGCCGACTGCGCAACTCCGCCGGAAACTCGGGCCGGTCGCTCAAAGGCGCGCCAAGCTGGTCGAGCACCTCCTGCTGAGCCGGGTTGAGCCGGGCCTGGACTGGAGACGTCTGCTCGCGCGCCTCGGAGCTGGGAGCGGTGCCTGCATCGGTCATGCCTTCACCCTACGATGCCTGGGCGCGTAAGCTGAGTCGGTGGTAGCTTTCGTGTCACAGTGATGGTATAGAGTGAATGCGCCCGAGGCCCTTCGAGCGTAGGAGGTTGAGCAACAAATGCAGTCAGATAAGTACACAATGAAAATATCACGTCTTACGATCGATAAGCTGGGAATTCAGATGTACGACAGAGTTTCGGCTGTTCTAGCAGAACTCATTGCCAATGCCTATGATGCTGAAGCGGAGAATGTAACAATTGATTTACCTTTCGGTAAATACCTTGCTAAGAGAATTGAAGATGAAGTTGAAGATCAGGGTTTTGAGATAATTATCGAAGATGACGGCAGTGGTATGACTGCACAAGATGTAAACGATTACTATCTAAATGTTGGCTATAATCGCCGAGCGAAGCGGGGGGAAAGAACTCGTAATCTTAGAAGAAAAGTAATGGGCAGAAAAGGAATCGGCAAGTTAGCACCTTTTGGTATCTGTCGTGAAGTAGAGATCATTAGTTCAGGAGGAACCAGGGCAGAGGATGGATTCACTGTTTCTAATTTCATATTAGATATGGATGAAATGCTAATTGAAAAGACGGACGATAATGGGAATGTAGAGCCATATCATCCGATCCCAGGTGACCAAGATGGAAAGTTTGCAGATTCGACCGGAACAAAGCTGATTCTGAGGAACTTTGATAAGAGACGTGTTCCCACCAGAGAAGAATTGGATCGTCAACTAGCTGCAAGATTTGGACTGTCTCAAGATAACTGGAAAGTAATATTGGCCGACAGTACTAGCCAGCAAGATCCTATAGAGCTTGGCACTTTGAATATTGACATTATGCCAGGCACTTGTATCGATGTTGGCGACCGGCCAATAAAATCGAGTGATGGCGAGCTTCTTCCTGTAACTGGATGGGTCGCTTACTCAAAAGATCCATATAGAGATGAAGTGATGGCCGGAGTCAGAATATACGCCAGAGGAAAGATCGTCGCTCAAACTAGAGATTTCGATATCAAATCCGGGTTCACGGGTGAATTCAAGATGAGAAGCTATCTCACAGGAGCACTCAACGCCGAATGGTTAGATGATAATGAAGATTTGGTTAGAACCGATAGGCAAGATATTATATGGAATTCTGACTTAGGAGGTTCACTGAGAGAGTGGGGACAAGATCTCTTAAAAGAATTAGCTGCAAGAGCAGAAACAAGTGTTAGAAATCGGACATGGGATGTATTTCTTGAGAACTCTCATTTAGAAGAACGTTTACTAAACGCTCATCCCAATGACAGCTCTATTAGAGACTCAGTATTGAGAGCAGCAAGATCGCTGGTATCCCGTGCAGATCGTGATTCTGTTAAAGAATCAAGTTATGTGAATCGAATTGTGCGGCTAGCCTATGCAGTAGGCCCACATAGCGACCTCCTTTTTGCGCTAGATCAGATCGCTTCTCTAGAAAGTGAATCCGTTGAAAACATTCTCGATTTGTTTGAGAGGGTTAGATTGGCGGAAACCTATTCTCTTGGACAGGTTGCGCAGGAAAGAGTTAGAGTCGTTGACCAACTAAGAAATCTTGTATCCAGTGATGCAACTATTGAGTCTGAACTTCAGCGATTAATTGAGACTGCTCCCTGGTTGCTCTATCCTAACTGGACAACCTTAAGCCAGAACCAGTCACTTGCAACTACCAGAAGAAACTTTGAGGGCTGGTATTTAGCTAATCACGGCAAAGAGATAATCACTTCACCCATGACTAATCCTAAGAAGCAACCCGACTTTATAATGCTAAACCATGAAGGAAGATTAGAAGTTGTAGAGATTAAGCGTCCACAATATAAGCTAACGGATGCCGAATTTGAAAGAGCCTATAAGTATCTGGAAGCGGTTCAACAGTTTATTGAGTTATCCCCTGAAGTGAAATCTACTTTTTCGGAAGCTAAATTATCTATAGTGTGTGATGATCTGAATTTATCATCCGTACCCGCTAGTCTAATAGTTAATTCACCTGATATAACTCGTAGAACCTGGCATGATCTCCTACAATCTACCACTCGAATTCATGAGAACTTTCTTGAAGTAGTGACTAAGATGCAGGGAGAATTACCAGAAATATCAGTAGAGTAAAATACGTAGCTATAGACATGGGAGGAAGGTTTTGTCTAGTCAACAAATAAGTAATTTCATATTAAACGCTAAACCAGCAATCGCTGATGATAAGACAGCCATTTCATTATTTTCTGGGGCAGGGTTAAGTGATTTAGGGTATGAAATGGCTGGATTCAAGTTTATTGTTCAGGTTGAAATTGATGAGAGGAGAGCTGCTATTGGTTCTGATAACTTTCCTGCGTCTCAATGGCTTGTTAAGGATGTGTGTGGTAAGGCTAATGAGATCGCTGCGTTATACCGACGCTCTATCTCTAGTCGATTGGATTTATTAGTAGCTACTCCTCCCTGTCAGGGTATGAGTAGTTCTAATCCTAGTAGAGGTAAGAGGCGGACACCGAAAGCGAAGGCGCTTGAAGAAAAGAATCGATTGTTAATGGAAGTTATTCCGGTAGCACATATCTTGAAGCCCAGAGTTGTTGTCATAGAGAATGTTCGCCAAGTGCTGACTCTTCCTCTAGAGCACAACGGTGAAAATGGTACGACTATAGACTTTCTTCGTGAGGAACTATCTGAATACGAGGTATTTCCAAGTGTAATAAATGTTGCCGACCATGGAATCCCGCAAGTTCGAAAACGTGCGCTTGTAATTGCCGTGCATAGGGAAGAAATGTGGCTCAGAGAGGTCCAGGCGCAGAACGGTGATATCCCAATACCATGTCCGACTCATTCAGAAAAAGCCTCTAATGGGTTGCACCGGTGGATCAGCATTCGTGAGTGGTTTGAGTTCATGGCGTATGAGCAATTAGATGCAAGTTCTAAAGAAGCGGCTCGTGGGATGCATCCTTTGCACTATGTTCCATTTTATGGTACAGAACGCTATAGACAGATTAGTGAAATTCCAGCTTATTCAGGTCTAAGTGCGTATGAAAATGACAATTGTCCCTCATGTAATATGTCTGAGGTTGGCTTGAATTTAATATTGTGCCCTGGTTGCGACAGCGTTATGCACAACCGGCCTTATATTCAAAGGAATAATCGCCCTTCGTTAATTAAAGGTTTTAGGTCAAGCTATCGACGAATGAATCCTGAAAGGCCAGCCTACACTATTACCACTAATTCGAGTCATATTGGCAGTGATTTTAAGATTCATCCATGGGAAAATAGAGTATTGAGTATTCTTGAATGTGCTGATCTACAAACTGTGCCCCGGTTCTATGACTGGACCAGAGCAATAGAAAATGGTAATCCCTATCTAATTCGTAAGTTAGTTGGAGAGGCGTTCCCGACATACTTTACTTATCTCCATGGTAAATTCTTAGATCAGATTTTGTCAGGTGATGGCCTATCACTTGAGACATGTGTGGCTTGAATCTCTTCCGAACCGTATATGGAAATTGGCTCCTTGAACTTGCAAGCCTTTCTTCATGGCAATGCTGACGCTTTCTCAGCTTGAGCGGCATCTTTTTGCGGCGGCGGACATCTTGCGGGGGAAGATGGACGCGTCGGAGTTCAAGGAGTACATCTTCGGATCGCTGTTCCTGAAGCGGGCCAGTGATGTCTTCGATCAGGAGCGTCAGCGGATCGTTGAGCGCCAGGTTGCGCAGGGGCGGTCGGAAGAGGAGGCTGAACGGCGGGCCGATGACCCCGACTTCTACAGCGATGCGTTCTTTGTGCCGGACGAGGCCCGCTGGGCGTACCTGCGGGACGAACTCCACCACCAGGTGGGCGACGGGCTGAACCGGGCTCTCGCCGCACTTGAGGAGTACAATCGCCCTCTGGAGGGAGTGCTGCAGCACATCGACTTCAACAGGCGAGTCGGGAACACGACCGTTTCGGACAAGAAGTGGCGCGATCTCGTCGACCACTTCTCGAAACACCGATTGCGCAACGAAGACTTTGAGTTTCCAGACCTGCTCGGTGCCGCCTACGAGTACTTGATCCGAGACTTCGCCGACTCGGCTGGCAAGAAGGGCGGCGAGTTCTACACGCCTCGCCAGGTCGTCAAGCTGATGGTCCGCCTGCTTGATCCGCAAGAGGGCATGTCCATCTATGACCCGTGCTCTGGCTCGGGTGGCATGTTGATCTACTCTCGCAATCATGTTGCCGACAATGGTGGAGATCCCAACAATCTGGTTTTGGCCGGGCAGGAACCTAATGGCACTACTTGGTCGATGTCGAAGATGAACATGTTGCTTCACGGCATCCGAGATGCAGACATTCGCAATAATGACGTTCTTACGAACCCTGAACACACTCGAGGGGGCGAGCTGGATCGGTTTGATCGGGTAATTACTAACCCGCCGTTCAGCCAGAACTATGATGGATCGGCGCTCACTCACCGCGAACGATTCCGGTATGGCTATACTCCTGAAGGCGGTAAGAAAGCCGATCTCATGTTTCTTCAGCACATGCTGGCTGTCTTGGACGTTGACGGGATGGTCGCTACAGTTATGCCTCACGGCGTACTGTTTCGCGGCGGCGCAGAGGGCAATATTCGTAAAAGAATTGTTGAAGATGACCTTCTTGATACCGTCATTGGTCTGGGTCCTAACCTTTTCTATGGCACTAGCATTCCTGCCGCCATCTTGATCTTGAGAGCTAAGGGCTCCAAACCGCGTGAACGATGGGGCAAAGTGCTGTTCATCAATGCCGACCGTGACTACGGTGAGGGTCGTGCTCAAAATTATCTCCGCCCCCGAGACGAGCAGAAGATCACTGCCACGTTTCGCGACTTTGCAGATGTCGATGGCTTTGCCAGAGTTATCACCACCGATGAGTTGGTCGACAACGACTTCAACTGCAACATCCGCCGATACGTTGACAACTCTCCACCACCCGAGCCCCATGACGTGAGGGCTCACCTTCACGGCGGTGTGCCAATCTCAGAAATCGAAGCTGCCGAAGGATGGCTGGAGCGCGCTGGCCTTGACGCAGAGATATTATTCATGGATAGAGGTGATGGCTATGCCGACTGGTGTCACAATGTAGCGTCTCCCAAAGGTCGAGAAGCTGCACATGGAGCCATCAGTTACGCCATTTCTAAGCGATCTGCTGACAATCCCTGGCACCTCTGGTGGGAGGAAACTGTCGTGCCTATGCTTCAAGAACTGCCAGAACGTGGTCATCTCTTTGGCTGGCGTAACTCACTCATTGATGACTTCACGACGCGCATGGTTTCTGTGGGCATCGACCGATTTGCCGCGGCTGGCATGGCTGCGACCTGGTGGGAAGACTGTTTCTACGAACTCGAAACTGCTGCCAATCGTGGTTGGAAGGCGGTGGTCGAGGGCTGGCTAATCACTGCCGAAGCTAGTAAAAGCGACAAGAACGGCTCAGATCTGGTTGATTCGACTGCGATCAAGTTCCTTGCAACTACGCATCTTGACGAAAGAGACAATCTTGTGGCTGATGTTACTCGTCTGGATATCGAGATCGAATCTGCAGAATCAATTGGTGAAGACGATGATGGGGTTGAAAGGCGATTCAACTCTGCTGAAATCAGAACACTCAAATCAACTCGTGCCAAAGTCAAGAAGCAGATTAGGACTATCGATGAATCCTTGTTCTTAACCGCTAGGCAGGTCTTTGATGCGATGCTTTCGGATGAAGCTTTGTTTATATCGACACAAGTACTTTATGGCCGGATTGAAGATATCGTAGCTGACTACTTTGCTGATACTGGGCGCAGCATTTTGTCCTGGTACGACAATCTCATTCGCAAGTATGGTACCTCTCTCTTTCAAATCTTGGATGAACGAGATTCTATCACCTCTCGTCTCGGAAGGCATTTCAGAAGGCTGGGATATGACTGAAAGCTCTTTACCTATAAAAAGGCTTGGTGAAGTGCTGTCTGTTGTTGAGACAGGAAGTAGACCTTCGGGTGGTGCAAGTCATGATTCATTTGGCGTTCCGAGTTTAGGTGGTGAGAACATTAGGTTAGACGGGACTCTTGATTTGCGAGTGGTTAGGTATGTTCCTGTTGATTTCTTCTCTTCAATGCGTACAGGACATCTCAAACCATCGGATATTATTATAAATACGATAGGGGCACATACAGGTAAGGTTGGAAGATATCTAGGTGAATACCCTGAAGCTGCTATCAATGGTAATATTTCCTTAATAAGAGGCTCTGACGATATTTACCAAGACTTTTTGTTCTATTACTTGCAGTCGCCGAAGGCTCAACAGGACATCGGAATGTTTATCATGGGGTCTGCTCAACCTTATCTCGATGATGGCTTTTTTACAGAGATGCTTGTACCCTTCCCATCTGGGAGAGAACAGCGACAGATTTCAGAGATACTTAATGAAGTTAGTAAGGCAATTGATTTTACTAAAAGTGCCATAATGAAATGGAGAAAGATATGCGTCGGACTTGCATCCGATATCTTGGATGGTAAGTCTACATCTTCGGATGATACAGGCGAATATCGGGAGTGCAGAATTGGTGACTTGGGATCAGTGGTTGGTGGCGGAACACCTTCTCGCGATAAGGAGGAATATTGGAATGGTCCCGTCCCTTGGCTGACACCAGGGGAACTTACAGGTACCAATGATAAGATTATTTCCAAATCTAAGGAACGTATAAGTGAACTAGGACTCACTGCATCCAGTGCTAGATTGGTGCCTGCCGGGTCTCTTTTGGTTACGAGCAGAGCTTCAATAGGATTCTGTGCTTTGGCAGGTGTGGATTTAGCTACTAATCAAGGGTTTCAGAATTTAATTCCGAACGCTGATAGTGTTGATTCGTCTTTTCTTTATTATCTGGGTAGAACACTTAAGCGTGAGATGACCAGATGTGCATCTGGTACGACATTCCTGGAGATACCAAAGCGAGAGTTTGAGCGTATTAAGGTGCGATTACCTCCAATTAAAGAGCAGCGACGGATTGCAAGGATTCTCGACGACATTGCTGATACGATCCAGGCTAACCGTAGGCAGCTTGAGAAGCTTCGACAATTGCGGGCTGGCCTTGCGGATGACCTTTTTTCTGGCAAGGTTCGGACGGTGGCGGAATGATTTTGGGCCCGGAATGGGAACTGGTGGAGCGGCCACTGCTGGATCAGCTCGCTTCGCTGGGGTGGGAGACACTGGTCTGGTCTGAGCGTCAACCGGACGACGAGGTCGCTCGGTTGTCGGATCGTGACGTGCTCCTTGAGCAGCGGCTTGGATCGGTACTCAAGAAGATCAATGTCGGCCCGAACGGCACGCCATGGCTCGACGAAGCCCGGATCAAGTCGGCTATCGCCGAACTGCGGTCGATGCCAGCGGGGTCCGGCCTGCTTGAGGCGAATGGGGCTTCCACCGAACTGTTGCTGCACGGGTCGAAAGTGGCCGGGCTCGAAGGATGGGACGGCGGCCGGGATCGAACTGTCAGCTACATCGACTGGGACGACTGGTCGGCCAACGACTTCCTCGCGGTGTCGCAGTTTCCCGTGGCCACGCCGGGGCGGGCGCCGAACATCCGGCCCGATGTGACCCTGTTCGTCAACGGCATCCCGCTGGTGGTGATCGAGGCCAAGCCGCCCGGCAGCGACGGCGGCATCACCGACGCCATCGACCAGCTCCGTCGCTACGCCAACCAGCGGGGCGGCGAGACAGCCGAGGGCGCGGAGCAGTTGTTCTGGACCAACCAGCTCACCGTCGCCACCACCGGCGAGCGGGCCGAGGCGGCCACCTTCTCAGCCCTGCCCGAGCACTACTCGGCCTGGAAGGACCCGCACCCGTCCACCGCCGAGGAGGTGGCCGCATCCCTGGGCAAGCCCGCCGAGGCCGTCACCCAACAAGAGCTGCTGACGGCCGGGATGCTGTCGCCGGAGCGGCTGCTCGACATCGTCCGGCACTTCACCGTGTTCAAGGAGACCGACGCGGGCCGGATGGTCAAGATCGCGGCCCGCTACCAGCAGCACCGCGCCGTCCACAAGGCGCTGCGGCGGCTGCTCGACGGCGACACCAGAGCCGAAGACGGCCACGTCGACCGGCGGGGCGGGATCATCTGGCACACCCAGGGATCGGGCAAGAGCCTCACCATGGTCTTCCTGATCCGGGCCATGCGCAGCCACCCCCGGCTCCGTCAGTTCAAGATCGTGCTGGTCACCGACCGCACCGACCTCCAAACCCAGCTCGACAGCACCGCCGCCCTCGCCGGCGAGACCGTCAAAGTGGCCCGCAGCGCGGCCGAAGTCCGGGAGCTGCTGAGCCGGCCCGGCCCCGGCGTGGTGATGGCCATGATCCAGAAATACCGCGACACCCCCGGCGGCGAGGGGCTGGGCGAAGGGGAGGCGTTCGGAGCCCTGAACCCGTCGGAGTCGATCCTGGTGATGGTGGACGAGGCCCACCGGTCCCAGGCGTCGCTGCTGCACGCCAACCTGATGAGCGCCCTGCCCAACGCGGCCCGGATCGGGTTCACCGGCACGCCCATCATCATGGGCAGGCGCAGGAAGACCCTGGAGATATTCGGCGGCTACCTCGACCGGTACACGCTCCGCGAGTCGGAGGCCGACGGCTCCACCGTGCCGATCCTCTACGAGGGCCAGACCACCGACGCCGCGGTCAGAGGCGCCTCCAAGATGAACGAGCTCTTCTTCGGGTGGTTCCGCGGCCTCACCGACCAGCAGCGGCAGACCCTCCAGCGCAAGTACGCCACCGCCGCGGAGGTGCTCGAGGCGCCGGAGCTGATCGAGGCCAAGGCCAAGGACATGCTCCGCCACTACGTGAGCACGGTGATGCCCGACGGCTTCAAGGGCATGATCGTCGCCACCAGCCGGAAGGCATGCCTGCGGTACTACGACGCCCTCAACGACGCCCGGGACGAGCTGGTGGCCGAACTCGACCGGCGCCGGTCCGACCTGCTCAGCCAGTCCGGGAGGCCGCTCGGCCCCGACGATCCCGACGGTTGGGCCGGCCCCGGCGATCCTGGCGATCCCGTCGATTCCGACGGTCGGGCCGATCCTGCCGATCCCGATGAGTCGTTCTGGCGCGCCGCTGCGGCTCAAGTCGACCTGATCCGCGGCCTCCAGTTCGCCCCGGTCATCTCCGGGGACCACAACGACCCGCCCCACTACGCCCAATGGACCGACAAGGTGCGCCAACAGGTTCACATCAACCGGTTCAGGCTCCCGCTCGGTCCGACCGGCGAGAACCGCGACCCGCTGGCGCTGCTGATCGTGAAATCGATGCTGCTCACCGGGTTCGACGCGCCCCAGGCCCAGGTCATCTACCTCGACCGGCTGATCCAGGAGGCCGAGCTGCTCCAGGCCGTCGCCCGGGTGAACCGGACCGCGCCCAAGAAGTCCTACGGGCTGGTGGTGGACTACCACGGCGTCTTCGCCCAGCTCAACCAGGCCCTCGCCGTGTACGCCGCCGCCGACGGCATCGTCGATCCCGAGGCCGAGGGGGCGCTCCGGCCGCTCAGCGCCGAGATCGGAAAGCTCGAGCCGCAGCGCCAGCGGGTCCGCCAGATCTTCGTTCAGCGCGGCGTGGAACCGGCCGCCACCGCCGAGGCCGTCGAGTCCTGCGTCCAGTTGCTCGGCGACGAGCGGCTCCGGGCCGACTTCGACGTGGCGCTGCGCACCTTCCTCAACACCTTCGACACCGTCCTGCCCCGCCCCGAGGCCCTTCCCTTCGTGGACGACGTAAACCTCTTCGGCGAGATTCAGGTGCTCACCCGCCGCCGCTACCGGGACACGCCCGACGGCGACTTCGACCCCCGCAAGTACAAGGAGAAGGTCCGCCGGCTGATCGACGACCACGTGATGGCCCTCGACCTCAGCCAGAAGATCCCCCCGATGCGGATCACCGATCCCGCCTTCGGCGCCTACCTCGACGAGATCGGCTCGCACCGGGCCAGGGCGTCGGAGATGGAGCACGCGGTCCGCCACCACATCCGCGAGCACCTGGACGAGGACCCCGCCTACTACTCGAAGCTCTCGGAGCGGATCAACGAGATAATCGGCCGGCTCGAAGACCGGTGGGAGCAGATCGCCCTGGAACTCGGCGATCTGATCGACGAGATCAACGCGGGCCGCACCGACGACGACAACACCGGGCTCGACCCGGCCACCGAGCTGCCCTTCCACGACCAGATGGCCGAGAGGGTGGCCAGCTCCGCGCCGGACGCCTCCGACCAGCTCATTGCGCTGACTGGTTCGCTGGTGGCCGAGATCCGCCGGATCACCGGCGCGGTCGGCTTCTGGGACAACCCCACCAAGCAGGACGATCTGCGCAAGGCGGTCAAGCGGCTCCTCGACCGGAGCGACCTGTTCGCCTACGACGCGGGCCTCGACGAGCTGGCCGTCGAGCTCGTCGCCATCGCCAAGGCCAACCAGCACCGGCTGTAATGACCGCGGTTACCGCTGCCGTTTCGGCTGTTAACGCTGCCATTGCGCCGAGTGCTGCCCCGCTTCACGATCTCTCGGAGTTGGTGGTCGGGGACCTCGTGTTCCAGATCGCGCCGCCCGGCGACCGCAAGACCATCGAGATAGTCGTCGAGCGCGACGCCTCGCTGGTCCTCAAAGCACCTCGGACGGTGACCGTCGAGCGGGCCGCCCGGTTCGTGGCCGCCAAGCGCCGCTGGGTGTACCGCAAGCTGGCCGAGAAGGACGCCCTGACCGGCCCGCCGGTGGTAAAGCGTTTCGTCGAGGGCGAGGGTTTCGCCTACCTCGGCCGCAGCTACCGCCTAACCCTCGAAACCCTCAATGCGACCACGCCGACCGTGCATCTAGACCGGGGCCGCTTCCGCCTGTGCCGGTCCGAAGCCGACCGGGGCGCCGAGGCCATGCGCCGCTGGTACACCGAGATCGGCGGCCAGTGGCTCCGCCGCCGGGTCCGCCCCTGGGCGGCCCGGATGGGGGAGGAGTCGGTGGCCGTTGAGGTGCGAGACCTCGGCTACCGATGGGGCTCGGCCCGCCCCACCGACGGCCCGCCGCGGATCAACGTCCACTGGGCCACCCTCCAGCTCCCGCCGAGCCTCATCGACTACATCCTCGTCCACGAACTGGCCCACCTGCGCGAGGCCAACCACACCCCCGAGTTCTGGTCCATCGTCGACCGCCTGATGCCCGGCTACGAAACCCAGAAGACAACCCTCGCCGCCATCGGCAAAACAATCTGGCTCGGCTCCGTGATTCAACTGGGTGGTTCGTAAGTAATCATTTCCACGATGGACAGAACTTTAGAGAAATTTCGGTCACTATAGCCTGAATGGTCTGAAATCGTACTGGCAGATGACACTACGCTCTGAGGATATCTATTGTACTCTTTCTCTTCTGACTCCCTACGACGCTTTTGCAACAGTGGAGTGTCGATTTCCCATGAGCGACTTATGTGTTTGTGATAACCGACTAAGACAGCCTCAACTTCTGCGCATATACTGTCATCAAGACGAGGAATCTTCCACCAATTGCCGGGTCGATTAATGAATTTATAAAGTGTGCTTACAACATCAAGATCAGAGAGCTCACCTCTCAAGAATTGCCTATAAGTGTCTGAATCAGCCATTTGCACTATAATCAATGTCGCGGCAAGTTGATCTGATGTAGGCCATATAGCTCCGTGTTCAACGGGAATTGTCTCCATCACCGTGCTGAGATGATATACACCCTGTTCCATATCTCTAAGGCTTATGTTTGAAGCTCCTAGGATGAAGGTTTCAAGATAAGGTCTAACGCGATAAGGTCTAACGCGATGAATTGGTTCAGTTTGATCTAAAAGATTTTCAAAAAACTCTATCCGGTCTGCTTGTGGTATATATATGGAGCGGTCCACGAATCTTCGTAGGTATGTCTCTCCATCAAAGTCGGTGCCATATAATGCGCTAACCGAGTGTGCTAGTTCTGACAGATTGACGCCGAGGATGAACACCAGGCCATCTACGTCAAAGATGTGCTTTGTTGCTTCAAGAAATCGAATCGCGTAGTCAGGCCTACATCTGTCTAATTCATCCACGAATACTACTAGCGGCAATCTGCCCTTAGTGGCTGATTTGAGTGCCTTCTTGAACTCTCTGATGGCTTTTTCTGCAGCTCGGAAGCGGAATAATCTAGCCTCGGCTGATGGTTCTGAACGTTCCCCTGCCATAGTCATTGTCTTTACAATATTTGGCAAGAGCGGAATAGTATCGCTTGCTATTTTGGATATAGCTCCTGCTATTACTTTTATTGCAGCCTTCGCATTAGATCCTTTTAGCTCGTTCTTAAAGGCTGCGTATAGTGCCATCAACGGATCGTCACTGAAATCGGTCTCCCAAGCATTCAACTCTGCCACTTGGAAACGACGGTTTCTTAACAACTGAGCCCACATCTTCAAGAAAACTGTCTTGCCTGAGCCCCAAGTTCCGTCAACGGCGAGCACGCATGGTCCTTCAATGTTTCGTATGAGCTGTGTCAACGATTTTATCTGATCTTTGCGTCCTAATTTATCATTTTCAAAGGGATCACCTGACTTTGGCACTACGAATGGGGTAGGGCGCATACGCATGAGAAGCTCTCATTTCAGGGGGAAATCAATTATAACGGTATGCTACCGCTTCTCTCTGCAACTTGCAACGTCAGGAGGGAATTGATGTGGAACGAATCGGTGAATGCCGGAGAACTCGCAGCCAGACTTTTACCGCAGTTCGGAGGGGTCACACCCCACGACAATGATGGCGACCAACATGAACGATGACGGGCTGGCGACGGTCACTCGGCTCCGCGCCTCAATGAGGGTCGCTGGCGAGTAGGGTCACCAGTATTTGACATTCATGTGGCTATCTTCTATCTTGACACTGACATTGTCAGATAGAGGTGAACCCGATGCAGAGGGAATTGGTGCCTGTCGATGAACTGCCCGGCCTCCTGGGGCGCCTGCGGGCGGCGCGGAAGGCCAAGCGGCTGACGCAGCGGGAGGTCGCCGAGCAGTTGGGCGTCAGCCGGACGACGCTGGTGGCCATCGAGAGCGGGAATCGGCATCTTCGCTTTCAGGAGCTGGTTGATATGGCGTCGCTCTACGAGCGTTCGATCAATCAGCTTCTTCGTCCGACCCCTGTCACCGACGACTTCGTGGCTCGGTTCAAGGCCTCGTGCGCCCAGGCGCTTGAAGACGGCCGGGTCGAGTCCGGCGTCGCCTTTCTCCAAGAGCTGGCCGACGACTACCAGGAAGTCGAGCGGGTGGCGGGCGCGGCCCTTCTCCGGCCCGACCACCCCGAGGCGAGCATCCGAGGGATCGACCCTGCGGAAGCGGCAGAAAGCCTGGCCGCCAGCGAGCGGAACCGTCTCGGGCTGGGAGATGGTCCGGTCTTGGAGCTGCGCAAGCTGCTGGAGGCCGATGTGAGCCTGCGCATCTTCGCCTTGGATCTGCCCGTCGGGGTCTCCGGCCTCTACATCAGCAGCTCGGCTCTCGGTGCTTGCGTTGCCATGAACGCCAATCATTCCTTCGAGCGGCAGAGATGGTTCCTCGCCCACCAGTTCGCCTACTTCCTGGCCCACCGCTCGCAGTCGGAGGTGACTCTCCGCGGCAACCACCGACGCACTTCGGCCAAGCAGCGGTTTGCCGAGGCGTTCGCTGAGAACTTTCTGATGCCGGCCGCGGGCCTGAAGCGACGCTTCCACATGATGAGCCAGGCCCGCGCCAGCGGCCCGACGCCGACCGACCTCCACCAGCTTGCCGATCTGTTCCAAGTCTCTTATGAGGCGATGGCGCGCAGGCTGAAGAGCGTCGGACTGATCCGGCGCAACGCCTGGCAAGACCTGTTAGATGCCGGAGCCCTGGTGGATGCGCCGCGGTGGCCGACGCCCGCCTCCCAGCCCGCCGACACCGAACTCCTGCCCCTGCGCTTCCACTACCTGGCGGTCGAAGCCTGGACGGAGGGCGAGATCAGCGAGGGTCAGGCAGCCCGCCTGCTACGCGTGGACCGAACGACCGCCCGCCTCATTGCAGCCCAGCTATCGCATCGCGGTCTTGAGGAGGCCGGAAGCCAGGGTTCCGCCGGGTCCGAGCCGGAGCAAGAACTCGCCCCGATCTCAGCCTGACCAGCCCAATGAAGGAGCTGCTTCTCGACGCTTGCGTCGTGATCAACCTGACGGCCTCTGGCGTGCCCTTTCAAGATCTGGCCCGCCGGAACGGTGCCAAGTTCGTCATGGCGAGCCCTGCGGCCGGGGAAGTGCTGTATGCGCGTGAGCGGATCGACATGATGGGCTACGCCCGTCGTGGAGACTTGAGGATCGTTGATCTGGAGCCCGATGAGCTGACCTCCTTCGTGGAGCTTGCCCAACGGGTCGACGATGGAGAGGTGGCGACGCTCGCCGTATCGGTTCATCGGGGCTGGCCCGTCGCAACCGACGACCGGAAGGCTCAGCGACTCGCCCGGGACCTGGAACCCCCGATCGAACCGATCACCACCTCGGCGCTTCTCCACGGGTGGGCCAGCAAGCAAGACGAACCGGCGGAGCGAGTCGCGGAGGTTCTGCGCCGGATTGAGACACGAGCCCGCTTCATCCCTCCCCGCAGCGACCCACATCGCCGTTGGTGGTCCGAGATCGGCCGCTGAGAGAGCCCCGGGTGAGCGCCTGCGGAGGTCGAAGGCGGCCCGTTGCGTTTCAGCGCAGGTACCGCTACCTTCTTGAAATTACACCGATGTTGTCTGATCGGAGGTTCGTTGTGAAGGGCAAGTCAAGCCAAGGATGCCGAGTTCCCGGTAGCACGGTGGTGAGTGCCCACCTACGCGCTGGCGCGCCTTGGGCGAAGAATCGTGACATTCCAGATGTTGCTGGGTGGGAAGATCTTGTCGCTGCCCCTGAGGAAGTCAGCGAATGCTTGGACCGCCGAATCGCTGATGGGCGATGTCCGATGCCACCATCCGTCGTACCGCTGCCGAAGTCAGGATCAGATGAACTTCGGAAGGCTACGTGGATGGATCCCTTTGACGAACTCTGGTATCGCATTTCGGTGGGTCGGATGGTGGGCAGGATGGAAGAGACTATTCAAAGGCATGCAGAAGTATTCAGCCATCGGATTATTGAGGCACAACCCGCTTGGTCCGTTTATTGTCATCAACAAGCTTGGCGTAGACTCAATAAGAGGTCAAACAAGCTATTGAGTGAGGCTAGATGTCGAGCAATGGGTACATTCGACATTAGAAACTACTACCCCTCAATTGCCCCAGATAAGGTTGTCTGCATTCTGACTAGCATAGGAATTCAAGATGAAGACATCCATCAGTTAGACTATTTCCTTAACCGACTCAAGGAACTAGATGCACCTAGTGGCTTGCCCATAGGATCTGAGTCTTCAGGACTAATTGGGAACATCATGTTGATTGATATAGACAAGGCACTTGCCCCACTAGTTATAAGTCACATCCGGTTTTCAGATGACAGCCGAGTATTTTTGTATGATGAATCTATGTGGGATGAAATATTCGATATTTATAAAGCAACAGCCGGTGGCCTTGACCTTAAACCTAATGAGTCGAAGAGTGATCTCTATATGAAGGACTCTGACGCTGCCGCTCAAGTTATCAACAACGAACGTATAGACTATCTGATTGCAAGTTCAACAGATGGAAATGTTGATTCTGAGACGGCTGTTGATGAAATTGAATCGCAGATCCGATCTGATTCACCTGATCTTCGTATAATCAACTTCGGACTCGGTGTTCTAATAAGACATCAAAGTGGAATAGGGTTATCTGTGCTTCGTGAGAACCCTAAGATATTCGAAAAAACTCCCGTTAACACAGGCAGATATTTATATAAGCTTGCCTCACACGGGAAACTTAAGATGTTGATTGATCATGATTGGATTGTAGACATTGCCACGACTTACCCGAGCGGGTATTCGATCGCAGCTCAGATCCATGCATGCCGTGTGGCCGAACGCCTGGGTGTCAGCAAGGATCATGGTGAGCGATTTGCGGAAGTAGCGCTGTCGGGTGGAGGCAATCGCAACATTCCCTTAAGGGCTTGGGCTGCAATGGCTTGGGGAGCATCAGAGGCATATCGCCCTAGAGCTGCCGTTGACCATGCCACCGATATTGGAGACTTTTTACTTCGGCGTGCTTTCGTGCTGACGATCAATCCCGAAGCTTCGACGGAGAAGAATCGGCAGAAGTGGTGTCGTCATCTCAGCGCCCGAGAACCTGATCTCAAGCCGTCTTTAGCTCGCCTTCGCTGAAAGTCAGCAAGATGAACGATGACGGGCTGGTGTCAGTCTTGCTGGTGAGCCGGCTCTGCGGTGACGGGGTGGAACCGCTCGGGGCGGCTGGGTACTGGGAGCTCTGCGAGCGGCTTGGCGGAGAGCCGAGTGTGCTGCTCGGACGGAGCGAGGAAGAGCTTGGGAGCGGTCACGAGCTGGGGCCCGACTTGTCGGCGAGGGTCGTGCGCCTGCTTGACCGGGCCACGGCCATGGCCTTCGAGCTGGAACGGCTACAGCAGTCGGGCATCTTCACCCTGACGCCCTTCGACGAGCGCTATCCCCAGCGACTCGTCGAGCGGCTGGGAACCAGGGCGCCCGCGCTGCTGCACGCCGCCGGCGACCTCGGGCTGCTGCGGCGCGACGGGGTGGGCGTCGTGGGGAGCCGCAACGTCACCGAGGACGGGGCCGAGGCGGCCAAGTCGGCGGCCGAGCGGGCGGCCCGGCTGGGGTGCGTGCTGGTTTCGGGCGGCGCCCGCGGCGTGGACCAGGCGGCCATGAGCGCGGCCTTCGAGGCGGGCGGCGCCGTCGTCGGAGTGCTGGCGGAGTCGCTGTCGCGCCAGCTCAAGAAACCGGACGTGCGCCGGGCCATCCACGACGGGCGAGCCGTCATGTGTACGCCTTACAGCCCAGACGCGCCGTTCAGCCCGGGCAACGCCATGGGCCGCAACAAGCTCGTGTACGCGCTCTCGCTCATCACCCTGGTCGTGGCCAGCGAGGTCGGCAAGGGCGGCACGTGGTCCGGCGCGGTCGAGGCGCTGAGAACCGGATCGGGCCGGGTGGGGGCGTGGCAGGGACCCGGCGGGGGGTCCGGCAACGACGAACTCGTCAAGAAGGGCGCTACCCCGATCTCCTCCATCGACGACCTTGAGACGGCCCTGCTCGCCTCTGAGGCCGATACACCCGAGCCCGCTAGCGCGTCTCAGCCGTCGCTTTTTGAACCGGTCACCTGAAGCTGCGGAGGGGAGTGTCACACCCCTTGGCCATGATGGTGGGCATGGGAACGACATCGAGACTCTCCTCATTCCGGGCCGCCTCGTCCGGTGCGGCGGCGCCGAAGGCCACCTCGCTTTGCTTCGCGGCGGCGGCTCGGTCGCTGGGGCGGGCCGCCCGGCTGCGGGGCCTGGTGGTGCCCTGCTTCAGGAGCCCGCCGGCCCTGCCCGACGTGAACCGGACCATCCGCCGGGGTCGTGAGGTGCCGACGGTGGCGGTGCGGCTGCGGGACCGGCCCTGGAGCGCGGTGCTGGCTGACATGGTCGAGGGTGTGGTGGTGGCCAACGAACTGACCGGTGCCCGGGCCGACCGTGTGAGGGCCGTGCTGTGGCTAGCCGTCGACGAAGAGGCAGCCGAAGCCGCGTAAGGCCGGATCCTTTGGAGCTGGTTGACAACAATTGAAATATACTGTAGATTAATGTTGCCTTAGAGGCAGGGGGGTCAGTCCACCAGACCTCTCGCCGCTCGCCACGGAACGCTTCCCCCGGCTAAGCTGTGCAATCGAAAGGCACCCCATGATTGATGAACTCATCCTAGGACTGCTCGTAGTGATGTTCGGCAGCTTCGGGGCGGTGGCCTGGAGCCTCCGAGGACGAATCGAGAAACTCCCCAATGAGACGGCAGAGCGAACGACCGCGCCGCTCGTCAAGGCCATTGATGAGAATAGTGCGGAGATAGCGAGGAATCGTGATCGGATCGATGAGGTTCGCAAGGACTTGGGCGGGCAGATCGATCTGGTTCGGGTGGAGTTGAGCGCTGCCGTTGCGGCAAATCGTGACCGGATTGACGAGCTTCGCAAGGATCTGAGCGGGCAGATCGGCTATACGAATCGCCGCATCGACAGCATCTACCACCTGCTGGTCGGGGGCAAGGGTGAGTTCGGCGCGGAGGCGGACCCCGCCTCGGGTGAGGCTGTCGGCGCGAACTCCTGACGCCTCGGAGCTGGGCTAGGTCGAGGGGCGGCGCGGGTGCCGGTGGGGCCGGTACCGTGGCGGTTGGGCCCGGGTGGCGGAATAGGCAGACGCGACTCCCTTAAAAGGTGTTGCCCGCAAGGGCGTGTGGGTTCGATTCCCACCCCGGGCACCGTCGAGCACCGGCTCGGGCCGCCGACCGGCCCGCCGGACCACCGGACTAGGAGCAGCCGATGACCAAGTGCGCGTTCGTGGGCCTGGGGGTCATGGGCTACCCCATGGCCGGGCATCTCTCCGCCGCCGGCCACGAGGTGACCGTCTACAACCGCACCGCGGCCCGGGCCGAAGCCTGGGTCGGCGAGCACGAGGGCACGGCCGCCCCCACCCCGGCCCAGGCCGCGGCCGGCGCCGAGATGGTGTTCGTCTGCGTCGGCAACGACGACGACGTCCGGTCGGTCACCGCCGCCCCGGGCGGGGCGCTGGAGTCGATGGCGGCCGGGTCGGTGCTGGTCGACCACACCACCGCCTCGGCCCGGCTGGCCCAGGAGCTGCACGAAGAGGCCGGCCGCCGGGGGGTCGGGTTCCTCGACGCCCCCGTCTCCGGCGGGGAGTCCGGGGCCCGCAACGGGGCCCTCACCGTCATGTGCGGCGGCGATCAGGCCGTCTTCGACCGGGCCGAGCCGGTGATCGGCGCCTACGCCCGGGCCGTCACCCTCCTCGGCGGCCCCGGTGCCGGGCAGCTCACCAAGATGGTCAACCAGATCTGCATCGCCGGGATGCTGCAGGGCTTGTCCGAGGGCATCGACTTCGCCCGCCGGGCCGGCCTCGACGTCGACCAAGTGGTGGACACCATCTCCCAGGGGGCGGCCGGGTCGTGGCAGATGGAGAACCGGGGCTCCACCATGGGCCGGCGCCAGTTCGACTTCGGCTTCGCCCTCGACTGGATGCGCAAGGACCTGGCCATCTGCCTGGCCGAGGCCGAGCGCATCGGGGCCACCCTGCCGGTCACGGCCCTCGTCGACCAGTACTACGCCCGCCTCCAGCGCCGGGGCCGGGGCCGATGGGACACCAGCTCGCTCATCGAGCTGCTGGTCGACGACTGACCCGACAGCGGCGCCGCCGTTATCCGGCGAAGAGGTTGGCCGGGCGACCCACCGCGTCCACATCGGCCACGAACAGCGCCCCGGCGTTGGCCTCGGCCTCGAGCTGCTCGTCGGTCATCCGATGGCGGGCGGTGGTGATGTAGAGGGCGTCGAGGTCGGGGCCGCCGAAGCAACAGCAGGTGGGGTTGGGGGCGCCCGGCGTCACCACCGTCTCCAGCCGCTCGCCGCCGGGCGAGAACCGCTGCACGTGATATCCGCCGAAGAACACCACCCACAGGCACCCCTCGGCGTCGACGGTCATCCCGTCGGGCCCCCCGGTCGAGCCGTCGAAGGTCAAGAAGGGCCGCCGCCCGCTGATCTCGCCGGTGGCCAGGTCGTAGTCGAACCGGTCCACCCGGTAGGTGAGGGTGTCGATGTAGTACATGGTCTCGCCGTCGGGGCTCCAGTCGATCCCGTTGGAGATCTGCACCCCCTCCACCACCCGGCGCACCGACCGGTCCGGGTCGAACCGATAGAGGCTGCCGGCGCCCGTCACCAGGTCCTTGGGCATGGTGCCCTGGAACAGCCGCCCGGCCGGGTCCACCGCCCCGTCGTTGGTCCGGTTCGACTCCGGCTCGCCGGGCAGGTCCACGGTGGCCTCCACCTCGCCGCCGGGTCCGGTCAGCGCCACCGTCCGGCCCAGGCCCAGCACCAGCCCGCCGCCCGCCCGGGGCTCGGCGTTGCCGACTTGGTCGCCGTAACCGACCGTCGAGACGGGCCGGCCCGCGTGGTGGTCGAAGCGATGCACGGCCCAGCCGTCGATGTCCACCCAGACGAGCAGCTCCTCGACCGGCGACCACACGCAGCCCTCGCCCAGCTCGGCCCCGGCGGCGTGGGCGACCTCGGCGTTGATCACCGCCGCAACCTACCCCGAAGCCCTGCCGTCACGCAGCCCGCCTCGCTTGCCGGCGGTCATATTGTTGCCGAGGCTGCGGCGACTGGACAGGCCGGGGCCGGACCCTGAAGCATGGGGGTTGTGAACGACCCGACCTCCGCCGCCGATTCGGCCGCCGCTGGCCCCGCCGACCCGACCGCCGCCGCTGGCCACGACCCGACCGCCCCCTATGCCGGGTTCGGCGGGAAGGTGGGCACCATCTTCTCCACATCGGAGCCCTGCTGGGCGCCGCCGCCCCGGGCCCCCGAGGGCGCCCCAAACGTCGTCATCGTGCTGGCCGACGACCTGGGGTACGCCGACCTGGGCTGCTACGGGTCCGAGATCGCCACCCCCGAGCTCGACCGCCTGGCCGCCGAGGGCGTGCGCTACACCGACTTCCACGTCAACCCCATGTGCTCGCCCACCCGGGCGTCGCTGATGACCGGGCTCAACGCCCACATGGCCGGGGTCGGCCACATCGTCCACAGCGACCCCGGATTCCCCGGCTACGCCCACGAGCTGCGGGACAACGCCGTCACCATGGCCGAGGTGTTCCGAGACCACGGCTGGGCCACCCTGATGACGGGCAAGTGGCACCTCACCAAGGACGCCCACCTCAGCGACGCCGCCCCCAAATACTCCTGGCCCCTCCAGCGGGGCTTCGACCGCTTCTACGGCATCCTCGACGCCTTCACCAACTACCACCAGCCCCACCGGCTGTGCCGGGACAACCACCACGTGAGCGTGGACCGCTACCCCGACGGCTACTACTTCACCGACGACCTCACCGATCAGGCCATCGCCATGATCGACGAGCTGCGGGCCTCGCACCCGGCCAAGCCGTTCTTCCTGTATTACGCCCACGGCGCCCCCCACGCCCCGCTGCAGGCCAAGCCGGCCGACATGGGCGCCTACCGGGGCCGCTACGCCGCCGGGTGGGACCGCATCCGGGCCGAGCGCTTCGAGCGCCAGCAGGCGATGGGCGTGGTCGAGCCTGGAACCGCCCTGCCGCCCCGCAACTCCGAGGCGGGCCACGAGGTGGGCCCCTGGGACGACTGCACCGCCGTCGAGCGGGAGCTGTTCGCCCGCTACATGGAGATATACGCCGGGATGGTCGACAACATCGACCAGAACTTCGGCCGCCTGCGCCGCCACTTGGAGGCCATGGGGGAGTGGGACAACACCATCGTGGTGTTCACCAGCGACAACGGGGGATCGCGGGAGGGCCACTACACCGGCACCTCCGCCTACTTCCGCAGCCTGCTGGCCCACGTGCGCCGCACCGACCTGGAGTCGGTTGAGGTCGACCACGCCCGCCTCGACCTGCTGGGCGGCCCCCAGACCCTGGCCCACTACCCGATGGGCTGGGCCATGGCGTCTTGCACCCCGTTCCGGCTCTACAAGATCAACACCCACCGGGGCGGCCACAGCGTCCCCTTCATCGTCTCCTGGCCCGCCCGGCTGGGGAGTGACGGGACCGGGGGCGGGGGCGGTGCGGGGGCCGTGGCCGGGGGCGGCGAGGCAAGCGTGGCCGGGGCTCTGCGCCGCCAGTACCAGCACGTCACCGACGTTCTGCCCACTCTGGCCGAGCTGGCCGGGGTGACGATCCCCGCCGACCGCCACGGCGTGGCCGTGCCCGCCCCGGCCGGGGCCAGCTTCGCGGCCAGCCTCACCGACGGTGCCGCCGCCTCCACCCACCCCGAGCAGTACTACGAGATGACCGGGCATCGGGGCATCTACTCAGACGGCTGGTCGGCGGTGACCTGCCACGCCCCCCGCACCCCGTTCAGCGAGGACCGCTGGGAGCTGCACGACCTGGCCGCCGACCCCACCGAATGCCGCGACCTGGCCGAGGACCACCCCGAGCGGCTGGCCGAGCTGGAGGGCGCCTGGACCGAGGCGGCCTGGGCCAACCAGGTGTTCCCCATCGACGAGGGCAACCTGCTGAAGCTGGCCCTGCGCCCGCCCTGGGCGGCGGAGGTGGCCGAGCCGGTGAGGCTGCGCCCCGGCCTGCCCACCCTGGAGCGGTGGCGGTCCCAGCAGCTCGTCTTCCAGAAGAGCTTCGACGTGGAGGTCGAGTTGGACTGGCGGCCCGGCGACGAGGGGATGCTGGTGGCCCACGGCGACCAGGGCGGCGGCTACGCGCTGTATGTGGAGGACGGGCGGCTGCTGTACGTCCACAACGGCTACGGGGAGATGACCGCCCTGGACTGCGGGCCGCTGCCGCCGGGGGCCGGCCGGATCGTGCTGGCCGTCGAGAACCCCGGAAACATGGTGTGGAACGTGCGGGTGTCGGCGGACGGCGGGTTGGCGGGGGAGGCCCCGGGCCTGGTGGGTTTCATGGCCATGGCCCCCTTCGAGGGGATCGACGTCGGCATCGACCGCCGGTCCCCGGTGAGCTGGGACCTGTACGAGCGCCGCGGCCCGTTCCCCTACACCGGGACGCTCACCGCGGTGACCTACCGCCCCGGCGCCCCCGCCCCCGACGCCGCCGCCCTGTTCATCGACTACCTGAAAGAAGCCGGCACCCGCTACGAGTGACGACGGCCGCTTCCGCCGGTGCGTTGTGGCCGTTGGCCTGTGGACGGCCGGACCGCTCGAAGCAGGGCCGCCCGCCGCGGGTGCCGATGGAGAAATCTCGACGCAGCACGTGCGGCTGCCGTAGTGGCCGTGTATAGTGGCAGCATCCGATTGGAGGCGAGAGCGATGCGACAGCTCAATTCAACCCAAGCCAGACAACTGAAGCAGACAGCGCCGTGGCGCGCCGCCGGGATGTGCGGCCAGCCGGCGGCGTTGACGGCGTGGGACCCCGAGCCTCTGACCGGCGATAACCGGCATCGGTGAGGGCGCAGAGCTAACACCCCTCACGCCGTCGGGCGCTTCCAGGCCCTGACCGCTCGGCGCAGCCGGGCGGCGCCAGCGCCGGCCCCCGGCATCCGGTCATAGTTCAATCGGCAGAACCTCAGGCTTCCATCCTGAAGACGCGAGTTCGATCCTCGCTGACCGGTCTAGTTACTTGACAACTAAAAGGCATCACACGGCCGACTCGCGCCCGGCGGGCGGGGTTGGGCTTCGGCCCAGGCCCCGCACATCGGCAGCGGGCCGGTCCATGCGGGCGTGGCGGAACTTGGCAGACGCGCCGGTCTTAGGAACCGGTGGGCCGAATGGCCCGAGTGGGTTCGACTCCCACCGCCCGTACTTTTGCCGGAGTGGCGGAATCATGGCAGACGCGCCAGTCTGAGGGGCTGGTGGGCCGAAAAAAAAGGCCCGTGCGGGTTCGAGGCCCGCCTCCGGCACCCACCTCTTTTGAGAATCATCCGCTCGTAGCTCAACTGGAAGAGCGCCTGGCTTCGGACCAGGAGGTTGGGGGTTCGAGTCCTCCCGGGCGGGCGCAGGCCATTCGGCGGGCGTGGCGGAACTTGGCAGACGCGCCGGATTCAAAACCCGGTGGGCCGAATTGGCCCGAGTGGGTTCGACTCCCACCGCCCGCACATGGATGGTGACCAGTCGGCGAGCGGCAGGCACCGTCGCCCGCGGATGCGCCTCTCTAGCTCAACCAGGCAGAGCAGCGGACTTTTAATCCGAAGGTTCTGGGTTCGATTCCCAGGGGAGGCACGGTGGCCGTAGCTCAGCAGCAGAGCGCCTGGCTGTGACCCAGGAGGGCGGGGGTGCAACTCCCCTCGGTCACCCCACCGCTCGTAGCTCAACTGGAAGAGCGCCCGGCTTCTAACCGGGGGGTTGGGGGTTCGAGTCCTCCCGGGCGGGCCAAGACACGGGTCAAACAAGCGAGTTCTCATGGTCGTAGCTCAATTGGTAGAGAGCGCCGGTCTCCAAAACCGGAAGATGCGGGTTCGAGTCCCGCCGGCCATGCAATAGGGGTGTCGTCTAACGGCAAGACGCCGGGTTTTGGTCCCGGAGACGAGGGTTCGACTCCTTCCACCCCTGCCAAGCCATCACAGGGTGTAGCTCAGTTGGGAAAGAGTGCCTGCCTTGGAAGCAGGAGGCCGCCGGTTCAAATCCGGCCACCCTGACCGCAAACAAGCATCCGATCCGCGGTAGTTCAATTGGCAGAACACCTGGCTGTTAACCAGGTGATGCAGGTTCGAGCCCTGCCCGCGGAGCAGCCCAACCTGTCAAGCCCCATTGGTGTAATGGCAACATGCGACCCTTTCAAGGTCGAGTAGAGGGGTTCGATTCCCCCATGGGGTGCCAGCCGGCGTAGCTCAACGGCAGAGCTGCCGCCTTGTAAGCGGCAGATGCGGGTTCGACTCCCGCCGCCGGCTCAGCAACTCTTTGACCCTGCCGCATTGGTGAAATGGGATCACATCTCCCTGTCGAGGAGAAGTCAGGGGTTCGATTCCCCTATGCGGTGCAGCGGACCGTCATTCTGCGCTCGTAGCTCAGCGGACAGAGCACCGGCTTGCGGAGCCGGGGGCCGTGGGTTCGATCCCCACCGGGCGCTCCGACACGACACGCGGGCGTGGCGGAACTAGGCAGACGCGCCGGGCTTAAACCCCGGTGGGCCGAGAGGCCCGTGAGGGTTCGATCCCCTCCGCCCGCACAAGCAGCCCATCTGGTGCTGCTCCGGCCGCGGCCACGGGTGTTGCATCCCATGACGCGTCAAGCGCTTCTAGCTCAACTGGCAGAGCCCCGGTCTCTTAAACCGGTAGTCCGGGTTCGATCCCCGGGGGGCGCACCGCCAACACAACCGACCGGACCGGTGTCGGCCGCGGCGCAAGTTGTCGAATCCGGCGCGGTCTAATCGCACAAACAAACCGAGTGGGAGGTGAGCCACATGTCCGTGTTGCTGCTCAACGCGTCGTTCGAGCCCTTGTCTGTGATCACGGCGCGGCGCGCCCTCGTTCTGGTCTTGGCGGGCAAGGCCGAGATGGTCGAAGGGTCCGGCGACGAGGTCCGATCGGCGTCGGCGTCGCATCCCGTTCCCGCTGTGGTGCGGCTGCGGAGCATGGTCAAACTCCCGTTCCGCCGGGCCGTGCCGCTCAATCGCCGCACGCTCCGCGCCCGGGACGGCGGACGGTGCCAAGTGGCGGGCTGCCATCGGGCGGGCGCAACCGTGGACCATCTGGTGCCCAGATCCCGTGGCGGCGGCCACACATGGGAGAACACGGTGCTGATGTGCCAACAGCACAACCGGATTAAGCGGGACCGCTTGATCTCTGAGCTCGGGTGGAGCCTGAAAGCCGAGCCGCGTGCGCCCCGAGGCCCGTGGTTGGTGCTGCGCTACCCGCACCAGGCCGAAGCGATGCCCGCGGCGTGGGTGCCCTACGTGGGAGCCGCTGCGTAACGGCTACGAGGGGCGGCGGTCGATGACGGAGGCGACGGCGGCCAGGATCTCGTCTCCGTAGCTCTCCAGCCGGGACGGGCCGATGCCGGGCACGGCTGCGAGCTGCCCGAGAGTCTGGGGCTCGGCGGCGGCGATGGCGGTCATGGTCTTGTTGTCGAACACGACGTAGGCGGGCACGCCGTCGGAGCGCGCCCGCTCCAGCCGCCAGGCCCGCAGGGCCTCGACGATGGCTTCGTCGGCTTTGACCTCGCTGGCGGCGGCCGCGGCCGAACGGATGGGGGCGTCCCGTCGGGCCCCTTGGGGGTCGCGCCGGGCCGATGGCTTCGGGCTGGACCAGTCGACTGGGGGCTCCGCCTCGGCCTCCTCGGGGGGTCGGGCCTCGGCCAGCTCGTCGATGAACGGAGAGGGGCGGCGGGAGTCGGCCACCACGGTGACCGTTGCCGAGCACCTGGTGATCGCCACGTGGAACAGCCGCCGCTCCTCCTCCACGTCTTCGGCCAGGCTGTGCGGGAACAGGCCGTCGGATGCGTCGTACACCACCACATGGGGCCACTCCTGGCCCTTTACCCGATGCACCGTGGCCAGATGGACGCCCCGCCCGCCGCCGTCGCTGCCCGACTCGCCGTCGCGCCGCCCGCTACCGCCACCCTCTCCGTTTGACTCGTCGCCACCCCGCTCGCTACCGCTTCGTCGGTCACCACCGCCGCGGCCGCCCCGGTCGCCCCTGCCGCCCCGGCTGGCGGCGAGTTGCGAGCGGAGCCAGGGGGCGAAGTCTTCGGGGTCGGGGTGCAGGCGGGCCGCGTCCAGCAGGGCGGCCAAGTCGTCGCTGTGGGCGGAGCGGCTGGCGCCCCGGCCGCTCGAATCCAGGGCGGCCAGGGCCCGGCCCAGCCCGATCCGGTCGCGCACGATGGCCAGCAGCTCGGCCGTCGCAGCCCCGGAGCGGGCCGCCTCCACCAGGCGCTCCACGTCGTCGGCGTAGTCCCTCACCCGCTGCTGGTCCTTGGGCTCGTTGAGCCGGTTGGCCAGCCGGCGCAGGCCGCCGAGGGTGGCTTGGTCGCTCATCCATTCCACGAACAGGGGGCGGATGCCCCGGGGCGGACGGCGGGCGGTGGCCTCGATGTCACGGCCGTCGAAGCCGGTCCCGCCGGCGGCGGCCAGCCTCAGCCAGGCCAGGGCGGCGGCCACGCCGGTGCGGTCGAACAGCGCCGGGCCCACCGTGGCCTCCACCGGAATCCGCCGGTGGGCCAGTTCGAGCTGAGGCCCCAGCAGGGTGACGTTCACCCGGGACAGCACCGCGATCTCCTCCGGCGCGGCCCCGGCCCCCACCAGCTCGGCCACCCGGTCGGCGCAGGCCGCGGTGGGGTTGTCGGCCTCGGACACCGCCAGCTCGCCGGGCTCGGCCTCCCGGCCCGGCCGGGCCCGGATCTGCTTGGGCACCCGGCGGCGGTTGTGGCTCAACAGGTTGGAGGCGGCCTCCACCGCCGAGGGCGGGCACCGGTAGTTGATCTCCAGGCCGTGCGAGCCCGAGCCGGGCACGAAGCGGGCGAAGTCGATCAGCCAGGCCGGGGAGGCGCTGGCGAAGCCGTAGATGGTCTGGTCGTCGTCGCCCACCCCGTACAGGTCATAGGCCGGGGCGGACAGCAGCCGCACCAGCAGCAGATGGGCCGGAGTGAGGTCCTGGAACTCGTCCACCAGCAGCACCCGGCAGGCCCGCTGGGCGGTCCGGCGGGCCTCGGGGTCGGCCAGCAGCGTCTCGATGGCGGCCAGGATCTGCTCGTCGTAATCGACCTGGCCGTTGGACCGCAGCTCCAAGCGGTAGGCGTCGAACACCTGCGGGAACCCCTCCACCTCGCCCGCGAACGCCGACTGGACCTCGGCCGGGTTCCGCAGCCCGAGCCGGGCCGCGGTGAGAGCGTCGAGCCACGGGGCCAGCCGGTCCGACATGGCCCGGCGGCGCTGGCGGGGGATCAGGCTGTCGAGGATGTCGCGGGCCTCGGGCTCGGTGATGGTGGTCACCGACTGTTCCCGGCCATCGGGCCGCCGGAAGGGGCCGGCGCCGTTCACGATGGCCAGGGCCAGGCTGTTGAGGGTGCGGATCTGCAGGCCGGGCAGGTCCGCGGTCCGCTCCTCCATCTCGGCCCGGGCCCGCACGTTGAAGGCCACCAGGGTGACCGCTCCGGGCGGGAGGCCCCGCTCCCGCAGCAGGTGGCGGGCCCGCTCGGTGAGCACCCTGGTCTTGCCCGACCCGGCCGGGGCGATGATCCGGGCTCCGCCCCGGCGGTGGGCTACCGCGGCGAGCTGGTCTGGAGCCAGCTCCGCGTTCGGCGGGTCGGTCCCCAGCCGGGCCAGCGACCCCCGCTCCAAGGCGATGGCGGGCACCACCGCCGCGCCGGGTGCTCTTGACTCCTCGGCTGATGTCCCCTCATCGGCAGGCTGCCGCGGAGGCTCGGATGGTGCCGCGCCGGGCGACCCTGACTCCTCGGCTGATGTCCCCTCATCGGCTGGCTGCTGTGGCGACACGGGTTGCGCCGCGCCGGGCGCTACCAGCTTCTCGGCGGGGATGGGCTCCAGCGGGCCGCCGTCGCAGAACGCGGGAGTGCCGTCGGGCAGCACAACGTCGGTGGGGCCGTCGGCCGCAGGTCGGGCCCCGGCGTCGATAGCTGCTTGGGCTAAGGGCCAGGGGTGGGCGGCGCTGGGCCGGGCGTCCACGCTGTTGGCAAAGACCAAATGAAGGAGCCGCTCGCCGGTCAGCTCGAAATCGGGACCCAACCTCCACAGCGGGCCAGTCGCTGGCGGATCGTCGGGCAGTTCGGCGGCCAGCTCGATGACCAGCCGCTCCCGTCTGGTCCAAGCCCTCTGCAGCCAGTCCACAAGGCTCTCGGTATCGGCCAGGGCGGTGAAGTCCACCGTCACCCTGGGTGCTTTCGCCCAGGGCTCCGGCACAGGCTGCCCCGGCTCGATCAGCACCGAGCGGCCCAGCCGGTCCGGCCCCGCCCACCGCGCCGCCCCCGACGGGTCCGACTGTGCCTCGGCCCGGTGGGCTGTGGACGGGTCCGGCTGGCGACCAGCCGGTGCTCCGGCATCACCCCGCCCCGACGCCGCGGCCCGATGGGCTGGTGGCGGGTCCGGCTGGGTTTCGGCTGCTTGCTCTGCGGGCGGCGGGTCCGGTCGGGACTTGGCTTCTTGTTCTGCGGGCGGGGGCGTTCGCGCCGCTCGGGTCCGGTTGTGGCTCGCCGTGATCATGCCGTCCCCTGATTGCTCAATGGGCAGAGGGGTTCGGAGCCGGTCGTGGCGGGCCCGCGGGAGCTGCATGTCGATGATCCGGGCCGTTGAGGTCTCATCGTGGCAGGCCCGTACCGCGGCCACGGTGGCGTGGGACTTACCGCAGTTGCCGCATTTGATGGCCACATCCGCATCATGGCACCGTCGCCCGGCAAGGGCCGAGTTCCGTCTCCGCATCTTCGCCCGGCAAGGGCCGAGTCCGTCCGCGCCCGGCGGGACCGAAGCGGCCCGGGTGTCGTCGACCGGGCTCATGGGGCATGATCGCGCCGTGCATCTCGCTTACACCGAAGAGCAGGAGGCGCTGCGGGCCGAGTTGCGGGCCTACTACGGCGAGCTGCTCACCGACGAGGTGAAGGCCGCGCTGGCCGCCGAGCCCGGCGTCGGCCCCGTCCACCGGCGGATCGTCAATCGGATGGGGCTCGACGGGTGGCTCACGGTGGGCTGGCCCGCCGAATACGGCGGACGGGGCTACTCCGCGGTCGAGCAGTTCATCTGCTTCGACGAGTCGGTGGCGCTGGGGGCGCCGGTGCCCATGCTCACCATCAACACCGTCGGCCCCACCATCATGGAATACGGCACCCCCGAACAGAAGGACTTCTTCCTGCCCCGCATCTCCAGGGGCGAGATCACCTTCTGCATCGGCTACTCCGAGCCCGACGCCGGCACCGACTTGGCCTCCCTGCAGACCCGGGCCGTCCGCGACGGCGACACCTACGTCATCAACGGCCAGAAGACCTGGACCTCGCTGGCCTCCGACGCCGACTACATCTGGCTGGCCGCCCGCACCGACCCCGACGTGCCCAAGCACAAGGGCATCTCGCTGTTCTGCATCCCCATGGACACGCCCGGCATCACCACCGAGCCCCTCGACCTGCTGTCGGCCCATGACATCAACCACACCTTCTTCGACGACTGCCGGGTGCCGGCCGACTCGATGGTGGGCGACGAGAACCGGGGCTGGGGGCTGATCATCAGCCAGCTCAACCGGGAGCGAGTGACGCTGTGCTCGTCGGGGATGGTGTCCCGCCACCTCGACGACTGCATCGCCTGGGCCCGCACCGCCCGGCGGGCCGACGGCGCCAGGGTGATCGACGAGCCTTGGGTGCGGCGCAACCTGGCCGAGCTGCAGGCCCGGCTGGAGTTCCTGCGCCTGGCCAACTGGAAGGTGGCCTGGACGGTTGCGGCCCGCATCGACGGTGCCGAGCCCGACCTGCAGACCGTGTCGGACTTCGTGGCCGGGTCCTCGGCGGTGAAGGTGTTCGGCACCGAGTTCTTCATCGACGTCTTCCGCCGGCTCATGCAGGTGTACGGCCCCCGGTCCTGCGTGGTGGAGGGCCAGCCCGGCCATCTGGGCCGCCTCGAGAGCCTGTACCGGTCCACCATCATCTTGACCTTCGGGGGCGGCACCAACGAGATGCAGCGGGACTTGATCTCCCAGTTCGGCCTGGGCTACCCCCGGGCCGACCGGTAGCGGGCGATGGACTTCGAGATGTCCGAAGCCGACCGGACCGTGCGGGACCTGGCCGCCCAGGTGCTGGGCGACCTGTCCACCCACGAGCGGCTGGGCGAGCTGGGGCGCGAGGGCGACCGCATCGACCGAAAAGCCTGGGCCGCCCTGGCCTCCACCGGGGTGGTGGGGGCGGCGCTGCCCGAGGCCCATGGCGGGCTCGGCCTCGACTTCATGGCCCCGGCCCTGGCCCTGGAGCAGGCCGGCTATCACGCCTCGGTGGTGCCGCTGCTGTCGACGGCGGTCATGGGGGCCATGCCCATCGCCGCCTTCGGCACCCCCGAGCAGCAGGCCCGCTGGCTCCCCTCAATCGCCGACGGGTCGCTGCTCGCCTGCGCCGCCCTGCCCCTCGACCCCGCTGGCGCCTTAGCCGACGAAGCCGCCGGCGCTGAGGCCGCGGCCGGTGCCGGGGCCGAGACCGCCGACGGGGCAGTCGACAAGACCATGAGCGGCGCCGAGTCCGCCGACGGCGTTGGTACTCAGGCGGCGGGCGGCGTTGGAGCCTTGACCGACCGGTGGCTGACGGTGACGGCCCGCCCCGACGGACGCGGCGGCTGGACGCTTCACGGCGCCGTTGGGTTGGTGATCGGCGGCCTCGACGCCGGGCTGGCGTTGGTCCCGGCCCGCATCAACGGCGGCAGGGGTGACGGCGACGGCGGGATAGGCGTGTTCTGCGTGCCCGCCGACGCCGACGGGCTCCATGTCGAGCCGGTGGAGGTCACCACCGGCCGCATCGAGGCCCGCTTCGAGTTCGACGGCGCGGCCGTGAAGGCCGAGGACCTGCTCGGCGGCGGCGACGCAGGCGGCGCCGACGGCACCGAGATCGCCGACTTCATCGAGCTGCGGGCCAGCGTCGGGCTGTGCATGCTCATGACCGGCGCGGCCCGGGCCGCCATCGAGCTGGCCGCGGCCTACACCAAGCAGCGCCACCAGTTCGACCGGCCCATAGCCACCTTCCAGGCCGTGAGCCAGCGGGCCGGCGACTCCTACATCGACGCCGAGGCCATCGCCCTCACCGCCTACCAGGCCGCCTGGCGGATCGCCGCCGGCCTCCCGGCCCGCCGAGAGGCGGCCATCGCCAAATACTGGGCCTCCGAGGGGGGCTTCCGGGTGGTCCACGCCGCCGTCCACGTCCACGGCGGGGTAGGCGTCGACCGGGACTACCCCCTGCACCGCCACTTCCTGCTGGCCCGCTGGGCCGAGCTAGCCCTGGGCAGCGCCGAAACCCAGCTCGCCACCCTCGGCCGCCTCCTCGCCGACGCCTAACCGCTTCGGGAAGCCGCCCGAAGCGAGGGCGACCGAACCAGTCCGCCCAGCAAGCGAGCCCGGCGCGAACGAGCCGAGCAGCCTGGAACGAGTTATGACATAATTGTTTTGGCCAATCCGCCAGAAAACAATTATGTCATAACTTCCCGTTCAACTTGTGCGGGAGTTGCAGCGCAAGGGCCAGTTATGACATACTTGTTGAAACGGAATCAACCAAAAACAATTATGTCATATCCTCTTCGCCCCGACAGCCGAGCCCGAAGCAGCGATGTGCTGACCCTGGCTGAGTTCGCGGCCGAATTCGGGGGCGAGGGCGACCGCGTTGAATTCAAGGAGGGACTCTCGCAGAGAACCATCTCCGAAACGGTTGTGGCTTTCTCCAACAGCGAAGGCGGTGTGCTTCTGATCGGGGTCACCGATCAGGGTGAGGTGAAGGGCTTTGATCTGAACGGCCACCAAGAGGGCCGCATACACGGGTTCATCGGCCAGCTTCACAATCCCGGTCGCTACGAGATCCGCCGCGTGGCCGTCGAAGACCGCCCAGTGGGTCTCGTGGTGGTAGAGAGGCGCGTGGAGGGATTCTCCCAGATGAGCGACGGCCGCGTCCTCGTCCGACGGGGCGCCTCGAACCGGGCGCTGGTGGGTGCGGGCCTGTCCGACTTCATCGCCAGCAGGTCGTTGCGTCGCTTTGAGACGACCTCGACGGACAGCGACTTCGACGCGGCAGACCGTGAACTGACGGAAGAATTGGCCAGATTGTGGTCATGGAGCGAAGAGACCCTCGTTGAGCGACTGGAGGAGCACCGGTTCCTGAGCAGAACAGAACATGGGGACCGATTGACGGTGGCCGGGGCTCTCTTTCTGCTTCGAGAGCCGCACTCGGCGCTCGGCAAGACTTTCATCGAGATTTTCAGTTACCGCGGTGAGGGCTCGGACTACAACCTCAGGGTTGAGATGAAGGGCCCTCTGCCGTCCCAGATCAGAGAGACCACAGCTTACGTTCTCAGTATGGTCGGCCAAGATCTCGTAGTGATCGGTCTGCGTCGCTTCGATCTGCCCCGATTGCCCGAGATCGTCCTGCGAGAAGCCATCGCCAACGCTCTCGCGCATCGCTCCTATGAATTCAAAGGCACGCCTGTCAGGATTGAGATCCGCCCGGATCGTGTCGTTGTAACGTCACCCGGCGGACTGCCAGAACCGGTAACTATCGAGAATATCCGCGAGCAGCAGGCCGCTCGCAATCCTGAGATCATCCGGACGCTTCGGCGCTGCGGGTTGGCTGAGGATGCCGGCCGCGGCATTGGGGTGATGCAGGATGAGATGGCGTATAACTTGCTCGAGCCGCCGGAGATCAGCGAGGACGGGTCATCGGTGAGCGTCGCGTTGCCGCTCTCGTCCATCGTGTCGCTGGAGGAACGGGTCTGGGTCGCCGACCTTCAGAGGCGAGGTTCGCTGGAGCCGCGGGACTCGTTGCTGCTGGTGTTCGCGGCTCGTGGCGAGGTTCTGACCAATTCAGAGGCAAGGCGGATATTGGGCGCGGACAGAGATGAGGCCCGTCTGGCCCTTCATCGGCTCAGGGATGAGGGCTTATTGGTGCAGCAGGGGGAGCGCGGGGGAGCAGAGTATCTGATTCATCCCGATCACGGACTGGCGCCCGGACTGCGTCTGCTTCACGAAGAGGTCGAGTCCTTGGTCGTCGATATGGCCCTGGAGGGGCCGGTCACCAACGAGCGTGTGCGAGAGCGCACTGGGTTGGACCGAGCCAAAGCCGGCGCCCTTCTGACGCGCCTGGTTTCCGACAACCGGCTCGAACGACGCGGCGAGCGGCGCGGCACCCACTACGTCCTGCCCGGAGGCTCCAAGCCGAGCGACCGCTGACTGAAGTTCAGTTCCAGATGGGCTGCGGCCACGAGGCGCGGGCTACAGTGGGCTTGCTCGCAACCCGGGTTGGCGGGCAGGGACGAAGACACGGGCAAGGAGGCACCCCCGATGGGACAGGAGCCAATTCCAGGCTCAGTGGCTCCCGAAGGAGCGCTCGACTTGTTGGTCGGTGAAGGCAGCCAGCCCGGATCGCCGCCTGCCGCTGTTTCTGCGGCGGCGCCAGCCGACAACCCAGAACGCGCCGACGCGTTGACGAGTCGGGACGGACTCGTCCTAGACGCTGAAGCACGGGCGACATGGGAGAAGCTGCTTGACAGGCCGCCCCGCGACTTGCCGGATATCCGCGCCTTGTTGGACATGCCTGCCCCGCTCGCATCCAGTTGATCTCAGGTGGCGGCCCGCCACTACCCCGCGCCGCGGCTGCTCTCCGGCAGCGATGACCTCTCCGTCTTCGATTGCCGGTCCGCCGAGCAGACCGAGTGGCTGCAACGGCGCGCACGCCAGGCACATTCGGCCGGCACGGCGCGGGTTTACGTCGTCACAGAGCCCGACAGTTCCGTCGTTGTCGGTTATTACGCCTGGTGTATGGCGAGCCTGGGCATAGAGGCGGCACCGGACAGGCTGCGGCGAGGGGCGGGCCGCTACCCGCAGCCCGTTGCTCTGCTCGCCCGGCTCGGAGTCGACGCGGGCCACGAAAACCGGCAGATCGGCAGATGGATGCTCAAGCACGCTGTCGAGAACGCGATAAGTGTCGGCGAACGGATTGGCTGTCGCGGCCTTCTGATCCACGCTGAGTCTGAACGGACGCGAGACTTCTACACCCGACTGAGCCCCGACTTTGAGCCACTGAAATCCGACCAGATGCAGATCGTGCTGATGATGAAAGACCTCCGCAAGTTGGTATCAGCGCGGACGCAGCCAGCGCCACCAACCCCGTGACGGGATCGGCCGGCAGCCCGCCTGCTATGCCGCCCCTGTGGGTGCCGGGTGTTCTTGTGGGCGCGGTTCGTCCCATTGCTCGTCGGGGATGCCGAATGCTGCTCGCCCGGCGGCCAGCGCTTCGTCGGCTGTGGGGTGGACCGCCGCGGGCCCGTCTAGCGGGACGAAGCCGTGCTCGTCGAGGTCGGGGCAGCTTCGGTGCCCGGTGACCATCATGGCGATCCATCCGCTGCCGGCCAGCGGGACAGCGAACACCTCGGCCTGGTAGCCCTCCGCCAGAGAGGCCGTCTGCCTGTGCCCCGGGAACCCGTAGAGCCCGAAGGGGCGGGTGGCCAGGTCGGCTCTCTCGACTGTCGTCTGGCCGTTTTCGCCGGGTCCTTCGTCATCAGATGACATGGAAATGACACTACCCTCGTTCCGGGCTGGCCGCAACGGGCCTGTTCCTGGTAGCCTGCCGCTGACGAAGCGCGTAGCTTGAGGTGAGGCATGGAACGTCAGCAGCGGCCTGTGCAAACACTGGCCCATTTGGAATCAGCCGCGGCCGTCGAATGCGAATCGCCTGAAACACTTGAAGTGACAGAATCATCGATCCAACAGTGGGCCGAGATCGCGGCGTCGCAAGCGGTATTAAGCGATATAGACGATCCGCCGGGGTTTGTAGCCACGGTTAGTGGAGTAAAGGGCGCTTGGGGATTCGGCGAATCTAAACGGGCAGCAATAGATGAATTGAGATCGGTTCTAATCGGCTGGGTGACATTGAAACTTGAAGACGGCGACGACGACATTCCCAGCATGGAAGGCGTGCAACTCGTCACAGGCCGATGAGTTCCAGGCTACGGCCGATTACAAGGAGAGATCTGATCAAACGCCTCAGGCGTCTCGGGTGGGAAGGTCCGAAATATGCCAACAACCATGATTACATGGTCAAAGGCAAACACAAGGTTCATATACCCAATCAACATCGTTCAGATATTTCTGTAGGGTTGTTACACCTGATTCTCAAACAAGCCGACATCACCAATAAGGAGTGGTTCGGCGTCGACTGAAGTTTGTGGTCAGCTTTGGGTGGGGAGGACGGTGATGCTGGAGAAGCACATCTCGTCTAAGGTGCCTTCGTTCCAGGTGACGTAGCGGGGCTCGGGCATGTATTGCAGCGACCGGTCCCACCAGCATTCGAAGCGCACCGTGTCGCCCTCGGTGATCCGGATGTCCTCGACCGGCTCGTAGTTGAGCTGCCACTCGAAGTCCCACTCCGGTATGTCGAGCAGGATCCGCTCCCGGGCGGTGTCGGGGTGCAGCGTCATCCGGTAGGCGGCGCCCAGCTCGTGCATGTGGCCCAGCACGGTGTGGATGACGCCGGTGTTCTGGGCGGGCAGGTCGCATGAGCTGTAGCCCACCGTGCCGTCTAGGTCGTCGTAGTCGTCGACCGTCCCGCCGCACAGCAGGATCAGGCCGTCGGGGATGAACCGGGCCAGCAGGCCGTACTTGGACGCCACGTCGTCGAGGACGTTGCCCCGCTCGCACATGTTCACGTAGCCCTCTGTCGCCGCGGCCCGCTCCGCGGCCAGCGCCTCCTCGGCGGGCGTGCAGGGCACCTCGGCCGGGGTTAGGTAGGTGTCGCCGGAGATGTGGGTGATCCCGGCCGCCACCTCGGCCGGGGTGGCCTCGTCCAGGATTATCAGCGACGTGTCGGGGCGGGTCTCGTGGTCGAAGTGGAAGTGGATCTGGTTGACGATCATGTCGCCGGGGGCCAGGAACAGGCCGTAGCCCTCGGGGTAGGCGGTCGGCGACTGGCCCGGGGCCCAGCCCTGGACGGGCCAGACCCCGGCCGTCTCCAGCCCGGACAGGCCGAAGCAGGTCCAGCCCGGCTCGTCGGCCAGCCCCTCGGCCGCCTCGGTCTTGTCCTCGGCCGCGATCCGGGCGGCGATCTCGTCCGCCGCCGCGGCCGGCACCCGGTAGACGATGGCGTGGTGGACGATGTCGGTCTGGTCGGGCCTGAACTCGAAGCCCCTCACCCAGGTGCCGTCGCCCTCGGAGTCGGCCACCTCATGGACCTGGCAGCGGTAGTCGTCCCGCTTGACCGGCGTCCCGTCGGGCCGGGCGTAGCCGGTGTAGGGGCCGTCCCGGGGGCCGATTGTCTGATCCTCCTCGATCCCGACGACGGCCTGGCTGCGGGCCACCAGGGGAGTGTCGCCGGCCACGTCGAGGCCGCCGCCCGCCCGGGCCCACTCGGCGATGGCCGCCTTCTCGGCCTCGGTCAGCGACCAGTCGTGCTCGAAGTCGGGGCCCAGGTCCGAGGGCAGCCAGGGGGGCATGAACCCGGCCCCGACCACCAGGGCGATGTCATCGGCGATGGCCGCCGCGTCGGCCGCGGTGTCCAGGGCCACGGTGCTGTGCCCCGGCCCCCCGGCGGTGTGGCAGCTCACGCAGTTGTGCTCCAGCACGGGCTGGACCGTCTCGGCGAAGGCCCCGGCGGCGGGCCGGACGACGGGAACGGCCCGGCCCAGCCCGCCGTCCTCGGGCGGCGAGCCCAGCTCCACCCGGCGGGCCACCAGGTCGAAGGCGAGGGTCACCTCGTCGGAGGTGTGGGCCAGGCGGGCGATGTGGATGGGACCGACGCCGTAGTCGCTGGCCAGCACCACCGTCGAGACGGAGGCGACGAGCCGGTCGGGCCCCACGGTGACGGCGCCGGCGAAGGTCTCGGTGCGGGTGGTCTCCTTGACGGTGAGGTCGCCGGTGACGGCCACGTCGTAGGTGGCGCCGTCGGCGAAGGCCGCGTCGAGGCCTTCTATAGAGATGGGGGCGAACCGGGCGAAGGGCCAGTGGCTCGACTCCAGGTAGTCGTGGCGGAGGCGCTTGTCCCGCAGGTTCGAGTCGGAGTCGAGCATCTCCACGTTCACCACGATCTCGCCCACCCGGCTGCGGGCCGGGTCGGCGGTGTTGACCGCGATGTCGCCGGCCACCACCGTGGTGGCCCCGGTGGTGGTGCGCTCCGTCCCGGCCAGCCGCTCGGTGAGCGTGTAGCTCACCACCGAGCCGTCGTCGGGGCGGATGCGGTAGAGCCGCTCGGTCTCGGAGTCCACCTCGGCGATGGGGGCGGCGAACGCGCCCCGGGTCTCGGGCTCGCCGTCGGCGAAGATCCAGTCCCACTGGCTCCGGGTGGCGAAGGCCACGGCCCCCACCGCCAGCACGGCCAATATGGCGATCCGGCCCCGGTCCAGTCTGCCCCATCGGGCCATACCCCAGTATGCCCCCGTCGACGCAGCCCTGTGGGCGCGGCCCGAACCCGGCCGAGAGGGCGGGGCGGGGGCGGGGTGAGTACTATCGCCCGCCGCAGACCCGGCTGAGAGATCGGATCGACCATGCAGACCCCCAAGGAGCGCTTCTCCCGCCTCGTCGACGCCGATGTGCTCGACTCGATGAAGTCGTCGATCGTCGACGTGTCCGACGGCCGCTACATGCCCCCTTACGTCTACGCCTCGGAGGAGTGGTTCGAGTTCGAGAAGGCGGCGGTGTACGACCGGTCCTGGCTGTGCGTCGGCCGGCTCGACCTGCTGCGCCAGCCGGGCGACTACTACACGGTCACCATCAACGACGACCCGCTGATGGTGGTGATGGACGACGAGGGCCAGGTCAGGGTTATGTCGTCGGTCTGCCAGCACCGCGGCCACCTGCTGGCCGAGGACTCGGGCAACGCCGAGACCGGGCTGTTCCGGTGCCCCCTGCACCACTGGTCGTACGACCTCAAGGGCCGGCTGCGCCACGCGCCGGAGATGGGTAGGACCAACGACTTCAGCCGCAGCGACGTCTGCCTGCCCCAGCTCAAGGTCGAGCTGTGGCAGGGCTTCGTGTTCGCCCATTTCGACGACGACGCGCCGCCGCTGGCCCCCACCCTGGCCAAGCTCGAGGCCGAGATGGCCAACTACGACGTGGCCAACATGGTGAGCCTCCCGCCCATGGACATAGAGGGCTACCCGTGGAACTGGAAGGTGATGCTCGAGAACTTCATGGAGCCCTACCACAACGCCTACCTGCACAAGGGCATACACGACTTCGCCTTGGGCCACGGCTTCGTCGACCACACCCCCGACGAGAACGTCATCATGCACCCCACCGGGTTCGACCGGGAGCTGGGCGCCTTCAACCCCCTGCACAAGGCCCTGCTGCCCGAGATAGAGGGCCTGAGCGACCAGCAGCGCCGCCAGGTCATGTTCGCCATGATCCCGCCGATGATGCCGCTGGGCCTCGTCCCCGACCACATGTTCTACTTCCTGGTGCTGCCCCACGGGGCCAACCAGATCACCATCCGGGTGGGGCTGTGCTTCCCGCCGGAGTCGCTGCAGGTGCGCAACTTCGGCAAGATCGTGGACTGGATCGTGGACGGGATCATGATGTACAACGATCAGGACGTGGAGGCCGACACCAGCGTGCAGAAGGGTCTGCGGTCCCGCTTCGCCCCCCGGGGCCGGTTCTCCTGGAAGGAGACGACGGTGGCCCAGCTCAACCGCTGGCTCCACAAGCGCTACGCCGAGTACGCCGAGGAGACCGGCCTCGTCGCCCGGTGATCGGGCCGTGGAGTGGCGGGGCCGAAGGATTCGACCGTGTCGGGTGACGGGCCAGACGAGCGGCTCGAACAGATAGAGGCCCGCCTGGAGCGGGTCGAGTCGGAGCGGGCGGTGACCCGGCTCATGTACCGCTATGTCCACGCCTGCGACGAGCTCAAGGACGCCGACCGGGTGGCGTCGTTCTTCACCGAGGACGCGGTGTGGGAGGGCCAGGGCCACTTCGCCGAGTTCGGGGCCACCGAGGGCCGAGGCGCCATCCGCGAGATGTTCGTGGACAACCCGGTGATGCTGCCCTTCACCGCCCATTTCCTCGCCAACCCCGACATCGAGATCTCAGCCGACGGGAACAAGGCGTTCGGCCGCTGGCACACCCTGGAGGCGGCCACCCTCAAGGATCGAAGCACTGGTGTGTGGATGGCCGCGTGGTACGAGAACGACTTCGTGCGAACCGACGGCCAGTGGCTCATCTCGCACCTGCGCTACCGCGACCGCTTCGTGTGCCCCTACGACCAGGGTTGGGCCAAAGTCCGCTACATCTCGCCCCAAACCCTAGAAATAACCCCCGAGCCCGAACCGGACTGACCGGGGCCGCGGAGCCGAGCCCGAAGCGGGTGGGCCGGGGAGCGACGGGGCCGAGCCCGTAGCGGGTGGGCCGAGGGTTGGGAGGCCGCGGGTCCGAGCCGAGTGGACTGAGGGGCGGCGAGCTGACTCTATGCCGCGGCTTGGGCTCGGTTGTCGGCTGCGGTGTATCGCTCTACTAGCCAGGTGTTGAAGCCGGCCAGCACGCTTTCCTGCCATGAGTAGCGGCCCCTTGGGGCGAAGCGGGACTTCATACCCGCATGCACGGCGGTGTTGGTGGGCAGGTCCTGGTTGTTGAACAGCTCCACTCCCTGGATGGCGGCGTGGAGCTTCTCTTCGAAGAGGTGTATTTGCGGGGTGGACGGCGGGAAGATGTAGGCCATCGACAGCGTGTGGGAGTCGACGCTGGTGGGCTGCACGGTGAACCAGAAGGCCGAGTCGGGCTGCAGGCCGATCAGCAGGCTCGGCGGTATGTAGGCGAACTGGATCTTCCAGCGCTCCTGCTCGGTGAGCGTCTCGATGAGCGGGAAGATGATCTTCTCGGTGGGGTTGAACCCCCCGTCGGGGTGTATGGCGTGCATGGCGCCGAACAGGGCGGCGTCGCCCGGCTCATAGGGGGCGTATTCGGCCCCCGACGACGGGGCGAAGTCGTGGATGCCCTTGTGGAGCCGGCTGGGGTGATAGCCCTCCATGAAGTTCTCGGCCATGATCTTCCAGTTGAACGGCAGGCCGGGCACGGTGGCCGGATCGACGGTCACCATGTCCTCCAGGTGGAAGTTGGCCACGGCCTCGTCGAGGCGGCCCAGCCGGGGCGACAGCGGCTCGGCCCCGTCGTCGAAGTTCACGAACACGAACCCCTTCCACATCTCGGTGCGCAGCCTCGGCAGCCGGACGTCGGACTTGTCGAACCCGGCGGTCCGGTCCATGTCGGGCGCGCCGACCAGGCGGCCGTCGAGGTCGTAGGTCCACCAGTGGTACGGGCAGCGGAAGGTGCTGCGGTTGCCCGAGGTCTCCGGCGGCGGCTCGAACCACTCGTCCGGGGTCCGCTGGGCCGGGGCGGTGATGCACATGGCCCGGTGCTGGCACACCGAGCTCATAGCGTTCACCTCGCCGGCCTTGTTGCGGGCCACGATGAGCGGCTCGCCGGCCACGGTGGTGGTGTAGAAGTCGCCCGGATCGGGTATCTGGTCGGCCCGGCCGACGCATATCCACTCCCGCTCGTAGACGGCCTCCATCTCGAAGTCGAAGAACCCCGGGTCGGAATAGGCGGCGGGCGGCAGCCCGATGACGGTGGCGAAATCCCCCGCCGAGCGGGCCAGCTCCTCGATGGGGATCGGCGATCTCAGTGCGGCCATGGCGTCCCTCCCGCAGGTCGTTCCCTATGCCCTCTCGCTTCGGCTGCCCTAACCTAATCGGCTGGCGGGCTGCCCGGCCCGCCGGTGAACTGGCGATGACGAACGGGCGATGATTGAACGGACGATGAAGCCGCAAGGCGGGAGGGGCGAACCGATGACACACAACCGATCTCAGGGCGGGCTCTGGGCACGGGCCGGGCTTGCGCTGCTGGCGCTGGCGCTGATCGCCGCGGGCTGCGGCGGAGACGACGGCGACGAGGCGCCCGCCGCCCAGCCGACCGAGGCCCCCGCCGAGACGCCGGACGAGGAGGCGCCCGCCGAGACGCCGGACGAAGAGGCCCCCGCCGCCCAGCCGGACGACGAGCCCATGGAGTCGCCGGGAGGGGTCATGAACTTCCCGGCCGGGGTGGACGTGAACGGCGACGGCCATATCACCATCGGCCACGTGGTGGCCGGCGACCGCAACGACGGCGGTTTCTACCAGGGCCAGGTGGACGCGGTGGTCGCCTTCGCCGAGGCCAACGGGCACACCGCCATCGTCGTCGACCAGATCAACCCCGGAGCGGCCCGGGAGGCCTTTGAGAACCTGGCCCGCCAGGGGGTCGATCTCATCATCGGCGGCGGCTCGGAGCTGCGCGACGGCTTCATCCCGGTGTCGGAGGACCCGACCTTCTCCGACATCAACTTCATCCTGGTGGCCGGCTTCCCGCCCACCTCCGACGGGTACGCCACCGCCGCGGCCAGCGAGAACGAGGCCCACTTCATGGGCGGAGTGGCCGCCGGGCTCCTGCTGGAGCGCACCGGGGGGACTATTGCTTGCATCACCGCCGGGCCCGAGCTCGACTTCGTTAGGAACATGGCCGCCTCCATGAACGTCGGGCTGGCCCACCTCCAGGACAACTACGGCCAGGCCGCCGAGGCCGAGATGCTGGTCACCTTCACCGGCGACTTCGAGGACGCCGCCCTGGCCCAGGAGGCGGCCACCGCCCAGATCAACCAGGGCTGCGAGGTCATCTACCCCTATCTCGGCGGTGCCCTGCCCGCGGTGTGGGGGACGGCGGCCGAGGCCGGCGTGGGCGTCATGGCCACGTCGATGGACCTGTGCGGCATCCCCGACCTGGGGTTCATGACCATGTCGATCATGTACAACCCGGCGCTGTATCTGGTCGAGATCATCCAGTCCTTCCTGTCCGGGGGCCTGAGCGAGGGCGAGCTGCTGGCCATCTACGGAGTCGGGTCCGGCACCGGGGTGGGGGCCACGATCTGCGACGCCTCCGCCGGCGAGCAGGCGATCCTCGACGAGGTCCGGGCCGCCATCAGCGGCGGCGAGATCGACGTCAACGCGCTGATCGGCTCCGAGATCGCCGGCTGATCCGAGGCGCGGCTCCGCCCTGGTCGCCCCTCGGCACCGGTTCGGTGGCCTCTGAGGCTGCGGCTCCGCTGCTGGAGCTGCGCTCGATCACCAAGCGCTACGGGCGGGTCACCGCCTGCGACGGGGTCGACCTGGCCATAGAGCCCGGCCAGATCCGGGGCCTGCTGGGCCAGAACGGGGCGGGCAAGTCCACCCTGATGAAGATCGCGGCCGGGGTGGTCGCCCCCGACGCCGGGGAGATCGCGGTGCGGGGCAAGGCGGCGACCATCGCCGACCCGGCCGCCGCGGCCGCCTGCGGCATCGGCATGGTGCATCAGCACTTCAGCCTCATCGGGCCGATGCCGGTGTGGAAGAACGTCACCCTCGGCGAGAGCGGCCGGGTGGACCGCGACCGCTCGGTGGCCGAGGTGGAGCGCATCAGCGAGCTGTACGGGCTCCAGGTCGATCCCCACGCCCGGGTGGCCGACCTCACCATCGGGCAGCGCCAGCGGGTGGAGATCGTAAAGTGCCTGCGCCGCGAGCCCGAAGTGGTGATCCTCGACGAGCCCACCTCGGTGCTCACCATCGCCGAGTCCAAAGCCCTGTTCGACATCCTCCGCGAGCTGATCCGACAGACCGGCCGGGGCGTCGTGCTCATCAGCCACCGCCTCGACGAGGCGCTCGAGGCCGCGGACGAGATCACCGTTCTGCGCGACGGCCGGGTGGTCTCCACGGTGGAGGCCGCGGCCGCCACTCCGAGCCTGCTGGCCCGGGCGATGCTGGGCCGCGAGGTGTCGCTGTCCGTCCGAAGGGCCCCGGCCTCGACCGCGGCGGCAGGCGGACCGGGTGACGGCGGCTCAGATGTTGGCGAGTCTGGCCGTGCCGGGCCGGGCGGCGGTGAGTCGGACGACGGTGGCCTGAACGTTGATGGGTCGAATGGCGCGGCCCCGACGCTTGAGCTGCGAGCCGTCAGCTACACCGCTCCCGGCGGCCACCGCTTGCTTGATGGCCTCAGCCTCTCGGTGGCGGCGGGCGAGATCCTGGGGGTGGCCGGGGTGGAGGGCAACGGCCAGGCCGCGCTGGTGGACGTGCTGTCCAATCTGATGCGGCCCGACTCGGGCCAGGTTCTGGTTGGCGGAGAGGCGGTGGAGCCCGGTCGGGGGCGGTCCCTGCTGGACGCGGGAGTGGGGGTGATCCCGGCCGACCGCCACGACTCGGGCTGCGTGCTGGAGATGACCGTGGCGGAGAACCTGGTCCTCAACTCCGTCGGCTCGGTCATGCGCAACGGCGTAATCGACCGGGCCCTTCTCCACGACCGCGCCCGGCAGCTCGTAGCCGAGTTCGGCATCGCCACCTCCAGCCTCAGCGCCCCGCTCGCTTCGCTCTCGGGCGGCAACCAGCAGCGGGTGGTGCTGGCCCGGGAGGTGTCGAGCCGCCCGAGCGTGCTCGTCGCGGCCGAGCCCACCCACGGCCTCGACGTGGGGGCCATGGAGTACCTGTGGGGCCGCTTGCGGGGCGCAGCGGCCGAGGGCACGGCCGTGCTGCTGGTGTCGAGCGACCTCGACGAGATCCTGGCGCTGGCCGACCGGATCGCAGTCATCTACCGGGGCCGCATCGTGGGCGAGATGCCCGGCGAAGACGTCGACCTCGAAGATCTGGGCCTGCTCATGGGCGGTAGGGCAGCGTGACGCCCACCCCGTCCACCGATTCAGGCGACTCCGCCGCCGGTTCGAGCGGCCTGGCTGCGGGCGACTCGGCTGCCGGTTCGGGCGGCCCCACCGCTGTGGGCGATTCTGCCGCGGGCGGCTCTGGCTTGGGCACTTTGTCCGCCGCCGTGGTCGGCTCCGGCTCGGACGCTCGCGCGGCGACGGTCCCTGCTCGGCCGCCTCGGCCGCCGCTGTCGGGCTATGCCCTGTTCGCCGCCCTGCTGGGCGTTTCGATCCTGGGCGCGGTCGTGATCGCCGCCCTGCTGCTGTCGGTCACCGGCAGCGCCCCGGCCACCGTCTTCCGCACCATGGTGGAGGGCAGCCTGGGGTCCAGGGTGGCGCTGGTCGCCACCCTCAACCACATGGGGCCCATCCTCGCCGTCGCCCTGGGCGCGGTGATCGCGGTCCGCTCCGGGCTGCTCAACATCGGCCAGGAGGGCCAGATCGCCATCGGGGCCATGGCCGGCGCCGCGGTCGGTCTGGCCGTCGTCGCGCCCCGCCCGGTCGCGCTGGCGATGATCCTGGCGTCGGCCGCCGTCGCCGGGGGGCTGTGGGCCGGCGTGGCGGCCGGTCTGCGGTTCGGCCGCGGGGTGAGCGAGGTGATCACCACCCTGCTGTTGAACTTCGTCGCTTTCCAGGTGGTGTCGTTCGCGGTGAACCGGTCCTGGCTGCTGCAGGAGACCCTGCCCGAGGGCTCGGTGTTGTCGGCCAGCCCCCAGTCCGACCCGCTCCCCGCCGCCGGCCAACTGCCGACCCTGATCAGCGGGCCCGGGTTCCGGCTGCACAGCGGGATACTCGTGGCGTTGGCCGGGGCGCTGGTGGTGGCCTTCCTGCTGGCCCGCACCCGGTGGGGGTTCAACCTGCGCATGGTCGGCCTCAACCAGCGGACGGCCAAGCGGGCGGGCATATCGCCGACGGCGGTCGGGGCCGGGGCGCTGATGGCCTCGGGCGCCTTCGCCGGCCTGGCCGGGGGGATACTGCTCACCGGGACCGCCTTCAGGGTCAACGACGGCTTCTCCAGCAACTACGGGTGGGAGGGCCTCTTAGTTGCCTTGATCGCCGGGGCCCGGGCCTCCCTGGCCGTCCCGGCCGCCTTCCTGTACGGCGCGCTGCGGGCCGGCGGGGGAGTGCTGGCCTCCACCGGGGTCAGCCCCCGCATCGTCGGGGTGGTGCAGGCCCTGATCCTGCTGGCCGTGGCCCTGCCGTCGCTGTACATGCAGCACCGCCAGCGCCGGGCCCTGGCCGAGCAGACCGCGGTGGCCCGAACATGATGGCCGACGCTGCTTTCTTGGCCGAGAGCGGCGTGCGGCTGGCCGCCACTCTGCTGTTCGCGGCCCTGGGGGAGCTGGTGGCCGAGAAGGCGGGGACGCTCAACATCTCCGTCGAGGGGATGATGCTGGGGTCGGCGTTCGCGGCCGCCTACGGATCGCACGTCACCGGGTCGGCCTCCGCCGGCTTCGCCGTCGGGGTGATCGCCGCGGTGATGGTGGCGTCGGTCCAGGCCAACCTGAGCCACCGGATGCGGATCAACCAGTTCGTGGTGGGGCTGGCCATCAACCTGTTCGTCCTGGGCGCGACCAGCTTCCTCATCGCCGAGATCGATGTGAGGCCCGAGCAGTTCCCGCTGGTCCGGGTGCCCGGGCTGGCCTCGATCCCGATCATCGGCGGAGCGCTGTTCGAGCAGCGGGCCCCCTTCTATCTCCTCTACGGGGCGATCCCGCTGGTGTGGTGGATCATCCATCGCAGCCGCTGGGGGCTCGAACTGCAGGCGGTGGGGGAGAACCCGCAGGCCGCGGACGTGAGCGGCATCGCCGTGCTGCGCCGCCGCCGCCAGGCCGTGTATTTCTGCGGGGCCCTGAGCGGGGTGGCGGGCAGCTACCTGTCGATCGGGCTGATCGGCAGCTTCACGCCCGACATGACCGCCCTGCGGGGGTTCATCGCCATCGCCGCCGTCATCTTCGGCGGATGGACGCTCATCGGCACCGTCGGCGGCGCCTTGCTCTTCGGCTCGGTGGAGGCCCTGCGGGTCTCGCTCCCGGCGTTCGGGGTGACGCTCACCCCGCAGCTCCTAATCGTGGCCCCCTACGTGGTGACGCTGGCCACCATGGCCCTGTTCGCCCGCCGCCACCGAGCCCCCGGCTCGCTAGGCAAAGGCTTCGAGCGAGGCATCACCTAAGCAGGGGTGCCGGTCTGCCCGGCCAGTAAGTCCTGTCACGGGGTTGGTCCCTTTTAGCGGTCGCGCTGTCCCGGCCGGCGGGTCCTGTCACGGGCGCGGTTTTGCCGCGGGGCGGCAAAACCTTGCCCCCGTGCCACCCCCCGGCCTGGCGTGGTCAGACCGGGAAGAGGGCGGGGGCTGGTAGCCGGGGCGGGCCGGGGTCGTTGGCCGGGTGGGGTGACCCGGGGCGGGTCGGGGCCGGCTTGGCCCGGGCTCTGGCCGGTTGCGGGCCGCGGCTCGGCGCCGAGCTGTGGCCAGGTCGTGGTCGTCGGGGGTCGCGGGGGTTTTGGTCGTGGGGGTGTCGGCCATCCGCGGGGCCGGGCGGAACCAGGGGGTCGGGCGGTTCGAGGGCGGGTTTGCCGTTGTGGTGGGTGACTTGCCAGTGGTGGTCGTGGATGTTGTGGTGGCAGCGCCAGCAGACGAGGACGAGGTTTTCGATGTCGGTGCGCCGGGTGTGGGCGTAGGGGGTGATGTGGTGGGCTTGGCATTGGCCGGGTTCGGCGCCGCAGCCGATGCAGCCGCCATCGCGGGCGATGAGCATCCGCCATTGGGCGGTGGTGGCGGTGCGCACGGTGGCTCCGTGGTGCAGCGGTTTGCCGTCGCTGAAGAGGAGCCCGGTGAGTTGGGCGTCGCAGGCGATTCGCTGCAGCACCTCGGGGGGCACGGGCCCGGCGCCGGGGATCTCGCAGCGTCCGGCGGGGTCGTCGCCGGTGAGGGTGCCGATGTCGGCCACCACGATGACCTCGGCTTTGGGCCGCCCGCCCGAGCCGCCGCGTTCTCTGGCGTCGTCGGCGGCGTCGGAGGTGAGCAGGTCCAAGGCGTCGGCTCGGAGCTGGTCCCATGATCGGCGGTCCTCGCTGTCGGGGTTGTCGCCGTTGGCGGCGGCGCGGGTGCGGGCTGTTTGCTGGTCTTGGCGGCGGAGTTCTTCGGCGGCGTCTTGGAGGCGGTTGCAGATGCGGGTGCCGGTCTCGGGGTCCAACAGGCCGTCGAGGCGGACCATGCCGTCTTGTTGCTTCCAAGTCTTGAGATACCGGCGACGGCGCTTGTTGACCCAGTCGCCGTGACCGTGGTCCGACTGGTGGCGCTGTGCCCAAGCGCTGGCTTCGCGGGCGAACCGGTCCGGCGGCAGCTCGCGGGCCATGGCCAACAAATCAGAAGCGGAGTCCACCGCCGCAGGGTCGGTGCGCCGGGCGGCGTCGGCCAGGCGCTCGGCGTTGGCCAACGGCACTTCCCCGGAGTCAACCGACGAGCGCAGCGAGGGCATCTCATCGAGAACCTCGGCCGCGCCCAGGCTGCGGCGGGCCTGGGACTTGGATTTGCCGGCTTGGTCGCGCAGCACCGACGCCCCGCCGTCGCCGTGTCCCTCCCGGTCCGAGATCAACCGGGCGGCGTCGGTCTGCAGGGCGGCCACTTTGGCTTCCCAGGACCGGCTGACTGCGATCAGGTCCTTCAGGCGGGCTGCCGGCAGGTCCCCGGCCCGGACCGCTTCCAGCAGCCGGGCTAGCCCCCCGTTGACGCATTCCACCGTTTCAGTGAACATACGATCACTCTACCACATGGGTGAGACAATCACACCCTTTATCTTAATATTTCCTTAAATTTCTTTAAATATATTTGAAACATCTCCAACAGCAGGTCGGGACTCGCCAGCCGGTACGCCTGGCCAGCGGAGGCATGAGAGTGGAAGCGGATCGGGTCGTTCAGGTGAGCAGATTCTCGAACGCCGAACAGCAGCCCGGCGGCGGCATGGGGTCGGGGCGAACCGGATCGTTCGGGTGAGCGGGCTTCTTGAATGCTGAGGGCTTGGCCCGGCGGTGGCATGGGGTTGGAAGTGAACGGGGGCGTTCGGGTGAGCGGGTCCCCAAATGCCGAAAACGCCAGGCCGGGGGGTGGCACGGGGGCAAGGTTTTGCCGCCCCGCGGCAAAACCGCGCCCGTGACAGGACCCGTCGGCCGGACAAGGCAAGGGCCCAAAGGGGGCAACCCCGTGGCAGGACCCGTCGGCCGGACAAGGCAAGGGCCCAAAGGTGAGCCCATCCCCTGACAGGACCCGCCCGGCCCTGACAAGGTCAGTCAGCACTAGGCAAGAACGGAATGACCGCGACCGGGGACCGCAACTAGGGTCGGGCGCATGGGCGAGTTCTTCACCGAGGTGACCGAGCCGGTCCGCTACGCCGGCCCCGACAGCGACGACCCCCTCACCTTCCGCTGGTACGACCGTCACCGGAAGGTGGGCGACCGCACCATGGCCGAGCACCTGCGGATGGCGGTGTGCTACTGGCACTCGTTCAACTGGCCCGGCAACGACGTGTTCGGTGCCGGAACCTTCGACCGGCCTTGGCTCGACCCGTCGGCCGACCCCATGGCCGCGGCCCGGTCCAAGTTGGCCGCCGCCTTCGAGTTCTTCGAGAAGCTGGGCGTGGACTTCTTCTGCTTCCACGACCACGACCTGGCCCCCGAGGGCGAGTCCTTCGCCGAGGAGACCGCCAACCTGCAGGCCATGGTCGAAGAGGCGGCCGAGGCCATGGAGCGCACCGGGGTGGGGCTGCTGTGGGGCACGGCCCGGCTGTTCTGGCATCCCCGCTACATGGGCGGCGCCGCCACCAGCCCCGACCCCGAGGTGTTCGCCCGGGCCGCGGCCCAGGTCAAGAACTGCCTGGAGGCCACCCACCGCCTGGGCGGGGCCAACTACGTGCTCTGGGGCGGACGGGAGGGCTACGACACCCTGCTGCACACCGACGTGGGCCGAGAGCTCGACCAGCTCGCCCGGTTCCTGACCCTGGTGGTGGAGCACAAGCACCGCATCGGCTTCGAGGGGGCCGTCCTGATCGAGCCCAAGCCCCAGGAGCCGACCAAGCACCAGTACGACCACGACGTCCAGACCGTCCACGCCTTCCTCCAGCGCTACGGCCTGGCCGACGAGGTGAAGGTGAACATCGAGGTCAACCACGCCACCCTGTCGGGCCACGACTTCGCCCACGAGGTGGCCATGGCCGCCGCGGCCGGGATCTTCGGGTCGGTGGACGCCAACCGGGGCGACGACCGGCTGGGCTGGGACACCGACCAGTTCCCCAACTCGGTCGATCAGATGACGCTCGGCGTATACGAGATACTCCGGGCGGGCGGGTTCACCACCGGCGGGTTCAATTTCGACACCAAGCTGCGGTGCCAGTCGATCAGCCGGACCGACCTGTTCCACGGCCACATCGGGGCCATGGACACCCTGGCCCGGTCGCTGCTGGCCGCTCACGCCATGCTGGCCGACGGGGCCCTGGAGGACCTGCGCCGCGACCGCTACCGGGGCTGGGACGGCGAGCTGGGCCGCTCGATCGCCTCCGGCGGCCGGTCGCTGGCCGACCTGCACCGGCTGGTGGCCGACGCCGACCTCGACCCCGCCCCGGCGTCGGGCCGCCAGGAGGCTTTGGAGAACCTGGTCAACCGCTATATCGAGCGGGCTCGCTGACTGCTCTGGGTGACGTGGCCGCCGGGATCGACCCCGATTTCGACCGACACCAGCGGGGTGCCAATGCGCTGACAGTCGCCGTGTCCGCCGGGACCGACTGCCGCGGCGGGCGGGGGCGCTGACGGTGCTGGTCGCCGGGATCGACTCGTCCACCCAGTCCACCAAGGTCGAGCTGCGCCGCCTCGACGACGGGACCCTGGCCGCTGAGGGACGGGCCCCCCACCCGCCGGTCGAGCCGCCCCACAGCGAGCAGGACCCCGAAGCCTGGTGGACCGCCCTGGCCGAGGCCCTGGGCCGGTGCGGCGAGCGCCTCTCGGAGGTGGCGGCGGTGTCGGTGGCGGCCCAGCAGCACGGGCTGGTCGTCCTGGACGCGGCCGGGTCGCCGCTGCGCCCGGCCAAGCTGTGGAACGACACCGAGTCGGCCCCGCAGGCCGCGGCGCTGGTGGACCGGCTCGGCCCCGAAGCCTGGGCCCGGGCCTGCGGATCGGTGCCGACCGCCTCCTTCACGGTCACCAAACTGGCCTGGCTGGTGGAGCGAGAGCCGGGCCTGGCCGACCGGATCGACGCCCTGATGCTGCCCCACGACTACCTGACCTTCCGGCTGACCGGCGCCCGGGCCACCGACCGGGGCGACGCCTCCGGGACCGGCTGGTACGACCCGGCCGCGGGCTGCTACCGTCCCGACCTCCTGGCCCTGGCGGCCGGGTTGAGCGAACCGGGTGGGTCGGACCGCTGGACCCGATGCCTGCCCCGGGTGCTCGGCCCGACCGAGGCGGCCGGGGAGGTGACGGCTGAGGCCGCGGCCGCCACCGGCCTGCCCGCCGGCATCCCGGTGGCCGCCGGCACCGGCGACAACATGGCCGCCGCCCTCGGCCTCGGGCTCCGACCCGGCGACCTGGCCCTGTCGCTGGGCACCTCGGGCACCGCTTACACGGTGTCGGAGGACCCGGCCTGTGACCCCACCGGACAGGTGGCCGGGTTCTGCGACGCCACCGGCCGCCATCTGCCCCTGGTCTGCACCCTCAACGCCACCAGGGTCACCGACGCGGTGGCGGCCTGGCTGGGACTGGACCCGGCCGGACTGGCCGCCGCGGCGCTGGAGTCCCCGCCGGGGGCGGCCGGGACGGTGCTGGTCCCCTACTTCGACGGCGAGCGCACCCCTAACCGGCCCGACGCCACCGGCACCCTCCACGGCCTGCGCACTGCCACCACCCGGGCCGATCTGGCCCGGGCCGCCCACGAGGGGGTGGTGTGCGGCCTGCTGGCCGGGGTGGACGCCCTGCGGGCGGCCGGCGCCGCCGCCGGGGGCCGGTGGCATCTGGTCGGCGGGGGCGCCCGCAGCTCTGCCTACCGCCGGGTGACGGCCGACCTGGCCCAGCAGCCGATCCGAGTGCCCGCCGCAGCCGAGATCGTGGCCGCGGGTGCCTGCGTCCAAGCCGCGGCCCAAGTCGGCCTGCCCTTAGCCGACGCCCCCGAGGCCTGGGCCCTAGGCGCCGGCGCCGACATAGACCCCGACCCCGCCGTAGACGCCCCCACCATCAGAGCCGCCTACGCCCAAGCCGCTTCCGCCGCGGCCTCGGTCTCTTGGAGGCCTTCCCCATCCTCGAGGACGCGAAAGGCGTCGCCCCTGTCGGGCAATACGTAACCGAAGTGGGGGGGGGGCATTGGGAGGCGGTTAGGAGGCCAGGAACGAGGCGTCGTATTTTTGGATGTCGCGGTCGCGGGTGACCAGCGTCAGGCCTTGGGCCTGGGCTTGGGCCACCAGCATCCTGTCGAAGGGGTCGCGGTGATGGTGGGGCAGCCGCCCCGCCAGCCTGGCGTGAGCGGCGTTGATCGGCAACGGCTCGAAGTCCTCGTCGACGGCGGCGTCGAGATCGCCGCGCACTTCAAGCTTGCCGATCGACTGCTTGATGCTGATCTCCCAGATGCTGGCGGCGCTCACCCAAACCCCGTTGTCGGGGTTGGCGATGGCCTCGGCGGCCTCGGCCGACACTGGGTCGCTGCCCACCCACCACAGAAGTGTGCAGGTGTCGAGCAGCAGGTTCACCTCTTCGCCTCGAAGGCGTCGATCAGCCATTCGGGCGTGTTGGCGAAGTCATCGGCCATGTCGATCCTGCCTGCGAGCCGGCCGGGCTCTCTTGGCGCTCGGCGCGGCCGGTAGGCGACGAGTCGGGCGACGGGGCGGCCAGAGCGACCGATGACGATCTCCTCGCCCTGCTCCACGCGTCCGAGCAGCTTCGAGAGGTTCGTCTTCGCCTCATAGACGTTGATCACCGCTTCGCTCATCTGCCCTCCAGGGTAGTTCTAGTCAGACTAGACTATACCCTGCTCGACTGGGCCCTTCCCATAGGGAGTAGCCGTCTCGGCGGCGGGTTAGGTCCAGCACCCCGGTGGTTGGGCTGACAGATCCGAGGTCGATCTCGGCGGGCTGGCGCAGCAGCGGCTCGTGGCGCTCGAAGCTCCGGCGGACGCGGGCCCGCAGCCTCTCGCGGGCGGAGTCATGGGCCAAGTCTATGAAGTCGACCACCACGATCCCGCCGAGGTTCAGCAGTCGCAGCGCCCGGGCCAGGGTGTCGGCCGCCTCCGAGTTGATCCTCAGCGCGTAGTCCTCGTCGTCCTCGTCGTCGTGGCGGCGGGCCCCGGCGCTGTTCACGTCCACTGAGATCAGCGCCTCGGTCTGCTCGATCACCAGGTTGGCCCCTGATCGGCACGGCACCTTCACGGCTTGCTTGGCCAGCTTCCCTCGCATCTCGTCAAGGGGCGCCTCGATCTCTCCGCGGTCGTAGACGCTCTTGCGGGCGATCTTCAGCGAGGCCAGCGCGCCCGATCCGCTGCGGCTGCGCTGGGCTTTCAGGTCGGCGATGAACTTGCTGCGCCACCCGCCCACCACCGTCACCGAGCAGAGGCCGTCGGCGCGGTCCAAGGCGGACTGCACTGCTTCGAGCGCCGCGTCGTGGACGCTGGCATGGTCGAGCCGGGCTGGCGCGGGGCTGCGAGGATCTTCGAGGCGGCGCTCGATTGTCCGCATCCGCTCCATGAGGTATCCGAAGTCCTTCTCGTACAGGGCCCGGCTGGCCGTGCCGGCGCCGTCTCGCACCATCACGCCCCGGCCGCCGTCGGCGCAGCGCTCCTTCCACTTCCGGCTGAGCAGGGCGGCGTCGGCGTCGTCGAGGTGCTGGTAGAGGTTCCCGGTGGCCATCACGTCGGGCCGGTCCCGCAGCAGGGTGACGTAGCGGCCCCTCAGCCCGACCCGGTCGCTCACCTGGTAGCCCTTGGCCTCCCTCGGCAGCCCGGTCAGCCGGCAAAGGATGCGGTCGCCGGGCTCGCGGCCGGCGGCTGTCTTCCCGTCGAGGTCCAAGAAGGCCCTCGCGCCCTCGCCGATGTCCACGAACAGTCCGGTGCCGCCGGGGTCTGGCCCCACTACCTCGCCCAGGTACACGTCACCGTGGCGGGGGCCGTCGTCGATGCGGGCGTACTCCAGCAGGCCCCGCTCGTCGAGTATCAGGATCTCCGCGGCCTGGCGGCCCGGTTTGACGTAGAGGCTCATCACCGGGTCGGGCCTGTGGGCGGCGCCCGGTCTCAGCGGCCCGGGCAACTCGGGCAGCGGGGCCGGACGGCCCCGGCCTGGCGAGCGCTTCTCCGGGACGCCGGCCGCGGCGGGCTCGCGCTCGAAGACCAGGCTGCGGGCCTCCGGGGGGACCCGCCTTTTGATGACGAAGGCCGTGGCTGCGGCGCCCAGGGCCGCGGCCAGAACGACGGCCGCGGCCGCAACGAGGATCGGGATCAGATCCATGGGCCGCCCCTGCTGGCGGCGGTGTTCGATGCCATGGCAGCGAACCTAACCAGCGGGTGTGACAGCCGCCCGTGCCGTGACAGCCGCTGTGCCTTGCGAGAGGGTCAGCCTCGGAGCTTGACGGGGGTGGACACCTCGGCGAAGAAGTCGTTGCCTTTGTCGTCTATGACGATGAAGGCGGGGAAGTCCTCCACCTCGATCTTCCAGATCGCCTCCATGCCCAGCTCGGGGTACTCCAGCACCTCCACCGAGCGGATCGAGTCCTGGGCCAGGCGGGCGACAGCACCCCCCGCTTCCCCCGGGCTCACGGGCCCGGCCCGGGGTGGCTGTCACACCCCTCTGGGACAATGAGGTGCGTGACGAACATGCCCCGATCCCATCACCACCCCCGGTCGGCAGGCCCCGCGGTTCAAGCCCGCGGCGGGGACGCTCTAACCCAACCAAGACAAGGAGGAGCAGTCCAATGACCACCCCCGAACTGACGCTTGGAACGCTGAGCGCAGCGGTCAAGGAAGCGACGGCGATCCGGGCCCGGGTCCGGATGCAGCCGGTCGCGGGCGAGGGAACACCAGTGATGCCCCCCACCTATGAGGGCGGCAAGTACGCCGTAGGCAAGGCGAAGGTCAACGGCGAGGAGGTGGACACGATTGCTCTGGACTCGGTGGCTTCACAGGCCAACCGGTCCGAGGAAGCGCTGCTGGCCGCCCACGAACTCGGGGCCGCCGAACCCTCCGGCAACGAAATGGACTTCCCGGTCCCCTACATCGACTTGGCTGGCACCGGAGTAGCCCATGATGGCCGCCTGACGGCGCTGGAGGCATCGCACAGGCTCTTCGACGGCTACTTCCGCGACTCGGAGTTCCCCGACGGCACACCGTTCGAGCAAACCGAACTGTGGAAGGAGATCGACGCCGGGGGCAAGGCCGATGTCAGCGCCATCTTCCGGCACTGCCCCCACAGCCTGGTCTTCGGCTACTGGGATTCCACGGGCCGCCGGTTCGGCTTGGGGGCCAAGAGCGAGCGGCTGTACACATCCCGGATCGACGGGTTCGATGTGAGCCGGGTCCCCGGCAGCAACAGCAAGATCGACCCCTTCGGCATCCAGATCGGCGTAGGGCCGATCTACGCGCCGGAGGACAAGAACGGTCCGGCCTGGACCGACGACAAGGACAAAGCGTGGCGCGGTAAAGACGGCAAGTCCGAGCCGAAGGAGTTGAAGCCCTCCGACGTGAACCACGGCAACGTGACGCCCTCACTGGTGAAGGAAGGCACAGAATCGGAGCATCCGGGCGGCGTGAGGATGGCATACGCCGAGCAGGTGTTCGATCTGTCCATGGCCGGGCTGCGCAAGCTGCGGTTCGGGCAGGCCGGGGCTCAGGCCGCCGACGCGGCCCGGACCGCTCTCGCCGCCTTGGGCGTCGCCGCGTTCGTGTTGCAGCAGGAAACGGGCTATCACTTGAGGTCGGGCTGCGATCTCGTGCCCGAGGACTGGCCGCAGATCGAAGTCGTGGGCAAGTGCCTCGCGGACGTCAAGACGGTGACCGTCACCCCCGACGACGCGAAGCGGCTGGTCCGCGAAGCCGCGGCTGCCGCCGAGAAGGCCGGGCTGGGATGGAGCCGCGAGCACTTGCGGTTCGTCCCGTCGGACCGCCTGGTGAAAATCCTCGCCGACAACGACCAGCGGCAGTCAGAGAACCGCTGGCTCACCCTCACCGGCCAGAAGAAGGGCTGACCGCCATGCTGGTCGTGGACGTCCATCTCACCCTCGGCGGGGTCTACAGCGCGACCGACTTCAACCGCCGCGGCGCACCGGAATGGCCGCCCCATCCGTTCCGGCTGTTCGAGGCGATGGTCAACGAATGGGGCGAAGGCGGCGAGGACCCCGCCGAGACGGCGGCCCTGGAATGGCTGGAAGGCCAGCCGCCCCCGGCGGTCCTCGTGCCCGAGAGCGCCTACCCGCAGGCCCTGGACGAAGTCGTCACCCGCTACGTGCCGCCGGGCTACTTGCCCGACGGCAAGGACATAGGCAAATACACGTTCCCCGGGCGGGTCGGCCACGACCGCACTTTCCCCGAGGTGCGGGTGGACGGGGCCAAGTTCCAGTTCGCCTGGGAGAGCCCCGAACCGGATGCGTCCACTCGGACGGCGCTGGATGTGCTCGCCGGGCGGGTGGTGCGGCTCGGGCATTCATCGTCGCGGGTGGTGTGCCGCCTGCTGCCCGCGGGCACGCCGCCCGACCCGGATTTGGACAGGTGGGCCCCGGTCGGGGGGCCGGGCCCCGGCGTCCGCATGCTGAGATCGGCCCGACCCGGCACTCTGGCCGAGCTGGTGGGCTACCACCGGGCGTGGCAAGCCGAGAAAGTGGACGGGCGGGGCCCCAGGCCGGGTGCCGATCATGTCCACTATTCGACCGGCCCGGACACGGGCCGCCCGAGCGGCAGCCCCGACCGGACATTGACAGAAGCATGGCGGCTGGTCTTCCGGGTCGGCCCCGGCAGCGGCAAAGCGCATCTGTCAGACACGGCGGCGGTCACCGAGGCCGCGTTGGGCGCTCTGCTCCACCACATGCCGGAGGGCTGCCCGGAGGACGTGATGGAGCTAATCGCCGGACACCGGCCCGGCGGCGGCCCGGCCGAGGTGGAGCATCCGATGTTCTTGGCGCTCCCTTTCGTGGGGTCCGCCCACGCCGACGGGCAGATCAAGGGGATCGAGATCAGGGTCCCCTACGCCGTCGGCGAGCAGGTGTGGGAATGGACTCAGAAAGCCGCGGTTGCCTGGGACCGCTCCGGCAGGCCCCTCGCGTTCGCGGGCAGAGCACTGAATGTCCAGCGCGTCAAAGGTCCGGTCAAGGCGGCGGCCCTGAGCGAGCGGCGCTGGTCCGGCGGCGGGCAAGGTGCCAGCATCTGGGTTAGCGCCATACCGGTAGTGCTACCCCGCTCGCCGGGCAAGCTGGCGAGCGGCGGCACCCCCGCAGCCTGGGCTAGAGCCAAGAACATGCTCTCCGCGCATCTCCAAGACCGTCTCGGGCTGCCCGAACCCGCCGAGATACGGCTGTCGATCAGCCCCTTAGCCCAAGGGGCGCATCCGGTCAAAGGCCACCCGCATTTCGTGCGGGGCAAGGGCAAGAACCGCATGGCCAAGACCCTCGTCCACGCCCGCATCACGTTCCCGCGCCCGGTTGTCGGGCCGCTGGTGGTCGGTGCCGGCCGCTACCGAGGCATGGGTCTGATGATCCCCGCCGACCCGCCGGCTAGGAGAACGCCATGACCACGGCACCCGACCGGAGGCTCGAAGGCGCCGACTTCGCCGAGTTCTACGAAGCCGTCCACGGGCGCAGCCCGTGGCAGTGGCAGGGGCGGCTGGCCGTCGAAGTCGTGGATGGCGACGGCTGGCCGGACGTGATCGACGCCCCGACCGGGTCCGGGAAAACATCGGTGGCCGACATCGCGATCTTCGCTTTGGCCGCCCGGCCCGAAATATCCCCCCGGCGGCTCGTCTGGGTGATCAACCGTCGCATCGTTGTCGACGAGGTCTACACCCATGTCGCGAAGATCAACGCCCGGCTGCGCCGGGCGGTGGAACGCTCAGACGGCGGGGTTGTAGGGGCCGTGGCCGAGAGCCTCCGAGCGATGACCCGGGCGGTGACCGGCGACAGCCCCGACTTGGTGGGCATGTCTGCTCTGCGCGGTGGCAAGGTCCTAGCCGACGACTGGACCCGCCATCCCCCCGACCGGCCCTGGGTGGCCGTGTCCACCATCGACCAGTTCGGGTCTCGGCTGCTGCACCGCGGCTACGGGGTTTCCCAGCGGACCCGGTCCATGCACGCCGGGCTCGCCGCCAACGACTGCCTGGTCGTGTTGGACGAGATGCACACCAGCAAGCCGCTTTACGACACGATCGAGGGAGCGCTCGCCGCCGACAGCCGCAAGCGCGGCAACGCGGAGAGGTGGCCGTCGTTGCCCGACCGGTTCGGGGTCGTGCAGATGTCGGCCACCCCCGGCCCCGTCGGGAGCAGCCGCACCCGGTTTGCCCTGAGACCTGAGGAACGCGATGAGCCCGGCCTCAAACCGCGGCTGCAAACCGCCACAGATGTGACGCTGGTCAAGGTCCCCCACAAGAAGGTGCCCCAGAACTCGCGCGACAGGGCCGCGGTTAGGGCGGAGAACACCCAGAAAGTGGCGCGAAGCGCCGCCGACATCGTCGCGTCGCTAGACGGTAACCTCGCGGTCCGGACCGTCGGGGTTGTCGTCAACACGGTTGCCGCCGCTCGGGCCATTCACCGCCATATCCAGTCCGCTGGCTACACGTCGCATCTGCTCACAGGCCGGATGCGCCCGCTGGACAAGGCCACCGCCGTGGAGCGGGTGGCCGAAGTCGCCGCCCTTTCCAGAGACGGCGCGACCCGCGATCCCGGGACCCGGCCTGACGTGGTGGTTGCCACCCAGACCATCGAGGTCGGTGCCGACTTCGACTTCGACGCGATGATCACCGAATGCGCCCTCGCCGACAGCCTCCGTCAGAGGTTCGGGCGGCTGGACCGGGCTGGCCGCTACGCCGAGCGGTCTGGCGGCGGAAACCCCCAGGCGTGGATACTCGGCGGCGCCAAAGAGGACTTGGTCTACGCCGGGGCGGCTATGGCGACATGGGATCATCTGAACGCCTGCCCGCAGGCCGTGACCCAGAAGGTGGGTCGCAAGACGGTGACGATGCTCACCGTCGACCTCGGCTTCTGGGCCGCCGCGGGCCCTTGGCCCGAGGCCCCGAAGCTCGACGCCCCGCAGGTCCAGGCGGTGCATCTGGAGGCGTGGGCCGAGACACTGCGCCCCCCGGCGTCTGACCCGGCGTCGGGTGATTTCCTCCACGGCATCGGGGCCGCGGTCGACACGGATGTGTCGATCTGTTGGCGAGAAGACCACTCGCCCGAAGCCCTGAGGCTGGTCCCGCCCCGGACAGCCGAGTTCTTAGCGGCACCGCGCTGGGCGGCCAAGAGATGGATCGCCGGGTGGCTGGAGGAGGAGGCGGAGTCATCGGTGGCCGATGTGGACGCCGCGGCTCCCTCCGGCGCTGACGCGGACAGTGCTGCCGCCGCGTTTGGGTGCGTGAAATGGAGAGGATTCGGCAAAAAGCCGCGGCCCGTGAAATCGGCCCGCGACATCAAGCCAGGCGACGTGGTGATCGTCAAACCCTCAGCCGGTGGCATCCAAGACGGCACATGGGACCCGGCAGCGTCCAGCCCAGAACACGCCCCCGAAGACCTCGGTGACCGCGCCCAGTTTGATTACGGCAGAGCCGTGCTCACGCTCGACGAGCGCCGCATGAAGCGTTATATGCCAGAAGGCGGATGCCCGAAGGCACCCGCGCCTCCCGGCGGTGAAGAGGACGATGATGCCGACCGCAAGACCGAGATCGAGTCGGCGCTCAGTGATGTGGCCCAGAACGCCGTCGAACTATGGGCCCGCGAAGCCGCCGCCTATCTCCTCTCCGCCGGCGAATGGCGAAGCGATGACTACTTGGAAGACGCCGGGTGCTGGGTTGCCGCCTGCAGGATCGAAACCCCCGAAACCGAAGCGTCAGACACCGCCGCCTTTGACGGGTCAGACGAATCCGACTCGTTCACCGGCTCGGCGGTCACCCTTGACGTCCATCTAGAAGAAGTGGCCCAGACGGCGGCGGCGTTCGCGGACAGCCTCGGGTTCCCGCCGTCGATCCGGGCCAGCATGGTGTGGGCGGCCCGGCTGCACGACATCGGCAAAGCTGACCTCAGATGGCAGGAGGCGATCACCGGCGGCGACACTGCGGAACTGGCCGCCGATGGGGTGCTGCTGGCCAAATCGCCGCCGGACGCGCGGCCCGGCCAGCGCCGGTTCCCGCCGGTCCGCCACGAAAGCCTCAGCGTCGCCATGGCCGAATCCGACTCGCACATCCGCGAGGTGTCCGAGCAGGCCGGGGCCGACTGGGACTTGGTGCTGCACCTGATCGGATCCCACCACGGCTACGGCCGGCCGCTTCCGGGGACGCTCACCGACCCCAATCCCCGGCGGGTCGAGTATCGGATGGACGGCTGCGACATGGCCTGCGACACCGCCGACCTCGGCGGCGGGCGGTTCGCGTTCGAGTGCGTCGACCGGTTCGACGCCTTGGCCGGGCGCTACGGCTACTACGGGCTGGCGTGGATGGAAGCCGTCCTCAGAATGGCCGACTGGCAGGCCAGTGCTGGCAACCCGGTCAAGCCCGAGGAAGGGCAGATGACATGAGCGAGGGCACGCACCTGCCGGGGCTGCGGGGCGACACCCCCGACGGCTTCCTCGCTGGTCTAGGAGTACTGGCGGCATACGACGGACAACCCGACCCGCCGAGGCTGTGGTGGGACGGCACTCACGCCGTGGTCGACGACAGGTTCACGATCCAGCAGATCGCGGACCAGGCGCTGGCGGCCCTCAGAAAGTTGAGCGACTCCCCGGCGATGGCCTACAAGATCGACGGCAAACCTATCGAAGACGTCAAGTTCACGGACCGGGCGGATACTAAGTCGTTCCTCGATCCTTCGCATGGTGACAAGATGCCGGCATGCCTCACCGCCGAAGGCGCATACGACAAGACCCAGGACAAGAAAGCGAAACCCACCGCCTGGGACTTCACCGCTGGCAAGCAGGGTTTCATCAAAAAAATACGCGACCGATTGCTGGCGTCATGCACAGGTGCCCACCTGGCTGAAGCGATGGAAGATCCATACGCTGGCGAAGAGACCACCGAGAAGTCGCTCGGATGGGGTCAGTCAGTGGACCGGGTGGCCGCCCTGTCGGGCGAAGCCCCCGCCGATGAGAAGAAGATCATCCGCAACATCGGGCTTGAAGCGCTCGGCGTGCTCGGCTTGTCGTTTCACCCGGTCTTCGCGTACTACCCGCCCCGCGCCACAACCGGGCGGGCGCTCACCCTGGGGTTCCGCGACCAACCCGGTGCCGGAAAGTCGAGAGAGTCGTACATGTGGCCGCTGTGGTCACCGCCCGCATCAGCCCCAGCAGTGAGGGCGCTGTTGGCGGCCGTGTCAGCGCCGCTCAGCCCCACACGCGTAGCCGACATGGGTGCCAGATACGAAGGCTGGGGCATCACCCGCATCATGGCTTCAGCCGTGGACCGCGGAAGCAAGGCCCAAGGGTACGGGATGTTCCGCCCGCCAGAGTCCATCTGGTCGCTGCCAGTCGCTGGCTGAGAGCGGCCCGGTTCGGCGATGTGCTGGCGGCTAGAGTCCTGTCAAGCGCGGAGAAGGAGGACTGATGTTTGGCAATCGCTCCGAGAGGGCTGAGCGTCGAGCCAAGCGCCGCGCCGAGCGCCGGGCGCAGGTCCAAGTTCGTCCGATTAAGGGGGGAGGCTTCAGCTACTGGTGGCCGGATGTGGAGGCACCCAAGTCGATCAAACCCTCCGACTTTCTCTATCCTTGGGAACTGCTGGACGAACCCCCGTCGGACGGTCAGCCGCCTTCCGGGCCACCGTCGGCGGTTTGCCCATCATGCGGTCGGCGGTACGAACCCTCATCGGAGGGTCAGCCGTCTTCGGGCACCGAACCGGAGGGCAGTGCGGCGGCTGGGTCCGGCGCCGCGTTGGCAACGGCGTCCGCCCCGGTGACAGGATCTGCCGGCGGGGGTGGGTGAGGAAGCTTCGCCGGGGAAGATCAGGTTCGGCTGGTTGAACGGGGGCCGAGGATGGCGTTGGCGATCCCGTCTTCGCAGGTGGCGGTGTCCCACCAGCTCAACTGGAGTTGCTTGGCCCGGCGGAAGTAGAGCTGGATGTCGTAGTCGACGGTGAAGCCGACGCCGCCGAACACCTGCTGGGCCATGGCGGTGATGTCGCGGAACACCCGGCAGGCGAACAGCTTGGCCATCGGGGCCAGGCGGTTGGTGTCGCGGCCGGTCGAGTGGGCCCAGGCCGCCTGGTGGACCAGAATCCGGGCCCCGTCCAGGTTGGTGCGGGCGTCGGCCAGGTAGTGGGAGATGGCCTGGAACTCGGCCAGGGCCTTGCCGAACTGGCGGCGGTTGCGGGCGTACTCGGCGGTGATCTCCAGGGCGTGCTCGGCCCCGCCCACCGCCTGGGCCGCGGCCAGGATGGCCGCGGGGGCCATGGCCCGCTCCCAGATCCTCCAGCCGGTGCCGGCCGCCCCCAGCCGGGACTCCGCCGACACGGCCACTTCGTTAAAGGTGACTGCGTACTGGGCGTCCGATGCGATGGACAGGCACTGCTCCATGGCCACCCCGTCGGCGCCGGCGGGCACCAAGAACAGGTCCACCTCGGCGGGGGCCGGGCCGGTGCGGGCCAGCACCAGCAGATGGTCGGCCGCGGCGGCGAAGGCCACATGCAGCTTCACCCCGTCCAACTTGAACCCTCCGTCGGCGCCGGCCTCGGCGGTGGTCAGGCTCACCCCCTTTGGCCCGAAGCCGCTCTCGGGCTCCAGCCAGGCCGGGGTGACGATGGCCGCTCCGGCGGCGATCTCGGCCAGCAGGTCCGCTGGCCCGTTGCCGGACGCGACGATGGCGGCGGCCGACAGCACACAGCTCACGAAGTGGGGGACCGGGGCCAGGGCCCGGCCCAGCTCCTCGTACACCACCACCCCGTCGATCAGGCTCATCTCCGACCCGCCGAGGGACTCGGGCACCATCAGGCCGCACAGGCCCAGTTCGCCGAGCTGGTCCCACAGCTCCCGGGCGATGCCGTCGGGATCGTCCTCCAACTCCCGCACCCGCTCCAGGGGCGACAGCCGCCCGCACAGGCCCCGCACCGCCTCTCGCAGCATGTCCTGCTCGGGGGTGAAATCGAGGTTCAGCATGGCGTGGGCCTCCGGTTGCGGAGTTCGACGGTATCCGTGGGCTGCCTTGCGGGGGTGAAGTCGAGGTTCAACATGGCGCGGGCCTCCAGTCGTCGCTGCGGCGGGTCCAGGGGTTGTCACCGTCGTCCGTAGGCAGCGCCACCCGCGCCGAGCCGGTGGAGCAGACCGTCTCGCCCACGGTCAGGGCCAGGTCCACCTCGGCCCAGCCGCACCCGGCGCCGTCGGTCTCCAAGGCGGTCACCGAGCCCGAGATCACCATGCGGTCGCCGGGGCAGACCGGCTGGCGCATCCGGAAGGCCAGACGCCCGATCCGGCCCCGGGGGCCGGTCCAGTCGGTGACGAACCGCTCGAACCAGGCAGCCTGGTTGGGGGTGTTCAAGAAGATGTCCCGGGTGCCGTTGCGCTCGACGGCGAAGCGGTGGTCGTGGTGCATGGGCCGCCAGTCCCGGCTGGCCAGCGCCCCCAGAACCACGGTGGTGGCGGTCACGTCGCAGGCCAGGGGGGGCAGGGCGTCGCCCACCGCCACCCGGTCGAAGACCACACCGGCGGCGGCCCGGACCGAACCGGCTCGGTCCCCTTGGTGGTCCGCGGTCACAGTTCAGCCTGCCCCTCGGCCCGGCCCTGGCCCACCTGGGGGTCCGCGGTCACAGTTCAGCCTGCCCCTCGGCCCGGCCCTGGCCCACCTGGGGGTCCGCGGTCACAGTTCAGCCTGCCCCTCGGCCCGGCCCTGGCCCACCTGGGGGTCGGCGGCGGTCACGGCCTGGCCTCCTCCGGCTCTGCGCTTTCCGGGTCGGGTTCCGGCGGGCGGCGGTAGCCGAAGCCGGTGTAGGACTCCACCCCTGCCAGCTCGCCCCGCTGGTTGCGGTACTCCACGTCGATCACCCAGAAGCGGCCGGTTCCCAGGCCGGTGGTCTTCACGCCGCTCACCGACCGCAGCACTTGGCGGTGGCTGATCACGTCGCCGGGCCGGACCGGCTCGTGGAACACCAGGGCGTTATCGCTCATGATGGCCTCGGGCAGCCCCAGGCGCTGCTTGAGGTCGAAGTGGACCTGCAGCGCCACCTGCTCGCCCTCGGCCCCCGGCGACCACCGGTGGGGCCGCATCCACAGCGACAGGGTGGACAGCGGCAGCAGCGGCCCCCCGGCCAGCTCGTCGGCTGTTGCCCGGTCCCAGTACAGCGGGTTGGGGTTCTCGGTGGCGGCCAGGGTGTTCCAGCCGTAGCCCGACTCGGCGGCGAAGTCGGCGGTGGCCGGGTAACAGGGCCGCCCGATCATCTCAGCCACCTCGACCGGCAGATCATCCGGGACCGCTCCGGCCGCCCCGCCTCGGGCAGTGGCTGCCCCAGCGGACCCAGCGGCTCTGTCCCTGGTTGCCCCGGCCGCCTTGGCCCCGGACCCGTCTTCGGGGTGGGGAGCCATCAGGCGATCACCCCGGCGGAGGTCAGCTCGGCTACCCGGTCCTCGTCGTATCCGGCGGCTGACAGCAGCTCGGCGGTGTCGGTGGCCGTCTCGTCGGGAACCGCATAAGGCCCGTCGGGGGCCGGGGTGCCGGCCCACACCGGTCCGGTCTGGCGGAAGGCCCCCCTCACCGGGTGCTCGGCCTCCACCACCAAGCCCCGGGCCCGGTACTGCTCGTCGTCCACCGCTTCGGACACGGTGTTCACCGGGGCCACGCAGCAGTCGGCCGGCCCCAGCTCCGCCACCCAGTCGTCCCGGTCCCGCTCGGCCAGCCGGGCCGCCACCGCCGTCCTGATCTCGTCCTGGAGGGCGTCGTCGTGCTGGGCCTCGGCGTAGCGCTCCAGGCCCAGCGCCCGGCACAGGTTCCGCCAGAAGACGGCCTCGATGGCCCCAACCGCCAGATACCGGCCGTCGGCGCAGCGGTAGAGGTCGTAACAGGCGTAGCGGCCGGTGAGCACGGAGTGGCCCGGGCCAGGCTCGACCCCGGTGGCCAGGTGCTCGTCCGCGAACAGGGCCATGAGCCCGAAGGCGCCGTCGGCCACCGACACGTCGAGGCGGGCCCCGGCCCCGGTGCGCTCCCGCCGCAGCAGGGCGGCCATCACCGCCATGGCCGCGTGCAGCCCGCCCGCGGCCGCGTCGGCCACGGTGGCGCCGGGCAGGGCCGGGGCCCCGCCGGACCGGCGGCCGCTGCAGTGCAGGTAGCCGGAGACGGCCAGATAGTTGAGGTCGTGGCCCGCCCAGCTTCGGCGGGGCCCGGTCTGGCCGTAGCCGCTGGTGGAGCAGTAGACGACCCGCTCGTTGACCGCCGAGACGTGATCCCAACCGATGCCGAGTCGGTCGGCCACCCCCGGCCGGAAGCTCTCCACCACTGCGTCGGCCCCGGCGGCCAGGGCCAGAAACGCCTCCCGCCCGGCGTCGGCCTTGAGGTCGATCCTGGCCCGCCGCATCCCCCGATGCCCGCCGTAGGCCCAGAACTCCGGTGCGATCACCGCCCCGCCCCGCCGGGGGGTCGGGCCGACCTTCACCACCTCGGCCCCGTAGTCGGCCAGCACCCGGGTGGCCCGGGCCCCCGGTCCCACCGAGGCCAGATCCAGCACCCGGACCCCGGCCAAAGCGCCGTTGCCTGCCCCGTCAACAGCGGCGGCGGCGATCACCTCCGGCACTCCGCGACCACCCCGGCCAGGGTGCCGGCGCCGGCCCCGTCAACGGCAGCGGCGGCGGTCACCTCCCCAACTCCGGCGCCGGTCAGAAGTTCTTGGGCAGGCCCAGGCCCCGCCGGGCGATGATGTTCTTCTGGACCTCCGAGGACCCGCCGCCGATGGTGTCGATCACCGTGTAGCGGTAGGTCGACTCCGACCGGCCCCGCATGGGGGCCCCCTCGGTGTTCACCCGGAGTTGGGAGCCCGGACCGGCGATGTCCATGGCCGCGTCGGCCAGCTTCTTGGACAACTCGGTGGCGAACAGCTTGTACTCCGAGGCGGCCACCGTCGGGGGCTGGAACCCCTCGGCCCCCTCCTTCACCGCCTTCTCGACCTTCATGGACTCGGCCACGAACTTCAGCCCCAGCCCCCGGGCCGCCTCGGCCTCGGCGTGCAGGTTGGCCAGCCGGGCCCGGATGCGGGGGTCGTCCCGCAGCGGCTCGCCGTCGCGCTCGGCCACCTGCACATAGGAGGTGAGCAGGGTGAGCCGCTGGCGGATGGGGGAGAAGGTGAACATGGTGAAGCGCTCCAGGTCCAGGGCCTGGCTGATGTAGCGGAATCCGTGGTTCACCTCGCCCACCACGTAGTCGTCGGGCACGAACACGTCGTCGAAGAACACGTCGTTGGTGCGCTCGTCGCCCATGGTCCAGATGCCCCTGACCGTGATCCCTTCCTGGTCCAGCGGGACCAGCATCAAGGTGATGCCCATGTGCTTGTTGGACGGGTCGGTGCGTGCCCCCACCCAGTACCACTCGGCGAAATGGGCCGAGGTGGTCCAGGTCTTCTGGCCGTTGAGCAGCCACCCGGTCGTCCCGTCTTCGGCGGTGTGGCGCTCGGCCCGCAGCTTCATGGAGGCGGCGTCGGAGCCGGCCTCGGGCTCGGAGTAGCCGATGGCGAACTCCACCTCGTTTTTGAGGATCTTGGGCAGGAACTCCGCCTTGAGCTTGTCGGACCCGTGGGCGATCAGGGTCTTGCCGATGATGCCCACCCCCTTGCCGATCTGGGGGCCGCCCCGCTCGGCCAGCGCCTCGTTGAGGATGTACTCGTAGACGCCCTCGCCGTCGTCGCCGCCGTGCTCGGCGGGCCAGGTGATGCCCAGCCACCCCTGTCGCCCCAGCTCGCGCATGAAGGCCCGCCGGGCCGGGGTGTCCACTATCTGGGCCATGTTCTCCCGGGTCGGGTCGAACACGTCGGGGTCGTGGCGGTCGTCGAGGAAGTCCTCCACGGCGGCGGCGAAGTCCAACTGGTCCTCGGAGAACTCGAAGTCCATGGCGCCGCTCCCGTCTCCCGGAGTCAGTAGATCGAGCCCGAGCCGGAGGAGGAGGCGGGGGCCGACCCCCGGACGGCGGCCAGGTCCTCGCCCAGGGCCCGGGTGAGGGCCACCGTATCGTTGGTGACGGTGATCATGCCGAACCCCTGCTCCACCCGCTTCGGCCCCAGCGAGGCGGTGGTGTGGCAGCCGGGCACCACCGAGTGGCGGCGGCAGGCGTCGAGGATGGCGGCGTAGGCCTCGTCGAAGGCGGGCGTGCCGTCGTTGTTGCCCGGGGGCAGGCCCAGGCTCACCGACAGGTCCGACGGGCCGACGTAGATGGCGTCCACCCCCGGCACCGACAGGATCTCGTCGAGGTTGCCCACCGCCTCGGCCGTCTCGACCATGGGGATCACGGCGGTGTCCGCGTTGGCGTGCTCGAAGTAGTCGGGCCCCTCTTGGCGGATGACCCGGGCCGGGCCGAAGCTGCGGGACCCGTCGGGGGCGTACCGGCAGGCCCGCACCGCGGCCGCGGCCTGGTCGGCGGTGTTGACCATGGGGACGATCACCGCCCGGGCCCCGGCGTCGAGGCTCTTGCCGATGATGCCCGGCTCGTTCCACGGGACCCGCACCACCGGGGTGGCCGAGCCCAGGTTGACGGCCTGGAGCATCTGCCAGGTGTCGCTGTAGTCGTTCAGGCCGTGCTGGGTGTCGATGCAGAGGTAGTCGAAGCGGTTCCGGGCCGCGATCTCGGCCGAGAACGAACTGGGTACCGACAGCCAGGCCCCCAGGGCGGGCTCGCCCGCGGCCCAGCGCTCCCGCATCGGATTGTCACGCATGGGTTACATCCTCTCGGCGTTGGCTTGGATTGAGGTCCAGAGTCGGTCTACGTGGGGGCGGGTGGTCCAGGTGGAGCCGATTGAGGCTCGGATGAGGCGGCGGCCGTCGGCGGTGGCCGTGGTTACGTAGGAGTGGCCTTCGGCGTTGATGGCGGAGGCCAGGGCGTCGGTGGCCTCGTTGCCGGCGGTGTGGGCGAAGCACACCAGGGCGAAGGGGACGGGGGCGACTAGTTCCAGGCGCGGGTGGGCACCGATCCGCTCGGCCAATGACCGGGCCCAGCCGACGTGGGCTCGGATCATGGCCCGCAGACCCTCCAGGCCGAACGAGCGGAGCACGAACCACAGCTTCAGGGCCCGGAACCGCCGGCCCAGGGGTGCCTGCCAGTCCCGGTAGTCGATCACCTTCCCCGACTCGGTGGCCGCGTCCCGCAGGTAGGAGGGGGTGATGGACATGGTCTCTATGAGGGGCCGGCGGTCGGCCACCCACAACACCGAGCAGTCGAAGTTCGTGGCCAGCCACTTGTGGGGGTTGAACGTGAAGCTGTCCGCCAGCTCCAGCCCGTCCAGGTGCCCCCGCATCTCGGGGCAGATCATGGCCGACCCGGCGTAGGCCGCGTCCACGTGATGCCACATGCCCTCGGCCCGGGCGGCCTCGCCCATGGGGCGCAGCGGGTCCACCGCGGTGGTGGCGGTGGTGCCTGCGGTGGAGGCGGCGAAGGCCGGGGCCAGCCCGGCCCGGCGGTCGGCGGCCGCGGCCCGCTCCAAGTCGTCGGGGCGGGCCGCGAACGCCTCGTCGGTCTCAATGGCCCGGAAGTGGCCGAATCCGGCCATACGGGCCCCCTTCTCCACCGACGAGTGGGCCTGGCCGGAGGCGTAGACCACCATCGACTCGGCCGCCGCGCCCGTTCGCTGCCGGCATCGCTCCCTGGCCGTCACCAGGACGGCGTGGGTGGAGTCCGAGGCGCTGGACTGGATGACCCCGCCCCCGGCGCCGGTGGTCTTCCAGCTCTCGGGCAGGCTCATGGCCCCCGCCAGCCAGTCCAGGACGCGGGACTCGATCTCGGTGGCGGCCGGGGCGGTGGACCACAGCATCCCCTGCACCCCCAGCCCGGCCGAGGCCAGTTCGCCCAGCACCGACGGCGGCGACGACATGGCCGGGAAGTAGGCGAACCAGCCGGGGTGCTGCCAGTGGGCCAGGCCGGGGACCACGATCTCGTCTAGGTCGGCCATTATCCGGTCGAAGGGCTCGGGCCGCTCGGGGGCCTCGTCGGGCAGCTTGGCCGCCACCTCGCCGGGCTCGACCGGCTCGCGCACCGGGCGCCGGTCCAAGCCGGCCAGGTAGTCGGCGATCCAGTCGACCATCCGGTGCCCGTTGCGCCGGAACTCGTCAAGGTCCAGCGGCCCCCGGTCTTGACCCTGGGGTTGCCGGTAAGCGGGACCGGGGTCTTGCCGACGAAGCATTTGTAATCCCAGAAGTATCTCTATCGGCTAAGGTTTTCAGGCTTGTGCAGACCCTGATCCATCGCCATCCAATTTCTCCGCCGCGACACGGGTGCCTGTATTGGCTTTGAGTATCCGGGCGACCGTAGAGCGGTCCAGCCCGGCGGCGTCCGCGATCTGACGCTGCGACGCCCCGAACTGGCGGACGGCAGCCCGGATCATGTCGTCTCGCAGCGCAGCCCGGGCCGCGACCTGATCTGCCAGGGCCGCGACCACCGCCAGAGCCGCCCCGGTCTCAGGCTCGACGCCTCGACTGTGCTTGCCGATGAACGCCTCCGCCGCCGAGGCCTCGGCCTCCGAGTACAACGCCGTGCCCTCAGTCATGGCCCGTCCTCCCCTCGTATCAGCCCCGCCAACTTGTGCTGCACACTCATCAGAACCGGGATGCGCGGGTCCAGCCGGTCAGATGCCTCCAGGTACCCGAGATGCGTCGTCACGAGCGCTATGAGGTGCAGCGCCTCAATCGGCTCCAAGTGCAGCTCTCCCGCTTCCATATTCATAGCATGTCACGAAGTTGGTAGTTTGACAACCTTGAATGGTAGAAAAACAACCGGATTTGGCCAACGCCGCTAGGACGGTCCGGCCGAGGCGGTGTCGGGGCCGGTGTGGCCCAACGCGGCCCAGGCAGGGGCGCGCCCGGGTCGAACTGACAGAGCTGAAAGGCTTTAACGTAGTTAAAACTAATTAATCGAGTTGATAGAAGTTGATTGAGCTGATAGAAGTTAATCGAGCTGACAGCGATGGCTGAAGGGGGTGTGCCGTTGATGGAGTCTGTCATGCGGCCCGACGACTTTGTTATCCCGGTGCCGGGCACGCCGTCGCCGTTCACCCCGGGCTTCGGCTCCACCCCTTCGGTGGTTGCGGGCCGGGTCGGACTGTTTGAGGCGATCACCCGGGGAGTGGCCGGCGGCCCCGGACACCCGGAGTACGCGTCCATCACGATTGGTGCCCGCGGCACCGGCAAGACCACCCTCTTGAACCTGGTTCGCGGGGCTGCGCAGAAGAAGGGCTGGACGGTGCTGGAGACTGACGGCACCCACGGCTCGGTCTGCGAAAGGCTGCTGGCCGCCGCGGCCCGGGCCCGGCCCTCCGCCGGGACCGGCTCGAAGCGCGAGCTGACCGGGGTTCAAGTCGGGCCGGTGGGTGCCACATTCCAGCGGCGCGAAGAGGCCGCTGATTTGTCCCGCGATCCCGACGCCCTCCTCCACGCTTTAGCGGGTCTGGGTTCGCAGGCCGCGGCGGGCGGGTCGCAGGTGTTGATTCTGATGGACGAGATGCACGCCGTCCGGCGCCCGGACGTTCGCCGCTTGGCTTCAGTTCTCCAGAACGTCACCATGCGCTCCGGCCTGCCCGTTGCCTTCATCGGCATGTCCCTGCCCCACATCTTGGACACCCATCTCGCCGACCGGGCCATCACCTTCCTGCAGCGCTGCACGCGGCACGAAGTCCCGATGCTGAGCCCTGATGAGGTGCGGCTCGGGTTGCGGGCCACCGTCGTCGACCACGGCGGAGCCATCGCGGACGAGGCTCTGGACGAGGCGGTCTCGCGCATAGGCGGGCATCCGTACAATTTGCAGCTTCTGGGCTATCACGCCTGGCGCCTCTCGGGCGCGCCGGGATCGCCCATCTCCGCGGGCATCGCGCGAGAGGCGGCCGACATCGCCGACGGGCTGATGGGCGAGCACCTCTTCGGGCCCTCCTGGCGCGACCTGTCCGACGGCGACCGGCGGTTTCTGTGCGCCATGGCCGAGTCGGAGGCGGACCAGTCGACCAGCGGAGAGGTGCGGGCCAGGCTGGGGGTCAGTTCTTCTCAGGTGGCTGCCTATCGCGAGCGCCTGGAGCGGGCCGGGCTGGTGGCCCGGACGGGTCGGGGCCGGATGAGGCTCGTGCATCCGATGCTCCGCGAATGGGTTAGCGAGCGCTGCGGCGGAGGGCTCAGGTAGCCTCCGGCCCGAGAGCGGCGGCCCGCCCGGCGCTCGCCTCGGCCCTTCAGTCACCGACCCAGGAGAAAGATCCCTATGGCTCAGTTCACGTTCCGCGGCGATCCGTTCAACACCGGCGGCGACCTCCCGGCTGTCGGCTCGCCCGCCCCCGCCTTCTCGCTGACCGGGGGCGACTTGGCCGCCGTCTCGTCGGAGAGCCTGGCCGGCAAGCGGGTGGTGCTCAATATCTTCCCGTCCATCGACACCCCCACCTGCGCCACCAGCGTGCGGACCTTCAACGAGCGGGCCGCCGGCCTCGACAACGCCGCGGTGGTGTGCGTCTCAGCCGACCTGCCCTTCGCAGCCAGCCGGTTCTGCGTGGCCGAGGGGATCGCCAACGTCGCCACCGGCTCCACCTTCCGCAACCCGGAGTTCCTCGACGACTACGGCGTGGGCATGGTGGACGGCCCCCTGGCCGGACTGTGCGCCAGGGCCGTGGTGGTGATCGACGAGCACGGCTCGGTGGCCCACACCCAGCTCGTAGGCGAGATCGCCGACGAACCCGACTACGACGCCGCTCTAGCCGCGCTGGGTTAGTTCAGAACGCTCGATCGCCAGCCGCCCGGGACCAGCCTTTTAGTTTCGGTTGGAAAGTTTTTGGCGGGCTAGGTCTAGGGAGTAGTCGACCATCATGGCTAGTTCGTTTACGAAGTCGGGGCCGGTGGCTTCGTCGTCGGCTTTGTCGCCCATGGCTCCGGCCGCGTAGCGCACCCGCACTCCCTCGTAGATGCAGGCCATCCGCCAGTACTGGAAGGCCAGGTACCAGTCGATGGCCGACAGGTCACGGGGCGAGGACAGGGCATAGCGCTCTACTACGTCGGCGGCCGTGCCGAAGCCGGGTGCCCGGGTCGCCCCACCGGCCGTGCCCGGCCCGGTGGCCCCGCCCGACCCGCCCGCACCGGCCGGCCCGCCGCCGAGGTCGCCCCACCACATGACCATGCCGGCCACGTCGGCCAGCACGTCGCCCAGGGTGCACAGCTCCCAGTCCAAGACGGCGGCCACGGCGCCGCCGGCGTCCATGATGCAGTTGTCGAGCCGGTAGTCGCCGTGAACGATCCCGGCACCCTGCTGGCGGGGGATCGAGGCCTCGAGCCGGTCGTGGATCTCCCGAAGCCGGGGCAGGTCCCGGTCCGAGCCCTCGTCCACCTGGCGCTGCCAGCGCCGGAGCTGGCGGGCGCAGTAGCCCTCCCGGCGGCCCAGGTCGCCTAGGCCGACCTCGTCGGGGTCGGTGTCGTGCAGCCGGGCCAGGGTGCCCACCAGCGAGCCCGTCATCACCGGCCTCAGCGACTCGTTCACGGCCAGGCCCTCTTCTTCGGCGAACACGATCGACCCCTCGACGTGGCCCATCACGTAGAAGTCGGCCCCGTTGACGGCCGGGTCGGCACACAGGCCCACCGGGGGCGGCACCGGCACCGGGGTGGGGTGAAGGGCCGAGATCACCCGGTGCTCGCGGGCCATGTCGTGGGCGCTGGCCAGCACGTGCCCGGTCGGGGGCCGCCTCAGCACCAGACGGCGGCCGGCGGCGTCGGTCACCTCGAAGGTCAGGTTCGACCGCCCCCCGCTGTAGAGCTCGAACCGCAGCGGCGGCTCGGCCCCGGCGTGGGCGGCCAGCCAGTCCGAAACCGGCCCGGGGTCGATCCCGGCCGGGGCCCGGTCGGTCACCTCGGCGGCTCCTCACCGGCTCGCCGGGACCTCTCCCGCCCGTCTTCGGTTTCCGCGGTCATCGCTCACCGATGCCGGGATCGGGGCCGAAGGCGCCGGCGGCCCGCAGGCCGGCGACGGCCGCCCCGTCGAGTCCGAGCACGTCGGCCATCACCTCATCGGTGTGCTGGCCCGGCGTGGGGGCCATCGACGGCTCGGGCAGGGGCCGGTCGTCCACGAACACCGGCAGCGGCAACTGCTCGCACCCCAGCGACTCGGTCGGGTAGAAGCCCATGCGAGCCTGGAACTGGGGGTCGTCGCCGATGCCGGCGGTGGTGTTGAACGGGGCGATGGGGGTGTTGGCCTCGTTCCCGAACCGGAGCCACTCGACCACGGTGCGGGCCGCAAAGATCTCCTTCAGCTCCCGCTGGAGCTCGGCGTTGCCCCGGGCGTGGTCGGCGTAGACGGCACCGGGCCAGCGCGCGAACAGGTCCATGCGGCCCACCCCCTCGCAGAAGTTCCGCCACAGCGACCGCTCGGAGGCCATGAACAGCACGTGGCCGTCGGCGGCCTCATAGGCCTGGTAGCGCACCCCCTCCCACATGCCGGCCAGCCCGGCCGGGCGGCGCACATAGCCGTCGGACGGGTTGCCGGTCACCTCCTCGGCGGGGCGGCGGTAGGCCCGCTCGGTCTCGATCCGATACCAGTCCATGTAGGCGGAGGCGTCGGACTGGGCCAGCTCCAGGCGGCAGCCCACCCCGGTGGCCCTGGCCCGGATCACCCCGGCCAGGATGGCGGCGGCGGCCAGCATGGGGCCGACGTTGATGCCGACGTTGGGCATGTCGGGGGGGATGCGGGCGAAGCCCTCGCCATCGGTGACCGGCCGCACGATCCCCGACCAGGTGTCGTAGGCGATGCCGTGGCTGGGCATGTCCTTGTATGGGCCGGTGGCCCCGTAGCCCGACAGGGTGGCGAACACCAGGGCGGGGTTGGCCGCAGACAGCTCGTCGTAGCCCAAGCCGAGGCGGGCCAGCGCCCCGGCCCGCATGGCCTCGATCACCGCGTCGGCTCCGGCGGCCAGCTCCCGGTAGAGCCGGCGGCCCTCGGGGTTCTTGAGGTCTAAGACGACGCTGCGCTTGCCCCGGTGGACGTGCAAGTGCAGCAGCGAGACTCCCTCGACGATGGGCCAGGTCATCTGGCGGATGTAGTCGCCGCCGGGGGCCTCGACCTTGATCACGTCGGCGCCCATGTCGGCCAGGAAGGTGCCGACCTGCCCCGGCCCGAGCAGGCTCGACTCGATCACCCTCACACCGGCTAGCAGCGGGGGTTCTGCCGCCGGGCTTTTCGTCTCGGTGTCCGGCGCCTCGGCCTCCGATGTCGGCGCCGCCCGTGGTTCCGAAGCCATGGGGATACCCTAAACATTGCCGCCGCCGTCTGTGTAACACTGGAGCCATGCAGACCCACGCAATCCCCGTTGTTGCCGTCCCCGCCCTGCCCCAGATCCGAGTCCCGGCCTGGGCCTGGCTGCTGGTCGCCGTGGCCGCGGCGGTCTCGTATTTTGTCATGCTCGAGAACGGCGCCCTGCTCGGCCAGGCCGCCCACACCCTCCACGAGTTCTTCCACGACGGCCGCCACTTCATCGGCGTTCCCTGCCACTGACCCGCCCCGGCCTGCTGACCTCAGATGAGGCGGCTGCCGGGCGTCGGCTTCTTGGCGGCGCGATGAGGCGGATGCTGGGGATCGGCGCCCTGGCCGGGCTGGCCGCCGGGGCGGCCTCGGCCGTGTTTCTGGCTACTGTCGGCCGGGGGCCGATAGCCGACGCCATCGCCTTGGAGGAGGCCCGAGACCACGCCTCCGGCGCCGCTCACCATCAAGACCTGTTCAGCCGGGGCGTCCAAGAGATCGGCGGGATGCTGGGCCTGATCGTGTTCGGGCTGGCCTTGGGCGTCATCTTCGCCGTGGTGCTGGCCGCGGTCGGCCCCCGGCTGGGAGCGGCCACCCCCATGGGCGCGGCCGTCAAGCTGGGCTGGGCGGGCTTCGTGACTGTGGCGCTGGTTCCTTTCCTCAAATACCCGGCCAACCCCCCGGCCGTGGCCGACCCCGACACCGTCAACCAGCGCACCCTGGCCTACTTCGCCGTCTTGGCGCTGTCGATCCTGCTGGCCCTGGCGGTGTGGCGTTTGCACGACAGGCTCCGGGTCGGCCCGGCGGCCAGGGCGTGGGCAGCGGCGGCCCTCTGCACCGCCGGCCTGGCCGTCATCTTCCTGGCCCTGCCCGCCGACCCCGACCCCCTCGACGCCCCCGCCGACCTGGTATGGCGCTTCCGCATGGCCTCACTGGGAGGCCTGGCCGCCGCCTGGGCCGCGCTGGCCCTGACCACCGGCACCCTGCTAACCCGCTGGCCTCTTAGCGCTCCCGCCCAACCTGCCAGCGCGGCGGCCACCTCAGCGATGTCGTCTTGATGTCTGTGCCGCTTCCGTTTGAAGCCTTGTCGAATCGTCTGAGTCGGGCTAGCTTGCTGCCAAGCAAGCGACCCGTTGTATGGGGGTTCCACTATGGGTGAAGTGGTCGACCTGCTGGACCGCAGCATCTACAGCATGGGTCAAGCCGATCGCCTGCTGGGAGTTTCCGCAGGAACGGCCCGCCGTTGGATCGACGGATACGTGAAGCGGGATCAGCGTTACGAGCCGTTGGTGCGGGCCGAGCCGACCGGTTCGGGGATCGTCACATGGGGGGAATTCGTGGAGGCGCGGCTTATATCCGAGTATCGGCGGCATGGGGTGTCGGTGTTCAGGATGCGTCCGGCGATAATGGCGCTGCGCAAGGAGTTCAACACCAATTATCCGCTGGCAGCCGCTCAACCGTTCCTAGATGACGACGGCCGCGATTTGGTGCTGAAAGTTCAACAAGAGAATAACTTGTCAGCTCCTTTGCGTCTTGTGATCCGCACCAGACAGGTGGTTGCTCCGTCAATTGAAGTCCGCCGCTTCCAGCAGGTTGCAGATTACGGCGATGACGAGAAGAACGTGCGCCGTTTCCTCATAGCACCCAACGTGGCAATCGACCCTGAATATGCGGCAGGAGAACCGACCATCAAGGGTCGCCGCCTGAGAGTTGACACGATCATAGAGGCTCTATCAGTGGGAGAGCATCCAGAAGACATCGCCGAGATATGGCACATCACACCTCAGGCAGTAGACGACGCGGTGCGCTGCTCCAACGTTGCATAGCATCGACGGTATATTCGCCGATGAGAACATCCTCCCCGTCGGGAAGAATCTCATTGGCGGTTTGTGTACTGATGGTGGCGGCGTGCTCGGCTGACGGTGAGGAGTCCGAGCTGGTGACCGTTCAGGCGGCCGCTCCGACGACCGCTGCCCTACCCACGACCCCTGCCTCGACGACCGCTGCGGAAGTTGTCGATCCGCCCGACGTCTCCGCACTCGGCGATGACTCGGATGAGCGTCAGGCAGAGGTGAAAGCCTCAGAGTCCGAAGTAGACGCTGAGGAGTCTGAGATGGAAGCAGTCATAGATGACCTGAAAGCTGATCTGGAGGCTGAGCTGATCGACTTGGAGGCCGCCGCGAGGGGGCTGGACGAGATCCTGGCCGATTCGTTGATGGGCACCTGTGGGGCTGAGTCAGTCTTGACCGATTTTCTCGATGCTTTCATAGAGGCTTCAATTATCATCAATTTCGCTCTCGGCACCGACGATCCGCTGGTGGTCGAATATAACGCCGCGGTAGCGATGTCCGGAGACGACATCCCCACCGAGGCCGATATGGCCCGCATCTATGCGGCTATTGATGCTCTGGCCGCCGACGAGCGCACCGCCGATGTGGACTGGAACGCGGTTAGGTCTGCTTATGCAGCAGCAGAAGAGTTGATCGACTGTATGGCGCGCGTAGGACTGGCACCGACTACAACAGACCCGGAGTCTGCGGAGGAGGTTCCGGCGGCCGCATCCCTGTACATACACGAGGCCCTGTGCAGAGCCGCCGGATACGAATGGACCAATCCCGATACCACGACCGGCACCTTCTGCACGGAGTGACCGACCGGCCAGAACACCTAGTGCAGGTGTCACCACCGGGTCGGCTCTGGCGGCGGGTGCAGTCATAGGTACCGGTGTGGGGGTCATCGTCGCGCCCGCAGTTGTGGTCGCGGTCAAAGTGGGAGGACCGTTCTTACGCGGGTTCCGCTCTGGCTGGCACTGGCCCGGCGACGACACTCCGCCAGACGGGGACCCAACACCAGGAAAGCCGTCGCCAACTCGACCGGCCGCTGCCGCCGCCTTGGCCGCCAGTCAGCCGATCGGCGTGGCGGCTGAGGCGGCGTAGATCTCTAGGTGGCGGCGGGCGGTGGCGGTCCAAGTGTAGCGCTGGGCGGTGGCCGGGCCGTTGGCTCGTAGCCGGTTGATCAACTCGGGGTTGTCGCGCACCTGGGCCATGCCTTGGGCCAGTGAGGCCGGGTTGGCGGCGGCGGTGAGCACGGCGTCTTGTCCGTCGGTCAGGAAACCCCGGAACACCTTGATGTCGGAGGCCACTACTGGCAGGCCCGCGGCCAGGGCTTCGAGGATCGCCAGGCCCCAGCCCTCGTTGATGGAGGGGAACACGAAGCTGTCGGCGGCGTGGAACCAGCCGGGCAGCTCCTCGTCGGGCACAGTGCCGACCATCACCACGTCGTCGCCCAGGCTCAGGCTCAGCCCCTCCAGAGATCCGAGGACTTCGTCTCGGTATCCGCGGTAGTCCTGGAAGGAGTGGCCGCCCACCACGGCCAGCATCGGAGGCCGTCCCGGCCGGCGCTTCAACATCCCGAGGGCCTCGATCAGATAGCGCGATCCCTTGCGGGGCTCGATCCCGCCCACGGTCAGGTGCAGATGGCGGTCACCGGTTCCGATCCGGGCCCGCAGTTCGTCCCGCCGGGCCGCCGCTTCGGGGGCCGCGAACCGCTCGGCCCGCACCCCGTTGGGGACCACGGCCGCCTCCACCCCGTATTCGTCGAGCAGTCGTCGCCGCCAGGGTTCGGACACCACCAGCACCCGGTCGGGCTCCACGATGGCCGCGTCCTGGCATTCGATCAGCGCCGGGGTGGTGAAGTCGTCGATGTGGTGCACGGTGCGAACCACCGAGAAAGCGGCGCCGCTGTCGCGGACTCGGGCCGCGGCCCTGGCCGAGATGCAGTCCTGGGTGTGGACGATGTCGAACCGGTTGGCCATCCCGGCCAGCCCTGCGGCCAGGGCGTCGACATGGGAGAACACCCGCTCGGCCAGCGTGGTGCCCTCGGTGTCGGGGGCCTTGACGATGAGCACCGGGACCTCGGCGGGGCGGAAGAAACCCTTGGCCGGGTCGCCCAGAGCCACCAGGGTTATGTCGGCCCCTTCGGCGGCCAGGGCCTCGGCCAGCTCCACCGAATGCACCGCCCCGCCTCGGGGCCTCACCGAGTAGGTGGCCAGCGCGATCCGCGGCCCCGCGGTCACGCCGTCAGCGTCACGGCTAGGTCCTCGTGGACTAGGGCGGGGTCTCGGTTGACCACCGCGGCCGCGGCCAGGGCCGCCCTGGCCCCCGTCTCGGCCACCACGCAACCGGCCTCCCGCAGGGCCTGGCGCTGGGCGTCGAAGCCCTGCGGGTCACGGTCGGCGCCCAGCACGTAGGCCACCACCGCCGCCCCCGAACCGGCCACCTCGGCCGCCACGGGGGCCAGCTCGCCGGCCGGGTCGGGGTGGGAGCCGTCGCCCAGCACCACGTCCATCAGCACCGCGGCCACCGACGGGTCCGACGCCTGCTCGGCCAGCCGCTCCGCCCGGGCCAAGGGGTCGATCATGGGATGGGGGCGGCCCCGGGTGAACTCCTCCTCGCCCAGGTCCAGGCAGACATGGGCGCCGGGCGGGCCGGGCAGGCCCCAGTCCGCCCGCAGCGGGGTGTTGGAGCAGATGGGGCCGATGTGGCGGCTGGCGATGGTCATGGCCTCATAGCACAGCGTCCCCCCGCTGAACAGCCCCACCAACCGCCGCCGGGCCGGGTCGAGGCCGGTGACCAGCCGGGCGATCTCGGCGTCGGTTCCGCCCACCGGGTCGGGCCGGGGCAGGCCCAGCCGCCCCAGGGCCTCGGACGCCCCCTGCTCCAGGGTGTTGCACACGGTCACGCCGTCGGCCACCGCCACCGGCTCGTCCAGCCCGATCAGGGCGGCCACCAGCGGCTTGGCCGGCTCGGCCCCCAGCAGCGTCTCCACCACCTCGGGGGCGGGGGGCTTGGACACCAGCAGAATCAACTCGGTGGGGTCGTGCTCGGCGAAGGCCCCGATGGCGGCGCCGGCCATCAGCCCGCCGACCTCGGCCGACAGGTCCCGTCCGCCCACCCCGATCACGTGCGACACCCCCGACCCCCACCGGTGCAGCAGGGTCATCGCCTCCTGGGCCCCGGTGCCGGCCGCGGCCACCACCCCCACCGGCCCGGCCGCCACCCGGTTGGAGAACCCCAGGCCCACCCCGGCCAGCGCCGCGGTGCCGGCCCCCGGCCCCATCACCAGCCTGCCCGCCGAGCGGGCCCGGGCCTTCAGGGCGATCTCGTCTTCGAGCGGCACGTTGTCGCTGAACAGCAGCACGTCGAGGCCCCGGGTCAGGGCTTTCTGGGTCTCCAGGGCGGCGTATTCGCCGGGCACCGAGACGATGGCGACGTTGGCTTCCGGGGCGGCGGCCAGGGCCTCGTCCAGATCCTGGGGCCGGGGCGCCCCCTCGGTGTCGACCCAACTCTGGGCGGCCGGCTCGAACAGGACCCACCGGCCCGCCTCCAGGGCGGCGGCCGCGGCCGGCTCGCCGTCGGCCCGCAGGGCCAGCACCAGGTCGTTGACGCCCGCGCCGTCGAGCCCGTCGGCGCCGGCGAAGCCCTCGGCGGCCAGGGTCTCCAGGTTGGCCGGGGTGGCCATCGCCGCCCAGGCCCAGTCGACGCCGTCGGCCTCCAGCATGGCCCGGGTGGCCTCCAGCAGCCGGACGCTGTCGGCGTAGGAGTCGGCGATCACCTCCGCGGCGGAGAAACCGGTCATGGGACGGCGGGAGGAGCGGCGGCCGGGACGGTCATGGGGCGGTGGGAGCGGCAGTTGGGACTGTCATGGGACGGTGGCGGGCGGGACGGTCACGGGGCCGGACCTGTCGTGGGGCCTGCGGCTGAGATCATGAGGCCAGGGCGGGCACCGGGTCGGGGACTATGCGGGTGCCGCCGGGACCCTCGATCACCCCGGCCGGCTCGTCGAGGGTGGCGTAGACCAGCTCGGGGGTGGTTATGGCCGCCAGCCGCCCCGGCGCCGCTCCCGGCTCCTCCACGAACTCCGCCGCGGCCTGGACCTTGGGGCCCATGCTGCCGGGCGGGAACTGGCCGTCGGCCAGGTGGCGGCGGGCCTCGGCCGCGGTCATCTCGGCCACCGCCCGCTCGTCGGGGGTGCCGAAGTCGATCCGCACCGTCGGCACGCCGGTGACCATCACCAGGGCTTGGGCCCCCACCGCGTCGGCGATGCGCTCGGCGGCGAAGTCCTTGTCGATCACCGCGTCCACGCCCCGCCAGGCCCCGTCGTCGGACCGCACCACCGGGATGCCGCCCCCGCCGCCGGCCACCACCACATACCCCGCACCCGACAGGGCGGAGATGGCGCCGGCCTCGATGGGGGCCATCGGGCGGGGAGAGGGCACCACCCGCCGGTACCCCCGCCCGGCGTCCTCGGTCATGGCCCATCCCCGCCGGGCCTGGAGGGCGGCCGCCTCGGAGCGGCTGAAGAACGGGCCGATCGGCTTGGTCGGGTCGGCCAGGGCCGGGTCGGCGGGATCGACCTCGACGTGGGTGACGATCGACACCGCCCCCGGTATCTCTTGGCGGCACACCTCGTGCAGGGCCAGGCAGATGAGGCTGCCCAGCGCCCCCTGGGTCATGGCCCCCAGGGTGAACAGGGGCAGGGCCGGCACCAGGTCGGCCGACTCCTCGTGCTGGATGGCCAGGTTGCCGACCTGGGGCCCGTTGCCGTGGACGATGACGATCCCCCAGCCCTTGCGGATCAGCGACCGCACCGAGTGGGCCATGGCCAGGGCGTTGGCGTACTGCTCCTCCAGGGTGCCGCGCTGGTCCTGGCGGGTGAGGGCGTTGCCGCCGAGAGCGAGAACTGCGATTCCGGCCAAGGGTTGCGCTCCTCGGGTTTCGGTCTCGTCGGTGGTCGGGCGAGCCGCCCCGAAGGCCCGCCGATAGCAGAACAGGTTTTCCTATAGTAGACGAAGCGACACCCCGCCGGGTCCGGCGGCGTCGTCAGCGAGGTCAGGCCTGACCGGCTTCGCCTTTCGGTGCCGCCGAGCCGTCGCCCGAGGCTGTGATGTCCTACCGATCAAATGAAACCCCGCCAGTCCGGCACCGACGAGCGATGACGGACGGCGGGGAGGATTGATCTCCAGAGTACCGCAACCGGCTGAGAAACGCAACTAGCGGTAGCTGAAAGGATCGTGAGCTTGCTCGTAGTCGGGCTGTTGAAGCAGATGCGTGAACTTGATGTAGCTCCTCTTGGGCTGTTGTCGCCTGCCGCCTGCCCACGAGGCCGCCTCGCACGTAACGCCGAAGGCGTCCGCTCGCTCCAACGCTGGCAGCAGGTCGGAGTCGCCCGAGAAGAGCACCGCTACATCAAAGTTCCCGTCGGCGGCGCCGAAAGCCAGATCCAAGGCAAGCAGCACGTCGATGCCTTTCTCGACCCCTCGGAATCGTGATTGTGATCGGTCGCGGAGGTATCTGAGAGGCCGCAGATGGACCTCTAAACGGACCGGCTTGTCAACGGCTGAGTCACGCCATCGAGCCGCTTGCCTGAGCGCGGCTCTGGAACCGTCTGGGTCTCGGGTTGAGCTGGGCAGACCTCTGTAAACCCCTACCTGCACGAGTTCGCGTTGCCGCGCCGCTGGATAGGCGGGGCGTCTCTCAACGATCAGTTCGGAAAGCTTGATCGGATCGAACTGGCCTATGACGCTCGGGTCGCTGTGCGTGCCGAAGGCCTGTCTAGCCCCGTGATAGGCGTTCTGATAGTCGATGAACACGGCGAGCCGGTCTAGGTCGGTCATCGGCCGCCCCGGCGGGTTGCTCGGCTAGCAGGGGCGCATGTCACGCGTGTTTCTATAGTTGACGATTGGCAGCGGCAGCAAAGGGAGCCATGGCGGTGAGCGGCGAACCCGTCCGAGCCGGGGGCGATCACGATCCCACTGAGGTGTTGGCCGCCTACTGGGCCGAGGGCGAGCGGCGGCTGTATCCGCTGGCCACCGTGGACTCCGACGCCTACATGGAGGCGGTGAAGCTGGTGCGGGCCGTGGCCGACGGGCTGGCTGGCGTGACAACGCTCGACGAGCTGGCCGAACGCTGGGAGTGCCGGTCTGAGCTGGTGGCCGAGGCGGCGAGGGCTAGCGGCGCCTCCCTCGGGGCCGCGGTCGGGGAGGCCGATGCGGCCGGGGCGGGGTTCGCCCTGCGCCGCCGGGAGCTGCTGACCGAGCGGTCCGAGCGCCGCCGCCGGGAGGCCATCGCCGCGGCCCGCCGGGCCGGTCGAGATTGGGCGGTGCTGCACGAGCGAGGCGATCTGTCCGCCGGGCTGGCCGACCCCTACCAGTGCATGGAGTTGCACCTGGCCACCGGCTTGGCCGTGGTGAGCACGGTCGAGCCCGACCCTTCCACCATGGCCCCCGTCTACGTGGTGTCGGCAGCCGCCGCCGGCGACGAGAACGGCCAAACCGCCGACATCGATCTCGCTTCCTTCGAGGATCTGGAGACGCCCGATCCCGAGCAGTTCCAGCGCAACCGCCAGGCCATGCGCCGCCTCGTGGAAACCGCCGAGGAATGACGCTCAGGATCTTCTCGCTGGCCCCCTCGCCCCCCTGGTCCATAGTGGACCACTAATCGTGCGTTTTGGACCAGCACTCACCGTATAGTCATGGCCCATGGCGATGAGCCTGGAACTGGAGCGGATCGAAGCCCTTGATTTGTTGGGGATGGTTCAGGGGCATCTGAACTGGGCGCTCGCGGACGGCGAACTGTCTCCGCGGGTGGCCACGCTCATGCGCGTCCGGGACAAGCTCGTAGCGGTATTACAGGAGGAGGAAAGATGAGCTACTCCGAGACACAGGTCATGGCGGCCGAGGCGTCGATGGCGAAGTACCGGGGCGAGGCTGAGGGCGAGATCGGTGCGGCGCTGGTGGTGGTCGGGCTGACCTCCGAGCGGGCAGCCCACGAGGTGGCGATCCGCGACGACATGATCAGAGTCGCCTATCGCGTCGGAGCGTCGCTGCGGCAAGTGGCCGAAGCGTCGGGCCTCGGCCGCAAAGCCGTGACCGCGATCGCCCGCGCCACCCCGGATGGAGAGCCACAGTCCGGTGCCTGAAAAGTCGTGACGGCGATCGCCCGCGGCGCCCCGGATGGAGAGCCGCAGTCCGGCGCTTGATGCGATGTGCCGCTGCCGCTCGGCGGGCCAGCCCGGATGCTCCGGCCTGAAGCCACAAATCCGGCGCCTGATGCGACCGCTGCTGAGCGATGGCAGGTGGTCGGGACAGTGCAGTCGGGTCAGCCAGTCCCGGCGTGAACCCGGTCGGGATTCTGGGCCGCCCAGCGGCGAACGCCTTCGGTCGGGCGGCGCACCATGTCGAGCAGGCAGCACCGGAGGTCGCCGTTGAGTCCGGCTGAGTGCAAGCGGAACGCCAACAACTCGTTGATGGCCGCCTGCGCCGGGTCGGATGCCGCCGGCGGCACGCTGACGGCGCCGTTCGTGTTCACGCCGATCGCATTGACGCCGTCGACTTTCTCGACCGCGTTCACGGCGGACAGGACCGCCTCTCCAAAGCTGGTCGCCTCCCTGTAGAAATCGAGGTACTGGAGGTCGTCGACCCGTCCAACCGTGGCATCGTCGCAGCCCGCGTCGAGCAGCGTCGTCAGGTTCTCGTCGGCCTGCAGATCTGCGCCCACCGCTATCACCGTGAATTTGAAAACAGGCATCAGCGCGTCTCCCATGCCTTGTGCTCCGGCGGACATCTTCTGAGGGCGCGGCGGATCGATTGGGCGTGTTCGTCTTGGTCGCGCGGCGTCGAGTAGATGGTCACTTTGCACCCCCGGCGGCTGGCTGCGGGACAATAGGCCACACCCCAAGCATGGCCTCGGCTTTGCTCGACGCGCCACCCTGCGTCTTCTAATTCCTTGATCGCTGACCTGATCTCCTTCTTCGGGTGGAGATTTCGTGCCATCTGGTGATGTTACATGTCAAAGTAAAAGAAACCTCAGCGATGGCGGATGCCGCCGGGGGTGACGCCGCAAGACCTGCCCGGCTACGGTCGGGGGCGATGATGCGCTGCTCAGCCCGCTTCGGATCGGCCCCGCCGCCGTGAAGCTGTCCGACCTCATCATCGATCTGCAGTACCGGGGCCTGCGGGTCAACGCCCCGTTCGAGCGCCGCCCGGGCGGGGCCGGCCCCTCCGACGCCGGGATGATCTGGATCGAGGGAACGGCGGTGACCGTGCCGGTGGACGCCGAGTTCGTGGCCGACTCCCCCTACACCCTCGAGCCCTCCGACGCCGGGTTCGGCATCTACGCCGACGGGGTGCGCCTGGCCGAGGCCGCCCCCGCCGACCGCCCCCGCTTCTACGGCCTCACCACCGACGACGGCGTCCCCTACTGGCAGCTCGCACTCATGCACCTCGACTCGCTGGCCAGCACCGTGCTCCAGACCTGCGCCTACTGGGGCAACGACGACCAGTGCCGCTTCTGCGGGATCGGCGTGTCGCTGGCCTCGGGCAACACGGTGACGGTGAAGCGCCCGTCCCAGCTCGCCGAGGTGGCCGCCGCGGCCAAAGAGCTCGACGGCGCGGTGGACATCACCCTCACCACCGGCTCCACCTACGGCCCCGACAAGGGCGCCCTGTACGCGGCCCGCTGCGGCCAGGCCATGAAGGAGTCGTCGGGCCTGCCGGTGGAGGTCCAGTTCGAGCCGCCCGACGACCTGGCCGTGATCGACAAGGTGGCCGACCGGGGCATCGACTCGGTCGGCATCCACGTGGAGACCTTCGACCCCGACGTGCTGGAGCGGGTGGCCCCGCCCAAGCACCGCACCGGCATCGAGCGCTACTTCCAAACCTGGGAATACGCGGTGGAGCGGTTCGGGGAGGGCCAGGTGTCCACCTACGTGATCCTGGGCATGGGCGAGGACCCCGACCTCATCGTGGAGGGCTGCCGCCGGGCGGTGGACATCGGCGTCTACCCGTTCGTCGTGCCGCTGCGGCCCGTGCCCGGCTCGCTCATGGCCGACGTGCTGCCCCCGCCGCCCGACTACGTGGACCAAGTGGCCCGCAAGGTGGCGCCGTATCTGGTGGAGCGGGGCCTCACCGCCGACCGGGTGGCGGCCGGCTGCGCCCGGTGCCAGGCCTGCTCGCCGGTGGGGGCCATGGAGCGGGAGCTGCAGGCCCCCGCCGACCGCCAACTCATCCCCGTCCGGGCCGCGGTCTGAGCCGCATGGACCGCCGCCCCGCCCGGGATCGGGGCCGAAGCCGCATGGACCGCCGCCCCGCCCGGGATCGGGGCCGAGACCCCGTGGACCGCGGACGACCGGCCCGACTCGCTGAGCCGCTGGCGGCCCCCGCCGGGGATAAGGACTGAAACCGTGGACCGGGTCGAGTGCTGGCGGGCGGTGACCCCCCAGGCCCGCAACTGGCACTTCCGGATCCGCCACCGGGTGTTCGTGGAGGAGCAGCGGGTCATCCCCATCACCGACCTCGACGACCGGGACCGAGATAGGGCCACCATCCACGTCCTGGCCGGCCGGGGCCCGGCCGCGGTGGGAACGGTGAGGCTCTACCGCACCGACGACGGGCGAGGCCGCTGGAAGGGCGACCGCCTGGCCGTGCTGGCCGGACACCGGGCCTCGATGGTGGGCGCCCGCCTGGTGCGCTTCGCGGTGGCCACGGCCGCCGCGGCCGGCGGCGACGTCATGGACGCCTTCGTGCAGGTGCAGAACGTCACCTTCTTCGAGCGCCTGGGCTGGGACCGGACCGGCCCGCCGGTCGCCTACCACGGCCTGCCCCACCAGCCCATGGCCTTCCGGCTGGCCGACGCCCGCACCCTGGACGAGAGCGACATCCCCGACGACGCCTGCCTGCGGCTCCCGGCCGCCCGCCACGCCCCCAGCCCCCTGATAGAGGCGGTGACCGGGCCGCGTTAGCCATGTCAAAAACAAATCAATGAGCATGGTTGGCAAACTCTGTTAGGGCTGCCTATCATCAGGCCCATGAAACTAAACACCCCCTTTCCCCTGCTCGCCGCGACCCTGGCCGTGCTCGGCCTGGCCGCCACGGCCTGCGGGTCCGACGACTCGTCCCCCAACCAGGCCTCGCTCGACGCGGCCGTGTCCAACTACGCGTCCGGCGTTCACTCGTCCTATCTGGTGAGCCTCCAGTCGGCGGTGGCCATGGACGCGGCCATCGACGCCTTCATCGACGCGCCCAGCGCCAAGTCGCTGAGAGCGGCCCGCCAGGCCTGGCTGGTGGCCCGAGACGACTACGGCCCCACCGAGGCCTTCCGGTTCTACGGAGGCCCCATCGACGACGAGGAGACCGGCACCGAGGGGCTCATCAACGCCTGGCCCCTCGACGAGGCCTACATCGATTACGTCGAGGGCGCCCCGAACTCTGGCATCGTCAACGACCCCGGCTCCTTCCCGAGCATCAACGCCGACCTGCTGGTGTCGTTGAACGAGGAGGGCGGCGAGGCCAACGTCTCCACCGGCTGGCACGCCATCGAGTTCCTGCTGTGGGGCCAGGACCTCAGCCTCGACGGCCCCGGCAACCGGCCCTACACCGACTACACCACCGCGGCCAACGCCGACCGGCGGGCCGCCTACCTGGCCACCGCGTCGGACCTGCTGGTGACCCACCTGCGGGAGCTGGTGGACGCCTGGGCCCCCGGCGGCGGCAACTACCGAGCCGAGTTCGAGTCGGCCGGCAGCAACGAGGCGCTGCGGCGGATCATCACCGGCATCGGCGAGCTGTCCCGGGGCGAGCTGGCCGGCGAGCGCATGAACGTGGCCTACGCCGAGCGGTCCCAGGAGGACGAGCACTCCTGCTTCTCCGACAACACCGTCAGCGACATCATCGGCAACGCCCGGGGCATCGACATGGTCCTCACCGGCAGCTACCCCGGCGGCGTGTCCGGGCTGGGGGTCCTCGACCTGGTGAGGGTGGTCGACGCCGACTTGGCCGCCCGGCTGAGTTCGGAGATCACCGTCAGCATGGGCGCGGTGCGGGCCATCCCGTCGCCGTTCGACCAGCACTTGGTGGACGGCGTGTCCGACGACGACCCCGGCCGCCGGTCGGTCCTGACCGGCATCGAGTCGCTCGAGGCCCAGACCGACACCATCGTGGACGCGGCCGAAGCCCTCGGCGTGACCATCAACGTGAGCTGAGCCGGCGGCTCCCCATCGGTGCGACCCACCGACGCGACCATCGACGCGAGCTGAGCGTTGCGGCGCCCGGCCCGGACCGCCGTCTTGGCGGCTGCGACACTGGCCGCGGCCGCGTGCGGCCCGGGCCGGCCCGCGGGCCCCGCCCCCGACCTGGGGGGCGACACCACCCGGGCCGACGCCACCCTCAACGCCTTCGGCCTGCCCGCCTCGAAGCTCACCAACGAGGAGCGGCGGCTCTTCGAGCGGGGCGACAGCCTCTTCACCCAGAACTGGGTGACCGCGCCCGCCTCCACCGACGCCCGCGACGGGCTGGGGCCGACGTTCAACGCCCAGTCCTGCTCGTCGTGCCACGTGCGGGACGGGCGCGGCGCCCCGCCCGACCCGGCCGGCGAGGAGGCCCGGCTGGGACTGCTGCTGCGCCTGTCGCTCCCCGGCGCCGACCCGGCCACCGGCGCCCCCGTGCCCGACCCGGCCTACGGCGGCCAGCTCCAGGACCGGGCCGTGCTGGGCGTCGAGTCCGAGGGCGCCATCGGCATCGACTACGAGGTCATCGAGGGGGCCTACGGCGACGGAACGCCCTACGAGCTGGTCGCCCCCACCTACCGGGTGGTCGACCCGGCCTTCGGCCCCTTAGCCCCCGACATCCTGATCGGCCCCCGGCTCGCCCCCCAGATCGTCGGCATGGGCCTGCTGGAGGCCATCCCGGCCGAGGACATCCTGGCCGCGGCCGACCCCGACGACGCCGACGGCGACGGCATCTCGGGCCGGGCCAACATGGTGTGGGACGCCCGGGCCGGGGCGGAGGCCCTGGGCCGGTTCGGGTGGAAGGCCAACGTGGCCACCGTCGAGCAGCAGGCGGCCGGGGCCTTCCACGGCGACATCGGCATCACCTCCGACCTGCACCCCGGCCAGAACTGCCCGCCGCCCCAGGCGGCCTGCTCGCAGGCCCCCGACGGCGGGCGCCCCGAGCTGCCCGACACCCGGCTGGCCACCGTCACCCTCTACACCCGGACCCTGGCGGTGCCGGCCATGCGCGGGGCCGACGAGGCCGACGTGCGGGCCGGGTGGGAGCTGTTCGAGCAGATCGGCTGCGCGTCGTGCCACACCCCGACCCACCGCACCGGCGCCGACGACATCGCCGCTTTGGCCGATCAGACCATCCACCCCTACACCGACCTGCTGTTGCACGACATGGGGGAGGGGCTGGCCGACGGCCGCCCCGACTTCGGCGCCTCCGGCCGGGAGTGGCGGACGCCGCCGCTGTGGGGCCTGGGGCTGATCGAGGCGGTGAACGGCGCCCGGTTCCTGCTGCACGACGGCCGGGCCCGCACCGTCGAGGAGGCCATCTTGTGGCACGGCGGCGAGGCCGAGACGGCCCGGGAGGCGTTCCGTCTCCTCCCCGCGGAGGACCGCCGCAAGCTGGTGGCCTTCCTAGATGCGCTGTGAGGTGAGCTGTGACCGCCCCCCTTCCTTCCATCCCGATGCGCCGCTGCTTCGCTCCTCGGCAGTGGCCGCTTCCTAGATGCGCTGTGAGACTGGGCCGGTGAGTCACCCCAGAAGACGGCTTCGGCTGGCGGCGGCGCTCGTAGTCGCCGTCGCGGTGGGCGGGGCGGCAGCCGGGTGCGGCGCAGGGACTCCGGGGCGGGCCGAGGTGCTGGAAGACCTGGCCGACGAGGTGATCGTCCCGGCCTACGAGCGGCTGGCGGTCAGCACCGAGGCGCTGGCCGGCGCGGCCGCCGAGCTGTGCTCGACCCTGGACCCCGACGCCCTGGCCGCCGCCCGCCGGGCCCTGGAGCAGGCCCGGGCCGACTGGTCCTACAGCGAGGCCGTGTGGGTGGGGCCGGTCATGGAGCGCCGGTCCTGGGCCGTCATCGACTGGCCCATCTCGGCCGCCGAGATCGAGGAGCTGATCGCCGACTCCTCCGTCGAGATCGACTACGACCGGCTGGCCCGCCGCATCGGCGCCGACCAGCGGGGCCTGGGCGCGGTCGACTACCTGCTCGGACCCCCCGGCGGGGCCGCGCTGGACGATCTGGCCGACCGGCGGCGCTGCGCCTACCTGGCCGGGGTGGCCGAGGTGGCCGCGGCCGAGGCCGTCCTGCTGCCCGCCGACTGGACGGCGGACTTCGAGGGCGAAGGCCCTTACCGGGCCGTCTTCGCCGACCCCGACGGAACCGGCCTCGACGATGTGGTCAACGACGCCGTGTTCCTGCTGGAGGCCATCACCGACCTCGAGCTCGGCATCGCCTTGGGGGAGATGGGCGCCGAGGCCGACCCGAGCCGGATCGCCGAGGGCCCGGCCGGGCTGGGCGCGGCCGACCTGGCCGGCAAGCTGGAGGGCCTGAGGGCGGTGCTGATCGGCGCCGACGAGACCCCCGCCGGCCTGAGCCCCCTGCTCGGCGGCGACCTGACCGGCCGCCTGGCCGCCCAACTCGCCTCGGCCGCCGCCGCGGTGGCCGCCATCGAGCCACCCCTGCTCGAAGCGGTGGCGGCCTCGCCCCAGACGGTCAGCGCGGCCCGCGCCGCCATCAAAGACCTGCAGGTCACCGTGGCCACCGAGGTGGTGAGCCGGCTCGGGGTGACCATCGGTTTCAGCGATGCCGACGGAGACACCGGCGCCTGAGCCCCCCACCCCTGGACTCGGGGCCGCTGCGCCCTCGCCGTTCGCTGTCACCCTGCCTGCCGTGATCCCGCCCGCCGTCACCTCGGCCGCTGCGAGCCCGCTCGCTGACACGTCGGCTGTTGCGAGCCCGCTTGCCGCCCCGCCCGCTGCCACCTCAGCCGTTGCCGTCGGGGCCTTCGGGCGGATGGCCGCCGCGGCCAAGCGGCCGGTGGCGGCCGACTCGGTGGCCGCCTTCCGGATCGCCTACGGCCTGCTGGTCGCCTACGGCTCGATCCGCTTCCTGGCCAGAGGGTGGGTCGACGCCCTCTACCTCGAACCGGCCCACCACCTCACCTACCCCGGGTTCGAGTGGGTCCGCCCCCTGGCCGCCCCGTGGATGCACCTCCACATGGTCGCTCTGGCCGGCCTCGGGCTCTGCATCGCCGTCGGCTACCGCCACCGCCTGGCTGCGGCCCTGTTCGTGGTCGGGTTCGCCTACACCGAGCTGATCGAGGCGTCGCTCTACCTCAACCACTACTGGTTCGTCACCCTGGCCGGGCTGCTGCTGTGGCTGCTGCCGGTCGGGCATCGCTGGTCGCTGGACGCGGCTCTCGGCCGGGTGGCGGCGGCGCCTGTCGTCCCGGCTGGCGCGGTGTGGGCGCTGCGGGCCCAGGTCGCGGTCGTCTACGGGTTCGCCGGGCTGGCCAAGTTCAACCCGGACTGGCTCTTCGAGGCTCAGCCCCTGCGCCTCTGGCTGGCCGACCGGACTCATCTCCCGCTGATCGGCCCGCTGCTGGACGAGCCCGCCGTCGCCTACCTGGCCTCCTGGTGGGGGGTCTTCTTCGACTGCACCGTCGTCGGCTGGCTGCTGTGGCGGCGCTCCCGGCCCTGGGCCTTCGCCGCGCTGGTCGCCTTCCACCTCGCCACCGCCGCCCTGTTCCAGATCGGGATCTTCCCGTGGGTGATGATCCTGGCCGCCCTGGTGTTCTTCGCCCCCGACTGGCCCCCCCGCCTAACCCGAGCCGCCCGATCTGCCTTAGCCGCCTTCAACGGCGAAACCACCCGAGCCGGCGGCACCCCGACCGTCAGCGCCGAGGCGGTCGACGGGGGAGCCCTGACCGGCGACGGCGGGCTGGTCGCGCCTGTCCCCGCGGTGGGACGGGTCCGGCTGGCGTTGCTGGGCCTGCTGGCCGCCGTGCAGTTGGTCCTACCCCTGCGCCACTACGCCATCGACGGCAACGTCCGCTGGACCGAGGAGGGCTACTACCTGGCCTGGCGGGTCATGCTCACCGAGAAGGCCGGCCACGTTGAATACGCCGTAACCGACCCCTCCACCGGCAACACCTGGACGGCCGACCCCGGCCTAGTGCTCACCGACTGGCAGGCCGCCCACGCCGCCACCCGCCCCGACATGGTCCACGCCACCGCCCACCTAATCGCCGACCACTACCGCCGCCAAGGAGTGGCCGACCCGGAGGTGCGAGCCAACGCCTGGGTAACCATGAACGGCCGCTCCGCCCACCGCCTTATCGATCCCGATGTGGACCTAGCCGCCCACACCCGGACCGACCTGCCGCCAGGCTGGATTCTCGATCCCTGACCAGAGCGGTCCATGGGCTCCGGCCAGGCCGCCCCGCCTTTGGCGTCCGCTGTCCGCGACCCTGACCAGAGCGGTTTATGGTCCTTGTAAGTTGGTTTCAATATTTTTAAGGGTATTATGATCTGAAGTCTTCCCCGGCTGGCGCGAACCAAAGGAGGTCGCTGTGACCGAGGAGACCGGGGAGACCCGGGAGACCGAGAAGACTGGGGAGAAGACGGTCAGGAAGTCGAAGCGAAAGGACGACAAGGACGCTTTCAGGCTCGATGCCGTCTTCTGGGTGCTGATCTCACTTATGGTGAGCGGCACCGTCGTTATGGTGGTGCTGGCGATCTGGTTGGAGGCGCGGTCGCGCCACCCGCTGGGGGAGTGGCCCGCCGATCTGCCCGGGTGCTCCGACGCCGAGGTCGCCGCCGCGGTGACCGGGGCGCCGGCCATCGTCGAGCGCTGGGCCCTCGTCGGCGCCCACGTTTACGAAATCCGGGTGCTGCGGGTCCTTGAGGCGACCCCCCGCCACGTCGAGCGCGCCGACGGCCAGGCCCGGCTGGTGTGCGACGCCGAGTTCTACGTGGACTCCGCCGACCACACCGACGAGCATCTCCATGACGGGGCCATCGAGGTGCAGACCCTGCCCACCGGGGAGACGACGGCGGTGTGGGAGGTGGACGGGGCCCGCAGCACGGCCCGTCTGCTGGTGCCCCGAATCCCCGCCTCGGCCTCGAGTGGTAGCGTTACCGCGCCCTCGGCAGCGGACCCGGCCGCTCCCCGCCGTTCAATCGTCGGAGTGTGACCGATGACCGTGAGCGAGAGCGAGCGCTTGGTGCTCTATGAGCAGTTGGCCGACAATCTCGGGCCCGGCCCGGCGGAGACCCTCATGGACCAACTCCCACCCGTCAAATGGGACGAGATGGCCACCAAGGACGACTTGCGCCAGTTGGGCAATCAGCTTCGATCCGAGATGCGCGAGGGTTTCACGGCGATAGAGCTTCGGCTCACCGAAAAGTTCGCCGAGCAGACTCGTTGGATGGCCGATCGGTTCGCCGAGCAGGATCGTTGGATGGCCGATCGGTTCGCCGAGCAGGATCGCCGGATCACCGAAAGGTTCGAAGAGCAAGATCGCCGGTTGGCTGGGCAGGACCGCCGGATCGCCGAGCAGGACCGCCGGTTCACGGACCGGCTGGCCGACCAGACCCGCATGATCATGCTGGCCATCGCCGGCTTGGGCGTGACGGTCTGGGCTTCGCTGCTGGGGCCCAGCATCTTTTTGGGCTAGCCCATTCTCAAGGGCGGCGGACGGCCAGGATCGGCTACACCCTCGGGGGACACGGGGGGAGCCGTGTCTCAGCGCAGGTCAGCTCTCGGCGCCGGGGGCTGGCTCGAACCGGTGGGCCTCCAGGTCGCGGCGGCTGACCCACTCCAGGGTCCGGGCGTGGGTGGCCTCGAGGACGACCGGGGGCGCCGCCCCGGCTTCGAGGGCCTCGGCCCAGCGCGACGCGCACAGGCACCACCGGTCGCCGGGCCGGAGCCCGTCGAAGCCGATCCGGTGGTTGGGCGAGGCCAGGTCGTTGCCGACCGAGGCCGAGAACTCCAAGAACTCGGCCGTGACCACCGCGCACACCGTGTGAACCCCGTGGTCGCCGGCGTCGGTGTTGCAGCACCCGTCCCGGAACCAGCCGGTCAGCGGGTCGTACGAGCAGGGCTCCAGCTCCCGCCCCAGCACGTTCTGCGCCATGGCCCGAGTCTGACACGCCCCGCGCCCCGCCGCCGAAACCGGCCCCGGTCGTTGGTGCTCTGGCCGGAGTTCGAGCGGCAGGGTGGCGGTCGTCCAGCCGCCGTCACCGAAACCCGAGGAGGTGGCCACCCTGGTGGCCTTCGTCGCCTCGCCTCGAGCCAGCTTCGTCAACGGCACCCACATCCCCCGTCAAACGGCACCCAGTGCAAGGCATCATGGACACCTGAGCTGGCTCTCGCTTCTAGTTACTCACCTTGCTTAGTGCCCAAGACGAAGATTGTGGTGAGGGCAACGATGTCGCAGGAGACTAGGACTGTGCCAGCTATATAGTGGCCGTTATTGATTATCCATACCGCAACTGCCAGAGATGACAGAGCGATTATGAATCCTGCTATTAACCCGGCAAAGGATCGACGAGAAGTTAATTCAAGTAGTCGAGACTGCATTCGCTGTCTATGAGTTGCTTCTGATTCGGCCATGTTGACAATCCGGTCGGCAAGGCCAGGTAGGACTTGGTCATACTCACTTAGAACAGAAGGCTCGGGTAGAGGTCCTCCTCGGATCTCAACCGTTCCCTGCGACATTACAAGAGCTGCAACTGGTTCCTGTTGATCTCCATCACTTTGATCCACAACACTACTTCTATTCTCGTCAGGATTATGAATGCTCATCGGCTGTCAGTGCGCAGGTTGCGAGTGTTCGCCATAATCTTTCTCATGTCGTCCCCGACGGCCTGCCAGTCACGGGCGAGCGCGACAGTGTCTTCTGCTAACGGGTTTTGGATGGGACGGTATCTCGGCCCCAATCTTCCTGTGAAGTCGAAGATGGACGCTATGCCTAACAGTATTGAAGATTTCCGAGAGAGATTCATGTATTTACGATAATCCAACATTTCGACTGGACCTCCTCTGTTGGGTTAGGGTAGCAGAGCTTATCCGCTATTCTAGCTAGCGGCCAGTGTTTGATGCCTTCTAGGCCCTACCCGTCGGCCGCGTTCCTCAACCAGCACGGTACCACGGGCTCGGGTCAGGAGTCGGTGTAGTAGCCGGCGCCGAACACCAGGCCGTTGTGGCGGACCACCCAACTGTGCTTGGGCTGCTCCCGCCCGGTGGCCGGGTTGGTGAACTGGTAGATGGTCCAGGCGCCGTCGGGGGTGGCGGCGTCGAGGATGCCCCGGGTCACGAACAGCCCGGCGCTGTCCTGGAGGTCCGAGAGGTCCTGGCCGACCAGATCGGGGTTGGCGGCGTGGGCCAGGCTGGTGCCGTCTGGCCCCACGACGAAGACGTAGATCTCGCCGCTGGCGTAGGAGCCGCCCGCGGTGATCTCCTCGAAGACGGCGGGGCCCGCCTCCCGGTAGCGCTCGATGGCGTCCGCCACCATGGCCTGGGCCAGCTCGGCCTCGTTGACGTAGCGGCCGGAGCCGAATACCAGGCCGTCGTTCAGGACCGCCCAGGTGTGCTTGGGCTCCTCCTCCCCGGTGATCGGGTTGGCGAACCGGTAGGTGGTCCAGGCGCCGTCGGGGGTGGCGGCGTCGAGGATGCCTCTCACGATGTAGGCCCCGGTGCTGTCCTGCAGGTCGTAGAGGTCCTGGCCGACCAGGTCGGGGTTGGCGGCGTGGGCGAGGATGACGCCGTCTGGGGCCCCGACGAACACGTACAGCTCGCCGTCGATGTGGTCGCCGCTGGAGGTGATCTCCTCCAAGGCGGCCTCGCCGACCGCTTCGTAGCGCTCGATGGCCCTGGCCACCTGGTCTTTGACCTGCTCGTCCACGTCGTTGTAGTAGCCGGAGCCGAACACCAGGCCGTCACGGGCGACCGCCCAGCTCCGCTTGGGCTCCTCCCGCCCCGTGGCCGGGTTGGTGAACCGGTAGATGGTCCAGGCCCCGTCGGGGGTGGCGGCGTCGAGGATGCCTCTCACGATGTAGGCCCCGGTGCTGTCCTGCAGGTCGTAGTTGTTCTCGCCGACCAGGTCGGGGTTGGCGGCGTGGGCGAGGATGACGCCGTCGGCGTCCAGCACGTACGCGTAGATCTCGCCGTCGATGTAGTCGCCGCTGGAGGTGATCTCCCCGAAGGCGACCTCGCCGAGGTCGTCGTAGAGCTCGATGGCGGCCGCGACCTGTCCCTTGACTTGCTCAACCACGCCAGGCGCCTCGCCCTGCATCCCGGCCATCTCAGCCATCCCGGCCGCCTCTGACATCATCTCGGCCTGCAGCCCGGCCACCTGGCTCAGCATCTCCGATCCCAGCCCCGACATCAGATCCTCCATGGCGCCCTGCATCAGGGGCTCGATCTCGGCCATCTGACTTTCCATCTCAGACCTGAGAGCGGCCACCTCGTTTTGCATGTTGGCCTGCATAGCGGCCATCTCGGCCTGCATCTCGGACCGCACGACCGAGGCGTCGTCGCCGCCGCAGGCCGAGGCGATGGCGGCTACGGCTGCAAGCCCCAGGGCCAGGGCAACTGCCGATGGGAGGTGAGCAGAGCGCTTGGGCACGGCGTCGGCCTCTTTCTGTCGGGGAGGGGCGAGCGTTACAGTTGGGAGAGTACAAGCGACCCGACGAGTTGCGGAAGGGTCAGGGGGCGGAGAGTCATGACGCTGAGAGAGACGCTGGGGCGCATCGCCAAGGCGGCGGTGCCGCCCAACGAGGAGGCGGCCAAGTTCCAGATCATCGTGCCGGTCTTGGGTGACCTGGGCTGGGATGTCCACAACCGAGAAGGGACCGATGAGGTCCTGTTCGAGCATCAGGCGGGCGGTTCGAGGGGCAGCGGCCGGGTGGACATCGCCCTCATGGGCCGGAACGACCAGTGCGCCTGCTTCGTGGAGGCCAAATCGCCCGGCGTCAACCTCGACGATCACGTGGCCCAGCTCTTGGGCTACGCGTTCCACGACGGAGTCACCGTCTGCGCGCTGACCGACGGCCTGGAGTGGAGGCTGTACCTGCCCCGAGAGGCTGGCAAGCCCGAAGCCCGCCAGTTCGCCCGTCTGCGACTCCGGGAGGACCCGGTCGAGCAGGTTGCCGACGATCTGGAAGCATTCCTGTCCCGCGACGCGGTAAGAAGCGGCAAGGCCGAGCGCGACGCGGCCAAGGTCCTGAGACGACTCCAAGAGGAGAGCGACATCGCCCGGCGGTTACCGGAAATCTGGCGCAAGATGTTGACCAAGCCTGACGAAGAGCTTGTCGATCTGATTAGGAGCAAGGTATACGCCGAACTGAGGCTGAGTCCCTCCGCCGAGCAAGTAGCCACAGTTCTGTCCGGCAGAGGTTATTCCGAGCCGACCAACCCAGTGGCTAATCCTCCAAATACCGAACCGAGTGCCAAAAAGGCAGAATCACAAAAACTCACCGGGGCGACTGTTTTAGGGAAATATAAGAAGTTGCGCTTTTGGACGGATGTGTTAGTTTTTGTAGCTGAGCAAGTATACAATAGACACGAACAGGACTTCTTAGATAGGACTGCTCAACTGAAAGGTACTAAGTATCATGATATATCGGAAGACACGTCAATCATGAGGAAGAATGACAGGAAGAGAGAGATCGGGTCATCGGGTGTATTTGTAGATGTGGATTGGCCTCCTGAGGGTTGCGTACGGCTTTCGCACGAGCTGCTTGAGCTATTCAGATACTCGACTTCCGACTTGCAAATCCATGAAAAGTGAGCCTAATCAAACGGATCGTCGAGTGCGTGAGGAGCATAGTCATGGTTCTAAAAGGAACTTTAGCACGTATTAGTAATATGACCACTCCGACGAACGAACAGGCGACCATTACTCAGATTATCGTGCCAGTTTTGATCGATTTGGGCTGGAATGTCGATACAATCAGCCGTGAGCATTGGGTGGGCGGAAGGAAAGAGGGTGGCAAAGTTGATATAGCCCTTATGAAAGGCAACCGGTGTGTTTGCATTGTGGAGGCCAAGAGACCTGGTGTTAATCTCATGGATCACGTGGACCAGGTTTTGAGGTACGCTTTCTACGAGGGTGTCACCTTTTGTGTTCTGACCGATGGGCTGGAGTGGCGTTTCTATCTTCCTCGTGAAGAAGGCAGGCCAGAGGAGCGTGAGTTTGCTGTACTACGACTTAAGGATAACCCGATCGAACAGTCGGAGAACGATCTGAGACGCTTCCTGTCTCGCGAAGCGATACTCAGCGGCGCTGCCGAGCGTGATGCTGTCAGGAAACTAAACGAACTCCAGATTGACCGTGAGTTACCGGATATCTGGCGCAAAATGTTGTCTGAACCTGACCAAGAGCTTGTTACCTGGGTGGGGAGGAGAGTATCCGAGAAGCATGGCTTCAGTCCATCTGCGGACCAGGTGGCTAAGGTCGTAGTAGCGACGGCTGCCCCAAGCCAGCCGACTTACAGTAATAACCCGAATTATAGAACGAAACCGGCAGGGTCTAGAGTAGGTTATCCAACTGGTTACGCTCTCTTTGGAGTCTACAAACCGTGGCGATCTGGTATAGGTATGTGGGTTGATGTGGTAGAACAAGTGTATTCTCGCCACGAACATGACTTCTTAGAAATGACCAAGGAACATCTAAGGTTATGGCCGCGAAGTAATCGCGTCCTTATATCTGAATGCCCTCTAGATACATCTGGACGCCCTCTAACGGATCGAGATTGGAGAAAACAGTGGAGGAAAATTAAATACATGAATTACCCAGAGATATTCGTTTATAAAGACATGAAGATAGTTTGGTTCATAGAAGTAGCGCGCAAATTGCTTGAGTTGTTTGGATACCCAGCTTCTGACTTGGAGATCCACGAGGGGGCCGACCGGCATTTGACTGATTCGAGTGCAGATAAGTCCGGGGTGAAGCATGGAAGAAAGCGGGGAATCTTAGGCGCGACCGTTTTAGGGGTTTACAAAGAGTTGCACTCCGGTAAGGCTATGTGGAAGTACGTGGTGGAACAAGTGCATGCTCGTCATCCACAGGACTTCTTGGAGAAGGCAGCACAGCTCAGAGGCACGAAGCGCGAGTTTGTATCGGGAAGCTACCAAAATAAGAATAGACCTGAGAGAGTCGGAGATACCGAAGTATTTGTTGAAACAGATATGACTATAGACGAGTTCGAAAAGCGTTCGCGTCAACTTCTCGAGCTGTTTGGCTATCCCGATTCTGCCTTGCAGATCCACGAGAGGTGAAGTTGTTCAAACGGTCACCGATGGCGTTAGGAGCAAAGCATGACTCTAAGTGAAACGTTAGAGCGTATCAGCAAGATGGACGCGCCGAAGGACGAAGAATCGACCAAATACAAATCATCCAGCCAGTTCTACGAGCATTAGGCTGGGACGTTGACAATAGTAATGGGACCTATGAGGTGGAGTATCAGTATCCGGTGAGCAAACTGAAGGGAGCGGGCAAGGTCGATATTGCCTTGATGGGGGAGCACGGACAGTGCGTTTGCTTAGTGGAGGCTAAGTCGCCCGGTGTCAATCTTGACCATGGGGTGATACAACTTATTAATTACGGCGCTTCTAACGCGAGCGATACAATAGGCGTCCTGACTAATGGGCTAGAGTGGCGTCTCTACTTACCACGTGAGGAGGGCAGTCCTGAGGATCGCCAGTTCGCTCGCCTGCGACTTCTAGATGGTTCAGTTGAGCAGATCGCCGACGACTTAGAAAAATTTCTATCACGTTCAGCGGTAGTGGACGGCGGGGCTAGACAAAACGCTGTCGAGGCCCTGGAACAACTCCGGGAAGAGCGGGAACGACGCAGGAGAGAGAGCGATATCGATCGGGAACTCCCGGATATCTGGCGCAAGATGTTGACCGAGCCAGATAAAGGACTTGTCGTCCGAATCCAAAGCAGAGTGCATGCCGAACTGGGGTTTAGCCCATCTGCCGATCAAATTGCTGAGTTTCTAGCTGCCACCATCGCGCCGAACTCAACCGGCTCTAACACTAAAACTGATAAGCCTAATAGACCTAATGCCAAAAGGACCGGTAAGCCACGGGTGGGGCAACGCATTATGATAGGTGCTACTTTGTTCGGAACTTACAGGAGTCTGGAAAAAGCTATAGAGCTGTTGGACTTTGTGACAGTTCAACTATATGAACGTCACGGACAGGACTTATTGGATAAAGTTGCCCAGATAAGTGTTGGAGCAGTTCAGATATCGAGTGATCCTGGGGATATGAATAGACGCCGGGAGACCGGGGTACCGGGAATCTTCATTTACAGCAACCTGGGGGTTGAGCGAATCAAAGCGCGTTCATACGAATGGCTTGCGCTGTGTGGTTATCCAGACTCTGATTTGCAAATCCACTATTCAGACTCTGACTTGCAAATCCACGAGCATTGAACAGCTACCAGTCTCTCCGATTTGTCGGGAGGCGTTGTTTGAGGTGGCGCTAACCTGGTCATTGCTCACCTATAACGTCCTCAGGTTGTAGTTCGCCATGCTAACAGCATAGTGCTCGTTGTCTGTTCGCTTAATATCGCTTCTTATTCAGATCAGCGGGAGTCATGCTTCTGCGTCCGCCTCATCTGCAGAATACCCTTTACGACCGAACTTGTCTTGCAATGCATTCCGGCGTTTGATGCACTTCAAATACATATCACACCCAGACTTGAAATCTTCTTTGAATCTTTCCCGCCATTCCTTGATGTTGTTGTTAAAGTATCCTTGATTGGCTATATGCCCACACTCCCAACACGCAACCCCCCTGTCTGTGGACATTAGAGTTGATGTATATCCCAACCCCTTGACACCAGTGCTGGAAAGGTCTAAATCCCAATGAGGACAACTCCCGCGTATAGCCGATAACATCTTTCGAGCCCTTATGGGCCGCCGATGCTTCACCCACTGAAGGATAATGCCCACTAAAGTCACGAACGAAGCAGCCAAGATCGCAATCAACTGTTGCACACCGCTCACCTCAGACCCGCCCCCGTTACCATGGCCTTCAGCCCGGCCATCGAGCCGATGCTTTCTCCCCGGTTGCAGCGCCCCGCACGGAGATGCAGGTTCAACAGGTGGTCCGACTTGACTTGTTCTTCAGCTTTAGCTGTGCGGTCTTTATCCACATCGCGCAGATTATCAGTCTGCGCCAATTGAGCGTGGAACGCTGGCTGGCTGCCTCGCTGCCTCGCCGATTCCAACGGAGATGTTGAGAGAACCGCAACCGCCGCTCTCGGCGTCTCGGTACATGCACTACCGGGGTCTTCATGGGCGCTTCGCGCTTCTGATCTCGACGAGCCGCCAACTTCCTGGCAGTGGCCAGCCTGATCTGACCGCCTAAACACGCCTAGGTGCGTTCCCCGACTGAACAGCGGCCTGTAGCTCAACCCCGCCCACCGGCGGGCCGTTTCCAAGTCCGCGCTCTTAGACGAAGACTTCAAGATCCGGGGGGATGCTCACTGCACTTCACCCCCACCTCGGCGTCGTGGCTCAACCTCATCGAAGCATGGTTCTCCGTGCTCACCCGCAAAGCCCTCGCCAACAACAGTTTCAGCTCCGTGGCCGAGTTGACCGAGACCATCGACACCTGGGCCCAGAACTGGAACCGCAACCCCAAACCCCTCGCCTGGACCGGGGCTGGTGCGAATTAGCTGAACCCCAGGTCAGGCCCTCTGCCAGATCCAGCCCGGGAATGAAAATCGCGGGTTTTGGGAACGAATTTCTCAGGAACGGCCCGTTTGCGCCCTGACCTGGGATTACGCCGAGTCGTCGCGTTGGGCCGGGCGGGCAGGGCCGGACGAGCGACTGCGAGGCGAAGGGCTTTCTCCCCGCCGGGTGACTGCCTACGCCCGGAGCGCGGCCGAAGGCGGCGAAGCCGACCCGCCCGAGGCCCGGCGACCCAGACGCGGGCGGCTGGCGGGGAGGCGCGGCAGGGCCCGGGCCGCGGCGTGGCCGGCCTGTGCTTTGACCTGACCGGGGTCGGAGCCTGCTGCGGTCCTCATGACCGGCGGCAGATCGAAGGAGGCGCGCCCTCAGCACCGCGCCCGCGGTGCATGGTCGTCCCGTCGGAGAGGGCGGCACCGATCCGGCTCGAGCAGGCGGCGTGTGCCGGTAGGATCAGCGTCTATGGCCCCTGTCAATGTCGATCCGATAGACGCAGAGACCGGCGAACCGGCTGAAGCGGACGGCCCGGGAATGACGCGGGCCCAGAAAGACAAAGCCGAGTTCGAGTCCGGTCTTACGGCGGCGATGCGCGAGGCGCATGACCGGCTGGCAGCCAGCACGCAGGGCGCGGATGCGGCCCCATGGTCTGCCGCTCGTCAATACGAGCATCCGACGGCCTGGTTGAGCGATCTCCAATCCGACTACAACAACACCATGCCGCCATCAGCATGAAGCACCGGATAGTTCAGTGAACTCCGACGTGTACTTGTTGTTGACTTCTACTGTGGCTGCTCTAGCGGCTGTTATTGCTGCTGCAGGGACCGTGGCAAAACATTGGGACGGAATACGGGATCGAGCTAGCGGGGTAGTCAGATTGTTATGCTGCAGGTGGCGCAAATCGGGGGTGATTTGGATGGTATTCCGTTGGGGTGATTATTATGTTGGGCGAGTCCATGTGCCGCACTCGACATTGATCAAACTCTGGAAGGTTGATGATGGCACCTTTTTTAGTTACTCTATCAAACCTTGCGAATCCCTCCAAGAGGCGAAAAAGCGTGTTGGCAGGTCAGCGAAACTGTGGGTTTGTCGACAGAAGTGGGGATCACGTTACATAGAACATCGGCAGACCCGGAAATCCATATATCTAGAAGGCATGGTTGTGATGATGAATGGGGAAAGACCGGTGGTGTCATTGCCCGATCCGTCAGGCAATCACCTGCCGGGCGGAGAAATTCGTGAGCCATTGGCTTGGGGCATATTATGATGAAGCCCACAGCCTTGCTCGTGGAGATGGCGCGAACTGGCTAAATCGCTGGCCAGGGTCTCTGACGATCTGGCGCGGTTACAAACCGCTCTTCGTGTTCTGCGGTTTGGCGGTGGCTGAAAGGGTCACGGCGTTGCAGTTCATCGAGGGCACCGTTTCGGCGCCCGGGCTCCGGTCTTTGTCTGAGGCGGGCGGCCGCCGGTGCTTAGCCTTGAATCCGCGCTGAGGCGTGCCGGGGCCCGGCGGTCTGATCCGGCGGTGTCTGCCCGACGGGGTCCAGGGCGCTTGTTGGGCCTATCGGGTCGGGCGGCAGGCGGCGATCCGGCCAGTCGCAACCCTCAAGCAAGAAGGCACGTTGCCAAACGGCAGACGGTGGAAGGTCGAGCAGGGCCGCCCGCCCAATGGGGTAAGGACGCTCCCGCCATCGCCGAGGCTCCAGTTGCCGGCAACAGTGTCGCCTTGCTATCGTCCGCGGCATGCGTTCTCCGGCGCGCCTGTGTCTGTTCGGAGACCACGGGCACGGACCTGAATGCCACAAGCCGTTATTTCAGCGCGCCTGCGCCTGTTCGCCGGTCCTGCCCGATCCAGTCCAGCGCATGTTGAGAACCGCTACACTGTGGGCACATGGGTCCACATCTGCTGACGCTGCACCGCCGACCGCTACCGATCATGCGCCTCGTGCCTCGCTGCACACCGCACGATTCGAACTCTAAGAAGGAGCCCACCAACATGGAAAATGCCCTGCCATCTGTTCTAGATAAGGATCAGCGAGACGAGACGCTTCAAGAGTACGCTAAGCAGGCGCGTGAAATCCAAGAAGCCGCGGCAGAACGCGCCGCTATAATGTTCCCAGACCCTCCACAAAGGACGTTCGAGTGGGAAGCATCATACAATAACTCCTGAGCGCAAGTCTGCTCATGCGTCCTTAAAACAGGCTCTCGGTATATGCCTCCACAAGACAATAATAAGTCAACGCCTTTCTTCCAGTCCATCCCAAGGCGACGGGGCTATATGGGGCGCTACTAGTTGATATTGATGGTATCGCATACCAAGCGGTAAAGGCTGCTATGCAGGAGACGAAGGAGTTCGTCTCAGACATGTTAAAGCTACGATTGAAGGCTCCTGCTAACCCTAAAGCTTTAAAGATGGCGGCCTCTCGAATCGCTGACAACCTTCAAAGCCAAGCCACACATTCGCCTAGTATCGGCCACACTGAAGCACGAGCAGCAGGAATACCTACTAAACATAGTGATACGCTACCTTCAGGACGCTGGGAAATGCTCTGGGCACTGCATACAATGTATGTGGCTCGATATGGCCCCTTCTTCAACGATGCTCTTGTGATTGAAGGCAATAACGCCTCATTTGCCATTCCAAGTACAGCCCCCCGCCCTGATAAGAGGGATTCGACAGAACCTCCTGCAGGTACATAAAGCTTCTGGGTGGAGCGGGCGAGCCAGCCGCCGACCATCGGCCCCCACATCTGCGGCAAGAACGTCCAGTAGATGAGGTGGACGACCAGCGCTCTGATCCATTTTCAACGGATCGGGTCCGGTGTCGGCGTTCCTGTAATGCCGGATCATGTAGGGGCGCACCTGCATCCCCATGCACACCACCCACCAGACGGTGAGCCCGAGAACTAGCCACCAGCCCGTGCTCACGTTCATTGGCCTTACCTCAGTGCATCCCGATTTGAGCGGTATTGGCTTATCTCAGGTCGCCCCAGTCGTAGCGGCGCATCTGAGAGTCGGGGACGGCAAGGCAAGCTTCGCCCAGATCCTCGGGGGTGCCCATCCATTGCTGAACTACATCAGGCAGCCCGTCTGCCAGTGTGCCGTTCTGGTGGGCGGCTTTCATCGCCTCACGGAATATGGCGGCCCCGGCCCAGTCGAGCGTCCGCCCGTGAGCGTTGGAGTAAAGCCGGTGGTTTCTTAGCCAACTGGCCTTCCGCTTGTTCGGGTCGGTGTTGAACGAAACGGTCGGGGTGTTTGCCGGCCGGTTTACATACTTGTAGGTCCCCCAGTCGTCGCTGACCGCCCGACCGCACCGGACACCGAGGTAAGACACCCACGACTCGACTGACGGTGCAATGTCTGTCTTCGTGTAGTGCAGCCGCCCGATATGGGCGATCTCCTGGATGCACCAGTAGCCCTCGCCTTCAGCGGCGAACCCGGCGTGATGCCGGTAGTAGAGATGCCCGTCGAAAACGACCTCGCTGTCGCTATGCCTGTGGGGGCGGTTGTGGACGCTGAGCGTCGTCCAGCCGCACGGCTTGGGGATCGCCGCAACCGGCGGCAGGGTCACAGTCGGGGGCGGAGGCTCGGTGGTGGTCGGTGGTTCGGGCTCGTCTTCGCCTGGCCCGGCCCCGGGTCCGGTGCCCTCACCGTCTTCGTTGACCCGGGCGACCGGGCCGGGCTGCGCCGCTTCGCAGTCCCCGTCGAGCCCGCACACTCCACGGGTCAGCACGACAGCGGCCTCTGCCCGGGTGAGCGTGCTGTTACCGTCATCGTCGGTGTAACGATCCAGCAACCGACCGAGCACCACTTCGGACTGCCGGTTGGTGAGGGTCTGGTCGGGCCGGAACGTTTTATCGACGTACCCCTGGAACAGCCCCTTTGAGTTGGCGAGCACGATCTCGGCTTCGTGCTCGTGGCCGCTGGTGTCGCTGAACGGCGAGGTGCCCACGGCGACGACTGTGCCTGCTGTGAGCACCACGGCGGCGACCGCAACGGCGATGGTCTTGGCGAAGGGGTGATGGGTCATTGGTCAGGGTCCGTCCTTCAGGGTGACCACAGTCTCCCAGAAGGGTGTGACAGCGACCCTTGCGCCCGGACGGTCCGCCCCGCTTCGCGGAGGTTCAAGGGTTACCGCTGCTGAGCGTGTCATATTCTGTGTGCATAACATTCCCCATCCGGGTTGCTCAGGAGTCGCAGCATAGCACCTAGCGCCTGAACGAACGCCGTCCCCGAAACGGTGGCCGCCGTCTCGCGGGCCGCCCCTGCTGGGTGCCGTCCGGCTGGGTCACGATCAGCGGATCGGGGGCGATGCGCCGCCTGACCTGCCGCCGTCTGGCCGCTGGCCGTCTGCGCCTGTCCCTGACCCCGCAAATCCACGCCGCTGCGCGGATTGCCGGGCCGTTCTGTCTGGCCCCGTGTCATGGCCGAACGGTCGGCGCATGACCGAACTGGACTTGGCGGACGCGGCGGGCGGTGGTGCTGCTCTCGCCCGTCTTGCGCCTGGACCGCACGCTTAGCCTAGCTATGCCTCTTTCGACGCCGCGAAACCCCAGCATGAGACGGGCGGGTCGTTGCCTAACCCGGTCCAAGTCGTTACGGGCACCAGACCGGCAGGACCCACTGACCAGGGATGGAGCAAATTACGCGCCACCCCCAGCCTGGTCACCGCGAACGGTGCCGCCCCAAGGTGTGAACGGCGGATGGCAAACGGCCGCCCGCTCGCCAGGGCTCGAGTGGGCGGCCACCGAGAAGCAGATACAAGCCATCCTCTTCGCTCGATTCACTGCGGCGCGTGAGTACGCTGTGGCCGGTCAGTGGCCCCAACGTCAAAGATGCAAGAGAGTTCCCCGATGAACAGCTTCAGTTAGGGATTTATATACGGTGTTACCCAAATAGACGGTGTTGGTAGGGTCGCATACGGGGCTGGCGCGAATTAGCTCCACTCCAGGTCAGGGCTCTGCCGGATCTGGCCCGGGAACGAAAATCGCGGGTTTTGGGAACGGTTTTCTCAGGAACAGCCCGTTTCGGGTCCTGACCTGGGGTTACGCTGGGCTGCGGGTTGGGCCGGGGCTGGCGGCAGGGGCTTGGGGCCGGGGAGATCGTCAGACAGATTTCAGCGGCCGGGGTTTCTCGTACAGCGAGACGATCTCGCTATCGCCGGGTCCGGCGGGTGCCGCGATCCCGACCGACGATGCGGCCACCGTGAGAGCGCGGCCCGGGGCGGGGGCCTTACATCTCGGCGGCGGGCTCGGCTCGGCGGGCGCGGGCATCTCGCCGTAGCTGGCCCCACGCCGTGTATGCCCTATCGAATCTACGGTTGATCTCTTCGTTAGTGGCGTGCCATTCTTTGCTGCCTTCGTACACCGCTCGGTTGTATTTAGATTTCACGTACGCCTGGATCATTCGCCCCCGCACCATGCTCAATATTGCCCTAGCAACTATTGTGAAATTTTCCAAGCTGGCCTGTCTGTCGCGAGCCGCATCACGGAACTCGTCTCCCTCCATAATCTGCTCGCAATCACAGACAATAAAGAACAGGCATGCCGCGTTGAGAAAATCAGGCATCAATATGTCCTGCGAGGCCAACTGCCATGTCATCTCCGCAATCCTGCTCGCCTTGGCCCTAACCTTGTCTGGCAGGGATGTCAAATCACCGCCCTGATAGCCGTCGCGCAGCCAGTCCACAGGCGGGATTAACAGTTTGGGCTCTATCTTCATCCCGTTTGTGGCGGCGATCCTCTCTATCCATTCGATATAATATACCACGAGACGTTCTATGTCTTCGATCCCTATCTTGCCGAAACTTGGGGTTGGGACAGTTTCATTCATTGGCTATGATACCTCCCTGCGGGGGGTTAAACAGATTCAAGTCTTCATCCACATAATAAGGCACAGCCCCGTAAAAGGCTGTGTCATACCAGAATTGCTGTATCTTCTTTTGGCGCTTCTTTCCCAGTTTTTGCCAAAACTGCGGGTGTATGTAGAGATTTTCGCTATCTTGTAATGCTAATTTCGATACAGAAGCTCTAAACATCGGGTCGCCGGGCTCCCTCCAATGGCGCTCTAGGTAACGCTGTAATTCCTCTTCGTATTCTCGAAAGGTTACGCAAGCCAGTAGGCATTCAGACATTCCAGGCAGTAGAGTGAAAGATGCGCCAGCGGGATGTAAAGGTGTTACATCGTCAAAGAAGATAAATTGGGAATATGACCAAGTCTTGTCACATGGGGCTATGCGCACGCCGCGTTGAATAACAGAACTCCACTGTTTGCGCATGTATAAATCGTCCAACCGAACTTTGTGCCGTAAGATCGTCATGGCGACAAGAATGTGATGGGCGAACGGGTCTCCAAACTTTTCTGGTGTTCCAAACTTCACGTAGTCTCTTGCCAGATAATGGCGTAAAAAGGCTACCTGTTTGCTGCTAGCGTGCATCATTGCTCTGTACAATAGTAGAAAAGCGAACTTGCTAGTCAGTTCGTCGGCGTTTTGGACCATCGTCCATTTCGCTGTGCCGGGCAAGGTATATGACGGCAAATCCATATAAGAGATGTTGTCCAACTCTGCCCAAAGCTGGTTATCATGTTGAAGGCATAACCCTTTAAATGCAGAAGCCTGGTTTATGCCTACCGGTTTAAAAAATGATCCCATATGGCCAGCAAGAAATGGTTTACCTTTTGGGGGGTTGTACGGTGCGACAACCCGTCCGTTGTGGCTCAGGTGGGCTAGGGCAATTTTTTTGGAAATAGAATGATTGTTTGAAGGCGCGGCGCGGCATCTCGGATATAAGCAAAACCCGGTGTCGTAAGAGGTAAACATCTGTAGGAGTTCAACGATCTCGTCTTCGGAGATCTCGTATTCGTCGGCCACGTCCTTCCTCCTCTTCACAACAGTCTAGAAACACCCGCGCCAAGTCTCTTACGAGCTTCGGGTGGCGGATCAACGACGTCGATAACAGCGCGCCAAGTCTGGGCCGAGGTCCGAGCCGGGACCGCCGCGAAGCGGCGAACGTGTGTCGTCACCGGAAGTCCTTGGCCTCGATGACGGCGGGCAGCAAAGCGTCGACGTTGAGTCGGGTGAAGTCGAGATGTGGGTCCATTGCCGCAGCCGCGGCCACCAGTTTGCGCAAAGATCGGCTGTCCAGCCCGTCGCTGGCGTCGATGACCTCGTGGAACCTTGGGTCGGCTAGCACAGCGCCGGTTCCAGGCCAGGCGTCGTCGACTGCGGTGATCGTGTGGCGGAGGAATGGCAAGACGGGCTTCGCTGTCGAGAAGGCTGAAGCGATGGAGAACGTCGGCGCGGCTCACGAACGCGTTGTCTACAGTGTCATCGAAGTTGGTGGTGGCTACCACTAAGAAGTCGGGGCAGTTCGCGGCGAGGCGGTCAAGGCTCGATAGCGCAGCGTCGCAGGCCCGATGCACGTCGATGGGGTTCGCCTGGCGGCTCAGACCGGCTCGATCGGTCACTAGAGTCTCGACCTCGTCGAAAAGAACGATGGTGACTTGCTCGGCGGCGACCGGCTCGATGGTCGTCGTGAAGAGTTCGTCGACGGCTCGCTGGCTCCGCCCCAACGCGGAAGAGGTGAGTTCGTGCGGATCGACCTCGATGTAGACCACTCGACCGGCGGCAGTTGGAAGTCCGGCGGCCACCCGGCTGGCAAGCCCGCGGGCCACTGTCGTCTTCCCGGTGCCGGGAGGGCCGGCCAACAAAACGATCCCGTGCAGTGGCAGGGCCGCAGCGTCGACTTTCGCCCGCATCGTCATGGTCGTGGCGCTCTGGCGCTCCAACCGGGCTTTGTCGTCGCCGGGCATCACGATCGCTTCCCACCCGGCATCGAAGGCGGCGTCTGGCAGCCATCGGGAATCGGCGATGCCGGGCGTATCCGCCGAGACGGGTGCTGCGTTGGGTAGCGGTCGCACGTTGGCAGCGGTCATGGCTTCTCCGATTGCGGACGGCTCAGTGAAATTACAGCCCTGGCATTCTACTGCTGGAATTGCAATCCACAACCTTGACATTGCAGACATTTCGGGATATTGGGGCACAATCCAGGGACGGCGCGCCAAGGCTCTGCAGCAGGTCAGGGCGTCCGCTGGTTCCGGCCCGAGATCAGAAACGCGGGTCTTGGGAACCCGCGGGGTGGACGCCAAGGACCTGTAGAGGGATCGCGGTGCGGTGGGCGCTGGCTACTCGGTGATGGCCGGCGACTCGCCGAACTGAGGGGGCATCGAGGGAGTGTCACACCCGTCTGAGAGAGTGCCCACACCACCGACCATCCCAGAGGGGCAGGTAGATATGAGCACCCGTATCCGTGTACTAATCGCCGTGGCTGCCGTCGTAGTCACAGTCTCAGCGGCCGTGACCGCTGTCACTGCTGTCGCCGTTTATGAGCAGGCCGAAGCCGAGGCTCAAGCCAGGGAAGATCACAACCGATTGGTCGGGGCAGTGCGAGAACGTCTGTTGACCTCGATGAGCGACGATTGTTACGGGTCTCGCGTCAACTCGGCGCCGCAGCAGACCGTCTGCTTGTTGGAGTACGTCGCCACATTGCAGGCGATCCAGTTTGCTCCGTAGGTCCGGCCTTGCCCCCGGCACCCCGAGATGGTGCCGTGGACTTCGACTTGCAGATCCCCACACCTGAGCTTTGGCTATCAAAAGAGCCGCAACTCGCCGGGGAGCGGGCCGCCTCGGGCGGCACCTCAGCGGCCTCCGAGGGGGCGGGCGGCCGGGTCGGAGCGGGGGTCGCGGGGGGTCCAGGCCCCGGCCTCGACTGTGTCGAGGAACTCCCGCAGGAATTGGTTGAACAGGGCTGGCTCCTCCAGGTTGAGGGTGTAGCCGCTGCGGGGCAGGATCACCAGGCCGGCCATGGGGACGGCCCGCTTCAGCCACAGGCTCGGCTCCAGGCTCGGCTCGTCCTCGTCGCCGGCCATCACCAGCAGCGGCGCCTCCAACCCGGCCAGATCGGCCTCGAGCCCGTACAGGTTCGGGCGCCGCCCCTGCACCCGGCGCAGGGTGTTGGCCGCCCCCGCCGCCGGGTGCTCGGCCAAGGCGTCGGCGAACTCCTGCCAGCCCCGCTGGTCCTTGACCATGAACGGCACCCGCACCGACGCCGACCCGTGGGAGGCGGCCGCCGCTTCGGGGTCGTCGTCGTAGAAGGCGGCCAGGTTCTCCACGTCGGCCTTCCAGGCGTCGTCATGGGCGGTCCCGTAGCCGACGCCGGCGATGGCCAGCGACCTCACCCGGTCGGGGTGGCGGAGCCCGGTGTGCAGCGCGGCGAAGCCGCCCATCGACAGCCCCACCAGATGGGCCCGGTCGATGCCCAGGGCGTCGAGCCCCGGCATCTGACGGCCCGCGTCTGGTCCGCCGCCCGGGCCGCGTGTCTGCCCTGGGCCAATCCGGAATCAGCCCGAGCCCGCCGGGGAGATCGCCGAGCGCCGGGCGGAGAGCCCCGTCCGTTCGTTCCGCTACTCGCCCGGCGGCCCTGAGTCGTGGAAGCTTTCGCCGTGCCCCGGCGGGCAGGCCGCTATTCAGGTCCGGCCGCCGCCTGGGGGCGCCTCCTAAAGTAGGCACATGGCCGGGTCGCTGGAAGACCGAGCACTGCGGCGGTTTGTGGTAGCCGCGGCCTGTGGTCTACCCTTGACCGGAGATAGCGGGTTTGGTGGTTCGGAGGTGCGCAATGGCTGATCAGCGCTTCGAGCGGCGCCTCTACACCGTGGCCGACGCGGCCAGGTTCGTCGGTATGAGCCCGTCGACGCTGAGAACCTGGACACGCGTCGACGCGAGATATGCGACAGGCCGCTCGGCGGCGAAGCGGAACCCGGTGGTGACCGCTCTGGACGCTGACGGCCGAGACCGGAGATCCATACCGTTCATTGGCCTTGTGGAAGCGGCTGTGGTGCAAGCCTTCCGACAGACAGACCTTTCAATGCAAAGGATTCGACTTGCGTTGAGAGTGCTGAGCGAACAAGACGAACTGCAGCACGCGTTGGCGTCTCAGAAACTATACAGCGACGGGGCACATATCCTCTATGATTATGCCCGAGATCACGGCGACAGACCGCTTAGCCTTTTGACATTAGTAGCAACAGGTCAGCGCGTATTCCACGAAATCATAGCCGAATATCTTGATCGCATTGAGTTCGGAGACACATGGGCATCGAGCATGATCTTGCCAGTGACAAAGCGCAAACTGCTTAGAGTTGTACCGGATGTGGCATCCGGGATGCCACTGTTCGTGCAGGGAGGGGCACCGCTTAAGGCTGTGCGGTCTCGGGTTGTCGCGGGCGAGCCAGTTGTATCCATAGCTCGTGACTATGAAGTTCCGGTAGAAGACATTGAAGAGGCGAATCGTGCCATCTGGCCGGAGAAGACAGCGGCCTAAAACACCTAAACCCGTCTTTTTCCTGGATCGCTCTGTTGGCAAATATGATGTGGCAGAGGCGATTCAGAGCAGAGAGCTTGACGTCTTGCACATGTCAAGTGTTTTCCCGGACGACGGTCAATACATCGGGGCCCCTGAATGGATCAAGCGAGCGGATTATCATAATTGGATTGTGATTACCACAGACTGTTCAATCATATCTGACCATACAGATGCTCTCTTAGAGTCCAGTCTGCGGGTATTCGCCTTCAGTAGCTCTCAACTGACCGGCGATCAAATGGAGGAGCGGATTTTGCATAACTTGAACCGGATTATTCAGCATGCCAATAAACCTGGGCCTTACGTGTATAAAATCTACGAGAAGAACGTCAAGCCGTATTGGTATCCACGTAAGGGAATTGACCCGCTCCGCCGCCGCTAAGCGAGCCCTGCAGCATCGGCGGGCCGGGCCGGGCCAACGCTTTCTCTGCTGGTCGCCGGAGAACTCGTGGATGAACGCGATGGGGGCGCCCCGCTCGGTCTCCTCGTAGTAGAGCCGGACGCCCGCCGGACTCCAGGTAACCCCTGCCCGATTACTCTACGACGGCGATGGGTGACGAAGGCCGCCCCGACCTCGCTCCGGTCGATCCGGCTCACTGGTGGGGCCTTCATCTCGGGGCCGAGGTCGACCCGGAGCAGACTCGGGCCGCCCTGAGCGAGGGAACTCTGGTGTCGGCGGCCGAGGCCGCCGCGGCCCGCTGGCCCGACCGAGAGGCCCTGCGGGTGGACGACGACGCCATAACCCACGCCGAGCTTCAGGACGCCTCCCGCAGGCTGGCCCGGTGGCTGTCGGACCACGGCGCCGGCCCTCGGAGCGCGGTGCTGGTGGCCGCGCCCAACTCGGTCGGGCTGGCCGTCGCCTATCTGGCCACCCTGCGGGCCGGGGCCTCGGTCACGCTGGCCAACCCCACCCTGACCCCTCGCGAGCTGGGGGCGCTCATCGACCGGGTCCGCCCCTCGGCCGTGGTGGCCTCGCCCGACTTGGCCCCCCGGCTACCCGACCACGACTCCGGTACCGGCTATGGCAGTCCGGCATCCCGACTACCCGATCCTGGACTCGGCGGCGGTGACCCGACTCCTCGGCTTCCTGACTCCGGCCTCGGCAGTGGCGGCCCTCCCGCCCGGCTGATCCTCGATCCCGGCGGGGCGGCGGGGATGCCGGCGGAAGTCACCGCGCTGACCCCCGCCGAGGACGCCGCCGTCGGCTCCGGCGACATCGCTCACCTGGCCTTCACTTCGGGGACCACCGGAGCGCCCAAGGCGGCGCCGCTCACCCACGGCAACGTGCTGGCCTCGGTGAGGGGCCTGATCGGGGCTTGGCGCTGGAGTGCCGACGACATGCTGGTCCACGCCCTGCCCCTCCAGCACCCCCACGGCCTCACCGCGGTTCAGATGACTCTGTTGGCCGGCAGCCGCAGCGCGGTGCTGTCGAGGTTCGAGCCGGCCGCCCTGTGCCGGGCCGTGGCCGCCCGCCGGGCCACGGTGCTGTTCGCGGTGCCGGCCGTATACGCCCGCCTGCTGGACTGGCCCGGCCTGGCCGATGCCGACTTGTCCTCGCTGCGGCTGGCGGTCAGCGGGTCGGCGCCGCTGCCGGCCCGCCACTCCGACGCACTGGCCGAAGTGCTCGGCCACCGGCCGCTGGAGCGCTACGGGCTCACCGAAACCGGGTTCGTGCTCTCCAACCTCTGTGACGGCGAGCGGCTGGGCGGCGCGGTCGGCTACCCGCTGCCGGGCGCCGAGGTGGGGATCGTCGGCCCGGCCGGGTCTCCGGCACCCGACGGGACCGTCGGGGAGATCGTCGTGCGGGGCCCGCAGGTCTTCGCCGGCTATTCCGGCGCTGGCCACGGAACGGACGACTCCGGTGCCGACCACGGACCCGACGACTCTGGCGCCCGGAGCACCGATCCCACCGGCGGCTTCCTCGGTGGTGCCGAGTCCGGCGAACCGGCCGAGCCCTCGAACCTCGGGGCCGCCGATCCGGCTGGCGGCTTTCTCGACGGCGGCTGGTTCCGCACCGGCGACCTCGGCGTGCGGGACCCCGGCACGGGGGCGGTCTCGGTGACCGGGCGCTCCAAGGACGTGATCATCACCGGGGGCCTCAACGTCCACCCGGTCGAGGTGGAGCAGGTGCTGGAGGCCCAGCCCGGGGTGCGGGCCGCGGCGGTGGCTGGCCTGCCCTCGGAGCGCTGGGGCGAGGAGGTGACCGCCTTCGTGGTGGCCGACGGCCCCCTCGACACCGGCGAACTGGCCGCGGCCGCCGCGGCCGCCCTCGCCCCCTACAAGCGGCCCAAGCGCTACATCGTGGTGGACGACCTGCCCCGCAACCACATGGGCAAGCTCGTCAGGTCCCGCCTCGCCGAACTGGACGGTCCACCGCCGCACTAGCCGCTCTTCGGCCGGCCGCCGCCTGCGTGCCCGCCTCCTTCGTCAGGGTCGGTCGCGCTTACGGGTGCCCTTGGGCCTGTGTCATGGATCGGCAGCCTGCGCCGCTGCGCTCGGGCCGCTCGGTGTTGGCCGCCCCCTCCCGTCAGTTCATCGGGATCCAGATCAGGTCGCCGTTGTCGTCGTAGAGCTTGGGGACGACGGTGGTGTCGATCATGCTCTCCCAGTCGGGCATCTCGTCGAACACCCCGAGGCTGGTCAGCAGCTCGACCTCGGCCCCGAGGGTCTCGGGGTTGAGCTGGCCGACCAAGAAGCCGTCGGGGGTCACGTTCTCGATCATCGACTGCTCCACCCCCCACCGGTTCAGCTCGTGGGCCTCGGCCAGATACATCGGGTTGCCGGCCGCGTTGATCAGGTCGAAGGCGTGGGCCACCGCCGCCTCGGGGTTGGCGGCCGCGAAGAAGTAGCCCTTCAGGTCGGCCCGCACGAAGTCCTCCACCACCGTCGGGTGCTTCTCGTAGAAGTCCGGGGTGTTGACGGCCACCGCGAACGAGGCCGGGATGCCGTAGTCGAGCGGGTCGTAGAGGTCGAATCCGATGCCCTCCCGGTCGAGCACGGCGGGCTCGTTCGACTTGTACACCGGCAGGGCGTCGATGCCCAGGGCCAGGTGCTCCACCGGGTTGAAGCCGTCGAGAAGCAGCTCGGTGATGTCGTCGCGCAAGATGCCCTCGGAGGCGAGCATGGCCTCGATGGCGGCGGGGAGGTCGCCCTTGATGCCCACCGTCTTGCCGGCCAGGTCGGCCAGCGAGCCGATGGTGCCGGCCGGCACCACCAGACCGGACACCGCGGTGTGGCCGAGCTGGGAGAAGGCGATCATGTTGGTGCCGCCGTTGACGTTGAGCCGCACCAGCTCGCCGAAGGAGGCGGCCATCGAGAGCTGGGTGGCGCCGGCCGCCAGCGAGGTGGTGTTGCCGGGCGCGAAGCCGGCCTGGAGCTCGACGTCCAGGCACATCTCTTCGAAATAGCCCTCGGCTTTGGCCGCCACCACCTCGACGATCCCCGCCGCCGCGGCGAAGTCGAAGCCGGTCATTAAGATCAGCGTCCCGGCCGCCCGGTTGGCCTCGCACCGCTCCGGGGTGCCGATGGCGGGCAGCCCGTCGGGCCCCATGGCCGAGTCGGGCTCCGGTTCGGGCGTCGCCGCTGGCTCGGGCGCCGCCGGGGCCTCGGTGGTCGGGGCGGGCTCGTCGGGTTCCGCTGGGGCCGGGGCCTCGGTGGTCGGGGCGGGCGTTTCTTCGCCGGCGCCCGCGGTGGTCGAGTCGTCGCCTCCGCACGCCGCTGCCACCAGGGCGGCGGTCAGGAGGACGGCGGCCAGCTTGAGCGGCAGCCGCCGCCGGGCCAGAAACGTCATTTTCGAGTACCCCCTCTTCGTTCGATTTCGAGGAACGCGAGTTCCCGGGCCCGATGATGCCAGCCGCAGCCGTTGCCGTTCAAGTGCCGAGCCTGGTCATCGGCTTCCCGCCTTTTGGAGGACCGGTCAGTTGCGGGGAACCGAGTGCGCCGCACCTGAGTACGGTGCCCGGCCGCTGCACCCGTCGTTCAGTCTCGGGTGGTCTGGGAGCTGTGCCAGCGCAGCATCCGGGCCTCGACCGCGATCAGCACCAGGTTGGCGATCACCCCGATGAGGGCCAGCGTGAAGATGCTGCCCCACAACTGGTCCACCAGCAGCCGGGTCTGGGCCACCCGGGCCGTGTTGCCCAGGCCGCCGGTGGACCCGGCGAACATCTCGCCGATCACCGCGCCCACCAGGGCCAGGCCCAGGCACAGCCGGGCCGAGGAGAACAGGTAGGGCAGGGAGTGGGGGAGCCTCAGCTTGCGGAATATCTCCCACCGGCTCGACGACACCGAGCGCATCAGCTCCAGGGCGTTCTCGTCGATGGCCCGCAGGCCGGTGAAGGCGTTGACGACGAAGGGGACGTAGCAGAACACCGCCGCGGTCAGCGCCTTGGGCCAGATGTTGAACCCGAACCAGATCAAAAACACCGGGGCCAGCACCGCCACCGGGGTGCTCTGCAACAGCACGATGGTGGGGAGGGTGGCCCGCTCCACGAACCGGGAGTGGGCCATGAAGGTGGCCACCACCATGGCCGCGGCGAAACCGAGCCAGAACCCCAGCGTGGCCTCCCTGATGGTGACCAGGGCGTGCTCCCAGTAGAAGCCGGGCTCGTCGACGAGATGGCGGAGCACCCGGCTCGGCGGGGGCAGGGTGAGGACATGTACGCCCGCGGCCCGGACGTACAGCTCCCACAGGCCGAACAGCAGCACCACCCCGATCACCGGTGCCGCCGCCACCGCCAATTGCCGCAGCGGCCGCCGGGGCGGCGAAGGGGCCTGCTCGTCGCCGGCCGCCGGCGGTTCTGCCCCGGTAGCGCCCGGCCCGACGGCGTCCGCGGCGGTCTCGGGATCGCTCATCGGGCCGAGGCCTCGCGCAGCGCGGCTCGCACGTTGCTGACGTGTTCGAGGTAGTCGGGGTCGTCCTCCATGGCGGCGGTCCGGGGCCGGGTCAGCCCCACGTGCTCGACTCTCACGATCCGGCCCGGCCGGGGCGCCATCACCAGCACCCGGTCGGCCAGGATGACGGCCTCGGGGATGCTGTGGGTCACGAACAGCACCGTCTTGCGGGTGCGGGCCCACAGGTCGAGCAGCAGGTAGCGCATCTCGTTGCGGGTGATCTCGTCCAGGGCCGAGAAGGGCTCGTCCATCAGCATCACCGGCGCCCCCAGCACGAAGCTGCGGACCAGCGACACCCGCTGCTGCATCCCGCCCGACAACTCGTTGGGGAAGCTGTCGAGGAACTTGCCCAGCCCCACCGTCTCCAGCAGCGCCACCGACTCCGCCTCGCTCAGGGGCTCGCTGACGGCCCGGCGGGCGTTCAGCTCGCTGAGGAACCGGGCGTTGCGGCGGACGGTCCGCCATGGCAGCAGGGCCGGGGTCTGGGGGGTGAACCCGAGCTGCTTGGTCCGGCGGGCCACCGCCGGAGAGGTGCCGGCCACCTCGACCGTCCCCGACTCGTATCCGACCAGGCCGCCCACCACCCGCAGCAGCGTCGACTTGCCGCAGCCGCTGGGGCCGATGACGCTGACGAACTCGCCGTCGGACACGTCGAGGTCGATCCCCGACAGGGCATGGGTGTGGTCGCGCCGCCCGACGAACCACTTGGAAACCCCCCGCAAAGAAACAACCGCCCCAGCGCCCGCGACCGCTCCCGCATCCGCGACCGCGCCTTCGCCCGCCCCATCGCCGCCCTCGGGGGTGTTGGTTGCGGTGCTTGGGTCGGTCACTGGGGCCGGGCTCCCTTCAGGGGTCGGAGCAGAATCTTGCCGAAGAAGTCGCAGTTCTGCATCTTGGCGTGGGCCCGACCTGCCTCCGGACCGCATCGGGCCGGTCGAGCGCGGCCACGGCCACGTCGGCTGGCCCGGCTCGGGATCGGGCACGCCCCGGTGCTCCAGCACCTCAGGCTCGCCGTCCCGGGGCAGTAACGGCGGCCTTCATTCGCTCCTTCCTGATTGGCCCCGTCCGTCGCCGCTGCCGCGCTAATTGTCGCTTACCGAAACTAGGCTGGCGATTCGACTCGCAGGAGAGAGAGCCGCCGTGCCTGAGGATCGCGACGCTCTGACGCGCCAGTGCCTGCGCGCCTTGAAGTATCCAAGGGGCCGCTACGCCACCAGCCGCGCCGCGCAGCTCTCGGGCGTGCCGTCTGGGACGATCCAGATCTGGCGTCGTGACAAAGTGTACGTGCCGGACTTCGACTCGGCTCGTCCGATGTGGTCCTATCGGGATCTGATCCTGGTTCGGATGGTGGCCTGGTTGCGGCAGCGCGGAATACCACCGGTCAGAGCGGGCAGGTATGCGCAGAAAGTCAGGGAACGCCTGACGGCCGGTGAAGATATCCAACGAATCATGGCGACCCATAGAACAGCCGTGTTTGACGGTGAATTGTTCGATCCTGTCGTTGGCGAAGGCTTCCTTCCCTACGACAACCTCCCTGACTTATTGTCGGTGTTCAAGTTTCAAGCACAGGTATCGGATTTTGGCAGACGACGTCTGTGGGGGCCAGATCTCATAAGACCCAGCAAACATTCCTTCATTTCGCCTTGGGTGCTCGGTGGAGACCCTTGTGTACGTCATTCTAGGATCCCAACCGCCAACATTCATGCGCTCCGCCGGGAACGCGGACTCACAACATCCCAGATCGTTGACCTATACCCGAGTCTCAACCCCGAAGAAGCAGACGACGCATACGAACTAGAGTCTCGACTCCACAACACCGAGGTTTGAGCATGTACACCGGGATTGTTCAGGGGCAGTGCGAGGTGCTTAGCGTCGAGGTGGTCGACGGGGTGGGGACGCTGATCGTTGATCTGGGGGCGCTGGCCGAGGGGCTCGAGTCGGGGGCGAGCGTGTCGGTCAACGGGGTATGCCTCACCGTCACCGGCGTCGAGGGGGCCGAGGCGGGGTTCAACGTCATCAGCGAGACGTTCGCCTCCTCCAACCTCGGGTCGGTCGCGGCTGGCGACCGGGTCAACATCGAGCGCTCGCTCAAGTTCGGCGACGAGCTGGGCGGGCACATCCTGTCCGGCCACATCGCCGACACCGTCACCGTGGCTGAGATCGAAGCCGACGGGGCCAACCGCACCATGTGGTTCGATGTGGCCCCGCCGCACATGCGATACCTGCTGTGGAAGGGCTGGGTGGCCCTCGACGGGGCCAGCCTCACCATCTCCCGAGTGGACCGCGACGCAAACCGCATCGCGGTGAGCCTGATACCGGAAACCCTGGCCCGCACCACGCTGGGCCGGGTCTCGGTGGGTGACCGGGTGAACCTCGAGATCGACGCCCAGACCCAGGCCATCGTCTCCACTGTCGAAGACCTGTTGAGCGACCCCAAGATGCGGTCCCAGCTTCTTGAGGCCGGCCGGTAGCCGAGATGCGGATCCGGCTGCCTGAAGAGCCCGAAGCGGCCCGGGCCCGCCGAAGGCCCGATTGGCAGGCAGGACCGAGATGCGGCCCCGGCTGTTCGGCGCTTAGGGCCTAGGACCGAATGGCGGCGGGACTTCGGGGCCGCCGAGGCCTGGTCACCGGGGCGGCCCGGGGGATCGGCCGCCAAGTGGCGCAGCGCCTAGCCGACGAGGGCATGCGGATGACGCTGCTTGATGTGGACCCCGTCGTGGAGTCGACAGCCGCCGAGATGGGCGCGGCCGGGGTGATCGCAGACCTCCGAGACGACGAAGCGACCCGCCGGGCCCTGGCCTCCGACGCCGCTGGCAGTCCCGACGCGGCCGGCAACCCTGACGCCGACCCCTACTGGCTGCTGGTCAACAACGCTGGCGTCTTCGCCAAGACCCCGCTGCTGGAGATGGACTTGGACGAGTGGGACGATCTGCACCGGGTGAACGCCCGCTCGATGGTGGTCGTCATGCAGGCGCTGGCGCCGGGCATGATCGCCTCCGGCCGGGGCGGTCGGGTGGTGAACATGGCCTCGATGGCGGCCAAGCGCGGCACCCCCGGCGAGGCCGCCTACGCCGCGTCGAAGGCCGCGGTGGTGGCCCTCAGCCGCATCGCGGCCATGGAGCTGGGCCCCCACGGCATCACGGTCAACTCGATCTGCCCCGGCTACGTGCTCACCGAGATGGGCGCCGACACCCGCTCGGCCGACCAGGTGGCGGCCTGGACGGCCATGAGCCCGCTCGGGCGGCTGGGCGATCCCGCCGACGTGGCCGCCGTCATCGCCTTCCTGGCCTCCGACGACGGCGCCTACATCACCGGCCAAGCCCTAAACGTGACCGGCGGCATGTGTACCTGGTAGTGCCGCGCCGTGTCTGTTCGCAATCGCCAGGCCGGGGGGTGGCACGGGGGCAAGGTTTTGCCGCCCCGCGGCAAAACCGCGCCCGTGACAGGACCCGCTGGCCGGGGCGCGTGCAAACCCGCCCAGGAAGCTGGCGTTACTCCCGGGGGAGTCAGCGGGCGAAGGCGACGGAGCGGTCGGTCAGGCCCCGCTCGGCCATCTCGGAGGGGAGCCCCATGTCCCCGTCCACCGTCAGCCACAGCCGGATGAGGTCTCGCTTGAGCGCCGGGTCGGGGTAGTCCTCGTAGGCGGTGCGCGAGTGCATGATGGCGTAGTTGTTGAGGAACTGGATCTCCCCGGACCGGAAGTTCATGTGGAGTTGGAACTCCTCCCGGGCGTTGATCTCGTCGATGGCGGCCATGGCCTCGATCTGGCGGTCCGACAGCTCGGGCACGTGCTCGCCCCTGGTGGCCGTCTTGAACAAGTCGGGCCCGTAGAAGGTGAACAGCTTCCCGGCGCCGTTGACGGCGAAGATGGGGCAGCGAGCGAAGCTGTCGGGACCCTCGCCCCGCTTGCGGTCGAACCACCACGGCTCGTAGAAGGCGCCGATCAGGTCGGGGCGGGTGCGGACTATCTCGTCGTGGACCGCGGCGGCGCTCACGATGGCGCTGGTCCCGCCCCGCATGGCCGGCCGGATGCACAGCAGTCCGACGATGTCGGAGGAGTCGGTGTGGAAGGGCAGTGCCCCGTGGTGCTTGTTGAGCAGCCCCCCGCCGTAGTTGGCGTGGCGGTCCACGCCCTCGTCGCGGACATGGGCGAACAGGTCGGTGCCCTTGGCCCCCTGGGGAAGGGGTATGCCCAAATACAGGCCGACGCCCCAGTACATCAGCTCGATCTGACGCTCCGAGAGGCCCTCCACCGGCACGCCCCGGATCAGCTTGAACCCCCGGCCGTCGAGCAGCTCGCCCAGCAGCGACTCCAGCACCGGCCCGAGGGTGGGCAGAGCGAAGTTCCGGCGGTTCAGGTCCAAGAAGTCGAGCCCGCCCGCCTCAACCGCCTTCAGCGCTCCCCGCAGCTCCTCAGCGTGCCGCTCATCCAGCTCCAATAACCAATCGCCCCGTTCCTGAATGCCGGCCCCCCGCCAACACGCCGCCCCACCGATCTCACGAACACTCGACATCACCCTGCTCCTCCCGGTTTGCCCTTTCGACCGCTCTCTTCGTCTCGGCGCGTGACCCCTAGATCTGCCGGCGTCGCGGTTTCGTTGACTCGGGAAGGGTTGTCGCTGCCCGCGACAAGTCCTGCTCGTATACGGCCTCGCGACGGGGGATTCCTCGGCGTTCGGGCAGACTCCCCTTATCGAGCCACTTAGACGCAGCCTTGGCGTAGAGGGGCTCCTTGTTGTTCCTTCTCCGTCGACTGAAGGCCCGAGTGGGAGTTCGCTTGTTGCTACTTCTCATCTGATTCTCAAGGCTACTTCCCCATGCGGAAGGGGGTGTGGGCAGTCACAGAGGCCAGAGGCCGGTGACGGGTTCTTGGGTCAGGTCGATGACCGGGCAGGTCTGGTCTCCCCGGCGGAGGCGGAGCACTCCGTCGGCGGTGACGGAGCCCGCCGCGGCGGCGGTGAGGCCGGCTGAGCGGAACAACTCCGCGCACTCGTCGGGTTGGTCGGTGGCGAACCAGAAGGCGTAGGCGGGGAAGCAGGTGAGCCACCGGCCCAGGTCCACGCCGGCCGGGGCGGGCAGGCGGTCCAAATCCACGACCGCGCCCAGGCGGCGGTACTCGAGCAGCATGGCCAGCGAGCCGATGGCCCCGGCCATGCTCACGTCCCGGGCCGCCGCGGCCAGTCCCCGCCGGGCGGCTTCGGCCGGCAACCGGATGTGACCGGCCAGGCTGGAGCCCTGTTGCCTCAAGCTGGAGAAGAAGCCGAAGTCGGAGCGCATCTCGCCGTCGGTGCAGCAGGCGAACACCAAGTCCTGGCCCGGGGCGGCCCGGGTGATCGACAGCGCCTCTTCCGGCCCGCCCAACTCGCCGACGGCGAAGGCCGACAGGGCCGGCTCGCCGTCGTGCTCGGTGATGTGGCCCCCCACCACGGGCACCCCGTAGAGGGCGGCGGCGTCGGCCATGCCCCGCAGCGCCTCGGCCGCCACCGAGGCCGGACCCACCACCGTGTTCACCACCGCCCGGGGCACGGCCCCCATGGCCGCCACGTCGTTGACGTTGGCCAGCACCGCAGCCACGCCCGCCCCCCGGGGGTCGGCCTTCACGAAAGCGGGCTGCACCGCCTCGCCGCAGGCCACCACGAACCGGCCCGACACCTCCACCACGGCGGCGTCGTCGCCCGGTCCACCCACTGGGTCAGAGGCATCGACGAAGCCTCCGACGGCGCCTATCGGCCGCTTCCCGGTAAGACCGGCGTGGGCCCGCACCGCGGCCGCCAGCCCGACCAGATCGGCCGCCCCCGACTCGGACATGGCCGTACCGTACCGAAGTGCCATACCGTACGGAGCCGATGAAGCCGATCAAGCTGCCGGAACCCGCCAGGAGGCAGGGGCCGCCGAGCCGAACCAAGCGATCAAGCCGATGAAGCTGCCGGAACGGGTCGAGGTCGTCAGCATCGGGCTGGACCGCTTCGCGGCGGCCGTCCGCGACCAGGGCGCGCCCGCCACTGTCGTCGACTGGCGCATACCTGCCGACGGCGACCGGGCCGCGGTGGCCGCCCTGGCCCGCTTGTACGGCCCCCAGGCCCGCCGGGTGGACGCGGCCAACGCCGAGGTGGTCCGCCGGCTCGACCAGGGGGCGCCGAAGCTGACCGGGGTGGACCGGGCCGGGGCGGTGGTGCCCGGCTTCGGCCACCGGACGATCCTGCACTGCGGCCCGGCCATCGCCTGGGACGACATGTGCGACCCCCTGCAGCGCTCGGTGCGGGCCGCGGTGATGGCCGAGGGCTGGGCCCCCGACCGGGACTCAGCCGCCCGCTTGGTGGAGGACGGCGAGGTGAGCCTCGAGCCCGCCAACGAGCACCGGACGGTGGTGCCCATGGCCACCGCCATCGGGCCGTCGGCGCCGGTGTACGTCGTCGCCCTTGAGGAGGGTTCGGCTGTCGCCTACTCCAGCCTCAACCAGGGCTCGGGCCAGGCGCCGTGGTTCGGGGTGGACTCGCCGCCCGCGGTCGAGCGGCTTCGCTTCCTGCGCGACGCCCTCGGCCCGGTGATGGCCGCCGCCCTGGCCCGCTCCGGCCCGGTGGACGTCTGCTCGCTGGCCGCCCAGGGCATCGCCATGGGCGACGACGTTCACATGAGGGTCCAGGCCACCACCAACCTGTTCCTGCGGGACCTGCTGCCGCACCTGGTCCGGTCCGGCCAAGACCGGCTGGGCGAGGCGGCCGACTTCGCCTCGTCCAACCACCTGATGTTCCTCAATGTGGCCATGGCCGGGGCCCGGGCCCTGGTCGAATGGGCCTCCGAGGTGCCCGACTCCAGCGTGGTCACCACCATGGCCCGCAACGGCACCACCTACGGCATCCGCCTGCCCGGCCGAGCGGACCGGTGGTTCCTGGCCCCGGCCCCGCCGGTTCAGGACGCCCTCTACTACCCCGGCCAGGGCCCCGAGACCAGCGCCCCCGACATCGGCGACAGCGCGGTGGTGGAGCTGGTGGGGCTGGGCGGCCCCGCCTCGGCCGGGTCGCCCGCCGTGGCTGGCTTCCTCGGCGGGCGCATGGCCGACGCCATGGCCGTGACCGCCAAGATGGGCCGCATCTGCGCGGGTGAGAGCTCCCGGTTCCGCCTGCCCATCCTCGACAACGCCGGCACCCCGCTGGGCATCGACGTCCGCCGGGTGGTGGAGACATCGATCACCCCGGCGGTCAACACCGGGATCGTCCACATCTCCGACGGCTCCGGCCAGGTGGGGGCCGGCGTGGCCCGGGCCCCCATCGAATGCTTCACCGCCGCCCTGCTCGATTTGGACGAACGACTCGCCCTCGACGAGCCCCCCCAGTGAAGGCGACGGCCGCCCCGGAGGCCTTCGCGGACCCGCTCGACTTGGAGCTGCGTCGGCAGGCCCCCGAGCCGGGAGCAGCCGCCACCGCGGCGTCGATGGGCCCGCGGCCTGCAGGCAGGAACCGGCGTTCGTGGACCGAGCCGGGAGCAGCCGCCACGGCGGTGTCGATGGGGGCTGGCGTGGCCGAGGCCTTAGGTGCTCTGGGCCTGGAGTTAGCCGGTCGGGTTGAGGACGGATTGGGCCGTGGGTTCACCGGCCGGGTCGCGGGCAGGTTTGACTCAGGGTTTACCGGGTGGGTGGCAGGGGTTTTTAGGACCGGGTTCTATGTGACCGGCGACCGCGGCGCGATCTTCGCAGTACTTGGCCCTCGATCCTGGCCCGGACCGCTGCATCTAGTGTCGGCGTCGCTGCCGGGGCTGCCCGTCGCGGGTGACCGGGTTGCTATCGCCGGGACGACCCTGGTCGCGGGCGGGCTTGAGATCGACTTCGGCGGCACCCAGCTCTGGGACCCGGCTTTGCCGAACGGGATGGGCTTCGACCCCGCGGTCTGGGTTAGTGCCGTGCCCCCGGTCGAGCCGGACCTGGCCGGCGTCTGGGATGAGACGGCGGCCGCGGTCCGCTCCGGTGACCTGGCCTCGGCCTGCCGCTGCTTGGAAGGCCGCGGCGGCGGGCTGACCCCCGCCGGCGACGACGCTTTGGCCGGGATCATGCTGGTTGCCGCGGCCGACCGCTCCCGTCGCCCGGCCCTGCGGAAACTGGCCCGCCAGGTCCGAACCAGCGATCTGAGCCGAGCCTTCCTGGAATGGGCGGCCCGGGGCTCGAGCATCCAGCCCGCCCATGCCGTGCTGGATGCGGCCGCGTCGGGCGACCGGGCCGGGCTGGCCCGAGCAGCCCGGACCCTGACCGGGGTGGGCGCCTCCTCGGGCCGGGCCCTCCTGGCCGGCCTGGCTTTGGCCGTTCGTATGATGCGGTGAGGAGACTGACTCCCGTGCCTGCTGCCGACCCGCCCCGGTTCTTGGACTTGGCCGCCCGGACCGCCAAACCCCGCCGAGTCGGGATCACCCACGTGCTCGATAAAGGCACTCCTGCGACGGTCATGGAGGCTCGACTGGACTCGGTCGGGTCGGTGGTTGATGTGTGGAAGTTCGGTTTCGGCACCGCCTACGTGGACCCTTCCCGGGCCGCCAAGCTGGAGACCCTCCGCCGCCGTGAAGTCAAGGCCTGCCCGGGCGGGACGCTGCTGGAGGCGGCTTGGTGCCAGGGCCGGGTGGACGGCTTCCTCGACTGGGCCAACGGTGCCGGGTTCGACTGCGTTGAGGTGTCCAGGGGAGCCAGCAGCCTGCCCGTCGAGGCCAAGCGGGAGATCATCGCGGAGGCTCGCAGCCGGGGGTTCGAGGTGTTCGCCGAGATCGGGAGCAAAGACCCCGACGACCCGGCTCAGCCCGAGGACTGGATGGCCGAGGCCCGTCGCGACATCGACAGCGGTGCCTCGTGGCTGGTAGCCGAAGGACGCGAGAGCGGCACCGTCGGCCTGTACGGCGCCGATGGCTCGGTGCGTTCCGACTTGGTGGAGGCACTAGAGGCGCTGGGCGGCGAGGTGCCGGTGATCTACGAGGCCCCCCGCCGGTCCCAGCAGGCTTGGCTGATCAACCGGCTCGGCCCCAACGCCAACCTGGCCAACGTCGCCCCCGACGAGGTGCTGGCCACCGAGGCGCTGCGGCTCGGGCTCCGCTCCGACACCATGGCGCTCCTGGCCCGGCCTGGCTCCTCCGACGACACGGCTGCCCTTGGCTCCGGCCGTCAGAGTTAGGCCAGAACCGTGTTCGAGTTGGACCCCGCCGCCCCCAACGTCATCGCCTCCCGGTATCGGCAGGTGTCGGTGGCGGCCGTGGACAGCCTCGACCCCGACGACCTCGTCGACCACTTCACCGGCCGAGAGGCCTATGTGAAAACCCGTTTTGTGGTCGCCCGCCTTCGGGGTCAGCCCGATCAGATCGCCTCCGATCAGATCGCCTCCGATCAGATCGCCTCCGATCAGATCGCCTTGGTGGAGTTGGCCCGAGATAACAGCGCCGACTTGTTCTCGCCCGCTCCCGCCGCCCGAGTGCTGGCCCGAGCCGAGGAGTGTGCCTATGTGCGCGACGACCGGGCCGACCTCGGGATCGCCTCGCATCTGGCCGCCGCGGCCCGACGCTGCCCGGATGCCCGCTGCGTGGTGGTGGAGGGCCGCTACTCCCACATCAACTTCATCCTCAACCCCGACCCCATTGACCTGACGGTGGTGGACGTGGTGCCCCCGGCGCCGTCCAAGCTGGCCGACCAGGTGCGTCGGGTCCTCGACGTGGCTGAGGACCTGCCCCCCGTGACCGTGACCGAGCGGATCATCGACAGCCGAGAGCTGCTGGCTGAGGCCCGCCAACCGTCGCCCGAGCCCCAAGAAAACCGGCCAAGAACAGCGTCACCGCCCGGCCGCGTCCGGTCGCCCGAACCCCAGGTGTTGGTTCCCTGTCGGGGCGGGGGGGTTGACATCGACGGCGCGGCGGTGTCTTACCTTGACGAGAGGCCCGAGCCGGCCGGGGCTTGGACCCTGCTGGGGTGCCAGCGGTCCCGTCAGATACATGACTGGTTCTACGGCGCCGAACCGGCCGAGGTGGTCGACTGGTGCCCCCGCCGATTCGTCGGCCCCGCTGCCGACCGTCCTGCCGCTGTCGACCACCCCGCTGCCGGGTGCCCCGATGGCACCGACACCCCCGACCGGGCGCCCGGCCCCACCGTCGTCACCAGCTTTGCTACTAACCCAGACAATCTCGTGCTGAGTCGGTGCTGCCTGTTGGAGGAGGGGGTGGAGCGCCGAGACGGGGCGGTGTGGGTGCCGTGGGGGGCCACGCTGGCCGAGGTCCGCCGGGCCGTCGAACTCCTCGTCGACGAGAGGGCCGGGGCATGGACGCCCACCTGACCGACTCGGCCGGCGGGGGCGGCGAGGGCGTAGACCCCGGTCGGGGTATGGACGCCCACCTGATCGACTCGGCCGTCTACGGCCACGCTTGGTCCACCCCCGAGTCCCGAGCCGTCTTCGGCGAGAAGGCCCGGACGGCCCGCTGGGTGACCGTTCTGAAAGCCCTGGCCGCGGCCCAAGCCGAGCTTCAGATCATCCCCGAGTCCTCCTCAAACGCCATCGCCGGGCTCGACCCGGCCGCCCTCGACTTGGAGGCGGTAGCGGCCGAGACCCGGCGCACATCGCACTCCACCCTGGGGCTGGTGCGCGAGCTGCAGGCCCGGCTGCCCGAGCCCGCCCGGGAGCACGTCTACTACGGCGCCACCGTGCAGGACGTCTCTGACACCTCCCTGGCCCTGGAGATGAAGGCGGTGGGGTCGCTGGTGTGGCGAGACCTGCGGGCGGTCGAGGGCCGCCTGCTGGAGATGGCCCGGCGCCACCGAGACACGCCCATGGCCGGGCGGACCCACGGCCAGCCCGGCGCGCCCATCACCTTCGGGTTCAAGGCGGCGTCGTGGGCCGACGAGATCGCCCGCCATCTCGACCGCTGGCGCCAGAGCCGGCCCCGGCTGCTGGTCGGGCAGCTCGCCGGGGCGGTGGGGGCGCTGGGCTTCTACGGCGAAGCCGGCCCGGAACTGCGGCGGCGCTTCTGCGCCCGGCTGGGCCTGGGCGAGCCGGCCATCTCCTGGCTCACCGCCCGGGACCGGGTGGCCGAGCTGGCCGCCAACGCCGCCCTGGCCTCGGCCACGCTGGCCCGCATGGCCAACGAGGTCTACAACCTGCAGCGCCGCGAGATCGGCGAGGTGTCCGAGGCGGCCCCGCCCGCCACGGTCGGCAGCATCACCATGCCCCACAAGCGCAACCCCGAGAGCAGCGAGCAGATCGTCGTTCTGGCCCGGCTGGTGCGATCGGCGGCCGGCGTGCTCACCGAGACCATGGTCGGCGACCACGAGCGGGACGGCCGGACCTGGAAGACCGAGTGGGCCCTGGTGCCCGAGCTGGGCCACTACCTGCTGGCCCAGCTTCAGATGGCCCGCACCCTGGCCGAGGGCCTCGAGGTGAACGCCGAGGCCATGGCCGCCAACCTCGGCGAGGGCGGTCCCGCCTCGGAGTTCGGGTCCCAGGAGCTGCTGCGGCGGCTGTCGGCCCGGCTGGGCAAGCACCGGGCCCAGGACCGGCTGCAGCAGGCCTACCAACAGGCCCGCCTCACCGGGCGGCCGCTGGCCGAGGCGCTGGCCGGGGCGGCCGAGCCCGAAGACCTGGCCGGGCTGGACCGGCCCGCCCTCGGCTCGACCGGGGCCATGGTCGACGCGGTGGTCGAGGCCGCGGCCCGCCGCCGGGCCAAAGAGACGGACCAATGGGCGTAACCGGCCGCGGGCTGGCGCACTCCGAGCTGGGTGCCGCCAGCCGCGGTCAGGGGCGCTCGGGACTGGGTGCTGGCGAGCGCGGGCTGGGTTGGTCGTGGTCATGGGCGTAGCCGGGCGCGGGCCGGAGGGCTCCGGCGCCGGGGGGGCGGGGCCCGCCCCGAGGGTGGCGGGGCCGTCGGCGGAGGCGCCGGCCCCCGAGCTGGTCGACGCCGGGTTCGCCTGGGAGATCGCCGACGCCCCGCTGCTGCACCACGGGCTGAACCTGGCCGACCTCGGCCACGTGATGGACCTGCGGGCCCGAGGCCTGGTCCCCGAGCCGGCCGCCGCCGAACTGCTGGGAGTCCTGCTCGACGCCTACCGCACCGACCCGGCCGACTTCCCCTACGACGCCGGCTTCGGCGAGGTCTACAACTCCCGCGAGCGGCACTTCGCGGCCCGCATCGGCGACTCAGCCGGGTGGCTGCACGCCGGACGCCCCCGCCGGGAGGCGGCCCGGGTGGCCATGCGCCTGCTGCTGCGGTCCCAGACTGCCGATCTGATGGCGGCCGGGGCCGACTTCGCCGCCGCCGCCGCCGAAGTGGCCGCCGCCCACGCCGAGACGTTCATGGGCGACCAGACCTACCTCCAGCAGGCCCAGCCCTCCACCTTCGGCCACTACCTGCTGGCCTTCGTCCCGCCCGCCCTGCGCGACGGCGACCGGCTGGCGGCCGCCCTCGCCCAGGTGAACACCAGCCCCGGCGGGGCCGGATGCGTGAACGGCAGCCGGCTGCTCGACGACCGCTCCGACATCGCCGGCCTGCTCGGGTTCGACGACGTGATCGTCCACACCCGCGACGCCATGTGGCAGACCGATGTGTTCATCGACCTGCTGGCCACCTCGGCCAGCATGATCACCAACCAGGCCAAGCTGGCCGAGGACCTGGAGATCTGGGCCAGCGCCGAGTTCGACTACGTGGACCTGGCCGGGTCGTTCACCCGGGCGTCGGTGCTGATGCCCCAGAAGCGCAACCCGTATTCCCTGTCCATCATCCGGGGGGCCAGCGGCGTGCTGATCGGCCGGATGAGCGGGTTCTTGGCCGTGGTCAAGAGCCCGTCGGCCCGCAGCGACAACCTGATCTTCGCCTACGGGGAGATCCCGAGGGCCCTGGACTTCGCCGTCCGGGTCAGCGCCCTGACCACCGGGGTGGTGAGGACCCTGAGCGTCAACGCCGAGCGGATGTGGTCCGGCCTAGAGCGCGGCTTCAGCCAGGCCACCGACCTGGCCGAGTACGTGATGGTGGCCGCCGGCATCGACTACCGCACCGCCTACCGAATAGTGGGACAGGCCGTCCGAGCCGCCAGCCTGCAGGGCCTAACCGGCCTGGACATCAACTCAACTGCCCTAGACGAAGCCGCCAAGCAAATATGCGGCCGCCCCCTCAACCTAGAAGAGGCCGAACTGGCCAAAGCCCTAGACCCCCGCCAAATAGTGGCAACCCGCCAAGCCCAAGGAGGCGCCGCCCCAGCCGAGGTAAAAGCCATGGCCAAATCCTTCGCCGCCCAAGCCAACCGACTAAGAGCCCAAGCCCAACAAGCCAAAACCCACTTCGCCCAAACCGAAAAAACCCTAATAACCCAAGCCGAATCCCTAATCCCAAAGTAAAGCCGGCCGGACCGAGGCCCCCCACCGCATCGGAGCGCAAAGGGCGTGCTAGCGAAAGTCCTTCATCTCAAAGTAAGCCGGTCAGGCTGAGGACTAAGCAGTCAACGGTAGGGCGGCGGGTGGCACGGGGGCCAGGTTTTTGCCGCTCCGCGGCAAAAACCGCGCCCGTGACAGGACCCGCCAGCCCGGACCGAGCAACCCTCAGGCTGGCCGCAGCGCCATCCAAACCGCTCGGGCCCGACGCCGGGTGGGGTTCCGCCAGCGGTGCTCGTGCTCGGTGTGGAAGTGGACCGAATCGCCTCGGTCCAGCCGGAACGTGCGGTCCTCGACGTCCACCTCCAGCGACCCCGACAGCATGAGGATCAGCTCCTCGCCGGCGTGGCGCAGGGGCGAGTCGCCGCTGGAGGCGCCCGGCGCCACCTCGGCCACGGCCGCGGCCACCAGGTACTGGCCGTAGGGGCCCGAGACGCCCTCGAGGTCGATGCCCCGGTGGGAGGTGTAGATCGGCTTGCGCTCGGCCGCGGGGGTGAACACCACGTAGGGCGGAGTGGCCTGCTCCTCGTCCACGAAGTACGACACCGGCCGGTCCAGGGCCGCGGCCAGCTTCAGCAGCGTGGTGATGGTGGGCACCATGGCCCCCTGCTCCACCTTGTGGATGGCGGCGGTGGACACGTCGGACCGGTTGGAGAGCTGCTGCAGCGACAGCCTCCGCTGGGTGCGAAGCCGGCGGATCTTGGGCCCGATCGAGCTCACCACCGCAGTCGGGTCGTCGCCCGGTCCGCTGGCGAGGTCGTTGCCCGGTCCGGTGTCGGTGGCGAGGTCGCCCGGCGCCGCGTCGGCGTCGATGCCGTCGCCCGGTACCGCAGTCGGGTCGTCGCCCGGCGCGGCGGCGCCCGCGGCAAGCGCGTCGCTCATGGTCTCGCTCATCGGGGCGGCAGTGTAGGCCCGCTTACAGTTTGCGATCCGGGGATTTCGTATAGTTGACAGATCGGGACGCCCGGTTGAAGAATCAGCCCCGAGGAAACGGAGGCTCCTTTGGACGGCATACACGACATGGGAGGGATGCAGGGCTTCGGCTCGGTGGCCATCGACCCCGACGAGCCGGTGTTCCGCGAGGAGTGGCACAGCCGGGCCTTCGCCATGGGGGTCATGTCCATGGGCGTGTCGGGAACCAACCTCGACGCCTTCCGCCACGCCCTGGAGCGCCTGCACCCCTACGACTACCTGGCCGACGGCTACTACGGGCGCTGGCTGGCCTGCGCCGAGCTGCTGCTGACCGACAGCGGGGTGCTGGCCCCCGGCGCGGTCGAGGCCCGGGCCCGCAAGCTGATGGGGGAGCAGGCCGACGAGCCGAACGACCCGGAGCCCGACAAGCCCGTCTTCGAGCGGGGCGGCCCCGGCTCGCTGCGCGAGATCGACGACCCGCCCGCCTTCTCGGCCGGCGACCGGGTGCGGGCCAAGGACCTGCGCACCGGCGGCCACACCCGCCTGCCCGGCTACGTGCGGGGCCGGGCCGGCGTCGTGACGGCCCTGCGCCCGTCGGCGCTCCTGCCCGACACCAACGCCCACTTTGAGGGCGAAAACCCCCAGCACGTCTACACCGTCGAGTTCGACTCGACCGAACTGTGGGGCGACGGCGCCGAGCCCGCCGCCCTGCGCATCGACCTGTTCGAGAGCTACCTGGAGGCCGCCTAGATGTCCGAGCACCCCCACAGCGCCGACCGCCCCCCGCCCTCGGTGCGGGCCGAGGCCCTGGAAGCGCTGCTGACCGAGCGGGGGCTGGTGAAGCCCGAGGTGCTCGACGGGTTCATCAGCCGCTACGTCAACGACGTGGGCCCCATGAACGGGGCCAAGGTGGTGGCCAAGGCCTGGACCGACGGCGAATACCGGCGGCGCCTGCTCGAAGACGGCACCGCCGCCATCGCCGAGCTGGGCTTCTCCGGCCCCCAGGGCGAGCACATGGTGGTGATCGAGAACACCGACGACGTCCACAACGTGGTGGTTTGCACGCTGTGCTCCTGCTACCCGTGGCCGGTGCTCGGCCTGCCGCCGGAGTGGTACAAGGACCCGGCCTACCGCAGCCGCATGGTCCGCGAGCCCCGCACCCTGCTGGGCGAGATGGGCCTCGACCTCGACGACGACACCGAGGTGCGGGTCTGGGACTCCAGCGCCGAGAACCGCTACCTGGTGCTGCCCCAGCGCCCGGCCGGCGCCGAGGGCCTCTCCGAGGAGGAGCTGGCCGAGCTGGTCACCCGCGACGCCATGGTGGGGGTGGCGAAGGTCCCGGCGCCCTCGCCGGGGTGACGGTGGCGTTCTTCGAGGCCGACGACCCGGCCGGCCCGCCCCGGCTCAACGGCGAGATGGTGTTCGACGAGCCCTGGGAGAGCCGGTCCTTCGCCATGGCCGCGGCCCTGGTGGAGGGGGGCTGCTTCGGCTGGGACGACTTCCGCGACCACCTCATCGCCGCGGTGCAGCGGTGGGAGGCCGACCCCGACGGCCCGTACCGCTACTACGAGCGCTGGCAGGAGGCGTTGGAGTCGATCGTGGCCGACCGCCGGATCGCGGCCGAGTCCGAGGTGGCCGAGCTGGCCGCCGCCTACGCGGCCCGCCCCCCCGGCCACGACCACGATCACGGCCACGGCCACGGCCATCACCACCACGATCACGGCCACCACGGCCACGGCGACGGCGACCACGGCCCCGACGCCAACGGCCACCACCACCAAGACCACGGCGATCGCAGCCCCGCTTCGTGAGCCCCGCCCCCCGCACCGTCTCGGCCCGATGGCTGGGCGGATACCGCTGCGACGTCACCGCCGGCGAGTTCACCCTCCCGGTGGACGAACCGGTCGAGGTGGGCGGCAGCGACGAGGGCCCGCAGCCCACCGAGCTGCTGCTGGGCGCGGTGTCGTCCTGCTTCACTCTGGCCGTCGCCCACGTCGCCCGCCGGCGCGGGATCGAGCTCACCCACCTTCGGGTCGAGGTGACCGGAACCTACGACGGCCCCCGATTCTCGGATCTGGACATCTCAGTCGACGCGGGCTGCGACCCGGCGGTGCGCGAGAAGCTGCTGGAGGCCGCGGCCCGGGTGTGCTACGTGACCAACACCCTGCGGAACCCGCCGTCGCTGAGGGTGGTGGCGGCCTGAGCGCCCGGTCCGAAGACCCGGCCGGCTTGACGCCCCGGCGGTCCGGGGTTTAGGTTCCGATACGCAAATGTCCCATCCGAAACGTGGGACGACTCGAACGGAAGGGTTCCGCGGATGCCTCCAATCACCATCATCTTCATCGCCACCGGGCTGGTCGTGTGGCTCAACGCCCTCTATTTCCTGGGCGTGGGCGCCGACCAGAAGGAGGGCTCGTCCAACCCTCTGACCAGCATCGGCCACTTGTCCTGGGTGGTGGGGCTGCTGAACCTGGTCCAGGCCGTCTACATCATGTGGGCCCGCCCCCTGGGCGATGAGGGCTCGGTGCAGGTGGCCGGACTGGTCGTGTTCTACGGGCTGTTCTTCGTCCTCCTCGGCAAGTCCGAGGTCAACGGCTGGGACCTGCGCCAGGTGGGCCACCTGGCCGTCCCCGTGGCCATCATCCCCCTCTTCTGGTGGAACGCCCTGCCCGGCGACTGGATGATGAGGACGATCCTGATCGTCTGGCTGATCGCCTTCGGATCGGTGGCCCTCACCACCTACGGCAAGCTCCAGCCCAAGGCTCTCGGCGGCATCCTGGCCGTCACCGCCATCTACACCTTCTGGGTCCCGGCCATCATCCTGGCCACCGGCAACAGCATCCCCTAGGAACCGATGCGAATCGTCGTCATCGGCGGCGGCGCCGCCGGAATCGGGGCCGCGGGCGCGGCCAAGGGCACCGACCCGGCCGCCGAGGTGGTGGTCTACACCACCGACACCGACGTGGCCTACAGCCCGTGCGGCATCCCCTTCGTCCACGGCAAGGAGATCGACTCGTTCGAGCGGCTCTTCTTGGCCACCAAACAGCAGTACGTCGAGACCGGCATCGACGTGCGCTACGAGACCGCGGTGGAGTCCATCGACCCCTCGGCGCGCACCGTCACCGTGGCCGGCGAGGGCGCGGTGGCCTACGACCGGCTGGTGATCGCGGCCGGCTGGGAGTACGCCGATCCGGGCGTGCCCGGCGCCGACCTCGACGGCATCTACGAGGTCAAGTACATCCGGCGGGCCATGGAGTGGGACGAAAAGCTCGACTCCTGCCAGTCCGCGGTGATCGTCGAGGCCGGCCCGGTGGCCATGGAGATGGTCTCGGCCCTGGTCCACCGCGACATCAAGGTCACCGTGGTGGACCCGGGCCCGTGGCCCATGGCCGACGTGATCGACCCCGACATCGTCGAGCCGGTGCGCCAGGCCTGGGAGGACGGCGGCGTCGACATGCAGTGGGGCAACCGGGTCACCGCCTTCGAGGGCGACAAGACCCTGAGCCGGGTGGCCACCGAGGCCGGGCCGGTGGAGGCCGATCTGGCCGTCATCGGCACCCACAAGGTGGCCAACAACCCGCTGGCCGCCGCGGCCGGCCTGAAGCTGGGGGCCACCGGCGGGCTGATCGTGGACTCCCGGATGCAGACCTCCGACCCCGGCGTCTACGCGGCCGGCGACTGCACCGAGATCCCCCACGGGGTCACCAACGTCCCGCTGCAGGGGCTGTCGGGCTCGCACGCCTACGCCCAGGGCAAGACGGCCGGCACCAACGCGGCCGGGGGGACCCGCCATTACCGCCCCGTCTACGTCCCGTGGGGGATGCTGGCCGGGGAGTGGATGATCGGGGGGGTGTCCTTCGGGGAGACCCTGGCCACCGCGCTGGGCATGAAGCACGCAGTGGGCAAGGCCCAGGGCATCACCCGGGCCCGCTACTACCCCGGGGTCAAGCCCATAACCGTGAAGCTGCTGGCCGAGCCCGAGTCGCTGCGGCTGATCGGGGCCCAGATGGTGGGCGGGGAGGGCATCAAGGAGCGGGCCGACTTCTTGGCCATGGCCGTCCGGGTGGGCATCACCGCCGAGGAGCTGGCCACCATGGAGAACGTGTACTCGCCGGCCATCGGCGCCCTCAACGAGCCCATCTCGGTGGCGGCCCAGAACCTGCTGGCCGGCCTGGCCGGCTCGCAGTAGGGGCGGGGCGGCGTGGGCGGCGGGTTCTCGCAGTGGCTGCGGTCCAACTCCGAGCGCAGCCTGCTGGCCGACGCCCAGCGGCGGGTGGCCGCCCGCTACGGCACCCCGGCGCCGACCGGGCCCCGGGGCCTGCGGGATCGGTTCTGGCGCCAGGTCTTCGCCCCTTCCTACCGGCTGCTGCCCTGGGGCCTCAGGCGCCGGGCCATCGCCGCCCTGCCCGGGTCCCACCGCCGGGACTGGCCCCCGGCCCCGCCGCCGGCCGAGTCCCGGGCGCCGGCCGTGTGAGCCGCCGCGTCGTTTAGCCCCTTCGCAAACGATCCGATACCAACCAACTCAAACCAACCAAGGAGCAAGCAATGCCCAAGACAGTGACCATCCCGGCCCCCAAGGAAGGCGACGTCCTCCACAACATCGAGGAGAAGGTCTTCCCCGACTACAAGGCCAACGAGGGCGACACGGCCTACGTGTTCATGCACACGGTGCCCTTCGAGGGCTCGGTGGGCCTGGTGAACATGCTCACCGCCACCCGGCTGCAGCGCAAGGGCTTCAAGCTGACCTTCGTGCTCTACGGCCCGGCCGTGCTCATGGCCAACGCCTGCCGGGGCTATCCGGCGGTGGGCCAGGAGGGCTTCCCCGGCAACCTCGGGTACAACCGCCAGCTCAAGACCCTGATCGACGAGGGCGCCACCGTCTACTGCTGCCGGTTCGCCATGGGCGCCCTGTACGGGATGCGCGAGGACGACGTCATGGAGGGCGTCACCCCGTTCAACCCGCTCGACGTGCTCGACGCCAACATCCAGGCCTGGCGGGAGAAGGCCCTGGTCCTGTCCACCTGGACCCTCTGACCCGACCCGGCTCCGAGCGAGGCCCTTCGCCCAGCTTGCCCGGCCAGGGCCTCGACTAAGCGCGCCGCCGATCCGAGCCCGGCCTCCTCATCGCCAGGAGCGGGCTCGGGCCGGCCGCGTCGCGGGCCTTGCCGCTTCGCGTTTCCCTGAAATCGCGACCGGATAGTCCCTGAAATCGCGATTGAAACGCCCACATTTTCGCGATCCGAGCAGCTCTGCGGCCTAGGATGGGGCTGGCATGGCGGATCTGCTCACACCATCCGGGTACATGCCTCGCATCGCGGACCGCGAGGTGGAGAGGGCGCTGAGCGCCTCACCCGCGGTGGTTATAGAGGGGCCGCGGGCTTGCGGCAAGACGTGGACCGGCCGGCGTCACTCCCGAAGCGAGGTTCCCTTCGACGCGGCGTTCGAAAACCGGCTGGCCGCGCAGATCGCGCCGCGGGAGCTGCTGGACGGGCCGGTGCCCCGGCTGCTGGACGAGTGGCAGCTCGCTCCGGGCGTGTGGGACGCCATGCGCCGGGCCTGCGACGACCGGGGCCGCAAAGGCCAGTTCATCCTGACCGGGTCGGCCGACCCGCCCGACGACGCCACCCGCCACAGCGGGGCGGGTCGAGTCGTCCGTGTGCGGATGCGGCCCATGAGCCTCTTCGAGAGCGGCGAGTCGAGCGGAAGCGTCTCGCTCCGCGGGCTGCTCGCCTCCGAGCCCGCCTCGGGGCCCGCACCCCCGCTGGAACTCTCCGACATCGCCGACCTGGCCTGCCGCGGCGGATGGCCGGGCCTGCTCGGCGACGAGCCCGCGGCCGCTCAGCTCCAGCTCCGGGAGTACTTGGACGAGATCAGCCGCACCGACATCTCCCGGGTCGACGGCATCGCCCGCGATCCGGCCGGGGTGCGCCGGCTGCTGGCCTCCGTCGGCCGCAACGTCGGCACGGAGGCGACCTTCAAGACGCTCGGCGCCGACATCGGGGGCGCGCAGACGCTGCATCCCCAGACGGTGAAGAGCTACCTGGACGCGCTGGCTCGCCTGTTCGTGATCGAGGAGCTGCCCGCCTGGCGGCCCCATCTGAGGTCCCGGGCCGAGCTGCGCCGCGCCCCCAAGCGCTATTTCGCCGATCCGTCGCTGGCGGTCGCGGCGCTGAGGGCCAACCCCGACCGGCTGATGGGCGAGCTGAGCTACTTCGGGCTGCTGTTCGAGTCGTTGGCGCTGCGCGACCTAGCCGTGTACGCCCGGGCCAACGACTGGGAGCTGTCCCACTACCGCGACAGCTCCGGCCTGGAGGTTGACGTGATCCTCACCAGCCTCGACTATCGCCGGTGGGCCGCGGTCGAGGTCAAGCTCGGCGGGGCCGAACCGGTAGAGCAGGCGGTGGAGTCCCTGCGCCGCCTGCGAGATCGCATAGACACGGCGCAGATGGGCGACCCGAGCAAGCTGATCGTCATCACCGCCGGCGGCCCCGCATTCGAGTACCCCGACGGCACGGCAGTAGTGCCCATCACCACCCTCGGCCCGTAGTCCCCGACCCAAGGCCCGCCGCCGCGACCGCTAGGATGCAGTCTAAGGCCCCATCCAGGAGAAGCCGTGGCCCAGCCCGTCAAACCTGATACTCCTACCGAGACGCTGACGGTAGAAGATCTGAAAGCCAGCATCGGCAAGGGGCCGCGCCTGGACTCCGGCGACATTGCCAACACCTACTACAGCGACGAAGAGTTCCTGAGCGCGCTCACGGCGAACCACGACGACTCTCCAGTTTCGTAAGCGGCTCTGCCCTGCCCACTCACGACGAGACCACGGCGTTTCTGCGCGATCGCAGCAGGCTGACACCCCAGCAGCTTCACCGCTTCAGAGCGCGGCTGGCGGATTTCATCGCCGACTTAAGCCAGATGGAGGCAGGCCAGCGCACTTGGTTTCGCTCGGGGCTGCGTGTCAAAAAGCTTTCCGTCACCCCGGATGTCTATGAGATGTCCTGGGCCGCCGACGGGCGAGCGACCTTCGCCCTAGGCGATCCCATCGTGGAGGGCAAGCTACACATCGTCTGGCTGCGGATTGGCGGTCACGACATCCTGCCGTGACTCCTGAGAACAGCTAGGTCTTGGATTCGTCCCACAGGGAGTAGCCGTCGCGGCGGCGGGTTAGGTCTAACACCCCGGTCGTCGGGCTGACAGATCCGAGGTCGATCTCGGCAGGCTGGCGCAGCAGCGGCTCGTGGCGCTCCAAGCTCTGGCGGACGCGGTCCCGCAGCCGCTGGCGGGCGGAGTCTTGGGCCATGTCGATGAAGTCGATCACCACGATCCCGCCGAGGTTCAGCAGCCGCAGCGCCCGGGCCAGGGTGTCGGCCGCCTCCGAGTTGATCCTCAGCGCGAAGTCCTCGTCGGCCTCACCGTCGCGGCGGCGGGTCCCGGCGCTGTTCACGTCCACTGAGATCAACGCCTCGGTCTGCTCGATCACCAGGTTGGCGCCCGACGGGCACGGCGCCTTCACCGTCCGCTGGCCGAGTTTGTCGCGCATCTCGTCGAGAGGCGCCTCGATCTCTCGGCGGTCGTAGATGCTCTTGCGGGTGATCTTCAGCGAGGCCAGCGCGCCCGATCCGCTGCGGCTGCGCTGGGCCTTGAGGTCGGTGATGAACTTGCTGCGCCACCCGCCCACCACCGTGACCGAGCAGAGACCGCTGGCGCGGTCCAAGGCGGACAACACCCCTTCGAGCGTCGCGTCGTGGACGCTGGCATGGGCGAGCCGGGCTGGCGCGGGGCTGCGGGGGTCTTCGAGGCAGCGCTCGAGTGTCCGCATCCGCTCCATGAGGTATCCGAAGTCCTTCTCGTACAGGGCCCGACTGGCCGTGCCGGCGCCGTCTCGCACCATCACGCCCCGGCCGGCGGCGGCGCAGCGCTGTTTCCAATTACGGCTGAGCAGGGCCGCGTCGGCGTCGTCGAGGTGCTGGTAGAGGTTCCCGGTGGCCATCACGTCGGGCCGGTCACGCAGCAGGGTGACGTAGCGGCCCCTCAGCCCGACCCGGTCGCTCACTTGGTAGCCCTTGGCCCTCCTCGGCAGCCCGGTCACCCGACAAAGGATGCGGTCGCCGGGCTCGCGGCCGGCGACCGTCCCCCCGTTGAGATCCAAGAAGGCCCTCGCGCCCTCCCCGATGTCCACGAACAGCCCGGTGCCGCCGGGGTCCGGACCCACCACCTCGCCCAAGTACACGTCTTCATGGCGGGGGCTGTCGTCGATCCGGGCGTACTCCAGCAGTCCCCGCTCGTCGAGGATCAGGATCTCCGCCGCCCGGCGGCCCGGTTTGACGTAGAGCCGCATCGCCGGGCCGGGCCTGTGGGCGGCGCCCGGCCTCAGCGGCCCGACCAACTCGGGCAGTGGGGCCGGACCGCCCCGGTCCGGTGAGCGCTTCTCCGGGGTGCCGGTCTCGGCGGGCTCGCGCTCGAAGACCAGGCTGCGGGCCTCCGGGGGGATCAGGCGCCTCTTCACGAAGACGGCCGCGGCTGCGGCGCCCAGGGCCGCGGCCAAGACGACGGCCGCCGTCACTAGGAGGATCGTGGTCACGTCCATGGGCCGCCCCTGCCGGCGGTGGTGTTCGATGCCATGGCAGCGAACCTAACCAGGGGGTGTGACAGCCGCCCGTGCCGTCGAGCGGACCCTCCCAGGCCAAGCCCGCCTCGCCGCTTCCGGGGAGAACTGCTGCGGTCGCTCCAGGCCAGCCTTTGACGGCTCTTCCAACTGATCGTCGGGAGCGCCCCGACATGTGTGAAGGGTCAGGCGCGGAGTTTGACGGGGGTGGACACCTCGGCGAAGAAGTCGTTGCCCTTGTCGTCGATGACGATGAAGGCGGGGAAGTCCTCCACCTCGATCTTCCAGATCGCCTCCATGCCCAGCTCGGGGTACTCCAGCACCTCCACCGAGCGGATCGAGTCCTGGGCCAGGCGAGCGGCCGGGCCGCCGATGGAGCCGAGATAGAAGCCGCCCCAGCGGGCGCAGGCCTCGGCCACCTCGGCCGACCGGTTGCCCTTGGCCAGCATCACCAGCGACCCGCCCGCGGCCTGGAACCGGTCCACGTAGGAGTCCATCCGGCCCGCGGTGGTGGGGCCGAACGAGCCCGACGCGTAGCCGGCCGGGGTCTTGGCCGGGCCGGCGTAGTAGATCGGGTGGTCCCGCAGGTACGGCGGCATCGGCTCGCCCGCGTCGAGCCGCTCGGATATCCGGGCGTGGGCGATGTCTCGGCCCACCACCAGAGGGCCGGTCAGCGACAGCCGGGTCTTCACCGGGTAGCGGCTGAGCTGGCCCCGGATCTCGTCCATGGGCCGGTCCAGGTCCACCGCCACCACCTCGGCCGACAGCTCCTCGCCGGCAGTCTCGGGCAGATAGCGGGCCGGGTCGGTCTCCAGCCGCTCCAGGAACAGGCCGTCGGCGGTGATGCGGGCCCGGGCTTGGCGGTCGGCCGAGCAGCTCACCGCGATCCCCACCGGGTTGGATGCCCCGTGGCGGGGCAGGCGGACCACCCGCACGTCGTGGCAGAAGTACTTGCCCCCGAACTGGGCCCCGATCCCGAACCGGCGGGTGAGCTCCAGCACCCGCTGCTCCCAGGCCAGGTCCCGGAAGCCGTGCCCGGTGGCGGCGTCGCCCCGGGTGGGCAGCGAGTCCAGGTAGCGGGCCGAGGCCAGCTTGGCCGTCTTGAGGTTGTGCTCGGCCGAGGTGCCCCCCACCACCAGGGCCAGGTGGTAGGGCGGGCAGGCGGCGGTGCCCAGCAGCCGCAGGGTCTCGTCTAAGAAGTCGATCAGCGACTCCTCGTTGAGCAGGGCCTTGGTCTTCTGGTACAGGAACGACTTGTTGGCCGAGCCCCCGCCCTTGGCCATGTAGAACAGCTCGTAGACCGAGCCCGGCTTGGAGTGGATCTCCACCTGGGCGGGCAGGTTGTTGCCGGTGTTGACCTCGGTGAACATGTCGAGGGGGGCGAGCTGGGAGTAGCGCAGGCTCGACGTGCGGTAGGTGTCGAATACGCCCCGGGCGATGGCCTCGGCGTCGTCGGCGAAGGTCAGCACCTGCTCGCCCTTGTGGCCCATCACCACCGCGGTGCCGGTGTCCTGGCACATGGGCAGGACGCCCCCGGCCGCGATGTTGGCGTTGAGGAGCAGCTCCAGGGCCACGAAGCGGTCGTTCTCCGACGCCTCCGGGTCGTCGATGATGTCGCGGAGCTGCTGGAGGTGGCCGGGCCGCAGGTAGTGGGCGATGTCGTGCATGGCCGCCGCGGTGAGGCGGGTGAGCGCCTCGGGCTCGACCTTCAGGAACGTGCGCCCGCCGTAGGCGACGGTGCTAACCCCCTCGTCGGAGACGAGCCGGTAGTCGGTGGTGTCGGGCCCCAGCGGCAGGATCTCCGAGTAGGCGAACTCGGCTTCAGCCATGACGGCGAGCCCGGCCGCTCGCTCAGCCCCCGGCCGGGGTGCCGGCGTAGGGGGCCGGGTCGCCCTGGTCGGGGATGACCGGGCGGCTCCATCGGGTGAGATCGGAGATCGACTCGGCCACCGTCCGCCACTCGTCGGGGTCCCAGCCCTGGGCCTGGGCCGCCACCGACCCGTCCTGGCGGATGAGGCAGAAGGCGGGCAGCTTGTCGATCCCGAAGGCGGCCGCCGCCCGGCGGTCGGGGTCGGCGAAGGTCAGCATCTCGTCGGCGTAGGGGCCCAGGAACCGGCGGGCGTCGTCGGTGCCGCAGGCGACCACCCAGCAGATCCGGCATCCGGCGCCGCGGTAGTTGAGGAGGATGCGGCGGGCCGTGTCGAGTATCCAGGCGCTCTCGGCGGTGTAGGGGTCGAGGATCACCGGGGCCAGGGGGAAGGTGGTGAGCCAGTCGTCCAGCGGGCGGGGCTGGGCGTCGAGGGCGGCTAGGTCCAAGCCGGCGGAGACGGTGGTCACGACCGTCAAGCTAGCGCGGCCACCGCCCGGGCCACGGCCAGACTCGACCCCGCGGCGGCCCGGCAGTGGAGCAGACCCCGTCGAAAGGGGCGGCCGACGGCCCCGGATCGGCCTACCATCCCGGCGTGCATCCCATGGAGCGGCTGAGGTACGTGGCTAGGGCGGGCGACGTGCCGGTGGTGCCGCTGGTGCGCGAGTCGGCCGCCGCGCTGGTCACCATGGCCGACGACCCCATGGGCCTGCTCACCTCGTGCCGGCGGCTGGTGGACCGTCGGCCCGGATGCGCCCCCCTGGTGTGGCTGGCGGCCCGGATGCTCACCGGCGCCGACCCTCGTTCGGAGGCCCGGGACGCGGTGGCCGAGATCGAGGCCGACCCCACCAGCCACGAACTCGACCACGGTCTGGGCCACGGATGGACCGTGGCCGCGCCGGGCGACTCCGACATCGTCGGCCCGGTGCTGCGCTCCCGCCCCGACCTGCAGATCGTGCCCGCGGACGCCGCCGGGTTAGGGCCGGGTGTAGCTGCCGATGATCTCGATGGGTTGGGGCCGGGTGCCGATGATTCCGGCGGGCTGGATGCCGCTGTCGGTGATTCCGACGGGTACCCACTAAGCGACGCCGCGGCTGATACCGACCGGCTAGCGGCGAACGCGGACGCCGCCGATGTGGTGGTGCTGGAGAGCGACTGCGTCGGTCCGACCGCCGCGCTGGTGCCGCCCGGCGCGGTCGAGGCGGCCGACCGGGCCCGGGCCTCGGCCGTGCCGGTGTGGCTGGTTGCCGGCGTCGGGCGGGTCCTGCCCGAGCGCATGTGGGACCTGGCGACGGCTGGCCTCGGCGACGACGGGCCGGCCAGCGGTGGCTGCGAGTTCCTCGACTTGGACCGTTTGGTCACCTGGGTGGTCACCCCAGTGGGGCTGCGGTCCCCGGATCGGGCTCGATCCCGGATCGACTGCCCAACCGCCCCCGAACTGTTCCGCACCGGCTAACCCGCCCCTCTATCTCCCCTCCCTATCTGCCTCCCGATCTCCCTACCCGGTTTCCGAGCAAGGCCTACCCCCCGGTTTTTCTGAGCAAAAAATGTCGCTATACGCCAATTTTTTGCTCAGAAAACCATGAAGAAGGCAGGAAAGATTGAAAGATTGAGCAAAAGTGGTGGCGAGTTGCGGTGCCTGCCTTAGGCTGTGGGCGTGTCCGCCGTCGTAGTCGCCGCATCGGGTCCCGACCTCCGAGACGCCGAGGTCGCGGCGGCGGCCGTCAGCGCGGCTCGGGCCGATGTGACGAAGGTCATGCTGTTCGGGTCGGTGGCCCGAGGCCAGGCCGCCGCCTACAGCGACATCGACTTGGTGGTGCTGATCGACGACTTGGGCGACTACCGGAGCCGGAACGAGATCAAGGACCAACTCACCGACGCGGCCGAGGCTGCCGTCGAACATCCGGTACACGTCCATCTCTCCGATCTCCCCGAATGGAGGACCCGCACCGAGAAGGTGTCGGCCTCGTTCGAGGCCAGCCTCACCGGCCAACTGCTTCCCCTGCTGAACCGCGAGCCGCGGCGCCCGCCGGACTGGGGGAAACCGATGACGATGCCCGACAACAACCTCGCCGAAGCCGCCAACCCGCACCGGGATATGGCCAGGCATCTGCGGAAGCTGGTCGACGCCATGACGGCCGACGAGGCGGAGAGGCAGGCCCGGGACCCCGACGTGCGCAATGAGTACCTGAAGGACCGGCGCATGACCGCGTGCGGCCACGCCGCCGACACCATCGAGCTGGCCGTCAAGACGGTGATCGCTCTGTTGGGGTCTTCTCCTTTGCGAAAGCACAACCTGAGGGCACTGCTGGGACAGGTGCGATCCGAAGCACGCCGTCGCGAGCTGGCGGAGATCGTGGAGGCAGCGGGGCTCGGCGCGAAGGATGCGCTGGCCTGGCATGTGCGGTCCGCCTACACGACGGATCAGGGCGAACAGTGGCGCAAAGCCGAAGCGGATCTGGCGGGCATGGTGCAATTGGCCTGCGACGCGGCTCTCTACGCGGACGCGGCTTTCCTCGCCGAAGGCGGCGACCCGGTGCCGTCTCGGATGGTCCACGAGCAAATCGCCCGGCTGCGACGCCACGCCCCGGGATTCACCGGCGCGCCCCTCCGCTAAGTGGTCAGGGCCACTGTCCGTAGGCGGTAGGGCCCTCACCGTCCACTCAGGCGATCAGACCACCATCCGCTGGGCGGCCAGGGCCTCACCAGTCGCTCAGGCGGTGAGGGCCTTTACCAGGGACTCGAAGGCGGCGTCGGCTATGACGACCATCTCGGCGTCGGTGCGGTCTTGGATGGGGTGCTCGGTGAACACCGAGGCCGGGTCGAACCCGAGGGCCTCGGCCTGGGCGGCCGCGGCTGTGACGAACTCGGCCGAGGCCACGAACACCGAGGGCACGCCTTGGTGCTCCAGTTCGCTGATGTCGTGCACACTGCACGACGTGCATGAGCCTCAATCGGCCAGGGCCTCAATCACCGCGTCGCAGCGGGAGGCGATCTCGCGGCGCAGGTCGGCGGGGGCGGGCTTGGCGAAGGTCGGCTTGGCGTAGCGGGCCACCTCAGCGCCCGCGCCGGCCAGGCGCTCGGCCACCCGGTCCAGGAACACGTCGCCCCGGGGCTTGGAGATGTCGAGCAGGCCCACGCTCAGGCCGTCCAGCGCCCCAGGCCTCGGCACCCGCTCCCGCCGGGCCGGGCGCCGCTCGGCGGTGGGGTCCAACACGACGGTCATGGGCGCGGCTCCAGTTCGGGCTGTCGGCGCCCGCGAGGCCGATCCCGGCGGTGCGGGTCCAATACGTCCCGGCGGTGCCGGTCCAAAGCGATGGTCATGGGCGCAGCGCCCGCGGCTTGCAGTCTCATTAGATGACCTCCCGGGTCACGGGGTCGCTTCCGGCTGGGCCGTTGAGCCAGCCCCCGATGATGGCAGAGAACAGCCCGGCCGGCCCGCCCGCCCGGACGACGAGCAGCCCGCCGGGGCGGAACTTGGGAAGCTGGCGGCCCGCGGCCTCCGGCGGCACTCCGGCCGAGATCCCGCCCGCGCCCCGGACGATCTCGTCGGCGTCGATCAGCAGCTCCCGGTCGAGTGCGGCCATCAGGCGGTCCCGGCTCCAGCCCGCCTCGACGAAGCGGGCGGAGTGCTCGGGCGACAGCACCACCATCCCGTCCATGCGCAGCACGGCCCGGGGCGACACCGAGGCCCGCAGGGCCTGGGCCAGGTGCCGCACCAGCGACTCGGGGGTGCGCGACAGCTCGTCGGCGAACAGGCGGGGGGCCTCGCCGCAGAAGGCGGTGACCGCCGACTGGTCGGCCCCGAATCCCCGGACCTGGGCCAGCGACGGCCACGACGGGTCGGTCTCGTCCTCGGCGAAGCAGAACCCGACCTTGGCCGGGGAGCCCAGCGTGGCCCGGTCCACGCCGCCGGGGCGCCCGCCCCCGACATTGCGGACCACCAACTGCAGCGCCCGGCCGATGGTGGAGTTGGCCCGGTTGCCCTGGCCCAGCGCGTTGACGCCGCTGTTCATGCCGATGCGGGCCGCCGCCGGGCCGTTCACCACCAGGATGGGGGCCACGCTCATGGTGGTGGCCAGCACACCGTGCATGTTGAACTCGTCGGTGCAAACCGCCTCCACCGCGGCGATCACCACCGGCAGATGCTCGGGCCGGCAGCCGGCCATCACCGCGTTCACGGCCACCTTCTCCACCGAGCACTCCGCCAGGTCGGGGGGCACGACGGCCACCGTCTCGTGCGGGTCCCGGGCGGTTCCCTCGAGCATGCGCAGCACCCGGGCCTCGGTGGGCGGCACCACGGGCAGGCCGTCGGACCAGCCCCGGTCCCACATGTCCTCCCACTCGTCGGACAGGGCGGCGATCTCCACCCGGCGGCTCCGCAGCGCCGAGCCCCCGAAGCGGACGGCCAGCTCGTCGGCCAGGGCCGGATCGGCGCTCAAAGACCCACAGCCGGGCCGGTGGTCGGGGAGGTCCGGCCCCAGCCCGGCCACGCCGGCCACCCTCTCCCATTCGGGGCGGGACCAGCCCTGGGTGCGCTCGGCCTCAGCCCCGCCGGCCACACGGATCAGGGTCGGCACCGTCTCGACGCCGTGATGCCACGACAGGGCCAGGTCGGCGTCGTGGACCACCCAGTCGGCGGCGGCGGGGAAGCCGGGATCGTCTTGGGTGATCACCGTCAGCCCGGCCCGCTCCCGGAGGTCGGCCAGCACCGGCGCCACCAGCCCGCAGGTGGGGCAGTCCCGCTTCACCACCGCCACCAACCCCTCAGGCAGCGGAGGCATCACGCGGTCCATCGCCCCCATTATCCCCGCCCGCCGCCGCTCCCCGCCACCGACCCACTTGGCGGACGATTAGGATTCGGGGGCGTGAGCGGGGGAGGGTTTGACGGGGCTGAGTTCCGGCGGGTGCTGGGCCATTTCCCCACCGGTGTCACGGTGGTGACCGCGGCCGGGGCCGACGGGCCCGAGGGGATGGCCATCGGCTCGTTCTCCAGCGTGTCGCTCGATCCGCCGCTGGTGATGTTCTGCCCCGGCCTCGAATCCGCCTCGTGGTCCCGGATGCGGCCGGTCGGGAGCTTCTGCGTGAACGTTCTCGGTGACCACCAGGCCGACGTGTCCCGGATCTTCGCCGGCAAGTCGGACGACCGCTTCGACGGGGTGAGCCACCGGGTGGAGGTCACCGGCGCGCCGGTCATCGAGGGCTGCCTGGCCTGGATCGACTGCACTGTTCACGCCGTCCACGACGGCGGCGATCACGACATCGTCGTGGGCCGGGTCGAGGCGCTCGGGGTTGGCGACCCCGGCGGCGAGGGGGCCGACGGAGCCGGCGCCGGCCGGGGCCCGCTGATCTTCTTCAAAGGCGGCTACGGCCGCTACCAGCCCCTCTAGTGTAACATCACAGATTATCGTGACCGGATGCCTTCAGTGATGTTGATCGCGCATCTTTAATACGTTACTCCATTCTTTTGCTAGTACCGGAATCCGGCTTACGACTTCTTTGCCAAATATTACTTCATCTACATAACCCATATGTAGCATATCTATCATCCGACACAGATAAGATTTTCCATCATTCCACCATGTATTACGCGAGTCAACGATCAAATAATGTTTAACCTCGATACCTTCGTGTTCTCGTAACTCTTCAAGTTCCATGCCGTCAAGGAGCGATTCATAGACTCCATCGGCTACTCTACTACCGAACGTAGTAGTATGATAATATTCCTTTATTTCCCAAATAGCAACTGGATTAACTGCTGATGGAAAGCATCCATCCACACGCCGAGCAAGTGTACGAAGGGGTATGCCATTATGAGTTATGGTGGTCAGTTCCTTGGGATCATAATCGCATCTAGTCTCACCGATGCTTGCTTCTATGAGCATATTAACCATGCATGTTAAAAAGGCATATGACTTCTTATCGCCTCTTTGTTTGTTCATTGGCAGAGGACACCGTGGATCGTTATCACGGCGGATCTTCTCGAATAGCAGTTTCGCTTCGTCGGCGTCCATCAGCCAGTTGGAAACCTTATTATTCAAGACTTCTGCCCGGTATTCAAAGTAGTCAAATAACCTCTCACCAAGTTCCGTCAAAGTGCTGTCAGTGATTATGTGGTCTAGGAGGAGTTCTAGATTTTGATAAGCTTGTTTGATCTCATCTAGTGATGGTACTTTAATCTTTTTTGTCTTACGAGTTGTGTATCCACACGTTTGGCTAATAGTTCTAACATTAGCCCAAAATGTCTTAGATTGATTGAGAAATCTTCTATTAGACTGCAACGGCTTGACTTCCTACAATATAGGTATCGCTCACATGGACGAAGAAGTTGGCTACTCTGAGGTTGCCATCGCTGTCAAGTCCTGCTAGAATGAAATCCATTGTAATATTCCCTTAGTGAGGAGGTAAACATGACAGAAACTCTGTTTGACTTAGAAAGCATTCCGAAAATGGCCAAGCCTCTCAAGCAGCAGCTTCTTAAATGGATTGGCAACAAGCAACGATTTGCCTATGAGATCGTCTCACATCTGCCAGAGCACTTTGACACTTACTTTGAACCGTTCCTTGGCAGTGGTGCGGTACTTGCCACGCTGGCACCCGAACGAGCGATTGCTTCAGATGCCTTTGAGCCATTGATTGGCATTTGGAAAACATTGCATGATGACCCGAGCCTCCTAAAGCAGTGGTACGCTGACCGCTGGCAACAAGTTATGACTGGCAATAAGGTTGAAGAATATGAGCGTATCAAGGCATCGTTCAACGCTAATGTTAATGCTGCAGATTTACTGTTTTTAAGCCGATCCTGCTATGGTGGAGTCATACGGTTCCGTAAGGCGGATGGCTATATGTCTACACCTTGTGGTGCACATAAGCCAGTTACTCCTGCATCCTTCTCTAAACGAGTTGATGAATGGCACCTTCGTGTCAAAGGTACCAAGTTCGAGCACATGGACTATCGAGAGGCGATGTCGCTTGCCCAGAAAGGTGATCTTATCTATTGCGATCCACCATATACCCATACACAAGCTATAGTATATGGTGCACAATCTTTTAGTCTTGTAGAGTTAATTGAACAGATTACTGATTGTAAAAGTCGTGGTGTAAGCGTGGCTTTGAGCATTGATGGCTCAAAACGTTCGGGTGAACTCCAGTGCGATCTGCCCATTCCCAAAGGATTGTTTGAGCGAGAGATTTTTGTGAACTGTGGACGCTCTATGCTGCGTAGGTTTCAGATGGTTGGACAGACACTAGAAGGTGAAGTAGTGGCCGACCGTCTCTTGTTGACTTTTTGACTTTCGCAGTCATTCCTGTTGCAATGTCCGTTAAGTTTACTGATAGGCTAGCAATCAATGGTTGTTTACGCCCTCGGCGACCTCGAGCCCGACATCGACCCCACCGCCTACGTCCACCCGCTGGCGGTGGTGATCGGAGCGGTGGAGCTGGGGCCCGACGCCTCGGTGTGGCCCCACGCCGTGCTGCGGGGCGACGACGGCCTGATCCGCATCGGGGCCCGCAGCAACGTCCAGGACGGGGCGGTGATCCACTGCACCCCGAGGCATCCCACCATCGTGGGGGAGGACTGCACCATCGGCCATCTGGCCCACCTGGAGGGCTGCGTCGTTCACGATCGGTCGCTCATCGGCACCGCCTCGGTGGTGCTGCACGACGCCCGGATCGGCCCCCACGCCCTGGTCGGGGCCAACGCCACCGTCCCCGGCGGGCTGGTGGTGCCGACCAACGCCATGGCCCTGGGCACCCCGGCCCGGATCCGGCCCGACGCCCTCGAACCCGACGCCAACCTCCGCAACTCGGAAGTCTACGCCGAGCGGGGCCGCCAGTACCGGGCCGAGCTGCGCCGCCTCGACTGATGGGCTTGACATTGACGTCATCGTATGTTGTAAGGTATTGCTTTTGTTGGTACAATTAAGGGGGGAGTTCCCACCTATAAGGGGGGAGTTCCCACCTAAATTACTGAACATGGAAGGAGTAATTGCCCATTTAAGTCATAGTTCTGTTCTCTGTTCTATTTTTGATGCTTCAGTTTTGAAGCAAAATTTTTTGGAAGTTACTGAATGGGGAACATGTCATGAGCACTGCTGACATCGGGGTCGACCTCGGTCGCTACAAGCTGGGGTGGAGCGACGAGGAGGACTACGTCTTCAAGCCCAAGAAGGGGCTGAACACCGACATCATCACCGAGATGTCCCGGGTGAAGGGCGAGCCCCAGTGGATGCTCGACTTCCGGCTCAAGTCCTACCAGCGGTTCCTGCGCCGGCCCCGGCCGGAGTGGGGCGGCGACACCGGCGGCATCGACTTCGACGACATCTACTACTACATCAAGCCCACCGAGGGGCTGGCCGACGAGTGGGACGCCGTGCCCGAGTCGATCAAGAACACCTACGAGCGGCTGGGCATCCCCGAGGCCGAGCGCAAGTACCTGGCCGGGGTCACCGCCCAGTACGAGTCCGAGGTGGTGTACCACCGCAACCGGGCCGACCTAGAGGCCCTGGGCGTGCTGTTCTGCGACATGGACACCGCCCTGAGGGAGTACCCCGAGATCGTCAAGGCCCACTTCGGCAAGGTCATCCCGCCCAACGACAACAAGTTCGCCGCGCTGAACTCGTCGGTGTGGTCGGGGGGCTCGTTCATCTACGTCCCCCCCGGCATCACCGTGGACATGCCGCTGCAGGCCTACTTCCGCATCAACGCCGAGAACATGGGCCAGTTCGAGCGGACCCTGATCATCGCGGATGAGGGCTCCCAGGTCCACTACATCGAGGGCTGCTCGGCCCCCACCTACTCCACCGACTCGCTGCACTCGGCCGTGGTGGAGATCGTGGTGGGGCCGTCGGCCCGGGTCACCTACACCACCATCCAGAACTGGTCCGACAACGTCTACAACCTGGTCACCAAGCGGGCCCGGGTGGACACCGAGGGCCACATGGAATGGATCGACGGCAACATCGGCTGCCTGGCCGAGGGGTCGAGGGTGACCACGCCGGGCGGCACCAAGCCGATAGAGCTGGTCGTGCCCGGCGAGGAGGTCCTGTCCTATGACGAGGCGGCCGGGTCGCTGTGCTGGCGGCGGGTCACGGCCAAGCGCTACTCCGGGGCCCAGCCGGTGCGAGAGGTGCGAGCCGGGTCGAGGCGGCTGCGGGTCACCGACAACCACCCGTTCTACTCCTACGACTACGACCCGTCCCGTCCCAAGAAGCTGGGCCGCTACGACTTGGCCTACGTCCGGGCCGACCAGCTCGAGCAGGCCATCGTGCCGGTGTCGAGCCTCGACTACGGCGAGCCCCACAAACTGGCCCTCCCCGACGCCGACACGGTGTTTCACAGCCGCAACCAGTACTGCGAAGGCTTCGTTGCCGAGCGGTCCCGTTCGCTTCGGCTCGCGGTTGGCGAAACCTCCACCGACGACCTCATGTGGCTGTTCGGCCTGTTCACCGGCGACGGTTCCATCGAGTCGGTGCCCTCGGGTTCGGGCGGCCGCCGTTGGGCCAAGGTGGTGTTCTCAGTCCCCCGCCGCGACCGGGCCCGGACTCGCCTGATCGAGGTCATGGCCGAGGTGATGCCCGCAACATCGCCAACCGAGCGGGGGGATGGGGTCACGGTGGCTTGGAACAGCGTCGACTTGGCCGACCTGTTCGAGGACAACGGGTTCGTCACCGGCGCTTCGAGCAAGCGGGTCCCGGACTGGGTGATCGACCTGCCCGAATCGCAGCGGCTGTCGTTCGTGGCCGGATACCTCGACTCCGACGGGTGCGCGTCGGCGGGCCGACGGGGCTTCTCGATCAAGTCCGTCAACCGAGACCTGCTCGACGGCGTCGCCGAAATCCTCACCAGCCTCGGGATCTCGTCCCGGGCCACCACCGAGTTCGACGGCGAGCGGCGGGTCCGCATCCTCGACTACGAGGCCACGGCCCGGGGCTCGCACCGGCTGGACTTCCCGGCCGATCCCCGGCTGGTCGGCCTGGTGAGCCCGGAGCTGCGGGCCGCCGCCGGCCGCCAGCCCGCCGCCAAGCTTCGGCATTTCCGGCGGGTGGGCCGGTCTCAGATCGAGCTGCCCGAGAGCGTCGAGATCCGCAGCGTGCGGGTGGGCGCCGCCGCCGAAGCCGAGGTGGCCCCCACCTGGGACATCGAGGTGGAGGGCACCGGCAACTTCGTCTCCGAGGGTTTCATCGTCCACAACTCCCGGCTCACCATGAAGTATCCGGCGGTGGTGATGACGGGGCCTAAGGCCTCGGGCGAGGTGCTGTCGGTGGCCTACGCCGGGGCGGGCCAGCATCAGGACACGGGGGCCAAGATGACCCACGCCGCCCCCGAGACCACTTCCAAGATCGTCTCCAAGTCGATCTCCAAGGACGGGGGCCGCACCTCCTACCGGGGCCTGGTGCGGGTGGAGGACGACACCGAGGGCTGCAAGAGCCACGTCCAGTGCGACGCCCTGATCCTCGACCCCGACTCGGTGTCCGACACCTACCCCTACATGGAGGTCGGGTCGGGCGACGCGGTGATCGGCCACGAGGCGACGGTGTCCAAGGTGGCCGACGAGCAGCTCTTCTACCTCCAGAGCCGGGGCCTCACCGAGGAGCAGGCCATGGGCATGATCGTCAACGGCTTCATCGAGCCGGTCACCCGCACCCTGCCCATGGAGTACGCCATCGAGTGGAGTCGCCTGATCGAGCTTCAGATGGAGGGCAGCGTCGGCTGACCCGAGCTGTCGACTGAACGGAAGCGCTGGCTGACCGGCGTCGGCTGACCCGGAGCCGGGACGGGCGGCGTCGAACACCCCGCACCGGCCTTCCCGCCGTCTCTGGCGGCCGATTGTCTGGCACACTGGGGAGATGCCGATGCGCCAGGACTGCAAGTACTTCGAGTCGCGCACGTACCCCAACGGCGACACCGTGCGCAAGTGCGACCTCGACCTCGCCCCCGAGGCCCCGTGGCGCTGCCCCGACGACTGCCCCAAGTACACCCGCCGCCGGGCCGACGTCAACTGGAGCCACGGTTCGCTGGTCACGCCCCAGACTCCGCCCGAGCCGGCCAGCCTGGGCTCGGACGACAGCATCGGCGACCTGCTGGACGCGGCCGAGGACATCGTCAACGCCGCCGCCCCCGACGTGCTGGCCGACTTGGAGCGGGAGCGGCGCAAGAGGGGCCGGGGCCCCCGGCCGGGGTCCGGCAAGGGTCCGGGGAAGGGCAAGAAGCCCAAGAAGGGCGGCGGGCTGGGGGAGCGGCTCCGGAAGCGGTACCGAGACGAGAACTGAGTTGCACCCGTTCACCGCGGACGCGGCCCGGGCCCTGCCCGGCCCCGCATGGCTGGCGGCGCGCCGGACCGAGGCGGCCGAGCGGTTCGCGTCCGCCGACCCCCCCACCCCCGCGGCCGAGGAGTGGCGCTACAGCCCCATCGCCGACTTCGACCTGGGTGCCTATGCGGCGGCGGACGGGGCCGGGGGCGGGGCCGGCGGCACCGGGGCCACCGGTGAGGTCAAGCCGCTTCATCCGGTCGCGTTCGAGGCCGCCGGGGTGGTCGACTGCGTCAACGGCCGGATCGTTTCCACCGAGTCGCTGGAGGAACTGGCCGCCGCCGGCGTCTTCGTCGGGCCGGTCTCAGAGGCGAAAGGCGGGGCCGAGCTGCTGGGGTCGGTGGCCGACAAAGACGCCGACTACTTCACCGTGCTCAACGACGCCTTCGCCCCCGAGCCGGTGGTCATCGACGTGGCCGACGGCGCCGCCGTCGCCGCCCCCGTCCTAGTCCTCAACCGCACCGTCGGCCACAAGGCGGCGAGCTTCCCCCGGCTGGTGGTGCGGGTGGGTGCCGACGCCGAGGTGCGGGTCTGCGACGTGCAGCTCTCGTCGGGGCCGGTGCTGGTGGCGCCGGTGGTGGAGCTCGACGTGGGCCCGGCCGGGCGGCTGGGATACCTCAACATCCAGGGTCTGAGCGGCGACACCTGGCAGATCGGGTCCCATCTGGCCCGGGTAGAGCGGGACGCCACGCTTACCGCGGCCTCGGCCGGCTTGGGCGGGGGCTACGCCCGCACTCGCACCGACGCCCGGCTGGTGGGCCGGGGGGCCAGCGGCGACCTGCTGTCGCTGTATTTCGGGTCGGGGTCCCAGACGCTCGACTTCCGCACTTACCAGGACCACGCCGCCCCCGACACCACCTCCAACCTGCTCTACAAGGGGGCGGTCGGCGACTCCGCCCGCAGCGTCTACAGCGGCCTGATCCGGGTGCGCCCCGACGCCCGGGGCACCAACGCCTTCCAGACCAACCGCAACTTGAAGCTGAGCGAGGATGCCTGGGCCGAGTCGGTGCCCAACCTGGAGATCGAGAACAACGAGGTGCGGTGCAGCCACGCCTCCGCGGTGGGCCCGATCGATCACGATCAGATCTTCTACCTGGAGAGCCGGGGGGTGCCGACCGCGGCGGCCGAGCGGCTCATCGTGGCCGGGTTCTTTGACGAGGTGATCAGCGCCCTGCCCGTGGCCCCGGCCGTGCCCGCCATTCGGGCCAACATTGCCGACAAGCTGCGACGACTGGAGCGACTGGAGGCCCGACCGTGACCGCGCACGAACTTTTCCCCTTGGTCGATCTGGAGCCGGGCACGGCCCGTCGGGTGGAGGTGGACGGCCGCTCGGTGGCGGTGATCCGCATCGACGACGACGTGTACGCCATCGGCGACACCTGCAGCCACGCCGAGGTGTCGCTGTCGGAGGGGTGGGTGGACGCCGAGGACTGCACCATCGAGTGCGTGGCCCACGGCGCCACCTTCGACGTCGAGACCGGCGAGCCGGTAACACTGCCCGCCACCCGACCGGTGCCGGTATACGAGGCCGCCGTGGTGGACGGAACAGTGGTAGTCACCGTCAGTGACGGCGAGGGGGCTGGCGGCAGCGGTGGCGACGACGCGGGCAGCGGCGGGGCGGCCGGCGGCAAAGACGAGGGAGCCGTCGGGGCCGACGACTCTGGCGACGGCGAGGGGTCGGCTGGCTCGTGAGCGAGCTGGTGATCGAGGGCCTGCGGGCCGCGGTGGACGGCCGGGAGATCATCTCCGGCGTCGACTTGAAGGTGGCCTCAGGCGAGGTGCATGCGGTGATGGGCCCGAACGGTTCGGGCAAATCGACGCTGGCCCGGGTGATCGCCGGCCACCCCGACTATGAGGTGCTGGGCGGCTCGGTGCGCATCGACGGGACGGAACTGCTGGGCCTTCCGGCCTGGAAGCGGGCCGAGGCCGGGCTGTTCTTGGCCATGCAGCACCCCATCGAAGTGCCCGGCGTGTCGCTGGGCGACGCCCTAACGGAGTCGGTGTGTACCACCAGCGACGCCGATGTCATCGAGTCCCGGATGCTGGCCGAGGCGGACCGCATGGCCTTCGACGCCCAGCTCTTGGAGCGCCCTCTGAACGTGGACCTGTCCGGCGGCGAGCACAAGCGCAACGAAGCTCTGCAGCTCTGCGTGCTTGAGCCGAAGTTCGCCATCGTCGACGAGCTTGACTCGGGCCTAGACGTGGACGCCCTGCGCCTGGTGAGCCGCCGGATCGAGGAGGCCACCGAGCACGCCGAACTGGGGGTGGTGGCCATCACCCACTACAGCCGCCTGTTCGAGCAACTCCGCCCCGACGCCGTCCATATCTTCGCCGGAGGCCGCATCCAGGAGTCCGGCGGCCCCGAGCTAGCCGACACCCTTGAAGCCGAGGGCTACGAGCGCTGGGCCGACGCCCAACCCGCCCCCGACCCAGCCGCCAACCCATTCCGAGACCCCTTCGGCGACCCCTTCGCCGACCTCCTCACCTAATCGGCAGCAGCCGCGGAGCGCTGCCCATAGATGGCAGCGGTGAAGTATATGAGCCCTTGGAAGGCTTGTAGGTCGGCTTGGGGTATGTCTGTTAGTCCGCAATCCAGTGGTGGGCTGTCTTCTTCTTCGTTAGCCCGTTGCGATCCGAGGTGTTCTAATCCCGGCGGAGGGTAGACCTGTGTGATCTTGTAATGGTCTTTGACCCAGCGGTCGTCGTCGGAGGATGCCGGCTTGCTCAGCCAGCTTTCCACTGCGTGGGCGAGGGTCTTGTTCCGCAGTTCCTTGAAACGCTCGTACACGGTGCTTAGCGAACCCCAGGAGATGTCCGGGCGGCCCCGCTGTTTCCATGAGTCTAAGAGATCCTTGTCGGGACCGTCGGCTAGAGCGCCTGCCAGGTATCTGTCCTTCTCCTGGCCAGTGACGGCGTAATAGGTGACAACGGACATATGGGCCACGGTTTGTGCCAAGGTGGGGTTGCGCAACTGCAAGTCGCCGAGCGCTATTTCGCATAGAGTGTATGCGTGGCTGAGCTTCGCGAACCTTCTTGGGTCAGTGATGGAGTCGTTACCCATCGCCCCTGCGCGTCCTCGCTGGGGCGGAGGCTATGGATGCCAGAAGGACTGGACTTGGAGATAAGCGGCGAAGCGGTTCGTCCTGACGTTGGTGGCGGCGATGTGCAGGAAAACGCTGGCCGTGTCGTCGCTCACTAGTCCGCTGTGGGTCAGGCAGGGATGTCCTCTGCCACCGTTCGCAGCATAGGCATAGGGGGCATCTGTTTCCGTCGCCAGCCCGTCGCTGACCAGCGATTGGAGTCGCTGCTCTATCTGCTCGAAGTGGAAGTCCATAGCCATCGTGAGCCTTGACGCGCACAACTCCCGCCAGCCGTCTTCTCCCTCGGTCTCAGCAGGCTCGAAGTCCCCGGCGGGGATGCTCGTCATCCACAGCAGGCCGTTACCGCCACGGTTGTCGAACGCGTTGACCACCGGCGGTCCAGCCTCTGGGGGTGGCCGCTCGCTCACAAGCGTGTCGACTCCCGGGGTGCGGGTAGCCCCCGGGTCCACGCACACGCCCTCGTTGCGCATCCGGGTCAGCAACGGCCAGCCTTGATGAAAGCAGTCCGCTAGAGCAGAACGGCCGTGCTCCAAGCGATGCTGCATGTTGTCGAGCATCGCCTCCGCCGTGGGCTGCTCCGGGCGCCCGGGCGGGACGCCCTGGCTGATGGCGGCGTAAATGTGCCTCTGGCGACTGGCCGCCGAGTCTGGGCGAAACCGGCGGCGGTCCTTAAGGATGCAGTCGACGGCGTGCAACTCGTCCAGCGCCTCGGGCGCTGTCAGAGCCCCAGACGGCTGGCGGAGAGGGGACAACGCCCCGGGGGTTGCCATCGGCGGCGCTGGCGTGGCGGTCATGCCAGCAGTCTAGCTGCCGCGCTCTCCGGCGGGGCTTCGAGCGACTGCCGGGCGGTCCTAACCGGATGACCACAGGAGCGGCTTCGGCCCGCGCCATCTTGCGCCCGTGACAGTCGGCTACCTCGCCGGAGCGGCGTGATAGCGGTGCCGCGGTGCGGTCGGTGGTCCAATCGCCAGCGGTCGCCCTGCTACTAAGCCTTGCCGCCAAGCTCCGGCGGGGGGGTTTCCGCTTCGACGGCTTTCTGGAAAGTCTCGCGTAGCCAACGGCTTACCGCCTCGGCGGTCTCGAAGCTTGAGAAACCGTCAATGTACGCCTGGAAGTTGGCTCGGTGTGTCGTGGCCCCATCCTGCTGGAACGAACTGACGCCTCCGCTGGTGGATACTTCCATGGTCAACCCTCTTGCCATCCTCATGTCCTTGTGATGTGAGCCAGTCACGCGAGAGGAGAACGCATGACTGGCTTTGCGGGAACTCTACCCAGCCAATCGCTACCTTCGGGGAGCGCGGCAGTGTCCCGCCGAGTGGTGGGCTTGAGGTAGCCGCAGAGGTCTCCGCCACCAAAGGGGGCCACCGGCATGGTGTTGGGCGGCTTGGCGCTCAGCATCAGGGAGCGGCCCCTGCTCCGCCCCGACGCCGTGCATGCCGGTGCCAGAGTGGCGGCGTCGGTTGTACCACTGGTCGATCCAGGCGGCGATGTCTCGGCGGACTTGGGCGCGGGTGGCGTAGTAGTGCCGTGAGAGGCGATCGTGTTGGGGAGAAGAACGACTCGGCCAAGCGCGTGTTGATGGCGGATTCGGCTCTCAGACATGGCGTCCGTCCCCTCTTAGACGACACCTCCAAGATCTGGGGGATGCTCAGGGGGTGCTCAATCTGGTATAGTTGCCGACACCACGCGCGGTGCCCAGCGGCACCGTCTCTCGACGCAGACGGCCCCGCGAAGAAAATCTAACAAATCTAACAAATCGCTGAACTTCGCGATTTGGTGTAGGGTGGCAGCATGGGTCCACAAGCACCTGCCCCTACCAGCAATCCGCGCTGGAGGCCGAGGTCTTACAAACGCTGAGCCGACGCCCAGCCCGCTCCTGAACCGTTCGCCAACCCCGTTCCGAGCCCCATTCGCCGTCCGCCGTCGGTTCACTCGGTTTGCCGGGTGGGTCCGCTCAACCACCGCCAAGTGGCGACTCCGATGCCGCAAACCACCAACGCGGTAGCGATCATCACTGCTCCCATCGTCGTTTGATTCTCGCTCAGAAGAGCAATTCCGCCGATGGCGGCCAAGACACCAGCCCCAACAGTTAGACCAGTCATCGAAACTCTAAACAGCATGAGTTCGTCTCCCTACTCGCAAATATCGGTCCATTGTCTTGCTTCAACGTAACGGCTAAGGTGTGAAATATTGTTTGTTACCACAACTACAGATACCTTGCTATAAGACGCTTGAAGGTTTCGAGCTTGCGCTGCTAGGATGACATCTCCGTCAAGGGCTTCTTCGTGGGCATTAGGAAGTCCAGAAGTGCGAGCGTCAGCCCACAAAACGGCGGCCTCTCGCATCATAGATGTTTCTAGTCCTAAGTACAAAAATTTGCGACAGAGTTCGTCAAGCCTGGCGAGGCCGCGTTTCTTATTGGCACGTAACAATTCACGCCGGATTTCGTAGTCTGCGATTTCTGGAATAATGAATTGATCGCCTAACGTCATGCGAACTAGGGACCAATTCTGGATTTCAAGCACCTCTCCGGTTGCTATCGGATTGCTTAGCATTCCGAGTGGGCCGCTGTCAAGAACAAGCAGCACTTAGAATGGCCTGCCTTCCTTACGGCGTTCGTTTGCTAAAGCTTCCATAAGTTCTCGGCCAGTCTGGGCGCGTTCATGTTCGTCACCAATCTGAGATACCTTTTCGAGAGCTTCCAAGGCTAAAGCTGTACATATATGGGCAGGGGTTTCATTTATATAGCGCTCGGCCTTAGTAAAGCAGCATGAGCCTCGGACGGTGCCTTTCCTTCCCGCCTTCTTCCAGCCGAGCTTCCCCATTTTGAGTCTAATCGCAACCCCGACGGTCTGGCGGAACCGGTTTATACCCTGATCGGCTTTGAGGGCATGGGCGATAACAAAGTCGGCCTCTATGAACCTAACGACGCCAGTCAAGGCGGGCAGACCGAGCATTTCTGCATCGACTAGACGTTGCTCGTTGGCTGGGTCGTTCAGCAGCTCAAAAAGCCGGTCGAAGGCATCTGGGTGAGCTTGCAACTCACCCTGGTACTTGGCGGCGTGCGGATCTCGGCTGAAGTCGTCGACGCCGATCTCTTGATTCTGGGGCACCGGCCAGACCACTGCCTGACGTCCCGATTCGTGGTCGTCAGTGCTGACTTCTCCATTGGTTCTAGATTCCATAGAACCTAGTTTAGAGGGTAAGTCTGTGGATGTCACGAGAAACCTAGAGAAATCGGTGGGCGCGACTTCCGAGTCTGCGGTGTCGATCACGATCACCGGCTGGAGCGGGCCTCGTCTAGATCGGCCAGGATGTCCTCGACCCGCACGCTTGAATCTGGCAGATCGTCCAGCAGGTCTGGGTTGTCAGCTCGTCTGGACAGATCAGTCAGCTCGCGCACTACGAATGCGGACACCGACATGTGCTCTCGCTTGGCCAGCCGCTCGAGTCTCTCCGTGACCTCGTCGGGCACGTCTCGCAGGTGTAACGTCTTCATATTGCATATGCTACCAGTTGGATGGCTCTTGCGCAACCCAAGCTGGCCGCTCGGGATTCACGGACGAAGGACGGGTCCGGGCTAGGGTGGCGGGCATGGGTGCTGATGATCTTCTCTCGGAGGGCGAGATCAGCGATCTGCTGGCCGCTCATCCTCAGTGGCGGCGGGACGGCGACTTGCTGCGCCGGTCCTACGAGTTCGCCGACTTCCGGTCGGCCTTCGGGTTCATGGCCCAGGTGGCGCTGATCGCGGAGCGCCTGTTCCATCACCCCGAGTGGTCCAACGTCTACAACAAGGTGGAGCTGGCCATCACCAGCCACGACGTGGGCGGCCTCTCCGCCCGCGACCGCGACTTCATCGAGCGAGTCGACGCCATCGGCTGACCGAGCGGCATGGACTCGGCCACTGCCGACGGGACGCGGCTGCGGGCGGCGGAGTTCTTCGCCGGCATCGGCTTGGTGCGCTCCGGGTTGGGGCAGGCTGGCATCGAGGTGGTGTGGGCCAACGACATCGAGCCGGTGAAGCGGGCCGTTTACGCGGCCAACTTCGATGCGCCCGACTACCTCCTCAACGACATCCGCAACGTGCGGGGGGAGGCCGTGCCCACCGTCGACATCGCCACCGCCAGCTTCCCCTGCGTTGATCTGTCGCTGGCCGGCAACCGGCGGGGGCTGGAGGGGGAGCAGTCGGGGCTCTTCTTCGAGTTCGCCAGGGTCTTGGGCGAGATGGGCGAGCGGGCCCCGGCGGTGGTGATGGTCGAGAACGTCGCATCTTTCGTCTCCTCTGGGCGGGGCCGGGACCTCCACGCCGCCATAGCCGAGCTCAACTCGCTGGGATACGTGTGCGATGTGGTGGCCGTTGATGCCCGGTGGTTCCGGCCCCAGTCACGGCCCCGGCTGTTCATCATCGGCACCTGCCAGCGGCTCTCGGGGCCGGGCGCAGGAGAGACGAGCCCTCTTCGCCCCGGACCTGTGGCGTCGTTCCTCCGCGCCCACCGAGACCTGGCCCTCCAAGAGCTGGCGGTGCCGGTGCCTCCGCCGCCCGACTGCGGGCTCCGAGATGTGGTGGAGCGCCTCGACCCGGACGATGAGCGGTGGTGGCGGGGCGGTCGCCTGGCGAGGTTCCTGGAGTCGCTGCCTCCCAGCCACCGCCACCGGCTGGACCGGCTCCGGCTGAGCGGGACCACCGAGTGGCGCACCGCCTATCGCCGCACCCGCGGGGGCGCGGCTGTGTGGGAGGTCCGCCCCGACGACATCGCCGGCTGTCTGCGCACCGCCCGGGGGGGCTCCTCGCGCCAGGCCGTCGTCGAGATCGGTCCGGAGGGTCCCGAGGGTCTGCGGGCTCGCTGGATGACGCCGCGCGAGTACGCCCGACTCCAGGGCGCGCCCGAGGGGTTCGACTACTCGGCCGTCACCGAGGTCCAAGCCCTTTACGGGTTCGGCGACGCGGTCTGCGTGCCCGTCGTCGGCTGGCTGGCCCGCCATGTGCTGGCCCCGGCCGTCGCGGCCTGCGCACTCGGGAGCAAAGCGGCCTAGGAGCCCTTGGCGCCCTTCGCCTGGCGTTGCAGGGCGGCGCGGACGGATGTCTCTATGGTGTCGGCGACGGTCTCGGTGTTCTCGTGCTCCCAGAACCGCAGCACCGTCCAGCCGGCCCGCTCCAAGTGCTCGTTGGTCTCCTTGTCTCGCCTGACGTTCCCGGAGATCTTCTCCGCCCAGTACTCCCGGTTGGTGGCGGGCTGGGTGTGGTGCTCGGGGCAGCCGTGCCAGTAGCAGCCGTCCACGAACACGGCCACCTTCGCCCGGCGGAACACCATGTCGGCGGTGCGGCGCAGCTCCGGCTGGGGCCGGGCGGCCACCCGGTAGCGGAGGCCCCGCCGATGCACGGCGGAGCGCACGGCCAGCTCGGGCTTGGTGTCCCGGCTCCGGTTGGCCTGCATCGACTTGCGCGTGGCCGCCGACGATGCCCAAGACCCGCTGGTTGACTCTGACCCCTGAGTCACTTCCCCGGATCGTAACTCAGCGCCTCAGTTCGGTTCTGTTCGGGGCCGGGGCCGGACGGGCCGAGCCAGCCGGGTCAGAGGACCAGGTCGGTGACGAGGCCGCCGAGGACGGCCACGAAGAACACGTAGGCGAAGAAGGCGGCCACCAGACGGCCCCGGGCCAGCTTGGTGAGCAGGGCGAACTCGGGCAGGTTGGCCCCGGCTCCGGCGATGGTGAGGGCCACGATGGCCCCGACGCCCACCCCGCTGTTTCTGAGGGCGTCGCCGATGGGGATGAACAGCTCGGTTCCCACGTAGAACGGGACGCCCACAGCCGCGGCGATCGGGACGGCCAGCGGACTCTGCGAGCCGGCGATGCCCACCAGGGAGTCGGCGGGCACGGCCAGGCTTATGCCCAGTCCGACGGCGACGCCGATAACAACGAGCCAGGCCATGCCCCGCAGCAGCTTCAGAGCCTGCCGCCACGCCCCCGGAGCCTCAGCCCGCCATCCCCGCCACGGCTCCGGGTCCGGGTCCGCCGTCGAGCACGGTGCCGACGGTTCGGGTGCGCCGGCCGCCGCCCCCGCTATTGCAGTCGCCTCCGCTGGCGCTCCAGTCGTCGCCAATGCCGGGGCCGGTTCGTATAGCGCTGCGGGCGCCAGGGAGTTAGTCGTTGCTGGGGAGGTGACGACTGCCGGAGAGTGAGCCGTTGCCGGGGGGTGGGTCGTTACTGAGGAGGGGGCTGATGCCGGGGCTAGGGCTGGGACCGGCTTGAGGTGGGGCGTGATGTCTACGGCGTCGACGATCAGGGCCAGCGTGAAGGCGGCGGTGAAGGCGGCCACCGTATAAACCCCCGCACCGACCGGGCCGATGATGATGGCCAGGGCTCCGACCAGGATGGGGTCGACCACCGGCGCGGCGAACAGGAAGGCGGTGTAGCCCGCCGGCCTCACCCCGGCCTGGCGCATCCCCAGCAGCACCGGTATGGCCGAGTAGGTGCAGAAGGGGGTGACCGCCCCCAAGACGATTCCCTTGAGCGCGGCCCTGTGGGGCGGGCCTCCCATCCACCGCTGGATGGCCTCGTCGCCGAGCCGCCGCCGCAGCAGGGAGATAAGAAACGTGACCCCCACCAGCAGGGCGACCATCTCAGCCAAAAGCCAAGCAGCAGCAGACGGCGAAGTCACGGGTCGGGGGCGATTTCGCCGCCTAGGTCGCGGTAGATGAGCACCGACGGGATGGTGGCGATCAGTGCCAACGCTGTAGCCAGGGCGTTGCCCACCATGTCGACGATCAGCCAGCCTCCCGTGAGGACCAACTCCCCTCTTGGAGATATCAAAACAGAGGGCGTGCTGATGGCCAAGACGACTGCCACGAACAGGATGGTTATCACCATCACCCGGCCGAAAGTGGGCCAGTAGGCCGCCTTCACCAGCGAGAATGTGTAACGCAGCGAGGGCTCCTTGGGGCCGATGGCGGCAGTCGCCCCGACCACGCCCAAAACCGGAACGGAGGCCACGCCGAGGACTAGGGCCGCCAAGCCCAGAGGGATGGCCAGCAGGAAGGAGAGAAAGGCTGAAATCACCACAATCAGGATCATCACCACTATGGCCGTCCAGATCTGGAGCCAAACGCCAAAGACTCGGCCCAGCCGTCCCAGCCCGCCCAAGAAAGCATCACTCGTGGTCGGGGTGCGGCCCTGGAGGTCAGCCACGGCGGCCCGAGCCACCGACGCCATCCCGAACAGTAAAGCCACCGTCGAGAGCAGATACCACAGAACCGCCCAGCCCAAAGCCCCCAGGTCTGGATCGAAGCCGATGGAGGAGAAGTAGTCGGCGGTCTCCTGGGTGGTGGGGTCGAAGTCCGGCGAGGTGATCCGGCTTATGATCTCATCCAGCTCTCCGCCCAATGCTCGGTCTATGAAGTCGATCAAAGCCCGGTAGCTCAACTCGGTGACGATGGCCGCGATCACCGCGCTCACTGCTGCCACGGCGAGGTAAACCCGCCAGTGGCGCCGGAGCATCGCGACGGAGTCGTTGATCAGCTCGCCCGTCGGCCTCGGCTTGTTGCCGATGCGGCGGGGGGCGTAGTGCTCCGTCCAGTTCTCGCCGTCCCAGTACCGGTACTGGCGGTCGTCGTTGGGATCGGGGTACCAGTCGGCAGGCGGCAGATCGCTCATCTGGCATTGAAGATAGCCCGGCGGAGCCGACCGGTTGTTGCGGTCGCCCGCAGGAGCCGGACCGCTCGGCGGGATCGGGGCTCAGGTTGTTCGTGTCCGGGCCGCCTGCGGGATGTTTGGGACCCTCCGGCCAGCGAGTTCCGGTAGCGGACCCTCATGCGGCCGCCCGCGGGGCGCCGGGGCCGCCCCGGGTGGTTCAATCGCCCGGACGCCGTGCGAGACTGGGGGCCGTGGCGGACTTCAGCCAGACGGGGGTCGTGCCCACCCTGCACGACCTCGGGAACCGGTCCGCCGAGGACCTCGAGGCCGACCTGCGGGCCTGGGCCTCCGAGCGGCCCGTCGCCCTGGTCATCCCCTGTCTGTGCTCGGAGATCGGCTCGCCCGCACTCGACGCCATGGTGTCGGAGCTGGCCGGCGCCAACTGGCTCGACTACGTGCTGGTGGGGCTGGACGAGGCCGACGAGGACGGCTGCCGCCGGGCCCGCCGGCTCTTCGGCCGCCTGCCCCAGGACCACGACGTCGTCTGGAACGACGGCCCCGCCCTGGGCCGGGTGCATGAGCGCTTGGCCGCCGGGGGGCTGGCCCCGGCCGGCGCGGGCAAGGGCCGCAACGTCTGGTACTGCCTGGGGGCGGTCCTGGCCCGGGGCCGGGCCGAGGTGGTGGCCCTCCACGACGCCGACATCGTCGGCTACGACCGGTCGCTGCTGGCCCGGCTTGTCTACCCGGTGGCGCACCCGTCGTTCGGATACCGCTACGCCAAGGGCTTCTACGCCCGGGTCACCGAGGGCCGCTTCGGAGGGCGGGTGACCCGGCTGCTGATGGGGCCGCTGCTGGAGGCGCTGCGGGCCGTGGTCGGCGACTGCCGGTATCTGCGCTACCTCGGGTCGTTCCGCTACCCGCTGGCCGGGGAGTCGGCCATGGACGCCGCGGTCGCCGCCGCTCTGCGCATCCCCGACCACTGGGGCCTGGAGATCGGGCTCCTCACCGACATCGGCCAGCGCTGCGACCTGTCCTCGATCTGCCAGGTGGACGTGGCCCGGGCCTACGACCACAAGCACCAGGACCTCTCCGCCGACGACCCCACCGGCGGCCTGCACAAGATGAGCATTGACGTGACCGCCACCATCCTCGACGGCCTAGCCGCCGCCGGGGCCGGACCCCTGGACCAAGACGGGCTGGCCCGGGCGGGCGACGAATACCGGATCAGGGCCAAGGAGCTGATCCGCCACTACGCCAACGACGCCGAGCTGAACGGCTACCGGATCGACATCGCCGCCGAGGAGAGAGCGGCCGCGGTGTTCGCCGAGGCGGTGGACGCCGCCGGGCGACTGCACCTGTCCCGCTGGCGGGGGCCGGCCCTCAACCCGTCGTGGCAGCGGGTGCTGGCCGCCGATCCCGAGGTGGCTGACATGTTGCTGGAGGCCCTGCGAGCCGACCGGTCCAAGGGGTGAGGCCGGCGGCTGGCTCTGGCTCGGGCCCCGGCTCGGACGCAGCCCCCGGTTTGGTCCCTGGCTCGGGTAAAGCCCCCGGCTCCGGGCTCGGGCATGGCTCCTGAATCCGACCCGGCGACCATGGTCTTGCACGGCGTGGTTAACGCCTCGCCTGACTCGCTGGCTGGCTTCTCGGTGGTGTCCACCGTGGACGAGGCCCGGCGGCGGGCCGAGGCGCTGGCCGAGGCCGGGTGCTCGGGGATCGACCTGGGCGGTGCCGGGTCCACGCCGGGCGCGGCCCGGGTGGGCATCGACGAGGAGTGGCGCCGCCTGAACGGCAAGATCGAGGCCATAGCCGCCTTGGGCCTAGACCTGTCGGTGGACACCTGGCAGCCCGAGATCATGCGCCGGGCACTCGACTGCGGGGCCACCATCATGAACGCCTCCGACGGGATGCAGAACCCGGCCATGGCCGAGCTGGCCGCCGAGCGGGGCGTGCCGGTGATCCTGCCCTTTTTGCCCGGCCCCGACCCCAAGGCGGTGGCGCCGGTGGCCGGCGACCCGGTGGAGGCCATCACCGCCTGGTTCCGGCGGTCGATCCCGGCCCTGGAGGCGGCGGGCGTGGACCGCTCCCAGCTCATCTTGGACCCCGGCACCGGGTTCGGCCCCGACGACTGGGCCTGGGAGGACCGCTACCTCTACCAGAAGCGGGTGTACGCCAACCTCGACGCCCTGCGGGCCTTCGGCCGCCCTGTCTACCTGCCCCTGCCGTGGAAGCAGACCCCCCAGCACGACGAGCTGCTGGAGATGTGCGTGCGGTCCGGCTTCGACTACGGCCGCTGCCACGACCCCGCCCGAGTCCAAGCCGCAATCACCCGCCTCCGCACCAACCGGTAGGTGAATCGTGTAGGTTGGCTCAGGAAGGGAACTGAGCCGACGTCCAAGGAACTGCGCCAATGTCCGATGTGAGCACAACCCCTGAGCCTGTTGTACCAGTTGCCGGTATACGGATCAGTAAGGTGAGGATACAAAACTTTCGCTGCATTGATGAGATCGAGCTTGATCTAGAACCCGGCACAACCTATCTAGTTGGTGAGAACAACTCAGGCAAGACATCAATCCTATATGCGCTATGGTCAGCCCTAGGAAGTCGCCGACCTCTTGACGATGATTTACGTAGAACACCTGAAGGTGCGCTAGTCGAAGACGCATCAGTTGATATATGGATAGTGCCATCAGGTACCAGTGATAGCTTCTCACCAGAGCTTACGCGACAACTTGAGCGTATGCAGCCTGATCCGTCTACGGGTATAAGCACTGTCGGAATCCGTACTGTTTTCAGATCAAGTCAAGAAAGCAGTATCCTCTTGACTCAAAGATTCTTCTTACAGCCTAACAATGAGGGTAACTGGGTGTCTGCAGAAGATCCCCCATTTCGGTCGAGTCTCATGGATCTTATTGAGGCTCAATTCTTAGATACATCTCGAGATTTAGTGGATGAATTGGGGAATAGAACTAGCGTATGGGGAAGGGTTCTTACCGATCTCCAGATTGAACAGAATACGAAAACAGGTGAGACACGTGATGATCTAGAGAATGCTTTGAACGATATCGCACAACGTATACGTAATGCTAGTCCGGTTCTGAGTTCTCTTGAAAAGGATCTAGATGGAATAGCCGAGGTTCAAGCAAGTGTAGGAAGAGTTGAAATTCAACCAGTGCCGCCTCGCCTTGAGGAACTAGCAAGAACTGTCGAAGTAGTACATCATCAAGATAGACAGCCTATTTTGCCACTGCGGTTTCTAGGACTTGGAAGTCGTAGTCTCGCCACACTGCTCGTCTTCAGGACTCTTGTGCAATTTCGTCTAGGTGCTGATAGTGGATTGAAACCTCATCTTCTCACATTACTGGAAGAACCAGAAGCGCATCTGCATCCACAGGCTATCTCTGTACTGCAGTCCTTGTTAGATCGCTTGCCTGGGCAACGCGTCGTATCAACGCATTCTCCTCAGCTTGTTGTTCATACTGATCCTCGGTCTGTACGTATCATACGACGGTCACCTGAGGAAATAAGAGTTATAGATCTTACTCCTAATATAGCTAAACGGGTCGCACAGTTTCGCAAGTATGTAGAACGGCCTTTTGGAGAAATTCTATTTGCAAGAGCTATAGTATTCGGTGATGGTAGTACAGAGAGATGCACTCTGCCAGCTTTACTTTCCGGTTACTTCGGATGCCACCCGGGCGGGTTAGGAATCTCCTTTTTTGACTGTGAATCAATGGATCAGGATCAAACAAATATAGTTGTTCATGCTGCGCATGATCTAAAGATAAAGTGGTTGGTATTTGTTGATAATGATCTCTCAGGCAGTAAGGCTCTAAATCGAATAAAGCGTCCATCAGCCGAAGGACTCACGGGCGAAGTACTTACGATGGAATCTGACGAAGTCATTGTAAGCGGTAATAAGCAGATAGAGCAGTTACTTGTGGACGCTGACTACTTAGAGGAGATAGAAGAAGTTGCAAGTGAAAATGACTTAGAGCTTGTCACAAATCAAAAAGGGTATCTAAAATTTCTGAAGGACAACAAACCCTGGGCGGCTGAACAGGTTGCCATAAAAGCTGTAAAAAATAACCGTCTACTTCCGAGTTCAATTATTGAGTTAGGCCAACGCCTTGCAGAGAGTTTAGATGTAGCTAGTTATACAAATCAGGCTAGGAGCATTCAATGAGTAGAAGCGCTCCGCAGTCTCTCACACCTGACCAAGAGCTTGCAATTTCGGCACAGGAGCGTGAAGTGCTTGTCATAGCCCCAGCAGGTAGCGGCAAGACAGAGGTGCTGATCCAACGAGCTATTCGCATTCTTGAGCAAAGTGCTGGTAAGTCGTTTCGTCTCTTAGCGGTTACTTTCACTGTCAAAGCAGCCGAAGAACTTCAAAAACGAGCCGGTCAGTTGGTCGCTGACGAACTCTGGCGCGTCGATGCGAACACCATATACTGGTTCGCATATGACTGGTTACGTCGTTATGGTAGGGAGATTGGGGTTAGTCCTGATGTTGTAGTTCTGAGTGACGATTTAGATCGTGTGACTGTTGTAGCTGAGTACCTTAGATCCATAGGTTTAAATGAAGAACTAGGTCAGGATGTTGGGACCTCTGTTAAACCTCTTCTTGATATCATTGATGCTTATAGGACTCAGGCTAATTGTGAAAAGTATATCTATCAGAAAGCTTATCCTCCTTTTGGCATAGAAGTAGAAGAGTTAGTAGACGCTTACGAAGCTTCTCTTAAAAAAATCGGAGCTATTGATTTCCCAGGTATGTTAACTGGCTTCAATCGGCTGATTAATAAAAGTAGATGGGTGCTGGAACACTTTCGTACTCTTTATCAGGATATCTTGATAGATGAAGGGCAAGATCTTACGGCAATTCAATCGCGTCTCCTGCGTAATCTTGCTGGCGATGAAATCAATTTGTTTGTCGTGGCGGATGATAAACAATCAATAATGGGGCACGCCGGTGGTTCCTATAGCAATGCTCAAGATTTGGTGCCTATAGCGGCTAAAGATCCGTTATATCTGCGTCACAACTTCCGAAGTTCAACTGGTATACTTTGTGCAGCAGAAGCTGTTCTGTCTCAGGCAAGTGGGAACATAACGAATGCCTTGACTCTACCAGACACTCCGTCTGGTAGAGTACGTCTAATTCCCAAAATTTCTCCTGACGCAGAGGCTAATTTTGTTGCATCGTGGGCGTGTGATTTATTAGAAAATGGGCTCTGTCTCGATACGCTAATTCCGGGCGAAGACTCTTCTGTTAGGACCGAAGATATAGCCGTTATTGGAAGAACTAGATGGATTCTAACTCCTATTGTAGAGAAGTTAGATAACCGCGGTGTGGAATATGCTATCCAAACAGAAGCTGAAGTATTTCTCCCAGAGTCAGAGGCCAGAATTTTTGTGGATTGCCTAACCTTTGGTAGCGATAAAGATAATTTTCCAGCAGCTCGCCGCGTACTTGACGAGTTACATGAGCTGGTGGGTCTAGATACTTCTGACGACCCTCTGACTGCGTTGGAAAGCATATCATCCTTAGCCTACTTGTCGGATTTAGTTAAGCTTGGTTTAAAGGAAGGTTCCTCACTGGAAATTGTTATGGACAAGATAGTTGACCTTGGTGAAGCACATGGATGGGGAAACAGTGCTCGCACACTCGCTGAAGCTTGGGAGAGCTATCGGCGGCTGACGTCGGTACAAGGTCAATCTTTTGGTGGGTACCGGTGGCATCTAGAGAAGATGCAACGAACTCGACTTACTGATCCAGGTATCCGACTATTGACCATTGATCGAGCCAAAGGGTTAGAGTTCAAAGCGGTAGCGATTATTGGTGTTCGCGATGGGATGTTACCTCATTATCAAAGTGTTTCGGATAAAGCAATTGACTGGGAACGTCGAAGACTCTATCTAGCCATGACTAGAGCTTTTCGAGAACTAGTTATATCATGGCCTCAAACTACTGTTGATCGATACGGAAAATCACACCCGCAACAACCGTCTCGGTTCCTTGTTGAAGCGGGGCTCGTCAAGTAAGGCGGTTATGGGTGGGGGGGTTCGTCTAGGGCTTGGACCAGGGTGTTCCATGACAGGGTGGCGCACTTGATCCGCACTGGGAACTTCACCACGCCTCGCAGGGCCTCTAGGTCGCCCAGCTTCATGTCGCCGGGGTCGGAGGCCCCGCCCTCCCCGTCGTCGCTGTCTTCGTCCTCATCATCGCCGCCGATCTCGTGGGAGTGGATGGACATCATCGACTTGAACGCCCGCACCAGGCGGCGCACCTCGGCCACCGGCTTTCCCCTGATCCCGGCGGCCATCATCGAGGCCGACGACTGGCTGATCGAGCAGCCCTGGCCGCCGATGGCCACTCCCTGTACCACGTCGTCGGAGTCGACGTCCACGTAGACGATCACCTCGTCGCCGCACAGCGGGTTGAACCCCTCGGCCCGGACCGCGGGCGGCACCTCCAGCTCGCCCCGATGGCGGGGGTTGCGGTAGTGGTCCAACAGGATCTCCCGGTAGAGATCCTCCAGCCCGCTCACGTCGGGCCCCCGGCCCCGGCTCGGGCCATCGGCCTGGCCCAACGCATCGGTTTGCCCCGACCCATCGGCTTGGCCTGACTCGTCGTCTCGAACCGCACCATCGGCTTGCCCCGCCCCCAGGCCCTACCAGGAGAACAGCTCGCCGGCCTCGGCTAGGGCGTCGGCCAGGGTGTCGATGTCGGACTCGTCGTTGTAGATGTACAGCGAGGCCCGGGCGGTGGCAGCCACCCCGAGTTCGCGCATCAGCGGCTTGGCGCAGTGGTGGCCGGCCCGCACGCACACCCCGTGCTGGTCGAGCACCTGCGACACGTCGTGGGGATGCACGTCGCGGTAGGCCAGCGACAGCACCCCGCCCCGGGCGGCCGGCTCGGACGGGCCGTGGACCACCAGGTCGTCGCCGTGGCGTTCGGCCAGGGTCCGCAGCGCGTAGGCGGTCAGGCTCACCTCGTGCTCGCGCACCCGGTCCATGCCCAGCCCGCTCAGATAGTCCACCGCCGCGCCCAGCCCCACGATCTCGGCGATGGGCGGGGTGCCGGCCTCGAACTTGTGGGGTATCTCGTTGGCCAGGAACCCGTCCTTGCGGACGTCCAGAATCATCTCGCCGCCGCCCAGGAACGGGGGCATGGCCTCCAGCAGCTCGGCCCGGGCCCACAGCGCCCCGATCCCGGTGGGTCCGCACATCTTGTGGCCGGTGAAGCCCAGGAAGTCCGCCCCCAGGGCCTGCACGTCGGTGGGGAGGTGCGGCACGTACTGGGCCGCGTCCACCAGCATCAGCGCCCCGGCGCCGTGGGCGGCGTCCGCCAGTCGCCGGATCGGGTTGAGGGTGCCGAGCACGTTGCTCATGGCCGTGCAGCCCACCAGCTTCACCCCGTCGAGCAGCCGGTCGAGGTCCTCCAGGTCGAGCCGGCCGTCGGGGGTGAGCGGTATCCACCGCAGCTCGAAGCCCCTCTCGGCGGCCATGATCTGCCAGGGCACGATGTTGGCGTGGTGCTCCATGTCGGTGATGAGCACGGCGTCGCCGGGGCCGAGGTTGGCGCCGCCCCACGACCGGGCCACCAGGTTGATGGACTCGGTGACGTTCTTGGTGAACACGATCTCGCTGGGCGATGCGGCGTTGACGAACCGGGCCACCTTCCGGCGGGCCGACTCCATGGCCTCGGTGGCCTGGGCCGCTATCTCGTAGGCCCCCCGGTGGACGTTGGCGTTGAAGGTGGCGTAGAACTCGGCCATGGCGTCGAGCACGGCGGTGGGCTTCTGGGAGGTGGCGCCCGAGTCGAGGTAGACGATGGGGCGGCCGTGGACCGTCCGCCGAAGCAGCGGGAAGTCGTCCTTGACCGAGGCGGGGAGGCCGCCGCCCACAGCGGGATCGCCCACGGCGGGGAGGCCGTCGCTCACGGCGAGTGCCCGGTGCGGTTCACGGCCCGTAACCCGGTGCTCACGGCCCGTACCCGGCGTAGCCCTGGTCTTCGAGCCGGTCGGCCAGCTCGGGGCCGCCGCTGTCGGCGATGCGGCCGTCGATCATCACGTGGACCCGGTCGGGGCGCAGCTCTACCAGCAGGCGGCGGAAGTGGGTGATGGCCAGGATGCCGAGGTCGGGCCGGTCGCCCCGCACCTCCCGCACCCCGTTGGCCACCACCCGCAGGGCGTCGATGTCGAGCCCGGAGTCGGTCTCGTCGAGGACGGCCATCTCCGGTTCCAGCACCGCCATCTGGAGGATCTCGTTGCGCTTCTTCTCGCCGCCGGAGAAGCCCTCGTTGAGGTAGCGGTCCATGAACGACGGGTCCATCTCCAGCCGCTCCATCCACTCCTTCATGGTCATGTAGGTCTCGATGGAGCTCACTTCGGTTCCCTTGCGGGCCTGGAGGGCCTGGGTCAGGAAGTTGCGGACCGAGACGCCGGGTATCTCCTTGGGGTGCTGGAAGGCCAGGAACAGTCCGGCCTTGGCCCGCACGTCGGGCGGCCAGTCGGTGATGTCCTCGCCCTTGAGGCGGATCGACCCGGCGACCAGGGCGTACTCGGGGCTGCCCAGCAGCACGTTGGCCAGCGTCGACTTGCCCGACCCGTTGGGCCCCATCAGGGCGTGGATCTCGCCGGCCCGGACCGTCAGGTCGATCCCCTTGAGGATCTCGGCGCCGCCCTCGGCGGTCGCCGCCCGCAGTCCCTCGATCTCGAAGAGAGGCGCCCCGGACACGGGGCGATTCTATGTCCCGCCCACCATTAGCACTACGAACATAGGAGAAATAGCTAGCCGGGGCGGGTTGGACTGACTGACGGACCGGCGGGCTGGCCGGTTGACGGGGCGGGCTGGACTGGCTGACGGACGGGCAGGACCCGGTGTCGACGGACTGGGCTAGCGGGCGGCGTGCTGGGCGGCCGACGGACCGGCGGGTCAGTCGTCGTGGAGGTCCTGCTTCCATTCCCGGAAGCGGTCGTGGCGCCGCCCCGACGGGCCGACCCCGGACCCCGAGCCGTCGGGGAAGAGCCGGAAGGCGCAGTGCCGGGCGAGGTCGGCGGAGTCCACCGCCACGTAGCGGGCGTCGGCCCCCCGGGCCGGGCCGGCCCGCCACAGCAGCCACCGCCCCAACCGCCGCTTGTAGGCGATGGGAGGGCTGCCGATGTCGTCGCCGGCCCGCAGCAGGGCCTCGGGGGCCTCCACCCAGGCGTCGGCCGGGATGTTGCGGTCCCGCACCGGGGTGGGGGGCAGGTCCTCGGTGTGGACCGGGGTGGGATCGAAGGGCCGCTCGTCCGCGGGCAACGCCGTCGCCACGCCCACCGTCTTATCAGCGGGCAACGCCGTCGCCACGCCTTCGCCCCCGCAGGCGGACAACGCCATCGCCACGCCTTCGCCTCCGGCTAGCGCGGGCAAGGGGCATCGCCGCGCCCACCATCTAAGCTCATTCGCGTCTCATCGGCGACGCTTGCGGGCCTCATGAGCGACGGGAGAAACCCTTGAACTTCGCCTTCACCGAGGAGCAGGACCAGCTCCGCGATTTCGTCCGAGACTTCCTGGCCGACAAGTCGCCCGAGTCGGCGGTCCGGGAGCAGATGGACACCGAGCGGGGCTACGACCCCGACGTGTGGGACCAGATGGCCGACCAGATGGGCCTGCAGGGGCTGGCCATCCCCGAGGCCTACGGCGGGCAGGGCTTCAGCTTCGTGGAGCAGGTCATCGTGCTGGAGGAGATGGGCCGGGCCCTGCTGTGCGCTCCGTATTTCTCGTCGGTGGTGCTGGCCGCCAACGCCCTGCTGGCCGGCGACGACGAGGAGGCCCGCAAGGCCCATCTGCCCGACATCGCCTCGGGGCGGCGCCGGGGGGCGCTGGCCTTCACCGAGGAGAGCGGGCGCTGGGACGAATCCGGCATTGACATGGCCGCGTCGAGCTCGGGCTCGGGTTCGGGCGCGAACGGCGCCGGCGCCTGGAGGCTGGACGGGACCAAGATGTACGTGCTGGACGGCCACACTGCCGATCTGCTGGTGGTGGCCGCCCGCACCGGCTCGGGCGTGTCGCTGTTCACGGTGGAGGCCGACGCCGCCGGGCTCACCCGCACCCCGCTGTCGACCATGGACCAGACCCGCAAGCAGGCCAAGCTGACCTTCGACGGGGTGGAGGCCGCGCTGCTGGGCGCCGAGGGCGGGGGCTGGCCGGTGCTGGAGAGGGTGCTGGACTTGGCCGCGGTGGCGCTGGCCGCCGAGCAGGTGGGCGGGGCCCAGATGTGTCTGGACATGGCGGTGGAGTACGCCAAGGTGCGGGTCCAGTTCGGCCGGCCCATCGGGTCGTTCCAGGCCATCAAGCACAAGTGCGCCGACATGCTGCTGCAGGTGGAGTCGGCCAAGTCGGCCGCCTACTACGCCGGGTGGTGCGCGGCGGAGATGAACGACGAGCTGCCCCAGGTCGCCTCCATGGCCAAGAGCTACTGCTCGGAGGCCTATTTCCACGCCGCGGCCGAGAACATCCAGATCCACGGCGGCATCGGCTTCACCTGGGAGCACCCGGCGCACCTGTATTTCAAGCGGGCCAAGAGCTCGGAGCTGCTGTTCGGGGACCCGACCTACCACCGGGAGCTGCTGGCCCAGCGGATCGGCATCTAGGCCGGTTCGGGGTCGGTCGGGCGGGCCGGGGGCTTCGGGCCCGCCGCCGGGTCTGGCTTCGGGTCGGGGCCTGGCGAGGCTGTCGGGGAGGCGGCGCTGCTCTGGGTGCTGGCGGCCGTGGGGGCGGTGGCGGTGGTGGCCATCGCGGTGGCGGCCGTGGCCGTGGCGGTGGGCCGCCTGGAGAACGAGACCGCGCCGGCCGTCTACGAGCTGGAGGGTGCGGTGGACTACATCGCCGACCGCCTGCCCGGCGAGGTCACGGCCCGGGTGAGCTACGACGACGTCCGCAAGGTGGCGGGCTGGCACCTCGACTGGTTCGCCTCGGTGGGCCTGGCCACCGACTACGGCACCGATCTGGGCGACCCGGCCGTGGACGTGGGCGATGTGGCCGTGGCCGACACCGACGCCGCCGTGGACGCGGTGGTGGCCCGCTCCCTGAAGTCCGGCGGCCCCGAGCCGGTGGACGTGGTGTGCATCTGCGATCTCCAGATGCAGTACCTGACCGAGATAGGCGCCATCGGCCCGCCCGGAGACGACGGCCCAGAGGATTAGCCCCGCCGCCGGGGGGCTGGTTTGTGGATCAGCGCGCAGGAGACGAGTGCGCCGGGGATTAGCCCCGCCGTCGGCGTTGGTACCGTGAGGCGATGGCGGTGCTGACCGGGCTTGCGCCCCGCGACGCGGTGATGAGCGAGGCGCGCCGGGCGGCCCAGGCCGTGGCCGCGGCCCGCCCCGACGTGGTGAGGGTGATGCTGTTCGGGTCAGTTGCCCGCGGCGAGGCCGACGAAGCCAGCGACATCGACCTGATGGTTGTCTTTGACGATCTCGGCGATTACAAAGACCGCCGCGAGATCCGCGACCGCCTCGCCGAGGCGGTGAGGGATTCCACGCCGTGTTCGGTGGATCTGCACGTGACCGATCTGCCCGAGTGGAAAGTGCGGACCGAGCAGGTGTCGGCCTCGTTCGAGGCCAGCATCGCCGACGATCTGGTGACGCTCGTCGAACGGCCGGTCCGCCGCAGGCCGGAATGGGAGAAGCCGTTGCGCAGACCGGCGACCAACCTGGAAGAGGCGGGCAGCAGGTTCAGGGACGTGGCCCGGCAGTTGCGCTCGCTCAACCGCGAGATGCTCCCGGACGAGAATGAGCTGGTGGGCGACGCCCTCCAGCGCCACAGGGAGCTGAAGGAGCGCCGCCGCACCGCCTGCGGCCGCGCCGCCGATGTTGTTGAGGCGTCGGTCAAGACGTTGATCGCCCTGGGGGGAGCGAGTCCGGCCAAGACGCACAACCTGGCGGAGCTGGTGGACCAGATTGACCCGCCCGAACGACGCTCTCAAGTAGTAGGCCGCCTCCGGGGTTCGTCAGTGCCGATGAATGCGATCTCGGCATGGCACGTCAAAGCCAACTACGCCAACGACGTGGAAACGCAATGGGCCGACGCCGCCGACCAATTAGCCGGGATGGTGCAGTTGGCCCACGACATGGCCGTTGATGCCGACCAAGCTTTCACCACCGCAGGCGGTGACCAGGCTCTCTCCCGATCCGTAGGCGTGGCCCTTGGAGTGCTGCAAAGAGACGCCCCCACCTTCACCGGCACGCAGGTAGATCACAGGCCGATCTGATCTCGCTCAGGATAGTGATCACTACTCGACAGTAAATGAATCGATTGAGTTAATTAGATGTAGCTGATCTTCAACAACTACCCTTAATCCATCAGTGATCTTTCTGCAGCCAGTGAGTGCATATTCATTTGCGATTCGCACTACTACTGCGGCGCTTGTTGCAGCCGTTCGACCTTCTTCGGACAAAGCAAGTAGTTCAAGATGCGTGATACGCCATGGATCGGATTCAAGGATTCCAGCATTGTTGCACTTGACCAAACTGTTGCTATCTGGAAGCGGAGTACGAGTCTGTTCTGTTACCCCGACACATAAAGCGTACCACCATAGGTCGACCTGACGTCTAAAGGAGACTTCCGGTTTGGATTGATCCACTAGTCTTCCTACGAACTCATTGTAGAAGCTCTTATGAAGCCAAAGGTCCTGACTTCCGTATCTTGACTCAGATGTCATAGCGGTGAAACCTCACGATAACTGAAGCGTTCTCGGTCTTCATTTCGCCGAGCACAGATTGAGCAAATCTGACGATGACTGCAAAGACAAGTTCTTACTGTAGGAGTGGCATCTGACCAGTCATTTAGAAGGTCATGTGGGTAGTCTTTAGAACACGAAAGGGTGAGAATAGTACCCGCTCGTTGATCAATAACATTCTCAATGTCTCGTATCTCAGAGCGAGTCATTAGTAGCACAACTTGATACGGTAAGCTAGTAGTCGTGATTGGATCAGTGATTATCTCAACCATCCGTCGCTTTACTGCGCCCGAAGTCATCCCAAGGGGAGTGTCAATTATTCGTGGAGCCTCTCGGCTTGCCACTTGCATCAGAGCCCAAATAAAGGACAACGTTAGTGCTCGTTTTGAAGCACCATTCAATTCATAATCTGCGTCCAAAGTTTTACCATCTTGAGTATGTATAATAATATCAAATTTCTTGTTGATGCTCACGCTAGTGAAAACAGCAGACTCCGCTTCTGGATCAGCTCCTACAATCTCTAAAAACATATCATTCATACGATCAGAGACTCGCTGCACATAGTCGGATTGTAGTGAAGTAAGTGTACTTTGTGCTAGATCCCAAAGATGAGAGGCTACTGTCGAGTGGTTTTGCAAAGCGTCATTAAGTGTAGCAGCCTTTTCTGCCGTATCTTGACGTTCCTTTGCTTGTTTCAATTGTTCCTCTAATTCTGAAGACCGCTGCTCTCCTCTGCCATATTGGCGTTGAAACTCTAACAACTTAGCCTGATTACTTTCGATTCTATTAGCAAGAACTTGAACGCGCTCTTGATCAATCTCGGAACGTTTCTTCCGTTCAGTGCCAAGATCACTTTCTTTTTTCCGTTTGGTGTCTCGGCACATTGTATACCTGTGACTCAAATCATCAGCTATGTCATCGAAAGATTGTCCGTCTTGTATAGTCCCTTGGTGACTGTTGAGGCTATTTCGAGCTAGATGCCATAATCTCGTCAGTCGCTGGACATCAGGCTTCGTGGCGCGTTGTTCTGCTATGAGATGTTGAACGTGTGCAAACCTATCACTTCCTTCTTCAAGTTCTTCCCCACAGATACATATACCAAGCTCAAGGCGGTCAGTTAGGACTTCGATAGATGCGCCAGGTATGATATTACGATCAGCCAGTTCTTCCAGCGTAGAAATCGCATCATTAAGTCTATCACCAATAAGGCGCCAAGATAATTCTTCAGATTTAAGAAGTTCTTTCATACGGACTCGAATAGTCCTCTCTTCTTCATCAAGACGTTGTAAATCTTCTTCTAATTCTCTGATACGTGCATGTATGGCGTCTAAGTCGCCATGTCCGCGGATACTGATTAGTTCACGTTCATCTTGGTTGATCGCTGAAGTCACACTATCGATACGTTCTTGAATTTTCTTTAACTCAGTTTCGGCCTCAATAATCTGATCGTCGAGTTGCTCTACTTGCCTGGTCGCCTTTTGCAGCTCCTCACCTCCATCGTCAGCTAATTCGTGTTTAAGGCGCTTAGCAATTCTAGCTAAGTCCTTCGAAGCATTCTCAACATCATCTATAGCTAAAAGCTTTCGGATAGCATCGTGTACTTTTTTCTGTCGTTCACGATCTGCCTGATGTCCGCTTGATACGAAACTTTGAACGTCATCACCATTAGTAAAAAAAACGTCAGCTAGATTTATCGGAAGTAATTTACCAATTAGACCTTCCTTCCCATCCGTGACTTCTTTTGCACCATCAGTCGTCCGCCGCCAAAGACGTAGTTGCTCTGGTTTGCGTGAATAGCGATCATCCTTTTCTGGAGTTTCTACGCAGGTGCGAATCAAGCGATACCGAACTTCTTCTCCCGAGTAAGGTTCTGTTGTACTGAACTCAACGCTGACCTGAACAGTTATAGGCTCCTCCAGAGGACTTATAGCTGATGTCAACCTCTTATCCTCTGGAACCCCTAAGTTGCCGTACAATGCCCACCGTAAGGCATACAAAATTGATGTCTTTCCAGAACCGTTCTCAGCACGAATTACGGTTAGAGGGTGTTCGGAATCAGTTGAAAACTCTAGCTCAACATCCTCTAAGAGTTTGAAATTCTTAATATGGGCACTTTCGAGTTTCATAGGACATTATTCCTCTGTGTGCGAACTTCATTGGCGAAATTTTTGACCAATTTATCGATTTCAGTGCGTCTAGTACGGTCGCCTATTTCGTCGTGCTGTAGGCGCAGCACTTTTACAAAACGTCTCACAAGCTCTGCATGATAACCTTCGTACAGTTCGGGAATATTTTGCACGGCCTCGCCAGCGGCCTGCGAAACTAATCTTGTCGCTTCAGTCACGTGCGCCACTCCATATCATTGTCTCAAGCTGTCGTATCGTTTTGTTAGGGCCATCTGAATCGAATTCATTCTCGGCCACGCTTGCGAACTCTCTAGCTCTCCTTAGTTCTGTCTTTAGTAGTGATTGTCCTCCAGAGGTTCGGCTATCTGGCGGTAGAACGATAAAATCGTGTAAATGTGCGAATGGTTTTGAGGGCGCTTGCCTGAGAATTCGACCTCGACGTTGTACCCATTCGCGTTGAACTGTACTTGAGGCCATCAGAAACGCAGTATCCACCTGAGGAATGTCGATTCCCTCGTCCAAAACTTTCATGGCTGTCAGTGCCTGATATTCACCTGTGCTAAATCGATTCAAGATGGTCTGAGCTTCAATTGTACTTGTCTCACGATATGTATATTGATGTGAAATGATACGCAATCGTTCAAGGAGACCATTTACAGCCGTTATCTGTTTAGCCTTGTCAAGGACGTCAGGTTTTGCTGAGGTATAGATTAACGTTTTTGTTACGGTCTCTGTTCCCATGCGTCGTAGTTCTGCCTCAAGCGCTGGAAGTTTGGCATCGGCTTGCTCTACGAGTCCACGGCGTTCTCTAAGGAGACGCTCTATTTTGGGAGTGAGTGCGACTGTGACGCCGTCATCGTCAATTCGGAATCCAGCACGACTTAGTTCATCAGTCAGAAAGTCGTAGTGCTCCATCTCCGTGCTGTCGAATTTAACAAGGTGAAGATAGTAGTAATATGGTACCAGACATCCGGCTTCTATAGCATCACTGAGGGAGAACTCAAAAACAGGACAACCTCCAAAAAATCCAAACAACTTATCTGTACCGTCCGGATCGTATTGACGTATTGGGGTGGCCGATAGTCCTATTCGACGAGTAAAGAAATCTGGTTTATTCTTAAGGAAAGCCGGAGTACCAAGGTTATGAACTTCGTCAGCTATCAATATTGATTCCACATCGGAAGGTAGATTTTCTAGCCACCTTCGTTCTAGCGAATCAGGTTTCTTGAAAAGATTATTGGTCATGATAAGAACTTCCGTACGCGGCGGACTGGTCATAAATGCGCAAGTGATGCGGTCAAACTCTGCTCGTCTATTCTGGGAGTCTGAGCCGGTGAGTATTACTGGCTCAATACCGAATGCTCTGATGTCTTCAGTCCATTGGCGGACGAGTGGGCGTGATGGCACCAGAATTACTATACAAAGATGTCCCTGTGTTGTCGTCTGCATCTCAGTTACAGCGATTAGGGATGTAATCGTTTTCCCTCCACCGGTGGCTATGGCTATAATACCGCCGTTATTAGCTAGAAGAGATTCAACAGCGCTACCTTGATGGCTGTAGCAGCCTTCGCGCCAATCAAGTTGGCATGGAATGCGGAGTCGATGATCGCCTGGCGCATGACGCATATGGTGAGGCAGTTCAGGTTCAAGTCCGGCTTCGTGATCTTGTCGCCAAGCTTCCCAGAAGTCGTAGACGGTGGGAGGTGCAAGAGAAATGTAACTATGAAGAATCCTGAGAGCTTGTGAAACTTCTATGGTAAGAGAATTTTGGTTACAGTTATTCCATTGGCGGTCCCACTGTTCGAGGAAAATATCTACTCGTGCTTGAGCTTGAGATCCGTCTTCCCATGCTCGATCGATTGACATTTGTTCACCATTGACAAGGAGGCCACGTTCAGTGGCATTACCTGATCCGTGTACAGCGAGCCATTCTTTCCCGGCCCTAAGAAGCCATATCTTTTTGTGATACATACCTTTTCCCATAAGGACAACGCGTAGTTTAAGTCGATCACTGGCTACGAGGTAGGCGAGAGTATCGACAGTATGACGCTCAATGGCCGAGCTAGAGAGCCGTGCTTCTTCAAACAGGTTAAGAAGTGCATTTTCAAGTACAATCTCTGGCTCTTGAAGACCTTGACGAATGGCTTCTCTGTCTTCGCTGCTTATCTCTGGCGATATCATAAGATCTAGTGAAGAATCCGATTCGTTTATGAAGGCAGCAAGACCACCAGCAATTTGAGCGAGACAACGCGATGAAAAAAATCCGGCGGCCACTCTCACTTCGTCTGCTGCACAGAGTGCAGGAGTAAGTATCTCACCGACGAGATCATCTTCCGGGATCTCATAAGCTGGTCGTACTGAATCAAATAAAATTCCGAAGGTCATAGTCTACTTCGTTCCATCTCGGCGTCAAGTTCTGCTAAAGCCTCCACAAGGTCATTCGATGGCTGTTGATGTGGAAGAGCATCAAGAACGACCCAATCACCGCGTTTCCGTAGAGTGGCTCGCACCTCTCCTGGACGGCAGTTGAGGGCGTTGGCTAGACTGTCTATGCTAGCCTCTTCATTTATCCCAGTAAGACGCGCCACCAAATTCCAGCTTGGCGAATGGCATGATGCATCTGTAGCCGTAGCTGTGACACTCCCATTTTTAGGATCAAGTATTATAGTCAAAAAGTCACCAAGCTTTGCTCCTGAAGATTCCGCTAGCGCTTTGGTGGAACCCAGTAAAGGACCTGAAGCAGAGGTTTCAGGAAAGGTGACTGTTACCGTAATGCCTGATTGATCCACAAACCTAAGTCGACTGCTGACGGCTAGTCGAAGGATTGATCCGGCTGCTGCTGAAAGTTTTCGCCCGCTGCCCCGAAGCACCTCTTTATCTACCTTATACAATAGACTGACACAGTCCAAACCGAGTGAAAATACACCGGGTGCAGTCTGTACATCAGTGTTTCCATGCGTATAAGGTTCGTGCTGTTCACGTAGTCGAACCTTTCCATCTTGCATAACGAACTGAGGTGTTCCTATATAGGTTCTTATACTAGATTCACTCACGTTGAACAGTCGAGGAAGTTCATCTAGTAGCCTGTCAAGGGTCGTGGCTCCGCCATTTTCCTTTATTCGCTGGATGATTTCTGCAGGAATCCCTTCGTACACATCTTCGATCCATTCCTTAAGCCCCCATTTAAATTTGTCAGATCTTGCCACAGAAGGAAGTGCAGAAAGCTGTCCACTAATACGATTAGGGTCTAGTTTGGCGACTGAAGCTATTTCTTCTTTAGTGGCAGGTCGTCCTATTTCAAGAAGCGCAGCTTTAACTTTAACTTTAGCCGTATCTCTTATAGCAAGCTGCCCCGATACTTGATAGAACTCACAACAATCTAAAAGTGCCGAAAAGAATGCTTCCCATTTGCTGCTTGGAAGATAATCTCTCAGAGCTTCTTCATCAATCAGACCTACATCATCCGCAAGTTTAATAGCTGCTTCCTCAAGCTGTTCGACTATTTTGACAGCAGTGCTGTCGATATATTTGTCACGTACGCACTTATAATTTAGACGCTTCTTGAGCAGACCTCGGGCTAGACGAGATTCCAATAAATATGCATCCTTGTCATAGAAAGTACTATTAATCCAACGATCAAACTCAGTGGTCGTGATAACAGGGCCCATCTGTTTAGTCAGGTTGCTGGCGATCCTGTCGATTTCTACACCGATGGATTCTTCAATGACTTGACTTATTGTTTTTTCGAGTTGCCTAATCCTTTCACGAGATAGTCCTGCTAATTGCCCTAGTTCATCCAACGTTTTATTTTTAGAGGACAACCGATGTTCAATAATTAGCTTTTCCGTGTATGACATCGATGCCAATTTCTGGCGAACACTGTCGGTCACGCCTTGGGCGTAGGCAAGGGCATTCTTGCCATCGATCCGGCCGTCGATGGCGTCAGTGAAGTCGGTGGACACGGACCAGGTGTCTATCTTACGGCTTCGCTCCGACGGCGACAGGCGCCGGTCGATCTCTTCAAGCAGCGGCGAGGTGGCCGCCACGTCGAAGGGCGACTCGGCCGAGCGGTCCTCCACCATGTCGTCCAGTTCGGCGTCGCCATCGTCGCGCGGCGGCTCGGACAGCGATAGTGGCTCGGACGCGAACCGCAGCGCCTCGGTGATCTTTTCCTCGGACAGGTCGACCAGATGTTCGACAAGTTCCTCGACATCTTCGCCGGCCAGCCAGGCCAGACGTTCGACGAGTTCCCAGAGCTGTTCAACATCCTTTTTGGGCATCTCCACTTCGGCGGCCAGGTCGGCCAGGGAGGCGGGCCGGCCGTGCTTGAGCTCCAGCCGGGACCGGGCCTTCTGCAGGCGGGCCAGGGTGTCGCCCGCATGCACGGGCAGGCGGATGGTGCGGCCGGTGTTGGCGATGCCCCTGGTGATGGCCTGGCGGATCCACCAAGTGGCGTAGGTGGAGAACTTGAACCCCTTGCGCCAGTCGAACTTCTCGACGGCGTGCATCAGGCCGAGGTTGCCCTCCTGGATGAGGTCGAGCAGGGGCAGGCCCGAGGCCTGGTACTTCTTGGCGATCGACACCACCAGGCGGAGGTTGGACTGCACGAAGGTGCGCTCGGACTCCTCACCCTTGCGGTGAGCCCGGCGCAACTCCCGCTTGCGGGCCGGGGTCAGCGTCCCGTCGGGGCACTCCATCTCCTGCCGGGCTGCCATCCCGGCCTCGATGGCCTGGGCCAGGCGGACCTCGTCGTCCTTGGTGAGCAGCGGATACTGGCCGATGTCGGTCAGATACAGCCGGACCGAGTCCTCCTCATCCCTCCCCGTCCTATTCCTCGTTGCCGACGACTCGATGCGGTCGATCGCGACACCGGTTCCAGTTCGGCTGTTTCGATTAGACAGCATGTTTGCCTCAATCACAATGCACACACCGTGCAGGGGAGGGTGTCGTCTTCTTCTTCTAGGGTTTCGCTCAGTACTTCGATTAGGGGGCGGTTGGCCTTGACTTGGCGGGAGCGGGTCATGGCGGCTTCGTGCTTGGCCAGGATCTGGTCGCGGCGGGAGTGGAGCTGGACGAGGGTTTCGCCGCCGGACCAGGTGTACTGGCGGCCGCGCATGGCTCGGTCGGTGAAGTCGGCGTCTCCGTCCACTCCCGCGTCCCGCAGCACCTTCTGCTCGATGGCCACGGCCCGCTCGAACAGCTCGGGGTGGCGGTCGGCGAGGCCCACCCACTCGGCCTTGCGCTGGTAGAAGCAGAAGTAACAGCCCGACCGGGTCCGCCACTCGTAGTAGGCGGGGAGCCCGATCCCGGCGTCGTCGAGGATCTTCATAACGCCGTCGTGGTCGATGCCGTTCTCGACGAACGGGAACCGGGTTTCGATGTTGGGCTTGGTGGATATGTAGCCCTTGCGGTTCGACTCGTCGGCCCGGATGGCCACATACGACACGGCCGGCGCGTCGCCGATCCACTCTTCGATCGGCTTGATCTTCATGTTCTTGGTACACCAGCGCATCTGCGGCGACGGCAGCGCGCCTCGGAACACCTCGAACCAGTGGTCGAAGCCCCGCGAGGAGTTCAGCCGCACTATGGGCCGTCCCAGGATCACTTCGAGCCGGGTCAGGTACTCGTAGGTCTCGGGCAGCTCCGCGCCGGTGTCGCAGAAGAAGTACTCCATGTCGGGCACCGTGTGGCGCAGATACACGGCCAGGGCGCTGGAGTCCTTGCCGCCGGAGATGCCGCAGATGTGGCGGACCCGCTCAGCCATGGCCCACCAGCTCTCCGGCCGCCCGGTCGCCGATCTCAGAACCGGCGGCGGGCTGCTCGGGCAGCGACCGCTCTCCCAGCAGCGCCAGCAGCGAGCGCCGGGCCCGGCTCCTCGACCCGGTGACGCTCTCCAATCGGTCCAGTGCCTCGCTGAGGGCCTGCTCCACGTGGCCGCGGTGAGCCTGGTCGACGCTGACGAGCTGAACGTGCTCGCTCCCGTCGGGCCGGGTGACGGTGACCCGCTGGGCCTCGAACGGCCCCCCGCCGCTGGCCCGGTGCTCGGCGTGCAGGGCGACGAGGCGCTGGAAGGCGGCGACCCGCTCCGGCAGCTCGCGCCGGAACCGCTCGAGGTCCTCGTCGGCCCACTCGGCCGGGGCCTTGCTGGCCACGACGGTGGCGACGGCCTTGGCCCAGTCCTCGTCGGCCTCGACCTGATCGTTGGCCAAGGTCAAGACGAAGGCCCGAACGCCGGGGTCGAGCACCTCGCCGGCCAGCGAGGCGGCCTGACCGGTGACGGCCAGCCGGGTGCTCTCCGCGCAGTTGTCCAGCACCAGCCGCAGAAGTTCGCCCAGCAGGTTCTGGCCGCAGGCCGACAGCTCGTCGAACGCCGAACCCACCGCCTCGGCGTAGGCGTCGGCCCGGCTGTACGACTTGGCGCCGGCCGAGATCGGCCTGAAACCGAAAACCTTCGGCAGGGAGTCGAAGAGCAGATCGTCGGGCTCCACCGCGGCCAGCAGCGCGTCCTGGCCCCCCGCGCTTCGGGGGAGAGGCGGCCGGTGCGCCGGGCGTAGTTGTCGAGCCGGCTCACCTCCGACACGAGATGCCCGACGACGGACAGCACATTGGCCACCCGGTGCCTGCCCGAGTGGGGCCGGACTCTGAGGCAGGCGGCCAGCTCGTCCACCGCCTGCCGTCGGGCGCCGGTGGTATTGGCGAAGTGCTTGACGTCGAAGTGGCTGGGGTTGCGCACCAGCCGCTCGGCCGTCTCCGGGGCGAGAATCGGGACGAAGGTGCCGTGCTCGTAGACGGCCACCTCGTCGGCGAAGGCGAGCAGGCCAGCCACGACCAGTACCGGGACCACCCCGGCCCTCATGCCGATGGGGGGCGACAGCAACGCCGCGTAGACATCGGCCAGGTTGACGCGCCGGTCCGCGGCCCGGTTGAACTCCCCGACCATGACATCCCACGCGGGCTGGAGGGACGGGTCGCTCGGCCGCCGGAACGCCATCGTCTCATTGCGGGCGTCGGGACCGTTGTCGTCGTTGAGGCTGTTGTCGGCGTTGGCGTCGTCGTTGAGGCTGTTGTCGTCGTCGTCGGGGCTGTGGAGGCCGGTTCGCAGCAGGAAGGCCCGGTACATGGCCACTTCGGGCCCGTGGCCGTCGAGCCCCAGCCCGGCCTGGTCGCCCTGCTCGATCATGGCCTCGATTAGCAGCCGCCGGGCCTTCGCCCCCTGGGAGGTGAGGTCGGTGCGGTTGAGCATCTCGTTGCGAACCGTCGGAGTGTCGGGATAGGCCGTGTCGGCGGCCTCAGACAGCGGCGCCGACCCCCGTCCGGCCGTCAGTTCTCGGCCGCCGCCGGCTTCGCCGTTCAGCAGAACCCACCGGCAGGTGTGGGTGCCGAAGGTGGAGGCGACGGCGCATCCCAGCTCGGCCCGGGACTGGGCCAGCCGCTCCCCGAGTTCTCGGCGGGCCACCCAGTCGTCGGCCACCGAGGGATCGTCGAGGGCCGTCTTGACCGCGGCGACCTCCCGCGCCGCCGACTCCAGCGCGCCCACCCCGTCGGGGATGGCCGCAACCGCCGGCTTGGCCGCCGCCGGCGAGCGGTGCATCTCCGGGGCCGCCGGGTCCGGGCCGACGCAGAGCAGCACCTCGCCGTCGTAGGGGGAGAAGGCGTCGAGGGGCTCGACCGCCTCGCCGCCGGCCGCGTAGCGCTGGGCGAACACCCGCAGCAGATGGTGCTCGGCGCTGTGGCGGGCGGCCACCACCGGGGGAGGGGACTCGACCGCGGCCAGGAGCTCGACGAGGTCTTGGCGCTTGACGTGGTGGTGGGCCGCGTCGAGGAGATCGGAGATGTCGATGTCGGTTCCCTGCCAGATCCGGTACTCGTCGGCGAAGCTCCGGTAGGTGACCAGACCCGCTGCCTCGAGCTGGGCCAGCGCCTCGCCGGCGTCGCCCTCGGCGAGGCCGAGGATCTTCGGGGAGGCCCTGAGGGTCCCGGAGGTGGCGACGAGGTTCAGCACCGCGATGGTCTTGGCCAGCCGCCTCTGGCGCGCCGACAGCCCGTGGGCGTCGCGCAGCCGGGTGGCTATCTCGGTCCAGCGGCTCGACCGGCCCGACGCCCGGACGCTCAGCGCGCCGCTGGCGACGAAGTAGTCGTAGACCGCCTCCAAGCCCAGCGACGGGAGCCGGCCCCGGGCCGGCAGATCAGTTGTGGCGAGGAAGGAGGCGGCGCTGGCTGGGTCCGGGCCGGTCAGGAACGAGAACAGCGTCCGCTCGTGCTGGCCGTAGCGGCTGCACAGCTCCGGGAGCACCAGCGAAGCGAGCGGATGGAGGGGATAGCAGGAAGCGACCGCGGCCGGATCGGACAGGTCGGCGAACCCGAGCTGGCCCATCGACTTGGCCTGGGCGGCCGCCCAGCGATCGATCCGGTCGCGAAATAATCTCTCTCTCTCTCTCTCTCTCTCTCTCTCTCGTTGCCCGCTGTCGGCGGGGCCGGTGTCGAAGACGGTGGCGATCAGGGCCCGGGTCTGGGCGGCCGACTCCACGAACGCCACGTCCTCGAACCGGCCCTGGACTTTGGCCCACTCGCGTCGCTGGGTGCCGTCCACGCCGGTCAGGTAATCCTCGAAGGAGAGATGCTGCAGGGTCAAAAGGAAGATGGGCAGCCCCGCCCCCTGCCCTGCTTCGGCCAATTGCTGCAGCAGGTACGGGTCGGTGTCGCCGCCGTCGCCGATGGCCTCGAGGTTCTTGCCGAACTCGTCGATCACCACCAGCAGCGGCCGGTCGGCGGCCAGGGCCCGGGCCACCTCCACCAGCGTGGCGGGCGACGGCCCGGTCCGGCGGGGGTCATCCGCGGCCGCGTCCTCCATGGCCTCCCGCAGCGCGTCGGCGGCTGGGAACTCTGCCGCCGAGGGGACCCGTCCGAAGCTGCGGACTGCGGCCGCGTGCAGCGCCCGCAGGACGGTGCGGCTCAAGGGCTCGCGTTCGGCGGTGACCAGCCCCCGGTGGAATCCCGACCGGCTGGTTCCGTGGCGCTCGTGGCCGGCCGCGATCAACTCGGCCGCGGCCGGCGACGCGTCGGCGATCAGCTTGAGGGCGGCCCGCCGGGGGGCCCAATCGCCGCCCCAGGCCGCGTCGAGGAGCAGGGCCAGCGACGACTTGCCCGACCCGTACGGCCCGGTGAGCGACCATGCCCCGCCGGCCGGTCCCCGGGCCGCGGCCCCGGCCACCCGCTCCACCATGTCTAGGGCCCGGGCCGTGACCACGTATCCGTCCAGGGGCTCTGTGGCGGCGATGTCGCGCTCGACGTTGGCCGAGCGCGCGAACCGGCCGGCGACCCGGACGTGATCGGCCAGCACGGCCATTACCGAACCCCCGCGGTGGACAGCGACTCGGCCTCAAGCTTATGCACCCCGGCCGTCGGCGTCGTTTCGGCCGATGAGCCCGCCGCAGGGGACTGCGACGCGGCCCAGAGCCTGCGCATCGAGTCCGGCGCGTCGCGGCCCATGCCCAGCTCGTCCACCAGATCGTCGTCGATCGGGTCGTCGCCCGCCGGGCCGGCCACCACGTCGTCAGCGTCGCGGCTGTAGTAGTCCTCCAGGATCGAGGTGGCGATGACCTCCGGCTCCTCCGACCAGGCGAGCTGGGAGGCGCCGGTCGGCCGGGCCAAGTCGAGATAGTCCGTCCGCTCGATCACCGGCTCGACCGCGGCCAGCAGCTCCGACTCGTCGAGCTTGAAGGCGCAGCCGGGCGCCCCCGGCTCGCTGGCCAGGCGGCTCAGGGTGGCGGTGTTGCCCCCGGTGCCGGTGCGGGCGATGTAGTCGAGCAGGGAGAAGGCGATCACCGCCGCCGGCAGCGTCGGCTTGGGCCCCAGCGAGAACCGGTGGCAGCCGGTGGCCTCGGACCGGCCGATCAGGCCCAGCTCCCGCAGCGGGCAGTCCAAGATGTCGTCGAGGCTGCCCCGCCGCCCCCCGGCCCGGCCCCCCGACCCCCCGACCCTCTCCGCCGGGGCGTAGGTGCGGATCAGCGCGCTCACGTCCTTGCGCAGCGACGACCGGTGGGGGTTCTTCCACCCGGCGGCGGCCTCCACGTAGGCGGCCGTCGCCGACTCCAGGTCGTCGTCGTCGAACTCGACCGCGCCGAACTCGTTGAAGGCCAGCCACCACACCGGCAGCCGCGACGGCGGCGCCAGCAGCCGCCAGTGCAGCAGCCACAGGGTGCCGGGGTCCTCCATGAACCGGTCCCACCCGGACGGGCCGAACAGGGCGTGGCCGAACCGGGTGGGCACGAAGCTCGGTGCCCGCCGGTCGGCGCTGCGGGGGTCCTCGACGATCAGCTTGGCGGCCAGGCCCCAGAACCGGATGGACCGCACCATGTTCTTGCCCACCCCGATCTCCGTCGGCGCGTCCTCATGGCTGAAGATGCCCGGATCGCGGGCGGCGGCGTCGTAGGCCTTGCGGAACCATCCGTAGCGGGGATGGAAGGTCTCGTGGCGGGCGAACACTGGGCGGGCCGCCTCAACCAGGCGCATCGAGCCCTCCCGGGCCTTCGTCGCCGGGCCGTCCCCGGTCTCGGTATCCGGTCATGGTGCGAACGTACTCCACGGCTGTGACAGTGCTCTCCACGGCCGTGTCGATGTCCTCTGCGGTGGTGAACCGGCCCAGGCTGAACCGCACCGCCTCGAAGGCGGCCTCCCTGTCGATCCCCATGGCCACCAGCACCTCCGACGGCTCGACGGCTCCGGAGCTGCAGGCGCTGCCGGTGGACACGGCCACCGGGTCCATGTGCGAGACCACCGCCTCGGCGTCCGCGCCGCTAAACCCGATGTTGGCCGTGTTGGGGAGCCGCCGGGCGGCGTCGCCGTGCTCGCGGGCACCGGCGATCCGGTGTTTGATCTGCGTGGCCAGACGGTCTCGCAGGGCGGCGGTGCGGGCCGACTCGGCCCCGCGCTCGGCAGCCGCGATGCGGGCCGCCTCGCCGAACCCGGCGATCCCGGCCACGTTCAGCGACCCCGACCGCAGGCCGAGTTCGTGGCCGCCGCCGTGGATCACCGCCCGCAGCCTGGCCAGGCTCCGCCGGGTCCCGACCAGGGCCCCGACCCCGCCCGGTCCGCTGATCTTGTGGCTGCTCACCGACATCAGGTCGCATCCCCAGCCGTCGAGGTCGGTGGGGAGGCGGCCCGCCATCTGGGTGGCGTCGCAGTGCAGCAGCGCCCCGGCGGCTCGGACGGGCTCGGCGATCTCACCCACCGGGTTCAGCACCCCGGTCTCGCTGTTGGCCGCCATCACCGACACCAGCAGCACGTCGTCGCCCATCATCGACTCCACCGCGGTCGGCTCCACGAAGCCCCCGCCGGTGACGGGGATCACGTCGAGCTTGGCCGCGCCCTGCTCGTCGAGCCACCGCGCCGTCCGGCGGACCGAGGCGTGCTCCACCGCCGATATCAGGATGCGGGGCCTATCGGCGGGGGCGGCCAGGGCGGCCCCGGCGAGGGCCAGGTTGTTGGCCTCGGTGGCCCCGGCGGTGAACACCACCCCCGAGGCCCGCCCCCCGACCATCCCCGCCACATGCTCCCGGGCGTCGTCCACCGCGGCGCTCTGGCGGCGTCCGAACCGGTGCGCGGAGGAGGCGTTGCCCGTATGGGCGAGCATCTGCGCCATCACCTCGGCCACCCTCGGGTCCAGCGGCGCCGAAGCGTTGTAATCGAGGTACACCTCGCTCTCGCTCACAGGTCCCAGCGCCCTCAGTCCTGTTCGGATGCGAGTCGGCTCAGTAGTCGTCGGGGTCGGTGTGCCAGCCCGAATGCGCCGGGGCGGCGGTGGCGATGGGACCGCCGCCTGCGGCAGCGGCCCGGTCGGGGGTCATGGCCCCGGCCGCGGCGGGCATCTCGGCCACTGCCGCCGGGGCGAACCGGCCGCCTTTGCCCGTTCCGGCTGGGTGGCGCCTCACGCCGCCAGATTAGCCCCAGCGCACCCCGCGGCTAGCGGCCCCGGAACGCGGCTCAGCCCTTCAGGCCATCTCCCGGCCGGGCGGAGCGGGCTGCCTGGGGATGTATTGGCCGCCGCGGGCACCTTTGCCGCGCCGGGGCTGGGGCGCCCCCGGCTCGGCGGCGGGCGCCGGCCGGGGCGCGGCGTAGCGCTTGTGGGCGGCCTGGCGGCTCACCCCAGACACAGGGCGATCACCGCCCAGGGATGCCCGGCCGCGCTGGCCTGGGCCGCCGCGTCGGCTATCTCCGCTTCCAGCGCCGCCTCCTGCTGCTGGGCGGCGGCGCGGCGCTCCCCCAGAGCCGTGAGCCGCCGCAGACACTCCGTGTTGATCTCCACGAGGTCGGCGGGATCGACCCGGTCGGCCCAAGCCTCGAACCGGTCGGCGGCTTCTTCGTCGGTCAGCCCGGCGGCTGTCACTGCGGTGACCGTCGCATGCCGTCACTCGAGCCCGGCCATCAATTCGTCCACGCCGCCGGGGCAGTCAACGAGCCCCTCCCCGCTCTTGGTCTCAGCGATGGCCCGGCGCGTCTCGGCGTTCGTGTCCGTCCCGGCGGGGCACAACCGCCGCGAATGGTCACGTATTCCCAGGGTCCGGTGATTACCGGCGGTGCAGGGCCCCGTCCATCGGACAAGAAGTATCCGATGTCTCTATCCATCGTCGCCTTCCGTTTCGGACTCCGAATGGGGTGCGAGATCGGCGGCGATCCTGGACGCGTATGTTTGGATGTTTTCGTTCAGAGCGCTTATGAGCTGCTCGACGAACTGCGGTGACATGTTGACCCGTTGCACGACCACTCCTCGGGTCGGGGGGTTGCCCGAGAAATCGAGCCGGATGAAATCCAGGGTGAACTCATACGGCGAATGGCTGACTATCGCGAAGTTCGACCAAACGCCAGCCTCAAGCTCGGGAGGCATCCGGATATCCAAATTCGTTTCTTCTGGTGCGGAGCCATCGCCTGGGTGGTCGGTCACCGATGTGACTGTACCCCCTCGTTTGGACTGCTCACCGCTTGATCGCAGTGTTCGACATCGGAGTCCACATCAGAGCTTGCGGCGCTACAAGCCAACTCGCGCCGAGCGGAGAGGATCGCTCGGCAACCCGTGCCGGTAGCGGTGCAAGCAGGCTGCGGCGAGGGTGCTGGTGGCAGAACTCGGCGATGCCGCCCGAGGTAGCCCCCGCGGCGCGGCGATGAGCGAGGCGTGCCGATGCCCCACGCAGTGGCCGCGGGCTCGTCCCGATGTGGTGAAGGTGATGTTGTTCGGATCCGTTGCTCGTTGTCATAAACCGAAAGCTTCTTCTTTGATCCGATCAAGATCAGATATCGCCTTGCGGCGTCACGGCAGCGAATATAAGTCTCGACGGTTGCCTATTCAACTTGTCACTTACAACTATGCCACCTCGCCTTCTGTCAAAAGTATCTCTGTAAAAGTATTGGATTGAGTGAATACGTGTGCTATATCTGGATCGTAGTATCTCGTAACTTGGATGAACATGAATGCTATTCAAATCTTCAGAACAATATACTCGTGCTGCAATCGGGAATAATATACCAGATGCAATCATATCAGCAAGCTGAATCCCTACATGGTTCTGGCTTCTACCAAAGAGGGACGTTTCGATGAGATTCGGAATGGCATCACCTGATCTTTTATGCTTCTGAGTGAATATAGAGTGAGCTACTTGGCTATCCTGTGAAGGCTCTCTCCCATCACAAAGAATGATGCCTTGCGACGATTTTTCTTTCAAGAAGTTGTTAAAGTGTTCAGCGATATTTTGTACAGAAAGTGTGTAACTTTCTCTTGGCCGTAGCTGAGTGCCCGATTCCTTAACCCAGATTCTTCCAACTAAACGGATTTCATATTTCTCCAAAAGTGAAACTACTTTATCCAGCACACCTATAGCGTATCGTTGTTTGCGACGACTGCGTGTTCTAATGAACTTACGAAGTTCAGAGCCTTTGATCTCTATAAGAACATGGTCTAAGAGGTTGATGTCCTTTGTAGGTTTGTACTGTTTCTTTAGGTCAATAAAATCTGCTGTTAGCGAGCCCAGTAGATCAGCTCGAATAATGAGTCCGGCCAAGACCATAAGGGGTGTCGCATTCGGATAGGCGTTTGGTGCTTCAAACCCGCCGGATTCATCAACGTAGCATATGTACATGTTTATCAACGCAGCTACGGCCGCCCCGGAGGGCGGCCGTAGGATGTGGCGTTCGGCCGAAGCCTAAGCGCCGAAACGCACACCGAGAGCCTCAAGCGCCCGGTGCGGGGTACGCCGACATTGTAGAACCCGGAATCAACCATTGCAAATCCTCCCGACTGTGCCCGCCGCGTGCTCGGGGGCGTCGTCCACCGTGGCGCCCTGGCGTCGGCCGAAGCGTGCGCGGAGGAGGCGTTGCCTGTTTGGGCGAGGATCTGCGCCATCACGGCAGAGCCGCGCCTCCGGCGATCGTCAGGCGGTGGTTGAAGGACCTGGCATCTCGAAGATGCGACGACACTGCATCGAACAGTCGCCGGATCACTGAAGCGGTGAGAACGGGCGGTTCGAGTGCTGACTCTTCGGTCACGTGGAGGCTAGGTTCTCGACTGAGAAGTAGACCCGGTGGTAGTGGCATGCCTCTGGGGCGGAGGCGCGCATGCGGCGGCCGAACCAGGACTGCAGATCGATGCCGGGCACCAAGGTGGTCTCGAATGGCGAACGCGCCCGCATCACCCATTCCGGTATCGGGTGATCGTCACGGTCGCACAGGGCATGCACGACCACCGCGATCTTGGCCGCCGTGACCGGGTCGGTGCCCGCCGCAGGGCCTTCGCCGATCATCGAGCTGCGCAAGCCCGGCTCGTTGTTCCAGTCCATGATGAGCTGGATCACCGGCAGATACCCGGCGCCCCGTCCCGGTCGAGCCATTGCGGTGGGCAGCCCGCGGACCAGCGCGTGCCGCCGCGGGAACCGGGGCAAAGGCGACTGGACCCCGGGCTCGCCCACCGCCTAGCCCGTTCCGTCTGAGGCCACAGTCAAGATCATTGCCTTTCACTATAGCCCTTACCGTCAGATTCTCCGAAGGGCAGCGTGCAGCCGAGGCGAGGGCGCTGACCCGCCCCACGCCCCTCAACCCCGGAATTCGGCGCCTTCCCCGAGAGGTGCGCGCAATCGGGGTGGGGAGGGTCTATCATCAGGGGCACAAGGGAAAGGAGGTGGTCCAACTGAGTTCTGACTTACCTGAACGAACCGTGACCTTGGAGGTGGCTGGCCGCTAGCTACGGCCGCTGGACCCACTGGCGAATCCACGCCAGCTCCACCCCCAGACCCCGGTGGCCGGACCCGTCACATCCGGCCCGGAGCGCCGCAGCCCCCGCCGCGGCGACTGCCGACCGGGCCTGGGTCTTCCAGCCATCCAACGACGATCACCTGAAGATCGACGCGTCGAGGGCGGGCCCGTCCGGGGCCCGCCCTCGCTCGCGCCGGGCCTAGAGGCCGCCGAGCGGCAGGGCAACCGGTAGGTTCCCGTCATGGAGGACCGGTTCGCGGTGGACGGCAACGAGCTGGCCTGCCACGTCGCCCGCCCGCCCCGCCTGCACCCCACCGCCCAGCCGGGGGTGGTGATCGCCCACGGGTTCCCCACCGAGGCCGGGGGAGGGATCAACTCCACGGCCAGCTTCCCGGCCCTGGCCGACCGGTTCGCCACCGACGCCGGCTTCGTCGCCCTCACCTACGCCAGCCGGGGGGTGGACCGCTCCGAGGGCGACTTCTCCCTGGGGGGCTGGCGCCGGGACCTGGCCGGGGCCGTCGACCACCTGGTCGCCGCCGCGCCCTGCCGGGCCGTCTGGCTGGTCGGCTTCGGCACCGGCGGCGCCCTGGCCACCGTGGTGGCCGCCCGGCACCCCCGGGTCAGGGGGGCGGCGGCGGTGGCCGCGCCCGCCGACTTCGAGAACTGGGCCCGCAACCCCCGCAAGCTGCTGCTGCTGGCCCGGGAGATCGGGGTCATCCGCGACCCCGGGTTCCCGCCGTCGTTCGACCGCTGGGCCCGCGAGCTGCGCGAGGTGAGGGCCGCCGCCGCGGCCGCCGCCCTGGGTGACCGGGACCTGATGGTGATACACGGCAGCGACGACGAGACCGTGCCCGTGCTCGACGCCCGGGCCATAGCCGACGCCTGCCCCGGCGCCGACCTGCGCATCATCGGCGGCGCCGGCCACCACCTCCGCCACGACCCTCGGGCCGTAGCCGTGCTGATCGGCTGGCTGGAGTCCCGCCGCCGCTCCCTGCTTGCCTGACCGTCTAGGCCATCGAAGCTGTCAGCAGAAAGAGCGCGCGGATTGTTTCAGAGTGATGCGTCATTGGCGCGGGGCGAGAATCAGCGCGTCCGGGGGCCACAAGTCTCCCCGACTGATTTCCACCATCGTCCTTAGCCCGGTCACGATGTCACGTCCCGACACCTTGATCACGACCTCTGGGTCAGTTTCCAGCGACAATCGCTCGATAACATCGCTAGCTTCTTCGTCCGAAACCACTAGGCCATAGTTCTGGCGCAGGTACAGCCTGATAGTCTCAGCCATACCTGATTGGTCGTCAGAGAAGTTCGACATTCTACGCCTATTGTAGCGAATCAACCATGTTGCTATGCCTTGCATCCAAGCACTCTGGATTGCGGAACGGGTTTCGTTCAGCACTTCGAGCCGGTCGGTTGCGCCGAGTTAATCGGGCGAAGTCCTCTGGGTCGAGGAATGGGACTCCTCCGTACCTTCCTTGGAGATAACGGCGCTGCAAGGCCTCGTCGCGCCGAGGGCGATAGTCGGCCAACTGAATGAGTGTTGTCGCGCCGGAGAGGTCTTTCTCGGTTAACCAGATCTGATCGCGTTCTAGGGCGCGTGCTTCGCTGTCTCCCAAGACGGTGACATCGTGCGAGTTGAAGACGAGCTGCGCGCACCCCGGATTGGTGGACGGGTCTTGAAAGAGGCCGACCAGGCGCTGGACGAGATGCGGATGCAGGCTCCCGTCGAGCTCGTCGGCCAGTAGAACGTCCCCGCGGTCGAGGGCATCGAGCACCGGCCCGATCAGGCCCACCCAGACCAGGGTGCCCTCAGATTCGTCTTGGGGATCGAACACAACATCGTCGCCGTCGCCCCGATGAACCAGGCGGATGAACTCGGCCACGACGAACTCGCCATCGTCGGGTGCATCGAGGTCGCCTTCGATGCCTTGGAGGATCCGCAGCGCCCTGCGCATGCGATCAGCAAAATCCGAGTCGACGGGCGCTCGCTCCAAGCTCGAGAGCCCGAGATCAGCGGCCAGCAGCAGATCGAGCACTCGGAAGCGATGGTCATCGGATTCCAACATGTCGGCTGTGTGGGCGGCGCGAATGCCGCGCGTCGTTGTGTCGGCGAGGAGAAGGTTCCGCTGGAACCACCTGAAGAGGGGGCCGATTTCCTCGTCCGCCGCCGCTCCGGCGACAGACAGGACCAGGGCGTTCTCACGCACCAGCCTGCGCAGCGATTTGCCGGCCATCCTGAACCGCGGGCCGAACTCAATGCCGTCTACGTCGCGTTGGAACACGAGCGACTGGCGACCCCTGGGGAAGTAGTAGGCGTACTCGTGGAGAACTCGCTCATCGTCGGTCACCAGCCCGTACTGCCATCGGACCTCGCGCAGGATGAGATCGATCTCGAACCGTGACGGGCGATCCCGCGACCCGGCGTCGAGCAGGAAGGGCCTGCGGTCCACGCCGCTCCCCTCGCCTCCCCGGCGGAACGAGCCCATGACCAAATCCCGCATGTCCGCGAGTGCTCGAAGGATCGTTGTCTTGCCGGACGCGTTGGCGCCGAACACGCCCGCGGCGGGCAGCACGCGGACGGTTCGCGCCGAGGCCGTGGGAAGCTCTCGCGCGATTTCCTCCCCGGACATCCGGGTGGCCAGGAGAGACAGATGCGCCTCGTCACGGTAAGAGCGCACGTTTTCCGCCGTGAACGACAGCAGCGCGCTCAGCGGCCCAACACCCGATTCAGTAGTCGTCATAGCCGTATTATCGTGAAAAATTCTCGCAAATGCAAATCCAACCGAGGAAAACGAGCCGTGGCCACCCCTCGGCCGAGGCCGGGCCCGCTTCCCAAATCGACGCTGCGGCCCGGCAGATCGCGGCCCGGCAGATCGCGGCCCAGCAGGTCGTGGCCATCTGAGCCAGGGGCGGTGCCTCAACGCCCACGACGCCTACGCCACCCAAGCCCGCGCCGACTTCTGCCCGGGTTCACAATCTCCTGGCCGTGACCGAACTGCTCCAGCCGGTGCTGCGGTTCCTGTTGGCGGACGAGCTGGGCACGGGCAGCCGCGGGCTCTGGCTGCGCTGGGTGGTCGGACCGTTGTCATACCTGGCGGCTACGGTGCGCTCATGGTTTCTTCCCGCTCCGATGCCGCACCGTCACCGTCGACTGGCCGCGCGTTGAACGTCGCCAACCGGACCGTGTTCACGGGCGACAACCTCGATATTCTGCGGGGCTTCAACTCGGACGCGGTCGATTTGATCTACTTGGACCCGCCGTTCAACAGCAACCGGACCTACGAGGCGCCGGTTGGGTCCGAAGCGGCCGGGGCTGCGTTCAAGGACACTTGGACTCTCTCCGATGTCGATGTGTGCGAGATCGGGCTGCTTGCCCGGACGGACGAGCCGCTGGCTGATTTCATCCGGGCGGCGGGGCAGGTGTCGGGGTCGTCGATGATGTCGTATCTCACGATGATGGCCACCCGGCTGATAGAGATGCGCCGGGTCCTGAAACCGTCCGGGTCTCTTTACCTTCACTGCGACCCGACCGCCAGCCACTATCTGAAGGTGCTGATGGACTCGGTGTTCAGCGTCAAGAATTTCCGCAATGAGATCGTGTGGAAGAGGACGGGGGCAAGGTCTGAAGCGAAGCAGTTCGGGCGTGTCCACGATGTGATCCTGTTCTACGCCGGCGAAGGCGCGACCTGGAATGCGCAGTGGATGCCTCATGATCCGGCGTACGTGGAACGCTCCTACAACCAAGAAGACGAGTTAGGGCGGTGGCAACCCGTCTCGCTAACGGCCAGCGGCACAAGAGACGGCGAGTCCGGCGCGCCGTGGCGGGAAGTGGACCCCACCGACAAAGGCAGACATTGGGCTTTGCCTGCCAAAGGCGGCATGGCGGAGTTCATCAAGGAGCAAGGGCTGATCCCCGGCTGGCCTGACGACTACGCAGGTCTTCACGCCAGGCTGGACGCGTTGGACGAAGCGGGGTTGATCTACTGGCCGCCGGAGGGCGGGGTGCCGCGCTTGAAATGGTATTTGACAGCGTCAAGGGGTGTGGCCGCAACAGACATCGTTGTCGATGTCCCCAGGCTGGAGGCAACCAGCAAGGAGAGGGTCGGCTACCCGACGCAGAAGCCGCTGAAGCTGTTGAAGCGGATCATAGAGGCATCGAGCGATCCCGGCGATCTGGTGCTCGACCCGTTCTGCGGGTGCGCCACCGCTTGCGTAGCGGCGGAGACTCTGGGCCGCCAGTGGGTCGGCATCGACCTGTCCGTGAAGGCTGTAGAACTAACCCGGCGCCGGCTGCGGGATCAGCACGGCATCTTCGGACAGGTCATCGACCGAGACGACATACCGGCCCGCACCGATCTGGGCAAGATCCCCAACTACCGGACCTGGAAGGACCTCCTCTACGGACAGCAACAAGGCGACTGCGCCGGGTGCGGCGTCCACTTCCCGCACCGCAATCTGACCATCGACCACAAGATCCCGCGAGGCAAAGGCGGCCAAGACAACCTCGAGAACCTGCAGCTCCTCTGCGGCGCTTGCAACAGCACCAAAGGCACCGGCTCTCAGGCCGAACTGCTGGCCAAACTGGGAGAACAAACCGCCCCCCCGAAGCGCCGCCCATGAAGGGCCGACAGCCGGGCCAAATCCGGCGATCTCTGCCTGAGGAGTCCCGCGATCAATGAGCTACAAACCACCATTTACCTCCGAATCTCGCAAGAAAGAGGGAAGTCTCCATGAACGCGCTGCTCGTGCGCGTAAGGCTCGTGAAGATGCGGCAGAACGCGTTGCTCGCCGTTATGCTGACATCAAGCCGTGCAAAGGCAAGTTGAGAACTGGTGACGAGATGGATCTACAGTTCGATTGGCCCGATACTCTCTGAATGAACAACGGCGGCTGCTGCATGGCCGTAGTCGCTAAGGCGTCACTGGTCGTTGGGCAGCGGGAGGTGGATGGTGAAGGTTGAGCCTTCTCCCTCTCGGGAGTCGACTTCTAGCTTGCCGCCGTGGTTTAGGACGGCGTGGCGGACTATGGCCAGGCCCAGGCCGGTGCCGCCGGTCAGGCGGCTGCGGGCCTTGTCCACCCGGTAGAACCGCTCGAAGATCCGGTCCTGCTCGGGGCGGGGGATGCCGATCCCGTGGTCGCGCACGCTCACCGTCACCCCGCCGTCGTGGCGGGCGACCTCCAGCTCCACCGTCCCGCCCGGCTCGCTGAACTTCACCGCGTTGTCGAGCAGGTTGAACACCGCCGACTCGAGCTGCACCGGCGATCCCCGCATCGGCGCCGAGGACGCCGGGTCGGGGGCCCGCACCTCCACCCGGCGCTGGCCCGCGGCCTCGGAGATGCGCTCGACCGCCCCGGCCACCACCGCCCCCACGTCCACCGGCTCGTCCAAAGGCGCCTCCCCCTCGACGTAGCTGAGGACCATCAGGTCGTCGATGGTGCGGGCCACCCGCTGAGCCTCCTCCCGGATGCGGCTGACCAGAGCCTCATCGTCGCCCGACGACTCGGCTCCCAGAGCCTCGGCCAGCAGGCTCAGAGCCCCCACGGGGGTCTTGAGCTCGTGGCTCAGGTTGGCCACGAAATCCCGGCGAACCGCGTCGGTGCGCTGCTGGTCGGTGACGTCGTACACACAGGCCACCGCCCCCAGCACCGCTCCCGCCCCCGGCTCGGGCTCTTCGCCGGCCTCGACGACGGGCGCGGCCTCCACGTGATAGGCGCGGCGGGGATGGGTGGCCAGCTCCACGCTCTGGGCCCCGGCCTCGCCCGCCCGGGCCCGCTCCAACAACTCGGCGACCGCCCGGCTCACCAGCGCCTCCTCGTGGCGGGCGGCGGCGAAGGCGGCCGCGGCCCGGTTGCGGGCCACCACCTCACCGCCCCGGTCGCATACCACGATCCCGGTCTCCAGCTCGTCGAGGACGGCCCGGAGGCGGCGCAGGTCGAGCCTCGTCGCCGCAGCATCCGACTCGGCCCGCTCCCTTTGCCGCCGGGATCTGGCCAAGGCCCGGGTCAGCGAACCCGACCCGGTTGCCTCGGGGTCCGCCGAGGCGATCGCCGCCCGCACCCGGACGTGATAGAGGGCCAGGCCGATCACCGCTCCCACCGCCAGGGCGGCTGCGGCGACCAGCGCGGTCATGGCGCCGGGCAAACCCCCGCGCCGCCCCGTCCGCCGAGAGCGGCCTTCAAGTCGGGTCCTCTGAGAGCTGGCGGCGCCGGCGCTCGTGCTCGCGGGCCGCCCCGGCGTGCTCCTGCTTCCAGCCGGTGACCAGGTAGCGCACCCGCTCCCCGATGTTCACCGCGTGGTCGCCGATCCGCTCGTAGTAGCGGGCCACCAGAGCGAGCTGCACCGCGGGCTGGAGGTCGAGCCCCCCCTCGCCCCGCTGCTCCAGCAGCACCTGCACGAAGGCGGCGTGGAGGGTGTCGAGCCGGTCGTCGATGTCGTCGAGGGCCGAGGCCAGCCCCTCGTCCTCGTCCACGTAGGCGTCCACCCCCAGCCGGGTCAGGCGCAGCGCCTCGTCGCTCATCTCCGCGATCAGCCCCCGGACCCGGGGCGAGAACTCGGTCCCGAACACCCGCCGGGTGCCCTTGCAGATGTTGCAGGCCAGGTCGCCGATGCGCTCCAGCTCCGCCGTTATCCACAGGGCGGCCAGGATGCGGCGCAGGTCGATGGCCATGGGCTGCTGGAGGGCGAGCAGCAACTGGCAGTTCTCCTCGATCTCCACCGAGGCGGCGTCGAGCCGGTCGTCGGCGTCGATGATCTCCTGGGCCGCCACCAGGTCGCTGTCGAGCAGGGCCTGGGTGGCCCGGGCCCCGGCCTCGGTGGCCGAGGCGGCCAACTGGATGATCTGGTCGCGGACCGAGTCGAGGTTCTCGTGGAACGTCCTGCGGGTCTCTTCGGTCATCGTGGTCTCACAGTCGGGGGTATGGGACTAGCCGAACCGGCCGGTCACGTAGTTCTCGGTCCGCTCGTCGGACGGGTTGGAGAAGATGGTCTTGGTGTGGTCGCACTCCACCAGGATGCCGGTGCGGGTGTCGTTCTCGGAGTGGACCTCGGCGGTGAAGAAGGCGGTCATGTCGCTCACCCTGGCTGCCTGCTGCATGTTGTGGGTGACGATGACGATGGTGTACTCCCGCTTGATCTCCTGCATGAGGTCCTCGATCCGGGCGGTGGCGATGGGGTCGAGGGCCGAGCAGGGCTCGTCCATCAGCAGCACGTCGGGGTCCACCGCGATGGCCCGGGCGATGCACAGCCGCTGCTGCTGGCCGCCCGACAGCCCCAGGGCGGAGTCGCCCAGGCGGTCCTTCACCTCGTCCCACAGCGCCGCCTTGGTGAGCGAGTTCTCCACCACCTCGTCGAGGCCCTTGCGCTGGCCCGCCACCCGGGGCCCGTAGGCGACGTTGTCGTAGATCGACTTGGGGAACGGGTTGGGCTTCTGGAACACCATGCCGATGCGGCGGCGCACCTCCACCGGGTCCACCCGCTCGTCGTAGAGGTCCAGTCCGTGGTATTCGATGTCGCCGGTGACCCTGGCCCCCTCGATCAGGTCGTTCATGCGGTTGTAGCAGCGCAGCACCGTGGTCTTGCCGCACCCCGACGGGCCGATGAGCGCGGTGATCTCGTGCTGGCACACGTCGAAGGTGACGTCTCGCACCGCCCGGAACTGGCCGTAGTAGACGTTCAGGTCGCGGGTGCAAAAGACGATGCGCCGGCCGGGGTCCGCCGCCGGCGGCTCGGCGGCTGCGACCGCGGCGGCGGATGCGACGACCTCGGGCCCGGCCGTGACGACCGGCTCGGCGGCGGTCCCGGCCGCGGCAGGGGCCTCGGCGGCTGCGGGCCCGGCGGCAGGCGGCTCGGCCGCGGTCGGCTCGACGGTGGTGGTGTCGGCGGCGTCGGTCACGGCGGTCTCAGCCTCTCTTCTTCTCGAACCGGTTGCGCAGCCCGATGGCCGCCGAGTTCATTATCAGCACGAACACCAGCAGCACCACTATGGCCCCGGCGGCCGCGGCCGCGAACCCCACGTCGCGGCCCGACTGCTGAGTCCAGCTCGTTATGACTATGGGCAGCGCGGTGAAGCGCTCGGTGAGGGCGCCCACGTCGAGCAGGGCCGGGTTGTCGCCCAGCCGGCCGGTGACCGCGCCCACCAGGATCAGCGGCGCGGCCTCGCCCACCGCCCGGGCCATCGACAGCAGGGTGCCGGTGAAGATGCCGGGGGCGGCGTAGGGCAGGACCTGGGTGCGGATCATCTCCCAGCGGGTGGCCCCCACCCCGTAGGCCCCCTCCCGCAGCTCGTTGGGCACGGCCCGGAACGCCTCGCCGGAGGTGATGATCACGATGGGCAGCACCAGCACGGCCAGGGTGATCCCCGCCGACAGGGTGGAGCGCCCGCCGGTCAGCCGGTCGAGCCCGAAGAGGTCGCCGTTCACCAGAATGGCCAGGCCCAGCAGCCCGTACACCACCGACGGCACCCCGGCCAGGTTGCGGATGTTGACCTCCACGAAGGAGGTGAACCGGTTGCGGGGGGCGTACTCCTCCAGGTAGATGGCCGCCCCGATCCCGGTGGGGAAGGCGAGCACGGCCACGATGACGGCGATCCACAGCGAGCCGTAGATGCCCTGGTTGACCCCCAGCCCGCCGTCGCTGGAGCGGGACCGCAGGGTGCCGGACAAGAAGTCGCCGAGGCGGCCGCCGATCTGGGCCCAACTGTCGGTGAGCACGGTGACCAGAAGGACGGCCAGGATCAGCAGGGTCAGCACCAGGGCGCTCTGCAGCAGGCTCTTGAACAGCGCCCCCCGGACGTCGACCCGCCGGCTGCGGATCGAGTCGGCGATGGCCGAGCGGGCCCGGTCGTCCATCAGGCGGCTGACCATCGGCGCCCGGACCCCCTGCCCCGCCTAGTACTGCTCGCGCACCCGGTCCACGAACCGGGCGGCCACGATGTTGAGGCCCAGGGTGATGGCGAACAGCAGCAGGCCCACGAAGTAGAGGCTCTGGAAGGTGAGGCCCTCGCCCACCACGCTGTCGGTGCCCGAGGCCAGCGACGCCATGGCCGCGGTCATGGTGAGCCCGCCCTCGAAGGGGGAGTCGGTGTAGCGGGCCGCGTCGGCCGCCCCGCCGGCCATGAACACCACCATGGTCTCGCCGATGGCCCGAGAGGTGGCCACTATGAAGGCGGCCACGATGCCCGATATGGCCGCCGGCACCACCACCTTGGTGGCGGTGGCCATCTTGCGGGCCCCCAGCCCGGCCGAGGCCTCCCGCAGGTGCTCGGGCACCGCGGCCATGGAGTCCTCCGACACCGAGGCCACCAGCGGGATGGTGAGCAGGCCCACCCCGATGCCGGCCGCGGCCAGCGACCCGGCCCGGGCGGGGGCGAAGTCGCCCAGCAGGCTCAGCAGCCAGAACAGGTAGCCCGCCCCGATGGCGGCGAGCAGGGCCGCGGCGCCCACTGCGCCGATGAGGGCCGACGAGTCGCCCGACCCGTCCCGGTAGCGCTTCAGCCGGGTCCAGGCGAAGAACCCGGCCAGCGCCGCGTAGAGCCCCAGCACGGCCAGGCCCGCTGTCAGCAGGGCGGGCTTGCCGATCCGGCCCACCACGTTGGGGGCGATCCAGGTGAGGGCGAAGAACCCCAGCACCACCGACGGGATGCCGGCCAGGATCTCCAACACCGGCTTCACCCAGGCCCGCACCCCGGACCGGGCGTACTCCGACAGGTACACCGCCGCCCCCAGGCCGATGGGCCCGGCCACCACCATGGCGATGGCGGTGACGATCACCGTGGGCACCACGATGGTGGGTATGTCGTAGATGCCCCGGCGGGGGAACCATCCGGCCTGGCCCCAGGTCTCCGACCAGATCACCCCGGTGATGAACGTCCACGCCTCCCGGAACAGGCTCAGCAGGATCAGGGCGCTGACCACCACCGACACCAGGGCGGCCAGCAGCAGGGTCCAGCGGACGACAACCTCACGGCGCCGCCTCCCCCTCGAAATGCGCAGCGTTGCGAGGGTGGGGGCGCCGCCGATGGGGCTCGCGTCGGTCACGGCCGCGAAACCTACCGCAGCCGCCGCTCAGCCGATGGATGGTCTGAGCGCATCGGCGGGGGCGTTCGGCTCAGCCGTTTGCCCGCATCGGCGTGGTGTCTGCTGGTGGCAGACGGGCGCATCGGCGGGGGCGTTCGGCTCAGCCGTTTGGCGGCATCGGCGGGGTGTTTGCCGACGGCTGACGGGCGCCTCGGCGGGGCGTCTGCCGGCCCATCGGCGGGGCTGCTCAACTGAGGGTCTCCATGGAGCTCCAGCGGGCCTGGGTCTCGTCCTGGCCGGCGTCGGTGAGGGGCACGTAGCCGACCTCGCCCACCGCCTGGGCGAGTCCATCGGTGACATAGAAATCGACGTAGGCGGCCAGGGCCGGGTTGGCCGCGGCCGCATCGGCGTTCACGTAGATCCACAGGTCCCGGCTGATCGGATACTCGTTGGAGGCGATGGAGTCCGGGGTGGGCTCGACGCAGTCGCCGTCGCCGCCGTCCACGGGGATGAGCCGCACGTCGGCGGCGTTGACGGCGAAGGCGAAGCCCACCCAGCCCAGGCTGGTGTCGCTGGACTGGATGCCCTGGAGGATGACGTTGTCGTCGCCCGAGGGGCTGTAGTCGGTGCGGGTGGTGGCCTCGAGGCCCTGCTCCTCGGCCAGGTCCTCGAAGACGATCTCCACGAACGAGTCGAAGGTGCCGGACTCCTCGCCCGGACCGAACACGTCGAGGGCGGCGTCGGGCAGGCCCGGCGAGGCCTCGGCCCAGGTCTCGGCGCCCTCGCCGGCCGGGCCGATGAGGGCGAACAACTGCTCGAAGCTCAGGCACTCCACCGCGGTGTTGGCCGCGCTGGTCATGACGGCGATGCCGTCCACGCCCACCTTGAGCTCGACGATGTTGTCGATCCCGTTCTCGAAGCAGGACTCCTTCTCCGAGTCCTTGATCTGGCGGGAGGCGTCGGAGATGTCGGTCTCGCCCTCGCAGAACAGCTTGAACCCGTCGCCGGTGCCGGGGCCGTCGACCGTGACCGAAACGTCGGGGGCCATGTCCTCGAACAACTCGGCCACCCGGATCGAGATCGGCTCCACCGTCGAAGACCCCGAGATGGTGACGCTGCCCGACACGGCGGCGGATTCGGACGCGCTCTCGCCGCCGCTGGATGAGCTGCCGCCGCAGGCTGCGGCCATCAGCAGGAAGCTCGCACCGATGGCCGGCAGCACCAGACGCCGGTGCCATGACTTGCGCATTAAGGATCCCTCCTTTGGGGAACGGGCAATTGACATGTCGATCGCCTCGCCAAGGCGGCGGGCCCGCATTCGCGAACCTGTGAGGCACCATAGAAGGCCCAGGTTTCCGGCAATTCAGAGTCTTCTGAACCGCCGGTTAATAAGAGTGAACACCCGGTGAACAATGCCGCCCGGGCCGCCGGGGCCCCCAGATCTGGCCCTCAGGCCAGCCCGACCAGTAGTTCCTCTAGGGCGGCTGGCGTCGCGCCCTCAGGCCAAGGCCGGCGAGCAGTTCTTCTAGGTGCCTGGCGTCGGTCTCAGGCTAGGTCGGCCAATAGTTCTTCTAGGTGCCTGGCGTCGGTCTCAGGCTAGGTCGGCCAATAGCTCTTCTACGTAGTTCTCGTCGAGGCGGTAGAAGCGCTCGCCTACCCGGTTGCCGTTGGGGTCGAGCAGCCAGAGGTCGGAGTTGCGCTGGACGCCGTAGTGGCGCCACGACTCCGAGGTGGGGTCCCACAGCATGGTGAAGGTGGTGCCGGTGCCGGTGACGAAGCTCTGGGCCAAGTCCAAGTCGTCCTGGGCGCCGACGCCGATGACGGTGAGCCGGTGGGCGTTGTCTCGAGCGAACTGCTCGAGGATCGGGGCTTCGCCCCGGCAGATCGGTCAATGCGGGGCCCAGAACCAAAGCAGCAGCGGCTTGTCGCCGGTCACCAGCGACGCCAGCCGGACCCCCGTCCCGGAGGCCACATTGACCATCTCCAAGTCGGGCACATCGGCGGACACCGCCACCGCAGCGCCGTTGGCGCTGGCACTCTCGCCGCTGGCCCCTTCGCTGACGGGCTCGGCGGGTGCCTGAGACTCGGTGGCTGCACCCGTCTCAGCCGGTGCCGTCGTCGGACTTGAGTCCGCCCCACCGTCTGCCGTTGCTGAAGAGCCGTCGGCGGCGTCCGCTCCTTCCGTCGTCGACCCGCCGCCACAGCCCCCCGCGGCCAGCGCGACGGCGATCAGCCCGCCGACGACGAGCCAGCGGCGCCGCGCCTGTCCATCCCGGAGCGGTCGGATGCCGACAACATCAGAGGATCGGGCAACATCGGGGTATCGGCCCATCGGCACCGAGCCTACTGGGGGCCGGGCTTCAGGCCAGGCCGGCCAGTAGCTCTTCTACGTAGGTCTTGTCGAGGCGGTAGAAGCGCTTGCCTACTCGGTTGCCGTTGGGGTCGAGCAGCCAAAAATCGGAGTTGCGCTGGACGCCGTAGTGGCGCCAGGACTCGTAGGTCGAGTCCCACAGCATGGTGAAGGTTGTGCCGGTGCCCGTCACGAAGTTTTGGGCTAGGGCCAGGTCGTCTTGGGCGCCGACGCCGATGACGGTGAGCCGATGGGCGTTGTCTCGAGCGAACTGCTCGAGAATCGGGGCTTCGCCCCGGCAGATCGGTCAATGCGGGACCCAGAACCACAACAGCAGCGGTGTATCGCCGGTCACCAGCGACACGAGCCGGACGTTGCTGCCGGAGGCCACGTCGATCAGTTCCAAGTCGGGAACGTCGGCGGACACCGCCACCGCGGAGTCCGTCTCGGCGGCGGCTTCGTCGTCGATTTCGCCGCCGGAGTCCTCGGGGGCTTCCGTCTCGGCGGCGGGGCCGCTGTCGGGTGCGTCAGCGCCAGAACCTTCGGGGCCGGGAGGTTCCGACCCCGACGTGGTCTGTTCAGAGGCGGGCTCTTCGGGGTCGGCGCCGTCGTCCGCGGCGGGCTCTTCGGGGGCTTCCGTCTCAGCGGCCGGACTGGGGCCGGGCTCCTCGGCGGCGGGTTCTTCGGGGTTCGGGGCTGCCGTCACGGTGGCGGTACTCGTGTCGGCAGCGGGTTCTTCAGGAGCGGTGGCCGCTGGCGCGGGGCTGGAATCTTCGGGTGCGGTCTCCGGTGTCGGACTGGTCACCTCGGCACCTGAGTCCTCCGGGGCCGTGGTCGTCGTCTCGGCGCCGGTTCCGCCGTCGGTGCCTGAGTCTTCGGGAGCGGTGGCCGCCGGCGCGGTGCCGGTCTCGCCGGCCGGGGCAGTCGTCGTCGGCTGGCTGGGCGCCGCCTCGTCGGAGGACGACTCGGACGGAACCGAAGGGCTCCCGGCCGTCTCCTCCGGGCTCGATCCCGACCCGCAAGCAGCCGCGACCAGCACGGCGGCAATCAGCGCGCCGACGGCAGACCGCCGCCGGGCCCACCCGGCACGGGACGATCGGATGTCGGCAATGTAAGCAGATCGAGCAACATCGGAGTATCGACCCATCGGTGCCGAGCCTACCTTTGCACTCACTGGCCTTTGGTCTTGCCGCGGGCCTTCTGGGCCTTCTTCCAGGATCGGACCCGGCTCAGGGCCTCGGGGCTGTCGATGTCGGCCACTGTTCGGGGCTGGTCGTCGGAGAAGGGGGCGGAGGCCGCCTCCCAGCCGTCGGGCCTAATCCCGAAGCGCTTGCCCAGCACCGCCACCAGGATCTTCGCCTTCTCGTCGCCGTAGCCGGGCAGGCTTCGGATGCGGTCCAACAGCTCAGCTCCGGTCACCGCCCCGGCCCACACCGCGGCGGCGTCGCCGTCATAGCGGTCCACCAGATGGTGGCAGAGCCGCAGAATCCTCTCGGCCATCGCCGCCGGGAATCGGTGCAGGGCCGGGCGGGCCGCCACCGCGGCGGCGAAGTCCTCAGGATCGAGGGCGGCCACCGCCCCCGGTGCCAGCTCGACGCCCAGCCGCTCCTGCAGCCGGTGCGGCCCCATGAAAGCCCACTCCATGGTGATCTGTTGGTCGAGCAGCATGGCCGTCAGCAGAGCCAGCGGATTGGCGTTGACCAGCCCGTCAGCATCCTCGTCGCCGGTCACCGCCAGCGTCCCACGAACCGGGCCGTCGTCGAACTCCCCGGTCACTGCTTCATCAGCGGCCACGCTGTCGGCGTCGGGACCCTGCTCCCTGGTCCCGACTCGGCAAGCTCCACTGCGGCCGCTCCTTTGATAGTGGACTTGAAGTTGGGGGCAACCGCTTCTGCATTGGGGGCCTCTTCTTTCTCATTGAGGACTTCGTCCTTGTATTCGGAACCGGGCGAGCCCCCTCCCCGGCTTCATCGTCTAGTTCGAGAAGAATTTCGAGGACCTCTGTCTCGATGTAGGAACCGGGCGGGCAAGAACGGGTAACCGGAACTGGAGGCGTCCGCAGCCGCTTTGATTTGAGGACCTTCGCATCCTTCTGGGCCGTTGACCGTCTTCGATCGGTTGGCTTTCGGCTTGTCGGCTTTCTGGTCGGCTTTTGGCTTGTCGGCTTTCGATCCGTTGTCTTGCGGCTTGTCGGCTTTCGGTCGGCTGGCTTTCTGGTCGGCTTTTGGCTTGTCGGCTTTCGGCCACTCTTGCGCTTGGGGCCTGGCTTCGCATAACTCCTCCCGGCGGTCCACCGCACATCTGGCTGTCCAGACGAGAGATGGACACGGCGCTTAGGCCTCAACGTCAAGAGCACCTCCAGTTCGCCATAGACGTTTCTTGTAGTTCACACCGGTACCCCCGTTGGGCATCAGCCCGCGAATGATTGCTGTAGTCCCGGCAACTCGACTTGCGGTTGCTACTGGCCGCCCCCCGCACCGGCCGTCAGTGGACTGCGCCGGTTTCGGGGTGGGCCGGGTCGGGGCGGTTCGGGTCTAGGCCGTAGCGGTGGATGGCGGCCTGCAGGTCGTCCCGGGCCATCTCGCCGGAGTCGACCAGGGCCGACAGCACCGCCACCACCACGTGGGCCGCGTCCACCTCGAAGAAGCCCCGCAGCCCCTCGCGGGTGTCGGAGCGCCCGAAGCCGTCGGTTCCCAGCACGTGCAGCAGCCTAGGGGTGAAGCGGGCGATCTGGTCCGGCACCAGGGTCATGTAGTCGGTGACGGCCACTATGGGGCCTTCCGAATCGGCCAGCTTGCGGGTCACCGCCGGCGCCTCGGGCTCGTCGGAGGGATTGAGGCGGTTGCGGCGCTCCACGTCGAGGGCCTCGGCCCGGAGCCGCTTGTAGGAGGTGGCGCTCCACAGCTCCGCCGACACGTCGTGGTGCTCGGCCAGCATCGCCTGGGCCGTCCGGGCCGCCCCCACCGCCGGGCCCGAGAACAGCACGGTGGCCCGGTGCCGGCGCCCGTCGGGGCCGTCGTCCCACTTGTATAAGCCGCTGGTTATGTCGTCGTCGGTCACGTGGTCGGGCCGGGGCGGCTGCTCGTAGTTCTCGTTGTAGATGGTGACGTAATAGAAGATGTCCTCCCCGTCGGCGGCGGCGGGTGGGCACATCCGGTGCAGGCCGTCGCGGATCACCGCGCCCAGCTCGTAGGCGAAGGCCGGGTCGTAGGCCTCGCAGGCCGGGACGGTGGAGGCCAGCACGTGGCTGTGGCCGTCCTGGTGCTGGAGCCCCTCGCCCGGCAGGGTGGTCCGGCCCGCGGTGGCGCCCATGAGGAAGCCCCGGGCCCGGGCGTCGGCCGCGGCCCAGATCGAGTCGCCCACCCGCTGGAAGCCGAACATGGAGTAGAAGGAGTAGAAGGGCACCATCGGCACCCCGAGGTTGGCGTACGAGGTGCCCGCCGCGATCCAGCTCGCCAGCGACCCGCACTCGGTGATGCCCTCCTCGAGGATCTGGCCGTCGGAGGACTCCGAGTACGACAGCAGCAGGTCGTGGTCCACCGGCTCGTAGAGCTGGCCGCGGGGCGCGTAGATGCGGAACTCCCTAAACAGCGAGTCCATGCCGAAGGTGCGGGCCTCGTCGGGGATGATCGGCACCACCCGGGGGCCGAGGGCCGGGTCGCGCAGCAGCTCCCGCAGCAGCGACGTGAAAGCCATGGTGGTGGACACCGCCCGGCCCGACGAGCCCTTGTTCAAGTCCAGGAAGGGCGTCTCGGAGGGCAGCGACACGGGCCGGCGGTCCCGGACCACCCGCTTGGGCACCGAGCCGTCGAGGGCCCGGCGGCGCTCCATCATGTAGCGGTGCTCGACCGACTCGGGCTCGGGCCGGTAGTAGGGGGGGATGCCGTCGTCGAGATCGCCCTCGTCGATCTCGCCCTCCATGTGCAGGCGCGACCGCAGCTCCAGGAGCTGGGCCTTGGTCATCTTCTTGATCTGATGGGTGGCGTTGCGGCCCTCGAACCCCGGCCCCAGGGTCCATCCCTTGATGGTCTTGGCCAGGATGACCGTGGGCTGGCCCCGCACCTCGCTGGCCGCCTTGAAGGCCGCGTACACCTTCTGGTAGTCGTGGCCGCCCCGGGGCAGCATCTTGAGCTCGTCGTCGGACAGGTGCTCCACCAGCTTGCGCAGCCGGGGGTCGGGGCCGAAGAAGTGGTCCCGGATGTAGGCCCCCGACTCCACCGCGTAGCGCTGGTACTCGCCGTCCACGGTCTGGGTCATCTTCTGGAGCAGCACCCCGTCGAGGTCGCCCAGCAGCAGCTCGTCCCACTTGGTGCCCCAGATCACCTTGATGACGTTCCAGCCCGCCCCCCGGAACACCCCCTCCAGCTCCTGGATGATCTTGGCGTTGCCCCTCACCGGCCCGTCCAGCCGCTGCAGGTTGCAGTTGACCACCCATTTGAGGTTGTCGAGATCGTTGCGGCCGGCCAGGGCGATGGCCCCCAGGGTCTCGGGCTCGTCGCACTCGCCGTCGCCCAGGAAGCACCAGACGGTGCTGCCCTCGGTGTTCTCGATCCGGCGGTTGTGCAGGTATTTGTTGAAGCGGGCGTGGTAGATGGAGTGGATTGGGCCGAGCCCCATCGACACGGTGGGGAACTCCCAGAAGTCGGGCATCAGCCGGGGGTGGGGGTAGCCGGACAGCCCGCCGCCGCCCACCTCCATGCGGAAGTTGTCGAGCTGCTGCTCGCTGAGGCGCCCCTCCAGGTAGGCCCGGGCGTACACGCCGGGGGCGGCGTGGCCCTGGAAGTAGACGTGGTCTCCGGCCAGGCCGCCGTCCTTGCCCCGGAAGAAGTGGTTGAACCCCACCTCGTAGAGCGAGGCCGAGGAGGCGAAGGTGGATAGGTGGCCGCCGATGCCGTCGGCCGCCTTGTTGGCCCGGATGACCATGGCCGCCGCGTTCCAGCGGACGAAGGCCCGGATGCGCCGCTCTACGTGGTCGTCGCCGGGGAAGAAGGGCTGCTCGGAGGCGGGGATGGTGTTGATGTAGGGCGTGTAGGTGGCCGGGGGCAGGCCCACCTGGAGCTGGTTGGCCCGCTGGAGGAGCTTGGCCACGATGAAGCGGGCCCGGGCCCGGCCCTGGGCCGAGACGACGGCGTCGAGGGAGTCGATCCACTCCTTGGTCTCGGCCGGGTCCAGGTCGGGCAACTGCCGGGTGAAGTCCTCCGTCATCTCGGGGGGCATGGTAGGTCCCTGGCGCGGCCACCGCTAAGCGCGACCATGGCCCCATGTCAGATTCCCCCGGCCCGGCCGGGTCGGCCTCCTCGGATGGCGCGGCCTCTGGCGGCCCGGGAGGGTCGGCCTCCTCGGACGGCTCGACCACTGGCGGTCCGGCTTTCTCGGACGGCGTGGCCTCTGGGGGCTCGGGTGGGTCGGACGGGTCGGAGCGGACGGTGGTGTACACCGACGGGGCCTGCCGGGGGAACCCCGGACCGGGCGGGTGGGCCTGGGTGGTGCCGGCCGGGCCGTGGGCCTGCGGCTTCGCTGAGGAGACCACCAACCAGCGGATGGAGCTGCAAGCGGTGCTGGAGGCGCTGTCGGCGCTGGGGGGGCCGGTGGAGGTGGTGTCGGACTCCACCTACGTCGTCAACTGCTTCCGGGACGGCTGGTACCGGTCCTGGCTGCGCAAGGGGTGGCGCAACTCCGCGGGCAAGCCGGTGGCCAACCGGGATCTGTGGGAGCCGCTCGTCAGCCTCTACCTGGACCGCTCCGACGAGATCAAGCTGCGCTGGGTCAAAGGCCACGGCGGCGACCAGTGGAACGAGATGGCCGACGAGCTAGCCGTAGAAGCCGCCCTGACCCGCCAATCAAGCTCCAGCCCCACCCCAGCCGCCGCCCGCCGGGTTTGACCGCCAGGTTCCTGAGCGTCCGTTTGAACCGCCCTGGGATTGTTGGAGGGTTCTGAGCTTGGAAAGCGAGAATGGGGGCTATGCCTGTAGAGAAGTCGCCGGGGCGTCCTTCTACGAGGAGGTACTCGGCTGTGGAGAAGGCCCAGGCGGTGCGGCTGGTGCGCCAGTTGCGCGCGGAGCTGGGGACCGATCACGGGACGGTGCGCCGGGTGGCGGATCAGCTCGGCTATGGGGTGGAGTCGGTTCGGTGCTGGGTGCGCCAGGCCGACGTCGACGAGGGCGCGGCGGCCGGGCGCAGCACCCGGGACCGGGCCAAGATGAAGGAGTTGGAGCAGGAGAACCGGGAGCTGCGCCGGGCCAATGCGATCTTGAGGTCGGCTTCGGCTTTCTTCGCGGCGGAGCTCGACCGCCCACATCGGTGATGGTCGCGTTCATCGACGCTCACCGCGAAGAGTTCGGGGTCGAGCCGATCTGCCGTGAGTTGCCGATCGCCCCGTCTACCTACTACAGCGCGAAGTCCAGGCCCGCGTCGGCGCGGTCTTGCCGCCATGCGGCGATGACCGCGGCGCTCAAGGAGCTGTGGAGGGCGAATTTCGGGGTGTATGGGGCGCGCAAGCTGTGGCTGGCCGCGCGGCGGGCCGGCCATGAGATCGGCAGGGACCAGACGGCGCGCCTGATGCGCGCCGCCGGCCTGCGCGGCGCGACCCGGCGGCGGGCGTGCGTCACCCGCCCCGGCCCCCGAGGGTCCCGGCCCGGCGATCTCGTCGGACGCGACTTCTCCGCCGATGCCCCGAATCGGCTGTGGGTCAGCGACCTGACCGTCGTCGCCACCCGCGCCGGGGCCGCGTACGCGTGTTTCATCGTCGACGCCTTCAGCCGGATGATCGTCGGCTGGAGCGTCGCCGCGCACATGCGCACCCAGATGGTCCTCAACGCGCTGGAGATGGCCCGGCGCGTCCGGGGCGCCCGCCTCGACGGCCTCACCGTGCACACCGACGCCGGCAGCCAGTTCACCTCGACCCGCTACAGCCGGCGCATCGCCGAACTCGGCGCCGCCGCCTCGGTGGGATCAGTCGGCGACTCCTACGACAACGCCCTCGCCGAGACCGTCATCGGCCTCTACAAGGCCGAACTGATCCACAGGTCCGGACAAGGCCCCTGGAACAGCGTCGAAGACGTCGAGTTGGCCACCCTGGGATGGACGCACTGGCACAACCACCGGCGGCTCCACAGCCGCCTCGGCGACATACCGCCAGCAGAGTTCGAGGCGGCATATGCTGCCCGACAACCCAACCAAACGGTTGGAAACCAATAAACCAACCCTCCAAGAAAGCCAGGGCGGTTCAGTTTGCTCTACAGCGACGATTTTTGCTCAGAAAAACGAAGCTGAAGTCGGGTCTCGGGTTTTCTGAGCATCCGTTTGCGCTATAGCGGGCATTTTTGCTCAGAAAACCCGAGGTCGAGTCGGGTCTCGGATTTTCTGAGCATTTGTTTGCGCTATAGCGACAATTTTTTCTCAGAAAACGCCGCTTCGGCGTGATTTGCGGCGGCACAGACCACGCTTGCCCGGGTCAGTTCTGCCGAGTGCGGCGACCCTGGCCTCCGATCCGTGGTTTTGACACTCGCATCGCTCCGCTATACAGTGTCCGGTGCTGTTAGGGCTCGGAGGTCAGACATGCCCAGGTTTCGGATCAGCCGGCCGAGATTGATTCCTTGGCGTGATATGCTAGACACAATCACCATATTCCCCCCGCAACTCCATGAAAACCGCCCCCACGGCTCAGTTGCCTCAAGTCCCGAAGCAGCGTTTGCAAAAGGGTGGGAAACCGTTATGAGTAAGCTAGTCACAGCGTGGCAAACCTCTAAAGGAGAAATGGATGCCAAAGAAGAAAAGGATGCCAAACTTGCCGACCAGCAGCTTTGAGGAGCCGACCGATCTGGCATCCTTTGTCTATAACAGGCAGTCTTTGCTCAGAAAGTCATCGGTTGTCCTATAGCGATAGTTTTTGCTCAGAAAAATCGGGTCTCCGGTTTTCTGAGCATCCGTTTGCGCTATAGCGACCATTTTTGCTCAGAAAACGGGGTTCGGGTCGGGTCTCGGGTTTTTCTGAGCATTTGTTTGCGCTATGGCGACAGTTTTTGCTCAGAAAAATCTGAAAGGGGGCCGAGGGGAGGGTATAAGGAGGACGCGGGGGGTTATAGGAGGACGGCTCGGAGGGCGGGGTCTAGGTTGGGGTGGGCGAAGGGGAAGCCTTGGCGCTTCAGCACTTCGGGCAGGGCTCGGGTGCTGCTGTATAGGAGGGCCTCGGTTAGTTCGCGGCCTAGGCGGGCCCACAGGGCCGGCTTGGGTGCCGGGAGCCGAGCCGGTCGGCGCAGCACCCGGCCCAGCGTCTGGGTGAGCTCCAGGTTGGTGACCGGGGCCGGGGCGGTGAGGTTGGCCGGGCCCTCCACGTCGGCGTCGAGCAGCCACACCAGGGCCGCCGCCAGGTCGGGCAGGGTGATCCAACTCACCCACTGGCGCCCGTCGCCGATCCGCCCGCCCAGGCCCAGGTGGAACAGCGGCAGAAGATTCCCCAGCGCGCCCCCCGAGGGGCCGAGGACCACGCCGATGCGGGGATGCACCACCCTGACCCCCGCGGCCCGGGCCGGGTCGGCCGCCGCCTCCCAGTCCCGGCACACCGAGGCCAGGAAGTCGTCGCCGGGGGCCGAGGTCTCGTCCAGCACCTCGTCGCCCCGGGACCCGTAGAAGCCCACGGCCGAGGCGGAGATCAGCACTCCGGGCCGGTCCGACATGGCGGCCATGGTCTCGGCCAGCAGCGCGGTCGAGTCGGTCCGGCTGTCGCGGATGCGCCGCTTCTGGGCCTCGGACCAGCGCCGCCGGCCGATGCTCTCGCCGGCCAGGTGAACCACCGCGTCGATGCCGGACAGATCGCCGGGGTCGAGCCGGCCCTGCTCGGGATCCCACGTCACCGACTCGATCAAGTCGGGGGGCGCCGACCGGACGACCCGCACCGGCTCGTGCCCGGCGGCCAGCAGCCCCCTCAGGAGGGCCCGGCCGACGAAGCCGGTGGAACCGGTGACTGCCACGCGCATGCCGGGGCTCCGTTCTGGAGTATCTGGGGGAATGTCAGCCCTATGCCTCAGCGGAGCCTAGCCTGGTGCTATCGAACCCAGTTTCTCGGCCGCGGCGTCGAGCCCGGTCGGAGAGGAGACGAAGTCATGGCCGAACAAGAACACGCGGTAGACGAGCATCGGCCGCCCTGGGGCCGGATCATCGTTGTCGGCCTCGTCGCTCTGGCCCTCATCCTGTTCGTGGTCCAAAACACCGCCAGCACCGAGATCTCGTGGCTGTTCTTCAGCGGCGAAGGGCCGCTGTGGATCATCATCGTGGTGGTGGCCGTGCTGGGCGCCGTGCTCAGCGAGGTCATCGGCTGGATGGTCCGCCGGAACCGGCGCAAGAACTGAAACCGGAGTCGAAAGGGCTGAAACCGGGATCGCCCCGCCGACGGGTGGCGCCGCGGCCGGGGCGACGGCCCGGGTCTCAGGCGGCGCCGTGAGCACCCGAATGCTGATCTTGGCCGCGCTGGCGTGCGGGCTGGTGATACTGGGCGCCTTCACCGTGCAGTTGCTGTCGGCGCTGTGACGGGCGGCTCGCCGCTCGCCGGGCCCGAGCCGAGAACCGAGACCGGGAGGAAATGATGGCCGACACTGCCCATGACGTGATCGTCGTGGGGGGCGGTCCCGGGGGGTACGCGGCCGCTCTCTACGGCGCCGCCGCCGGGCTCGACATGGGCCTGGTGGAGAAGGACCGGGTGGGCGGCACCTGCCTGCACGTCGGCTGCATCCCGGCCAAGGAGCTGCTGGAGACGGCCTCGGTCTTCAGGACGGTGGCCCGGGCCGGCGAATTCGGGGTGGAGGCCGGCCCGCCCTCCCTGAACTGGTCGGCGACCATGGCCCGCAAGCAGCAGATCATCGACCGGCTTGCCGGCGGCCTGTCCGGGCTGCTGGGCCGGCGCAAGGTGACGGTGTACTCCGGGACGGGGTCGCTCGGCCCCGGCCGGACCGTGACCGTGACCGGCGGCGACGGCAACGGCGACGGCGATGGTGCCGGTTCCGGCGAAACGGCGACGCTGGAGGCGGGATCGGTGATCCTGGCCACCGGGTCCGAGCCCCGCACCATCGACGGCTTCGAGGTGGACGGGACCGTGGTGATGACCTCCGACGAGCTGCTGTCCGTCGAGGCGCTGCCCGGCTCGGCGGCGGTGATCGGCGGGGGTGCCATCGGCTGCGAGTTCGCCTCCATGATGGGCGACCTGGGGGTGGAGGTCACCGTCCTGGAGGCGCTGCCCCGCATCCTGGCCGGTTGCGACGCCGACGTGGCCGGGGTGGTCCAGCGGTCGTTCCGCAAGCGGGGCATCACCGTCCGGGCCGGAGTGAAGGTCCACGGCTATGAGCCCCGGCCCGACGGGTCCGGCGCGGTCGTCTCCTACGGCGACGGCCAGACGGCGGAGGTGGACGCGGTGGTGGTCTCGGTGGGGCGGCGGCCCCGCAGCGGCTCGCTCGGCCTCGAGGCCACCGGGGCGGCGGTGGACGGCCGGGGCTTCGTGGAGGTCGACGGCCGGTGCCGCACCGGCGAGGCCGGGGTGTGGGCGGTGGGCGACCTGATCGACACCCCCCAGCTCGCCCACACCGCCTTCGCCGAGGGGATGCTGGCGGTGAAGGACATCCTGGGCGAGGACCCCGAGCCGCTCGACCCGCTGGGCACGCCGTGGTGCATCTACTGCCATCCCGAGGTGGCCTTCGCGGGCCACACCGAGGAGTCGGCCACGGCCGCCGGCTTCGAGGTGGTGACCTCGTCGCACCGCCACGTCGGCAACGGCCGGGCCATGATCGTGGGCGACACCGAGGGGATGGTGAAGGTGATCGCCGAGCGGCGCCCCGACGGGACCGGCGGCCGCATCCTGGGCGTCCACATGGCCGGGCCCTGGGTGACCGAGCAGCTCGGTCAGGGCTATCTGGCCGTCAACTGGGAGGCGACGGCGGACGACGTGGCCGCCTTCATCCAGCCCCACCCCACCCTGAGCGAGCTGTTCGGCGAGAGCGTGCTGTCGCTCACCGGCCGGTCCCTGCACGGCTGAGCCACTGGCCTGGCTGTCGGCGCCCCGGCCTGCCGAATCGGCCTGGCCCACCTCGGTGCTGGTCGAAACGATCCGGCGGGGCGAAGTCCGGTAGCCTCAGGCGAGGCTTTACGGAGGCAGGATCAGTGGTCGATGTAACCATGCCCCAGTTGGGCGAGACCGTCACTGAGGGCACGATCATCCGCTGGTTCAAGCAGGTCGGGGACCCGGTGGAGGTAGACGAGATCCTCTTCGAGATCTCCACCGACAAAGTCGACTCCGAGGTGCCCGCCCCGGTCGCGGGGGTGGTGACCGAGATCCTGGCCGGCGAGGGCGACGTGGTGGAGGTGGGCCAGGTCCTGGCCCGGATCGGCTCGCCCGGCGAGACCCCCGCCTCCGAGTCGACGCCTGCGGCCGAGTCGGCGCCTGCGGCCGAGCCGATTTCGGCGGCTGCGTCCGTGCCCGCGGCCGAGCCGGTCACCGCCCCTGAGTCGATGCCCGCGGCCGAGCCGGTTTCCGGCCTCGAGCCCGCCCCTGCGTCTTCTGATCCGGCGATGGCGCAGGCCTCCGAGCAGGCGTCTCCGCCGGAGCCGCCCTCCGAGCCTGCTCCGGCCCCCGAGACCTCCGCCCCCGAGACCTCCGCCCCCGAGACCTCCGCCCCCGAGACCTCCGCCCCCGAGACCTCCGCCCCCGAGACCTCCGCCCCCGAGACCTCCGCCCCCGAGACCTCCGCCCCCGAGACCTCCGCCCCCGAGACCTCCGCCCCCGAGACCTCCGCCCCCGAGCCGTCGCCTGAGCCCGCGGCTGCCAGGGCTGGCGCGGCGGGCGCCATGGCCAAGGTGCTGTCGCCGGTGGTGCGCCGTCTGATCGCCGAGAACGACTTGGACCCCGACGCCATCGTCGGGACCGGCCTGGGCGGGCGGGTCACCCGGGCCGATGTCGAAGCCGTCATCCGGGCCCGGGCCGTGACGTCCCCAACATCCGGTCCGCCCTCTCCAGAGCCCCCTGCCGTTACTTCGCCAGCCGCCGAAGAGCCCCCTGCCGTTACTTCGCCAGCCGCCGAAGAGCCCCCTGCCGTTACTTCGCCAGCCGCCGAAGAGCCCCCTGCCGTTACTTCGCCAGCCGCCGAAGAGCCCCCTGCCGTTACTTCGCCAGCCGCCGAAGAGCCCCCTGCCGCTACTCCGCCCGACGCCGGTGAGCCGCCGGACGCTACTCCGCCAGCCGCGGCGCCCCAGCCCGCAGCCGAACCGGTCTCCGTTCCCGAGCCAGCGCCTTCTGATCAGGCGATGGCATCAGATCATCCCGCTCAGCCTCCTGCCCCTGAGCCGCCTCCTGCCCCTGAGCCGCCTCCAGCCGCCGAGCCGTCGTCTGCCCCCGAGACGCCTCCGGCCGCTGCGCCGCCGGCTCGGGCCCCAAGCACCCAGGCCGCTCCGCCCGCTACCCGGCCCGGCGACCGGGTCGTCCGGCTCAACAACATCCGCAGGCGCACGGCCGAGCACATGGTGATGTCCAAGCAGACCTCGCCGCACGTGCTCACCGCCATCGAGATCGACTACGAGGGGGTCGAGCAGGTCCGCCGGTCGCACAAGGCGGCCTGGAAGGCCGAGGAGGGGTTCAGCCTCACCTACCTGCCCTTCATCTGCCGGGCGGTGGTGGACGCCCTGCGGGAGTACCCCCACCTGAACGCCACTTTCGGCGACGGCGAGCTGATCGTTCACGGCTCGGTCAACCTGGCCGTGGCCGTGGACATCGACTTCGACGGCCTGCTCGCCCCGGTCATAAAGGAGGCCGACGGCAAGCGCCTGCGCCAGATCGCCCGGGACGTGGTCGACCTGGCCGCCCGGGCCCGCACCAAGCAGCTCGGCCTCGACGATCTCACCGGCGGCACCTTCACCCTCACCAACGCCGGGCAGTACGGGACCATGATGCAGTTCCCCATCATCAACCAGCCCCAGGTGGCCATCCTGAGTACCGACGGGGTGTCCCGCAAGCCGGTGGTGGTCACCGACGGCTTCGGCAACGAGTCGATCGCCATCCACTCGGTGGGGGTGCTGGCCATGGCCTGGGACCACCGGGCCTTCGACGGCGCCTACGCCGCCGCCTTCCTGCACCGGGTCAAGGAGATCATCGAGACCCGCGACTGGGAGGCCGAGGTCCGCTGATCGGCCCGCCCGCCCCCACCCTGCGCATCCGCTGGCTGGGGCGGGTCGCCTACCGCGACGCCCTGGCCCTGCAGCGGCGGCTCCACCGCTGCTCCGACGACGACCATCTGCTGCTGCTGGAGCACCCCCACGTGGTGACCCTGGGCCGGCGGGGGCAGCGGGGGCACCTGCTGGCCGACGTGGAGGCCCTGGGGGCCGAGGTGGTGGAGACCGACCGGGGCGGCGAGGTCACCTACCACGGTCCCGGCCAGCTCGTCGGCTACCCGATCCTCACCGTCGCCGGCAAGCGGGGCGGAGGGATGGCCGACACCGCCGCCTACGTCAGGGGGCTGGAGCAGGTGCTCATCGACGTGCTGGCCGGCCTGGGGCTCGACTCGGGCCGGGTGGACCGCCACCCCGGCGTGTGGGTCGACCCGGCCGGCCCCCGGCCCCGCAAGGTGGCCGCCATCGGGGTGCGGCTCACCCGGGCCCGGTCCATGCACGGGTTCGCCCTCAACGTCGATCCCGACCTGGGGTGGTTCGGGCGGATCGTGCCCTGCGGCGTGGCCGGCATGGCCGTCACCTCGCTGGCGGCCGAGGGGCTTGATGTCTCTGTGGCTGAGGTGGTGGACCGGGTGGCGGAGCGGGCCTCGGCCGAGTGGGCCCCCCACGGCCGCATCGACCGGGCCGGCGTGGCCCACCGGGTGCCCCCCGGCGACCTGGCCCCGTTCACCCGGGCAGCCGAAGACCGCAACCGGGACGGGGGCCGGGAGCCGGCCGGTGAGCCGGACCGGGTGGCCGAGGGGCGGCGGCAGCCCGAGAAGCCGGACCGGGTGGCCGAAGACCGCAACCGGAACGGGAATGGCCGAGGATCCGATGCCGGGCCCGGGGGCCGCCTGCAGGCCCGGCTGGCCTCCGCCGGAGTGGCGGCCGGCGATCAGATCGCCTTCCGGTCGCGCAAGCCCGAGTGGATGAAGGTCCGCCTCGACACCGGCCCCGCCTTCCGCCAAGTCCGCTCCACCCTGCGAGACCTAAACCTGGTGACGGTGTGCGAGGAGGCTGGCTGCCCCAACATCTCGGAGTGCTGGAACGACGGCACCGCCACCTTCATGATCCTGGGCGACCGCTGCACCCGGGCCTGCGGGTTCTGCCTGGTGGACACGCGCCGCCCCGGCCCGCCCGAGGCCGGCGAGCCGGACCGGGTGGCCGAGGCCGCGGCCCGGATGGGCTTGGAGCATGTGGTGGTCACCATGGTGGCCCGCGACGACCTCGACGACGGGGGAGCGGCCGCGGTGGCGGCCACCGTGGAGGCCGTGCGGGACCGGCTGCCCGTCGCCCGGGTCGAGACCCTGATCAGCGACCTGGGCGGCTCGGAGGCGGCGCTGCAGACCGTGTTCGAGGCCCGGCCCGACGTGTTGAACCACAACATCGAGACGGTGGCCCGGCTCCAGCGGGCGGTGCGTCCCCAGGCCTCCTACGCCCGCAGCCTGTCGGTTCTGGCCCGAGCCGCCGACGCCGGGCTCACCGCCAAGTCGTCGCTGATCGTGGGCATGGGCGAGACCGACGACGAGATCGTCCAGACGCTGGCCGACCTGCGCTCGGCCGGAGCCGACATCGTGACCATCGGCCAGTACCTGCGGCCCTCGCCGCGCCACCTGCCCGTGGCCCGGTGGTGGGCGCCCGACGACTTCGCCCGCTGGAAGCAGGCGGGGGAGGCGCTGGGCATCGCCCACGTGGAGTCGTCGCCGCTCACCCGCTCCAGCTACCACGCCCGCCAGGCCGCGACCACGGCGGCGACGGCAGCCGCTGGCGGCGCGAGCCGGGCCGCGGCTGATCCGGTCGCAGCCGCGAGTCGGGCCGCGGCTGATCCGCTGGCGGCCTCGGTATCGGCTGGCGGGACGGGTCGGCCTTAGGCTGTGCCCGTGTTCGCCGACCGGCTGGATCGGGCCCGGGCGTTGATGTCCGAGCAGGGCGTCGATGTGATGCTGCTGTCGGTGGGCGCCGACCTGCCCTACTTCTGCGGCTACGAGGCCATGCCCCTGGAGCGCCTCACCATGCTGGTGGTCCCCGCCGACGCCGAGGCCACCCTGGTGGTGCCCCTGATGGAGGCGCCCAGGGTGACCGAGCGGCCCGGCGTCTTCGAGCTGCGGGCCTGGGGCGACACGGCCGATCCGGTGGGCATCGTGGCCGACTTGGTCGGCCCGGCGAAGACGGCGGCCGTCGGCGACCAGACCTGGGCCCGGTTCCTGATCGATCTGGGTCGCCGACTCCCGGGCGTCGAATGGCGCCGGGCCTCAGACGTGACCGCCCCCATCCGGTCGGTCAAGGGCCCCGACGAGATTGAGCTGCTCCGGGCCGCGGGTGCGGCGGTGGACCGGATCGCGGCCCGGCTCCAGGGCGGCGAAATCGAGCTGGTGGGCCGGACCGAGGCCGAGGTGTCGGCCGAGCTGAGCCGCCAGATAGTGGACGAGGGCCACCACCGGGCGAACTTCGCCATCGTGGCCGCCGGGGCCAACGCGGCCAGCCCCCACCACGAGCCCTCCCAGCGGGTCATCTCCGCCGGCGAGGTGGTGCTGTGCGACTTCGGCGGAACCCTGGTCGGGGCCGACGGGGTGGGCTACTGCTCCGACATCACCCGCTGCGTGTACACCGGCCCGCCGCCGGAGGAGTTCCGCCGGCTCTACGCCGTTCTGAAGGAGGCCCAGGCCGTTTCGGTGGCCGCGGCCGTCGTCGGCGCCCCGGCCAGCGATGTGGACCGGGCCGGCCGCTCGGTCATCGACGCCGCCGGTTACGGCGAGTTCTTCGTCCACCGGACCGGGCACGGGATCGGGGTGGAGGCCCACGAGGAGCCCTACATCAGCGCCGACAACCCCGTCCCGCTGGCGGCTGGCAACGCCTTCTCCATCGAGCCCGGCATCTACGTCTCCGGGCAGTGGGGGGCCCGACTGGAGGACATCGTGGTGGCCGACCCCGCCGGGCCCGACCCGATGAACACCGTCGACCACGACCTCGCCGTACTCGCCTGACCCGGCCCGCATGGCCCCCCGCGCCGCGCGGCCGCCGCTGAGTGACTCTGCCCCGACCTTCGCCTATGACCTCGCCTGACCCGGCCCGGCCCTGCGCCGTGCGGCATGGTCTTATGACCTTTCTCGGCCCTTGCCCCCTGGCCTGTCGATGATCCGGCTCGACGCGGCCACCGTGCTGGTCCAGTTGGCGGCCGGGGGCTGGTTCTTCTTGTGGACGGCCACCCGGCGCGGTCAGATCGGTGCCGGGTACGGCTGGCTCCAGCGGGGGTTGGGCTTGGGGTTGGCCGCCGGGTCGCTGGCCGTCGGATTGGCCGGCGAGCCGGTCTGGGCCCGGGAGGCGGCCACCGCGGTCATGCTCGTCGGCGGGCTGGCTGCCCTGGCCGGGTCGGCGGTCCGGCGAGCGTCCGGCGGCATTCGGCCCGGCGTCGATCTGGCCGTGGCCGGCGTCGGCCTGGTTGCGGTGGTGGCGGGCGCGTCGGCGGCCGGCGGCCCGCTGGCGCTGGCCACAGCCCGCACGGTGGCTGGGGCGCTGTTCTTAGGGGCGGTGACCGGGGCCATGCTGCTGGGCCACTGGTACCTGGTGCAGCCCAGCCTGCCCCGCCGGCTCATCGGGGAGCTGGTGGCCGCGGCCGGTGCGCTGTGGCTGGTCGAGGCCGCGGTAATGGTGTGGCCGACCGGGATGTTCTCGGTGCTCAGCGGCGCCATCGACGACGGCTACAACGGGCTGCTGGGCTGGTTCTGGGTCGCCTGCACGATCGCCACCGCCGGACTGGTGACCGCCGCCGCAGCCGCCCTGCGGGAGCGGGGATACCAGGCGGTGATGGCGGTGACAGGCCTGATGTACCTGGCCGTGATCACCGCCTTCGGCCAAGACTTGGTGGCCCGCATCCTGCTAGCCCCCTGACTGTCGTGGTCCAGGGCTTGGTGGCCCCGCATCCTGCTAGCCCTTTGACCGCTGGCGGCTGCGAAGCCGGGCCCTGGCCTGGTCTTGGAGAACGAGCAGGCGGGCCCAGGTCTGAGTTCGTCTCGGGATCGGGCGGTTCTGATCCCAGTTTTGGAGTTCGGCCACGTGCTCGGGTTCCATCGGGTCCAAGTGCTCGAGCACCCGCTCTCGGATAGCGCTCTCCCAGCCCGGGTCGCAGAACTCGAAGGTGTCGGCGTGGATCCGCAGGGGCCAGTCCGAATTGATGGCCGGAACGTCGTGCAGCCTCGAGGTGACGAATGATGGCAGGCCGGGGGCTCTGTCCCGGGCGAAGGAGAAGATGTGGCCGTACTTCAGGGGCCTAGTGCTCAGGAACTCGTGTATGTCCGCCCGGTCGTAAGGCTTCCAATCCGGGTGGTGGCTCGGATCGACGACGGCGCGGATCATGTCCCTCCTGAGGCACTTAGGGCATCTGAGGCAGGGCCGGCCGTCTCGTTCGATGCAGTAGACGACGCGGCCGGCTTTGATTAGATCGAGGGAGAGGGTCATGGTCAGGTACTCGCTGGCGCCGCACACTGGCGAGAACATCGGAATTCCCACGGCGTTGAAGGCGGACTGCCAGAAGTTACCGGTTAATCCGTGCCAGTCCCGGGCCTGGAACCGGTCCCAGTAGCCGGACCCGAGAGCCAGCAGGGTGGCGCTCAGAGTGGCACCGGTCAAGATCATGCCGAAGTCGTTGTCGGTCGCCATCAGCAGCGCGGCCGCGGCAGCGCATGCCCATCCGTGCCAGCCCCGGGGCTCGGAGACGTATCGCTGATTGCTCGCCACCACCCGCCCCCGGTCCAGACCCAGGTCGCGAACCACCCGGTGTGCGTGCGAAGGGATCAACTCCCCCTGTTTGATGTGGGCTTCATGCACCACGTACGCGTCGGGGAACATGGTGCGGACGGCGCTGGAGTCGATCCCGCCGCCGAATAAGAGCGCCAGCCGCGACCCGGAGTAGGCCTCGATGCCGGTATCGACGTTGTCGAAGCGGAACCGGCGCCGGAAGTTCCGATTCTGGAACGCCTGCTCGAGTCGGGGCGACACCGGCATGGGGAAGACGGCCCTCTCGCCGATGAAGGGGTAAAACACGGTCAGGCACAGCAGTCCGAGCAGGTCGGGATGGATGGATCTGACCGGGTAATCGAAAGTTATGTCCTCGCCGTAGTAGGTGATCTTCTGGCCCGTGCCCTCCTGCCTCAAGCCCTCGTATCGGTCCCCGTCCTCGAAGACGGCTCTGAGAACCGAGTCGGTTTCGTTGGAAGTGAATTCGAACCTCACGGCTGCTACGGTCCTGATGCTCTCTCGGTCCTGACGTCTTCTGCGATCCTCACCCTAGCGCGGCGACCGCGGTTCTTTTTGTGAACGGTCACCCGGCGCGGTCAGATCGGCACCGGGTATGGCTGGCTCCTGCGGGGGTTTGGGCTTGGGGTTGGCGGCCGGGTCGCTGGCCGTCGGATTGGCCGCCGAGCGGGTCTGGGCCCGGGAGGCCTCGCATCCTGCTAGCCCTTTGACCGCCGGCGGCTGCGAAGCCGGGCCCTGGCCCGGTCTTGGAGAACGAGCAGGCGGGCCCAGGTCTGAGTTCGTCTCGGGATCGGGCGGTTCTGATCCCAGTTTTGGAGTTCGGCCACGTGCTCGGGTTCCATCGGGTCCAAGTGCTCGAGCACCCGCTCTCGGATAGCGCTCTCCCAGCCCGGGTCGCAGAACTCGAAGGTGTCGGCGTGGATCCGCAGGGGCCAGTCCCATTTGATGGCCGGAACGTCCTGCAACCTTGAGGTGACGAATGATGGCAGGCCGGGGGCTCTGTCCCGGGCGAAGGAGAAGATGTGGCCGAAATACAGTGGCCTGGTGCTCAGAAACGCGTGTATGCCCGCCCGGTCGTAAGGCTTCCAATCCGGGTGGTGGCTTGGATCGACGACGGCGCGGATCATGTCCCTCCGGAGGCACTTGGAGCATCTGAGGCAGGGACGGCCGTCTTGCTCCATGCAGTAGACGACCCGTCCGGCCTTGATGAGATCGAGGGAGAGGGTCATGGTCAGGTACTCGCTGGCGCCGCACACCGGCGAGAACATCGGCATACCCACGGCATTGAAGGCGGACTGCCAGAAGTTGCCGGTGAATCCGTGACGTTCCCGGGCCTGGAACCGGTCCCAGTAGCCGGACCCGTTGGCCAGCAGGGTGGCACCCAGAATGGTGCCCATCAAGATCATGCCGAAGTCATTGTCGGTGGCCATCAAGAGCGCGGCCGCGGCGGCGCACGTCCATCCGTGCCAGCCCCCCGGCCTGGAGACGTATCGCTGATTGGTCGCCACCACCCGCCCCCGGTCCCGACCCAGGTCATGCACTATCCGGTGCGCGTGCGAAGGAACCAGCCGCCCGTCTTTGATGTGGGCTTCATGCACCACGTACGCCTCGGGGAACATGGTGCGGACCGCGCTGGAGTCGATCCCGCCGCCGAATGAGAGCGCCAGCCGCGACCCGGAGTAGGCCTCGATGCCGGTATCGACGTTGTCGAAGCGGAACCGGCGCCGGAAGTTCTGATTCTGGAACGCCTGCTCGAGTCGGGGCGACACCGGCATGGGAAAGACGGCCCTCTCGCCGATGAAGGGGTAGAACACGATCAGGCAGAGCAGTCCGAGCAGGTCGGGATGGATTGAGCTGACCGGGTAGTCGAAGGTTATGTCCTCGCCGGAGTAGGTGATCTTCTGGCCGGGGCCCTCCTGCCGCGAGCCCTCGTATCGGTCGCCGTCCTCGAAGACGGCTCTGAGAACCGATTCGGTTTCGTTGGAGGTGAATTCGAACCTCACGGCGGCTGCGACCCTGATGCTCTCTCGGTCCTGACGGCTTCTGCGATCGTCACCCTAGACTGTCCATCGCGGCGCGGAGGGAAAGGCACGTCATGGCCAGAGCGATCTGGAGCGGATCCATCGGCTTCGGCCTCGTCACCATCCCGGTCCGGCTCCACAGCGCCATCAGCCGCAAGACGGTGCGGTTCAACCAGATCGACGCCGACTCCGGGGCCCGCATCCGCCAGAAGCGGGTCTCGGCCCTCGACGGCAGCGAGGTGCCGGCCGAGCGGATACGCAAGGGCTACGAGCTGGCCTCGGGCGACTACGTGACCGTCACCGAGTCCGAGCTGGCTGCCCTCGCCCCCCGGGCGTCGCGCACCATCGACATCCACGAGTTCGTGGACTTGGCCGACATCGACCCGATCTTCTACGACAGCGCCTACCACCTGGCCCCCGACCCGGCCGCGGCCAAGCCCTACAAGCTGCTGGCCGCGGCCATGGAGGAGGCGGGCAAGGTGGCCGTGTGCCACTTCGTCATGCGGTCCAAGCAGCACCTGGCCGCGGTCCGGGCCGTGGACGGGCGGCTGCTGCTGTCGACCATGGTGTACGACGACGAGATCGTGCCCGCCTCCGAGGTGGACGGGTTCGAGCAGCTCGACGGCATCAAGGTGGACGAGCGCGAGCAGTCCATGGCCAGCCAGCTCATCGCCACCCTGGAGGCCGACTTCGACCCGGCCCGCCACACCGACACCTACCGGGCGGCCCTGCTGGAGCTGATCGAGCGCAAGGCGGCCGGAGAGACCGAGGCGGCGGTGGCCGCGCCCGCCCCGGCATCCGACACGGTGGTGGACCTCATGGCCGCGCTGGAGAAGTCGGTGGCCGCGGCCAAGAAGGCCCGAACCCGCCACCCGGCCTCCACCAAGCCAACCGAAACCAAGAAGCAGGCTGGCGCGAAGACAGCGACCGCGGCCAAGCCCGCCGCCGCGAAGAAGACGACTGCGGCCCAGTCCGCCGCCAAGACCGGCGCTCAAACGAGCGCCAGGCCAGCCGCAGTCAAGAAGCCGAGCGCGGTCAACAAGTCCGGTAAGCCCATCGTCGGCAAGGCAAAAGAGCCGGTCCGCAAGTCGGCCTGACCCGATCCTGACCGCCCAGACCTCACGCTTTGATGTTGGTCGCGGCCGTCTTCATTCAGGGCCGAAGTGGTACCCGAACACCTTGTTCTGCAATATGCCCCAGCAGTCGATGGTTTCGTTGAGGCGCAGCCCGCACGAATAGTGTTCGCCGACGGTGATGGCGGTGAATTCTCCGTTTGGCGCGTCGGTCTCGCTGAGAAAGTACTCCCAGCAGTCTACGGCCCCGTTCTTGAGTTCTATGGCGCGTTGCATACACTCCGGTATAGTGAGAAAGTAGCCCCAGCAGTCGATGGTTCCGTCGGCGCTCAGCCCGCATGACTGATATTCGCCAGCGGCGACGGCGGTATATTCTCCGTCGGCGCGTCGGTCTCGCCATAAGAGTTGTGGCCCCAGCATTCTATAGTCTGGTCGGTGCGTAGTCCGCATGCATGGAAAGCTCCAGTTGCGACGGCGCTGAATCGCCCTTCTTGTGGTTCGCGTCCGCTCCAGCACTCGATGGTTTCGTCAGTGCGCAGCCCGCACGCGTAGGAGCTGCTCCGATCAATGGCGGTGAATTGTCCGTCTGGATCGTAGCGTGAACCATCTTCTCCCCAACAGGTGATGGTTCCGTCGGTGCGCAGCCCGCACGAAGAGAGGCCCCCGGCGGCGATGGCGCTGAACTGTCCGTCCGGCGCGTCGGCTTCGAGGCCGCGGCCGCCCCAGCATCCGATGGTTTCGTCGGTGCGCACTCCGCACGAATGATATCTTCCGGCGGCAACGGCGCTGAACCGCCCGTCCAGAGCGTCGGACTGACCGTGATTGTTGCGGCCCCAGCAATGGATGGTTCCGTTGGTGCGCAGCCCGCACGAGTGTTCATCTCCAATGGCGACGGCGCTGAACTGCCCGTCTGGAATCGATGTCAAGTCGGGCCAGCATTCAATATTTCCGTCAACGCGTAGCCCGCATGAATGCTCACCCCCGGCAGCAATGGCGGTGAACTGCCCGTCCGGCGCATCGGACTGTCCGTTATGGTTGCGTCCCCAGCAGGTGACGGTTCCGTCGGTGCGCAGCCCGCACGAATGAGCGTGGCCTGAAGCCACGGATACGAACGGTCCGTCGGACAGAGTAATATCTGACAGGACGCCGCCGTAATATCCCCAGCAGGTGATGATTCCGTCAGTGCGCACCCCGCAACTGTGGACTCCACCGGCGGCGATGGCGGTGAACTGCCCGTCCGGCGCGTTGGTCTGACCGTACTCGTTGTTGCCCCAGCAGTCGATGGTGCGATCGGTGCGCAGTCCGCACCCATGGGCTATTCCGCTGACGGGAGCGGCGCTGAACTTTCCGGTGATTTCGTCAAGACTTCTACCCCAGCAGTCGGTGGTTCCGTCAGCGCGTAGCCCGCACGAATGTTCGTCTCCGGCGGCGATGGCGGTGAACTGCCCGTCCGGCGCATCGAACCGATCATTGTGGATGCGTCCCCAGCAAGTGATAGTCCCGTCGGTGCGCAGCCCGCATGCTTGGGCGTGTGTGGCTTCGACGTCGGTGAATTGTCCGTCTGGCGCGTCGGTTTGACCCGCCCAGTTCTCCCCCCAGCACTCGATGGTTCCTTTGGTGCGCAGTCCGCACGCGTAAAAGTTGCCGACGGCGACAGCGCTGAACTGCCCGTTCGAGGTGTCTGTTTGCTCGTTGGGGTTGTTTTGGGGTTGGGTGGTTTCGGGGGTTGGGTTGGTTTGTTGGTCGGGGATGTCTGTTTCCTGGTCGGAGTTGTCTTGGGGCTGGCTGTCGAGGGTGTCTGTTTGCTTGTTGGGGTTGTTTTGGGGTTGGGTGGTTTCGGGGGTTGGGTTGGGTTGTTGCTCTGGGGTGTCTGGTTCCTGGTCGGGGTTGTCTGGGGTTTGGCTTGTCTCTATGGCTGGGTTGGACTGTTTGTCGGGGGTGTCTGTTTCCTCGTCGGGGGTGTCTTGAGGTTGGATGTCTGGTTCTTTGCCGGGGTTGTCTTGGGATTGGCTGGTTTCGGGGGGCTGGCTGGTTTCGGGGGTTGGGCTGGATTGCCCGTCGGGGGCGCTGGCTTCCCCGTCGGGGGTGGCGGTTCGGGTTGAATAGATGATCGCAGCGGTGCCCAGCACCACTGCGGCAGCCGCGACCACCCCCACAACCCGGCGGCGGCCGGTGAACCAGCGTCGGGAGCTTTGAGCCACTGCCGCGTCCCCTCTCGTCGGCGAGCTAAAGGCACCTTAGCGGCTGCCTCGATGGCGGGGCCGGTAGGTTCGGGGGGTGGCCGAGGCTGAGCGCACGCCGGTGATGATCGGCGGGCGGAAGCTGTCGGTCTCCAATCTGGACAAGGTCATGTACCCGCTGGTGGGGTTCACCAAGGCCCAGGTGATCGACTACTACGTGCGCATCGCCCCGGTGATGACCGCCCACATCGGCGACCGGGGGATCACCCTGCGGCGCTGGCCCGACGGGGTGACCGGGGACTCCTTCTTCGAGAAGCGCTGCCCGTCGCACCGACCCGAATGGGTGGGCACCTGCCCGGGGCCGGGCGACCGGACCGGCGGCATCGACTACTGCCGGCTCGACTCGCAGGCGGCCCTGGCCTGGTCGGCCAACCTGGCCGCCCTGGAGATCCATTCCCCCATGGCCCGCTGCGCCGACATCGACGCCCCCGCCATGGCCGTGTTCGACCTCGACCCCGGACGCCCGGCCACCATCGTCGAGTGCTGCCGGGTGGCCCTGGAGATCCGGGAGGTGCTGGACGCGGCCGGGCTGGCCGCCTGGGCCAAGACCTCGGGCCGCAAGGGCCTACAGCTCTATGTGCCCCTCAACACTCCCCACGGCCACGACCACGCCGCCTCCTTCGCCCACGCCGTGGCCCAGCTCATGGAGAAGAACCGCCCCGAGCTGGTGGTCTCGGCCATGAAGCGGAGCCTGCGGCCGGGCCGGGTGTTCATCGACTGGAGCCAGAACGCCCGCCACAAGACCACCGTCGCCCCCTACTCGCTGAGGGCCGAGGACCGGCCCACCGTCTCCACCCCGGTCACCTGGGACGAGGTGGCCGACGGCGCCGAAGGCGAGCCGCTGGTGTTCACCGCCCCCGAGGTGGTCGAGCGGGTGGACGAGCTGGGCGACCTGTTCGCCCCCACCCTCGAGCTCCGCCAAGAGCTGCCCCGCCCCCGAGACTGAGCGCCCTGCTCAGGTGAGACCGGTGTTGGCGGCGGTGGTCTGCCAAGAGCTGCCCCGCCCCCGAGACTGAGCGGCCCATTGCCGCGTCGGGCCGGTCGAGGAAGTGGGACTGAACCACTCCCGGTGCCCGCGCCCCGTCCCCGCCCCCGGGACTGGGCCTAGTAGCTTCAGGTCCCATGTCTGTATCAGTGCATGCCGTTCGGTCGCTGCCGGCGGGGGCCGAGATCGCGGTTTCGCTGGTCACCGCCGAGGCGGTCAAGGCCGGAATCGACGGCGCCGACCCGCAGCAGCTTGAGCGGGCTGGCTTCGAGGGCAAGGCCGATCAGGTCCACATCTGGCCCGAATCGGGCCGCAGCCGGGCGCTGGGCGGGCTGGGGCCCGAGGACGAACTGGACCACCGCTCGTTCCGCCGGGTCGGCGCGGCGCTGGCCCGCTCCTGCTCCCGCTACGGCCGGGCCGGGGTGGAGCTGCCGGCCGACGCTCCCGCCGGGGCCCGCCGGGCCTTGGCCGAGGGGATCGTGCTGGGCGCCTACGGCTACACCGCCCTCAAGTCCGACCCGGCCGAGGCCAAGCTCCGCCGGGTTGACGTGGCCGGCAGCGCCGGCGTCCGGGCCCGCGGCGAGATCGAGCGGGGATCGGCCGTCGCCGCTGGCCAATGCCTGGCCCGGGACCTGGTCAACGAGCCGGGCGGCTCGCTCACCGCCCCGGCCCTGGCCGCCCGGACGGCCGAGATCGGCCGCTCCGCCGGGCTGGGCGTGAAGGTGTGGACCGAGGCCGAGATCAAGCGCCGCAAGCTGGGCGGGCTGCTCGGGGTGAACCGGGGCAGCACCAACCCGCCCCGGTTCGTGGAGCTGGACCACCGGCCCGAGGGCGAGGCCAAGGGCTCGCTGGCGCTGGTGGGCAAGGGGATCACCTTCGACTCGGGCGGCCTCAACATCAAGACGATGGCGGGCATGCTGACCATGAAGATGGACATGGCCGGCGCGGCCGCGGTGATCGGGGCCATGTCGGTGATCGGGGCGCTGGCCCCGCCGGTGCGGGTCCGGGCCTTCCTGCCCATGACCGACAACATGCTGGGCGGCGACGCCACCCGGCCCGGCGACGTGCTGAAGATCCGCAACGGCAAGACCATCGAGGTGGTCAACACCGACGCCGAGGGCCGGCTGATCCTGGCCGACGCCCTGTCGCTGGCCTGTGAGACCCGCCCCGACGCCATCGTCGACCTGGCCACCCTCACCGGGGCGTGCATGGTGGCCCTGGGGCCGCGGATCGCCGGGCTCATGGGCAACAATCAAAACTGGGTCGACCAGATCCGGGACGCGGCCGCCGCCGCGGGGGAGCGGGTGTGGCCCCTGCCGCTGCCCCGCGACTACGAGAGCCAGTTCGAGTCGAACGTGGCCGACATGAAGAACCTGGGCGGACCCCACGGCGGGGCCATCACCGCCGGTCTGATCCTGGAGCGGTTCGTGGCCGACGACATCGCCTGGGCCCATCTCGACATCGCCGGCCCGGCCTACTCCGACGCCGAATACGGCGAGAACCCCAAGGGCGGCACCGGGTTCGGGGTGCGGACCCTGGTGGAGCTAGCCGCCGGCTTCGCCAAGCCCGCCCCCGCCCCGCCCCCGGCCTGAGGATTCCGGCCCGTTCCTTCCCCGCCCCCGGGTTTTCTGAGCAAAAAGTTGCCGTATAGCAACACTTTTTGCTCAGAAAACGCGAGAGAGAGAGGGGGGCGAGAGCCTGGGGGCGGGGGCCCGGTTGGGGAGGGGTCAGGCGATCAGGGACGGGGGGGCCGACGCTTTGGGGGCGCCGTGGTGGCACTCCCACGCCCAGCGCACCGCCTCGGCGGCCATGGCCGGATGGAACCTCCACCGGCCGAGCTGGAGCTCGGCGTCGTCGTAGCCGTCGCCGCACTCGATCAGCCCCAGGGCCAGCCTGCGGGCCTTCCGGCGCAGCTCTCCGACGTCTCCGGCCGAGGTGGCGGCCATCACGAAGATCTCGTGGCGGCGCTGAACGGCCGCGGGCAGGCGCTGGAGCTGGCGCCGGTTGAGGGTGGGGAGGCGCCGGCGCACGGCCAGCGTTCCCGGCCCGGCCGGGCGGGCCGCCCGGAACCGGCAGGCCCGGATCACCGCCCGGCTCATGGGGCTGCTGGTGCCGCCCCGGTGCCCGATGCCGAGACGGGCCGCCACCTCGTTCAGCTCCACGGCCGCCCCGTCGGCGCCGTCGAGCTCGGTGGCGCAGTAGCGCAGGAACCAGGTGGTGGACGGTCCGAGCGTCCCCAGCCAGAAGTGCTCCACGTAGGCCGAGCGCGGGTCGTGGCCGGCCTCGGCGTCGGAGTCGATCTCCCAGGGGACGAGGTACAGCTCGTCGCGCCCGCCGGCGGGCCGCGCCGGGCCGGGCCTCGAGGTCGGCCGGGCAGAGGTTACCAGCCCCGAGGTCGGCGGGCCCGGCGGTGGCGTGGTTGGGATCGGCAGCGCCGGTGCCGGGGTTGAGGCTGCCGGCCCTGAGGTTGGCGAGGTTGGGATCGGCCGCGCTGGTGCCGGGGTTGGGATCGGCGGCGCTGATGGCGCCGAGGTCGGGATCGGCGGGGCCGGTGGTGGTGAGGTTGGGATTGGCAGGGCTGGCGCCGGGGTTGGGATCGGCGGAGCCGCTGGCGCCGGGGGTGAGGCCGGCGGGGCCGGGGCCGTCGGCTCCGAGGTCGGCAGGGCTGGGGTTGCCGGGGGTGAGGCCGGCAGGGTCGATGTCGTCATTGCAATCTCCCGAGAGGCGGGTCGTCTTTGATAGGGGGAAGCTTTGATATATCTCTATCTATTTCATGTAGGTTTGTCAAGTCGCATGCAGATTTGCCCGAAATGACTGGGGTCGGAGGCGAGCGGCAGGGGCGGCCGGACTCGGACGCCCCAAAGGGACGGCCTTCCGACGGCTTCCACCTACGCTCCGGCTGCCGTCCGGCGGCTTGGCCTACGCTCCGGCTGTGATCTCTCCCGAGTTGGAACAGGCCCGGCGGCTGGTCCGGGAGGCCCGCCGGGTCACCGTGCTGACCGGGGCCGGCATCTCCACCGACAGCGGCATCCCCGACTTCCGGGGGCCCGACGGCCTGTGGACCAAGGACCCCGCCGCCGAGTGGACCTCCAACATCAAGGTGTACGTCTCCGATCCCGAGGTCCGCAGAGCGAGCTGGGCCAGCCGGGCCGCCGGGTCGCAGTGGGCCGACGTCGAGCCCAACCGGGGCCATGAGGCGCTGGTCCACCTCGAGCGGCAGGGCAAGCTCCATCTCCTCGTCACCCAGAACATCGATGAGCTCCATCAAATGGCCGGCAGCGACCCCGGCCTGGTGGTGGAGATCCACGGCACCACCCGCAAGGTCCAGTGCCTGCACTGCCCGTACCGGGCCCCGATGGAGGAGGCGCTGGAGCGGGTCCGGGCCGGGGAGGCCGATCCCGAATGCCCTGACTGCGGCGGGATGCTGAAGTCGGCCACCGTGTCGTTCGGGCAGAGCCTCGACCCCGTCGATCTGGCCCGGGCCGAGCTGGCCGCGTCCGAATGCGACCTGTTCCTGGCGGTGGGGACCACCCTGGCCGTGTTCCCGATCAACCAGACCGTGCTGATCGCAGCCCGCAGCGGGGCCGGGGTGGTGATAGTCAACGGCGAGCCGACCGAGCTGGACCGGCTGGCCGACGTGGTGGTGCGGGCCCCGATCAGCGACGCCCTGCCCGCGATCGTGGGCATGGAAACGGGTGGGGTTGGCAAATCCTGACAAGACAGGTAGGATTTGCCCATGGCTAGTTTCCGTGAATTGCTGCAGGGGGCCAAGGCGCAGATCCGAGAGGTGGACACGGCGGGCGGCGCCGAGCTGCTGGCCGAGGGGTGGACCCTCCTCGATGTGCGCGAGCCCGACGAGTACGAGCAGGGCGCCATCGAGGGCTCCGTCCACATCCCCCGGGGCCAGCTCGAGTCCGGCATAGAGAACCGGGTCCCGGACCGGTCCACGCCGCTGGTGGCGATGTGCGCGGGCGGGGTGCGGTCGGCCTTCGCCGCGGTGACCCTGGCCGAGCTCGGCTACGACCGGGTGGTGTCCATGGATGGCGGCTTCAACAAGTGGAAGGACGAGGGCCGCCCCTGGAGCCGCCCGCCCGTGCTCACCCCCGAGCAGCGCAACCGCTACCAGCGCCACCTGCTGGTGCCCGAGGTGGGCGAGGAGGGCCAGATCGCCCTGCTGAAGGCCAAGGTGCTGCTGCTGGGGGCGGGCGGCCTGGGGTCACCGGCCGCCATGTACCTGGCCGCGGCCGGCGTCGGCACCATCGGCATCGTGGACATGGACGTGGTCGACGAGTCGAACCTGCAGCGCCAGATCCTCCACGACACCTACCGGGTGGGCGAGCGCAAGGTCGACTCGGCCAAGAAGACCCTCACCGCCCTCAACCCCGACGTCAACGTGGTGGCCTACGACACCCGGCTCGGGGCCGACAACGTCATGGAGATACTGGCCGGCTACGACGTGGTGGTGGACGGCGCCGACAACTTCCCGAGCCGCTACCTGCTCAACGACGCCTCGGTGAAGCTGGGCATCCCCGTGGTCCACGGCTCGATCTTCCGGTTCGAGGGCCAGGTCACCGTGTTCGACCCCCGACACGGCCCCACCTACCGGGACCTGCTGCCGGAGCCCCCGCCCCCCGAGATGGCGCCGAGCTGCGCCGAGGCGGGCGTGCTCGGGGTGCTGCCCGGCATCGTCGGCACCATCCAGGCCCTGGAGGCCATTAAGCTGATCCTGGGCGTCGGGGAGCCGCTGCGGGGCCGGCTGGTCGCCTTCGACGCCCTGGAGATGAGCTTCCGCGAGTTCAAGCTGCGGGCCGACCCCGCCAACCAGGTCACCTACCAGAACCGGGACCGCATCGAGATAACCGAGCTCGAGGGCCTGTGCATGCCGACCCTGTCGTAGGGCCGCGACTCCCGAAGCGAAGCCGCGGGCGATGCCCCGGGCTTGAGGGCCTGTGCAAGCCGACTCTGTCGTAGGGCTCGGCATCGCATAGAACCCGCCTCGGGCCGGGCCGCATCCCCGGCGCGGCCCAGAGCCGCCGGCATCCCTTAGGGTTCGGCATCCCCCGCGTGCCCAAGACTCTCAGGACTCTGGCCGGGCGCAACCCGCTGCCGTCCGGCGCCGTGGAGATCGGCTGGGGCCTGGTCGCCAACGGGCTGGCCACCTACGGTTTCCTGATCATCGCCCGGCGGTCCATGGGCGACGGCGCCTACGGCGTCCTGGCCGTCCTGTGGGGGCTGGTCTACATAGCCGGCCCCGGCCTGTTCCAGCCGCTCGAGCAGGAGGTGGCCCGCGCCACCGCCGAGCGGGGCGGCCGGGGGCTCGGCAGCGCCCCGGTGCTGCGCCGGGCCGGGGTGATCGGCGCTTGGGAGCTCGGCGCGGTGATCGCCGCCGCGGCCCTGGCCTGGCCCCTGGGCCTCGACGAGCTGCTCGACGGCCGGGTCGAGCTGCTGGTGGCGCTGATCCTGGCCCTGGCCGCCTTCGCCGGGGCCGAGCTGGTGCGGGGAATCATGAGCGGCCGCCATCTCTTCGACCGCTACGCCTGGTACTTCGCCGCCGAGGGCGGGAGCCGGCTGGCCGTGGCCGGGATACTGGCCGCGGCCGGGGTTCGGGCCGTCGGCGCCTACGCACTGGCCCTGCCGCTCGCCTTCGCCGCGGGGGCGCTGGCGGGCCGCGGCCGGGACCGCCCCTTCGTGAGGCCCGGCCCCCCGGCGTCGTATCGGGAGGTCACCGGCGCGCTCGGGTTCCTGCTGGTGGCCAGCGTGGGCGAGGCCTTCATGCTCAACGTGGGGCCGGTGGCCGTCGGGATCCTGGCCGCGGCCGCGCCGGAGGCGCCGGGAGTGTTCCTCAACGGCTTGATCGTGGCCCGGATCCCGCTGTTCTTCTTCCAGGCGGTGAAGGCCAGCCTGCTGCCCAACCTGGCCGCCCGGGCCGCCCGGGGCGATCTGGACGGCTTCCGGGCGGTGCAGTTCCGGCTCTTGGCGGCCGTGGCCGCGGGGGCGGCGTCGTTCGCGGCGGCGGCGGCCCTGGCCGGGCCGTGGGTGGTGGAGACCGCCTTCGGCGATCGGCTGGGCGGCCGGGACATGGCGCTCATGGCCGCCTCCAGCGGCGGGCTCATGGTCCTGCTATCGCTGGCGCTGGGCTTGGTGGCGCTGGGCCACGTCCGCATGGCCGCGGTCGGCTGGGCGGCCGGCGTCGCCGCCTTCCCGCCCGCTCTGGCCTTGGCCGACGAGCCGTTCCTGCGGGTGGAGATCGCTCTGATCGCCGCCGTCCTGGTCGGCTCGCTGGTCACCGCCGCGCTGCTCCGGCTGAAGTACGCGGCCCACCGACGAGTTTCCGGGACGGGCGTCACCGGGCGGCCGTGATCGCCAGGCGTCGGTGGTCGCCGGTGTCCGTGATCGCCGGGCGGCCGTGATCGCCCCCGGCCCGGGATCATCGCTTGGGGCGGCGCCTCCCGGCCAGGAACCCGGCGCCCCAGGCGAAGTGGATGACGGCGAAGGCCAGCCCGGCCCGGGCCCGGTCCCGCCGACGGGCCAGAGTGCCCTTGGTCCGGTGGGCGGCCGCCCCCACCCCGAGGGCGTAGCCGAGCGGGATGGCCAGGCCGCGCCGCCGCCGCCGGCATAGCTCGACCGCCGACGCGGCCATCGCCGCGGCGAGCAGGGGAGCGGCCGTGTGGCGGGGCCGCAGCGATCGGGGGTTGCGCCACAGCATCACCCGCTTCCAGACGCCGTACTCGAAGTACTGGCGGGCCAGGTCGCGGTAGGTGGACCGCGGGATGTAGTCGACCACCAAGGCCGGGTCCAGCCAGACCGCGAACCCCCGGTCGCGCAGCCGCCAGTTGAGCTCGTAGTCCTGGTTGCGGGCCAGCGTCTCGTCGAAGCCGCCGACCTGCTCCAGGGCGGCGCGGTCGAAGACCCCGAGGTACACGGTGTCGGCCGGGCCCTCCGACCGGCCGGTCCGGTATCGGGCCGGGCCGGCGCCGAAGGGCGAGGCCAGCGCGGCCGCGATGGCCGCGGTGCGGCCCCCGTCACCGACCGGGCGCTGGACTCCGCCCACGTTGGCCGCCCCGGTGCGGGCCAGGGTGTCCACCGCCTGCTGGATGTAGTCGGGGCCGATCACGGCGTGGGCGTCCACCCGAGCCACGATCCGGCCCCGGGTGGCGGCGATGGCGAGGTTGAGGCCGGCCGCCGTCGATCCGGTCGGGTTCTCGACCACCTTGAGGTCCAAGCCGAGGCCGGCCTCCTCCAAGATCCGGGCCGTTCCGTCGGTGCTGGGGGCCAGGGCCACCGCCACGTCCATCGGGCCCCGGTAGCTCTGGCCCCCGATGGCGTCCAGGCTCTGCTCCAAGGTGGCGGCCCCGTCGCGGACCGGCACCACCACCGAGACGGACGGAAGCGGCTCGGTCCCGGCCGTCAACGGCCCGACCGGCCGGCCATGACGGCCACGCTCTTGGCCATCAGCTCCAGGTCGAGGATCGGCGACCAGTTCACGATGTATTGCAGATCGTGGCCGAGCTTGTAGACCGGATCGGTCTGATAGTGGCCCTGGGTCTGGGCCAGGCCGGTGATGCCCGGCGGGATGTCGTGGCGGCGGCCGTACCCCGGTATCAGCTCCTCGAAGTTCGCCACCCGCTCGGGCCGCTCCGCTCGGGGCCCCACGATCGACATCTCGCCGGTCAGCACGTTCCAGAGCTGAGGCAGCTCGTCGAGGCGGGCCCGGCGCAGCCAGGCCAGGCCCGGCACCACCCGGGGATCGTCGCTCCCGGCCAGCACCGGGCCGCTGGCCGCTTCGGCGCCGTGGACCATGGTCCGGAACTTGACCATCGTGAATTGCCGGCCCCGGTGGCCGACCCGGACTTGGCGGTAGAGGACGCCGCGGCCCGCCCGAAGTCGCACGAGGAGGGCGACCGCGCCGATCAGCGCCACCGCGGCCGGGGCCATGACGGCCAGGTACGCCAGGTCGAGGAGCCGCTTGAACCGGAGCCGGTGCCGGGGCATGGCGTGGGCCCGGAGGGCCACGAAGGGCATGCCCGCGATCTGGCGGGTCCGCTGGAGCCCCAACAGGGTGTCGGCCGGGGTGACGTGGCGGTGGACGCCGATGCGCTGGCGCTCCAGACTCCCCAGCGGCTCGGGGTAGATCTCGCCGAGCGACCCGCCGGTTATCAGCAGCACGTCGGTGGCCCCGACCCGCTCGACCTCCGCGGCGATGCGGCCGAGGTCGGAGGTCTGGCCCGCGATCTCGGTGTCGGGCTCGGACTCCCGCAGATGGCGGCGGGCCCGCTCTATGTCGTCGGGTATCCCGACCAGCAGGACCCGGGGCCGGCCGAACCGCCGGGAGCGCAGCGACCGGGCCGCCCAGCGGTTGAAGGCCACCAGGAGGCTGGCGCACACCAGCAGCACTACCAGGTTGGCCCGGGGCATGAGGTATCGGCCGGTCAGCAGGGCCACTCCGCCGTCTATGCCCACCGCGACCGCGGTGAGCATGGCCGCCCGGGGCAGCCAGGGGGGCCGGCCCAGGCGCTGTTCGTATTCGTAGAGCCCGCCGAAGTAGTAGACCGCCATGTGGATGCCGACGGCGATGGCGAACCCCCCCAGGTAGTGCGACGGGGGGTAGGTGGGCCAGTCGAGCCCGAACCTGACCACGGTGATGGCCACCATCAGACCGAACAGGGCGGCGGCGTCGATCAGATGCAGGTAGCGAAAGCCGAGCCGCCGCAGCCCGGCGGGGGCCGGGGCCTCGGCCCGGCCCGGGGCCGCCCGCGGCTCGGGGGGAGGGGTGGGCATCGGTGTCGGGCCGCGGCCGGTGTCGATCTCCGCCGGTGTGTCCACGCCTCAGCCTATTCGCTCGGTCCGGCCGGTCCGGGGGTTGACGGGTCGGCTTTGATCTCGGTCACGTCGGCGGGGGCGGGGGCTGACGGGTCGGCTTTGATCTCGGTCACGTCGGCGGGGGCGGGGGCTGACGGGTCGGCTTCGATCTCGGCTACATCGGCGGGGGCGGTCAGCTTGTCGGGCCGCGATGTCCGCACTGCCAGATCGGCCAGCAGCCCCGTCACCAGCACCTGGATGGCGGCGAAGCCGAGCAGCAGCGTGTTGGTGGCCACCCGCAGGTCCTTGGCGACCAGGTCGTAGCCCAGCTTGGCCGCGAAGGCCGCCCCCATGCCGATGGCCAAGGGCATGAAGATCCGCAGGGGGTCGTGGGAGAGCATCATGCGGATCACCTGCAGCCCGTAGCGGCGGGTGTCGTCCCACCAGTGGAACTTCGAGCGCCCGGACCGGGCCGCATAGGGGATCGGCCGATAGCGCACGGAGTAGCCGTTCATCAAGAAGGCCATGGTGATGGTGGTGACGCAGGAGAACCCGTCGGGCAACTGGTCGGTGAACTGCACCGCCACCTCCCGCCGCATGGCCCTGAACCCCGAGTTGAGGTCGGGGATGGGGGTGCGGGTGAGGTAGCAGGCCAGGCGGCGTATGACCCACTTGGCCGGGACGCGCAGCAGCTTCAGCGAGCCTTGCTCGGTGGTGCGGGCCCCCACTACCTGGTCGGCGTCGCCCAGAGCGTCCACCAGGGCCGGTATCTCGTGGTTGGGGTAGGTCATGTCGGCGTCGGTCCACACCACCACCCGGCCCCGGGCGGCCAGCGTGCCGATCCGCCGGGCCGAGCCCGTGCCCAGGTTGCGAGCCGACCGCAGCAGCCGCACGCCGCGTCGGCCGACGGCCAGGTCGCCGGAGCCGTCGGTGGAGCCGTCGTCCACCACCAGCAGCTCCCAGGTGTAGTCGGAGGCCTCCAGGGCGGCGATTATGCGGTCGATCTCGGCGCCGAGATGGGCCGCCTCGTTGAAGACCGGCAGCACCACGCTCACGTCGGGGGCCGCTTGGCTTCCTTCGGGATTCGGCTTGCGCACGTCGGGGGTCGCTTCGTCGCCGGCTTCGGACGCCTCGCGGCCCGCCGGCCGGGATGGCGGTGTCACGGCTGCGAGCCTAGAACTCCGCGTCGGCCCGACACCGTCAGGGTGAATAGGCCCCGCCGAGGGCGAGGGCCGTGAGGGCGACCAGACCCGCGCCGGAAGCGGTGACGACCCAGCCGTCCAAGCGCCGGTGAAGGCTGAGGGACGCGGCCGCGATGACCAGCGGGAAGGCGCCCAGGCAGTAGCGCTCGAAGCCGTTGAGCTCGGTGGCCGCCAGCATCACCAAGACGCTGGCGCCGCAGTACAGGGCCATGGACCGGCTCAGTCGCCGCGCCGCCACCGCGGTGAGCCCGATGGCGATGACCGCGGCCAGGAAGTGGAACAGTTCGCCCTCGTCGCCCCGGATGCCGCGATAGGCGGCTTGAACCAGGCGGCTGACCGGCTCCGACCAGCCCCGCAGATCCTGCTGGCGATCGAGCGGGCCGGCGGCGCCGCCGAGGGCCAAGCCGGCCCAGCCCAGAAACGTGGCCGCCCCCGCCGCCGGCGCCAGGGCGGCGGCGAGGGCGCCCGGCCGCCTCTGGGCCCGGGCGGCGATCATCTCCCAGGCCACCGGGAGCGTCAACAGCGCCCCCACCGGGCGGGTCAGCCCGGCCAGATAGCCGACGGCGGCCGCGGCCCACCAAGCCCGGCGGCGGACGGTGAGGAACACGGTCAGCGCCAGGGTGAGGTACAGGGCTTCGGAGTAGCCCAGCACCAGCGCGAACGAGGGCGGGGCCAGGGCCAGCAGCCTCACCGCCCTCCGGGCCAGGGCCGGGTCGCCGGTCTCCTCGACCACCAGGCGATGGAGCAGAACCCCGGCGGCCAAGGCGAAGGCGTTGGCCAGCACCGCCAGGACCAGGCCCTTGTCGATCCCGGTCAGCCCGCCGACGATCCGCCCCAGCAGGGGCCACAGCGGGAAGAACCGCAGAGCCGGGTCGGATACGCCGCCGTAGCCGGCCTCGGCGATGGTCTGGTACCAGCGGCCGTCCCAGGCCAGCAGCCCGTCGCGGGCGGGCGCGGCCGCCGACTCCGGCCCGAGCCGGTCGAGGACCGAGAAGGTGACCGCGAAGGCGGCGGCCACGTACAGGCGGGCCTCGAGCCAGGCGCTCAGGGCCGCGGCCGGGCCGGGGTGTCGGCGGGCCGCGCCCCGGAGGCGGCGACTGATCCGGCCCGCCCGGCGCCCGGCCGCGGCCTGCGCTCGGCGGACCCCGCCGGGCCGCCGGGGCTCGGGCCGGACTTCGGTCACGGGCCGGCCTCGAAGCGGTGCAGGAACATCGGCTCGTACTGCCGGCCGGGCCAGATCAGCGTTCGGCGGGTGCGGCCGCGTCCGAGCTCGGCCTCCACCGCCTCGCAGCGGCCCTCCAAGCCCCGGTAGCTGGTCATCATGACCATCCATATATCCCCGCTAGCGGCATCTCCGCTGGCCGCATCTCCGCTCGCTGGCTCGCCGGTCACCCCCCGAGCGAAGGCGGCCGGGTCGGCGGCGGCGATGCGGTCGCGGTAGTTGTACCAGTCGACCAGCCGGGGGTCGGCGGTGGGGGGGTAGGTGCGCACTTCCAGCGGGGCGTCGAGATAGCGCAGCGCGGCCGGCGCGAGCTGGTCGGGGCATATCACCACCAGATCGCCCGGCGCGGACTGCTCGTCGATGGCGTCGGCGGCCTGGCGGCCCTGGGTGCGGTCGCGCAGCCCGTCCTCCACCGCGACGACCACCCCGAAGGCGGCCACCGCCGCCAACGCCGCCGGCCCGACCCGGCCCGGCAGGCCGGCCAGCCCCCGGCCGGCCAGCCCCAGCAGCAGGGGGACGATGACGGCGGTGTAGCGGGACTCGAAGGCGCCCCCGGTCGCCGCCGCGGCCAGTCCGCCGGCGCCCATGGCGATGGCCGCCACCCCGGCCAGCGGTCCGGCCGGGTTGCGGGCCGGCGAGGCGATCTCCACCCAGTCGGGCCCGGTGCGGCGGATGGTGGCCCCGGCCGCGATGGCCAGCGTCAGCACCACGCCCAAAAGGACCGGCTCGAACCGGGCGCCGCCCCCGATGCCCTCCATCGCCTCCACCGCCACCTCGGCCGGGCGGGCCCACTTGGCCCACGGAGTGCCGGTGTGGCGGAACTGATCGGCGAACACTCCCAGCCAGCCCGCGAAGGTGAGACCACCTGCGGCCAAGGCGGCCAGGATCGACCCCAGCGCCCTCCGCCGTTCGGGGCGGCGGATCCAGCCGACGGCCAGGACCGCCGCCGTCCCGACCGCCAGCCAGATCATCCAGTAATGGGTGTGAAGGCCGGCGGCGGCCGCGGCCGCCACTCCCGCCAGGCGCCACCCCGAGGGCTTCTCCAGGGCCGCCTCGGTGGCCCACCAGCCCAGCGCCGCGATCAGCACCACCAGGGCGTACATGCGGGCCTCGGAGCCGTAGCGGATCAGAAAGGGCGACGCGGCCGCCAGCACGGCCGTGTAGGCGGCCGCCTTCGGGCCCGCCCGCCGGCGGGCGGCCGCCCACATGACCGGCACGGCGGTGGCCGAGAACAGCCCCGACAGCCCGCGGGCGGCCCGGTCGCCGTCGCCGATCAGGTCGATCCAGAACCCCAGCAGCGCGTAGTACAGGATCGGATGGCCGTCGCGGCGCAGGGCGGCGGGCAGGTCGGCCAGCCCCAGGGAGGCCAGGTTGACCGACAGGGCCTCGTCCAGCCACAGCGGCGATCCCGGCGTGAACCGGGCGGCGATCCCGGCGGCGCCGATGGCGGCGATCAGGATCGCCGCGGTCCGCTTCACAGCCCGCCACGGTACCGCCCCACCGATCGGCGCTGTCCGGCGGGTAGGCCGAGCCGGGCGGCGGTGACCGGGTTCGGGCGGTGCTGCGGCGGGGCGAGCGGGCGAATCGGTAGCCTGAGGCCCGGCATGACGCGCATGGTGATCATCGGGGCCGGCCCGGCCGGCAACTCCTGTGCCACCACTGCGGCCCGCCTCGGCGCGGAGGTGACGCTGGTGGAGAGCGACACCATCGGCGGCGCCGCCCATCTGTGGGACTGCATCCCGTCCAAGGCCATGATCGCCACCGGCAACGCCCAGTCGTTCCTGCGCCGCTCCATGGGCATGGGGCTCACCGAGACCGGCTCGCAGGTGGACCTGAGCCTGGTGGCCGAGCGCCTGCGCCGCATCGAGGCCCGGATCGAGGGTTCGGTGAGGTCCCTTCTGGAGAGCCAGAACGTGCGGATGATGGAGGGGATCGGATCGCTGGTCGGGCCCAACCGGGTGAGGGTGGAGTCCGGCGAGAACACCACTGAGATGGACGCCGACGTGGTGGTGCTGGCCACCGGGAGCCGCCCCCGGATACCGGACTGGGCCGAGGTGGACGGCCGATGGGTGCTGTCCACCCGGGACTGCTACCCGCCCGAGGAGCTGCCCGACCACATCGTCGTCATCGGCTCGGGCGTGACCGGGGTGGAGTTCGTACACCTCTTCCGGTCCATGGGCAGCCAGGTGACCCTGATAGTTAGCCGCCAGCAGGTCCTGCCCGAGAAGGACCCCGAGGTGGCCGCCGCCCTGGAGGAGGACTTCATGGCCAGCGACGTCCGCCTGCTCAAGGGGGCCCGGGCCGTCTCCGCCGCCGGGGGCGCCGACGGGGTGACGGTGCGCTGCGACGACGGCCGGGTTATCGAGGGCAGCCACGCCCTGGTGGCCATCGGCTCGGTCCCCAACAGCGAGCGGCTCCGCTTGGAGGCGGCCGGGGTCCACAGCCAGGACGGTTACGTGCCCGTGGACGCCTTCCTGCGGTCCAACGTCTCCCACATCTATGCGGCCGGCGACCTGTCGGGCCGACTGCCGCTGTCGTCGGTGGCGTCCATGCAGGGCCGCAAGATCGCCCAGCACGCCCTCGGGTCGGGCGCGGCCCGGTCGCACCGCCACCTCGACTACGACAAGGCGGCGTCGGCCATTTTCACCGAGCCCGAGATCGCCGACGTGGGCCTGGCCGAGGCCGACGCCTTCGCCGAGGGCCGCAAGATCAGGGTGACCAAGGTCCCGTTCGCGTCGGCCCCCAAGGCGCTGATCAACGACGACCCCCGGGGCTTCGTCAAGATCGTGTCCGACCCGGCCACCGGGGTGGTGCTGGGGGGCTCCATCGTCGGCCGCCACGCCGCCGAGCTGATCTCGGTGATCGCGGTGGCCGTCACCAACGGGCTGACCGTGAGCGACATCCACGAGAGCCTGCTGGTGCATCCGACGCTGTCCGAGGCCCTGGCCGAAGCGGCCGAGTGAGCCCGGCCGCTTCGGGCCGTCTCAGCCGATCGCCACCACGTCTCCGGCCCCTCCACGTTCAGCCCGGTAACAGCCCCGAGCAGACGCGTCTCAGCCGATTACCACCACCACGTCTCCGGCCCCCACCGAGTCGCCCACCGCCACTCTGACCTCGGTGACGGTGCCCGAGGAGTCGGCGGTGACGTGGTTCTCCATCTTCATCGCCTCCAGCACCACCACCGGATCGCCGGCCGACACGGCGTCGCCCACCGCCACCAGGACTCGGACGATGGTGCCCTGCATCCCGACGGCGACATGGCCGTCGCCGCCGCCGGCTGCGGCCGGGGCCCGGGCCCTTCGCCTGCGGGCCGGGGCGCCGGCCGCATCCCCGGCGGAGTCGGGCACCCACATGGACACGCTGAAGCGCTTGCCGTCCACCTCCACGTCGATGTCGCGCCGGACCCGAGCCGCCCCGTCGCCGTCGGGCGGCTCGGCCGGTGCCGGATCGGCCGCGGCCGGGTCGGCCGGGGCCAGGTCCGGGTGCTCGGACACCCAGTTGGTGGAGTGGGCGACGGCCGCGAAATCGGGGTGGCGCAGGACGGCCAGGTCGGCGCCGATGGTGGTGGCCACCCCGGCGACGGCGGTCTCCTCCAGGGCCCGGACGGCCCGGGCGATGGCCGCGTCCCGGTCCCGCCCCCACACGACGAGCTTGCCGATCAGGTTGTCGTAGTACTGGCTGACCTCGTCGCCGGCCTGGTAGCCGCCGTCCCAGCGGACGCCGAAGCCCTGGGCCGGCCGCAGGGCGGTGATCGGGCCCGGGCAGGGCAGGAAGGCCCCCCCGGCCGGGTCCTCGGCGTTGATGCGGACCTCGATGGCGTGGCCTCTGATCTCGACGGTGTCGTCGGGGAGGGGGAGAGGCTCGCCGGCCGCCACCCGAAGCTGCATCTCCACCAGATCGATCCCGGTGACCATCTCGGTGACCGGGTGCTCCACCTGCAGTCGGGTGTTCATCTCCAAGTAATGGAACCGCCCGGCCTCATAGAGGAACTCCACCGTGCCGGCGTTGACGTATCCGCAGCTCTGAGCCACCGCCACCGCGGCCTGGCCCATGGCCTCGGCCGTGGCGGCGTCGATCCCCGGGGCGGGCGCCTCCTCGATCAGCTTCTGGTGGCGGCGCTGCACCGAGCAGTCGCGGGTTCCCAGATGCACGCAGCGGCCGTGGCCGTCGGCCAGCACCTGGACCTCGACGTGGCGGGGCGCGGTCAGGTAGCGCTCCAGGTAGAGCTCGTCGCGCCCGAAGTAGGCCCGGGCCTCGCGCCGGGCCGACTCGATGGCGTCGGCGGCCTCAGAGGGGTCCCCGATCACCTTCATGCCCCGGCCGCCCCCGCCGTGGGCCGCCTTGACGGCCACCGGCCAGCCGTGGGCCGCGCCGAAGGCCTCCACCTGGTCGGGCCCGGTGATCGGCTCGGCCGTGCCCGGCACGCCGGGCACGCCGGCCCCCTCGGCCGCCCGGCGGGAGGAGATCTTGTCGCCCATGATCTCCATGGCCTCGGGGCCGGGGCCGACGAAGGCCGCGCCCCTCTCGGCCACGGAGCGGGCGAACCCGGCGTTCTCGCTGAGGAACCCGTATCCGGGATGAACCGCCTCGGCGCCGCTGCGGTCCAGGACGGCGCCGATGGCCTCGGCGTTGAGATAGCTCTCGGCCGCGGTGCGGCCGCCCAGGGCGTAGGCCTCGTCGGCCAGCCGGACGTGAAGGGCGTTCCGGTCCAGCTCGGAGTAGACGGCGACGGTGCCGACGCCCAGCTCCCGGCAGGCCCGGATGACCCGAACGGCTATCTCGCCCCGGTTGGCCACCAGGACCTTGGAGAACACGGGAGCAATGGATAGCAGGGTAGGCGCAGACTGGAAACCATGAGAGCGCCGACCGCGTTGGCTTTAAGCGGCGAGGCGGCCCGGCGGGCCGGTCTGGGGCCGCTGCGCCATGTGGCCGTGACCGGCTCCACCAACGGGGACCTGGCCGCCGAGGCCCGCCGGGGCGACGCCTCCGCCTGCCTGCTGGTGGCCGACCGCCAGACCGCGGGGCGGGGCCGGCTGGACCGCCGCTGGCGCGACGCCCCCGGCCGCTCGCTGCTGGCCAGCTTCCGGCTGCCCAGCCCGGCCCCGGAGGCGTTCGGCCCCACGGCGGCGGTGACCGCCGCGGCCCGGGCCGCGGCCTCGGCCCTTCTGACCGTCCCCGTGCTGGCTAAATGGCCCAACGACCTGGTCATCGACGATCCCCTCGCGCCGGGCAAGCTGGCCGGGGTGCTCTCGGAGCTGGTGGACGGGCCCCGGCCGGCGGTGATCGTGGGCCTGGGGCTCAACCTCGGCCCCGTCCCCGATGAGCCGGGCGCCACCTCGCTGGCCGAGGCCGGCGCCGTTGCCGCGGACCGGGACCGGTTCCTGGCCCGCCTGTTGGGCGAACTGCCCGCCTATCTGGCCGATCCGGGCCGGGCTCGGCGCGAGCTGCGCGCCGCGTCGGCCACCATCGGCCGCTGGGTGAGGGTGGAGCGGGCGGGCGCCCCCCCCATCGTGGGCGAAGCCCGAGACATCGACCGGCTCGGCCGCCTGAGCGTGATCGCGGCCGGAGCGGAGCACCTCGTCGATGCCGGCGATGTGATCCGCCTCCGTCCGAGCCGGTCCGGGCCGGGGGCGGGCAACGGCTAAGATGGCCCCCCGTGTCGGGCAGAACCGGGGTGGTGCTGCGGCGCACATGGCCGCAGCGCCTCGTGGTCGTCCTGTCCCTGGCCGTGATCGCCGGAGCGGTGACGGCGGCCTGGTTCGTCTCGACCTTCTACAGCGGGGCCTTGAAGTTCCAAAGAGTGCCGATCGGGCCCGATCGCTTCGGGCAGCCAGTGCTGGTCAGCGAAACCCCTCCCGGGGAGCCGGTGAACTTCCTGCTGGTCGGCACCGACAGCGCCCGCGGCCTCGACCCCACCGATCCGGTGACGATCGGCCGTCCTGTGGACGAGCAGGGCCGGAGCCTGGCCGACACCATCATGCTGCTGCGACTGGACCCCGTGTCGGGATCGGCCTGGGTGCTGTCGATACCCCGGGACCTGTGGGTGTCGATACCCGGCGCGGCCGACAACAAGATCGCGGCCTCGCTGTGGATCGGCGGACCCGAGCTGCTGGTCGAGACGGTGAGCACCACCTTCGACGTGGTGATCAACCACTACGTGGAGATCGACTTCTTGGGATTCCGCGAGGTCGTCGACGTTCTCGGCGGGGTTCCCGTCTGGTTCCCCCACCCGGCCCGCGACTTCGGCTCCGGGCTCAACGTGCTCACACCGGGCTGTCACGTCCTCGGCGGCGTGGAAGCGCTTCAGTACGTGCGCGGCCGCACCTATCAGGAGCAGGTGAACGGCCGGTGGGTGATCACCGGGGGCGACGACTTCCGGCGAATCGAGCGCCAGCAGGATTTCCTGGTGCTGGCCTTGGATCGAGCGATCGACCGGGGGGCCCGCAGCCTGTCCACCCTGCGCCCCCTGCTGGAGGCCGGCGCCTCCAGCGTGGTCCTAGACCAGAACCTGACCCTGGCCGAGCTGGTGGATCTGGGTCAGGCCTTCAGCGGGTTCAATCCCGACAACCTCCACCGCCACGGGCTTCAGATCTATACCCTTTATCGGCCCGACGGCACCTATCAGGGAGAGGCGTTGATCAAAAAGGCCAACGAGCCGACGCTTGACGTGTTCCGGGGCGCGGCCGACTCGGTGCGCCCCCCGGACGTGTCGCTGACGCTGACCGGCGCCGACGCCGACGACTTGGAGGATGCGGTGAAGGTGCTGACCGGGGAGGGGTTCGTCATCTCCGGCCGGTCGCAGCAGAGCTCGCCCATTCCCGAGACGGTTGTGATGCACGGGCCCGACGAGCGGGCCGCGGCCCTGTTGACCGCCACCTACTTGGACCCGGTGCCCTATGTGGTCGAAGTGGCCGACATGTCCCGGGTGGTGGTCGCTTTGGGCCGGGACTACCGGGGCATCCTGTTCCTCTTCCAGACCCCCTACAGCGACATGGAGGCGACAGTGGCCGCCAAGGGCCGGCCGGAAGCCCTTCCCGCTCTGGTCTTCTCCCCCGGAGTGGCGGCCACCACCGCGCCGCCTCCCACCACCGCGGATCCGATCATCTCGACCGAGCCTCTGAGTCTGCCTTCGGCGGGAATAGAGACTTTCCAGCCCTCCGTTGACTCGAGGGTGGCCACCTCCGGCCGTCCTCCCCAGGGCGAGTTGTGCCGGTGATTGGAGGAGTCGTGTCCGCGGGCGGGTCGTGCCGGTGACCGAGCCGGCCCGGGTGGCTGTCGTCGGCGCCGGGTACGTGGGCTTGACCACCGGGGCCTGCCTGGCCGCCATGGGCCACCGGGTCGTCTGCGCCGACATCGATGAGGACCGAGTGGCCCGGCTCCGCTCGGGACAAGTCCCCTTCCACGAGCCGGGACTTCCTCAGATGGTGCGCCAGGGGCTGGACTCGGGCCGTCTGTCGTTCGTAGTGAATTCGACCGCGGCGGTGGCCGGGGCCGATCTCGTGTTCCTCTGCCTTCCCACCCCGAGCCGGCCCGACGGCTCGGCTGACATCTCGAGGCTGCTGGCGGCCGCGTCCGATATCGGCCCTCATCTGAGCCCGGGCGCGGTGGTGGTGACCAAGTCGACAGTGCCGGTGGGCAGCTCTCAGACGTTGTTCGAGGCGCTGGGCAGGCCCGATGCGGCGGTCGTCTCCAATCCGGAGTTCCTGCGGGAAGGCACGGCCATTGACGACTTCATGAAGCCCGACCGGGTGATCATCGGCGCCACGGATAAGGCCTCGGCAGCCAAAGTGGCCGCACTGTATGAGCCTTTGCCGGTGCCGGTTCTGGTCACCGAACCGAGTTCGGCAGAGCTGATCAAGTACGCGACCAACGCCTTTCTGGCCACCAAGCTCAGCTTCGTCAACGCCGTGGCCACCCTCTGCGAAACGGTGGGCGCCGATATCGCTGCCGTGCTGGAAGGCATGGGCGCGGATCCCCGTGTGGGCGTCAACTTCATGCAGCCCGGTCCGGGTTGGGGCGGATCCTGCCTGCCCAAGGACAGCCGGGCGCTGGTCGCTCTGGCCGCCAGCGCCGGATACGACTTCTCGCTGCTGCGCGGCGCCATCGCCCAAAACGACGACCAGATCGATCGGGTGGTAGCCAAGGTGGCCGACCGGGTCACCCTCGACGGGGCCCGGATCGGGTTGCTGGGCCTGGCCTTCAAGGCCGGCACCGACGACACTCGGGACTCCCCGGCCCTGGAGATCGCCCGGCGGCTGGTCGCGGCCGGCGCCAAGGTGAAGGCCTACGACCCGGTCGTGACCGCGGTGGACATGGCCGGCGTGACCGTCGAGTTCGACCCCTACGACGCCTGCCGGGGCGCCGGCGCCTTCGTAGTGGCCACCGAATGGCCTGAGCTGGCCGACTTGGATCCGGCTCGGATGGCCGAGGTCATGGCCGAACTCCACGTGATCGACGCCCGCGGCATACTCGACGGCGACGCCTGGCGGAGCTGCGGTTTCACTTATCAAGTCACCGGACGGGGCTGATGGCCCGGGCCGTGGTAACCGGAGGCGCCGGTTTCCTGGGCTCGCATCTGTGCCGGCGCCTGCTCGAGCGGGGCGACGAGGTGGTGTGTGTGGACAACCTGTCCACCAGCTCCGTCGACAGCCTCTCCGGCCTGCTCGGCCGTCCCGGCTTCGAGTTCATAGAGCACGACGTGTCGAAGTTCACCGACGTGAGCGGGCCCGTCGACGCCGTCTTGCACTTTGCCAGCCCGGCGTCGCCGGCCGATTATCTGCGCATGCCCATCCAGACCCTCAAAGTGGGCAGCCTGGGCACTCACAACGGCCTGGGCCTGGCCCTGAGCAAGGAGGCGGTCTTCCTGCTGGCCTCGACCAGCGAGGTTTACGGCGATCCGCAGGTCCACCCTCAGCCTGAGACCTATCAGGGCCACGTCGACCCGGTCGGGCCCCGGGGGGTGTACGACGAGGCCAAGCGGTTCGCCGAGGCCATGACCATGGCCTACCACCGCCACCACGGGCTGGACACTCGCATCGTCCGCATCTTCAACACCTACGGGCCCCGGATGCGGCCCGACGACGGCCGGGTGGTGTCCAACTTCATCATCCAGGCTCTGCGGGGCCTGCCCCTCACCGTCCACGGCGACGGCGCCCAGACCCGCAGCTTCTGCTATGTCGACGACCAGGTCAGGGGCTTGCTGGCCCTGCTCGACCGCGATGTGCGGGTCCCGGTCAACATCGGCAACCCCGACGAGGTGACGGTGGCGGAACTGGCTGACCTGGTGTTGGAGGTGACCGGGTCCAATTCGCCGATCACCCATGGCGACCCGCCCCCCGACGATCCCGGGCGGCGGTGTCCCGACATCGGGCGGGCCCGCCGATGTCTCGGCTGGGAGCCCGAGGTCGGGCTGCGGGACGGCGTGGAGCGCACCGTGGCCTGGTTCGCCTCCCGGTTATGAGAGCGGCTTGGCGTGCTTCGTGTCGCTGCGGTGGTCGAGCAATGTTGGCACCGGGTGCCGGGCGGCACGGCCGTATCGACGGTGCGCACCCTCGAAGCGCTGGCCGAGCGGGGCGACGTCGAGGTGGTGGGCGTTTCGGCCCGGCACCGCCGTCCTCCTCCCGCCGACCTGGCGCCGCCGGCGCCGGTCCGGGCCGTGCCCCTGCCCCGGCCCGTCCTCTATGACGCCTGGCACTACCTGCGGCGGCCCTCGGTAACCCGCTTCACCGGCCCCGTCGATGTCGTCCACGCCGCCGGCGGCGCGGTCCCGCCCCCGGGGCGGGCCGCTCTGGTGGTGACCGTCAACGACCTGGCCTTCCGGCACCGGCCCGAGCATTTCACCAAGCGGGGCGTCCGCTTCTTCAACCGGGCCCTGGAGCTGGCCCGGACCTCGGCCCGCATCGTGCTGGCGCCCTCCCGGGCCACCGCGGACGACTGCGCCGCCGCCGGCTTCGACCCGGCGCGGATACGGGTGGTGCCGCTCGGGGTGGCCGCCGGCGCGGTCGACCCCGGCGAGGTGCAGCGGGTCCGGGCCCGGTACCGGCTGCCGGACGTTTTCGTGCTGTGGGTCGGCACGGTCGAGCCCCGCAAGAACCTCCCCGGCCTGCTGGCCGCCATGGCCCGCACGGACACCCGGGCGCCGCTGGTGCTGGCCGGCCCCGACGGCTGGGGGGTGGCTCTCGGCGCCCTGCTGGCCTCCGCTGGCTGCGAGGTGCTGAGGCTCGGACCGGTCCCCGCCCCCGACCTGGCCGGGCTGTACGCCGCGGCCCGGCTCTTCGCCTTCCCGAGTCTGCTGGAGGGGTTCGGCCTGCCGGTGCTGGAGGCCATGGCCCGGGGCACGCCGGTGGTCACCAGCTCCACCACGGCCACGGCCGAGATCTGCGACGACCCGGCCGGCCTGGTCGACCCCGCCGACCCCGACGCCCTGGCCGCCGCCATCGACCGGGTCGTCGGCGACGACGCGGAGCGCGCTCGCCGGTCGTCGGCGGCCTTGGCCCGGGCCCGCCGGTTCTCCTGGGCCGCCACCGCGGCCGGAGTTCGGGCCGGCTACGAGGACGCCCTCTCGTGACCGACCGGACTCTTTCGGGCGCCGCCGAGGGCCGGTACCCCGGGGGCGGTTCGGTGACCGACCGCGGCATCCGCGTGCTGACCAACCTGTGCTGGATGGTGCCCGGCGACGTGGGCGGCAGCGAGGAGTACGCCTCCCGGCTCCTGGCCGCGGTGGCCGACGCCGGCGCCGCCGGGATCGAGGTGGAGGTGGCCGCCCTCCGGGGAGCGGCGGAGGCTCACCGGGAGCTGGGCGCCTTCCGATGCCACGAGGCCCCCTACGGCGGGCGGCGGCGATCGGTCCGGCTGGCGCTGGAGTCCACCTGGCTGGCCCGGCGCTCGGCCGGCTACGACCTGGTCCACCACTTCGGGGGCCGCCTGCCCGAGCGGTGGACGGCCCCGGCGGCGGTGGCCGTCCACGACATCCAGCCCATCGACCTGCCCGGCAACTTCTCTGCGGTCAAGCGGCGCTATCTGGGCTGGTCGGTGCCCCGCAGCGTCCGCCGGTGCCGCCTGGTCACCGTCCCGTCGCAATGGGTGGCCGACCGGCTGACCGACCGTCTCGGGGTGCCCCCCGAGCGGGTCGCCGTCGTCTCCTCCACCTGGGCGGCGGCTCCCGGGCTTGTCGGCGCCGAGAGTGCGGCCGGGGACGCGGGCGCGGGCCGAATCGGCGCCGGGGGATCGGCCGGGGAGGGGGAGGGCCGAGAGCGGCCCTTCGTGCTGTATCCGGCCGTCACCCACCCCCACAAGAACCACGAGCTGCTCATCGCCGCCCACCGCCTCCTGCGCCGCCGCCACCCCGACGTCGAGCTGGTGCTGACCGGCTCGCCCGGCCGGTCCCACGCCCGGGTGGCCGGACTGGTCGGCGGCGGGTCCGGGGTCGTCCATCTGGGCCGGGTGCCGGCGGGCAGGCTGCACCGGCTCATCGGGGCGGCGGCCGCGGTGGCCTTCCCCTCCCGCTACGAGGGGTTCGGGCTGCCGGTGCTGGAGGCCATGCACGCCGGCACCCCGGTGGTGGCCGCCGCCGCCGCCGCCCTGCCCGAGGTGGCGGGCGACGCCGGGTCGCTGGTCGATCCCGACGACCTGGACGGTTGGGTCGATGCCCTCGACGAGGTCTTGTCCGGGTCGCCGGAGGCCCGCAGGCGGGTGGAGCGGGGCCGGGCCCGGGCCCTCCGGTACGCGCCCGCACGGGCCGCGGCCCGGCTGACCGAGGCCTGGCGCCGGGCGGCGGAGGCTTAGGCCCGTGCGCCGAGTTCGACGACGGCGCCCCGGTGATCGATGCGGTGGCCGGCGCCGGGCGGCGGGAGTCCATCTCTGATGCGCCTGCTGGTGGTCTGTCCCCACTACGAGCCCGACGTGGCCCCCACCGGGGTCGTCATGTCCGCCATCGGCGACGAGCTGGCCCGGGCCGGGCACCGGCTCCATGTCGTCACCTCGCTGCCGTGGTACGAGCACCACCGGATCGTCGACGGCTGGGGGGGCAGGCTGGTGCGCAGCCAGCCGACCCAGTGGGGCCGGATCACCCGGGTCCACCCCTTCCCGACGGCCAAGGCCAGCGTCGCCGCCCGGGCCCTGGGCTTCGCCGGGTTCTCCGGGCTGGGGCTGCTGGCCGGGGTGAGCGGCCGGGCCCGGCCCGACGGCGTCCTGGCCATGTCGCCGCCCATCACCCTGGGCGCCGTCGGCTGGGCCGCGGCCCGACGGCACCGGGTTCCTCTCGTGCTCAACCTCCAGGACATCTTCCCCGACGCGGCCGCGGCGGTCGGCGCCGTCGGCTCTCGCAGCGCCGCCGCCGCGGCCGGGCTGGAGCGATGGCTCTACCGGCGGGCCGCCGCGGTTACCGTCCTGTCGGAGGACCAGCGGGCCAACGTGGCCGCCAAGCTGGACCCGGGCTGGGCCACGCAGTTGCGGGTGATCCCCAACTTCGTCGACGCCGACCGCGTCCGGCCCCGGTCCCGCCTCACCCGCTACCGCTCCGAGCACTCGCTCGGGGACCGCACCGTGGTGATGTACGCCGGCAACGTCGGCCTCTCCCAGCCGCTGGAGCTGATGGTGGCCGCGGCCCGGGCCTTCCGAGACCGAGACGACGTGGTGTTCGTCGTCAACGGCTCGGGCTCGGCCCGGCCCGGACTGGAGGCGGCCGCGGCCGGCCTCCACAACCTCGTCGTGGTCGACTTCCAGCCTCCCGAGCGGCTGAGCGAGGTATTGGCCTCAGCCGACGTCCACGTGATCGCCCTCCGGCGCGGACTGGCCGCCATCAGCGTTCCCTCGAAGCTGTTCTCGATCATGGCCGCGGGCCGGCCGGTGGTGGCGTCGGCCGACCCGGGAACGGAGATACCCCGCCTGGTGGAGGCGGCGGGCGGCGGGGTGGCCGTCGCCCCCGAGGACCCCGACGGCTTCGCGGCCGCCCTGGGATCGCTGATCGACGACCCGGACCGCCGCCGGGCCATGGGGGAGCGGGGCCGGGCCTTCGTGGAGTCGTGGACGACCCCGACCGAGGCGGCCGCCGCCTACGCCGGGCTCTTCGAGGAGCTGCGAACCCGCAGGCCTGACCCGAGCCGGTAGCGTGATCGGCCGTGGCCAAGCCCGGCTCCGCCAAGGGGCCCATCCGCAGCTCGCCGCCCGGATCGTCCAAGAAGATCCAGCGGGCGGTGCGGGCCGCGGCCTCCTCGCGGGGGGCCGGGGAGCGACGGCCCATGGGCTTTCCCCTGACCGTCGCCCTGGTGATGCTGCTGGGTGTGGTCTTGGTGGTGCTGGCCCGCCAGTCCCGGGAGGCGCCGGCCGCGCCCCGGGTGGGCCAGGACCACTGGCACTCGGCCTACGGGGTCTACGACTGCGACCGCTTCCTGCCCGCCTTCACCAGCCAGTACGACCCGCACGGCATCCACTCCCACCAAGACGGCGTGATCCACATCCACCCGTTCAACAGCTCCGCTGCCGGGGAGAAGGCCCGGCTCGGCGTCTTCTTGGAGTCGATGGGGGCCTTCGTCGACACCGAAGAGATCAGCGGCCCCGGCATCGGGGTGCTCGAAGCCGGGGCCGACTGCAACGGAGAGCCCTCGGTCATCCGGGTGGCCCGCTTCGCTCTGGCCGACGTGACCGCGGGGCCGGTCGCGGAGTACACCGAAGACTTCGACGACATCGTGCTGCTCTCCGACGGCGAGGCGTTCACCATCGCCCGGGCCCCGGCCGGCGCCGAGCTGCCCCCGCCGCCCGAGGAGCGGCTGCTGGCCGCCGCGGGCGCGTCCTTGCAGCAGCTCTCCACCGGTCCCGAGCTCGAGCTTCAGCCCGACGACCTTTTCGAGGACATCCTGGAAGACCTCCCCCAGCCCGATGACACCGGCGACTCGCCCGACGGCGGAGACGCCCCCGACGGCGAGGCGCCCGACGGCGCACCCGACGACACAGGCGGTGACCAGGGCGATCAGGGATGAAGGCCGTCGTCCTGGCCGGCGGGCTCGGGACCCGGCTCCGGCCCCTGACGCTGACGACGCCCAAGCAGATGCTCCCGGTGGTGGACCGGCCCATGATCGAGCATGTGCTGGCCGGCTTGGCCCGCGGCGGGGTGGACGGAGCGGTGCTGTCGCTGGGCTATAAGCCCGAGTCGTTCCAGGCCGCCTATCCGGGCGGGGTCTGCGCCGGAGTGAAGCTGAGCTATGCGGTTGAGCCGCAGCCTCTGGGCACGGCCGGCGCCATCCGGTTCGCCGCCGCGGCCGCCTGCCTCGACGAGACCTTTCTGGCGGTGAACGGCGACGTGATCAGCGACTTGGACGTGAGGCGACTCTGGGACCGCCATCGGCGCTGGGGGGCGGAGGCCACCATCCAACTGGTGGAGGTGGACGACCCCTCCCGCTACGGGCTGGTGGTGGCCGACGACGACGGGCGGGTCCGATCCTTCACCGAGAAGCCCCCGGCTGCCCAGGCGCCCGGCGCGGCCGAGAAGCCTTCAGTCGATGAGGGGCCCGGTGCCGCCGAGAGGCCCGGTCCGGCCCGAGCCGGGTGGGTCAACGCGGGGATGTACGTCATGGAGCCCTCGGTGCTGGACCGCATCGACGCCGGTCGGCCGGTGTCGATAGAGCGGGAGACGTTCCCGGAGCTGGCCGCGGCCGGAACCCTGTGGGCCGTCGACGGCGCCGGGTACTGGATCGACATCGGCACTCCTGAGAGCTACCTGGCCGCCCAACTCGACCTCATCGACGGGACCCGCGGCCCGGCGGTGCCGGGGGTGGCGGCCTCGGCCGATGTCGACTCCGGCGCGGCGGTGGAGCGCAGTGTGGTGATGGACGGCGCCAGGGTGGGGCCCGGCGCGGTGGTGCGCAACGCGGCGGTGCAGGCCGCGGCCTCGGTGGGGCCGGGCGCGGTGGTCGCCGACTCGGTGATAGGCCCGGGCGCCGTCGTGGGGGCCGGGGCCCGGGTGACCGGCGGGTCGGTGGTGGGGCCCGGCGCGGCCGTCGAGCCGGGAATGTCACTGAGCGGGGCCCGGACCCCCGACGGCGGGCCCGAAGACGGCTGATGGCGGCGCTGGCGGCCAGAGGACTCGGGAGCCGCTGATGGCGACCCCGGCGGCCAGAGGACTCGGGAACCGCTGATGGCGACGCCGGTGGCCGGAGAGACCGGGGCCCGCTGATGGCGACGCTGGTCACCGGCGGCGCGGGCTATGTGGGCAGCCATGTCGTGGTCGCCTTGCACGAAGCGGGCCGCGACGCCGTCGTCGTGGACGATTTCTCCAACGCCTCGCCCCGGGCGATGGACGCCGTCCGCGAGCTCACTTCCGATTCGGTGCCGGTGGTGGCGGCGGACGTCGGCGACCGGGCCGCCATGGAGGAGATCTTCGACTGCCACCCGATCGACTCGGTGGTCCACCTGGCCGCCCGCAAGAGCGCGGCCGAATCGGTGGAGCGGCCCCTGGCCTATTACCGCGACAACCTGGCCTCCACCATTTGCGTGGCCGAGGTGATGGCCGAGCGGGGCGTGAACCGACTGGTGTTCAGCTCGTCGGCGGCCGTGTACGGCGAACCGGCCGAGGCGCCGGTGACCGAGCTGACCGAATTGGGTCCGCCCCTCAACCCCTACGGCGCCTCCAAGGAGATGAGCGAGCGCATCCTGACCGACGCGGCCGCCTCATCGGGTTTGCGGGTGACCCTGCTCCGCTACTTCAACGTGGCGGGGGCACACCCCTCGGGAGCCCTCGGCGAGAGCCCCCGAGGAGTGCCCGCCAACCTGGCGGCCTATGTGATGCAGGTGGCCGTCGGCCGCCTCGACCGGGTCGAGGTCTTCGGCAGCGACTACGACACCCCCGACGGCACGGCGGTGCGCGACTACATCCACGTCGTCGATCTGGCCGAAGGCCATGTGGCCGCTCTAGACGCCCCGGAGCGCTCGGCGGCCCCGACGACCGGAACTGCGGTCGCCTACAATTTGGGCACCGGCCGGGGCCACACCGTGCTGGAGGTGATCGCGGCCGCGTCCGAGGCGGCGGGCTTCTCCATTCCCTACACGTTGGCCGGCCGCCGTCCCGGCGATGTGGCCGCCATCTGGGCCGACTGCCGCCGGGCCGCCGCCGAGCTGGGCTGGACCGCCCGCCGGGATCTGGCCGCCATGATGCGCGACCACTGGAACTGGCAGCGCCGCCATCCGCACGGCTACGACTCCCCCGAGCCCTGACCGCCGCCGGAGCAGCGGCGAACGGCTGAGTCAGACAACGAGGCCGAGAAGGTCGTCGTCGGCAGCCGCAGTCAGCGGAACAGGTCGTCGGCGGGGGGGCGGACGATCTCACCCGCCACCGACCCGTCCCGGAACCAGTCCTCGTCCAGCCCTCTGACCACCGCGGCCGGCACCCCCCGGGCCTTGCCCATGACCAGCTCGGCCGCGGCCGCGATCTCGTCGGCCACCGCCATCTCGGTGGCGGCCAACTCCCGGCCCCCGGCGTCGGCCGTGCCCCGTAGATCGACCACCGCGGCGATCCCGGCGCAGCCGATGGCCACGTCGGTGAGGCCCCGCCGCCAGGGCCGGCCGAAGGTGTCGGAGACCACCACCGCCGCCTCCGCTCCGGTGAGGGCCCGCAGGCCGTCGCGGATCCGCCGGGCCGACCGGTCGCTGTCGACGGGGAGAAGGGCGGCGCAGCCGTCGGCCACGTTGCTGAGATCGACGCCGGCGTTGGCGCAGACGAAGCCGTGACGGGTCTCGGCGATGACCAGATCGCCCCGCCGGCGCAGGATGCGCGCCGATTCGCCCTCCACCAGCTCCCTGCGCCTCTGGATGAGGGACTGCGGGCCATCGCCGCCGATGGCCACCACCCGGCCCTCGGCCTTGGACACCGCCTTCTGGGTCACCACCACGCAGTCGTTGTCGCGCAGGTCGGGGCCGGCCGCGGCGATCAGGGCGGCCAGGTCGTCGCCGGCGGCGATCTCGCCGATCCCGGTCACGGCCAGGATCTCCAACCTCACGGCACCTCCACCCTCACGGCGCCGGCCTCACCCCAGCCGGTCACGAAGCCGTCGGGGGTCGCGGCTGCCGGGCCGGGATCTCCGCCATCACCGCGTCGGCCACGGTGTCGGCCTCACCGACCGGCGCCGTCTGACACCGCGGCGACGGTGCGGCGGGCCAGGGCGGCCGCCGCCTCCGGCGAGGACATGACCGCCGGGGCCACCACCGGCCGCACCCCTTCGGCTGCGACCGCGCCGGCCCGGGCGGCGTCGGCCTCGTCGATCACCAGAGCCGACACCAGGTCGCGGTAGAGGCGGGCGATCGAGGCCACGTCGGCGGACGACCCGAGCTCTCGGAGCAGCCGGGCGGTCGGGCCCTTGAGGGCGGCCCCGGCCACGATGGGCGACACGGCCACGTTGCCGCCCCGCCGCGCCGCCACCGCCTCGCGGATGCCGGGCACGGCCAGCACCGGCTCGATCGACACCACCGGATTGGACGGGGCGATCACCACAACGTCGGCCGACTCTATGGCCTCCAGGACCCCGGGGCCGGGCCGGGCCGCCTCGATCCCGTCGAAGCGGACCTTGGAGACGGCGACATCGTGGCCCAGCTTGACGAAGTACTCCTGAAAGCCGACCTCGGCCCCGCCGCCTTCACCCGCGGCCAGCGTGACCCGGGTCTCGATCGGGTCGTCGCTGACGGGCAGCACCCGGCACCTCAGGCCGCGGGCGGCGGCGATGCGGGCGGTGATCTCGCTCAGCCGCAGGCCCTGGGCCAGCAGCGAGGTGCGGAACAGGTGGGTGCCAAGGTCGCGGTCGCCCAGCGCGAACCAGGCGTCGAGCCCGCAGGCCCGCAGCTCGCCCAGGGCGCTCCAGGTCTCGTCGGCCCGGCCCCAGCCGGTGGAGGGGTTGACCAGCCCGGCCAGGGTGTAGACGATGGTGTCGAGGTCGGGGCTCACCCGCAGTCCGTGCAGGGTCACGTCGTCGGCCACGTTGACCACCGCGGCCACCCGCTCGGGCGGGGTGACGAGAACCTGGCCGGCCAGGTACCGGGCCGCCCCGACCCCACCGGACAGCACGGTGATCACCCGAGCGTCATCCCCGGCGAGCGTCAGGGTCGGGCAGCCCCTGGAACCTCATCCGGTGAGGGCTCAAGCGCCGCCGGATCCGAGCAGGGCCAAGTCGGCGTCGACCATGATCTCGACCAGCTCGCCGAAGGAGGTCCGGGGCCTCCATCCCAGCACCCGGGCCGCCTTGTCGGCATTGCCCACCAAGAAGTCGACCTCGGCCGGGCGCATGAACCGCTCGTCCACCACCACGTACTCCTCCCAGTCGAGGCCCACGTGCTCGAAGGCCAGCTTGGCGAAGTCGCGCACCGAGTGGGTCTCGCCGGTGGCGATCACGTAGTCGTCGGGCTCGTCCTGCTGGAGCATGCGCCACATGGCGTCCACGTAATCGACCGCGTAGCCCCAGTCCCGCTGGGCGTCGAGGTTGCCCAGCCGCAGCTCGGCGGCCTGGCCCAGCTTGATCCGGGCCACGGTGTGGCTGATCTTGCGGGTCACGAACTCCATGCCCCGGCGCGGGCTCTCGTGGTTGAACAGGATCCCCGACGTGGTGTGCAGCCCGTACGACTCGCGGTAGTTGACGGTCATCCAGTGCCCGTACACCTTGGCCGCGCCGTACGGGCTGCGGGGGTGGAACGGGGTCCGCTCGTTCTGGGGCACCTCGGCGGCCTTCCCGAACATCTCCGACGAGCTGGCCTGGTAGAAGCGGATCTCGGGATCGACCAGGCGGATGGCGTCGAGCAGCCGGGTGACCCCCAGGGCGGTGGTCTCGCCGGTGGCCACCGGCTGGCCGAACGACGTCTGCACGAACGACTGGGCGGCCAGGTTGTACACCTCCGAAGGCCGGTAGGTGCGGAGGATCTCGATCATCGAGACCTCGTCCAACAGGTCGCCGGGGGTCAGGCGGATCCGGTCGAGGATGCCGGCGATGCGCTCGTGGTTGACGGTGCTGCTGCGGCGCACCATGCCGATGACCTCGTACCCCTTGTCCAACAAGAACTCGGCCAGGTACGAGCCGTCCTGGCCGGTGAGGCCGGTGATGAGGGCCCGTCTTTCCACGACGCTCCTTTGTCAGCGCCCCGCCGCCGGGGCTTCGATCCGCTCGGCCGCCCGCCAGTGCTCGAGGAGGTCGGCCAGGGTCTGGTTCAGGGGGATCTCCGGCCTCCAGCCCGTTGCCGCCCGGAGCTTGCCGGGATCGCCGCGGCGGACCGCGATGTCTGAGGGCCGGAACCGGTCCGGGTCCGCCACGAGCTCCATCGGCCGGCCGCCGACGGCCATGAGCATCTCGGCCAGATCCCGGACGGGCCGGTCGGCGCCGCTGCACAGGTTGTAGGCCTCGCCGGCGGAGCCGTGGCAGGCCAGGAGCCGACAGGCCCGGACGGCGTCGCGGACGTCGGTGAAATCGCGCCGGGCCTCCAGGTTGCCGACGAGGACCCGGTCGCCGCCGGACCGCTCGTTGGCCGCGATCTGGGCGGCCAGCGCCGAGGCCGCGAAGCCGGCGCCCTGGCCGGGTCCGATGAGGTTGAAGGCCCGGACTCGCACCACGTCGGGCCCGGCTCCGAACCGGGCCTGCAGGCACATCATCTCGGCCGCGGCCTTGCTGGCCGCGTAGGGGTTGGCAGGGCGCAGGGGAGCGTCCTCCCCCAAGGGGAGCTCGGCCTCGTCCGCCGGCCCGTAGACCTCGGCGCTGCTGGCCGCCACCACCAGGGCGGTCCCGGCCCTCCGGGAGGCGCCCAGCACGTTGAGGGTGCCCTCGGCATTGACCCGCAGCGTTCGGACCGGGTCGGCCCAGCCCCGGCCCACGTCGGACTGGGCGGCCAGGTGGTACACCACCTCGGGCCGGTGCCGGTCCAGCTCCCGGTCCAGGGCCTCGGGGTCGGTGACGTCGGCGCCGGAGGGGATCACGTCGTCTCCGAGGTCCCGCAGATGGACGGCCAGGTGGCGGCCCACGAACCCCGATGCGCCGGTTACGAGAGCGCGCACGGAACTGCCTACCGGGGCTCCCCGAAGCTGGGCATCGGCGCGAACCTTACCCACCGCCGCCCGTCTTGGGGCAACGGGGGCGCTCCGAGGCCGCCTGACGCTTGCCGCCCCCTACCCACCGCTGCCCGTCTTGGGGCAACGGGGGCGCTCCGAGCCCGCAGCCTGCCCCGGCCCCGGCAAACACCGGGACCCCGGCATCGGGACAACTAGCCTTCGGCCATCGTGGTCCCCGCCGATGCCGCTGCTCGCGATGCCCCCGCCCGCGACGCTGGCGCTGGGGGCGCCGGGGCCCTGGACGCTGGGGCTGGGGGCGCCGGCGCTGGGGCCCGCGACGCGGTGCCGTCGGTGCTGGCCGTGGTCGTGGCCCACGCCCCCGGCCCGTGGTTCGCCGAGACCCTCGAGTCGCTGGCCGGCCAGGACTACCCGCGCCTGACCGTGGCCGTCGTCGACGCCGCCGGCGTCGGGCTGGCCGGCCCGGTGGGCTCGATCCTGCCCGCCGCCGCCGTGGTCGAGGCCCGCCGGGGCTCGGGCGGATTCCCGGCCGCGGCCAACACCGCCCTGGGCCTGCGGGACGGCCCGGCCTTCCTGCTGGTTTGCCACGACGACGTGGCCCTGGCGCCCGACGCGGTCGGCACCATGGTGGCCGAGGCGCTGCGGAGCAACGCCGGCGTCGTCGGCCCGAAGCTGGTGGACTGGGACCGGCCCGAGGTGCTCCAGAACGTCGGCTACGAGGTGGACCGGTTCGGGGTCTCGGCCGGGGTCGTGGCCGAGGGCGAGCTCGATCAGGAGCAGCACGACGCGGTGCGCGACGTGTTCGCCCTGCCCTCGGCCTGCATGCTGATCCGCCGGGACCTGTTCGAGACCCTGGGGGGGTTCGACGAGGCCATCACCTTCCGGGGCGAGGATGTGGACCTCTGCTGGCGGGCCCAGCTCACCGGGGCCCGGGTGCTGGTGGCCCCCGATGCGGTGGTGCGCCACCGTCATGGCCTGGTGGCCCGGCGCCGGATCGACGACGTCCGCCGCACCCGGGTCCGCCACGCCCTGCGGGCCATGCTGGTGAACCACGGCCGGATCTCCCTGGCCGTCACCGTCCCCCTGCTGCTGGTGATGTCGGCGGCGGAGATTCTGGTGGCGGCGGTGACGGGCCGGATCGGGCGCATCCGCGACATCTTCTCGTCGTGGACGTGGAACCTGGCTCGGCTGGACGGCGTGCTGCAGCGCCGCCGGGCCAACGCCCGCATCCGGTCGGCGCGCCCGGCCGACGTCACCGCCCTTCAGCACTTCGGCAGCATCCGGGTGCTGAACTTCATGCGGGACCGGCTGGGCCGCGACAGCCGGGACGGCCTGCTGGGCGGGGCCCGTCAGGGCTTCCTCAACACCTTCCGCACCGGCTCGGCCCGGGCGACCTGGATCGCCTGGACCCTGGTGCTGGCCTTTCTCGTCTACGGGTCGCGCACGCTCATCGGCTCCGGCGTCCCGGCGGTGGGCGACTTCGCCGCCTTCCCGGCCTCGGCCTGGGACCTCATCGGGGGGTGGTGGGGGGGGTGGAGCGAGCGGGGCACCGGCGCCCCCACGTCCAATCTGGGGGGCCTGGCCTATCTGGGCGCGCTGGGATGGGTGCTGGGGGGCGGCACGGGGCTGGCCCGCACCGTCTGGGTGCTGGCCCCCGTCCTGGTCGGGGCGGTCGGGGCCTACCGGCTCCTGGCCGAGGCCGGTTCCCGGCGGGCCCAGATCGGCGCCTTGGGGGCCTACGCGGTGATCCCCCTGGCCACGCAGTCGGTGGCGGGGGGCTCCATCGCGGGCCTGGTGGCGGTGGCGGCGGCGCCGTGGATGCTGGGGGCGCTGCTGCGGGCCGGGGCGGCGGCCCCCTTCCGGCCCCCGAGCCGGCCTCTGGTCCATCTGGGCCGTTCGGGGGTGGCGGTGGGAGCGGTGATGGGCCTCACCGCCCTGTTCCTGCCGGCCGGCGCGGGGTTGGCCGCGCCCATGGCCGCGGGCTTGGTGGCCGGCGGCTTGGTGGCGGGCCGGCCCGCGGGCGCGGTCCGCTACCCGGTGGCGCTGGTGCTGGCCCTGCCGGTGGCGGCGCTGATGGCCGCGCCGGTGGTCTTCGATCTGATCGAGGCCGGGCCGAGCTGGGCCGCCCTGGCCGGGATGGCGGCCGACGGCCGCAACGGCTCGGCCGGCGAGCTTTCCTTCGCCGACCTGCTGCGCTTCGCGGTCGGCCCGGACGAGCCCAGCTCGCTGGTGAGCCTGCTGGCCGTTCCGGCCGCGATCCCGCTGCTGGTGGGGCGGGGCTGGCGGCTGGAGATGGCCGTCCGGCTGTGGATGGTTGCTCTGGTCTCCTGGGGGCTGGCCCTGACCGCTCAGCGGGGCCTGATCCCGGCCGGGCTGCCCGACGCGCCGGTGCTGCTGGCCCCGGCGGCGGCGGCTCTGGCCGGACTGTGCGGACTGGCCGTTCTGACGGTGGAGCACGACCTTCGCCTGGCCCGCTCCGTATGGCGGCGGGTCCTGATGCCGGCCACGGCGGCGGCGGTGGCTCTGGCCGTTCTGCCCGCGGTCCCGCTGCTGTTCGACGGGCGCTGGGGCCTGGCCCGCAGCCATCACGGCGACGCCCTGGTGCTGGAGGCCCCGGCCGAGGTCGGCGACTATCGGGTGCTTTGGATCGGGGCCCCGGAGTTCCTGCCGGTGGAGGGGCGCCCCTTCGACGACGGGATGGCCTGGGCGGCGACCGGCGCCGCGGCGACTGTTCTCGACCGCCACCGGCCGGTGGATCCGGGCCGGGCCGACCTCTTGGGCGGCGTGATCGATGAAGTCGCGTCGGGCGGCACGGCGCGGGCGGGCCGGCTGCTGGCCGGCTTCGGGGTCCGCTACGTGGTCCTCCTCGACCGGCTGGCGCCGGCCCCGTTCAGCTCGGCCGCCGACGCCCGCCCGGCGCCCGTCGCCGTCGTTGAGGGGTTCGGGGACCAGCTCGACCTGCAGCGGCTCCAGGGCACCAACAGCGCGGTCAGCGTTTTCGTGAACACGGCCTGGGTGCCGGTCCGGGCCGCCTTCGCCGGCGGTTTCGACGACGGGATCGACTCCGTGGCCGATTTGGAGGCCTCGCCGCTGGGCCCGGGCGCGCCCGTGCTGGACGGCCGGGCCGCGTCGCTGACCGGGCCCGTTCCCGACGGGGCCGAGATACTGGTGGCCCAGACCCCGGCGCCGGGGTGGCGGCTGGAGGTCGAGGGGACCAGGGCGGCCCGGCGCGACGGCCTGGGCTGGGCCTCCGTCTACGTCCCCGCCGAGGGGGGCGATGCCGTCCTGTCCTACTCGGCCCCCAGGGCCCGGCAGTTGACCCAGATGATCCAGGTCGCCGCCCCCCTGGTGCTGCTCGGGGGGTGGCTGCGCCGCCGGATGGACCGGACCGGCTGACGGTGGGGGCGGCGGCTGGTGGGCGACCTCGTGCGAGGGCGGCGGCCGGTGGGCGGCCTCGTGAAAGGCCGCGCCGCGAGGGCCGCCCCGATGAAGGGCGCCCCGTGAGGGCGGTGATTCGGTGAGGACGGCCCCGTGGGGGTGATACGGACTCTGGCGCTGGCCGTGGTCGGGGGCCTGATCGCCCTCGGCTTGGCGGTGGACCGCGTCGACCGCTCCGTGGCCGAGCGGGCCCGGGCCCGGCCGTCGGCTCTGGCCGTGGCCAAAGACCCGGTGACGACCTGGTTCTGCCCCGGCGGCAGCGGCCCGGGCGGGGCCGCCGAGCTGACCGTGGAGATCTTGAGCCGGTCCTCGGAGCCCCGAACGGCGAGGGTGTCGGTCGCCCCGGGGGGGCGGGTGGACGTGGCCGGCGCCGACTTCGGTGTCGACGTCCCCCCGGGGGGGCGGACGGTTCTGGCCCCGGCCGACGCCGTGCCCGGCGCCCAATGGGTGGGGGCGGTGGTGGAGGTGAACGGCTCCGACGTGGTGGTCGAACAGACGGTGACCGGCCTGGTGGGCGGGGTCGGGCGCTCGCCCTGCCTGACCCGGGCCGCCGAGAGCTGGGTGGTCCCCTACGGCGCCACCCGGTTCGAGGCCGAAGGCGAGCGCTTCGTGGTGATGCTGCTCAACCCGTTCCCCGACGACGCCGTGGCCGACGTCGAGTTCGCGGCCGACGTGGGCCCCGACTCCCTGCAGGGGGTGGTGATCCCGGCCGGGGAGGTGGTGGCCATCGACGTGACCGAGGAGGTGACGGTGGCGTCGGCGGTGGCGGTGGCGGTGGACGTGGTGGCCGGCCGTCTCTCGGTCTCGCGCCTCCAGGCGGCCAACGGCCCTGCGGCCGGGCGCGGGATACGGGTCGCGCCGGGCATTCCCGGCGGCGCCCCTCTCTGGCACCTGCCGCTGGCGGCCGCGGTGGCCGGCCGCCGCGACCTGGTGGCCATCACCAACCTGTCGGAGGAGCTGTCGGCCGAGGTGGACATCGAGATCCTGGCCGGCGGGACAGCGCCCGGCGTCCCTACCTCGGCGCCGGACCCGATCGAGACCACGGTTCGGCCGGGCCGGACCGTGGTGGTGGACCTGTCGGAGATGGACCGCCTGGCCGGGATGGGTCCGCTGAGCCTGATCGTGCAGTCCTTGGACGGGGTGCCGGTGGCGGTGTCGCTGGACAGCGTGGTGCTCGGGGCCAGGGCCGGACCCGTCGCCCCCGGATCGGACCGCGTCGTCGGGACCGCCGCGGCGGCCGCCGCCGACGGCGCCGCCCGCCGCTGGCTGGTGCCGGTGGAGTCCATCAACCCCGACCCGGACCCGGCCGCCGCCGGGTCCAGCGTGATCATCGTCAACCCGTCGACGACGGGCATCGCCACCATCGCCTTGGACGTGGGCGGCGAGGTGATCGCCGAGATCGAGCTGGCCCCCGGCCGCCGGGTCCTGCTGCCGGTGGACGAGCTGAGGGCGTTGCTGGCCCCCGGCGGGCCTGAGGGATCGGCGCCCGGCGTCCCGGCCGAGCCGCCCCCGGACCGATTCGTGCTGGAGGTGGTGTCGTCGGCCCCGGTGGTGGCGGCCCGGGAGCTGGTGGGCCTCACCTCCCGGACGGCGGCCATGGGCGTCGCCGTGGGCGAGGTAACCCCCCTGCCCGAAGTCCCCTAACCCCCGCCTCCCCCCCGGCGCGCCCCCTCCGGGCGTCCCCTCGGGTCCCCCTGGGGCGGTTCCCCCCCTTCTCGCGTTTTCTGAGCAAAAAGTTGGCGTATAGCAACGTTTTTTGCTCAGAAAACGCGAGAAAGGGTCGGTGTCAAACGCGGGGGTCGGTGTCTTCGGCCGCCTCGGCCAGGGCCGCTCGGAGCTGGGCCTCGGTGGTGGGGCCCGCGATGCTGCGCCGGGTGACGCCGTCGCGGTCGGCGATCACCGCCAGCGGGACGGCGTCGATGCCGTAGCGGGCGTGCAGAGCGGCCTCCCGTTTGGCCTCGACCTGCTGCGCGGCCACTTCGGGGCACTCCAGCTTGCGGGCAAGCCGCCACACCTCGGCGCAGGTCGAGCAGGTGTCAGATGTGAAGACGGCCACCAGCCACCCGGCGTCGGGCCGGGCGAAATCGCCGCGGTCGAGCCGGTCCGGCACGTGATGAGCCGGCGAAGCCGCTGCCGGGGATCGGGCGGCCGACCGCCGCGAGCCGGAGCGGACCCGGTCGACGGCCAGCGCCACCAGACCGGCCACCGCCACCGCGCCGAAGATCAGAACGAGCCGGTCCACGGTTGCCGGGGGCTCAGGGCGGCGAGCCGGTTCGCCCGCGGCCGGTCACCGTCGGGGGTGCCCGCCCAGCTCCAAGTCCTCCGCGCCGTCGAAGGGGCTCGCCGCCTCCACGCCGTCACCGCCTCGGCTGCCGTCGGCGCCCGCGGCGCTGGCCCGCACCGAGCGCGACACCTCGATGAGGCGCTCGACCTCGCCGCCGCTGATCGTCTCGTGCTCGAGCAGGGCCCGGGCCACCAGGTCGAGGCCGTGGCGGTACTCGGTGAGCACCTCGCGGCACCGGCTCTGCTGGTCCCGCAGGATCCGCTCCACCTCCTCGTCGATCACCCGGGCGGTGTCGTTGCTGTAGTCGCGGGTCTGCATGAGGTCCTCGCCCAAGAACACCTGGTTCTGCGAGCCCCAGGCCATGGGGCCGATCTCGTTGGACATGCCCCACTCCCGCACCATCGACCGGGCCAGGCCGGTGGCCTGGATCAGGTCGTTGGCCGCCCCCGTGCTCACCACCCCGAACACCAGCTCCTCGGCGATCCGCCCCCCGAACATGACCACCAGCCGGTCCCGTATGTAGTCCTCGCGGTAGATGTGGCGGTCCTCCTCGGGCAACTGCATGGTGATGCCCAGGGCCATCCCGCTGGGGATGATCGTCACCTTGTGGAGGGGGTCGGCGGTGGGCAGCACCGCCGCGCACACCGCGTGCCCGGCCTCGTGGTAGGCGATCGCCTCCTTCTCCTCGTCCGACAGCGCCATCGACTCGCGCCTCTGGCCCATGAGCATCCGGTCGCGGGCCTGCTCGATGTGGGCGGGCCCGATGGCGTCCTGGCCGTCGCGCACCGCGGACAGGGCGGCCTCGTTGACCAGGTTGGCCAGATCGGCCCCGCTCATGCCGGGCGTGCCCCGGGCCAGCACGTTCAGGTCCACTTCCTCGGTGACCCGCTTGCCCTTGATGTGGACCTCCAGGATGGCCTGGCGGTCCGACAGCTCGGGCAGCGGCACCACCACCTGGCGGTCGAAGCGGCCGGGGCGCAGCAGGGCCGGGTCCAAGATGTCGGGCCGGTTGGTGGCGGCCATCATCACGATGCCCTCGGAGCCCTCGAAGCCGTCCATCTCCGACAGCATCTGGTTGAGGGTCTGCTCCCGCTCGTCGTGGCCGCCGCCCAGCCCGGCCCCCCGCTTGCGGCCGATGGAGTCGATCTCGTCGATGAAGATGATGGCCTTGCCCATCTTGCGGGCCGACTCGAACAGGTCCCGGACCCGGCTGGCCCCCACCCCCACGAACATCTCCATGAAGTCCGAGCCGGTGACCGACAGGAACGGCACCCCGGCCTCGCCGGCCACGGCCTTGGCGATGAGCGTCTTGCCCGTGCCGGGCGGGCCGACCAGCAGCACCCCCTTGGGCACCCGGGCCCCGATCTCGGAGAACCGGTCGGGCTGCTTGAGGAAGTCGACTATCTCGGTGATCTCGCTCTTGACGCCGTCGTAGCCGGCCACGTCCTCGAAGGTGGTGCTGGGCCGCTCGGTGGTGTAGGTCTTGGCCCGGCTCCGCCCGATCGACATGATGCTGCCCATCTGCCCGGTGGCCCGGCGCTGCATCCACCAGAAGAACAGGATGAGCAGGCTGATGGGCAAAAGCAGGGGGAGCAGACCCAGCAGGAAGTTGGTCTGGGGGGTGTCGTAGCGGAAGGTCGGGTTGCCCTCGGCGTCGGTGACGCTTTCGTTGATCAGCGCGATGTCGGAGTCGGGCAGGGGCAGGGGCCCGTTGGAGGAGTACAGACTCCCGGCGTCGTCGGCGGCCTTGATCCCGCCGTTGTTGTTGTTGTACTCGCCCTCGACGATCTCGCCGCCGCGGACCCGGGCCAGAAAGTCGGGGTAGGAGATCTCGGTGCGGTTCTCGCCCGGCATCATCGTGGTGGCGAAGAAGACGGCCAGCAGGGCGCCGAGCATCACCCAGACGACGAAGCGCGACCGGTTCTGCGGCCTCTGCTGCCCGGGGCCCCGGCCCGCGGGCTTGGGCCGCTCGCCCTCGGGCGGGGGCGGCGGGGGCGGGGGGTCGCCCTGGCTGTCGGCCATGCGGACAGGCTAACGGCAGGCCGAGACACTCGGTGGCGCCCGAGGATCGGCGGGCGGCCCGCTCGGTGGCGCCCGAGGGATCAGCCCGGGGCTGCTCGGTGGCGCCCGCGGGATCGGCGGCGGCCGCCCGCGGGATCAGGCCCGGCTGGCCGGGCCCGCCCGCCGGAGAATGACTCGGCGGCGGGCGGGCCGGAGCGGAGGGGTGAGTACGGTTGGCGGCCGTGCCGGTTCGGGAGCGGTTGCTGTGGGCGCTGGCCGGCTTCGGGGCCGGTTTGGTGGCCAGCACCCTGGCGGTCGTCTGGATAATCTCGGCGGGGGGCTACGAGATCGGCTCCGAGATCGGCCGCGGGCTGGGTCGCGCCACCATGCAGGCGACCCTGGGGGAGGAGCCGTCCGCGGGCCGGGGCCAGGTCCCGCTGGTCTGGCTGACCGCGGCCCAGATCCCCCTGTGGGCCGGCCTGGTCGGGGCCCCGCTGCTGGCCCGGCGGGCCGGGCTCGACTGGAGCGCCCAGCTCGGCTGGCGGATGCGGCCCTCAGACGTCGGCGTCGGAGCGGCGGTTGGAGTCGGTCTGCAGCTCGTGGTCCTGCCCCTGCTCTATGCGCCCATCTTCCGGTGGTTCGGCGACCTCGACGTGGGGGCGCCGGCCCGGGCGCTGATGGATCAGGTCGGCGGCCCGGTCGATGTGATGGCGGTGGGGGTGATGACGGTGGTGGGGGCCCCCCTCGCCGAGGAGATCTTCTACCGGGGCCTTCTGCAGGGGGCGCTGCGCGACCGGCTGGGCCCGGCCGTCGGCATCGCTTCGACCTCCGTTCTGTTCGCCGTCTCGCACTTCCAGTTCGTGCAGTTCCCGGCCCTGCTTTTGGTGGGCGCGGTCCACGGGGTGATGGTGTGGCGCACGGGACGGCTCGGGCCGGCCGTCTGGTCCCACGTCTCCTTCAACGCGGTGACGGTCGTGTCCCTGCTGGCGCTATGACCGAGGGCAGTGCCGTCGATGAGGCTGGCGGCGCATGACCGAGGGCAGCGGCGGTTGTGCCGCGTCCGGCGCGCCATGACTGAGGGCAGTGGCGGCTGCGCTGTGACTGAGGGCAGGGTCCAGCGGGTCGTCACCGGCGCGATCGTCGTCGGGGTCACGCTGTTCGTCGTCGGCAACCTGAGGCCCTGGACGTGGCTGCTCGACACCACCCCCACCGGCGGCGACTTGGGCGCCCATGTGTGGGCCCCGGCCTACCTGCGGGACGTGCTGCTGGGGGATCTGCGGCTCACCGGCTGGACCCAGGACTGGTACGCCGGGTTCCCGGCCTTCACCTTCTACATGGTGATCCCGTCGCTGCTGGTGGTGATGGTCGAGGCCGGCTTGGGCCTGCCGGTCGCCGTCCTCGTCTATCTGGCCGCGGCGGCCGCGGTCTGGTTCGGGGTGCGCCGCCTGTCCGCGGGGGCTCGCCTGCCCGTGGTGGCCGCGGCGGCGACGGCGGCGGTGCTGGTCACCCCCGTTCCCTACGGCGTCGCCTTCAAGCTGGTGGCCATCGCCGGCGTCGCCACCCTCCCGGCCGCGGCCTGGCTCATGGCCCGGCTCGGCGGGCTGGCCTTCCCCGGTCCGGCGCTGGCCGCGGCCGGCGCCATCCCGTTCATCTTCGACCAGTCGTTCAACATCTACGGCGGCAACCTGATGTCCACCATGTCGGGGGAGTTCGCCTACTCCCTCGGCCTGCTGGCGACCGTGCTCTACATGGGGGCGGCGGCCCGGGGGCTCACCGCCGGCGGCCGCCGGGTGGTCGCCGGGGTTCTGCTGGCCCTGGCCGGGCTCACCCACCTCTTTTTGACCGTCTTAGCCCTGTCCTTCACCCTGGCCTTTCTGCTGTTCGCTCGGCTCCGGGTCCGGGACCGGCTCCGCTGGGTGCTGGTGGCGGGGCCTCTGGCCGGGCTGTTGAGCGCCTGGTGGGTGCTGCCGTTCCTGTGGAACCGGGGGCTGCTCAACGACATGGGCTGGTTCGGGCAGTCGGGCTCCGACGTGTCGTTGCGGACCCGCTTCGCCACCGACTACGGACCGGCGCTGTGGTCCCGCACTTCCCTCGACTACGACTTCCTGGCCAACGACCCCCCTTTCCAGCTCTTCGTGGCCATGGCCTTCGTGGGGGCGGTGCTCTGCATCTTCCGGAGATCCCCGAACCGGGTGCCCTTCGGCATGGCCCTGGCCCTGACCGCGTTGTTGACGGCGCTGGTCTTCGTGCTCCTGAACGAGGCGAGCCTGTGGAACGTGGATGTGCCGGTCTGGAACGTGAGAATACTGCCTTTCTATTACTTCTCGATATACATAATGGCAGCGATCGGCCTGAGCGAGGCGAGCCGGGCGGCTGGCCGCCTGGCCGCGGCCGCCTGGGCCGCATTGCGCCGGTCGAGGTCCCCGGCTGCGGCCGATCCGTCGGGCTCGGCGCCGGCGCCGAAGGAGCCCGCCCGGCGGCTGCCGGCCGCCGTTGCCGCCGCGGTGGCCGCCGCCGGGGTGGCCGCGGTGCTGGTGGCGGTGGGGCTTCCCCTCCGCTCGCTGCCGGGGGGCCGGGTGAACGACCAGGGGGTTTACCAGTGGGGGCCGTTGCGCACCGAGCAGTTCAACCTGGGCGGATATTGGGTGGAGTACAACTTCGAGGGCTACGAGCGCAGGGACCGGACCAAGGCCGGGGGCGGGGCCTCGGAGTACTTTGCCCTGGTGGACGCCATGGCCGAAGTGGGCCGGGAACGCGGCTGCGGCCGGTCGCTGTGGGAGTACGACAAGGAGCGGCTCGGGTCCTACGGCACCCCCATGGCCCCGATGCTGCTGCCGTACTGGACCGACGGCTGCATCGGCTCCATGGAGGGCCTCTACTTCGAGGCGTCGGCCACCACCCCGTATCACTTCCTCATGCAGTCGGAGCTGTCGGCGGCCCCGTCGAGGTCGCAGCGCGATCTCCCGTACCGCTACGAGGTCGACGTGGCCGCCGGGGTCGATCACCTCCAGCGCATGGGCGTCCGCTACTACCTGGCCTTCTCCGAGCCGGCCCTGGAGCAGGCCCGGGCCGAGCCCGACCTGAGCGAGGTGGCCGGGTCGGGGCCCTGGGCCGTCTTCGAGGTGGCCGACAGCGATCTCGTCGTCGGCCTCGACGAGCTGCCGGTGGTGATCGACGACTCAGAGGGCGCCGGCTACGACTGGCTGGAGGTCTCGGTCGGGGCCTTCCAGATCCCCGACGGCCCGGTGCTGGCCGCCGAGGGCCCCGACGGATGGCCGACCCTGAGCCTCGCCGAGCTCGGCGAGGAGGCCGAAGTGGCCGCGGCCCGGGCTTCCCCGGCCGGCCGGGTGGCGGTCATGGAGGCTCTGACCGACCGGCTCGGAGAGATAGCTCCCCGGCGAGCGGTAGAGCCGGCCGCGGTGAGCGACCTCTCCTGGGGCAACCAGTCGATCTCGTTCAGGGTCGACCGGACCGGCTCGCCGGTTCTGGTCCGGGCCTCGTACTTCCCCAACTGGTCGGCGGCCGGCGCCGACGGCCCCTACCGGGTGACCCCGAACTTGATGGCGGTGGTGCCCACCGCGCCGGAGGTGACCCTCGAGTACGGCCGCAGCCCGGTGGAGCTGGTGGCCATGGCGCTGACCACAGCCGGGCTGGCGTGGGCGGCGTGGCTGGTCTGGCGGGCGAGGCGGGGGTCGGCCCGCTGATGCGGCTCTCGGTCGTCGTCCCGGCCTATCGCGAGGCCGATCGCATCGGACCCACGGTGGCGGCCCTCCGGGCGGGGCTGGCCGAGCTGGCGACCGACGGCGGCGCCGAGATCATCGTGGTCGACGACGGCTCCGACGACGGCACCGCCGACGCGGCCCGCCGGGCCGAGCCCGACTCGGTGGTCAAAATGGGTGCCAACCGGGGCAAGGGGGCCGCGGTCCGGGCCGGGATGGGGGCGGCGACCGGGGACACGGTGGCCTTCACCGACGCCGACCTCTCCTACCGGCCCGAGCATCTGACCCGGGTGGTGTCAGAGGTCGAGGCCGGATGCGACGTGGCCATCGGCAACCGCCGCCACCCCGAGGCCCGGGCCCGGCCTGAGCAATCCCGGCTGCGGTCGGCGGGCAGCCGAGTGGTGAACTTGATCGCCCGCCGGGTTCTGGCCATTGACTGCCTGGACACCCAGTGCGGCCTGAAGGCCTTCCGGTCCGACGCGGCCCGCACCCTGCTGGAGGCCGGGACCATCGACGGGTTCGCCTTCGACATCGAGCTGCTGTATCTGGCCGAGCGGCACGGCTACCGCCTGCGGGAGGTGCCGGTGGAGGCCGACTACCGCAAGGCGCCGGGCGGCCGCCGGGCGTCGACGGTGGGCATCGGCTCCGGCCTGGCCGTGCTCCGCGACATCCTCCGAATCCGCCGCCAAGCCCGCCGAGGCCTGTACCCGCCCCCCGGCCAGTAGCGGTTGCCCTGGTCGGCTACAGGGACGTCGGGGGACTCAACGGCTACAACGTCGGCACCATCAACCGGAGCCGCGCCGACGCCGAGGTGACGGGAGTGCTCGTCGTCGGGGTGCTGGTGGGCGCCAACGAGAACACGATCACCGCCAGCTCCGCTTCGGGGTCGGTGGTGGCGAGGTCCAGGGTCATCGGCGGTTTGACGGGGGTCAATCGGGGTACGATCAGCGACAGCCACGCCTCGAGCGACGCCACCGGCAGCGACATGGTCGGCGGCCTGGCCGGGGTGAACCGGGGCGCGGTCAGCACCAGCTCCGCCACCGGATCGGTGACGGGCCACGTCGCCACCGGGGGCCTGATCGGCTGGAACGAAAGGGACCTCACCGGGAGCTACGCCACCGGATCGGTGGCCGGCGACGAGAACGACCTCGGCGGCGTCGAGGCCAAGACGACCGCCGAGCTCCAGTCGCCAGCCGGCTACCGCGGCATCTACGAGACCTGGGCCGCCGCCGGCGACTTCTGGGAGTTCGGCTCGTCCTCCGACTACCCCAGGCTCAAAGCCGACATGGACGGCGACGGGGTGGCCACGGCCGAGGAGATGGCCCAAGGGGGCTGAACCCGCCCGGCCCGGACTGCGACTCTGCGCGCGCCCTCTTTTTAGCGGTGGTGGCAAATAATTCGCCTCCCGATTTGACTTTCGGGGGGGGGGGGGGGGCTAATTTGCTTGATCTGTGTCCGAAATATGGGCTGGTGTGGCCTCTACTTCCAAGTAGCTCTGAGGAGTGATTGCATCCATGGGTTCTGTCGTTGTGTCATGGCTGGGTTTGAGGGTCGGGCGGCCCGGGGCGGTGTCGCGGGTTGTCGTGGCGGCGGTCGCGGCGGCGGCTGCGGTTGTGGTGGGGGCGTCGGCGGCTCGGGCGGCGGCGCCTGAGTTCTTGGAGGCTGACAGCGGGTCCAACTTGGCGGCGGTGAAGCTGCTGGCGGTGGGCGAGGGCCAGACGAAGGCGGGTCCGCCGGTGCAGGCGTACGACGCTGACGGGGATACGTTGACGTATTCGCTGTCGGACGGGGCCCCGTTGCACGCGAGTTTCTTCGAGATTGATTCGTCGACTGGGCAGATTTCGCTGAAGTCGAACACGCGCTCTGGGGTGTATCGGGTGAGGGTGTCGGCGTCGGACGGCGCGGACACGGCGACGGTTGATGTGACGATTCATGTGACTTCGCCGGGCCATTACCCGTGGGAGGACGCCTGGGTGGAGGCCCGTTCGATGACGGCTGATGATGACGGCACGGCCAATGACTGGTTCGGGGTTGATCTGGACGCTGATGACGAGGTGATCGTGGTGGGGGCGCCGTGGGCCGACAGTTCCACTGTCACGGGTTCGGGCGATGGGGCCGGTTCGGGTGCGGTGTATGTGTTCGACGCCGACAGCGGCGCTCAGTTGGCCCGGTTGGACTCGCCCGTCACGGCGGGCGGCGGCTGGTTCGGCTGGGAGGTTGAGTTGGTGGGCGACATGATCGTGGTGGCGGCCAGCCGTGAGAGAGTTTCGTCGGTAAACGGCGTGGGGCAGGTTTATGTGTTCAACAAGCCCACGGCGGGCTGGGCGAACGACAACACGCCAGATGCGACGCTGAAGCCGGGTCCGACGAGCGCGCCGGGCAATGGGGGCTCTGGGTTGGGGGCGGTGAATTTCGGCAATGGCCTGTCGGTGTCAGATGACGGGGCCACGATCGTGGTGGGCGCCCCGCACTGGGAGCGCGTCGATACGGTGGACCGCGACTCGGTGCGGATCAACCGCGATGGCGCGGTGTTCGTGTTCACCAGGCCCGCGGGGGGTTGGGCTGATGCGAGCACCGACGACGCGACGGGGGTGGTGAGGCTGTACGCCGGCTCCAGGGTCCGCAAATACGACGCGTTGGGCAATACCGTTGCCATCTCGGGTGACGGCAGCACGATCGCCGCGGCTGCTCCTTATGGGGGCCCGGGTGAGGGCTATGTGTTCATGTTCGCCAGGCCCGACGATGGCTGGGCCAGCACCGCTGACTCCGACACTCCGGTGAGGTTGTCGGTGACGGGCCGGTTCACACAGCAGCGGCTGGGGTCCAAGGGCATAGGCATCTCCGGTGACGGGTCGACGGTGGTGGCCGGCGCTCCGGTGGGGTGGTACAAGGGCACAGGCGATGATTCGCAGATCCCGGCTGGCTCAGTGGGGGCCGCGTTTGTGTTCGCCAGGCCCGCCGATGGCTGGGAGGATGCGACGGAGACGGCGAAGCTGACTACTTTCGGCCACAAATACGACGGGTTCGGCAGCGGGATTGCCATCAGCGACAGCGGGAACAAGATCGCGGTGACCAATTCGGATTCGCGGTCGAGCAATTTCCGGGGTTCGGCGTATGTGTACACCAAGCCCTCGGGGGGCTGGGTTGACGACACAGACGGCGTGGGCGACAACGTGCGGGTGCTGACCGCCGCGGCTGCTGATTCCAACGCGAGGCAGCGCTACGGGTTCGGGGGCCGGGGGCTGGCGTTCGTCGGCGACGACGCCTTGGTGGTGGGCCAGCTCGCCCAGATCTGGGCACTGCACAAACGAGACGGCGTGTCGTCGCCGCCCGCGGGGTGGACCGTGTACGGCGACAACACCGACCACAACAACCGGGCCAACGTGCCCCAGGGCTCCGCCTACCTGTTCAAGCTCAGAACGGCCGCCCAGCAGACGCAACAGCCCGTGGTCCAGCCGCCTCCGCCGCCTCCGCCGGATGATCCCGAGCCGCCTGAGCCGCCTCCGGCTCCGGCTCCTGAGTTCGCGGATGTGGACGAGGGTTCGGTTCACGCTGAGAGCATCGAGGAGGTGGCGGCGCTGGGGATCACCTCGGGCACCTCGGCCACGATGTTCTCGCCGTCTGAGCCGGTGTCGAGGGCTCAGATGGCCTCGTTCGTGGCCCGGACTTGGGAGGCGGCGGGCCGGGAGTGCCCGTCTTCGGGGGCCTCGTACTTCGATGACGTGCCCGCGGGCTCGACTCATGCCGCGGGGATCGATTGCGTGTCGGCTCTGGGGGTGGCCCGGGGCACGGCAGAGAGGATGTTCTCGCCGTCTGAGCCGGTGTCGAGGGCTCAGATGGCCACGTTCTTGGCCAATGCCTGGAGGCAGGCCGGCCGGACCTGTCCCGCCTCCGACGCGAGTTCGATCTTCGATGACGTGGCCGCGGGCTCGACGCACGCGGAGAGCATCGGCTGCATAGCCGCTTTGGGGATCACCAGAGGCACCGCGGCCGGGATGTTCTCGCCGTCGGACACGGTGACCAGGGCTCAGATGGCCACCTTCCTGGCCCGCTTCTACGAGGAGCTCACCGACACCGCCTGAAACCCGGGGGCCTGACGCTTGCACTTGGGCTGGCCGAGGGCTTGGGGATGAGCTGAGGCCGGGCAACAGAGCCGATGTCGGTAGATTCGCGGGGCGATGGCGGACTTCGGCGCGATCTTCAAGGCCTACGACATCCGGGGCACGGTGCCCGATCAGATCGACGCCGATGCCTGTCGGGCCATAGGCGGGGCCTTCGCCCGGTTCGTGCGGTCCGGGGGGGCGGAGTCGGTGGTGGTGGGCCGGGACATGCGCCCCCACGGTGCCGGGCTGGCCGCCGCCTTCGCCGAGGGGGTGCTGGCCCAGGGGGTTGATGTCGTCGACATCGGGCTGTGCTCCACCGACATGATGTACTTCGCCTCGGGACTCCTGGACCGGCCCGGGGCGGTGTTCACCGCCTCGCACAACCCGGCTGAGTTCAACGGCATCAAGTTGTGCCGGGCCGCCGCCGGGCCCGTCGGGGCCGACACCGGGCTCGGCGAGATCGAGGCCATGGTCCGGGCCGACCCCGACCCGCTTCCCGCCGCGGCACCGGGCCGGCGGACCCGGCGGGACCTGCTGGCGGAGTACGCGGCCCATGTCCGCTCTTTTGTGGACACTGCCGCCCTGAGGCCGCGGCGGGTGGCGGTGGACACCGCCAACGGCATGGGCGGCCTGGTGGTGCCGGCCGTGTTCGACGGCCTCCCGTTCGAGATCGACCACCTCTACCCCGAGCTGGACGGCGCCTTCCCCAACCATCCCGCCGACCCGCTTCAGCCCGCCAACCAGCGCGACCTGGTGGCCCGGGTGCTCGACACCGGCGCCGATGCGGGCCTGGCCTTCGACGGCGACGCCGACCGGGTCTTCTTCGTGGACGAGACCGGCCGGCCGCTGCCGGGGTCGCTGATAACCGCCCTGTTGGTCCGGAACGCCCTGGAGCGCCGGCCGGGGGCGACGATCGTCCACAACCTGATCTGCTCCAAGTCCGTGCCCGAGATCATCGCCGCCGCCGGGGGCCGGGCGGTGCGGGCCCGGGTGGGCCACTCCTACATCAAGCAGGCGATGGCCGAGACCGGGGCGGTGTTCGGGGGCGAGCACTCCGGCCACTACTACTTCCGTGACAACTACGGGGCCGACAGCGGGATCATCGCCGCCCTGATGGTGTTGGAGGCCCTCTGCCGCCACGGCGGAACTCTGAGCGACCTGGTATCGCCGCTGGACCGCTACGCGTCCTCGGGCGAGATCAACTTCGACGTGGCCGACCCCGGAGCGGTGATCGAGGCGGCCGCGGCCGCGCTCTCCGGCAACGGCGCGGCCCAGGACCGCCTGGACGGCCTCACCGTCGATCACGGCGACTGGTGGTTCAACCTGAGGCCCTCCAACACCGAGCCGCTGCTGCGCCTCAACCTGGAGGCCCCCACCCCCGGCCAGGTCGAGACCCGGGTAGCCGAGGTCCGCAAGTTGTTGTCCGACTGTCAAGACCGTCGAATGGAGAGCCCTGCATGACTCTGGATGCCCGACTGCTGGAGATCCTGGCCTGCCCGTCCGACAAAGGGCCCCTGCACTACTTCGAGGACGAGGATTGCCTTTACAACCCTCGACTCAAGCTGCGGTACCGCATCGACGACGGCATACCGGTGATGCTGATCGACGAGGCCGAGACCGTTGAGGACTCCGAGCACTTCCGGCTGATGGACCGGGTCGCCTCCGAGGCCATCCCGCCCACTTTCGGGGACTGACCGGAATGGTTCGGGGCTGTTCCTGAGCGGTTCGGGGACCGACTTGGAACCGGCCAGAAACACTCCGCCGAGATCAGAGCTGGCTCGGTTTGTCCCGGAACGGTTCGGGGGCTGACTTGGAACGGCTCGAAGGGGTGCCCCGCCACTACGACTGGGGGTCGCGCACGGCCATCCCCGATCTGCTGGGCCTGCCCGCCTCGGACCGGCCCTGGGCCGAGCTGTGGTTCGGGGCCCACCCCCAGGGACCGGCGCTGGTCGGGCCGTCCCGGACGCCCTTGGACCGGGTGGTGGCGGCCGATCCCGGCGCCGCCCTGGGGTCCGAGGCTGCCGCCCGCTTCGGCGGGCTTCCGTTCTTGGTGAAGATCCTGGCCGCGGCCCGGCCCCTGTCGCTGCAGGTCCACCCCGACGCCGAGGCGGCCCGGATCGGATGCGCCCGCGAGGACGCCTTGGGCCTTCCCCGGAGCAGCCCCGAGCGGTCGTTCACCGACGGCTCGCCCAAACCCGAGTTGATCTGCGCGCTCACCCCCTTCGAGGCGCTGTGGGGTTTCCGGGACCCGGCTCGGACCTTGGCCCTGTTGGAGTCAATCGACACCCCGGCCTTGGCCCCCTTGCGCCATCGCCTGGCCGCCGACCCCACCCCCGGCGGGCTCCGGGACCTGACCGCCTGGCTGCTGGCCCGCGACCGGGCCGCCGCGGCCGAGTTCAACCGCGAAGTGGCCCGAGCCTGTCAGAGATCGCCGGGAGCCGAGCGGTCCGAGGGACCTAGCCAGGCATACGGGGCGGAGCAAGCTGTGGAGGAGCGGGCCGCGGGGGAAGAGTGGGCATTCAAAGCTGGGCGAGCCGCAGAGGAGCGGGCCGCGGCGCGGGCTCTGGCCGCCGACTTGGAGGCCTGGCACCCCGACGACCCGGGGGTGGCGGTGGCCCTGCTGCTCAACCGGGTGAGGTTGCAGCCGGGCGAGGCCCTGTTCCTCGCCCCCGGCCTGCTCCACTCCTATCTGGGCGGCACCGGGGTGGAGGTGATGGCCAGCTCCGACAACGTGATCCGAGCCGGCCTGACCGCCAAGCCCACCGACATTCCGACCTTCCTGGATGTCGTCTCCACCGATCCCGTCGAACCGGAGGTCCAGTCGCCGTCGCCGGTCGACGGGGTAGCCCACTACCGGGCCCCCGTGGCCGAGTTCTCGCTGCAACGCATCGAGGTGGACGGCGAAGTCTCCGTCGCCGGCGGCCCGGCCATCCTGCTATGCACCCGGGGCCGGGCCCGGGCCTTCAGCCGAGAAGCGGTCGCCTCCGAGGTCGAGAGACAACAGTTCGAGAATCCAGGGGCCAGGCACCGAGGGGCCGAAAATCTTGAGATCAAGCCCGGCGGGGCCGTGTGGGTCGGTGCCCGCACCGAGTCGGTGACCCTGCGCGGCGAGGCCACCGTGTTCCGGGCCGGTATAGGTGCGAGCCCGTGAACCCCGCCGCCCAGCGCAGAAGAAGCGACTCGGGTCCTGCGGCCCGCCGGTACCGGGAGCGCTGAGGCGGTCGGCGCCACGCCGGGCTGCCCCCACGATCGAGGCCGGGCGTCTGGTGCCGGGCTGACTAGCCGGGCGCAACTTTTACTACTTCTAGATATATTTAATGTCTATGAATGCACTCGGTGATCCGGCTGGCTACGAACTCGCTTACAGGACTGGTCTTCAAGCAGTTGAAGACCAGGCGTCGACCCTGCGTGAAACCCGCGACCGAGCCGGAACGCTGATCTCTACCGCCGTCTTGGCTGGCGGCCTCGCTGCGGGCCTCGTCTTCACATCGAACCGGGTCGTAGACATCGGCTGGCCCGGTGCCATCGGGTCGGTGGCTGCTGTGGTCGGACTCGTTGCGGTCTTGACGTCGGCAGTTCTGGTCTGGCGTCCGAGTGAAGGCCGGTTCGTGCAGGACGCCGGAGTGCTCATCGGTTCTTACGTTGAGAGGGACACGCCGCTTGAACTGCCGGAGATCCACCGCGAACTCGCCCTGTGGTTGGGTGGTCACGCCGAGTCGAACCGTGAGATACTGGGAAGGAAATTGAAAACGTTCACGTGGGGCCTGGGCTTCTTGGTCTTGGAGGTCGTGGGCGTGATCCTCGTAATGGGAGATGCTGTCTATGGGTAAATGGCTGGGCAGGTCGAAAAGATCGAAGTCGAAGAAACCGAGGAGGGTGTCGGAGTTGAAGATCCCTGAACCAACACTTCCGGACCCCGGCATCTCTGAGAAGCGCGGCGCCCGGCAGGTAACCGACTCTTACTGAGCACCAACGCTTGCCTCGGGCCGCCCCAATCGGCGGGGCTTCACTGTGTTCCGAGTCGGGATAGGTTCAGGCCCGTGACTGTCGCCGTCGCCCGCCCCGGCCCGTGACCACTGCCCTCGGCTCGGGTGACTTTCGGGTGGCCGACCTGTCGCTGGCCGGCCTCGGGCGCCGGGAGATCGGGCTGGCCGAGCACGAGATGCCGGGCCTCATGGCCCTGCGGGGCCGCCACGCCGATGACCGCCCCCTGGCAGGGGCCCGCATTGCCGGCTCGCTGCACATGACCGTCCAGACCGCGGTGCTCATCGAGACGCTCACCGCGCTGGGGGCCGAGGTGCGCTGGGCGAGCTGCAACATCTTCTCCACCCAGGACCAGGCCGCGGCCGCCGCGGTGGTCGGCCCCGACGGCACGGCCGAGGAGCCCCGGGGGGCGCCGGTGTTCGCCTGGAAGGGCGAGACCCTGGACGAGTACTGGTGGGCCACCGAGCAGATACTCCGCTGGCCCGACGGCGGCGGCCCCAACCTCATCCTCGACGACGGGGGCGACGCCACCCTGATGGTCCACAAGGGCCTGGAGTTCGAGCGGTCGGGCGGAGTCCCGGAGGCGGCCGAAGGCGACGGCGAGGACTGGCGGGCCCTGCTGGCCCGGCTCCGGGCCATCGGGGCCGACGCCCCCGGCTTCTTCGCTGCGGCGGCGCCGGGCATCCGGGGCGTGACCGAGGAGACCACCACCGGGGTGATGCGCCTCCACCAGATGCACGAGCGGGGCGAGCTGCTGTTCCCGGCGGTCAACGTGAACGACGCGGTGACCAAGTCGAAGTTCGACAACACCTACGGGTGCCGCCACTCGCTGATCGACGGGATCAACCGGGCCACCGACGTGATGATCGGCGGAAAGCTGGCCGTGGTCTGCGGCTACGGCGATGTGGGCAAGGGCTGCGCCGCCGCCCTGCGGGGCCAGGGGGCCCGGGTGGTCGTCACCGAGGTGGACCCCATCTGCGCCCTCCAGGCGGCCATGGAGGGTTTCGAGGTGGACCGGCTCGAGAGCGTGGTGGGCGCCGGCGACATCTTCATCACCGCCACCGGCAACCGGGATGTGATCCTGGCCGGCCACATGGCCGAGATGAAGCACCAGGCCATCGTGGGCAACATCGGCCACTTCGACAACGAGATCGACGTGGCCGGGCTGAACCGGATGTCGGACGTGCGGCGGACGGCGGTGAAGCCTCAGGTGGACGAGTACGTGTTCCCCGACGGCCACTCGGTGATCGTGCTGTCGGAGGGGCGGCTGCTGAACCTGGGCAACGCCACCGGCCATCCCAGCTTCGTGATGTCGTGCAGCTTCTCCAACCAGGTGCTGGCCCAGATGGAGCTGCATGCCAACGCCGACCGGATGGAGGGGGTGACGACGCTGCCCCGCCGCCTCGACGAGGAGGTGGCCCGGCTCCACCTCGACGCCCTGGGGGCCAGGCTCACCCGACTCACCCCCGAGCAGGCCGACTACGCGGGCGTCGACGCCGACGGCCCGTTCAAGCCCGACGGCTACCGCTACTAGCGTCGGCCGCCGCTAGGGTCGGGCGCACGCCCGATTGCCGGAGGGAGAACTCATGATGGCCCCGAGTGAGGACTCATGACGAAGGCGACGACGACCGGTCGGCGGGGGGTGTGGGCCGCGCCCGAGGCCCTCACCGGCGCCGAGCTGGCGGCCCTGGCCCGGCGGATCGAGGAGCTCGGCTACTCCACCCTGTGGCTGGGCGAGACCTTCGGGCGCGACCCCTTCGCCCAGGCCGCCCACCTGGGAGCCGCGACCTCCTCCATCGGGCTGGCCACCGGCATCGCCAACGTCTACAACCGCCACCCGGGGGCGATGAAGCAGGGCGCGCACACCCTGGCCGAGCAGACCGGGGGCCGGTTCACCCTGGGCCTGGGCGTGTCCAGCCCGGTCATCGTCGAGAAGATGCGGGGCCTCGACTACGGCAAGCCCCTGTCGTTCATGCGCTCCTATCTGGACGCCATGGAGGAGTCCCGCTACACCGCGGCGGCGCCGGCTGAGCCGCCCCCGGTGGTGCTGGCCGCCCTGGGCTCCCGGATGCTGGAGCTGGCGGCCGAGCGCACCGCGGGCGCCCACTCCTACAACGTCACCCCCGACCACACCGAGGCGGCCCGCCGGATCATGGGGCCCGACGCCGGGCTGCACGTGGAGCAGAAGGTGATGCTCACCGGTGACGCCGAGCAGGCCCGGGCCACCGGGGCCGGGGTCTTGAAGTTCTACACCCGGGCCCCCGGCTACCGGAACTGCTGGCTGAGCCTGGGGTTCTCCGAGTCCGACATCGACGAGCCCTCCCCCCGGTTCGTCGACGCCATGGTGGCCTGGGGCGACGCCACCGCCATTGAGGCCCGGCTGGGCGAGCACCTCGACGCGGGCGCCACCAGCGTGTGCGTGCAGGTGCTGCACCCCGCGGCCGGCGTCGGCGCCTTCGACTACGACGCCCTGGAGGCGCTGGCCCCGCGGCCGGCGGCCCCGCCGTCCGGCTCGCCGCCGTCATGAAGGTCCAATCAATGAGGGTTCGATCATGAAGGTCATGGTCACCGGGGCCACCGGGTTCGTCGGCGCCCACGCCGTCCGGGCCCTGGCCGAGGCCGGCCACCAGGTGCGGGCCCTGGTCCGCACCCCGGCCAAGCTGGAGACGGTCACCGCCCGGGCCGGGGTGGACATCGAAGCCCTCGAGGTCGTGAACGGCGACATCACCGACGCCGCCGCGGTGGACGAAGCCGTCGACGGCTGCGACGCGGCCGTGCATGCCGCCGCCGTGGTGGGGACGGACCCGAGCCGGGCGGCCGAGATAGAGGCCGTCAACCTGTCCGGCGCTGCCAACGTGCTCGACGCGGCCGTCGCCGCGGGCTGCGACCCCGTCGTCCACATCTCCACCGCCATGGCCCTGTACCCGTTCACCACCGACCCGGTCACCGCAGACCACCCGGTGGGGAAGGCCCGGTCGGCCTATGCCGCCACCAAGGCCCAGTGCGAAGTCCTGGCCCGCTCCCACCAAGAGGCCGGGCACCCGGTGGTGATCGTCTACCCGGCTCTGGTGATCGGCCCCGACGACTACGGCGGCTCCAGCCAGTTCAGGCCGATGCAACTCTGGCTGTCCAAGCCGTTCCCCCGGGCCAAGGGGTACGTCATGAGCTTCGTGGATGTGCGCGACATCGCCGCCGTGGTGGCCGCGGCCATGAGGCCGGGCCGGGGCCCCAAGCGCTACATCATGTTCGGGCACTTCCTGGACGCCGCCGAGCACTTGGAGGTGATGAGCCGGGTGACGGGCCGATCCCTGAAGTCGGTGCCGATGCCCCGGGCGGCCTTCCGGGTGATGGGGTGGGTCGGAGACCTGATCGGCAGGCTGGGCCGGTCGCCGCTGGTGACCTCCGAGGGCGTCGGCTACATGTTCAACTTCTCCGCCGGCGACAACTCCGCCACCGAGGCCGACACCGGCGTGAGGCTGCGGCCGGTGGAGGAGTCGTTCCGAGACGCCATCGCCTGGATGCACCGCGAGGGGCATCTGACCGACGCCCAGGCCGGGGCGCTGGCCTCGGGCGCCGGCGGCGCTGTCACAGGGGGCCCGTAGCTTCGGCGGTGTGCCGACCGCCCCACCAGACATCCGCCGAACCGACGACTCCCGAGCCGGCACCCGCGGGACTGACGTCCGTGGGACCGGTGCCCGCCGATCCGCTCGCAAGGCCGGCGCCCGCGGGACAGCCCGAGAGGCGATTGCCGCCGTCCGAGCCGTCGAAGTGGCGGGGCTCGACGACTTCGGGGCATGCTGGGTTCACGCCGGGGAGGCCGCGGCCATGATCCGCTCGCTCAAGTACGGCCGCTCCACCGCGCTGGTGACGACGATCGCCGGCCGGATGGCGGAGGTGGCCCCCGCGGCGGACGTGGTCACCTGGGCGCCGTGTACGCCGGAGCGCCGCCGGCGCCGGGGCTTCGACCCGGCCGAACTGCTGGCCCGGGCCCTGGCCCGCCGGCTGGGCCTGCCGGTCCGCTCCTGCCTGCGCCGGCTCGACCGGCAGCCCCAGACCGCCCGCAGCCGGGCCGGGCGGCTGGCCGGCCCCGACCTGACGGCCCGGAAGGGCCGGATCGGCGGCCGGGTGCTGGTGGTGGACGACGTCTGCACCACCGGCTCGACCCTCAGGGCGGCCGCCGCCGCGCTGCGCGCCGGCGGCGCTAGCTCGGTGGCCGCCGCGGTGGCCACCGTCTCCGGCAAGCTGCCGCCGCGCCGATCGTCGCCATGACTGCGCCAGGTCAGCCGCAGCGCCCGCCGCCGGGGCCATGTCGGGTCGTGGCCGCGGCAACGCCCGTCGCCGGGGCCCCAACCCGGCGGGCAGCCTCTACCATGAGCACCCCAGCGGCGAGCCCGGAGGTCGGGAATGGATGTCTCCATCAGCAGCAGGCACCTGACCGTCACGCCCAAGCTGGAGGAAGCCATCCGGACCAAGATCGGTCATCTCGACCGGTTCCTGCCCGAGCTGGACAAGGCCACCGTCCATCTCGACGAGGCCCGCAACCCCCGCATAACCAACCGGGAGGTCTGCGAGGTCACCCTGTCGGGCCACGGGCACCGCCTGCGCTGCAAGGTGCAGGCCCCCGACCCCCTGACGGCCGTCGACCGGGCCGAGGCCAAGCTGGAGCGCCAGATCCGCAAGCTCCGCACCAAGCTCCAGAAGCGCCACCACGGCCGGGGCGACACCATCCGCAACCCCCGCAGACGGTCTAGGGGAGCCGTGGGCAGGGGCGGGCGGTCCGCGGGCGACGCCATCGAAGGCCCCGGCGGCGGATCACCCGGAGGCGGCGGATCACCCGGCGGCGGATCACCCGGCGGCGGGCAAGCGGGCTGAGTCGGGCCGATGTCGCTGTTCAAGCGGGTGCTGCGCTCCGGGGAGGGCCGCAAGCTCAAAGCCCTGGCCGCCCTGGTTCCCGACATCAATGCCCTGGAGCCGGAGATGCAGCGCCTCGACGACGCCGCCCTGAAGGCCCGCACCGGCGAGTTTCGCGGCCGGCTCGACAACGGGGCCGAGCCCGACGACCTGCTGGTGGAGGTCTTCGCCACCGTGCGGGAGGCCGCGGTCCGGGTTCTGGGCCAGCGCCACTACGACGTGCAGCTCATCGGGGGCGCGGCCCTGCACCTGGGCTGGGTGGCCGAGATGAAGACCGGCGAGGGCAAGACCCTCACCTCCACCCTGCCCATATACCTGAGCGGCCTCACCGGCCGGGGCGTTCACGTGGTGACCGTCAACGAGTACCTGGCCGGGCGGGACGCCGAGTGGATGGGGCAGGTCTACAAGTGGCTGGGCCTGAGCGTGGGGCTGATCGTCAGCGGCCCCCACGGCGCCGACCACAAGCGGGCCCAGTACGCCTGCGACGTCACCTACGGCACCAACAACGAGCTGGGGTTCGACTACCTGCGCGACAACATGGCCATGTCGGCGGACCACCAGGTGCAGCGGGGCCACCACTACTGCATCGTCGATGAGATCGACTCCATCCTCATCGACGAGGCCCGCACCCCGCTGATCATCAGCGGGCGGGTGGCCGAGGCGGCCAGCATCTACACCCGCTTCGCCGGCATCGCCCGGGGCCTGCAGCGCGACATCCACTACGAGGTGGACGAGGAGAAGCGCACCGTCGCCCCCCTCGAGGACGGGGTCCACGCGGTGGAGAAGACCCTGGGGGTGGACAACCTCTACGACCTGGCCGCCCAGAACCTGGTCCACCAGCTCCAGGCCGCGCTGCGGGCCAAGGAGCTGTACAAGCGGGACCGCGACTACATCGTGGACCGCAACCAGGTGAAGATCGTCGACGAGTTCACCGGCCGGGTGCTGGAGGGCCGGCGGTGGTCCGACGGCATCCACCAGGCGGTGGAGGCCAAGGAGGGGGTGGCCATCAAGGAGGAGAACCAGACCCTGGCCACCATCACCCTCCAGAACTACTACCGCCTCTACGAGCGCCTGGCCGGCATGACCGGCACGGCCGAGACCGAGGCCAGCGAGCTGATGTCCACCTACGGGCTGCACGTGGTGCCCGTCCCCACCCACCGCACCATGATCCGCGACGACCGGGCCGACCTCATCTACAAGACCGAGGACGCCAAGTTCGACGCCTGCGTCGCCGACCTGGCCGAGCGCTACGAGCGGGGCCAGCCCGTGCTGGTGGGCACGGTGTCGGTGGACAAGTCCGAGAAGCTGTCCCGCCAGCTCGACAAGGTCGGCATCCCCCACGAGGTGCTCAACGCCAAGCAGCACCACCGCGAGGCCGAGATAGTGGCCCAGGCCGGGCGGCTCAGCGCCATCACCGTGGCCACCAACATGGCCGGCCGGGGCGTCGACATCCTGCTGGGCGGCAACCCCGAGGGCCTGGCCAGGCGCGACCTGCGGGCCGAGGGCCTCGACCCCGCCGACGAGGAGGGGGCGGCCCGCCTGGACGAGCTCACCGCCAAGCACGCCGCCACCACCGACGCCGAGCGGGAGCGGGTGATCGAGCTGGGCGGCCTCTACGTGCTGGGCACCGAGCGCCACGAGAGCCGCCGGATCGACAACCAGCTCCGGGGCCGGTCGGGCCGCCAGGGCGACCCGGGCGAGAGCCGGTTCTACCTGTCGCTGGAGGACGACCTGATGCGCCTGTTCGCCACCGGGGCCATGAGCTGGGTGATGGACAAGGCCCTGCCCGAGGACACGCCCATCGAGGCGTCCATGGTCACCAAGGCCATCGAGCGGGCCCAGAACACCGTGGAGCAGCGCAACGCCGAGATCCGCAAGAACGTCCTCAAATACGACGAGGTGATGAACGAGCAGCGCAAGGTGATCTACAAGCGCCGGGGCCAGATACTCGGCGGTGCCGACCTGTCCGACGATGCGGTGCAGCACCTGGAGGAGGCCATCGCCGGCGCGGTGGGGACCTACTGCGTCTCCGACTACCGCGAGGAGTGGGACCTCGACGCCCTGGCCACCGAGGCCTCCGGGCTGTGGCCCGGCGGGGTGGACGCCGAGCGGCTGGCCGAGGGCCAGACCGTCGGCGAGCTGGCCGAGACGCTGGCCGGGGTCGGCCGCCGCCACTACGAGCAGCGCACCGCCGAGGTGGGCGCCGAGGTGATGCGCCAGGTCGAGCGGCATGTGATGCTGTGGGTGATCGACCAGAAGTGGCGCCAGCACCTCCGGGAGATGGACCACCTGCGGGAGGGCATCCACCTGCGGGCCATGGGCCAGAAGGACCCGGCCACCGAGTGGCAGCGCGAGGGCTTCGAGATGTTCGGCTCGATGATGACCAGCATCGCCATGGACTTCGTGCGCCACGTGATGCACGTCCAGGTGGGCGAGCCCGACCGGGCCCGGGCCGAGCCCCGGCTGGTGGGGGTCAGCGCGGCCAAAGTCGAGGCCGGCCCCCGGGCCGCGGCCCTCTCCGCCGCCGGCGCTGGCGTCTCCGCCCCGGCCGCCGCGGCGACGGCCACCGCGGTCACCGCCGGCGGCGGGCCGCAGAGGGCGCCGGCCCAGACGCCGGTGGTGCGCAGCGAGCTGGAGAAGGTGGGCCGCAACGCCCCCTGCCCCTGCGGCAGCGGCCGCAAGTTCAAGCAGTGCCACGGCCGCCCCGGCTCGGGCTCGGCCGCCTGACGATGGCCGCCCTCTTGCCTTCGGCGCAGGCTTCGGGCCGCGGCCGTCCCGGCTCGGGCGCTCCGCGGGTCCCGGGCCCCCTCCGTTCGGGCGCGGCTGCCCCGGATTGAGCGGTGCAGGACTTCTCCGACCGGCTCCGCAGGCTGCGGGGCCGGCTAGATGAGGCTGAGGCCTACCTGCGGATCGGGGCCCTGCGGACCCGCCGCCCCCAGCTCGAGGCCGAGGTGTCCCGCCCCGACCTGTGGGACGACCAAGACCGGGCCCGGGCGCTGACCTCGGAGCTGGCCGCGGTGGCCGAGGACATCGAGCTGTTCGACCGGCTGGCCGCCGACCTGTCCGACGCCGAGACCCTCAACCAGTTGGCGGTGGAGGAGGGCGACGACTCCCCGGAGGCCGAGATCGCCGCCGCCGCGTCCGCGCTGGAGCGGCGCTTCGACGAGCTGGAATTGCGGTCCCTGTTCTCCGGCGAGTTCGACGAGCGCGACGCCGTCTGCCAGATCAAGTCGGGCGAGGGCGGCACCGACGCCCAGGACTGGGCCGAGATGCTCATGCGCATGTACGCCCGCTGGGCCGAGCGCCGGGGCTTCGGCCTGGAGGTGACGGCGGTGTCCGAGGGCACCGAGGCCGGCCTGAGCAGCGTCGAGTTCATCCTCAAGGGCCGCTGCGCCTACGGGTGGATGCAGTCCGAGCACGGAGTCCACCGCCTGGTGCGGATCTCGCCGTTCAATAACGAGGGCAAGCGCCAGACCGCCTTCGCCGCGGTGCAGGTGGCCCCGTTCTTCGAGGAGATGTCGGCTGAGATCGACATCGACGAGAAGGACCTGCGGGTCGACACCTACCGCTCCTCGGGGGCCGGGGGCCAGCACGTCAACGTGACCGACTCGGCGGTGAGGATCACCCACCTGCCCACCGGGCTGGTGACGAGCTGCCAGAACGAGCGCAGCCAGCACCAGAACAAGGAGCGGGCCATGCAGATGATGGCGGCCAAGCTGCTGGACCTGGAGCGCAAGAAGCGGGAGGCCGAGATCGCCGGCATCACCGGCGAGCAGCAGAACGTGGGCTTCGGCAGCCAGATCCGCAACTACGTGCTGCAGCCCTACCAGTTGGTGAAGGACCTGCGGTCCGAGCGGGAGACCTCCGACGTGGACGGCGTGCTGGGCGGCGACCTCGACGCCCTGATGGAGACCTGGCTGCGCTGGAGCCGGGCCCGGGCCGAGCCCTGACGCCGCCGCATCGGCTCCGGCCAGCCCTGACGCCGCCCCATAGGCCTCGGCTGGCTCTGGTGCCGCCGGATGGGACCCGGGCCGAGTCCTGACGCCGCTGGCGGATTGACGCAGACGGCGGCGGCCCCCCTGGTACGGTCGGGCTGCCCCTTTAGCAGAGGACCGGCATGATCAAGCTCGAGAGCGTCACGAAGGTGTACAAGGGCGACGTCGTGGCCGTCCGGGACGCCAGCATCTCCATCGCCAAGGGCGAGTTCGTGTTCTTGGTCGGGCCGTCCGGGTCGGGCAAGTCCACCTTCATCCGGCTGCTGAACCGCGAGGAGGTGGCCCAGCACGGCCGGGTGTTCGTGGCCGGCCGGGAGGTGGGGTCCATGAGTTCGTGGCGGGTCCCGTACCTGCGCCGCAACATCGGCTTCATCTTCCAGGACTTCAAGCTGCTGCCCAAGAAGACGGTGGGCGAGAACGTGGCCTTCGCCCTGGAGGTGATCGGCAAGCCCCGCCACGTGATCCGCCAGCAGGTCCCCGCCATCCTGGAGCTGGTCGGGCTGCAGCGCAAGATGGACCGCTTTCCCGACGAACTCTCCGGGGGCGAGCAGCAGCGGGTCTCGATCGCCCGGGCCTTCGTGAACCGGCCGCTGATCATGCTGGCCGACGAGCCCACCGGCAACCTCGACCCCCAGACCTCCGACGGCATCATGCGCCTGCTCGACCGCATCAACCAGACCGGCACCACCGTGGTCATGGCCTCCCACGACCGGGGCATCGTCGACACCATGCGCCGGCGGGTGGTGGAGCTCGACCGGGGCGTGATCGTCCGCGATCAGGCCCGGGGCGTATACGAATAGCCGCCCGTGCTCAGCTTCCCGCCGCGCCGCTCCCGGGCCATTGCCGGGCTAGTCCGAAGCGAATAGCCGCTCATGCTCAGCTTCTCGCCGCGCCGCCCCCGGGTTGCCACCGGGCTTCGTCGAGGCGAATAGCTAACCGTGCTCAGCACCCGCTACGCGCTGCGCGAGACCGGGCAGAACCTGGGGCGCAACTTCCAGCTTGCGGTGGCCACCGTCATCACCGTGGGCGTGTCGCTGGCCATGTTCGGCGGCTTCGTGCTCTTCCAGATCGCGGTGGACAACGCCACCGAGCGCTGGGAGGGCGGCATCGAGTTCGTGGTCTGGATGAACGCCGACGCCGCCCCCGAGCAGGACGAGCGCATCCGCACCCGGCTGGATGAGAGCCCGGCGGTGAGCCGGTGGATATACGTGGACCAGGCCGAGACGTTCGAGGAGTTCAAGGAGCTGTTCGCCGACACGCCCGAGCTGGTGGAGTCGGTCACCGCCGAGGAGCTGCCGCCGTCGTACCGGGTGGTGCCCGTCGACCCCGACCCTGACGTGGTGGAGGAGATCGGGAGCCAGTTCCGGGGCCAGCCCGGCGTGCGGGCGGTGGTGTTCGCCGGCGAGGCGGTGCGGGGCATCCAGGACCTGGCCGACCGGGCCGGGCTGGTGCTGTTCATCGGCTCCATCGTGCTGCTGGGGGCCTCGACCCTGCTCATCTTGAACACCCTGGCCATCGCCATCAGCAACCGGCGCCAGGAGATCGAGATCATGCGGGTGGTGGGGGCGTCGCGGTGGTTCGTGCGCATCCCGTTCATGCTGGAGGGGCTGATCCAGGGGGTGCTGGGGGCGCTGGTGGCCGTCGTCAGCAACAGCCTGTTGCGTGGCTACGTGATCGACTGGTTCAGCCAGGCTGACGAGATCCGGCTTTTGGCCGGGTTCAGCGTGGACAACGCGGCTTTGCTGCGGACCAACCTGGTGGTGTTGGCCATCGGCGTCGCCGTTTCGGTCATCGGCTCTGCTATCGCGGTGACCGTTTACCTCGACCGGTAGGTCTTCTTCGCCGTCTTTGGCGGTTTCGTTGTCAGGCTGGTTTGGCGGTTGCTTTGTCCGGCCGGCGGGTCCTGTCACGGGCGCGGTTTTGCCGCGGGGCGGCAAAACCGCGCCCGTGACAGGCCCCGCCGGCCGGACAAAGCAACCGCCCAAGCCGGGCGAGTTGGCTCGCGGCTGTCTCTGCCGCCTGACTCTTTATGCGGGGTGTTGTAGGGCCCGGGCCACGGTGGGCTCGGTGATCTGGCCGGCGCGCACTGTTAGGCCAGCCGCTAGGCCGGGGTCGGCCTGGCAGGCCTCTTCGGGGCCCAGGTCGGCCAAGCGGGTTATGTAGGGGAGGGTGGCGTTGTTGAGGGCCTGGGTGGAGGTGCGGGGCACGGCGCCGGGCATGTTGGCCACGCAGTAGTGGACCACCTCGTCGACGGTGTAGGTGGGCTCGGCGTGGGTGGTCGGCCGGGAGGTCTCGGCGCAGCCCCCCTGGTCGATGGCCACGTCCACGATCACCGAGCCGGGCCGCATGCCCTTGACCATCTCGGCCGTCACCAGGCGCGGTGTCCGGTCGCCCGGCACCAGCACCGCCCCGATCACCAGGTCGGCGCCCACCACGGCCGCCTCCAGGGCGGTCGGACCGGAGTACAGCGTCCGCAGGGCCGGGCCGAAGCGGGCGGCCAGCGACTCCAGCACGGCCGGGTTCCGGTCCAGCACCGTCACCGACGCCCCCAGCCCCACCGCCATCTCGATGGCGTTGCGGCCCACCGTTCCTCCGCCCACCACCGCCACCTCGGCCGCGGGCACCCCGGGGACGCCCCCCAGCAGCACCCCCCGGCCCCCGGCCGCGGCCTCCAGGCACCGGGCTCCGGCCTGGACCGACATGCGCCCGGCCACCTGCGACATCGGGGCCAGCAGGGGCAGGCCCCCGCCGGGGCCGGTCACCGACTCGTAGGCGAAGGCGGTGGCCCCGCTGGCCAGCAGGTCCTCGGCCTGCTCGGGATCGGGGGCCAGGTGCAGGTAGGCGAACAGCGTGTGGCGGGGGCGGAGCCGGGCCCGCTCGGCGGCCTGGGGCTCCTTGACCTTCACGATCAGCTCGGCTTGCTCGAACACCTCTTCGGCCGTGTCGGCCACCGCCGCGCCGTGGGTGACGTATTCCTCGTCGGAGAACCCGGCCCCGGCCCCGGCGCCGCGCTGCACGCAGATCTCGTGGCCGAGCCGGGCCAGCTCGGCCACGCTCTCGGGGGTAAGCCCGACCCGCCGCTCCTCGTTCTTGACCTCGGTTGGCACGCCTATCCTCATGCCTTAGAAGATAGTGCGGTCGTCGCGCCGATTTCACAGCTATTTCAGCTAGTTATAGGCTGATTTCAGGAGATTATTGCGCGGTCGGGAGATTTTCGGTATGATTGTTGCGTGCAGGATCTGGACGAGATCGACCGGCTGATCCTGAACGAGCTGCAGGCCGACGGCCGGATGCCCAACGCCGAGGTGGCCGGCCGGGTGGGCCTGTCGCCGTCGGCCTGCCACCGCCGGGTCCGACGCCTGGAGGAATCCGGCGTGATCGCCGGCTATGTGATGATCGTGGACCGCGACCGCATCGACCGGGCCCTGGACGTGTTCGTGGAGATCTCGCTGGCCAGCCAGAGCGAGGAGTCGCTGCGGCGGTTCGAGTCGGAGGTGGCCGACTGCCCCGAGGTGATGTCGTGCCACTTGATGGCCGGCGACGCCGACTACCTGATGCATCTGGCCGTGGCCGACCACCGGGACTTCGAGCGGATCCACAACCGCTACCTGTCCCGGTTCAGCGGGGTGGCCCGGCTGAGGTCCAGCTTCGCCATCCGCACCGTCTACGAGACCACCCACCATCACGTCTGACCGCCAACCCCCCCGCCACCACGCCGAGACCCCGCCGGGACCCTTGGCGTCCCCCCTTCGCGCGTCCCCCTCGCGTCTCCCTTCGCGCGTCCCCCTTCGCGTTTTCTGAGCAGAAATCATCGCTATAGCGCAAATAAATGCTCAGAAAAACCGAGGTCAGAGGAACCGAGATCGGAGAGACGGTTGGAGGGGAGGGGGAGGGGGAGGGTTAGAGGGGGAGGTCTTTGAACGGCACGCCCTTGTCGGCGCTGATGTCGCGGGGCAGGCCCAGGACCCGGTCGCCGATGATGTTGCGCTGGATCTCCGAGGTTCCGCCCGCGATGGACGACTGCAGGGTGGACAGGGCGTTGCGCTGCCAGACCGCGCCGGACTCGTGCTCCCAGGCCGCGCCGGCGGCCCCGACCACCTCCATGGACAGGTCGCGGTACACCGCCAGCAGCTCCGACCACGCCAGCTTGCCGACCGAGCCGCCCGGCCCCGGTGTCCGGCCCGCCTTGAGCTCGGCCCGGGTCCGCATCGAGACCAGCGACCGGCAGGTCTCCAGGATTCTCAGGGTCATCAGCCTCTGGCGCAGCCGGGGGTCGCCGATGACGCCCCGCCGCCGGCACTCCTCGATCAGGCGGTCGGACCGGTCGGTGTCGATGCCCCCCGCCGGGCCGGCGCCGATGGCCACCCGCTCGTACATGAGCATGGCCGTGGCCATGGCCCAGCCCTTGTTGGCCTCGCCCAGCAGGTTGGCGGCCGGTATGCGCACGCCGGTGAAGAAGATCTGGTTGAAGGCCGTGCCCCCGTCGATCTGGTGGATGGGGCGGATCTCGATCCCGGGCGCGTCCATGGCCACGGCGAACATGGAGATGCCGGCGTGCTTGGGCGCATCCATGTCGGTGCGGGCGATGACGATGCCGTAGGCGCACAGGTGGGCCAGGGTGGTCCACACCTTCTCGCCGTCGATGACCCACTGGTCGCCGTCGCGGACGGCCCGGGTCCGCAGGCTGGCCACGTCGGAGCCGGCGGCGGGCTCGGAGAACATCTGGCACCACACCTCCTCGCCGGAGATGTTGCGGGCCATCCAGGCCGCCTTCTGCGCCTCGGTGCCGTATTCGGCCAGCATGGGCAGGCACATGCCGTGGGAGATGGTGAGCTCGTAGGTCATGTTCGGGTACCGGGCGTACTCGTCGCGCCAGACCCGCTCGTGGGCCTTGGTGAGCCCGGCCCCTCCGTATTCGGCCGGGTAGGTGAGCCCGGCCAGGCCCGCTTCGGCCAGGGCCTTCTGGAACCTCTGGGCGGCCCGCAGCCGCAGCTCGCCCCTGGGGTCGTCCCGGCCGCCGAGGTCGGTGCCGGTGGCGCGGCGGTCCAGGAAGGCCCGGCAGCGGGCCCGGAACTCGGCCTCGTCCGCCGGGGAGAGGGCCTCGGAGTCGGGGTCGGCGGTGGTCATCTGCGCATGGCCTGAGTCCTGGCTTAGGTTAGGTTCCCGTGAGCGGCCGCGGACCCCCCGCCGGAGGCTGCGTCACCCAGCGCCGCCGCTGAGCAGGCGAGACGCGGAAGGTGCGAAAGGGTTGGTGGAGCTGGAGGGAATCGAACCCTCGTCCGTCGGGCGGACACCAGGCGTGATACGACCATTCCCGTGATTCCGGCTCGCGGCTGCCGGTCCGCCGGGTCGGTTGGATCGGCGCTCCTGCGACTCTTTTCGAGGAATTCGATTGCGAATCGTCGGGGATCGGCGCTCCTGCCGCCGGATCTTTCTCCGGTGTCAGCGGTCTTTGCCTGCGGTCAGCGGTCTTTCCCGGCGGTCACCTCTGCTTCTGGTGCCAGGCTGCAGCGGTCCGGCCCCGCGTGCCATTGCTGGTCGCGATGATTCTCTGCTTCACCTGATCGTCGGATCAGGCTACGAGAACGAGATCGTCCGTGTCGGCGTCTCTGTGGGTGCCCCGTTTAGGGAGTCTGAGCAACTCCGGTCGCACGCGTTGGCCTCCGGGTCCCGGCGTCGAAACCGATCAGCCCCTTGTGCTTGGTGGTGGATGCGGATGTCAAGGTGCGGCTAGGCCCAGTCTACGACCTCAACCCAGGAAGGCGTCCCGGGTTGTCACAAACCAGTTGTGGTCCATCGCGGGATGCAGACCCTCAGGGCCCCGGAAACCGCTCCACGCGCCCTCTTAGTATTATCCAGCCGATGCTGTGGTCCGGGCGCTTCGAGCGCGAGCCTGAGGCCGCGGTGCGGGCGCTCAACGACAGCCTCGAGTTCGACCGGCGGCTGTTCGAGGCCGACATCGCCGGCTCCCGGGCCCATGCCGAGATGCTGGGCGAGGTCGGGATCCTCGCCCCGGCCGAGCGCGACGGCATCCTGTCAGCCCTGGACCAGGCTGAGGCCGAGCTCCGGGACGGCCGCTTCGAGTTCGCCCCCGGCGACGAGGACATCCACACCGCGGTGGAGCGCCGGGTCACCGAACTGGACCCGGCCGGGGCCAAGCTGCACACCGGGCGGAGCCGCAACGACCAGGTGGCCACCGCCTTCCGGCTATGGACCCGGCAGGCCCTGGGGGAGGTGGCCGGGCTGGTGTTGGATCTTCAGGCCGCGCTGCTGGATCGGGCCGTCGCTGCCAGCGGCGCCTGCCTGCCCGGCTACACCCACCTCCAGCAGGCCCAGCCCGTGACCCTGGCCCACCACCTGCTGGCCCACGGCTGGGCCCTGGCCCGGGACGCCGACCGGCTCCTCGACGCCCGCCGCCGGGCCGACGTCTCCCCGCTGGGGGCCGGGGCCCTGGCCGGCTCGTCCCTGCCGCTCGATCCCCCCGGCGCCGCCCGCCGCCTCGGCTTCGCGGCCGTGTTCGACAACAGCCTCGACGCCGTGTCCGACCGGGACTTCGCGGCCGACGCCCTCTACGCCCTGGCCATGCTGGGCGTGCATCTGAGCCGCATCGGCGAGGAGCTGGTGCTGTGGGCCTCGACCGAGGTCGGCTTCGTCACCCTCGACGACGGGTACGCCACCGGGTCGTCGATGATGCCCCAGAAGCGCAACCCCGACGTGGCCGAACTGGCCCGGGGCAAGGCCGGTCGCCTGGTGGGCCGCCTCACCGGGCTGCTGACCACCCTCAAGGGCCTGCCCCTCACCTACAACAAGGACCTCCAAGAGGACAAGGAGCCGCTGTTCGACGCGGTCGACACCGCCCGGCTGGTGCTGGTGGCTCTGGAGGGCATGGTGGCCACCGCCGCCTTCGACACCGAGCGGATGGCCGAGGCCGCGTCCTCCCCGGAGCTGGCCGCCACCGACCTGGCCGAGTGGCTGGTGGGTCGGGGCACGGCCTTCCGCGACGCCCACGCCGCGGTGGGGGAGCTGATCCGGCGGGCCGCGGCCGCCGACGCGCCGCTGGCCGAGCTGGTGTCCGCCCACCCGAGTCTGGGCCCCGAGGCGGCGGAGCTGCTGGACCCGGCCCGGTCGCTGGCCCGGCGCAACACCCACGGCGGCCCCGGTCCCGAGGCGCTGGCCGCCCAGATCGAGCGGTTCCGAGCCCGCCTCGACGCCGACCGGGCCCGGATCGGAGGCTGAGGTGAGCTTTGCCGACCGCGGTCGGGGGCTGGCAACCGGCTGTGCCCGAGCCCCGTCGGGGGCTGAGTTGAGGTTCGCCGACCGCAGACGGGGGCTGGCAACGGGCCGGGTCCGGCTCCCCTCCGAGGTCGGGGGCTGAGTTGGCCTTCACCAACCGCTATCCGGTGCGCTACGGCGAGTGCGACCGGCAGGGCGTGGTCTTCAACGCCTGGTACCAGGCCTACTTGGACGACGCCGTCGACGTCTGGCTGCGCCGACTCGACCCCCGCTTCGAGGACCGGGGCTGGGAGCTGATGCTCAAGAAGACCGAGATCGTCTGGCACGCGGCCGCTGGCATCGGGGAGGTCTTCACCGTGACCGCCGAGGTCTCCCGGTGGGGGACCACCTCCTTCGACGTGGCGTTCGAGGGCCGGGTGCAGGAGCGCCACTGCATCGACGGGTCCTTCACCTATGTGGTGGTCGACACCGCCGCCCACCGACCCGTGCCCGTGCCCGTGCCCGACGAGCTCAGGTCCCACCTCGAGTGACCCCCGGCCCGACCGCTGTCGCCCGCTCTTCGGGTTCGGCCGGGTCGGCTGAGGCGGGCGGCGGCCGGGTTCGGCTCGGGCGCGAGTTCTACGCCCGGCCGGTGACAGAGGTGGCCAGGAACCTGCTCAACAAAGTCTTGGTGGGGCCGTCGGGCCGGGCAGGCCGGATCGTGGAGGTGGAGGCCTACGGCGGCGCCGACGATCCGGGCAGCCACGCCTTCCGGGGCCTAACCCCCCGCACCGAGGTGATGTTCGGGCCGCCCGGCCGCCTCTACGTCTACTTCACCTACGGGATGCACTGGTGCGCCAACGCGGTGGCCGAGACCGACGGTACCGCCGGGGCGGTGCTGCTGCGGGCCCTCACCCCCCTGGACGGGATCGAGGCCATGAGAGCGGCCCGGGGCCCGGCCGCGGCCCGCGACCGGGACCTGTGCAGCGGGCCGGCCAAGCTGACCCAGGCCCTCGGGATCGACGGCGCCTTCAACGGCATCGACTTGACCGCCGGCTCAGACGGCGTAATCATCGGCTCCGACGGGACCGCCCCGCCGTCGGCGCCGGTGTGCACGACCCGCATCGGGCTGTCGGCGGGAGCGGCCCGGCGCTGGCGCTGGTACGTCCCCGACGCGGCCGACGTGAGCCGCCCCTGACCGGTTCCTGCTCCCTGATCGGTTCTGTCCCCGACCGCTCCCGCTTCGGTCGGCTCAGCCCCGGGCGTCATCGCCTCTCAGAGCGCCCGCGAATAGGAGCCACGCTTTCGTGTTTTCCCCAGTCAAGCCGTTCGCTCACGCTTACGGCGCGGCTTCTCAGACGTCGCCGGGGATCTGGCAGTTGTCCATGCCGTTGAGTCGGGCGAAACCGTCCATTCGCTCGGTGTAGACCCCCACCGGGGCCGCGTCGCTGAGCAGGAAGCGGAGATCGGTGTTCGAGCCGGCCCCGTCTCCGCCGCCCTCCGGCGAAGCCGCCGCCTCCTCCAGTGCGGTTTCATAAGTCCGGCGGTCGGCCACGTAAACGCCCCAGTCTTCCAGCCAGCTCGCCACCAGCTCGGAGTCGGGCGGTCCGTTGGAGTCGGTGACCGCGCTCAAGCCGGCGGCGGAGGCCCGCAGGTCGGCGACCAGAGCTTCGACCGCATCGGTGCCCGTCCTCACCTGATCGGCCCGTTGTTGGAGTTCAGTCTCCGACCGGGCCGTCGGCAGCGTGGCGATGAAGGCCTGGAGGTCGGCGCAGCGGGCGTCGGCGGCGGCGGCGAAGCCGCGGTCGTCGATCCGGGCCGGGTTCTCCCGGCGGGCCCACGGCGTGAAGGCCCACACCCAGAAGACGAAGCTGGCGGCCACCACCGCGGCCGCCAGCATCCTCCCCGCCGTCCATCGCCGCGCCCCGGCGCCGTCTCGGCGGCCTTCACCCAAGTCGGGATCGGTCACGGGCCCGGCGTCGGCCGGGCCGTCGGGATCGGTCACGGGTCGTCGGCTGGCGATGGGGCCGGGTCCGGGGTCACCCAGAGGGTCACGAGCTGGCCGGGTGCCAGAGCGGTTCCGGGCAGCGGCTCCTGCCGCCACACCGCGCCGGGGCCGATCTCCACCCCGGTTTCGCCGATGGCCTGCACCACCGTCTCCACGCCCAGCCCCTCGCCGGTCAGCACCTGCCGGGCCTCGGCCTCGGTCAGATCGACGACGGTCGGGACCTCCACCACCTCCGGCGCCTCGGGGGTGAAGGCCACCTCCACGGTGATGACGGTGCCCTCGGGCCGCAGCGACCCGCCGACCGGGGCCTGGCCCATGACGGCGCCGGCGGGGAACACCTGCGAGGGCACCTCCACCGCGGTGACCCCGAAAGCGAGCTCGGCCAACTCGGCCCTCAGCAGCTCCCGGTCCCACTGCCGGCCGATGAGGTCGGGCACCTCCACCGTGTCGGGCTGCGGCGGCTCGGTCGTCGGCGGCGGGCTGGGGGGCGGGGTCGGGAAGTCGGCGGCGGCGATGTCGGCGTGGGCGGCGGTCATTATCTCCCGCCAGATCATCGCCGGGTAGGTGCCGCCGAACACCCGGATGTCGGTGGTGGGCGGCACCATGGGGATCTGGGCCACGGGGAAGCCGACCCACACCGCGGTGGCCCGCTGGGGGGTGAACCCGGCGAAGGCGGCGTCGGCGAAGTTCTGGGCCGTCCCGGTCTTGCCGGCGGCGGGCCGCCCGAACTGGGCCCGGTGGCCGGTCCCGTTGGCCACCGCCCCCTCCAGCACCCAGGCGATCTGGTCGGCCACCCTCCGGTCCAGCGCCCGGCTGGGGTCGGAGCGGTGCTCGTACAGCGAGGTGCCGTCGGAGTTGCGGATGGAGGTGACCGTCACCGGGTCGACCCGCAGGCCGGATCGGGCGAAGGTGGAGTACACGGTGGCCAGCTCCACCATGTTCACGTCCTCGGTGCCCAGCACGGCCGCGCACACCGGGGCGATGCGATCCTTGCCGATGCCGAGCTCCTCGGCCATGCGCACGAAGTTCGACGGCCGGACGTCGATCATGAGCTGGGCGTAGACGGTGTTTACCGATTGTCGGGTGGCCTGGACCAGCGACACCCTGACCGGCTCCTCCGGGGTCGATCCCCGGCCGCCCCGGATCTTCCAGACCGGGCCGCAGACTTCGGACCGGTCGATCTCCAGCGCGTTGGGGGCGTCGTAGGTCTCGGCCACCGAGAAGCCGGAGGCCAGCGCGGTGGCCAGCGCGATGGGCTTCATGGCCGAGCCGGCCTGGCGGCCCTTGTCGCTGGCCAGGTTGAACTTGGCCTCGGATCCGGGGCCGAAGAAGTCGCGGCCGCCGACCATGGCCAAGACGTGGCCGTCGGCGTCGCCGCGCACCCCCAGGGTGACGGCGGCCGCGTCGGGGTTGACGCCGTTGTCGGGGAGGATGGCCTCCACCGCTGCCTCGGCCGCGGCCTGCAGCTCCAAGTCGATGGTGGTGCGGATCTCGAGCCCGCCCTCGAACAGCAGCCTGGCCCTGGCCTCCCGGGTCGGCCCGAAGTCGGGATTGCCGAGGAACCACTGCTTGACGTCCTCCACGAAGTAGGCGGCCGGGTACCGCTCCTCCAGCAGGGGCACGTCCTCCACCAGCACCAGCGGCTCGTCGACGGCCTCGGCGTGCTCGGCCTCGGTGATCATCTCGTTCACGAGCATGCGGTCGAGCACCAGGTTGCGCCGCTTGCGGGCCCCGACCGGGTTGCGGTAGGGGTCGAAGGCGCTGGGCCGCTGGATGAGCCCGGCCAGCAGGGCGGCCTGCTCCACGGTCAGCTCGGTCACCTTCAGGCAATCCTGGCCGGGCCGGCCGGCTCGGGCGCCCCCGCAGTCGGGTGCGCCGAAGTACTCCCGGGCGGCGGCCTCTATGCCGTAGGCGCCGTTGCCGAAGTACACCCAGTTCAGGTACCGCAGCAGGATGAAGTCCTTGGTGAACTGCTGCTCGAATCGGCGGGCCATGAAGATCTCGGTGAGCTTGCGGCTGGCCGTCACCTCGGAGCGGTCCAGGAAGATGTTGCCCACGTACTGCTGGGTGATGGTGGAGGCGCCCTCGGCCACCCCGCCGCTGGACACGTTGGAGCGGGTCGCCCTCAGGATGGCCTTGAGGTCCACCCCGTCGTGCTCGTAGAACCGCTCGTCCTCGATGGCGATGACCGCGTTGCGCACCAGCTCGGGGATCAGGTTGATGTCGGTCACGTCGGTGCGGTTCTGCTCGCCCCGCAGCTCGACGATCAGCGTCCCGTTGCGGTCGTAGACGCGGGAGGACTGCGCGGTGTCGAAGAGCGGGTCCACCTCGAAGGTGAACTGCTTGGTCTCATAGGAGCAGGCGGCCGCCGCCAGGGCGACGATCAGCCCGACCGCGGCTGCTGGCTTGGCCATGGCCATGGCCCCATTCTGGCCCCTGGCCGGGGCGATCGGCGGACGCGAGCCGACAACCCGGAGTTTCTGGCCGCCCCGTTGGCCGGCTTGGTCGGTGCCCGGCGCGGGCAGGGCGGCGGCGCCGGGAGGTCTCGGACGGGTAGCTAGCCTGAGCGGCCATGTCCGGCGCCGCCCTGCTCGCTGACCTCAGGGCCCGGGGGCTGGTCCACGACCACACCGACGAGCGGGAGCTGGCCGCCCTGCTGGACGATCCCGGTGTCACCCTTTACCTGGGCATCGACCCCACCGCCGACAGCCTCCACGTCGGCCACTTGGTCGGGGTGCTGGTGCTGCGCCGGTTCCAGGAGGCCGGCCACCGCCCCCTGGCGCTGGTGGGGGGGGCCACCGGCATGGTGGGCGACCCCAGCGGCCGGTCCGAGGAGCGGACCCTCCTCGACGCGGAGACGCTGGCCGCCAACCGGGCCGGGATCCGGGCCCAGCTCGAGCGCCTGCTCGACTTCGAGGGCCCCGCCGCCGCTCGCCTGGTCGACAACCAGGACTGGCTCGGCGGCGTCACGCTGCTCGAGTTCCTGCGCGACGTGGGCAAGCACGCCACCGTCAACCAGATGGTGGCCAAGGACTCGATCCGCCGCCGCATGGACGGCGAGGGCGGGATCTCCTTCACCGAGTTCAGCTACATGCTGCTGCAGGCCTTCGACTTCTGGTGGCAGTTCGAGAGGTTCGACTGCCGCCTCCAGGTGGGCGGCTCGGACCAGTGGGGCAACATCACCGCCGGGATCGACCTGATCCGCCGCCGCTCGGGCGGCTCGGCCCACGGGCTCACCTGGCCCCTGATGACCCGGTCCGACGGGGCCAAGCTCGGCAAGACGGCCGAGGGCGCGGTGTGGCTGGACCCCGAGCGCACCCTGCCCTACGAGCTCCACCAGCACTTGCTGAACGTCGACGACTCAGACGCCGGCCTCCTGCTGCGCCGGCTCACCATGATCCCGGTGGCCGAGATCGCCGAGATCACCGCCGCCCACGAGGCCGAGCCCCACCGCCGCCTGGCCCAGCGGGCTCTGGCCGACTCGGTCTGCGAGATCGTTCACGGCGCCGCCGCCCTGGACCGGGTCCGCTTGGCCGCGGCGACGCTCTTCGGATCGGGGTCGATCTCCGGCCCCGGGCTGGACGCCCTGCGCGGCATCGTGCCCGAGACCGCGGTCACCCCCGCCGCCCTGGCCACCGACGAGCCGGTGGTGGACGCCCTGGTGGCGTCGGGGCTGTGCTCGTCCAAGGGGGAGGCCCGACGGGCCATCGACCAGGGGGGCATCCGGGTCAACGGCGACCGGGTGGCCTCGGGGCGGGGGCCGGTGGGTCTGATCGAGGGCCGCTATGCGTTGATCCAGCGAGGCCGCAAGCAGCGCCACCTTCTCGTGGTCTCATGAGCGCGGCGTCTCCGAGGCGTCCCCCAACGCCGCCGACAGGCCCCGAGCGCCACCTTCTGGTGGTCTCATGAGCGCGGCGTCTCCCGGATGCCCGATGCTGTGTCGACGGGCCCGTCTCTCGGGATTCACGGCGAAGGTTGACGTTGGCGCCGTCGGCGGGTAGCGTCAGCGGTCGCCTCCACGGCCGACGCTGAAGGTCGTGGCGCCGACACCTCCGGCCGGCGCTCCGGTGCCGGGCTGTGTGTCGGATGTCGTTTCGACATCGGCTGCTTCTTGAAAACGGAAGAGACGGACGCAAAAGCGAGTGCGGGCGTCGTCGCCGGCCTGCGGGCCGATGGCGATGTCTGTCAATCCAAAGATCCGGTGACCCACCGGATCAAGCTCGGTGCCTGTGCATCGGGCGAGCCTGTGGCCCCGGCCGGCCAGGCCGAGGCCAGCTCTCGGGGCGGGCGCGGCGGGGCGGGGAGCGATTCCCGCTTCACCGTTGTCGGCCCCAATCGATCGACGGCCCGGGGCGACCCGGTCCAACGATCTCGACGGAGAGTTTGATCCTGGCTCAGGACGAACGCTGGCGGCGTGCCTAACACATGCAAGTCGAACGAGGTCTGGGCCTTCGGGCTCAGATCGAGTGGCGAACGGGTGAGTAACACGTGAGGAACCTGCCCCGGAGACCGGGACAACCAGAGGAAACTTTGGCTAATACCGGATGTCCTCGGATGGTCGCATGGCCGACCGAGAAAAGGCTCCGGCGCTCTGGGAGGGCCTCGCGGCCTATCAGCTTGTTGGTGGGGTAACGGCCCACCAAGGCATTGACGGGTAGCTGGTCTGAGAGGACGATCAGCCACACTGGGACTGAGACACGGCCCAGACTCCTACGGGAGGCAGCAGTGGGGAATATTGCGCAATGGGCGCAAGCCTGACGCAGCAACGCCGCGTGGGGGATGACGGCTTTCGGGTTGTAAACCCCTTTCAGCAGGGACGAAAATGACGGTACCTGCAGAAGAAGCCCCGGCCAACTACGTGCCAGCAGCCGCGGTAACACGTAGGGGGCGAGCGTTGTCCGGATTTATTGGGCGTAAAGAGCTCGTAGGCGGTTGCGTAAGTCGGATGTTAAAACTCAGGGCTCAACCCTGAGACGCCATCTGATACTGCGCTGACTAGAGTCCGGTAGAGGAGCATGGAATTCCTGGTGTAGCGGTGAAATGCGCAGATATCAGGAGGAACACCAGTGGCGAAGGCGGTGCTCTGGGCCGGTACTGACGCTGAGGAGCGAAAGCGTGGGTAGCAAACAGGATTAGATACCCTGGTAGTCCACGCCGTAAACGTTGGGCACTAGGTGTGGGACCTTCTTAACGGGTTCCGTGCCGTAGCTAACGCATTAAGTGCCCCGCCTGGGGAGTACGGCCGCAAGGCTAAAACTCAAAGGAATTGACGGGGGCCCGCACAAGCGGCGGAGCATGTTGCTTAATTCGAGGCAACGCGAAGAACCTTACCTGGGTTTGACATGTACGGAAAAGCCATAGAGATATGGTGTCCGTAAGGGCCGTACGCAGGTGGTGCATGGCTGTCGTCAGCTCGTGTCGTGAGATGTTGGGTTAAGTCCCGCAACGAGCGCAACCCTCGTCCTATGTTGCCAGCACGTCATGGTGGGGACTCGTAGGAGACTGCCGGGGTGAACTCGGAGGAAGGTGGGGACGACGTCAAGTCATCATGCCCCTTATATCCAGGGCTGCAAACATGCTACAATGGCCGGTACAAAGGGCTGCTATACCGCGAGGTTGAGCGAATCCCATAAAGCCGGTCTCAGTTCGGATTGGAGTCTGCAACTCGACTCCATGAAGTCGGAGTCGCTAGTAATCCCGGATCAGCAACGCCGGGGTGAATACGTTCCCGGGCCTTGTACACACCGCCCGTCACACCACGAAAGTCGGCAACACCCGAAGTCAGTGGCCTAACCCGTCAGGGAAGGAGCTGCCGAAGGTGGGGTTGGCGATTGGGGTGAAGTCGTAACAAGGTAGCCGTACCGGAAGGTGCGGCTGGATCACCTCCTTTCTAAGGAGCTGTAACCCGACGGTCTCCGGCCGCCAGGCCGGGAATCGTCGAGCAACTCCCAGTTAAGGCACTCGCTACTCGTCCTCCGCCGAATCGGGCTGCTTGAGATGAGCTTCGCTCTCTCGGCGGTCTGGGTCTTCGGAGGCCGGTGTTCGTCTCTTCCGCTTTGAGGAAGCAGCCACATCCCCGCTCACACAAGAGCGCCTTTCGAAGGTAGTTGGGGTGTCGGCCGACTGGTTTGGTGACGCGCTGGGGCCGCGGTTTTGCCGTCGTCGCAATCGTCACTTTCAGCCTCTTGAGAATTGCATAGCGAGCACGAGCATCTTGTAATCGATGTAAGAAAATGACCCAAGCTACGAAGAGCCAACGGTGGATGCCTTGGCACTGACTACCGATGAAGGTCGTGAGAGGCTGCGATAAGCCGCGGGAAGCTGCCGACTAAGCTTTGAACCGCGGATGACCGAATGGGTAAACCCGACATCCGTAATGGGGTGTCACTCCTGTCTGAACACATAGGGCAGGTAGAGGGAACCGGGTGAACTGAAACATCTAAGTAACCCGAGGAATGGAAAGCAACAGCGACTCCCTGAGTAGCGGCGAGCGAAACGGGAAGAGCCTAAACCTAGGTGGTGGAAAGCCTGGTGGCGTTGCCATCTAGGGGTTGTGGGAACCGATGGGGAGGAGCACCAGATCCTCCGCAGAGTTACAAAGCTAGTGGGTAGCGGAATCGCTCTGGAAAGGCGAGCCGCAGAGGGTAAAGGCCCCGTACGCGAAACCCAGCTAGCCTCTGATCGGGTATCCCGAGTAGCGCCGGATCCGGGAAAGCCGGCGTGAATCTGCGAGGACCACCTCGTAAGGCTAAGTATATGTCAGTGACCGATAGCGAACTAGTACCGTGAGGGAAAGGTGAAAAGCACCCCGGGAGGGGAGTGAAATAGTACCTGAAACCGTTGGTTTACAAACAGTCAGAGTGTAGCCACTGATAATCTTTTCAGTGGTCACGATGGCGTGCCTTTTGAAGAATGAGCCTGCGAGTTACGGTGTGTGGCGAGGTTAACCTGTGAAGGGAAGCCGGAGCGAAAGCGAGTCTGAATAGGGCGATTTAGTCGCATGCTGTAGACCCGAAGCCGAGTGATCTAGCCATGGGCAGTGTGAAGCGGAGGTAAGACTCCGTGGAGGCGCGAACCCACTTCGGTTGAAAACGGAGGGGATGACCTGTGGTTAGGGGTGAAAGGCCAATCAAACTCGGTGATAGCTGGTTCTCCGCGAAATGTATTTAGGTGCAGCGTCGCATGTTCAGCTATGGAGGTAGAGCACTGGATGGGTTAAGGGCCCTACAAGGTTACTGATCCCAACCAAACTCCGAATGCCATAGCTCCAGAGTGCGGCAGTGAGTCCTCGGGGGATGAGCTTCGATGGACGAAAGGGAAACAGCCCAGACCGCCAGTTAAGGCCCCTAATTCCGTACTAAGTGATAAACGATGTGGGATTGCCCAGACAGCCAGGAGGTTGGCTTAGAAGCAGCCACCCTTGAAAGAGTGCGTAACAGCTCACTGGTCGAGTGGTCCTGCGCGGACAATGTAACGGGCCTCAAGTACGGAGCCGAAACTGCGGATGCCTGTTCAAACAGGCGTGGTAGCGGAGCGTCGATCTCGGGTCGAAGCGCCGGTGTGAACCGTCGTGGACCGTGGTCGAGTGCGAATGCAGGTATGAGTAGCGAAAGAGGGGTGAGAAACCCCTCCACCGGATGTCCAAGGGTTCCTGGGGAAGGATAATCCTCCCAGGGTGAGTCGGGAGCTAAGGCGAGGCCGACAGGCGTAGTCGATGCACAACCGGTTGATATTCCGGTACCACCATGTGCGCGTCCATGCAGAAGTGGGGTTGCTAAGGGGATGCCCCTAACCACCGATTTGGTGGAAGGGGACGAACCGACCCACCTCACGGACGCAAGCAATGCGGGGACACAGTAAGGTAGGTGAGCCCAGGCGATGGTTGTCCTGGGGTAAGCGTGTAGGGAGAGGTCCAGGTAAGTCCGGCCCTCATCAATCCTGAGACGTGAAGCCGAGCCGCTTCAGGCGAAGTCACTGATCCTACACTGTCGAGAAAAGCCGCTAGCGAGCTCACATGAGTGCCCGTACCCCAAACCAACTCAGGTGGACTGGTAGAGAATACCAAGGTGATTGGGTGAACTATGGTTAAGGAACTCGGCAAATTGCGTCCGTAACTTCGGGAGAAGGACGACTCTATTAGGGTGACGGCCCTTGCGGCCCGAGCCTGAAAGAGTGGCACAAACCAGAGGGAAGCGACTGTTTACTAAAAACACAGCAGCGTGCCAAGCTGTAAGGCGATGTATACGCTGTGACGCCTGCCCGGTGCTGGAAGGTTACGGGGAAAGGTTAGCCTTCGGGCGAAGCTTTGAACCTAAGCCCCAGTAAACGGCGGCCGTAACTATAACGGTCCTAAGGTAGCGAAATTCCTTGTCGGGTAAGTTCCGACCTGCACGAATGGCGTAACGACTTCCCTACTGTCTCAACCATAGACCCAGCGAAATTGAAGTACGAGTAAAGATGCTCGTTAGCTGCAGAAGGACGGAAAGACCCCGTGGACCTTTACTACAGTTTGGCATTGGTTTTTGGTCTGGGTTGTGTAGGATAGGTGGGAGACTAGGAAGCATCGGCGCCAGCCGGTGTGGAGTCATCCTTGAAATACCACCCTTCTCATGCTGGGAATCTAACCCAGGTCCGTAATCCGGATCGGGAACAGTTCCAGACGGGTAGTTTGACTGGGGCGGTCGCCTCCTAAACGGTAACGGAGGCGCCCAAAGGTTCCCTCAGCCTGGTCGGCCATCAGGCGTCGAGTGCAATGGCACAAGGGAGCTTGACTGCGAGACCTACAAGTCGAGCAGGTGCGAAAGCAGGGCATAGTGATCCGGCGGTTGCGTGTGGAAGCGCCGTCGCTCAACGGATAAAAGGTACCCCGGGGATAACAGGCTAATCTTCCCCAAGAGTCCATATCGACGGGAAGGTTTGGCACCTCGATGTCGGCTCATCGCATCCTGGGGCTGAAGCAGGTCCCAAGGGTTGGGCTGTTCGCCCATTAAAGCGGTACGCGAGCTGGGTTTAGAACGTCGTGAGACAGTTCGGTCCCTATCCTCTGCAGCCGGAAGAGACTTGAGGAAGCCTGTCCCCAGTACGAGAGGACCGGGACGGACGCAGCTCTCGTGTGCCAGTTGTTCCGCCAGGAGCATGGCTGGTTGGCGACCTGCGGGAGGGATAACCGCTGAAAGCATCTAAGCGGGAAACCTGTTCCAAGATGAGGTCTCTCACCGGGTAAACCGGGTAAGGCCCGTGGCAGAACACCACGTTGATAGGCCGGAAGTGTACGCACGGTGACGTGTTGAGCTGACCGGTACTAATCGGCCGAGGGCTTGAGTCTTCGCACTATCGGTTGCGACGGTGCTCGTGCTCGCTATGGAGTTCTCCGGAGGCATTGCTCTTGGAGATTCGGCCATGGAGATTGAAGGCCGAAAAGGTGACAAAAGGTTTCGGTGGTGATAGCGGCGGGGCCACACCCGTTTCCATTCCGAACACGGAAGTTAAGTCCGCCAGCGCCGATGGTACTTGGGTGGAGATGCCCTGGGAGAGTAGGACACCGCCGGATTTCGCCTAAGCGGCCTGTCCCTACAGTGGGGGCAGGCCGCTGCCGCGTCCCGGCCTTAGACACCGCGCGCGGGGCAAAGCGTGAGCAAACGGGCTTGCCCGAGGAAGGCGTGGTCCCTATTTGCGGGGGCTCTCATCCCGGGCCCGGGCCGCCCCCTCGGGAGGGGCCGTTAGGATCGCCCGCCATGTCGGACGGTCCTCGGGCGGAGCTGGTGAGGACGCTCGGGCCCGGGCCGGGCAAGCGCTCGGCCCGCCGATTCGAGCAGGCCGCGGCCGCCTTCGCGTCCGAGCGGTTCGCCGAGGCCCGCAAATTGGTGGCCCCGGTGGCCCGGGCCGCTCCCGAAGTGGCCGACGTGCGGGAGCTTCACGGCCTGGTCCTCTACCGCCTGGGCCGCTTCGGCCCCGCCGTCGGCGAGCTGGAGGCCTTCCGGCGGCTCAGCGGCTCGACCGAGCAGCACCCGGTGCTGGCCGACTGCCGCCGGGCCCTGGGCCACTGGGACGAGGTCGACTCGCTGTGGGCGGAGCTGGGCGCGGCCTCGCCGTCGGCCGAGCTGGTCACCGAGGGCATGATCGTGACGGCCGGGGCCCGGGCCGACCGCGGGGACCTGTCCGGGGCCATAAGGATGCTCGAGCGGGGCTGGCGGGTCACGGGCCGCCAGGGCTGGAACTTCCCCCGCCGCCCCGGCCACCACCATCTGCGCCGGGCCTACGCCCTGGCCGACCTCTACGAGCGGGCTGGCCGCCCCCCGGCCCGGGCCCGGGAGCTGTTCGGATGGGTGTCGCGCCACGACCCCCACCTGGCCGACGCGGCCCAGCGGCTGAAGGCCCTGAGCTGACCCCCGGCCGGTTCCCTCCGCCAGGGTTCGGGGCCTGAGCTGACCGCTGGTCGGCTCTGGCTTATCATCACCGCAACCGCCCCAAAACAAACAGCAAGGGAGCGTCCGTTGGACATACCCAGCCTGCTCGGCGACCAGGCCGAGTCGCTGCTCGAGCACGAGTGCAAGACCTTCCCCCGCCAGAGCCTCACCCTGCCCGGCCCCGACTTCGTCGAGCGGGTGTTCGGACCCTCCGACCGCCCCCCCCAGGTGCTGCGCAACCTCGGGGCCCTCTACTCGTCGGGGCGCCTCGGCGGCACCGGCTACGTGTCGATACTGCCCGTCGACCAGGGCATCGAGCACTCGGGGGCGGCCTCGTTCGCGCCCAACCCCGACTATTTCGATCCGCTCAAGATCATCGAGCTGGCCGTCGAGGGGGGCTGCAACGCGGTGGCCACCACCTTCGGGGTGCTGGGCCTGGCCTCGCGGCGCTACGCCCATCGCATCCCCTTCATCGTCAAGCTGAACCACAACGAGCTGCTCACCTACCCCGAGTCCTACGACCAGGTGATGTTCGGATCGCCCGCGGCCGCCTACGACCTGGGCGCGGCCGGGGTGGGGGCCACCGTCTACTTCGGGTCCGAGCAGTCCCGCCGCCAGATCGGCGAGGTGTCCGAGGCGTTCGCCGAGGCCCACGAGCTGGGGATGTTCACCGTGCTGTGGTGCTACCTCCGCAACCCCGCCTTCAAGGTGGACGGAGTCGACTACCACGCCGCCGCCGACCTCACCGGCCAGGCCAACCACATGGGGGTCACCATCGCCGCCGACGTCATAAAGCAGAAGCTGCCCGACGCCAACGGCGGCTATCGGGCCGTCGGGTTCGGCAAGACCCACGACCTGGTGTACGACCGGCTCACCAGCGACCACCCCATCGATCTGTGCCGCTATCAGGTGGCCAACTGCTACATGGGCCGGGTGGGGCTGATCAACAGCGGCGGGGCGTCGTCGGGCGCCACCGACCTGGCCGAGGCGGTGACCACCGCGGTGATCAACAAGCGGGCGGGGGGCACCGGCCTGATCTCGGGCCGCAAGGCCTTCCAGCGGCCCATGGCCTCCGGGATCGAGCTGCTCGAGGCCATCCAAGCCGTCTACCTCGACCCCTCCGTGACCGTGGCCTGACCGCCCCGGCCCTCTCGGGGAACGGCGCCGCGGCCGCGTTCGAGGTGGCCGCAACCGCCTCGGGAATGGCGCCGGGGCCGCGTTCGAGGTGGCCGCAACCGCCCCGGGGGATGGCACCGCACCGGCGCCGCCGATGGTTATGCTGGCCGGTGCCTCCGGCCGGCGCCCGTCGGGCCCGCCGGACCGGCCGCATAGCCGATGCAAAGGAGCATCTGTGACCGACACCGCGGAGCGGGTCCAACAGACAGTGCCCGAGACCGACGAGATCGTGGTCCGCTTCGCCGGTGACTCGGGCGACGGCATCCAGTTGACCGGCGACCGCTTCACCTCGGTCAGCGCCCTGTTCGGCAACGATCTGGCCACCCTGCCGGAGTTCCCGGCCGAGATCCGGGCCCCGGCCGGCACCCTGGCCGGGGTGTCGGCCTTCCAGATCCACATCGCCGACCACGAGATCACCACCCCCGGCGACGCCCCCACCGTTCTGGTGGCCATGAACCCGGCCGCGCTGCGCTCCGAGCTGGACCTGCTGGTGGACGCGGGCACCGTCATCGTCAACCGCGACGCCTTCGTGGAGCGGAACCTGGCCAAGGCCGGCTACCAGACCGACCCCCTTGTCGACGGCACCCTCGACGGCTACACCGTCATCACCGCGCCCATGACCGAGCTGACCAAGCTGGCCTGCCGGGACTTGGGGGTGAAGCCCCGGGACGCGGAGCGCTCCAAGAACTTCTTCGCCCTGGGCCTGGTGTCGTGGCTCTACTCCCGGCCCACCGAGCCGACCCTGAAGTGGATCGAGGCCAAGTTCGCGGGCCGCGATCAGGTGATCGAGGCCAACCGGGCCGCCTTCAGGGCCGGCCACGCCTACGGGGAGACGGCCGAGCTGAGCGCCAGCCGGGTGTCGGTGGCCGCCGCCCCCCTCGAGCCCGGCACCTACACCAACATCAGCGGCAACACCGCGCTGTCGTGGGGGCTGGTGGCCGCCTCCCAGCAGGCCGGGATCCCCCTGTTCCTGGGCTCGTACCCCATCACCCCGGCCAGCGACGTGCTCCACGAGCTCTCCAAGCACAAGAACTTCGGCGTCCGCGCCTTCCAGGCCGAGGACGAGATCGCCGCCGTCGGCGCCGCCCTGGGGGCCAGCTACGGCGGCCACATCGGAGTCACGGTCACCTCCGGCCCGGGCCTGGCCCTCAAGTCCGAGATGATCGGCCTGGCCGTCAGCCTGGAGCTGCCGCTGGTGGTCATCGACATCCAGCGGGGCGGCCCCTCCACCGGTCTGCCCACCAAGACCGAGGCGGCCGACCTGATGCTGGCCATGCACGGCCGCCACGGCGAGGCCCCCCTGCCGGTGGTGGCCGCCCGCAGCCCGTCGGACTGCTTCTTCGCCGCCATCGAGGCGGTGCGGCTGGCCGTGGAGCACCGCACCCCGGTGATAATGCTGTCGGACGGATACCTGGCCAACGGGTCCGAGCCGTGGCGCATCCCCGAAGTGGAGGACCTGCCCGACATCTCCTTCGCCTTCGCCACCGAGCCCAACCGGGCCGGCCCCGACGGCGAGCCCGTCTTCTGGCCCTACCAGCGGGACGAGAGGCTGGTGCGGCCCTGGGCCATCCCGGGCACCCCCGACCTCATGCACCGGATCGGCGGCATCGAGAAGGAGGACGGCAGCGGCAACATCAGCTACGACCCGGCCAACCACCAGCAGATGGTCGACGTCCGGGCCGCCCGGGTGGCCGCCATCGCCGACTGGATCCCGGAGGCGGCCGCGGCCGGCGACTCCGACGCCGACTTGGCCGTGGTGGGCTGGGGATCGACTTGGGGGGCCATCACCAGCGCGGTCAAGCGGCTCAGGGGCCGGGGCCACAAGGTGGCCCACGTCCACCTGCGCCACCTCAACCCGCTGCCCCGCAACCTCGGAGCCCTGCTGGCTGGCTTCGACCGGGTGATCGTGCCCGAGATGAACACCGGCCAGCTCGCCCGGATTCTGCGGTCCGAGTATCTGATCGACGCCCGGACCGTCTCCAAGGTGGCGGGCCAGCCCTTCAAGGCCGTCGAGCTGGAGACGGCCATCGCCGGCGAGCTCAGCGGCTCAAGCAACGGAAGCCACCCCCATGGAGGTGCCCGGTGACCGGCGCCTCGGCCACCGCCGATCAAGGGGGCGCCCGGTGACCGGCGTCCCGGTGACCACCAAGAAGGACTGGGCCACCGACCAGGAGGTCCGCTGGTGCCCGGGCTGCGGCGACTACTCGATACTCACCGCCCTGCAGCTCCTGATGCCCGACCTCGGCGTCCGGCGCGAGAACACCGTGTTCGTGTCCGGCATCGGCTGCGCGGCCCGCTTCCCCTACTACATGAACACCTACGGGCTCCACACGGTTCACGGGCGCTCGCCCGCGGTGGCCACCGGCCTGGCCATGGCCCGCCGGGACCTCGATGTGTGGGTGGTGGGCGGCGACGGCGACATGCTGTCCATCGGGGCCAACCATCTCGTCCACGCCCTGCGGCGCAACGTGAACATCAAAATCCTGCTGTTCAACAACCGGATCTACGGACTGACCAAGGGCCAGTACTCGCCCACCAGCGAGCAGGGCAAGGTGACCAAGTCCACCCCCCAGGGGTCGCTGGACGCGCCCTTCAACGCGGTGTCGGTGGCCCTGGGCGCCGAGGCCACCTTCGTGGCCCGAACCCACGACATGGACCGGGCCCACATGCAGGAGGTGCTGCGTCGGGCCCACGGCCACCAGGGCGCGGCCTTCGTGGAGATCTACCAGAACTGCAACGTCTTCAACGACGGCGCCTTCGCCGCCATCACCAAGAAGGACAACCGCCCGTCCATGATCATCGACCTGCGCCACGGCCGGCCCATCCGGTTCGGGGCCGACGGCGAGTTCGGGGTGGTGATCGAGGGGGGCCGGGCCCGGATCGCGCCGACGGCCGAGGTGGGGGTCGAGGCCCTGGCCGTACACGACGAGGCCGTCGACGACCCCTCGGCCGCCTTCGCGGTGAACCGGCTGGCCTCCTCGGTGGACGTGCCCACTCCCATGGGGGTGTTCCGGGCCGTCGAGCGGCCCGAGTACGGGGCGGCGATGGACGCCCAGATCGTCATGGCCCAGGCCGGCGGCGGCCCCGGCGACTTGAAGGGGCTGCTCCACTCGCTGCCCACCTGGCGAGTGGGCTGAGACGGCGGAGCGCGTCGCGTCACGCCGCCGACGGCTCGACGCCGAGATGGTGCGGCGGCAGTTGGCGCCCAGCCGGGCTGCGGCCCAGCACCTGATCGCCGGGGGCCGGGTGAGAGTGGGTGGGGCGGTGGCGGTCAAGCCGGCCCGGCTGGTCGCCCCCGGCGAGGCCGTCGCCGTGGCCGCCGAGGGGCCCCGCTACGTGTCGCGGGGCGGGCTCAAGCTGGAGGCGGCCCTGGCCGGTTTCGGGATCGACCCGGCCGGGCGGCGGGCCATCGACGTGGGCGCCTCCACCGGCGGGTTCACCGACTGCCTGCTCCGGCACGGCGCGGCCGAGGTGACGACCATCGACGTGGGCCGCAACCAGCTCCACGAGCGGCTGCGGGCCGACCCCCGGGTGGTGTGGATGGAGCGCACCGATGTCCGGGCGGTGGACTTGGTTGTCATCGGCGGGCCGGCCGATCTGGTGGTGGCCGACCTGTCCTTCATATCGCTGCGCAAGGTGGCCGCCGACCTGTGCCGACTGGCCTCCGGCGACTTGGTGGCGCTGGTGAAGCCCCAGTTCGAGGCGGGCCGGGCCGAGGCCGACCGGGGTCGGGGGGTCATCAAGGACCCGGGCGTGCGGCGCCGGGCGGTGCTGGGCGCCTGCAACGGCCTGGAAGCCGCCGGCGCCGCCATCATGGGGATCATGGCCTCGCCCGTCACCGGCGCGGAGGGCAACGCGGAGTTCCTGGTCCACGCCGATGTGCGGCCGGGCGCGGCCGGCCTCGGCGCCGAGGCCCGGGCCCGCCTCGCCGCCGAGCTGACCGAGCTGGCGCCCGCCGCCCGGACCGGCTGATGGCCGCGGTCGGGCTCATCGTTGGCGGGTCGCGCTGATGGCCGTCGGGCTCATCGTCCACGGGCCGCGCTGATGGCCGCCGTCGGGCTCATCGTCAGCGGGGCCGGCTGATGGCCGCGGTCGGGCTCATCGTCCATCTGAGCCGCCCTGAGGCGGTGGAGCTAGGGCGGGATCTGACTGGCTGGCTGGAAGGCTCAGGCCACGAGGTCCGGCTGCCCCCGGGCGAGGCGGCGGCCACCGGGCGCCCGGGGCTGGAGGCGGACTCCGACTCCTTCGTCGAGGGCCTCGACTTGATCGTGACCCTGGGCGGGGACGGCTCGATCCTGCGGACGGTGGAGCTGACCGGCGAGGCCGGGGTCCCGATCCTGGGCGTCGACTTCGGCCGGCTCGGCTACCTCACCGAGGTCCGGCCGGCCGAGGCCCGGGCCGCGGTCGAGCGGGCGCTGGCCGGCGACCACCGGATCGAGCCGCGCCTGCTGCTGGCGGTGGAGGTGACCGCGGCCGGCGCCGTCAGCCGCCATGTGGCCCTCAACGAGGCGGTGGTGGAGAGGACGACGGAGTCCAACACCATCCGACTGGCCGTTTACGCCGACGGGGAGCCGTTCACCACCTACGCGGCCGACGGGCTCATCGTGGCCACCCCCACCGGGTCCACCGCCTACGCCTTCTCAGTCCGCGGCCCCATCATCGACCCCGCCCACCGGGCCCTGCTGCTCACCCCGGTGTCGCCCCACATGCTGTTCGACCGCTCTCTGGTGGTGGCGGCCGAGACGGAACTGCGGCTGGTGGTGGACGGCCACCGCACCGCCACCGTGTCGGTGGACGGCCGCCGGCTGGCCGTGCTGGGCGACGGCGACGCCATCGTCTGCACCGCCTCCCCGCACCCGGCCCGGCTGGTCACCTTCGGCGACCGCCCCTTCCATCAGGTGCTGAAGGCCAAGTTCGGGCTCAACGACCGCTGATCCCGGCGATGCGGCCCCTGACCCCACCGCCGGCGTCCGGGGCCGGCTCGTGCTCGACGACCGCTGAGATTCCGGCGATGCGACCCTGTTTTGAAGTCCATTGCCTGCATTATGGTGGCATCTGATGTTGACTGAGCTGGTGGTCCGCGATCTGGGCGTCATCGACGAGCTGGCGCTGGAGCTGGGACCCGGCCTGACCGCGGTTACCGGCGAGACCGGCGCGGGCAAGACCCTGGTGGTGGGGGCCATCGACCTGCTCACCGGCGGCCGGGCCGACGCCTCGCTGGTGCGGCCCGGGGCGGAGCGGGCCGAGATAGAGGGCCGGTTCGTGGTCGGCGACGACGAGCGGATCGTCCGGCGGGTGGTGCCGAGCCGGGGCCGGTCCCGGGCCTATGTGGACGGCCACCTGGCCCCGGTGGCCGCGCTGAGCGAGCTGGGCCGCGACCTGGTGGACCTGCACGGCCAGCACGCCCACCAGTCGCTGCTGGCCGCCGGGGTCCAGCGGGCGGCCCTGGACCGCTTCGGCGCGGTGGACACCGCCGGCCTGGCCTCGCTGGCCGAGCGGCTCCGGGCGGTGGAGGCCGATCTGGCCGGCCTGGGCGGCGACGCGGTGGCCCGGGCCCGGGAGATCGACCTGCTCCGCCACCAGTGCGGTGAGATCGACGGCGCCCAGATCACCGGGCCCGACGAGGACGAGCGGCTGGACGAGGCCGAGACCGTCCTGGCCGACGCGGCCGCCCACCAGGGCGCGGCCCGGGAGGCGGCCGAGCTGCTGAGCGCCGACGGCCCGGTGGCCGACGGGATCGGCCAGGCCCAGGGGCTGCTGGACGGACGGCCCCCCTTCGCCGAGCTGCGCGACCGGCTGGCCGGGCTGGCCGCCGAGGTGGCCGACCTGGCCGGCGAGGCCCGGGCCCGGGCCGAGGCGATCGACGACGACCCGGCCGTCTTGGCCGAGATGCGGACCCGCCGCCAGCTCCTGGCCGAGCTGCGGCGCAAGTACGGGCCCTCGTTGGGGGAGGTCCTCGAGTATCGGACGGCCACCGCGGCCCGGCTGGCCGATCTGGAGGGCCACGAACAGCGGGCCGCCGCCCTCGAGGACCAGCGGTCGGATCTGGCCGCCCGCCTGGCCGCCGAGCAGGCCCGGGTGCTCCAAGCCCGCCGGGAGGCCTCCCCCCGCCTGGGCTCGGCCGTCGCCGAGCATCTCGGCGCCCTGGCCATGGCCGGCGCCCTCCTCGACGTGACGGTGGAGGGGGCGGCGGGCGAGCAGGTCCGGTTCCGGCTGGCGGCCAACGCGGGCCACGAGCCGCTGCCGCTGGCCCGGGTGGCCAGCGGCGGGGAGCTGGCCCGCACCATGCTGGCCCTGCGGCTGGTGCTCACCGCCGGCCCCGACACCCTGGTCTTCGACGAGGTCGACGCCGGGGTGGGGGGCACGGCCGCCCACGCGGTGGGCCGCAGCCTGGCCTCCCTCAGCCGCTCCCACCAGGTCCTCGTCGTCACCCATCTGGCCCAAGTGGCCGTCCACGCCGACCAGCACGTGATGGTCTCCAAGTCGGAGCGGGACGGCGCCACCGTCTCGCTGGCCCGCGATCTCGACCCCGAGGCCCGGGTGGTGGAGCTGTCGCGGATGCTGTCGGGGTCCCCGGACTCCGACTCGGCCCGCCGCCACGCCGAGGAGCTGCTGGCCGGGGCCCGAGGGGCCGCGGCCCCCGGGGCTGACCCGGCCGGAGGCAGCGCAGTCGGCTGACCGGCCGGAGCCGCGGGCGGCGCGGCCGGCCCGCCCGGTCGGGGTAGGATGAAACCCCGATGACCAAGCACGTCTTCGTCACCGGCGGGGTGGTCAGCGGTCTCGGCAAGGGCCTCACCGGATCGTCGCTGGGCCGGCTGCTCAAGGCCCGGGGGCTGCGGGTGACGATGCAGAAGCTCGACCCCTACCTCAACGTCGACCCCGGCACCATGAACCCCTTCGAGCACGGCGAGGTGTTCGTCACCGACGACGGGGGCGAGACCGACCTCGATCTCGGACACTACGAGCGCTTCATCGACGAGAGCCTCACCCGGGACTCCAACGCCACCACCGGCTCCATCTACGCGGCGGTGATCGCCGCCGAGCGGCGGGGCGACTACCTGGGCCGCACCGTGCAGGTGATCCCCCACGTCACCGACGAGATCAAGCGCCGGATCAACCGGCTGGCCGGCGACGACGTCGACGTGGTCATCACCGAGGTGGGCGGCACCGTCGGCGACATCGAGATCCTCCCCTTCCTGGAGGCGATCCGGCAGTTCCGCCTCGACGCCGGCCGCCAGAACGTGTGCTACGTCCACGTCACCCTGGTCCCGTTCGTCGGACCCTCGGCCGAGCAGAAGACCAAGCCCACCCAGCACTCGGTCACCGAGCTGCGCAGCCGGGGCGTCCAGCCCGACGCCATCGTCTGCCGCAGCCGGGGGCCGCTCACCGCCGACCTCAAGCGCAAGATCTCGAACCTGTGCGACGTCCCCGTCGATGCGGTGGTGTACTGCCCCGACGCCCGCAGCCTCTACGAGATCCCCCTGGTTCTGCGGGAGGAGCAGCTCGACCGCACCGTGTGCGAGCTGCTCGGCTTCGCCGGCCGCGAGGCCGACTTGGCCGAGTGGGAGGAGCTGGTGGAGCGGATCGACCGGGCCGAGGCCGCGGTGCGCATCGGCCTCATCGGCAAGTACGTGAGCCTGCCCGACGCCTACCTGTCGGTGGTGGAGGCCCTCAACCACGCCGGCATCCGCCATGGCGCGGCCGTGGACGTCGAGTGGATCCAGGCCGAAGAGGCCGAGGGCCTGCTGGCCGAGGGCCGGCTGCGGGACCTCGACGGCATCGTCATACCGGGGGGCTTCGGCGAGCGGGGGGTGGAGGGCAAGGTCAGCGCCGCCGCCTACGCCCGCCAGAACGGCATCCCCTGCCTCGGCCTGTGCCTGGGCATGCAGGCCATGACCGTCGAGTACGCCCGCAACGCCCTGAGCCTGACCGGGGCCAACTCCACCGAGTTCGACGGCCGGACCCCGCACCCGGTGATCGACTTGATGGAGAGCCAGCGGGGCGTGACCGACAAGGGCGGCACCATGCGGCTGGGCGCCTACGTGGCCCAGCTCCGGCCCGGCTCGCAGGTGGCCCGGCTCTACGGGGAGGAGGTGGTGTCGGAGCGCCACCGCCACCGCTACGAGTTCAACCCCCGGTACCGGAGCCGGTTCGAGGACTCCGAGCTGGCCCTCAGCGGCGAGTCGCCCGACGGCCGGCTGGTGGAGTTCGTCGAGCTGGACGGCCATCCGTTCTGGGTCGGGACCCAGGCCCATCCCGAGTTCAAGAGCCGGCCCGACCGCCCCGCCCCGCTGTTCGTGGGGCTGGTGGCCGCCGCGCTGGACCGGGCCCGGGGCCGCAACCCCCGGCTCTTGGAGATCAGCGCCGACCCCGCCCTCTCCGAGGCCCGGTGACCGCCGCCGGGGGGCTGGGCGGGCGGTCGGTGGCGCCGGTGGTCGGCGGGCGTCGCCGAGTTCGATGACGGCGGCGGGGGAGGGCGGCAGCCGAGGCGGGGGCTTCCGCAAGGTCGGCGAGCGCCTGATCCACGACGGCTACGTGATCCGCCTGCTGGAGGGCTCCTACGTCGATCCCTCCGGCCGGGCGATGCGGCGCGACGTGGTGCGCCACCCGGGGGCGGTGGGGGTGGTTCCCGTGGACGGCGCCGAGGTGGTGCTGGTCCGCCAGTACCGGGCCGCGGTGGAGGCCGAGGTGCTGGAGATCCCGGCCGGCCTGAGGGATGTGGCCGGCGAGGCCCCCGAGGTCACCGCCATGCGGGAGATGGAGGAGGAGATCGGCTTCACCTGCGATTCGGTGGCGGGGTTGGGGGCGTTCCACAACTCGGTCGGGTTCAGCGACGAGTTGGTCCACCTGTTTCTGGCCACCGGGCTGCGAGCCGTGCCGCACCGTCGGTCGGGGGCCGAGGAGGAGTGGATGACGGTGGTGCGGGCGCCGGTCGGCGGGGTGGCTGAGATGATCGAGCGGGGCGAGATCACCGACGCCAAGACGGTGGTCGGCCTGCTGCTGGCCGCCCGGAGGCTGGGGTGGTGAGACCGGCCGCCGGGGCCGCTCTCGGCGTTGCCTCCGAGTCGGTGCGGCTCGATGCCGAGGTGGAGGACTTCTTGGTCTGGCTGGCGGTGGAGCGGGGCCGCTCGCCCCTCACCCTGGAGTCCTACCGGCGCGACCTGGTCCGCTATCACCTTCATCTTGTTGACCGGGGCCGGCGGCCGGCCGGGGCCGATTCCGGCGACGTGATCGCCTTCGTGCGGGGGCTGCAGGACGTGGGGCTGGCCCCGGCGTCGGTCACTCGGGCCCTGGTGGCGGTGCGGGGCTTGCACCGGTTTCTGGCCGCCGAGGGCCATCGGGCCGACGACCCGGCCGCGGATGTGGAGATCCCGCCGCTGCGCCGGGGGCTGCCCAAGGCTCTGACCGCGGCCCAGGTGGCATCGCTGGTCGAGGCGGTGGCCGGCGATGAGCCCGCCGACCGCCGGGACCGGGCCATCCTCGAGGTGATGTACGGGACCGGCTGTCGCATCTCGGAGCTGACGGGCCTGTCGCTGGCCGACGTGGATTTGCACGATGGGCTGGCCCGGGTGATGGGCAAGGGCTCCAAGGAGCGGATCGTTCCCGTCGGCCGCTGCGCCGCCGAGGCGCTGGAGCGCTGGCTGGCCCCCGAGGGCCGGGGCTGGCTCGAGCCCCGCCGCTGGGCCCGCCGGGGCGACGCCGAGGCCGTCTTCTTGAACCAGCGGGGCGGCCGGCTGACCCGCCAGGGGGTGTGGACGGTGGTGCGCCGTCGGGGCGCGGAGGCCGGTCTGGACGGGCTGTTGACCCCCCACGTGCTGCGCCACTCCTGCGCCACCCACATGCTGGACTGCGGCGCCGACATCCGCACCGTGCAGGAGATGCTGGGCCACGCCTCCATCTCCACCACCCAGATCTACACCAAGGTGTCCACCGAGCGGCTGTGGGCCGTCTACCGGGCCGCCCACCCCCGAGCCGTCGCCGCCGCCGAGCGGTGAGGGCGCCGGTTCGGAGCGCTGAGGGCCGCCTCGGAGCGGTGAAGAGACCAGTTCAAAGCGCTGAGGGCCGCCTACGAGCGGTGAGGGCGCCGGTTCTCCGGGCTGGCCGGCGGCTGCGGGTCGGGTGGGGGGTCGGCCGGCACCTGGCCCGCCGGTTCTTCGGCTCGCTGCGCCCGGGCGGCCCCCGGCCCGCCGATATCGAGTGGGTGCAGGCGATGCTGTCGGCGGCCGAGTTGCGGCTGTGGGAGCGCCTGTCGGGCCCCGACCGCCGCCATTCGGTGGAGGTGGCCCGGGAGGTTCAGCGGCTCTTGGGGCCTGAAGCCGACGCGCCGGTGCTGGCCGCGGCCCTGCTGCACGACGTGGGAAAGCTGGACGCCGGCCTGGGCACTCCGGGCCGGGTGGCGGCCACCCTGATCGGCATGACGGCCGGCTCTGGCACCGTGTCGCGGTGGGCCGGAAAGAGGGGCTTCCGGGGCCGGGCGGCCCGCTACCTCCAGCACACCCAACGGGGAGCCGAACTGCTGTCCGACGCCGGGAGCGCCCCGCTCGTCGTGGCCTGGGCCCGCGACCATCACCTGCCCCCGGACCGCTGCCGCATCGCCGGTGACCTGGCCGCCGCGCTGAGAGCCGCCGACAACGACTGAAGGCGCCGGGCCGCCGGGAAGACTCGGCTTAGGGTGGACCTCATGGCCGAGGAATTCGTCGAGGCGTTGGTTGAGGCCCCGGTGGGGGTTGTGACGCTGGCTGCGGTTGAGGAGCGGTTCGGCGATCGAAGGACTTTCATCAGGCCCGAGGATCGTGTCTCTGATCCAAGGGCCGTTGAGCGTGCCGTCGATTGGGTCCGTGGCGCTTCTGTCGGTGAGGTTCTCGCATTTGCGGTACGGGCCGGCCATGGCGAAGCTGGGCCGTGGGTGTCCGGCGCCGCTGGCGAAGTCGCGGCTGGCTATCGCAATGCCGAGAGCAGGCTGGCGATAGCGGCTGCTGTGGCGCAGAAGTTCGACGATGTCTTTCATGCGACGATGGACCCGGCCAGCCAAGAGTGGTGGGCCGCGGACTGCTCGCCCCACCGATACCACGACGGCACCTTGTTGTGGACCATGTCGAGCCACCCGCCGGAAGTTCACGACGACGTCGTGTTCGTCCAGGATCTGCACCCGGACCCGATAAGCCGCTGGCGCCTCGAGATCGAAGGCCGGCCCAGGGTGAAGGAGATTCACCGCCCCGCTGACTGGATCGATCTGGTCGAGCGTTGGCCCGACCCGGACGCGGACATGTACAAGTCATACGGCACCTGGGAGTTCAAGTCGCCCAAGCCGCCGCGGCGCTTCCCCCGGTTCAGGCGGCTGGAGCACGCGTCGAGGGTGCCTTTCGTCGCGGTCGAACCGCTTCGTCTGCGCAATCTGTTTCGTCTGCGCAATCTGTTCCCGTCCTTGTGGTGGCGGCGGCGGTTCGGATACGACCCCGAAGAGCAGGCTCGCGAGCTTCTGGCCGTGCCGGGGCAGCACGCGGCTTACCCGGCACCGCCGCGGCTCGTCGGGGTGGACTGGGCCGCGGCGGCCGAGCACTACGACGCCGTGCATCTGAGCTGGGCGGGCTTCTTGACCACCGAGGGCTACGTGAGCGAACTGGCTGACGGGTCGGTCACCATGCTGCGCGGCTTCTTCAGCGAGACCACGCTGTGGCTCTCAGACGTGTTCGCCCCGGTTCCCGCCTACCCTCTCGGTGCTCCAGAGGGGTTTACCGACCGCGACAACGACGGCGGGATCGACGTCGCCGCCGATCCCGCCCGAGCCGCCCGAGACCGGCTCAACCTGGACGTCATGCTGGGCCGACAGGAGATACCCCCACCACCGAACCCGGACCCGGCACCCCCCAAGAAGAGGCGGATGTGGCGATGCTGATCAAGGGTGGAAGCGTGGTACCCGTCGGGCATCGTTATATTGCAGCCAGTGCTAAGCTTACAAAGAAGATAGAGAAATACAATCCAATGGCTGAGCAAAGTCCCCAGAACACATCAATCAAAAATGGTAGAGAATTTCTCTTGAAAGCAAGGTAAATTGATAGACATCCAAGCATAAAACATTCATAGACTATGATAGCAGGGCTCAAGGCACTGAATAATATCCAAAAAGCCACTCTCCGATACCATCGCGTCTTTATCACAGTCCGCTCACTCAAACGCGGTTATGTAGCCTGATAATGCACCTGGTTCTGTGGCTTCCAGTTTCGTCTCGCGACCATTTCGTATCAGCGTGACATCACCGTCGGTCACGACCAGCGACGCCACATACTCACCGAGACGGCACTGTACAGGATTGATAGGTTCTCGGTTTGATGTCTTTATCCAGTCCGGGTATTCGTATCCGATCCATAAATAGATCATCCCGCTATCTTTGAGATGGTATGAATGCCAAGTCGGTCGTCCGATGGTAAAGTTTGCAGCTATCCAAGTGCGTTTATGGGTCGAAGTGCTCGCTTCATAAAAGACCACAAGCTCAGCATGTCTTGTCCCAACCAAGCGCAGCGCTACCGTTTCAGTACCTGATGGGGTTGGTTTTCGGCAAGCCGTCTTCGGGCCCCAGCTACACGCACCTAATGTGCTTGTAAATGTCATGAGGGCGACGATTGAACAGAGCCAGGCTAAGGCACGATTTCGCGCTGCGGCTTCTTCTGGCATTGTGTTATGGGTTTTCTGTGGGTTTGCAGCCGGTTTGGCGTTCGGGTGGCACCCACGGGATGCATTGTTTGGGGGACATGTGAGTTGCGGTGAATACGCGGTCGACGCCGGCGGAGCAGGCGTCGGGGACGCTTTGGTCTGCGCCGCCTGCCATCTGGACCCGGTCGCCGCTGGCCATGGGCCCCTGGTCGTGGACCCGGATCGTGTCGGTGTTGGGGTCGTAGCTGGTCTGGGCTCGGGGCAGGTTCACGAAGACGCGGACCGGTTCGGGCAGCTCTTCTAGCGGCACACCCGGTACGAGCCACGCGAAATCGTCGATGACATAAACGCACGGCCCCTCAATCAACAAAACCCCCTCAGCCGCCGGAGCATAGGAGGGTAGGGCTGGATTGTAGTCCCACATGCCAGCCAATGGATCGGCAGGCTTGCATCTGGTTTGGCGTTCATGGGGCAACCACGTATCGCATTGTTTGGGGGATATATGGGTTGCGGTGAACACGCGGCCTACATTGTCAGAGCATATATCTGGAGGGCGCTGTTGTGGGCCGTCTGAGGGGTTGAGGCTCCGGCCAACTCCGATAAGTTCGACTTGGTCGCCGTTGGTCATAGGGCCTTGACTGTGAACCCATATCGACTGAGAGTCGAGATCGTAACGGGCCTGTTCCCGCGGCAATTTGATAAATACGCGAGACTTTGACCGCTGTTCTGGCGGCGTATCTACGGGACCATCGTCGATGACGTATACGCAAGGCTCCTCGATCAAAAGGGTGCCTTCCCATAGGTATCCGGGAGAGGGGGCATCCTCATCGTAGTTCCACAGACCGGCCAGAGGATCGGAGACGGTAGGATGACACCCGCTTTGGACCCAATGATCAGATGGAAACCATAGAGCACAACGCTTCAAGGTCATGCCTTTGACGTTGAACGCTCGGTCAATGTCGGTGGAGCAGATGTCTGGAAGGCTTGGGCCAACGCCGCCTCCGATCATTTCGATCCGGTCGCCGCTCGCCATGGGACCCTCATTGTGAACCCAGATCAATTGGTTGTCGGGATCATGCTTGGTCTGGCCTCGCGGCATGTTCACAAAAATGCGGATCGGGTCGGGCAGTTCTTCCAGTGGTGTACCGGGGAAGAGCCATGCATAGTCATCTATCACATACACACACGGCCCCTCAATTAGAAGGATCCCCTCAACTTCAGCATTGTGAAAAGGTTCTTCCTCGTTGAAATCCCACATGCCGACAAAGACATCGGGGACTATAACATTTTCAGATGATGTAGTCTGCACCGGATGTGGCGCAGGTGATGCTGTCGGCACCGCCTGCGCCACATCCTCCATCGTGCCGTCACTTGCCAGGCGATTGCTATCACCCGAGCAGCTAGCCACCATGATTAAAACGGTCACCAACTGGAATGCCACCCGTCGCCCGCGTGTCATCGCTTGGGTCTCATACTTCCTGCGACGAATCGATAATCAACATCAGCAGAACATACTTCGGGAATAATACGGTTTGGCAGCGAGTCATCTGACAGGTCGGAGTCCAGTTCCCAACCTCCTCCAACCAACTCGACTCGATCCCCGCTGACCACGGGGCCTTCGTCGTGGACCCAGATCGACCCGGTATCGGGGTCATACCGGGTCGGGCCACGAGGCAAATGAATAAAGGAGACATCTGGCTCTGGTCGCTGTTCTGGTGGCCAATCCATGTAGTCATCTGTGACGTATACGCATGGCCACTCGATCGAGAGCAAACCTTGAGATCCACCATGCATAGAAAATCCTTGGTAGCCCCATAAGCCTGCCAAGGGGTCGGTGACGCTGGGATGGCACCCGCTCTGGCTCCAGTGGTCAATGGGAAACCATATTCTGCACGGTTTGAAGGCCATGCTCTTGGCGTTGAACACGCGGTCAACATCGGCGGAGCAAACATCTGGAAGGCTCGGGTTGATGCCTCCTCCAATCAACTCGACCCGATCTCCGCTGTTTATAGGACCGTTGTTGTTGATCCAGATTGACCCGGCACTGGTATCGTAGCGGGTATGTTGCCGGGGCAGATTAACAAAGATGCGGATCGGTTCCGGCAACTCTTCCGGCCGTGTGCCCGGAAGGAGCCACGCGTAATCATCGATCACATACACACACGGCCCCTCGATCAGGAGGATTCCCTCAATCCCAGCACTGTGAAAGGGTTCGTCTTCGTCGAAGTTCCACATGCCTGCAAAGAGATCACTGTCGTCTGAGCAGCCGAAGGCTGTGATCAGGGCCAGCGCCGACAGAGCCGCAACCTTGCATCTGCTAGTCTGCTTCTCCATCGGCGCTGGCCCCTATGTGTGGTTTCGTCGTTGGCTTTAGACTTTAGCGTATAGTCACAGGTCCTGTGAATAATATGTCGACTCTGAGTTCGCTCTCTACATCTTGTATCGCAGAGAACCAGGCAGTTCCTCCTGAATTACAATCATCACGAGAAGGACCACCGCCATGTATACCATAGGCGACATCACGGTAATACCATGGCCCACCGCTGTCTCCACCGCATGAAACGAGACTATCACCACCCGCACGCACGAAAGTGTTGCTGCACGAAGTTCTCCCGCATGGCGAGTCGGGGTCCAATGACTGGCTTGGGGAGTAGTTTATATCGTTTACGGTGCCACAGGAGCTGCCGCTATTCCTGCCGTAGTGGCATACGTAGTTTCCCATCATCCGGCCCCTCGACATATCACTGCTGACGCCACATGGATGGAAGTTTCCGCAAACGAACTCGTCCAAGAGCCGGTGAGATGAACCTGATGGAATGCTCAGAAACCGGGCATCCACATAGGGGCCTTCTCTCTGGATGACATGTCTCAGCCGCACTCCATGCATGTCGAGAGACCTCTTGCAGTGTCCTGCGGTGATGATGCCGTACACGCTAGTGCCTCGCTGTCGGGCCGCGAATCCCGATGTGCATACACCAACCTGTTGGCCTCCTGCGAAGGTGGCCTCTACGGCTAGGCCGCGGCCGTCTTCTACTGCGTAGTTGACGCTGATGGTGCCGGCGAGTTGTTTGGTGACTTGGGCGGCCTTGGCTTGGAACGCTTCGTCGGTCACGGCGACGGGTCCGGTGTCGGTCAGGCCGCCGGGCACGACTGTGGCCAGGGCGGGATCGATGCCGATGCTCACGGCGTTGGCATCCATGTCGATGTCGGTGTAGGTCACCATGCGCGCCACGCCCGAGGCGGGGCCGTCGTTGACCCGGCCGGTGGCGCCGTTGCGGAACAGGCCTTGCTGGGCGGCCAGCAACTCGGCGTGGCTGTGATCGGCGCCAGTGCGTATCCGAACGTCGGCGTGAGCGGCAGCCACAGCGGCCGCGGCGGCGCCGGGCGGGTCGTCGCCGGTGAGCCACACCCAGCCTCCGAAGCTGGGTCCGTGGTCGATGCCCCAGCCGGCCAGCCGGGCGGCTTCCAGTCCTCGGATTGAGGCCAGGATCTCTTGGAGGGGCTGGATGCGGTCTAGGCGGCGCTGGGCCTCGGCGAGCGACACCGAGTAGTCAGACGCGTATGAGGTCACCGCCAGATCCGGCGGCGGCTCGGGGTCGGGGGTAGCCGAGGCCCAGCCGCGCCCGGCTGGACTGACAGCAGGGCTGCGGTCAGGGCTGCCGCGGTGAGCGGGCTGAGCCGGCGGATCAGCCTCTTGGGCTTGTGTGTTCGGTGGTCGGAGATGTCATCGCTCCTCGGGGGTTGCGGCCCGTCGCCGAACCCGGCGATTTGGGCCGGTTTGTCCTGTCACCTTCAAGATGCCCCAAAAACCGTGTCAGGTTTCTGCCAACCTGTGTCAGGTTTCTGCCAAATTCCCTCTGAGATACACCGATAACAAACCATCTGACACGAAGAGGAAATCTCGGGATCTGCGGGTTTTCGCCGATCTGACGAAATCGCCAAAAACAATGTCCCGCCGAGAACCGCTCCGGCACCGCGATTTCTGGCCGGGGGGTGACTCCCCGTGTCGCTGGCTGCGCTGGTGTCGGGCTGGCTATTCTCTGACCCGATGGGTGCCAGTGAGGCGCAGGATCATGGGGCGGCGCGGCTGCAACTGGCCTGCGGGCGGATCGTCAACGGGGCCCGGGACATAGCCGAAGCCCACCGGTTCGGAACGGACGATGGGCCCCACCAAGAGCCCTGGACTGCCGAGTACCTCCGCGAGGCGATCAAGATCTACGGCCAGTCGCTGCCGCGGTCCTACCAGCAGAACATGGCCGCGCTGTTCAGCGACGGCGCAGAGGCCATGGCGGCCCGGTCGATCCCGGCCGGCCTGGCCGAGGAGTGGCTCATCGTCACCGAGTACATGAGGCAGGCCAGCATCGCCATCGACCGATGGCTGGGCTCCCGGAAGCCGAAATCGCCGTCGGCGGAGATCCCGTCGCCCGAGATCGACGATCACACGCCGTCGGTCGTCCGGTTCGAGCGGCTGGCCAAACTCACCACCCGGGAGGGCATCGAACGCCTTGAGCGGGCCGCTCTCGCCGTCCAGCGGCACCTGGGCGCGCCGACGCTGGCCGGGCTCGACGACGACCAGTTGAACCTGCTGAGGAAGCTGGCGTCGGGCGTGTCCATCCATGCGGTAGCCGGCAAGCTGCACTACTCGGATCGCACGATCTACCGGGCGATCCAGGACCTGTGCCGGGACCTCGGCGTGGAGAACCGGGTCCAAGCCATCCTCAAGGCCGCTAAGGAGGGCCTGCTCGACTGAACTTGCCGGCCCTACTCGAAGGGCCGGTCGAGAGGTTCCAGCAGGCCGATGTTGGCCTTGGCCCGGGCCAGGGTGGCCGCGGCGATGGCCCGGGCCTTGTCCGCCCCCACCTGGAGCAGCCGGGCGGTCTCGGCCGGGTCGGCCTCCAACTCGGCGAAGCGGGCCTGCAGCGGCCCCAGCAGCTCGATCACCGCGGCGGCCGCGTCCGCCTTGAGCGGGCCGTAGCGGGTGTATTGGCCGGCCAGCTCGGCCGGGTCCCGGTCGGTGGCCGCGCCCAGTATCGACAGCAGGTTGGACACGCCCGGCTTGGCCTCGAAGTCGTAGCGGACCTCGGACTCGCTGTCGGTCACCGCGGCCTTGATCTTGCGCTCCACGGCGCCGGGCTCGTCCAGCAGCCCGACCGAGCCCCGGGGGGAGTCCAGAGACTTCGACATCTTGTCGACGGGCCGCTGCAGGTCCATGATCCGGGCCCCGGCCGCCGGGACCACCGCCTCGGGCACCCTGAACGTCTCCCCGTAGCGGGAGTTGAAGCGCTCGGCGATGTCGCGGGTGATCTCGACGTGCTGGCGCTGGTCGGCCCCCACCGGCACCTCGTCGGTGTCGTACAACAAGATGTCGGCGGCTTGGAGGGCCGGGTAGGTGAACAGGCCCGCGGAGATGAAGTCGTGGCGGTCGGACTTGTCCTTGAACTGGGTCATGCGGCTCAGCTCGCCGAACGACACCGTGCATTCCATCAGCCAGGCGCACTCGGTGTGCTCGGGCACGTGGCTCTGCACGAAGATCGTGCACATCTCGGGGTCGAGGCCGGCGGCCATCAGCAACTGGGAGAGCTTCAAGGTGACCGCCCTCATCTCGCCGGGTTTCTTGGGCACGGTGACGGCGTGCAGGTCGACCACGCAGAAGAAGGCGTCGGTGCGGTGCTGCATGTCGGCCCAGTTGCGGATGGCGCCCAGGTAGTTGCCCAGGTGCAGGTCGCCGGTGGGCTGGATGCCCGACAGAACCCGAGTCACGGGGGGCCAGCGTAGGGGATCGGCCTGCGGGCGGCTCACCGCCGCGGCTTTGAGCACGGAGCCTGCGAAGGGGATTGACCGCCGGTCGGGCCGGTCGGCCGTCTAGGGTCGCGGCGATGGCCTACGAGGTCTGCACCCCGGTCTTCACCGGGCCGTTCGATCTTCTCCTCCACCTCATCTTGCGGGACCGGATCGACCTCTATGCGGTCAGCATCTCCGAGATCGTCGACGCCTACCTGGCCGAGCTGGAGAGGATGCAGGGCTGCGACCTGGAGGTGACCACCGAGTTCCTGCTGATCGCGGCCACCCTGGTGGAGCTGAAGGCCCGGCGGCTGCTGCCCGACGACACCGAGGTGGACCTCGACGAGGAGCTGGGCCGGTGGGAGCGGCGGGACCTGCTGCTGGCCCGGCTGGTGGAGTGCAAGACCTTCCGGGAGGTGGCCGCGGTGCTGCGCCACTTCATCGAGGGGGCGGCCCTGAGCCGGCCCCGCTCGGCCGGGGTGCCCGAGGAATGGCTGGACCGGCCGGCCCCGGTGGTCTCCATCGACCCCGAGGCCCTGGCCGCCGCCTACCGCCGGGCCGCCGCGCCCCGCCCCGCCCCCCGGGTGGACGTCTCCCACATCACGCCCATCACCGCCACCGTGTCCGCCGCGGTGGCCGAGCTGGTCTCCGTGCTGCCCGGCTGCCGCCGGATCACCTTCCGCCGGCTCACCGAGGGGATCGCCGACCGGGTGGAGGTCATCGTGCGGTTCCTGGCCGTGTTGGAGCTGGTCAAGCAGGGTCTGGCCGACATCCGCCAGCCCGCCGCGTCCGACGACATCACCGTGCTGTGGACCGGCCCCGCCGAGATGGCGCCGGCGGCGGTGGCCGTCGACGCCTACGAGGGCTGATGGCCGTGGCGGACAGCGGAGGGGCTGGCGTGTCCGGGGCCGCAGGGGGCGAGGGAAGAACCGCCGGCGCCGAGGCCGGGGGCGACGACGGACGGGCCGCCGCGGCGGAAGCTGCTGAGAGCGACGGCGGGCTGGCTGCCGCGGCCGAGGCCGGGAGCGACGGCGGGCTGGCTGCCGCGGCCGAGGCCGGGAGCGACGGCGGGCTGGCTGCCGCGGCCGAGGCCGGGAGCGACGGCGGTCTGGCCGCCGCGGTCGAAGCCGTCTTGATGGTGGCGACGGAGCCGGTCGCCCCCGAGGCGCTGGGCCGCGTCGTCGGCTGCACCCCGGCCGAGGCCGAGGACCTCTGCGACGCCCTGGCCGACGAGTACGCGGCCCAGAAGCGGGGCTTCGTGCTGGCCAGGGTGGCCGGCGGCTACCGCTACCAGACCGCGCCCGAGCAGGCCGACTACGTCGAGCGGTTCGTGACCGACGAGCGGGCGGGCAGGCTGTCGCCCGCGGCCATGGAGACCCTGGCCATCGTGGCCTACAAGCAGCCGGTGTCGCGCAACCAGATCGCGGCCATCCGGGGAGTCAACGTGGACGGGGTGGTCCGCACCCTGGTCCAGCGGGGCCTGATCGACGAGGTGGACCGCCACCCGGGACCGGGCCAGGCCGTGCTCTACGGCACCACTCCGCTGTTCCTGGAGTGCCTGGGTCTCGACTCCACCGGCGACCTGCCCGCCCTGGGCGACTTCGTAGCCGAGGGGGCGGCGGTGGAGGCCCTGGAGGCCGGGCTGCGGGAGAGCGGCCCCGGATTGCGGAGCCTCGACGCTGGGATGCGGGGCGGCGGCGGCCCCGGCGAGGCGCCGCCGAAGTGAGCGGTGCCTCCGAGCGGCTCCAGAAGGCGCTGGCCCGGGCCGGTCTGGGGAGCCGGCGCTCGTGCGAGGAACTGATCGCCGCCGGCCGGGTCACCGTGGACGGGGAGGTGGCCCGGCTCGGATGCCGGATCGACCCCGACTCCTCGGTGGTGGCGGTGGACGGGGTGGTGATCGGCCTGGCCGCCGACTTGGTGCATTATCTGCTTAACAAGCCGGCCGGGGTGGTGACCACTGCCGACGATCCCCAGGGGCGGCCGATCGTCACCGACCTGGTGCCCGGCGAACCCAGGGTCTTCCCCGTCGGCCGCCTCGACGCCGCCACCGAGGGCCTGCTGGTGCTGACCAACGACGGCCAGCTCGCCCACCGGCTGACCCATCCGTCGTTCGGCGTGCCCAAGGAGTATCTGGCCGATGTGGAGGGCCGTCCGTCCCGGGCCGCGGTGCGGGCCCTGCGGGACGGGGTGGACCTCGACGACGGGCCGACCGCGCCGGCCAGGGCGGCCGAGGTGTCGCCGGGCCTGCTGCGGATCGAGATCCACGAGGGCCGCAACCGCCAGATCCGGCGCATGTGCGAGGCGGTGGGTTATCCGGTGCGGCGGCTGGTGCGGACCCGCATCGGCCCCATCAGGATCGGGTCCCTGCCGCCGGGCCGGTGGCGGCGGCTCGAACCGCCGGAGGTGAGGGCGCTGGAGCGGGCCGCTACCGCGCTTGATCCTGGCGCTCCGGGTCCCGCGGCCGCCGATCCCGCTGATCCCGTTCCGGGTCCTCCTGCTCAGGGTCGTGCTGTTCCGGGTTCCGCTGCTCCCGTTCCCGCTTCCGGTGAGCGAGCCCGCGGAACGCCACCACGATGATCAGGGCCACGCCGGCCGCGGCCAGCGCCGCGCCGATCATCACCGCCGGGTCGAGGTCGGTCCAGAAGCGATCGGCGAGGGCTACTGCCCCCACCGCCATCAGCAACAGCCCGCCCACCAGCGCGACCGGGTCAACCGGACTCCGCCGCCTCGGCAGGGTCGTGGAAGATGCTCGGGTCTCGGAGGGCTCGCCGGCCGGGCTCCGCCGCCTCGGCGGGATCGTGGAGGGTGCTCGGGCCTCGGAGGGCTCGCCGGCGGCCCTGGCCTGGTCGGTCGGCTCGTTCATGTTCCAGACATCTCCTTCATGAGGGCGCAGGCACGGCCACCACTTGGACCGCGCCCAAGCCGAGGTCCAAGTCGAGTTGCAGCAAACCGCTGGGCTCAGCCGCGGCGGGAACCGTCAAGTCGTAGTCGATGCCGACGCCGCTCTGGTAGCCGAATCCGTCGTCATAGAGGTAGGAGCCGTCGTCGACATCGACGAGAATCCGGCGCCGTGCGTCGAACTGGCCGGCGCCGATGTCGGCGTCGATGACCAACTCGACCGAGTCGGGGACATACACCCGGATTTCGCCGACGACCAGGCCGATGTCCACCCGGCGGGCCGCCCCGGCGAGATCGAGCCGTCGCATGTCCACGACCAGCTCTCCGATCCCATAGCGGTACTCGTCTTGCAGGTCGTCGGGGCTGGTGATCTCGACCCGGCGCTCCCCGGCGCCGGACCACAGCGAAACGTCGGTGCCGGCCACCAGCACCAGGGGGACGGCCAGCACCGCCCCCAGCGCCAGCAGTCCCCGAGCGGGGACGAAGAAGGCGGACACCGCCAGCCCCGCTCCAGCGACCATCACGGCGACGGCCAAGGCGGTGGCGATGCTGGTTTCGTGAACGGCCAACCCGGCCAGCAGCAGCACCCCCCCGGCCAACACCAGCAGGACCGCCACGGTGAGCGGGCCGGTGACTGAGCGCCGGCGCCGCCGGGGTTTCCGCCCCTGTTCCGATGCGGCCCCGGAGACCGGCGCGGCCGTGGGGGAGGCGGCCGCCGCCGGTTCCGGGGTCGGTGCCGTGGCCGCGGCGGCCATGGCGGCGGCCGCGGCTGTTTCCGGAGGCGGCTCGGCGGCCGCGACTGTTGCCGAGGCCGAGGCCCCACTGGCCGCATCCTGTTTGGGGGCTGCCGCTCGTTCGGCGCCCGAGGTCTTGGGCCACAGGACCAGGGCGGCGCCGGCGGCGATGAGCATCAGCGCCAGGTAGGGGGCGGCGGTGATGATTTCGGTGAACAGGTCGAACAGGGTGCGGCTGGCGAGGACGGTGACGTACAGGCCGGCGACGATGGCGGCGATGGCCAAAACGCCGCGGACCCGGCGGGGGTTCTCGTTGCCCAGGGTGTCGGTCACGATGCTGCCCGACGTGTCCCGGGGCACAGCCAGCCAGCCCACCAGATACAGGGCCAGACCGGCGCCGCCCAAAAAGGTGAGCGCGATGAAGCCGATCCGCACGATCACCGGGTCGATGCCGAAGTGCTCGCTGATCCCGCCGGCCACCCCGGCGATCATCCGGTCGCCGGTGTTGCGCCGCAGAGAGGCCCGGTTCTCAGTGTTGTCGGATGGTGTTTCCATGCCCTCATTGTGCGCGCCGGGCCTCGATTGGGGAATCGGGGATTTCCCTGAAATGCCCCCGAGCCATGGGGGATCGATCAGGGTGAGACCCTGATGCCGGCCCGGGCCCGCCGTGCGATCATCGGCGCGGTGAACCTCCGCCGGGCTCCGGGCCGCGACCGGGCGAAACCCCCCTCGGTGACGAATTCGGGAGGGGGCGGTTGAACCTGCGCCGGGCTCTGGGCCGCGACGGCTGGCCGGCCAGATCGGCCGACGACCGGATGATCGCCGGGGTGTGCGGAGGCGTGGCCGCCCGGCTCGGCATCGACGCGGTGATCGTGCGGATCGCCTTCGTGGCCCTGGCCCTGGCCTGGGTGGGCGTGCCCGCCTACCTGGCGGCGTGGGTGCTGCTCCCCCGGCCCCGACCCCGGCCGGCTGAGACCGCCCGGCCGGCCCGGCCCGCCGTTCCGCCGCCGGGCCCGGTCCGCCGGCGGGCGGCGGGATTGGCGCTGATCGCGCTGGGCGCGGTTCTGCTGGCCCGGCATCTGGGGGCGGCGCCGCCCGACGCCGTGCTCTGGCCGGTCCTGTGCGCGGCCCTGGGAGCGGGGTTCGTGGCCTGGAGGATCCCGGTCGGGGTGGCCGGTCGGGCCGCGGCGGCGCGCGTCGTCGGCGGCACCCTGCTGGTCGCGGTCGGGATCGGGGTGCTGCTGGCCGCCAACCTGTCTCTGGCCGCGGTCCGGGACGGACTGCTGTCCACGGGGCTGGTGGTGGGCGGGCTGGCGCTGATCGTGGGGCCGTGGGTGGCGGTGCTGGTGCGCGACCGCCGAGACGAGCGCCTCCGCCGCATCCGGGCCGACGAGAGGTCCGACATGGCCGCCCATCTCCACGACTCGGTGCTGCAGACCCTGGCCCTCATCCAGCGCTCCGACGACCCGGATCTGGTGTCGGCTTTGGCCCGCCGCCAGGAGAGGGAGCTGCGAAGCTGGCTCTACGCCGACGGCAGCGAGCCGGACGGGGCCACCGTCAAGGCGGCGGTGGAGCATCTGGCCGCGGTGATCGAAGACCGCCACGGCGCGGTGATCGACGTGGTGGCGGTGGGCGACGCGCCGGTCGACTCCGCCGGCGAATCGCTGGTGGCCGCGGCCGGCGAGGCCATGACCAACGCGGCCCGGTGGTCGGGCAGCTCGGCCATATGGGTCTACGTCGAGGCGACCGGCGACGCGGTGGAGGTCTTCGTGCGCGACCGCGGCGTCGGCTTCGACCCCGAGGCGGTGGACGACGACCGGTTCGGCATCCGGGAGTCGATCCGGGGCCGCCTCCACCGAATCGGCGGCGACTGCGAGATCGTCAGCTCGCCCGGCCAGGGAACCGAGGTGTGCCTGCGCCTGCCCCGCAACTGACCGCCATTTCGCCCCGCTGATGATGCTTGATCTGACATGGACTTCTGCTAGTTTGCTCAGAGTGTCTGGGCAACTCGCGGGCCGCGTCAGCGGATCCGACCTAACCGAAGCGGCTGAACGTCTGCTCGGGCATCATGAGCGAGCTGCAAACATTCCAGTCGGCGAGCAGTCAACCGAAGCCGATATTCGCCATAGCCTTGTTGATTTGCTGGTGGCGGCCGGTCTGGTTGCTCGGGATGATGTGCGCCTTGAAGCGGATCGGACCGATATACGCACTGGTGACCTGATAATAGAAGTAAAGAGGCGGATCGGTATCGGGATAGACCCGGACCCAGATCACGTAGATCAGCTTGACAGATACCTGAGTAGGGCTCGTGAATCTGGCGACCCGGAGAGACTGGGCATTCTGACTGACGGCAAGCACTGGGTACTGAGACAACCAGAAACGTCGGTAACGGAGAGCGCGCGTCCATCTGCTTATTCCTTTCAACTGCAGGTTGTCTCCGGTGTTGCTGATCTGGTGGCCTGGCTTCGAGATGAAACCCATGCCTTGCCGAGTAGAAGCCAGACTCCGATACCTGATGCTATTAAGTCAGCTTTCGGCATCAGCGCAAGTGCTGCGACATTCCTTGATGAACTCACCCGTCTTTACAATGCTGAACGTGATAATTCTACTGTAATTATCAAGCGAGAATTGTGGCGTGACTTACTGGCAGCAGCACTTGGTGAGGTAGTAAATGAAGAGGAAGATTTAGGTAGACTGTTTATTCGACATACCTATCTGTCGATGATCGTTGCATTGGCGGTGCAGGCTGCGTTCGGAATTGATGTCGTTGCTATTGCTAGGGAACATCCAAGTGATCTGATCAACGGTAGAGCCTTCAGGCGCGCCACCGGCGTTCAAGGTGTCATAGAATCTGATTTCTTCGGATGGCCAACTGAGACTCAGGCAGGGTGTGAGTGGATCATGGGTTTGGCTCGTCGAGTAGCTAGATTCGATTGGAATACTGCCGACTATGATATTGCTAGAGTCCTCTATCAAACGGTCATTGATGCCGATGACCGCAGACGATTAGGAGAATACTATACCCCGGATTGGCTAGCCGAAGCGATCGTAAGCGAAGTAGTCGATGACCCTCTTAATCAAAGAGTGCTGGATCCAGCATGTGGATCGGGTACATTCCTTCGAGCAGCCATTGTTTTGTTTCTTGAAGCGGCCGAAGTATCAGGTCTAGACGCGAACCAGACTCTCTCTAAACTTCAAGAGAGAGTGATCGGAATTGATATCCATCCAGTTGGTGTGCATCTTGCTCGAACTACCTGGGTGCTGGCAGCTAAGGAGGTAATCGCCTCATCAGACGATGCAAGTTCTCTGACAGTGCCCGTATATCTTGGTGATAGCATGCAACTGCTCACTGACTCCGGTTCTATACTAGATACAGCAAAAAACATCACCATTGAGATCAAACCAGACCACGTAGATGGGACACATCTATTCATGCATTTCCCTAAAGAATGGGTAGCTAAAGGTGAGTGGTTTGATAACTTCATGCTCAAATCAGCTGAAGTGATTGAGGCCGGACTCGATTCAACAGTGGCATTAGATGATGTTGGTATGCCGAAGGGTGAAGAACGTGATACTTTGGAAGCTACACTGCATACCTTGTCCGAATTACATGCTGAAGGCCGTAATCATATTTGGGCCTATTATACCCGCAACTTGGTCAGACCTTTATGGCTATCTAGCCCTGATGGTCGTGTAGATAGAATCGTGGGAAACCCTCCGTGGATTACCTACAGTCGAACTGAGGCAGATGTTCGTATTGAACTAGAACGTCAGTCAAAAACTGTGTACAGGATATGGGTAGGCGGTAAGTATGCACCTCATCAAGATATGGCAGGATGGTTCTACGTTAGGAGTATGGCCCTGTATCTTAGTACTGGAGGTAGGGCTGGAATGGTGCTTCCCCATTCTGCCTTGGTTACTGGCCAGTATGAGAATTGGCGAACCGGCAGTTGGGGGGGATCCATCGGAGCCGATTTGAGCATTGAGCCTTGGGATCTGGAAAAGATTGAACCCAACTCTTTCTTTCCTGTCCCTGCTTGTGTCGCTTTTGCTGTTCGCACCCTTCCCGGTGAATCTAGACCACTCTCGCAAACGGCAAGGCGTTGGCTCGGGCCGGAAGGTGGTCCATACACAATTGAAAGGATTATGTTAAACACTCATAGTACACATGTCTCTCCGTATGCTAAGAATGCCAAGGAGGGAGCAACTATTGTGCCACGAGTGTTGTTCTTCGTGCAAGTCTCTGAGTCTGCAACAGCACTCACTAAAGGAATAGTAGATGTAAAACCTATGCGTAGCCCTCAAGAAAAACTTCCGTGGAAGACTTTAGATCAAAGCGAATTGTCAGGATCAATCGAAGAGATCCATGTTGCTAAGGTGCATCGAGGTGACACAGTAGTGCCGTTTGTACTGCTTGAACCCCGCCGTACGGTGCTACCGTTACGCCATGATGATACCGTTGCTTCATGGCCTGATGACAGTAAGAGGGCTATCTCAGGAGTCAGCCCAGCTAGACTCAAGTCATCTATGCGTATCCGATGGGAGCACATGAACCAGTTTTGGGATACTTATAAGAGTAATGACCTTACCTTAATACAAAATCTAGATTATCACAAGAAGCTAAGTAGCCAATTGGGTTATAGTCCGATACGCCTTGTCTACACGTCATCGGGAAGACCAACTGCGGCTGTGCTAACTGACGATAGTATTCTAATCGATTATACTCTATTTTGGTTGCCATGCGATCAACTATCCGAGGCATGCTATTTGGCTGCTGTAATCAATAGTAAGACTTTATATGAGGCAGTGAAACCATTCATGGCTAAAGGTCAGTATGGTGCCAGACACTTGCAGAAACATCTATGGCGTTTACCCATATATAAATATGATTCAAATAATCCGACTCATAAGATTCTGGCCGAGGCAGGTTCCATCTCAGCAGACCAGGCAGCCGATATTCTTGCTGATGAGCGACAAGCTCGCGCCACGACTGGTGAAGACATGACTCAGACCGTTGCTCGAAAAGTAGTACGTACCTGGTTCGAAAATTCCGAGGTGGGCCAGACCATCGAGACCCATGTCGAAGCGCTGTTGTCGGGCTGACGCCCGGAACTGAGATCGCGGGCCGCCATGACCGCCCCGCCTCCTCGGGTGGTGATCGTCGACGACCACGACCTGTTCCGCAGCGGGGTTCGGGCCGAGATCGGAGACCGGGTCCGGGTGGTGGGCGAGGCCGACGACGTGGGCCCGGCGGTGGAGGTCATAGAGCTGTGGCGGCCCGACGTGGTGCTGCTGGACGTGCATCTGCCGTCCGGCTCGGGCCGGGAGGTGATCGAGGCGGTGGCCGCGGCCCGGATCGACACCCGGTTTCTGGCCCTGTCGGTGTCGGACGCGGCCGCCGACGTAATCGACGCGGTGCGGGCCGGCGCCCGGGGGTATGTCACCAAGTCGATCTCCGGCGACGACTTGGTGGAGGCCGTGGTCAGGGTGGCCGACGGCGACGCCGTCTTCTCGCCCCGCCTGGCCGGCTTCGTGCTCGACGCCTTCGCCGGCGGAGGGTCTCCGGCGGCGGACGCGGCCGACGACGACCTCGACCGGCTCACCCCCAGGGAACGCGACGTGCTGCGGCATCTGGCCCGGGGCTACACCTACAAGGAGATAGCCCGCCGACTGTCGATCTCAATCAAAACGGTGGAAACCCACGCCTCGGCCGTTCTGCGCAAGCTCCAGTTGTCGAACCGGGCCGAGCTCAGCCGGTGGGCCGCGGCCCGCCGCATCTGGTGAACGGGTCCGGGAGGCCGCGGGCTGTCGCATCTGGTGAAGGGGCCGTGGTCCGAAGGCTGCGGCCCGTCGCGTCGGTGAATGGGGGAGAAGGCGGGGCCGTTAGCATCGCGGGCGGTGACCTCTGGACCCGCCGCCGTCGTGGTCGGAACCGGTTTGATCGGGGGATCGGTGGGGATGGCTCTGCGGGCGGCCGGGTGGCGGGTGACCGGGATCGAGCCCGACCGCGGCCGGGCCCGGATGGCCGTGGACGTAGGCGCGGTCGACGACTTGGGCGAGCCCGGCCCCTGCGATCTGGCCGTGATCGCCACGCCGGTGGGCGAGGTGGCGGGCATGGCCCGGCGCCTGCTCGACGCCGGGGCCTCGGCCGTCACCGACGTGGCCGGCGTGAAGAGCCCGATCGCCGCCGCGGTCGACCACCCCGCCTTCGTCGGCGGCCACCCCATGGCCGGCAACGAGCAGGACGGCCTGCGCGGGGCCGCCGCCGACCTGTTCCGGGACGCGGTCTGGGTGCTCACCCCCACCGAGCGGACCGACGACGGGGCGCTGGCCCGGGTGCGCCAGGTCGTGACCGGGTTCGGCGCCCAGGTGATCTCCCTGTCCCCCGAGCGCCACGACCGGCTGGTGGCGGTGGTGTCCCACGTGCCCCATCTGGCCGCGGCCACCCTGATGCAGCTCGCCGACAGCCGGGCCGCGGAGCACCGGGCCCTGCTGCGCCTGGCCGCGGGCGGGTTCCGGGACATGACCAGGATCGCGGCCGGGCACCCCGCCATCTGGCCCGACGTCTGCATCGGCAACCGGGCCGCCATCACCGACGCGCTCGACGAGCTGATGGCGGAGCTGGGCCGGCTCCGCGACCAGGTGGCGGCCGAGGACCGGGACGGGCTGCTGATCCGCCTGGAAGCGGCCCGCCGGGCCCGGCGCAACCTCCCGACCACCGCGCCCGAGCCGGCCGAGCTGACCGAGGTCCGCATCCCGGTCAAAGACGAGGCGGGCGAGCTGGCCGCCATCACCACCCTGGCCGCCGACCTCGACATCAACATCTACGACCTCGAGATCGTCCACTCGGCCGAGGGCCCCCGGGGCGTGATCCTGGCTCTGGTCGACAGCGGCCTGGCCTCGAGGCTCGGGGAAGGGCTGGAGGCCAAGGGCTACCGGCCCGCTCTCGCCGCCCTCGAGTGATGGCGGCGGACCCGCCCCCGGTGCTCGAGATCGAGCCCCTGGACGCCGCGCCCGACGCCGTGGTGAGGCTGCCCGGGTCGAAGAGCATCACCAACCGGGCCGTGCTGTGCGCGGCCCTGGCCGAGGGCGAGACCCGCATCGAGGGTGCCCTGTTCGCCGACGACACCGAGGCCATGTTCACCGCCCTGGGGGCCTTGGGGGCCGACCTCGACCTCGACCCGGCCGGCTCGGCCGTGACCGTCAGAGGTGCCGGCGGCCTGCCCGATCCGGGAAAGGCCGCGGGCTCGGGCGGTGCCGCTGGCGAAGTCGCCATTGACGCCCGCATGTCGGGCACCACCAGCCGGTTCCTGGCCCCGGTGGCCGCGGCCGGCGGGCGCCCGGTGGTGCTCGACGGGCACCCCCAGTTGCGCAACCGGCCCTTCGGGGACCTGGTCGACGGGCTGAGAGGGCTCGGAGTGGAGGTGGAGGCCCCGGCCGGTCCCGGCCGCCTGCCCCTGCGGATCGCCGGGCCGATGCGGCGGCACGAGACGGCGGTGGCCGTCGGCCGCTCCAGCCAGTTCCTGTCCGGCCTCATGCTGGCCGCCCCCCTGACCGCCGCCGGCCTGACTCTGCGCCTCGCTGGCGACGGGGTGAGCCGACCCTATGTGGAGATGACCGCGGCGGTCATGGAAGCCTTCGGCGCTCACGTGGAGACGGCGCCGGACCGGATCCGGGTGGCCGGAGGCGGGTACCGGTCGCCGGGGCGCTACCGGGTCGAGCCCGACGCCACCGCCGCCTCCTACTTCTGGGCCGCGGCCGCCGTCACCGGGGGGACGGTGCGGGTGACCGGGCTGGGCCTGTCCTCGCAGCAGGGCGATGTGGGGTTCGCCTCAGTCCTGGGGCGGATGGGCTGCACGACGGCGGCGGGCGACGGCGGGCTGGCCGTCACCGGCGGCCCGCTGAGGGGGATCGAGGCAGACTTGGCCGAGATGTCCGACACGGCCCCCACCCTGGCCGTGGTGGCCGCGGCCGCCGACGGCCCCACCGCGGTGTCCGGCATCGGGTTCATCCGGGCCAAGGAGAGCGACCGGATCGGCGCGGTGGTGACCGAGCTGCGCCGGTGCGGGGTGGACGCCGCCGAGGGCCCCGACGGCTTCACGGTCACCCCCCGCCAGGCGCCGGCCGGGGCCCTGATCCGCACTTACGACGACCATCGCCTGGCCATGGCCTTCTCCGTGCTGGGCTTGGTCGCCGGCGGCATGAGGATCGAGAACCCGGGCTGCGTGGACAAGACCTTCCCCGGGTTCTACCGGGCTCTCGACTCGCTGCGAGCCGTCGGCCGGTGATGGCGACCGCCGCCGGACGAAAGGCTCGGAGGCGATGAGCGGGTCCCCGGTGAGTGGATCTGTCACAGGGGGCTGCGGCCGGTGAGGGTTATCGCCATCGACGGGCCGGCCGGGTCGGGCAAATCCACGGTGGCCCGGGCCGTGGCCGAGCGCCTGGGACTCGAGTACCTCGACACCGGGGCCATGTATCGGGCGGTGGCCTTCGCCGTGCTGAGGGCGGGCGGCGACCCGGCCGACGCCGCCTTCGCGGCCTCGGTGGCTCGGACCATCGCCTTGGAGGTGGGACCCGACGGGGTGGCGGTGGACGGGGCCGACGCCACCGTCGAGATCCGGGGCCCGGCCGTGACTCGGGCGGTGAGCGCGGTGGCGGCCAACCCCGACGTGCGGGCCGAGCTGGTGGCCCGCCAGCGGGACTGGGCCACCCGACGGGGTGGGGGGGTGCTGGAGGGCCGCGACATAGGCACCGTGGTGTTCCCCGACGCCGAGCTGAAGGTGTACCTGACCGCCGAGCCCGACGAGCGGGCCCTGCGCCGGGCCCGGGAGGCCGTGGACCTCGACTACGAGACGGTGGCCGCCGACCTGACCCGGCGAGATCGGATCGATTCCACCCGCCAGGCCGACCCGCTGGTGGTCGCCGACGACGCGGTGAGAATCGACACCACCGGCCTCACCGTCTCCGAGGTGGTGGCGGCCGTGACCGAACTGCTGTGAACCCGGATTCGGCCCGGGCGAGCAGGCGCGGCTACGGCCGGCGGGACGGCCCCGACGCCCGGCGCCGCAGCCGGCAGTCGTGGCCGGGGCGGGCCGTCTATCGGGTGGCGTGGGCGCTGGCCTTCGCGCTGGCCAAGGCGTTCTTCCGGCTCCGGGTGGAGGGCCGGGCCAACTTCCCGGCCGGGCCGTTCGTGCTGGCCCCGGCGCACCGCTCGTTCATCGACACCCCCATCGCCGCCCTGATCACCCCCCGCCGGATGAGGTTCATGGGCAAGGAGACTCTGTGGGACAGCAAGCCTCTGGGCGCGCTGCTGACCCTGTTGGGGGGGTTTCCGGTGGAGCGGGGCACCGCCGACCGGACCGCCCTGAGAGCGGCCGGCGACGTGCTGGCGCTGGGCGAGCCGCTGGTGATGTTCCCCGAGGGGACCCGCCGGGAGGGGGACCGGCTGCGCCGCGACGACATGCACGACGGCCCCGCCTTCGTGGCCGCCCGGGCCGGGGTCCCCATCGTCCCGGTGGGGTTCGGGGGCACGGTGCGGGCCCTTCCCATCGGCTCGAAGATCCCCCGGCCGGTCCGGGTGACGGCCGTGGTCGGCCCGCCGATCCCGCCCCCGGCCCGGCCCGGCGGCCGGGTGCCCCGCCGGGCCGTGAGCGAGCTCACCGACCGGCTCTTCGCCGAGCTGAGCGCCCTATACGCCGAGGCCCGGGCCCGGGTTGGAGACGATCCGGCTCCGCCGGTCCAACCCGCCGACCGAGTTCCCCCCGAGTGAAGTTCTCGCTGTCGTCAACCAGGTTTCAGGGGCTGCCTAGGCACTCGAGCACATCGCGGAGTACCAGACGCCCCGCGCTTCGTCGTCGTCGCCGGGTTTCAGGGGCGGCCGAGGCACTCGAGCACGTGGCTGGCATCGATGTCGCGGTCGCTGAGGGGGGGCCGGTCGGGGACCGAGCCGCCGAGGGTGACGGTGGCGGCCAAGTCGATGGCGGTCAGCAGATCCCGCAGGTTGCGGGGGGGCGGGAAGTATTCGTCCTCGTCGGTGACCTCCACCTCGGTCACCCCGTCGGCCGGGTCTAGCCGCTCGATCACCGCCCGCACCAAGTCCTCGGGGGCCGACGCCCCGGCGGTCACCCCCACCACCCCGGCGAGGTCGTCGGGCAGCTCGTCGGCGTCGTTTACCCGGAACACCCGGGCGCATCCCGCCTCGGCGGCCAGGCTCACCAGGGCGTTGGTGTTGGACGAGTTGACCGACCCGATCACCACCACGGCGTCGCATCGGGGGGCGATCTCGGTCAGCGCCGACTGCCGGTTGGTGGTGGCGAAGCAGAGGTCGCTGCGGCTGGGCTGCCACAGGTCCCGGTAGCGGGTCCTGGCCGCCTCCAGCACCCCGGTCCATTCCCGATGCGACAGGGTGGTCTGGGCCAGGATGGCCACCGGCGCGTCGAAGGCGGGCAGGTCGTCCACTTCTTGGGCCGACTCGACCCGGTGGATGGCCTCGGGGGCGACGGCCATGGTGCCCACCGCCTCCTCGTGGCCCTCGTGGCCGACGTAGACGATCCGGTAGCCCTTTCCGGCCCGGGTCCGCACCTCGTGGTGGACCTTGGTGACCAGCGGGCACACCGCGTCGACCACGTAGCCGCCCCGGGCCCGGGCCTCGTCCACCACCTCGGGGGCCGAGCCGTGGGCCGAGAGCATTATGGGACGGCCCTCCGGCACGTCGGCGATGTCGTCGACGAAGACGACGCCCAGATCCTCGAACCGGCGGACCACCCGCTGGTTGTGGACGATCTCGTGGTAGCAGTACACGGGCGCTTCGAAGGCCTGCACCATCCAGGCCAGGGCCTTGATGGCCATCTCCACCCCGGCGCAGAAGCCGCGGGGGGCGGCCAGCAAGACCCTGTCCACGCCCGCGTCCGCCGGCCGGCCGCCCGCCGCGGAACTCGAAGTGGCTGAAGCATCCGGCACCCCGACGAGGCTACCGACCGGCGGTCACGGCCCTCCGATCCCCAGGGGGCGACGCCGAGCGGGCGGGGCAGGTGGTCGGGGGCTGCCGACCGGCGGTCACGGCCCTCCGATCACCAGGGCCCGCCCGGTGGCGGTAACGGTCACCGCGCCGGAGCGTCCGGGCAGGGCCGGGGCGATGACCAGCTCCGCCTCGAAGCGGAGGCGAACCGTTATCTCTATGCGGTCGGATCGGTCCGTGCCGATGTCGATGGCGGTGATCTCCGCGCCGGGGAGCGGGCCTCGGGCGATGCCGGCTCGGATCAGCTCGGCGGCCCGGGCCCGGTCGATCCTCGCCCGGCCCCGGCTGCGCAGCTCGTCGACGTCCAACGCGCCGAGAGCGTCGGCCGCGGCCGAGTCGGCCACGAAGCGGAGCTGCTGGGCCCTCAGCGACACCAGGCCCACGTCGATGGCGATGGCGCCCAGCACCATGACCGCGAACACCGCGGCCGGCATCAGCAGCAAGACCGTGCCGCGGTCGCCGGCAGCCCGGCTCCGGCGAGTCGGCGCCGTCGTCAGCATTGGGCTTCGCCGGGGACGCCGGAGCGGAACGGGTCGATGAGCTCGGTGAAGGCGGCGGACACCGGATCGAGCTGCCCGAACCCGCCGATGAAGGGCACGGCCACGACGGGCACGGGATGGGAGACGGTCACCGTGACCCGAGCACAGCGTCGGAACGACCCCCCGGAGACGGAGACGGCGACCGCGTTTCGAGCGTCGACGCGCCCGTAGTCGGCCAAGACGGCCAGGGCCTGCCGTCGGGCCGCGGCCGCGGCCCCCGACTGGTCGGGGCTCTCGACGTAGGCCCGGACCGCCTCGCGGGCCGCGGCGGTGACGGCCATCTTGGCGTCGACCACCCCCCAGGCGTTGGCCAGCACCAGCACGGCCGACACGAAGACCAGCAGACCGAAGGGGAGCACCTCGATGCCCGCGACCTGGCCCCGGTCGCCCCGCCGCCGTCGGGCCGCGGCCGGGCCTCGTCCGCCGGTCGGGTTTCGGGCGGTGGCCGGGCTTCGCCCGCCGGTCGGGTTTCGGGTCATCGTCGGGCCTCGTTCGCCGGTCGGGTTTCGGGTCATCGCCGGGCCTCGACTCGGACGGTGATGGTCCGGTCGAGCCGGCCGAGTCCGGTCAGGCCCCGCACGAAGGGCGGCAGGACGGTGGGGTATTCGGCCGCCACCGCCAGCCGGACTTGGTCGGGGTCGTTGCAGGTCCAGTCGAGCCGGATCGAGCCGGCCGTCCCGAAGCGCCCCAGCGCCTCCCTGAACCTCCGGTCTCCGGCGTCCACAGCCCGGCACCGGTCGGCGGCGCGGTCGAAACCGGCCACCACCCGGGCCGCCTCGAACCCGGCGCTGGTCACCATCGAGTCGGCGTGGAGGTTGAACAGCACCTGAACGGCGGCGAGCAGCAGGATCAAGAAGACCAGCAGGGCGGCCAAGGCCCCCAGCAGGCCGGCGCCTCGCGATCCGGCATCCGCCCGACCGACCCCGGAAACCCCGACGACAGGGCCGCCCAGCGGACGGGCGCCTCGCGATCCGGCATCCGCCCGACCGGCCTCGGAAGGCCCGGGCCGGGGCCGCTCCCGGTCGCTCAAGTGCCGATCCGGTTGACCTGGGTCTCGATCTTGGTCTCGGCGTTGCCCCAGATGGCGTCGAACGCCACCCACATGGCCGCGCCCAGAAAGGCCACTATGAGCACGGCGATGGCGGCCGAGATGACCCCCTCGCCCCGGTCGCCCATCCGGCGCCCGGTCCGGCGGTTGATGGCCGCCGCCATCACACAGACGGTGGTCCAGATCGTCATCGTCTTCCCTTCTTTTGGGGGACCCGGATTCGGGTCCGTCTTGATTCGGATCGGGGAAGCGGGGGAAGAGGGGGAAAGGGGGTCAGGCGGCGAACAGCGTGAGCGCATCCACGAACGGGACCCCCATCAACAGCACGCCGGGGACCAGAGTGGCGGCCGTGACCGGCACCCACACCTGCTGGTTGCGGCGCTCGATCGACTCGATGAGCCGGCGCTGGGCCTCCCGCCGGATCGACCGGGCCTCCTCGCTGATCAGCTTGCTCAGGTCGGCCGTCTCCCGGTCCAGGGCCAGAACCGCCACCAGCCGGTCCAGTTCGGCCACCCCGGCCAGATCGGCCCACTCCCGCAGCGCGTCCGCCTCGCTGAGCCCCTGCTGCATCCGGGACTGGACCCGGCCCAGGTCCCGGGCGCAGGCGCCGTTGCCCCGCTCGGCGATCCGGGCCACCGCCGCCCCCAGCGACCACCCCGCCCCCAAGAGCATCCCGAGCTGCTCGGCCACGACCGGCAGCTCGGAGAAGATCCGCTGCTGCCAGCGAGCCGACCTCCTGGCCACCTGCTGCTCGAGCACGCCGAATGCGGCCACCGGGGCGCCGCCGATGGCGGCTGCCGCCACCGGAACGGGCGGTTGCGCGGCGATGCAGCCCACCACGGCGGCGCCGAAGGCCGCGACCGCCCAGCCCACCTGGCGGACCCGGAAGCCGGTGACGCCGACGGGGGAGTGGATCCGCTCCAGCCTGGCCCCCAGCTCCTCGCCCACCCGGAACAGGCGGGCCAGGCGCTCTCCCACCAGCCTCGACAGCGGGGCGATCACATCCCTGAAGGAATCGGCCGACAGCATCCCGCCGCCGCCGAGCCGCCGTCCGGCGGCCGCGTAAGGCCCGAGCCGCTCCTCGAGCCCCGTTCGGCGGAACCACCGCAGCTCCGACAACAACAAGGTAAGCCCGACGAAGAGGACCGGCCCCACCAGCGCCGCCGCCCGGGTCATCGCCCGCCCCCCGGCCCTTCCAGCGTCGGGCGGGTCATCGACCGGCCCCCGGCCTCTTCCGACACCGAGCGGGTCATCGCCCGAAGACCCGCTCGGGCGGGGGCAGGCGCATCACCCGTCCGGCCCAAGTCCAGCAGCCCAGAACCATGACCAGAGCGGCCAGCACCGCGGCCTGGCCCGGCCCGCTCTGATAGGCGGCTCGGCCGTTGCCGATGGACATGCCGGCCAGGGCCATGCCGGCCGGGACGGCGAGCACGAACAGCCGGGCGAACCGGGCCCCGGCCTGGCGGGCTCGGGCGTCCTTGCGGCCCTGCACGTCCTGGCGCCGGTCGGCGGCCAGCGCCTCCAGGCGGCGGTCGAGGTCGGCGCCGCCGATCTCGTGGGCCACCAGCAGCGTCTCGCAGGCCATGTCGGCGGTCGGGTCGGCCAGCAGATCCTTGAGCACCGCGAAGGTGCGGGCCAGGTCGGTGGTGAGCAGCCACTCGCGGTGGGCAGCCTCGAACGCGGGCCGCATCTCCGCCGGGCCTCTCCGCCCCACGTCGAACAGAGCCTGGGGGATGCTGCGGCCCAGCGAGCCGGTCTGGACCCGGATCTCCTCGATCATCCGGGGCCAGGCTTCCTGGCCCCGCCGGCGCCGGTCGGCCAGGCGGGCCCGGTAAGCGGCCGCCGGGAGCGACGCGGCGAAGCCGCCGATGGCGACGGCCGGGGCCGGGCCGCCGAAGACGGCGAAGGCCAGCGCCGAGCCGATGGCGAACATGGCGGCCGTGGCCGCGGCCAGCTCCCGCATCCGGGCCCGCCCCGGCCCGCCCCGCCAGCCTCGCCCCGTCAGCCCGTCCGTCCCGCTCTGCCAGCCTCGCCCCGTCAGCCCGTCCGCTCGGCCCCGGGCCCGGCCGCCGCCTGCCCGGGGGCCGCCGCCCACCTTGGGGCCGAGCCCCAGGCCCCGCCATCCGAACGACACGGCCGTGTAGGCCAGGTGCGCGCCCACCGCGCTGACCAGGGCCAACAGCGCGGCGATCATGGGACGGCGGCGGCGCCGCGGTCGAGGAGGGCCCGGACGTCGACGCCGATCTCGTCCAGGGCGGCCGCGGCCCGGACGGGGGCCAGCCCCGTCCAGGCCAGCTCGGCCGTGCGCCGGGGCCGGGCGAACACGTCGGTGACGGTGAAGCGGGTGCTGTCGGCGCGGCCCGCGAAGTCCTCCACGCAGGTGACGGTCGACACCCGGGGCCCGTCAGGGGTGCGCTGGCAGTGGACCACCACGTCCACCGACTCGCTCACCAGGCTGTTCAGCGCGGCCATGGGCAGCTCGTTGGATGCGTCGGAGAGCTGGCAGATGAACCGGAGCCGGGCCAGGGCCTGGCGGGCCGAGCCGGCGTGGATGGTGGTGAACCCCTGCACCCCCGACGACAGGGTGAGCAGCAGCGGCAGCGCCTCCCGGTCCCGGACCTCGCCCACGACGGCCACGTCGGGGGCCATGCGCAGAAAGCCCGAGACCAGTCGGCGCAGGTCCACGCCGGGCCGGTCCGGCCGGGCCGCCCGGGTCTGCATGCTGGCCACGTTGGCCAGCGGGATGTCGGCCTCGAACACCTCCTCGGCCACCACGATCCGCAGCGACGGGTCCAGCTCGGCCGCGCAGCAGCTCAGCATGGTGGTCTTGCCCGAGCCGGGGGCGCCGGCGAACACGATGGTCAGGCGGGCCCTCACGCAGGCCCGCAGGAAGCCGGCGGCGGCGCCGGTGAGCATGGCCCTCTCCACCAGCTCGTCCAGGCTTCGGAAGGCGACACCGGTGAACTTGCGGATGTTGACCATGACGTGCCCGCCCCTGGCTATGTCGCCGTGGACGATGTGCAGGCGGGCGCCGTCGTCGAGTTGGGCGTCCTGGAGCCCCTCGGAGGGGTCGAGCTTGCGGTGGGCGGCCGAGGCCCGGTCGAGCACCTTGACCAGGGTCCGGATCACGTGCTCGTCGTCGTGGAAGACCTCGTGGTGGTAGCCGCTGGGGCCGCGGTGGCGCTTCACGAAGACGGCGTCGGGGCCGTTGATCATGATCTCCCAGACGTCGTCGTCGGCCAGCAGCGGCCCCAGGGGCCCGTATCCGGTCAGGTTGCGCAGGGCCCGCTCGGCCAGGCCCTCGACGTCGGTCAGCCCGAAGGGCCGGATCCCCCGCCGGTGATCGTCGTTCCACTCCCGGATCTCTTCGCCCACCAGCCGGGCCAGCGTCTCGGCCGCCGACCGGTCGTCCAGGTCCAGGGCTATCTCCTTGGCCCGGGCCTGGACTTTGCGCTCGATCCCCAGCAGGGGCGCGGGCTCGCCGTTGTCGCTCATCCGATTTTTCCCTCCAAGCGGCGGCGCACCTCGGCGGTGAGGGTCCGGCCCAGCAGAGGGGCCGGGGGCAGGCCGTGGCGCAGGGCGTGGTCGAGGTCGCGGCGCTCCGGCATGAACACCGGGTTGCCGATGCCGTCGGCGGCGGTGTCGGCCAGGAGCCGGGCCAGCGCCGAGGTGGTCTCGGCCCGGCGGAGCGCCGGCCGGGGGGCCCGGTTGACCACGGGCAGCAGGCAGGCGGTCTCCACGCCCCCCTCCGCCAAGGCGATGACGGTCCGCACCAGCGAGTGGATGCCCTTGACTCCGCCGGTTCCCACCACCGCGACGACGTCGGCTTGCCGGGTGGCGGTACGGGCCAGCAGATTGCGTTCCTCCACGTCGGCCGAGCCGGTCTCGGACTCCCCCTCGACGTCGGGATCGATGTCGGCCACCACCAGCCGGTAGCTGCCCAGCAGCCCGTCCAGGGCCGCCTCCAGGGAGCGGCGCCGGATGGCGGTCCAGTCGCGGTGGCGGCGCAGCCCCAGCAGCAGGTGGTAGCCGTGCTCGGCGGCGTCGAACACCAGGGCCCGGATCTGGTCGTGGCGGAGCCGGCCGTGGCTGTGGGCCTCCACCAGCTCCTGGAGGCCGGGGATGACGTCTCGGGAGTGGTGCAGCAGGGCCAAGTCGGCGTTCAGGGCGAAGTCGGCGAGCAGGACCATCCCCCGGTTGGAGGCGTCGGAGGCCAGCCCCCGGGCCAGGGCCATGGCCGCGGTCGACGAGCCGGCGCCCCCCGACCCGGTGACGGCCACCATCCGCCCCCGCCACCGGGTGGCCTGGCCGTTCCCGGCGCCGGGCCCGCCGTTCTCGACTAGGACCGGGGCGGAGGCCAGAGCGACGGGCGGAGCGTGCTCCTCCAGCACGCTGACCAGGTCGCCGCGCTCGAAGTCCTCTTCCATCACCGCGCACACGCCCAGCTCCGACCAGGCCCGGTCCGGGCGGCGGCCCACTACGATGACGGCCGCGCCCCGCCGGCGGGCCTCGTGGACCAGGTCGCGGTCCAGCCCCGGCGCGGTCGAGCCGACCAGCAGGGCCGACCAGGCCCGGCCGCTGCCGAGCCGGGCCCGAGCCTCGGCCGCCGACACGCACTTGACGTAGTCGACGGGGATGGTGGCGGCGGTGGACAGCCGGGCCAGCTCGGAGAACCATCCGGCTCGGGGATGGGCCAGCCCCAGCACCACCCATCTGTCCCCGCTCATCGGGCCGCGTCCTTCTCCGCCGGGGCCCGTCCGGGACCGACTCCGGGCACAAAGGGGTCGTCCGGCGCCCGGGCGGGGAACGAGTCGGGGTAGCGGTCGGCTGCGGCCCGGGTGGTCCTGACCACGGTGACGTCGCCGGTTCGGACCATGTGGGCCAGCCCGATGGCCGTCACGGCGTCGTCCACCGCCAGGGTGAGCACGCCGGTCCCGGACCCGCCGATGGCGTCGGCGTCGGCCACCCACGACAGCACCACCCCGTCCTCCACCGCCACCTCGGTGGAGTCGCCGCCGTCGCCGTCGGACGCGGTGGTCAGCACGGTCACCCGGTCGCCGGTGACGGTGCGGGCCGAGATGTGATCCACCGGGACGGGGAAGGCGATCTCGTGGATGGCGCCGACCGGCCGCCCGCCCGCCGTCGGCGCCTCGATCAGGTCGGCGGCCGTCAGCAGGTCGCCGGGGGCGAGGTCGCGCACGGCCGTGGCCCCCTCCAGCCCCGAGGCGTCGGCCAGGGCCCGGGCGGCCACGTCCGCAGAGAGGCCGAGGGGCCGCAGGGCGAGGTCGTCGAGACCGACCGGGGCCCCGGCCTCGACCGCAGCAACGACCACCAAATACGAGGCGCGGGGCCCCTCGTCGCCCCCGGCGGCCAGGACGAAGGCGCTGACGGCGGCGACGGCCACCAGCAGGGCGCCGACCGCGGCGCGGCCGCTGGGCAGCCCTCGCCGGGGGGCGATAACGGGGCCCGGGAGCGATGGTCCCTCGTTGTCCGCCACCGTTGTCATACTGTTTCTCCATCATCTCGCTGTACGGCGCCGAGGCCGCCTGACAACGAAGTGTATCGGAATTACCGAAAAGGGGCAAGAGAAAAAATGGATGAACAAAATAGCACAGAAGTGACCAGTCCGACCGGGCCGGAGTGGCTGGGAACCACCGAGGCGGCCCGGAGGCTCGGGATCACCACCCGGACGCTGTACCGGTTCATCGACCAGGGCAAGCTGGTCGCCTACCGGTTCGGGCGGGTCATCCGGCTGAAGCAGGGCGACGTCGACACCTACATCGAGTCGTGCCGGATCGCGCCCGGCACCATCGCCCACCTCTACCCGGACTGAGCCGAACGGCCGGCCGCCGACGCGGCCGGTCCAGCCCGCGGGCGCCCGGCCGGGTCCGGGGCGTCCTAACCGGCGCCGGTCAGCGCTGGTCCGCGCCGGTCAGCGCCTGATCTCGTAGTACCAGTTGACGGGATCGAAGTCGAAGTCGTGGCGGGCGAAGCGCCCGAAGCCGGCCGCGGCTGTCATCTGCTCCAGCCGTTCGGGGTGCAGGCCGAGGGCGCCCAGGCCCGCTCCGCCCGGCTCGGACAGAGACGAAGACAGGCAATAGAGCAGCGACGTCGAGTACATGTAGGCCAGAACCGGGATCTTGCGGTTGGCCTCGAGCCCGCCCCGGCTCTTGATGTCGGCCACCAGCCACCAACCCTCAGCCGACAGGTTGCGGCGGGCGGCGGCCACGGCCCGGTCGGGCCGGGGCAGGTCGTGCAGGACGTCCAGGGTCACCAGCAGGTCGGCGTCCGGGAGCCGGTCGAGGTCGTCGAAGGTCCCCTGTTGGTAGGAGATGTTGCCGAGGCCCGAGCGGTCGGCGTCGGCCCGGGCCCGGTCGATGGCTTGGGCCGAGGGGTCGATGCCGATGACGGCCGCCGCGGGGAAGCCGGCGGCCAGCACCCCGGCGGCCACCCCCGCTCCGCAGCCGACGTCGATGATCGTGCCTCCCCGGCTCAGCCGCTCGGCGGCGCCGTCGAGGGCGGCCACCACCTCGGGGACCAGATAGGTCCGGTACTTGGCCGCGTTCATGGACGCCTGCACGTGGCAGGCGTCCTCGCCGTGCTCCTCCCAGGTCATGCCCAGCCCGGTGCGGAAGCCCTCGATGGTCCGCTCGATCTCGCCGGCCGAGACGGGAAGCCCGAACACGCCCGGCATGTACGAAGGGTGATCGGGGTCGGCCAGCAGCGCCTCGGCCTCGGGGGTCAGCGCGAACCGGCCGCGGTCGTGCTGGATCAACTCCGCCGCGGCCAGGGCGTGCAGCCACTCCCGCAGCCACCGCTCCTGCAGCCCGGCGGCGGCGGCCAGCTCGTCGCTGGTGCAGGGGGCGGTGTCCCGCAGAGCCGCCCAGAGCCCGAGCCGGCCGCCCATGTGCATGAGAACGGCCAGAGCCTCGCCCTCCTTCACCCGGTACAGGTCGACGATGGCTTGCGGCATCCGCTCCGGGTCGATCTCAGTGCGCATGGCCGTGGCCGGGCTGGCGCCGTCGTCGGCCTCGCCGGGCATGGAGGTGGCCGGGTTGGCGTCGGGCTCGCCGGGCATGGCCGGGCTCGGGTCGGCGCCGTCGTCGGCCTCGGCGGGCATGGAGCGGGCGACCGGAATCGAACCGGCATCATCAGCTTGGAAGGCTGAGGTTCTGGCCGTTGAACTACGCCCGCGTCGCCCCCACGCTAGACGCTTCGCCCGCCGGTCGTGACCGCGCCGCCCCCGGCCCGAGACGGCGTCTCTGGCTCGCAGGCCGGTCGTCGGGGCCTGCCGACCGGGCCTGCCGCCCGGCGCCGTCCGCCCGACGGTCGCAACCGGCCCGGGCGCCCACCGGTACACTCGCCGGGGTGAAGAGCATCGTCGAGCCCCTCGACGACAACCGGGTCAAGCTCACCATCGAGGTTCCCGAGGCCGAGATGGAGGCCGCGGTCGACGACGCCTTCAAGCGCCTGGCCCGCCAGATCCGGATGCCCGGCTTCCGGCCCGGGCGGGCCCCCCGCAAGCTGCTGGAGGCTCAGCTCGGCTCGGGCGCGGGACGCTCCGAAGCCCTGCGGGCCTCCGTTCCCGAGTACTACGCCCTAGCCGTCATCGAGCACGACGTGGACGTGATCTCGAGCCCCGAGATCGAGATCATCGACGGGCAGGAGTCGGGCCCGGTGTCCTTCGGGGCGGTGGTGGAGGTGAGGCCCAGCGTCTCGATCTCCGGCTACGAGGGCCTGCAGATGGAGGTCCCCAGCCCAGCGGTCGACGCCGCCGAGACGGAGGAAGAGATCGACCGGTTCCTCGGCACCTTCGCCGAGCTCTCCCCGGTGGGCCGGCCCGCGGCCGACGGCGACCACGTCACCATCGACATCAACGGATCGGTGGGCGGCGAGGCCATCGCCGGCCTGACCGCGTCGGACTACGACTACGTGGTCGGCACCGGGGCGGTGGTGGCCGAGATCGACCAGAACCTGCGCGGCGCCGCGGTCGGCGACATCGTCGAGTTCGAGGCCGATCACCCCGATCCCGACGAGGATCGCCCGCTGCGGTTCAGGGTGCTGGTCAAAGAGGTGTCGGAGACGGTTCTCCCCGACTTCGACGACGAGCTGGTGGCGGCCCACACCGAGCACGCCACCGCGGCCGAGCTGCGGGCCGACATCGAGTCCCGCCAGTTGGCGGTGAAGGTCTTGCGCTGCCGCCTGGCCCGGGAACAGGCCCTGACCGTCGCCTTGGCCGAGCTGGTCGCGGAGGAGCCCCCCGCGGCGATGGTCGACCGCGAGGTAGAGGCTCGTCTGGCGGATCTGGACGAAGAGTTCCGCCGCCGGGGCAGCGACATCTCCTCGGCCGGCCGGCCGGTGGAGGAGATCGCCGAGCAGCTCAGAGAGCCGGCCGCCCGGGCCGTGAAGTTCGACCTGGCCCTCAGAGCGGTGGCCTCGGCCGAGGGGCTGGAGCCCAGCGACGCCGAGGTCGACGCCGACATAGAGCGGGCGGCAGCCATCCCCGAGGCCGACGGCGCCACCCCCGACGAGCTCCGAGCCGGTCTGGTCGAGACCGGACAGCTTTCGTCCCTGCGGGCCGCCCTGGCCAAGAGCGCCGCCCGGAGGTGGCTGCTGGACCGGGCCGTGCTGGTCGGACCCGAAGGCGAGGTCATCGACCCCGAGGCCCTGGAGCTCCCCGAGTTGCCCGAAGGCACCGACGACGACCCCGAGGCCCTAGAGCTCCCCGAGGACACCGACGACGACCCCGAGGCGCCGGAGTCCGACGCCGGCGAGGCCACCGACGAAGAGCAGGAGGATTCATGACCTCGATCCGCCCCCGCAACTACCTCGTGCCCACCGTGGTCGAGCAGACGAACCGGGGGGAGCGGGCCTTCGACCTCTACAGCCGGCTCCTGAAGGAGAACATCATCTTCTTGGGAACCCCCATCGACGACACCGTGGCCAACCTCATCTGCGCCCAGCTCCTGCACCTCGAGTCGGAGAACCCCGACAAGGACATCAACCTCTACATCAACAGCCCGGGCGGCGACATCAACGCCCTCTTCGCCATCTACGACACGATGCAGTACATCAAGCCCGACATCACCACCATCTGCTTCGGCCAGGCCGCCTCGGCCGCGGCCGTGCTGCTGGCCGCCGGCGCCGGGGGCAAGCGCCTGGCCCTGCCCCACGCCCGCATCCTCGTCCACCAGCCCTACGCCGGGGCGTCGGGCCAGGCCAGCGACATAGAGCTGGTGGCGGCCGAGATCGCCCGGCTCAAGGCCTCGCTGGAGGAGGTCCTGGCCGCCCACACCGGCCAGCCCATGGAGAAGATCGCGGCCGACACCGACCGCGATTTCGTGATGACGGCGGAGCAGGCCAGGGACTACGGAATCATCGACGAGGTGATCGACACGCGCGCCGTGGTCGAGAGCGCGGGAACGATCACCGCGATCGGCTGAGTAGGCTGAACGGGCTGAGATGAACAGGGGGAAGGCGGCGTAGTGGCCAAACTCGGCGAGGGGACCGAGCTTCTGAAGTGCTCGTTCTGCGGCAAGTCGCAGAAGCAGGTCAAGAAGCTGATCGCCGGCCCCGGCGTCTACATCTGCGACGAGTGCATAGACCTGTGCAACGAGATCATCGAGGAGGAGCTGTCCGAGCCCTCCGACTCCTCGCTGGGCGATCTGCCTCCCCCCCGTGAGATCTACGCCTTCCTCGACGACTACATCGTGGGCCAGTCCAACGCCAAGCGGATCCTGTCGGTGGCGGTCTACAACCACTACAAGCGGGTGCAGCTCGACTCCTCCATCGACCCCGACGTCGAGCTCCAGAAGTCGAACATCCTGCTCATCGGGCCCACCGGCTGCGGCAAGACGCTCATGGCCCAGACCCTGGCCCGGATGCTCAACGTGCCCTTCGCCATCGCCGACGCCACCGCCCTCACCGAGGCGGGCTACGTGGGGGAGGACGTGGAGAACATCCTCCTCAAGCTCATTCAGGCCGCCGACTACGACGTCAAGAAGGCCGAGACCGGCATCATCTACATCGACGAGATAGACAAGATCGCCCGCAAGAGCGAGAACCCGTCGATCACCCGGGACGTGTCCGGCGAGGGGGTCCAGCAGGCGCTGCTGAAGATCCTCGAGGGCACGTCGGCCGCGGTGCCGCCCCAGGGGGGCCGCAAGCACCCCCACCAAGAGTTCATCCAGATCGACACCACCAACGTCCTCTTCATCTGCGGCGGCGCCTTCGCCGGCATCGAGAAGATCGTGGAGCATCGCCAGGGCGCCCGGGGGGTGGGCTTCGGCGCCGACGTCCGCCGCCCCGAGGAGAAGGACCTCGGCGCCATCTTCGAGGACGTGCTGCCCGAGGACCTGACCCGCTTCGGCCTCATCCCCGAGTTCATCGGCCGCCTGCCGGTGGTGGGCACCGTCCGCAACCTGGAACGCGACGCCCTGGTGGAGATCCTGGTCCAGCCCCGCAACGCCCTGGTGAAGCAGTACCGCAAGATGTTCGAGTTCGAGAACGTCGACCTCCAGTTCACCCAGGACGCGCTGGAGGCCATCGCCGATGAGGCCATCAAGCGGGTCACCGGGGCCCGCGGCCTGCGGGCGGTCCTGGAGGAAGTGCTGCTCGACATCATGTACGACCTCCCGGGCCGCGAAGACGTCGCCCAGGTGGTGATCAACCGGGACGCGGTGCTCCGCAACGTCAACCCCACACTGGTGCCCCACGTGGGCGAGGCCCCGGCCCGCGCCCGCCGCGCCAGCTAGACCCGGGCCCTTCCCCAACGCGTGGACTTCGACGAGGCCGTCGACCACCTCGAGAGCCTGATCAACCACGAGGCCCGGCCCCGGGCCGGGCGGGTGGCCGGCCTGAGCCTGGAGCCCATGCGCCGTCTGGCGGCGGCCATGGGGGACCCGCAGACCGCTTACCCGGTCGTCCACGTCACCGGGACCAACGGCAAGGGATCGACCGTGCGGATGACGGCCGCCCTGCTTCAGGCCATGGGCCTGCGGGTCGGCGCCTACACCAGCCCCCACCTGGTGGAGGTCACCGAGCGGGTCTGCGTCGGCTCCGCCCCGATCGGCGCCGAGGACTTCGGGGCCGCGGTGGGGGCGGTGGCCGGCTTCGCCGGGCATTTGGGGATGAAGGCGACCTGGTTCGAGACGGTGACGGCGGCGGCCCTGCGCCACTTCGCCGACGAGGCCGTGGACGCGGCCGTGGTGGAGGTGGGCATGCTCGGCCGCTTCGACGCCACCAACGTGGTCGACGGTCTGGTGGCGGCGGTCACCAACGTGGGCTTCGACCACACCGACGGGGCGGGGGACTGGCGCCGGCGCATCGCCGGCGAGAAGGCGGGCATCATCAAGGCCGGATCGACGGTGGTGCTGGGCGAGACCGATCCCGACCTGGGCGAGGTCTTCGCGGCCGAGCCGTCCGGCGCCGTCGTGGTCCGGGACCGGGACTTCGGGGTGTCGGCCGACCGGCTGGCGGTGGGCGGGCGCCTCCTCGACCTGCACACCCCCCGCGGCCGCTACGACTCGGTGATGCTGTCGCTGCACGGCCGCCACCAGGCCGACAACGCGGCGGTGGCCCTGGCCGCGGCCGAGTCGTTCTTCGGCGCGGCCCTGCCCGACGGGGTGGTGGCCGAGGCCCTGGCCGGGGTCCGGGTGCCGGGCCGGTTCGAGATCGCGGGCCGCCACCCCCTGGTGGTGCTGGACGGGGCCCACAACCCCGACGGGGCCAGGGCGGCCGCGGCCACCCTGGCCGAGGACTTCGCCCCGGCCGGCCGCCGGTTCGTGGTGGTGGGCATGCAGGACGGCCGAGACCCCCGAGCCGTGCTCGAAGCCCTCGACGCGGTCGGCGCCGAGCTGGTCGTGGCCTGCACCGCCCCCACCGCCCGGGGCATCCCGGCCGCGGAGGTGGCGGCCGCGGCCCGCTCGCTGGGGGCCGACTGCGAGGCGGTGGCCGACGTGGGCGCGGCCATCGACCGGGCCCGGTCGCTGGCCGCCGAGACCGACGTCATCAGCGTGGTCGGGTCGTTCACCGTGGTGGGGGCGGCCAAGGAAGCCCTGGGCTGTCGTTAGCCTGCACGCCGTGGGCCGGACCCTGATCATCGTCAAGCCCGACGCGGTCGAGCGGGGCCTCGTCGGCGAGATCCTCGGCCGCCTGGAGCGCAAGGGCCTGGCTCTGGGCGCGGCCGAGCTGCGCACCCTTGATGCCGACACTCTGGCCCGCCACTACTCCGAGCACGCCCACAAGAGCTTCTACGGCGAGCTCATCGCCTTCATGAGCCGGGGGCCGGCGCTGGTGGCTGTGGTGGAGGGCCCCCGCGACACGACGAGGGTGGTGCGAGACCTCATGGGAGCGACCGATCCGGCGGCCGCGGCCCCCGGCACGATCCGAGGCGACCTGGGCATCGACCTGACCGAGAACCTGATCCACGGCAGCGACTCCGAGGCCTCGGCGGAGCGCGAAATCCAGATCTTCTTCCCCGGCTCGACCGGCTAGAGAGGCCCCGCCGACCCGGCCGGTTGCAATCAGGTGCCCGCCCGGCCATAAACTGGGCCTCGCATGGTCACAGGTTTCGATTCCCTCGTCGGCCGGGACGTGGCCGTTGATCTGGGAACGGCCAACACCCTGGTGTATGTGCGCGGCCAGGGCATCGTGCTGGCCGAGCCGTCGGTGGTGGCCGTCAACACCCACGACAGCAAGCCGCTGGCGGTGGGGGCGGAGGCCAAGCGCATGATCGGGCGGACCCCGGCCCACATCCAGGCCATCCGCCCGCTGCGGGACGGCGTGATCGCCGACTTCGACGTCTGCGAGAAGATGCTGCGCTACTTCATCCAGAAGTCGAGCCAGCGCCGCTGGTCCAAGCCCAGGATGGTCATAGCCGTGCCCTCGGGCATCACCGGCGTCGAGCAGCGGGCCGTGCAGGAGGCGGCCGAATCGGCGGGGGCCCGCAAGCCGGCCTACATCATCGAGGAGCCCATGGCCGCGGCCATAGGCGCGGGCATGCCCATCCAGGAGCCCACCGGCAACATGATCATCGACATCGGCGGCGGCACCACCGAGGTGGCCGTCATCTCCTTGGGCGGGATCGTGGCCAGCACTTCGATACGGGTGGGGGGCGACGAGTTCGACGACGCCATCGTCCAATTCGTGCGCAAGGAGTTCTCCCTGGCCCTGGGGGAGCGGACGGCCGAGGAGGTCAAGGTCGAGCTCGGCTCGGTCTGGCCCCTCGAGCGGGAGATGCGGGCCGAGATCCGGGGGCGGGACCTGGTGACCGGCCTGCCCCGAACGGTGGTGGTCACCACCTCGGAGATACGCGAGGCGCTTGAGGAGCCGATGGCCGCGGTCAGCGACGCGGTCCGCAGCACGCTCGACCGGACTCCGCCCGAGCTGGCCGCCGACATCATGGAGCGCAGCATCGTGATGGCGGGCGGCGGCGCCCTTATGAGGGGCATGGACCGGCGCCTGTCCAGCGAGACCGGCATGCCCTTGACCATTTCCCCCCAGGCCTTGCACGCCGTCGTGGTGGGGGCCGGGCAGGTCCTCGAGGAGTTCGACTCGCTCAAGGGTGTGGTTCTGACTTCAAACGATCTCTGAGCGGGATCGGATCATGGCTGATGCCATGCAAACCAGGCGGCTCCGCTACCGCTTGGTGCTGCTCGTCCTCACCGCCCTGGCCCTGCTGACGCTCGATTTCCGCGACTACGGGCCGATCGAGACGATCCAAAGCGGGCTGCGCGACCTGCTGCGGCCCCTGATAAACGTCACCGACGTGGCGCTGGGGCCGCTGGGCGATCTGTGGACCGCGGCCTGGGATTACAACGAGCTGACCAACGAGAACGAGCAGTTGCGGGCCGAGCTGGGCCGGCTCCGCAGCGAGGCGATCCGGGTTGAGACCGACCGCGACGCCTATCGCCGCCTCCTTGAGGCCACCGAGATCGGCTACGTGGGGGACGTGGAGCGGGTGACCGCCTCGGTGCTGCGGGACTTGGTCGGGAACTTCACCTCCGATGTCGTGACGATCGACAAGGGCCGCCGCCACGGGATCCGACCGGGCCTGGCCGTGGCCACCTCGTCGGGTTTCGTGGGCCGCATCGACACCGTCGACACCCAGCGCAGCACGATCGAGCTGGTCAGCAGCCCCGAGCTGGTCATCGGCGTTCGCCTGGTCGAAAACGACGACGTCGGCCTGGGCCACGGCGTGGCCGGCGATCCGACCGCCTTCGTGGTGGACGCCGGGCTGCGCGGCTCCGAGACGGCCGAACCGGTCGAGCCGCCGGGGGTGGGCAGCGCCGTGGTCACCGCCGCCGAGAGCCGCTACCCGGCCGGCATCCCCATCGGCTGGGTGACCGAGGTGGCCGAGACCAGGGGCGGTCTGGTCGAGGTGGTGACGGTCGAGCTGGCCGCCGACACCAGGGACCTGGGCTTCGTGACCGTTCTGCTGACCCCGCCCGCCGACGGCGCCGATCCCGACGACGAGCCGCTGCAGACCGGGACCCGACCCAGCCGCAACGCGGCGGGGGGCGGGTCGTGAGCTGGCTGAAGATGACGGCGGTGACCCTGGCGGGGGGCGGGTCGTGAGCTGGTTGAAGATGACAGCGGTGACCCTGGCGGGGGGCGGGTCGTGAGCTGGTTGAAGATGACAGCGGTGACCCTGGCGGGGGGCGGGTCGTGAGCTGGTTGAAGATGACGATGGTGACCCTGGCCGCCTTGTTGTTGCAGTTGACGGTGTTCGTGGACGTTCGGATCGGCGGCGTGGCCCCGGAGCTGATGGTCCTGGTGGCCGTGCTGGCCGGCATCTTGGCCGGGGCGGCCCGGGGCTCGGTCATAGCCTTCTTCGTCGGCCTGGCCTGGGACCTCTATCTGGCCACCCCCCTCGGGCTGTCGGCCGTGTCCTTCGCGCTGGCCGCCTACGCGGTCGGCGGCTTCGAGAAGACTCTGTTCAGCGACTCCCGCGTCCAGGCCGCGGCCCTGACCGGCCTGGCCACCGCCGGCGCGGTCGCCGCCTACGCCGTGCTCGGCGAACTGGTGGGCCAACGAGACCTGATCGACGGCGATCTGGTGTCCGTGGTGGTCATCGCCTCGGTGGTCAACACCGTCCTCGCGCCCGGGGTGGCGCCGCTGGTGCGGTGGGCCGTCACTCCGTTCCGGAGCGCTAAGGTTCGCAGCGCCGATGGCTGACGTCGACCGCGACACGGAAGATCAGCGGCCTTGGAGCCGGCCGCATCGCCGCCGCCGGGCTGATGCATGGCTGACGTCGACCGGGACACGGTTCTGAACGCCGATGGCTGACGTCGACCGGGACACGGAAGATCAGCAGCGCTTCCGGCTGCGGATACTCGGGGTCGTGGCCGTGTCGCTGGTCGCGGCCCTGCTGGCCCGGCTGTGGTACCTGCAGGTGCTCCGCAGCGAGGACTTGGCCGCCGCGGCCACCGCCAACGTGCTGCGGAGCGTCCACGAGGAAGCCCCCCGGGGCCGCATCTTCGACCGCCAGGGCCGGCTTCTGGTCGACAACGAGGTCATCCGGGTGGTGATGATCGACCGCCGGGAGCTCAACGCCGCCCTCGACGATTCCGGTCAGGAGGAGATGCTGCTGGAGCTGGCGCTGCTGCTGAGCGAGTCCGGCGACCTCATCAAGGTGAGCGAGATCCGTTCCCGGCTGGCCGACCCCGAGTACGGGCCCTTCGAGCTGATCCCGATCGCCTTCGGCATCAACCTGGACCTGTTCGTCTACCTGGGCGAGCGGCCCGACCTGTTCCCCGGGGTGTCGGTGGAGCAGCGCACCCTCAGGACCTACCCGTACGGGCAGCTCGCCGCGCACGTGCTCGGCTACGTCGGCTCGCTGACCGCGTCCGAGTACGAGATCCACAGCTCCCGCATCGACGAGTCCCAGCCCGACGCCAAGATCTACAAACCCAACGACAGCATCGGCAAGACCGGGGTGGAGCGCATATTCGAGAACGACCTGCGCGGGGTTCCCGGCCGCCGGGTGTACGAGGTCAACTCCTTCGACGAGGTGGTGCGAGAGCTCGATGACCTGAGCCGGGACCCGGTGCCCGGCAACGACGTGTACCTGACCATCGACATCGACGTGCAGCGGCTGGTGGAGGACGAGCTCCGCCGCGGCCTGGACGAGGCCAGGGGCCGGCCCAAAGAGAGCGAGGACGACCCCGATCCGGTGGCGGCGGCGGGAGCGGCGGTGGCGCTGGACCCGCGGAACGGCGCGGTGCTGGCCATGGCCTCGTACCCCACTTATGACCCCCGCGAGTTCGCGGGCGGCATCTCGCCCCGGCTGTTCGAGACGCTGACGTCGGAGCAGAACTTCTCTCCCATCCTCAATCGGGCTATCCAGGGCCAGTACCCGCCCGGCTCGACCTTCAAGCTGGTCACCGCCTACGCCGGGCTGACCCAGGGCGTCATCAGCGACGGCGGCCTGATCGCGGTGGACGAGTTCCACCGCGACACCGGCACCTACCGCTACCCGTATTGCCTGCAGGAGACCGACACCACCTGCGTCTTCGAGAGCCCGTACTGCTGCTCGCGGGGGGTGGACCTGCGCGACGCCATCACCGTGTCCAGCGACACGTACTTCTACCGGGTCGGCGGGGAGGGCTTCTTCCGCAGGCCCGAGCCCTTGGACGAGGGCATCCAAGAGTCGGCCCGGCTCTTCGGCTTCGGCGGCGGCACCGGCGTGGCGCTGCCCTACGAGCGCGGCGGCGTCGTCCCCGACCGCGACTACTTCGACCTCCAGTACGAGCGGGGGGTGTTCGGGCGCGGCGGCGACCAGTGGTACGCCGGCGACACCATCAACCTGGCCATCGGGCAGGGCGACATGCTGGTCACCCCCCTGCAGATGGCCAACGCCTACGCGGCGGTGGCCGCCGGGGGCCTGCTCCACCAGCCCAACATCGCCTCCAGGGTCGTCGACCGCGACGGCAGCGTCCTCAAGTCCTTCGAGCCCCGGGTCCGGCGCCAACTGGTCTGGCCCAGAGAGATCAGCGATCCCCTGCTCGACGGCATGAACGGGGTCACCGCCTACAACCTCCCCAGCCTCCTCGACGAGGGCTACGTGATCCGGGGAACCGCCTTCGAAGCCTTCAACCTCCCGCTCGAGGGGGGGGTGGACTTCCCCCTCGAGAGTTGGCCGGTGGCGGGCAAGACGGGCACGGCCGAGCAGGACGGCGAGGCCGACACCGCCTGGTTCGTGGCCTTCGGCCCGGCCCCGTGGCCGGAGCGGGGGCTGGTGAACGAGCCCGAGATGGTGGTGGCCGTGGTCCTCGAAGAGGCCGGGTTCGGGGGCGAGGCCGCCGCCCCGGTGGCGTCGCGGATCATGCTGCCCATCGCCTCCGGCGCCGTGCCCCGATCCTGGACCGCGGTGGAGATCGAGGCCTGCTACGCCGAGGTGGCCACCCTGGCCGTCTTCTTCGAGGGGGTGCGAACCGGCGAGATCAAGGTGGACGAGGAGGGCAACCCGATCTCAGAGGTCCCCCCCGAGCTGTCCGAGAAGTGCCAGGCCCTGGTGGGCGGCGAGGAGGCCGTGGCCGAGCAGGGGCTGGACGTGCTGCAGCGATGACGGACAGGCGCCTGAACCCCCGCCCGGAGCCCTGGTGGCTGCTGATCGACCCCGTCTTCGTGTTCTCCGCCGCCGCCATCGGGGCGCTGGGGACTGTGCTGGTGTACTCCTCCACCCGGGGGTCGGGCTTCGATCTGGTCGAGCCCGACCGCACCTACCTGGACCGCCAGATCCTGTTTTTGGCCGCGGGGGCCGTCTTGGGGGTGGCGGCCTCGCTGGTCAAGCCCCGCCTGATCCGCCGGCTGGCGCCGCTGGCCTACGGATTGACGGCGGCGCTGATGCTGGCCGTGCTGGTCGTCGGCGACGAGGTCCACGGCGCCCGCTCCTGGTTCTCGGTGGGCGGCTACCAGTTCCAGCCCTCCGAGGTGGGCAAGGTGGTGGTGATCGTGACCCTCGCCTTGGTGTTCTCGCGGGGCAAGGCCGACCCCGGCCCGCTCCGGCTGGGGCTGGCGCTGCTGGCCCTGGCCCCGCCGGTGGGGATGATCATGCTCCAGCCCGACCCGGGCACCGCGCTGGTGTACGGGGCCATCTTCGTGGCGGTGGTGGTGGTGAGCGGGGTGAAGATGCGCTGGATAGCCCTCATGGCCCTCATCGCCCTGGTGAGCGGCGTGTGGGTGCTCCGCTCCGACCTGTTGGCCGGATACCAGCAGGCCCGCCTCACCGTCTTTCTGCTGGACCCCGACCAGGTCGGCGCCGAGGCGGCCGGGTTCGCCTACAACGCCGAGCAGGCCCAGATCGCCATCGGCAACGGCGGCCTGACCGGCCAGGGGCTCTTCGAGGGGACCCAGACCCGGTCCAACCTGGTGCCGGCCCAGCAGACCGACTTCATCTTCACCGTGGCCGGGGAGGAGATGGGCCTGCGGGGCGCGGGGCTGCTGCTGGGCCTCTACAGCCTGTTGATGTACCGGATCTGGCGAACGGCCCGCAACGCCTCGTCGGTGTTCGGCCGGCTGGTGTGTACCGGCGTGCTGGCCATGTTCTTGTTCCAGCTCTTCCAGTCGGTCGGGATGACCATGGGCATGATGCCGGTCACCGGCATACCCCTGCCCCTGGTCAGCTACGGGGGGTCGTCGATGCTCACGTCGATGATCGCCCTGGGACTGGCGGCCGGCGTCCACCGCCGCCGCTACGACGTCGACGAAATGCGCCGGTAGGGCCCTGAGCCGGGGGCTCCGCAGGGTTCGGGGGCCGCGCCGGTAGCCTTGATTCCGTGACCGACCTGTGGCCCCGGCTGGAGAAGCTGCTGCCCCGAGTGGCGAAACCGGCCCGCTACATCGGCGGCGAGGACGGCATGCAGACCCCGGTTCACCGGCCCGGGGCGGTGTCGTGGCTGCTCGCCTACCCCGACACCTACGAGATCGGCCTGCCCAACCAGGGCCTGCAGATCCTCTATGAGATCCTCAACGAGCGGCCCGACGCCCTGGCCGAGCGCTCGTATGCGCCCTGGGTCGACCTCGAGGCGCTCATGCGGGCCGAGCGGCTCCCGCTGTTCTCGCTGGAGAGCCACCGCCCGGCCTCGGACTTCGACGTGATCGCCTTCAACCTCTCGGCCGAGCTCACCTACACCAACGTGCTCAACTGCATCGATCTGGCCGGGGTGCCGGTGCGGTCGGCCGATAGGGCCGACGGCGCCCCGCTGGTGGGCGCCGGGGGCCACTGCACCTACAACCCCGAGCCTCTGGCCGACTACCTCGACTTCGTGGTGCTGGGAGACGGGGAGGAGGCGGTGGGGGAGATCACCGAGGTGCTCAGGCGCTGGAAGGCCGCGGGCAAGCCCGCGGGCGGCCGGGAGGGCGTGCTGCGGGAGCTGGCCGGCGTGGCCGGCGTGTACGTGCCCGCCCTCTACGACGTGGCCTACGACGGCCCCCGCATCGTCGCGGTCGAGCCCCGCTTCCCCGACGTCCCGGAGCGGGTGGAGAAGCGGACCATCGCCGACTTGGCCTCGTGGCCGTATCCGAAGAGCCAGCTCGTCCCCCTCACCGAGGTGGTCCACGACCGCCTCAACGTCGAGGTGTTCCGGGGCTGCACCCGGGGCTGCCGGTTCTGCCAGGCCGGCATGATCACCCGCCCGGTCAGGGAGCGCCCGGCCGAGCAGGTGCGCACCATGGTGCGCGACGGCCTGCGCCGCACCGGCTACGACGAGGTGGCCCTCACGTCGCTGAGCACGGCCGACTTCAGCGGGATCGAGCAGGTGGTGGCCGACACCGTCAGCGACGCCGGGTGCGGCCAGGTGGCGGTGGCCCTCCCCAGCCTGCGGGTCGACGCCTTCACCGTGGGCCTGGCCGCCCAGATCCAGCGGGCCCGCCGCACCGGCCTCACCTTCGCCCCCGAGGCGGGCACGTGGCGGATGCGCCAGGTCATCAACAAGCTCATCCGCGAAGAGGACCTCTACGGCGCGGTCGAGTCGGCGTTCTCGCAGGGGTGGAGCCGGGTGAAGCTCTACTTCCTCACCGGCCTGCCCACTGAGACCGACCAGGACACGCTCGGCATCGCCGAGCTGGCCCGCAACTGCGTCGAGCTGGGGTCGGCCCACCGGCGCTCGGCGTCGGTGACGGTGTCGGTCGGCGGGTTCGTGCCCAAGCCGTTCACGCCGTTCCAGTGGTTCGGCCAGAACACGACCGTGGAGCTGCGGCGCAAGATCGGCCTGTTGCGCCATGACCTGCGCCGGGCCCGGGGGGTCCGTCTCAAGTGGCACGACCCGGAGGCGACCCTGGCCGAGGGGCTGGCCAGCCGCGGGGACCGCCGCCTGGGCCCGGTGATCGAGCGGGTCTGGCGGGCCGGGGGCACCTTCCAGGAGTGGTCCGAGCACTTCGACGCCGGCCTGTGGCTGGAGTCGATGGCGGCCTGCGGGCTCGACCCGGACTGGTACACCTGCCGGCACCGCACCGCCGACGAGGTCCTGGCCTGGGATCATCTGTCGGCCGGCCTCCACAAGGACTTCCTGTGGCAGGACTGGCGGGACGCGCTGGACGAGGTGGGCCTGGAAGACTGCCGGTGGACCCCGTGCTACGACTGCGGCGCCTGCACCGGCTACGGGATCGAGCACGTGGTGGCCTCGGCCGTTCCGCCGGCCGGGGGCAGCCAGGGCACCGGAGTTGACCGATCGGCCGGGGCGGCGGCGCCGGTGAATCTGGCGGTCCGGGGCTCGGCCGGCCGGGCTGCGCCGGTGGCGCTGACGCCCCGGCGCCCGGTGGAGGCGGGGGTGTCGTGAGGCTGCGCATCCGCTTCTCCAAGCTCGGCAAGATCCGGTTCACGTCCCATCGCGACACGGCTCGGATCTGGGAGCGGGGGCTGCGCCGGGCCGGTCTGCCGGTGGCCTACTCGGAGGGGTTCACCCCCCGGCCCCGGATCTCTTTCGGGCTGGCCCTGCCCACCGGCTACGAGTCCGAGGCCGAGTACCTCGACGTGGAACTCGACGAAGAGGCGGCCGGGCTGTCGGGCTTGGGCATCTTGGGCGAGGCGACTGGGTCGGGCCTAGGCGCCGTCGGCGAGGAGGCCCGGTCGGGCTTGGGCATCGACGGCGAGGCGGCCGGGCTTTCGGGCCTGGCCGGAGCGCTGACCGAGGCCGTCCCGGCCGGGATCACCGTGCTGGCCGCGGCCGGCATCGACCGGGCCGGGCCGTCGCTCCAGGAGGCGGTCACAAGCTGCACCTGGCGCATCGACGTCGACGGCGTGGACGAGGAGGCGGCCGCGGCGGCCGCCGCCCGGGCCCTGGACGCCGGCGAGATTCTCATCACCCGCGAGCGAAAGGGCCGGACGGTCACCGACGACATCCGGCCCCAGATCGTCTCGCTCGACACCACCTCCACGACGGCGGACGGCATTCGGCTGGTCGCCGAGCTCGGCACCAAGCCCCGGGCCCTGCGCCCGTCCGAGCTTCTGGCCGGCCTCGACCCGTCGCCCCGCGAGCTGCGGGTCCGCCGTCTCCGCCAATGGATCAGAACCGGGAGCGAGCAGCGCGAGCCGCTCGAGGCTTTGCCGCTCCCGACCCAGAGCCCGGCCGCCGACGCGGCCCGGGCCGCGAACGCAAAGGATCATCGAGATGACCGACCACCAGGTCGACAGCGCGAGCCCGCCCCGAGGGGCCGGTTCGCCGCCGAAACCACAAAAGACCGGCCCGACCGGCAAATCCGGCGGGCCCGAGCGAGCCTCGTCGGGAGCTGACCGCTCCCCGGGCTCGGATCGACAGCCCCGTCCGGCTCGGCGCAAGCCCCGGATCGGCGACACCCGCCCCGCCCCGCAGAGCCCGCCCGCCAACGACTCGGCGGCGGCCTCCCCGGCGCCCCCCCGGATCGGCGACACCCGTCCCGCCCCCTCGGCCCCCGAGCCCGAGCCGGGCGGCCGCAGCGGCGGCCGGCGCCGCCGGGGCCGCCGGGGCCGGGGCGGCCGGGGCCGCGGCTCGGACCGGCCGTCCGCCGATCTGGCCCCGGTCACGGCCGTCACCTCCGGCGAGGCGGTGGAGCTCGACGACAAGACGATGAAGAAGCGGCGCGGCCGCCTCCGCAAGGGCCGGGCCGTGGGCCGCTACCTGATGTGCGTCCACGTCACCGACCGGGCCACCCAGATCGCCATCCTCGAGGGCCGCCGGCTCATCGAGCACCGGGTGGCCCGGCCGGCCGACGACGTGAGCCAGATCCACTCCAACATCTACTTGGGCCGGGTCAAGAACGTGCTGCCCGGCATGGAGGCGGCCTTCGTCGACATCGGCACGCCCAAGAACGCCGTGCTCTACCGGGGCGACGTGCAGTACGACCCCGAGGAGATGGAGGGGAGCCGCAGCCAGCATCCCCGGATCGAGGAGCTGCTGCAGGAGAAGCAGTCGATCCTGTGCCAGGTGGTGAAGAACCCGATAGCCCACAAGGGGGCCCGCCTCACCCAGGAGGTGTCGCTGCCGGGCCGGTTCGTGGTGCTGGTGCCGAACTCCACCACCTACGGGATCTCCAAGCGCCTCCCCGACGGCGAGCGGCGGCGCCTGCGCAACGTGATCGACAAGATCCGCCCGGCCGGGCACGGGCTGATAGTGAGGACCGCGGCCGAGGGCGTGACCGCGGAGGAGATCGAGCGCGACATCGCCCGGCTGGCGGGCCAGTGGGAGAAGATCGACGCGCTGGCCAAGCGGACGAAAGCCCCGGCCCTGCTGTACCGGGAGCCCGAGGTCACGGTGCGCCTGATCCGCGAGGAGCTCACCAAAGACCACCGCGGGGTGGTCATCGACGACCCGGCCCTCTACGAGGAGGTGAAGGGCTACGTGGCCTCGGTGGCCCCCCATCTGGCCGACCGGGTCGAGTTCTACGACACCTCCTCCGAGCCGCTGCCGCTGTTCGAGCGCCACCACGTCGAGGAGCAGCTCAAGAAGGCGCTCGACCGCAAGGTGTGGCTGCCGTCGGGGGGCTCGCTGATCATCGAGCACACCGAGGCCCTCACCGTCATCGACGTGAACACCGGCAAGAACGTGGGCCGGTCGAACCTCGAGGAGACCGTGTTCAAGAACAACCTGGAGGCGGCCGAGGAGGTGGCCCGCCAGCTCAGGCTCCGCGACATCGGCGGGATCATCGTCATCGACTTCGTCGACATGGAGGTGGCCTCCAACCGGGCCGAGGTGCTCAAGACGTTCCGGGCCGCCCTGGCCCGGGACAAGACCCGGACCCATGTGTCCGACATCAGCGACCTGGGGCTGGTGGAGATGACCCGCAAGCGCATCGGCGAGGGCCTGCTCGAGTCCGTGTCGGATCTGTGCTCCAACTGCGACGGCCGCGGAGTACTCCTACTAGACGACCTGATCAACGCCTAGCCCGCCGGCCTAGCCCACGAAGGGCCAGGGCTTGGCCATTATCAGGCTGGCCAGTAGTGACCACTCCCGAGGTTGCTCTGGGTGCCACCAGCGTCATACGTGATACGATTTGTGTATGACGATGTTGAGCTTCCGGGTGGATCCTTCAGAGGCGGCCCGAACGCGGCGGATGGCTGAAGCGCTCGGCATCCCTCAGTCTGAGGTGATGCGTGAGGCTTTGAGCCGCCACCTCAATGCATTGGCCGCGCAGCAAGACGCGGCCGCCTACCAGGCGAATCCGCTCACACCTGAGGAGTTGTCGCTGGTTGGTGCCGAGCAGTGGGCGCCCGCGGAAGATTGGTCTGAATGGGCTGATGCAGCGGGGTGAGATCTGGTTTGCCGCCGCCCCCAACGGGGACCGGCCCGTGCTGGTGCTAACCCGCGATCCAGTCGCCAGCCGCATTGGCGCGGTGGTGGTCGCGGCGCTCACAAAGCGCCGCCGCGGTCTCTCCTCGGAGCTGCCCCTGACTGCGTCCGGCGACGGGGTCCCCACCGACTGTGTCGTCAATTTCGACACCATCCACACCCTTCCTCGCGAATCGTTCCGCCGTCCGATTACCAAACTCACCCCCGTCCGCCTCGAAGAGGTCTGCCAAACCCTCAAGGCCGCTACCGGCTGCTAAAAGTGGACCCGAGACCGCCGACATGATCCTCGATGTCGAACAGCGGCGGAGTCACTGCGGCTGGTCGCCTCGCCGCGTGCCACGGACCCGAACAATCCGATTTTCTGCACCCCCGGCACCGTCTCGGCAATGGCCTTGGCCGCGGCGAAGGCCGGCGGGCTGTCAACTGCCGCCGCGGTGGCGTGGCTCCGCTCGTCGACCCCCACGAATACGGCCATAGCAACCGCATTCTACGACCGGTGTCGCCCCGCTGGTCTAACATGGCCCGGCCTCGCCGCCCCGGCGGCAGAGGCAACGACAGAAAGGGGTCTGGTGCCGCATCTCGACGCCGCGCTCGACATGCTGCGGGATCGGCTGGCCTACTCGGGGGCGTCCTCGGCCGCTGGCCGGGGCCGGTTGTTCGAGCGGATGGTGCTGGCCGCGCTGAGGGACCATCCCGGCGAGTACGGCCCGGCCCGGTTCAAGGACCTGTGGCTGTGGGGCGACTGGCCCGACCGCCACGACCGCCTGCACACCGGCGACATCGGCATCGACCTGGTGGGCGAGCAGACCGCGGAGTTCGGCGGCGGGCTGTGCGCCGTCCAGTGCAAGTTCTACGGCGCCGGCCGGGTCAGCACCGCGGATGTGGATAAGTTCCTGGCCGCCTCCGACGGCGAGGAGTGGGTGTCGAGGATCTTCGTGGCCACCTCCGACTACACCGGCCCCGCCCAGCAGAAGCTCACCGGCGCCCGCAACACCGAGATCCTCACCGGGGCCAAGCTCGACTCCTGGCCCCTGGACTGGCGCGACCTGGCCGCCGACCCCGACCGGGCGGTGTACGACCACACCCGACACCGGCCCCGGCCCGACCAGCAGCAGGCGGTGGACGCGGTGGCCGACGGGCTGGCCGGCGCCGACACCCGGGGCCGGCTGCTGATGCCGTGCGGCACCGGCAAGTCGGTGGTGGCCCTGTGGGCCGCGGAGCGGCTGAGCGGCAAGGCCGGGCGGGTGCTGTATCTGGTGCCGTCGATAGCGCTCATGGACCAGACCATGAGGGAGTGGGCGGCGCAGCGATCGATGCCGCACCGCTACCTGGGGGTGTGCTCCGACGCCAAGGTGGGGCGGCGGGCCGACGACCCCGACGTGTCGGTGTCGGAGCTGGCCATGCCGGTCACCACCGATGCCGCCAAGATCGCCTCGGAGCTAAAGCTGGAGGCCCCCGAGGCCATGACCGCCGTGTTCTGCACCTACCAGTCCCTGGAGAAGGTGGCCCTGGCCCAAGACCCCTACGGCTGCCCGCCCTTCGACTTGGTGATCTGCGACGAGGCCCACCGAACGACTGGCGCGGCCGGCGCCGACCCGGCCCTGTTCCAACAGATACACGACGAGCGTTACCTGCAGGCCCGGCGGCGGCTGTACATGACCGCCACCCAGCGGGTCTACACCGAGGCGGCCAAAGCCAAGGCCGACGGCGACGTGTTCTCGATGGAGGACGAGGATCAGTTCGGGCCGCTGCTTTACTCGATGACCTTCGGCCAGGCCATCGAGCAGGGCCTGCTGTCGGACTATGAGGTGCTGGTGATCGGCGTCGGCGAGGACGCCTACGGCGACCTGCTGGGCCCCGGTGCCCGCAACGGCGTCGAGGTGACCACCCCGACCGGGAAGACCGAGACGGTGGACTACGAAGACGTGGTGAAGCTGCTCGGCTGCTGGGACGCGCTGGCCGACCCCACCACCCTCGGCCCCGGCGGGACGAACCGGAAAGTGGGCGAGATCACGCCCGGGGTGCGACACTGCCGGCGGGCCATCGCCTTCACCAACACGGTGAAGTCTTCCGAGAGAGCGGCCGCGGCCCTGACCACGCTCACCGGCCGTGCCGCAGAGGACCGCGCCAGCGGGGGGGGGGGGGGGTTAGGGGCCTCCACCCTGCGCCTCGACGCCGACCACGTCGACGGCAAGATGAACGCCTACCAGCGGTCGTTCAAGCTGGGCAGGCTCCGGGAGCGGGACGCCGACGCCGACCAATCGGCTGAGTCGTCCGGCGGCCCGCCCCGGGCCCGGCTGCTGTCCAACGCCCGCTGCCTCACCGAAGGGGTGGACGTCCCGGCGCTCGACGCGGTGGCGTTCCTGGCCCCCAAGCGGTCCGACATAGACATCGTGCAGGCCGTGGGCCGGGTGATGCGCACTGCGCCCGGCAAGAGCGTGGGCTACGTGGTGCTGCCGGTGCTGGTGCCCGAGGGGAAGCTGATGGAGTCGGCCGAGGTGCTCGACGGAAGCGACTTCAAGCAGGTCTTCCGAGTGCTGCGGGCGCTGCGGTCCCACGACGAGCGCCTGGACGTGACTGTCAACTCGATCAACTCGGCCCTGAACAAGCTGCCGCTGCGCATCCTCGACCGCACCGACCATCCCGGCGACTCCGACGGCGTGCAGCAGCAGTTGGCGCTGTCGGACGTGCTGGCCCAGAAGGTGGCCTCGGCGGTGGTGGAGTTCGTCGGCGACCGGCAGTACTGGCCGTCGTGGGGCCGCCGCACCGCCGCCGTGTGCCGCCTGGTCCGCAGCCACCTGGACGCCGAGGCGGCCGACAAGCCCAAGGTGCGCGAGGCCTTGGCCGGGTTCGCCAAGGCCATGGCCGAGACGGCCATCCCGTCGTTCACCGAGACCGACGCCCGGGAGATGATCTCCCAGCACGTGGTGACCATGCCCGTGTTCGACGCCTTCTTCGCCGAGAGCCGTTTCGCCAAGCAGAACCCGGTGTCCCGCCACATCGACGGCCTGCTGACCCGGCTGGCCGCAGCCGGGGTCCGGTTCGACCATCTCATCGAATCGCTGGAGGACAACTATCGGCGGATCACCACCGGCCTGTCCGAGGCGTCGTCGGAGGAGAGGCTCGACCGGCTCCGGCAGGTGTACGAGGGTTTCTTCAAGGAGGCCATCCCCGACATCGTGGAGCGGCTGGGGATCGTGTACACGCCGCTGCCGCTGGTGGACTTCGTGCTGCGCAGCGTCGACGCGGTGTGCCGGGCCGAGTTCGGCCGCGGCATCGGCGCCGAGGGCGTAACCGTGCTGGACCCCTTTGTGGGGACCGGCACCTTCCCGGCCCGCCTGTTCACCTTACGGGGTGCCGACGGGACGCCGCTGGTCGCCGACGAGGATGTGGCCCGCAAGTACCACTCCGAGATCCAGGCCAAAGATCTGGTGATGCTCGCCTACTACATCGCCGCCCTCAAGATCGAGGAGTCGGCAGCCGAGCGGGGCGTGTTCGAGGAGAGCGACTACGAGCCCTTCCCCGGCATCGCTTTGGCGGACACGTTCGCGTCGGGAACCCCGGCCATGAAATCCCAGCGCGAGCAGTACACCCAGCAGGTCATGGCCGTGGGCGCGCCGGTGCCCGAGAACTCCGACCGGGCCCGCACCCAGGAGACCACCCCCATCCGGGTGATAGTCGGCAACCCGCCCTGGTCGGCCGGCCAGAAGTCTGCGGGGGATGACAACCCACGAGACGACTACGAGGAGATGGCCCAGCGGGTGCGCGAAACCTACGGAGAAAAGCAGGCGGCCGTAACTGGTGGTAGTGGAGGGGGCAAGTCAGCCGGGAACCTCTACGTGCAGGCATTCCGATGGGCAACGGATCGGCTGGCCAGTCCCGACGGTGACCCCGACAACGAAGGCTGGATCGTGGCCTTCGTCCACCCCAATTCTCTGATCACTGCCACCTCGTTAGCAGGAATGCGCGCCGCCTTGCGCGACGAGTTCACCGGTATCTATGTGGTGAACCTGCGGGGTGATGCCTACAAGAGCGGTGAGGAGTTCAAGCGCGAGGGCGAGAAGATCTTCGGAAGCGGCTCTCGCAATGGGGTGCAGATCACGGTGCTGGTGCGTAACTCAAGCTCGCCTGCGGGCAATCCGGCCGCTTTGCGCTACGCAGAGGTGCCTGAAGGTCTCACCCGCGATGAAAAGTTTGAATGGCTTGAAACTCTTGGCGATGTCACCAGCGGTGATCTGACCGAGGTGCCGGTCAATAAGAGGCATGATTGGGTGAATATCGGTGACGGTAGCTTCGGCCAGTTGTTGCCCGTCTGCGACATTGACAAGAAGGCCACACGAGTAGCGGCCAGAAATCACGCGTTGGGCGTCGCGACGAACTGTGACACCTACGTTTACTCATTCTCACGCGACGATCTCATTGATCGTGTGCAACGCCTGATTACCGGATACGAGGAAGCTCGACGAGCCGTCCACGCCGAACTCTGGTCCGGTCCGCCCGATCGGAGAATCGTAGCAGAACGCGTTGCCGAGTGGTCAGACAACGACCGTCTTCAAGAGATCAAGTGGACCGACACCTTGAAACAATCACTACGCAAAGGCGAGGTCATTGAGTTCGACTCGGACCGCATACGTGAGGTGTTGTACCGACCGTTCACAAAGCTGTGGCTTTACGAAGATCACCGTATCCTCACCGCAGTCAAAACAGTTTCAGCGATGTTCGAGGACCGCAGAGATCAGAGATCAGAGATCAGAGATCAGAGATCAGAGATCAGAGATCAGAGATCAGAGATCAGAGATCAGAGAACAGAGAACAGAGAACAGAGAACAGAGAACAGAGAACAGAGAACACCCACAATATCACACATCATCGTCAGTTCCCCGAACAACAGAGCAATCTTCGGAGTCGTCGCCACCAGCGACCTGCCCGACCTCTGCGCCGCGGGCAGCAATCAGCCAGCGAGGGGAATCCCATGCCGGCGATACTGATCTCGGGGACATCGAACATGCCGTTTCAGTCGTTGGCGTCGATGCTGCTGCCGGATCTGGCGACTGTGAAAGGATCGCAGCAGACGAGGGCGCTGCCGCCGCAAACCAGCCGGGCGGCGGCCCGCTAGAGAGAGAGAGAGAGAGAGATGGTTCTCGTCGCCAGCCCGAACAACATGGCCATCCCCGGGGCGCTCGCCTGCCGGGTCCTCCCCGACCTGCACGCCGTCGCGGCCGGTCAGGCGACCCGGGCCATCCCGAGGCGGCGATCGTGGTGACCAGCCCGTCGAACAGGACCAGGTTCGCGGCTCTGGCCGCTGGCCCGATGCCGGACCTGCACGCGGTGGACCCGGCGGGCCGGGCGATGTCGCGCCGATCGAGGCGGTCGTCGTGACCGGCACATCCAACGGCGGGCGCGACGACTCGATCATGGCCGTTGGCTGCCTGCCGGACCTGAACAGCATCGGCCCCGGGCGGGGCGGGGGGAGAGCGATCATCGGCTCCGGCCCGCATGCTCGCCGCAGCCCGGACCACGAAGGAGCGGCCAGATGACAGCGACCCTGCCGGACATGGCCCCGCCCGCGAGCGGCGATGGCCATAATGTCACTGACTGGTGCTTGGAGCAGTTCCATGAGCGCTACGGCGATGAGTCGATCACCAAGGACGACATCTGGGAGTACCTGTACGGCGTGATGCACGCCCCGGACTGGCGGGAGCGCTACCGCCACGACTTGGCCCGCAATCTGCCCCGGGTGCCGCTGGCCGGGGACTTCGAGGCGTTCCGGTCGGCGGGCCGGGCACTCATGGACCTCCACGTCGGCTACGAGACCTGCCCCGAGTGCCCCGGCGTCGAGTGCCTGGTCGACGATCATCCCGACGAGGGCGGTGCCGACCCCGGTGCCTACCGGATCACCGGCCGGATGCAGGGCCGCAACTCCGACGGCAGCAAGTGCGGCAAGAACGACGACTGGGATGTGCTGGCGGTCAACGACCGCTGCCGCCTCGTCGGCATCCCGCCCGAGGCCCACGCCTACAAGGTGTCGGGCCGCTCACCCCTCCAGTGGGCCGTCGACCAGCTCAAGTTCAAGCACGACAAGGCCTCGGGCATCACCGACGACCCCAACGGCTGGCACGCCTGGGCCGACAACCCCTTCGAGCTGATCCGCCACCTGCGCCGCCTCGCCCACGTAGGCGCAGAAACCCACCGCATAGTCTCCACCCTCCCTCCATCCCTCACATAGCCACAACCGCAGCCGCCGTTGAGTCCAGCGGCCGCTCCCGAAGGCTGGTGCTACATGAGATGTATGTGGGCCTGGATCTTGTATATGCACTCCTCGAATGAAAGCTCCTGCAATCCATGAACAAGCGGCACTATCTCTACTTCGTATGCTTCTTTCAGTAGTCTATATCGCTCAGTGCCGGGATGCCAGATGTCTAGAGATCGCAACCCTTCCGGTGGGATGGGAGTAAGACGAGAGAGGCGAAAACGGTCGCCTTCAGGACGGTTGGCTGCCTCATAGAGCGAATCTATTTCTCCAGGTTCAAGTTCATATCCGTATGAACTCAAGATGCAGGCGATGTCATAGATATCTCTGACCCGAGAAGTGATCCGTTCAGGCCGTTCGTGAGTCACTATCCGGTTCAAGGCATGCAGCTTTTCACCCAATGTCTCAAAGGGATGGCAACAGAGGACCTGAGGCACAGGTTCGTCCTTGGTGTCAATTTCTAGATGTTCGGATATCAGGGACAGCATTTCTGTTGTTTCGTAACGGCCTATTCCAGTATTGACAGTTACTTCGACTTTGACCGCGGGCTCCTGGCCTCGGCCAGCCTCATGTTCTACTAGCGGGTGGTATGGGATATTGTAACGGCTGTACCATTTACCAGACCGTATTCCGAACTCATCCGGCCATAGAGCTAGAGCCCTCATCTTGATCTCATCCATACACCGATCCCGCTTCTTGTTGCCGAAGGTTCCGCTGAGAGGAGGGACGATCCCGAGGTCTATATCTTCCGAGAATCGCGTCGTAATGCCTTGTTTGGCCAGCGCGGTCCCTCCTTTGAGCACTAACTTTACATCAGGGTAAACCGTCAGAGGGGGGCATAGTTCAACAGCCATCCGCACAAGCTGATGATCGTGATAAACTTGGTCTGGCAGGAGCCCAGTGTCTTTCGCAACCTCTGGAATGGCGTTCAGAATCTCGTCGCTGATCATGGCGCATCCAGGACATGGAGCCGGGCAAAACGGTAGGCGTCGGCGGCGATGCCTAATACCTGATCTAGCCTGTCCATGTATATGTGGCCGAGACGCGGATCATCATGGCTGGCTACTTTGCGAATGAGGTCATGTCGCTCGACTGGCAGCGGCGGTCGTGCTTCTAAACCCTCGCTTTCTAATTGTCTTTGGTGATGATCGCGCGATCCCCAGGCGAATGATATCATCGCATCCCCCCAAGGCTCAATTTGGCCGAACATCTTGTAGTATCTCAGTGCTTCAAGCAACGTGATTTCCAAGAAGGTGAGTTCGCGCCTCATCTCGTTGGCTCTGCCGAAGAAACGGATCTTCGGGCCCTTCATCTTGGGCGACTGGGGCGGCCGGCCCACTACCGCCAACCAGATTTGCGCTGGGATTTGCGTAGTCAGCCTGAAACTGCGCAGTGCGTCGTAGCCGGTCAATCCGCAACCGGGACCGGCCATATGCACGGCCACGGCTTCAGCGCCCGGCGTGGTCTTGGTGAGCTTCTTGCCGCTGCGGGTCACCAACGGCGGATCGTGGTGATCGGCCCGCCAGTACAGGCCGTGGGTAACGCGGCGCACTAGGCCGTACGGGTCGCGGTCCTCCCGGGCCAAGCACTGCCGAGCCGCGGCGGGGGAGCCCGGCAGATCGCCAACCGTCAAGAAGGTGCCGACCGGCACCCCCCGCAGATACTCGATGAAAGGCGACCTCCGCACCCCTCAACCATACCACGCCAAAGTGACAATCGCCTAGAGCGGTTCGTGTAGCCTGACAGCACCGAGGCTGGCTCCCGGGGGGAGGAAGGGGCAGGAGCATCACTCTGGTACCATGCAAGGCGCGTCTTTCGCTATGACCTGCCTCCGGCGGCACCGGTCGGTCATTCGGCGAATGGTGGAGGAACTGCCACAAGGTGAAGGGAGCAACGGATCATGTCGAATGAAACTGCCGATGAGGTCGAAGGCGGCGGTGAGCAGGAAGAACTCGATCAGATCAAAGCACCCTTCGGGGTCATCGAAGCGATAAAACTGTACGAAGCGATAAAACTGTACGAGGCCGTGATGCCCCACTACGTCGCTGCCGCCGCCCGACTAGCTCCCGTTTCGCGAAAATCATCTACGAGTTCCACTTCTAACTGCCTACTTCTCTGATTGGCATCGTTGCCTCGCCCGGTCCTCAGGTGCCCAGGGAGTGCATGCCGCCGGTTCCGAGGGCGAAGCCGTCGTCGGGGCCGCCGTCCTGAGGGTCGCCGATGGCCTCTTCTAGGAGTTCCTCGATCGACGGTGCGTCGTCGTCGGGCAGCTTCACGTCGTCTAGGTCGAGCACGGCGTAGATGGCGTTGATCAGGAACCACGCGTCGGTGTAGCCCATGATGAAGGCCTCGGGCTTGGCGCTGGCGGTGTCGCGCATGATTATCAGCCCGTCGTTGTACGGGTCGAAGGTGACGATCTTCTCCAGCCTTATTCTGAAGCTTCGGCCGGTGCCCTGACCGTGGTAGTAGAGATGCTTGGTGGTCAGCCCCAGGGTGCCGTCGTCTTGGTGCTCCATGCTGGTCGTTTCAACCGGCCTGCCCCGATACGCCCCAGGCCGCAGATACACGCCCTTGGCTACCCGGATGCTCACGCCCATGGACTGGCCCCGGTACTCGCGGCGCGTCACCTCCTTGTAGTACTGGACGTCATCGAACACGGCGATCATCTCTTCGCTCTTCATCAGGTTGAAGGGAAGCTGGGACCGGGGCATGTCGAACCGGGGTATGACGCCGTCCTTTAGGTAGCTCAACGAGACCGCCAGCCGAAACTTGTCGAAGTCTCCTGAGCGGTTGAGCCACTTCTCGGGGATTCCCAGATGAGTGCGATATTTGTTCAGGTTGGAGATCTCGGCTGCGGAGAGGTGTCTATCGGCCAGCCCCTCCTTTAGTGCCTGACTCCACCCGTCTGACAAATAGGTGTAGAGCCTTACGCTGTCCAGCCGAAGTCCGGCGCGGGCGGCGGCGGCGCGCATCCGATCGGGGAGATCGTCCAGGCCGGTCCCGCTGCGGGCTGCGTCCTTGCCCATCTCCCGCATCTGTTGCTGGGCCTTCTCCCTCTCCCGCTTGGTTCGCTCGCTCGCCTGCTTGGCCCGCTCGTAGCGTTCTTCGCACTCTTTGTGCGAGTACCGGAAGAATCCGGCCGATTGGCCGCAGTAGGTGCATTTGCCCATGTCGTCCCGACTCTCGTGATTGCGGCCGCGTCGTCCCGGGGCCGGACTGCCGCGGCTCCGGCGGCCGCGCCTCCAGTCACAGCTACTCTATAGAACCGGTGTGACAGGCTCACGGTGGAGGGCCGCAGACCGGGTTGTCGCCGATTCCTGGAAAAATCACTTGACAACCTGAAATATCAGGGCAATAATTGAAAGACTGCCGGTGCGCTAGCGCCGGTAGTGACACACGGGGGCTAGGACCCGGCGCCGACGAGCGGCGGTCCTCCCGGCTGCCTTCGCCTCCACCACGGCGGACCGTGGAACGGGGGCCAGCACCGACGCCGAACGACGGCGCCGGTCGGTCTTACCAAAGGAGAAGGCAATGAGAAAGCCATGGAAATGGCTCGCGATCGCTGTCGTCGTCACGCTGACGGCCACGACCGGCGTCGCGCTGGCCGCGTCGTCGTTCAACGATGTGGCCGACGACCACCCCCAGCGAAGCGACATCGAGTACGCGGTCGATCAGGGATGGTTCTACGGGTACGGCGACGGCACGTTCAAGCCCGATAAGGCCATCACCCAAAGCCAGATCGCCAAGGTGCTGAGCCGGGCCTTCCCGTCCGGCTCCACCCGGGCTGACCTGGCCACCTTCCTGCGGGGCGGCGCCACCCGCCTGGCCGCGGCGCGGTCGTCCGCACCGTCCAGGCCCACCTTGCCGACGGCCGGCGACTTGGTGCGGCTCCGGGTCAAGCCGTGCGGCATGTGGACCGCCGCCGACCGGGCCATCGCTCGCACGGCCCCGGCTGGCTACGACTGGGGCCCCCGAGACAGGGACGGCGACGGCAATCCGTGCGACGCGTAGCCCGCCCCACCGCCTAGGGCCGCTGCCAGGACCGGCCCGTCGGGGTTGTCGCCTCGGCGGGCCGCCCCCGGGTCGTCGGGGTTTGCCATAATGTGGCGGTGCAGCCGCATCGAGTCGAGTTGTTGATCAAGCACGGAGAACCCCTGGAGGGTGTCGATCTAGACGATCGGGACAAGCTCTACGAGCGGATGGAAGAACAACAAGGGCGCAAAACCGACGCCCGTTAGGCGCATAGGGCGTGGGAGGCGTAGGAGTCCCAGCGGGCGTTGAACTTGGCTTCCACCTCGCCGTTCACGATCCTCCCCTGGGCCTGCTTCCACAGCCGGGTCCACTCGGCCGGGTCGGTCACTGCCGACTCGGGGCGGGCCGCGCTGCGGGCTACAAAACCGGGGAACAGCGAGCGCCCGGTGGGCTGGCCGACGGGCTGATAGCGCAGGTCGAAGCTCCAGCGGATGGCTTCGCTGTCGTTGTCGAGCGAGCCGTGCCGGGTCAGCTTGTGCAACAGCACCGCCGAGCCGGCCCGCCCTCCACCGGCACCACCCGGTCGGCGTCGATCAGCGACTCAGGTATGTAGATCTCGCCGCTGTAAACCTTGCCCGGGCAGTGCATCACCAGCTCGTCGCGGTGGCTGCCCCGCTCCACGACCAGGCAGCCGTTCTCGACGGTGGCGTCGGTCACGGCCAGCCACACCGTCAGCATGTCGGTGTCGTCGGCCTCGGGGTTGGTCACCGCCGAGTCCTGATGCCACATGGTGGCGGCGATGTTGGCGTCGGTGGCGATGTCGGGCAGGCGCCGGCGGGGCGGCTTGATCCGGGCGTGCTGCACCGGGTTGGAGTAGATCTCGCCGCCGATCACCGACTCCACCACGTCCAGCAGCCGGGGGTGGGTGAGCAGCCCGAACACCTCCGGCCCGGTGTGGAGGGTGGTCCGCCTCCCCGTGTCCGCCCCGGCGCTCTTTCCGGGGGCCCCTCTCGCCGCGGTCCGCAACCGCCGCGACAACCGCGATCCTAACCGTAGGCTCACCCCGTAATGACGAGGCTGGGGTTCCTGCTCGACAGCGCAAGCTGCATCGGCTGCCACGCCTGCACCGTGGCCTGCAAGAGCGAGCACGACGTGCCCCTGGGCGTCAACCGCACCTGGGTGAAGTACGTCGAGACCGGCACCTTCCCCGACACCGCCCGCGCCTTCACCGTGATGCGCTGCAACCAGTGCGACGACGCCCCCTGCATGGCCATCTGCCCCACCTCGGCGCTGTACCGGGCCCCCAACGGGGTGGTGGACTTCGACGACGGCAACTGCATCGGCTGCAAGGCGTGCATGAACGCCTGCCCCTACGACGCCCTCTACATAAACCCCGACACCGGCACCGCCCACAAGTGCAACATGTGCAACCACCGGATCGAGGTGGGGCTGGAGCCGTCGTGTCAGATCGTGTGCCCCACCGAGGCCATAAGGATCGGCGACCTCGACGACCCCGAGTCCGAGATCAGCCTGGCCGCCGCCGAGGGCCTGCCGGTGCGGTCGCCCGAGCAGAACACCAAGCCCAAGGTGTACTACCGGGGAGTTGATGAGGCCTTGCTCGACCCGACCGCCGCCGCCATCGCCAACGACGGCCTGATCTGGGCCGACGCCGGCGACGACCACCCCACCGCCCCGGTCCGGGCCGGACGGCCCCCCGCCGACGAGGCCGGGGTGGCGGCCCGCACCGCCTACACCACCGCTCACCCCATGACCTGGAAGGCCAAGGTGTCGGGCTATCTGGTCACCAAGGCGGTGGCCGCCGGGGTGATGGGCATGGCCGCGCTGTTGACGGTGCTCGGCCATGTCGACGCCCGGGCCGCGGTGGGGGTGGCCCCGCCCGTGGTGGCCGGCCTGTTCCTGGCCGCCACCGGGGCCTTGCTGGTGGGCGACCTGCGCCAACCCCGGCGGTTCCACTATCTGCTCACCCGGGCCAACTGGTCGTCGTGGCTGGTCAAGGGGGCCTACGTGCTCATGGCCTTCTCCGCCCTGTGCGCCCTGTGGCTGATCGCCGGGTTGACCGGGTTCGAGGGGCTGCAGCGGGCGCTGATCCTGCCTGTTTGGGCGGGAGCGGCCGGCACCGCCGGCTACACCGCCTTCCTGTTCGCCCAGTGCGAGGGCCGGGACCTGTGGCAGACCGATCTGCTGCTGCCGGTGCTGCTGGCCCAGACCGCCACCGCGGGCGGCGCCTCCTTCGCCCTGCTCGACCTGTTCATCGATGTGCCCGGGCCGACGGTGGTGCGCTGGGTGATGATCACCGGACTGGTCACCACCGCGGGCCTGACCGCCGCCGAGCTCGTTCCCGACCCCGACCGCACCCGCAACGCCAAGCTGGCCTTGGCCGCCATGACCAGGGGCCGCTACGCCCGGCAGTTCTGGTGGGGCGGGGTGGCGGCCGGACTGGTCGTCCCGGCCGGGATTGTGATCTTCGCTGAGGCCGCCGAGATCGAAGGACCCGCCCTGCCCGCCGTCGCCGGGGCCCTGGCCCTGGCCGGCCTGTTCGCCTACGAGGACGCCTTTGTGCGGGCCGGCCAGTCGGCGCCGCTGTCATGAACGTCCCCGCCGCCGCCCCCGCTAGGGCCGCTCTCGCTCCGGCCATCCGTCCAGAGCTGCGGTCGTGACCGGGCTGCGGGACTACCCGCCTCGGGAGCGCTGGCACGACTGGACCGAGTTCGACGCCAAGGCCTGGCCCGACCGGGTGGAGAAGCGCTACACCCTGATCCCCACCACCTGCTTCAACTGCGAGGCCGGGTGCGGGCTGCTGGCCTACGTCAACCGGGAAACGGGCCGGATCGACCGGTTCGAGGGCAACCCCGACCACCCGGCCAGCCGGGGCCGCAACTGCGCCAAGGGCCCGGCCACCGTCAACCAGGTCCACGACCCCGAGCGGATACTGCACCCGCTGAGGCGGGCCGGGGAGCGGGGCGAGGGCCGCTGGGAGCGGATCACCTGGGACGAGGCCCTCGACGACATATCGGCCCGGCTGCGGCGGGCCATCGAAGAGGGCCGCCACGACGAGATCATGTACCACGTCGGCCGGCCCGGCGAGGAGGGCTACACCGACCGGGTGCTGAAAGCCTGGGGGGTGGACGGCCACAACAGCCACACCAACATCTGCTCGTCCAGCGCCCGCCTCGGCTACCAGACCTGGATGGGCCACGACCGCCCGTCGGCCGACTACGCCAACGCCGAGGTCATCTTCTTGATCTCGTCGCACCTGGAGTCGGGCCACTACTTCAACCCCCACGCCCAGCGGATCATGGAGGCCAAGGCCAAGGGGGCGACCGTCATCGTCTGCGACCCCCGCCTGTCCAACACCGGGGCCAAGGCCGACCACTGGCTGCCGACCTGGCCCGGCACCGAGCCGTTCCTGCTGCTGGCCATCGTGCGGGAGCTGCTGGAGCTGGGGGCCTGGGAGCGGGACTTCGCCCGCCGCTGGGTGAACTGGGAGACCTTCCTGGCCGAGGAGCACCCCGACCTGCCCGTCGAGTGGGAGTCGGTGGAGCCCGCCCTCAAGCGCCACTACGCCGACTACACCCCCGAGCGGGCCGAGCACGTCTGCGGCGTGGCCGCCGCCGAGATCCGCCGGATCGCCCGCGTCATCGGCGAGCACCCCACCAGGTTCGCCTCCCACAACTGGCGGGCGGCCGGGGCCGGCAACCTGGGCGGCTGGCAGACGGCCCGCTGCCTGTTCTTCATCGCGGTGATGACCGGTTCGGTGGCCACCGAGGGCGGCACCGGCGGCAACGGCTGGGACAAGTTCAAGCCCGCCGCCCCGCTGGGCGCCCCGCCGCTGGCCCGCTGGAACGAGCTGGAGTGGCCCAGGGAGTATCCGCTGGCCCACCATGAGATGTCGTTCCTGCTGCCCCACTTCCTCAAGGAGGGGCGGGGCCGGATCGACGTCTACTTCAGCCGGGTCTACAACCCGGTGTGGACCAACCCCGACGGCTTCACCTGGCTGGAGGCGCTGCGGGACCCGGCTCTGGTCGGGTGCCACGTGGCCCTCACCCCCACCTGGTCGGAGACGGCCTGGTTCGCCGACTACGTGCTGCCCATGGGCGTGGGGGCCGAGCGTCACGACGTGGTCAGCTACGAGACCCACCGGGGCCGCTGGATCGGCCTCCGCCAGCCGGTGCTGCGCCGCTACGCCGAGCTCCGGGCCAGGAGCGGGGCGCCCACCGCCGAGTCCCGGACCCATGAGTTCAACCCCGGCGAGGTGTGGGAGGAGAACGAGTTCTGGATCGACCTGTCCTGGCGGATCGACCCCGACGGGTCCCTCGGCATCCGCCGGTGGTTCGAGAGCGCCGAGCGGCCCGGAACCCCCGTCGGGGTGGACGAGTACTACTCCGCCATGTTCGCCGAGTCGGTGCCCGGCTTGGCCGAGGCCGCGGCCGCCGCCGGCCAGAGCCCGCTGGAGTACATGCGAGACCGGGGCGCCTTCGAGATCGACTCCGGCGGCTACGCCCCCTACGAGCGGGCGGTGGACGCCTCCGAGGTGGCCGGGTGCGTTCGGGACGACCGGGGCGTGTACCGGCGGCCGGGCACGGCCGGGGCCTGGGACGGCGATCCCGCCGCCCTGGCCGAGGTGCGCCTCGACCCCTCCGGCGACGGCTCGCCCGCGGTGGAGGTGGACGGCGAGCCCAAGGCCGGGTTCCCGACCCCGTCCAAGAAGCTGGAGCTGTTCAGCACCACCCTGGCCGACTGGGGCTGGCGTTCCCATGCCTCCCCGGGGTGGATTCCCTCCCACGTCCACTGGGAGGACTTGGACCTGGCCGGGAGCGAGCGCATCCTGCTGCCGACGTTCCGCATCCCGACCCTGATCCACACCCGCTCGGCGGGCAGCAAGTGGCTGAACGAGATCTCGCACCGGCACCCGCTGTGGGTCCACCCCGAAGACGCCGAGGCGCTGGGCATCGAAGAGAACGGGCTGGTGCGGGTGAGCACCCGCATCGGCCATTTCGTGATCCGGGCCTGGCGCACCGAGGGGATCAGGCCCGGGGTGGTGGCCGCCTCCCATCACATGGGCCGCTGGCGCCTCGACGGAGAACAGGCCCGCAACTGGGCCGCGGGTCAGGCCGAGATCGCCTCGGAGGGCTCGAAGTGGAGGATGCGGCGCGGCGGGCCGATGGGGGGCTGGGAGTCCGACGACCCCGACACCGAGCGGGTGTGGTGGACCGACACCGGGGTGCATCAGAACCTGACGTTCGCGGTGCAGCCCGACCCGGTGTCGGGTATGCAGTGCTGGCACCAGCGGGTGCGGGTGACTCCGGCCGAGCCCGACGACCGCTACGGCGACGTGGCGGTGGACACCGAAGAGTCCCGCCGGGCCTACGAGGAGTGGCTGGCCAAGACCCGCCCCGCCCCCGGCCCCAACGGCCTCCGCCGCCCCCTGTGGTACCCCCGCCCCCTTAAACCCACCGCCCCCACCTACCTGATGGGCTAATGGACACCGAGTAGGGTGGCTTTATGGGCCGTCTCGGCCAGTTGCACGCCAGCGTCGGGCTGGCCTTCCTCGTAGCAGCGGCGTCGGTCACCGCCTGCAGTTCGACCGACACCCCGGACGCGGAACCCGCAGCACCGACCTCGACCACTGCCCCGACCACAACGGGTGAAACCGAAGCCCTTGTTGTCGACGCGGCTGCCGTATCGTCGCCTGCAACCTCTATTCAGACCACTGATTCTTCAAGCCTAGGGCAACTGTGCGACGCTATACTATCATATATTTTATGGAGGGGTATGTTATCGATGATACAAATGGAAGACATAATGTCCAATATTATGGAGAGGGATGAGACGGTAGATATCTAAGAGTTGAATGAACAGCTCGATAGCACCACCACAGCACAGGTGGAAGTTATACCGGATGGTTATTTGGCTGTCTTGGTAGAAAATTTGAATTTAGTTAGTAGAGCTATGGACGGATCACTTCCCGATGAACTTCAAGAGTTCGCAGAGGCGTTCTCCCAGTTCCTTGGAGAGCGAGTGAGCACTTTTGATCCTGGTAATCCCATTGTCTATCTCTCTAGCTTGTCCGTTGATGACTTACCTAATACCGATGCCGTACTTGAAGAGTGCGGCCTCCAGGAGTGGGACAATTCCGGTTAACCGGCCAGCGGGCCGTGCTGAGCCTCGGGGCCCGCTGGTGCGCCTCCAGTGAGTGCGTCAAATTCCGGTTGAGCGGCCCGCAGGCCGTGCTGAGCCTAGGGGCTTTGAAAGTTAGCCGACCCGTCACTGTCACACCTTCAGGCCAACATGCGCGCGTCGAAATCCGCGCGGCTGGAGTGGCCCCATGTCAGACTCGGTTCAAATGACGCTGATCGCCGACACGCCGACCGCGGGTGACGTCGCCGGGCTGGGGATGTCCAGCGAGCGAGACTTGGCCGCCGCGGCCTGGGCCGTTGCCCGGCGGGGTGCTCTGGCGGAACTCTCAGAGCCCGAAGCGGCGCTGGTGGGTCAGCTCGGCCCGGTTCCTGACCGCGGCGGGCCGGGCACTGCCGGAAGCGTCGCTGGTCGGGGTGGAGATCGACCCGCTGGCTGCGTTGCTGGCCCGGGCCAACCTCACCGCCGCTGGCTTTGACGACCGCTCCCGAGTCGTCGTTCACGACTACCGAACCGCCGATCTCGGCGAAGGCACGGGCGCCACCGCCTACCTCGGGAACCCTCCTTACGTGCGCCATCATCAGATCGAACCGCCCGATAAGGCCTGGCTGGCCCGCCGGGCCGCCGACCTGGGCCTGAAAGCCAGCGGCCTTGCCGGTTTGCATGTCCACTTCTTGCTGGCCACTGCCCTGCACGCCCGGTCCGGAGACATGGGTGCCTTCGTCACTTCGGCCGAGTGGCTCGAGGTCAACTACGGCTGCCTGCCCAGGGAGCTGGTGGCGGGGGAGTTGGGCGGTGTGTCGATCCACGTGGTCGACCCCGAGGCCGTCCCGTTCGACGGCACAGCCACCACCGCGGCCGTGACCTGCTTTGAGGTGGGCACGGTCACCCCCGCCATCCGCATAAAGCGGGTCAAGGCGCCGTCGGATCTCGGGGCTCTTGAAGGCGGCCAGCAGTTCAGCCGTGAACGCCTTCGGACCGCGCCGAGATGGTCGTCCCTGCTGAACGGCGCACCGAAGCCGCCCGAGGACTGGGTGGAGCTGGGCGAGCTGTGCCGGGTCCACCGGGGAGCGGTGACCGGTGCCAACTCGACCTGGATCACCGACGCCAACGACTTAGAGCGTGCGCGGATTGCTCAGGGGTTTGGGTTCCAGCGGTTGCGGTGGTTGATGAGTTTGGCGGTGAGGATGCAGGCGATGGCGAGGGCGAGTTGGGCTCGTCGGTGGTGGGGACGGCGGTCGGTGTTGCGTCGGAGTTGCCCGAAGTTCGACAGCCATGAGTTGGTGCGTTCGATGCTCCAGCGCCGGCCGAGGGGCACGGGCCGGGGCCCGGCGGCGCCTGGGGAGCGTCTTTGGGGGCAGGCGACGTCGGCGATGCCCGCGTCGGCGCACAGGCGGCGCGCAGTGGCGCTGTCATAGCCGCGGTCTAGGTGCAGGGTCTCGATGCCCTGGAGCAGTCCCCGCCGGCCGGCGGCTCGCAGGGTGGGTTCCAGCAGGGTCAGGTCACAGCGGTTGGCGCCGTCGAGCGCGGCTACGGCCGGTATGCCCCAACGGTCGGTCAAAAGCGACCACTTGAACCCGAGTTTGCCCCTGTCAACAGGGCTTTTGCCGGTTCCTTCGCCTCCGCAGGGGGCCTTGTGGATTGACCCGTCGATGCAGGCTTCGGTCAGGTCCAGCCCCACGATGCGGTCATAGGCCTCGACGGCTTCGTCTTCGAGGTCCTCGAACACCCCCGCGGCGATCCATTCGTCGCGGCGGGCCCGCATGGTGGTGTCAGATCCGCGGCCTGTGCCCCCGGGTTGAGGGTCTCTGTGCCCGGACCGGGACCCGGGACTTGATCGCGGCCCACACCGCATCCACCACCTCAGGATCCAACGCGCGCATGATGTAGCCGACCTCCACGGTCGTCTTGTTGCTGACACCCCGACATACAAGCCGGGACAACCAGACGACCCGTGGATGGTCAATCCGCGCGCGCTCTAAGCCTCAGTCTCGACCACTCGCCTTAGCCTCTGCCAGCTAAGCCGCAGCCGCGGCTCTGGCTCAGCCCATCCACTGGCCGCCGTTGACATCGATGGTGGCGCCGGTGAGGTAGCCGGTGTGGGGACCGCACAGGAAATGGACGACGGCGGCCAGATCGGCCGGATCGCCGGGCCCGTCGCCGGGGAGCATGGCCAGGATCCGCTCCCTCAGGCCCGGGTCCAGAGCGGCCCACATCGGGGTGTCGTGGGGCCCGGGGGCCACCGCGTTCACCTGGATGTTGTCGGAGGCGTGCTCTCGGGCCAGGAACCGGCTGAGGGTTACCAGGCCGCCCTTGGAGGCCGCGTAGGCCGGGCCCGACAGGGCCGACCCGCCGAAGCGGGCGTTGACCGAGGCGACGTTCACGATCTTGCCGCCCCCGGCCCGGCGCATTCCGGCCACGACTTGGCGGGCACACAGGTAGGCGCCGGTGAGGTTCACGTCGATGATCCGCCGCCAGGTGTCCGGGTCTTCGGTTTCGATCCCGCCCGCTCCGGTCACGCCCGCGTTGTTCACCAGCACGGTCGGGTCGCCGCGGGTCCGACGGACGGCGGCGAAGGCGTCGGCCACCGCCTCTTCGTCGGCCACGTCGCAGGCCAGCATCTCGCCGTTGCCACCGTCGGCCGCGCCGGGGGCCGAGTCGAGGCCCACGACAACGTCGCCGTCGGCGGCGAAGCGCTCCCTCAGAGCCGATCCGATGGCCCCGGCCGCCCCGGTCACCACCACCACTCGGCTCACGGTCGCTGGCCTCAGCCTCTCCGACCGGCCGCGGTCAACATCACCGCTCGTCGAGGGCTCGGGGGGCGTCGGGGTCGGTGATCCACTCGGTCCAGGACCCGTCGTACACGGCCACGTCGTCCTGCCCGGCTATGGCGTAGGCCAGGGCCGTCCCGCAGGCCCCCACCCCGCCCCGGCAGTAGGCGATGGTGGGCTCGCCCACCGCCCCGCCGGCCGCGGCGATCCGGGCCCGGGCCGCCTCGGGGCCGGTCCAGACCCCGCCGGGGCCGATCATCTCGATGCCGGGCAGGGCGATGCTTCCGGGGATGGCCCCGCCGTCTTGGGCCCGGGCCGCGGCCATGCGCCCGTCCACCAGCCGCATGCCGGTCCCGAGGGCGGCCGTCACGTCCTGCTTGGTGGCGTAGAGGCGTTGGTCGCGGCGGGGGGTGAACCGGGCCGGGGGAGGGGCTTCGACGGCGTCGTCGAGGGGCCGGCCCTCGGCCGCCCACCTGCCGATGCCGCCGTCGAGCACGGCCGCGGCGGCGTGGCCGTACACCCGCAGGGCCCACCACAGCCGGGCGGCCACCGTCACGTGCTGGTCGTCGTAGGCCACCACGAAGGTGTCGTCGCCGATGCCCCGGGCCGACATGGCCGCCGCGAACCGCTCGGGGCCGGCCAGCATCCACAGGTCGGGCCGGTCCGGGTCGGCGATGTCGGTGTCCCAGCGCACGTGGACCGCGCCGGGGATGTGGGCCCGGGCGTACTCGTCGTCGCCGTTGCGCTGATCGAAGGGCCGCAGGTACCAGCGGCAGTCCACCACCCTCACGCCCGGGTCGCCGAGATGCCGGGCCAGCCATTCGGTCGACACGACCGGCCCCGCCTCCGCCGCCGGTCCCGCAGAGGGTTCCGCGTCCATAGCCCTCAGTTTGCCAGGCCAGGCGAGTCTGAGTCGCGGTGACGGGTCAGCAGGAGGACCTGAGTCGCGGCGACGGGGTCGGCCAGCCGAGCCCGAGTCGCGGCGACGGGTCGGCCAGGCGAGCCCGAGTCGCGGCGAAGCTCAGGCCAGGATGAGGGGGCGGACCTGCTCGGCCAGCAGCCTCACCCCCTCGGCCCGGTCGGGGCCGAACGTGTACCAGGCCAGGGGCAGGTCCAGCCCGGCGCCGGCGAAGGCCGAGAGCCGCTCCACCACGTCGTCGACCGCGCCGGCCGCGGCGAACACGTCTATGAGGCTCTCGCTGACCGCGGCCGCGCCCCGGTCCTCTCCGCCTTCGGCCACCGCCGCCCGCACCGCGGCCACCGCCTCGGGGTCGGCGCCGGCCTCGTCCACCACCACCCCCTCCACCCGGGCCAGGTAGTAGGCCAGCACCGGCCTGACGGCCCGGCGGGCCGCGGCCCGGTCGGGGCCCACGCTGGCGAGCACGTTGGCGCTCACCAGCAGGTCGCCCGGGTCCCGGCCCGCGGCGGTCGCGGCCTCGTCCAGCCGGCGGCGGGCCCAGCGGGTGTAGCCGGGGCTGGTGATGGCCCCGAGCTGGACCCCGTCGGCGTGCCGGCCCGACTCGGCCATCATCCGGGCGTTGACCGCGCCCACGTCCACCGGCACCGGCTCGGCCGGCGGCAGGTCGAGCCGCAGCTCCGGGGAGGCGGTGAAAGTGGTGGGCGCGAAGCCCAGGTCCTGGCCGGCGGTCAGCCTGCGCACGGCCCGGACGGCCTCGACGGTGTTGGTCAGGGGCCGCCACCGCTCCGGCGCCATCTCGAACCGGCGCACCGTCCACTCGGCCGCCCCCAGCCCGAACCGCAGCCGGCCCGGCCCCATGTCGGCCAGGGTGGCCGCCTCCAGGGCCAGCAGGACCGGGTGGCGGAACACCGGGTTGGCGATGCCGACCCGCACCGTGATCGCCGAGGTGGCGGCCAGGGCGGCCGCGGCCACCGAGGTGACCGACTGGAAGAGCCGGCTCTCCGGCAGCGACACCTCGTCGAAGCCGAGCCGCTCGGCCTCGGCCACGATGGCTAGCGTGTCGGCCACCGGGTCTTCGTTGGACAGCGACAGGCCGAAGCCCCTGAATCCGGTCATGGCCTCCCCCGGTCATGGTCGGTCGGATGGGGATGAGTTTGGATCGATTGGACTAAAGGAGCGCAGATGTGGGTCTCCACGATCCCATACGACGAGGCGGCGGGCGAGCTTAAGGACCACTACGACCGTCAGGCCCGGGCCCTGGGCGAGCCCACCGAGATGACCCTGGCCGGGTCGCTGCATCCCGACCTGGTGGGGGCCCGGCTCGACCTCTACGCCGCCACCGAGCGGTGCCCGTCCCGGCTCACCGCCCGCCAGCGCAACCTCATCAGCTTCGTCACCTCGGCCATCAACCAGACCGGGTACTGCATGAGCCAGGTGACGGTCAAGCTGCGCCAGACCGGCCTCGGCGACGATGAGATCGCGGCCCTGGCCGCCGACCCCGCCGGGGTTTGCTTGGACGCCCCCGACGCGGCCGCGGTGGCCTATGCGGCCAAGCTGACCCGGGACCCCGGGTCGATCACCGAGTCCGACATCGACGATCTCCGGGCCGCGGGCTTCGACGATCTCGACATCGTCGACATCAACTCCCAGTGCGCCCACCTCAACTACGTGAACCGGGTGGTCATGGGCCTGGGCATCCACACCATCGTCGACCCCGACTTCCCGGCCTACGACGCCATACCCGACCCGCCCGCTCAGGGCGCCGAGCGGGCGGCGGCCGGCTCGGCGCCGCGGTAGGGTCGGGTCGTGGCTGAGTTCAGGGTCATCTTCGCGGCGGCCGACTACGACGGCGCCGTCGGGTTCTTCACCGACGTGATGGGCCTGGAGGTGGAGCGGTCCTTCGGGGAGATCTTCAAGGGCACGATCCTGCTGGCCGCCTCCGGCCGCATCGAGGTCATCGAGGCCGGCTCGGGGTGGGACGAGCCCGGAGTAACCGGGGTCACCGTCTCCTGGCAGATCGACGACGCCGAGGCCGAGCACGCCCGGCTGGCCGGCGCGGGCGCCACCGTCGTGCGGCCCCCGGAGCTGCAGCCCTGGGGCCACAAGAGCTTCGAGGTGGCCGGCCCCGAGGGCCTGCGGATCATCCTGTTCGAGGTGGTCGCGCCCCAGTAGCCGGTCCCGGGCCCCTATGGGCGTTGCCCGGAGCCTCTATGGCGTTGCCCGGAAGTTCCGCCGCCGGGATCCGATGGGGGTGGAGTCAGGCCCGGTTGGCTCGGGCGAAGCGGCGGCTGGACAGGTAGCCGAAGACCACGCTGATCGCTATGGCCCACCCTATGGCCAGGGGCAGGTCCCCGCCCGGGTCGTAGCCGTTGTAGAGTGCCCGGGAGGCGTTGGTGGCGGCGGTGAACGGGTTGATGTCGGCGAACCACCGCAGCGCGGCGGGGAAGGTGGACGGGTCGACGAAGGTGGACGACACGAACGTGATCGGGAACATCCACACGAACCCGGCCGAGTTGACCGTCTCCACCGAGCTGACCGACAGGCCGATCAGGGCCATGATCCAACTGAAGGCGTAGCCGAAACCCAGCAGCAGGGCGCAGGCGGCCACCGCGGCCAGAAGCGAGCCCTCGAACCGGAACCCGACCAAGAACCCCACCAGCAGCATCACCGCGAAGGTGACGGTGTTGCGCACCAGGTCCGAGACGGTGCGGCCGATCAGCACCGCCGACTGGCTCATGGGCAGCGAGCGCAGCCGCTCGATCAAGCCCTTCTGCATGTCCTCGGCCACTCCGGCCCCGGTGAAGCCGGAGCCGAACAGCACGGTCTGGGCGAAGACCCCCGGCAGCAGGTACTGCTGGTAGGTGGCGAAGCCGGGGATGTCGATGGAGCCTCCGAACACGTAGACGAACAGCAGCACGAACATCACCGGCTGGACCAGGGCGAAGATCATCAGGTCGGGGCTGCGGGGCACCACCCGCAGGTTGCGCTTCGCCTCGGTCCAGGTGTCGCGCAGCACCCACTTGAGCCCCCGGGGCGCGTCCCACCCCGCCGCCGGGCCGGTGCGGCCGGCCTCGGGAGCGGCCGGGGCCGGCTCGGGGGTTTCGACGGCGGTCACGGCCGGACCTGGCTGGGGGTTTGGGCGGTGGTCACGGCTCGGGCTGGAGTTCGGCGGCGGTCACGGGCGGGCCTGGTTCGGGGCTTCGGTGGCGGTCACGGGCGGGCCGGCTCGGGGGCGGCGTCTTCGGCTTCGTCGGCCCGGTGGCCGGTGAGGTTCAAGAAAACGTCGTCGAGGGTGGGCCGCCTCATGGCCACGTCGTCGATGGCGATGCCGGCCGCGTCCATGGCCCGCACCACCTCGGGCACGAGCTGGGCGCCGTCGGTGACCGGCAGCGTCACCACCCGGCCGAGGCGGCGGACCCGGCAGCCCTCGGCGCACAGCGGCCACAGGGCCTCCACCGCGGCGTCGACTTCGGCCGGGTCCCGCACCTCGATCTCGATCCGGCTGCCCCCCATGCGCTGCTTGAGCTCGTCGGGGCTGCCCTCGGCGATCACCGAACCCCGGTTGATGACCGCGATGCGGTCGGCCAGCCGGTCGGCCTCCTCCAGGTTCTGGGTGGTCAGCAGGGTGGTGGTGCCCTCGGCCACCAGATCGGCGATCAGGTCCCACATGGCCAGCCGGCTGCGGGGGTCCAGGCCGGTGGTGGGCTCGTCCAAGAACAGCACCGACGGGCGGGCCACCAGGCTCATGGCGATGTCGAGGCGGCGGCGCATCCCGCCGGAGTAGCCCTTGACGACGCGGTCGCCCGCGTCGGCCAGGTCGAACTGCTCCAGCAGCTTGGCGGCCCGCTGCCGGGCCGACTGCGCCCCCAGGTGGTGGAGCCGGCCCACGTAGTCGAGGTTCTCCCGGCCGGTGAGGCGCTCGTCCACCGCCGCGTCCTGGCCGGTGAGCCCGATGCGGGCCCTCACCCGGTGCGGCTCGGCCGCCACGTCGATCCCGTCCACCAGTGCCCGCCCCTCGTCGGGGCGCAGCAGCGTGGTGAGGATTCTCACCGCGGTGGTCTTGCCCGCCCCGTTGGGGCCGAGCACGCCCAGCACCGTGGCCTCGGCGATGGCCAGGTCGAGGCCCCGCAGCGCCTCCACGTCCTTGAAGCGCTTGGTCAGCCCGATGGTCTCCACCGCGTTCACCGGCTCAACCTACCGGCGCGGTCCGGGCACGCGACGGGCCGCGCCGCTCGAAGCGCGGCGGGCAGGCGGAGAAAGGGGTTCACCCGGCGGGCCGACGACGGCGGGCCTGGGCGAGTGCGCGATCAAGCGCGGCGGGCCCGGCCGAGGAAGGGTGGTCAGGGCCGCTGGGAGCGGCGGCGAGGAGGGAGTTGGTCAGGCCGCGGCCAGGATCTCGGCGCCGCGGCGGATGTGGTCGGCGCTGGAGGCCTCGTCGTTCATGGGCAGCATGAACAGGTCGAAGTGCGCCCGGTGGGCGCCGATGGCCGCGGCGATCTCGTCGGGGGTGCCCGCCACCCCGTAGAGGTCGACCATGGCCTCGGGGAGAAGGGCCGCGGCATCGTCGAGGCGGCCCTCGAGCATCAGGGCCCTCACCTGGTCGGCGGTGGCGTCGTCGAGCCCGAAGGCGGCCCGGATGTCGGGGGGCGCGTCCACCGACATGTAGGAGAAGTGGCGCAGCACCCGCCGGCGCTCCACCGCGTCGTAGGCCAGGTAGGCCGACCAGGCGATCCGGGCCGAGCCCCGCGACCGCACCTGGGCCGCGGTGGCGCGCAGGTCGGCCAGGGGCTTGGCCGACAGGATGATCCAGTCGGCCGACTCCGCGGCCAGGCGCTGGACCCGCGGCCCCCGCCCGGCCACCGCCACCGGCACCTCGCCGTCGAACCACCCCAGGGCCGCGCCGTCCACCGTCTCGCCGGCCAGCAGGCGGCGGTTGTGCTCCAGGGTGCGGCGCAGGTCGGTGTAGGGCTTGGAGGCGTCCACCCCGAGGGGGTCCAGCACCCGGCTGCCGCCCACCCCCAGCCCGTGGACGACCCGGCCGGGGGCCAGCTCGGCCAGGGTGGCGATGGCCGCGGCGGTGGCCACCGGGTGGCGGCTGTAGGGATTGGTGATGGCCGGCCCGACGGTGAGGTCGGTGGCCTCGACGATGGCGGTCAGCGCCACGTACACGTCGCGCTCGGTGCCCTCGTCGGCCACGAAGCAGGTGGTTGCCCCCAGCGACTGGGCCAGCCCGGCCAGCTCCACCAGTCTGCGCACGGGCTGGGTGGGCTCGAACCAGACCCCCCACTCGACCGAGCTCATCGCTCCACCAGTCTGCGCACCGGCTGGGTGGGCTCGAACCAGACCCCCCACTCGACTGGGCCCATCTCTCAGGCTCCTTGAGCGGCGGGCCCGGGCGCTCCGGCCCCGAAGTCGAAGGCGGCGATCTCGGCCATCTGCTCGCCCAGCAGCCCCACCGCCGCCTCGAAGAGGCGCTCGCCTTCGGCCGCGCTGGCCCCCGTGGGGTCGCCGATGTGGCCGTGGGGGCCGAAGTCGTCGGACAGCCACCCGAAGGAGACCGCCCCCCCGAACCGCACGTGGCGGTTGGCGGCCAGGCCGTCGGGCACGGCCCGGCCCGCCCGGTCGAGCCGCACCAGGTGGGGGCGCAGGTGCATGAACACCGACGTTTCCTCGTGGCCGCCGTGGATGCCCATGCCGCCCTCGGCTGCGGGCGAGGCGCCGCCCTGGTCGGGGGGCACGAACGGGTGGACCAAGAAGGTCATCAGGCCGTGCCGGAGCCGGATGTCGCGGCAGGCCACGTTGAGCAGGGCCGAGTTGCCGCCGTGGCCGTTGAGGAACACCAGCCGCCGGGCCCGGGTGGCGGCCACCGAGCGGGCGATGTCGTCGAGCACGGCCAGCAGGGTTTCGGCCGACAGCCACAGCGTCCCCGGCGACCAGGCGTGCTCGTTGGACTTCGACACCGACAGGGTGGGCAGCAGCCACAGGTCGCAGGCGTCGCCGTGGTCGGCCACCAGCCGGGCCGCGGCCTCATGGGCGATCACATGGTCCACCGACAGGGGCAGATGGGGGCCGTGCTGCTCCACCGCGCCGATGGGCTGGACGATCACCGCCGACTCGGTGACCCGCTCGCCCACCTCGGGCCCGCTGAGGTCCTCCAGGCGCCTGCTCACAGTGGGACGGGCCTTCTAGAACGGGCTGAGGCCCATCCGGTTGCGTATGGACATCAGCTCGCCCAGATGGTTGAAGCCGTGGCCCACCGCCGGCCATTTGAGGAACCAGGCCGCGCTCTGGCCGTCCCACATGAAGTAGAGCCAGTCGAACCGGTCCTCGGGGGCGCCCGCGGCCCGCAGCGCCCGAGCGGGGTCGGGGGCCTCGCTCAGGTCCGGCAGCCCGTCGTCGTCCAGCCAGGCCGCGGTGGATTCGATCACCTCCAAGGCGTAGGCCCCCACCGCCTCGGGGTCCAGCACCTCCACCAGCTCGGTGTCCTCGGCCTCGGCCAGGCCCCGCCACAAGTTTTCGTCGATGCCGATGCGGCCAGCCCAGCCCTCCACCACCTCGCCGACGCCGCGGAGCACGCGGTTGACGGCCACGTCATGGTGGCGGGCCAAGTGCCACAGGATGTAGGTGGGGGCGATCCCGCCCCCGTCGGCCCGCTCGCCCCGGCGCTCGGGGGGCATCAGGCCCAGCACCCCCCGGTCGATCCGGTTCCGCAGCGACCGCAAGTCGTCGACGACCCAAGCCCTCAGATCCATGCCCCCCATCGTAAGGCCGGGCTGCTCTGTCCGTGCCGTCATGGAAGCTGTCGCCGGGCGCGGCCAACCCTCTTTGGCTCTTGCCTGATACGGCCGGCGGGTCCTGTCACGGGCGCCCGGCTGGGTTCCCCCTTCTAGCGGTTGCTCCTTCTGGCGGTTGCTTCGTCTTTCTGGCGGTTGCTTCGTCCCGGCCGGCGGGTCCTGTCACGGGCGCGGTTTTGCCGCGGGGCGGCAAAACCTTGCCCCCGTGCCACCCCCCGGCCTGGCCCTCGGCGCTCGGGGACCCGCTCACCTGAACGCCCGGTCCGCTCGGGCTCCCCATGCCGCGGTTGGTCGGGCGGCTCGGCGCTCGGGGACCCGCTCACACGAACGGCCCCGGTTCGCTCGGGCTCCCCAGTGCCGCTGGCCCGATGCGGTGGCGGGTCTGACCTGTTGTTGAGGATAGTTGGGTAGATTCAAAGAAATCTCAGAAAATATCGGGATAAAGGGTGTGATTGTCTCACCCATGGTGTAGAGTGATCACATGTTCACAGAAACGGTCGAACGCATCAACGGGGGGCTGGCCCGGCTGCTGGAAGCGGTCCGGGCCGGGGACCTGCCGGCAGCCCGCCTGAAGGACCTGATCGCGGCCAGCCGGGCCTGGGAAGCCAAAGTGGTCTCCCTGCAGACCGACGCCGCCCGGTTGATCTCAGACCGGGAGGGCCACGGCGACGGCGGGGCATCGGTGCTGCGCGACCAGGCCGGCAAATCGAGGGGTCAGGCCCGCCGCAGCCTCGGCGCCGCCGAAGTTCTCGACGAGATGCCCTCGCTGCGGGGCGCGGTGGACTCCGGGGAAGTGCCGTTGGCCAACGCCGAGCGCCTGGCCGACGCGGCCCGGCGCACGGCTCCCGAGGCGGTGGACTCCGCTTCTGATCTGCTGGCCATGGCCCGCGAACTGCCCCCGGACCGGTTCGCCCGCGAGGCCGGCGCCTGGGCCCAGCGCCACCAGAGCGACCACGGACATGGCGACTGGATCAACAAGCGCCGCCGCCGGTACCTCAAGACCTGGAAACAACAAGACGGCATGGTCCGCCTCGACGGCCTGTTGGACCCCGAGACCGGCACCCGCATCTGCAACCGCCTCCAAGACACCGCCGAAGAACTCCGCCGCCAAGACCAACAAACAACCCGCAACCGCGCCGCCGCCGCAGCCGCTGGCGAAGACCCGGCCAGCGGCAACGCCCCGGCCGGCGGCCAAAGCCCGACCGGTGGCGACGCCACGGCCAGCGGACAGGCACCGAGCCCCGGCGAAGGAACCGCCGCCTGGAGCCGGACCATCCCCGAAGGGCTCGCGGCCAGCGGCGGAGGTGACACGGCCGCCGGTGGCTCAGGTCGCAGCGAGGGGACCCGATCTTGGGATCAGCTACGAGCCGACGCCCTGGACCTGCTCACCTCCGGCGCCGCCGACGACAAGGGACGCGGCGGCACCGGCGGGCGGCCCAAAGCCGAGGTCATCGTGGTGGCCGACATCGGCGCCCTCACCGGCGACGACCCCGCCGGGCGCTGCGAAATCCCCGGCACCGGGCCCATGCCCCCAGAGGTGCTTCAGCGCATCGCCTGCGACGCCCAACTCACCGGCCTCCTCTTCAGCGACGGCAAGCCCCTGCACCACGGGTCCACGGTGCGCACCGCCACCACCGCCCAATGGCGGATGCTCATCGCCCGCGACCGCGGCTGCATCGGCTGCGGCGCCGAACCCGGCCAATGCCAAGCCCACCACATCACCCCCTACGCCCGACTACGGCGAACCGACATCGAAAACCTCGTCCTCGTCTGCTGGCGCTGCCACCACAACATCCACGACCACCACTGGCAAGTCACCCACCGCAACGGCAAACCCGCCCTCCAACCCCCCGACCCCCTGGCCCCGCCCGGCCCCGCCGACGGCCGACACCCCCACGACCAAAACCCCCGCGAACCTCGACGACCGCGACCGGGCCGCGGCCCGCAACCGGCCAGAGCCCGGGCTGAACCGGCCCCGACCCGCCCCGGATCAGCCCGCCCGGCCGGCGACCCCGACCCGCCACAGCGACCAACCGCAACTCGGGCGGCGGCGCGGTCAGCCCAACGGCGCCCGGCCGGCGACCCCGACCCGCCACAGCGACCAACCGCAACTCGGGCGGCGGCGCGGTCAGCCCAACGGCGCCCGGCCGACGGCCCCGACCCGCCACAGCGACTAACTGCAATTCGGCCAGCGGCGCGGTCAGCCCAACGGCACCCGGCCGGCGGCCCCGACCCGCCCCGGCAAACAGCACCCGCCCTCTTCCCGGCCTGACCACAAGAACAGAGATGCGACATCCCAAACTAGGGCTAGAACGGGCCCGCTGGCGGCGCCTTCTGCCCGGGAATGTCAATCAGATTCGCAGTAATGTCGCTCGTGTGACAGGGCTGTTCATCGCCGCCATTGCCGTGGGCGCCCCGTTGCTGATCTGGCCCGTTTTCGGCGGCGGCGGCGGTGACCCGGCCGCTAGCGGCAGAGGAGCCAAAGCGCTCACCCGGCTCGGCCCACTCGCATTCGTCCTCGCTTTTTTCGGGTTGACCGGCTTGCTGATCAACCGCTGGACCAACACGGAACCCGGCGCCGCCCTGGGCATCGCTTCCGCGGTGGGCGTCGCGGCGGGGGTGCTGAACAGCATTGTGTTCGCCTTGATCCGCCGCACCGAAGTCTCCAGCGAAACCCCCGACAAAGCCCTAGAAGGCGCCATCGCCCGGGTGACGCTGCCCGTCTCAGAGCAGCACAGGGGCATGATCGTGCTCGACGTGGGCGGCACCCAAACCCGGATGACGGCTTCGCTGGTTGGCGGCGACGAAGACGGGGAGATTGAAGCAGGCGCCAAGGTCATCGTGGTCGCCGTCGAGGGCGGCGTCGCGCTTGTCACCAGACTGCCCCATGAACTAGAGGCCATCGGCAGCGCTCAAACTTGAACCCCGGATCTGTCGACCCGCACGCCTGTGTCAGTTGGCGCTGGCTCGCAGGGAGTCGACTGGCTCGAACAGCGAGGCCCGCAGCGCCGGGTAGAGGCCGGCCAGCAGGCCCACCGCCGCCCCCAGCAGGGGAGCGGCCACCGGGATGGCCGGGTTGAGCACCGGCGTCCAGGTGCGGGCGGCCGACACGCCCACCACGGTCAGGACCCCCAGCGAGGTGCCCACCATCCCGCCGAACAGCCCCACCCCGGTCGACTCCAGCAGGAACTGGTAGGCGATGTGGCGCCGCCCCGCCCCCAGGGCCCGGCGGAGCCCGATCTCGCTCACCCGCTCCAGCACCGAGACCAGCGTCACGTTGGCGATGCCGATGCCGCCCACCAGCAGCGACACGCCGCCCAGGATCAAGAACAGGGCGTTGACGTCCTCTTGGACATCGGCCCGCAGGTCCTCGGCCTCGGGCGGGGCCTGCACCCGCACCGTGGACGGGTCGTCGGGGGCCACCGCGATCGGCCCCTGGGCCGCGATCAGGGCCGCCGCCCCCACCTCGGTGCGGATCTGGATGGTGGAGGGCGACTCCAGCTTGTAGACCTCGCGGGCCGTCCCCTCGGGCACGATGATGGCGTTGAGCAGCTCGGGCTGGCGCTGCACCTGGGCCAGGATGCCCACCACCACGAAGCTCACGTCCCCCACGAACACCACCGGCTGCTGATCCACCCTGGTGATGTTGAGCCTCTGGGCGGCCGCCGACCCCAGCACCGCCACCCGGTCGGCCCGCTCCGAGTGCCCGTGGTCGTACCAGCGGCCGGTGGCCAGCCTGCCCCGCGACGCCGGGTAGATCCCCGGAGAGGCGGCGATCATCGGGATCTGGAACTCGGTCTGGCCCAGCGGGTCGATGATGGGAACCGAGCGGACCAAGTCGTTGCCGAGGGCCACGTCGGCCATCGACCCGGCCGCCACCACCCCGTTGAGGCGGGTCAGCCGCTGCTCGGAGTCCCACGGCAGCGAGATCCGGGTGTTGGCCCCGGAGAACCCCTGGTCGGTGGTGAGCACCACCGAGGTGGCCGACAGCTCGTCGAAGGTGGAGACGATCTGGTTGCCGGCCGTGTTCGCCACCCCCAGGGTGGCCACCAGAGCGGCGATGCCCAGCACCGCCCCCAGGGCGGTGAGCAGCGAGCGGCCCGGTCGGGCGAACAGCCCGGCCAGGGCCTCCGACACCAGGTCCAGAGCCCGGAACCGGGAGCGGGGGATGCGGCTCGGGCTCGGCCCCTCGGACCCCTCGCCGGGCGCCTGGCCTGACCCGGCGCTCACGCCCGCGACCCCTCGGTCACGAGCCCGTCGTGCATGGCGATGGTCCGCTCGGCCCGGCCGCCCACCGTCTCGTCGTGGGTCACCACCACGACGGTCAGCCCGTCGGAGCGCAGCTCCTCGAACAGCTCCAGGATGGCCAGGCTGGTGGTGCTGTCCAGGCTGCCGGTCGGCTCGTCGCACAACAGGATGGGGGGGCGGGTGACGATGGCCCGGGCGATGGCCACCCGCTGGCGCTCCCCCCCCGAGAGGCGGGAGGGCATGAAGTCGGCCCGGTCGGTCAGCCCCACCCGCTCCAGCGCGGCGGCGGCCCGGGCCTTGCGGTCGGACCGGGGGATGCTCCCGTAAAGCATCGACAGGATCACGTTCTCCAGCACGGTGCGGTGGGTGAGGAGGTGGAAGGACTGGAACACGAAGCCGATGCGGTGGGCCCGCAACCCGGTCCGCTCGCCCTCGGAGAGCCGGCCCACGTCGCGGCCCTCGAACCGGTACGTGCCCGACGTGTGCCGGTCCAGCAGGGCGGTGATGTTGAGCAGCGTCGACTTGCCGCTCCCCGACGGCCCCATTATCGACAGGTAGTCACCGCGGTCTATGGCCAGGTCGGCCTCCCGCAGGGCGTTGACCTCCACCTCCCCCGAGCGGAAGGTGCGGCCCACCCCCTCCAGCCGGATCAGGGCCTCGCTCACCCGCCGCCGGTCCCGCCGTCGCCGGGGCGGCGGCCGGCCCGGTCGCCGGGCGGGCAACCGGCTCGCCCGCCGGGGCAGCCGCCCGGCTCACTCACCAGACGCCACCCCCACCACCACTTGGTCGCCGGGGGCGATCTCTGCGTCCAGCGGGGTGACCTCCACCAGCCCCTGGGCGGCCAAGCCGGGCTCCACCTCCACGAATCGGGCCGTGCCGTCGGGCTGGGCGATCTCAATCCGGGTGGCGCCGTCGGCGGTGGCCGACAGGGCCGCGGCCGGCACCGCCCACACCTCCCCCTCGGTTCCCCCCACCGGGATGACGACCCGGACGTTGGACCCGATCAGCTCGTCGGGGATCTCGTCGGCGACGATCTCCATGTAGTGGCGGTCGCTGGACACGCCCCGGGTTCCGGACCGGTTCTCCAGGAGGCGGATCGTGCCCGGTATCGGATCGCTCAGGGCCGCGTCCTCGATCCTGGCCTCTCCGCCCTGCTCGACCAGGCGGATGTCGCGAGCCAGCACCGACCCCCGCACGGCCAGGTCGGAGCCGGTGACGGTCATGAAGCCGCCGCTCACCAGCGATCCCTGCTCGGCGGTGAGGGCGTCCACCCTCACCGGCATCCGGCGCAGGAAGATGATCTCGCCGGACGGCAGCCAGGTCCCGGTCTCGGCCTCCAGGTCGGCCAGCGCCTGGGTGACGTCGGCCAGCTCGGTCTCGGCGTCTTGCACCTGACGCTGTTTGTCGGCGATGTCGGGCGGCGCCAGCAGCCGGGCCAGGGCATCTTGGGCGTCGAGCAGCCGGTTGCGGGCGGTTCGCTGGGCCTTCTCGGTGGGGTTCATCAGCCCGTCCAGAGCCTCTTGGGCGTTCAACAGGGCGTTGCCGGCGTGCCGCAACTCGGTCGCCGCCGCGGCCGGCCGCTGATCGAGGGTCTCTCGGGCTTCGGTTATGGCCTGCTCGGCCGCGTCCAGCTCGATCCGGGCGCCGTCGACGGCCAGGCGCAGAGCGTTCAGGTCCGCCGGGGTGGGAAGGGCGCCGGTGCCGGGATGGACCCCCATCTGGGCGCTTCTCCAGTTCTGCTCGGCCTGGGCGTAGGACTGGGCGGCTCGCTCCCGGGCCCGCTGGGCGGCCGTCACCGCCTCCTCGGCGGCGGCGTCATCGTCGGCGATCTTGGTCTCCGCCGCCTGCCGGGCCTCGGCGGCCGCGGTCACCGCCGCCCTGGCCCGGCGAACCTCGTCGGCGGGCGGGTCGAGCAGCTCGTCCAGGGCCTGCTGGGCGTCGGCCACCGCGGCCCGGGCCCCGCGGACCGCCCCCTCGCCGGGGTTGCGGGCCTCCCGCAGGGCCTTGCGGGCCGCGTTCAGCCCGTCGGAGGCGGTCCTGACCCGGGTCCGGGCCGTCCGCAGCGCCGTCTTCTCCTGCTCGCTGACGCCGTTGGCCTGGTAGCCGTTGGCCTGATACCAGGCTTCCACCGCCTCGCCGGTGTCGTCGTCCCACCTCTGGTCCGGCGCCCCGGCGAAGAAACCCAGCCGGGCCAGGGCCTGCTCGACCTGCAGGACGTCGGGGCCCTGGATGCCGGGGCGCATGTCCCGGAACACCGGGATGTCGCCGACCAGCAAGAACACCGGCCGCCCGGCGATCTCGATGGCGGCCGAGCCCTCGGCCAGATCCTCGCCCCGCTTGGGCGCGGCCGTCACCACCAAAACGTCGGGCCTGCCTCCCAGGGCGCCGCCCAGCGACAGGATGGCGGGGGCGTCGTAGCCGACGTCGGCGCGGGTTATCACGTTGGCCGACAGCTCCCTGCGCTCCACCTCCACGGTGATGAGGGAGGGCTCCGGGGGCTCGGCCTCGGCCGCGATCTGGGCGGGCGAGCGTATGCCCCGCCCGAACCACCACCCCAGCCCGGCCGACGCCCCGACCAGCAGGACCACCGCCCCCACGGCCAGGCCGCGTCTCACGGTCGGCTCTCGGCGGGCGGGGCCGGTCTCGGGCTCATGTCCACTTCGGTCCGCCGCCGGCGGTCAGCTCGGGTCCAGCGAGGCCCGGGCCCGCTCTGGACGGCGCCTCGACGGTCGCCAGCGACGGATGCACGTCAGCTCGGGTCCAGCGAGGCCCGGGCCCGCTCCAGGGCGTCCCGGTTCTCGCTGATGAACTGCGACTCCAGCTCTTGGGAGACCTCCTGGGTGATCTCCCGCTCCTTCTCCCCGCACTCGTAGTTGGCGACGGCCAGATCCCGCTCCTCCTGCTGAAGGGCGGCCAGCGCCTCTTGGTCCACATCCTGGCGGTCCCCGCTCTCATGCTGCTCGAAGAAGTCTTCTAAGGCCTCCGGGCTGCTGGTCTCCCAGAAGGCTTCGATCTCCTCTTCCGTCCATCCCTCGAAGGGATCGGAGCGCCCCACCAGCTCGTTGTGCCGGGTTCGGATCTCGTCGAGGCCTCGGTCCCACAGCTCTTCGACGGTCTGGAAGTCGTAGCCCCGGTCGGCCATGCAGGTCGTCCATTCCTGGCTCGCCTCCACCACCCGGGGATCGGATTCCACCCGCTCTTGCAGCTCGGTGAACATGGGTTCGAGTTCGCTGTACACCTCGTCGACCTTGCCGTAAACCTCTTGGCTGGCCTCTCCCATGCATCCCCCGCCCCAGGAACTCTCCTCGGGTTCGGGCTCGACCTCTGCGGATTCGAGATCCGAAGCAGCCGAACCGGCCTCGACCTCTTCTACGGTCGCGAAATCTCCATCTTCGGACTCGACCTCTTCTGAGTACGCGAAATCTCCATCTCCCGAACCGAACTCGAGACCGGTGGGCGTGCCGTAGAGGGCCTCCTGATAGGCGTTCCGCTCGGAGGCGGACAGCCCCTCCTCGATGGCCTGGTTGGGATTCACCCATTGCTCCAAGATCGAGTCGCCGCCCCGCCACTCGATGCTGATGCCGAATCCCTGCTCCCGGGCGTACTCCTCTTCGTCGAAGACGAAATCCTGAGCGCCGATTGGCGGCACCGCGGGGACGTATTCGAAGCCCTGGTTTCTCATGCACGCCGCCACCAGGTCTTGTTGGCGCATGTTCAGCCTGGCGAACTGGGCGGCGGACGCGTCGGGGTCGTTGGGGTCGAACCCGAAGAACGCGGCCACCGAGGTCTCCTCCGCGCCGTTCTCGCTGGCCTCCTCCTCGCCGGTATCGCCGTTCTGCTCCTCGTCGGCGCTCTCCACCTGGGAGGAGCCCCCGCAGGCCGCCACGCCCATGGCCGCCACCGCCATCATCAGAATCAGCCGCCTCATCGTTCACCCCTTCGCTGCCCGCCGGTGCGAGCGTCTAGCTCCATGTCAAGGTCGTATCCCCGGACTCGGTCCGAGGAGGAGGTCGCATTCTCCGGCGGTGCGGGCGTTCAGCCTCATGTCACCGTCGTCTCCCCGGACCCCTCGGCGGTCATCGAGACCCGCGCCGACGCCCGGGCGTCTAGCTCCATGTCACCGTCGTCTCCCCGGACAGCTCGGCCGGGCCGTCGTGGATGCCGTTGCGGTTCCGGTCCCAGAAGACCTTCACCGAATCCACCACCGCGCCGATCTGACCGCGGTTGGCGGTCGGCCCCACATAGGAGAAGTCGGCCCTGGCCGCCCTCGACACCGGCGCGACCGCGGTGCGGACCGCCACCCCGTCCCTGGTCACCGTCATCACCAAGAGCTGGTTGGCGAGCCGGGAGCCCCTGAGCCGGGCCGTGACCGCCGCGGTCTGGCCGAACGAGACGGCGTTCTCGGGGGCGTTCACCTCGAGCTGGGTGGGGGCGGGCTCCCAGCGGATCTGGGCCGACACCTCGTTGCGCACCCGGGCGGCGTCGAAGACATCCCCTTCGGCCCCCGCCCAGGCGTAAACCGTGTCGACGGCCAGCCCGGGCGAGTGGGCCAGCCCCACCACCACCCGGCCCGACGAATCGGTGCGGGGATCGGCCCGGTCTATCCGGCAGTCGTCGGAGGTGCCGGCGTCTATGCCGTTGACCCGAGCCCCAGGGTCGAGCGGGCACCGGCTGGGGTCGCTGCCGGTTTGGACCACGAATACGTCCACCAGCAGGCCCGGGTAGGGATCGCCGTTGGGCTTGGAGGCGACGATGACCGCGGCGGTCGAGCCCGCGGCCTGGGGCCGGTCGTCGCCCACCTCGATGGTCAGCCTGACCGGCGAGGCGTTGCCGTGGCGCAGCGACCGGGCCAGCCACAGGGCCATGTCCCGGCGGACGACCTCGATCTGCGGGCCGAACCGGTCTTCCGCCGCCGGAGTCATTATCCCGAGCGCGGCCAGTTGCCCGGCGGCCCGGGCCCGCTCGGAGTCCGGATCTCCGAGATCGGCGAAGGCGGTGGCGGCTCCCCCTAGCGGCACCTGGGCCTTGGCCAGCATCCGGTGTATGAACATCGCCATCTGCCCCCGGGAGACGGTCCCGGCCGGGTCGAACGTCTCGGCGGTAGAGCCCTTGGTGATCCCCAGCTCGTACAGGTGGGCGATGGCGGTGCGGGCCTCGGCGTCAAGCCGGGCGACGTCGGTGAAAGGCGAGGACGGGTCCTCGGGCAGCTCCAGGCTGAGCGCTTTGGCCGTGCGCACCAAGAACCGGGCCATCTGGGCCCGGGTGACCGGCTTGGCCGGCGAGAAGGTGGTGGCGGTGGTGCCCTGGCTCACCCCGTAATGGGCGATGCAGTCGATTGCGGTGCGGGTCTCGGCGTCGAGCGAGGCGACGTCGGTGAAGGGGGCGATCTCGAGGGAGTCCGGGCAGGCCCACGACGACTGGTTGCCGCCGTCTTGGGCTTCCGCCGTAGCCGAGGCGGCGGGCACGGCCGCCGCCCCCAGGGTCGCCGCAATCAGCGCGCCGACGGCCATCCGAGTGATGCCTGAAACCGGCTGTCTAGAACATCGCCGCCCCTGTCGGGCTGCACCCGGCCCGCAGGCGGCCATCCGCGTCATGCCCAATGATACAGCCGAAGCCCCTAAATCTCGGGTAAAGGCGGCCCAGCGGCGCCGCCGGGCCGTTCCGGTCCGGCCCTCGGCGGGGGCGCCGGTCAGCGGGCTGCCACCACCGCTATCTCCATCTTCCAGGCCGGCTGGGCCAGGGCGGGCACCATCACCAGGGTGGACGCGGCCCGATGCCCGGCCAGGAACCGGTCCCGCTCGGCCATCACCGGCGCGGTGTCCTCGCCGGACACCACGTAGGTGACCACCGAAACGATGTCGTGGGGGGCCATCCGCGCCTCGGCCAGCATGGCCGCGATGTTGTCCCACACCGTCCGGGCCTGGGCGGCGATGCCGTCGGGGACCGAGCCGTCGGGCCGGGTCGGGACCACGCCGGAGGTGTGCAGCCACACCGAGGCGCCCTCCGTGGCCACCGCGTGGGCGTAGTCGGCCGCGGGCGGGGCTATCGAAGCCGGTTCGATCAGCCGGGCGGGCATGGCCGGATCGTAGACCCTGCCGACCCCACGGCACCGTCGGCCCGGCGTTGTAGTCCGGTGCGGCGGCCCCGGCCCGGCGGCCCCTGGTGTGGTGGCCCCGGCGGGTTCGGCGCGGGGTCCCGGTGTGGTGGCCCCGGCGGGTTCGGCGCGGGGTCCCGGTGTGGTGGCCCCGGCGGGTTCGGCGCGGCGGCGGTCCCGGCCCGGGTCGTAGACTCGGCTCTTGATGGCGCAGCGCATGGGCCTGTACTTCCAGGACAAGCACGACATCGGCTACGAGCTGGAGATGGCCCGGTACGCCGAGGCCAGGGGGTTCAGCGAGATCTGGCAGGCCGACACCCGCCTGGCCCGGGACTGCGTGGTGATGATGACCGCGCTGCTGGGCGCCACCAGCCGCATCCGGATCGGCAGCGGGGTGCTGCCCCTATACACCCGCAACCCGGCGGTGATCGCGGCCACTTGGAGCACCATGTGGGAGCTGGGCGGGCTCACCCCCGACGGCCGGAGCCGGGTGATGCTGGGGCTCGGGGCCTGGTGGGAGCCCATCGCCAGCCGGGTCTCCGCCGGCCGCCGCCGCCCCCTGACGGCCATGCGCGAGAACATCGAGGCCATAAAGGCCCTGTTCACCATGGAGGAGGTCAGCTACGAGGGCGAGATCGTCCGATTGGACCGGGTCCGCCTCGACATCGCCTACGGCGACCCGTCCCCCCGGGACATCCCCGTCTACGTCGGCGCCACCGGCCCCCGGATGCTGGAGCTGACCGGCGAGATCGCCGACGGGGTGGTGCTCAACTACGTGGTGTCCACCGACTACATCCGCGGCGCTGTGGCCCAGGTCTCGGCCGGGGCCGCCCGGGCGGGCCGGGACCCCGGCGACATCGACCGGCCCGAACTGCTGGTGTGCTCGCTGTCCGACGACGACCCCGGCGAGGCCATGCTGGCCGGCAAGTCGCTGGTGGCCTACTACCTCGGCACCGAACCCCACCTGATGGAGGCCTCCGGCGCCGACCCCGGCCTGATCGAGCGGGTCAAGCAGGTGGTGGGCTGGCCCGCCACCGAGGCCGACTACCGCAAGGCCGCCCCCCTCATCGGCGACGGCTTCGTGCGCGAGCTCATGGCGGTGGGCACCTCGTCTCAGTGCCGCGACAAGGTGGCCGAGTACATCGACGCCGGGGTCACCTGCCCGCTGCTGTATCCGATCATGGACGACATGAAGCCGGTGATCGACGCCTTCGCCAACTGGTCCGCCGACGCCGAGTGATCGAATGGCCCAGCCCGGATTGCTGGTCCACGGCGGGGCTGTGGTCACCGTCGACGACCGCGGCGCCGTCCACGATCCGGGCTGGGTGTACGCCCAGGGCAATCGGATAGCCGAGGTCGGCGCCGGACCGCCCCCCGCCGCCCGGCACTCCCAGGCCGCGGTGGTCATAGACGCGTCCGGGGCCGCGGTCATGCCCGGCATGGTCAACGCCCACACCCATCTGTTCCAGGGCTTCTTTAGGGGTTTGGCCGACGACAGGGCGCTGCTGGACTGGCTGCGCGACTGCATCTGGCCCGGAGCGGTCCACCTCGACGGCCCCACCGCCCGCCTGGCCGCCCTGGCCGGGCTGATCGAGAACCTCCGGACCGGGGCCACCACCGTCATCGACCACCAATACGTCCACGTGGACCCCGGCATCGACGACGCGGTGTGCTCGGCCGCCGACGAGCTCGGGGTGCGGTTCCTGCTGGCCCACGGGTGGGCCGACCGCAACTACCCCGAGCCCCTGATGGAGACGGCGGAGACGGCCATCGAGCGGGCCCGGGCCGTCCGCCGCCGCTGGGACGGCCGCAACGACGATCGCATGCGGGTCGAGCTGGCCCCCCTCATCCCCTGGGGCTGCTCCGACGAGGCCATGCGGGCCACGGTGGCCGAGGCCCGGAGCTGGGGCCGGGGAACCCACATCCACTGCGCCGAGACCGAGGTCGAGGTGGAGATGAGCCTGGACGAGCGGGGGATGCGGCATGTGCCGTGGCTGGACTCGCTGGGCGCCCTCGGCCCCGATGTCCAGCTCGCCCACAGCGTGTGGCTCGACGACGACGAGCTGGACCTGATCGCCTCGTCGGGCTCGGTGGTGGTCCACTGCCCGGTGTCGAACATGTACCTGGCCTCGGGGGTGGCCCCCGTCGTGGCCATGAGGCGGCGGGGCATCGCCGTGGCCCTGGCCAGCGACGGCCCCGGCAGCAACAACCGCCAGGACATGTTCGAGGTGATGAAGGCCACCGTGCTGCTCCAGAAGGTCCATCATCTCGACGCCACCGTGCTCCAGCCCTCCGAGGTGCTGCACATGGCCTGCCGGGGCGGGGCCGCCGCCTTCGGCCTGCCCGGGGCCTTCGGCGCCGTCGCCGCCGGGCAGCGGGCCGACCTGGTGGTGGTGGACCTGCGGTCGCCGTTCGTGATGCCGGTACACCGGGTGCCGAGCGCCCTGGTGTACAACGCCACCCCCCGCGATGTCCGAGACGTGATCGTCGACGGCCGGGTCCTCATCCGCGACCGCGAGCTGGTCGGGGCAGACGAGCCCGGTGTGCTGGCCCGGGCCGAGGCCGCGGCCCGGCAGTTGTTCGAGCGAGCCGGGCTCCCCACCCGCCTCCGCCGCTGACCGTCGCCAATTCCCCTGGCCCCTGGCCGGGGCTCGGGGTGGCGTGATCTGCGATAGCTTCAAGGGATGCCCTTGATGGCCGCCTACCATCGTCCGGCCACTCTCGACGCCGCCCTGGAGTTGCTGGGCGGGCCCGATCGGGTGGCCCTGGCCGGCGGCACCCTGCTCAACGCCGACCGGGCCCCAAGCCGACTGGAGGCCGTGGACCTGCAGGCGCTGGGCCTGAACCGAATCGAGACCGTCGGCGGGGAAATCCGGCTCGGGGCCATGGTCACCCTGGACGAGATGTCCCGGTCCCCGGCGGTGCCGGACCGGCTGCGGGCCGCGGCCCGGGCCGAGGCGCCCTCGACGCTGCGGACCCTGGCCACCGTGGGCGGGCTGGTGGCTCGGCGCCGGTCCGACAGCCTGCTGCTGGCCGCCCTGCTGGCCCATCGGGGCCGGGTGGCCCTGGCCGGCCCCGGCGGCGCCCTCGAGGCGGGTCTGTCCGAGATTCTGGACGAGGGGGTGCCGGCCGGGACGCTGATCACGGGCACGGTCATCGACCCCGCCGGCGCGGTGGCGGTGGCCGCCACCGGCCGGACTCCCGCGGACGTGCCCATCGTGGCCGCCTACGGGCGCCGGGCGGGCGGTGTGGTGAGGATCGCCCTCACCGGCGTGGCCGCCGTCCCGGTTCTGGTCGAAGAAGCCGATCCGGCGGCCGGGCTGGCGCCCGAGGGCGACTTCCGGGGCTCGGCCGAATACCGCCTCGAGCTGGCCCGCATCCTCACCCGCCGAGTGGCCGAGGAGCTGGCCGCAGGCCCGGCCGGGGCTGGCGAGGAGACCCGGTGATGGAGGTCGCCTTCGAGCTCAACGGCGCGGCCGTCACCGTCGAGGCGGCGCCGCATGAGTCGCTGCGGGCGGTGCTGCGGCGCCTGGGCATGTTCTCGGTCCACTACGGCTCCGACAGCGGCGAGACCGGCGCCGCCGCGGTGCTCTTCGACGGCAGGCTGGCCAGCGCCGACGTCATAACCGCGGCCCAGGCCGGCGGCCACGCCGTCACCACCGTGGAAGCGCTCAACGTCTCGCCCGAGCTCCACCCCATCCAGGCCGCCTTCGCGGCCGTCGGGGCCTTCCAGTCGGGCTACTCGGCCGGGGCCATGATCCTGGGGACCAAGGCGCTGCTGGAGGCCGACCCGGACCCGTCCGAGGACGAGATCCGAGACATGCTCTCGGGCATCCTCGACCGGGAGACCGCCTACGCCAAGCCGGTCGAGGCGGTCAAGCGGGCCGCGGCCGTGCTCCGGGGCGATCAGCCCGAGCCCTTCGGCCCCCTGGTCCTGGAGCCGATGACCGACGGCGCGCGCCCCGCGGTCGTCTCGCCCGACGCCCCGGCCCCGGCCGCCCCGAACTCGGTGCCCCGGCTGGTGCCGTCCCGGGAGGTTCCCGACATGGCCGTGGTCGGCCGGCCCGAGGTGAAGGTGGACGCCGTCCGCCTGGCCAAGGGCAACCCGGCCTTCACCGACGACATCGAGCCCCGGGGGATGCTCTACGCCAAGGTGCTGCGCAGCCCCCACGCCCACGCCCGCATCGCCCGCATCGACGACTCGGCCGCCAGGGCCCTGCCCGGGGTCAGGGCCGTGCTGCACCACGGCAACACCCCCAGGGTGAAGTACGCCTCGGGGGGCCAGAGCTGGCCCAACCCCCACCCCCACGATCAGGTGAGCTTCGACGACAAGGTCCGCCACGTCGGGGACCGGGTGGCGGCGGTGGCCGCCGACACCGTCGAGATCGCCGAAGAGGCCGTCCGGCGCATCGAGGTGGACTACGAGGTGCTCCCGGCCGTCTTCGACGAGCGCGAGGCCATGGCGCCGGGCGCGCCGGTGATCCACGACGAGGACGACACCCACCACATCTGCGACCCCGAGCGCAACCTCGTCCACCACATAACCGCCCGCCGGGGCGACCTCGAGGGTGCCTTCGCCGCCGCCGACCGCGTCTTCGAGCAGACCTTCCGGGTCCACCAGGTCCAGCAGTGCCCCATCGAGCCCCACATCTCGATGGCCTGGCTCGACTCCGACGAGCGGATGGTGGTGCGGACCGCCACCCAGGTGCCCTTCCACACCCGGCGGATGCTGGCCCCCCTCATCGGCATGGACATCAAGGACATCCGGGTGATCAAGCCTCGCATCGGCGGCGGCTTCGGGGCCAAGCAGGAGATGCTGATCGAGGACATCGCCGCCCATTTGGCCATCGCCACCCGCCGGCCGGTCCGGCTCGAGCTGGACCGGGCCGAGGAGTTCTACGCCAGCCGCACCCGCCACCCCCAGACCATCACCTTCCGCACCGCGGTGGACCGCGACGGCAGGCTGCTGGCCCAGGACATGTACGTGCTCGGCAACACCGGCCCGTACGGGACCCACGGCTTCACCGTCCAGATCGTCTCGGGGCTGCGGGGCCTGTCCTCCTACAACGCCGGGGCCAAGCGGTTCACCTGCGACGTGGTCTACGCCAACATCCCGGTTCCGGGCGCCTACCGGGGCTACGGCGGCCCCCAGGGCGAGTTCGCCGTCGAATGCCACATGGAGGACATCGCCCGGGCCCTCGGCGCCGACGTCATCGACTTCAAGCGCCTCAACTGGGTGAAGGTCGGCGACGAGATGGACATCGCCCCCCACCTGGGGGAGCGGGCCCCGGCCGAAGACGAGCTCGACGAGTACCCCAAGATCATGTCGTCGGGTATCGAGGAGTGCGTGGCCCAGGGCCGGCGCGAGATCGGCTGGCACCGCCGCGGCGAGCCGGCCTGGAAGCAGCCCGCCGACCGGCCCCACGTGCGCCGGGGGATCGGCTTCGCCTTCGCCATGCACGGCACCGCCATCCCGTTCCTGGACATGGGGGGGTGCTCGATCAAGCTCAACGACGACGGCTCGTTCAACATGCTCATCGGCGCCACCGACCTGGGAACCGGCGCCGACACCGTCATCGGGCAGATCGCGGCCGAGGTGCTGGGGGTGCCGCTGGAGGACATCAAGGTGTACTCCAGCGACACCGACGTGACCCCCTTCGACACCGGGGCCTACGCCTCGTCCACCACCTACATCTCCGGCACGGCCGCGCTGCGGGCGGCCGAGGCGGTCCGCAAGCGGCTCAAGGAGCGGGCGGCCATGCTGCTGGAGATCGACGAGCCCTGCACCATCGAGCTGCGGGACCGGCGGGCCCACGCCCCCGACGGCCGCTCGGTGAGCCTGGAGGAGATCGCCCTGGACTCGCTGCACATGCAGGAGCACGAGCAGATCATGGGCACCGCCTCGCACGTCTCGCCCGACTGCCCGCCGCCGTTCGGGGCCCAGTTCGCCGAGGTGGAGGTGGACGTCGAGACCGGCCAGGTCACCGTGACCAAGCTGGTCATGGCCGTCGACTGCGGCGTGGCCATCAACCCCATCACCGCCAGCGGCCAGGTCGAGGGCGGCATGATCCAGGCCCTGGGCTACGCCCACTGCGAGGAGATGGTCCTCGACGACGAGGGGCGGATGGTCAACCCGTCCTTCGGCCCCTACAAGATCTACCGGGCCGACGAGATGCCCGAGACGGTGGTGTACCTGGTGCAGACCATGGAGGACAGCGGCCCGTTCGGGGCCAAGGCCGTGGCCGAGATCCCCAAGGACGGGGTGGCGCCCGCCGTCCGCAACGCCATCCTCGACGCCACCGGGGTGGCCATCGACGACCTGCCCTTCACCCCCGAACGGGTGTGGAGGGCCCTTCGAGCCTCCGCCTGAGCCGTGGCCCGGGGCTCGCTCGTCGCCGCCGACTGGGTGATCGCCTCGGCCTTCGAAGACCCCCGGCCCGACGGCGCGGTGCGGGTGGTGGACGGCCGGATCGACGAGGTGGGGCCCGCCGCCGAGCTGCGGGCCCGCCACCCCGACGACGACTTCACCGACGGGTCGGGCTGCGTGTGCCTGCCCGGGTTCGTCAACGCCCACGTCCACCTCTACGGGGTGCTGGCCCACGGCATCCCCGCGGCGGAGGCCCCCAGCGGGTTCTGGAGCTTTCTGGACGACTACTGGTGGCCCAAGGTCGAGAACGCCCTCGACCACGACATGATCGCGGCGGCGGCCGACTGGGTGTGCGCCGAGCTGCTGGCCTCGGGCACCACCGGCTTCTTCGACGTCTTGGAGGCCCCCAACGCCCTGCCCGAGGCCCTGCTGGCTACCAAGGAGGCGATCGACCGGCGGGGGCCGAGGGCGGTGCTGAGCTTCGAGGCCACCGAGCGGATGGGCCCCGACGGCGCCCAGGCCGGGCTGGACGAGAACGTGCGGCTCATAGAGGCGGCCCGGGCCGACCGGTCGAGCCTGGTCTCGGGGGCCATGTGCTACCACACCACCTTCACCTGCGGCGTGCCGCTGATCCGCCGGGCCTTCGAGCTGGCCGAGCACCACGATGTGTTCTGCCACGCCCACGTCAACGAGGGAACCCACGAGCCGGAGTGGTGCCTGCGCCGCCACGGCATGCGGACGCTCGAGCTCTACCGGTCGCTGGGGGTGGCCTCGCCCCGGTTCCAGGCCAGCCAGTGCGTCCAGCTCTCCGAGCCCGAGATCGACATAATCGCCGAGACGGGCATCCGGGTGTCGCACATGCCCCTGGCCAACTGCGAGGTGGGGGGCGGCATCGCCCCCGTGCCCGAGCTGATCGACCGGGGCGCGGTGCTTGGGCTGGGGACCGACGGCTACGTCAACGACATGTTCGAGGTGATGCGGGGGGCGTTCCTGCTGCACCGAGCCCGGACGCTGGACCCCGGGGCGCTGCCCGCCGCCGACGTGCTGCACATGGCCACCGAGGGGGCGGCCCGAGTCCTCGGACTGGCCGACGTGGGCCGGCTCGAGGCGGGATGGTGCGCCGATCTGCAGCTCGTGGAGGCCCGGTTCCCGACCCCGGTGCGGGCCCACAACCTGGCCGAGCAGCTCGTGCAGTGGGGCCGGGGCGACTGGGTGCGCGACGTGATGGTGGACGGCCGGTGGCTGGTGTCCGGCGGCGAGGTGCTGGGCGCCGACTGCGACCGCCTGCGGGCCCGCTGCCGCGAGCAGGCCGCCCGCCTCTGGTCATGACCCTCCCCCTCGTCTTCCTCCCCCTCCTCTTTTTTCTCCTCCCCTCGTTTTCCTCCCCCCTCGGTCTTACCCCTCTCGGTTTTTCTGAGCAAAAAACGTCGCTATACGGCAATTTTTTGCTCAGAAAAACCGAAGGAGGGGAGGGGGAAGCAAGGGTGTGGGCGTGGACCTGATCCGGGAGCTGGCCGACGAGGTGGCGAAGGGGACGGCGGTGGCCAGCGCGGTTGTCGTCGACACCTCGCGCTCGGTGCCCCGGCGGCCCGGGGCCCGGATGCTGGTGTTCGGCGACGGCCGCATCCGGGGCACGGTCGGCGGCGGGGAGATGGAGGCCCGGGTGGCGGCCGAGGCGGTCGAGTCCCTCCGCGACGGCCGGCCCCGTATGCTCTCGTACCGGCTCGTCCAGCCCGACGAGGGCGATCCCGGCGTCTGCGGGGGGGACGTCTCGATCTTCGTGGAGCCCCACATGCCCCAGCCGAGGATGATCGTCGTCGGGTACGGCCACGTCGGCCGGGCCGTGGTCCGCCTGGCGGGCTGGCTCGACTTCCGGGTCACCGCCTGCGACGACCGCGACGGGCTCGAAGCCGACGCCGAAGGGGCCGACGAGCTCTTCATCGGCTCCGTCGCCGATCTGGTGGCCGACCGCGGCATCGGCGCCGACACCTCGGTGGTGCTGGTCACCCGCAACGTCGACCTCGACGCGGCCGCCCTGGCCGCCCTGCTGCCCACCGAGGCCGGCTACATCGGGGTGATGGGCAGCGACCGGCGGTGGAGCACGGTGAAGGCCCGGCTCGAAGCCCAGGGAGTCGAACCGGCTGCCCTCGACCGGGTGAGCGCGCCGATCGGGGTCGAGATCGGGGCCGAAACGCCCTCGGAGATCGCGGTGAGCATCATGGCCCAGGTCATCGCCCGCCGCCGCCTCTGAGCTCGCCGCCGATGGACCTTGCACGCTCCGCCCCGCCGGGGTGATCGCCCATCGCCGCCGCTGAGCCCCTCTGCGTGCTGCGGGGCGGGGGCGACCTCGCCACCGGGGCGGCCTGGCGGCTGACCCGGGCCGGCTGGCCCGTGATCGTGCTCGAGCTGCCCCGGCCCCTCACCGTGCGCCGGACCGTGGCCCTGTCCGCTGCGGTGGCCGAGGGCGAGGCGGTGGTTCAGGGGATGCGGGGGGTGCGGGCGGAGTCGCCCGAAGAGGCGGTGGCCGTGGCCTCGTCCGGCTCGGTGGCCGTGCTGGTGGAGTCGGGGCTGGCCCCGGTCGGCGCCGACGTGGTGGTGGACGCCCGGCTGGCCAAGCGCAACCTCGACACGTCCATCGGCGACGCCGACCTGGTGGTGGGCCTGGGTCCGGGCTTCACCGCCGGGGCCGACTGCCACGCCGTGGTCGAGACCATGCGGGGCCACGACCTGGGCCGGGTCATCTGGTCCGGCCCGGCCGCAGCCGACACCGGCGCGCCCGGCCCGGTGGGGGGGCGCAGCGCCGAGCGGGTGCTGAGGGCCCCCGCCGCCGGGGCGGTGGCCTGGGACGCGGCCATCGGCGACCGGGTAGCCGAAGGGCAGCGCCTGGGAACGGTGGCCGGGGCGGCGGTGACCGCGCCCTTCGACGGGGTCCTGCGGGGCGCCATCGCCGCGGGCGCCGAGGTGCGGGCCGGGCTGAAGATCGGCGACGTCGACCCCCGCTCCGACCCGTCCGCCTGCCACCGGATCTCTGACAAGGCCCTGGCCGTGGGCGGGGGAGTGCTGGAAGCGGTCCTGGCCTGGCGCTCGGGCCTGGCCGGGTAAAAGCACTTCTCGGCTTCCGGGCCGTTCGGGCCTGGCCGGGTAAAGCCCTTTCTCGGGCTTGCCGAGCCGTTCGGGCCGGACCGCCGCGCCCGGCTTGATCCATCGGAGACGGGGCCGAAGGTAGGGTCCGGCCGTGGTCCGGGGCGCGTTCAACCTCATACCCACCGAACCTGTGGAGCGGATGGTGGCCCTGGCCCGCCTGGGCGAGGAGCTCGGGTACGAGCGGTGCTGGGTCTACGACGAGGGCCTGGCCGCCCGCGACGTGTACGTGACCCTGGCCGCCATCGCCTCGGCCACCGACGCCGTCGAGGTGGGCCCGGGCATAACCAACCCCTACACCCGCCACGCCGGAGCCACCGCCGCGGCCATCGCCTCGCTCGACGAGCTGTCGGGGGGCCGGGCCTTTCTGGGCATCGGCGCCGGGGGCAGCCTGACGCTGGACCCCCTGGGGATCGAGCGGGACCGGCCGCTGGCCGCGGTGGCCGAGACCATCGACGCCTGCCGCCGCCTGCTGGGAGGCGAGACCGTCGACGCCGACGGCCGCCGCGTCCGGCTTCGGCGGGCCGCGCTGGCCTGGCGGCCGGTCGGGGCCTCCACCGAGATCTGGCTGGCCGGCCGGGGCCCGAGGATGCTGGAGCTGGGCGGCGCGGCCTGCGACGGGGTGATGCTCGACTTCGTCCACAAGCCCGATCTGACCGAGGCGGTGGGCCGCATCCGGGCCGCGGGCCGGGCGGCGGGCCGGTCCCCGCAGATCGCCTACTCGACCATGATCGTCACCGACGATCGGGTCATGGCCGCCACCAAACCCCACATGACCTACCGGCTGGTGGACTCGCCCCCCGAGGTGCGGGCCGCCATCGGGCTAAGCGACGAGGACGCCGGGCGCATCCGCGCCGCCATGGGCTCGGGCCTGGAGGCGGCGGCCGAGCAGGTGAGGGACGAATGGGTCCACCCCTTCGTGCTGGCCGGGACGCCGGCGGAGTGCGCGGCCGAGCTGGCCGCGCTGGTCGAAGACCACGGCATCGACGAGTTCGTGGCGCCGGTGCTCGACGACGCCGGGGCCGAAGAGCTGCTGGCCGCCGCGGCCGAGGTGCTCGCTCTGGGCGCCTGACGGCGAAGCCCGCCCCTGGGGATCACCGCCAGCCCGCTGGGACCCGCAGCCCGAAGCCGGCAACGCCCTGGCCGATCGCGAAGCCCGCCTTGGGGATCACCGCCAGCCCGTCCTCCGACCCGGCCGCTCTCGCTCCGGGCCGACGGCAAAGCCCGCTCGGCTGAGTTTGATTCCGCCTGGGGTTGACTTGGCCGTCATCTGACTGTAAGGTTGTTTCAATAACTTTCCCTGGAGTGCCCGCAACGGCACCCCAGAGCCCCCGGGCCGGTGCCCGGGCGGCGTGAACCGACTTCCCCCTCGAACTTCGACCCGAGAGGGGGCTGACGGTGATCATCTGGTGCTGGTCGGTGAAAGGAGGGGTGGGAACCTCGGTGGTGGCGGCGGCCATCGCCTTGCGGTTGGCCCATGACGGGCGCGACACCACCCTGGTGGATCTGGAGGGAGACCAGCCCGAGCTGCTGGGCTTGGTCAGGGGGGCGGCGCCGTCCGAGCCGGGCATCGGCGACTGGATCGCGGCCGGCGAGGGCGTGCCCGCCGACGCCATCGGCCGCCTGCTCGAAGAGGTGACCCGGGGGCTGAGGCTGCTGCGGGCCGGGTCGGTGTCGCCGGCCGGGGCCGACCCGGCCCGGCTGAAACTGGCCTTCGACATGCTGTCGGGGACCGGCCCCGTGGTGGTGGACGCCGGACTGGACCCGGGCAACTTCCGGGCCGAGCTGGGCGAGCCCCACCGGTCGGTGTGCGTGCTGCGGTCCTGCTTCTTGGCCGTGAGCCGGGCCCAGCGGATCGCCGATGACATCGACCACGTGATCCTGGTCACCGAGCCGGGTCGCTCCCTGCGCTCCAGCGACGTGGCGGCCGCGGTCGGGGCCGGCCGGGTAGACCGCATCGCCTGGGACCCCCGGGTGGCCCGCACCATCGACGCCGGCACCATCGTCGGGGTCCTGCCCATGCCGCTGCGGCGCTTCGAGCTGCCCATATGAGCGCGTCCGCCGGGCTGGTCGAGGCCGCTCATCGTCGAGTGCTCGACGCCGACGGCCGGATGCCGCTCACCCCCGCGGGGGTGGCCGAGATCGTCCGCGCCCTCGATCCTCTGGCCCGGCCCGAGGCGGTCGACGACGCGGTGGCCCGGGTGGTGGCCCGGGTGGAGGGGCTGGGCCCGATCGAGCCCCTGATGGCCGACCCGGCGGTGAGCGAGGTGATGGTCAACGGGCCGGGGCCGGTCTGGGTCGAGCGGAACGGGACGCTGGTCCGCAGCGGAGTCAGCGTGGACCGAACCGCGGTCGATCTGCTGATCGAGCGGATCGTGGGCCCGCTGGGGCGGCGGGTCGACCAGCGCTCGCCCTGCGTCGACGGGCGGCTGGCCGACGGCTCGCGGGTCCATGTGGCGGTGCCCCCGGTGGCGGTGGACGGCCCCTATGTGACCATCCGCCGCTTCGTGGTGGCCGACGTGGCCCTGGAGATGTTCGCCCCCGAGGCGGTGGTGGCGCTGTTGGACGAGCTGATCGCCGCGGGCGCCAACGTGATGGTGACCGGGGGAACCGGCGCGGGCAAAACCACCCTGCTGAACGCCCTGGCCGGCCGCATCGACGGCAGCCGGCGGGTCGTCACCATCGAGGACGCCGCCGAGCTCAGGCTCGACCATCCCCACGTCGTGCGCCTCGAAGCCCGGCCCGAGTCCCGGGAGGGCGGGGGCGATGTGACCATCAGAGACCTGGTCCGCAACGCGCTGAGGATGCGGCCGGACCGGCTGGTGGTGGGCGAGGTGAGGGGACCCGAGGCGCTCGACCTGCTCCACGCCCTCAACACCGGCCACGCCGGCTGCCTCTCCACCATCCACGCCAACGGGCCCGTCGACGGGCTTCGCCGGCTGGCCACCCTGGCCACGGCCGCGGCCGAGCGCCTTCCCGTGGAGGCGGTCAAAGACCACGTGCGGGCGGCCATGGACGCGGTCGTGCATGTGGGCCGGGCCGCGGGCGGCGAGCGCCGGGTCGTCGAAGTGGCCGAGGTGATCTCCGGCGACCGGGTGCGCAAGCTGGCCGACGGCACCTCCGTCGTCGGCGCCCTCTCCCGCCCCAGCCGACTGGGGAAGGGCCGATGACGGCGACTTGGAGAGCGGTGGAAGCGACGGGGAAGAGCCGATGACGGCCGCGATCCTCGTGGCCGCCGTGACCTGGAGGGCGGGGGAAGCGGCGGGGGCGATCCGATGACGGCCGTTGTGGCCGCGGTGCTGGTCTTCGCGGCCGTGGCTTGGCCTTGTCCGCCGCCCCGGGGGCGCTCCCGCTCCACCCGCTGGCCGGGCGGCGCCGTGGCCGAGATCGGGCCCCGCCTGCGGAAGAGGTTCCGACCCGACGACGACGTGGCCACGGTGGCTGAGACTTTGGAGTTGGCCGCCCGGGCCCTGCGGGCCGGGGCGTCGCTGCCTTCGGCCCTGGAGACGGTCTCGGCCGAACTCCCCGGCGCCGGCCTGGGCCCGGTGACCCGCCGGATCGCCGGGGGGCTGAGCGCGGCCGAGGCTCTCGACGGGTGGGCGGCCGACGCGGCCGGCCGCCGGACGGCGGCGGCCCGCCGGACCGCGGTCGCCCTGCTGGTCTTGGGCCACGGCTCGGGCGCGGCCATGGCCGCCAGCCTCGACCGGGCCGCGGCCGCTCTTCACCAGCGGCGGGCCTGGCACGACGAGATCCGGGCCCTCACCGCCCAGACCCGGGCCTCGGGGCTGCTGGTGGCGCTGGCCCCGGCCGCCTTCGGGGCGGTGGTGGCGCTGATCGACGGCGACGCCCTGCGGGTGCTGGTGGCCACTCCACTGGGATGGCTCTCCCTGCTGGCCGGCTTGGCGCTGGAGGCGCTGGGCGTGTGGTGGATGTCCCGGCTGGCCCGAGGGGTTTCGGCGTGGGCTTGAGCGTCAGCCCCGCGCCGGTCCGGGAGCTTCCCGCGTGCTTGGCCGCCGAGAGGATCATGGCCGCCGTCGGGGTCTTCAGCCCCGCGCCGGTCTGGAGGCTTCTCGCGTGGGCTTGACCACTCTGTCCGGGCTGGCCGCGGCGCTGGCCGCGGTGGCGGTGGGGCTTGCGCCCGCCCAAGCCGGCCGGATCCGCGACCGGCTTCACCGGTCCGGTCCTTGCCGGTCCGGTCCTTTTTCAACCGGTTCCCGTCTGCGGCGGCCTCGGACCGGCCGGAACGTCGGGTCTAGCTCTGTGCTGGCCCCGGTTGCAGCCCTGGGCCGGCGCCTGACCGGGGGCGAATCCCCCGACGAGGTTCTCATAGGCGGGGCCGCCCTGGCGCTGCCCGCGGTGGCGGTGGCCGCCGGTCCGGCGCCGACGGGGATCGCCCTGGCGGCAGTGGCCGGCGTGGTGGGGCTGCGCCGCCGGCGCCGCCGGCTCGACCGCCAGCGCCGGGTCGAACTCGCTCTGCCCGAGGTTGTCGATCTCTTGGGCCTGCTGGTGGGGGCAGGCCAGCCTGCGGCCCCCGCCCTGGCCGCGGCCGGACCCCGCTCCCCCGAGCCGTTCCGGTCGGAGTTGGCCGACGTGGTGCGGCGCTCGTCGGCCGGCGAGCCCTTCGCCGAGTCGATGCGGCGGATGCGGGATCGGCTGGGCCCGGCCGCGGCCCCCCTCGTTCACGCCGTCCTGGCCGCCGAGGTCGACGGGGTTCCGCTGGGTCCGGCCCTGGTCCGGGTGGGCGACGAAGCCCGCCGACGGCGCCGGGTCCGGGCCGAGGAGGCCGCCCGCCGGGTGCCGGTGCTCATGCTGTTCCCCCTGGTGTTCTGCGTGCTCCCGGCCTTCGGACTGCTGACGGTGGTCCCGCTCATGGCCGGGTCGATCGCCGACCTTCGCTTCCCCGGATGAGCGTCCGCGCTCACCGGCGAAGCCCGACCCGCTTCCCCCGGAAATACGTCCATCAAAGGAGAGCCATGATCGAGAGAGTTCACAAATCGGAGCGTGGCCAGACCGGTGCTGAATCGGTGCCCGCCGTCGGTCCCGAGCGGGGTCGGAGCGGTGCCGGGTCGGTGCCCGCCGTCGGTCCCGAGCGGGGCCAGACCACGGCTGAGTACGCGCTGGTCATCCTGGGCGCGGCCGCGGTGGCGCTGCTGGTGCTGGCCTGGGCCACCGACACCGGGATGGTGTCCACCCTGCTCAACAAGGTGATTAGAAGCGTCGCCGACCAAGTGACGTGACCCGGCCGAGCAGGCCGCGCTCTCAAAGACTCCGACCGGCCGGAGGCGCCGTCGGGGGAGGCGCGGCCAGGGGAGGCGCCGCCGTGGGAGGCGCGGCCAGTTACCCGGCCGTGGGAGGCGCGGCCAGGGGAGGCGCCGCCGTGGGAGGCGCGGCCAGTTACCCGGCCGTGGGAGGCGCGGCCAGGGGAGGCACCGCCGTGGGAGGCGCGGCCGGTCGCCCGGCCGAGCGGGGCCAGTCCACGGCGGAGCTGGTGCTGCTGATGCCGGTGCTGGTGGCGCTGTTGCTGGCGCTGGTGCAGATCGGGCTGCTGGTCCGGGTGAGGGTGATGGTCACCCACGCGGCCCGGGAAGCGGTTCGAGAGGCGGCCGTCGGCGCCGACGATGACGAGGTGCGCGCCGCCGCGGCCGCGGCCGGCGACTTGGATCCCCGGCGCCTGGATGTGAGCGTCAGCCGGGCCGGGGATCGGGTCGCGGTGGAGATCCGCTACCACGACCCGACCGATGTCCCCATCGTGGGCGCCCTGCTCGGCGACGCCCGGTTCGACGCCCGAGCCACGATGCGCCTAGAAGGATGAGGCCACCGCCTCCGGCTGTTTGACCCGGCGGCCCCGGATCAGAGTTTTCAGCGGCGGGCTAGAAAGGGTGAGACCACCGCCTCCGGCTGTTTGACCGGCGCTGACGCGGCTTGCTGACGCGGCATGAAAGCATCGACCCGGTACCGTTGGCCGCCGTGCAGGCCGCCATCGAGAGCCGGCGCCGGCCCCCGTGGACCGTTCTCGCCGTCGGCGGCGAGCTCGACGCCGTCGGCGCCCCGGCTCTGCGCCAGGCCGTGGTGGCCGCCGTCTCAACCGGCGAGACCACCCTGATCCTCGACCTCACCGGGGTCGACTTCATCGACTCCTTCGGGGTCGGCGCGGTGGTGGGGGCGCTCAAGAGGGTGCGCCAGCGGGGCGGGGAGCTGGCGCTGGTATGCCCGGCGCCCCGGGTCCGGCGGGTTTTCGAGCTCTGCGACCTCGACCGGATACTGACCCTGCACGACTCGCTCGACGCCGTCGGCGCCCCCGAGGCCGCCCACCCGGCCGACGCCCGGCCATGACCGCCGACACCGCCCACCCGGCCGACGCCCGGCTGTGACCGCCGACACCTTCCACCCGGCCATGACCGCCGACACCCTGCCCGCCGCCGGCCCAACACCCAGCCGGGTCCTCATCGAGATCCCGGCTAGCACCGAGTTCGTCTCGTTCGTGCGAGCCGTCCTGACCGGCGCGGCCGAGGCGGAGACCGGCATGGAGATCGAGCGGCTCGAGGATCTGCGGGTGGCCGTATCGGAGGCGACCACCAACGCGGTCGAGGCCCACCTGCACGCGGGCAGCAGCCAGCGGATCCGAGTGGAGGGCAGCCTGGCCGACGACGAGGTGGTGGTGGTGGTCCACGACTCCGGGCCGGGCTTCGACCCCGAGGACCTGCCCGAGCTGCCGCCCCCCGAATCGCCCGAGCGGCTTCTCCACGAGTCGGGCCTGGGCATCCCGCTGATGCGGATGCTGGCCGACGAGTCGGAGATCCGCTCCGGCGCCGGCGGCACCGACGTGCGCCTGGTCGTCTACTCTTCGGCTCGCCGGAGTAGAAAATAGGCGAGACGAGCCGGCACACCGAACGAGTCGTCGACGATGGCCACCGAGCAAAAGTTCGATCCCTCACCGCTCACCTGGGCGGGCAGCGACCGCATGCTGGCCCGGCGCGTCGCCCGTCCCCTGAACCGCTTCCTCCACATCGAGGCGGCCGGCGGGATCGTGCTCTTGGTGGCCACGGTGGCGGCGCTCGTCTGGGCCAACTCGCCCTGGAAGGACCTCTACCACGAGATCCTCGAGACCCACATCGTCATGAATCTGGGCGGCCTGCACGTCTTGGACGAACCGATCGAAGCCTGGATCAACGACGCCTTGATGGCCATCTTCTTCTTCGTCATGGGCTTGGAGATCAAGCGCGAGCTGGTCACCGGAGAGCTGCGCGACCCCCGGGCCGCGACCCTGCCCGCCGTGGCCGCCATGGGCGGGGTGATAGTGCCCGCCCTCATCTATTTCGCCTTCAACCCGTCCGGGCCGGCCTCGGCCGGGTGGGGCATCCCCATGGCCACCGACATCGCCTTCACCCTGGGGGTGGTGTCGCTGCTCGGCACCCGGGTTCCGACCACGATCAAGATCTTCCTGCTGACGCTGGCCATCGTCGACGACATCGCCGCCATCCTGGTCATCGCCGTCTTCTACACCGACGACCTGTCGGTGGCGTGGCTGCTGGTGACGGCGGCCGGGATCGTCGCCTTCCTGGTCTTGAGGCTGACCGGGGTGTGGTACACCCCGGCCTACGTGGTGGCCGGGGCGTTCATATGGCTGGCCATGTTCGAGTCCGGGATACACGCCACCCTGGCCGGGGTGATCGTCGGGATCATGACCCCGGCCCGGCCCCTCATCGACAACCCCCGGGTGGGCGAGGGCGCCATTCTGCGGGTCCTCCTCCAGTTGCGCCAGCAGGAGCGCAAGGCCGGGCCCAGAGAGGAGGGGCCCGCGGCTCGCCGGGCCCGCCAGGAGCTCACCGCCCCGGTCATGCACCGGGCCTACTTCGAGCTCAAGGAGCAAGTGTCGGTGGCCGAGCGCCTCAACTACACGCTGCACCCCTGGTCGAGCTTCGTGATCATCCCCATCTTCGCCCTGGCCAACGCCGGGGTGGAGATCTCCTTCGACTCCCTGTCGGAGGCGGCCCGCTCCCCGGTCACCCACGGGGTCCTGCTCGGCCTGGTGGCGGGCAAGCTGGTGGGCATCTCGCTGTTCACCTGGGCCGGGGTGCGCCTCGGCCTCTTCCGGCTGCCCGGCGGGGCCACCTGGGCCCATGTCTTCGGGCTGGGCGCCCTGGCCGGGATAGGCTTCACCGTGTCGCTGTTCATCACCGGTCTGGAGTTCGCGGGCGAGCTGGCCGACCAGGCCAAGATGGGCGTTCTGGCCGCCTCGGCCATCGCCGCGGTCATCGGCGCCCTCATCTTCTTGCGGGCCGGGCCGGGGCCCCGCTCCCACGAGCCGGGAGAGGGTCTGATGGATATCGAGCCCGAGCCGGCCGGGATCGGCTCGGATGCCGGACAGGAGGACTTGGAGTGAGTCCCGGCGCCCGGCGGATGCCGGCTCCGATCCCGTTGTCCCGCGGGGCTCGTATGGTGTTACCATCCGGTCCGCTCGGATCGGTTCGGACCGGTGCGGCGTGAGGCAAGGGTGGCGTGAGACAAGGATCTTGTTGGAGTTCAAAACTAGGAGAGTGATGGAAAGTTGACGACGGCAAGCATAAGCACGGTGAGGGAAGGCGGAACCCTGGTGGCCAAGGCCGACGGCCGAGTCGATGGCGCCAATGCCCGCGAGTTCCAAGACGACCTGGCCAAGGCCATCGAGGCCGACGATCAGGCCGTGGTTCTCGATCTCGAGAACCTCTCGTACATCAGCAGCGCCGGCCTCAGGGTGATCCTGATGACGGCCAGGAAACTGCGAGAGCAGGGCTCGAAGTTCGCGGTTTGCTCGCTATCGGCCTCGATCAAGGAGGTCTTCGAGATCAGCGGCTTCGACAAGATCATCTCGATCCAGAACTCTCAGGCCGAGGCCATCGCCGCCCTGAATGACTGACCGAGCGGAATCCGGCCCGGCCGGTCTCGCCGGGCCGCGCCGCGAACCGCGAACCTGACCCAACCGGAAGGCACAGATGTCCGATAACCCGCACAAGATCCTCGTGGTCGACGACGAGCCCGACGTCGAGACGCTGGTGCTGCAGCGGATGCGCCGCAACATCCGGGCCGGCGACTACGAGTTCGTCTTCGCCCCCAACGGGGTGGAGGCCCTCGAGCGGCTCCAGCGGGAGGACGACATCGACATGGTGGTCTCCGACATCAACATGCCCCGCATGGACGGCCTCACCCTGCTCGAGCAGATACCCAAGGTGGACCCCAACATCCGGGCGGTGATCGTCTCGGCCTACGGCGACATGCAGAACATCCGCACCGCCATGAACCGGGGCGCGTTCGACTTCGTCACCAAGCCCCTCGACTTCGAGGACCTCAGGGTCACCATAGACCGGACCCTGCGCCACATGGCCGAGTGGCGCGAGGCGCTCTCGTCGCGGGACAAGCTGGTGGCCCTGGAGAACGAGCTGGACGTGGCCCGCAAGATCCAGCAGTCCATTCTTCCCACTGAGTTCCCCCAAGGGGCGGGCTACCGCGTCTTCGGCAACATGGAGCCGGCCCGCAGCGTGGGGGGCGACTTCTTCGACATCCTGCACCTGGAGAACGGCCGGATCGGCCTGGCCATCGCCGACGTCTCCGACAAGGGCGTCCCCGCCGCCTTGTTCATGATGTCGTCGCGCACCCTGCTGAAGGGCGCGGGCATCGGCCAGAGCGACTCGGGCGAGGTGCTGCGCGAGGTCAACGATCTCCTCTACGAGAACAACGAGTCGGCCATGTTCGTCACCACCTTCTACGGGGTCTACGACCCGGCCAGCCGAGAGTTCGAATACGCCAACGGCGGCCACAACCCTCCGCTGGTGGTCCACCCCGACGGAACCTCGGAACTGCTCCCGCTGACCGACGGAGTGGCGCTGGGGCTGATGCCGGACCTGTCCTACGACCGCAACACGGTCACCCTGTCGCCCGGCGACGTCGTGGTGCTGTACACCGACGGGGTCACCGAGGCCCTCGACGCCGACGACGAGGAATTCGGGGTCGAGCGCCTCCAGGCGACCTTCGCCGACAGCCCCCCCAAGGGGTGCCGGGAGGCCACCCAGGCCGTCTTCGCGGCGGTGGAGGCCTTCGCCGGCGACACCCCGCAGTCCGACGACATCACCTGCCTGACCCTCTGCACCGGCGAGTTCGAGACTTGAGCGCCAAGGCATCCATCAAGATCGAGACCCGCCACGACGAGCTGGACCGCGTCTCCGCCGCGGTGGAGGAGCTGGCCGAGCGGGAGGACTGGCCCCCCGAGATGGTCTATCGGGTGACCCTGGTGATCGAGGAGCTGGTGGTCAACATCATCAACCACGGCCACGACGACGGAGTCCACGACATCGAGATCGCCATGGCGTCCGAGCCCGACGCCCTCACCGTGGAGATCATCGACGACGGCCGCCCCTTCGACCCGCTGAGCGACGCCCCCGAGCCCGACCTGGACTCGCTGCTGGAGGACCGGCCCGTGGGCGGGCTCGGCATCCATCTGGTCCGCACCATGATGGACGAGGTCCACTACCGGCGGGAACAGGACAGGAACCACACGACCCTGATCGCCCGCAGGGGCGAATGAAGGCGAATGAAGCGGACCTTCCGCTCGTCGCCCCAGACCCCGCCGCTCGCCCCGGGGCGCACGATGGCCGCCGTCTTGGCCCTCGCCGTCCTGGCCGGCTCGGTCTCGTGCAGCGGCGGGGCCCCGTCCGCCGACGGGCCCGCCGAAGCCCCGCCCGAGGAGGGGCCCGGCGAGGACCCGGCTGAGTCCCCGGATGCGGCCTCGGCCGGCGTCTACGACGACCGCATACTCTTCGGCCAGTCCGCCGCCCTGAGCGGCCCGGCCCAGTACCTGGGCCAGAACATGCGGCTGGGCGTCGAGGCGGCGTTCCACGAGGCGAACCAGCGGGGCGGCGTCGGCGGGCGGCGGCTGGAGCTGACCGTCCTCGACGACGCCTACGAGCCCGAGGCCGCCATCGCCAACACCATCAGCCTGATCGACGAGGAGGAGGTGTTCGCGCTGATCGGCGCGGTGGGCACTCCGACGTCGCGCTCGGCCGTTCCCATCGCCGCCGAGGCGGGCGTCCCCTACATCGCCCCCTTCACCGGGGCCGCCTTTTTGCGGGACGCCCAGGAGTGGGCCAACGTGTTGAACCTGCGGGCCTCCTACTACCAGGAGACCGAGGAGATGGTCGCCCGCCTTACCGAGGATTCCGGCATCGAGCGCATCGCCGTCATGTACCAGGACGACTCCTTCGGCCGGGCCGGCTACCAGGGGGTGCGGCTGGCGCTGGACCGGCGCGGCATGGCGCCGGCGTCCATCGGGGTGTACACCCGCAACACCACGGCGGTCAAGACCGCCCTGCTGGATCTGCGCCGGGGCAACCCGGAGGCGGTGATCATGATCGGCGCCTACCAGCCGGTGGCGACGCTGATCGCCTGGGCCCGCCACATCGGCATGGATCCGATCTTCATGACCGTCTCCTTCGTCGGGAGCATCGCCCTGGCCCAAGAGCTGGGGCTGGTCGGGGCCGGGGTCTACGTGTCCCAGGTCGTGCCCTTTCCCACCGACGACTCCCTCCCGGTGGTCGAGGCCTACGCCCGGGCCCTGTCCGACTACCGCCCCGATGCCGCTCCCGGCTTCGTCTCCATGGAGGGCTATCTGGCTGGCCGCTTGGTCGTCGCCGGCCTCGAGGCCTGCGGGCCCGAGGTGGACCGGGACTGCTTTCTGAACGTTCTGCGCGGCGCCGAGATGGTCGACATCGACGGTTTCGAGATCCGCTACGGCGAAGACGACAACCAGGGTTCCGACCAGGTGTTCTTGACCAGGATCGGACCGGACGGCAATTACCGGCCCGTCGAGAGGGTCGGGCGCGAAGAGACGGATCTGGCCGACCGGGCGTGCCTCGCACCGCCCCAGAGCCCGTTGACCTGCAGGAGCCGAGGCTGAAGTGAGCTGGTTGAAGTGAGCTGGTTCAAGAGTCTGCTCGAAAGCCGTTTCCGACTCTCCGGGAAGTTCTACTTCGGGATAGGGATGGCCGTGTCCCTGACCGTGGCCGCCAGCCTGGTCGGCTGGTACTTCTTCGAGCGGGTCGGCGTGGCCCAGAGCCGGGTCAGCGACGACAGCGTCCCCGAGATGGTGGCCGCCTTCGGCGTCGCCCAGTACAGCAGCAACCTGATCACCGCCGCTCCCCGCTTGACCACCGCGGCCACCATCGACGAGTTCGCCAACGTCTCCTCTCTGATCCAGGACACGTACCGGGCCATGGACGAGGACCTGACCGCCCTGGCCCGGCAGCGGATGGACCAGAGCGGCGACACCGATCCCCTCATCGACCGGGTCAGGGACCACGCCGACTCGCTGATCGCCAACATCAGGTCGATCAGCAATGAGGAGTTCGAGCTGTTCGGGCTGGCCAACCGCAGCGAGGGCCTGCGCGCCGATCTGAACGACCTGAGGATCGACATGGACGCCGCCCTGGCGCCGGCCATCGACGATCAGCTCTTCTACACCGTCACCGGCTACCGCGACCGGGGCAGGCCCCCCGACCCTCTCTCCGAGCACTTCTCAGAGGATGAGATCATCAACTACCGCCATTTGGCCGACCTGCTCGCCAACGGCAACGCGGCCATACAGATCCTCTCCAGCGTGTTCAGCATCGAGGACACCGCCGCTTCGGTCGAGCCGCTGCGAGAGCGGTTCGAGTCGGCCGTGGGCCGCATCGAGGGCAACCTGTCGGCCATCGAGGAATCCCCGGTCAGAGAGGAGATGGTCTCCCTCATCGACCGGCTGTTGGAGCTGGGGGCCGGAAATCGCAACGGCTTCGATCTGAAGGTCCAGGAGCTGACCATCCGCGCTGAGCAGCAGGTGCTGCTGGTCCAGAACGGCGACATAGCCCGGGACCTGGTGGCCGAGGTGGACGTCTTGGTGACCGCGGCCAACGAGAGCGTGCAGGAGGCCAACCGCGCCTCCACCCGGGCCATATTCACGGGCCGCACCCTGCTGCTGGGCATCAGCGCGCTCAGCATCGCCGGCGCCCTGCTCATCGCCTGGCTCTTCGTCGGCCGGGTGCTGCTGCGCCGCATCCAGACGCTGTCGGGGTGGATGCGCCAGATGGCCGGAGGCGACTTGGAGGCCCAAGTCGAGATCGAGGGGCGCGACGAGGTGGCCGACATGGCCGCGGCCTTGGAGGTCTTCCGCAACTACGCCCTGGAGGTGCAGCGCCTGAACCTGGTGGAGAAGATGGCCGAGGAGCTGCAGGGCAAGAACGACCAGTTGGAGACGGCCCTGGACGACCTGAACCGGGCCCAGGACCAGATAGTGGTGCGCGAGAAGCTGGCGGCTTTGGGCGAGCTCACCGCCGGGGTGGCCCACGAGGTCAGGAACCCCCTGAACTTCGTGAAGAACTTCGCGGAGGTCTCCGAGGAGCTGCTCGAAGAGCTGGGGGAGGTCCTCGAGGCCAACGTGGAGAAGCTCGACGAGGACCAGCGGTCCCTCATCGCCGACATATCGGGGGACCTCACCAGCAACCTCGAGCGGATCCGCTCCCACGGCGACCGGGCCAACCGGATCGTACACGACATGTTGATGATGGGGCGGGGGTCGGCCGAGCGGCAGGCGACCGACATCAACACCCTGCTCGACGAGTACGCCCGGCTCGCCTACCACAGCGCCCGGGCCACCGACCCCGAGTTCCAGCTCGAATGGAAGATGGATCTGGACCCGGACGTGGGCGAGATGGAGGTCGTCACCCAGGACCTGAGCCGGGTCTTCTTGAACCTGGTGAGCAACGCCTGCTACGCCACCGACGAGAAGCGGCGCGCCTCCGCCGAGGCCCCGGCCTCCGACGGCGAGCCCTACGTGCCGACGCTGTGGCTCAGCACCAGGCGGGGGGAGGAGACGTGCGTGATACGGGTCAAGGACAACGGGAGCGGCATGCCGCCCGATGTCATCGAGAAGATCTTCAACCCGTTCTTCACCACCAAGCCCACCGGCCAGGGCACCGGGCTCGGGCTCACCATGTCCAATGACATAGTGCGCGAGCACGGTGGTAGCATCCGGGTCGAATCCGAGCCCGGCGAGTTCACCGAGATGATCATCGAGTTGCCACTGCAGCCGCCCGAGAGGACGCAAGAGGCCGAGGCGGAGGAATCCGGCCCCCACGGCGACGGGGCGGAAGAGGCCGCCGAGCCGGACCCGGCGGGGGTCCCGACGTGAGGAGCCCGGCGTCCCGGCGTGAGGAGCCCGACGTGAGGCTGGCCGGCGTCCCGGCGGGGGTCCCGGCGTGAGGAGCCCTACGTGAGGCTGGCCGGCGAGATGGGCGGGTAGGCGCGGTGGACTTCGACTCCTACGACCTGGATGCCACCTTCTACGACGAGATGTTCGAGGCCGACGGCTCGCCCCGGTCCGACTGCCGCCAGCTCCACGAGGCTCTGCTGGACCTCTCCGCCGAGGAGCTGGCCAGCATCCAGGAGCGGGTCACCAGCTCGTTCTCCAACGAGGGCATCACCTTCACCGTCTACGGCGACGCCGAGGCCGACGAGCGGATCATCCCCGTCGACTGCGTGCCCCGGGTCCTCTCCAGCGCCGACTGGCGCCACCTCGAGAGCGGCCTGGCCCAGCGGCTGAAGACCCTGAACCTCTTCCTGGAGGACGTCTACGGCGAGGCCAAGGCGGTGGCCGACGGCGTCATACCGGCCGACGTGGTCTATAGCTGCCCCCAGTACCGGACCCAGATGCGCGGCTTCTCCGCCCCCAACGGCACCTGGGTCTCCATCTGCGGCACCGACCTGATCCGCACCAACGACGGATTCAGGGTGCTCGAGGACAACCTGAGGGTGCCGTCGGGGGTCTCCTACATGATCGCCAACCGCAAGGCGGTCAAAGCCCGGTTCCGCCACCTCTACCGCGCCTCCCGGGTCGAGGAGGTCGAGCATTACGGCAGCATCCTGTCGGAGACCCTGCGCGAGATGGCGCCCCGGGAGCACTCCAACCCCTCCATCGCCCTGCTGACGCCCGGGGTGTACAACTCCGCCTTCTACGAGCACATGTTCCTGGCCGGGGAGATCGGCGCCGAGCTGGTGGAGGGCCGCGATCTGGTGGTGGACGACGGCTTCGTGTACATGCGCACCACCCATGGCCTGCGGCGGGTGGACGTGATCTACCGCCGCGTCGACGACGACTTCATCGACCCGCTGGCCTTCCGCCCCGATTCGATGCTCGGCGTGCCCGGCCTGCTGGACGCCTACCGGCGGGGCAACGTGGCGTTGGTGAACGCCCCCGGCACCGGCGTGGCCGACGACAAGAGCGTCTACGCCTACGTGACCGACATGGTGCGGTACTACCTGGGCGAGGAGCCGATCCTGGAGAACGTCGAGACCTTCCTGTGCCGCCGGCCCGAGGACTTGGAGTACACGCTCGACAACCTGGAGCACCTGGTGGTCAAGCGGGTGGGCGAGTCGGGGGGCTACGGGATGCTGGTCGGCCCCCACGCCACCGCCAAGGAGCGCCGGGAGTACGCCAAGGAGGTGCGGGCCGACCCGGCCGATTTCATCTCCCAGCCCACGCTGGCCCTGTCCCGGGCCCCCTGCCTGATCGAGGACCGCTTCGAGCCGCGCCACGTCGATCTGCGCCCGTTCGTGCTCTGCGGACGCGAGACGCGTATCGTGCCCGGCGCGTTCTGCCGGGTGGCCCTGCGCCGGGGCAGCCTGGTGGTGAACTCCAGCCAGGGCGGGGGCGGCAAGGACCTGTGGGTGCTGGGGGAGTGAGGCCAAGTGGATCTTTATTGGAACAAGTGGATCTTTCATTGGAAAAGGGAGTCCTAAGCAGGAAAGGAGAGTGGCTTTGAGAGCACTCGCAACCGTTTCTTTCCGCCGCCGTCCGGCGGCGGTGGCACTGGCGTTGATCCTGACGCTCGTCTTCGTTCTGGCCCGGCCGGCCGTGGCCCGGGCCGCGGGCCACAGCGACGAACTCGAATTCGTCCTCAACACCTTCTCGTTCTTGGTGTGGGGCGCGCTGATCATGTGGATGTGCGCCGGGTTCACCATGCTCGAGTCCGGGTCGGTGCGCACCAAGAACGCCTCCATGATCTGCCTGAAGAACATAGGCATCTACTCGATCGCCGGGCTCGCCTTCTTCTTCGTCGGCTACGGCCTCATGTACGGCGAATCCGTCGGCGGCGTCATCGGCTCGCCGGATCTCATGCACGGGGCGTCGGACGCCGAGGTCGCCCTGCTGGACGCGGTGGACGCCGGGGACGAGGCGGCCATAGCCAGCGCCACCGACGCCCTGACCAGCGAAGCCGGTTACTCCTCCACGTCGGACTGGTTCTTCCAGATGGTCTTCGTGGCCACCGCCGCCTCCATCGTGTCCGGCGCGGTGGCCGAGCGGGTCAAGCTGTGGCCCTTCTTCTTCTTGACCCTGGTGCTGACCGCGGTCATCTACCCCATCGTGGGCTCGTGGATATGGAACGGAGACGGCTGGCTGGCCAATCTGGACTTCGTTGACTTCGCCGGCTCCACCGTCGTACACGGCACCGGGGGCTGGGCCGCCCTGGCCGGCGTGCTGGTGATCGGGCCCCGGCTGGGCAAGTACCGCTCCGACGGCACGGCCCGGCCCACGCCGCCCTCCAACGTGCTGCTGGTGACGCTGGGCGTCTTCATCCTGTGGTTCGGCTGGTTCGGCTTCAACGGCGGCTCCCAGCTCGCGCTGGGCACCGCGGCCGACGTGGTGTCCATGGCCCAGGTGCTGGTGAACACCAACCTGGCCGCCGCCGCCGGGGTGGTCACCGCCCTGGCCATCTCCCGGCCCATCTTCGGGCGGGTGGACCTGTTCGCCGGCCTCAACGGCTCCATCGCCGGGCTGGTGGCCATCACCGCCGCCCCCAACTTCACCAACCACCTCTGGGCCATCATCATCGGCGCCATCGGCGCCCTCATCTGCACCCTGGGCCTCAAGTTCCTGGAGAAGGTGCGGCTCGACGACGTGGTCGGGGCCATCCCCGCCCACCTCTTCGCTGGCGCCTGGGGGACCGTGGCCGCCAGCTTCACCGTCGGCGCCAACTTCGGCGTGCAGTTGCTCGGCGTGCTCATGGTCGGGGTCTTCGTGTTCCCGGTCTCGTGGGTGCTGTGGTGGGGGCTCCACAAGCTGGTCCACATCCGGGTCGAGCCGGAGATCGAGCGCCTGGGCCAAGACGCCGGGGAACTCGGGCTCGAGTCCTACCCGGAGTTCGTGCTCATGCCCGAAGAGGACTACACGGACTGAATCGGACCCATGCCCGAAGGCAGCGAAGACTGATCGGCTGACCGGCGATGCTGGCGCGCAGCGCGCAGGGGCTGTACTGGATGAGCCGCTACCTGGAGCGGGCCTCACACCTGTGCCGGCTGCTGCAGTTGCAGACCGAGGCCCTGGTGGACCGGCCCATCCGGGAGATCCACTTCGGGTGGAGCCGCATCTACGGCAGCGTCAACCGCCAGCCGCCGGTCGGCGACCTCGACTGGACCGACAGCGACGACTACACCCTGGCCGACTCCTTCACGCTGGCCGACGACCTCACCTTCGAGCGCTTCAATCCGGGCTCGGTGTGGAGCTGCCTGGCCCAGGGCCGCGAGAACGCCCGCCAGATGCGCCAGTGCATCAGCGGCGAGATGTGGACCCACCTGAACCTGACCTATCTGCGCATACAGAAGCTGGAGATCCTCGACATCTGGAGGGTCTCCCCCGAGAGCTTCTACGCCGAGACGGTGGAGGAGAGCGAGACGTTCGCGGGGGTGGCCGCGGCCACCATGTACCGCGACGAAGGCTGGCGGTTCATGCAACTCGGCCGGGCCGTCGAGCGGGCCCAGCTCACCACCCTGCTGCTGCTGTCCCAGATCGAGGCGGGCGCCAAGGCCGAGCACCACTTCGACGCCGACTGGACCAGCCTGCTGCGCCTCTACCACGCCTTCGAGGCCTACAACCGGCGCTTCAGCGTCGAAGTGAACCCGGGCCAGGTGCTGGACCTGCTGGCCACCGACCCGCTGTTGCCCGGCTCGCTCTGCCGGTCGCTGGACAACGTCGCGGCGGAGCTGGACGCCATCGGGGCCGGCCCGCACCCCGGCCCCAGCGAGGCGGCCCGGCGCCTGGCCGGCCGCCTGACCGCCCTGATCCACTACGAGTGGGCCGACTCGGAGGATCGGGAGGGCCTGCTCCGCCAGATCAACCGGTACTGCTGGGACCTCCACCAGCTCGTGACCGAAACCTATTTCGATTACCCGGTGGAGGATCTCTCTACGCTGTGACGCCGCGGCCCAGGCCGCGACCCGGTGCTTCCCCCGCCCGCAGTCCAAGCCCGCCGTGGAATCGGCTAAGCCCATGACCAACGCCCTGGTAATCGTCGAGTCGCCGGCCAAGGCGAGGACCATCGCCGGATACCTCGGCGACGGCTTCGTGGTGGAGTCCTCCATCGGCCACGTGCGGGACCTGCCCCGCAACGCGGCCGAGGTGCCCAAGACCTACCGCAACGAGCCCTGGGCCCGGATCGGCATCGACGTCGACAACGACTTCAAGCCGCTCTACGTGGTGGCCTCCGACCGGAAGTCCCAGATAACCAAGCTGAAGTCGCTGCTGGCCCGGGCCGACGAGCTGTTCCTGGCCACCGACGAGGACCGCGAGGGCGAGGCCATCGCCTGGCACCTGCTCGAGGTCCTCAACCCCCGGGTGCCGGTCAAGCGCATGGTGTTCCACGAGATCACCCGCGACGCCATCGCGGCGGCCGTCGAGTCGCCCCGGGGGATCGACCGGCGCATGGTCGACGCCCAGGAGGCCCGCCGCCTGCTCGACCGGCTCTACGGCTACGAGGTGTCGCCGGTGCTGTGGAAGAAGGTCATGCCCCAGCTCTCGGCCGGCCGGGTCCAGAGCGTGGCCACCCGCATCGCGGTCGAGCGGGAGCGGGAGCGCATGGACTTCGTGTCCGCCGGCTACTGGAGCCTCACCGGCACCTTCGCCGCCCTCGGCTCCGGGCCCGGGGCCGAGGGCCGGTTCGAGGCCTCCCTGTCGTCGGTGGACGGGGTCAGGACGGCCGGCGGCCGGGACTTCGGCCCCGACGGCCGCCTGTCCCGCTCCGACGTGGTCTTGGTCGACGAGGCCATGGCCACCGGGCTGGCCGAGCGGCTGGAGGGCGCCGGCTTCACCGTGGCCGACCGCGACTCCAAGCCGTATCGGCGGCGGCCCTCGCCCCCCTTCATCACCTCCACCTTCCAGCAGGAGGCGGCCCGCAAGCTGAAGATGTCGGCCACCGCGGCCATGCGGGCCGCCCAGGGCCTCTACGAGAAGGGCTACATCACCTACATGCGCACCGACAGCACCACGCTGTCGGCCGCCGCGGTGCAGGCGGCCCGCTCCGTCGTGGCCGAGCGCTACGGCCGGGATTTCCTGCCCCCCAAGCCCCGCTCCTACGCCGGCAAGGTTAAGAACGCCCAGGAGGCCCACGAGGCCATCCGGCCGGCCGGGGACTCGTTCCGGCCGCCTGCCGAGGTGGCTCGCGGCGTGCCCTCGTCGGAGGCCAGGGTGTACGAGATCATCTACCAGCGCACCCTGGCCAGCCAGATGACCGACTGCACCGGCGAGACGGTGAGGCTGCAGCTCACCCCCGAGGCGGAGGCGGCCCCGGACGTGGTGTTCACCGCGACCGGCACCGTCATCACCCACCCCGGCTTCCGCCTGGCCTACGAGGACGGCCGCGACTCCGGCGACGGGGCCGGAGCAGGCGACGGCGCCGCCGGGGCGGCAGGCAGTCCCCGCGGGGGCAGTGGAGGGTCCGGCGATGGCGGCGGGAGCGGGGCGTCGGGCGATCCGAAGCTTCCGCCCCTGGGGCGGGGCGACCGGGCCACGGCCGAGGCCATGGCCGCCGAGGGCCACCAGACCCAGCCCCCGGCCCGCTTCACCGAGGCGTCTCTGATACACCGGCTCGAGGAGCTCGGGGTGGGGCGGCCCTCCACCTACGCCTCCATCATGGGCACCATCTTGGACCGGGGATACGTGTGGCGGAAGGGCACGGCGCTGGTGCCGTCGTTCACCGCCTTCTCGGTGGTGAACCTGCTCGAGCGCCACTTCCCCCGGCTCGTCGACTACGCCTTCACCGCCGAGATGGAGGACGACCTGGACAGGATCGCCCGGGGGGCCGAGGAGACCGTGCCGTGGCTGAGCCGCTTTTACTTCGGACACGAAGACGATCCCGGCCTGAAGGAGAAGGTGTCGAGCCGCCTCGGCGACATCGACGCCCGGGCGGTGAACTCGGTTCCGCTGGGGGTGACCGCCGACGGCTCGCCGGTGGAGGTCCGGGTCGGCCGCTACGGGCCCTACGTGCAGATGGGCGACCAATCGGCTTCGATCCCCGACGACGTGGCGCCCGACGAGTTCACCGTCGAGCGGGCCCTCGAGTACCTGTCCCGGCCCCGCGAGGGCCGGGTGCTGGGCCGCGACCCGGCCACCGGGCTCGACGTCTACGTCCGCAGCGGCCGATTCGGGCCCTACGTCCAGGTCGGCACGGCCGACCAAGTGGACGGCAAGCCCAAGATGGCGTCGCTGTTCAAGGCCATGAGCCCCGAGACCGTCACCCTCGACGAGGCGCTGGGGGTGCTGTCGCTGCCCCGCACGGTGGGCGCCGACCCGGCCGACGGGGCCGAGATCACCGCCCACAACGGCCGCTACGGCCCGTACGTGAAGAAGGGCGCCGAAACCCGCAGCCTCGACCGCGAGGAGGAGCTGCTGTCGATCACCCTCGACGAGTGCCTGAAGATCCTGTCCGAGCCCAAGCGGCGCCGGGGCAGCCAGGCCTCGGCCCGGTCCCCGCTGCGGGAGCTGGGGCCCGATCCGGACACCGGCCGGGAGATGGTGGTCAAGGAGGGCCGCTACGGCCCCTACGTCACCGATGGCGAGGTCAACGCCTCGCTGCGCAAAGGCGACGCCGCCGAGGGGCTGACCCCGGAGCGGGCCTCGGAGCTGCTGGCCGAGCGCCGGGCCCGGGGGCCGGCGCCCAAGCGCAAGCCGGCGGCCAAGGAGTCCGGCAGATCCTCGGCCAAACGGGCCCCGGGGGGCAAGTCCCCGGCCGCTGAGACCAAGAGAAACGCGAAGAAGGGGTCCTGACCCCGGTGGCCCCGGAACGGCTGCCCGACCCCGGCGCCGATTCCTCGCGCCGCTCGGCGGCCGTCCGCCTCGACGAGGCGGTGTTCGCGGCCCGGCCGACCGACCGGATCGAGAGGCTGTTCGGCAGCCATCAGTTCTTCCGGCTGTGGGTGGCCCAGCTCATCTCGGCCACCGGCGACTGGCTGGGCCTGGTGGCCACCATCGCCCTGGCCGCCCGGCTCAGCGAGGGCTCGGAGGGGGCGGCCATCGCGCTGGTGCTGGCCAGCCGGGTGGCGCCCGGGTTCTTCCTGGCCACCGCGGCCGGGGTGCTGGTCGACCGATTGGACCGCAAGCGGGTCATGGTGGCCTGCGATCTGGGCCGGGCCGCGGTGCTGGTCTCGTTGCCCTTCGTCGACACGCTCCTCGGCTTGGTGGCGGCCAGCTTCGTCCTGGAGCTGCTGACCATGATGTGGCAGCCGGCCAAAGAGGCGATCGTCCCCAACATCGTTCCCAAAGAGAAGCTCACCTCGGCCAACGCCTTGAACGTGGCCGCCGCCTACGGGATGTTCCCGGTGGCGGTGGGGATCGCGGCAGTGCTGTCCAAGGCGGCCGAGGCGGTGGCCGACGAGGGCTGGGTGACCAACTTCAGGCTCAACGAGGAGGGCCTCGCCTTCTACGTCGACGCTCTGACGTTCCTGGTAACCGCGGCGATCGTGGCCCGGATGGCCATCGGCGGCCGGCCCGATCAGCCCCGTCGCGGGACCGGGAACCGGGGCTGGGACCTGGGCGGCGCCTTCCGCGAGCTGCGGGAGGGCTGGCACCTGGTGGCGGCCAACCCGATAGTGCGGTCGGTCAACGTGGGTCTGGCCACCGGGATCATGGGCGGAGGGATGCTGGTTCCCCTGGGGGCCATCTTCGTGGACGAGGTGATCGTCGGCCGGGAAGCCGATTTCCACCTGGTGCTGTTCGCGCTGGGGATGGGCATGGCGCTGGGGGTGGCGGCCGCCTCGGCCCTCCAGAACCGGATCAACCGGCCCCGGGTCTTCGCCGGCGCCCTGGTCGGGGCCGGGCTGGCGCTGCTGACCGCCGCGTCCTTCGACTTGCTGTCGGTGGTGGCGCTGGCGACGGGGATGCTCGGCTTTATGGGCGGGCCGGTGTACGTGCTGGGCTTCACCATGCTGCACGAGAACGTGGCCGACGAGATGAGGGGGCGGGTCTTCGCCGCCTTGCTGGTGCTGGTGCGCCTGTGCCTGCTGGTGGCGCTGGCCCTGTCCCCGCTGGTGTCGGACCTCCTCGACCGGGCGTCGCAGCGCTGGTGGGACGGCGATGTCTCGGTGCTGGGGGCCCAGGTCCAGGTTCCGGGGGTGCGCCTGACCATGTGGCTGGCCGGGCTCATCATCGTGGGGGCGGGGATTCTGACCCATTGGAGTCTCAAAGCCGGAGCCCGCGCCCCAGTCAGCGGCGATCCCGACAGCGGCGACGCGGCGGGTGGCGCCGATGGCGGCGATCGCGATGGCGGTGACCGAGCGGCTGGTGGTGCCGATGGCGGCGATCGCGATGGCGGCGACCGAGCGGCAGGCGGTCCCGATGGCGGCGATCCCGGCGATCCCGGCGGCCCCGGCGGCGGCGAACCGGCGGTCGGCTCGCCCGCCGGTGAGGGGGCCGGGTCCTGACCGGCCGGCTTATCGTCTTGGAGGGCGTCGACGGCGCGGGCAAGTCCACTCAGGCGCCTCTTCTGGCCGAAGCGCTAGGAGCGCTAGAAACCTTCCAGTTCGGGGCCACCGCCATCGGGGACGCCCTTCGCCGGATCCTTCTGAACCCGCCCGGCCGCCATCTCGACCCCCGAGCCGAGGCGCTGCTGATAATCGCCGACAAGGCTCAGCACGTGGCCGAGATCGTCGGACCGGCTCTGAGAGCGGGCCGCGATGTGGTGAGCGACCGGTTCACCGCCTCCACCATTGCCTACCAGGGCTACGGCCGGGGCCTGGACATCGCCGTACTGCGGTCGATGATGGACTTCGCCACCGGAGGGATCGAGCCCGACCTGACCGTTCTGCTCGACGCCGACCCCGGCATGGCTCTGAGCCGGCTGAGCCAGCAGGAATCACCCCAGCTCGAGTTCTTCGACCCCCCTGCCGCGGGCACCGACGACGCTTCGGACCGCCTCGAACCGGCGGTCGACCGCTTCGAGGCGGCGGGTCAGCCCTTCCGCGAGCGGGTGCGGAGGGGGTACCTAGAGCTGGCCGCCGCCGACCCGGACCACTGGGTGGTGTTGAGCGCCGACGCCCCCGTCGATGCGGTCGCGGCGCAGATCATCTCCGAAGTGCGGGAAAGGCTCAGGGATAGGACCGGTGAACCCTTGACGGGACCGGGCCAGTGACGCCCGATCCGGCTGGCTCCGAGGGCACGGGGCCGGTGACGCCTGATCCGTGGGCGGCGGTGGTCGGGCAGCCCGACGCGGTCCGCAGGCTGGCCGAAGCCGTGGGCTCGCCCGTGCCCGCCTATCTCTTCGTAGGCCCGCTCGGCTCGGGCAAGCGCAGGGCGGCAGCCGTCTTTGCTGGAGAGCTGCTGGCTGCCGCCGACCCGGCGCGGGCCGAGTCCCACCGATCCCGGGCCGCCCGCGAGGAGCATCCCGACCTGGCGATGATGGACCCGGCCGGCAATCAGCTCCGCCGGGAGGAGGAGGCCGAGTGGATCGTCACCGAGGCCAGCCGCTCGCCGGTGGAGACCGGCCGCAAGGTGCTGGTCGTCGACCGGTTCCACACCGCCACCCCGGCCGCGGCCGCGTCCCTGCTGAAGACCGTCGAGGAGCCGGCCGGCCCGTCGATCTTCGTGCTGCTGGCCGAGGAGGTGCCGCCCGAGCACGCCACCATCGCCTCCCGCTGCACCAGGGTGGATTTCGCAATCGTGGCCGACGAGGCGGTGGCCGCGGCGCTGGAGTCCGAGGGCTTCGATCCGGCCGCGGCGGAGATGGCCGCCCGGGCCGCGGCCGGCAACCTGAGCCGGGCCCGGATCTTGGCCCGCGACGACCGGGTGGCGGCCCGTCACCAGGCTTGGCGGTCGATCCCCGAGCGGCTCGACGGCGCCGGCGCCACCGTGGCCGTCATCGTCGACGAGGTGCGGGCCTTGGTGGCCGAAGCCATCGAGCCCCTCGCCTCCCGCCATTCCGAGGAGCTGGCCGAGCTGGACCAGCGCGAGGAGCTGCTCGGAACCCGGGGGTCGGGCCGGGCCCACATGGAGGCCCGCCACCGCCGCGAGGCCCGGCAGTTCCGCACCGAGGAGCTGCGGTTCGGGCTGGCCACCCTGGCCGCCCGCTACCGGCCACAAGCCGGGAGCGGGCGGATCGAGCCAGCCCGGCTGCAAGCCGTCGACCGGGTGCGCCGCACCTACCAGGATCTAACCCGCAACCCCAACGAGGCCCTGGCCCTCCAGGCCTTGCTGCTGGACCTGCCCCCGCTGCCCCCCGAAACGCTCGGCAGCGAGGCCAACGCCCCCGCATAGGCCCCGAGGACGGGCCGGAGCGGTAGGCGGCCGCCCCCCTGCAGGGCGTAACCCCGGCCGTTTGCCCGAAGGCAGTGACGGTTCCGGGGTCTTCATTGGCTACTGTAAGCCGCTCTGCGGCAGATGTCAACCACTTCCCGAGACAACCTTGTCAAGAGGCTCACCCTGGAGAGGCTCGAGTCCTACCTGGCAGAGACGGGAGGCAGCGTTCCGGCGGCGATCAGGCTGTATGACTGGAACGCCTTTGTCGGAGCGTCGCTGCTGGCCGATCTCGGGCGGCTAGAAGTCCTGTTCCGCAACGCTGTTGACCAATCTCTCCGCGAATACGGCAACTCGCAGAATTGGCCGGAACCGTGGCATAGCAGACGGGCACTTTTCAAGGGCCGGAGCCGGGCCCGCGACCTGAACGACATCATCAAAGCGGAGCGGGCGGCCGACAAGCAACGCGGCAGCCAGGGACACCATGGCAAGGTCCTCACGGAACTGAGCTTCGGGTTCTGGCGGCACCTCTGCGGCGCCCGTTACCTGACCACCCTGTGGGTGCCGGCCATAGCGGCGGCGTTCCCCCATCATCCTGACCCGGCTAACCCCAACCGTATACGAGCCGATGTGTGCGACCGGATGCAGCATCTCCACTATCTCCGCAACCGCATCGCCCACCACGAGCCGATCCATGAGAGAAACCTGGAACGAGAACACGCCGAGATGCTGGAGATCATCCGCTGGATATGCCCGGACAGCCACACTTGGGCGAAGACTGCCAGCCGCACACCAGCGATCATGCAGGAGCGGCCATAATCGGCCGCCGCCCGCCCCCGCAGGCCCTCAGCCCTCGCCCGCCGGTCCGTCTTGCTTGCCAGCCCGTCTCCCCGGCCACCCCCTGCAGGGCGTAACCCCGGCCGTTTGCCCGAAGGCAGTGACGGTTCCGGGGTCTTCACTGGCTACTGTAAGCCGCTCTGCGGCAGATGTCAACCACTTGCCGCCATTTTGTCAAGGCATTCGAGGGAGGCCCGGCTCTAGCCCTCCGGCCCCCGGCCAGACACCCGGTGTGGATGACCGGCCGGGTGTCGCTTGATCGGGGGCCCGGTCGATGTCCACCCAGCCTTGCGACGTGATCCGCGACGCCGGGATGGGTGCCGCCGAGGGGGTGACCGCCGCTTCGATCCGGCTGACGGCAGCGGCGGGTGTGCTGGCTGCAGCCGGGATCGAGGCTGCGGCCCGATGGCCCCGTGGCTACAATCAGCGCCCGCAAGCCCGGACCGGTGCCAAAACCCCTCCGCCATCCAATTACGCGTCACACACCGTGCCAGTCCCGCCCGAATAGCTCAGTTGGCAGAGCGACGCTCTCGTAAAGCGTAGGTCAGGGGTTCAAATCCCCTTTCGGGCTCCAGTCACTTTCGGAGTTGGAGCGCCCCTTGGCCGACCGAGCTGACTTCGAGCGCGACGCCATGGGCCTGATGTCGTCGCTGTACTCGGCGGCGGTGCGCATGACCCGCAACCCGGCCGACGCCGAAGACTTGGTGCAGGAGACCTACCTGCGGGCCTACCGGGGTTACGAGGGCTTCAAGGCCGGGACCAACCTGAAGGCGTGGATGTACCGCATCCTCACCAACGCCTACCTCAACGAGTACCGCAAGAAGCAGCGCCGCCCGGCCGAGATCGACCTGGGGGTGGTGGAGGACCTGTACCTGTACCGGCGGCTGGGCCCCGACGCCGGGAGGCTCGGCCGCAGCGTCGAGGACGAACTGGCCGGGCTGTTCGTCGATCACGAGGTGAAGCAGGCGGTGGAGGACCTGCCCGACCACTACCGCATCCCGGTCCTGCTGGCCGACGTGGAGGGTTTCGCCTACGCCGAGATCGCCGAGATCCTCGACATTCCCATCGGCACGGTCATGAGCCGGCTCCACCGGGGAAGAAAACAGCTTCAAAAGCAGTTGTACTCCTACGCCGAGCGGCGCCGCCTCCTGCCCGACGAGGAGCCGGCCCCGGTCGGCGCCGAAGTCGCCGACGAGGTCTAGCCATGGCCAGCTTTCGCGAGGTGGACGCTGCGAGCGACGTAACCCACGAGACAGGGACCGCAGGCAGCAGCCACGATGGCCAGCTTCTGCGAGATGGACGCTGCGAGCGACAGGCGCTGCGGGCGGCGGGCCGACGGAGGTTGAGCCATGGCTGACTGCTGCGAGGACGCCCGGCGGGATCTCCACGTCTATCTGGACGGCGAGCTGACCGTCGAGGCCCGCGCCGTCGTCGCCGTCCATCTCGACCAGTGCCCCGGCTGCTGCGAGGCCTTCGACTTCGAGATCCGCCTCCGCCGGGCGGTGGCCCGCTGCTGCCGCGAAGAGGCCCCCGACACCCTCCGCATCCGGGTGGTCGAGGCCATAACCAGCGAAGTGGTCGTGATCGAACGGCCTCCCCGCGCTTCGGGGCGCCCGTATCGGAGATGACCGCTCCGGTGCTCTAGACTCCCACCATGGTCGTCGCCGGTGTCGTGTGGCACTTCTGGATCGCGGTGCCGCTGGCCGCGGGGGGCATCCTGGCCGTGGTCGCCGCCGTCGTGGGATACCTGCAAAAGGTCACCTACAGGCGGTACCCGAGGGACTGAGCCTCAAGTGGGCGGCGAGGGGGTCGACGCCGTCGACTGGGACTTGGCCCGCCGGGTGGCCAACCGGGCCGCGGCCCGCGATCCCTACGCGTCGGCCCACTACCGCGATGGCTTGGCGCCGGACTTCGAGGAGTTCACCGCCCGGGCCGAGGACCTGGTGGCCGCCTCCACCGGGCTGCGGTCGGCCGCGGGCCCGGCCCGGGGCCGGGTCACGGACCGGGCCGGCTGGATCGACGCCAACCTGTCGTCGTTCAAACGGCTGCTGCGCCCCCTCACCCAGAAGCTCGGGGCCCGGATGGAGGGGTCCGCCGCGCCGCTGGCCCGCAAGCTGGCCGGGGCCGAGCTGGGGATGATGCTGGGGTGGATGTCGGCTCGGGTGCTGGGCCAGTACGACCTGCTGGTGATCGAGGACGAGAACCCCGGCGATCAGGACATCGTCTACTACGTGGCCCCCAACGTGTTGTCGCTGGAGCAGCGCTACGCCTTCGACCCCCGCCAGTTCCGGCTGTGGCTGGCCCTGCACGAGGTGACCCATCGGGCCCAGTTCACCGGCGTGGTGTGGATGAGGCCCCACTTCTTGAGCCTGGTCTCCGAGGCCATGGAGTCGGTCGATCCCGATCCCCGCCAGTTGCTGGCCGGGCTCCGCCGCTTGGTCGAGGCCCGGCGGCGGGGCGCTGATCCCTTCGCCGACGGCGGGCTGACGGCCCTGATGGCCACCGACTCCCAGCGCGAGGTCCTTCACCGGGTGTCGGGCCTGATGTGTCTGCTGGAAGGCCACGGCGATGTGACCATGGACCGGGCCGGCCGGGAGCTGATCCCCTCCGCCGGGCGGTTCGGGCGGGTGCTGCGCCAGCGCCGCATGGCGGCCCGGGGGCCGGCCAAGGTCGTTCAGCGCCTCTTGGGCTTCGACGCCAAGATCAAGCAGTACGCCCAGGGTGAGCGCTTCATCGAGGCGGTGGAGGCCGCCGGGGGCGAGGGATTGCTCGACCGGGTCTGGGAATGCCCCGAGAACCTGCCCACCCTCACCGAGATCAGGGCCCCGGAGCAGTGGATGGCCCGCATAGGCAGTTCCGCCCTGGCGGCCTGAGGTCGGGACCGAGGTGACGGCGCCGGAGACGCTCGGCCGCGGCGCGGGGCGGCCGGGGATGGCGGTCGGCGGCGGGGAGGCGCCGGAGACGCTCGGCCGCGGCGCGGGGGCTTCGGAGGTGGCGGCCGGCGGCGGAGAGGCGGCGGTCGGCGGCGGGGATGCCCCGGAGACGCTCGGCCGCGGCGCGGGTCGGCCGGAGGCGGCGGTCGGCGGCGGGGAGGCCTCGGAGATCGCCGAGATGTTGGAGCGATGCGCGTTCCCGGACCCTCCGGGCGCTGTCGATTGCGGGCTGTCGGGAGGCCCCGACTCGAGCGCGCTGGTGGCCCTGGCCGCTGCGGCCGGATTGGAGGTCACCGCCTGGCACGTGGACCACCGGCTGCGACCCGACTCGGGCCGGGACGCGGCCGCCGCCCGGGCGGTGGCCGACCGGATCGGATGCCGCTTCGAGCTGCGAACCGTCGCCGTGGAGGCTGGCCCCAACCTGGAGGCCCGGGCCCGGGCCGCCCGCTACGCCGCCCTGCCCGACGATGTGTGCGTGGGCCACACTGCCGACGACCGGGCCGAGACGGTGCTGTTCAACATCGGCCGGGGCGGCGGCCTGGCCGGCGCCGGGGCCCCCCACCGGGCCGTCCGCCGCCCCCTGCTGGCCCTGCGCCGACACGAGACCCGATCCCTGTGCGCCCGTCTGGGCCTGCCGGTGGTGTCAGACCCCATGAACGACGACCTCGCCTTCGCCCGGGTGGCCATCCGCCACGAGGTGCTGCCCGCGCTGGCCCGGGCCTTGGGCCGCGATCCGGTGCCGCTGCTCAACCGCCACGCCGACCTCTGCGCCGACGCCCACGAGGTGATCGCCGGCCTGACCGCCGGCCTCGACCCGACCAGCGCGGCCGAACTGGCCGAGGCCCCCCGGGCGGTGGCCTCGGAGGCCCTGCGGGCCTGGGTGGCGGCCGAGACCGGATCAGCCCAGGCCGTCTCGGCCGGCTCCATCGAGCGCATCCTGGCGGTGGCGGCCGGCCGCCGGACGGCCACCGAGATCGAGGGCGGCCACCGGGTGGCCCGCACCCGCCGCCGCCTCCGCATCGAGGCCCCCGCGCGGGGAGGCGAGCCGCGGTGAGCCCGGACGCCGAGGCCCCGGCCCCGGCTGGAGGGCGGCGGTGAGCGGCGGCCCCCCGGAAGGGTCGGTGGGGCGGGTGCTGCTCTCCGCCTCCGAGCTGGAGGCCAGGGTGGCCGAGCTGGGCGCGGCCATCACCGCCGACTACCGGGATCGGTCACTGCTCATGGTCGGGGTCCTCAAGGGGGCCTTCGTGTTCATGAGCGACCTGGCCCAGGCCGTCGACCTGCCGGTGGAGATCGACTTCATGGCCGTCTCGTCCTACGGCAAGAGCACCCGATCCAGCGGCGTGGTCCGTATCGTCAAGGACTTGGAGACCGACATCCGCGACCGCCACGTCCTGCTGGTGGAGGACATCGTCGACTCGAGGCTGACCCTGCGCTATCTGACCGAACTACTCCAAGCCCGCCAGCCGGCCAGCTTCAAGGTGTGCGCGCTGCTGGTCCGGGAAGGGGCGCCTGCTGACGGCATCGACTACGTCGGTTTCGCCGTCGGACCCGAATGGGTGGTGGGCTACGGGCTCGACGTGGGAGAGCGCCACCGCAGCCTGCCCGACGTCTGCGCTTATGACCTCAACCCGGCGGCGGCCGGTGACGGGGACCGGGCGCCGTGAAGGGCAAGTGGGCCCAGGGGATAGAGCCCCGCCATTTCCGCTGGATCGTCACCGGCCGGATGGCGGTGTGCGAGCGCCCCGGCGGCTACGGAGACGGTCACCGCCGGGTCCGCCGCAACGAAGAGATCCTCTGGATCCTCAACCACGACTTCGACCGGGTCCTCTCGCTCATACCCTCCCCCTACAACCTGAGCAGCTATCGGGATCACGGCCTGGCCTACCGGCACCTGCCCTTCGCTGGCCCCGAGGCCGGCCCCGACGCCCTGGTCTTCGTGCTGGCCGCCCTCCGGGACCACTCGGCTGGCGAGCGGATTCTCGTCCACGGCAGCGAAGTGGGTGACCGGATCGGGGGAGTGCTGGCCTCCTACCTGCTGTGGACGGGGCTGGTGGACGGAGGCTCGCAGGCCGTCTCGGTGACCGAGCGGCTCCTGCAGCGGGAGCTGGGCCCGGTCGCCCGGGAGCTGGTGGCCATGGTCCAGCGGATTCCCGCCAGCGACGAGGTGCCGGCCGAAGACCCGGCGGCCGAATCGGGCGAGTCCTCCGGTCAGGCGCAGTGACGGCCCGGCCGCCGGAGGCGGGAACTGCTGGTCGGTTCAGGGGCCGAGCCTGGCGGTTGCGCGGCGGGGCGCAGTGACGGCTCGGCCGCCGGGAGCGGGGCGGGGCCCGGCGCGGGCGGTCCTCCGGGCCCGGCGCGCCTTCGTGGCCCTGGGCTCCAACCTCGGCGACCGGGCCGGCCACCTTCGGGCCGCGGTCGAAGGCCTGCCCGACGTGGACGCCGTCTCCGCCGTCTACGAGACCAAGCCGGTGGGCGGCCCCGAGCAGGGCCCCTATCTCAACATGGTCGTCCGCCTTCTCACCGCCCGGCCCGCCCGAGACCTGTTGGACCGGTGCCGGGGGCTGGAGCTGGCCGCGGGCCGCCTCAGAGTGGAGAAGTGGGGGCCGCGCACCCTCGACGCGGACGTGCTGTGGATCGACGGCGAGACGGTGGAGGACCCCGACTTGGCCGTCCCCCATCCCCGCATGTACGAGCGGGACTTCGTGCTGGTCCCGCTGGCCGACGTGGGAGCCGATCTCCTGCCCGACGGCTACGACCCGAAAGCGGCCGACGGCGTGGTGAGCCTCGGGCCCCTGCACTGACCGCAGCGGGCCGCGCCCGGGCGGGTCCCGGGGCGTAGAGGTCCTCGGGTCTCGTTGCCATGGGGGAGCAGCGGGGCCGGGCCCGGACGCGTCCCGGGTAGCGTTCGGGCGTGCCTTCGGTCCGGGTCGTCGGCTGGGGCCGGGCCGGGTCCTCGCTGGCCGGGGCCCTGTCCGAAGCCGGATGGGACGTGCGGGACCCCGTTTCGGCCCGGACCGGGTCCGTGGCCGCTGCCGCGTCCGGGGTAGATCTGGCGATGATCGCCGTCCCCGACTCCGCCGTCGCCGCGGTGGCGGCCGCGGTCGAGCCCGACCCGGACGCGGTGGTGGCCCACTTGGCCGGGTCGCTGGGGACCGAGGTCCTGGGCGCCCATCCCCGCCGGGCCGCCATCCATCCCCTGACCTCGCTGCCCGACGCCGCGGTCGGGGCCCGCCGCCTGCGGTCGGGGTGCTGGTTCGCGGTGGCCGGCGACGAGCTCGCCCTTCGGATGGTGGCCGACTTGGGGGGCCGGGTCTTGGCCGTGGCCGACGCCGACCGGGCTGCCTACCACGCGGCCGCGGCGGTGGCCTCCAACCATCTGGTGGCCCTGCTCGGCCAGGCCGAGCGCATCGCCGCCGGGGTCGGGGCCCCTTTCGAAGCCTTCCTCGACTTGGTGCGGGCCACGGTGGACAACGTGGCCGAACTGGGCCCGGCGGCCGCGCTCACCGGCCCGGCCGCCCGGGGCGACGAAGCCACCATCGCCCGCCACTTAGAGGCCATAGACCCCGCCGAGCGCCCCGCCTATCGGGCCATGTCCGACCAAGCCCGCAGGCTGGTCCGCCCGTGACAGGGGTATTCGGCGATCAGCGTCGAGGGCCGCTCGTGACAGGGAGTTGGACACCGGACGTCAGAGGGGTCCGCTCTTGACCGGGCTTCGGGTGATCGAGAGGATCGGCGAGCTGCGGGCCCGGCTCCGGCAGGACCGGGCCCGGGGGGCCCGGGTGGGTCTCGTGCCCACCATGGGGGCGCTGCACACTGGCCATCGGTCGCTGATCGAGCGAGCCCGCCGAGACGACGACGTGGTGGTGGTGTCGGTGTTCGTCAACCCGCTGCAGTTCGGCCCCGGCGAGGATTTCGAGCGATATCCCCGGACCCTGGACCGGGACGTGGAGGCGTGCGCCGCGGCCGGCGCCGACGTGGTGTTCGCCCCGTCGGCGGCCGAGATGTTCCCGGCCCCGGCGATCACCGCCGTCTCGGTGGCCGGCCTGTGCGAGCCGCTGGAGGGGGCGGCCCGCCCCGGCCACATGGAAGGCGTGGCCACGGTGGTGGCCAAGCTGTTCGGGATAGTCGGGGAGTGCTCGGCCTATTTCGGCGAGAAGGACTTCCAGCAGCTCGCCGTGATCCGCCGCATGGTGGCCGACCTGTCCATCGACGTCCGGGTGGTCGGCTGCCCCACCGTGCGGGCCCCCGACGGGCTGGCCCTGTCCAGCCGCAACGCCTACCTGAGCCCGGCCGAGCGGGCCCAGGCCCCGGCGCTGCATCGGGCGCTGGAGGCCGGGGCCGCCCTGGTGGCCGCCGGTGAGACCGACCCCGCCGCGGTGGAGGCGGCCATGGCATCGGTGATCGCGGCCTTCCCCCTGGCCGAGATCGACTACGCGGCCGCGGTCGATCCGAACACGCTGGCCGCCGACGGCCCCTTGAGCGGGGAGGTCAGGCTGGTGCTGGCCGCCCGCTTCGGCCGGGCCCGCCTCATCGACAACATCGGCTGCCGGGTGCCCTGACCCTCACCGAGCCGCGCCGTCTGAGGGGCGGGTGGCCTGACTCACCGAGCCGCGCCGTCGGAGGGCCGGGTGGCCTTGCCCCCGTGGACCGACGGCTCCAGGCACCACTGGTACCGCAGCACGGCCAGCGCGGGCATGACCTCGGCGGCGTCCAGCCCCAGCAGATCGGCCAGCACCATCCGGTCCAGCTCCTGCCGGGTCTCGTCCCGCCAGGCCTCGTTGGCGGGCAGGAGCCGCTTGTCGGCCAGCCGGTCGAAGATGTCGGCGGCCGCGCTCAACTGATCGTCGGTCAAGGCCCGCAGGTCCAGGGCCGCCAGCTCCGGGAGCCTCAAGACGGTCAGATTGGACCGGCCCTGCTGCTGGCGGGTTCCGGCCCACCAGAACGAGATCAGCCCGAGGGTGGTGTTGGCCCACAACAGCACCGCCGTCGCCCACCTTTCGTCGTCGGGCTTGAAAGCAGGCCAGGCTCGGCCGCCGATGCAGGGCTCGGGGGTGAGACAGGCGGCCAGCGGCTGCGAGTTGAGCCGGAAGTCGAGGCTGAAGTGCAGCCGCGACGCGCTGCCCCAGATGCGAAGGGCCTTGTCCTCGCAGCCGTCGCGGACTCGACCCTGGCAGTCGGGTTCCACGACCAGGCGGGTCTCGCGCCGGTGGTCGTGGAACCACAACACCGGATAGGTGGCGGCTCGCCAGTCGTCCGTCTTCTCGATGTCGAACGGGCCGCGGGGGGTGATGCGGTCGGACTGGACGCCGCTGACGTCGCGGTCTACCGGCCCCCGCGAGCCGAGTTCTCCCAGCTCGGTCAGGCGGACGCCGTCGATCAGCCCGAGCCGGCCCAGCCACAGCCTGCCCGAGGCCATGGCCCCGGCGCAGACAGCCAGGTCGGGCTCGGCGATGCCCGCGCAGCCGGCCGCGCCGACGCCGTCGCGCACGTAGTTCCCGATCCGGGCGCCGCCCAGATTGAGCGCCCCCGATCTCCGGTGCGAGGGCTCGGAGGCGATCCGGGCGATCAGGCGGGCCGTCTCCGCCGCCTCGACCGGGTTGGGGGGTCGGGCCGACAGGTTGACCCACAGCCAACTGTCGGGGTCGGGCTCGTCGTCGGGCCGGGCCCGGTCGGCCACCACCAGCACCTCGGCCATGCCGGTGTCGGCGGAGAAGGACCGGTCGGTCGGCCCGGTGTCGGCGATGGCCACCACGCAGATGTTGCGGTAGTGCTCGTCCAGCAGGGCCCGCACCTTCGACCAGGCCTGGCCGGCGGTCATCACCGCGGGCAGCACGAAGGCGATGGCGCCTCCCGGCTTGACCTTGGCGTGGGCCAAGTCGACGAAGTTCGACGCCAGACCGGCGTTGCCGCTGCCGGCCGGGTCGGCCAGGCCCCGGTTGAGCTTGGCCAGTCGCCTCGACATGGCCCGCTGCTCGGCGGCCTCGGTGTCGAATCCCGCGAAGGACGGCACCGGCACCCGGGCCGCCTCGGCCGTTCCGTGGTTGGTGGGCCGGGTGAACGGCGGGTTCATTATCACCAGGTCGGCGCCGGCGTGGTCGATCACCGGCTCGGGCCCGTTGGCCCCTCGGCCCGCCGCCGGACCGGTGCCGTTGGCACCGGGGCCTGCCGCCGGACCGGCGCCGTTGCCCGCGCCGCCCTCTGGGTCGACCGCGATCTCGGCGGTGTCGAGCCAACTGGTCTGGCGGTAAGAGCGGTCCAGGAGTTCCAGCGCCCCGAGGCGAACGTGGTGGCCGCTGCCGCTGGCGTCGGGCGAGCGCCCGTAGGGCATCAGGTGGATGCGAGACCGGCTGAACCGGGTCCGGGGATGCGTCGACGACAAGGCGGTGCAGGTGAGGTGGGCCGCGGCCGGCATGATGTCGGCGCCGGCCAAGACCTGCTCCATCATGGCCGGATGGAGGGCCTCGTCGTCGAGCCCGCCGATGCGGCGCACCCGGGAGGCGATCTGCTGGTAGGCGGCGGTCAGAAGCGACCCGGTCCCGCAGGCCAGGTCGGCCACCCTCAGCGACTCGACCCGCTCCGGGTCGGACCAGTCCACCGCCAGCCGGTCCACCGCCAGCTCGGCCAGCAGCCGGGCCGAGGAGGGGCGGGTGTAGAAGGTGGCCAGGAACTTGCGGTCGGCTATCAGCTTGCCGAACATCTGCCCGGCGATGTCGGCGGTGGACGCGGCGCCGAACCGGGCCAGCTCGTGGGTCATCCCGGTGAGGGGGGCCAGCACCTCGGCGTGGGCCTCCGCCTGCGGAATCTGGCTCAGCACCGCGTGGGCGGTCCAGAAGATGGGCCAGTAGTTGACGTCGAGGATCCTCCACCACACCTCTAGAACGCGGTCCCGGGGGCCCTCGGCGCTCGGGCCCGGTATCCGCCAGCCCGTCTCGGGGTTGACGCCGCCCTCGATGGCCAACTGGAACAGCAGCGCGTTGGCGATCATGGTCACCCCGATCCGGGTGGTCTGCTCCGACGGCTGGAGGTTCAGAGCCGCGGCTACCCCGGCCAGCACCTGCGGCTTGTCGGAGAACGCCCTGGCCAGGTTGTTGCTGACCGCGGCCACCGAATCCTCCATCACCGTCGCCGCCGACTCGACCACCAGATCGTTGGTGGTGAGCTGCTCGCACAGCCCGGCCAGGTCGGCCACGGCGCCGGTTAGCCATCCCTCCGACGGGAACCACGACTGGCCCGCCGCGGCGCCGTAGCGGGTGACCAGCCGATACCGAAGCCCGGCGGCTTCGATCTCGCCGGGCAGATCCCGCTGGGGCGCCCGGCTCAGGGCCTCGGGAACGGCCACCGCCACCGCCTGCTCCACCGTCTGGCCCGAGCGGGACAGGACCGCGCCGAGCCGGGCCGCGGCGTCGGCCTCCACCGTCCGGGCCGGCTCGTACTCGGTCTCGATCACCACCGGGGCCGCGGCCAAGCCGTCCCCGGCGGTGATCACCAGATCGGGCGACCGGCCCGGCGCGCCCCGCACCACGCCCGACTGCTCGGCCTCGACCCGCCACCGGGGATGACAGCCGTTGAGGGCCGCGGCCAGGGCCCCGTTGAGCACCTTCTCGCTGGTGCGCGCCTCGGCCGGAGTCATGGCGGCGACCGTAGTTTCCGGGTGTGTCAAAGCCCGGGCATTCCCCGCCGGGACTGGGCCGCGCCGGGGCGCTGGCCCCGCGACGGCGACGATCTCCGCCGTCACGCCCGGCAGCCGACACCGGGCCGCGCCGGGAGCGCTGGCCGCCCGGCTACTGGCCGCCCGGCGTAGCATTCCCGGTCGTGCTGCTCGCCATCGACGTCGGCAACACCCAGACCGTGGTCGGCGTCTACGACCCCGCCGCTGGCTGCGGCTCCGGGGCGGCGGTGGGGCTGGTGGACCACTGGCGGCTGTCCACCGAAGGCGACCGCACCGCCGACGAGCACGGCATCGTCGTCCGGTCGCTGCTCGACAGCATCGGGATCGACCTCGAAACCGACGTGAGCGGGGTGGCCGTCTGCTCGGGCGTGCCCCGCATCCTCTCCAGCCTCCGGGAGATGGTGAGCCGGTACCTGCCGGTGGAGGCACTGGTGATCGAGCCCGGCGTCCGCACCGGCATGCCCATCCTCTACGACAACCCCAAGGAGGTGGGGGCCGACCGCATCGCCAACGCGGTGGCCGCCTACGACCTCTACGGGGGGCCGACGGTGGTGGTGGACTTCGGCACCGGCAACAACTTCGACGTGATCTCCGAGGCCGGGGAGTTCATCGGCGGGGCCATCGCCCCCGGCATTGAGATCAGCCTCGACGCCCTGTTCGGCCGGGCCGCGGCCCTGCGGGCGGTGGAGTTGGTGGAGCCCCGCAGCGTGATCGGCAAATCGACGGTGGAGTCCATCCAGTCCGGCACCCTCTACGGGTTCACCGCCATGATCGACGGGATGAACGCCCGCTTCCTGGCCGAGCTGGGCGAGGCCAACATCGTGGCCACCGGCGGCCTGGCCCCCCTGATCGCCCCGATCTCGGACACCATCGAGCACGTCGAGCCCTTCCTGACCCTGCACGGCCTGCGCATCGTGTACGGCCGCAATCGGGACCGGTGAGCGCCCTGGCCCCGCGCCCCGGCCCCGGCCCGGCTGGCGGCCTGACCCTGCGCCCCGAATCCGGTCCGGCTGGTGCCTTATCCCTGCGCCCCGGCCCCGAACCGGCGGCCGGGCCGTCGATCCCGTCGGCGTGAGCGACCCGATCCCATATCGGTTCGACCGCACCCACACGGCGGCCGAGGTGGTGCGGGCCCACCCCGATCTGCCCCCCGACACCGCCACCGGGACGGTGGTGGCGGTGGCTGGCCGGCTCATGCTGCGCCGCCTCCAGGGCCGGATCGCCTTCGGGTCCCTGCAGGACTCGACCGGACGGATCCAGCTCTTCGCCCGAGCCGGGGCCACCCCCGACTTCGAGGACTTCGGCAACCTGTCGATAGGGGACTGGGTGGGCGTGACCGGCGAGGTGATGACCACCCGGCGGGGCGAGCTGTCGGTGCGGGTCGACTCGTGGACGGTGCTGGCCCGGGCCCGCCGCCCCTTCCCCGACAAATGGCACGGCCTAGCCGACACCGACACCCGCTACCGGCAGCGCTACGTCGACCTGTGGGTCACCCCCGAGGCCCGGGACGCCTTCGAGAAGCGCTCCCGGATCGTGTCGTTCTTGCGCCGCAGCCTTCAGGACTGGGGTTTCGTCGAGGTGGAGACCCCGATGCTGCACCCCATCCCCGGCGGGGCGGCGGCCAGGCCTTTCGTCACCCACCACAACGCCCTGGGCGCCGACCTGTTCCTGCGGGTGGCCCCCGAGCTGTACCTGAAGCGGCTGGTGGCGGGGGGCATGGAGAAGGTGTTCGAGATCGGCCGGGTGTTCCGCAACGAGGGGATCTCCACCCGCCACAACCCCGAGTTCACCATGCTCGAGCTCTACTGGGCCTACACCGACTACACCGACATGATGTCGCTGGTGGAGGATCTGGTGGCCGGGGCGGCCCAGGAGGTATGCGGCTCGACGGCGATCAGCGGCGCGGACCGCCCCATCGACCTGACCCCTCCGTGGCCCCGGGCGGCCATGGAGGACCTGATCGCCGAGCACGCCGAGATCGAGGTGAGCCTCGACACCCCTCTGGAGGAGCTGGCCGAGCACTGCCGCCGCCTCGGCATTGAAGCCAAGGACGGCTACGGGGCGGGCAAGCTGCTGCTGGAGATCTACGAGAAGACCGTCGAGCCTCACCTGGCGGGCCCGGTGCATGTGACCGACTACCCGGCCGAGGTGTCGCCGCTGTCGCGCCTGCACCGCAGCCGGGACGGCTACGCCGAGCGGTTCGAGACCATCGTGGCCGGCCGGGAACTGGCCAACGCCTTCACCGAGCTGATCGACCCCGACGAGCAGCGGGCCCGCTTCGAGGCCCAGGAGGCGGAGCGGGCCGCGGGCGACGACGAGGCCATGGTCATCGACGAGGACTACCTGCGGGCCATGGAGTACGGGCTGCCCCCCACCGGGGGGCTGGGCCTGGGCATCGACCGGCTGGTGATGCTGCTCACCGGCGCCTCCGCCATCCGCGACGCCGTCCTGTTCCCCACCCTGCGCCCCGAGGCTCTCTGAGCGCCGCCCGCCGACTTCAGGCCTGGCCCAGCAGTACAGCTCGGGTCAGGAACGAGGCCATCTGGGCCCTGGTGACTTCTTCGGTGGGGCAGTAGCGCAGAGGGGCGGTGCCGCATCCGGTGGTGACTCCGGCGTCGTAGACGCCTTCCATGGCCCGGATGGCGGCGTCGGGGAGCCCAGCCAAGTCTGAGAAGAGGTCTTGGGATTCGGGGGAGGCCGATAAGTGGCCGAAGGCGGCTACGAGCATCTCGGCCATGTCGGATCTGGTCACGGCCGCCTGAGGGTTGAAGTTGCCGTCGGGGGCTCTCATCACGTTTTCCGCTATGGCCCATTGCGCGTAGGTCCAGTACCAGGCATCGGCGCCCACATCGGCGAGTTGGACCTTATCTGCCGGATCGGGGGTGCCGTAGAGGTGGGTCGTCGCTCGGTACAGGAAGGCGGCCATCTGGGCCCGGGTGACGGTTCGGGAGGGGCAGAACCGGCCGTCGGCGCATCCCTGGGTGATGCCCCATTCGACGATCTGCTCAATGCTCGCCTCGTGGGGGCTGCCGTCGTCATCGCGGAACGCCCCCTCGTAACAGGACGAGACATCGTCGACGTTGCCGCTGAAGTATTGGGTCACAGAGCGGAGATGAACGGGCAGTGTGCCGGTGAGCTGGTTGTTGCAGAACCTGAACGACTGGGCCACTCTCAGCGTAGTCGGTATCTCGCCGGACAATCGGTTGCCTTGAACCCATAGCTCGTTCAGGCTTAATTTGCCTAATTGCGAAGGTATGGGCCCCGAGAGCTGATTGCCGCCGAGGCTCAAATGCCCCAGTTGTGTCAGATCGCCCAGTTCTGAGGGTATCATTCCAGAGAGCTGGTTATCGTCGAGAGCTAGCCACTGCAGATTGGTCAGGTTGGTTAGTTGTAGTGGTATTGGTCCTGTAAGCTGGTTCTCGTCTAGACCTAAAACTCTCAGATTGGTCAGGTTTTCTAGTTCGGCGGGTATGGAACCTGTGAATAGGTTTCGGGAAATGCCCAACCACTCCAAGCTCTCAAGGTCGCCTAGTTCAGCAGGTAGGATTCCTGAAAATTGATTGTCGTTTAGATATAAGTTTATGAGGCTAGTGAGATTGTTCAATTTCCCCGATATAGGACCCGAGAGACGATTGCCGCTGAGATCTAAATCTTCTAACTTTATTAGGTCATTTAGTTGTGGTGGTAGGGTTCCAGTGAATTGGTTATTGCTGAGATACAAGTTTTCGAGGTTGCCAAGGCCGCCTAGTTCGGCAGGGATAGCTCCCGATAGTCTATTGCTGGTGAGGGCTAGCCATCGTAGGCTGGTGAGGTTGCTTAGTTGTGGTGGTATGGTTCCTGTGAGTTGGTTTCCGTCTAGACCTAAGACCTTGAGGTCGCTGAGGCCGCCCAGTTCGGCGGGTATGGAACCGGTGAGCCGGTTATTGTGGAGTGCTAGCCATCGTAGGCTGGTGAGGTTGCTTAGTTGTGGTGGTATGGTTCCTGTGAGTTGGTTTCCGTCTAGACCTAAGACTTCTAGGTTGGTGAGTCTGCCTAGTTCGGCGGGTATGGGACCGGTGAGCTGGTTTCGAGGAAGGCCCAACCACTCTAGGCCAGTCAGCAGGGCCAGCTCTGTGGGGATGGTCCCCGTGAGCTGGTTGTTGTTGAGGTCCAGGCTCCTCACTCGACCGTTGCTGATATCCGTTCCCTTCCATGGGCTGTCCCAGTCAATCTCTGAGTTGGCCGGATTGCTCATGAAGTGGTTTCTGATCGTCACCAGCAAAATGCAGTCCACCACCAAGCCGGCGTAGGAGGCGGGCTCTTCTACGTAGGTGCCGTCCGAGCAGTGCGCCGGATCGAGTGGCGGCGCCGTGTCCGACTGGGCCGCCGCGCCCACGGGCGCGGCGGCCACACTCGCAGACACAACGAGGATCGCTGCCAGAGTGGCCAGAAATGTCTTCGCGTCGCTCATTGCGGCTCCCCTCAAGGACCCCAAGTTAGGGCACGGGGGAGGAGGCTCGCTCTATCAGGTGGTCGGCTGCGGTTCGCAGGGCGGCGGCGGCGGGGGTGTCGGGCAGGGCGGTGAGGGCGGCCAGGGCCTTGTCGGCCCAGGTCCGGGCAGTGTCCAGTGCCTCGTCGATGCCGGAGGTGGCCGCGACCAGGCCGCGGGCCCGCCGGGTGGTCTCGGCGTCCATGCGCCGGCCCAGGAGCCGGCGGAGCTCGTCGCCGGCGTCGGGGTCGGCCAGGGCCCGGATCACCGGCAGGGTGTAGATGCCGGAGGCCAGGTCGTTGCCGGCCGGCTTGCCCAACTGCTCGTCGGTGGCGGTCACGTCGAGGATGTCGTCGACGATCTGGAAGGCCATCCCGTAGGCCGTCCCGAACTCGGTGAGCGTCTCCACCACCGCCCTCTCCAGACGGGCCACCACCGCCCCCACCCGGCACGACGTGGCCAGCAGGGCCGCCGTCTTGCCCGCGATGGAGCGCTCGTAGCCCTCGGCGCTCCGGTCGGCCCTGAAGGCGCTCTGGATCTCGAGGATCTGGCCCTCGCACAGCTTGGTGATGGTGGTGGCCAGCAGGCCGGCCACCTCGTCGCCCAGCGACGCGGCCGTCTCCGACGCCCGGCCCAGCAGGTAGTCGCCGGCCAGGATGGCCTGATGGTTGCCCCATTTGGCGTTGACGCTGGGCACCGACCTCCGGGTCACCGCCTCGTCCATGACGTCGTCGTGGTACAGCGACCCCAGATGCACCAGCTCCACCGCCGCCCCGCCCCGCACCGCCTCGCGGCTCGCCTCGGCCCCCTCGGTGTCGGCCACCAGAGAGGAGGCCAGACAGAAGCCGGGCCTCACCCGCTTGCCCCCCGCCGGGATCAGGTGGGCGGCGATCTCGGTCACCGCCGGCTCGGCGGACTCGACGACCGCCGCCAGCTCGGACTCGACCCGGGCCAGCCCTTCGGTCATGGCCGGAAGGACCGCCAGCGAGGATTCGGTGGCCACGGCGCGAGGCTACCCGAGCCGCCCGGCGGGGCGGGGCGGGCCGCCGGGATCAGCCCCCGGGATCAGCCGCCGCCACCGGACCCGTTACACTGGCGCCGTCCCCCTTCGTTTCCGGCCCCGACCGGGGCCGTCCCATCCGGGAGGCATCGACCGATGTTCGAGCGGTTCACCGACAGGGCTCGCCGAGTGGTGGTGCTGGCGCAGGAGGAGGCGCGCCTGCTCAACCACAACTACATCGGCACCGAGCACATCCTGCTCGGCCTCATCCACGAGGGCGAGGGCGTGGCGGCCAAGGCGCTGGAGTCGCTGGGGATCAGCCTGGAGGCGGTCCGCAGCCAGGTGGAGGAGATCATCGGCCAGGGGGGCAGCTCCCCCAGCGGCCACATCCCCTTCACCCCCCGGGCCAAGAAGGTGCTGGAGCTGAGCCTGCGGGAGGCGCTCCAGCTCGGCCACAACTACATCGGCACCGAGCACATCCTGCTGGGGCTCATCCGCGAGGGCGAGGGCGTCGCCGCCCAGGTTCTGGTCAAGCTGGGCGCGGAGCTGCCCAAGGTCCGCGAGCAGGTCATCCAGCTCCTGTCCGGCTACAGCTCCGCGTCGGGGGCGGGGCCCGGCGAGAAGGCCGGGGCCACCGCCGGGGGCTCCGGCGGCGACTCGTCGTCGGGCTCGCTGGTGCTCGACCAGTTCGGCCGCAACCTCACCCGCATGGCCCGGGACAAGGCGCTGGACCCGGTCATCGGCCGGGTCCGGGAGTCGGAGCGGGTCATGCAGATCCTGAGCCGGCGCACCAAGAACAACCCGGTGCTGGTGGGCGAGCCCGGAGTGGGCAAGACCGCCATCGTCGAGGGGCTGGCCCAGTCGATCGTGGCCGACGACGTCCCCGAGACCCTGCAGGACTGCCAGCTCTACACGCTCGACCTGGGGGCCCTGGTGGCCGGGAGCCGCTACCGGGGCGACTTCGAGGAGCGCCTCAAGAAGGTGCTCAAAGAGATCAGGGACCGGCGCAACATCATCCTGTTCATCGACGAGATCCACACCCTGGTCGGGGCCGGGGCGGCCGAGGGCGCCATCGACGCCGCCTCCATCCTCAAGCCGATGCTGGCCCGGGGCGAGCTGCAGACCATCGGCGCCACCACCCTCGACGAGTACCGCAAGCACCTGGAGAAGGACGCGGCGCTGGAGCGGCGGTTCCAGAAGGTGGTGGTGGACGAGCCGACCGTGCCCCACACCATCGAGATCCTCAAGGGCCTGCGGGAGCGCTACGAGTCCCACCACCGGGTCACCATCACCGACCAGGCCCTGGTGGCCGCGGCCAACCTGGCCGACCGCTACATCTCCGACCGCCACCTGCCCGACAAGGCCATCGACCTGATCGACGAGGCCGGCTCCCGGCTGCGGATCAAGCGCATGGGCACCCCGCCCGAGTACAAGGAGCTGGAGGCCGAGCTGGCCAGCGTGGCCGCCCGCAAGAAGGCGGCGGTGGAGGCCCAGCAGTTCGAGGATGCCGGGAAGCTGCGGGACAAGGAGAGGGAGCTCCTGGCCCGGCGCGAGGCCCTGGAGGGCGAGGCCAAGTCGTCGGGCGTCGACCTGTTCGACGAGGTGGACGAGGAGGCCATCGCCGAGGTGCTGTCGCTGTGGACCGGCATCCCGGTCTACAAGCTCACCGAGGAGGAGACCCAGAAGCTGCTGCGAATGGAGGACGACCTGCACCGCCGGGTCATCGGCCAGCAGGACGCCATCGCCGCCGTCTCCCAGGCCATACGCAGGACCCGGGCCGGGCTCAAGGACCCCAAGCGGCCCAGCGGCTCGTTCATCTTCCTGGGCCCCTCCGGGGTGGGCAAGACCGAGCTGGCCAAGTCGCTGGCCGAGTTCCTGTTCGGCGACGAGCAGGCCCTGATCCACCTCGACATGTCGGAGTACATGGAGAAGTACACGGTGAGCCGGCTCATCGGCTCGCCGCCGGGATACGTCGGCTACGAGGAGGGCGGCCAGCTCACCGAGCAGGTGCGGCGCCGGCCCTTCTCCATCGTGCTGTTCGACGAGGTCGAGAAGGCCCACGCCGACGTCTTCAACACCCTGCTGCAGATCCTCGAGGAGGGCAGGCTCACCGACAGCCAGGGCCACACCGTCGACTTCCGCAACACCGTGGTGATAATGACGTCGAACCTGGGGACCGCGGATCTGCGCAAGGCCAGCCTGGGCTTCACCAAGGCCGACCCCGCCGTCACCTACGACCGGATGAAGGAGAAGGTGCAGGAGGCGCTCAAGCAGCACTTCCGACCCGAGTTCCTGAACCGCATCGACGACGTGATCGTGTTCCACGAGCTGACCCGCCCCGAGGTGCGCCAGATCGTCGACCTGATGATCGTGCGCACCGCCGACCAGCTCGCCGGCCAGGGGATGGGCCTGGAGCTCACCGACGCGGCCAAGGACTACCTGGCCGAGACCGGCTACGACCCCTCGCTGGGGGCCCGGCCCCTGCGCCGGTCCATCCAGCGGCTGGTGGAGGACCCGCTCTCGGAGCGGCTCCTGCAAAAGGAGTTCCGGGCCGGCGAGATCATCATCGTCGACGTCGAGCCGCCCCCGGACCCCCGGGCCGAGGGCCCCGAGGGCAAGGCCCCCAAGGTCGAGCGGTCCATCGTGTTCCGGGCCATCGAGGGCTTCGAGCCGCCCGAGCCGGTGCTGGAGGCGGCCGGGGACACCGCCGGCGACGGCGGCCACTTCTGACCCGGCCGGCGGCTCGGGATACCTCCATGGCACGGCCATCGATGCGCTGGCTCCGGCCCGCGCTGGCGGTTGCGGCCGTGGCCCTGGCCGCCTCGGCCTGCCGGGTCGACACCACCGTGGACGTGGCGGTGGACGATCAGGGAACGGGCACGGTGACGGTTCGGGTGGACGCCGACGCCGAGGCGGTGCGGCTAGTGCCGGACCTGCCCGACGGCCTTCGCTTGGATGACGTGGTCGAGGCCGGATGGGAGGTCGTCGGGCCCGAGACCACCGCCGACGGGGGCCTAGCCGTGGAGGCCTCCAAGGAGTTCCAGTCCGCCGAGCAGCTCCCCGAGATCCTGGCCGAGCTAGCCGGCGAGGGGGTCTTCGAGGACGTGTCGCTGACCCGCACCCACACCTCCTCGGACTTCAACTTCTCGCTGTCGAACCCGGTGACCGCGTCGCGCACGACATACGAGCTCAGCGGCCGGGTGGTCCCGCCGACGGATCTGGCCGCCTTCAGCGACGACTCGCTCATCGCCGTCCTCGGGGACCCCTTCGGCCGCCCGGAACTGGTCGACGAGGACGGCCGGCCCGTCGATCCGGCGCAGGCCCTGGGGATGGTGCTCACGTTCACGCTGCCCGACGACGTCGTCTCGGAGACGGCGGACGGGGTGGACGGGGGCAGAGCCACTTGGACCTTCGCCTTCGGCGGCGCCCCCCTGGCCATCGACGCTCTGGGGGCCATCGAGGACCCCGTTCCCCGGCGCTGGCTGGCCGGGGCCGTGTTCGCCATCATCGCCTTCTTCTTGGTGGTGCTGCTCCAGCTCGTCTGGTGGGTCCTCAACACCCTGCGCACCCCCAAGGGCCGCCGCCGCCGGGCCACCCGCCGCCGGGCCACCCGACGGCGCCGCCGGCAGCGCGACGCCGGCGACCAGGCCGAGGCCGGGCCTCCCCGGCGCCGGCTGCTGCGCCTGCTGGTGCTGGACGTACACGGGGTGATCGTGCGCCCCACCGACCCGCTGGAGGGGCTGCTGCTGCCGACCATCGTGCACGAGCGCCCCGACATCGCCCCCGACCTGATCCGCGACCGGCACCGCAAACTGGTGCTGGGCCGGATCACCCCCAGCGAGTTCTGGAGCGACTTGGGCCTAGGGCCGATCTCCGAGGAGATGGAAACCCGGTATCTGTCCTCGTTCCGGCTGGTGCCGGGCCTGCACCCCTTCTTGGACCGCATGCGGGAGCGCCGGCTGCCGGTGGCCGCGGTGGGCAACCAGCACCGGCTCTGGGGGGAGCGGCTGCGGCGGATGGCCTCGCTGGAGGACTCGGTGGCGTCGTGGCTGGTCAGCGGGGACGTGGGGGCGACGCTGCCCGAGCCATCGCTGCTGGAGGCCACCCGCCGGACCATGTCGGTGGACATCTACGACTGCCTCTACCTGTCCAGCGTCCCCGAGCATCTCGACGCCGCCGCCGAGGTGGGGATGGCCACCGCCTACTTCGCGGCCAGTCCCGCCGACGTGCTGGAGACCTCCCACACCATGGTTCGGGGCTTCAGCGACATCCTGCGGGGCCGGGCCGGGAGCACCTGAGGGCCGCCCGGCCCCCGGCCGCTCCGAGGGAGGGGTGATGGGAGACCGAGGCAGCGCCGCGGCCCGCTCCGGGGCGGCCGGGGTGTGGGCGGTGGTGGCGGCAGCCGGTTCTGGTTCCCGCTTCGGCGCCCCCAAGCAGTTCGCCGACCTCGGGGGGCGGCCGGTGCTCGAGCGGGCCGCGGCCGGAGCGGCGGCCTGGGCCGAGGGGGTGGTGGCGGTGATCCCGGCCGGATCGGCCCGCCAGCCGGGGCTCCGGGACCGGCTCGCCGACCTGGTTCGGCCCGCCGCGGCCCGGGTGGTGGCCGGAGGGGCCTCTAGGTCGGAGTCGGTTCGCCGGGGCCTGGACGCGGTGCCCGGCGAAGCCGAGGTGGTGCTGGTACACGACGGCGCCCGCCCGCTGGCCTCGGCCGACCTGTACCGCCGGGTGGTGGCCGCGGTGCGGGCGGGCGCGGACGCCGTGGTGCCGACGGTGCCGGTGTCCGACAGCCTGCGCCGGCGCGGCTCGGCCGTGGACCGGGCCGAGTTCGCGGCCGTCCAGACCCCGCAGGGGTTCAGAGCCGCCGCGCTGCGGGCCGCCCACGCCGCCGGGGCCTCCGCCACCGACGACGCCGCCTTGGTGGAGGCGGCCGGGGGCCGGGTGGTGGAGGTGGAGGGCGAGCCCGGCAACATCAAGATCACCAACCCCGCCGACCTTCAGATGGCCGCGGCGCTGTTGGGCGACGATTCCGCTCCGCCCCGAGTCCAGCAGGCAGGGACCGCCGGCCTTCAGATGGCCGCGGTGCCGTTGGACGGGCCCGGGTCCCCCGGCCTGGGAGCGGAGTCCGGTGCCGGCGCCGGCGGGCGACCCGACGGCGAGGGCGGCCGCTTGGGCCTGCGGGTGGGCCACGGTTTCGACGTCCACCGCTACAGCGACGACCCCGGCCGGGTGCTGGTGCTGGGCGGCGAGAGGTTCGAGGGCTGCCGAGGGCTGGCCGGCCATTCCGACGCTGACGCCGTGGCCCACGCCTGCATCGAGGCCCTGCTGGGGGCGGCTGGCCTGGGCGACATCGGGTCCATGTTCCCCGACTCCGACCCCGCCTTGAGCGGGGCCGACAGCATCGAGCTGCTGGCCGAGGCGGCGGCCGCGGTGCGGGCCGCGGGTTGGGCGCCGGTGAACGTGGACTGCTCGGTGGTGCTTGACGCGCCCATGCTGGCCCCGCGCCTTCCGGCCATGCGGTCGCGTCTCAGCGGGGCTGCCGGGGCGCCGGTGACGGTGTCGGGTCGGCGGTCCGAGGGGGTGGGCGCCCTGGGCCGGGGCGAAGGGGTGGCGGCCTGGGCGGTGGCCCTAGTCGCCCGCCGGTGACCGGCCGCCGGGCCTCGCTGACTAAGACTGTGGCCAGAGACCGGGCTGGCCGATCGTGACCGCGGCCCGAGCCGGGGGCCGGGGCGGCGCGGCTGGCCGCCGGGCCTCGCCGATGGGGGAGCGGGTGGAGGGGCGCCAGTCGGTGCGGGAGCTGCTGCGGGCCGGGTCCCGTAGGACGCTGGAGGTGGTGTTGGCCCGGGGCCTGGACCCGGCCCCGGTGATCGACGAGATCGTCGAGGAGGCCCGCGTTCAGGGGGTGAAGGTCCGCGAGGTGGACCGGGCCGAGTTCGACACGCTGGCCCGCACCGGCTCCGCCCAGGGGGTGCTGGCCCGGGCCGAGCCTCTGGCCGCCGCCGATCTCGTCGACCTGGTCGCTACCGGCCCCGACGGCCCGCCGCCGTTCTTGGTGGCCGTGGACGGCGTCACCGACCCCGGCAACCTGGGGGCGATCCTGCGGGCGGCCGAAGGCGCGGGGGCGACCGGAGTGCTGCTGCCCCGCCACCGGGCCGCCGGAGTGACGCCGGCGGTGGCCAAGGCCGCGGCCGGCGCCATTGAGCACCTGCGGCTGGCCGTAGTGCCCGGCCTGCCCGCCGCCCTGCAGGCTTTGAAGGCGGCAGGAGTGTGGACGGTGGGCCTGGACCCCGCCGCCGCAACTCCGATCCACGACCTGACCGTGGCCCGCGAGTCGTTGGCGGTGGTGCTGGGGGCCGAGGGTCCGGGCCTGTCCCGCCTGGCGGCCGAGCGCTGCGACGTGCTGGCCTCGATCCCGCTGCAAGGCAAACTGGCCTCCCTCAACGTAGCCACCGCCGCAGCCGTAGCCTGCTTCGAGATAGCCCGCCTCCGCTCCGATTAAGGGATGAACAAATTCCGTGACTCCTTATGAAGGATCAGGAACCATGTTCATGCCGGATAGCAGAAGCGTATGCTTGATTGATAGAGGATAGAAGATCGACCGGCTCGTGATCAGGCGCGCGGTCGACAAGCTGCTTGATTCGTTGATGCGACACACCGAGAACTGCTCCTGTCTCTCGCATGGTCATATCCGCAGCGAGGAACGCGGCTGCGACACGGCTGCGGGCGAGCGCCGCTTCAGTGCGAGTGATGCCTTCGATCACGTCAGCATCGTGGAAGAGTTCCTGCATACGCTTGAGGTCTGGCGGAAGATCGATCATAACGTTTATGTCGACATCGGCTGCGTCGGTTTCAAGAAGGTCAACGACCAGGCTCCGAGCAACATCCTCGACTTCGGTTAGACGGCGAGTCTGGCTGACTCCGAGGACACTATCGGGCAATCCTGAGATTATCTCGATTTCCCACCAGTCGCCGTTGCGAGTGGCTTTGACATCGTACGTGTTGCTCATTTGTCGCCCTCCCGGTCTTCAGCGAGGCGCTCTAGGTGTTCGGTCAGTTTTTTGATGATTTTGATCGCTGTACCTTCTGCAATATCTAGATGCCGCGGAATGGGAAATGTGAGACCTTCACATTCCCATACCTCGTGGGTGCCTTGACGAATCAGACCAGCAGACACGCCGTGCTTGTCAGCGAGTTGTCGGATCTGCTTCTCCAAGTCCTTCTTTTTCGGCATGCGATCAGTCTATAGCGTACTAGACAGCATTGTCAAGCGCACACTAGACGCATGCAGCTTGCCGAAGAAGTTGCCACTGACCGTAGCCAGCGGCCCCGGTGGTGCTGGGTTCGACGGCTCGTAGAACGAAAGCCCGCCGTGCTGGCCCCCTGACCGTGGCCCGCGAGCCGGTGGCGGTGGTGCTGGGGGCCGAGGGTCCGGGCCTGTCCCGCCTGGCGGCCGAGCGCTGCGACGTGCTGGCCTCAATCCCGCTGCGAGGCGAGCTGGCCTCCCTCAACGTAGCCACCGCCGCAGCCGTAGCCTGCTTCGAAATAGCCCGCCTCCGCTCCACCATCCCCAAACCGAGCTTGCCCTATTAGCTTTCGATTGGTATCCTTGTCCAGTGACTACGGATGCGCCAAGGCTCTACGTTTATGTCGTGACAGCGGATGGCGGTCATGCGCCTAACCCCTTCCACGGCTTCTGCACACTGGCGACTTGCAAGCCCCAGATACGAAAAAAGGCACAAAAAGGGGACTGGATTGCGGGTATCAGCCCCAAGCAGAGAGGGAATAATAGGCGACTTATCTACGCGATGTGTGTGGACGATGATCTGACTTACGACGAATATTGGGACGATCATAGATTTGAACTGAAAAAGCCAATATGGGAGGGTACCCGCAAGCAACAATGCGGTGACAACTATTATCACCGTTCACCAGAAGGTTCGTGGATTCAAGAACCCGGCGATCACAGCCATAAAGATGGCAGTCAAAATATGTATTACACTAGGAAAGATACTCGCGTTCCGCGTGTGCTTATTTCAGAAAATGCCTTCGTCTATTATGGGAAAGATTCTATTGAAATACCTGATGCATTATGCAACGGAGACAACCGTGTCGTTCAAAATTGCGGTCGTGGACACCGGTGCAATTTCTCAGAGAACTTCAGGCAAGACTTTATCGAATGGCTGGAGGAGCAGAAGCATATAGGCGTCTCCGGTGAACCGCGGGATTGGTCGCCTTCAACCGAGCCCGCCAAGAAATCGTCAGCAAAGAAATCGTCAAGCTGCTCTGCCGGACGCTCGGTAAAGCGCACTCCGCGCTCAAGAACCTGTTGACGGCTTCTGGCGACTCACCTTTCACCTGATTGCTCACCTGTCGTTCACAGTGCCAAGCGGTGCTCGATCAGGTTGACGAAGGCGGGGTTCAGTTCGATGCCCGCCCAGCGGCGGTTTAAGTCGCGGGCGGCCAGCAAAGTCGTGCCCGACCCGGCGTAGGGATCGAGCACCGCGTCGCCGGGCTCGCTGGTGATGGCGATGCATTGGCGGGCCAGCGTCATCGGCATCACCGCGGGGTGGTCGTCCACTCCGCTGTCGGTGCGCCGCCGGGGCTCGGTGTTGATGTCCCAGACGGTGCGCAGCCGCCGGCCGTTGGGCCCCCGCACCGCGTCGGTGTCGTAGTGGTAGTCCTGGCTCTTGGACAGCAAGAACACCGTCTCGTGGGCTTTGGTGGGCCGGTCCGCCACCGACTCGGGGTGGGCGTTGGGCTTGTGCCAGATCACCTCCGAGCGCAGCCACCAGCCGGCGTCCTGCAGCGCCAGAGCCAGGCGCCAGGGCACCCCGATCAGGTCCTTGGGCTTGAGCCCCTCGGGCGTCGGCGGGCGCACCCGCATCGCCCTGGCCCGGTTCTTGCGGTCGGGCGCCCGGTAGCGCCGGTTGCCCGAGGTGTAGCTGTCGCCGACGTTGAGCCACACCGTGCCGTCGTCGCACAACACCCGGCGCACCTTGTCGAAAGTCCGCACGATGCTCTTGACGTAGTCGCCCAGAGCGTCGTCGCGTCCGATCTGGCCGTCGGCCTCGTAGTCGCGAAGCGACCAGTACGGCGGGGAGGTCACCACCGTGCGCACGCTGCGGTCGGGCAGCAGGTCGAGCCCCTCGGAGGCCCGACCGCAGATCAGCACTGACCCGCGGAGATCGTCCAGCGGCTCGACGCTGCTCGCGTCCACTCGCCGGTGGCCCGGCGCCGAGCCAGGCTGTCGACTCATGGCGTTCACAGTAGAGACGGCCTGCGACAGTGCAAGCCTGCGCCTCAGTTCTCCATCCGGCCTCGGCGCGATGCAGGTCACAGGCTGGGTCGCTTGAGAAGGTGCAGCCTGCGCCTCAGTTCTCCATGGCGTCGGCTATGTGTTCGGCTATGGCCAGGCTGGAGGTGGCCGCGGGCGACGGCGCGTTGCGGACGCTGACGATCCCGTTGCTGCTGAAGATCCTGAAGTCGTCGACCAGCGACCCGTCCCGGTCGAGGGCCTGGGCCCGCACGCCGGTGCGGCCCCGGCTCACGTCGTCGGCGCCGATACCGGGCACGTACCGCTGAGCCGAGCGCATGTAGGCCCGAGTCGACCACGAGCCCCGCAGCTCGGCCAGCCCGGTGCGCCAGTGGGCTCGGGCCATCCGCCAGAAGCCGGGCCACGCCGCCATCTGAGCGACATCGGCCAGGCTGAAGTCGGTGCGCCGGTATCCCTCCCGCTTGAGGGCCAGCACCGCGTTGGGGCCGACCTCCAGCTCGCCGGAGACCCGGCGGGTGAAGTGGACCCCCAGAAAGGGGTAGCGGGGGTCCGGGACCGGGTAGATCAGGCCGCGCACCATGTCGCGCTTGGCCTCCGCCACCGACATGTACTCGCCCCGGAAGGCCACGATGCGGGGCTCCTCGCGGCCGTCGACCCGCCGGGCCACCCGGTCGGCGTGCAGCCCGGCGCAGACCACCAGGCGGCCCACCCGGCGGGTGCCGGTCCGGGTGGCCACCTCGATGGCGCCCGCGGCTCGGCTGATCCGGTCGACCCGGGCCGAGAGCAGCACGGCGCCGCCGGCCGCTTCGATGTCTTCGCCCAACGCCCGGGCGACGGCCGCGAAGTCGGTGACGGCGGTGGCCGGCGAGTGCAGCGCCTGAAGGCCGGCGGCGCAGGGCTCGATCTCGGCGATCCCGCCGCCGTCGACCCGCCTCAGCGCCGGGACGCGGTTGGCTCGGGCGGTGCGCTCCAGCGCGTCCAGCCGCCCCAGCTCGGAAGGATCGACCGCCACCACCAGCTTGCCGCACTCCTCATAGGGCAGGCCGCGCTCGGAGCAGTAGTCGCGCAACAGCCCCCGGCCCCGGGCACACAGCTCCGCCTTGAGGCTGCCCGGCCGGTAGTAGATGCCGGCGTGGACGACGCCCGAGTTGTGACCGGTCTGATGGGCGCCGAGGCGGTCCTCCTTCTCGAAGACGACCACCGGCGCGCCCGGCCGCCGCCGGGCCAGCTCGCGCCCGACGGCCAGGCCGACGATGCCTCCGCCGATGACGCCGACGCCCCAGTCGCTCAACCGTTCACCCCCGAGCCCGAGACAGGCTTCGGCGGCCCTGGCGGCGGCTTCGGCGGTCCCTGCTCAACCGTTCACCCCCGAGCCCGAGACAGGAGTCGAACCTGCGACCTGCTGTTTACAAGACAGCCGCTCTGCCTGCTGAGCTACTCGGGCGCGGCCCGAGCCTAAACCGCTTTCGCGGCTGATCGAGCGTCCTCGAGAGTAGGGGAGTTTGGGCGGTCGCGGGGGTAATTGGGATTGTGGCGGCAGAATGTGCAAAGCTGTTCGCATGGATACAGCCGTCGGCCCCGGGCCGAGGGTCCTTGCCTTGCGGTGGCCGCGGCAGGAAACTGGGACCGTGAAGCTCAAGACACCCCACGAGAAGGCGCCCGAGCGAGGCCGGAGGAGGCACCGGTGACCGCCCCGGGCCAGTACGCCGCCGGTGACGGCTCCTTCGGCCGGTCGGCTGGCGGCGCGGTCGGGCGCGGGGTGGTGCTCGTCCTCATCGCCGTGGCCATCGGCGCCTTCCTGCTGAGGTCCGGCTTCGACGGGACAGAGGCCCGCGTAGGCCAGTCGTCCGCCGCCACCCCCGCTGAGGATGCGAGTTCGGAAGACAATGGCGAGAGTCCTGTCGATCCCGCTGGCAACGGCAGTGGAAACGGGGACGAAACCCCGCCGGTTGAGACCACCGCTGCCGCTCCGCTGCCCACCCGCGACCCCAGCCAGGTGAAAGTCGCCGCGGTCAACGGCACCGGCACCGTCGGCCTGGCCGGCCGCACCGCCGACCTGCTGGGGGTCCACGGCTACGTGACCGGCGCCAAGAACGCGGTCAACGTCCCCGTGGCCGTATCGGTCATCTACTACCGGGCCGGTTTCAGCGAGGACGCCAAGGCGGTGGCCACCCACCTGCGGGCCCCGGCCGACATCATCGCCCCCGCCTCCGAGGGCGTTCTGGACCTGATCGCCAACTCCGAGGAGGTGGCGGACTTCAACGTCTTCGTCATCGTCGGCGCCGACGAGGTCATCCCGGTCTGACCCGACCTCCCGGCCCGCCCCGGCGAGCCCGCTCGCGCCGTTCATACCCTGCCCCGGCGAGTCCGCGCCGGTGCTTGCGTCGGCCATACCCTGTGGCGGCTACCCCATGCTGGCCTACCCCGATCGGCTCTGAGTGACGGCTATGCACGTGGTGGCCGCGCCCGACAAGTTCAAGGGGACCGCCTCCGCCGCGGCTGTGGCCGCCGCGGTGGCCGAGGCGGCCTCCGCCGCCGGCGCCACCTGCGACCCCGCGCCCATGGCCGACGGCGGCGAGGGCACGCTGGAGGCCCTGGGAGGGCCCAACCGGTCCTCGACCGTCACCGGCCCGCTGGGCCGGCCGGTGGCCGCGGCCTGGCGGCTGCGCGGCGAGGTGGCCGTGATCGAAGCGGCCCAAGCCGCGGGGCTGGTCCTGGCCGGCGGCCCGGAGGCCAACGACCCGGTGGCGGCCACCACCGCCGGCGTCGGCGAGCTCATCGCGGCCGCGGTCTCGGCGGGGGCCCGCCGGGTGCTGGTGGGGGTGGGAGGCTCGGCCACCACCGACGGCGGGCTCGGAGCGCTGAAGGCCATGCCCTCGGCCGCCCGGCTGCGGGGGGTGCGCATCGAGGTGGCCTGCGACGTCGCCACCGGATTCACCGCCGCCGCCGCGGTGTTCGCCCCCCAGAAGGGCGCGTCGGCGGCCCAGGTCGAGCTGCTGACCCGCCGCCTGGAGCGGCTGGCCCAGATGTATGCCGACGAGCGGGGCGTCGACGTCGCCGAACTGCCCGGCGCGGGCGCGGCGGGGGGGCTGGCCGGGGGGCTGGCCGCGGCCGGGGCCGAGCTGGTGTCGGGGTTCGACCTGGTGGCCGAGGAGACCGACCTCTACGGGCGGATCGATGGGGCCGATCTGGTGGTCACCGGGGAGGGCTGCCTCGACGACACCTCCTTCGAAGGCAAGGTGGTGGGGGGCGTGGCCCGGCTGGCCCGGGCGGCCGGAGTGCCGGTGTGGGCCGTCGTCGGCGCCGACGCCACCGGGGGCGCCGGAGCGAAGGACCAGGAGGGCCTGGACCTGGAGGTACTGGACCTGTCGGCCCGTTTCGGCCCCGAGCGGGCCATGGCCGACCCGGGCCGCTGCGTGTACGAGGCCGTGCTGGAGCGGCTGGGAGACCGGTGACGGGCCGGTCAGCGCCGGGCTTTGGCTGAAATCACCAGCGCCCCCAGAACCACGACCACCGCGGCCAGCACCACCCACCGCAAAACGGCGAAGAAGGCGCCCAGCAGCCAGTTCATCACCAATATGAGTCCGCCCACCGCGATAATGGCCAAGGCGATGACCACCGCTAGGGGGATTCCCCGGAGCCTGGTCCCGTTGTCGCTCACCCTCACAGCCTAGTTGTCTGGTCGTTTCGTTGTCCTTGGTCGTTTCGTTGTCCTGGTCGTTTCGTTGTCCGGCCGGCGGGTCCTGTCAAGGGCGCGGATTTCGCCGGCAAGCGGCGAAATCCTTGCCCCCGTGCCACCCACCGGCCTGGCGTGTGCCGCCTCTGACTGGCCGTTTCGTTGTCCAGTCGGCGGGTCCTGTCATGGGTGCCGGACTTGCCCCGTGCCACTCCCCGGCCTGGCGTCGTGGCGCCGGTCGGTTGCCGGTACCATCGGGGCGGAGGCTGAGCCGGCGCCAGCGAGGAGATGGGGAGCGACATGGCCGTCACTGTTCGAGTGCCTACCACTTTGCGGCCCCTTACCGCCGGGGCCTCGGAGGTGGCGGTGGAGGGGTCCACCGTGGCTGAGGTGATCGACGCTCTGGAGTCGGCTCATCCCGGGTTTCGGGATCGGATCCTTGACGAGGCGGGCGAGCTGCGCCGGTTTGTGAACCTGTTCGTCAGCGATGACGACGTGCGCTTCCTCGACGGCTTGGGCACCGCCGTCGGCGAGGGCGAGACGGTGAGCATCGTCCCGGCCGTGGCTGGCGGGTAGCAGGCGGGAGCCGAAACCGCCCGGCCTATTCCGGCGGCCCGTGTTGCCATCCCGGGCCGATCCCGATTGAATTAGCACTCGAAGCATGAGAGTGCTAGCGACCGGGCGCCGCCCCGGTCCGGCTTTCGGAGGTTCCACATGGCCAAGACCATTCAGTTCGACGAGCAGGCCCGCCGGGCGCTGGAGCGGGGGATGAACCAGCTCGCAGACGCGGTGCGGGTCACCCTGGGCCCCAAGGGCCGCAACGTGGTGCTCGACAAGAAGTGGGGCGCCCCCACCATCACCAACGACGGCGTCTCGATCGCCAAGGAGATCGAGCTGGAGGACCCGTTCGAGAAGATCGGCGCCGAGCTGGTCAAAGAGGTGGCCAAGAAGACCGACGACGTGGCTGGCGACGGCACCACCACCGCCACCGTGCTGGCCTGGTCGATGGTCCGCGAGGGGCTGCGCAACGTGGCGGCCGGGGCCAATCCCATGTCGCTGAAGCGGGGCATCGAGGCCGGCGTGGAATCCGCGGTGGAGGCGATCGCCGCCGACAGCCACGATGTGTCCTCCGACAAGGCCCAGATCGCCAACGTGGCCGCCATCTCCGCGGCGGACCCCGAGATCGGCACCACCATCTCCGAAGCCATCGACAAGGTGGGCAAGGACGGCGTCATCACCGTCGAGGAGGGCCAGACCTTCGGCCTGGAGATGGAGACCGTCGAGGGCATGCGCTTCGACAAGGGCTACATCTCGCCCTACTTCGTCACCGACCCCGAGCGCATGGAGGCGGTGCTGGACGACCCCTACGTGCTGCTGGTCGCGTCCAAGATCAGCAACGTGCGCGACCTGGTGCCCGTGCTCGAGAAGGTGATGCAGGGCGGCAAGCCGCTGCTGGTCATCGCCGAGGACGTGGAGGGCGAGGCCCTGGCCACCCTGGTGGTCAACAAGATCCGGGGTACCTTCACCTCCACCGCGGTCAAGGCCCCCGGCTTCGGCGACCGCCGCAAGGCGATGCTCCAGGACATGGCCATCCTCACCGGCGGCCAGGTCATCAGCGAGGAGGTCGGCCTCAAGCTCGACAGCGTGGGCACCGACATGCTGGGCCAGGCCCGCAAGATCATCGTCACCAAGGACGAGACCACCATCGTCGAGGGGGCGGGCGACAGCTCCGACGTGGCCGGCCGGATCAACCAGATCAAGGGCGAGATCGACAACACCGACTCCGACTACGACCGCGAGAAGCTCCAGGAGCGCCTGGCCAAGCTGTCGGGCGGCGTGGCCGTGCTCAAGGTCGGGGCGGCCACCGAGGTGGAGCTCAAGGAGAAGAAGCACCGCATCGAGGACGCGGTCAGCACCACCAAGGCCGCCATCGAGGAGGGCGTGGTGGCTGGCGGCGGCACCACCCTGCTGCGGGCCCAGAGCGCGGTCGATTCCGCGGTGGGCGGCCTCGACGAGGCCGACGAGCAGACCGGCGCCCGGATCGTGTCCAAGTCCCTGGAGGCGCCGCTGGTGCAGATCGCGGTCAACGCCGGGCTCGAGGGCGGCGTCGTGGTGGAGAAGGTGCGGGGCCTGGAGGGCCCGGTGGGCCTCAACGCCGACACCGGCGACTACGAGGACCTCATCGCCGCGGGCATCATCGACGCGGCCAAGGTGACCCGCTCGGCCCTGCAGAACGCCGGGTCGATCGCCGGGCTGTTCCTCACCACCGAGGCGGTCATCGCCGAGATGCCCGAGGACGCCCCCGCCGGCGGCCCGGGCGGCGGCATGCCCGACATGGACTTCTGACCCCGGAGCTCCCCTCCCGGCATCGCCGGGCCCGCCGGCCCGGCTGCGCTCCCGGCGCCGGGACGTGACCGAGCTTCACCGGTTGTGCCGGCCCCTCGAGCCCCTGCTGGGGACCTGGCGGGGATCGGGTTCCGGCGGCTATCCCACCATCGACGGCTTCTCCTACACCGAGGAGCTGGTCTTCGGCCACGTCGGCAAGCCGTTCGTGGCCATGACCCAGCGCAGCCGGGACCGGTCCACCGGCGAGCCGCTCCACGCCGAGGCCGGCTATCTGCGGGCCCTGCCCGACGGCGCGGTGGAGCTGGTTCTGGCCCAGCCGTCGGGGATCGCCGAGGTCCACACCGGCACGGCGGCTCCGGCCCCGGACGGGCTGGTGCTGGAGCTGGACTCGGCCCGGGTGGCGGCGGCGCCGTCGGCCAAGCCGGTCACCGCGGTCCGCCGCCGCCTGACCGTGGCCGGCCCGACGATGGTGTCGGAGCTGTGGATGGCGGCGATGGGGGAGACCGACCTCGTCCACCACCTGCGATCGGAGCTGTCGAAGGCGCCGTCGGCGTAGCCGCGGGGCTCGAGGGGGCTGACCGCCCGGTAGGCGGGCTTGCCGTCGCGGTCGAGGGCGCCCTCGGCGTAGCCGCGGGGCTTCAGAGCGGTTCGTTCACCGGGAACGGTGCCCGTCGAAGTGGACAGGGCTCAGGCGTTTGGGGCGTCGTCGGCGGGCCTGGTCGGGGGCTGACGGGAGTCGGGCCCTAGCCTGGGACTGTGGCGGCGAGGTCTAGGAGCCGGAAGTGGCTGGTGCGGCCCTGGGCCGACGGCCGCCCGGCCCCGGACCGCCGCCCGGACCGCCTGGCCTCCGAGGAGCCCATGGCCATCGAGCTCGACGGCGTGCGGGTGGCCACCACCATGCGCACCCCCGGCCACGACTTCGAGCTGGCCGCCGGGTTCTGCTTCGCCGAGGGCCTGCTCGACGGCCACCCGGTGACCGCGGTCAAGTACTGCGCTTCGGGCTCGGCGGTGGCCACCGCCTTCAACGTGGTGTCGGTGTCCACCGGCGGCAGAGCCCCAGCCCCCCGGCCCCGGCTCACCACCACCACCTCGTCGTGCGGCTTCTGCGGCACCGACGAGATCGACGAGCTGGTGAACGAGCTGAAGCCGGTGGAGGGCCCGGCCCTGTCCTGGGGGGCGCTGGCCGCCGCCCCGGAGAAGCTGCGGGCCGCCCAGGAGCTGTTTGAGGCCACCGGCGCCGTCCACGCCGCCGGGGTGGTGGAGACCGACGGCCGGGTCACCTGCGGGCGCGAGGACGTGGGGCGCCACAACGCGGTGGACAAGATCGTCGGCCGCCTGCTGCTCGACGGCGAGCTTCCGGCCGCGGGGCGGGGCCTGGTGGTTAGCGGGCGGGCCAGCTTTGAGCTGGTTCACAAGGCCTGGGCCGGGGGGTTCCGGGCCCTCGTGGCGGTCAGCGCGCCCACTGCTTTGGCTGCGGCTACGGCTGACGCGGCGGGCATGCAGCTTGCCGGTTTCGCCCGCGACGGCGCTTTGACTATCTACGTCGACGCCTGATTTCGCTTGCCAGTCCGGCTAGCGGTTGCGTTGTCCGGCCGGCGGGTCCTGTCACGGGCGCGGTTTTGCCGCGCGGCGGCAAAACCTTGCCCCCGTGCCACCCACCGGCCTGGCGTTCGTGCCGCCTCCGGCCTGGGGTGTGCTGCCGCCGGTCTGGGGTCCTTCTCTGTCCGGTCTGGGTCGTTGCGTTGTCCGGCCGGCGGGTCCTGTCACGGGCGCGGTTTTGCCGCGGGGCGGCAAAACCTTGCCCCCGTGCCACCCACCGGCCTGGCGTTCGTGCCGCCTCCGGCCCGTCCGCGGTGGTGGGTTCTTAGACTGTTGGCGTGATTGAGCCGGTTGTTCTTGGTGTGGGGATGGGGGTGCTGCATCTTTTTTGTGATCGTCGTCCTGGTTGTGACGATGGGGCGGTGGTGGATGCGGTGGTGAGGGCACAGGAGGGGGGGACCCAGGTGGTGGCTGTGGCCGTTTTGGGGCATGGTGCTGAGCTGGCCTTTATGGCTCTGGATGCCGACGCTTGGAAGCTGCGGGACTTTCAGACGGCGCTGGCTGGCGCTGGGTTGGAGGTGGTGGACAGCTTTGTGTCGATCACCGAGCTGTCCGAGTACGCCCGGGGCCTTCCCGCTGAGATGGCGGACATGCGGCTCAACCCGAAGCTGCCGCCCGAGGGCAAGCCGGCCTGGTGCTTCTACCCGATGACCAAGCGGCGCAACCCTGTACAGAACTGGTACGAGCTGCCGTTTGAGCAGCGCAAGGAGCTCATGTACGAGCATGGCGCCTCGGGTCGCAAGTTCGCGGGGCGCATCGTGCAGCTCGTCACTGCCTCGACTGGCCTTGACGACTGGGAGTGGGGGGTGACGCTGTTCGGCTGTGGCCTTGAGGACCTCAAGGAGACCGTCTACACCATGCGCTACGACCGGGCCTCGGCCGCCTACGCCGAGTTCGGCCCGTTCACAACCGGGCTGGTGGGGCCGGTGGGCGAGATCCTGGCCCGCACCCGCTGACCGTGGCCGCTAGGCGGTGCTCGTGAGCGGTCTGGTTGCCGTCACCCGCGATCTCATGGATGCCAGCCGCATCCGCTCGGCTGTGCTGGACGCGATGGTGGTGGCCGACCTCGGCGGTCCGGCACTGGCCGGCGCCGATCTCATCGTGTTGGACTTGGCCGCTGGCATCGACCCGGCCGCGGCGGCCGCCATCGGTCCCCCGGTGGTGGCCTACGGTCCTCATGTTGACGGCGAGGCGCTGGCCTCGGCGGTGGCGGCCGGATGCGCCGACGCCCTGGCTCGCTCGGTGTTCTTCCGGCGCCTGCCCGCCCTACTCGCCGAACACGACGCGGCCCGGTGACCGGTAGTCCCGGTGGGGGATTTGAGGGGGTGTGGGCGCGGGCGTCGGGCGTGGAGGGCTGGCTGAGCGAGGGCCAGGCCCGCCTGCTTTACGACCGAGCCTCCGGGCTGGGGCCCGATGCCGTCGTGGTGGAGATCGGCAGCTTCCGGGGCCGGTCCACCATCCTGCTGGCCTCGGCTGCTCCGGCCGGGGCCGAGGTGGTGGCCATAGACCCTCATGCGGGCGGCGACCGCGGCCCCCGGGAGATCGCCCCCGAGCCGGCCCGGGGCGAAGCCGACCGGGCCGCTTTCGAGGCCAATCTGGCCGCGGCCGGCCTGTCCGAGCGGGTCCGCCACGTCCGATTGGCCTCGGCCGCGGCGGGCGGCGCCGTAGACGGCGGCATCGACCTGCTCTACGTCGACGGCGCCCACCGGTTCGGCCCGGCCCGCTTCGATCTCACCGAATGGGGCGGGCGGGTCCGGCCCGGCGGGACCATGCAGGTCCACGACGCTTTCAGCTCGGTGGGCGTGACCCTGGCCCTGCTGACCACCGTTTTCATCGGCGCCGACTGGCGCTACGTCGGCCGGCGCCGGTCCCTGGCCGAGTATCGGAGGACGCGGCTCGGTGCCCGCGGCCGCCTGGCCAACGCCGGCCGCCAGGCCGCCCAGTTGCCGTGGTTCCTGCGCAACCTGGCGGTGAAGGCGCTCATCGTCGCCCGCCTCGCCCCCCTAACCCGGCTGTTGGGCCACCGCGGCGGCCACTGGCCCTACTGACCGGCACCCTGCTCGCGGCCTCGGCCATCGCGGTGGGTGGGGGCGGCAGCATTGGCCCTGCTCCGCAGATCGACTGATTGATCCCCCAGAACGTGGCCTATCGCGGTGGGTGGGGGCGGCAGCATTGGCCCTGCTCCGCAGATCGACTGATTGATCCCCCAGAACGTGGCCTATCGCGGTGGGTGGAGGCGGCAGCATTGTCCCCGCTGACCCTTTCGGCGTCCGCCGCCGGGATTCGCTGGCCCGCGGACGGCCCACGGCCACCGGGTAGGGTGCCCGGGTGAGCGATCAGCCCCGGCGTCCGGCCTCGGAGGCCGATCTGGTGCGCTGGGCCGAGACTCTGGCCGGCATCGCCAGCACCGGCCTGGGGTTCACCCAGAGCCAGTACGAGCGGGAGCGTTTCGAGGAGGTTCTGGCCGTGGCCGCCGACATCCGCTCCCACAGCGCGGTGGGCGTGGACGCCAGCCACCAGGTCGAGGAGTGGCTGGACCGGGTCGGGGTGGGCGTGGCCGGGTACGTGACCCCCAAGCTCACCGTGGGCGCGGTGGTCGGCGACGACGAGGGCAAGCTGCTGCTGGTGCGCCGGGCCGACTTCGGGGTGTGGCTGTATCCCACCGGCTGGTCCGACGTGGGCTATTCGCCCTCGGAGGTAGTGGTCAAGGAGGTGGCCGAGGAGACCGGGATCGAGTGCGAGGTGATCCGCCCCATCGCCGTGCTCGACGGAATGCGGCGGGGCTTCACCCGAATCCCGTCCGTGTCGCTGGTGTTCCACTGCCGGATGACCGGGGGCGAACTGCAGCCCCACCCGCTGGAATGCACCGATGTGGGCTTCTTCGCCGAGGGCGGCCTTCCCGAGCCCACGGCCCGGCCCGACCTGTGGGCCGACCGGGCCTTTAGGGCCATCCGGGGCGAGCCCATCGACGTGATGTTCGACCTGCCCCGCACCCCGCCGTGGCGGGGCGTGCCCGAGGCCTGAGCCGTGGCCGTCGAGGCCCTGACGGCTTCCGACGTCGACTACGGCGTCACCCGCGACGGCCTGATCCAACTCCGCCGCCGCTGGCACGCGGCGGGGCCGGCCCGGGCGGCGGTTTACGTGCTGCACGGGGTGGCCGAGCACTCGGGCCGGTACGAGCACGTGGGCTCGGCCCTGGCCAGCCGGGGCTTCGAGACGGTGGCCACCGACCACCGGGGCCACGGCCGCTCCGGCGGCCGCCGGGGCCATGTGGACCAGTGGTCGCAGTACCTCGACGACGTCGAGGATCAGATGGCCGAGGTCCGCGGCCTGGGCCTGCCCGTGGTGATGCTGGGGCATTCGCTGGGCGGGCTGATGGCCCTGTCTTACTGCGTCGAGGGCCGGCCCGGTCCCGACCTGCTGGCCGTGTCGGCCCCGGCTCTGGGCTACGTCCTGGACTCGCCCCAGAAGCTGCTGTATCTGGCCGGTCCGGTGCTGGCCTCGCTGGCCGCGGCCGCCCCGGTGTCGATCAACCGGGACCTGTCGCTGCTGTCGTCCGACCCCGAGGCGGCCGCGAGGGCCGCGGCCGACCCCCTGTGGAACGGCGAGGTCACCGTCTCGCTCGGCTGGGAGCTGCTGAGGGCCATGGCCCGCACCCGGGCCCGCCTCGACCGCCTTGAAATCCCCGTCATGTGCGTCCACGGCAGCGACGACGGCCTCGTGCCCGCCGCCTCCTCGGAGATCCTGGCCACCGCCGCGGGTGCCGAGCGCCGGGTGTACGACGGCCTGCGCCACGAGGTGTTCAACGAGCCCGCCGGCCTGGACGTGCTGGCCGAGGTCATCGACTGGATCGAATCCAACCTCCCCGCCCCGGCGGGACGCTGAAGCCCCTAATGCTGGGGTCGCAGTAAATGTCTGCAGATTCTGGGGTTCCGGCATCAGAGGAACTCATGGCACCGACCGTGACGGCTCTTCGCGAGCTTGGCGGCTCTGGTCATATAACGGAGATAAATGAACGAGTCATTGAAGCTGAGAACTTCAATGAGGAACAACTGTCTTCGAGTATGTCAACCGGTGTATCTAAGATAGAGTACCGTTTGGCGTGGGCTCGCACATACCTCAAAAATATTGGGATGGTGACGAACTCAGCAAGGGCTGTTTGGTCTTTGACAGAAAAAGGCTTGACTGTTAGCGAGAATCAAATACTGTCCGAGATGTCCAGATGGCGCACGATATTGCGTGACCGTAGAAGACTGCCTCAAGATAGAACCAAAAATACAGATGAAACAGATTCAGATTCGGAATTAGAATCCGAATGGCAGGAGGTCTTAGTAACGAGACTCTTAGATATGGCACCTAGTGGTCCGTCGCTGAAATGATGTGGTGGTGTAGTGTGGTGGCATGACACAGATTCTGGAGATGTCGGCTGGGGATCGGGAGGCGCTGGAGCGTCTTGCCAAGTCGGGGGTTGAGCCTCATCGGCGGGTGGTGACGGCCAAGGCCCTGTTGGCTTTGGCCGGCGGGGCTTCGGTGCGGGCGACGGCCAGGGCGCTGGGCTCGCATGAGGACACGGTGCGGCGCTGGCGCAACCGGTTCGCGGAGTCGGGGGTGTCGGGTGTGGGGGTTGTGGCGCCGGGCCGGGGCCGCAAGCCCCAGATCCCCGCGGCGACGGTGGAGGCGATCGTGGACGACACCTTGCACAGCGTGCCCGAGGACGGCTCGGCGGCGTGGTCGACGCGGTCGCTGGGCGCCCGCCACGGGGTGGGCAAGGACACCGTGGCGCGCATCTGGAGGTCGCGGGGCCTGCGGCCGTGGCGGGCCGAGACGTTCAAGCTGTCGACCGACCCCGATTTCGAGGCCAAGCTGGTCGACGTGGTGGGCCTGTACGCGGACCCGCCCGAGCGGGCCGCGGTGTTCAGCTTCGACGAGAAAACCCAGTGCCAGGCCATCGACCGGACCCAGCCGTCGCTGCCGATGCGCCCGGGCCGGGCCCGGACCATGACTCACGACTACAAGCGCTGTGGCACCACCGACCTGTTCGCCGCGCTCAACGTCGCCACCGGAGAGGTCCTGCACCAGACCCGCAAACGCCACACCGGCCGAGACGTGCTGGCCTTCTTCAAATGGATCGACCTGCACACCCCGCGCCATCTCGATATCCACATCGTGCTCGACAACCTCTCAGCCCACAAATCCGAGCCCGTGCGCACCTGGCTCGCCCACCCCAGGCGCCGACGCTGGCACCTGCACTTCACCCCCACCTCGGCGTCGTGGCTCAACCTCATCGAAGCCTGGTTCTCCGTGCTCACCCGCAAAGCCCTCACCGACAACAGCTTCAGCTCCGTCGCCGAGCTGACCGAGACCATCGACACCTGGGCCCAGAACTGGAACCACAACCCCAAACCCCTCGCCTGGACCAAACCCGCCGACGACATCATCGCCAAAGTCAAACGAGGCAAAGCCACCCTCACCAAAATGGAGACACACCACTAGTTCATTTGAGAGACTAGCGCAGCGGCTTCTTCGAGAAGCCGGCTTCCGTAATGTAGAGGTACTTGGTAAAAGCGGCGACGGAGGTTTGGATGGTGTTGGCATCCACCGGATCTCTCTTGTATCATTTCGTGTCTACTTTCAGTGTAAACGCTGGCGTAATCCGGTTGGCTCTAAAGAGGTACGCGACTTTCGCGGTGCTATGAGTGGTAGAGGCGAACAAGGTTTGCTGATTTCGACCGCATCGTTTACTCAAGATGCGCGCAGAGAAGCAACTCGAGATGGCGCGCCACTGGTAGACTTAGTGGATGGCAATGATCTCTGCGAGTTGTTGAAGCAGTACAGGTTGGGTGTGAGAGTTGAGATGGTTGAAGACGTATCTATCGACACTGCGTTTTTCGACCAGTTCTGACAAAGCTCTGGTGCCTGCCGAGATCATACGCGTCGCCGCCGGTTGAGCCGGACTGAGCGAGCCGACGTAGGATGTGACCATGGCCGCCGCGGTTGCTTCTGCTTCCCGTCCGCCCACCGTGGAGGAGGCCCGGGCCGCTGCCGCGGCCATCGGCGCGGCCCACCCGGATGTGGCGAGGGTGATGCTGTTCGGGTCGGTGGCCCGGGGCGAGGCCGTCTCCGACAGCGACATCGACTTGGTAGTTCTGGTTGACGACTTGGGCGACTACCGGGATCGAGGCCGGCTAGCTGGCCAACTGGCCGACGCGGCTCGAACCGCCGCTTCGCACCGGGTGGACGTCCAACTCTCTGATCTGGTTGAGTGGAGAACCCGCACTGGGCATGTGTCGTCTTCGTTTGAGGCGAGTCTGGCCGGAGAGCTGATATCGCTCCTTCAGAGGGAGCCTCGAACCGAGCCCGACTGGGGGAAACCGATGAGCAGAGCGGCCACGAACCTGGCCGAGGCGACAAACCGGTGCCGGGATCTGAGGGACCACCTGCAGCAACTCACGGAGCGGCTGATCCCGGGCCGTTACGAGGCGGCCGCAGAAGACTCGGCCCGACGCGAGGAATACCTGCGAAACCGTCGGCGGTTCGTCTGCGGCCACGCCGCCGATGTGATTGAGTTGGCCGTCAAGACGGTGATTACCGTGGCCGGGATCTCCCCGGCCCACAGGCACGACATCGGAAAACTGCTCAAGCAGGTCGAGTCCGCCTCGCTCCATCGCGAACTCTCAGAGATCATCCGGGCTGCGAGCGTGAGCATTGAAGAGATGTCGGCTTGGCACGTCAAGGCCAACTACGCCAACGACGTGGAGCAGCAATGGACGGACGCCGGAGTTCAACTGCCGGGCATGGTCCAGTTGGCTCACGACATGGCCGTCCACGCCCGCGACGCCTTCACGGCCGCGGGCGGCAGTCATCTGCTGTGCCAAGAGATTGATGAGGCTCTCGCCGTCCTGCGCCGTGAGGCCCCGCCGCTCACCGGAGCCGAGATCGTTTAGACACCGGCGAATATAACGAAGTTGGGTTTTACGACCTCTTGTTGTGTAACAGCATCGGCCGGGTCAGGCGGGGGTTATCTCTACGGGGATGCCGTTGACGGCGGCGTTGCCGGATAAGGCGTCCACGAAGTCGGGTGGGGCCAGCAGGTTGTTGTTGACGCCCGGGTGCTCGCGGGCGATCGACTGGCGGGTGCCGGGCTTGTCGTGGCCCCAGCCGTGGGGCAGCGACACCACCCCCGGCATCATCTCGTCGCTGACCTCCACCGGGACCTCGATCCGGCCGTTCACCGACGCCACCCGGGCCATCCCTCCGTGTTCCACCCCGGACGAGGCCGCGTCGTCGGGGTGGATCAGCAGGGTGCAGCGCTCCCGCCCGCTCACCAGCACCCCCACGTTGTGCATCCAGGAGTTGTTGGACCGCAGATGGCGGCGGCTGGTCAGCACCAGCGGCTCGGCCGGGCGGTCGAGCCGGCGGGCCAGGCGCTCGAGGTCGGCGGTGATGTAGCCGGGGGCCAGGTCGACCATGCCGTCGGAGTGGGTCACGATCTCGTCGATGCGGGGAACCATCGGCCCCATGTCGATCCCGTCGGGGGACTGCTTGATCGCCTCCAGGGTCAGCCCGCCGGGGTTCTCCCCGTAGCGGTCGCCCCAGGGGCCGGTGCGCACGGCCAGGTCGTTGATCCGCTCCGGGCCCGGCTCGGGCGAGGCGGCCAGGGCCGCGGCCGCATCGGCGCCGCCCATCTGGGCCAGGGCCGAGAAGTAGCCGTCGTCGATGCCGGCCACGTCCAGGCCGTCCTGGGGGAGGCCGGCGCACAGGGCGCCGAGGCGCAGCAGGATCTCCCACTCCTCGGGGCGCCCGTCGTCGGGCGGGAACAGCGGCGGCGACCACTTGGCCGCCGAGCGGGTGGCCCAAGACCACAGCAGCTCGTCGTAGTGGGGCTGCTCCAGCGCCGACAGCCCCGGCAGCACCACGTCGGCGTGGCGGGAGGTCTCGTTCAGGGCGTTGTCCAGCGAGATCATGCAGTCGAGCTGGGGCAGGGCCGCGTCGAGCCGCCCCGAGTCGGGGGCCGAGATCACCGGGTTGCCGCAGATCACGATCAGGGCCCTGATCTGGCCGTCGCCGGGGGTGTCGATCTCCTCGGCCAGACACGACAGCGGCACTTGGCCCATCACCTCGGGTGCCCCCCGCACCCGGCTGGTCCAGCGCCCGATCTCGACGGGCTCCTCCCGGGGCCGCAGGGCGATCGACCAGGCCACCGGCTTGGCCCACATCAGCCCTCCCTCCCGGTCCAGGTTGCCGGTGAGGGCGCAGATCACGTCGGGCAGCCACGAGGCCAGGGTGCCGAACTCCTGGTTGCAGGTGCCGATGCGGGCGTACCACACCGCCCTGTCGGCCGCCGCGAATCGCCGGGCTAGGCCGCGGATGGCCTCGGGATCGGTCCCGCAGGCTGCGGCCACCCGCTCGGGCCCGAAATCGGCGGACAGCCGCCGCACCTCATCGACGCCCTTGAGCCGCCCGGCGAGATGTCCGAGCCGCACTAGGCCTTCGGCGAACAGCACGTTCACCACCGCCAACTGCAGCAGGGCGTCGGTGCCGGGCCGGATCGGCAGCCACTGGTCGGCCCGGGCGGCGGTGCCGGTGCGGCGGGGGTCGATCACCACCACCTCGCCCCGGCCCCGGACCCGCTCCAGCGAGCCGAGCACGTCGGGATGGGCCAGCAGGCTGCCCTGGCTGGCGTGGGGGTTGGCGCCCTGCACCACCATGAAGTCGGTGCGCTCTATGTCGGGGGCCGGGATGCGCCACTGGTGGCCGTACATGAGCCAGCAGGCCAGGTTCTTGGGCCACTGGTCGACGGTGCCCGCCGAGTAGATCATGGGAAGCCCGGCTAGGCCCACGAACAGGCCCACGTAGCGGCTGATCGAGTAGTTGTGGGCGGCCGGGTTGCCGATGTAGGCGGTGACCGCCTCGATGCCCCAGCGCTCCCGCACCGCCCCCATGAGCTCCTCGCACCGGGACCAGGCCTCGTCCCATGAGGCCTCGACCAGCTCACCGGCGGAGTTGCGCACCAGCGGCGCCCGCAGCCGGTCCGGGTCGTGGTGCAGGTGCCCCAGGGTGGTTCCTTTGGGGCATATGTAGCCCTTGGACCAGACATCGCGGCGGTTGGGGCGGATCAGCCTCACTTCGCCGCCGTCGACGTGAACGTCCAGGCCGCACATCGCCTCGCACAGCGGGCAGGTGCGGACGTGGACGCCGCCTTCGGAGGACCCGGTCACGGGGCGGCCTACCGCCGGACGCCGGTCAATGGGACGGCGCCCTGTCGGATGCCGGTTGTGGACGCCCCCGCGGGGGTGACTACCTGTCGGCCGCCGGTCATGGGTTCTGGCGCAGGAACTGCTCTACCTCGGCCACCAGGGTGCCGGGGTCGCCGTGGAGGCCGGGGTCCCGGTCGGCGTCCCAGTCCCGCTCCAGGCCGGCCACGTACTCGGCGGTGTCGTCGTCCTCGGCCACCAGCTTGCCGATCCGGGTCTCGTAGGCGGCCGCGGCCCGCTCCAGCTCGGCCGCGTCCACGTCGATGCCGGTGGCCCGGCACACCCGGTCGATCAGGGCCAGCGACGCCTTGGGCGAGGGGGCCGCGGGCATGTACGACGGCACCGCCGACCAGAACGACATGGTGGAAAACCCGGCGTCGCGGCAGGCGGCGGCCAGCACCCCCACGATGCCGGTGGGGCCCTCGTAGGTGGAGGTCGACAGCCCCAGCTCCTCCATGAGACCCTCGTCTTCGGTGGTGCCGTACACCTCCACCGGCCGGCTGTGGGGCACCTCGGCCAGCAGCGCGCCCAGGGTGATCACCCGATCGGCGCCCAGGGCCCGGGCCGCGCCCGTGATCTGCTCGCAGAAGGTCCGCCAGCGGAGCTGGGGCTCTATGCCCACCAGCACGACCGCGTCCCGGTCGGCGCCCGGCGTCTCGGCGGCCCGGAACCCGTTGGCGGGCCAGGTCAGCGTCCGGTTCAGGTCGCCGTCGAGGCTCACCCGGGGGCGGGTGGCGATGTAGTCGTAGAACGGCTCGGGGTCGATGTCGGCGGCGGGCTCGGCCTTCAGGCGGTCGGCGATGAACCGGGCCGCGGTGGTGGCCGCGTCGCCCGCGTCGTTCCAGCCCTCGAAGGCGGCGATCAGCACGGGCCGGCGGAGGGCGGGGAGGGGCCCGGTCCAGCGCACGTGCTCGGGCTCGGGGCGGCCGGGCGGCGGGGCGGGCACGGCCCCACGCTACCGGCTGCGGGCCTCAGGCCGGGTCGCCTGCGGGGGCCTCGGCGGGGGCTATCGGCTTAGGTCGGGGTGGTTGCGGAAGTGATCGAGGGCCTCGGGGTTGGCCAGCGCCTCGGTGTTGGCCACCGGCCGGCCGGCCACCGCGTCCCGCACCGCCAGCTCGGTCATCTTGCCCGAGCGGGTCCTGGGGATGTCGGGCACTGCCGCGATCACCGCCGGCACGTGGCGGGGGCTCACCCCGGTGCGGATCCGCTCTGAGATCTCAGCCCGGAGCCGGTCGTCGAGCCGGTGGCCCTCGGCCATCACCACGAACAGCACCACCCTGGTGTCGCCGCTGTGGCGCTGGCCGACGGCGATGCTCTCGGCTATCTCGGCCATGGCGTCGACCCGCCGGTAGATCTCGGCGGTGCCGATGCGGACCCCGCCCGGGTTCAAGGTGGCGTCGGAGCGGCCCGAGATGACAAACCCGCCCGCGGGGGTGCGGGAGGCGAAGTCGCCGTGGTGCCACACCCCCTCGATGCGCTCGAAGTAGGCGGCCCGGTAGCGGGCGTCGCCGGGGTCGTCCCAGAACCGCAGCGGCATGGACGGGAACGGGTTGCGGCACACCAGCTCGCCCTCGGCCCCCGCCGGCAGCGACCGCCCGGCCCCGTCGGCCACGTCTGTGTCCATGCCCAGGCCGGGTCGCTGGATCTCGCCCCGCCGCACCGGGGCGGTGGGGTCGCCGGCCACCAGGCAGCCGCACAGGTCGGTGCCGCCCGAGATCGAGGCCAGATGCACGTCGGCCTTGACGTTCTCGTACACCCAGTCGAAGCCCTCGGGGACCAGCGTCGACCCCGTCGAGGTGATGGTCCGCACCGTCGACAGGTCGTGGGTGGCGGCCGGGCGGATGCCGGCCTTCCCGCAGGCGTCGACGAACTTGGCCGAGGTGCCGAACAGGGTGACGCCGGCCTCGTCGGCCAGGTCGAACAGCCGGTTGTGGTCGGGATGGGCGGGCGAGCCGTCGTAGAGCACCGCCGCGGCCCCGCTGGCCAGCGCCGACACCAGCCAGTTCCACATCATCCACCCGGTGGTGGTGTAGTAGAAGACCCGGTCGCCGGGGCGCACGTCGCAGTGGAGCTGATGCTCCACCAGGTGCTTGAGCAGCACGCCCCCGGCCCGGTGCACGATGCACTTGGGCCGGCCGGTGGTGCCCGACGAGTACAGCACGCACCAGGGGTGGTCGAAGGCCAGGGGCCGGAACTGCACCGGCCCGGCGTCGTAGCCGTCGAGCCAGCCCGGCTCCACCACCACGGTCCGCCTGGCGCTCAGGCCGGCGGAGATGGGGCCGAGTCGGTCCAGGCAGTCGCGGCGGCGGCCGCCGTAGTTGTAGTGGGGGGCGGCGAAGAGGACGGACGGCTCGATCTGGCCGAAGCGGTCGAGCACGCCGTCGGCTCCGAAGTCGGGGGAGGTGGAGCTGAACACCGCCCCCAGCCCGGCCGCGGCCAGCATGACGGCGCAGGCCTCGGGCCGGTTGGGCATCCAGGCCGCCACCCGGTCGCCGGGGCCGACCCCGGTCTCGGCCAGCAGCTTCTGGATGCGGGCGGTCATGTCGTGCAGCTCGGCCCGGGTGAGGTCGACGGCGGTTCCGTCCTCGTCGCGGAACACCAGGGCGGGCTCGTCGGTGGGGTCGCCGAGCAGGTTCTCGGCCGCGTTCAAGACGGCGTCGGGCAGGAACCGGGTGCGGTGCATCTCGGGCTCGTCGGCGCCGGCGACGAGGCGCTCGCCCCGCTCGCCCCGGACGCCGCAGAAGTCCCAGGCCGCGGCCCAGAACCTCTCGGGGTGCTCCACCGACCACCGGTGCAGTTCTTCGAAGCCGTCGGTGCGCGGGCCGCCGCGGTCGCGCAGCCAGGCCCGGAACCGGGTGAGGTTGGCCCCGGCGACCCTCTCAGCCGACGGTCGCCACAGCTCGCCGGGCTCCGGCGGTGTTTCGGTGTTCACGGGTCGGGTTCTGGCGGTTCGGCGTTCACGGCTCGGGCACCGGCCGCGGCGGTTCGGCGTGACGGGAGTTTGGTTATCGCGGCAGCGGGCGGAGTTTCGGCGTTCTCTGGCATGGGTCGGGTTACGTCGGCGGCTCGGGGGCCCCGTGCCGGTAGCGGTAGACGTTGGAGTCCCGTTGCTCGAACCCCATCTTCTGGTAGAGGCGGTTGGCCGCGGCCCGCGACGGACGCGAGGTCAAGTCGGTGCCCGCCGCGCCCATGGCCCGGGCCATCTCCAGCGCGGCCCGGTTGAGCGCGAGGGCCACCCCTTTGCCCCGGGCCCGCTCGTCCACCACAACGTCTTCGATGCGGGTCCGCAGTCCGGTGGGGATGCGGAAGCCGACCAGGGTGAGCGACCCGACGATCCCGGTTTCGTCCCGGGCCACCAGCAGCGCGGTGGCCGGAGAGGCCACGATCTGCTCGAGCTGCGCCCGGGTGGGGGGCGGGCTGGAGGCGGAGAGCTGGGGAACGAGCCGGTCCATGGCCTCGACCAGCTCGTCGGTCACTTCGATGCACTCGGTGACGGCGACCATGGCTCCTCGGCGGCGTGCGGCTGGCGGCGGCCCCAACGCTAGCGGCGGCGCCCGCCACGGGTCCGGCCAGACCCTCAGCCGGGCTTGATCCGGGATATGGGGCCGTTGAGGGACAGGGTGTACAGCTCGCCGTCGGCGTCTTGGCCGAAGGAGACCAGGTCGTCGCCGGGAATGTCCACTCCAAAATCCCGGAACGAGACGGCGCCGCCGGCTATGGACACCGCCCACAGGCGCGAGGTACACAGGTCGCCGAACACGTAGGCGCCGGCCAGGTCGGCGATGTCGGACCCCCGGTACACGTAGCCGCCGGTCACGCTGCACCCCCGGTTCCGCCCGTACTCCCACACCGGGTCGACGTTGCCGGCCGGCCGGTCGCCTCTGAACTGGTGCAGGCCCTCGCGCAGCCGCCAGCCCAGGTTGGCGCCGGCCCCGCCCCGGTTGGCGGCCAGCAGCAGGGTGACCTCCTCGTAGTCGTTCTGGCCCACGTCGGCCACCCACAGGTCGCCGGTGGCCGCGTCGAAGGAGAATCGCCACGGGTTGCGGGCGCCGGTGATGAACACCTCGGGGCGGCCCTCGGCGCCGTCGGCGAAGGGGTTGTCCTCGGGCACGGCGTAGGGCTCGGCCGCCTCGGGGGTCGGGTCGATGCGCAAGATGGCCCCCAGCCACGAGAACGGGTCCTGGCCGGCGTCCAGGGGATCGCCGCGCAATCCGCCGTCGCCGAAGCCGACGTAGAGAAAGCCGTCAGGACCGATCCGCACCGCCCCGCCGTTGTGGTTGGAGTAGGGCTGCTCTTGGAACAGGATCAGCCGCCGCCGGCCGCTCAGGCCCGACCCGGCCCGCTCGAAGGCCTCGATCCGGCTGTGGCCGTCGAGGTCGGTGTAGTCGACGTAGAGCCAGTCCTCGGTGACGGCCAGCCCCAGCAGGCCCCGCTCGCTGTCGGTGGTGGTCTCGGCGCTGATGTCCAGGACCGTCTCGGCCACCGCGCCCCGGTCCAGATCGACCCGCAGCACGCGGCCGGCCCGCTCCGCCACCCAGACCATGTCGTCGCCGGGGGCCACGGCCATGTCGATGGGTGCGTCCAGGACGATGACCGTCTCCACGGCCACCTCCGCCGCGTCGAGGTCGCCGAAGACGGCCACGGGCGGATCGCCCGGCTCAATGGCGGTCGGGGGCGGGCCGGCCGGGTCGTCTACACCGGCCGGGACCGCGTCGTCGGCCGCGGCCCGATCGCCGCCGCGGCTGCCGTCACTGTCGCCGTCGCCGCCGGCGGAGGTTGCCCCGTCGCTGGTCGCCGCCGTCACTGTCGGCACCGTGGGGACCGGGTCGGTCAGGGGGTCGTCGCGCCCGCAGGCCGCGGCTGCCGCCACCGTGGCCAGCATCACCGCCAGCGCCGCCGCTGCGAGAGAACGGGATCGGATCAGCCCGGTGACGGCGTTCACCGTGTCCCGCGTCCGCGTGAGCGCCGCTGCGAGAGATCGGGATCGGCCCAGCCCGGTGATGGCGTTCACCGTGTCCCGCCTGCGTGAGCGCCGCCGCTCCGAGCCGGCAGATCTGGTCAACCGATCCTCCGGATCAGGCCTTCCTGCACCACCGAGGCCACAAGCCGCCCGGCCCGGGTGAACACCCGGCCCGAGGCCAGGCCCCTGGCTCCGGTGGCCGCCGGGGTGTGCTGGTCGTACAGCAGCCACTCGTCGGCCCGGAACGGCCCGTGGAACCACATGGCGTGGTCCAGGCTGGCCATCATGATGCCGGGGTCGAGCACGCTGGTGCCGTGGGGGAGCAGCGTGGTGTCGAGCAGGGTCAGGTCGCTGGCGTAGGTGAGCAGGCAGGTGTGCAGCACCGGGTCGTCGGGGAGGGTCCCGTTGGCCCGCATCCACACCTGCTGAGTGGGGGGCTGCGGCTTGGTGCGGCCCAGGGGTCCGGCCGTCACGTAGCGGATGTCCAGGGCGGCGTCTGCGGCTCGGGCCCGGCCCGCAAGGGTGTCGGGGTCGGGGGCGGCGGGCATGGGATCGAGGTGCTGGTAGCCGTCCTCGGGGGCGTGGAACGAGGCGGCGAGCTGGAAGATGGCCCGGCCGTGCTGGATGGCGATGACCCGGCGGGTGGTGAACGACCGCCCGTCGCGGATGCGGTCCACCTCGTAGAGGATGGGGATCTTGGGGTCGCCGGGCCGCAGGAAGTAGGCGTGCAGGGAGTGGACCGTGCCCCTTTCGACGGTGCGGGCCGCGGCCACCAGGGCTTGCCCGGCCACCTGGCCCCCGAACACCCGGATGCGGTCCTCGTCGGGGGTGGCGCCCCGGAAGATGTTGACCTCGATGGGCTCGAGGTCGAGGACTCGGACCACCGCGTCGAGGGCGTCTTGGCCGGGGGCGTCGGGCATGGGACCATCATGGCGGACCCGGGCCGCCCTCCGGCGCCGGTAGCCTCCAATGGTGATGAGGGGGGAGATCAAACCGGGGCTGGCCCGGCTGCGCCGTGACCACGGCGCCAAGGCGCTGCGGTACTGCGGGGTCTCGGCGGTGAACGTGACCGTGGGCATGACGACGCTGGCGGTGTGCTACGGGGTGCTGGGGATGCGGGCGGTGGGGGCCAACCTGGCCGCCTGGATGGTGAGCACCCTCCCCGCCTACCTGCTCAGCCGGGCCTGGGTGTGGCAGCAGGGCGGCGCCCACCGGGTGAGGGGCGAGGTGGTCCCGTTCTGGGTGATGGCCGGGGCCGGGCTGCTGCTGTCGTCGCTGGCGGTGGAGCTGGTGGACCGGTTCACCGACCGCACCGTTCTGGTGCTGGCCGGCAACCTCGCCGCCTACGGGATGGTCTGGGTGGCCAAGTACCTGTTCTTGGACCGGGTGATGTGGCCGCTGCCCGCCCCAGACGACGTAGAGCTGGCCGGAGCAGCCGAGGCCGGCGCTCGGCGGTGATCTCCAGTCGAAGTCGGGCTGGCCAACCGGATCGGCGGTCTGTCTGAAGTGGAGCTAGCCAACTGGGCGGCGGTCCGGCATTTGAGCCCTCGGGGCACGTGCCGTGATCGGCGCGCGGCGGGGCCGCCCAACTGGGTGGCGGTCCGGTGTTAGCCGGCCGTTCGGGGCGGTGATCTCCGGCCGGTGATGCCCGACCGGCTCCGCCGAGCGGCCGAGGGAGCCCGGGGGTTCATGCCCCCCGACGAGGGGCTGGCCCTCTACGAGGCGGCCATGTCGCTGGCGGTCCCCGGCCCCCTGCTGGAGGTGGGCAGCTACTGCGGCAAGTCGGCCATCTACTTGGGGGCGGCGGCCCAGAGCCGGGGCCGGGTGCTGTTCGCGGTGGACCACCACCGGGGGTCGGAGGAGAACCAGCCCGGCTGGGAGCACCACGACCCCGAGCTGGTCGACCCCGAGCTGGGGGTGATGGACACGCTGCCCTTCTTCCGCCGCGCCGTGCATGACGCCGGGCTGGAGGGCACGGTGGTGGCGGTGGTGGGCGACTCGCCCGCGGTGGCCGCGGCGTGGGCCGGGCCGCTGGCCTTGGTGTTCATCGACGGCGGCCACGGCCCCGAACCGGCCCGCGCCGACTACGAGGGCTGGGCCCCGCATGTGGCCCCCGGCGGCCTGCTGGCCATCCACGACGTGTTCCCCGATCCGGCCGACGGTGGCCGCCCCCCCTACGAGATCTACCTCCGGGCCCTCGACTCAGGCGCCTTCGCCGAGACCCCCGCCGTAGGCTCTCTGCGCATCCTCCACCGCACCAACCTCGACTGCTAGCTTGGCTTTATGGTAGAGTGCAATAATGATTAAACTAGAGTTATACTTCTAACTTTTATCATATGATATAAAGGTAACCGTGACTTGCATGAAAGCTACACGTATCGATAGACACCGCTCCGATCCCAAAAAGGCTGATGGAATTGTTTATACGCCACCAGCTCTTGCAAAGTTTCTTGCTCATCAAGCGTTCAAACCCTTAGAAAAGACAAGGGAAGTGAGAATTTTAGACCCGGCATGTGGTGACGGAGAGCTGCTACTTGCGGCCATATCAGTTGCTGAAAAACATGGTGTGCATGTCAAGGAAATTGTTGGGTATGATATTGATGCTGAGGCTATCGATATAGCAAGTTCTAGATTAGCAGGATTTCCGGGAAAAACTTTAAGATGTGCAAACTTCTTAAATATAATCGCTCATTCTCAAAGTCAAATAGGATTACTTTGTGATACAGAAGAATTGGCGCATCTTGATTTTGATCTTGTGATTTCTAATCCTCCTTATGTTCGTACACAGATACTAGGAGCAACTATATCTCAAGAACTTAGTGGACAGTTCGGTCTAAGTGACCGAATTGATCTATATCACGCTTTTGCTGTGGCGATGATATATGCTTTAGCACCTAAGGGGGCTATTGGATTACTTTGCTCCAATAAATTCTTAACGAACCGTTCTGGTCGCGCTATGAGGAAGTTGCTGTTAGCGGAACTTGAGATAGATGAGATTGTTGATCTAGGTGATACTAAGTTATTTGAAGCCGCCGTTTTGCCAGTCATAATTTCGGGGGCTAAATCTCCCAATGGTTCAAGACATAGCACTGAAACTACCTTCCGCTCTATTTATGAAGCAAAGACATCTTCTAAAACTGAATGTGAGCCTTCTGCCGGTTCCATCCTTGATGCTCTTATAGAGCGGCACCATGGTCTGGTGAGTGATGGAAGTCGCACCTTTTTGATTCGTAGCGGAACGCTAGATCACAATAATGGATCGGACATGCCTTGGAATCCTATAGATAGCAATAGTAGAATGCAACTGCAAACTTTAAGGCAATCAGATGTAACTGAGTTGGGTTCATTGGGCAGGATTCATGTTGGAGTAAAGACTACGGCAGATCTCATCTTCATTAGGTCAGATTGGGATCAGTTGCCCGAAGATTTACAGCCTGAATCAGTATTACTTCGTCCCTTACTGACACATCATAATATCGAACGATGGATTGCACAGCCTGATGGTCGTCGCATTCTCTATCCACATCAAGATAAAGATGGTCGAGCAGTTGCCATAGATCTAAAAGAATTTCCTAGGGCCAGTGCATATTTGGAAGCTCACAGAGACCGTCTTCAAAGTCGAAAATATTTGATTGAAAGTGGACGGAAGTGGTATGAAATCTGGGTACCTCAAAAGCCGGCACTCTGGTCACTCCCAAAAATTGTGTTCCCGGATATAGCTGAACTACCACGGTTTGCCTTCGATCGATCTGGATCTATTGTAAATGGTGATTGCTATTGGATGGTTGTAGAAGACGATGATTTGGCTGAATTAGTTGTTGCTGTGTGTAACTCTAGCTTCTGTACTTGGTTCTATGACACCACGTGTGGAAATTTTCTTTATTCAGGTCGTCGAAGATTTATGGCACAGTATATCAAGCGCCTGCCAATACCTCGACCGACTAAAGATCTTGTAGAACAAATACGTGGACTACGCATGGCGGGTGACTTTAAGGAACTAAATGCGCTTGTGTGGTCAGCTTTCAGATTGGAAGAGCCCTCTCGGTAATTTTATCTGACGCTTTTTGTTTTGCACGAGCCCAGCGAATTGGGTGAACTCCAAGAGAAAGTCTCTACCGGTTACAACTACTATTTCGGTTATGGTTGTAGCTAGATCTCTAGGTTGACCGTATGCTACAAGGTATCTAGCATCGCAATGCTGAAGGCCATGTCCAAGCGTAAGGGCTGGTGACTCATCGGTCGGCAGAACCATTCCAAGGTCAATCGTGGGAGATGTCTGTAGTTTCACTTCAAGTGCTTGGGATACTATATCTGGCCATTGTCCGTGGTTATCGTGGCTCCCTAGTCCGAGTTCCTGGCAGACAACAGCCTGAAGTAGCTCACCTCGAACTCGGTCTTGTTCTAGGTCAACGGCTGGCAACCTTCGTCCTACTAGATTAAGAAGCTTCGCGTAGATCTCGGCAATTGGTAGAACCTTTCTAGGTGTAGGTGGCTGACCAGAACCTTGTAAAGCTAGTACGTCAGGTGACACTTGAATCGGGTGAAGTTTTTCATTGAAATTGTCTGTATCGTGAGAACTCACTAAGGCAGAACCTATTCGCCCTTCTTTGCGCTTAGCTTGGTACTTTGAAGTTAAAGTGTCTGTGCGATCCCATTGGATTATCTGTTGACCTCTTACGACACGAATAGTTTGAATAATACCTTTGCTGTTAGGACGTATCAGCACGTATCTTTGATTAGGAAATACATCCTGATTCCAGATTTGGAGGTTGTCGCTCACCTGTACATATACGTCAAGATTCTGACCGGGAAATCGGGGCTGCTTCTTTTTGAATGAAATTGGAACTTTATATCCCATGGCCATTGAAACTAATTGCTTGGCCAGTTTAGATCTGGTGCGTAAAGGTCCAGTCAGTGCTGAACCGGTTAGCCTTGCTGTAAGTAGAGCCTCAAGTTCTTCGTCCGTATAGAAGAGATCAAGTTGATTTGGCGCAAGGTTCTGGTAGATGTCGATATTAGCAAGTTGGATAGCTGAAGCTCGCCTGTACGCGGCAAGGAGAATTTCGTTTGAGGTAGTCACCGTGTTCAGCGGTGGCGTCGGTTGAGGCTGGCTGGGTTGGGGGTGGCGGGGTCTAGGTTGAGGATGGGGGGGAGGGAGTGTTTGTCGGTGAACAGCGATGAGGCCGGGCTGCGGCCTTCTAGGGCGTCGGCAGCGAGGATCACGGCCGCGGCTGAGTAGGTGGTGCGCTCGTCGGGGGGGAAGGCCACTTGGTCGGGGAAGGCGATCCCGGTGCGGTAGCGGCCGTCGGGGTCGCGCAGCTTCTGGGCCCAACCGAACAGCTCCAGGGCCCGGGTCCGGTCGCCGGCGGCGGCGAAAGCCATGGCGCACTCGCAGGTCTCGGCCGTCGTCACCCACTCCCGGTCGCTGACGCAGCGCACCCCCTCCCCGTCCCTCACGAACGTCCGGTAGCCGCCGGCCAGCCGGGCCCGGCCCGCCTCGCCGTCGATCACCCCGGTCAGCACCGGGTAGTACCAGTCCATGGCCCAGCGGTCCTTGGGGGCGAAGGCCTCGGGGCCGCAGTGGCGGATGGTGTGGGCCAGCCGGGCCAGCGACAGCTCCCAGCCCGGCCTCTCCGCGCCCAGCTCGCGGCTGACGGCCAGGGCGCAGCGCAGGCTGTGGGCGATGGACGACGACCCGGTCAGCAGGGCGAACGGCCACGGGGTGCCGTCGGGGTGGCGGGCCCACAGGATCTCGCCCCTCGGGGTCTGCAGGCCCAGCACGAAGTCGATGGCCCTCGACACCACTGGGGCCATGGCAGTCAAAAAGCCCCGGTCGCCGTGCAGCAGGTAGTGGTGCCACACCCCGGCGGCCGCGTAGGCGATGACGTTGGCGTCAAGTTTGAGCTGCTCGGGCCCGTCGGCTGCGTAGTACTGGTGCCAGGAGCCGTCAGGCCGCTGGATGTCGGCCAGCCACTGGTAGGCGGCTTCGGCCTCGCCCCGCAGCCCGGCTGCGGCCAGGGCCATGGCCGCCTCCACGTGGTTCCACGGGTCGGCGTGGCCGCCCGGGAACCAGGGGATCATCCCCGACGGGAGCTGCCACTCGGCGATGGTGGCGGCGGTGAGGGCCGTCTCTTCCCGGCTCAGCACCCCGGCCACCTCCGGCGGTCCCGCCCAGGCCTCAGGCGGCACGGCCCGCTCCCGCGTCGGCAGTCACGGCCGTCGGCTTGGTCTCGGTTGCCCACGCAGTCCCAGATGCGGTCTCGGTTTCGGCCGTCGGCTCGGTCTCGGCTGCGGCTCTCTCGCCGGCTTCGGCCCGGTCTTCGACAGGGGAGCGGCGGGGTGCTGGCTTGGCCGCGTACAGCACCAGGCTCTTGCCCAGCACGGGGTTGAGCGCCCGCTCGACGGTGCGGGTGAGGCGGGGCCGTTTGACTATGTCCCACTCCAGCAGCCGGTGGTAGGCCCGCACCGGCCTGCTCTCGCCGACGGCCCGGTTCGGCCCCACCGCGCACCTGAGCCACCAGTAGGGCGAGTGCAGGGCGTGGGCCCGGTGGGACCGGCCCGGTGCCAGCCCGGCCGCGGCCAGCCGCCAGGCCAGGCGGCGCTTGCGGTAGATCCGCACGTGTCCGCCCGCCGCGGCCGGGGCGTGGTAGTCGTCGGACAGCATCCAGCAGACCTTCTCGGGCCACCAGGCGGGGACGGTCACCGCCAGGCGGCCCCCGGGCTTGAGCACTCGGGCCAGCTCGGCGCAGGCGGCCTGGTCATCGGGCACGTGCTCCAGCACCTCGCTGGCGATCACCCGGTCGAAGGCGGCGTCGCCGAAGGGCAGCCGGGCTCCGTCGCACTGCACGGCCGCGCCCATGACGGGCCCGGCGGCTTCGGGCCCGTCGGTTTCGGCCTCGGCGGCGGTCTCAGGCAGCGGGTGCAGGTGTTGATCGCCCAGGGTGCCGTCGGTTTCGACCCCGACTTCGGCGGCGGCTAGTGCGGCGATGGTGTCGCGCACGGCCGTCACCTCGGCCCGGCCCAGGTCGCAGGCCACCACGTCGGCCCCCCGCAGGAGGGCCTCGAAGGTGTGCCGCCCCATGCCGCAGCCCAGGTCGAGCACCCGGTGTCCGGCCCTCACGTCCAGGCGGTCGTAGTCCACGGTGAGCATCAGCCCGCCCCCGTCCGGCCCGCGCCGACCTCAGCCGCCGAGGCCGATCGGTCCAACCAGCCGGACCGGCTCGAACGGTCGGGTCGGTCAGACCGGGCCCGCTGGAGCTCGATCACGGCTCGGTAGTGCTCGACGGTGCGGGCCGCGGTGTGCCGCCACGACCATTGGTCGATCACCCGGCAGCGCCCGGCCGCGCCCACCCGGGCCCGGGCCTCACCGTCGTCGAGCGCGGCCCGGATCACCGAGGCCAGCGAGTCGCTGTCGCCCGGCTCGGCCAGAAAGCAGGTCCGGCCGTGGTCCCCGGCCACCTCGGGCAGGGCCCCGCCGGTGGTGGCCACCAGCGGCGTCCCGCAGGCCATGGCCTCGATGGCCGGCAGCGAGAACCCCTCGTACAGCGACGGCACCACGGCCAGCTCGGCCTGGCCGTACAGCTCCACGATCTGCTCGTCGGCCAGCCCCGACACGAAGGTCACCGCGCCCTCCAACCCCAGGTCGGCCAGGGTCCGGCTGGCGGCCGAGTCGGGCTTGGGCTGCCCGATCACCACCAGCTCGACGCAGCGCTCGGTGCGGAGCTTGGCCACGGCCTCCAGCAGGTAGCGCAGCCCCTTCATGGCCACGTCCGCGCTGGCGGTGGTGATCAGCCGACCCGGAACCCGGCTCAGGCCGGGCCGGGGCGAGAACAGGTCGGGGTCCACCCCCACCGGCACCACGTGCAGGCGCTCCATCGGCACCCGGTGGTCGCGGCATACGTCGGCCCGGGAGGACTCCGACACCGTCACCACCCGGTCCAGGCGGCGGGCCACCCTGGTCTGCATCCGGGTGAAGGCGTACCAGCGGCGCTTGCCGAACCGCTCCCCGAAGGTGCGGGCGTGGGCCAGCTCCAGGCGGCGGTCCACGGTGATGGGATGATGCACGGTGGCCAGCACCGGCCAGCCCCGGCGGTGCAGGGCCAGCACCCCCCAGCCCAGGCACTGGTTGTCGTGGACCACGTCGAAGTCGGCCCGGCGGGTCCGCAGATGGCGCCAGGCCCGCAGGCTGAAGGCCAGGGGCTCGCTGAAGTTGCCGGTGGCGAACGAGGCGTGCTCCACCGCGTCGGTCCAGTCCTTCCACTCCCACAGCCGGGGCTTGCGCATGGGATGGGGCTCGGCCCATATGTCCAGGCTGGGCAGCTCGGTCGCCTCCACCGAGGGGTCGAGGACCGGGTGGGGCGGCCCGCTCATCACCGTCACTTTGTGGCCGTCGGCGGCCAGGGCCTTGGACAGGTGGTGGACGTAGACGCCTTGGCCGCCGACGTAGCGGTGGCCTCGGTAGGACAGCAGCGCCACCCGCAGCGGGGCATCGGGCGGGGGAGCGTCTGTGGGCATGGCGGTCAAGCCCGGTGGTGGGGGAGCGACCGGACCGGCGGGGGAGCGGCCGTGGGCGTGGGTGCTGGGTCGGGCGGCGGGGGAGCGTCTGTGGGCATGGCGGTCAAGGCTTCCTGCTGGCTCTCCGCGTCCTCGGGGTGACTGCGTAGGCTAAGGCCATCGCCGCCGCGGCCGTCACGGCCACGGGCCAGGCCCCCCAGCGCACGGCCAGGGTCGTCCCCTCCCGCAACTCCACCGCTGCCTGCAGCACCCGGGGCTCGGAGATGCCGCTGCGCTGGGCCACGGCGCCGTCGGGGGTCACGATGGCGGAGAACCCGGTGGGGGCGGCCTGCACCACCCACCGGTCGGTCTCGACGGCCCGCAGCCTGCTGGAGGCGATCTGCTGGGACTGGATGACGGCCAGCCAGTAGCTGGAGCCGTTGGTGGGGTTGAGCAGGATCAGGCCGCCGTTGCCCGCCGCGTCCCGGGCCCGGTGGTCGAAGAACACCTCCCAGGAGATGCTCACGCCCAGGCGGCCCAGCTCGGTGTCGACCACGGCCGGCCCCGTTCCCGCCCGCACGTCCCGGGCCGGGACCTCTCCGCTCACCCGCTCGACCAGGCCCCGCATGGGGACCAGCTCGCCGTAGGGCACCAGCTTCACCTTGTCGTAGCGGTCCACCATCACACCGGCGCGGTCGAACACGGCCGAGTAGTTGAGGTTGGCCTCGCCGTCGGCGCTGCGCCCGAAGAAGCCGGCCACCACCACCGCCTCCAGCTCGACGGCCAGGGCCGACAGCTTGTTCCGGGCCTCGGATTCGGTGAGCAGGGGCTCCTCGCACCGCAGCGGGGCGGCGCCGTCGGGGCTGGGGTGGACCACGTCCTCGGGCCACACCACCAGATCCACCGGCTTGGACACGTCCGCCGAGGCGGCCAGGTGGCGCTCGAACACCCCCCGGTTGGCGCAGACGTCGGCCCTGGTGTTCTGGGGACCGCCGCCCTGCACGGCCGCCACTTCGATCTCCCCGACGGCCCGGGCCCCCGGCGCCAGCGGGGCCGCGGCCGCGAACGCGATCACCAGTAGGGCTGCGGCCGCGGCCGGCTTCCAGCGCCGCCGGGCGGCGGCGGCCACCGCTACCCCGGCGGCGGCGGCCAGGGCGGTGAGCAGCAGCGACCCGAAGAGCCGGGCCGTCGGGGCCAGGGGGCCGGCGGCCTGGCCCATGGCCACGGTGGCGATGGGCACCCCGCCGAAGGGCCAGCTCCAGCGCAGCAGCTCGGTCAGGGCCACCGCGGCCGGGAAGGCCCCGTAGCGCCGGTCGTCGCCGGGCACGGCCGCGCCGGCCGCCGCGAACATGGCCGCGAACCCGGCCACGGTCAGGGGCCACCCCAGCAGCGTCATGTCGGCCATCCACAGGGTGGACGGGGCGAACCAGGCCGCCGCCACCAGCGCCGACCGCCCGGCCCGGGCCGAGATTCGGGCCCCGCCCAGCAGGTCGACCCACAGGGCCAGGCCGGCCCAGCCCAGCGGCCACCACCCCCACGGCGGCATGGAGGCGGCCACCAGCAGGCCGGCGGCCACCGCTCTGCCCCAGACCGGGACTCGGTCCCGTCCCCGATCCCGGCCCGAGCCCCCGGCCGTAGTCCGCTTCCGGCCCGATCCCCGCTTCTGGGCCGATCCCCGCTTCCGGCCCGATCCCTGCTTCTGGGCTGATCCCGGGTTTCGGCCCGGTCCTCGCTTCTGGGCCGTGGTCCGGGTCGGGCGGGTCGAGTCTGGAGTCATCGCAACCGGGCGGCCGCGGCCTGGCCCTGGGCCACGCAGGCGCCCAGCCCCAGACCCCGGTGGGCGGCGCCGACGGCTGCCAGCGAAGGGGCGGCGTCGGCTAGGTGATGGTCGAGTTCGTCCATGCGGTCGAGGTGGCCGGGCCGGTACTGGGGCAGCGACTGGGGCCACGGCGTCACCCGCACCGCGTCGTAGCCGTCCATGCCCACGGTGGCGGCCAGCTCGCCGGCCAGGGCGGCCACCAGCTCGGGGTGGTCGAGTTCGAGCCAGCGGCGGTCGTCGGTGCGGCCGGCCGAGACCCGGAGGATGGCCCGCCCGCCACCGCGGTAGTGCTCCCACTTCGACGACGACCACGAGCAGGCGGTCATGAGCAGCCCCTGGTCCCTGGGTACCAGGAACCCGCTGCCGTCCAGTGGGCGGGCGATCCTGTCGGCCTGAGTCACGAAGGTGACCAGCACCACGTCGCTGTATTCGACCGCGGCCAGGATCCCGGCTGCCTCGGGGCAGTGGGGCTCCAGCAGCTTGGCCGTGACCGGCACCGGGGCGGTCAGGATCACCCGGTCGGCCTCGACCGGGCCGTCGGGGGTGGCCAGCGACCACCCCGACCGGGTCCGCCCAATCTTCTCGACCGGCGAGGAGGTGCGGATCGACGGGCCCAGGGCGGCGGCCAGGGCGTCCGTCACCCGAGGCGTGCCGCCCCGCACCCCCATCATGGCCGGACCCGCTTCGGCCCCCTCCCCGCCGGCCCGCAGAGCCTCCGCCAGGGGTCCGCCCCGGCGGAGGGCCTCGTGCAGCCGGGCGGCGCCGGCGGCCAGGCTCATGGCGTCGGCCGAACCGCCGTTGATGCCGCCCAGCAGCGGGTCCACCAGCCTCTCGAACGCCTCGTCGCCCAAGCGGGGCCGCAGCACCTCGCCGACGGCCGCGTCGCCGGTCAGCGGCGGCGCCGGCCGGTTCAGACCGGCTCGCAGCTCCTCGGCGCCGGCGGCCGAGACCAGGCCGGAGCGGGCCGCCGAGTCGGCGTCGAGGGGCACGCCCAGCACCGACGGCGCCGGGATGGGCCGCAGAGCCCCGTCGGCCCAGATGAAGGCCCGGCCAGCGGCCGGCGCCACCAGGTCTGCGCCCAATCCGAGCCGGCGGCACAGGTCGGCCATCTCAGGCCGGCGGGCCAGGAAGCCGTCCGGGCCGGACTCGACCCGCACCCCGCCCACCGCCGATTCGGCCACGGCGCCCCCCACCCGGTCGCCGGCCTCCAACACCACCACGTCGGCCCCGTCGAGGCGGAGCTGATAGGCCCCGCTCAGCCCGGTGATCCCCGCCCCCACCACCGCAACCGCCCTACTCATCGGCAAACGGCTCTCACGACGACCGGCCCGCTCACCCGGCTAGCTGCCCTCACGGCGACGGATCTGCTCATTGGCAAGCGGCTCTCACGATGACCGGCCCGCTCACTCGGAGGCCACCTCGCCCTCGGCGTGGACGATCTGCACCACCTCGGCCAGCACGTCGGGGTCGGCGGCGGGCGGGACCCCGTGGCCGAGGTTGAAGACGTGGCCGGGATGGCCGGCGTTGGCGGCCAGCACCTCCCTGGCCCCGGCCGCAGCCGCCTCGGCGCCGGCCAGAACCAGGGCCGGGTCGAGGTTGCCCTGCAGGGCCCGGCCCGGCCCCGCCCGGGCCCGGGCCGCGTCCAGCCGGACCCGGAAATCGACCCCCACCACCTCGGCCCCGGCCCCGCCGATCTGGTCGAGCATCTCGCCCGCGCCCAGCCCGAAGTGGATGCGGGGAACGCCGTAGGCCCCCACCGCGTCCAGCACCCGGGCGGAGTGGGGGGCGACGTAGCGCCGGTACTGGTCCGGGCTCAGCGCCCCGGCCCAACTGTCGAAGAGCTGCACGGCCGAGGCCCCCGCCTCCACCTGGGAGGCCAGCGAGGCGGCGGCCATGCCGGCCAGCCGGTCCATAAGGTCGTGCCACAGGCCCTCGTCGCCCGCCATCAGCGCCCTGGTCAGGTGGTGGTCGCGGGACGGCCCGCCCTCGATCAGATACGACGCCACCGTGAACGGCGCCCCGGCGAAGCCGATGAGGGGCACGTCTAGCTCGGCGGCGAGCCGGCGCACGGTCTCGATCACATAGGGGGTGTCGGAGTCGGGGTCGAGCGGGCGGAGCCGGTCGAGGTCGGCCCTAGCGGCGAAGGGCCGCTCCACCACCGGGCCCGTCCCGGGCGCTATCTCCACTCCGAAGCCCACGGCGTGGACCGGCACCACGATGTCGCTGAACAAGATGGCGGCGTCCACCCCGTAGCGCCGCACCGGCTGGAGGGTGATCTCCGTGGCCCGGTCCGGGTCGGCGATGGCGTCGAGGATGGACCCGTCGCCCCGCACCCGCCGGTACTCGGGCAGCGAGCGCCCGGCCTGGCGCATGAACCACACCGGGACTCGCCGGTGGGGCCGGCCCCGGCACGCCCGGATGAAGTCGTGGTCGTCGAAGCGCCCGCCGCTCACCCGGTAACGCTACTGCCCCGGTCCGCTCCCTCCGGGCGGGGCCGCGGCGGCCTGCCTCAGCAGGGAGGCGAAGCCGGGGCCGTCGTTGTGGCGCAGGCGCCGGCGGGCGGCGTCGTAGCCGGCTCGGGCGATCAGCCCCTCGCGGCCCTCGCCGTCGGCGGCGTCGATGGCCTCGGCCGCGGTGGCGTCGGGCTCCAGCACCAGCACCGCCGAGCCCCTCTGCCGGACGGCGGCCGCCTCCCGGCCGAGACGCCGTCGCATCAGGTCCTGCACGCCCCGGCCCGGACGACGCCGCGTCGGGCCGGTCATGGCCGAGGAGACCACCACCAGGTCGAAGGCGGGCGGTCCGGCCAGGTCGGCGTTGGTGGAGGACTCCACCCCTCCGTCGACGCAGCGGTGGCCGCCGACGGTCACCGGCTGGTGCCGGCCCGGCACCGCGCAGCTCGCCCGCACCGCCCGGGCGGCGGTGACCGCGGCGTCGTCGCGCCCGAACACCACCCGCCGCCCGTCGGACAGCCGCACCGCGGTCACCCAGAACCGCTCGGCCGGCCACCGGTCCGGGTGCAGCTCGGCCAGCCGGCGCTCCAGGGCCTCGGTGGTGGCCCGGCCGGCCGGGACCAGCCCCACCCCGGCGTGGATGGGCCTCATCCGCCAGGGGGGCCACAGCGCGCCCAGGGCCAATCTCGGCGACTGCGGCCACGGGCGCCGGTCGGCGGTCCCCTCCCGGTAGGGGGTGACCACCCGGTTCAGGACGGCCCGGCCCTTGGGGCTCACCGGCCGGTCCTGGAGCTGGGCCAGGCGGTCGGCGGGCGACACCCCGGCCCGGTACACCAGCCCGGTGATGGCCCCCACCGACGTGCCCACGATCAGATCGGCCCGGCGGGCGTCCCAGCCCGTCTCGTCGCTCAGACAGGCCAGGGCGCCGACGTGCCAGGGGTCGCCGTAGGAGCCCCCCGCGCTCAGCACCAGGCCCACCGAGATCACGGCCCCGATGGTGCCACAGCCCGCCCCGGAGGGCGGCGCCCGGAGACGGCGCGGGAGCCGAGGGCCCGTCGGGGCGGACTAGGATTTCAGGTCCCCCCGCCCGCCGCCTCACCTTTCGGGGAGGCCGTCCGCCGTGACCGGTCGCCATCCGGAGCTCGACTCCGAACAGCGCTACATCGACGGCGCCTACCGGTGCCTGGAGTCGTCCCGCCGCCGGGCGGCCGGGCTCGCCTCGGCCATCGAGGCCGGCCCCGGCGGCGCCCACCAGGCCCGGCTGGAGCGCGAGGCCCTGATCGAGGGGGCGCTCAGCCGGCTGGGCCGGCTCAGCATCGGCGACCGGTCCCTGGTGTTCGGGCGGCTCGACCCGGCCGAGGTCGGCGAGCGGCTCGACCCGGCCGGGGCCGGCGAGCGGCTCTACGTGGGCCGGGTCGGGTTGTGGGACGAAGAGAAGGAGCCGGTGGTGATGGACTGGCGGGCCCCGGCGGCCGAGCCCTTCTACCGGGCCACCGCGGCCGAGCCGCTGGGCCTGGAGCGCCGCCGCCGCTTCGCCTCCCGGGGCCCCAAGCTGCTCGGCATAGAGGAGGAGGTCTTCGGCCCCGCCCCCAGCGGCGCCGGGCCGCCCGGGGGCGGAGAAGCCCCAGACGGCGAGGGCGGGGCGCCGGCGGGCCGGGGGGCCTTGATGGCGGCGCTGGGGGCGCCCCGCACCGGCAGGCTGGGCGATGCCGTGGCCACCATCCAGCGGGAGCAGGACGAGGTGATCCGCTCGGAGATGCCTGGGGTGCTGGTGGTGGAGGGGGGGCCGGGAACGGGCAAGACGGTGGTGGCGCTGCACCGGGCCGCCTATCTGCTCTACACGCACCGGTTCCCGCTGGAGGGGCAGGGGGTGCTGGTGGTGGGGCCCAACCGGCTGTTCTTGGCCTACGTCGAGCAGGTGCTGCCCTCGCTGGGCGAGGCCGGGGTGGAGCTGGCCGTGCTGGCCGATCTGTTGAGCCCGGCGGTGAGGGTGGACGGCCTCGACCCCGAGCCGGTGGCCGGGGTCAAGGGCGATCCGAGGATGGCGGCGGTGGTGGCCCGGGCGGTCCGGGACCGCCAGCGGCCGCTGCGCCGGGATCTGGTGGTGGGGCTGGGGGTCCAGCGGGTGCGGATGACGGTGGAGGAGTCGGCCCGCATCGTGGCCGAGGCCCGGCGCCGGTCCCGGCGCCACAACTCGGGCCGCAAAGTGGTGGAGGCCGAGCTCTTCGCCGCTCTGGGCGCCGCCGCCCGCCGCCCGGTCGGCCCGGCCGCGGTCCGGGAGCATCTCCGGGACACGCTGGAGGTCCGGGAGGCGCTGGAGTGGATGTGGCCGGTGCTCAGCCCGGCCCACCTGCTTCACGACCTCTTCGGTTCGGCGGCCCTGCTGCGGTCGGCTTCGGGGGGCCGGCTCTTCCCGGCCGAGGTCGAGCTGCTGCACCGGCCCCGCAGCCCCCACGCCGACGAGGTGGTGTGGAGCTTCCAGGACGTGCCGCTGCTCGACGAGGCCCGGGCCCGGCTCGGGCGCCGCCCCTCCCACGGCGCCTCCGACGAGGTCCGCACCTACGGCCACATCTGCGTGGACGAGGCCCAGGACCTCTCGCCCATGGAGCTGCGCATGATCTCCAGGCGCAGCCTCAACGGGTCGCTCACCGTGGTGGGCGACGTGGCCCAGGGCACCGGGTCCTGGGCCCACGACGACTGGGGCTCGGTGCTGGAGCAGCTCCCCGCCCGCCGCCCGCCCCGCTGCGCCCGGCTCACCATCGGCTATCGCATACCGGCCCCGGCCATGGCCCTGGCCAACCGGGTCCGGTCCCACGCCGCGCCGGGGAAACGGGCACCTCAGACCTTCGTCCGCACCGAGGGCGACGATCCGGTCGTGGTCTGCACCGGAGGCGACCTGGCCGGCGCGCTGGCCGAGGTGGTGTCGGCCGAGCGGGCCTCGGCGGGGGAGGGCAACGTGGCCGTGATCGTCCCCGACTCGCTTTACGACCCGGTCCGCTCGGCTCTTCAGGAGGCGGGGGTGGACTTCGGGGGGCCGACCCGGTCCGGCCTGGACCGCCAGGTCACGGTGGTGCCGGTCCGGCTGGTGAAGGGGCTCGAGGTCGATTCGGCCGTGGTGGTGGAGCCGGCCCGGATCGCCGCCGAGGAGCACCAGGGGGTCAGGTCGCTCTATGTGGCCCTCACCAGGGCCACCAAGCGGGTTGCGGTGGTCCACGACGACCCCCTGCCCGAGGCGCTGAGAGCCGATCTGACTTCGGAGGATTCGGGTGAGGCTGGACCCGAGGATTCGACGGAGTCGGCCGAACTGGCGGAGTCGGGGAAGTCGGCCGGACCCGACGTTTCCGCGGAGTCGACTGAATCGGCCGGACCGGCGGAGTCGGTGGCCTGATGGCCGACGATCCGCTCGCGCCCTTCTCGGCGCCCACCCGGGCCTGGTTCTCCGCTGCCTTTGCGGCCCCCACCCCGCCCCAGGCCCGGGGCTGGCCGGCCATCGCCTCCGGCGACCACACCCTGATCGTGGCTCCCACCGGCACCGGCAAGACCCTGGCCGCCTTCCTGTGGGCCCTGGACCGCCTGGCCGCAACCGACACCGACCCGGCCGCGGGCGAGGCCGACCGCGTCACCGCCCCTGCTGCTGCGGACCGGCCCGCCGCTGAGCCCCGGTCCCCCGGGAGCCGGGTGGTCTACATCTCGCCGCTGAGGGCGCTGGCCACCGACGTCGAGAAGAACCTGCGGGCCCCGCTGGAGGGCATCGCGCTGGCCGCCGAGCGCTTGGGCCACACCGTGCGGCCCCCCACCGTGGGGGTCCGCACCGGCGACACCCCCGCCGACGAGCGCCGCCGCCTGGTCCGCCGCCCGCCCGACATTCTGATCACCACCCCCGAGTCGCTGTTTCTGATGCTCACCAGCCGGGCCCGGGAGACGCTGGCCGCGGTCGAGCACGTGATCGTCGACGAGATCCACGCCGTGGCCGGGGCCAAGCGGGGCGCGCACCTCATGCTGTCGCTGGAGCGGCTGGAGGAGCTGTGCCCCCGCCCCCCTCAGCGCATCGCCCTGTCCGCCACCCAGCGCCCGCTGTCGGAGATCGCCCGGTTCCTGGGGGGCCGGGCCCCCGCCGGCGACGGCTCGCTCGCCCACCGGCCCGTGACCGTGATCGACGCCGGGACGGCCAAGGAGATGGACGTGGAGGTGGTGGTGCCCGTCGAGGACATGGGCGATCTGGCCGCGACCGGGCCCGCCTCGGCCGCCGAGCCGGCCGCCGGGCCGGCCTCGGCTGAGCCGGAGCGCCGCAGCATCTGGCCCTCGATCCATCCCCGGCTGCTGGACCTGGTGACATCGCACCGCTCCACTTTGATCTTCGCCAACGCCCGCCGCCTGGCCGAGCGGCTCGCCTCCCGGCTCAACGAGCTCCACCTCGGCCGAGAAGAAGACGACCCCGAGCCGGGCGAGACCGGCACCCGCCCAGGCTCCGAGTCCGGCGACCCCCAGCCCGGCGAGACCCGACCCGGCGGGGGCGAGCCCGACGACCTCCAGACCGACCACTCCGAGTCCGACCACTCCGAGCCTGCCGGCGCCGAGTCAGCCGAGCTGGTCAAGACCCACCACGGCTCGCTGTCGCGGTCCAGCCGGCTGGTGGTCGAGGACGAGCTGAAGCAGGGCCGCCTGGCCGGGCTGGTGGCCACCTCCTCGCTGGAGCTGGGCATCGACATGGGGGCGGTGGACCTGGTGGCGCAGGTGGGCTCGCCCGGGTCGGTGGCCTCGGCGCTCCAGCGGATCGGCCGGGCCGGACACCGGGTGGGGGAGCCCAGCCGGGGCAAGATCTTCCCCAAGCACCGGGCCGATCTGCTGGAGGCGGCCGCGGTGGTCGACCTGATGAAAAAGGGCCAGGTCGAGGCCACCGCCTACCCCCGCAACCCCCTCGACGTGCTGGCCCAGCAGATCGTGGCCATGTGCGCCATGGACGACTGGGCCGTGGACGACCTGGCCGCCGTCGTCCGCCGCTGCGCCTGCTTCGCCGACCTCTCCGACGAGGTGCTGCGCGCCACCCTCGAGATGCTGTCGGGCGCCTACCCGGCCGAGGAGTTCGCCGGTCTCATTCCCCGGATCGTCTGGGACCGGGCCGCCGGGGCGGTGAGGGGCCGGGCCGGGGCCCAGCGGCTGGCCGTCACCAACGCCGGCACCATCCCCGACCGGGGCCTGTTCGGGGTGTTCTTGCCCGACGGGACCAGGGTGGGCGAGCTGGACGAGGAGATGGTCTACGAGAGCCGGGTGGGGGAGACCTTCCTGCTCGGGGCCTCGGCCTGGCGGATCACCGACATCACCTTCGACCGGGTGGTGGTGGTGCCCGCCCCCGGCTCGCCCGGCAAGATGCCGTTCTGGCACGGCGAGGGGCCGGGCCGGGCCGTCGAGCTGGGCCGGGCCGTCGGCCGCCTCGTCCGGGAGCTGCGCGCCGACCCCGACCCGATCCCCCGGCTCCGGCGCCGCCACGGCCTGGACGAGCTGACCGCGGCCAACCTGCTCGCCTACCTTCAAGAGCAGGCCGAGGCCACCGGCGCCGTCCCCGACGACCGCACCGTGGTGGTGGAGCGGTTCCCCGACGAGATCGGCGACTGGCGGGTGTGCGTGCTCACCCCCTTCGGGGCCAGGGTCCACGCCCCCTGGGGCCTGGCCCTGCAGGCCCGGCTCGGCCGGCAGTGGGGGGTGGACGTCGACATGATGTGGGGCGACGACGGTATCGCTCTGCGCCTGCCCGAAGCGGTGGACGAGCTGCCGCTGGAGGAGGTGCTCTTCGACCCCGACGAGATCGCCGAGCTGGTGGTGGAACATCTGCCCGGCACGGCCGTGTTCTCGTCTAGGTTCCGGGAGTGCGCGGCCCGGGCCCTGCTGCTGCCCCGCCGCCGCCCCGGGCAGCGGACCCCGCTGTGGCAGCAGCGCCGCCGGTCGGCCGACCTTCTCGCGGTGGCCTCTAAATACCCGTCGTTCCCGATCCTGCTGGAAACCGCCCGGGAGTGCGCCAACGACGTGTTCGACCTGCCCGCGCTGGTGCAGCTCATGTCCGACCTGCGCAGCCGCCGGGTCCGGGTGGCGGCGGCCGAGACCGCCACCGCCTCCCCGTTCGCCCGCTCGCTGCTGTTCTCGTGGATCGCGGTGTACATGTACGAGGGCGACGCGCCCCTGGCCGAGCGCCGGGCCGCGGCCCTGACCCTGGACCGGGAGCTGCTCCGGGACCTGCTCGGCGCCGAGGAGCTGCGGGAGCTCATCGACCCCGAGGCGCTGGCCGACCTGGAGCTGGAGCTGCAGCGCCTCGACGGGTCCCGCCCGGCCCGCGACCCCGACGAGCTCCACGACCTGCTGCGGGTGCTCGGCCCCCTGTCGCTGGGGGACCTGCGGGCCCGCTCGGCGGCCGGCGCCGACGTGGCCGGATGGGTCCGGGGGCTGGTCGAGCAGCGACGGGCCATCGAGGTGCGGGTGGCCGAGCGGGAGGTGGCGGCCGACAGCGCCGACGCGGCCCGGCTGCGCGACGCGGCCGGGACCGCGCTGCCGGTGGGGCTGCCCGCGGCCTGCACCGAGCCGGTGGCCGACCCGCTCGGCGACCTGTGCCTGCGCTACGCCCGCACCCACGGCCCGTTCCTGGCCGCCGACCCGGCCCGCTGGCTGGGGGTGGCCGAGGCCCGGACGGCCGCGGCCCTGGCCCGGCTGGCGGCCGACGGCAGGCTGGTGCGGGGGGAGCTGCGGCCCGGCGGGTCCGAGCGCGAGTTCTGCGACGCCGGGGTGCTGCGCCGCCTCCGCCGCCGCTCCGTCGCCGCGCTGCGCCGCGAGGTCGAGCCGGTCGAGCCCGAGGCCCTGGCCCGGTTCCTGCCCGCCTGGCAGGGGGTCGGGGCCCGGCGGCGGGGCGCCGACGGCGTGGCCGAGGCCGTGGCCGTGCTCCAGGGGGCGCCTCTGGCCGCGTCGGTGCTGGAGCGCGACGTGCTGGCCGCCCGGGTGGTCGGCTACCGGCCGTCTGACCTCGACGAGCTGTGCGCCTCGGGCGAGGTGGTCTGGGTGGGCGCGGGCCCCCTCGGCGCGGCCGACGGCCGCGTCCGGCTGGTGTTCCGCGACCAGGCACCGGCGCTGGCCCCGGCCCCGGCCGGCGAGTCGGCCTGCGCCGAGCCGGTCCACGACGCGCTGCGGGACTGCCTGGACCGGCGGGGGGCGTCCTTTTGGGGAGACCTGGTGGCCGCGGCCGGCGCCGCCGGACTGCCCTACGACGACGCCTCGGTGCTGGCCGGCCTGTGGGACCTGGTGTGGGCCGGCGAGGTGACCAACGACTCGCTGGCCCCGGTGCGGGCCCTGGTGTCGGGGGCGGGCCGGGCCCGCTCGCCCCGCCGGGGCCCCCCTCGGAGGGTGCCGGGGCGGTTCCGGGGTGCCGGGGGCCGCCCCAGGGCTGGCTCGCTGACCGCGGCGGGTCCGCCGACCGCGGCGGGCCGGTGGTCGCTGGTGGCGCCGCTGCGGTCGGCCGATCTCAGCGACACCGAGGCCGGCCTGGCCCGGGCCGCCCAGTTGCTGGACCGCTACGGCGTCGTCACCCGCGAGGCGGCCCGGGCCGAGGGCCACCCCGGCGGCTTCGCCGGGGTGTACCCGGTGCTCAAGGCTTTAGAGGAGCGGGGCGAGGTGCGCCGGGGGTACTTCGTGGCCGGCCTGGGCGCGGCCCAGTTCGCCCTGCCCGGCGCGGTGGACCGTCTGCGGGCGGCCCGTTCTGACGAGAGCGGCCCCGGCCCGCCCGCGGTCGTGGCCTTGGCTGCCACCGACCCGGCCCAGCCCTACGGGTCGGTCCTGGCCTGGCCCGCCTCAGAAGGCCGCCCGGTGCGGGCCGCCGGCGCCCACGTGGTGCTGATCGACGGACGCCCCGCGGTGGAGCTGGAGCGGGGCGGCCGTTCGCTCGTCACCTTCGCCGCCGCCGAAGACGGTGCCTGGATCGAAGCCCTGATCGGCCTGGCCAAAGACGGGCGGGTGCCCCGGCTGGAGATCGCCCGAGCCGACGGCCGCCCCATCAACGAAACCCCCTGGGCCGACCGTCTAACCGCGGCTGGCTTCAAGCCCGGATACAAAGGCCTCACCTGGCGGGCCTGAGCCCACCCCCGCGCTAGAGCCCCCCGGACAGGCCCCGGGCGGAGCCAGGGGGCGTTTTTTGGCAGGTGGGGGAGGTCGATCGTAGGAGACGTGGGGCCTTGGCGAACCTGGAGGGGTAGAGTGACCTCGTGGTCGAAAGGCGTTGCAGCGTGCGGCCTTGCCGTGTAAGGTTTCGCCAATGGGCATCACTCTGAGCAAGCGGTCCAGTTTCATGTTCGCGCGTCCCAGCGTTTGGGAGGGAATCGCTCGAACGTTTGACCTGGCGGGCAACTACGACGAGTACAATGGGCTCTGGGAAGGCTCCGAATCTGACGAAGCTGCCCTGCGCCAAGACTGGTATGCCGTAGGCGACGCTCTCCGCGAAGCGATTGCGAGCGCCGATTACCGGCCTAGGTGAGTAAACTCGAACCCGACGCTGAAGGCGGTCGGGAGGAATCACCGAAGGAAGACGACGATCAGACATCGAGTGGTGCAACGCTCCACAGCGCTCATTTGGAAACGATCTACCAGCGAGTAGAATACCGCGAGACTCATAGCATCCTGCCGGTTGATGACCTTGAACGAATAGAAAGACTGGCCCCAGGATCAACGCACAAGCTTGTTGATTTAGCAATAAAACAAGCTGAAAATCGGATGAATATCGAGTCTAAGATTATCGAAAAGCGCGAGCCGCGTGCTACACGAGCCCAAATATTCTCCTTTATTCTTATAATGTCAGATCTGATTGCAACAACGCTGCTCATTGCTATTGGGCAAGCACCTTACGGGTTCTTAGTGTTCTTAGTCATGGTTACTGCGGTAGTGGTGATCAGCCTTTGGAATCGTTATCAAGATCGCCGCGAACGGGTCGAAAAAGCTCAACTTTCACCCAGGCCAGTACAGCCCACTCTGGATAGTCCTTCAACGGGTCACCTACCACCGCTTCCTCTAGCAGAAGCCAGCGAGTTACCCGAGATCGAGCCGAGACCGGTCGGGTCAGACCAAGTTGAGCCACCTGCTTAGAGTGCGCGCTGATTGGGTGTAGCGGCAGCATGAAATCGTTGCAATGGCAAGGATTGAATACCCTGACAGGTTCCAATCCGCGTATGCCCCAGGCCGCGCGCTCCACCGGAGGCGGGCAGAAAGCCCTTCGTCTTGCGGCCGGGCGGCGCGGCGGCCAGCCTCCGTCCGCCGTCCGCCAACCCGCTGCCGCCCGTTTCGGTGCCGCGAAACCGCAGCACACGACGGGTGGGTCGTTGCCAAACCCGCTCGAACTGGTTACGAACCCCAAACCGGCAGAGTGCCTGACCCTCGCTGGCCCCGGTGCGGGCTCTGGTGTCCGGGCGGGGGCCGGGCCTGCTTGCCCTGCAGGGGCCCCTCTCGGAGGGGCCGGGACGGTTCCGGGGCGGACGGATTGGCGGGGGCCGCCCCCGGGTTGGCGCGCCGACCGCGGCGGACCGCCGACCGCGGCGGGCCGTGGTCGCTGGTGGCGCCGCTGCGGTCGGCCGACCTCAGCGACACCGAGACCGGCTTGGCCCGGGCCGTCCAGTTGTTGGACCGCTACGGCGTCGTGACCCGCGAGGCGGCCCGGGCCGAGGGCCAGCCGGGCGGCTTCGCCGGGGTGTACCCGGTGCTTGAAGTCCTGGAGGAGCGAGGCTGAGCCCACCCCCTATGTCGGCAACGCCCTGTTCGGTGATGGCTCGAAAACGGGTCCAGAGTTCTTCTCACTGATTAATGTGTAATGTGGCGAGTGTAAGTGTTTGGTAGGAAGGAGTTGGACATGGGAGTTCGAGAGAGCGGCCGGAACAACTCGGCTGCAGGAGATGAAGCCGAAGACTCGTTACCGCATCCCAAGTCGTCTGTTGTCGCGACACGGAACTTCCTGCTGGCAACGCGAGACTCTGGATACCGCTCAACGGCCGCGGCTGTAGCGGAGTTCGTCGACAACTCGATTCAGGCCGGAGCTCAAGTTGTTCACGTGCATGTCTTCAAAGGCCTTAACGATCAGTACCCGGTGGAAATCTCAGTCTCTGACGATGGCGAGGGCATGGCGGCTGAAGATCTGTCAAGGGCTCTGATGTTTGGTGGGAGCGGACGCTTTGATGATCGTTCTTCACTAGGACGCTATGGAATGGGACTTCCAAACGCAGCTTTGAGCTGCGCTCGTCGAGTGGACGTTTATAGCTGGCAATCCCGATGCCAGACACTCTTTAGCAAGCTTGATCTCGATGAGATCGTGGATAACCCTAACGCTTCACTTGCGATTTCAGAGAAATCTGATCGTCCTGCCCTCGCGGCGAGCGACACACACGGCACGTATGTCCACCTCAGTCGATGTGATCGACTAGAACATCGGCGCCCTTCAACGATCGCCAAGAAGCTATCTCAGTCACTCGGGCGCACATACCGTCACTTCCTCGCACGCGGAATCATCATCACTGTGAATGGTGAGTGTGTATCATCAGTTGACCCGCTGTTCTTAGACACGGATTGGGATCACTCGGCGACTGTCTTTGGTGCCCCGCTAACGTACTGTCTCTCGACGGATGCCGGGACTGGCATTGTCGAAGCTGTGTTTAGCGAGCTTCCGGTCGAAAAATGGTGTGCCCTCTCCCCTCGTGAGAAGCGTCAACTTGGAATCACCAATGCATCAAATGTTTCAGTAGTACGAGCTGATCGTGAAGTCGACAATGGTTGGTGGTTCATGGGCAAAAAGAGACGACAGAATTACGACGATTGGTGGCGGTGTGAGATTCGATTCGATCCTGTTCTTGATGAACTCTTCGGAATCACCTATACGAAGCAGCAGATAACGCCATCACCTGAGCTTCAAAGTTTGCTCTCAAGGGACATGGAGCCAGTGGCCAATGCTCTCAATGCTCGGGTCAGACGACGATTTGAATTGGCTAACGCGAAGGGTCCCCTGGCAGATGCAGCTCGAACAGCGGCTCGCTGTTCGCAATCGCTTCCACCCCTTCATGGTAGCGGGCGCAGCGCGTCCGCTACATATAGATTCGACGTGGGCGAGATTGTCGGCACATCTGCATTCTCATTGGAAGCGGATGGACAGGATCTTTCCGTTGTAGTCAACGAACGTCATCCGCTCTACCGAGATGTCCTTCTTCCGTTAGTCGAAAGCACGACATCGGGTGATCAGCGAACTGCGAAGCGAATGGGGCTACTGCTTCTTGCGTTGGCACGCGCTGAAGCAGCAGTTGGCCCCAAGTCAGATCGCAGTCGTGTGGAGCGGTTTCGCCATAACTGGTCTGATGTGGCCGCCACCTTCCTGAATGCTTGAGTACAAGGCGTGGTTTGGTTAACGCTCCCAATACCTAAAGGTCTGCCGACGACGGACCGGACGGGCTTAGTATCGCTGGTGAGAGAGCTTGCCAAAGGTGATGCCTTGCCGGAACTGCGACGAGATCGGTTTCGCCTAGTGGCTGCCGAAGCGGCAGGAAGTGTTCTCATCGATCTCTATCGACAGGGGTGGGCCGTCCGACATGGCATGGACTCTGACATTGAGGTTTGCCCGCCTAAGCAGTTCGATGTAGCCGATCGCGAAAAACGCAGAGTCCAAGAGCAGGAACTTCTACAGAGAGATGAACAGCTACAGAGTCCTACTGTTGAGCGCTTCATACGTAAAATGGAGACACAACGAGAGCACAGGGGTAGACTAGTTTCGATTTTTGACCTCATGCGTGATGGATGTGAGTTAGCAACTTCACTGCGCGACCTGCGTTTTACTGAAGGTTCTCCAAGTGACGTGAGGTCAGTGATTGATCCTTATCTGCAGATTATTCACCCAACAGAGCGTGATCAGCTAACAGGCCTGAAGCTCATGGATGTGTGGCGGTACTTTCGACACACTTGGTCAAATCCGTATACAACTGTTCCGGGTCGTACAATGCTGTTACTTATCCGTGATCGAGCGGTAGATAATCGCCCAGTTATTGGGATAGCGGCTCTCAGTAGTCCGATCGTGCAACTAGATGAACGCGACCGATGGATCGGATGGCGTTCACAGGATGTGCTTGCAGATCTCGCCTCACAACCGACCTCAGCGCATGCGCGATGGTTGGTCGGTCGGCTAGAAAAACGAAGAAGCGAGATCTATGTCGATGATCTAATCCGTGATGAACTATTCTGGCCCGGATTATGGGATACTCCCACCTCAGAGGCTGAGGCTGCCCTTAGGAAGGAAGCTAAAATACGTCGCATTGACCATCAGCGGCTTTCACGACGAGCGCATCTTGACGCGTTTGACCGTGATCATCCTGACTTCTGGATCCATCGCGCTGAGACGGACCTTTACCGGAGCAAACGTTGTCTCCTCTTGGCCGACCTCATGCGAGACAAGGCCGCCGTGACGGAGTTCCTGTATCCTTCGCCAGGTGTCGAAGGACTGCGCAGAGCCCTTGCAGATCGGAATGCTAGACTAGCTATTCGAGCTATCACTCGTCGTGCCAAAGCTGATTCGATTGGCACGGAAGTGGCGGATCTTACCGTCTGTGGAGCTATCGCCCCGTACCGTGAATTAATTGGTGGGAAGCTCGTCACGATGCTGACAATGAGCCCGACTGTAGTAAGCACCTATCGCCGCAAATATCAACCGTACGAAAGCGAGATCGCCTCCTCTATCGCTGGACGACCCATCAGGCGCGCCTCAACGCTTGTCTACATAGGTACTACATCTTTGTATGGTGCAACGTCGAGTCAATATAATAGAGTACGCATACCGGCAGAGGTATTAGAGGCAAAGACAGATATCCGATTGGAGCGGCTAGGTCGGTCTAAGTCCTATGGCACGTCGCATCTCTCAACTGAGACGGTTGCAGCGCTTGTTCGACTCTCAGAGCACACCAGAATTGGAGCCCGAATAAATAGCATCTTTGGCGAAGGAGTTAACCCGAAGTTGCGCAAGGTACGCGCTGGACTCGATGCTCTCGGCTGGCCATCTGACGAATTGCTCCAACATGGTCGTCAACGAATTATCTATGGAGTGTCACTGGTAGAAAACCTGAAGCCGTACCTGCTTGGAATGAATTCACGGCCACGATATCTGATGAAAACCACGTTGCCCAATGATATTCAACGTATAGCTGATTGGTGGGGTAATCGGTGGCTGTTGCCACGTATTCAGTCCGATGAGATCCTCGAGCGCGTGGCGCTGCACACCGTGGAGCTACCAATTCAGCATGGAGCTCGTGTCCCTTTACCGCGATCAGCAGAAATTTAGGGGAATTACTCAAGGGGGCGGTTCCCTTCGGGTGGCGGGCACGGAGTTCCGAAGGGGCTTGGCTGCCCCCGCAGTGACCGACGACCGCTGAACCGCACAGCCGCCACCGGCCTCGACATCAACCCGGGGCGATCATCGCGGCGGTGCCTGCGGTGCCAGAACCCGCTTTCCGGTCTTGGCGGACAACGAGCACAAGCCCTGACGGCGTGGATCGAACTAGCGTTCCGGCTGGTAGGCGGCACTGACGAGGAGGCACTGGCTCGGGGCTGGGATCCTTGGTGTCATAGCTGTGGGCTAACGTGGCTTGTCGGGTTGTCGTTGTCGGTGCTAGCGCTGCGGTAGAGGAGCGGCTTTGATGGCGTATGCAGGTGGAAAGGCGTTCAGTGCGCCGCTAGGACAAGCGCTCGGCTGTTGTCCTTGGAGGGTGGCCGCTGAGCAGGCGGGGACGCTGAGAGCGGTGGCCTGGGGAGTTTTTTGGCGTGGCACGAACTTCTGAGAGGGCTTTCAACGGCCTGTTGGCGCAGGCGCTGGATGGCAGGCATCCGCGCTGGGATGTGAACGCCGAGCAGACCGGGGTGGTGGCAGGCTCGCCGGGCAAGGTGCCTGACATGGTGGTCATGCCCACAGGCCCGGCCGGGGCGCCGGTGGTGATCGAAACAGAGTACTACCCGGCCCGGCAGGTGGAGAAAGAGGCCGAGTCCAGGCTCGGGCTGGGATTGGCCGGTTCGGTGCTGGCAGTGGAGCAGGCTGTGGCTGTGGTGGTCCCGGCTGGACTGCGCGACATCCAGCAGAGAGACTTGCCCGCCGCTATCGAAAGCGCCGAGTTCTGCTACCGGCTGGCTTCCCTGCGCCCGGGTGGTGGCGTGGAGTGGTTCCCGTCGTCGGGATGGCTCATCGGCGGGGTGGACGACCTAGCCGGGTTGTGTGAGCAGGTCACCGTCAGCGAACACGCGGTCCAGCAGGCTGCCGACGAGATGGAGCGCGCGGTGGACGCGGTCAGCCACGAACTATCCCGTGCTGTCGTGGACGCTCCGGACGTGTTGGCGAACATGGCGGCGGCTTTGAAACTGGAACCGTCGAAGCAGACCACCCGGATAGGGGTGGCGATGCTGGCCAACGCCTTTCTGTTCCAGATGGCCATTGAGGGAGACACGCACCCTGACACGGGTTGGCGGATTCCCGGACCGGCCCCCGACAGCACACGGGCTCATGTGCTCGACACGTGGTACAAAATCCTCGGCATCAACTATTGGCCGATCTTCTGGACCGCCAGCAGCGTGTTGGAGCAGATACCGGAGGCGGCGGCGCAGAGCGCCGTGCTGCCGCAACTGGTCGACATCGCGAAGTCTCTGGCCCGGCACGGTGTCGCGGCCACCGCTGACATGGCCGGGCAGATATTCGGCAAGCTGATAGCAGACCGCAAGTTCTTGGCCACTTTCTACACCCGCCGGGAATCAGCCCGGCTGTTGGCTGAACTCGCCGTGGCTCGGATGCCGGTCGAGGACTGGTCAGACCGGGAGCGGGTCGAGTCGCTGAAGATCGCTGATTTGGCGTGCGGGACCGGGGCTCTGCTGTCCGCGGCCTACGACCGGGTCGCATCCAGGGCGCGCCGGGCCGGCTTGGACGACGCGGAACTGCACCGGGCCATGATGGAGCAGGTGCTGGTCGGGGTGGACATCATGCCCGCCGCCGCCCATCTCACCTGCACGGCGCTGTCGGCGGCGCACCCCAAGAAGCGATACTCCGAATCGGGGATACACCGAGCTCCCTACGGGCGCGTCAAGGACACCGCTCGCTATCCCCAGACAAAGAAGGGCGACAGCGGCAGCGGAACCCACATCGGCATCGGGTCGCTGGAACTGCTCAGAGACTCTTTCAAACAGACCAGTTGGCTGGATTCGGCCGAGATAAAGGTTCTGCCCGCCCACAAAGACGATGACACCGAAACCATCATCCTCGCGCACCGGGCCGCGGATCTGGTGATCATGAACCCGCCGTTCACCCGGCCCACTAACCACGCAATCGCCGCGGGTGTTCCGGTTCCTTCCTTTGCGGGGCTGGGAAAGGACGACGACGAGCAGGGATTGATGGCGTCGCGTTTGAGACAATTGAGTTCACCAAACAGCGTCGGACGCGGCAATGCAGGGTTGGGTTCCTTCTTTCTTGATTTAGCCCATGTCAAAATCAAACGAGGGGGCACAATCGCATTCGTGCTACCGCTCACCGTGGTGTCAGGGGCGGGATGGGAAAAAGCAAGGCAACTATTGTCCCAAGATTACAAAGACATTTTAGTGGTGTCCATCGCCGACACTGGAGCGATGCGCACAGCTTTCTCGGCGGATACCAGCATGGCGGAGGTATTGATAATAGCCACACGGCGTCGGCTGGGCGAAACCGTGGAAAGCGACGACCTCTGGGTCGTGCTGAACAACCGTCCAGCCAATCCGGTAGAAGCGGTTGAAACCGCCCGCCGGATCACCTCTCTCAACCGACACGACCAAGACATCGGCCCATTGAACATGGGAGATGCCCAGTCGGGAAGTTTCAGCCGCACGAGTTTCTCCGAAGGCTCTGGATTCGCGGTGCTGCAAAACTTCAACTTAGCGATCTGCGGCAAAGCCATGGCCGCCGGCAAACTCTGGCTGCCGCGCTTGCACGATGTACCCGGGGTAGCTCTGGTGCCTTTACAGAAATTAGGAGACCGCGGCCCGGTTCACCGCGATATCAACGGGTACACAGGCAAGCCGCGGGATTCATCCCCACGCGGCCCGTTCAACGTCGAAAAAACAACCGCATGGAAAGTGTCCGAGTATCCGATGCTGTGGGCGCACAACGCCCGACGCGAAAGCCGCCTCGTTGTTGAACCTGACACGCAAGGCAATATCCGAACCGGCATGGAGGCCAAGGCCGAGAAGATCTGGGCTACCAAATCGCGTCTCCACTGCACCCTCGACTTCACTCTAAGTTCTCAGCCTCTCGCGGTGTGCTTAACCCCGGTTCCTTGTATCGGCGGCAGGGCATGGCCCAGTTTCGCCTTGAACAAGTCTGAATGGGAGTCCGTCGTCTTATTGTGGGCCAACACCACAATGGGGCTTGTAGCGTTCTGGTGGGTTGCCTCCCGACAGCAGCAAGGTCGTGCGATACTGACTGTCACCCGGCTCCCAGAACTCCCAGTCCTCGACCCTCGGGAGTTGGCCCCGGAGCAACTGACCGCCGCAAAAACGATTTTTGACAGGTTCAAGAGTGAAGAGTTCCTGCCAGCCAATGAGGCTTATCACGACCCGACTCGCATAGCCTTAGACGAAGCGGTCTTGATCGAGATGCTCGGGCTGCACGACACCGCCGGAACCAACGCGGACGAGGTCATGGAGTCGCTGACAGTGTTGCGCGAGCAATGGTGTCGAGAGCAGTCAGTCCACGGTGGCAAGAATACCCGGCCACAGCCGTAGCCTGCCGCTTCGCCCCTCGGTCGGGTTGAACACCCCGACCGATCAGAAGTCAAGTAGAACTAAGCTAGGGCCTGTCGCCCGGTTGTGTAAAACTTAGCGACCTTGATCCAGCAAAGTTAACTACCATAAGGCTGTCGTTCGACATATACCTCAGAAGTGGCGACAAGAGAAGCGATGCTCGGAGTGGAGTCAGAGCCGGGGCTCACAACCGCGGCGAGAATGCGTAGCCATGTACCCGACTCATACTGCGCCGTTTCATCAGAGACACGGAGAAGCACGTCATCGCCGTTAGCTAGATGAAGTCTCCAACTCTTCGGTCCGCTCTGTTCGACTACCTGGCCGCGCAAGTCCAAAAACCCTTCAGTGGACGCCTCCATTGCGAACGAGTGCCAGTACGGGTCACACAGATGTCTGACTGGGCAGAAACGACACTTCTCTTCGCTTGGACTTGCCTGAGGAGGTTCTTCAGCTAGCCGGCTGGACAGATCTTTGATTCGTGCAACGGTCTGAATCTCAAGATCATCAAGTTCATCAGCATCGGGTATGTCGACCTCTACATCCTCATTAGGATAAGATACCGTGAGACGGGTAGCATAAGGGCGAGACGGGTCAAGATTATCGTGGCGTGACCAGATTAGAGCGTATATGCGAAGCTGTTCGGAATAGTTATCCGAGGATGCACCAGTCTTGTAATCTACTATATGGACGTCTCGACCACTAATCGTCACGAGGTCTGCCCGGCCATTCATCTGAAGCCTAGTAGATCGTAGTGGCATCTCAGGATAGGAGCCGTCGATCAAATGTAAGCGCGTAGTTGTCTGCGATTCCGATCGGTAACCCTTCTTTCTGGAGTATAAGCGATCTACATCTGTAGAAATGATCGATCGATAGAGGAGTGACTGTATCGTCTGGCGCATTTCAGCACTCCGAAGGGTAAGCCCCTGCCTGAGATATTCGAGCCGGTTGTGGCATCTCGGATTCTTCTTTAACTGTTCAATCTTCTCGTCGGTTACTCTCAGAATGATGGCGCTATAGCCACCTAGTGAACGAAGAACTGCAACCGCCTCAGGAGCTTGGGTGCTGGTGCAACCGCTATCAATGAGCGCTCGAATAATGATCTCTAGACTCTCATGAACTACTGTTCCAGTCAACGCCGCAACGTTAGGTGAATCTGGATACCCATTCTCTTCCCAAAGATCTGGGTACATGGCCCTCCTTAGGCTCCACCGCAGGGGGCAGGTCTCAGCCTCTAAGATGCCCGAAAAACTGAACCACTGAGGAGGTTCAGGCCAAAATCCCTTGATACCGTTTATGGCAAGGTCGATACTGCGGCTAGTTCTTGACACGTCGGATGATTTGGAGGCTGGCAGCCGGGAGGTTCTGACTGATGAGGATGTCGTCAACTAGTTCAACTGGTGTGCTGACACTGAATTCTTTAGCATCCCGCAAAATAGGGTCAGGAGGATAGTCAGGCGTCAGTGGACCGTGAGTGCCGATGATGAGGACACCGTCTTCTGTGATGGCTGCGATTGGAGCGATGACTTCGCCGACGCCTTGAATCTCGATCGGCATGCTCCGCCGGAATTCAACTGCTTCAAGACTATGGCGGGTAAGGTCTTCAAACAGTCGATCTGTCGACCGTTCAATTCTTGCTGAATCAAGGACTGGTTCTCTATTATGAAGGAGGTACTGGAGAAGGCTTGCACCAACAAAACGATCCAAATATTGATGTTCGAATCGATTCTTGAAGCTGCGCAGGCACCGGTAACAACTCTTGTCGCAGTTCGCCGGGCAGTTTTTTAGTAGGTCGAGGGCACTTTGAAGAATCGGCAGACCATGACGACCGACTTCTTGGGCGAAGCCCGCTCCGCCTGGTAATGTATCGTACAAATAAATCTCAGCCTCAAAACCGCTCTTTCCCAGATCAGTCAAAGCAGGGCGATACTCCGCTTGAAGTTCGCCGACTTCGATTTCAAGTTGTCTTGTGGCGCAAATGGTTATCGCTTCGGAAACTGTGCGCATCGCGACGGTGGTTGACAAGAATTCAGGCCGAAGAGTCAAAGGTTCATCTACACGTAAAGAGATTAGCAGAACGTCAGACACGAAGTCAGTGCCAAGCACCAAGCCCCGCGTGCCTCTACCTCCCGGACACTCTGGCTCTTTCTGGTCGGGGAAAGGTTTGGTATGCGTTGAGTGAATGTTCCCTGAAGAGATAGCAGTCTGCTCAATTAGGCCGCATCTAGTACAGTATGTGTATCCTTCTTGGTTGGGGCCAGTATTGGTGACTATTAAGAAAGTTCTCTGATAGAACTGCCGAATTCGTGGAGTTAATGACTGCCAACTTGTTGATTCTACTGGGAACGGCGTAACTAATTTAGCGCGAGTTGCATAGCTTCGTGTCGGTTGGTCATCCGGTGATGTTCCCTCAGACTTTGTGTATGGATGTGCAAACCCCGGAGGTCGTATCCAATTACGTGCCTTCCCAAACTTAGCTTCCGCGCCACATGCGGGACAATCGCGCATTTCGTCTAGTTCAGCATCTGATGGTGACTCAGTTTTTGCATAGTGACAAATGGAACACTCAAAGTACAAGCGACGGTCGGCCCACGCGGTCTGCCGGTCGGATCGCATCGGCGAGTAAAGGGCCCCAGAGGTCCATAGCTTCCCATCGATCCAGACTTCTTTTCCTGGCGCGTACTGTGAAAGAGCGATCGGCAGCCCCTGACTCGGGGCGTATTGGAACTCCGGCCTGTAATTGGTAGAACTGTCTACATCGAACACGTGGAATGAGACTACGTCTGTAGGGAAAGCATATCGAGGCAGCACGCCCTTGTAAAGTAATCTATCGAGTAGGTTCTCTCTTGCTCTCCGTGGGTTACTCCTCTCTTCTCCCGTTTCTGCTGGCAATTCAGGTGTATGATCATCACCTTCAACATCACTGTGATATGATACTAGCTGTGATCGTGACTCTGATGTCGCTGCGTTATCAGACAGATGTTGGTCAAGAGCCCATTCGAGCTTCTGGACCGTGTGACTAGCGAAATTATCAAGAATAGTCGTCCGGTCCTCATCAGATAGTTGATGTGGCAGCCACGAATCTAGCTCTGATCTAAGATGTCGGGTTTCCTCAGTAAGCCACTTCCGAAAGTCCTTTAGGTTTAATGGCGAGGAAACCTGCAAGAAGTCATCAACCTTGCCAAGAACTTCGAAAAGCTGTGGTTGAGACTCAGGTTCGATTGTTGGAAGGCGAGCCGAATGGTATCGATGTAGTAGAAATGCTGTAACGTGGCGACGAGCTATCTCGATATTGTCTAAGGACAGAATAGGATCGTGGACACTGCCTCGAATCATAGAATCCGGTTCACGAAAGTAATATTCATCGTGGCTGTCAGCACTACCAAATGCGGTGACCGTAGCAGTAGCCTTACCACGGCGGCCTGCTCGGCCAGAACGCTGTTGGTAACTCGCTCGAGATGGGGGCATGTTTCGTAGCGCCACTCCCGACAATGATCCGATATCGATCCCTACTTCCATTGTCGTGGTGCATGATAAGACATCAACAGCGGAGCGACCCGGTTGGTCCGTCGCACCTGAGAAGTCAATGTCCTGGAAGAGTAGTTCGTGCTCCTCAGCTTTAGAGAAGACGGCATCTCCGTGTGCATCCCCCAGTTGCGCAGTGTGTTCGGCGGCGACAATGACGGTTGGTGGCTTAGGATCATGTGCGAGAGCGCGGACTGTGCTCTGCCGGTAATAGCCTTTACGTGCTCGGAATACCGAATCCTTTTCAGGATCGATCTCTTCAACATCGTTTCTAAAGCAGGCAACGCATCTAGACTCTCCAGGGAAGGGACGCTGTGTGGTCTTGCAGGTACGACAATAGGCCCAAGCATCTTCGGTATTGAGCGTTAGTCGTGAAGCCCTCATTCTAAATGTGCCACCGTGAGGCTCGCAGAGATGCTTCAGCAAGATAGGTATCCACAGCTTCTCAAAGTTCTTGCCTATCTCACTATCTTCAAACCACTTTGCCATGCGCCTAAATTTGCCCTTGTGTCCCCTAACCTCTGTCATCCACCACGAGGCGGGCATTTTAGGAAACCATATACCAGGGGCAGTCCAATGACTAATCCAAAGTCGGACAAGAGCGAGCCGTTGTTCTTCTGAATCGAACGAAGGGAGAGACGGTAGTCCATCAAGAAGCTTATCGCGGTCGCGGTCACGTTCCGCCAAAGAACCGAGAGCCAGAGATTGAAGGCCGGTCCATTTGTCGCTGAGAGTTGTGACAATTCCTCGGAGGAGTGAGATAGGAACTGATGCCGACTTTGCTCCATCAAACAGGTCTTCGATTTCAGCCGGATCGCCTAAGCCACCAGTGCGTGCCAGAGTCTCGATATCGCGCTGCAACTGCATGGATTCTCCGGCCTTCAATTCGGGTCTAAGCCGAATGTCGCTTATGCGCGCTCCAAGCATCACAGCAAGATAGAGATCTTCGAGGCTAAGGCGATGGCTAATTGACTGGTGCCGTCGGAGTTCTCGAAAGCCAAGCAACATGAGAGGACGCAGCACGTCGCGCATAGCGTAGGTTTGGAGATTAGGTGCAAGCCGTGCAGCCACCTGCCGCGAGTCAGAGAACGTCAACACCTTTCTACCTCGGAGAGGGGCAAACTCGGTGGCTGCTTGGGATCCGGGAGGCTGAACTTCAAGCTGACGGGTAACGACAGCCTGGAATGGCATATCGCCTTTCGTTTGGTGATCTTGAACTGACGATCGGCCGTACCCAGCCTGCTGGTCGCAAATTCCGCACGGACGGAATTCTCCACCTAGACGATCGGATTCATCCGTCCCTTCTTCGTCACCTTCAACTATGCCGCCTTTGCGATCTTTGGGGAGGAAAACGATTCTTTTTCTGTCCCCCAACTCGTCTGGATTTAAGCGACCAGTAATTAGATCTAATTCAAAACGCTCGGTCATGTTTGGCATCGGTCTTTCCAGACAAATGTCCAGTAGATTGAGTTGGAAGACTTCGCTTGCCGTTGACTTGAATTGTTCGCCCGGTTCCGGCCACAGGAAAGTCGGCTCCTGCAGGTCGTCGGTATAACCCCTTGCATATGCCGCACCACAATGCCTGCATGTATACAGCTCAAGCACTCGCGCCCCACAAATGCAACTGTCGCGTGGTTGTGAGTACAGTTTCCCTATCGGTCCTTGTCCATCGACCTCTGGGCAGTCTGAATCAAGGCAGGCCCATAATCCTGGCAGACCTCGGAGAAATGTATGGATACGACAAGGTAGTAATCCTGGATCTTCTGGAGCAGGCCGCGCGAGGCAGCCAATTGTGATCAGAGCAGTCAGTGCTTTATCTGCCCTTTCACCGCGAGTGCCGAATACATCTTGAGCCAGTTCAGTTAGGGGGCGCGCTTCTTTCATCGTCGTGTTGATAAGCCGGCCCATCGGTGGGTATGATTCGAAGGCCTGAAATAGGAGTTGTTCGAGATTGCCATTGTCGCCTATGTTTCGCCAACGAAGGAAACCCGATACAGCTTGCCGACGAATGACACTATCCGTCGAGTGTAGATCATCTAAGGAGATATCGTTAAGGTGATTGATATCTTCGTCAGAACCAAGAGCGTCATGTGTATGCAGAGCAAGCTTTCCATCAATCATGTCGAAGTCTGACAAAGACTTTCCTGATAATGCTGCGGCGAAGGTTTGGGCTGCGGCTTGATCGTTGAAACTTGCACTCGTGCAAATTACCTGCATACGATCGGCCTGGAGTCCGAGTCGTGCTCGTAGTCTTCGGATGAGCAGGGCGACTTCGGCACCAGCCGCGCCGCGATAGAGATGCGCCTCGTCTATAACCAGTAGAAGGCGTTGTCCGGGGTTATACTCTAGCCATGTTTTTGTCGCTTCAAAAATTGGTCTCTCCAAGGGACGCATGAGCATGTATTCGAGCATCGAGTAGTTAGTCACTAGTACATCTGGCGGTGCCGTTATGACCTCATGTCTAGTGAACAACTCAGCATCGTCGGGGCAGGTCACCGCCCGTACGAACTCGCCATCTCTTAGCCAATGACTGCCACTGCGTCCAAACCACTCGCGTAAGTCGGCCTTGGCAGGCCACTTACCTCGCTCCTGAAGGCTGCTGATTAATTTCTGAGCACTCTCGGCGGACTCTCCTGCTCCGTCTGCTTGATCAAGAAGATCTATGTAGAAGTTTTTGATTGGCTGAAGTCTCGCACTGTCCTTCTTGCTGGTTCGGACTCCAGGGTAGAGCGTTCGACTTGTGTATCTTGCAAATCGGGCAGGTCTGCCGGACCATTGCTTGAATCGTCCTGCTACGCCTTCGTTGCCGAAGATGAGTCGGAGTCTTCCTAGTTGGTCGTTAACTAGTGCGTTCATAGGATATAGGACAAGTGCGCGTGTGGCAGGAATGCTGAACGAATCAGGCTTTTCTCGTGCTTCGATCGCGAGCTTAGCTAAGATAGGGAGTAGAAAAGCCTCCGTCTTGCCTGATCCTGTTCCGGTTGTAACTACAAGACTTCGGTTATTGTTAACAGTATTAGCTATCGCTCTTGCTTGATGATCGTACGGAGGATCGTGAAGTAGTCCGAGACCCCCATTGCTCTTGGAACGTGACATCAACAGTAAGAGTTCGTGGGCAGCTTGCGGCAGATTCAACGAACCGAAGCTTGGGCCAGAGATGTAACGAGGTGTAGACTCAAGGTAGGGCTGCTGAGAAATCACTCCATGCTCGTCAAGTAATAGTCTGCGTTGTTCGACTATTCGCGGATCACTAATGTGATAGGTAGCTTCAATGTAGTCGCGTAGTGCGATCTTGATCTCGTTGATCGTCTGGCCAATCGTAGGGTGCGTGTGTTCAGCCACTTAGATCTCTCTTCCGATCAATCCGTTTGGTCATCCATAAGTGTGTGCAAGCGAACTCAACCTCGTCTCGGGTATCCTCTGCGGCGAACTCGTAGGCGAAGAGGGCGGAAGGTATACGCACCGGCTCGCCTAAGAGATCCCAACGTCGTTGGAGCCACTTAGGAGGCGGAGTGGGCAAGCCTAGTTTGATCCGACCACGTCCAGTCCTTTGGATAATTAGCTGCTGATGGTTACCGTTCACAGCGTCAATTGCCGCTTGCAGTCGCCAGGCTTCGTCGCATCCTCTTACTCCAGGTATCTGAGACAATGGAAGATCGAGTAACTTATGATGCTCACCAGCACTCAACTCTACGAAACACCATAGATCCGAGCCATAGCCTTGGCTTCGTCTTGCTAAAAATACGCCAGTGTCTGAAGCGGCAGGCGGTCGCCATCGACCACGATAGAACGATGGTGATGATTTGGGGTCAAGGATTCGGAGACCATCGATGGGACCAGATTGGGATTGTTGGTCAAGTCCCCGTACGTAAGCTCCGACAAACTCCGTAGCTTCGACCGGTTCTGGTGATTCCACCCAACTTGTTTCTGTTATCTCAATGAGCCCGTAGGTTTCCAGTAGCGTATGAACCTCGGAATCAGGATTGATGATGCGTCGCAAATATCCTGTCTCATGCACGCGATCTTGCAAAGCATTCCCAACTAGTGGTAGATTGTCAGGACGAGTCCCAAAGAGAATAAACTCACCTGATCGACGTCGTATGAATCTCGGCTGGCCGAGATAGATCACTCTTCGGCGATAACCGAGCGGCTGCTCTACTGACTCAACTAGATCACCGAGATTAATCAGAGCATCAAAAGTCTCTTGTAGAGAATCGTCGTCAATTGGATACACGTGTTCAAGTACATTCTTTACTGCCAAGATCAAAGCCGATGAAGTAGTTGGACACATTAGGGAAGCTGCTCGTCTCAAGCTAGCGGCGCTCAGGAGATGGTAGCTGGGTGCAGGAGTTACCTGTAGGGCAGCCGACGTAGCTTCAATCGTGCTAGTAGGAGTCAGTACTCTCAACTCCATTCCCAAACCTGTCCCTCTTGATAGGCTACGATAGCTAGCATCCGTGCAGCTCGGTAGATGATGGGGTGCTCCAATACTGCGTTGAAGTAGACTTCCTTTTGGCCATCTAACCAACCGACTATGGACTCAGGGGCTGAGGCGAGCCGGAGATGAAACTCAGCCAACCACAATCCTTGCTTCGTGAGCATCGTTCCCGGAAGATTTGCAGTGTTCGAGCGGTCTGTGAAGGATACCGGCACCCCGCCGACTGATCCTGGTGCATCCACCGATGGATCAGCAATCCTTGAACGAGCTGTGAAGGAATATATACGACTATGGGAATTCATTGGGATATTTTGTGAAAATTGCTCCACCGGCGGTTCTTCTAACTGGTCTAGTGAGCTTGCTAAAGTTGCAATTCGATTTCGGAAGGATGTCCAGTGTCTAGGCTTCGCTAGAGCCGCCCCTAATTCTTTAATGGAAAGTGTCCAACCGTCAGAGTGACGCCGTTCGATGGATGCCCACTCTTGACCGCCGATTATTGAACCGATTTCTCTATTTATTGCAACAGCAACTGCTGCGCGGCGATCGCGAGCCAATAGGTGGCCAGGATATCTGGAATTTGACCATAGTTCCGCTAACTTGACTAGGTGTGCAATGCTCGCTCCTGTTCGTTCGCGTTTACGAAGTCGCACGGCAGACCGCGCGGATCTGAGATCGTGTAGATCGTGGATGGTCGGCGGCAGAATTGCCTTTGCCTCGTGGTCGTCAAGCTGTGCTACGAAGAGACCGCCACTCGGGTTGAAATATTCGGAGGCCCTCGTATTGACTGCTCTTCCGATGTCAGGTGTTTTGAACGGGTAGTGTATGACCTTGATAATCCCGCCAGTGTCGGTGGCTTCATAAAGATGTAGAACTGTTTGACCGTGCATTCGCTGAAACCCCCAGCGCAAAGGTACGAGTTCACGTTCAAGCAACAATTCCACGTATCCAAAAATGTCATCGCCCAAAGAAAATTTGAGTTGCGTCGCGCTGTCGTACGCTTCTTGAAATTCTGGGCGTTGCCTCACCTGTGTCTCAAAACATTCCGTCCACTCTGTCGTCGTGACGGGCAATGTGATCTTAAACTTGTGATCAGCTATGACAACACCGTTTTCCAAGAGTGCTACCTTTAAGGAAGTCTGAGTTCCTAGTGGTCCATCTGCCGTGACACTTGCTAGACCATCCCAGATATCTTCCAGCGAAGCTCTAGGTATGGTTATTCGAAGTCGAAGTGGATCTCTGAAGGTTCCGCTCGCGTGCTTAGGTTCCGCTTCGCGCATATGAATTTGGACCCCTAGGTCGGGGATTGGATGTGTTGCCTCCGGGACTTTGAACGAGAGCCTTAGATCATGCCATCCCTGGCTAAGGTCCCGGAGTTCAAGGACGGCAGCATTATCGATTAACTCTTTAGACGAGAGATGGATAACGCTGGCTTCGTTGAGTGTGGCAGTACATGAAACAATTTCGTGGATACACTTCAACCTGAGCATCGGGTTGTCGCCTACGATCCATTCGCCAACACCATCACCGTCCCATGCAGCGGGAACGAAACCTACGGGCGATACCTCAACACTCGTCTGGACTCCGCAGCCTAGTATTTGAACCGTCTGTGTAATTTTTGAATCTATATCGTCGGGCACTTTAACTGCGAGGCATACTGTACCCTCGCACTCGATTTGCTGCTCGTTAACCCAGTCAACGGGAGGAACTGTAAGGTCCGGTCCCAAGATAATATATGGGATGCCGGTACGAACTAGCCGTGACCTTACGAGATGTCCAGTTCCATCTGTACCGATTCGGAACAACCAAGGCTGGCATGAGGGCGTACGGGCTTCACTAGCGAAAAGTTCGGCTGTTAGGGTGGGTGCGCGCTCCAATTCGAAGATTACGGCATCATGGCCAGGCCACTTGTCGAGCACAACTTGCTGTCCGGAGTCAAGTAGCCACCCACGGGCTCTAGGTCGACCACTGGTGCCGGCGATCCTGCACCTGAGTTGTTCGATCTGCTCTGACAGTTCGGGATGTCGGGCGAAGAGAGGTTTGAAGTCGGGCACTCGTAGGCGTAACTGCCAACCTGAACTTCCAGGATACAACGAGAGCGAGACAGGTGCTGTCGGACGTTGCAACTCAGCGCTTCTTAGGGTCGTTGGTAGCTGTGGCTCGTGAACACGAGCAACTCCTCGGAACCGAATGCGGTCTGCGGAGGATCGGGCGTCACTAAGCCAGCGTCTAGCTTGCCGCTCTTTAGAGAGGTCGTCCGTAATGCGTTCAAGTGTCGGTGGATCGATCGTTGGTACATCTTCATGGCCTGCCAGCAGAGTGGCTGCGACATGCCCTAGGAGGTCAGTATTCTGCGCGAACTGTTGAAAGCGTTTAGAGGTGTTCCGGGTACGCGCAGCGAGTATTCGGCCTAGCTGGTGAGGATCCTTAAGCGAGCCGCTAGTTAGGATTCCTCTATATTCGTACAAGAGTTGAGCGAACTGCCGCTGGAGATCAGTGGGGAGGATGGCGTGAGTGATAGGCCAGCAGATGATCGAAAATTGACGCGCCCATGCACCGCTAGGTCTTGCGCCGTTGTAGGTCTTCTCAAACTGCAAGAACTGGGTCTTGACATACTGTCGTGTGGCGTTTCGTTCCCAGCCCGGTGCCTTTGCTTCCAGCGTCGGCCAGTATTGGTCTCCTTCGTAGCTGTATCCGATCTCGGTTGCATAGACGACAAACGGTAGCCAGTGCTGTCGTGGTGGGTGTGATTGAGATATCCGTGCCTCTACGACATCTGATAGGACGGATCGCTCCTCTGCTGAAAGACCGTGTTCCATGGCGTAGACCGGCGGCTGGCCAGGGAGTTGCCGTCGTCTGTTAGCCAACTTCCGGAAATGCAGATCGAGTAGTTCGTGGAGGGACGAGATCGTGTTCAAGATTTCGGCTGGTGCTGTGGGCCGGACCAGCGGCTTGTTTTCCACGGCATCATTATGCACGTAGCCTGTGACAGGCACCAAGAATTGGTCGGTTACCACGCCCGGTTGATCCGGTCGACGGAGTTTGACCGCGAGAGTCACTCGTAGGCGATGGCGTCTAGGACGTTCATGCGGCCGGCTCGGCGGGCGGGGAGGATGGCGGCTACTAGGCCGGCGGCGGCTGAGACGGCTACGTAGACGGCCAGGGTGACCCAGGGGATCTGGACGTCGCTCACGAAGGCGTCGGGCAGGGCCAGGGTGGCGGCCACGCCGAACACCACGCCCACCGCCACTCCGAGCAGGGCTCCGAAGACGGCCACTATGGCTGCCTCCCAGCGGATGGAGCGCCGGAGCTGGCGGCGGGTCATGCCCACCGCTCGCAGCAGTCCGATCTCGCGGGTGCGCTCGAACACCGACAGGGCCAGGGTGTTGGCGATGCCCACCAGGGCGATCACCAGCGCCAGCCCCAATAGCAGGGTGATCACGATGAGAAACGAGTTGAGCCGGGTCTGCTGGCTCTGGCGGAACTCCACCCGGTTCTCGGCCGTCACCGTCGGGTAGTCGGCCAGGGCCTCGTCGATGGCGGCCCGGCTGCGGTCCACCAGCACGGCCTGGTCGGCCTCGCCCAAGTCGTCGGAGAACCCGGCGATGGTGGCGCTGGCGAAGGCCAGGTCGCTGCGGTTGAAGTGCTCGTCCCACAGGGCCACGTCGATCATCCAGTTGCCGTAGATGGTGGCGTCGGCGTAGACGGCGGCCACGGTGAGGGTCTCGGTCTCGTTGTCGGGGAAGGTCATCTCCAGCGTGTCGCCCACCCCCACCCCGAGATCGGCGGCCGGGTCGACGTGGATGGCCAAGCCCTCCAGCGGGTCGGCCGAGGCCAGGTCGCCGGCCACCACGTCGCCGTCGAGGTGGCTCTCAACCACGTCCAGCTCGGCCGCGAATATGTCTTTGGGGGCGCCGTTCACCTGCACCGAGTCGAAGGCGAACCGGTAGCGGACCACCCGGTCGAGCTCGTCGAGCGCCTCCAGGTCGTCGGCCACCTGCTCGGAGAACCCGGCCGACGGGTTGAAGCCCTGGCGGGTGGAGCGGACGAAGTAGTCGGCCTCCACCGCGTTGTCGAGGGTGCGCACGAAGGTCCTCTCCACCGACTCGCCCACCACCGCGGCCAGCCCCACCAGGGCCAGGCCGATCATCAGCGCCCCGGCGGTGGAGGCGGTGCGGCGGGGGTTGCGGGCCGCGTTCTCCCGGGCGATCCGGCCCGGCACGCGGAACACCGCCTGCATGGGCCGCCCCAGCACCCGGGCCAGCGGCCGGGCGAAGGCCGGGCTCACCGTGTTGATGCCCACGAAGGTGGCCAGGGCCCCGACCCCGATCAGGGCCAGGGTGGGCGCGGTGCCGAGCCCGCCGAACATCCCCGCCAACAGGGCGGCCGCGCCCGCCGCGGCCACCGCCCCGCCGGCGATCAGGCGCCGCCGCAGCCGGGCCGACTCGATCCGGTAGCCGTGCTGCAGGGCGGCGATGGGGGAGATGCGCCGGGCCCGCAGGGCAGGCCCGATCGACGAGACCACCGTCACCCCCAGGCCCACCAGAACGGCCAGCAGCACCGTGCGGGGCCGCAGCTCCAAGGGCCCCGACGGCAGCCCGAAGCCCCCGGCCCGCAGCAGGACCCTCAGCACCATGCTCAGCACCACCCCGCACCCGATGCCCGCCGCGGTGCTGAGCACCCCGACCGCGGCCGACTCGCCGATCACCGACCACCCCACCTGGCGGGGAGTAGCCCCGACGGCCCGCCACAGCCCGATCTCGCGCACCCGCTGGTCCAGGACCATCTGGAAGGTGTTGTTGATGATGAAGGCCGACACGAACACGGCGATGAAGGCGAACACCAGCAGTATCCAGTTGAAGATGTTCACGAATTGGTCGAAGTCGGCCTCCTGCTCTTGCGTGGCGATCTGTCGGGTGATCACCTCGTAGGAGTCGCCCAGCGCGGCCTCGAGGCCGGCCTGCACCGCCGCGGGGTCGGCGCCGGGCGAGACTCTCACGCCGATCTCGAGGACTTCGCCCTCGAAGCCGAAGAAGCGCTGGGCGGTGGGCAGGTCGAAGGCGGCCATGGTCTGGCCGACGCTGGTGTTGGTGTCGGGGGCGCCGAAGTTGAACACGCCCACCAGCTCGAAGTCCTCGGCGCGGACCGGGCCGTTGACGGCGTAGGTCTCGCCGACCCGCAGGTCGTTGCGGGCCGCGGTGGTGGCGTCGGCCGCGAACTCGCCGCCGGCGGAGGGGGCCCGGCCCTCCACCAGGAAGAACTGGCTGGCCAGGAAGTTGAACCCCAGCGCGGGCGGCCCCGGCGGGATGATGGGCTCGCCGTCGCCGTCCACTATCACCACGTTGAAGGAGGCGACCGCGGGCAGCACCTCGCCCACGCCGTCGATGCGGGCCACCGGGTCCACCAGGGAGTCGGGCAGGGCGGGCCGGTCGATGTCGCTGCCCACCTCCTGGACGGACCGCACGGTGAGGTCGGTGCCGGAGGTGATGTCGGAGGCCAGGTCGGAGAAGGTGGAGCGCAGGCTGTCGGTGAGCACGAAGGAGCCCACCACGAACATCACGCCGATCACCACCGTGAGGGTGGTGAGGGCGAATCGGATCTTCTTCTCGACCAGGTTGCGCAGAACGAGCCTGAACACCGCTCTCAGCCCCCGGCTGTCAGATCGGACACCGCTCTCAGCCCCCGGCCGCCGACTCAGACACCGTTCTCAGTCCTCGGCCGCTTGCGAACCCTCGGTCAGTCCTCGGTGGCGATGGCTTGCAGCACGTTCATCCGGCCGGCTCTGAAGGCCGGGAACAGGGCGGCCAGCAGGCCGAACACCAGCGACAGCGCCAGGTACAGCCCGAGCTGGAGCTTCGGCACCGTGATCACGTCGATGATGTCGGCGGGGATGGCCGCGGCGATGGCCGCGCCGAAGCCCAGGCCCAAGACGATCCCGACCAGGGCCCCGTAGAGGGTCACCACCGCCGCCTCCCAGCGGATCATGCGCCGGGCCTGGCGGCGGGTCATGCCCACCGCCCGCAGCAGGCCGATCTCCCGGGTGCGCTCGAACACCGACAGCGTCAGGGTGTTGACGATGCCCACCAGGGCGATCAGCAGGGCGAACCCCAGGAACACGTTCACCAGAACCAGCAGGGTGTTGAGTTGGGACTCGGCCGAGGCCTGGTACTCCGAGCGGTCCTCCAGGTTGACCTGGGGGTAGCGCTCCAGCGCCCGCTCCAGGGCGGCGCGCACGCTCTCGGCGTCGGCCGAGCCGGCGTCGACGGCCACCACGCTGTCGCTGGCGGTCGGGCTCATCTCGGTGATCAGGCCCCGGTCGACCAGCCAGTTCCCCCAGAACGTGGCCGTCTGGCTGTAGACCGCGGCCACCCGGAGCCGCCGGGTCTCGCCGTTGGGGAAGGTGAAGTCCAGCTCGTCGCCCGGCCCCACCCCGAAGTCGCCGGCCGGGTCTTGGTGCAGCAGCACGCCCGAGGCCGGGTCGAAGTCCTCCAGCGAGCCCTCCACGACGCCCAGGTTGGCCACCGAGTCGATGCCGTCCACGTCGGCCCCGGTGAGGGTATGGGTCTGGCCGCCGACCTGGGCCTGGCCGCTGTTGAAGGCCACGACCCGGCCCGCCCCGGCTTGGCGCAGGTCACCGGCCAGCGCCGCGGGCAGCTCCTCCTGGCCCTGGCTGACGATGAAGTCGGCGGCCACCGTGGTCTGCAGGTTCTGGTTGAACGAGCTCTTGAGCGACTGGCCCAGGATGGCGACGGTGGTCACCAGGGCCAGGCCGATGGTGAGGGCCACCGCGGTGGCCGCGGTGCGGCGGGGGCTGCGGGCCGCGTTGGCCCGGGCCAGCCGTCCCGAGGTCCCGAAGATCCACCCCAGCGGCAGGGCCAGCGACGAGACCACGCCGCGGGCCATCAGCGGGCTGAGCACGGCCACGGCCATGAAGACCAGGCCCGCGCCCACCCCCAGCGACACGAGCTGGGCGGTGGTGCTGTCGAAGGAGGCGAACAGGCCCCGCAGGGTGAGCAGCAGCCCCATCCCGGCCAGCAGTCCCCCGGCCACCGGCCGCCAGCGCTGGCGGGCGGCGGCCGCGCCGGCCGCGCCCTCGGCCAGCCCGGCGATCGGCGGCGTGCGGGAGGCTTTGATGGCCGGCAGCAGCGACGACACCACGGTGAGGCCGATCCCCAGCGCCGCCGCCCAGATCACGGTGCGCAGCCGCAGCGGCAGCGGGCCGTCGGGCAGATCCGCCCCAAACGCGCTGAACAGCCCGCGCATCCCCAGGGCGCCGAGCATCCCCAGGCCGATGCCGAGGGCGGCCGCGGCCACCCCGATCAGCGACGACTCGGCGAGCACCGAGCGCCGGACCTGGGCGGGGGTGGCGCCGATGGCCCGCAGCAGCGACAGCTCGCGGATGCGCTGCCCCAGCACGATGCTGAAGGTGTTGGAGATGATGAAGGTGCTCACGAACAACACGATGAAGGCGAACACCAGCAGGGCGTTCTGGAAGATACCGATGAACCCCTCGAAGGCGTCGCCGAACTCCTCGGAGATGGTCTCGGCCGCCACTACCTCCGCCCCGTCGGGCAGCACCGCGCCGATGGCGGCCTGCACCTCGGCCGCGTCGCGTCCGGGCTCGGCCCGCACCCCGATGGTCTGGACCAAGCCCTCGATCCCGAACAGCTCTTGGGCGGTGGCGGTGTCGAAGATCGTGAACACCGCCCCCAGCCCGGCGTTGTCGGGGAAGCCGAACTGCATCACGCCGGTCAGCTCCATGGAGCGGGGGCCGGTGGTGGTGACCACCTGATAGTCGCGGCCCACCTCGAAGTCGTAGGACCCGAAGGTGCTGATGTCGAGGGCGAACTGGCCCGGCCCCCGGGGCCGCTCGCCCTCCATCAGGTACCACTGCGATATGGCCTCGTCCTCGGTCCAGTTGGACCCGGCCACCGGTCCGGCGTTGGAGGTGACCGCCTGGCCGGCGCCGTCCACCGGGGTGACGCCCTGGATGAAGAACGTCCCCGCCGCTGATTCCACCCCGTCGATCGCCGCCACCTGGTCCACCAACTCATCGGGCAGCAGCGGCGCCTCGGTGGTGGTCAGGTCGCCGAATTCGAGCCGGCCCCGCACGGTGAAGTCGGTGCCCGAGACGATGTCTTCGGAGAGCTGGTCGAAGCTGGCCCGCAGCGAGTCGGCTACCACGAAGGAGGCCACCACGAAGCCGACTCCGATCACCACCGTGGAGGTGGTGAGGGCGAACCGGATCTTGTTGGCGAGAAGGGACTTGAGGGCCAGTCGCAGCACGGCGGAACCTTCCTTCAGAGGCGAGGCGGCCGGGCGGGGCTCAGGTGCCCAGCCGGGTCATGCGGTCCCGGATGCCCTCGGGGGTGGGGTCGTTCAGCTCGTCCACGATCTTGCCGTCCACCAAGAACACCACCCGGTCGGCCCGGGCGGCCACCGCCGCGTCGTGGGTGACCATGACGATGGTCTGGCCCATCTCGGTGACGGCCCGGCCCATGAAGTCGAGGATCTCCGCCCCGGTGTTGGAGTCGACGTTGCCGGTGGGCTCGTCGGCGAAGATGATCTGGGGCTTTCCGGCCAGGGCCCGGGCCACCGCCACCCGCTGCTGCTGGCCGCCCGACAGCTCGCTGGGCCGGTGCTTCACCCGGTCCCCGAGCCCGGTGGCGCCGACCACCTCGTCGACCCAGCCCCGGTCGCCGCCCCTGCCGGCCAGGTCCATGGGCAGGGTGATGTTCTCGATGGCGGTGAGGGTGGGCACCAGGTTGAAGGCCTGGAAGACGAACCCCACCGAGTCGCGGCGCAGCAGCGTCAGATCGCGCTCGGACAGGGTGGACAGGTCGGTGTCGCCGATGAACACCTGGCCGTCGGTCACGGTGTCGAGGCCGGCCATGCAGTGCATCAGCGTCGACTTGCCCGACCCCGACGGGCCCATGATGGCGGTGAAGCGGCCCTGCTCGAAGGAGACGTCGATGGCGTCGAGGGCTCTGACCTCGGTGTCGCCGGACCCGTAGATCTTGGTCGCCCCGACGGCCTCGGCGGCCACGGCGAGAGTGGTGGTGTCGGTCACCTGGTCTCCTAGCGGGGTTGGGGACGGGCCGTCACTCTTACGCCCGCTCGCCCGGTTTCCAACCCACGGCGAGCCGCTTTCGCCCTGGATTGACGGCCTTGCCCCTGTTCGCCCCACGGCGGGTCGGGTCGACTCCCCGGTCGAGCCGCTCTCGCAACCGGATCGACAGCTTGCCCCCGTTCGCCCCGTTCGCTCTCGATTCCGTCGAACCCCTCGGGCTTCGGGGTGCCGGATCGGCGGCCTTGCGCCCGTTCGCCCCGTTCGAGCCCTGTTAGGGTTCGCCCGTGACGATTGTCGAGACGGCCGCGCTGACCCAGCGCTTCGGAGCGGCGGCCGCCCTCGACGGCCTCGACGTGGCCATCGGCGGCGGGGTCACCGGCCTGGTCGGGGCCAACGGCGCGGGCAAGACCACCTTCCTGTACGCGGTGCTGGGCCTGAGGCCGCCCACCTCCGGGTCGGTGCGGGTGCTCGGCCTCGACCCCGTGGCCGACGGCCCCGAGCTGCGGTCTTTGGTGGGGTTCGCGCCCGAGCGGAACGTGCTGCCCGACGAGATGCGGGCCATCGACTTCGTCCGCCACCTGGCCGAGGTCCGGGGCCTGCCCCGCAAGGAGGCCCGCACCCGGGCCTCCGACGCCCTGTGGCTGGTGGGCCTGGGCGAGGAGCGGCTGCGGGCCCTCGGGACCATGTCCACCGGCCAGCGCCAGCGGGTGAAGCTGGCCCAGGCCATCGCCTCCGACCCCCGCCTGGTGCTGCTCGACGAGCCCACCGACGGGCTCGACCCGGTGCAGCGCAACGAGATGCTGGCCCTCATCCGCCAAGTCAGCAACGAGTTCGGCGCCGATGTCATCGTCTCCTCCCACGTCCTCGACGAGGTGGAGCAGGTCTGCGACAACGTGGTGGCCATCGACGCCGGGCAACTGGTGGCCAGCGGGGCGCTGTCGGATCTGGTGGGCGACAGGGGCGGCCTGGCCCTGGAGCTGGTCGAGCCGGCCGACTCTCCGGGGGCGGCCGCAGCGGTGGAGGCGGCGCTGCGGGCGTCGGGGCTGGGGGTGCGCCGGGACGGGGTCAGGCTGGTGGTGGAGGGGGCCGACCACGGCGAGCTGTGCGACCGGGTCCGCGACGCGGTGAGCGAGGCCTCCGCTGGCCTGCGCCGACTCGAAACCCGCCGCCACAACCTGGAGGACCTGTTCGAGGACCGCGCCGCCGAGGAGCTGTCGGCGTGAGCGCGCTGGTGCCCGGCCGGCGGGTCCTGTCACGGGCGCGGATTTCGCCGACAAGCGGCGAAATCCTTGCCCCCGTGCCACCCACCGGCCTGATGCATCGCGCTGACCGGGCCGAAGGGCTGTCGGCGTGAGCGAGGTCCCGTTGGCCCCTGAGGCCCCGACTGCTGACGGCGACGCCCAGATATTCGGCCGGGGCTACCGGCCCTACGAGGGGGACCGGGCCGGCGTCGGCGGCGCCGTCTGGTCGGTGGCCCGGCACTCGTTCCGGGCCGCCCTGGGGCTGGGGCGGCCGGCCCGGCACAAGATCCTGCCGGTGGCCGTCGCCGTCCTGTCGTTCCTGCCCGCGGTGGCGCTGGCCGGGGTGTCCGCCCTGTTGGGCTCCACCTTCGACTCCGCCGATGAGTTCCTGCCCCGCTACCACGAGTACTACGGCTTCATCGGCGTGTCGTTGGTCCTCTACTGCGGGCTGGTGGTGCCCGACATCCTGGTCGCCGACCGCCGCAACGGCATGTTCGGCCTCTACATGTCCACCCCCCTGCAGCGCTGGAGCTACCTGGCGGCCAAGGCGCAGGCGGTGATGATGGCTATGGCCATCGTGACCGTCGGCCCCGTGCTGGTGCTGCTGCTGGCCTACACGGTCTACGGCGCCGGGCCCGAGGGGCTCGGCGGGTGGACGCTGGCCCTGGGCCGCATCCTGGGCGCCGGCCTGGCCTACGCCGGGCTGTACGCGGCGGTGAGCCTGGCCATGGCCAGCCTGACCGACCGCCGGGCCGTGGCGTCCGTCGGCGTGATCGGGCTGATCATCGGCACTTCGATAATCGCTCCGCTGCTGGTGAATGAGGCTGAGATGAGCGCCCAGTTCCATCTCATGAACCTGCTGGCCATGCCCTTCAGCATGGTGGAGGTGATCTTCGGAGAGCCGCCGTCCACCGGGGGGCTGACGGCCTTCGAGGTGGTGCGGGCCTGCGCGGGCTGGGCCGTGGCCGGCTGCGCCGCCATCGGGTGGCGCTACCGGCGACTGGAGGTCGGCTGATGAGCGACCCTCCTGAGCTGGCTCCGTCCGCCGCGGCAGGCCCGGGCGCCGGTGCGCCGCTGGGGCCGGGCGCCTTGATCGAGGCGGTCGGGGTCTCCAAGACCTTCGGCGACATCGTGGCCGTCTCCGACGTCACCTTCTCAGTCGGCCCCGGCGTCACCGCCCTGCTCGGCCCCAACGGCGCCGGCAAGTCGACCCTGTTCCGGGTGATGTGCGGCCTCACCGCCCCCACGGCCGGCCGGGTGCGGGTCCTCGGGGCCGACGCCCGCCACGACCGCGGCGTGAGGGGCCGGATCGGCCTGGTGCCCCAGCAGGACGCCCTGTTCGACCGGATGCGGGCCCTGGAGTTCGTCGCCATCGCCGCCGTCACCGAGGGGATGGCCGACGGCGCCGGCGCGGCCCGCCGGGCCCTGGAGCTGGTCCAGCTCGACCCCGACGACAAGCGGCCCCTTTCCACCTACTCCAAGGGCATGCGCCAGAGGGTGAAGGTGGCCGCGGCGGTGGTACACGACCCCGAGGTCCTCATTCTCGACGAGCCGCTGGCCGGGCTCGATCCCGTCCAGCGCCGCCGGATGATCAAGCTGCTGCACGGCCTGGGCGACGAGGGCCGGTGCGTGCTGGTGTCGAGCCACGTGCTCGAGGAGGTGTCCCGGCTCGGGTCCCGGATCCTGGTGATCGCCCAGGGCCGGCTGGTGGCCTCCGGCGACTACCGGGACCTGCGGGAGCTGATGGACAACCGCCCCCACCGGATCCATGTGAGCGTGGACCGGCCCCGGCCCTTCGCCGCCGCCCTGGTGGAGTCGGGGACGGCGGTGGGGGTGAGCGTGGGCCTCGACTCGGTGATGGTCGACACCCTCGACGCGGTCGGCCTGAGCTGCGAGCTGGCCCCCCTGGCCCGCCGCCTGGGGGCCCGCCTCGACCGGGTCGCCCCCCTCGACGACGACCTGGAGTCGGTGTTCCGCTACCTGGTGGAGAGGCGATGACCGGGCCGGCGCCCGAGGCGGTCAGGCGATGACCGGGTTGGCGCACCGAGGCGGTCAGGCGATGACCGCGGCCGTGACCCGATTGGCGGTCAGGCGATGACCGGGCTGGCGCCTTGTCGGGCGGTCAGGCGATGACCGCGGCGGCGGAGCGGCGGGCGGTGGCGTGGCCCCGGGCTTTGGCGGTGTCGTACCGGGTGCTGATCCGCCAAGTCCTGACGCCGGGGCGGCTGATCGGGCTGGGGCTGGGGGGCGTCGTGTTCGTCCTCATCGGCTGGGCCGTCCGCTCCGCCGACGCCGCCGACCGGGCGGCCGACGCCGCCGTCCTGGCGTCGGGGGTGGGCCTGGCCTTCATCCTGCCGGTGTTCACGCTGATCTTCGCCACCGCGGTGCTGGGCCAGGCCAACGAGGACGGCACGCTGGTCTACCTGTGGCTGCGGCCCATGGACCGGGCCCCGATCGTGCTGGGGGGCCTGGCCGCGGCCCTGAGCCTGGCCGCGCCGCTGGTGCTGGCGCCGGTGGCCGGCGCGGCGGCCGCCGCGGGCGCGGACGCGCGGGTGATCGAGGCCGCGGCGGCGTCGTCGCTGCTGGGGGCGGCCGCCTACGGGGCCGTCTTCCTGGCCTTCAGCCTGGTGGTCAAGCGGTCGATCCTGTGGGGTCTGGCCTACGTCCTGATCTGGGAGAACATCGCCCCCGTCCTGGGCGACACGGCGGCCCGCCTGTCGCTGCGGAACTACACCCAGTCGGTGCTGGCCAACCTGAGCGGGATCGACCTTGAAGGCTTGGACCCGGTTGCCACCCCCGTGGCGATCCTGGTGCTGGCCGCGGTGGCCGCCGTGGCGGTGGCCTTGGCCTCAGCCCGCCTGTCCCGCCTCGACGTAGCCTGAGCACCCCGCGAGGGATGCGACTCGGTGCTTTGCGCGGTGGCGGCCGCCGTCACCCACAGCGGCGCTGGCCCGGCCGCGGCCGAGGTGTTGCAGAACAGCGTCCGGATGTCGGGCCGCGAAGCGCGCCGGGTCGCCCGGGTGTCCGAACAGCTCGCCTCCATGCCCAACACGGCCGAGAGGCTGGCCTCGGGCGACATCACCATGGACCATGCGACGGCTCTGGCCAACGCGGCCGAACAATGCGGCTCCGACACAGTTGACAGCGACGCGGCCTTGCTGGAGCGAGCCGGTCAGGCATCTTCGGACGCGTTCGCCAAAGAGGCCCGCGGGTTCGCCGCCCGCCGGTCTCCCGACCGGGGCGAGGCGCGGCTGGAGCGCCAGCGCCGGGCCCGCACCGCTTCGACCTTCGTGGACCGCGACACCGGGATGGGCCGAGTCTGCGCCGATTTTGACCCGATCAGATTCAACCTGGTCGAGCAGGCCATCGACAACCGCACCGACGCCCTGTGGCGGGCCGACGGCGGGCGCGACGGCAAGCCCGATCTGATCCGCACCAGCAGGCAGCGCCGGGTCGATGCCGTCTTCGAACTGATCACCGGCCGCGACGCCGACACCCGCCAGCCCGCCGCCGGCCAGCCCGCCGACTCGGGTGGCCGGGCCGGGCCGAGCGGCCGAGTGCGTTGTCCGGCTGGCGGGTCCTGTCACGGGCGCGGTTTTTGCCGCAAGCGGCGAAAAACCTTGCCCCCGTGCCACCCACCAGCCTGGCTCCTTCCGTTTCGGGAAAGGGTCGCTGGGTTGACACCTCGGAAAGATAGGACTATATAGAATATCAAATCTAGACTTCTATCCTTGGAGGGGATGATCGTGCGACGAACTTTCAGCGGGCTGCGTCTCTGGTTGGCGCCTCTGCTGGTTCTGGCCCTAGTGGCCGCGGCCTGCGGTGGTGACGATGACGGCGACTCGGGGGCGACTGCGCAGGCGCCGGCTGCGACCGAGGCGCCCGCCCCGACCGAAGCGGCACCCGAGACTGAGGCGGCGCCGGAGGCGACTGAGGCGGCTCCTGAGCCTGCTCCGGCGCCGGAGCCGACTCAGCCGCCGGAGCCCACGACTATTCGCCTGGTTCCTTGGGGCGGGATGTTCATCGACTTCATCGACCTCTATGTCGGCGAGGAGAACGGCTACTTCGCCGAGGCCAACGTCATCGTTGAGCAGCTTCCGGGCCAGGGCGCGGGGGACGCGGTGCGCCAGTTGGTGGCGGGCAACGCCGACATCGCCATGGCCGACGCCTACTCGGGCTTCTTCGCCGTGCAGGCCGGGGCGGAGATCGAGGGCTTCTACTGCCCCTACACCCAGAACTGGCTGACGCTGCTGGTCAACACGGCCGCCGGCATAAGCGAGCCGGCCGACCTGCGGGGCAAGACCATCGCCGTCACCTCCCAGGCCTCCACCAGCAAGTGGTACGCGGCGCTGCTGCTGGCCGCCAACGGAATCACCGAGGACGAGGTGACCTTCGCGGCCACCGGCATCGACTTCGGCACCGCCCTGCTCAGCGGCGAGGCCCAGGCCGCGTCCACCTGGGGCAGCATCAACTGGGCCCTGTTCGAGGCCGGCGGCTTCCCCGACGACGTGGCCGGCGACTACGAGATCTGGCAGTACACCCAGGTCCCCGGCCCCAACGACGTGTACTTCGCCCACACGAGCTGGCTGGAGGAGAACGCCGACGCGGTGGCCGGGTTCATCGGCGCCCTCCAGAAGGCCAAGGCCTGGATCGAGGACAACCCCGACGCGGCGGCCGAGATCGGGTCCCGCTACGCGGTCGGCGCCGACAACATGGCCCGCAACCTGGCGGTGATCGACTACCGCATCGACATGCAGAACAACGGCCCCGGCGTGGCCGAGAACGGCAAGGGGTGGTGCGACGTGCCCACCATCCAGGACTTGGCCGACAAGGGCGTCGAGCTGGGAATCCTGGAGGAGCGGGTCGACGCGGCGTCGGTCATCTCCAACAACTTCGTCGACCGCTCCTAGGCGGCGCGGCCCGGCTCACGAGAAGATCCTCGTCCCGTGGACGCCGAGCCCGCGGGGAGCGGTCGCATCGAGGTCGATCGGGTCACCAAGACCTACGCGTCCGACGCCGGAGACATCCGGGCGCTGGACGCCATCGACCTCGACGTCGCTCCCCGCGAGCTCGTCACCATCGTCGGGCCGAGCGGATGCGGCAAGAGCACGCTGCTGCGCTGCATCGGCGGCCTGATCCCCCCGTCGCAGGGCCGGGTCCTCATCGACGGCGAGGTGGTGACCGAGCCCGACCCCCGCATCGGCTACGTCTTCCAGAGGGCGGTGCTGCTTCCCTGGCGCACCGTCGAGAAGAACGTGCTGCTGCCCTTCGAGATCGGCGGCCGGCCCACCCCCGAGAATCTCAAGAGCGTTCACGAGGCGCTGGAGATGGTCGAGCTCGGCGAGTACTCCCAGCTCCGCCCGGCCGAGCTGTCGGGCGGGATGCAGCAGCGGGTGGCCGTGGCCCGGGCCCTGGTCACCGAGCCGTCGATCCTGCTGATGGACGAGCCGTTCGGCGCCCTCGACGCCCAGACCCGCGACTCGATGAACGTGGAGCTGCTCCGCATCTGGCAGGAGGCCAAGCCCACCATCGTCTTCGTCACCCACGACATCGGCGAGGCCCTGTTCCTGTCCGACCGGGTGGTGGTGATGACGGCCCGGCCCGGACGGGTACACGAGGTGGTGGAGGTGGACATTCCCCGGCCCCGGACCTTCGAGCTGGTCGAGGGCGACGAGCGATTCTGGTCCCTGCGCCACCGGATCAGAGCCGCGTTGGAGTAAAGGGGGCGAACAGTGATTGAACAAGCGGTGCCTGAGCGAGCGCCGAGGCGGAAGCCGCGGCTGCCGCGCTGGCTGCGCCATGAGAAGCCGCTGGGGCGGATTCTGGTGGTGGCCAGCGCCGTCCTGCTCTTGGTGCTCTGGGAGGCGTGGGCCCGCACCAACTCCCCGCTGATCCTCCCCACCGTGGGCGCGGTCTCAGACCGGCTGGTGAGCTATGTCACTGCCGGCCGGGCCTGGCCCCACATCACCATCACCGTGCAGGAGATCGTGGCCGGGTTCGCCCTGGGCAGCTTCATGGGCATCGGCCTCGGCACCCTGGCCGCCCAGTTCAACATCGCCCGGCGGGTGATCATGCCCTATGTGATCATCACCCAGGCCCTCCCCAAGTTCGCGCTGGCCCCCATCCTGGTCATCTGGTTCGGCTTCGGGATCACCCCCAAGATCATCATCGCCGCGCTGATCGCCTTCTTCCCGCTGCTGGAGAACACCTATCTGGGCCTGACCACCACCCCGGCCCTGGACCTGGAGCTGTTCCGGGCCCTGCGGGCCTCCAAGTGGACGACGCTGCTGAAGCTGCGGGCGCCCCACGCCGTCCCGGCCGTGTTCAGCGGGCTCAGGGTGGCCCTGCTGCTCAGCCTGGTCGGGGCGGTGGTGGCCGAGTACGTCGGCGCCAACAAGGGCCTGGGGGCGCTGATCATCGTCTCCCAGGGGATGCTCGACACCGAGCTGATGTTCGTGGCCTTCGTGCTGCTGACGCTGCTGGGCCTGACGCTGGACAAGCTGCACGGGCTGGCCTACGGGCTGGTCCTCCGCCGGCTCTACGGCCGGACGGCCGCCGGCGCCGGGAAGGCGGCCAGCCGTGTGTCGGTCTAGGCCGGCCATGGGCTTCGGCCGTCCGTTCGGGCGCCGGTTCGGGACGGCGCCGGTTGGGGACCGCGCCGGTCTGGGGCATGGGGCGGGGTGATGGACTTCGGGTGGCGCGTTCCGTCCTACGCCGGGCCTTCCACCACGGCCGCCGACTCGCGGGCCATGGCGCCCTATTTCGCCGCGGTCGAGGAGCGGGGCTTCGGGGCTCTGTGGGTCATCGACCATCTGCTGGTGGCGCCCAACGTCTACTCGGTCGCCTGGCAGGACCCGCTGATAACCCTGGCCGTCGCGGCCGGAGTCACCGATCGGATCAAGCTGGGCCCGGCCATCCTCTGCGCCCCGCTGCGCAACCCGGTCATCGCGGCCAAGCAGGTGGCCAGCCTCGATCATCTGGCCGGGGGCGGCCGGGTGATCCTGGGGGTGGGAACCGGCCACGACGAGCGGGAGTTCGCCGCCGTCGGCGTGCCCAAGGCCGAGCGGGGCCGCAGAACCGACGAGGCGCTCGAGCTGATGCGCCTGCTGCTGTCGGCCGACGATGTGTCCTTCCGGGGCCGCCACTACTGCGTCGACGGCGTCACCATCCACCCCCGGCCCCCGGCGCCGGTGCCCATCTGGATCGGCGGGGGCTCGCAGGTTCACGTGGTCGACAACGTGGACGCGCCCAACATGGCCCCCGCGGTGCTGCGCCGCATCGGCCGCTACGAGGGCTGGATATGCCGGTCCAGCGGCACCAGCCCCGAGATCATCGCCTCCGACATCGCGGCGGTGACCGGCTACCTGGCCCCCCGGCGCTCCATGGACGACTTCACCGTCTCCCACGCCCAGTGGCTGCACATAGTGGACTCCGCCGACCGGGAGGCGGTGATCGACGAGCAGTTGCGGGCCTACCGGACGGTGATGGACGCCAAGCGGTCGGATCGGGACCTCCAACTCGCCTACCTGTTCGGGACCATCGACGAGATGATCGAGCGCATCCGGGCCATCAAGGCGTCCGGGGTGCAGCACCTGATCGTCAACCCGGTCACCGCCGACCCCGCCCAGATCGACCTGTTCGCCTCCGAGATCATGCCCTGCGTCTGACGCCCGCCCGAACTCCGCCCGCCTCGAACCCCGCCTGAAACGGACCGCCCCCCGAACCCGTCTGACGCCCCGCCCGCCCCCTCCAACCGAACAGCGAGGGACCATGCAGCTTCTGCTCCACAACATCGACCGGATACTCACCGGGAGGTTCGAGGCCCCGACCCTCGACGCCGACGCCGTCGTCGTCGAGGACGGCCGCATCGCCTCCTTCGACGCGGCCGCGGCCGCCGACCCCGGAACCGTCATCGACTGCCAGCAGATGACGGTGGCCCCCGGCCTGATCGACACCCACGTCCATCCCACCCAGGGCGACTACGCGCCCAAGCAGCAGTCGGTCGGCTGGCTGGAGCGGATGGTCCACGGGGGGGTGACCCGGGTCTTCTCCGCGGGGGAGGTGCACGTGGCCGGCCGCTCCGGGGCCGAGTCGTCTCTGGCCATCGCCCTGGCCGCCCACCACTCGTTCCGGGGCGTCCAGCCGTCGGGCATGAGGGTCCACGCCGGGGCGATGCTGCTGGAGAAGGACACCGAGCCCGGCCACATCGACCGGGCCCGGGCCGCCGGGATGGGGATCATCGGGGAGGTGGGGATCGGGTCGCTGAAGGACCCGGCCCGCGCCGGGGAACTGTCCGCCCACGCCCGGTCCCTGGGCATGGTCGTCCACATGCACTGCGGCTGCACCTCCGACCGGGGCCCCGGCGGCGACGAGCACCCCCACTTCTCGGCCGACGACGTGCTGGCGGCTCAGCCGACCATCGCCTCGCACGCCAACACCTTCGCCTCGCTGTCGGACTCCGACATCGACCGGCTCTGCGCGCCGGATGGCCCCCCCCACGTGGAGGTGGTGCAGGCCGGCGGCACCCGCTCCATGCTGCGGGTGGTGGAGGGCTTGGCCGAGCGGGGCTCGCTGGACCGCCTCCTCATCGGGACCGACACCCCCACCGGCTACGGGGTCGCCTCCCTGGGGATACTCAAGACCGTCGGCGACATCTGCTCCATGGCCGGCGTGGCCCCCGAGCTGGGCTGGGCCATCGCCTCGGGGCAGGGGGCCCGGGCCTTCGGCGTCGCCGGGAACGTGATCGAAGTCGGGGCCCCCGCCGACTTGGTGGTGATGGACGCGTCGCTGGGCTCGGTCTGCGGCTCGGCGGTCGAGGCCATCGCCGCCGGCGAGTTCCCCGGCATAGCCGCGGTGATCACCGACGGCCGACTGCGGGTGGAGGGCTCGCTGTGCACGCTGCGGTCCCGGCGGGTCGCCGGCGTCGAAACCGCCCCGTGAGCCCGGCCCGAGGCGAGTCCGACGGCTCGGCTTGCGGCTCGCCCGGGGGTGTGTCCGACGGCTCGGCTTGCGGCTCGCCCGGGGGTGTGTCCGACGGCTCGGCTTGCGGCTCGCCCGGGCCGCTGACCGGGCTGGTGGTGGCCGACTTCTCCCGCATCCTGGCCGGGCCGCTGGCCACCATGATGCTGGGCGACCTCGGCGCCGAGGTGATCAAGGTCGAGCGGCCCGGCGCGGGCGACGACACCCGGTCCTGGGGACCGCCCTTCGCCGAGGACGGCTTCAGCGCCTACTACCTGTCGGTCAACCGCAACAAGCGCAGCATCGCCCTCGACCTCGGCGACGAGCGCCAGCGGGCCCGGGCCCGGGAGCTGGTTCGGGCCGCGGACGTGGTGATCGAGAACTTCCGGGCCGGGACCATGGAGCGGTTCGGGCTGGACTACGAATCGTCGAAGGCGGACAACCCGGGCCTCATCTACTGCCGCATCAGCGGCTTCGGCAACGGCGCGGGCCGCGACCTCCCGGGCTACGACTTCCTGGTCCAGGCCCTGAGCGGCCTGATGAGCATCACCGGCCACCCCGACGGCCCGCCGATGAAGACCGGAGTGGCCATCGTCGATGTGCTCACCGGGCTCCACGCCGCCGTCGGCGTGCTGGCCGCGGTGGCCGAGCGGCAGCGCAGCGGCTTGGGCCAGCGCTTGGAGGTGAACCTGTTCTCCTCGGCGCTGGCCTCGCTGGCGAACCAGGCCTCCAGCTTCCTCACCGCCGGGAGCGTGCCTGCCCGGATGAGCAATCAGCACCCCAGCGTCGCCCCCTATGAGACGCTGGCCACGGCCACCGGCCCCATCGTGATCGCGGTGGGCAACGACAGCCAGTTCCGCAACCTGTGCGCCGCCCTGGGCCGCCCCGACCTGGCCGCGGATGACCGCTGGGCGTCCAACGCGGGCCGGGTCCGGCACCGGGACGAGCTGGTGGCCGAGCTGGAGGCCGCTCTGGGCGAGCGCCCGGGCGAGGACTGGGTGGGGGTGCTGCGCGGCCACGAGATCCCCTGCGGGGCGGTCCAGGACATCTCTGAGGCGTTCGAGCTGGCCGACCGGCTGGGCCTGGACCCGGTCCGGCGCCTGGTTCGAGACGACGGCGCCGGGGTGGCGGGCGTGGCCAACCCGATCACCCTGTCGCGGACCCCGGCCTCCTACCGGCTGGCCCCGCCCGGGCTGGGGGCCGACACCGACCGGGTGCTCGAATGGCTCGATTCCCGGCCCGGCCCCGCCGGAGCGGTTGAGTAGGTTGAGCCCCGTGACCCGGCGAGTTCGAGCGGCCCGAGACGACGCGCATCGAGTGGGGATGTCCAGAGGGGGCTTTCGGTCGTGATCGGCAGGTTCGAGCGGCCCAAAACCGCGCAGGAGGCGGTGCTGCTGGAGATCCGCCAGCGCCTGCTTGACGGCCGGCTCCGGCCCAGCTCCGCCATCCGCCCCGACGCCCTGGGCAGCGAGCTGGGGGTGTCGGCCGTCCCGGTCCGCGAGGCGCTGAGGATACTCGAAGGGGAGGGGCAGGTGAGCTACCGCCCCCACCGGGGCTATCTGGTCGCCGAGCTCGACATCGGGGACCTGAGGGAGATCTACCGGATCCGTGATCTGCTGGAGGCCGAGGCGGTGCGGGGTGCGGTGGGGGAGCTGCAGCCCGAGGACATCGAGCGCATGCGCGACGCCATGCTGGAGATGGAGAGCGTCGAGTCCGACATCGTCGGGCTCACCGCCGCCAACCGGCGGTTCCACTTCACGCTGCTCGAAGCGGCCCAGATGCCCCACCTCAACCGCTTGATCCGCGGGCTGTGGGACTCGTCGGACCCGTACCGGTCCCACTACTTCATGCGGCCCCAGAACCGCAAGCGGGTTTTTGAGGAGCACCGGCGCATCCTGGACGCGGTGGAGGCCGGCGACGCCGACCTCATCATCGAGGAGCTGGCCGTACACCGCCAGAACGCGGTGGCCGAGTTCGAAGCCGGCCTGATGCCGATCTCGGACGCACTGAAGGCCACTTAGATCTGAGACCTGCCAGACCGCGGGGAATGTCCCGGCCGGCGGGTCCTGTCACGGGCGCGGATTTCGCCGACAAGCGGCGAAATCCTTGCCCCCGTGCCACCCCCCGGCCTGGGGGTGTGCTCTTTGTCAGTCGATCTGGCCTAGGAGGTCACGGCGGCGCTGGTCGATCTTGGTCCGCAGGGGGGGGAACACCTCCTCGGGGTCGATGGCCACTGACAGTAGCACCGGTCCTGGCGCGTTCATGGCCCACTGGATGGCTTCGTCTAGGTCGGCGGCCTCGGTGACCGAGCGGGATTCGATGCCGCAGGCTCGCGCGTAGGCGGCGAAGTCGATGGGGGCCAGGCGGACGCAGTGGTCCTCGCCGTACATGGCCTCGGCTTGGTGGCGCAGGATGCCCAGCGCCCCGTCCACGAACACCACCGCCGCCACCGGAAGCCCCAGCTCGGCGGCCACCGCCAGCTCGCCCATGGTGTGGGTGAAGCCACCGTCGCCGGCGATGGCCACCACCTTGGCGCCGGGCAGGGCGGCCGAGGCGCCGATGGCCGCGGGCAGGCTGAAGCCCATGGCGTCGAACTCGCAGGACTGCAAGAGGCCGTCGGGCCGCCTGACGTCGAGCTGGTCGCAGACCCACAGGCGATGGTTGCCGATGTCGGCGGCCACCACCGCGTCGCCGGGGGAGCGGGCGTTCAGCGCCCGCATCACCTCGGCCGCGCTCAGGCCCCGGGCCGGGTCGTTCTGGGGCGGCGTCGGCTCCGCCCTCCGCCCGAACCACGGCCGGCGGGGCCCGCCTTCTTCGGCCAGGGCGCCGGCCAGGGCATCGATGAGGGCCCCGGCGTCGGCGGCCACCCCCTGGTCGAGCCGGTAGACCCGGTTGAGCTGGGACGGGTCGGCGTCGGCCTGGACCAGCTCGGCGCCGCCGGCGAACAGGTCGGCGCGCCACCCGAAGGTGGTCTGCTCGCCCAGGGCGCAGCCCAGCACCAGCACCAGGTCGGCCCCGCCCACCGCGGCCCGGGCGGCCTCGGCCCCGTAGAAGCCGAGCATCCCGACGCTGAGGGCGTGTCCGGTGGGGATGGCGCCGATGCCCGACCGGCTGGTGGCCACCGGCGCCCCCAGCCTCTCGGCCAGGGCCGCCAGGCCGGAGGCGGCCCCGGCGCGGAGGACGCCGTGACCGGCCAGGATGGCGGGCTTGCGGCACCGGCCGATCCGGCCCGCCAGCTCCTCTATGTGGGCCTCGGCGGGCCGGCCCTGCGCCGGGGCGCAGACCGGGGGCGGGTCGGCGGCCCGGGCCGTCTCGGCCTGGAGGTTCTGGGGTATGGCGACGTGGACCGGCCCGGGCCGCCCCGAGGCGGCGAGCTGAAGGCTCGTGGCCAGCAGGCTCGGGATCTCCTCGACCGAGGCGGCCTGCGCCGACCGCTTGCAGAAAGGCTCGAACAAGGCGACGTTGTCGCAGTACTGCAAGATGTTGCGGTTGGTGTAGCGCCGGTCGACCTGGGCGGTGAGCACCAGCAGGGGTATGGAGTCGGCTGAGGCGTTGGCCACCGCGGTGACCAGGTTCGTCGCCCCCGGCCCCGGGGCGCCGGAGAGCACCGCGCCGGGCCGCCCGGTCACCAGGGCCCAGCCCGAGGCCATGTAGCCCGCGCCCTGCTCGTGGCGGGCGGCCACGACCCTGAGGCCGTCGAGGCGGCCCATCTCGTGATAAGCGGGCAGGAAGTGGCCGCCGGCCACGGTGAACACCGTGTCGACCCCCGCCTGCCGGAGCGCCAGGGCCATGGCCCGGCGCCCGGTCAGCTCCTCGGCCGGTTCCCTCACTGACCCTCCCTCGCCGGTCTCTCGCTCATTGACTCACCAAAGAATATTGTCTATCAAATATCGTGGCGGCCGTTCGGAGCCCGGCTGTCAGCTTCCGACCCGATGGAGGGCGATCCCTGCCAAGCGGTGTCGGGCACGGGCAGATTGAGGCCCGGCTGTCGGCAGTCCGACCCCGGGGGTGCGGCTCCGCCCGGTTCGGTCGGGGTACGATCGTCAGGGCATGACCCCGCGACGGCACCGGCGTTTTCGAGTTCGGCCGCTTCGGCCCCCGATCCTCGTGCTGGTATTGAGCGCGGTCGCGGTTCTGGCCGCATCCTCGGTGGCGCCGGCGAACAGTCATCGGGAGCGCATCGACGAGCGCCGCCGCCAGCAGCAGGAGCTCCGCGACCAGCAGGCCGAGCTGGCCCGCCAGAAGGCCGAGGCGGCCTCCGGCATCGACGCCCTGAATGCCGACGACCAGAGCCTGACCGACGCCCTGGCCGACTTGGACCGCTTTCTGGCTCTGCAGGAGTCGTACATCACCAGCGCCGAGCTGCTGATCGCCCAGCACGAGGCCGAGGCTGCCGCGGCCCGGATCGAGGCCGAGCGTCTAGCCGACGAGATCGAGTCCATTCGAGAGCAGCTTCGCCGACGGGCCATCGACGCTTTCGTGCAGCCCCCCGACCATGTCGTGGACCCGCTGGCCAGCGAGGATTTCGGCGAGACGGCCCGGCGCGAGTACCTGCTCAACCAGGTCATCGGCGACGGGCTGGAGATCGTGGACCGACTCCGCGTGGCCGAGTCGGCGCTGGAGGAGGCCCGCCGCGACGCCTTCGGTCAGGCGGCCGCGGCCGCCGCCGAGCGCGAGGCCCAGAGTCAGCGCCTGGCCGAGCTGCAGCAGACCCAGATTGATGCCGAGAGGCTGCGGGAGGAGATCCAAGACCGGATAGCCGACCTAGTGCAGCAGGGCGAGGCCATCGACGTCGCCGATGCGGACATGGCCCGGGAGATCCAGACCCTCGAGGCTGAGATCGCCGACATCGAGGAGGCCGAGCGCCGCCGCAGGGCCGAGGAAGAGCGCCGCAAGCGGGCCGAGGAAGCGCGCAAGCGCCGGGAGGCGGAGGAGGCCCGGCGCCGGGCGGAGGAGGCGGCGCGCCGGGAAGAGGCCGGGCAGAACCCCGGCGAGTTCTTTCTGGTGAACTGGCCCGCGTCCGGCCCCGTGGTGTCGGGCTTCGGGCCCCGGATCCACCCGATTTTCGGCGTCAAGCGCAACCACAACGGGATCGACATCGACGGCGACACCGGCGACCCGGTCCGGGCCGTCCTCATCGGGGAGGTGGTCATCGCCGGGTGGCGCAACGGATTCGGCAACACGGTGGTGCTCAACCACTTCGACGGCTACACCACCCTCTACGCCCATCTGAGCAAGATCTCGGTGTCGGTTGGCCAAGAGGTGGATCACGGTGAGCGCATCGGCTCGGTCGGGTCCACCGGATGGTCCACCGGCCCCCACCTGCACTTCGAGATACGCATCAACGGCAGAGCGGTGAACCCCATGCCCTACATGCCTTGATGGCCGACCGCTGTTTGCCCTCCGCCGGGGGGCGAACACCACCCCGGCGAGCAAGCCCTACATGCCTTGATGGCTGCCCGCTGTTTGCCTCCTGCCGGGGGCGAACATCACCCTGGCGAGCATGCCCTGCATGCCTTGATGACCACCCGATGCCTGAGTTCTGCAGGCCCTGAATCGCCTGTCCTTGAGTCTCGGCTTTGAGCGCTGCTTCGATTCCCGAACGCCGGGCCCTGGTGATCGCGGCCTGCGACCCGGCCGGCGATGAGCCCCGGCTGGACTCCGGCGGCGCCGGGGTGTTCGACCTGGTGATCGCGGCCGACGGCGGCGTGGACGTCGCCCGGCGGTTGAGGCGGCCGGTGAATCTGGTGGTGGGCGATCTCGACTCGGCCAGCCCCGGCGGCCTGGATTGGGCCCGGTCCTGTGGCGCCCGCATTGAGCGCCATCCGGCGGCCAAGGACTCCACCGACTTGGAGCTGGCCCTGGCCCGGGCCTGCGCCGAGGCCGAGTCCGTTCACGTGATCGGTTCCCTGTGGGGCCGGGTCGATCACGCCGCCGCCGGCCTGGCCGTGCTGGCTTCGGATCGCTGGTCTCATGCCGCGGTCTCGGCCAGCATCGACGGGGCCCGCGTCGACGTGGTGCGGGGCCGCCGGGCCCTGGGGGGCCGGGCCGGAGAGTTGCTGTCGCTGGTGGCCGTGGGCGGGCCGGCCCGGGTGACGACCACCGGACTGGAGTATCCGCTGGAAGGAAGCCTCCTCGACCCGGCCGAGGCCAGGGGCATCTCCAACGTGATCGTCGCCCCACCCCCAGTCGTTGAGGTCTCATCCGGCGCAGTGCTGGCCATCCGCCCCCTCACCCCGCCCTGACCTCCGACCGGGGAGGCCGCCACCCGTTCAGGCCGTAGCGACAGGCCGAGTCAACACATCGCCGACCATGCCGATCTCGGCCGCGGCCAGTGGATTGTTGTCAACCCATTGAGCCATGACTTCCTGAGCTGTCGATCCCTTCCTGAGCACACGCTTCCAGCTTCGTTCTGTCTGTGTCGCCTCAGCGCACTGGTCTATCAGCTCCACAGCTACTGATATGTTCTCTGCCAAGTCGTATTCCACCGGAGCATATCGGGCCAGTTCTGCCAGATCTGCGACGTATTCATGGTCGGTAACTCGTTCAATCAGGCTTCTGGCTGCCTGCCGAGCAGTCCAATGCTCTGGATCCAGCGGCCGATATGTGCCGTAAGCGGTGGCAACATCGGTTGTTGCTATCAGACCAGATCGAATCGCAGCCCACATGTCAAAGAGATCCCGCGGGCGTTTACGCTGATAGACAGCTATGACTTTAGAGGCAACTATTTCCTCTGGGGGAAACGCCGGAACGGGTCCCCCGTCTTGGAACCACGGACTGTCGACATGGAAGTCTGGCCGCTCGGCACCATCCGGCAATTGGCGCGGAGCCCTCTGAATGTCCACCTTGACGCGCAGCGGGTCGCCTGCGTGATCACTGCCTGTCATTAAAACATGAACGAATTGTGAATTGATTTTGCGGACTGTTCCTGAGAATCCTACCCGCTCACCAATCACTCGATAGACAGCAAATAGTTCTCTCAGATCTATGGGCCCAGTTAGCTGATAGTCCAGATCTTCGCTGTATCGCCATGGAACATCTAGCCAAACCTTGTGCAGGCATGTTCCGCCCTTGAGGGTGACGGCTTGGCTTAACAATGGGTCGTTGGCCACTTCGACCACTAGGCGCGCCAAGACCAAATCCTGTGCTACCTGGTCGACGCCGCTCCACGGAACAACACTGCGCCAATGCGCTAATTCTTCACCTGAGATCATGCAGCTATAGCGCAGCGAGATTTATGGGCCGGGTCCAGCACATGGTCCACGAGCACCATCCACTTGTTCCCGGTGACGGTTCGCGTGGATTCTGAGATCAAGGAAGGCTTGCCGGTCAAAGGTACCTCGCGGCTGTTGCCGTCATGGACCAGATCAGCCAGAGGCCCAAGATCTAATTGAGAGCGGCACGCCCATTCGAGATGTCCCCGCATGATCTCAGTGATGTAACCGACTCGCTGCACCACCGACCGCGGGTACCAAACGGCTGTTTCGGTCATCCTCTGGGTGTCCAGCAGTCCTTCCGTTAGGAGCATGTCTCCGATGATCGTCGACACATGATGGAAGCCGAAGGCGATTTCGGGTCTGGCCACGAGATCGAAGATCGTGGCCTCCGGGTTCGTGATCCATATCGTTCCCACAGGGCGCTCTTTGCGGCGGATCAGCTCTGGTCGCACACGGCCGCGGATGAACTGCAAGTGCGTGCGCCCCACGTTGCGGCTCCGATGCTGGCGCGGCGTCACGATCTGGCACGAGGCGTGCGAGTAATGGTGCGAGCCGTGAGCGCTGGCTGCCGACACGTACCCCACGCAATAGTCGTGGCCCATGAACCGCATCATCTCGTCGAGATAGTCAGTGACCATCGGTGCCCGCCGCATCTTTCGGTCCGCCGCTGGCACCGGCGCCCAGCCGCCCTTGGTGACAGAGACGATTTCGCGGTTATGGCGAGTTTCCGCCAAGGCATGCGACACGCGGGCCGGGCGGACCCCCAGAAGCACGGCGAGGCGCTCAGTCGTGGCGAACCTCTCGCCGTTCTCCAGCAGATAGTCGCAGATCCGGTCGGACCGCACGCGTTGCGCCATGGTCCGCATCCTACCCCCGACGGTTTGTCACTACCGCCGGGCTGAAGGGGCAGAAATGGCCGCGGCCTTCAGACTGCTCGGGCCGTCCAGCGGTCTTGGTGGCGCTGGAGGCTGAGCGGTCGGCCGAAGCACTCGGAGAGGGCGGCGGCGGTGAGCACGGCGCTGATGCGGCCTTGGGCCACGGCCCTGCCGTCCCTCAGCAGCAGCCCGTGGGTGAACCCGTCGGGGATCTCCTCCACGTGGTGGGTGATCAGCACGATCGGGGGAACCGAGGAGTCGGCGGCCAGGCTGGCCAGGGCGGCGATCAGCTCCTCCCGGCCCCCCAGGTCGAGTCCGGCCATGGGCTCGTCGAGGATCACCGCCCCCGGTTCGATGGCCAGGGCCCGGGCCAGCAGCACCCGCTGACGCTCCCCCGAGGACAGGGTCCCGAACCGGCGGCTGGCCAAGCCCCCGGCCCCGACCCGGTCCAGGGCGGCCCGGGCCCGGGCCCGGTCGGTTTCGTCGTAGCGGTGCCACCACGGCTCCAGGGCGGCGTTGGCCGCGGTCATCACCGCGTCGAGGGCGGTGATGTCGGGTCGGAGCATGTCCGCCACCGCCCCGCTGGTCAGGCCGATCCGGGCCCGCAGCCTGCGCACGTCGGTCCGGCCCCTCAGCCTGCCCAGCACCTCGACCTCGCCCTGCGACGGTGCCAGCCACAGCGAGGCGATCCGGATCAGGGTGGTCTTGCCCGAGCCGTTGGGCCCCAAGACGATCCAGCGCTGGCCGTCACCCACCTCCCAGTCGATGGGGCCCAGCACCCTGGTCCCGTCCATGACCCGCTCCACCCCCCGCAGCGCGATGACGGGCCGGGCGGGGGCGGTCGGGGCCGCGGTCTGCGCCATGGCGCCAACCTAGGCGGGCCTGTCTCGCCGGATGAACACCGACTCAAACGATGTTCAGCGGGCCGGCGTCGTGGCACCGACTCGAACCGGCGTTCAGCGGGTCTGCGACATGATCCCAACCTCGAAATGACGTTCAGCGGGCCGGCGGCACGGCGCCTGAACCCGGGGAGGCCTGCCTGGCCGCGGCCGGACCGGGTATCTTCACCGGTGCCGACTGATCCGCCGCCGACACCCCGGGAGGACCGATCGACATCGCCCTGCGGCTCCTGGCCGCCTTCGGGCTGGTGGTCGCCAACGCCGGTTTCGTGGCCGCCGAGTTCGCCCTGGTGGCGGTGGACCGCACCCGAGTGGACGAGCGGGCCGCCTCCGGCGACCGGCGGGCCCGGCGGGTCAAGCGCCTCCTGGCCCGCCTGTCCTACCACCTGTCCGGGGCCCAGCTCGGCATCACCGTCACGTCGCTGCTGCTCGGCTACCTGGCCGAGCCGGTCATCGCCGTCGCCCTGGAGCCCGCCGTCTCCGCCGTCTTCGGCGAGGCCACGCCGCGCGGCGTCTCCATCGGCATCGCCCTGGCCGTGGCCACCGTCGTGCAGATGGTGCTGGGCGAGCTGGTGCCCAAGACGGTGGCCACCACCAAGCCGTTCGGGTCGGCGGTGGCGCTGGCCCGCCCCGTCGCCGTCTACGGCCTGCTGGCCCGGCCCGCGGTGGCCTTCCTCGACGGGCTGGCCAACCGGACGGTGAGGCGGCTGGGCATCGAGCCCCGCCAGGACATCGAGACGACCCCGGACCGCCGCGAGCTCACCCAGCTCATCTTGTCGTCGGGCCAGGAAGGCGTCCTCGACGTGGGCGAGGTTCAGCTCCTGACCCGCTCCATCCGGCTGGCGGACAAGCAGGCCGACGACGCCATGGTGCCCAGAGTGGAGATCGTGGCCATCGGCGCCGACGCGTCGGCCGACGATCTGGCCGAGCTGGCCTCTCGCACCGGCCATTCGAGGTTCCCGGTGACCGGCGAGGGGCTCGACGACATCGTCGGGGTGGTGCATGTGAAGTCGATGTACCGGTGCCCGGTGGCCGCCCGGGCGTCGACGCCGGTGGCCGAGTTGATGGCGCCGGTGCCGGCCGTGCCGGAGTCTCGGGACCTGGGCGAGCTGATGGCGGAGCTGCGGAGCGGGGCCGGCCAGCTCGCGGTGGTGATCGACGAGCACGGCGGCACGGCCGGGATCATCACCCTCGAGGACGTGCTCGAGGAGATCGTGGGCGAGATCGACGACGAGCACGACACGGTCACCCCGGTCCGCACCCGGGTGGAGTCCCGGGGCTCGACGGTGCTGCCGGCCTCGCTGCATCCCGACGAGGTGCGCGACGCCACCGGGTTCGCCATGCCCTCCGGGGAGTTCGAGACGCTGGCCGGGCTGGTGCTGGACCGGCTCGGCCACATACCGGTCCCCGGCGAGATCGTCACCGTCGACGGCTGGAGGATTGAGGTGGTGGCCATGGACCGGCTGCGCATAGCCACCGTCCGGGTGGTGGCGCCGTGATGTCGGCCCTTGCGTGGACGGGTGGTGGTGCCGTGAGGCCGGGCCTTGCGGGGGCGGTGGCGCCGTGACGGTCTGGTTCCTGATCGCGGCGGTGGCGCTTTTGGCGGCCAACGCCTTCTTCGTGGCCGCCGAGTTCGCCCTGGTCGCCTCCCGGGCGCCGCGCCTGGAGGCCGGCGGCGCCGACGACCGGGCCAACCGGCTGGCCCTGGCCGCGGTGCGCGACCTGCAGCGCCAACTCGCCGGGTGCCAGCTCGGCATAACCATGGCCTCGCTGGGCTTGGGCTACACGGCCGAGCCGGCGCTGGCCCATCTGCTGGAGTCGGTGATCGGGCGGGTGGTGGACCTGCCCTCGGGTGTGGTCGACACCGTCTCTTTCGTCGGGGCCCTGGCCGTGGTGGTGACCTTTCACATGGTGCTGGGCGAGATGGTGCCCAAGAACATCGCCATCTCCGGCCCCGAGGCCGCGGTGAGGGTGCTGGCCCCGGTCCTGCGGGTCTACATGACGGTGCTAGGGCCGGTGATCTGGGCTCTCAACGTCGTCTCCGCCGGGCTGGTGCGGATGACCGGTCTGAGGCCGGTGGACGAGATCGACACCGTCCTCACCGTCAACGAACTGCACACGCTGCTGGCCGGGGCCCGGGCCGAGGGGGTGATCGAGCAGACCGAGCACGAGCTGCTGTCGGGGGCTCTGCGGTTCCGGGCCCGCTCGGCGGGCTCGCTCATGGTGCCCCGATCCCGTCTGGTGTCGGTGCCCCGGTCGACGTCGGTGGCCGGGATCGAGTCGGTGGTGGCGGCCAGCGGCCACACCCGGGTGCCGGTGTGGGGGTCGGACCCCGACGACGTGGTGGGGTTCGTCCACGCCAAGGACCTGCTGCGGATGCCGTCCGAGGGCCGGGACGACCCGGTGCCGCTGGAGCTGATCCGCCGGATGCTGGTGGTCGGCCCCGACCACCCCGGCCGCGAGCTGATGGTGTGGATGCGCCGCTCCCGCATCCACATCGCCTTGGTGCGAGACGACCAGAGCCGGGTGCTGGGGATCGTCACCCTCGAAGACCTGCTGGAGTCCCTGGTGGGCGACATCTACGACGAAACCGACCGCGCCGTCGAAGTCTGATCGCCGGGGTTCTGACAGCCCCCGGTTCTGATCGCCGGGCGCAGGCGTCCGGGCGGGCCCGAGTCGGCCGCCCCTGGGGTCTCGGTGCTCAGGCTCCCATGGCGTGGTAGCCGCCGTCGACGTGGACCACCGACCCGGTGGTGGCCGGGAACCAGTCGCTGAGCAGGGCCACGGCCGCTCGGGCCACCGGGCCGGAGTCGCTCACGTCCCAGCCCAGCGGGGCCCGCTCGGCCCAGGCGCCCTCGAAGGCCTCGAACCCGGGGATGGAGCGGGCGGCCATGGTCCTCATCGGCCCGGCCGACACCAGGTTCACCCGTATGGACCGGGGCCCGAGGTAGCGGGCCAGGTACCGGCAGGTCGATTCCAGCCCGGCCTTGGCCACCCCCATCCAGTCGTAGGCGGGCCAGGCCCGGGTGGCGTCGAAGTCGAGGCCGACGATGGAGCCGCCCTCCGTCATCAGCGGGGTCACCGCGTCGGCCAGCAGCTTGAGCGAGTAGGTGGAGATCTCCAGCGCCACCTTCACGTCGTCCCAGGCCGCCTCCATGAACGACCCCCCCAGGCACACCTCGGGGGCGAAGCCGATGGCGTGGAGGGCCCCGTCCACCCGGCCCCAGCGGTCGGCCAGATGCTCGGTAAGGGCGGCGGCGTGGCTGCTGTCGGTCACGTCCAGTTCCAGCACCTCCACCCCGGTGCCGTCGGCGGCACCGAGCTTGCGGGCGGTGCGCTCGGTGAGCCGCAGCCCCCGGCCCGCGCCGGTGAGCACGATCTCGGCCCCCTCGGCCAAGGCCAGCTCGGCCACCCCGAAGGCCAGCGAGGCGTCGGTGAGCACCCCGGTGACCACGATGCGCTTACCGTCGAGAAGGCCCACAGGCCCAACCTACTCTCCGGGGTGGCCGGGGCGGGCCGGTAGCCTCAGGTTGTGGCCCTCACTGTCTCGCTGCCCGACGGGTCTGAGCGCGAATTGCCCGACGGGGCGACCGCGGCCGATCTGGCCGCGGCCGTCGGCCCCCGACTGGCTGCCGACGCGGTGATCGCGGTGGTGGACGGCGAGGAGCGAGACCTCCACCGGCCCCTGCCCGACGGGGCCCGGGTGGAGATCGTTGTCGCCGGCTCGCCCGCGGGGCTGCACACCATCCGCCACTCCACCGCCCACGTGCTGGCCCAGGCCGTGCTCGACCTGTTCCCCGGGGCCACTCACGCCATCGGCCCCCCCACCGAGAGCGGCTTCTTCTACGACTTCGAGCTGCCGGGCGGGGCCGGCTTCAGCGAAGGCGACTTGGAGCGCATCGAGGCCCGGATGCGGGAGATCGTCGCCGCCGACCAGCTCTTCGAGCGGGCCGAGATCGGCGCCGTCGAGGCCATGGAGCTGTTCGAGGGCCACCGCTTCAAGCAGGAGATCATCTCGTCGGTGGCCCTGGGGGCCGGCGGCCCGGGCTCCAGCGACGCGGCGGATGATGCCGACGAGGCTGGGACCGGATCGCGGTCTGATGGCTCCATGACCGCCGCCGCGGACTCCGGCGACGCGGCAGGCGGGGCTGGCCGGGCCGGGACGGCCGCCGGCGACGATGAGGACGGTGAGCTGGCCGCTGAGGCCGCCGGCGACGGCACGGTGAGCTACTACCGCAACGGCGACGGCTTCATCGACTTGTGCCGCGGCCCCCACGTCGCGTCCACCGGGAAGCTGGGCCACTTCGCCCTCCAGCGGGCCAGCGGCGCCTACTGGCGGGGCTCGGAGAAAAACCCCATGCTCCAGCGCGTCCACGGCACGGCCTGGGCCACGGCCAAAGACCTCAAGGCCCACCTCCAGCAGCTCGCCGAGGCGGCCAAGCGCGACCACCGCCGCCTGGCCGCCGAGCTCGACTTGGTGTCGTGGCCGCCCGAGCTGGGGCCGGGGCTGGCCGTCTGGCACCCCAAGGGGGCGCTGGTCCGCAAGATCATGGAGGACTACTCGCGGGCCCGCCACGAACAGGGCGGCTACCAGTTCGTGTTCTCGCCCCACCTCGCCAAGTCGGTGCTGTGGGAGACCTCCGGCCACCTCGACTACTTTGCCGACAGCATGTACCCGCCCATGGAGATGGACGGGGCCGACTACTACCCGAAGCCGATGAACTGCCCGTTCCACGTGATGGTCTACCGGTCGGGCCAGCGCAGCTACCGGGACCTGCCCATCCGGCTGTTCGAGCTGGGGACGGTCTACCGGTACGAGCGCTCCGGGGTGGTTCACGGCCTGCTGCGCAGCCGGGGCTTCACCCAGGACGACAGCCACATCTTCTGCGCCCGCGAGCAGGTGGCCGGCGAGCTGGCGTCGCTGCTCGACTTCGTCCTCAGCGTGCTGAGGGCCTTCGGCTTCGAGGACTTCGAGGCCAAGCTGTCCACCCGCCCCGCCGACAAGTGGGTGGGGTCCGAGGAGTTGTGGGACGAGGCCACCGACGGGCTGCGGGCCGCTCTGGACGAAGCAGGCCTCGACTACGGCGTCGATGTCGGCGGCGGCGCCTTCTACGGCCCCAAGATCGACGTCGACGTCCGCGACGCCATCGGGCGGTCCTGGCAGCTCTCCACCATCCAGCTCGACTTCAACCTCCCGGAGCGGTTCGCCCTCGACTACGCGGCCGCCGATGGGTCCCGGCCCCGGCCGGTGATGATCCACCGGGCCCTGTTCGGCTCGGTGGAGCGGTTCTTCGGGGTGCTGCTCGAGCACTACGCGGGCACCTTCCCGGCCTGGCTGGCCCCGGTGCAGGCCGTTGTCCTCCCGGTGGCCGAAGACCATCACCCCTACGCGGCCTCGGTGGCCGAGGGGCTGCGGGCCGAGGGCTTCCGGGTCGAGGTCTCGCCCGCGGTCGAGCCGCTGGGCAAGCGGGTGCGCACGGCCAAGGTGGCCAAGCTGCCCTACGTGCTGGTGGTCGGCGGCGACGACGCCGCCTCGGGCACGGTGGGGGTCAACCCCCGGGGCAGCGGCTCGCCCGAGCGGGGGGTGGCGGTGGCCGCCTTCGCGGCCCGACTGGCCGCCGAGGTGCGGGACCGGGCCTGATGGTCGAGATGGCGGAGCGGCCTGAAGTGCCTGAGGCCGCGGGCGGGCCCGAGACGCGGGGCCGGACCTGATGTGGGCGAGACGGCGGGGCGGGCCTGAGGTGCCTGAGGCCGCGGGCGAGCCCGAGACGCGGGACCGGGCCTGAAGTGCCTGAGGCCGCGGGCGGTCCCGAGACGCGGGAGCGGGCCTGATGGTCGAACGGCTCTGGGCCGGATGGCGGGTGCCGGAGATGGTCGCGGCCCGCGCCGGCGGCGGCGAAGGCTCCGCCGATGGGCCGGAGGGCTCGCAGCCGGGCCGGACCCTGTTCGAGGGCATCCTGGCGTCGGGCCGCCCCGATTCGGAGACCCACTTGGTGTGGCGGGGTGAGAAGGTGTTCGCCTTGCTCAACCGGTTCCCCTATACCAACGGCCATCTGCTGGTGGCCCCGTACCGGCCGGTGGCCGACTTGGAGGGACTGGACCTCGCCGAGCGTCGAGAGCTGTGGGACGCCGTACACGACGCGGCGACGGCGATAAAAGCCGCCTTCGAGCCCGACGGCTTGAACGTCGGGCTGAACCTGGGCGACGGCGCCGGACCCAGCGTGCCCGACCACCTGCACGTACACGTGCTGCCCCGCTGGCGAGGCGACACCAACTTCACGACCGCGCTGGCCGACGTGCGGGTGCTGCCCATGACCCTCGCTGACGCCTGGGAGCGGCTGCGGGCCGCATGGCCGAAATGACCCCCGAGCCGGGCGGTCCCGAGCTGGCCGACACGGCACCCGACGGCCTGGTGCCGGGCGGCCCTGGGCCCGGCGGTTCGGCGCGGAGCGGGTCTGCCCCTGACGGCTTGGCGCGGGGCGGGTCTGCCCCTGACGGCTTGGCGCGGGGCGGGCCTGGGCCCGGCGGTTCGGCAGCAGGCGGCTCGGACGCTGGGGGGGAGGGCGCCGACGCCCTGCCGTCCGAGCTGATCCCTTCGGGCTTTGACGACTCCTACCGGTTCCCCGACAACAGCCGCCGCCGCGTCGCCGGCGGGCTGTACGTGGCTCTGGGAGCGGCGGCTGTCATCGCTGCTATCGCCCTCGACGGCTCCGTTCTGGTCAACTCCGGGTTCGTGGCCGGCGCGGCCGCGCTGATCCTGATCGGGCTCTACTACATCCAGGCCGGGCAGCCCCTCTCGGTGGACGAGGGCGGCGCCCTGGTGGCGGCCGTCCGGGCCGTCGGCTTCCCGGTGGGGCACGCCTCGGCCCGGCTCGGGTGGCGGGGTCTGAGGAGCCGCCCGACCTGGCGGGTGTTGCTCTACTCCAACGACACCCCGCCCGCCCGGCGGGGAATCGTGCTGGTGGACGGCCTCGACGGCGGGATCGTCGCCCACTTCACCGAGGACAACCCCGAGGACTGGAGCGACATCATCGAGGACGCCGCCGCCGGAGACACGGCCGCCGAAGGAGAGATCGCCGAAAGCGCGGTCGCCGAGGGTGTGACTGCCGACGATGACATAGCCGATGGTGTCGGGACCGCTGAGGGCGTGGCTGCCGATGATGAGGCGGCCGAGGACGGCGGGCGGTCCGACTCCGGGCCCTGAGGCCGCTGATACGCTGGCCGGGCCGGCGGTCGCGAGCACGGATCGGGGGCTGGTGAATGTTCGACGGGAACTGGCGCACCGCCGTCGACCGCAGTTTGCGGCCCATCGGCGCCTCTCTGCGCCGGGCCGGCATCTCGGCCAACGCGGTGACCGTCACCGGCATCGTCATGGCCACCGTCGCCGCCGTCCTCATCGGCGCCGGCTACACCCGGGCCGGTTTCCTGTTCCTGGTCCTCACCGGCATCCCCGACGCTCTCGACGGCGCGGTGGCCAACGCCTCGGGCACCTCGTCCAAGCGGGGCGCCTTCTTCGACTCCGTCTCCGACCGGCTCACCGACACGCTGCTGTTCGGGGGGGTGGCCTGGTATCTGGCCGGCGACTCCGACAGCCGGATCATGATGCTGCCGGTGGCGGTGATGAGCCTGGCCATGCTCGTCTCCTACCAGCGGGCCAAGGCCGAGTCGCTCGGCTTCGACGCCAAGGGCGGGCTCATGGAGCGGGCCGAGCGGTTCATAGTGCTGGCCTTCGGCCTGCTGTTCACCGAGCTGCTGATCGCCACTCTGTGGGTGATGCTGGCGCTGACCGCGGTGACCGCCGTGCAGCGGTTCGTGAAGGTGTGGCGCCAGGCCGGCGACCGGGCCGTGCGGCCCCGGATCCGCCGCCGCCCCCGCCGGGCCCGCACCGAGCCGGTCTGGCGGACCCGGACCCGCGGCCGCGGCGGCGCCCGGGCCTCCTGAACGCCATCCGTTCCTGATGGCGTCGGTCTCGGCCTACCGGGCCGGGTCCCGGCTGGCCCGCCTGGTGCCCCGGCGGCTGAACCCGGCCGCGGCCGGCGCGGCCGGACTGGTCGCCGCGGTCGCCAGCGGCGACAAGCGCAAGCTGGTGCGCCGCAATCTCGAGCGGGTCCTCGGCCGGCCGATGGGGCGGGCCGATGCCTGCCGCCGGGTGTCCGCCGCCTTCGGCTGGTACGCCCGCTACTACATCGAGAGCTTCCAGCTCGCCGGCCTCGACGCCGCCGCCATCGACGCCGGGCTGACCTACGAGGGGTACGAGCCGGTGGAGCGGGCGGCGCGGTCCGGGCTGGGGCCGATCCTGGTCATGCCCCATCTCGGCTCCTGGGAGTGGGGGGCGTGGTGGCTGGCCCTGGTGCCTCAGATGAAGGTGACGGCCGTGGTCGAGCCGCTCGACCCGCCCGAGGTCTTCGAGTGGTTCATGTCGTTCCGGGAGCGGCTGGGCATGAACGTCGTTCCTCTGGGGCCCGACGCGGGCCGCCAGGTGATGGCCGCGGTCCGCCGGGGCGATGTGGTGTGCCTGCTGTCGGACCGGGACGTCGGCGGGGGAGGGGCGCCGGTGGAGTTCTTCGGGGAGCGGACCCGGCTGCCGGCCGGCCCGGCCCTGATGGCTCTGAGAACCGGGGCGCCGCTGCTGCCCGCCGCCGTCTACTGGAGGGGCCGCGGCCGCCACGGCGTGGTGAGGCCCGCCATCGACACCCGGCGCCGGGGCTCGATCCGCGATGACGTGGCCCGGGTGACGCAGGACTGCGCCCGGGCCCTGGAGGGCCTGATCCGGGCCGCGCCCGAGCAGTGGCACCTGATGTCGCCCAACTGGCCCAGCGACTACCGGGCCCTCGGCCTGCCGGTGCCCGAGGGCCTAAAAGACCTGGGCGGGCGAGACCTGGGCGGGGATCGGGGGGCCTCCGGCGCCGGGCCGCCCGCGCCGGGGTTCGCCGGGCCAGATGCCTCCGGCGCCGGGCCGCCCGCGCCGGGGTTCGCCGGGCTCCGGGGCTCGGCGTCCTAGCCTCATACGGTGCGGATCGGCATCGTCTGCCCCTACAGCCTCACCGTCCCCGGCGGGGTCCAGACCCAGGTGCTGGCCCTGGCTCGGGCCCTGCGGAGCAAGGGCTACGCCACCCGGGTGCTGGGGCCGTGCGACGGCCCTCCCCCCGATCCGGGCGTGACCGCGCTGGGGGCCAGCATTCCGGCCATCTCCAACGGCTCCATCGCCCCGGTCGCCCCCGACCCGTCCTGTCAGCTCCGGCTGATCCGGGCGCTGCGGGACGAGGACTTCGATGTGATCCACCTCCACGAGCCGCTGGCCCCCGGCCCCACCATGACCGCCCTGTTCACCAAGCCCGCCCCCCTCATCGGCACCTTCCACGCCGCGGGCCGGTCCCTGGCCTATGAGTGGCTGCCCGCGCCCACCCGGTTCCTGGCCCGAAGGCTCGACGACCGGGTCGCGGTCTCGCCCGCGGCCCGCGACATGGCCCAGGGCGCCCTCGGGGGCGTCTACACCCTGGCCTTCAACGGCATTGAGCTGAGCCGCTACCGCCGGGCCCTCGGGGTCCCGGCCGCCGACCCGACCATCGTGTTCATCGGCCGCCACGAGCCCCGCAAGGGGCTGGAGGTGCTGCTGGAGGCCCTCAACGAGCTGCCGGGCTCGGTTCGGCTCTGGATCGCCGGCGAAGGGCCCGAGACGGCCCGGCTGCAGGCCCGCTCCGCCGGCGATCCCAGGGTGGAGTGGCTGGGCGTCGTCACCGACACCGAGAAGATCGCCCGGATCGCCGGCGCCCACGTGTTCTGCGCGCCGTCGCTGCACGGCGAGTCCTTCGGCGTGGTGCTGCTCGAGGCCATGGCCGCGGGCACGCCGGTGGTGGCCAGCGACCTGCCTGGCTACCGCAACGTGGCCCGCCCCGACCGCGACGCCCTGCTGGTGCCGCCGGGCGACGCCGGGGCTCTGGCCGACGCCATAAGGCTGACTCTCGGCGACGCCGAGGGCACCGCGGCCCGGGTGGCCGCCGGCCACGACCGGGCCGAGCAGTTCTCGATGTCCCGCCTAGCCGATCTGTACCTGGACCGCTACCAGCGAATCGCCCGCCCCCTCCGCTAGGCCCAGGAGGCGAGAGTGCCGCCGCAGTCGAGAGCCTTGTCCTCACACCCTCCACTAAGCCCGAGGGGCGGACAGGTACGCTGGATTGAGGCTGGCCGCCGTTGGTCGGCCATGGTGGTGATGCTGCAATGATCTTCGCTAGAGACCGTGAGTGAATTTCTCTCGTGGCTGATCGCTGGGGTTCTCCCCGGGCTATGTGTGAGTGCTGCGGCGTGGGCTGCGAGCGGCTTCTATACGCGGCTTTCATCTCGTCGGCGGTGGCGATTGGAAACACCTAGCGAAGTTAGCATCTGTTTGTCGGTATCTCCACCCGTTGACACCGGAGCTTATTTGCGACCGGCTACGGGAATCGGACAGGCTAAAGCGCTTGCCATCATTGCACCATCGTTGGTAAGAGCGTGGCGTTCCATTGATATACAAAACATTTTCTTCTCCGATGATCTACCCGGTCACAACTATGAAGCCGATCTGATTCTCATCGGGGGACCTAAAACTAACGCTGTCACCGCGCGGGCGCTTGAGGAACTTGGCATGTCATTAGGAGTCACACAGAAGGATTCACAGATCATAACAGACAAGCAAATCTTTGAAGGGCACACTAGCTCAAAGTCATCAGAGTCCAATATTGTTCAGACGGACTATGGTCTGATAGTCAGAGCGCAGAATCCATTTCGTAAGAGCCGACAGCTTATCATTCTATCCGGCTCTCATACTTATGGTACGGTTGGTGCAGCTAGATTTATTGTAGAAGATAAATCTATGATGAAAAATGCTAATGAGGTTGCTGTCATAGTGGAGACCAGAGTTGAGCGTGGACATGCGTTAAGACCACAGCTAGTATGGAGCAGCCATGGCTCCTAGAGTGATCGAAAAGCTTAGCGTCCCTAAGACGGGCGATGATAGTCTCAATGAAGATGCTTATATGATAACGGACACTATTGTGGCGGTATTTGATGGGGAGACAGATAAACGTGAAGGTATACGGATTGATCCTTCTCCCGGGAGAATTGCTGCGTGCGTCTTGGCTGAGGCAGCAGTTGAGATACCGGGTGAATGCGATCCAACTATAGCAGTAAAATCTCTTTGTGAGGCTATAGCATCTGTGTCAACTCCAGATGTAGAACCGGTTGCTGTAGGTGCTATCTTAAATCTAAGTTCTCGTTACTTAATTCGTGTAGGTGATATCTCTATAGGTATCAATGGGATTTTCCATTTCTCACACAAACGAATTGATGAAATTGCAGGGCAAGCTCGCGCAGCATTGCTCATATCTGAATTGCGTGCCGGTGCAACTATGGATTACCTTAGATCCACTGACCCTGGCAGAGAGATGATCTTGCCGCTTCTTCGTGCCGCCAACAAGTGGCGCAACCAATCTGATTCTGAGTTCGGATTTGGCGCATTCGACGGTAGGGATATACCTATTGAGTTCATTGATGTATTTGAAATACCATCTGGAAGTGATGTAATTTTGGCATCCGACGGTTATGACAATCCTCGGCCGACACTATCAGAGAGTGAAAAACTGTTAGCCGAATCGATTAAGCGTGACCCACTACGACTAGGCCCGCCGCCGGGAACCAAAGGTGTGCATGTTGATAATTGCAGCTTCGACGACCGCACTTATGTTCGTGTCAAGCTTTAGGAGCGGCCTCAGCCGCATTGGCTCACGACTTACGGTCGGGGCGGGCTGAGCTGTGTCTAGGGTCGGTTCGTTCGTGGTTGTTGGGGTGCCCGGGGTTGTCTCCGGGGCGGTGGTGGCCGCCGCCGCGGCGGTGGCGGGGGTTCCGGTCTTGCTGGCCGTGGCCGCCGGTTTGGCGGTGGCGGCCGGGGTGGCGGTCTGGTTGTGGTGCCGGTCCACGGGGGCGGCCCTTAGGGTGCTGGGCGCCTCGCCGGACGGCGGTCGGGGGGGACCCCCCCGCCTGGCCAACGTCGTGGAGAACCTGTGCGCCGTTCACGGCTTGGCCGAGCCCGAGCTCCATGTGACCGAGCCGGACGTCCCCAACGCGGCCGTGGCCGGGCGGCGGTCGGGCTCGCACTTGGTGGTGACCCGGGGCCTGCTCGAAACCCTCGACCGGCTGGAGCTGGAGGCCGTGGTGGCCCGGGAACTGTGCCAGATCAGGCGGGGGGTGAGGGGCGCCACCGTGCTGGCCGGCGTGGCCGGGCTGCTGGGCTCCGGGCCGGCGGCCGGGTGGGTCGTGAGCCGCCTGTTCGATCCCCGGCACGTGATCGACGACGACCTCGAGGCCATAAAGCTGACCCGCTACCCGCCCGCGCTGTCCTCGGCTCTGACCAAGGTCGCCGAGGGGGGCCGGGGTGAGGGCTCGGGCGGGTTGGCCCCCGCCGGCCGTCATCTCTGGGTGGTGGAGCCGCCGGTCCGGCCCGGGACGGCGACGGTCCAGCCGCCGGTGCCGCTGCGGGTGGCCGCGCTCGAAGAGATCTGACCGGGAGGTGTTCCGATGAGAGGCTCGAAGAGACCAACGCAGGGCTCTCCGACAAGGGGCTTGATGAGGCCAGCTCAGGGCTCTCCGACAAGGTCGATGAGGCCGACGCGAGGCTCTCCGGTGAGGCGATCTGGTCGGACCTTGGCCGCGGCGGTCGCCGCCCTGGGCCTAGCGGCCGCGGCCTGTTCGGGCGATCCAGAGGCCGAGGCCGAGACCCCGGCCGAGTCGGCGCCGACCACCGAGCCGGCCCCGACGCAGGCGCCGACTACCTCGGCCCCCGAAGCCCCCCCCACCACCGTCGATCTGAAGTTCGGCGAGGACGAAAACCAGCCGATCGAGGAGATTTCCGAGCCGGGCGAGATCACCGCCCCCCTCACCGGCGAGCCCCTCGAGGACGAGGCGCTGCCCCAGCAGCGGGCGGTGGCGGTGAAGGTGGGCAACAACGAAGCCCGGTCCCGGCCCCAGACCGGGCTGGCCGAGGCCGACGTCGTCTACGAAGAGCTGGTCGAGAACTTCAAGACCCGGTTCTTGGCCGTGTTCCACACCGACGTCCCCGACTTGATCGGCCCGGTGCGGTCGGGCCGGACCGGCGACATCGGCCTGCTCACCGACCTGGGCGCCCCCTACATCGTCTACTCCGGGGCCAACTCGGCGGTGGAGCGGGAGCTGTCCCGGTCCGAGAGGGCCGGCGAATCCGTCCGGGTGGGGGCGTCCATGATGGCCGCGCCCTTCGAGCGGGACCCCGGCCGGGAGGCGCCGTTCAACCTCTACTTCAACTTCGAGAATCTCGAGGCCCGGGTCGGCGCCGGCGCCCCGGTCCCGGTCGTGGAGGGGCTGTTCGAGTACGGCGTCACCCCGTCCCGCGGCCTCGACGGCGTGTCCGGCGTCACCGTCTCGTACCCGCGCCGCAACGGCCGGTCCTCCACCCACGTCTGGGACGGCGAGATTGGGGGGTGGGTCAGAATCCAGGACGGCACCCTCCACACGACGGTGAAGGACGGGGCCGAAGTGGAGATCGCCCCGGCCAACGTGGTGGTGGTCCGGGTCGACTACGTCCGCTCCTCCGCCGACTCCATATCGCCCCATGCCGTCCCCTACGGCCGGGGGCGGGCCTGGGTGCTCACCCGGGGCGCGGTCCACGAGACCACCTGGGAGCGCCTGGAGGGCATCGCCGGGTTCCGGTTCTACGACGACGCCGGGGACTCCGTGACCCTGGCCCCCGGCCCGACCTGGGTGCTGCTGGCCAACCGCAGCGGCCCCTTCACCGTCTCCGAGGTGGAGCTGCTGGCCGCGGCCGACGCCCGCAGCCTGCTGAATGCGGCCCGGGCCCTCCACCAGGCCCGGGCCGCCGCGTCCGGGTGAGCCCTTGGACGGCGCCCGGCATCCGCCCGGCGGGAGCGAAAGGGGCTGCGGAAGGGGCGGCAGGCCGTTCTAGGATGGCGCGGTGACCGAGAACCCGTCGCCGGGGGCCGCCCCGGGTGCCCGCTCAACCGGCACTCCGCTGGTCAAGCGGGGCTTGGCCGAGATGCTCAAGGGCGGCGTCATCATGGACGTCGTCACCCCCGAGCAGGCCCGGATCGCCGAGGACGCCGGAGCCGTCTCGGTCATGGCCCTGGAGCGGGTCCCCGCCGACATCCGCCGGGACGGCGGCGTGGCCCGCATGACCGACCCCGAGGCCATCCGGTCCATCCAGGCCGCGGTGAGCATCCCGGTCATGGCCAAGGCCCGGATCGGCCACTTCGCCGAGGCCCAGGTGCTGGAGGCCCTCGGGGTGGACTACATTGACGAGTCGGAGGTGCTCACCCCCGCGGACGAGGCCCACCACATCGACAAGTGGGCCTTCACCGTCCCCTTCGTGTGCGGCGCCACCAACCTGGGGGAGGCCCTGCGCCGGATCAGCGAGGGGGCCTGCATGATCCGCTCCAAGGGCGAGGCCGGGACCGGCAACGTGGTGGAGGCGGTCCGCCATCTGCGCGCCATCGTCGGCGACATCAAGAAGATCACCCGGGCCGACCCGGCCGAGCTCTTCGACTGGGCCAAGCGGCTCCAGGCCCCCCTGCCGCTGGTTCAGGAGATCGCCGCGGCCGGCGCCCTGCCCGTGCCGCTGTTCTGCGCCGGCGGGATCGCCACCCCCGCCGACGCCTCGCTGGTGATGCAGCTCGGCGCCCAGTCCGTGTTCGTCGGCTCGGGCATATTCAAGAGCGAGGCCCCGGCCCGGATGGCGTCGGCCGTCGTGGAGGCGGTCGCCAACTACCGGGACCCCGAGATCGTCCTGAAGGTGAGCGCTGGCCTGGGCCCGGCCATGAAGGGGCTGGAGACGGCGACGCTCGACACCAAGCTGGCCGAACGGGGTTGGTAGCCACCACCGTCGGCGTGCTCGCCCTCCAGGGCGCGTTCGCGGCCCATGCCGCCATCTTCGAGCGCCTGGGCGCCCGGGCCGTCGAAGTGCGAACTGCCGACGATCTGGCCGCCGCCGACGCCCTGGTGATCCCCGGAGGGGAGTCCACGGCCATCTCCATGCTGCTGGAGCGTTCCGGGCTGCTGGAGCCGGTGCGGGACCGGCTCCGGGGCGGCCTCCCCGCGCTGGGGACGTGCGCGGGGATGATCCTGCTGGCCTCGGAGATCCTCGACGGCCGCCCCGACCAGCACTGCCTCGGCGTGGTCGACATCGGGGTGCGGCGCAACGCCTACGGGACCCAGATCGACAGCTTCGAAGCCCCCGTCGACATCGAAGGCCTCGGCTCGCCGTTCCCGGCCGTCTTCATCCGGGCCCCCACCGTGGAGCGGGTCGGCCCCGGCGTCGAGGTGCTGGCCTCGGCCGAGGCCGGGCCGGTGCTGTGCCGGTCGGGGACGGCCACCGCGGCCGCCTTCCATCCCGAGCTGTCCGGCGACGACCGCCTCCACGCCCGGTTCCTGTCGGAGCTGTGACCCCGGCCCGGCCGTGGTCGGCGGCGCGGCCCGGCGGTACTCTGCCGCCCATGGCGGTGGGGGAGACGCGGCGGTGAGCGGCCACAGCAAGTGGGCCACCATCAAGCACCGCAAGGGCGCGGCCGACGCCAAGCGGGGCAAGCTCTTCGCCAAGCTGATCAAGCAGGTCGAGGTGGCGGCCCGCCAGGGCGGAGGCGACCTCGACGCCAACCCGACCCTGCGCACCATGTACCAGAAGGCCCGGGACAACTCGGTTCCCCTCGACACCATCGACCGGGCCGTCAAGCGGGGCACCGGCGAGCTGGAGGGGGTCAGCTACGAGACGGTCACCTACGAGGCCTACGCCCCCGGCGGGGTGGCGCTGTACATCGAGTGCCTCACCGACAACCGCAACCGCACCGGCAGCGAGGTGCGCAGCACCCTCACCCGCAACGGCGGGTCGCTGGCCGAGCCGGGTTCGGTGGCCTGGCAGTTCGAGCGCAAGGGGGTGGTGCTGGTTCCGTCGTCGGTCGACGAGGACGAGCTGATGATGGCCGCCCTCGACGCCGGGGCCGGCGACATCGTGGACGCCGGCGAGATGTGGCAGGTGATCACCGAGCCCGGCGCCCTTGGGTCCGTCCGGGAGGCGCTGGCCGCGGCCGGCCTCACCGTCGAGGGCGCCGATCTGACCATGCTGCCCACGGCCACCGTGCCGGTCACCGAGCCGGCCGCGGCCCGCTCGGTCCTCAAGATCATGGATCTCATGGACGACCTCGACGACGTGCAGGACGTCTATGCCAACTTCGACATCAGCGACGAGCTGCTGGAGTCAGCGGCGAGCTGAGCGGTCCGGACGGCTTGTCCGGCCAGCGGGTCCTGTCTGGCTGTTTTGGCTTGTCCGGCCGGCGGGTCCTGTCACGGGCGCGGATTTCGCCGGCGAGCGGCGAAATCCTTGCCCCCGTGCCACCCACCGGCCTGGCGCTCGTGCTGGCGTTTGTGTCTCATCCTGCTTGGTGCTTGTGCCGCATCCGGTCCTGGGTGGGAGATGGGGGGTGGGGGTCCGCGCTGCGGGGGTGGTGGGCCGATAATGTCGTGTACGGATGTTCGTGTTGGGGATTGATCCTGGGCTGTCTCGGTGCGGTTATGGGTGTGTGGAGCAGGTGGCGCGGCCTCGGGCGGTGGCGGCTGGGGTTATTACTACCGATCCTGGGCTTGAGCGGCCGGTTCGGCTGGCTGAGCTTCAGTCGGAGATCCGCGGCCTTATTGCCGAGTTGCGGCCGGGGGTGGTGGCGGTGGAGCGGGTGCTTTTTCAGCGGAACGTCACTACGGCCATGGCGGTGGGTCAGGCTGTTGGAGTGATTTTGGCTGAGGCGGCTTCGGCCGGGTGCGAGGTGGTGGAGTACTCGCCCAACGAGGTCAAGGAGTCGGTGGCTGGTGCGGGGGGCGCGGGCAAGGACGAGGTGGGGACCATGGTGCAGGCGCTGCTGGGCCTGCCCCGGCGGCTTCATCCCGCCGATGCGGCCGATGCGGTGGCGGTGGCCCTGTGCCATCTGGCCCGCCGCCCCCTGGCTGCCCGGATCGCCGCCGCTGGCGATCCGGCTATGCGGGGCCCGAGCGATCTGGCATCGGCCCGATGACTGCGCTTGGGCGGTATTCCGTCCGGTGTCCGCGGCTGCCGGGCAATCTGGCATCGGTCCGATGATCGGGTCGCTGCGGGGCAAGCTGCTGGACCGGGCGCTGGATGCCGAGTTGCTGGTCGAGGTGGGGGGAGTGGGCTACCGGGTCCGCACCATCCCGGCGGCGGCGGTGCTGGGCGAGGTCGGCGGCGAGGTGTTCCTGCACATCCACCATGCGGTGCGGGCCGATGACGAGACCCTGTACGGGTTCGCCACCATCACCGAGCGGCGGCTGTTCGAAACCCTCACCCGGACTCAGGGCGTCGGCCCGGCCCTGGCTCTGGCCATCATGTCGGTACACGACCTCCCCGCCCTGCGCGACGCGGTGGCCGCCGACGACGTGGCCGCCCTTTGTCTGGTGCCCGGCATCGGCAAGAAGACGGCGGTGCGCCTGCTGGTGGAGCTGAAGTCCAAGCTCGACCTGCCCGGTGCCGACTCTCCTCCGGGGGCCGACGCGTCCACCGGGGCCGGGCCCGACGTCCGAGCCGATGTCCGCTCGGCCCTGGAGGGCTTGGGCTACGGCGCCGAGGAGATCAGGGCGGCGCTGTCCGGGTTGCCGGCCGAGGGGGACCGGGGCGAGCTGCTGCGGACCGCCCTGCGCCTCCTATCCGGCCAGGATCAGGTCGAGGGTTGAGGGTCGAGGGTTTCGCTCGAGGGTTGGCACCTGGGATGCGGCGCGGTTCGCGCGGCATGATTGGCGCATGAGAGCGGACACAGGGGCAGGTCGGGCTGACATGGCCCGCTACGAGCTGTTGTCTGCCGCACCGCCGGGGAGTCTTGGCCCGCGGCGGTGGAGCCGGGGCTGACATGGCCCGCAACGAACTGTTGGCCGAGAGTCCAGGTGAGCGCTCCGGCGAGGGTCGCGGGCCTGCCGCCGACTCCGAAGCTGAGGCCGACCGGCTGCTGTCGCCGGTGGTGCAGCTACACGACCGGGCCACCGAGGCCGGTCTGCGGCCCCGCACCCTGGAAGACTTCGTGGGCCAGGCCGAGCTGAAGGGCCACCTTGAGGTGCTGCTGGGGGCGGCCCGGAACCGCCGGGAGCCCGCCGACCACTTGCTGTTCGCCGGGCCTCCCGGCCTGGGCAAGACCACCCTGGCCCACATCGTGGCCAACGAGGTGGACACCAACCTGCAGGTGACCTCGGGCCCGGCCCTGGAGCGGGCCGGGGATCTCGCCTCCATGCTGGCCCGGATCGAGACCGGCGACGTCTTGTTCATCGACGAGATCCACCGCCTGCCCCGGCCGGTGGAGGAGGTGCTCTACCCGGCCATGGAGGACTTCCGCATCGACGTGGTCATCGGCAAGGGCCCGGCCGCCAACTCCATAAGGCTCGACCTGGCCCCCTTCACCCTGGTGGGGGCCACCACCCGGACCGGCCTCATCACCGGGCCGCTGCGGGACCGCTTCGGGCTGGTGGCCCGCCTGGACTACTACACCGCGGAGGACCTGATCGCCATCGTCGCCCGGACCGCCGGCATCCTGGGGGTGGACATCGACCCGGCCGGGGCGGCCGAGATCGGCCGCCGGGCCCGGGGCACCCCCCGCATCGCCAATCGCCTGCTGCGCCAAGTCCGCGACTTTGCCGAGGTCCACCGGGACGGCCGCATCGACCATGAGGTGGCCGGCCAGGGCCTGGCCTTCTTCGGCGTGGACGAGATCGGCCTCGACAAGGCGTCCCGGGCGGTGCTGGAGGCGCTGTGCGGCCGGTTCGGGGGCGGGCCGGTGGGCCTTTCCACCCTGGCCATCGCGGTGAGCGAGCCGACCGAGACCGTCGAAGACGTGTACGAGCCGTTCCTCATCCAGCAGGGCCTGCTCATGCGGACCCCCAGGGGCCGGGTGGCCACCGCCGCGGCCTGGTCTCACCTCGGCCTGGCCGCGCCCCGGCCCGACCCCGACGTCCAGTCGGGCTTCTTCGACTGACGGCCCGCCGGGTGACCGAGGCCCGGGCCGCAATGCCGCCTCCCGCCCCGGGCCCGGCTGCGGAGGACGAGACCGCCCACCCTCGGACCCCCGACGGCGCTCCGCCTCAAACACCTGAAGACCTCGACTACGACCTGCCGGCCGAGGCCATCGCCCAGACTCCCCTGGCCGAGCGGGACCGCTCCCGGCTGCTGGTGGACCGGGGCGACCGGATCGACCACCTGCGGGTCGCCGATCTCGACACCCTGCTCGAGTCCGGCGACGTGGTGGTGGTCAACGACACCCGGGTGTTCCCGGCCCGGCTGCGGCTGCGCCGGGCCACCGGCGGCGCGGTCGAGGTTCTCCTGCTGGAGGAGGCAGACTCAAGCGGCGGCCCCTCCGACCCCGGCCAGCGGCCGCATGATCCGGGCTTCGGGGACGGCTGGAACAGGCGCCCGGACCGGGACGATCCGAGTTCGGGCAGCGGCTGGTGGGAGGCGCTGGTCCGGCCGGCCCGGCGGCTCCGGGCGGGCGAGGTGGTCGCCTCCGGCGGCCTGCAGGTGGAGATCGGCGCCGATTTGGGCGGGGGCCGGCGGCTGGTGCGCCCGGCCGGGCCCTCAGAGGTCGGCTGGGACTTTGACGGGCTCGAAGAGGCGGCCGAAGTGGCCCTGCCGCCCTACATCCGCGAGCCCGTTGACGACCCGGAGCGCTACCAGACCGTGTTCGCCCGCCGGCCCGGATCGGTGGCCGCCCCCACCGCCGGCCTGCACCTGACCGAGGACCTGCTGGAGAAGATCCGGGCCCGGGGGGTGACGGTGGCCCCACTGGAGCTGGCCATCGGGCTCGACACCTTCCGCCCGGTGACCGCCGACCGGCTCGACGACCACGTCATGCACCGCGAGCGCTACCGGGTGCCGGTCGCCACGGCCGAGGCGGTGGCGTCGGCCCGCCGGGTGGTGGCGGTGGGCACGACCGCGGTGCGGGCCCTGGAGACGTGGGCGGTCACCGGCGACGCGGCGGGCCGCAGCAGCCTGTTCATCCGCCGTCCCTTCGACTGGCGGGTCGTCGACGTGTTGATGACCAACTTCCACCTGCCCCGGTCGACGCTGCTGTGCCTGGTGGACGCCTTCGCCGGCCCCCGCTGGCGCTTCCTGTACGAGACGGCCCTAGCCGAGGGCTACCGCTTCTTGTCCTTCGGCGACGCCATGCTTCTCAGCCGGGCGGCGTAAGGTCGCAGTGCGACGGCCGCCGCTGCCGGGGGATGATCTTGTAGACCGACCAGCCCGGCTGTTGTGGCCCTGCCGCGGTGACAGCCGGCCCCCTACCAGGGGACGACCTTGTAGACCGACCAGCGGGTCAGCAGATAGAGCTCTCCGTGCCCGTCTTTGCCGAAAGACCACACGTTGGCGTTCTCGGGAACCCCGACCGCACTGGGACTCCAGTGGTAGTGCTCGGTTACCTCGTCGTTGTCGTAGAGAAAAGTGCGTATCCATCCGGCGGAGTAGTCGGTGTAGAAGAACCGGCCAGCCATCTCCGGGATGGCGGTGCCCCGGTATACATAGCCGGCGATTATCGAGATTCCTTCAGAGTGAGAATACGCTACCTGAGGGATGAACAGCCCAGCCCAATCGCAGGGTGGAATGGTGGAGAAATAGCAGTCCGCTCCCTCCATCGTCCTATAGCCATAGTTGATTCCGCCTTGGGAAGCGTCGGCGATGTTGATCTCCTCCCATGAGGTGTCTCCCACATCTGAGACATAGATGTGGGAGTCGTCGAAGCTGAAGCGCCACGGATTGCGCAGCCCATAGGCCCAGACCTCGGGCAGGCCCAGCCTGCCGTCGGCGAACGGGTTGTCGGCGGGGATTGAGTATGGGTCGCCGTTGTCAACGTCGATGCGGACGATGGTCCCCAGCTCAGTATGAGGATTTTGGCTGTTCGCTGCGCCGGGCCACCCGCATCCTCCATCGCCGACGGACAAGTAGAGGTAGCCGTCGTTGCCGAACTGGAGTTGTCCGCCGTTGTGATTCTTGCATTCCTGCTCGAAGGTGATGATGTGACGGGCGGTGGAAAGGTCGGCCCGGTTCGGGTCGTCAGGGTCGGCCCGGTATTCATACACCTGGCTGTGGCCGTCGAGGTCGGTGTAGAAGACGTAGAATTTGAGGTTGGCGGCGTAGTTCGGGTGGAAGGCCAGTCCCAGCAGCCCTTGCTCCCCGGCCCCGCTCCCGGTGGGTTGCCTGACCTTGTGGGTGAGGTCGAGGAACGGTTCGGGCGCAAACGCGCCGTCGGCGATGATCAGGATCGTCCCCCTCTTGAGCGTCAAGAAAGCCCTGTCATCGCCAGCCGGGGCCTGCAGGTCGGTGGCGCCGTCGAGGCGGGGGATGCCGTCCACCACCAGTTCGAGTCGCCACGGGCTCGGGCGGGGAGGGGAGGTCTCCAGGTTGAGGGCCCGGGCAAGCAGCGTCGCCATCTGAGCCCGGGTCAGATGGTCGTCGGGGCAGAACCGTCCGGGCCCGCAGCCGTCTACGATGCCGTTGGAAGCCAAGAAATTGATGGCGATCTCAGAGGCGGTGCCGTCGTCGTCGGAGAAATGGTCTCGAGGGTTAGAGGGTGGGGGCATGGCCGGGATGGCCCGGGCAAGCAGCGTCGCCATCTGAGCCCGAGTCAGATGGTCGTCGGGGCAGAATTGGCCGGATGCACAAGCGGCCGCGATCCCGGCGGAGGCCAGTCGGTTTATGGCGTCCTCGTGGACGCTGGCGTCGTCATCTGAGAAGAAGTCTCTGGCGTTGTCGGGGATCAGATCGGGGAAGGCCCGCGCCAGCAGGGAGGCGAACTGGCCTCGGCTTACCTCCTCGTCGGGGCAGTAGAGGCGTTCCCGGCAGCCGAGGGTGATGCGGGCGGCGGCGATGGCCTCGATGGCCCCCTCGTGGGCGTTTCCATCGTCGTCAGAGAACCGGTTGCCGGGGGGGGGCGGGACCGATACCAGAGGGACGAGGGTTCTCGCGCTCCAGCCCGCGGCGTTTACAGCTTGTATAGACAAATGATGTATGGTGCCGGGGGCTAAGTCGATCAGGGTCAGCCTTCGGGCCGTCCCCGGCAGCGTCATCCAGTCTGACCACGGGCTCGAATCCGTCTTGAGGCGGTACTGGTACTCAGTGACTTCGCTACTCGGCCCCGGGTCTTCCCAGGTGACCTCGATTGTGCCGTTCAACGACGTGATGGACACGGCCGGCGCCTTCGGGGCCTGCATCGGCTCGGCCTCGGAGACCGGTTCCGCGGCCCCGTTCGCTGACGCCGGACCCGATGTCAAGACCGTCACCAACACGATGGCCGCAGCGGCGGCTGCGAACATCCTCCGACACCGACGCCCACTCCCGATGCTCAACTGAACCGGCACTCTCGAAAGCCAGACCCTTCCGAGGCTGAGCGGTAATTTCGACTATCGGTCATTGCGGCGCGGATAATAGAGGCTTGCGAGCAGCATTTGTACCCGAGCGGTGCGACTCCGGAACCGGGGCCAGGGTCGGCCGGGTGGTCACCGCCCGGGGGGCGTTCGCCACGCCTTGCTTCATGCCGGTCGGCACTAGGGGGGCGGTGCCCCACCTGAGTTCGGCGGACTTGGAGGCGCTGGGCGTCGAGGTGGTGTTGGCCAACACCTATCACCTGATGCTGCGGCCCGGCGCCGAGACCGTCGCCGGCCTCGGCGGCATCCACGGCTTTGCCGACTGGTCCGGGCACGTGCTCACCGACTCGGGCGGCTACCAGATCTTCTCACTGAGCCCGGAGGTGGACGACGACGGGGCCCGGTTTGCCTCCGTGTACGACGGTTCCCCCTGCGTGCTCACCCCGGAGCGGGCCGTCGAGGTCCAGGCCCTGATCGGCGCCGACATCGCCATGGTGCTCGATGTGTGCCCGGACCCCGGCGCCGAGCGGGCCGTCATCGCCCAAGCGACCGACCGCACGGCCGCCTGGGCTGGCCGGGCCCGCCGCGCCTTCCTCGCCCACCCCGACGCCGCTTCCCGCCAGTGCCAGTTCGGCATCGTGCAGGGCGGCATTGACGAGGGGCTGCGGGCCGAATCGGCTGAGCGCACCGTGGAGATCGGCTTCGACGGCTACGCGGTGGGAGGGCTGTCGGTGGGGGAGGAGCGGCCCGAGATGCTGGCCGCCCTGGACGCCTGCGTTCCCCTGCTGCCCGCCGACCGGCCCCGCTACATGATGGGCCTGGGCGACCCGGTCGGGATCGTCGAGTCGGTGGCCCGGGGCGTGGACATGTTCGACTGCGTGCTGCCGGCCCGGCTGGCCCGCCACGGCACCGTCCTGGCCGACTCGGGCCGGTTCAACCTCCGCCGGGCCGAGAACGCCGGCCGCGACGAGCCGCTAGACCCCGGCTTCCCCGAGAGCCCGGCCGCCCGCTGGTCGCGGGGATACCTGCGCCACCTGCTGGCCGTCGGCGAGCCGACCGCGGCCCGCATTCTCACCCTGCACAACCTGGCCTGGCTGCTGCGGCTCATGGCCCGGCTCCGGTCCGCCATCGCCGCCGGCCGCTTCGAGCAGGAGAGGGCCGCTATCCACCGGGCCTGGTCCTGACCGAGTTCGGCGATCTCGTCGGTCCGGCCGCCTCGGCGGGAGTCGGCCCCGGGCCGGGTCTGGTCCTGACCCCGGCTGGGCTGGGTCAGTCGGCCAGGGCGGCCGCGGCCCGCTGGCGCAGTTCGTACTTGAGCACCTTGCCGCTCGGGTTGCGGGGCAGCTCGTCGATCAGCTCCACGTGGCGGGGGGCCTTGTAGTTGGCCATCCGCTCCCGGCACCAGGCCTCGACGGCCCCCCCGGCCAGCTCGGAGGGCTCCGCGCCCGGCGCGGGCACCACGAAGGCGTAGCCGACCTCGCCCAGCCGGCGGTCGCCCACCCCCACCACCGCGGCCTGGCCGACGCCGGGATGCTCCAGCATCATCTCCTCCACCTCGGCCGGGTAGACGTTGAACCCGCCGGTGATGAACACGTCCTTGAGCCGGTCGGTGATGTCGATGTAGCCGGCGGCGTCCATCACCCCCACGTCGCCGGTGTGGAGCCACCCGTCGGAGTCGACGGCCTCGGCCGTGGCCTCCGGGTCGTCGATGTAGCCGGCCATGACGTTGTAGCCCCGCACCAGGATCTCCCCCGGCGAGCCCCGGGGGACCTCGGCCCCGTCGGCCCCCGCCACCTTGACCTCGACGCCGTCAATGGCCCGGCCCGAGGTGGCCGAGACGACCTCAGGGGGGTCGTCGTGGCGGCACATGGTGGCCACGCCGGTGGACTCGGTCAGCCCGTAGCCGGTGAGCACGGTCTCGAAGCCGAGCCGGGCCCGCATCTCGGAGATCAGCGACACCGGCACCGGGGCCGCGCCGGTGACGGCCAGCCGCAGCGTCGACATGTCGAAGGTCTCCAGGTCGGGGTGGTCCAGGATCATCCGGTAGATGGAGGGGGGGCCGGGCAGCATCGTGACCCGCTCGACCGGTATGCGCTCCATCACCGAGGCCACGTCGAACACCGGGTGGGGGATCATGGCCGCCCCGGTGATGAGGCAGGCCAGGATGCCGGCCTGGAGACCGAAGGAGTGGAAGAAGGGGTTGACGATCAGGTACCGGTCGCCCCGGCTGAGCCCCACCACCTCCGACCAGCTCCGATAGGTGCGGCATACCGCCCCGTGAACCAGCATGGCCCCCTTGGGCTTGCCGGTGGTGCCCGAGGTGAACATGACGTGGCAGACGTCGTCGGGGGTCACCGCCGCGGCCCGGGCGGCCCGCTCGGCCTCGTCGGCGCCGTCGGCCCGGGCCAGAAAGTCGGCGAATCCCACGGCGGTGCCGCCGCCGACGGCGCCCCGCATGACCACGACCTCGCCCAGGGCGGGGGGGCGCCCGGCTCGGTCCAGCATCCCCGCGTAGTCGGCGCCGAGGAAGTCGGTGACGGTGAACAGCAGCCGGGCCCCGGCCCTGTCCAGCACGTAGGCGGCCTCGGCGCCCTTGAACCGAGTGTTGACCGGCACCACCGCGGCCCCGGCCGCGTAGGTCCCCAGAGCGGCCACCGCCCACTCCCAGATGTTGGGGGCCCAGATCCCGACTCGCTCGCCCGGGCCCACCCCCGACGCCATCAGGGCCCGGGCGGCCCGGTTGGCCTCGTCTGAGAGCCGGGCGAACGTCCAGCGCACGCCGTCGTCCACCAGGGCCTCGGCCGACCCGAACCGGGCCGCGGCCGCCTCGATCAGCCCGCCGATGGTCTCCGGCGACGCCGTTCGGGCGGCGGAGGTCACCGGCGGTCCCGGGGCCTCGGAGCGACGGTCTCCAGGGGCGGGGCCTCTGCGGCGGGGGTGTCGGTGATCGGGGCCTCCTCGCACGGTGCGGATCGCAGTCGGTCCTCGCGGCTCTCGGGTCGCGGCCTGGCCGACCCGGGCCAGGGTAGCTTTGACCCGATGATCGGGCTGCTGACCCGCACCGCCGACCGGATACGGGGCCGCCACCGGCCGGACGCCGATCCGCTGGTGGCCGATCTGGTGGACGCCCTGGGCGCCGACCGGGTCCAGGCCGACGCCGCCGCCCGCTACCTGGCCTCCCGGGACGCCTCCATCTTCTCCGAGGGCGCGGCCGGACCGGTCTGCTTCCCCGCCTCCACCGAGCAGGTGCAGGCCTGCATGCGCATCGCCGCCCGCCACAACCGGGCGGTGGTTCCCCGGGGGGCCGGGACCGGGCTGTCGGGGGGCGCGGCCCCGATGGGCAGCCCGGTGGTGCTGTCGCTGACCGCCATGAACTCGGTGCTGGAGGTGGATCTCGACAACCGCATCGCCTGGGTCCAGCCCGGCCTGGTCAACCTGGAACTGTCCCGGCGGGTGGCCGCCCACGGCCTGCACTTCGCCCCCGACCCCTCCAGCCAGCAGGCCTGCACCATCGGCGGCAACGTGGCCAACAACTCCGGCGGCCCCCACTGCCTGGCCTACGGCGTCACCAGCGCCCATGTGGCCGCGGTGGAGGTGGTGCTCTCCGACGGCGAGGCGGTGGTGCTGGGCGGATTGGAGGCCGAGCCGGACGGCTACGACCTGCGGGGTGCCTTCGTCGGCTCCGAGGGCCTGTGCGGGGTGGCCACCGCGGTGGCCGTGCGCCTCACCCCCAATCCGCCCGCGGTCAAGACCATGCTGGCCGCCTACCCCGACGTGGCCTCGGCCGCGGCCACCGTCGGCGCGGTTATAGCCGACGGCATGGTGCCGGCGGCCATGGAGCTGATGGACGCCCGGGCGGTGGCCGTCATAGAGGACTTCGTGCGGGCCGGATACCCCCGGGACGCCGCCGCGGTGCTGCTGATCGAGGTGGACGGCATGGACGCCGGAACGGAGATCCAGGCCGAGCGGGTGGCGGCCGTCGCCGCGGCCAACGGCGCGGCCAGCGTGCGGGTGGCGGCCGACGAGGCCGAGCGGGCCCTGCTGTGGAAGGGCCGCAAGAACGCCTTCGGGGCGGTGGCCAACCTGGAGCCCGACTACTACCTCCACGACACCGTCGTGCCCCGGGGCAAGCTGGTGGAGGTGATAGAGGCGGTGGGCGAGATCGCCGACCGCCACGGGGTCAGCGTGATCAACGTGTTCCACGCCGGCGACGGCAACCTGCACCCCATCCTGGCCTACGACGCCCGGGTCGAGGGCACCGCCGAGCGGGTGGCCGCGGCCGGCGAGGAGATAATCGGGGTGTCGCTGGCCGCGGGCGGCGCCCTCTCCGGCGAGCACGGCATCGGGGTGGAGAAGCGGGACCACATGGACAAGATGTTCGCCCCGGCCGACCTCGACCACCAGAACCGCCTGCGCCAGGCTTTCGACCCCCACTGCCGGATGAACCCGGGCAAGGTTCTGCCCACCCCCCACTCCTGCGCCGACATCGCCTCCCTGAAGGCCGCCGACGGAGCGCTGTGGGGCTGACCGCAGGTGCCGCCGGAAGGTCATGGCGATCTCCTGTGGGGCTGACCCTGTGGTGACTGGCGTCGCGGGGTTGACGCTGTGGGGCTGACCGCACCAACTATCGACGAGGCGCTGGCCGGGTTCGCGGCCGCCGTCGGGCCATCCGGCCCGGTGTGCGTGCGGGGCGGCGGCACCCGCTGGGGCTTGGGCGGCGACGTCGATCCCGCGGCCAGGGTGGTGGCCGCCCCGGCCGGGGTGATCGACTTCGAGCCGGCCGAGATGACGGTGCGGGTCCGGGCTGGCGCCGCCGTGGCCGACCTGCACGAGGCGCTGGCCGAAGCCGGGCAGCGCACCGCCCTGCCGGTGCGGCCCTCGGGCACGGTCGGCGGGGCCCTGGCCGCAGGGGAGTCGAGCCTGGCCCGGCTCGGGCTGGGGGCGGTGCGCGATGCCCTGCTCCAGGCCCGCTACGTGGACGCCGAGGGCCGGGTGGTCACCGCCGGCGCGCCCACCGTGAAGAACGTGAGCGGGTTCGACCTGTGCCGACTGCTGGTGGGCTCGCTGGGCACCATCGGGCTCATCGGCGAGGCGCTGCTGCGGACCCGGCCCGTGCCCGAGGCCGAGCGGTGGGTGCGGGCCGCCGGGGCCGACCCGAGAGCGGTGCTGGAGCGGAGCCGGACCGCGGCCTCGATCCTGTGGGACGGCGCCGCGGTGTGGGTGCTGGCCTCCGGATACGGGGCCGACGTGGAGGCCGATCTGGGCGCCTTGGCCGGGCTCGGGGACTTCGAGCCGGCCGAGCCGCCCGATCTGCCCCCGCATCGCTGGTCGTGCTCCCCGGCCGAGGCCGCGTCCTTCGGCCCCGACCGCCTGGGCGGCGGCGGGCGGTTCGTGGCCGAGATCGGGGTCGGGGTGGTTCACGCCGACGAGCCCCAGCCCCCCCGGCGGATGAGCCCCGGCGCGGCCCGGCTGAACGAGCGCATCAAAGCCCGCTTCGACCCGACCGGCCGCCTGAACCCCGGCCGGCGGCCCTGATGGACCTCTACCCCGCCGCGGGCCGGAGACGACGACGAGCCTCGGGCCCGGCCTGGGCTGGCGGCCCCTGGACCTCGGCTGGCATGAGATGACGCCCTGATGGATCTCGGGCTGGACGGCGACGAGCTGGTTTCGTGCGTGGCCTGCGGGCTGTGCCTGCCCCACTGTCCCACCTATGTGGTGTCGGGCCGCGACGCCGAGTCGCCCCGGGGTCGCATCGCCCTCATGCAGGCGGTGCAGGTCGAGGGGGCCCCGGTCACCGACGAGGTGGTCCGCTCCATGCAAACCTGCGTGCAGTGCCGGGGATGCGAGACGGCCTGCCCTTCCGGGGTGCCCTTTGGCCGGCTCATGGAGGGCACCCGGGCCGCCCTGGCCTCGGCCGGGCGGATCACCGGCCGGTGGCAGCGGCTCGGGCTGGCCGCCTTGGCCCGGCCCCGGCTGCTGAGGGCGGCCTCGGTGGGGCTGGGGCTGCTGCAGCGCCTGAGGGCGGTCCCGTCCGGGCGGCTGGGCCTGCCGGATCCGATACCGCTGCGCCGCCCCCCGCTTCGGGCCTCGGGAACCGACGTGTTCTTGTTCACCGGCTGCGTCATGGACGCCTGGCAGCGCCCCGTCCACTCAGCCGCGCAGGCGGTGATCGAGGCCACCGGCGCGGGCGTCACCCCCACCGGCGCGGCCGCGCCCTGCTGCGGGGCCCTGCCCGCCCACGCCGGGCTGGAGGAGATGGCCCGGTCCATGGCCCGAAAGACGATGGCCGGCCTGGCCCGCCTGGAGGGCCGCGACGGCGGCGAGGCCCCCGTCCTGGTCGACTCGGCCGGCTGCGGGGCCGCGCTGTCCGACTACGGGCGCCTGCTCGGCACCGAGGAGGCCCGCCGGTTCTCGGCCCGGGTCCTCGACGTGCATGAGTGGCTGGCCCCCCGCCTGGGCCGCCTGCCGCCCCCCGCCCGCCGGTTGGAGACGGCGGTGGCCGTGCAGGACCCCTGCCACCTCCGCCATGTGCATCGGGCCCACCGGCCCGTGTACGAGGTGCTCGAGCCCTTCGTGGAGTCGGTGGCGACCCTCGACGACGACGGTCTGTGCTGCGGGGCCGGAGGGGCCTACTCGGTGCTGGAGCCCGACCGGGCCCGGCTGATACGCGACCGCAAGCTGGCCGCCCTGGAGCGCTCCGGGGCGACTGTGGTGGCCAGCGCCAACCCCGGCTGCTCGCTGCACCTTGCCGCGGCCGGCCTAGATGTGCGCCACCCCCTGGAGCTGGTGGCTGAAGCCCTCGATCTGACCTAGCGGCCGGTGACTCCTCAAGGAGATAGCCGGCCGCTGATAGCCCGGAACCTCATCCGATGAGCAGGATCTTGCCGGCGTTGGAGCGGCCGGCTATGAGCTCGTGGGCCCGGCCGGCCTCGCCCAACTCCAAGCGCTCGCTGACGTTGATCTCGAGGCGGCCCGAGGCGATCCACTCGAACAGCTCGGCGGTGCGGGCCGCGTACTCGGCCCCGTCGGCCATGTAGTCCCACAGGGTGGGCCGGGTCAGCCACAGCGACTTGGCCGACAGGTGAAGCGGCGGCTTGGACTCCACCGGCCCGGAGGCGTTGCCGAAGGTCACCATGGTCCCCCGGCGCCGCAGCAGCTCCAGCCCGGCGTCGTAGGTGGCCGCCCCCACCCCGTCGTAGACCACGTCGATGGCGTCGGGTCCCACCGCGGCGACCACCCCGGCCACCAGGTCGTCGGCGTTGTAGTCGATCACGTGGTCGGCGCCGGCCGAGCGGGCCAGCTCGGCCTTGGCCGCCGACCCGACCGTCGCCACCACCTCCGCCCCCCGCAGCTTGGCCATCTGCACCAGCAGCCGGCCGGTGCCTCCCGCCGCGGCGTGGACCAGCACCCGCATGCCCTCCTCCAACGGCGGGCAGCTCACGGCCAGGTAGTGGGCGGTCAGGCCCTGCAGCATGGCCGCGGCCGCCGTCTCCAGCCCGATGCCGGGGGGCACCGCCACCGCCCGGTCGGCGGTCACCGCCGCGTGCCGGGCGTAGGACCCGCAGGCGTCCACCCAGGCCACCCGGTCGCCCACCGCCGGCCGACCCGGTGCCGGCCCGCCCGGCCCGCTCGGCCCGTTCGGCCCGTTCGGCCCGCTCGGTTCGTCGGGACCTACCGCCACCACCGTGCCCGCCCCCTCCAGGCCGGGAACGAAGGGCAGCGCCACCGGATACAGCCCCGAGCGGTGGTAGGTGTCGATGAAGTTCACCCCGGCCGCGGCCACCTCCACCAGCACCTGGCCCGGCCCCGGCTCGGGGGCGTCCCGCTCCACCAGCCTCAGCACCTCCGGCCCCCCGGCGGCCTCCATCACCACCGCCGCGCTCGCCGTTCGGGCTCCGGCGTCGGCCATCATGTCCGCCCCCCGCTCTCGGCCGCCGCGCTCACGGCCGGCCCCTGTTATCGGCCAATGCGTTGTTCATTGCTTCCCTCCCGGTTCTTGAGGATGTTGGCCCACCGGTCGCGCAGCCCCATAGTCCGGTGAAACAGCAGGTCCGAGCTGCCGTCGCGGGCGAAGTAGCCCAGCCGCTCGAACTGCACCACATCCCCCGGCGGGGTGTCGGCCGCCGCCGGCTCCAGCTTGCAGCCGGTCAGCACCTCCCGGGAGGCCGGGTTGTAGGAGTCGAGCGGGTCGCCGCCGTCGGCGCCGGGGGCCGGGTCGGTGAACAGGCGGTCGTACAGCGCCACCGAGGCGTCCACCGCATGGTCGGCCGAGACCCAGTGGATGGTGGCCTTCACCTTGCGGCCGTCGGGGGCGTGCCCGCCGCCGGTGTCGGGGTCGTAGCGGCACCGCAGCCCGGTCACCGTCCCGTCGGGGCCGGTGACCGCGTCGTGGCAGCGCAGGAAGTAGCCGGCCCTCAGTCTCACCTCCCGCCCCACCGCCAGACGGTGGAACTTGGCCGGCGGGTCGGCCATGAAGTCGTCGCGCTCGATCCACAGCCTCCCGGTGAAGGGAACCTTCCGGGCGCCGGCCGAGTCGTCCTCGGGGTTGTTGGCCGCCTCCCGCCACTCCACCCGGCCCTCGGGCCAGTTCTCGATCACCACCTCCAGCGGCTGCAGCACGGCCATCCGGCGAGGGGCGAGCCGGTTGTGGTGGTCGCGCCCGAACGCCTCCAGCAGTTCGATCTCGTGGACGCCCTCCACCCGGTCCACCCCGATGTGCTCGCAGAAGGCCCGGATGGCCTCGGGCGGATACCCCCGGCGGCGCAGCCCCTTCAGGGTGGGCATGCGGGGATCGTCCCACCCGTCCACCCTGCCCTCCTGCACCAGCGCGGCCAGCACCCGCTTGGAGGTGACGGTGTGGGTGAGGTTCAGGCGGGCGAACTCGTACTGGCGGGGCTGGTCCCCGGGGAGCCGAAGCTGGTCCAGGAACCAGTCGTACAGCGGCCGGTGGACGTCGAACTCCAGGCTGCACAGCGAGTGGGTGACGCCCTCGACGGCGTCGCTCTGGCCGTGGGCCCAGTCGTAGGTGGGGTAGATGCACCAGTCGTCGCCGGTGCGGAAGTGGGTTATGTGGCGGATGCGGTACATCACCGGGTCGCGCATGTGCATGTTCTCGTGGCCCATGTCGATCCGGGCCCGCAGCACTCTGGCGCCGTCGCCGAACTCCCCGGCCCGCATCCGGCGCAGCAGGTCCAGGCTCTCGGCCGGGGGGCGGTCCCGCCACGGGCTGTCGGCGCCGGGGGTGGTGAAGCCGCCCCGGCTCTCGGAGATGGCGGCCGCGTCCTGGTCGTCCACGTAGGCCAGGCCCGCCTCCACCAGGCGCTCGGCCCACTGGTAGAGCTGCTCGAAGTAGTCGGACGCGTACACCGTCGGCCCGTCGGGCTCGAAGCCGAGCCAGGCGATGTCGGACTCGATCGACCGGGCGTATTCGACGGTCTCGCCTTCGGGGTTGGTGTCGTCGAAGCGGAGCTTGCAGGCCCCGCCCAGCTCGGCCGCGATGCCGAAGTTGAGGCATATGGCCTTGGCGTGGCCGATGTGCAGGTGGCCGTTGGGCTCGGGCGGGAAGCGGGTCTGGACCCGGCCCCCGAAGGCGCTGGCGGCGCGGTCCTGGCGGATCTGGCCGCGGATGGGGTCGGCCCCCCGCCGAGACGCCGGCCGGTCGGACGGGCCTGGCCCGCCGGTGCCCTTGGGGTCGGGTGAGCCGGTCCCGGAGCCGCTCATGTTCCTGGGGTCGGAAGGTGCGGGCCCGGGCACGCCGGTGTTCCTACCAGTGGGCGCCGATGGCCGCCAACCCGACCGGCGGCGAGTCGGCAGCCGCCGACCCGGCCGCCGCCGGGCCGTCTCTCAGCCTTGGAACAGCGAGCCCCTTAAGACAGCGAGCCGGGTCGTGGGGGACCCGGCTCGCCTGGACACGCCCATGCGATGGAGGGGGATCGCACAGACGGTGTTGGACAATCTCCAGTGTCGCACACGGTCGGGCGCGAATGGTGGCATTTCCGGTGACATCACGGTGAACATTCGATTATGTCTCGTCTCGCCGACGGAATCAGCCCGCTTGAGGACGGCGGCTCAGCCTGCTCAAGGCCCTCGGGGGAGTTTCCGGCGGCAGAGGGCCGCCATTGGCCGCCGCTCGCTCAGCCCGGCTCAAGGGGCCTCGGGGCGCTCATCTGGCTCGGCGGCCAGGGTGGCCAGGGCGTCGGCGATTTCCAGCCCGGCTGCGTCCTTGAAGCCTTCAAGTCGGCGGTAGACGGCCGCCGCGGCCCGGTGGAAGCCATCGGGGAGACCGGCCGCGGCGAAGGTGTCGGCGATCTCGCTCATCTCGCCCGACCAGCGCCAGGCCTTGGGGGCCACCGAGTCGGCCGCGTCGGCCAGACGGTCGACCAGGCCGGGCTGAGACAGCTCCCACTCCTCGGCCAGGGGTCCGTCCACCCCGTTGGCCCGGGCCAGCGCGGCCACGGCCAGCAGCAGGGCGCTGGTGCCCTTGGTCCAGGCTGCGTAGGCCATCTTGAGGGCCGAGGCCGTCCCCGGCCCGCCCGGCACCGCCCGGGCGTCGAGCACGGAGCCCTCGAAGCGGGCCGTCACCTCCGCCGCGCCGGGGCCCGACAGATACAGCCGGGTGGTCCCCGCCGCCACCGCCGGGGGTCCGATGATCCCGCCGTCCACGAAGCGCTCGAAGCAGGCGGCCATCCGCCGGGCGGTGGCGGGCGAGACGGCGTTGGCGTCCACGTAGCGCCCGTCGAAGCCGGCCGCGGCCACCTCCTCGGCCACGGCCTCGGCCGCGTGGGGCGGGCACACCGAGATGACGGTGTCGGCCCGCCCGACGATCTCGCCCAAGTCGGGTGCCTCGGCCAGTCCGGCCGCGGCGGCCCGGGCCCGGGTGGCGGCCGAGCGGCCCCGGCTCACCCACAGGACCCGGCCCCCGCAGGCGGCGGCCACCGTGGCCCCCATGGCCCCGGGGTGCAGCACGGCGGTGACGGCCCTGCCCTGCCGGACACCGGCGGAGCGCATCTCGCCCCCAGAGGCGGGCGGCGGCATAGCGGTGACGGGCCCGCCCGCGCCACCGTCGGCGGGCCCGTCGGCGGCTCCGGCGAGCGGGCCGGGTCGGCCCGGCCCGGTGCCGGCCACTCAGGCCTCGCCCAGGTACGAGGCTCGCAGGTCGGGGTGGGCCAGCAGGTTCTCGGCCGTGTCGTCGAGCACCACCCGGCCGGTCTGCAGCACCCAGCCCCGGTCGGCCACCGACAGGGCCATGTTGGCGTTCTGCTCCACCATGAAGATGGTCATCCCCGCCTCGTGGATCTGCTGGATCAGCTCGAAGTTCTGCTGCACCAGCGCCGGGGCCAGGCCCATGGACGGCTCGTCCATCAACAGCACCCTGGGCTTGGCCATCAGGGCCCGGCCGATGGCCACCATCTGCTGCTCGCCCCCCGACAGGGTGCCCGCCTTCTGGGCGAGCCGCTCGGCCACTCGGGGGAAGAGCTCGAACACCCGCTCCATGTCCTCGGCCGTTCCGTCCGGGTCCTTGCGCAGGTAGGCGCCGAGCTGGAGGTTCTCCCTCACCGTCAGGCGCTTGAACAGCCGCCGGTTCTCGGGGACCATGGTCACGCCCCGGGCCACCCGGTAGCTGGTGGGCTTATCGTTGATCACCTCGCCGTCGAGCAGCACCTCGCCGGAGGTGGGCTTCACCATCCCCAGCAGGGTCTTGAGGGTGGTGGACTTCCCGCTGGCGTTGCCGCCCAGCAGGCACACCAGCTCGCCGGGGTGGATGGCCAGATCGACGTCGTCGAGGATGTGAACCGCCCCGTAGTGGGTGTTCACCCCCCGCATCTCCAGCAGGGCCGCCCCCGATTCGCCGGCCACGGCGCCCTCGGTTCCCGGTTCGGGCGGGTCGGCGGTCACGGCGCCCTCGATTCCCGGTTCGCCGGCCACGGCGCCCTCGGTTCCCGGTTCGGGCGGGTCGGCGGTCACGGCACCTCGATTCCCGGTTCGCTGGCCACGGCGCCTTTGGTTCCCGGTTCGGGCGGGTGGCAGGTCACGGCGCTTCGGCCTTGCGGCCCAGGTAAGCCTCGATCACGGCCGGGTCGGTGGACACCTCCTGGTAGGAGCCCTGGGCGATGGCCTCGCCGTGGTCGAGCACCACCACCCGGTCCGACACGTCGCGCACCACGTTCATGTCGTGCTCGATCAGCACCACCGTGAAGCCCCAGTCGCTCCGCAGCAGGCCGATCTGCTCGGTGAGCCGGGCCGACTCCACCGGGTTCATGCCCGCCACCGGCTCGTCCAGCAGGATCAGCCGGGGCATGGTGGCCATGGCCCGGGCGATCTCGAGCCGGCGCCGGTTGGCGTAGGAGAGCGTCGAGGCGGGCTGGTCCTGGCGGTAGCCGATCAGCCGGGCGCCGAAGAACTTGAGCACGAACTGCCCATAGGTCTGGATCTCGGCCTCCTCCTGCCGGAAGTTCTTGGTGCGCAGCAGCGCGCTCACCGGCCCCTGGCGGGTGCGGCAGTGCTGGGCCACCATCACGTTCTCCAGCACCGTCATGTTGTCGAAGAGCCTGACGTTCTGGAAGGTGCGGGCGATCCCCCGGTCCGCCACCTGGTTGGGGTCCAGGCCCAGCAGCGAGGCGCCGTCGAAGCGGATGTCGCCGGCGGTGGGGGCGACCATGCCGCTGATCAGGTTGAACAGGGTGGTCTTGCCGGCCCCGTTGGGCCCGATGACCGAAACGATCTCGCCCTCGGCCACCTCGAAGTCGAGATCGGCAAGGGCTTGGAGGCCGCCGAAGGAGACGCCGAGCCCCCGGGTCTGAAGCAGCGGCGAGTCGGCTGGGGCCGCCGCCTGCCGGGCTCGCCGCCGTCGAGTCAGCCCGTCGAAGCCGTCGGCGCCGGCAGACGGCCCGCCCTCTCCCGCTCCGTCCACACCATCGTCGCCTTCGTCGTCATCGCCGTCCTCTCCCTCACCGTCCCCCTCTTCGTCCTCCCCCTCATCGTCGCCCTGTCCCTCGCCGTCGTCTCCGTCAACCCCGTCGTCGCGGGCGGGGGCTTGGACCGCTTGGAGCCAGGCGTCCTGAAGCACCTCCTCGGGGCGCAGCTCGCGGCTGCGGCGCACGTTGGGGATCAGCCCCTGGGGCCGCTTGAGCATGATCCACACCAGCAGGGCGCCGTACACCAAGAGCTTGTACTCCGACAGCTCCTGGAGCAGGCCGGGCTGGCGGGGGCCGCCCAGGACCCCGATGAGGACGACGGCCCCGGCGATCACCCCGGCCACGCTGCCCATCCCGCCGAAGATGACGATGACCAGGATGATGATGGAGATGAGGATGAGGAAGCTCGACGGGAAGATGGAGCCCACCTTGGCCGAGAAGATGGCCCCGCTGAACGAGGCCAGGACGGCGCCGACCACGAAGGCCATCAGCTTGGCGCTCACCGTGTTGACGCCCATGGCCTCGGCCACCGTCTCGTCCTCGCGGATGGCCACCCAGGCCCGGCCCAGCCGGGACCGCTCCAGCCGCCACGACGCGTACACGGCCAGGGCGCAGAAGACCATCACCAGGTACAGCACCGACCGCGGGTCGGTGCCCTTCACGGTGGCCAGGCCGAACACCTGCACCCCGGGGATGTTGGTGATGCCCTGGGCCCCGCCGAACCATCCCGACAGCCAGTCCGACAGGAACAGCAGCCGGATGATCTCGCCGAAGCCGAGGGTGACGATGGCCAGGTAGTCGCCCCGCATCCGGATCACCGGGGCCCCGATGAACAGCCCCACCAGCCCGGCCATGACCATGGCGACCAGCAGGGCGGCGAACCAGGGGAGCTCGGGCGCGATCCTGGGCGAGGCGGCCGCGGTCAGAACGGCCACGGTGTAGCCGCCCACCGCGTAGAAGGCCACGTAGCCGAGGTCCAGGATCCCGGCCAGCCCCACCACGATGTTGAGCCCCAGGGCCAGCAGCACGAACAGCCCGACGTTGGCCAGCAGCTCGTTGGTGATCTTGCCCACCAGCAGGGGCAGGACCACCGCGGCCAGCCCGACCGCCAGCATCAGCGCGGCGTTGGCCCGGGTCCGGGCCGGGCCCTCCAGCGCCCTCAGCCCGCTCCGGGCCCGGCCGACGCGGCCCCGGCCGCCCTCGGCCGCGGCCAGCCCCGCGGCCGCGGCGGCCAGCACCGCCGCGCCGGGCCAGCTCACCCCGCCCCGGGGGGCGTAGAACCAGTCGGTGGCCGCCTCCAGGCCCAGGCCGCCCAGCAGGTCGGTGAGGATGGTCTCGAGCACCGCGGCTGCGGCTACGGATGCGGCCGCGGCGATCACCGCCCGGCGGACGGGGCCCCCCAGCAGGTGCAAGGCCCCGCCGGCCGCGCCCACGGCGGCGCCGATGACCAGCCATATGGCCGCCCCGAACCAGGCCCCCCGCCCGAAGCCGCAGACCTCGGCGAGCTGCGGGCTCCAGTTGACCAGCGGGTCCCGCAGGTCGAAGTTGGCCAGCAGCGCCACCAGCAGCGAGATCCCGGCGCCGGCGGCGGCCCCGGTCAGGGCCCCGGCCGCCACCTCGCGCCCGCCCTTGGCCGTGGCCGCCATCCCCTCCAGGACCGGCTGATGGCCGACCCGGTAGCCCAGGATCAGCGGCAGCCACACCAGGGACAGGTAGCCGAGGCTCAGGATCGGCTCGACGATGGTGCGCCCGTCTAGCCCGACGGGCATGCCGGACAAGGCGATGAAGGCCTGGACCAGGGCCCCGACCCCCCCGAACCGCAGGATCCGGCCCCAGGGCTGATCGGCGACGGGCCGGGCCGGCGCCATCGGGGGGCCAGCCTCGCCGCCGGAGGCCGAGTCCGCCGAGAGGTCGGCCGCGCCGCCGTCGAGGCCGGCTTCGCGGGCGGCCGCCGCCGCTGTCGTTGTCGTCGGCCCGGGGGCGGGGGTCATGTCCGGTCCTGGGCTGAGAGGCGCTCGCCGAACAGGCCGCTGGGCCGGATGAGCAGCACCAGGATCAGCACGGCGAAGGCCACGGCGTCGCGCAACTGCGACACGCCGTTCACTCCGAGCGGCTCCAGGATCATCAGCGGCCCCACCGCCTCGGCCGTGCCCAGGGTCACCCCGCCGGCCATGGCCCCGCCCATGTTGCCGATCCCGCCCACCACCGCGGCGCTGAACGCCTTGATGCCGGGCAGGAAGCCGGTGGTGTGGACCACGCTGCGGAACAGGATCCCCCACAGGATGCCCGCCACTCCGGCCATGGCCCCGCCCACCGCGAAGGTGGTGACGATGGTGCGGTCCACGTTTATGCCCATGAGGGCGGCGATCTCCTTGTCCTCGGCCACCGCCCGCATCGACCGCCCCATCCGGGTCCGCTCCACCAGGAACCACAGCAGGGCCATGGACACGGCCGCCACCGCGATCACCAGGATCCGGGTGCCCTGGATTTCCAGGGGGGTGCGCTTGGCGGTGAGCCAGTCGGGCAGGGCCGGGTAGGCCTTGGCCCCGGGGCCGAGCAGCACCACCGCCACGTTCTGGATGAAGAACGACACGCCGATGGAGGTGATGAGGGCCACCAGGTAGGGCGACCCCCGCAGCGGCCGGTAGGCCACCCGCTCCATCACCACCGCGGTGGCGGTGGAGGCGGCGGTGGCCAGCAGCACTATGAGCACCAGCGAGCCGACGAAGTTCGACTCCCAGGCCCCGGCGTCGGCCAGCTTGTTGGAGGCGATCATGCCGGTCATGGCCCCCACCATGAACACCTCGCCGTGGGCGAAGTTGATGAACCCCAGCACTCCGTAGACCATCGAGTAGCCCAGGGCGATGAGCCCGTACATGGCCCCCTGGGACACCCCGGCCACCACCAGGCCCCGGAACTGGGCCCCGGTGAGGCCGGTGGCGTCGGGGTTGGCCCAGCGGGCGAACGGGTTGGTTGGGTTCACCTGCTGGGCGATGAAGGCGGCCAGGCCGACGGCGATGACCCCCAGCGCCACCACCCGCAGGCCGGCGAGGAACCAGTCGATCCGGGTGCGGGAGCGGGAGGCGACCCTGCCGCGGGCGTCGATGGCCACCTCCCGCTCCCGTCAGCCTGCGTCAGCCCAGCGCTCGGCTCGGCGTCCTGCGGCTCTGTGCCTGATTGGCTCGGACCCCTAGTTGGGGGCGTACTCGAACACGACGTTTTCTTTGCTGGCGTCCAAGTCGTCGGCACTGTCGTGGCGGATGACGGTGATGCGGGCCGCCGCGCAGTCGCCGTAGTCGTCGCAGCTCAGGGTGCCGGTGATTCCGGCGTAGCCCGAGACCCCGTCGAGGTACTGGCGCACTCCGGCCCGGTCGATCACCAGGGTCCCGTCGTCGACGTAGGAGGCGGCCCCGATGGCCTCCAGCAGCAGGGTGGCGGCGTCGTAGGCGTGGGCCCAGAACGCCGCCTCGGGGGCCGAGCCGTAGGTCGCCTCGTAGGAGGCCAGGAAGTCGTCGGCGCTCACGTCGGTGCTCTGGTTGGTGTTGGCCCCGTAGCGCAGGTCGGGGCCGGAGAAGAACATGCCCTCGGACTGGGGCAGCTCCAGGAAGGTGTCCACCAGCAGGCCGTCGGCGCCGAGCAGCGCCGCGCCCTCCAGGCCCGACACCCCCGGCGCCTGGTCGGCCACGAAGTCGCCGGCGGGCTGGAAGATGGGGAAGAACAGGGCCTGGGGCGACCCGGCGGCGATCTCGGTGAGCACCGGCACCATGTCGGTGTCCTCCTTGTTGATGCCCGAGAAGCCGGTCATCTCGCCGCCGAGAGCCTCGAAGGAGTTGGAGAAGCTCTGGGCCAGCCCCTGGGTGTAGGGGTCGCCGTCGTGGATGGCCGCCGCGGTGGTGAGGCCCCGGTCCTCGTAGACGAACTCGGCCACGGCCGCCCCCTGGATCAGGTCGTTGTGGGCGGTGCGGTAGTACCCGGGGTTGTAGGCCTCGCCGGGGGTGCCGGCCAGGTCCGAGGTGAGCGACGGGGAGGTGTTGGACGGCGAGATCATCACCATGTTGGCCGCGCTGATGAGCGGCGAGGCGGCCACCGCCGCCCCCGAGCAGGAGGTGCCGATGATCCCGACCACCCGGTCGTCGGCCGCGATGGTCTGGGCCGCGGCCTGGCCCCCTTCGGCCGAGCACAGGTCGTCGAGGCCGGTGCCCATGTCCACGTCGAAGCCCTGGATCGGCCCGAAGTCGTCGATGGCCATCTCGATGGCCCGCTGCATGGGCAGGCCCAGGAAGGCCACGTCGCCGGTTATGGCGTTGAGCGAGCGGACCTGGATCGCCTCTCCGCCCGACACCCGCACCTCGCCCAGCGACCCGTCGCCCATGTAGTCGGGGGCCGCCGGGGCCGGGGCCGCGGTGGTGGTCGCGGCCGGCTGGGTCGTCGGGGTCGTCTCGGTGTCGTCGTCGCCACCGCAGGCCGCGGCCACCAGGGCGAACGAGGCCGCGATCCCCAGAGGGGCCAGGAGCCGCCCCCGGTTCCTCCTGCGGGTCTGCCTGTGCCCCTTGCGGGCGGGTGCTGTTGCCTCTGCGGTCATCATCGAAGAACCTCCAAACCGACTCGATGGCACGCCATCGCGGACCGTGCGCGCTGGCCGCGACTCTAGCAACGCGCCCACCGTCGGCGAGCCATCTTCTCCGCCGGGCGAAGCGCCCCGGGGACATCGGGGAAGCGAAGCCGCCTCAGGGGGCGAATTCGAAGACGAAGCCCCCGTCTAGGGCGTGCGTTCGAAGACGATGCTCGCCTAGGGGGCGAATTCGAAGACGATGTTCTCTTTGCTGGCCTCGATGTCGCCGGGTTCGTCGTGGCGGATGATGATCATGCGGGCCGCGCTGCAGTCCCCGAAGTCGTCGCAGGCGAGGGTGCCGGAGATGCCCCGGAAGCCGTCGACGCCGTCGAGGTGCTGGCGCACCCCGGCCCGGTCGACGACGAGTCTTCCGGCGTCGTCGACGTAGGAGGCGGCCTCGATGGCCTCCAGCAGCAGGGTGGTGGCGTCGTAGGACTGGGCCCAGTACCCGCTCTCGGGGGGCGAGCCGTAGGCGGACTGGTAGGCGGTCAGGAAGGCCTCGGCGTCGGCGCCGGTGCTCTGGTTGGTGTTGGCCCCGTAGCGGAGGTCGGGGCCGGTTATGTAGAGGCCCTGCGACTGGGGGAGCTCCATGAACGGGTCCACCAGCAGGGCGGCGCCCGCGATCAAAACGGCGTCCTCGAATCCGGGGACCTCCGGGGCCTGGTCGGCGATGAAGTCGCCGGCGGGCTGGAAGATGGGGAAGAACAGGGCCTGGGGCGACCCGGCGCCGATCTCGGTGAGCACCGGCACCATGTCGGTGTCCTCCTTGTTGATCCCCGAGAAGCCGACCATCTCGCCGCCGAGGGCCTCGAAGGCGGTGGAGAAGCTCTGGGCCAGCCCCTGGGTGTAGGGGTCGCCGTCGTGGATGGCCGCCGCGGTGGTCAGCCCCAGGTCCTCGTAGACGAACCGGGACACCGCCTCGCCCTCTATCAGGTCGTTCTTGGAGGTTCGGTAGTACCCGGGGTAGTAGTTCTCGCCGGGGGTGCCGGCCAGGTCCGAGGTGAGCGACGGGGAGGTGTTCGACGGCGAGATCATCACCATGCCCGCCTCGCTGATGAGCGGGGAGGCGGCCACCGCCGCCCCCGAGCAGGAGGTGCCTATGACCCCGATCACCTGGTCGTCGGCGGTGATGATCTGGGCCGCGGCCTGGCCCCCGTCGGCCGAGCACAGGTCGTCGAGCCCGGTGCCCATGTCCACCTCGAAGCCCTTGATCGGCCCGTAGTCGGCGACGGCCAGCTCGACGCTGCGCTGGTTGGGTATCCCCAGGGAGGCTATGTCGCCGCTGATGGCGTTGAGCGAGCGGATCTGGATCGCCCCTCCGGCCGGCACCTCCACTGTCCCCAGCGACCCGTCTCCCGTGTAGTCGTTGGGCTGCTCCGCCGGGGCGGTTTGCTCGCTCTGATCGCCGGACTCGGCATTGTCATCGCTGTCGTCGCTGCCGCATCCGGCTGCTAGCAGCGCTGCGGCGACTGCCACTCCTGACAGTGCCAGTGATCTTCTCCGCATCCGCATCAGTGTAAGCGCGGCTTGTCACCTCTTCGGTCCCCCGCCTGGCGGTTGCTCTGGCTGGTTCGGGGCGTGTGTTCCGGCCGGCGGGTCCTGTCACGGGCGCGGTTTTGCCGCGGGGCGGCAAAACCTTGCCCCCGTGCCACCCCCCGGCCTGGCGATTGCCCTGGCCCGGCGTTTGCCCCGGCTTGGCGTGTGTTCCGGCCGGCGGGTCCTGTCACGGGCGCGGTTTTGCCGCGGGGCGGCAAAACCTTGCCCCCGTGCCACCCCCCGGCCTGGCGCGTGGCGGAGCGGAGCCCTTGGGGTGGGGCACGGTTACTCTCGGGGGGTGTGAGCGGGGGTCGCAACATCGTCCTTACTGGGTTTATGGGGACTGGCAAGACGGCGGTGGGGCGGGTACTGGCCCGGCTTACCGGCCGTGAGCTGGTGGACACTGATGCGGTGGTTGCCGAGCGGGCTGGTCCTATCTCAGAGATATTCGACCGGCTGGGGGAGGGTGAGTTTCGCAGGCTGGAGCGGGAGGCGGCTCTGGCTGCGGCCGGGCGCACCGGTTTGGTTGTCGCCACGGGGGGGGCGACCATGCTTGATCCCGTCAGCCGGGACGCTCTGGCCACCACCGGCTATGTGGTGTGTTTGACGGCTGGCGTGGACGCCATCGTCGAGCGGGTTGCGGCTGGCGGGGGCGCGGCCCGCCGGCCTCTTCTGGCCGGGGGGCGACCTGGGGAGGATTTGCGGGACCGGGTGGAGGCTCTGCTGGCCGAGCGGGCCGAGGGCTACGCCCGGTTCCCCCAGGTGGACACCACCGGGCTCAGCCCATCCGAAGCAGCCGACGCGGTGTTGGCTCTCATCAGCGGCCTCAGGGTCTCTGATCCTCCAGAACTGTAGGCACCACACCCGCTCCGGCATGAGGGGCCGGGCAAGCGGGGCGGCAGAGAGGGCTGGGCGGGTCGGCGGGGAGTCGGCGGCACCAGCCCGGCGGGTCGGCGGGGAGTCGGCTGGCGGATTCAGTCGGGTGGGTCGGCGGGGAGCGGCGGGCGGGTCAGTTGGGTGGGTTGGCCCAGCGGCGGATCCAGGTGTGCATGGCTATGCCTGCGGCTACTCCGGCGTTTATGGAGCGGGTCGAGCCGTACTGGGCGATTGACACCACCGGGTCGGATGCGGCCCGGGCTGGTGCGGACAGGCCTGGGCCTTCTTGGCCGAACAGGAGCAGGCAGCGCCGGGGCAGTTCGGTGGTCTCGAGGGGGGAGGCGCCGGGCAGGTTGTCTACGCCTACCACCGGCAGGCCCTCGGCCGCGGCCCAGTCCGCCAGGTCCTTGATGCTTCGGTGGTGGCGGACGTGCTGGTAGACGTCGGTCATCATGGCCCCCCGGCGGTTCCAGCGCCGCCGGCCCACGATGTGTACTTCGGCGGCCATGAAGGCGTTGGCGGTCCGGACCACGGTGCCGATGTTGCGGTCGTGGTCCCAGTTCTCTATGGCGACGTGGAAGGGGTGCCGGCGGGCGTCGAGGTCGGCGGCGATGGCCTCCACGTTCCAGTAGCGGTACCGGTCGATCACGTTGCGCCGGTCGCCGCCGCGCAGCAGCTCCTCGTCGAGGTGGTCGCCGACGGGCCAGGGCTCGGGGTGCGGGCCGACGCCGACGGACTCCGGCTCGGGGTGCGGGCCGACGCCGACGGACTCCGGCTCGGGGTGCGGGCCGACGCCGACGGACTCCGGCTCGGGGTGCGGGCCGCCGCCGGGCTCGGGTCGGGGGCCGACGACGGGATCGGCCATCGGTCCCCACCCTAACCTGGGGCCGTGCAAATTCGTTTTCGCCGTCGCCGGAGGCAGGCCCGACGGGGGCCGCGGGACTCCTGGAGCCGTTTCCGGGCCGGCCTGATCGGGCTGGTCGCCGTGCTCGTGTTCGGCACCGTCGGCTACGCCGTCCTCGGCCTGGGCCTGCTCGACGCGGTGTACCAGACGGTGGTCACCGTCTCCACGGTGGGGTTCCGAGAGCTGGGCGATGTCGGGCACCGCTACCAGTTCTTCACCATCATTTTGATCATGTTCGGCACGGGCACGGCCCTGTACACGCTGGGCGTGCTGCTCGAGACGCTGTTCGAGGGCCATCTCAACGACCAGTTCGGGAGGCGACGGATGCAAAGGGAGATCGACAGACTGCGGGACCACATCGTGGTGTGCGGGTACGGCCAGGTGGGTCAGGCCATCGCCGCCGAGCTGAGCGGCGCGGGCCGGGATGTGGTGGTCATCGACCGCCGCGACGACCTCGGGCCCGACCTCTCGCTGATGGTGGCCGGCGAGGCCACCGACGACGAGGTCCTGACCCGGGCCGGGCTCAGCCGGGCCCGGACGCTGATCCTGGCCCTCGACTCCGACGCCGACAACCTCTACGTGACGCTCACCGCCCGCGCCATGCGGTCCGACCTGTTCATCGTGGCCCGGGCCAACAGCTCGGCCGCCGACCCCAAGCTCCGCCGGGCCGGTGCCGACCGGGTGGTGAACCCCCACGAGATAGGCGGCCACCGCATGGCCGTGCTGGCCCTAGAACCCTCAGCCGATTGATCGTCGTCATCACCCTGTACGCGGCCGGAGCCGCGGTGCTGTTAGTGGCCGGTCTGGCCAAGCTGGCCCGCCCCGCCCCCGCCGCCGATCTCCTGTCCCGCCTGGGCCTAACCCGACTGGGCCCCATCCGACTAGGACTTAGAACCCGGCTAGCCCTAGTCCGTCTAATCGCCCTAACCGAATGCGCCCTAGCCATCGCCGCCCTGACCACGGGAGACCCTGATCCGCCCGCCCAAGCGTTCTTAGTCGAAGTGGCCGACCGTCCCTGGCCCCTTCAAGGCGGAGCCGATTCAGCGCTAGCCGCCGCCGTAGGCGCGCTCTACGCCGCTTTCGCAGTGGTGATCGTCAGAGCCCGAAAGCTGGGGGCCCCATCCTGCGGCTGCCTGGGCCCGGTCGGGGCCCCGCCCTCACTACGCCAAGCCGCGTTAAATCTGATCTTCGCCGCCTCAGCCCTAATCGCCTCCACCGCGGGCCCCGATTCAACCAGCACCCCCCTAGAGGTAATAAGAGACGTAAACCCCCTGGTCTTCATCTTCCCCGTAGGCCTAACCGCCGGCATAGCCCTAACCGTCCTATCCATCACCCCCCGAGCTTGAAGATCAGCGCCGCTGACATCGAGGGCACCAGGTAGTCCCCCTGGCATCGACAAGACGCCGACGCAACTCGGCCCCACAGCGGAGGCACCCCCGCCCCGCCTGCCCATAGCAGTTCAGATAATTCTGGTTCCCCCCCGAGCCGCCCTCGGGCGTCACATAGTCGCGCAGCGTCGTCCCCCCGTGCTCAAGCCCCGAAGCCAGAGCGGCGCGGATGGCGTCAGCCAACTCCGCGGCCCGGGCCCGAGAAACGTTCCGAGCCGCCGGGTTGATCGAGGCCAGCCACAGCGCCTCGTCGGCATAGATGTTCCCCACCCCGGCCACCGGCCGCTGGGACAGCAACTGGGTCTTCACCCGCCGGGTGCTGGCCCCCAGGGCCCGCCACAGGCTCTCGGCCGTGAACTGGTCGCTGAAGGGCTCGGGGCCCAGGCGGTGCAGGGTGGGGACGGTGTCGTAGCGCCCCGCCTCCACCACATGCAGGCGCCCGAAGCGGCGGATGTCGTGGAAGGCGAGCACCGCCCCGTCGTCCAGGCGCCACCAGGCCCGCAGATGGGGGTGGCCCAGGTCCGGATCAGGCATCACCGCCAACCGGCCGGTCATGCCCAAATGGATAATCAACTCCCGGCCGTCGTCAAGGCCGACGATGAGGTATTTGCCCCGGCGCCGGACCGGTCCGATCCCGGCCCCGGTCGCCTCGACCGCGGGCGTGAACTTAGCCGAGGTATGCGAGCCAGCCTCGAGGACGGTCCGGCCGCTCAGCCGGGGCTCGAGCTGGACCCGGATGGTCTCTACTTCGGGAAGCTCGGGCACACCGCCGGGTTCGGCCTCAGGCCGCGATCATGGGCCGGGTGGCCACCCGCCATATGTCGTCGAGCGCGTCCACCAAGTCGGGCCGGTCGGCGAAGAAGGACTCGATCCTCTCCTCGGCCCAGGGCTGGAACATGGCCTCGGCGTCGAATCCGGCTTGAATCCAGGCGGTGCCGATCCGTCGCAGGGCCGAGTCCACCTCGGGGTCGCCCGCGCAGACTGCGGCGCGGGCCAGGGCGTCCAAGTCGAGGCTTTCCTCGCCCACCAGCGGATGGCGGACGGTGGATATCCGGAAGCGCATTGCCTCGGCTGCGAAACGTATGTGGCTCACTTCGTCGGCTCCACGTTGGCTGGCTCGGAACCTCTTCCGGCCCGTAACTCGGCCCGAACCTTTCAAGGCCGACTGAATATGTTAGGGATGCCCGTCGCGCTGGTGGTGGATACTCGGCCGGTTCAAGCGAGGTCAGATAGCGCCTGGCAAGACGGCGCGAGGGCGGTCTATTGCTGAGGGGTTTGATGCTCGACTGAGCCGGTCGTTTGCGGCGGAGAGTCCTATTCATACAGGGCGGCGGGCGCCGGGTTCAGGATCGGGGTGCTGCGGGTGCCGTTTCAGGATCGGGGTGCTGCGGGCGCCGTTTCAGGATCGGGGGCAGCAGCCGGAGGGGCAGAAGTCGGGTCCGGCGCCCAGCGATCCCAGCGCCCGCCGGGCCCCGCCGCCGAGCCTCTCCTCGATCAGCTCCCGCCACATGGCCACGAACCGGGGGTCGGGCGCCGTCCCGGGGGCCACGGCTCGGGCCAGCTCGATCCCCGAGGAGACCGCGGTGGCGGCCGCGGCCGCATCCAGGTCCCACAGCACCTCCATGTGGTCGGTGACGAACCCGATGGGGGCCAGCACCACCCGCCGGTGGACCGGGGCGATGGCCCGGAGATGGTCGTTGACGTCGGGCTCTAGCCAGGGCGACGACGGGGGGCCGCTGCGGCTCTGCCACGCCAGGTCCCAGCCCGACCGGCCCGAGGCGGCCGCCACCAGCCCCGCCGCCTCCCGGAGCTGGCGCTCGTACTGGCAGGCCCTGGCCATGGCCGCCGGGATGGAGTGGGCGGTGAACACCAGCCGGGCCTCGGGGCCGGGCCCGAGCGACTCCTCCAGCTCCGCCGAGGCGTCCGCCACCGCGTCCGCCCACCCCTTGATGAGCCCGGGGTGGTCGTAGTAGGGGCGGATCTTGTCGATGGCCGGGGCGCGGGGCCCGACCGCGGCCCGGGCCGCCTCTATGTCCTCCAAGTACTGGCGGCATCCCGAGTACGACGAGTAGGCCGAGGTGACCAGGGCCAGGGCCCGGCGGCGCCCGTCGTCGGCCATGGCCGCCACCGCGTCGGTCAAGTAGGGCCGCCAGTTGCGGTTGCCCCAGTAGACGGGCAGTCCGATTCCGGCCCGGTCCAGCTCGCGGGCCAGCTCCCGGCGGAGCCGCCGGCACTGCTCGTTGAGCGGGCTGACCCCGCCCGTGCGGTCGTACTGGAGGGCCACCTCCTCCAGTCTCGCCCGAGGCACGCCCCGCCCGGCGGTGACGTTCTCCAAGAAGGGCATCACCTCGTCGGGCCCCTCGGGGCCGCCGAACGACACGATCACCACCGAGTCGTAGGCCTCGCTCATCGGCTCGGCCCGCCGGAAGGAGCGCAGGTCGGTGACCGGGCCGCCTTCCGTTCGGCCCCGGCGGCCTCGCTCATCGAGTCGGCCCGCCAGAAAGGGCGCTGGCTCAGCGGCCGGCGAAGACGGCCTTGCCGGGGCCCTTCTCCAAGAAGCTGGCCACCCCGGTGCGGGCGTCCTCGGTGGCGAAGCAGTCCCCGAAGCAGGCCGCCTCGCGCTCGACCCCCTCGCTCACGCTCAGATCCAGACCGTCGGCGATGGCCCGCTTGGCCATGGCCAAAGCGGCCGGGCCGGCCGCGTACGACGCCGCCAGCTCGCAGGCCGCGTCGTACAGGCCGGCCGCCGGGTGGACGGCCGACGCCAGCCCGATGTCCAGAGCCTCCCCGGCCGGAATGCGGCGGCCGGTGTAGATGATCTCCTTGGCCCGGGTGACCCCCACCAGCCGGGGCAGCCTCTGGGTCCCTCCGCCCCCGGGGATGATGCCCAGCAGTATCTCGGGCTGGCCGAAGACGGCGTCGTCGGCCGCCACCCTGAAGTCGGTGGTCATGGCCAGCTCCATGCCCCCGCCCAGGGCGTAGCCGTTGACGGCCGAGACGGTGATCTGGGGCAGGTTCTCCAGGGCCAGCAGGGCGCTGTTGACCGACGCCGACAGGGCCCGCCCCCCGGCCGGGTCCAGCCCGGCGAAGCCGCCGATGTCGGCGCCGGCCGCGAAGATCTTGGGCCCGCCCCACACCACCACGGCCCGCACCTCGCTGGCTTCGGCCAGCTCGGCCGCCGCCGCGGCCAGCTCGGCCACCACCTGGTCGTTGAGGGCGTTCATCTTGGGCCGGTCGAGGCGGATGGTGGCCACCCCGGCCCCGGTGGCCTCTACCCGAACCAGCTCTCCCATGTCTCCTCCTCGCAGGCCGTCTGGCGCCGGTGGCAACCTACCCCGGCGGGCCTAGGGTCAGCGGCTCACAGAACGGCCCCGTCCCGGCGGCGAACCGGACGGCCAGGAGCGGAACCGGAGGAGCAGTGGCCCCGATCGCCGATCTCGACCCCGACCGCATCCTGCTCACCGACCGGGTGGCGGTGGTCACCGGGGCGGCCCGGGGCATCGGGGCCGCCACCGCCGTGGCTCTGGCCCGCTTCGGCGCCGACGTGGCCGTCTGCGACAAGGACCCCGGCCCGCTGCCCGGGGTGGAGGCCGAGATCGCCGCCGCCGGCCGGCGCTGCTTCTCCGAGGTCCTCGACGTCCGCGACGGCGAGCGGGTGGAGGCCTTCCTGGGCCGGGCCCGCGACCGGCTCGGCCCCATCGACGTGCTGGTCAACAACGCCGGGGGCGGTTTCCGGGCCCTCTTCGAGGCGGTGTCGCCCAAGGGAGAGGCCGCCCTGGTGGCCGAGAACTTCACGACCGTCGCCAACTGCGTCCGCCACGGGGCGCCTTTGATGGCCGACGGCGGCGCCATCGTCAACGTCACCTCGGTGGAGGCCTACCACGCCTCGCCGGGGTACGCCGTCTACGGGGCCATGAAGGCGGCGGTGCAGCAGTTCACCCAGACCCTGGCCCTGGAGCTGGGGGGGCGGGGCATCCGGGTCAACTGCGTGGCCCCCGACATGATCGCCACCCCCGGCGAGGATGCCCTCACCGAGGGGTCCGGGACCATGATCGAGGGCTTGGCCCCGTCGCCGCTGCGGCGCCGGGCCGCCCCCGAGGAGTGCGCGGCGGTGATCGTGTTCCTGGCCTCCGACATGGCTGGCTTCGTCACCGGGTCCACCATCCCCGTCGACGGCGGCACCGTGGCTGCCGCGCCCTGGAAGGTCGCCGGCGACGGCCGCTTCGTCATGTGACCGGCGCCCGGTTCGGGCGACAGGCCCGAGGGCCGGGCGGCGTTTACGGCGAGGCCGGGGCGGTGGGGGTGGCTGCGGTTTGGCTTGGGGTTCCGGCGCCGGCGGGGTTGATGGCTCGTAGTTGGGTGTTGTAGCGGAGTCCGTTGGTTATGCCGATCATGGTGTGTGTGGTGGTGGCGGCGGTGCTGCCGCGTATTGAGCGCCAGCAGCGCCAGTTGGTTTCGCCGTTGGGGCGTTCTCTGAATTGGTATTCGCTGATGGTGGCGTTGTTGGGGTTGGTCCAGCTCAGGGCGATGGATCGGTTGGCGCCGGTTGCGGTGAGCCCGGTCGGGGCGGCGGGGGCGGTGCCGGAGGCGGCGGGTGTGGTGGCGGTGACTTCGCTGGCCGTCCCTGTGCCGGCGGCGTTGACGGCCCGGATCTGGATGCGGTGGGCGGTGGAGCCGGCGAGTTTTGTGAGGGTGTGGGCGGTGGTGTCGGCCCCGGTGCTCCAGATGTTGGTCCAGCACTGCCAGTCGCTGTCATATGAGGGGCGTTGGCGGTATTGGTAGCCGGTGATGGTGGTGTTGTTGGGGTTGGTCCAGCTCAGGGCGATGGAGCCGGCGGCGGCGGTGGCGGTCAGCCCCGACGGCGCCGAGGGTGCGGGCAGAGCCGGCGTGGCTGCGGTTTGGCTTGGGGTTCCGGCGCCGGCGGGGTTGATGGCTCGTAGTTGGGTGTTGTAGCGGAGTCCGTTGGTTATGCCGATCATGGTGTGTGTGGTGGTGGCGGCGGTGCTGCCGCGTATTGAGCGCCAGCAGCGCCAGTTGGTTTCGCCGTTGGGGCGTTCTCTGAATTGGTATTCGCTGATGGTGGCGTCGCCGGGGTTGGTCCAGCTCAGGGCGATGGATCGGTTGGCGCCGGTTGCGGTGAGCCCGGTCGGGGCGGCGGGGGCGGTGCCGGAGGCGGCGGGTGTGGTGGCGGTGATTTCGCTGGCCGTCCCTGTGCCGGCGGCGTTGACGGCCCGGATCTGGATGCGGTGGGCGGTGGAGCCGGCGAGTTTTGTGAGGGTGTGGGCGGTGGTGTCGGCCCCGGTGCTCCAGATGTTGGTCCAGCACTGCCAGTCGCTGTCATATGAGGGGCGTTGGCGGTATTGGTAGCCGGTGATGGTGGTGTTGTTGGGGTTGGTCCAGCTCAGGGCGATGGAGCCGGCGGCGGCGGTGGCGGTCAGCCCCGACGGCGCCGAGGGTGCGGGCAGAGCCGGCGTGGCGGTGACCTTGACCGCGGCGCTTCGGCCCGAGATGTTCTCGGCGGCCAGCTCGACGTCGTAGCTGGTGCCGTTGGTCAGCCCGGTTATGGTTCGGCTGGTCGAGGTCACCGGCGCCTGAGTCCAGGCCGACCACGAGCTCGAGCTTGATTTCTTGTGCCGGTGCTGGTATCGGAGTATCCCGTATCGGGCCGGCGGGGCGTCCCAGGACAAGGCGAGGGCGTTGTTGCCGGGGGCAGCGGCCACGCCGGTGGGGGATCGGGCCAGACCGGTGGTGGCGGAGGCCCGGGCGGCGGTGCTCCACCCCGCGGAGTTGCCGGCTTGTAGCTCGATGTCGTAGCCGGCGCCGGTGGCGGTCAGGCCGGTGATGGTGTGGCTGACGGTGGAGGCCCCGGCGCCGGTGGCGGTCTGCCAGGCGCCGTAGCCGCCGGTGCCGGTCTTGGTCCGGTACCGGTAGCCGGTGATGGTGGTGTCGGCGGGATCGGTCCACGACAAGTCGACCGATCCGTGGCCGCCGGAGGCCTTCAGCCCTACCGGCGCCCCCGGCACCGCCGCCGCCTTGGGGGCGGGCGCGGTCGGCGTCGTGGGCGCAGTGGCGGCCGTGGGCGTGGCCGAGGCGTGGACGGTGGCGCTCCAGCCCGCTTTGGCCTTGGCCGCCAGCCCGATCCGGTAGGAGGTGCCGTTGGTCAGTCCGGTGATGGTCGCGGTGGTCGTCGCCGCCGACAGTTCCGTCCAGCTCGTCCACGATCCCCGAGTCCGCCACCTCATAGCGGTAGCGGTGCATCGTGATCCCATATCCCGAAGGCGGGGAGTCCCAGCTCAACGCGATGCTGGCGTTGCCGGGCGCCGCGGTCACCCCGGTGGGGGAGTTGGCCGGTCCGGTGGTCGCGCTCGTCCGGGCGGCGGCGCCCCAGCCCGAGCCGTTGCCGGCCTGCAGTTCGATGTCGTAGCTGGTGCCGGTGGCGGTGAGGCCGGTGATGGTGTGGCTGGTGGTGGAGGCCCCGGCGCCGGTGATGGTCTGCCATGCGCCGTAGCTGCCGGTGCCGGTCTTGGTCCGGTACCGGTAGCCGGTGATGGTGGCGTTGGCGGGGTTGGTCCACGACAAGTCGACCGAGCCGCTGCCCCCCGAGGCTTTCAGTCCGCCGGGCGCGGCCGGGAGCGGGACCTTGATCCCGCCGCTCCAGGTCACGCTGGCCGAGCCCGACGCGCCGGAGCTGTCAGTGGCGGTGGCGGTCAGCTCATGGACGCCCGCGGTCAGATCCGAAGTGGATATCGCCAGCGACCCGCCCGTGCCCAGTGCCCCGTCGATGCTGCTCGACCACCGGATGCTCGACAAGCCCAGGCGGCCGTCCTCGGGATCATAGGCAGTTGCCCTCAAGATCAGCGGCCTTGCCCCCAGCAGGCTGCTGTTGTCGGCGGGGCTGTGAATGAACACCTCCGGCGAGTTCGCCGCCACCGTGAAGACCGGCGACTGGACGCTGGCCGACCTCGTCCCGTCTGAAACGGTGACCCTGATGCGAGCCGAAGTGGACCCCGCCAGCGAGACACGATCAACGCTCATAGAACTAGACGTGTGATCAACCGCGATGGTCTCGTATGTGGAACCCCCGTCATCGGAGTATTCCACCATGTACGACAAGGTATCGCTGTCGGCATCGGCGCCCGACCACGAAAACGTCACCGTGTCGCCATTGAGGACCTGCCCGGCCGTCGGTGCAGTCACCGAAACCGTCGGCGCATTGGCCGATCGAGTCACCTCAGTCAACACCGTTGTAGAAGAACTAGATCCCTCAGCGCCACCCACCCCGCTGGAAGTGGTGACCGTCTTAGAAATCCGATACTTGGCCCAATCCGGCGGATTGCTCACCGGAACCACCCAAACCTCACCCGACGAACCGCTGTGGGTTGTAACCTCGTACGTGCCGAACGACACCGACTTCAACACATTCCCCGACGCGTCCAAAAGCTCCAACGTGTAATCTCCAGACAGCAACTCCGGCTGTACCGCAGGCGACCCAATCGAAATCACAGGCAACACGCTGATACGAGAAGTCCCTGAAGACCCGCCTACACCACCATCAGCGGCCCTAGTTCTGAAGCCCCTGACCAGCACAGTGGGAGAAATATTGCCCTCAAGGTCCGGCCCCTTATCCCAATCGATACCATCAATCTTCGTAATAAACTTAGGATGATAAAATTTATCAACCCAACGATGTTGAGAATTATCATTAGGATCATTCTGTGGATTGTCATCGTAACCACAGTAACTCATCAACGAAAAAACTTCGCCGGGTGCCATAATAGTCAAAGAATCGTCAGAACTTTGGACAAATCTAGTATCGAAACCCCATATCGCAGTGTCGGCATTGGTAGATGGCCCCAACATAGCCAGATCACGGTCCGTTATCTGAAAGATATTAGGGTTACTGCGAAGTACGTAAGGATACGGATGAGCATTTCCATCTACTGCAGTCGAACACAAAACCCGATTACCCCCAGCACTCTCATATCCAGCGTGATACTCGCCTATAACGTGACCGAACTCATGTGCCCCACGATTACGGGCATAGCCAAAGCTGCCTGCGTCATCCAGGCCATCTGTGTACCAAGCAGCAACGTTGGAAGGAAGAGTGCCGTCGTCTCCTCTGCCGCCGCCAGCCGTACCAGAGCCTGGCCCATCTCCAAATATCACGCCCAGGTATACAGATTTGCTTCCGTCGTTGGCTCTTGCTACCAACAGATAATCTAGCAACTTGACCAGTCCAGTATTATCGGGGGCTGGATCAATTACTGTGTTCAAAAATCGCATGTCATATCTTAATTCTGCGATCGGCATCACCGTTTCAATACGCAGAGCCTGCTCCTCAAGAAGTTCACGTGTCGGTAACGTGTGACCCGTTATCTTGACCCCTACCATTCGGACTCGGGGCTGCTTCACGTGTCTAAAGGACAGGTCGGCTTTGCACATGTTGTCGGGGTTGATGGCTTCTTCACAGTGAACTCCTTCGTCCACTTCCAGCCGGAAGGCTACCGGATATCCGCTCGTGGTATCCCTGTTGCCGACCCAGTCAGCGTAAGAACCTGTGAAGAGGCTACTGTTTGCAAGATCGTCATCCAACAGGAAGTTAACCGAAGCGTCTATCTCGTCACGACGGCTCGCCGCGTCTGGTTCCACGCGGAACTTTCCATAATCTGGATCCGAAGGGCGCCCCTCTATGCGATTAACCGGAATGGCTGCTCCTATATATATCTCGCCTCTGCTAGTCAGGCGAAAGGCCTTCAATCTTACACTTACCGACTTCGTCGCTGTTTTATTGCCCCAGGGCTCTAGAAAAGCCCGCACTACCGTGGTCTTTCCTTTCACTAGCTTGATACTTCCCTCCCAATCCTGCAGTCCCTGGGTAACCTCTAAACCGACCAGAGTCACTGCCGGCACTGTCGTCCGGGTAGAAATCGGAGAGCTGTAGGATCCGCTGCCCCATGAGTTCCAAGCTCTAATTCTCACCTGGTAAGTGGTGCCGTACTCCAAGCCGGTCAGAGTCACTCCATCGGTCGGTATGCCCCCGCCGGTGACCCGACGAGTTTTATTTTGAGTACTGGTTGCCGCCCCGGTTGTCTCCTGATAGGAGTAGTGGATGTCCCAGGCGCTGATAGCTGAACTGCCTGACGAACTCGGCTGCGCCCACTTCACCGTCAAAGATCCCACCCCGGCCGCAACCGACACATTCCGCGGCACTCCCGGGGGGTGTACCACGAATGCAGTATCCGTTGGAATCCCGCACCGCGTCGCCGTGTGGCGGTCCCAACGGACACTCCACTTCTCGGCAGCCGTAAGTACTGTAGTAAACCAACCCTCCACTGCAAGGAGGATCATTCGGGTGGTTCATTGTCTTTTGCACGCACTCGCCATTTGACCGGAATTGTGTCCTATCCGCACACGACCTACACCGGCCAGTGATACGATTAATACCGTTCGGACAATTAGAACCCGAAGCTGCCGCCTGCTCTGCCACCGTGACCATCTCAGATGAATCCGGCGGCGAATCCATCAACAAAAGCAACATCAATCCTGCCACCAGCGCGCAAAGTGACAACACTTGCCAGACCCACCGAGCATTCCGACGTCTTGACTTCAAGAAACGGCAACCTAGCACAACCACACGCCGAAGTCAACTGAGCCGTTAACTAGGTCTGATCTCCCAGTCTTCGGCGTCTTCCAGAAGTTGTTTCCCTTCGTTATCCGATAGTTTCGATATTCCGTAGTCAACCTCAAATATGTAGTCTCGTCCGGCTGCGGTATCCTCGTAGCAGCAGCCTAAGATAGATTGTCCAGTGATGTGGCAGAACAGATAGTTGCCTGGTGCTAAGTCTACCTCAATTGTCCCAATAGGACCAGTGCTAACCGTGTTTTCGTATGTCACTTCACGTGCCGCGTAACCGTAGGGCATCTTCCATCCGAATGGTCCGTCTTTTACTAGAAGAGAATATCTTTGGCTATAAAAACCCGCCTTCCTAAAGTCGGATACTGCTTCCCACCAAATACCGATATCGGTATCGTCGATAATAACCACTGAGGCACCCGATGTTAAGAACCTACCTATAAAACCATAACCGGAGTATTCGTCAGCGTATCCAGTGGATACGAAGGTGATCGTCGCGGGTTCGCCCGAAGGGCTATATGAATTCCAATCACCATGTACGAACTGGTAATATCGTTCGCTCCCGTCCGGATCCCTGTCAATATAGGCACGGCCATGGCTGAAGTAAATATAGAAAACCATATCACGCCACGATCCAGTTGTCTCTCTGAGACTGCACCCGGCTATCAAAGAGTCTACTGGAGAAAACACACAAACCGAAAAGTACTCGGATGGTTCAAGGTATGCTTCGGCTGTGCCGTCGGGTCCTGTGGTAACGAAGTCTATTGGAGAGGCTGCGATATCTTCGGCGGTGGAGTGTACCTGTGCTCCGGGAGGTATATACACTCGCGCTCTGGGAGGCTGTTCACCAAACTTGTCGCCTCCGATCTTGTGCCACCATTCCGATGACTCGTCGTCATTGATCACGGCGATCTGCAGATCGGGTATCACTCCGAAGGCGATGTCGTCGTTCGGGTCCACATCGCCGTAAGCTATGAACCTGACCCTCACCCCGACATCTTCGTCTTCATCCTCATCTACCAACGGAAGAGGCACAGTGCGCAACCCAACCGTCGTTGTTGTGACCGGTGTCGCCGAGGCCGCCGTGGCCTCAGTAGGTACAGGCGAAGGAGCGGATGCCGACTGGCCGCTACAAGCCGCCCCCACCGCCAGCGCGCACAGTGACAGTACTTGCCAGACCCACCGAGCATTCCGACGTTTTGACTTCAAGGAACGGCAACCTAGCACAACCACACGCCGAAGTCAATCGGGTTATCGATATAAGGATCTGACACTCCAGTCCTTTATCTCTTCTAGAAATTGTTTTGCTTCGCTGTCTGTCAGTTTATACATCCTAGTCCCGATGCCAACGTCATTAACTCGGTATACATAGTCTTGTGCGGCTGCAATGCCCTCATAATCACAGTGTGAAACATGTTCATATGTGATATCACAGAACAAATAGTTGCCTGGGGCCATGCTCACTTCGAGTATACCTGGCCAATCAATATCGATGTAACGAACAGGCGTGTTTTGGCGTACCCTCTCGTGTGTCTCACTACCGTAAGGTATTCCCCATCCGAATTCCCATCCGAGAGCTACAGCAAGAGGATATGAGTCGAGATCGTGGACAGCCGCACCGTCGTCGGAGACTGCCGTCCACCACATGCCGATGTCAGCGTCGTTGACGACAGCTATGGACACACCTGGTGCTAAGAAGTCGATAAATGGTGGCACATCTGTACCGATCTGCCCTATGGCTACCAAAGTGATCGTTGCCGGTTCGCTCAAAGGATCATATGAATCTCTGCGTCCGTGCAGGAACCGGTAATATCGTTCACTCCCTTCCTGTTCTCGTTCAATATAGGCACGGCCATTGCTGAAATGGACATAGAAAGGAATATAACTCTCCCTGTATATTGATTCGCTGAGACTGCAGCCTGCTATAAGATCTTCTACTGGGGAAATCACACAGACCGAAAAAGATTCAGAAGATTTGAGGTATGTTTCGGCTGTGCCGTCGGGTCCTGTGGTGATGAAGTCTATCGGAGAAGCTGCGATAGCTTCGGCTGTAGATTGTATCTGCGCTCCTGGAGGTATAAACATTCGTGACCCGTGAGGCAGTTCTTCTAAAACTCCACCTCCGACTGTGTTCCACCAATCCGGTGACTCTCTATTCTTGATCACGGCAATTCGCACATCGGGTATCACCCCGAAGTCGATATCGTCGTTTGGGTCTATATCGCCATAAGCTATGAACCTGACCCTCACCTCAACATCCTCATCAAACTGCGGATACGGTACGGACGAGGAAGCGGCGGTGGACTCAGCCGGTACACGAGAGGGTGCAGCCCCAGACCCGCCGCTACAAGCCGCCCCCGCCACCAGCGCGCAAAGTGACAATACTTGCCAGACCCACCGAGCATTCCGATGTCTTGACTTCAAGGAACGGCAACCTAGCACAACCACACGCCGAAGTCAACCGAGTTATCGGTATAGGGATCTGACACTCCAGTCCTTTATCTCTTCTAGAAATTGTTTTGCTTCGTTGTCTGTCAGTTTATACATCTTAGTCCCGATGCCAACGTCATTAACTCGGTATACATAGTCTTGTGCGGCTGCAATGCTCTCATAATCACAGTGCGAAATGTATTCATAGGTGATATTACAGAACAAATAGTTGCCTGGGGCCATGCTTACTTCGAGTATACCTGGCCAATCAATATTGATGTAATGAACGGGTGCATTTTGACGCACTCTCTCACGTGCTTCACTGCCGTAAGGTATCCCCCATCCGAATTCCCACCCGGAAAGCACGGAAAGAGCATATTGACCGAGATCGTTGACGGCCGCGCCGTCATCGGAGACCGCTGTCCACCATGCGCCGATATCCGCGTCGTTGATAACAGCTATGGAAACACCTGGCGCTAGATGATCAGTAATTGGCGGCACATCTGTACCGATCTGTCCTGTGGCTACTAAGGTGATCGTTGCCGGTTCGCTTAAGGGGCTGTATGAATCCCGATCTCCGTACAGGAACCGGTAATACCGTTCGCTCCCGTCCAGTTCTTGGTCAATGTAGGCACGACCATTACTGAAATATATATAGAAAATAGTTGGATCACGCCACTCATTTAACGCTTCGCTCCATATCCGTTCCTCATTTATTGCTTCGGGTCGTATCCATTCCTCGAGACTGCACCCTGCTATCAGATCATCTATCGGCGAAATCACACAAATTGAAAAGGATCTGGACGGCTTAAGGGGATTAAGGTATGTTTCCGCTGTACCGTCAGGTCCTGTGGTAACAAAGTCTATCGGAGAAGCCGTGATAGCTTCGGCCGTGGATTGCATCTGCGCCCCGGGAGGTATGAGCAACTCTGCCCCAGGAAATTCTTTGGAAATTTCGCTTCCGACTGTGTTCCACCAATCCGATGACTCTCTATAAGTGATCACGGCAATTCGCACATCGGGTATCACTCCGAAGTCGATGTCGTCGTTCGGGTCCACATCGCCATAAGCTATGAACCTGACCCTCACCTCGACATCCTCATCGAACTGCGGATACGGTACGGACGAGGGCGCAGGCTCAACCGTCGTCGCGGTCACCGCTGGTGCCGAGGCCGCCGTGGGCTCAGGCGGTACAGGCGAAGGCGCGGATGCTGACTGGCCACTACAAGCCACCCCTACCGACAGCGCATAAAGAGACAATATTAGCTGAATCCACCGACGATCTAGGCGCAGTCTGACGGGACCTAGCATAAGCACACTCCAAATGTGGTCAGTTGACGAATTGTGGTAGCACCGGCCAGTTTTTGGTGTCTTCTAAGAGTTGTTTACCTTCGCTATCTGATAGTTTCCATACTCCGTAATCAACCTTGAATACGTAGGTCTGTGTAGCTGCTATATATTCGTAATTGCAACCTATAATATATCTGGTAAGGTGACAGAACATATAGTCACCTGGTGTCAAATCTATATCAATCATCCCACCAGAATCAGTGCGAATTGTGCTTTCAAGTATTGCTTCTTGTGCCTTATAGTTGTAAGGTATCTTCCACCCGAATTCTGAACTATTATCGACGTTGAGAGGGTACACGCCATCATCGATGATGGTTGCCTTATTGAAGTCTAAGACTGACTCCCACCAGACTCCGATATCTGGGTCTTTTATGATAGCCACCGAAACGCCTGGCTCTAGATGGTTACCTACAGAATCATAAATGGATAATTCGTCAACATACGTTGTAGATATGAATGTTAAAGTCGCTGGTTCGCTTGTGGGGCTGTATGAATCTTGATGTCCGTGCAAGAACCGGCGATATCGTTCGCTCCCGTCCGGATCCCTGTTAATATAGGCACGGCCATGGCTGAAGTAGATATAGAAAACCATTTCACGCCACCGTCCAGTCGTCTCTCTGTCACCGCATCCGGCTATCAAGAGGTCTACTGGAGAAATTACACAAACCAAAAAGATTTCAGACGGTTTGAGGTATGTTTCGGCTGTACCTTCAGATCCTGTGATGATTGAATCTATCGGCAAGGATGCGATGTCTTCGACTGCAGATTGTATTTGCGCCCCGGGAGGCGGATAGCTTATGTATCCCAAATCACTAGCCACGATCGCGTCCCACCATTCCTGCAACTCTCGCTCCGTAATCACGGCGATCTGCAGATCGGGTATCATCCCGAAGGCGATGTCGTCGTTTGGGTCCACATCGCCGTAAGCTATGAACTTGATTCTCACCTCGGCATATTCGTCTTCATTCTCATCTACCGACGGAAGAGGCACAGTGCGCAGCTCAACCGTCGTCGTGGTCACCACCGACGAAGAAGCCGCGGTGGAATCAGTCGGTACACGAGAGGGTGCAGCCCCAGACCCGCCGCTACAAGCCGCCCCCGCCGCCAGCGCGCAAAGTGACAACACTTGCCAACCCCACCGAGCATTTCGACGTTTTGACTTCAAGGAACGGCAACCTAGCACAACTACACGCCGAAGTCAATCGGGTTATCGGTATAGGGATCTGACACTCCAGTCTTTTATCTCTTCTAGAAATTGTTTTGCTTCGCTGTCTGTTAGTTTATACATCTTAGTCCCGATGCCAACGTCATTAACTCGGTATACATAGTCTTGTGCGGCTGGAATGCTCTCATAGTCACAGTGGGAAATAGTTTCATATGTGACATTACAGAACAAATAGCTGCCTGGGGCCATGTTCACTTCGAGTATACCTGGCCAGTCAATATTGATGTAACGAACAGGTGTGTTTTGGCGTACTCTCTCGTGTGTCTCACTGCCGTAAGGTATTCCCCATCCGAATTCCCATCCGAGAGATACAGAAAGAGGATATGAGTCGAGATCGTGGACAGCCGCACCGTCGTCGGAGATTGCCGTCCACCAGATGCCGATGTCAGCGTCGTTGACGACCGCTATGGACACACCTGGTGCTAAGAAGTCGATAAATGGTGGCACATCTGTACCGATCTGCCCTATGGCTACCAAAGTGATCGTTGCCGGTTCGCTCAAAGGATCATATGAGTCTCTACGCCCGTGCAGGAACCGGTAATATCGTTCGCTCCCTTCCTGTTCTCGTTCAATATAGGCACGGCCATTGCTGAAATGGACATAGAAAGGAATATAACTCTCCCTGTATATTGATTCGCTGAGACTGCAGCCTGCTATAAGATCTTCTACTGGGGAAACCACACAGACCGAAAAAGATTCAGAAGATTTGAGGTATGTCTCGGCTGTGCCGTCGGATCCTGTGGCAATGAGATCTATCGGAGAAGCCGCGATAGCGTCGGCTGTGGATCGTATCTGCACTCCAGGAGGTATGAACGTTCGTGACCCGTGAGTCTGTTCTCCTAAAACTTCGCCTCCGACTGTGTTCCACCATTCCGACGATTTTCTATCGTTGATCACGGCGATCTGCAGATCGGGTATCACCCCGAAGGCGATGTCGTCGTTCGGGTCCACATCGCCATAAGCTATGAACCTGACCCTCACCTCGACATCCTCATCGAACTGCGGATACGGTACGGACGAGGGCGCAGGCTCAACCGTCGTTGCGGTCACCGCTGGTGCCGAGGCCGCCGTGGGCTCAGGCGGTACAGGAGGGGGCGCAGACTCAGACCCGCCGCTACAGGCCGCCCCCGCTGCCAGCGCGCACAGCCACAATCCCCGACGGACCCGCCGAGCATTCTGATACTTCATGGTCGCTTCACTCTCGGTCGGCCTCGAAGCCGGGGTCGGGGTCGGTCCGGTTGCGCAGGTAGCGCTCTAGTTCGGCGGCGAGGTCGTCGGGGCTGGGCACCTGGCGGGCGGCCCGCTCGTCGGCTCGCATTTCCAGTCGGCGCACGTATTTCTCCACGTCGTCGTCGCCGGCCATGGCCTGGTCGACCTGCTCCTCCCACTGCCGGGCCGGTTCGTCCAGCTCGGCCCAGCCGGTGTTGAGGCCGGTGATCCGCTCCAGGCGCTCCAGCAGCGCCCGGGAGCCCTTCGGGTTGGGGGCGCCCGAGACGTAGTGGGGCACCGACACCCGCAGAGACGCGGCCGGGACCCCGGCCCGGGCGAAACGGTCCTGCAGCGCGCCCACCACCCCGGTCGGGCCCTGGTAGCTGGGGCGCCCCAGGCCCAGCGCGGCGGCCAGCTCGGGGTCGGAGCTGGATCCGGTCACGGCGAAGGGGCGGGTGTGGGGCACCTCGGCCATCTGGGCGCCCAGAGTGACCATGAGCGCGGCCCCCGTCGCCTCGGCCGCCTCCGCCACGGCGTCGGCGAAGGCGCCCCACCGCAGATTGGGCTCAGCCCCCGCCACCATCACCAGGTCCCGGCCCGCGCCGGGGAACGGCAGCGCCTCGACCGCCACGTCGGGCCAGACGATCCGGCGGCGGCCGTCGACCATCCGGGCCTGGGGGCGCTGCTCGTTGAAGTTGAACAGCTCCTCGGGGTCGATGCGGGCCAGCCGGACGGCTCGGCCCCGCTCGCTCAGCCACTCAAGGGCCCCGGTGGCGGCCGAGCCGGCGTCGAACCAGCCCCGGAAGGCCGCGGCCATCACCGGAGAGCGCAGAGCCGGAGGCGGCGACTCCCACACCAGCAAGCTCACCGCCCCAGCATGGCACGGCGCCGCGGAGGTTGGACTCCGCCGCCGGCGGGGCTAGCGTGGGGCCGTGACCCCCGCCGCCTCCCTGCTCCTGCTGATGTAGGCGAGCGCCACATACCGGTGCTCGCCGAGTCCCCTCGTGCCTTCGGGCCGGGGGGATTTTCAGTTCTCGGGCCGCCAGGTCCGACACCCGCAACCACCCAGAACCCCCACACAAACAACCCACCACGAACTCCGCACCACAACCCGCAAAGGACGTGATCGACATGAAGACGATGCCGTTCGAGAAGTACCGGCCCTATCCGGCGGTGGAGCTTCCCGACCGCACCTGGCCCGACCGCCGGCTGGAGAAGGCCCCGCTGTGGTGCTCGGTCGATCTGCGCGACGGCAACCAGGCCCTGGTCGACCCCATGGACATTTCCCGCAAGCAGCGGATGTACGACCACCTGGTCCACATGGGCTTCACCGAGATCGAGATCGGGTTCCCGGCCGCGTCCCAGCCCGACTTCGACTTCTGCCGCCTCCTGGTGGAGCAGGACCTGATCCCCGACCACGTGACCGTCCAAGTGCTGACCCAGGCCCGGCCCGAGCTCATCGACCGCACCTTCGAGGCCGTCGAGGGGGCGCCCCGGGCGATCGTCCACCTGTACAACTCCACCTCGGTCACCCAGCGCCGGGTGGTGTTCGGCGCCGACCGGGCCGGCATCGTCGACATCGCCGTGGCCGGGGCCGAGCAGTGCATGCGGGGCCTCGACCGGGCCGGGCCGGGCGGCTCGGGCATCCGCTTCGAGTACTCGCCCGAGAGCTACACCGGCACCGAGCCCGACTTCGCGGTTGAGGTGTGCGAGGCGGTCATGGACGTCTTCGGCCCCACCCCGGACTGGCCGCTGATCCTGAACCTGCCGGCCACGGTGGAGATGTCCAGCCCCAACCTCTACGGCGACCTGATCGAGCGCTTCCACCGCCAGATCCGCAGCCGCGACAGCATCGTGCTGTCGCTGCACCCCCACAACGACCGGGGCACGGCCGTGGCCGCCGCCGAGTTCGGGCTGATGGCCGGGGCCGACCGGGTGGAGGGCACGCTGTTCGGCAACGGCGAGCGCACCGGCAACGTCGACCTGGTGACCATCGCCCTGAACCTGTTCACCCAGGGCGTCGACCCCGAGCTCGACATCAGCGACATCGACGCCGCCCGCCGGGTGTTCGAGTACGCCAACCGCATGACCGTGCCCGAGCGCCACCCCTACGCCGGCGACCTGGTGTACACCGCCTTCTCCGGCAGCCACCAGGACGCCATCAAGAAGGGCATGGCCGCCATCTACGACGTGGCCCCCGGCGAGCCGCTCACCGGCGCCTACGACCAGTGGGACGTGCCCTACCTGCCCATCGACCCCCACCACCTGGGCCGCAGCTACGAGGCGGTGGTGCGGGTCAACAGCCAGTCCGGCAAGGGCGGCGTGGCCTACGTGCTGCTCCACGAGTACGGCCTCGACCTGCCCCGCGACCTCCAGGCCAACTTCTCCCGGGTCATCCAGACCGTGACCGAGGACACCGGCACCGAGATCACCTCCTATGAGATCCACCGCCGGTTCGTCAGCGAGTACGTGACCCCCGCCGACCCCTGGATCGAGCTGATCGGGCACCGGGCCACCACCGACACGCTGGTGGCGGACCGGAGCGAGATCGAGGCCCGGCTGCTGGTGGGCGGGGCCGAGCGCACCGTCACCGGGGAGGGGAACGGCCCCATAGACGCCTTCGTCTCGGCCCTGCAGGCCGACGGGCTGTTCGCGGGCAAGATCGTCGACTACTACGAGCACGCCATCGGCTCCGGCAGCGACGCCACCGCCGCCGCCTACGTGGAGGTCGACACCGGCGACCGCTACACCACCTGGGGGGTGGGGATCCACGAGTCGATCGTGTCGGCCTCGCTGCGGGCGGTGGTCAGCACCGTGGAGCGCATGCACCGCGCCGGCCGGGTCCACGGATAGACCGGCGAAGCGCAAGCGCCGCGCCGGCCGGGTCCATGGATAGAGCAGGCTCTGGCCGGGATCGGCCGGGTCCGGCCGCGCTGGAGGCGCTGCCCGAGGACTGGGACCGGGCCATCGCCGTGGTGGCCCACCCCGACGACCTCGAGTACGGCGCCTCGGCCGCCATCGCCCGCTGGACCAGCCTCGGCAAAGACGTCCGCTACGTGCTGGCCACCCGGGGCGAGGCCGGCATCGACTCGGTGCCGCCCGAGCGGGCCGGCCCGCTGCGCACCGACGAGCAGGTGGCCGCCGGGGCCGCGGTGGGGGTGTCGGCGGTGGAGTTCCTCGACCACCCCGACGGCCTGGTGGTCAACGGGATCGAGCTGCGGCGGGACCTGGCCGCGGCCATCCGCCGCCACCGGCCGGAGGCGATCATCGGGTTGAACTACCGCGACCGCTGGGGCGAGGCCGGGCCGTGGAACCACGTCGATCACCGCGAGCTGGGCCGGGCCCTGCCCGACGCGGTGCGCGACGCCGCCAACCGCTGGCTGTTCGCCGACGCGGGCGAGCCGTGGGGCGGCGTCGGCTGGATCGCCTACGCTGGCTCGCCCTCGCCCACCCACGGGGTGGACGTGACCGGCCACTTCGACCGGGGCGTGGCCGCGCTGTCGTGTCACCGCACCTACATCGAGAGCCTCGGCGACCCCTCTTTCGACCCGGAGTCGTTCCTGCGGGGCGGCTGCGAGCAGGCCGGGAGGATGCTGGGCGCCGATCTGGCCGTGGCCTTCGAGCTGGTTTTGGTTTGAACCGCCGGTCTTGACCGCCGGCCTGATCCCGGCCTGATCCCGGCCTGATCCGGTCTGAACCGCCAGTCTTGGTCGCCGAGACCGGCGGCTCGGCGGGCTGGCGGGCGCGGGCTCGGGTGTCCGACTGGCGCCGAGGCCGCCGACGGCGCAGACTCGCGCCGTGGCCTTCGCCCTGATGCGGTTCAACTTCGTCAGCCCCGACCCCGCCGACGCCGAGGCGGTGAGCGACCGCTACCGGGCCGGGCTGGAGCTGGCCCGCCACGGGGACGGCCGCGGCTTCGACGCCGTCTCGCTGGAGGAGCACCACTGCACCCCGATGGGCTGGAGCCCCACGCCCCTGGTGAACGCGGCCATGATCCTGTCGGGTACCGAGCGGCTCAGCGTGATCGTCTCCGCCCTGCTGCTGCCCCTCCACGACCCGGTGCGGGCGGCCGAGGACCTGGCCGTCATCGACCTGGTGAGCCGGGGCCGGATCATGGTGTGTACCGGGCTGGGGTACCGGCCGGAGGAGTACGCCGCCTTCGGCCGGGAGTGGCGGCGGCGGGGCCGGATCCTCGACGAGGCGCTGGAGGTGATGCTGAAGGCCTGGACCGGCGAGCCCTTCGAGCGCAACGGCCAGACGGTGCAGGCCACGCCGCTGCCCTACACCCGGCCCCACCCGATGGTGCTGATCGGGGGGTCGTCGGAGGCGTCGGCCAGGCGGGCGGCCCGGCTCGGGCTCCCCCTGCAGCTACCGGGCCAGTTCCCCGAGATCGAGGCGCTGTACTACGCCGAGTGCGAGCGGCTGGGCACGTCGGGCTTCTGCGTCGCCCCCGACAACGTGGTGATGCTGCACGTGGCCGAGGACCCCGACCGGGTGTGGGCCGAGCACGGGCACTGCTTCCTGTTCGAGGCCGCCGCCTACAAGTCCTGGCAGCCCCCGGGCCAGACCTCGGCGGTGTGCTCGTCGGCCACCACCGTCGAGGAGCTGCGGGCCGAGGGGATCTACCGGGTGCTCACCCCCGACGAGGCCGTCGAGCTGGCCCGGGCCTCGGGCGCCTTGAGCCTGCACCCGCTGGTGGGGGGGATGCCGGTGGAGGAGGCCTGGTCCAGCGTCGAGCTGACCGTCGACCGGGTCCTGCCCGCCCTGGCGGACTGACCGCCGGAGGGGTCCGCCCGCTCTTGGGCTGGCTGTCGAGGGTCTGTTCGCCCCTTGGGCCGACTGTCGGAGGGTCCTGCTCGCCCCTGGGCTGATCGTTGAAGGGGTCCCGTCCGCCCTAGGCTGGCCCGGTTCGCTTGGACTGCACCCGTGGAGGTACCCGAGCCGTGGACTACCAGCATCTGCTCTGTGAGCGCGACGGCGCCTATGTGACCGTCACCTTGAACCGGCCCGAGCGCCGCAACTGCCTGTCGGGGGCCGTGCTCGGCGAGATCGAGCACGCCTTCGAGACGGTCGCCGGGATGGACGAGGTGGCCGGGGTGGTGCTCGCCTCCACCGGGCCGGTCTTCTCCTCGGGCCACGACCTGGGCGAGATGTCGGCCATGGAGGAGCCCGAGCTGCGGGGGCTCTTCGACGCCTGCACCCGGGCCATGAAGGCCATGGCCGCCGCCCCCCAGGTGGTGGTGGCCCAGGTGCAGGGGCTGGCCACCGCGGCCGGGGCCCAGTTGGCGGCCAGCGCCGATCTGATCGTGGCCTCCGAGGACGCCCGCTTCGCCACCCCCGGCGGGCGGGGAGGGCTGTTCTGCCACACCCCGATGGTGGCGGTGGCCCGCCAGGTCGGGCGCAAGCGGGCGGCCGAGATAGCCCTCACCGGCGACGTGATCGACGCGGCCACCGCCCTGGAGTGGGGGCTGGTCAACCGGGTGGTCCCCGCCGACCGGCTGGGCGAGGCCACCATGGAGCTGCTGGCCGCGGCCACCCGGGGCAGCCGCTACGCCAAGGGCATCGGCAAGCAGATCATGTACGCCCAGATGGACATGGCCGTGGACGACGCCTACGAGCTGGCCGTCGAGGCCATGGCCCGGGCCGCGGCCGCCGGCGACGGCGCCGAGTGGCCCCGGGCCTTCATCGAGAAGCGCCAGCCCGTCTGGACCCACACCGGATAGCCGGGGCACTGGGCAGCGCCCCGGACCGAAAGCGGCTCGGTCTGAGGCCGTGGCGACAGGGCTGATGTGGGCTCGGTCTGAGGTCGGGGCCGGTATAGGCGTGGGGTTCGGTCTGAGGTCGGGGAGGCGGGGCTGACGTGCAGCTCGGGCTGACGCTGGGGTACTGGGGCCGGGGGATGCCCGAGGGCCTGGTGGAGCTGGCCGTCGCCGCCGAGGAGTCCGGGTTCGACGCGGTGTGGTCGGCCGAGTCGTGGGGGTCCGACGTGTTCTCGCCGCTGGTGCTGATCGCGGCCCGCACCGAGCGGGTGAAGCTGGGCACCGGCGTGGTCCAGATCTCCGCCCGCACCCCCACGGCCACGGCCATGCACGCCGTGACCCTCGACCACATCTCCGGCGGCCGGGTGATCCTCGGGCTGGGGGTGTCGGGCCCCCAAGTGGTGGAGGGCTGGTACGGGCAGCCCTTCGGCCGCCCGCTGGCCCGCACCCGGGAGTACGTGGAAATCCTCCGGCGGGTCTTCGCCCGGGCCGAGCCGCTGCAATTCGACGGCGCCCATCACCGGCACCCCTACGACGGCCCCGGCGCCGCGGGCCTGGGCAAGCCGCTGAAGATCATGACCCACCCGCTGCGAGACATCCCCGTCTGGATCGGCGCCGAGGGGCCCCGCAACGTGGCCCAGACCGTCGAGATCGCCGACGGCTGGCTGCCGCTGTACTACTCGCCGTTCCGGCCCGAGGTGTACGCCGACTCCCTGGCCGGGGCCCGGCCCGGCTTCGAGATCGCGGTGAACGTCACCCTGCGGGTCTGCGCCGACGTGGAGGAGGCCCTGTGGCCCATCAAGGCCGTTCTGGCCTTCTACATCGGGGGGATGGGGGCGCGGGGCCAGAACTACCACACCGAGCTGATGGCCCGGATGGGATACGAGCAGGCGGCCCGCACCGTGCAGGACCTGTTCCTGGCTGGCCGCCGGGACGAGGCCGTGGCCGCGGTGCCCTCGGAGTTCGCCGACGAGATCTCCCTGGTCGGCCCGGTCGAGCGGATCAGAGACCGGCTCCAGGCCTGGGCCTCCACCCCCGTGACCATGCTGAACGTCTCAGCCCGCACCCCCGAAGAGTGCCGCCAAGCCGCCGACCTAATAAAGGGCTAACGCCCCCTCCCTGTTTTCCGCCCCCTGGGTCTCCACCCCCCCCTCCGGTTTCCGCCCCTCTGTTTTTCTGAGCAAAAATCGTCGCTATACCGCTAACGGATGCTCAGAAAAACCGCAAGGGCGGACCGGCCCGAGCGGGTCAGCGAATCGGCCTCAGCGAATCGGCCCGAGCGACTCAGCGGGGCGGATCAGGGGTGGTAGGGGACCGGCATGGAGGCGCTGGGCGGGAGGGTCACCTCGATCTCGGGCGGCGGGTCGTTCCACTCCGGGTGCTTGCGCACGAAGTTGGCCCGGTACTTCTCGGTGGAGTGGGTGGCGTCCTTGTCGAACTCGGGGATCACCTGGTCGCCGAAGACCTCGATCATCTCGAGGATCTCCTCGTACTCGAACCCCTCGCTGGGCAAGCCGAACACGAGCTGGTCGGTGCCCACCGCCACGTAGGACCGCTCGAGCTGCTCGCACACCTCCTCGGGGGTGCCGCACAGCATGTAGCCGGCCTCTATGGCGAAGTCGAGGGTGGCCTCGTCGGGCAGCCCCAGCGGGGGCTCGGGCCAGGTGGCGGCGCCCGGCTTCTTGGGGATGGTGTCGTGGTACAGGCACACCATCGAGTACAGGTAGCCGCGGCCCTTCGTCAGGGCGATCTCGCGGGCCCGCCGCCGGTCCTCCAGGCAGATCAGGGCGTTGGTCATCATCACGTTGTCGTTCATGTATGACCCGAGCGGCTCGGTGCAGCCCGCGATGGCCTCCTTGTAGGAATCGATGCGGCCCTTGAGGGCGGGCGCCGGATCGAAGTTGAAGGCGATGGCGCCCATGCCCAGCGACCCGGCGGTGGCGAAGGTGGCCAGGTTGCCGCAGGCCACCCACAGGGGCGGATGGGTGCCGTGCAGGGGCTTGGGCAGGATGTTGTGGCCGGGCGGCACGTGGAAGTGCTCGCCCTCGTAGGAGTAGTCGCGCTGGGCCCACATCCGGGGGATCTCGGCCATCACCTCGGCCCACATGGCCTTGGTCTCGGAGGTGAGGGTGCCGTTGAAGCTGGCCACCTCGTGGCTGCCCGCCCCCCGCCCGGTGCCGAACTCGAAGCGGCCCTCGCAGAAGTGGTCGAGCATGGCGGCCCGCTCCGCCAGCCGGACCGGGTGCTCCTTGGTGGTGGGGAGGCTGGTGATGGCCGTGCCCAGGTGGATGTATTCGGTCTGGGCCGCCACCCAGCCGATCATCACCTCGGGGGCCGAGAGGTGGCTGTACTCGGTGAGGGTGTGGTGCTCGCCGAACCAGGCGAACTTCCAGTTGTGCTTGTCGGCGCAGATCGGGTACGACGCCTCCCTCATCAACATGAGGTGCTCGTGCTCGGGGATGTGGGCCGACGGCCCGGGGATGTAGCCGTTCTGGAAGATTCCGAACTCCACGACCTGCCTCCGATCTCTGGGCTCGAGGATCAGACCACCGGGATCGGGGACCACGGTACCGGGTTATGGTCGGGTCCGTGACCCGCTGGAGCGAGTCCGGGGGCGCCAGGGGCGACGACTACGACGCCCGCTGGCGCAGGATGGAGGCGGCCGGTGAGTCGATCCACGGCGAGGCCGACCTCATCGAGTGGTTCGGGCCGTCCAGCGTGCTCGACGCCGGCTGCGGCACCGGCCGGGTGGCCGTCGAGCTGGCCCGCCGGGGCGTCGAGGCGGTGGGCGTGGACCTCGACCCGGCCATGCTGGCCGCGGCCCGGCGCAAGGGCCCCGGCGTCGAATGGGTCGAGGGCGACCTGGCCGACGTGACCGTCGCCGACGACCGGGGCCGGCGGCGGGCCTTCGACGCGGTGGTGATGGCCGGCAACGTGATGATCTTCCTGGCGCCCGGCACCGAGGCCGCGGTGCTGGCCAACATGGCCCGCCATCTGGGACTGAGAGGGCGGATCGTGGCCGGCTTCCAGCTCGACCGGCCCGGCCCGGCGCTGGCCGGCTTCGACCGGATGGCGGCTGAGGCCGGGCTGGCCCTCGAGCACCGGTGGTCCACCTGGGACCGCCGCCCCTACACCGGCGGAGAGTACGCTGTGTCGGTGTGGATTGCACAAAATCGCACTCAGCTTCCATCGTTATAACGTATGTCCGTGCCTGAACAGCTAGCTGAGCAACCAGTTGAGACAGTTATCGCGCGAATTGTCCAGATAGCTGCTTACCCATTTTCGATGACATTGGGATTTGGGCTCTACTTCTTGCTCCTCAGGATGGATATACATATCGTCTTATCGGCGGGGATTCCGTGCTTCGTCGTCTTAATGCTAGTCATCCTTCATGAGATGTGGCTGCCTTATCGTTCTGAATGGAGGCCTACTATTGATGATATCCGCATTGACCTAGCGTTCTTATTGACGAGTAAAATCTTGGTTCCTGTGGTGCTTTTGGTTACAGTTACAGATGCGATTCAAGCAATCGACATAGCTCCTACAGCCCTTTGGCCTCATAGTTGGCCAGTAGTTGTACAGGGAGTTATGGTGCTTTTATTTACAGAACTCATACGGTATTGGTATCACAGAATATCCCATAATGTTAGTTTTCTGTGGAAGTTTCATGTTGCCCACCACAATCAACGCCATCTCTATTGGTTGATTTCCACCCGATTCCACCCTCTAGAGGACACGATCAAGTACATGATTCAAACACTGCCCTTCATAGTAATGGCTGTCTCTTCAGAGGTGTTGATGATTTCATTCTTGGTTATAGCTTTCACCGGATTCTATCAGCATTCCAACTGTCAGATCAGACTTGGTCCGCTCAACTATGTGGTGCATGGACCCGAGTTACATCGTTGGCACCACTCCGAATTAGCTGAGGAATCGAATCGCAACTACGGGCATTCTCTTATAATCTGGGATGTGGTTTTTGGAACCCGGTTCCTGCCCCGAGATCGTGATGTCGATCGAACCGGGCTAGTCGGTCAAAATCCGGCAGGATATCTGCGGCAGTTGATAGCTCCGTTTCAACAGGCACGAAACGAGCAGGCGCTGCGGATATGACCGTCGCCGATGACCGGGGCCGGCGGCGGGCTCCACACTTGCCGAGTCTTTCCTCCCCTGTCCGGCTGAGAAATTGCAGCGCTAACGGACCTGCTTCCCGTAACCTTGACTCGGACCCTTATGACTGAAAAACATGTTCTGACGCAGGTTGAAAGAATCGTTGAGATAGCCTCATATCCGTTCTGTATGACGCTCGGCTATGGGCTGTACTTCGCCTTCGTCTCAGCCGAGTTGCATGGAGCTGTCTCTGCCTATGTTGCCGTTACAGCCATCGCTGGTCTCATCACACTTCATGAGGTGCGACTGCCCTGCCGACCAGAATGGAAGCCCTCCCCGGCTGAAGTTCGCAGCGATCTTGCCTTCATGTCAACGGTTCAGATACTGCTACCCCTGCTGTTGTCGCTCACGATCGTGGCGGCCATTCAGGGAAGCGGCATGTCCCCTTCCTCCCTCTGGCCTCACAATCTGCCGGTCGCGGTGCAGGTGGTGATGATGCTGCTGGTGTCGGATTTCTTGAGGTATTGGCTCCACCGGGCTTTTCACAAGTTCGTCTTCATGTGGCGGTTTCATGCCGTCCACCACTCGCCTCACCGTCTTTACTGGTTGAATGTCGGCCGCTTCCACCCTTTGGAGAAAGCGGTGCAGTATTCGGTAGACACGCTGCCGTTCGCGGCCATGGCCGTAGCTCCAGAAGTCTTGACGGCTTACTTCGTATTCTATGCCATCAACGGTTTCTTCCAACACTCGAACTGCCGAGTCAGGCTCGGTCCGCTCAACTATGTAGTTAGCGGACCAGAGTTGCATCGATGGCATCACTCTGAGTTCGCCGAGGAGTCGGATCACAATTACGGCAACAACCTGATCATATGGGACTTGATATTCGGGACTAGGTTTCTTCCCCGAAACAGCGATGTCGGCCGACTGGGGTTGATCAACCGCAGCTATCCGATGGATTACCTGCGACAGATGAGCACCCCATTTGTGCGGGGCCTGGACAAATGGGCAGGGTAGGCCACGGCCTCTTCAGGGCCGCCTTGGGCCTCAAGGCCGGCGGGCCGTACCGGCGGTTGCTGAGCCAGGCGGCCTCCCCCGAGGCCGCTCAGACTCGGCTGCTGCGACGGGTTCTGGCTCAGAATGCCGACACCGAGTTCGGTCGCAGGCACGGATTCTCCGATATCGCGACCGTGGACGAATTCCGACGCGCCGTTCCGATTCACACCTATGAGGACTTGCGCCCACTCATCGAGCGGCAGGAACTCACGGGAGATCGCTGTCTGACCGCGGATCAGCCCGTTTACTATCACCGCACCAGCGGCACGCTCGGCGAGCCCAAGAACATCCCGGTGACCGCCGATGGCATGAAGCGGATGAAGAGGGATCATCGTCTAGCCGCGTACTGCTGGACCAAGGGGACGGACGCCATCGAGGGCAAGAGCGTGTCGATAGTCGGAGCCGCGGTCGAAGGCCACATGGCCGGCGGAACCCCGTACGGGTCCGCGTCGGGGCTCATTTATCGGGGCCAGCCTTCGATTGTGAGGTCTCGCTATGTTCTGCCCTACGAGCTGATGACGATGTCGGATTATGACGCCCGCTATCTGGCCATCGCCGCCTACGGCCTCGCGGAGGCGAAGGTCACGGCTGTAGCATCGGCCAATCCATCTACGTTTCTGAAGCTGTTGTCGGTTGCTAACCAAAACCTTGAAGCCGTCCTCGACTTGATCGCAACCGGACGCCTGCCGGCCGAGGCCGAGCGCCTGGTGCCCGCGGGCGGCCGATTGTCGCCGAACCCGGCGCGGGCCGCTGGCTTGGAAAAGATGGCCTCTAATGCGCCGCTTAGCTACGCGGACGTTTGGCCGGACCTCCGCGCGGTGTTCACCTGGACAGGTGGGAGTTGCGGCATCGCGCTCGGTGCTCTGGAGCCCCTTCTTCCCACCGCTGCTGAGATAATTGAACTGGGCTATACTTCTAGCGAATTCAGAGGGACTATCAATTTGGACTCGCGTCAGAATCTCTGTATTCCAACTTTGAGTAGCACCCTATTTGAGTTTGCGCCTAGACGCGAATGGGAATCAGGATCGAAGGATACCCTGGGCCTGCATGAGCTAGAGGAAGGAGGGGAGTACTACGTAATTGTGACCACTAGCGAAGGCTTATATCGGTATGACATAAATGACATTTTGCGAGTAAATGGCAAAATAAGGAACACACCCACGCTCGAATTCGTTCAGAAAGGCAAGGGCGTCACAAATATTACGGGCGAGAAAGTCACCGAATCTCAAGTGCTGAACGTGGTACCGCAGGTGCTTTCTAAGCATGGCCCACACCCGCGATTCTTCGTTATGATCGCCGCCGATGATCCTCCCGCGTATACCTTGTATGTCGAATGGGATGCCCCCGATGAACTCGCGGGCATCGCGGCTGAGGTGGACCGGACTTTGAGCGAAGCCAACATCGAATACAAGGCCAAACGGGCCAGCGGCCGGCTGCTGCCGCTGACACTGGGCCTTCTCCGCCCCGGTGCCGGCAGCCAGTACCGCCAGCACTGCGTGTCGGCCGGTCAGCGCGACGCCCAGTTCAAGTATTTGCACCTGCAGCACGAATCGGAGTGCTCGTTCGACTTCAGATCGCTCATCGTGTCTTCCGAGGCTTGACATGACGGCCGGGTCGATGCGCATCGCCGAACTCGAGGTGTTCCGCTACCCCGTTCCATTCAAGACGGCGTTTCGGCATGCTTCCGCCACTCGTCGCCGGGCCGAGAATCTGATCGTCGCGGCCCGCTCCGATTGCGGCCGCACCGGCTACGGGGAGGGTTGCCCGAGGTCTTACGTCACCGGCGAGACAGTCGAGGGAGGCGCGCGGTTCGTTCAAGAGCACCGAAGCGCAATATGCGATTCGGTCACCGACATCGGGAGTCTCCAAGACTGGATTGAAACCAACCGGCAGGTCATCGACCGAAATCCGGCGGCCTTCTGCGCCGTTGAGATCGCCATCGTGGACCTGATCGGCCAGATTATGCAGAGCCCGGTGGAGGAAGTGCTAGGCGTGCCCCGTCTCTCCGGCGACTTCGTCTATGCCGCGGTGCTGGGCGACGCCCCCTGGCCGGTGTATTGCTGGCAGCTTCTTCGCTACCGGAAGCGGGGATTCGGGGACTTCAAGGTCAAGCTGTCCGGAGAGCTGGAGCGGGATCGGGCCAAGCTGCGCCTCCTGCGCAAGGTGATCGACGGCCGCCGCGGCGCCGGCCCGGCCCGGGTGCGGCTGGACGCCAACAATCTCTGGACGGCGGCGGCCGACTGCCTCTCGCACATGGCGGCCCTGCCTGGCCAGATATTCGCGATCGAGGAGCCGCTGCAGCCCGGCGACCTCAACGGGCTCGCTCAGATCGCCGGCGAGGCGAGAACCCGTGTCATCCTCGACGAGAGCATCCTGCGCATCGACCAGCTCCAGTCCCTCGACGGCGACCGCTGGATAGCGAATGTGAGGGTGTCGAAGATGGGCGGGCTTAATCGTTCGCTGGCCTTCGCCTCAGCAGCGGCTCAGCGAGGGTTGGGAATCATCGTGGGCGCACAAGTCGGGGAGACGAGCATCCTTACCCGGGCCGGGTTGACGGTGATGAGCGCGGCGAAAGAGCACCTCCTGTCCAGCGAGGGCGCGTTCGGCACTCACCTGCTGCGCCGGGACTTGACCACCTCCAGCTTGATGTTCGGCCGCGGCGGCGTCCTCCGCGCCCGTGACGCCAATGTCGGCGCCCCCGGCCTCGGCCTGAGCGTGCGCGACGGCGACTTGTCACCGCTGTAGGGCGCCGCTCGCCGCTGCCGCAGTCCGCCGCGCTAACCGACTCCGAGCTGGAGGCCGAGGACTCGGGCGGCGTTTTGGCGGAGGAACTTGGGCCACACCTCGTCTTTGAGGGGCACGCCGGGCAGCTCGGACATGATCCGCTTCAGCGACAGGCCCATCGGGAAGTAGCCGGCGTAGATGATCTTGTCGCCGCCCCGGGTGTTGGCGTAGTCGATGATCGACTTCGGGTAGTACTTGGGGGCGAAGGCCGACGTGGAGTAGTGCAGGCCCGGCCATTTGAGCATCAGCTTCACGGCCAGGGCGTCCCAGGGCTCGCAGCCGTGGCGGGTCACCAGGGTTAGCTCGGGGAAGTCGTACATCACTTGGTCGATGCGCTCGACGTGCTGGGCGGCCATGGGCAGGCGGGGGCCGGGCACCCCGGCGCACATGAAGATGGGTATCTGAAGGTCGCAGCAGGCGGCGTAGATCGGATACCACTTGGCGTCGTCGATGGGCACCGGCGGGACGCAGCCGGCCGGGAAGGCCCCCACCGCCCGGATGCCGCGCTGGTCGTGGAGACCGCGGATCTTGCGGACCGAGCCCATCACGTCGTTGGCGTCCACCTGGCAGGACCCGACGAACCGGTCGGGGTGCTCGGCCAGCGCCTTGCGGCCCGTCTCGCCCTCGCATCCGACCAGTCCGATCTCGATGCCGTGGGCGTCCATCTCGGCCAGGGTCACCCCGATGGGGTCGCCCGCGCCCACCTTCTCCTTGGGCACCCCCTTGAACATGTACTCCACCGGGAAGTCGAACCCGGCCGACTCGGAGTCTTTGAGCTGGGTGCGGATGAACTCGTAGGTGGAGAAGTCGGGGCCGGGGAAGCCGATCATGGTGTCGATGATCCCGATGTCGCTCGGCATGGCCATGGTCGGCTCCCTCCTCGGTTGAGTGGCGATCAGTTCCTGGGCACCTCGCTCCAGGGGATCTCCTTGTCCACCCGGGGCTCGCCGGGCAGGCCCAGCACCTGCTCGCCCAAGATGTTGCGCATGACCTCGCTGGTGCCGCCCTCGATGGAGTTGGCCCTAGACCGCAGGAACTCGTGGTGGGGGTCGTTGCGGCTGAGGCCCATCACCTCGTCGGGCCGCCGGTAGGTGTAGTCGTAGCCGACCGTCCCGGCCGCCCCCTCCAAGTCGACGACCACCGACCGGATGTCCTGGTTGAGCTCGGCCCCCATCAGCTTGGCCACCGACCCCTCGGGGCCCGGGTTCTTGGCCTTCATGTTCTGGGAGGCCCGCAGGACGGTCAGCCGCAGGGCCTCGGCCTTGACCCACAGCCGCATCACCCGGTCGAGGTGGACGCGGGTCCGCTCGCCGGGGTCCATGCCGCGGTAGGCGTCCACCAGCATGTCGGTGGGCTTGCCCCCTCCGGGGTTGTTGCCGCCGATGGCGGACCGCTCGTTCATCAGCGTGGTGAGGGCCACCCTCCAGCCCTCGCCCACCGAGCCGATGCGGCAGGCGTCGGGCACCCGCACGTCGGTGAGGTAGACCTCGTTGAACTCGGCCTCGCCGGTCATCTGGCGCAGGGGCCGGACCTCCACCCCCTCGCTGTGCATGTCCAAGGCGAAGTAGGTCAGGCCCTTGTGCTTGGGTAGCTCGGGGTTGGAGCGGGTGACGAGCATTCCCCAGTCGGCCGTGTGGGCCAGCGTCGTCCATACCTTCTGGCCGTTGACCACCCATTCGTCGCCGTCGGGCACCGCCCGGGTGGCCAGCCCGGCGAAGTCGGAGCCCGCGCCGGGCTCGCTGAAGAGCTGGCACCACAGGTCGGCGCCGGTGTACATGGGCCGCAGGAACCGCCGCCTCTGCTCGTCGGTGCCGTGGGTGGCGATGGTGGGCCCGGCCAGCCACATGAAGAAGGTGCCCGACTTGGGCGGCGCGGCCCCGGCCCGGCGGAGGCGGTCCTCCACGCGGCGGTTGAGCTCGGAGCGGACCCCGAGCCCGCCGAAGCCGGGCGGGAGATGCACCCAGGCCAGTCCGGCGTCGAAGCGGTGGCCCCGGAACTCCTCGTCGCCGACGGCGGCGGGGTGATGGTCCCGCAGCAGGGCCTCGACCGCCTCGTCGACCATCAGGGCCTGCTCGTCGCCGGGGTCGGCCGCGTCGGCGCCGGTGGCGGGGGCTTCGGTTTGGGTCGCGCTCATCCCGCCAAGCTACCTTGTGTTCCCCCGAGCCTTGTTTTTCTGAGCAAAGATTGGCGCTATAGCGGCATCGGATGCTCAGAAAAAACGGGGATGCGGGTTTTCTGAGCAAGAATTGGCGCTATAGCGGCATCTGGTGCTCAGAAAAACCGAGGCGAGAAAGACCAGGGGCGAGAGAGAGGAGGGTCGGCCGTGCGCACCGAATTGATCGACAGGACCGAGGAGTGCTTCGCCGCCATCTCGGGGCTGTGCGCCGAGTTGGGGCCCGACGAGTGGGAGGTCCAGTCGCTGTGCCCGGCCTGGACGGTGCGGGAGGCGATCGCCCACACCGTCGGGGTGGAGGAGGCGATGACCGGATGGGAGGTCAGCGCCGAGAGCCTTCCCCCCTTCGAGAAGATGCTGGCCCTCACCGAGGCGGCCCCGGCCATGAGCGTCCCCGAGTTCCGGGCCCGGGTGGGGGGCGCCTTCGCCGCCCGGCGGGCCGAGCTGGCCGCCCTCACCGACGCCGACCTGGACCGCCCCGCCCTCACCCCGGTGGGCAAGGCCACCTACGGCCGCTTCCTGGCCATCCGGGTCTTCGACCTGTGGGTCCACCTGCGGGACGCGGCCATCCCGCTGGGCCGCCCCACCGACGACGGCGGCCCGGCGGCCGAGATGGTGCTCGACGAGATACAGGGGGCCATCGGCTACATCGCCGGCAAGAAGGTGGGGCTGCCCGACGGCATGACCATGCGCATCGACATCGGCGGCCCGGCCGAGCGCCGGATCGGGGTGGCGGTGGACGGAAGGGCCGCGGCCGTCGACCCCGACTCCCTGACCGATCCCGATGTGGTTCTGGCCGCCGACTCCACCACTTTCATCATGCTGGCCTGCGGGCGCATCGACCCCCAGGCCAAGATCGGCGAGGGGGCCATTCGCTGGAGCGGCAACGCCGAGTGGGGCGAGCGGGCCGCCCGCAACCTGGCCTTCACGATTTGATTCGCCCCGCCGGCTCGTGACCGATCTCGGCTATGTGACCGTTCTTCGCGGCACTCGGCCCGCTGGGGCGGCCGCCCGGCGGTGGCCGGCGACCGATCTCGGCGATGTGACCGTTCTTGGCGGCTCGGCCGGCCTCTTTGTGGCCGGGCTGGCGGGCCGGTGACCGATCTCACGCTGGCCGGCGAGTTCCCGGCCGCGGCCGCCGACGACTGGAGGGCGCAGGTCGAGCGGGTGCTCGGGGGGCGATCTTTCGAGGAAGTGCTGGTCGGCGCCACCTCAGACGGCATCGAGATCGAGCCCCTGTACGTCGACTCGGACGCCGGCGCCGACGAAGCGACGGCCCGGCTCGTCCGGGGCCTGAGCCTGCGCAACCCGAGCCGGCCGGGCGCCGGCCCCGCCAGCTCGGCTCAGGCGGCCGGGGGATGGGACGTCCGCCAGCACTGCGACGGGGCCGACCCGGCCGAGGTCCGGGACCGGATCGGCGCCGATCTCAGCGGCGGGGCCGCCTCGGTCGAGATCGGGCCCGGCCCGGCCGCCGCCGACTTGGGCCCCGTCCTCGAAGGGGTGAGGATCGACCGGACCCCCGTCGGGCTCGCCCCCCACGCCGACCCGGCCCGGGCCGAGGCCCTGGCCGAGCTGGCCGCCCGCCCGCCGGCGCCCCCGGCCCCGGGCTGCTCGCTCGGGTTCGACCCGGTGGGGGAGTGGGCCCGCTCGGGCCGCCAAGTGGACCCGGCTCAGGCCGCCCGGCTGGTGGAGAGGCTCAAGAGCCGGGGGAGGCTCAGCCCGGGGACGCGGGCCGTGGTGGTGGACGCGGCCCGCCCGGCCGCGGCCGGAGCCACCAAGGTGCAGACCCTGGCCTGGGCCGCCGCGGCCGGGGTCGCCTACCTGCGGGCCCTGACCGAGGCGGGATCGAGCGCAGAGGAGGCCGCCGGGCTGATCGGCTTCCGGCTGCCCGTCGCCGCCGACCAGTTCGCGGCCATGGCCATGCTGCGGGCCGCCCGGGTGATGTGGGGCCGGGTGGTGGCCGCCTCCGGCGGGTCGGGGCCCGCCGCCGCCCAGTACCAGCACGCAGTGACCGACGAGGCCATGTACAGCCGCCGGGACCCGTGGGTGAACCTGCTGCGGGGCGCGGCCGCCGCCCTGGCCGCCGGGGCGGGCGGCGCCGACGCGGTGACCGTGCTGCCCTTCGACTGCGCCGCCGCCGAGATGCCGGGCGGGCTCGGGGCCCGGCTGGCCCGCAACACCCAGTTGCTGCTGCTGGAGGAGTCCCAGCTCGGCCGGACCTTCGACCCGGCCGGGGGGTCGTTCTACGTCGAGTCGCTCACCCGCAAGCTGGCCGAGCGGGGCTGGCGGGCGTTCCAGGCCGTCGAGGCGGCCGGGGGGATCACCGCGGTGCTGGCCGACGGCACCATGGCCGAGGCCATCGAGTCGAGCTGGAACGACCGGCTGGCCGCCCTGGGAACCCGGCGCCAGGCCGTGACCGGGGTGAGCGACTTCCCCCTGCTAGAGGAGTCCGCGGGTCTCGCCGAGAGCGGGCGGGGAGCGCCGATGGTGCCTGCGGAGAGCGAGTCAGGTGCGCCTGCCGGTCCTGCGGGGAGCGAGTCAGGGGTGCCTGCGAGCCCCGCCGAGAGCGGGCGGGGAGAGTCTCCCCCCGAGTCCGCCCCGACGGGGCCGGGCGGGGGCCTGCCGGTGCGGCGGCTGGCCCAGCCCTTTGAGGATCTGCGCGACGCCGCTGACCGCCATCTGGCCCGGACCGGGCGGCGGCCGACCGTGGCGGTGGTGGCGCTGGGACCCGAGGCCGCCCACGGCCCACGCACAACCTGGGTCCGCAACCTGCTGGCCGCCGGGGGGGTGGCTGCCGAGGGCGGGCGCGGCGACGGGGCCGACTCGCCGGTGGAGGCCGCGGCCGCCTTCGCGGCCGGCCCCGACCGGGTGGCGGTGATCACCGGGTCCGACGAGTCCTACGCCGAGCGGGCCCCGGCGGTGGCCCGGGCCCTGAAGGCGGCCGGCACCGCGGCCGTGGCCATGGTGTCCGACCCCGCCGATCCGGGAGCACTGCCGGGAGGCTCAGCTCGACCCGCCGTGGCCATGGTCGCCGATCCGGCCGACTCCGCCGACGGGTGGTCCGACGCCCTCGCTGCCGGGGTGGACGAGTTCTGGCACGACGGGATGGACGTGCTGGGGCTGCTGGGCCGCCTGCACACTGCGCTCTTAGGCTGAAGGCCGGATGCGGTTCGGGATCTTTTACGAGCACCAGTTGCCCCGGCCCTGGGCTCCCGACTCCGAGGAGAGGCTCTTCGCCGAGGCCTTAGAACAGGTGGAGATCGCCGATGAGGTCGGCATCGACGTGGCCTGGGCGGTCGAGCACCACTTCTTGGAGGAGTACTCGCACTGCTCGGCCCCCGAGGTGTTCCTGTCGGCCTGCGCGGCCCGCACCGAACGGATACGCCTCGGCCACGGCATCCGCCAGACCCCCCCGAAGTACAACCACCCGGCCCGCACCGCCGAGACCGTCGCCACCCTCGACGTGATCTCCCGGGGCCGGGTGGAGCTGGGCATCGGCGAGGGCGCCACCCGGCTGGAGCTGGGCGGCTTCGGCATCCCGGCCAAGCAGAAGCGGGCCATGAGCCTGGAGGCGGGGGAGCAGATCGCCAACATGATGGCCCTCACCCCCTACCCGGGCTTCGAGGGCGAGCACTTCTCCATGCCGTGCCGCAACGTCATCCCCAAGCCGGTGCAGAAGCCCCACCCGCCCATGTGGATCGCTTGCACCAACCGCTCCACCATCGAACTGGCCGCCCGGAGCGGGCTGGGCGCTTTGGCCTTCGCCTTCGTCGACCCCGACGAGGCCCGGCACTGGGTGGAGATCTACTACAAGCTCATCAAGAGCGACGAGTGCGTGCCGCTGGGCCACACCGTCAACGCCAACGTGGCCGTGGTGACCGGCTTCTCGCTCCACCACGACCGGGTGGAGGCCATCCGCCGGGGATACGACGGGTTCCACTTCTTCGCCTACGCCCTGCGCCAGTTGGTGGTGAGCGACACCGTTCCCGGCCACACCGACCTGTGGGACCGCTACGAGGCCCAGCGGGGCTCGGGCTTGGACGACGCCATCGCCGCGGCCCAGGCCGCGGGCGACGACTACTCCGGCACCATCGGCGCCCCCGCCGACGCCGTCCGCTGGCTCCGGGAGGCGGAGAGCACCGGGGTGGACCACGTGATCTTCCTCCAGCAGGGCGGCAACAACCGCCACTCCGACATCTGCCACAGCCTGCGGCTGTTCGGGGCCGAGGTGCTGCCGGAACTGGCCGCGAGCCGGACCGAGCGGGAGGCGGCCAAGGCGGCCGATCTGGCTCCCTACGTGGAGGCGGCCCTGGACCGCAAGCAGTGGATGGCGCCGCTGGCCCCCGCCGATGTCCCGGTGGTGAAGGCATCGGTCCAGCAGGCCCAAGTCCCGGCCAGCCCCATCACCTGAGCCCCTCTTCGCCCCTCCCTGCCGGTTTCTGACTTCCTCCTGCCGGTTTTCTGAGCAAAAATCGGCGCTATACCGCAAACGGATGCTCAGAAAAACCGAACCGCAGTCTCCATCACCTAAGGTCGGCCCCGTTCCGCAGGGCGGCGGCCATGGCCGCGATGTGCTCGGGGGTGCTGCCGCAGCAGGCCCCGATGACGGCGGCCCCGGCCCGGCGGGCCCGCACCGCCCCGGCCGCCATCACCTCGGGGGCGCCGTCGTAGACGAGCCCGCCGCCGCGCCATACGGGCACCCCGGCGTTGGGCTTGCAGATCACCGGAATCCCTTCCGCTTCGGCGGCGATGGCGGCGGCCGCGGCCTCGGTGTCGGCCAGGTTGGCGCCGCAGTTGGCCCCCATGGCCGCCAAGCCCAAGCCCTGAAGCCGCCGGCCCATGTCCGAGCCGGTCACTCCCATCATGGTGTGCCCGGCCGTGTCGAAGCTCATGGTGACGGCCACGGGCAGGTCGCAGGCGGCCTTGGCCCCCCGCACCGCCGCCTCCGCCTCGCCCAGGTCGCTCATGGTCTCGATCCACAACAGGTCGACGCCGCCCTCGGCCAGCCCCCGGGCCTGCTCGGCGAAGGCCTCCTCGCACGCCTGGGCCGACACGGCCCCCAAGGGCTCCAGCAGCTCGCCGGTCGGCCCCATCGACCCGGCCACCACCAGCCCGGCCCGGCCCGCCCCGTCGGCCGCGGCCCTGGCGTTGGCCGCCGCGGCCCGGTTGAGCTCGCCGACCCGGTCCTCGAGGCCGTGCAGGGCCAGGCGGAACCGGTTGCCGCCGAAGCTGTTGGTGACCACCAGGTCGGACCCGGCCTCGAAGTAGCGGCGGTGGATGCCCTGGACGGTCTCGGGCCGGTCGAGATTCCACCGCTCGGGGGAATCGCCGGAGGTGAGCCCGGCCGCGAAGAGCTGCGTGCCCATGGCCCCGTCGGCCAGGGCGTAGCCCCGGGCGGAGACGATCTCGCCGAGTTTGCCGAGCGTCGCCATCTTCTCCGGTTCTCCTGGGTCCTCGCCGGTCCGCTGAGGTCCAGCGGTCTGCGGGTCCCCCGCGGGTCTGCGCCCCGCGGGGCCGGTCGTACAAGATAGGGGCCCGCCGGCCAATGATCGGAGCGACCGCAGTGGCCATCGACATCGACCGCATCACCTCGCTGTTCGGGCTGGAGGGCAAGACCGCCGTCGTCACCGGCGGCAGCCGCGGCATCGGCCGCATGGTCGCGGCCGGGCTGCTGGACGCCGGGTGCCGGGTGATCGTCACCGCCCGCAAGGAGCAGCCGCTCACCGCCGCGGCCGCCGAGCTAGAGGCCCGTGGCCCCTGCGAGCCCGTCGCCGCCGACCTGTCCACCCCCGAGGGCTGCGAATCCCTGGCCGCCGCCGTGGCCGAGCGGGCCCCCGAGCTGGACGTCTTGGTGAACAACGCCGGGGCGGCCTGGGGCGCCCCCCTGGAGGAGTTCCCAATCGAGGGCTGGGACAAGGTGATGGACACCAACGCGCGGGGCCCGTTCCTGCTCGCCCAGAGGCTGCTGCCCCGGCTCAGGGCCGCGGCCCGCCCCGACGACCCGGCCCGGATCATCAACATCGCCTCGGTGGACGGGATCGCCGTGCCCGAGATGGAGACCTACTCCTATTCGGCCTCCAAGGCCGCCCTGGTCATGCTCACCCGCCATCTGGGCCGGCGGCTGGCCCGCGACAATGTCACCGTCAACGCGGTGGCGCCGGGGCCCTTCGACTCCAAGATGATGGCGTTCCTGCTCGACGACCCCGCCGCCCGGGCCGAGGTGGCGGCCAGCATCCCCCTGGGCCGCATCGGCGCCCCCGACGACATGGCCGGCGCGGTCATCTACCTGGCGTCGCGGGCCGGCGCCTACCTGACCGGGGCGGTGCTGCCGGTGAGCGGCGGCCGAGCCTGCGTGTAAGGAGTAACCACGCCGGGAGCCGCGGCCGGCAGGCCTGGCCAGATGCGGGCTCGGTTGCTAAGAATAGGCCGTCGTTCGACTCCACGGAGGAGGCAGATATGAGAACACCAGGGTTGCGAAGGCGGGCCGGAGTCGCAGTCGTGTGCCTGGCTGCGCTGAGCCTGGCAGCGCTGGGCCTGTCGGCGTGCGGGTCCGATGACGACGGGGGGCCGGTGACGATCTCGTTCCTGGGGTTCTACGGCGTCGAGGGGGTGGAGCCCCTTATCAGCGCATTCGAAGAGGAGAACCCGAATATCACGGTGGAGTACGAGTCCGTTCCGTTCGGAGAGCTGAACCAGGTCATTCAGAGCCGCCTGGCCAACGGCGGGGAGAGCCCGGACGTCTACATCGCGGACCAGCCGCGGGTGGCGGCCCTGGCCGCGCAGGGGTTCCTGCTCGACGTGTCGGACGCGGTGGGCGGCGCCTCCTCCGACTGGGTGGACACGGCGCTGACGGCCTCACAGGTCGACGGCGCGCTGATGGCGATGCCGCTGAACACGTCGACTCAGATCCTGTACCACAACAAGTCGCTGCTCGATCAGGCGGGGATTGACTACCCCTCGACGTCTCCCGACGATCGCATGACCTGGAGCGAGCTGGTGGACCTGGCCCGGCAGGCCCAGGCCGGCGGCAGCACCTGGGGCTTCCAGTTCGACCAGGTGAGCCGCTACTACCAGCTCCAGCCGCTGATGGAGTCGCTCGGCGGGGGCTCCGGGCTGACCGGCGAGGGCAACCTCGAGCCGGACCTGACCAACGACGGATGGGTAGAGGCCATGGAGTTCTACGCCAGCCTGTTCGCCGACGGCGGCGTCGCGCCCCGAGGCATGCCCCCCGAGGAGACCAGCGCCGCCTTCGCGGCCGGCGACATAGCGTTCTACCTCGGCGGCACCCACTGGGGCGGCATCTGGGAGGCCGGGGGCGGCCTCGACTTCGACCTCGGCTTCGCGGCCCACCCGTACTTCGAGGGCCAGCCCGTGGTCACGCCGACCGGCGCCCTGTCGCTGGGGGTGAACCCGAACAGCCCCAACACCGAGGCGGCCACCACCTTCGCCACCTGGGTTACGACATCCGACACGGGCACAGACGTCTTCCTGACGGTGGACGTGGCCCCGCCGGCCCTGACCGGCGCGTTGCCGGCGTTCATCAGCTCTCCCCCGTGGAACCGCGGCGAGGGCGGCACGACGGCCGGCCAGCTCGTCGAATACGAGCTGGCCAACACCGCCGTCGGCCGGCCGAGGAGCGTGGGATACATCCAGTTCGAGGAGATCATGACCCGGGCCTTCGAGGACATCCGCAACGGCCTCGACGTGCGCGACACCCTGGCGGGCGCCCAGTCCGAGCTGTCGGACGCCTTGGCCCGCGCCGGATAGCCCGACCAGCAAACCATCGTGCGCAGACCGCGTCGTCTGCGGCCGGGCGGCGGGGCCGCCGCGGCCTTCCTCGCCCCCGCTCTGGCCATGCTGGTCCTCACCCGGGTCGTCCCGACGGCCGACACCTTCGTCCGCAGCTTCCGCGACGACGGGGCGTGGAGTCTGGCCAACTACGCCGGGCTGTTGACGTCGCCGACCTTCCGCGACTCGGTCTTCGTGACGGTCCTGTTCAACGCGGTCATCAACCCGCTGCAGGTCCTGATCTCCTACGCCCTGGCCGTCGTGCTGTCGCAGCGCCTGCCCGCCGTCGGGCTGTGGCGCACGATGGTCTTCTTGCCGATGGCGGTGCCGCCGGCCGTGTCGTCGATCGTGTGGGGCGTGTGGTTCCGGCCGGGCGACGGGATCTTCAACAGCGTGCTGGGAACGCTGGGACTGCCGGGCCAGCCCTTCCTCACCTCTCCCGACCAGGCCTTGTACGTGATAATGGTCATCGCGTCGTGGATCGGGGTCGGGTACTGGATGACCTTCCTGGTGGCGGGCATCAAGAACGTCCCGGCCGAGATCCTCGAGGCCGCCGCCATCGACGGCGCCGGGTGGTGGCGGCGGCTGGCGTCGATCATCACCCCGCTGGTCAGGCGCCAGATCAGCTTCGTCTTGGTGGCCGCCACCGTCGCCAACTTCCTGCTCTTCGTGCCCGTGCAGATCCTCACCCGCGGCGGCCCGGCCGGCAGCACGGACCTCGTCATGTACGAGGTCTACAAGCAGGCGTTCATCTTCAACGACCGCGGGCTGGCCGCCGCGCAGATCGCCGTCCTGGTCGCGCTGGTGGCCGCCATCGTCGGCGTCCAGTTCCGCCTGCTGGGCGAACCCAGGGAACGGCCCCGCCGTGCGTTTTGAGCTGCCGCGCTGGGGCCGCGCCCTCCTGGTCGTGTCCGTTCCCGTCTTCTCGGTCGTGTGGCTGGCTCCGCTGGCCTGGACCGTCACCGCCGGGCTGCGCCCGAGCGCGGACGTGGTCGGCTCGTTCAGGTGCCTGGGCTGGCGCACGTTCGTCCCGGAGTCGGTTACCGCCGACAACTTCTCGTCGGTCGCCGGCGGCCCGCTCGGGCGGGCCATCGTCAACTCGCTCGTCGTCGCCGCCGCGACGGTGGCCCTGGGCCTCGCGGTGTCGGCCCTGGCCGCGTACGCGCTCTCGGCGTTCCGCTTCCGCGGCCGGGGGCTCGTGTTCGCCGCCACCGTGCTGGCCTTCATGGTGCCGTTCGAGGCGCTGGCCATCCCGCTGGCCGACGCGGCGCGCACCGCGGGACTGGAGAACTCCTACATCGGCCTGATCCTGCCGGGCGTGGGTAACGGGCTGGCCATCTTCCTGCTGCGCCAGTTCTTCCTCGACGTCCCCCACGAGATGGCGGAGGCGGCCGCCATCGACGGCGCCGGCCCGTGGCGGGTGCTCTGGCACGTCTACCTGCCCCTGACCCGGCCGGCCATGGTCGGGGCCGGGATCATCATCTTCGTCTTCCAGTGGCAGGCCTACCTGTGGCCGCTGCTGGTCACCACCGATCCGTCCATGGACGTGGGGCCTGTGGCCCTCGCCCGCCTGTTCGGGCAGTACGGGGTCGACTGGGGGACGCTCTTCGCGGGCGCGGCGGTTCTCTGCCTGGTCCCGGCGGGGATCCTGCTGGCCTTCCAGCGCACGTTCGCCGAGTCGGTCGTAGGATCGGCGGTAAAGGGATGAGCCGGGCCCGGATTCAAGAGCCCGGATTCAAAGGCGAGGCCCGGACCCGGCAGAAAGAAGCCGCACGATGACCCAACTGCTCCTCGACACCGACATCGGCACCGACGTGGACGACGCTCTGGCCCTCGCGCTGCTCATCGCTCGCTCAGACGTCGACCTGGTGGGGGTGACCACCGCCCACGCCCACGCGCCGCTGCGCGCCGCCATCGCCCGGGCGCTGCTCGCGGCCTCCGACCGGTCGGGCGTCCCCGTCGTTGCGGGGCGCTCGGAGCCGCTGCGGCGCAGCAGCGTGGAGGGCTTCCACTGGAACGAGATGTGGGGCCACGAGGGCGCGGGGGTGCTGACCGACGAGGAGCGGCGAGTGCCCGACGCCGAGCCGCGCCGTGAGGACGCGGCCCGGTTCATCCTCGACTCCGCGGCGCGGGCCCGCGGTGGCCTGAGCCTGATCACCATCGGCCCGGTGACCAACCTGGCGCTGGCGCTCCAAATGGAGCCCGGGCTGGCGGAGGCGCTGGGCCCGGTGACGATCATGGGCGGCCTGGTCGATCGGAGCGCGGTGGCCTGGCCCGCCTACTTCGAGACGAACCTCAACGCCGACCCGCTCGCCGCCGAGGTCGTGCTCGGCTCCTCGCTGGACATCACGCTCGTGCCGCTGGAGGTCACCTTGCAGGTGTATCTCGGCCGAGCCGACCGCGACCGCCTCTCCCGAGACGGGGGCCCGGTCTCCCAGAGGCTGGCCCGGCTCATCGACGAGATGCGCGAGCCGTTCCTCGCCTTCAACGAGAGAAACGGCCTGGACGGCTCCCACTTCGACGAGCGCACCTACCTGCACGACCCGCTCGCCGTGCACGTCGCCCTCGGGGGCCGGCACGCGACCCTGCGGGAAACCCACATCGCCGTCGAGTACGAGGGACAGATCCTGCGAACCGTCGAGCACGCCGACCGCCGCCCCAATATGCGGGTGTGCGTGGCCGCCGACGGACCCGCGTTCGTGGCCGGCTGGGTGGACGCCGTCATCGGCGTCTGACCGGACCCCGGCCGCCCGGGACGAGCCCGGCCCGGACCGGGCGGGGGGTGGAATCGGGCTCGCGGGGCTCTACCATCGACCGGGCGCCTGGAGCCGGGTCTGGGCGCAAATCGCGTCGGGAGGCGAATGTCGGTGGCAACGGGACGATCCAGCTTCGCAAAACGCCAGCGGGACATGGCCAAGAAGGCCAAGGCCGAGGCCAAGCGCCAGAGGCGGTTCGAGCGCGGCGGTGCCGACCTGCTCGACGACGCCGACCTCGACGGCAACCACGAAGCTCCGCCGCCCGGACCGGCCCTGAGCAACGACGAGATCATGGAGCGGGTGGCCGACCTGCACCGCCGCTACGACGATGGCCTGGTGGACTTGGACACCTTCGACGAGCAGAAGGCCCTGCTCATGGAGCAGATCTCCATCGACTGACAGGCCCGGCGGCCGGCGGAGCGAGGCGAGGAGCGGCCCGGACGGCCGAAGACTCAAAGCGAGGCGAGGAGCGGCCCGGGCGGCCGAAGACTCAAAGCGAGGCGAGGAGCGGGCCGGTGAGAACACGAGTGACCGAGATGCTCGGCATCGAGTTCCCCATCCTCGCCTTCAGCCACTGCCGCGACGTGGCGGCGGCGGTGTCGAAGGCCGGCGGAATGGGCGTGCTCGGGGCGGTGGCCCACACGCCCGAGGCCCTGGATACCGACCTCGACTGGATCGAGGCCGAGATCGGCGACCGGCCCTACGGGGTCGACCTCATCATCCCGGCCCGCTACGCGGGCGACGACGCCGGGGGCTACTCGCTGGAGGAGATCCGCGGGCTGATCCCGGCCGACCACGCCGCCTTCGTCGAGGACATCCTGGCCCGCTACGACGTGCCGCCCCTTCCCTCCGGCGGCGGCGGGGCCGACGGGGCGGCGGTGCCGGTGGGGGTGGGCATGACCGGCGGCGACGCGCCGTTCTCGGCCAACGCGGCCGGCCCCCAGCTCGACATCGCCCTGGCCCACCGGACCGCCTTTGTGGCCAACGCCCTGGGCCCGCCGCCCCAGTCCATGATCGACGCGGTCAAGGACTCCGGCCGCTTGGTGGGGGCCCTGGCCGGCCGGGCCGTCCACGCCGAGCGCCACGCCGCCGCCGGGGCGGACATCATCATCGCCCAGGGGTACGAGGCCGGGGGCCACACCGGCGAGATCGGCTCGATGGTGCTCATACCCGAGATCGCCGACGCGGTGGACGTGCCGGTGCTGGGGGCGGGCGGCATCGGCCGGGGCCGCCAGATGGCCGCGGCCCTGGCCCTGGGCGCGGAGGGGGTGTGGTGCGGGTCGGTGTGGCTCACCACCGCCGAGGCCGAGACCCACCCGGTGGTGAAGGACAAGATGCTGGCCGCCTCCTCGGCCGACACCGTGCGCTCCCGGTCGCTCACCGGCAAGCCGGCCCGGATGCTCAAGTCGGCCTGGACCGAGGAGTGGGCCCGGGCCGACACCCCCGAGCCGCTGGCCATGCCCCTGCAGCCCATCCTGGCCGAGGCGGCCCAGCGCCGGATCGCCCGGGCCGCGCACCGCCCCGGATCGGGAGCCGAGAAGCTGGTCAACTACTACGTGGGCCAGATCGTGGGAACCATGAACAGCCCCAAGACCAGCCGCCAAGTGGTCTACGACATGGTGGAGGAGCTGATCGAGGCCATATCCGGCCTCTCCCGCCGCTTGGACGACTGAACGCGCTGCCGCGACGACAGCAGAGCCTTGGGGGACTGAAACACGCTGCCGCGACGACTGGCCGAGGCTCGGTGCCGGAGATCGGCCTTGCGCCGGGGTCGGGCCCGTGGTTGTTATCGTCACTGCTACATCGTTAGAGGCTGATGCGAAATCCGAGGGGGGTGCCATGAGCAGCGCACCGATGTCTAAACCCGGCGAGGTGGCGGGCTGGCCCAAGCTGGTCGTCCGCTACCGCACCGACCCGGCCGGGGTCTGCCAGCTCGTCCCGCCCGGACTGGTGGCGGGCGAGCCGGTCGTCACCGTGGGCGTCTACTGCGTGCCGATCCTGGGCGAGCCCGAGTTCGGCGTCAGCGTCAAAGTGCCGGCGGCCTGGAACGGCGTCGAGGGCCTCTACAACCTGGGCATGGGGATAGACCAGGAGGCGGCGGTGTTCGTCAGCGGCGAGACCAACGGCCAGCCCAAGTTCCTGTGCGACATCCGCTACTACCGCCTGGGCGACCGCATCTCGGCCCGGGCCACCCATCAGGGCTACACCTTCGTCCGGTTCGAGGGGGACGTGGCCGGGGAGGCCGAGCCGGCCCCCGGCGACGTGACCGAGCACGAGTGGTGGGTCAAGTACTCGCGGGCCGTCGGCGGCGCCGAGAAGGAGTACGACTTCCCGCCCCATGTGGTGGACGTGGCCACCACCTTCGCCCAAAAGCACGTGGAGGACCTGGACGGCCGCCTCGAGCTGCTCGACAGCCCCTGGGACCCGGTGGCCCGGTACCTGCCCATCGTCGAGCAGCTCTCGGCCCAGCTCGTGACCCACCAGGCCAAGGCCCGCCGCATCACCAACGCCGGCCCCCTCGACCCCGACGCCTTCTGGCCCCACGCCGACACCATCGGCGGCTCGCGCTGGCCCGGCAGCTCAGGCGGCCCCCGCGTCTAACGCTCCGGTGAGCCGGGCCTCGGGAGCGGCGAGCGGCTGACGCCGGGGGCCGCGGCTGAGGGCGGTCAGATCTCGGTTAGATCTTCAGCGGGACCCGCTGGTTGAGCGGGTTCATGCCCGGGCAGCCCTTGGCCTCTTCGGGGATGTCGTCGTAGTCGATCCCGGCGGCCACCTCGTCCTTGGTGGGGCAGTGCCGCTCGGCCAGCGGGGCCAGGGCGTCGAGGTCGAAGTTGTAGAGCTTGGCCGCGTTGGTGGTCAGCAGGGTGGTGACGTCATCGACGGGCATGCCGCCGAAGGTCAGCTTCAGGTGCTCCTTGGTGAACGGGTGCGACCCCTCGGTGTGGGGGTAGTCCGAGCCCCACATGATCTTGTCGAGCCCGATCTCGGCGGGCAGGTGGGCCTCGCTTGGCCGCAGGAAGCTGGCGCCGATGTAGCACTGGCGCTGCCAGTACTCGCTCGGCTTCATCGACATCTGGGCCACCGCCATGCCGCCGAAGATCGCCTCCGACCCGTAGGCGGAGTACTTCATTCGGTAGTAGAACGAGTCGAGGTCTTCGAGCACGCCGGGGAGCCAGGCCGTGCCGGTCTCGGTGTTCACGAACCGGAGGCCGGGGTGGCGCTCGAACACGCCCGAGAACATCAGGTGCCACAGGGCCCGCTGGGACCACCACTTGACCTCGATCAAGAACATGGCCAGCGCCGCCGGGAAGTGGTTGCCGAAGAAGGGGGTGGCCCCGCCGGCGTGGTGGTTCAGCGGCATGTCGTTGGCCTCGACCGCGGCCCAGATGGGCTCGTAGGTCTTCGAGTACAGCGGCTCGAAGGGCGAGTCGGGGGGCGCGCCGGGCAGGAGGATGCCGCCCCGGAAACCGTTCTCGGCCGCCCACTCGATCTCGGCCACCGAGCCCTCCACGTCGCCGAGGAAGATCTGGGCGATGCCCGCGCAGCGCTCGGGGGCCTGGCTGAACGTGTCGAGCATCCAGCGGTTGTGGGCCCGCAGCCCCGCCCACCGGCGCTCGAAGTCGTCGTTGTAGGGCGGGGCCTCCAGGGCGGTGGCGGCCGGCGGGGAGAAAGGCGGCTGGGTGTTGGGGAACATGACCTCGGCGATCACGCCGTCGGCGGACTGCTCGCGCAGGCGCCGCTCTATCGACCAGTTCCGGTCGCCGTCCTTCACGGGGTCGCCGTCCACGCCCACGTTGCGGGGGGTCTTGCGGCCCTTGTGCGCCTTGGCCGACGCGGCCTGGGCCCGCTCCAGCCCGTCGGCCCAGTCGTCGAAGTCGTCGTGGTACTTCGACTCCAGGTAGGGCCGGTATTGGCGCAGGTCGGCGCCGCAGTGGGTGTCGGCCGAGATGACGATGTGATGATCCGCCATCGGGTCCTCCTGTCTCGCCTCCGGTCACTATACCGGTGTGTTACAACCCTCGGTCCGCGGTCACGGAAGGCGTTTCGCTTCTCCTTTGAGCGGTCGCGTTGCCCGGCCGGCGGGTCCTGTCACGGGCGCGGTTTTGCCGCGGTGAGGCAAAACCTTGCCCCGTGCCACCCCTCGGCCTTGCCCCGTGCCCCCAGCCTGGGCCCCGAGCTAACTGAAGGCAAGGCCGGTCAGTCGCTTGCTCAGCTCCCATAGGCGTCGGGCGGTGTCGGGGTTGTTGATCCACGGCTCGTAGTCGGCCTCGCCGGGGCCGGGGGCGGCCGGTCCGCAGTCGGCCAGGTACCGGCTGTTGTGAGCGGCCGCTTCGGGAGCGGTGGCCGCCCACACCTGGGTGGCCGCGCCGGCCTCGACGCTCTTGAATCGCAGACCGCCGCCCCCGCCCCTCCCGGCCCGCTGCCTCATCGCTTCGATGAGTTCGGGGGTGAGGTGGCGGCCGAGCCGGGTGGCGATGGCGCCGGGATGGACCGAGAACGACAGCAGCTCGCCGTCGAACCGGCGGGCCAGCTCGGCCGCGAAGTGGGCGTTGGCGCTCTTGGACCGCCCGTAGGCGATCCACGGGTCATACGGGGTGGTCTCGAAGTTGGGGTCGTCGAGGTCGGCGTCGGCGATGCGGTGCCCGCCCGAGGACACGGTCACCACCCGCGGGCGGGAGGCGGCGAGCAGCAGAGGGGCCAGCCGGGCGGTGAGGGCGAAGTGGCCGAGGTGGTTCACCCCGAACTGGGTCTCGAACCCGTCGGCGGTGCGGCCCTCGGGACAGCACATCACCCCGGCGTTGTTGACGAGAACATCGATGTGGTCGAGTTGGCTGGCCGCTTCTTCGGCGAAGCGGGCCACGCTGGACAGGTCGGCCAGGTCGATCTGATGGAGAGACAGATCGGCACCGGGTGTCGAGGAGCGGATGCGGGCCGCGGCCTCGGCGTTTCGGTCGGGGTGGCGGGCCAGCATTGCCACCCGGGCCCCGCGGATGGCCAGGGCCCGGGCCGACTCCTCGCCCAGCCCGCTGGATGCTCCGGTGACGGCGAACACCCGCCCCGACAGGTCGACGCCGTCGAGCACATCTTCGGCGGTCGACTCCCGACCGAATCGCCGGTTCACGGGGTGAGGTGCCGGTTCATAGGGAGAGGCGCCGGTTTCATGGGGCGAGGCGCCCGGTTCATGGGGCGAGGCGCCCGGTTCATGGGGAGAGCGCCGGTTCGCGGGCCGGGCGGCGGCCCATCGGAGCGAAACATCGGCTCACGGGATCAGGTAGCGGTCGCGGAACTGGGCGTCGGCGTCGAGGTCGCGCCGGACGGCATCGAAGCTGGCTTCGCCGACGACCGGCAGGGCGAACCCGTCCACTCCGGCGCTGAGGTATTCCTCGGCCTTGGCCGGGTCGCGGGGCATGCCGACGACGTAGACGGTGAGATCGCCGGGGTCGCGCCCGGCCTCGGAGGCCATGGCCCGCAGCCTCCGGGTGAGCTCGGCCACTGGCATGGCGCCGTGGATGGGCATCCAGCCGTCGCCCCATTCGACCGCGTGGCGCAGCACGGACGCGCCCCCGCCCACCCAGACGGGCGGATGGGGCCGCTGGAGTGGCTTGGGCCACTGCCAGCTCTCGGAGAAGCCGACATGGGTGCCGGCGAAGGAGGCCTCGGCCTGGGTCCACAGCTCCTTGATGGCCAGGGTCTTCTCGCGCCCGATGGTCCGGCGCCGGCGGGGGTCCACTCCGTGGTGGCGCATCTCGTCGGCGTTCCAGCCGAACCCGACCCCGAAGATGAGCCGGCCGCCGGAAAGCCGGTCGAGGGTGGCCGCGGTCTTGGCCAGGACGATGGGGTCGTGCTGGCCCACCAGGCACACGCCGGTGCCGAGCCTGATGTCCGAGGTGGCCATAGCCGCGGCGGTGAGCGCCACGAAGGGATCGAGCAGCCGCCGGTAGGCCTCGGGGAGATCGGCGCCCTCGTCGAGGGGCCAGGGTGTCTCGCGCCCGACGGGGATGTGGGTGTGCTCGGGCAGCCACAGCTCGGTGAACCCCCGGGCCTCGGCCTCCGCCGCCAGCTCAGCCGGCCCGACCGATCGGTCGGTCAGCATGGCGTTGATCCCCACCCGCACCGGCGCCTCCTCGTCGAATGCCGTGCTCGCCCTTCAAGCGGGCTTATCCTGGCCCCACTGTCATAGCCGGATCAACCAGCCGATGCCCTCCAACCTCTCCGACTACAGCGGCCGCGTCGAAGAAGCCGTGGCCGGCTACTGGGACGTCCGCCACGCTCAAGCCGCCAAGTCACGCCGCCAAGGCGTGTTCGACACCGGCATCCGCGCCGCGGGCGCCAGGGGTGACAGGTCCGATTCGTTGATGCCGTAGATCTCAGCGGCCGCGGCGGTGGCCGACCGGCGGTCTCTGGCTCTGAATGCCGCGGCTAGGGCGGCCGACTGATCGGCGTCCAGCGCCGCCGGGTCCGGGACCCGGATCTTCCGCAGGTACTGGGCCTGGAACCGGTACGTGCCGCCCCGCATCTTCACGCAGTAGGCACCCACGAACAGGTTGGCCACATCGCCGAGCAGCAGCCCGCCCAGCACCTCCAAGTCCCAGACGCCCGAGGTGACGTAGTAGAGGTTGTGGTGGGGGTACAGCTCGCCGGGCTCCAGCACCGGGTGGGCGAAGGCCTTGATGTCGGGCAGCAGGAGCTTGGGCCTGCTCAACAGGGCCGGGTCCACCCGGTCGATGGTCCGATACCAGGTGCCGGGGCGCCGCCGAGCCACGTGGCGAGACCGGACCCGAGCCCCGTGGCTCTCGAAGTAGGCCCGCATCCCGGGGAAATCGGCCAAGTCCACGAGCCGGCCGCCGTCCCAGGGATTGACCAGGTAGCGGCCCCCCCACCTCGGCTCGCCCGCGGCGATGTCGGCGGCCGTCGCCATCGGCAGAAGCCTGCTCTCCTCGATGCCGACCGGTGCCCGCACGACGAACACGTCGTCGCATCCGCTGGCCACTCCGATGCCCACCCGGGTTTCGGTCCGGGGGTCCTCGATGGGACGAAATCGCTCCTCCAGATCGGCGATTAGCTCGAGGGTGCGGGGCGACCCCTCCGGCCAATGGCCCCGGCCGTCGAACCATCCCTTCAGCTCGGACGCCTCAAAGGACTCTCCGGCCGGGACGGCCGCTTCGTCGCCGGCCAGCCATCCGACAAGCCGATTGCCGGCGGACTGGTCGAAGGCCGGACGGGCTTCGACGACTTTGGCGGGCCCCTGCGAACCCTTGCTCAGCACGGTGATGGCGGGGTAGGCAGACACCTCGTCCTCGAAGGCGTCCACCTCGCGCATCATCACGACGGAGTCCACCGAATAGCCCTCGCTGACGAGGCCGCGGAGCCTCTCGCCGTATTGGTTGCGCATCCAGCGGTCGGCGCAGATGAAGGCGAGCCGCCCTCCCGGAGCGAGAAGCGACAGACCCTTCTCGAAGAAGCCCACGAATACGTCGGCCCGACCCCGCATGGTGGAGCACTTGCTCCGGTACGCGCTGCTGACGGCTGTCGGCACGTCTTCGAGGCGGATGTAGGGCGGGTTGCCGACTACGAAGTCGGCCCGGCCTCCGACGTGGTCGGCGAGGATGAAGTCCCCGGCGATGGCCCACTCGTCGGCGAGGCGCTCGGCCGTCACGAGTGGCTCTCCGAGTTCGAGCAGTTTCGCCGTCATGGCCTTGCGGACGTGCTCCACGTTGTGCTCTAGGAGGTCGAATCCCCGGATGGCGTCGCCCGCGTCGGCGAGGCTGCGGCCATGTCGAGCGCATGATTCGGCTAGGCGCTCGACGATGGGAAGCATGAACGCGCCGCGCCCGCAGGCCGGCTCGACGATTGTCATGTCGCCGAGGTCGGCGTCGGCCCGGTAGCCGGCCGCGTCGAGGATCAGCTCCACCACCCATCGGCGGGTGAACACCTCGCCTGCTCCCATGAGCCTGCACGGTAGTGAACGGGTGTGACGACCCGGGGGAGTTCAGGCCTCCAGCAGGGAGCGGATGCGGGTTCGCAGGTCGGGGATGCCGGTGCCGGTTCGGGCGCTGGTCCATGACACGTCGCCGGGGGCCGCCCCCAGCTTGTCGGCCAGCTCGGCCCGGCGCTTGGCCGTGGCCGAGGGCTTCACCTTGTCGGCCTTGGTGGCCGCGTAGCTCACCGGCAGCCCGATGCCGGCCAGCCAGGCCCGGGTCTGGTGGTCTGAGGCGGTGGGGCCGATGGCGCTGTCGATCAGGTGCAGCACCCCGCGCAGCGGCGCCCGGTCGATGAGATAGCCCTCGACCATGGCCGCCCAGGCCCGCTGGTCGGACTTGGAGGCCCGGGCGTAGCCGTAGCCGGGCAGGTCCACCAGCCAGCGCCCCGACCCCTCCGGCCCCAGCTCGAAGGCGTTGAGCAGGCGGGTGGCCCCCGGCGTCTTGGAAGTCCGGGCCAGCTTGCGCTGGTTGGCCGCTGCGTTGATCAGCGACGACTTGCCGACGTTGGACCGGCCCACCAGGGCGATCTCCGCCTCGGTCTCCGGCAGGTCTGCGGCCCGGGCGAACGAGGCCACGAAGCGCAGCCTCAGCGGCCGATCCGACGCCCGACCCGCCATTAGTCCGCCGTCGCCCGCCTGCTGTCGACTTCAGTCCACGCCATCGTCGTCCGCCTGCCGTCGCCACGCTGTCGCCATAGCTACCGACCCCTCTGCAGACCACACCATCAGCCGTCGTCGTCCTCAGCCCCGTCGTCGTCACCAGTCGACGGCGACGTACTTCTTCTCCAGGTAGTCGAGCAGGCCCTCGCGCCCGCCCTCCCGGCCGATGCCGCTCTGCTTCACGCCCCCAAAAGGCGCGGCCGGGTCCGACACCAGGCCCCGGTTCAGCCCCACCATGCCCGCCTCCAGGGCCTCGGACACCCGCAGGCCCCGGGCCAGGTCGGCGGTGTAGACGTAGGCGATCAGGCCGAACTCGGTGTCGTTGGCCAGCTCCACCGCCTCGCTCTCGTCGTCGAACTCGACGATGGGCGCCACCGGGCCGAAGATCTCGGTGCGCAGTATCGGGGCGTCGGGCGGGACCGACCCCAGCACCGTCGGGGGATAGAAATGGCCCGGCCCCTCCAGCGGCGAGCCGCCGGTCAGCACCGCCGCGCCCGCGGCCACCGCCGAGGACACCAGGCCGTGGACCCCGTCCACCGCGGCCGCGTTGACCAGCGGCCCCAGCTCCACCCCGTCGCCCAGGCCGGGGCCCACCACCAGGGAGGACATGCGCTCGGCCAGGCGGCCGGAGAACTCGCCGGCCACGCCCCGCTGCACGTAGAAGCGGTTGGCCGCGGTGCAGGCCTCGCCCCCGTTGCGCATCTTGGCCACCATGGCCCCCTCGACGGCCGCGTCGAGGTCGGCGTCGTCGAACACCACGAACGGGGCGTTGCCGCCCAGCTCCATCGAGGCGTTGACCACGTTGTCGGCCGCCTCGTGCAGCAGCATCCGCCCCACCTCGGTGGAGCCGGTGAACGACAGCTTGCGGACCCTGGGGTCGTGCAGCATGGCGCTGACCATCGGCCCGGACCGCCTCGACGGCACCACGTTGACCACCCCCGGCGGCACGCCCGCCTCCTCGAGGATGCGGGCGGTCAGCAGCGCGGTCATCGGGGTGTCCGACGCCGGCTTCAGCACCACGGTGCAGCCCGCGGCCAGCGCCGGGCCGATCTTGCGGGTGGCCATGGCCGCCGGGAAGTTCCAGGGCGTGACCAGCACCGCCACCCCCACCGGCTGGTGCAGCACCAGGATCTTCTTGTCGCCGGCCGGGGCCGGGCCGAGAGTGCCGTCGGACCGGACGGCCTCCTCGGCGTACCAGCGGAAGAACTCCGCCGCGTAGGCGGTCTCGCCCCGGGCGTCGGCCAGGGCCTTGCCGTTCTCCCGCACGATCAGCTCGGCGATCTCGTCGGCCCGCTCGGTCATCAGCTCGAAGGCCCGCCGGAGGATCTCGGCCCGGCGCCGGGGCGGCTCGGCCGCCCAGCCTGCGAAGGCGGCGTCGGCCGCGGCCACCGCGGCCAGGCCGTCCTCCACCGAGCCGTTGGCCACGGCGGCGATCGGCTCGCCCGTGGCCGGGTCTTCCACGTCGAAGCGGGCCCCGTCGGACGCGCCGCGCCACTGCCCGCCGATGTAGCAGTCGGTCGGCAGGTCGTTCAGGCGGCCGGTCATCGGCCGGCGGGGGAGTCTGGGAGGCGGCCGGTTGCCGGGTTGATCGCCGGGTCGGAGGAGCGGCCGGTCAAGCAGTCGGTCGGCAGGTCGGTCATTGAGCCCTCCTGATGGTTTCGGCGATGCGCTCGGGGGTGGGGAGGGCGGCGTCCTCCAGCGAGTCGGCCGCGCCCAGCGGCACATGCGGGGTGGTAATGCGCACGACGGGGCCGTCGAGGTCCCAGAAGGCCTCCTCGGCGGCGATGGAGGCGATCTCGGCCCCCCAGCCGCACAGCCGGGGGTTCTCCTCCACGGTGAACAGCCGGCTGGTCTTGGCCACCGAGGCCAGCAGCGCCTCGGTGTCCAGCGGCACCAGCGAGCGGAGGTCGATGACCTCGGCGTCGATGCCCTCGGCCGCTAGCCGGTGGGCCGCCTCCGCGGCCCGGTGGACCATGAGGCCCAGCGCGGCGATGGTCACGTCCGCGCCGGGCCGCACCACCCTGGCCTCGCCCAGCTCGCCGACGATGTCGCCGCCGGCCTCGGCCACCTCGAACTTCATGGGGTAGCACGACTTGTGCTCGAAGAAGACCACCGGATCGGGGTCGCGCACCGCCGCGGCCAGCAGGCCGATCACGTCCTCGGCGGTGGAGGGGGCGACGACCTTGAGGCCGGGCACGGACATGGCCCAGTTCTCGACGCTCTGGGAGTGCTGGGCCCCGAACCGGGAACCGCCGCCGTTGGCGGTGCGGATCACCAGCGGCAGCGCCATCTGCCCGGCGGTCATGTAACGGGTCTTGGCGATCTCGTTGGCCACCATGTCCCAGCACACGGCCAGAAAGTCGCTGAACATGATCTCGGCGATGGGCCGCAGGCCGGTCATGGCCGCGCCCATGGCCGCCCCCAGGATGGCCTGCTCGGATATGGGGGCGTCGCGGACCCGCTCGGGCCCGAACCGCTCCAGCAGCCCGACGGTGGTCTTGAACACGCCCCCGGCTCCGGCCACGTCCTCGCCCAGGAAGACGACGCTGGGGTCGTTGGCCATTTCCTGGGCGATGCCCGCGGCCACCGCCTCGCGGTAGGTCATCTCCGCCACGGCGAGCCTCCCTGCGCTCGGCCGGTCAGTTGCGCCACCGCGAGCCTCCCTGCGCTCCGCCGGTCAGTTGCGCCACGGCGAGCCTCCCTGCGCGCTTGGCCCCGGCTCGGCCGGGTCCCGCGGTCGGTCAGTTGCGCCACGACGAGCCTCCGTTGGCCCACACGTCGGTGTGGATCGAGGCCGCCTCGGGGATGGGGCCGTCGGCGGCCGCCCGGGCGGCGTCGTCCACCGCGGCGGCCGCCTCGGCGGTGATGGCGCTCAGCTTCGCCTCATCGACCCCCAGGCCGAGCAGCCGCCGGTGGTACATGGGGATCGGGTCGCGCTCCAGCCAGGCCTCCACCTCCTCGGCGGGCCGGTAGGCGCCGGGATCGGCCCGGCTGTGGCCCCCCTGCCGGTAGGTCAGGGCCTCGATGAGCGAGGGGCCCTCGGCGGCCCGGGCCCGGGCGAGGGCGTCGACCGCCGCCACATACACCGCGTCGGCGTCGTTGCCGTCGACGATGATCGGGTCGAGCCCGTAGGCCGCGGCCCGGCCCGCCGCGGGGTTGGCCGCCGCGGTGACCTGGCCGATGGGGGTGTACTCCATGTACAGGTTGTTCTCGCAGACGAACACCGTCGGCAGGTTCCACACCTTGGCGAAGTTGAGGGCCTCGTGGAAGGCGCCGATGTTGGTGGCGCCGTCGCCGAAGAACGCCACCGCCGCCTGCTCGGTGCCGCGGAGCTGGGCGGACCAGGCCGCGCCGTTGGCCACGCACAGGTGGGCGCCGATGATGGCGTAGCTGCCCATCACTCCGTGGTCGACGCTGGTGAGGTGCATCGACCCGCCCTTGCCCGCCATCAGGCCGTTGGCCCGGCCCAGCAGTTCGGCCATCACCGGCCCCATGGGCGCTCCCCGGGCCAGGGTGTGGGCGTGGCCCCGATAGGTGGCGAAGGTCCAGTCGTCGGGCCGCATGGCCGCCCCGAACCCGGCGGCCACCGCCTCCTGGCCGATGGAGAGGTGGCTGGTCCCCTTCACCAGACCTTGGAGGAACAGGCCGTGGACCCGCTCCTCGAACAGCCGCATCTCCTGCAGCAGGCGGTAGAGCCGCAGGCGCACGTTGAGATGGACGGGCAACTCGGCGTTGGTGTCGTCCACCGGGGCCGGGAGGACGGGCGGCTGGCGGCCGTACTCCTCGTGGGAGACCATCGTGGTCACGGGCGGGAACGGTACTCGCCGGTTCGGGTCGGCTGACCGGCTCGGGCGCCCGGCTCAGCGGACGGCGCCGGCGGGCCACAGCCGACGTCGAGCACGCGCTTGTCGGCGACCGGCGCCTGGCCCGGCTCAGCGGGCGGTGCTGGCCCCGGCGGCGGCGGCGAAGGCAGAGCCCTCGGCGGCCAGGCGCTCAAGCCGCGGCGATAGCTCCCAGTGCGAACCGCCGAGGCGGCGGCGCCAGCCCCGGATCGACTCGGCCACCCGGCCCAGGCCCACCGAGTCGGCCCAGAACATGGGACCGCCGGTGTACAGGGGCCAGCCGTAGCCCTTCACCCACACCACGTCGATGTCGCCGGGGCGGGCGGCCATCCCCTCGTCGAGGATCTTGGCCCCCTCGTTCACCATGGGGTACAGGCAGCGCTCCAGCACCTCTTGGTCCGACACCGCCCGGGGCTCGATCCCCCGGCCGGCCGCGAAGTCCCGGATCATCTCCTCCACCTCGGGGTCGGGGGTGCGGGCCCTGGTCTCGGGGTCGTATGAGTAGTAGCCCCGCCCGTTCTTCTGGCCCCTCCGGCCGCTCTCGTTGAGGATCTCCCGCACCGTCGAACCGGTGGAGGTCTCGGCCTTCCAGCCGATGTCGAGCCCGGCTAGGTCCTGCATGGCGAAGGGGCCCATCGGGAAGCCGAAGTCGTGCAGCACCCGGTCCACCCGGGCCGGGGCGGCCCCCTCGAGGATGATCCGCTCGGCCTCGGCCTGGCGGCGGGCCAGCATCCGGTTGCCGACGAAGCCGGGGCAGACCCCCACCGGCACGGCGATCTTGCCGAGGCGGCGGGCGGTGGCCATGGCGGTGGCGAGGATTTCGGGGGCGGTGGCCGCGCCCCGCACCACCTCCACCAGCTCCATGACGTTGGCGGGGGAGAAGAAGTGCATCCCGGCGACGCTCTCGGGCCGTCTCGTGGCGGCGGCCAGCGCGTTCACGTCGAGGCCGGAGGTGTTGGTGGCGAGGACAGCTTCGGGTTTGGCGATGTCGTCTAGGGCGGCGAAGACCCGCTTCTTGAGGTCCATGTCCTCGTAGACGGCCTCGATCACCAGGTCGGCCCCGGCTGTGTCGGCCAGGTCCAGCGAGCCGGCGATCAAGTCCATCCGGGCCGCGGCGTCGGCGCCGGTGATGCCGCCTCGGGCCGCGGTCCGCTCGTAGTTGCGCCGGACGGCGGCCAGCCCTCGGTTCAGGGCGGCCCGGTCCCGCTCCACCAGCGTCACACCGATGCCGGCGTTGGCGAAGCACATGGCGATGCCGCCGCCCATGGTCCCGGCCCCGACGATCCCCGCCGCCGACACCGGCCGGGTCGTGGTGGCCGAGGGCACGTCGTCGATCTTGGCCGCCCGGCGCTGGGCGAAGAAGAAATGGCGCTGGGCCGCCGACTGGGGGCCGCCGATCAGCTCCACCAGCATCTCGCGCTCCCGGGCCGAGCCGGCCTCGAAGTCCATCGACACCGCGTTGGCGACGGAGGACACGATCAGCTCCGGGGCCAGGAAACCCCTGGTCCGCTTGGCCATCCGGGCTCTGAACTGGTCGAAGACGGACGGGTCGGCCCGGGCCTCGGCCAGCTTGGCGTCGAGGTCCCGGACCCTGGGGTGGGGGCCGCCCTCCGCCGCCCGCCGCCGGGCGAAGGCCACCGCCCCGGCCCGCAGACCGCCCCCGCCGTCGGCTTCCCCGCTGGTTTCGGCCCCGCGGCTGGCCCTCGGGCCACCTCCGCCGCTGGTTTCCCTGCCGGTCTCGTCTCGGCGGCTGGCTTCGTTCCGGCGGCCGGGCTCGCCCCTGCCGCCGTCGTCGTCGATGATGGCGTCGATCAGTCCGCAGACCAGGGCGTCGGGCGCGTCGATGGGATCGCCGGTGACGCACATCTCCAGAGCCCTGGCCACGCCGACGAGCCGGGGCAGCCGCTGGGTCCCGCCCGCGCCGGGCAGTATCCCGAGCTTCACCTCGGGCAGCCCGAGCTGGGTGGAGGCCGCGGCCACCCGGTAATGGGCGCACATGGCCGTCTCCAGCCCGCCGCCGTAGGCGGTGCCGTGCATGGCTGCCACCACGGGCTTCGGACAGTTCTCGATGGCGTCGAGGACTCGGTGGATGCCGGGCGGCGCCGGGGGCCGGTCGAACTCGGTGATGTCGGCGCCGGCGATGAAGGTGCGGCCGGCGCAGATCAGCACCGCGGCCTCGACATCGCCGTCGGCCGCGATGTGGGCCATGGCGTCGAGCAGGCCGCGGCGGACGTGGTGGCTCAAGGCGTTGACCGGCGGGTTGTCGATCACCACCACCGCCACCGCGCCGTCCGTCTCTACCCGGACCGACTCAGAGAATGAAGTCACGGCCCCCAGCTAATCAGAAACCCCACGCCCCCTCTCTGTTTTTCTGAGCATCCGCTTGGCGTATAGCGACGATTTTTGCTCAGAAAACCCGGAAGGGGAGGGGGACGGGATTGCGGGGATCAGGAGTCGGCCGGCCCGAAGCCCTGTTCGCCGATCAGGGGAACGAAGCGGACCCCGAACAGCGCTTCGGAGTCGACCCCGTCGCCGGACCGGGTGAAGCGCACCAGCTTTTGGCCGCCGTCCCGGGCCCCCACCGGCATCACCAGCCTGCCCCCGTCGGCGAGCTGGGCGACCAGGGCCGGGGGAGGGGCCGGTCCGGCCGCGGTGACGACGATGGCGTCGTAGGGCCCGGTTTCGGGCCGGCCCAGGGTGCCGTCGCCCACCACCACCTCCACGTTGCGGTAGCCGAGCCGGTGCAGGGCGGCCCGGGCCCGCCGGGCCAGGGACTCGAGCCGCTCGACGGTGACCACCCGGTCGGCCAGCTCGGCCAGCACCGCCGCCCCGTACCCCGACCCGGTGCCCACTTCCAGCACCTGGGCGGCGGGGTCGAGCCGGGCCGCCTCGGCCATCAGGGCCACCATGGCTGGCTGGCTGATGGTCTGGCCTCCGCCGATGGGCAGGGGCCGGTCGTCGAAGGCGTGCCGGGCGTGGCGGCGGGGCACGAACTCCTCCCTGGGCGCCCGGGCCACCGCGTCGAGCACGGCCTGGTCCCGCACGCCGTGGAGGCGGGCCTGGCGCACCAGCCGCTGCCGGCCCGCCGCCGTTTCGGGGCCTGCCGGTTCGGGCCGGCCCGCCGCCGTTTCGGGGCCGCCTGGTTCGGGCCGGGCCGTTGTGGGTTGGGTGCCGCCCGGTTCGGGCTGGCCCGCCGCCGTTTCGGGGCTGCCCGGTTCGAGGGGGCCGGGCCGTAGGTCGGGGGCCGGCCGGGCTGGTTCAGGCAAGGATCTCGGCCACGGCGGCGACGGCGGCGTCGATGTCGGCCGGGGTCACGTCGAGGTGGGTCACCATCCGCCCCCCGGCGTCGGTCCACAGGGTGAGGACCCCCCGCCGGGCCAGCTCGCCGGCCATGCCGGGCCGCTCGGGCCGGAGCCGGGCGAAGACCATGTTGGTGGCGCACGACTCGACCTCCACTCCGGGGATCGACTCCAGCCCCCGGGCCAGCCGGGCCGCGTTGGCGTGGTCGTCGGCCAGCCGCTCGACGTGGTGGTCGAGGGCGTGGAGGCCGGCCGCGGCCACCACCCCGGCCTGGCGCATCCCCCCGCCCAGCATCTTGCGCCACTTGCGGGCCTCGGCCACGAAATCGGTCGACCCGGCCAGCACCGATCCCACCGGGGCGCCCAGGCCCTTGGACAGGCACACCGACACCGAGTCGAACGGGGCGGCCAGCGCCGCCGGGTCCTCGCCCAGGGCTGCGGCCGCGTTCCACAGCCGGGCCCCGTCGAGATGGTGGCCCAACCCGTGCCGGGCGGCCAGCGCGGCCGACCGCTGCATTTGCTCGACGGTCAGCGCCTTGCCGTCGATGGTGTTCTCCAGACACAGCAGCCGGGTGCGGGCGAAGTGGCTGTCGTCGGGCTTCACCGCCGCCTCGGCCCGGTCCAGGTCGATCATCCCGTCGTCGCCGATCGGCACGGGCTGGGGCTGGATGCTGCCCAGCACCGCCCCGCCTCCGCCCTCGTACTTGTAGGTGTGGGCCCGGTCGCCCACTATGTACTCGTCGCCCCGCTGGCAGTGGGCCAGCAGGGCGCAGAGGTTGCCCTGGGTTCCGCTGGTGACCAGCGCCGCCGCCTCCTTGCCCAGCCGGTCGGCGATCGCCGCCTCCAGTTCGTTGACGGTGGGGTCGTCGCCGAACACGTCGTCGCCCACCGCGGCGGCGGCCATGGCCGCCCGCATGGCGTCGGTGGGCCGGGTGACGGTGTCGGAGCGAAGGTCGATCATCGCCCCAGCATGGCCGCTCACGGCGCCCCGGCGCAGCGCGGGCCCGGCCGGTTGCGGCGCGGCGCGGCGTGCCCCACGGGCCGGTCAGGCGCTTGGGTGCGGTGCGGCCTCGGGTCGGCCGCGGCACCCCGGTGCGGCGCGGAGACGCCGGTCACGGGCGGACCGGAGGGTCGAGCCGGGCCCCGAGCACGTCGGTCCAGCGGGTCGGCATCGGCTCGAGGCTGAACCAGCCGACGGCCACCTGCACGGCCGGGCCGATCACCGCCAGCCAGTACAGCGTCCCCCAGCCCACCGTCCCGCCCAGGACCACCCCGATGACGAACGGGACGACCTCGATCCCCAGCCGGGCCTTCCAGATGCTGACCCCGAGCCGGTCCAGCGCGGTCATGACCCCGTCCCGGGGCCCCGGCCCGAGCCGCACCCCCAGGTACAGCCCCGACCCCAGCGCCACCAGCAGGGGGGCGGCCAGCGTCATCACCGCCCGGCCCCAGGCCGCGTCGGGCCTCTCGACCAGAGCCAGGGTGACGTCGGTGGCCACCCCCACCACGGCCACGTTCACCAGCGTCCCCACGCCGATCGGCTCCTTGACGACCACCATCCCGGCCACCAGCAGCGCCCCGGTGACGATTATGACGGCCCCGATGCTCAGCGGCGTGCGCAGCGCCGCCCCCTCGTGGAAGACGGTCCAGGGCCCCAGGCCGTTGCCGGCGGTCACCACCAGCGCCAGTCCCGCCCCGAAGACGACCAGCCCGGCCAGAAGCTGGGGAAAGCGGCGCAGGATCGGCATCTCTAATAGTGTTTCAGCCGGACGCCGATCCGACCGGCGCCGAGGATTCAATCGAGCCAGAACGGAGGACGACGATGCCGCAGACGGTACGAGGGGTTGTATCGAGGGCCGAGGGCGAGCCGGTGAGCATCGCCGAGGTGGTGATCCCCGACCCGGGTCCGGGCGAGGCGGTGGTGGACATCCAGGCCTGCGGGGTGTGCCACACCGACCTCCACTACCGGGAGGGCGGGATCAGCGACGAGTTCCCGTTCCTGCTGGGCCATGAGGCGGCCGGGGTGGTGTCCGCGGTCGGCCCCGGCGTAACCGACCCGGCGCCCGGCGACTTCGTGATCCTCAACTGGCGGGCGGTGTGCGGCGGCTGCCGGTCGTGTCTGCGGGGCCGGCCCCACATCTGCTTCAACACCCACAACGCCTCCCAGAAGATGACCCTGGACGACGGAACCGAGCTGTCGCCCGCGCTGGGGATCGGCGCCTTCGCCGACAAGACCCTGGTGGCTGCGGGCCAGTGCACCAAGGTGGACCCGGAGGCGTCGCCCGCCGCGGCCGGGCTGCTGGGCTGCGGGGTGATGGCCGGGATCGGGGCCGCCATCAACACCGGCGGCGTGGGCCGGGGCGACAGCGTGGCCGTGTTCGGCTGCGGCGGGGTGGGCGATGCCGCCATCGCCGGGTCGAAGCTGGCCGGGGCGTCGACCATCATCGCCGTGGACATCGACGACCGGAAGCTGGAGTGGGCCAGGGGCTTCGGCGCCACTCACACCGTCAACTCCTCGACCGACGATCCGGTGGCCTTCATCAAGGAGCACACCGACGGCAACGGGGTGGACGTGGCCATCGAGGCCATCGGGCTCCCCGACGTGTACCGACAGGCCTTCGAGGCCCGCGACCTGGCCGGCACGGTGGTGCTGGTGGGCGTGCCCCGGCCCGACATGACCATCGAGCTGCCCTACCTGGAGGTGTTCGGCCGGGGCGGGGCCCTGAAGTCGAGCTGGTACGGCGACTGCCTGCCCTCCCGGGACTTCCCCATGCTGATCGACCTCTACCGCCAGGGCCGCCTCGACCTCGACGGGTTCGTGTCCGAGACGATCGGGCTGGACGGGGTGGAGGAGTCGTTCCACAAGATGGAGCGGGGCGAGGTCCTCCGCTCCGTCGTGGTTCTCTGAGCGGCGGGCCGATGGCGATAGAGCTGGTCCGCACTGACGGGGTGTTCGCCCTCGACGGCGGCGAGTGGGAGGTCACCAACAACATCTGGATCGTGGGCGACGACCGGGAGGTGCTGGTCTTCGACGCGGCCCACGACCACGAGCCCATCGCCGCCGCGACAGCCGGGCGCCGGGTGGCCGCCATCGTCTGCACCCACGGCCACAACGACCACATCAACGCGGCGGTTGCCCTGCGGGACGCGGTGGACGCCCCGGTGCTGCTGCACCCCGACGACCGCATGCTCTGGGACGCCGTCCACCCCGACGACCCGCCCGACCGCGACCTGGAGCCCGGATCGGCCCTGGCCGCCGGCGGCTGCGAGCTGGGGGTGGTTCACACCCCCGGCCATTCCCCCGGGTGCTGCTGCTTTTACGACGCGGCCGACGGCCGGGTCCTGTCGGGGGACACGCTGTTCTGCGGCGGGCCGGGGGCCACGGGCCGCAGCTTCAGCGACGAGCCGACCATCCTGCGCAGCATCCGCGACCGGCTGCTGACCCTGCCGGCCGACACCGTCGTCCACACCGGCCACGGCGACGACACCACCATCGGGGCCGAGAAGGAGCGGGTGCTGGACCGGATGGCCGAGCTGGGCCTGGCCTGAGGCCGGCGAGCCGAGCCGGACCGGTTGCCGGAGCCGAGCCGTGGGGGAGAGGCCGCGGGCGGGCGCCCGAGCCAAGACCGGGCCGGAGGCGGGTGCCCGGGGCCCTGCCGGGTCGGGGGAGAGGCGGCGGGAGGAGGTCGATTCGGTGATGGCCATGCTGGCTGAGGCGGGCACGGCTCAGAACCGCAAGGTCTACGCCCGCCACGGCGCGGCCGAGCCCATGTTCGGGGTGAGCTACAAGAACCTGGGCCTGATCCGCAAACAGGTCGGCGTCGATCACGAACTGGCCCTGGAGTTGTGGGACACCGGCAACCACGACGCCAGGGTGCTGGCCCTGCAGACGGCCGAGGCGGCCGCGGTGACCCCCGAGACGGCCCGCCGCTGGGCGGGCGACGCAACCAACTACATCCTGGCCGAGGCGCTGGGCGGCCTGTGCGCCCGCACCCGATGGGCCCGGGCCCTGTCCGACGCCTGGCGCGACGATCCGGGCGAGTGGTCGGCGTCCATCGGCTGGTTCATAGTGGCCTGCACGGCCGAGGACCCCGAGGTGTGGACCGCGACCGAGCTGCGGGACCTGGTGCGCCAGATCGAGGCCGAGATCGGTTCCCGGCCCAACCGGGTCCGCCACGAGATGAACGGGGTCCTCATCGCCGTCGCCCTGCGGGACGGCAACCTGCGCCGCTCAGTGCTGGCCGCGGCCCGCCGCATCGGCCCCGTGGCCGTGGATCACGGCCAGACCGGCTGCAAGACTCCCGAGGTGGCCGGATACGTGGAGCGCACCCTGGCCCACCGCGCCGCCAAAGCCGCCCGAGCCAAGCGCCCCCGATCCGGTTGACCCCTTTCGGTTTTTCTGAGCAACCGTTGTCGCTATAGCGCCAATTTTTGCTCAGAAAACCAGCGGTTCGGTTTTTCTGAGCATCCGTTTGCCGTATAGCGATGGTTTCTGCTCAGAAAACGCGAGGCCCCCGGGTTTTCTGAGCAAATCCTTGCCGTATAGCGATGGTTTTTGCTCAGAAAACCCGGGAAAAGGGAGACGGTTAGAGGCGGCTGATGTCGAAGCGGGTGGGGGCCGGGAAGTGGCGGGGCGGGCCCAGCCCGGCCGCCTTGATCATCTTCACCACCCGGCCCCGGTGGCCGGCGTAGGGCTCGAGCAGTTCCAGCATCCGGGCGTCGTCGCCGCCGTTCTCGCCGGTCAGGGCGTAGGTGACGATCCTGGGGACGTGCAGGTCGCCGACCGGGACGGCGTCGGGGTCCCCGGCCGCCGCGCCAGTGGTGCGGGCCGCGGTCCATACGCCGACCCCCGGCAGCTTGGTCAGCCACTGCCGGGCCTCGGCCGCGGGCCGGTCCCCCAGGCCCTCCAGCCGGTCGGCGTGAACGGCCGCCATCCGCACCACCCGGGCCCGCGACCGCTCCACGCCGGCCCGGTGGAAGTGGTGGTCGGCCAGCCCCTTCACCGCCTCGGGGCCGGGGAAGACCGGCACCGGCCCCCGGCCGGCCGGGTAGTCGGCGGCGTCGGGCCCGGGCGGGGGCGGGCCGTGGCGCCGGCCCAGCCGGGCGACGGAGGCGGCGGCGTCGGCCCGGACCACCCGCTGGAACAGGGCGGTGGTGGCCAGGGCCTCGTACCACCGGCCGGTGGCGCCGATCCGGGGCGCCCCCCGCCGGTCGGCGAGGTCGCGCACCACCGGATCGAGGGGGCGGAACCCCGACGGGTCGTCGTCGTTGCCTAAAAGGGCGGGCAACTGCTCGATCCCCCATCCCGCGCCGGGGCCCCAGCCGTCGGCTCTGACCTCGGCGCCGACCGTCCTGAAGGCGACCGTGGCCGGACCCAGCGGCGTGTCGGTGGCCCACCAGTAGACGCCCCGGCGGGGCTTGACCGTCTTGACCCACATGACGGCGACGGAGATGTCGAGTCGGTACTTCGGCCGGAAGACGGTCGAGGCGTCCGGGGCCACCGAGGCCGCTGCACCCTCCGAGGCCGCCGCATCTGCTGAGGCGATGGCCCGTTCAGCCGAGGCTTCCGGCCGTATCGACGGAGCCGATTCGGACGAGGCTTCCGGTCGGGTCGAGGCGGCGGGGCGGGTCATTGGCCCGGGGTCGGTTCGGACTGCTCGGCGGCCAGGGTCAGGACCTCCAGCAGCCGGCGGTCCGACTCCTGTTGGAGATTGAGGACGGCCCGGGCCTCGGCTGCGGCCTTGCGGGTCCGCTCGCCCATGATCCCGTCGATGGGGCCGGGGTCGTAGCCGGCCTCGGCCAGGGCGGTCTGGAGGTCGGCCACCTCGGCGATGGTGAGCGGCGCCTCTCCGGTGGGGTCGAGTATCTCATCGCCGCTTTCGATCACCACCGCGGCGTACGGCCCGTTGAGGGCGTCGCTGATGGCGGGGACGGCCACCCTCCAAAGGCCCCAGAACCCCAGCAGGAGCAGGATCAGCACCATCACCGCCTGGAGGTGGTAGCCGACCACCAGGTTCCAGCGCGGCAGCCCCTCGTCGGGGTCCGGCGGAGGGCCCTGGGGCTCGGGCGGCGGGCTCAGTTGCGGCGGCGCTGGCCCAGCAGCTCTCGGATCTTCTTGCACTCCGGGCATACCGGATACCTCGAGGGATCCCGGCTCGGCACCCACACCTTGCCGCACAGCGCCCGCACCGGGGTGCCCTCCACATAGGCCCGGGCCGCGTCGGATCGGCGGGTGTAGTGGGAGAACCGGTCGTGGTCGCCTTCCTCGGTGACCGGCTCCGTGCGGGTGTCGACCTCGGGGACGGTGACGGTCTCGGCGGGCGGGGCGGTCGGAGCGGCGGGACCGGGCATGGCGGCAAGGCTACAACAGGCGACTTAAAGCAGGCGGCGGATGGCTCTGATGGCGGTGCTACAACAGGCGGCGGGCGGCTCTGATGGCGGTGCTACAACAGGCGGCGGGCGGCTCTGATGGCGGTGCTACAACAGGCGGCGGGCGGCTCTGATGGCGGTGCTACAGCAGGCGGCGGACGGCTTCGGCTGGCGGGCTTGTCGGTGCGTCGGCGGGCGGCTTCGGCGGCGGCGCTAGAGCAGGCGGCGGACGGCTTCGATGGTGTCGGCTTCGGCGGCGGGCTTGTCGGAGCGGTAGCGGACGACCCGGGCGAAGCGCAGGGCCACTCCGCCCGGATAGCGGCTCGACCGCTGCACCCCGTCCACCGCCACCTCCGCCACCTGCTCGGGCCGCAGCCGGGTTACGTATCTCTCCACTGAGACGGCTAAGTCCTTGAAGCGCCGGGTCTGCCACTCCAGCATCTCGTCGGTCATGCCCTTGAACGTCTTGCCGACCATGACGAAGGTGCCGTCGGGGCCGCGGGCGCCCAGATGGATGTTGGACAGCCAGCCCCGCCGCCGCCCGCTGCCCGGCTCGACGGCCAGCACCACCAGGTCGAGGGTGTGGACCGGCTTCACCTTGCGCCACGCCTTGCCCCGCCGCCCGGCGGCGTAGGCTGAGTCGGCCGCCTTGACCACCACCCCCTCGTGGCCCCGGCCGACCGCCTCGGCGAAGATGGCGGCCGCCTCGGCCGGATCGTCGGTCACCGTCCCCGGGATCCGATGCCCGGCGGCTGCCTCGGCAAGCTGATCGAGCCGTCGCTCCAGCGGCTCGTCGAGCAGATCGGCGCCGTCGCGGTGGACCAGATCGAAGAACATGGGAGTGAGCCGCAGAGCCACCGCCCGATCGGCCTCTTCGTCGGTGCCGAACCGGCTCATGGTGTCTTGGAAGGCCGCCCCGGGGGACAGGTCGTGGTCGAGGACGGCCAGCTCGCCGTCGAGGACGGCGGAGCGGACCGGGAGGCTTCGCACGATCTCGACCACCTCGGGGAGCCGGTCGGTGACCTCGTTGAGATTGCGGGTCCAGATCCGCACCGTGTCGCCCCGGCGGTGGACCTGGACTCGGATCCCGTCCAGCTTCCACTCCACCGACACCCGGCCCATCTCCGAGACGGCGGCCTCTGCCGAGGGCGCGGTGGAGGCCAACATGGGCCGGATGGGCCGGAAGAGCTCCAGGCCCACCGCCTCCAGCCCGGCCCGCCCTCCGGTCATGGCCGTCTCGGCCACCTCGCCCAGGTCGCCCGACAGCATCAGGGCCCGCCGCACCGCGGCCGAAGGCACCTCCGCGGCCCGGGCCACCGCCTCGGCCACGACCCCCTCGCCTGCGCCCTGGCGCAGCTCGCCCACCAGCAGCCGTCGCAGGAACCCGGCCTCGGCCGGCGTGGCCCGGGCCAGGAAGCCTTCGATCAGGCCGGTGCGCCGGCCCGTCGAACCCGGCCCCGACGCGGCCGCCACCGCGTCAAGCAGCGAGTCCAGGTCGGCCACCGTAAGCCCCGGCTCAGCCCCCGGCGAGCCATCCGGCCCAGGCCCCGGCTCAGCCCCCGGCGAGCTGTTCTGCCTCGGCTCGGACCCTGGCGATCCGTCCGGCTCGGCGCCCATTGCGGCCACGGTGGCCCACCCCACCCCGATCCGGCCCTGGCGGGGGTCGCCGGCGACCAGACGGGCCACCACCGCCGCCTCGGCCGCCCCGGCCCGCCGCAGCAGCTCGGCCAGCGCCTCGGCCTTGGCCGTGCGCGACGAGGTGGCCGCCACCCCCTTGGTGGCCGCCACCAGCTCAGCCAGCCTCATGGCCCCCGCGAAGCCGTGGCCGCCACCGCCGCGGTCATAGCCGCCACCAGGTCAGCCAGGAGCATGGCTCATTGTCGTCCGCTGTTAGCATCGAGTCGCCCCGGATTCCGCCGACTATTCCACCTATCGGGTGCCGGCCGGAGCCGCTGCCCACCAACCGGCGCAGTCAAGGAAGAGCCATGGACGACGCGAGCGCCGAGCGCAAGAAGGCCGGGGAGCTCTCGTACTGGTCCAAGGTGAAGAGGGACAGCGAGGGCCGGTTCCACCGCGCCTGGTTCGAGCGCTTCTACACGTCGCGCTTCGGCCTGACCGCCGACGACTACGCCGGCAAGCGCGTGCTCGACGTCGGCTGCGGCCCGCGCGGGTCGCTTGAGTGGGCGACGATGGCCCGGGAGCGGGTGGGCGTCGATCCGCTCGCCGGGGAGTACCTGAAGATGGGCGCGGCCGACCACGCCATGACCTATGTCGAGGCCCGGGCCGAGTCCATCCCCTATCCCGACGGCCATTTCGACATCGTCTGCTCCTTCAACTCGCTCGACCACGTGGACGACCTCGGCGACACCGTGGCGGAGATCAAGCGGGTCACCGCGGTGGGCGGCCTGATGCTCCTGCTCACCGACGTGCACGGGGAGCCGACTCCCCAGGAGCCGATCTGCTTCGACTGGGACGTGGTCGGCCTGTTCTCCCCCGAACTCGTCCCCCAATTCGTCGGCTGCTACGAGAAGCTGGAGGGCGCCTACGCCAGTTTCGAGCAAAACGTCCTGTTCGACCACGCCAACTCTCGACGCCGCTACGGGGTGCTGGCCGCCCGGTTCATGCGCGTGGCAACCGGCAGGCGCCGCATGAGCCTGCTGTCGAAGTTCTGGCCCCACTCAATCTCTTAGCAGCCGACCGAGGCGGCGGGAAGCCCGTGCTCCGCCGGCACGTCGAGGTTCTGGCCCCGCTTCAAGCGCTTAGCAGCCGGTCCACCCCGGCTTCGGCCGCGGCCGTACCGCCGCCGGGGGGCTCGGACGCCTCCAGCTTGCTGAGCCAGCCCAGCGACACCCAGCCGGCCATGACCGCGCCCCCGTCGGTGTGCTCGGGCAGCGGCACGGCCTCGCCCCAGTCCATCTTCACCCGGTAGGCGTCCTGGTGGCCGGGCCGGGGCTCCAGCTCGGCGGTGGCCACCGACCGGGGCGGCTGCACCCCCACCTCGGTCCGCTTCCATCCCTTGACCTCGTCCATCTCGAGGTTGGGCGCGTTGATGTTCAACACCACCGGGCTGGCGGGCAGGTCCGTGACCAGGCCCTCCACCGCCGCGGCCGCCACCGCCGCGGCGGTGTGCCACTTCTGATGGACCAGGGCCTCCTCCCAGCCCTGGCCCTCCACCCCGAAGGCCAGGACCGACTGGCTCACCGCCACCCCGCTCAGACCGCCGTTGCGGGCGGTCAGGCAGGCCCCGACGGTGCCGGAGTGGTACACCGACCGGCCCACGTTGGCGCCGGGGTTGATCCCCGCCACCACCAAGTCGTGGGGGCCGAACATGCCCAGCCGGCCGAACATCACGCACAGCGCGGGGGAGCCGGAGACCGTCCAGGCGTCGTCGATCCCGTCGATGATCCCGGTGCGGTGAACCTCGGGCTCGAGCAGGTGCAGCGGCCCCAGGGCCGCGCCGTACCCGGAGTACTCGTCGTCGGGGGCCACCACCACCACGTCCCCGAACGGCCTCATGGCCCGGGCCAGGACGTGCAGCCCGGTGGAGTCGATGCCGTCGTCGTTGGTTACCAGAATCCGCACCCTGCGACCCTAACGGGCTCGCCCGGCCCCGGGGTGGCGGTTCAGCCTGCCGAGTCGGGGGGTTGCAGCTCGGACTCGACTGCGAAAGCCGGTCCGGGCACGGTTACCAGCTCTCCGATGCGCCCGGCCGCTCTCACGTCGCCGGCCACCGCGTCGAGGACGGCGAGTCGGTCGGCGGTGTCGGTGACGGTGGTCCGCAGCACCGGTGTCCGCAGCGGCCGGCGGGTCTCGGACTTGGCCCGCCGCACCTCGCCCAGCACCGCCGAGGCCACCGCGCTGGGCGCCGGCCCGGCCCCGTCCGCCAGCTCGCGGAGCCGGTCAGGGTCCGGCCAGGCCGAGGCGTGGACCGAGGCGCCGTGCCACCAGCGCCACACCTCCTCGGCCACGAAGGGCAGGAAGGGGGCGAACAGCTTCTGGAGGACGGCCAGCGCCTCACGCAGGGCGGCCCGGGCCGAGGCGGCCGGGGCCGGCCCGTGCTCGCCGTAAGCCCGGGCCTTGACCAGCTCGAGGTGGTCGTCGGTGAAGCCCCAGAAGAACGACTCGGTGCGCTCCAGGGCCCGAGCGTAGTCGAAGGCCTCGAAGGCCCGGGTGGCGGCCTCGACCAGATCGGCCAAGTTGTGCAGCATCGAGCGGTCCAGAGCCTCGGCGATCTCGCCGCCGCCCGGGCCGTCGCCAGCGTCCGCCCCGGCGCCGCCCGTCCCGCCGATCGAGTCCGCCCCGCTGGCGTCGAGGCTCCCGCCGTCACCCTCGCTGGCCGCGTCCGCCCCGCCGGCCGGGTCGAAGCTCAGGACGAACTTGGAGGCGTTGAGGATCTTGATGGCCAGGCGGCGGCCGATCTTCATCTGCTGCTCGTCGAAGGCGGTGTCGGTGCCGGGGCGCCCCGAGGCGGCCCAGTACCGCACCGCGTCGGCCCCGTAGGTCTCGAGCAGGTCGACGGGCACCACCACGTTGCCCTTCGACTTGGACATCTTCTTGCGGTCCGGGTCGAGGATCCAGCCCGACAGGGCGCAGTTGGCGAAGGGCGCGCCGCCGGTGTCGAGATGGGCCCGCACCGCGGTGGAGAACAGCCAGGTCCGGATGATGTCGTGGCCCTGGGGCCGCATGTCCATGGGGTAGGTGACGGCGTGCAGGCCGGGGTCGGTGCGCCAACCGGTGGCGATCTGGGGGGTGAGCGACGACGTGGCCCAGGTGTCCATCACGTCGGGGTCGCCGACGAAGCCGCCGGGGCGGCCCCGGTCGGCCTCGTCGCAGCCGGGCGGGGCGTCGGCGGAGGGGTCGATGGGGAGGCGGTCCCGGTCGGGCTCGATGGGGCGGTCCCAGTCGGGGGCGCCGTCGTCGCCCACCGGATACCACAGGGGGATGGGCACCCCGAAGAAGCGCTGGCGGCTGATCAGCCAGTCGCCGTTGAGCCCGTCGATCCAGCTCTCGTAGCGGGCCCGCATGTAGCCGGGCACCCAGTTCATCTCCCGGCCCCTCTCCACCAGGGCCCGGCGCAGCTCGGGCTCGCGGCCGCCGTTGCGGATGTACCACTGGCGGCTCGACACGATCTCCAGGGGCCGGTCGCCCTTCTCGAAGAACTTCACCGCGTGGGTTATGGGCCGGGGCTCTCCGTCCATCTCGCCGGCTTCGGCCAGGATGGCGGCCATCTCGGCTCGGGCCCGCCCCACCGTCCGGCCGGCCAGCCGGGCGTAGGCGGCCCGGCCCGCGGCGGAGGTCACTGCGTCGGGCGGCTCGGCGGCGAAGCGGCCGTCGCGCCCGATCACGGTCCGCACCGGCAGGTCGAGCTCGCGCCACCAGGTGACGTCGGTGGTGTCGCCGAAGGTGCAGATCATGGCCGCGCCGGTGCCCTTTTCGGGGTCGGCCAGCTCGTGGGCCTTCACCGGCACCTCCACGTCGAACACCGGGCTGCGCGCCGTGGTGCCGATCAGCGGCCGGTATCGCTCGTCGTCGGGGTGGGCCACCAGGGCCACGCACGACACCACCAGCTCGGGCCGGGTGGTGTCGATCCACACGTCTCCGCCGCCGTCGGCGGCCCGGAAGCGGAGCTTGTGGTAGGCGCCGGGCCGCTCCCGGTCCTCCAGCTCGGCCTGGGCCACCGCGGTGCCGAAGGTGACGTCCCACAGCGACGGGGCGTCGATCTGGTAGGCCTCGCCCCGCTCCAGATTCTCCAGGAAGGCGAGCTGGGACACCCGGCGGCAGTGCTCGTCGATGGTGGCGTAGGTGCGGGACCAGTCCACCGACAGGCCCAGGTGCCGGAACAGGTGCTCGAAGGCCTTCTCGTCCTCGACGGTCAGCCGCTCGCACAGATCGATGAAGTTGGGCCGGCTGACCGCGATCTCGTCCCGCTTGGCCAGGGCTTTGGGGTCGCCGGAGTCGGGGGGCGGGGCGAAGTCGGGGTCGTAGGGCAGGGACGGGTCGCAGCGCACGCCGTAGTAGTTCTGCACCCGGCGCTCGGTGGGCAGGCCGTTGTCGTCCCAGCCCATGGGGTAGAAGACGGCCCGCCCGGCCATGCGCTGGTAGCGGGCGACGGTGTCGGTGTGGGTGTAGCTGAACACGTGGCCCACGTGCAGGGAGCCGCTCACCGTGGGCGGCGGGGTGTCGATGGAGAAGACCTGCTCCCGGGACTCGGGGGGATCGAACCGGTAGATCCCCTCGTCCTCCCAGACCGCGTCCCAGCGGGCTTCGATCCCCTCGAGACCGGGCCGGTCGGGCACAGAGACGGGACCGGGCTCGGGTCGGGGGGCGGTCATACGGGCGACACGCTACCCAGTCAGCCCTCGCCGCCACGAAGCGGAGCCCCGATCGCCCGCCGCCCCCTCCCGGCCTCTCCCGGTGTCCGACCTCGCCCGGTTTCGGGCCTCTCCCGGGTTTTCTGAGCAAAAATTGTCGCTATAGCGCAAACGGATGCTCAGAAAACCCGAGCAGCGCCGTCCATGGCCTCTAGGGCCGAGAGGGCGTCGTCGTCTCCGAAGAACTGCCGGGCGGCTGCCCAGGCCTCGTCCTCGTCGGAAGCTTCGCGGGCTGCGTCAACCGCCTCCTCGAAACGTGCGTGGGGGACCGAGACCTGAGGCTCACTCTGATCGGTGACGTGCCGGGCCCGGTAAACGGCCAGGTAGGCGAGGTCGTCGGCCGCCGTCTCCCTGGTCGTTTCGACGGGCATCTCCACCCGCCGCGCCCGGTCTTCGTTCAAGAGCCTCAGAAGATCGGGCCGCGCCAGCAAAGCCATGTCGTGTTCGGGCAGCCCCACCTCGGAAAGCATCGCATGTCATGCTAGCCCCTCGGGTGCAGACACGCAACTCATTGAATCTAAATAATTTTCAGTTATAATCAATTTAATGGCTGCACTAACAGCTAAACCCGAGGCCCGAGCCCAGCTTGAGGGGCTGAAGCACAACCCAACTCGCAGACAGCTCGCCGACCGTGTCGTGGAACTCTTGAAACTCCTCAGAGACAATCCTGGCGACGACCGCGTCCGGCGGCGGCGCTACCAGCAGGACCTGTGGGGCATTCCGGTGAGAGGGTCGGGTGGGGACTGGCTGATTCTCTGGCGCGGCGATGTCGACGCCGTCGAGGTGATCTACATCGGGCCTGACTTGGCGGCTTGATCCGGCTGGCGGAAGGCAGAGGAGCGGTGGTCCTGCCAGACTGACGCAAAACTGCCGGGCACAGTCCGCAGCGAGCTGGAAGGAGTGTTTCGCATGGTTCATTGGAAGCCGGGGGACTATCCGATGGTCTCGGTGGCTTTGGCCATCGACGGGGCCGCCGACGCCATCGAGTTCTACAAGGAGGTGCTGGGTGCCGAGGAGCGGGTCCGCTACGAGCACGACGGCAAGGTCGGCCACGCCGAGCTGGCCTTCGGCGAGTCGCTGGTCATGGTGTCCGACGAGTACCCCGACATGGGGGTGCGGGGGCCGAAGGCCATCGGGGGCACGCCCGCCACGGTGAGCGTCTACGTTCCCGACGCCGACGCCGCCTACGCCGCCGCCCTGGCGGCCGGGGCCACCGCCCTCCGGCCGGTGGAGGACCAGTTCTACGGCGACCGGTCCGGCCAGTTCCTCGATCCCTGGGGCCACCGCTGGAACGTGTCCACCCACATCGCCGACGTAGACAGCGAGGAGCTGGAGCGCGGGGCCATGGAGGCCATGGGGGGCTGACCCTGCGCCGACCCCCCAACCCGGCCACCGGTAGGCTCTGGCCATGAGGCCGGGAGCCCTGAAGCCGGGAGCCCTGAAGCCGGGCGGTGAGGGCGGAGGCTCGGTTCGCGGGCCGGTTGTGAGAGCCGTGAGGCCGGGGCGGTGAGGCTGGGGGTCGACGTCGGCGGCACCTTCACCGACGTCGTCCTGGAGACCGGCGCCGGGGCGGGCGGCCGCGGCTCCGCGGCGGCCGACGACGGGCTCGTCACCGCCAAGGTCCTGACCACGGCGGACGCCCCCGAGCGGGGCGTGCTCGAAGGGGTGGAGGAGGTGGCGGCCCGGGCCGGCGCCGCCGTGGCCGAGATCTCCAGCGTCGTCCACGGCACCACCCTGGCCACCAACGCCCTGATCCAGCGCCGGGGCGCCTTCTGCGCCTTCGTCACCACCGCCGGGTTCCGGGACGTGATCGAGACCCGCACCGAGAGCCGGTTCGAGCAGTACGACCTCGACATCGTGCTGCCGCCCCCCATCGTCGAGCGCCGGCACCGCTACGCGGTCACCGAGCGGATGGGCGCCGAGGGCCAGGTGCTGATCCCCTTCGACGAGGACGGGGCCAGGGCCCTGGCCGTCGAGCTGGCCCGGCGGGGGTACGAGGCGGTGGCGGTGGGGTTCATGCACAGCTACCGCAACCCGGCCCACGAGCGCCGCTTCCGCGACATCCTGGCCGAGGCGGCCGACGGCGTGGCCGTGTCCATCTCCTCGGAGGTGTCGCCCCAGATGCGCGAGCTGGAGCGGTTCACCACCGTCTGCGCCAACGCCTACGTCCAGCCGGCCATGGCCGCCTACCTCCGCAGGCTGGCCGACGGGCTGCGGGACCGGGGGATGCGCGGCCCGGTCCACATGATCCACTCCGGCGGCGGGCTCATGAGCCTGGAGAGCGCGGCCCGGTTCCCGGTCCGGCTGGTGGAGTCGGGGCCGGCCGGGGGCGCCATCTTCGCGGCCGACACCGCCGCCCGGCACGGGCTGGACCGGGCGCTCAGCTACGACATGGGCGGCACCACCGCCAAGATCTGCCTCATCACCGACGGTGCCCCCCGCACCGCCCGGACCTTCGAGGTGGCCCGCACCACCCGCTTCAAGAAGGGCAGCGGCATGACTGTGTCCATCCCGGTCATCGACATGATCGAGATCGGGGCCGGCGGGGGGTCGGTGGCCGCCGTAGACCAGCTCGGCCGCATCAGGGTCGGCCCCGACAGCGCGGGCGCCGATCCCGGCCCGGCCTGCTACGGCCGCGGCGGGGCCCGACCCACCGTCACCGACGCCGACCTGGTGCTGGGACGGCTGACCCCCGAGACCTTCGGGGCGGCCGGGATCGACCTGGACTCCGACGCGGCCGCCCGGGCCATCGGCGAGGAGGTGGGCGGGCCGCTCTCGCTCGAGGTTGGGGCCGCCGCGGTGGGCGTCTCCGAGATGGTGGACGAGAACATGGCCAACGCGGCCCGGGTCCACGCGGTGGAGAACGGCAAGGACCTGTCGGGGTTCACCATGATCGCCTTCGGGGGCGCGGCCCCTCTGCACGCCGTCCGCCTGGCCCAGAAGCTGGGCATCGACGAGGTGCTGGTCCCGCCCGGCGCCGGGGTGGGGTCGGCCATCGGGTTCCTGCGGGCCCCCTTCGCCTATGAGGCCGTCCGCAGCCACTACGTGGCCCTCGACCGCTTCGACCCCGACGAGGTAAACGCGGTGGTGGCCGAGCTGGTGGCGGAGGCGTCGTCCTTCGTGGCCTCCGGCGTGGCCGCGGGCGCGGCCGGCGGGTATGGGGGCCAGGACGCAGATGACGCGGCTGGCGGCGGGGGGTCGGGGACGGGATCGGACGGCGGCGCCGTAGAGCCCCTGATCGAGCGGCAGGTTTATATGCGCTACGCCGGCCAGGGCTGGGAGATACCGGTGGAGATCGATTCCGACTCCTTCGACGCCCAGGGCCGCGAGCTGCTGGCCGTCGAGTTCACCAAGGCATACGAGAGCCTCTTCGGCCGGGCCATCGAGGGGCTGGCCATAGAGGCGGTGAGCTGGTCGGTCAAGGCCTGGGTTCCGAGGGCTCCGGCGGTCCGGGTGGAGCGGGTGTCTGCCTCGGGGCCCGCGCCGGCGGCCGGGCGGCGGCGGATGTTCGACACCGCGGCCATGGCCCCCGCCGATGGCTCGGCGGTGCAGCGGTCTTCCATCGGCGTCGGCGGGCGGGTGGACGGCCCGGCCGCCATCGTCGAGCCCCAGACCACCACCGTGCTGTCCTCGGGCCACACCGCGGTCATGCAGCCCGACGGCTGCCTGCTGATCCGCGCCTCCGGGCCCGCTCCCGCCGGGATCGCCCCGTGACCGCCCCCTCCCACGGTTTTTCTGAGCATCCGTTTGCGGATAGCGCAAATTTTTGCTCAGAAAACCCGAAAAGGGAAGATCCGAAGGGCGGGGGGCGCGATCTGGCTCTGCAGGTGATGTGGAACCGGCTGATCTCGGTGGTGGAGGAGCAGGCCCTCAGCTTGGTGCGCACCGCCTTCAGCACCAGCGTCCGCGAGGCCGGGGACCTGTCGGCCGGCGTCTTCGACACCGAGGGCCGGATGATGGCCCAGGCCGTCACCGGCACGCCCGGCCACGTCAACACCATGGCCGCAGCGGTCGATCACTTCATCGAGGGGATCGGCCCCCACCGCATCTACCCCGGCGACGTCTACCTCACCAACGACCCCTGGAAGGGCACCGGCCACCTCCACGACATCACCGTGGTCACCCCCGTGTTCCGGGCCGACCGGCTGATCGCCTACTTCGGCGCCACCGCCCACGTGGTGGACATCGGGGGCCGGGGCTTCGGGCCCGACGCCTCGGAGATCTACGAGGAGGGGCTGTTCATACCGGTGATGAAGCTGGCCGAGCGGGGCCGGCTCAACCGCGACCTGATCGCGGTGATCCGGGCCAACGTCCGCGAGCCCGACCAGGTGGTGGGCGACGTCCACTCGCTGGCCGCCTGCAACGACACCGGCATCCAGCGGCTGGGCGACATGCTCGACGAGCTGGGCCTCGACGACGTCGAGCCCATCGCCTCCTTCATCTTCGACCGCACCGCCGCGGCCGTCCGGGCCGCCGTCGAGCGGGTCCCGCCCGGCGCCTACGCCAACGCCATGGACGTGGACGGCTACAACCGGACCATCTCCCTGGCCGTGGAGCTCGAGGTGGGCGGCGGCCGCATACACGCCGACTTCGCCGGCACCTCGCCGGTCAGCTCGCACGGGATCAACGTCCCCATCGCCTACAGCCGGGCCTACATGACCTACGGCCTGCTGTGCGCGCTGGCCCCCGGCACGCCCAACAACGCCGCCTCGCTGGCCCCGTTCACGGTGAGCGCCCCCGCCGGGTGCATCCTCAACGCCCGGCCCCCCGACCCGGTGTCGGTGCGCCATGTGATCGGCCATTTCGTGACCGACCTGTGCCTGGGGGCCCTGGCCGAGGTCTTGCCCGATGTGGTGCCGGCCGAGGGCTCGGGGGCGCTGTGGAACTTCCAGGCCGGGGCCCGGGCGGTTGGCGCCCCCGGCGGCGCGAGCGCCCTCTCCGACAACGGCGCCCCCGTCGGCGGGGCTTCCGGCAACGGCGCCCCTGTCGGCGAGGCTTCCGGTGACGGTGCCCCCGGCGACAACGGCGCTCTGGCTGACGGTGCCGGTACCCACGGCGGCGCGGCTGAAGACGACGGCGGGCGCGACCGGCCTCCGGCTGAGATCTTGATGTTCAACAGCGGCGGCACCGGGGCCCGGCCCCGGCTGGACGGGCTCAGCGCCACCGCCTTCCCCAGCGGGGTGCGCACTATGTCGGTGGAGGCCACCGAGCAGGTCGGCCCCATAGTCATCTGGCGCAAGGAGTTGCGGCCCGACTCGGGCGGTGCCGGGATGCACCGGGGCGGACTGGGCCAGGTCATCGAGCTGGGCCCGGCCGAGGGCTACGAGCTTCACTTCAGCGCCATGTTCGACCGGGTGGAGAACCCGGCCCGGGGCCGCCGGGGCGGCGGCGACGGGGCCGCTGGCCGGGTGAGCATGGACGACGGCTCGCCCTTCGACGCCAAGGGCAAGCAGCTCGTGCCCGCCGGCCGCCGCCTGATCTTCGAGCTGCCCGGCGGGGGCGGCTGGGGCGACCCGGCCCGGCGGTCCCCCGAGGCCGTCCGCGACGACCTGGCCCAGGGGTACGTGACCGAGCCCGGCCACGACCGCGACGGGACCAAGGACGCCGCGACCGGGGCCAGCCGTGACGGGGACGGCGACGGGGCCGAGGACGCCGCGACCGGGCCGGGAGCCGCAACCGGGACGGACCCGTGACCGCTCCCCGGCAGTGGATGGCCGCCCTGGACGTGGAGGGCGTGCTGACCCCCGAGGTGTGGATCGCGGTGGCCGAGGCCACCGGCATCGACTCCCTGCGCCGCACCACCAGGGATGAGCCCGACTACGAGGCCCTGATGAACAAGCGTCTCGCCGCCTTGGACGAGCACGGGATCACCATGTCTCAGATCTCGGAGGTCATCTCGGGCCTAGAGCCGCTGGAGGGGGCCAGGGCGTTCCTCGACGAGCTGCGGTCCCGCACCCCGGTGGTGCTGCTGTCGGACACCTTCGAGGAGTTCGGCCGGCCCCTCATGGGTCTCCTGGGCTGCCCGCTGCTGCTGTGCCATCGCCTGAAGATCGCCGGGGACCGCATAGTCGGCTACCGGCTGCGGATGGCCGACCAGAAGGTGCATGCGGTGCGGGCCTTCCGGTCGCTCAACTATCGGGTGGCGGCGGTGGGCGACGCCTACAACGACCTGTCCATGCTGGCCGCCGCCGACGCCGGGATACTGTTCCGGCCCCCGGCCGCGCTGGCCGAGCGGATCGGGCAGTACCCGCAATGCATCGAGTACGACGAGCTGCTGAGGCTGATCGCCGAGGCCATGGAATCCGCCGCCGACGCCGCTGACCCGGAGCAGCGGTGACCGCCGCCCGTGGCGACGGGGGCTCGACCGAGGAGGCTGTCGTGACCACCAACGCCGAGATGTTCGCCCGCTACCGGGCCGTCCTGCCCGGCTTCTTGAACCCGCTCTACGAGCAGCCGATCTCCATCGACCGGGGCGCCGGCTCCTATGTGTGGGATGTCGAGGGCAACCGCTACCTCGACTTCTTCGGCGGCGTGCTCACCACCATGATCGGCCACGCCGAGCCGGGCGTGGTGGCGGCCGTGGCCGAACAGGCGGCCAAGGTGGCCCACACCTCCACCCTGTATCTGAGCGAGCCGATGATCGCCCTGGCCGAGGCCGTGGCCCGGGTGTCGGGCATCCCCGACGCCCGGGTGTTCTTCACCCCGTCGGGGTCGGAGGCCAACGACGCCGCCCTGCTGATGGCCACCGCCTACCGGGGCTCCAACCAGATCCTGGCCCTGCGCAACAGCTACCACGGCCGATCTTTCGCCACCCAGGCCGTCACCGCCCAGCGGGCTTGGTCGTCCACCAGCTTCACCGGCCTGAACGTGAGCTTCGTTCACGGCGGCTACCGGCTCCGCAGCCCGTTCCGGTCCCTCGACGACGAGGCCTACACCCAGGCCTGCGTGGACGACTTGGTGCAGATCATGGACATGACCACCGCCGGGACGGTGGCCGCGCTCATCGCCGAGCCCATCCAGGGCGTGGGCGGTTTTGCCGTGCCCCCCGACGGCTTCTTCGGGGCCATGGGCAAGGTGCTGGCCGGCCACGGCATCTTGTTCATCTCCGACGAGGTGCAGACCGGCTGGGGCCGCACCGGCGACCACTTCTGGGGCTATGAGGCCCACGGGATCGTCCCCGACATCTTGACCTTCGCCAAGGGCGCGGCCAACGGCGTCACCCTGGCCGGTGTGGTGGCCCGGGCCGAGATAGCCGACGCCATCGACGCAACCCACTTCTCCACCTTCGGCGGCAACCCCCTGTCGGCCGCAGCCGGCCTGGCCACCCTGCAGAGGGTGCTGGACGACGACCTCCAGTCCAACGCCCTGCACATGGGCCGCCGCCTGACCGAAGGCCTGGCCGAAACCGCCGATCAGACCCCCTGGATAGCCGAGCTAAGAGGCCGAGGCCTGATGCAAGCCCTAGAGATCGTCCACGACGACTCACTGGAACCCGACCGGGCCAAAACCTCAGCCGTACTAGAGGAGTGCCGCCGCCAAGGCCTACTAGTAGGACGAGGAGGCCTCTACGGCAACGTAATCCGAATAACCCCCATGCTAAACGTAACCCCCCCCGAAATAGACGAAGGAATCACCATCCTAAGATCCGCCATAAATGCCGCCGCCTAAGAGTTCGGCCGTTGCCGAATACGTAGGCTGGTAGATGCCACGGGGGCCAGCCTCGTCGACGGCGGCTCCGCGATAGAGCTGGGACGCGCCGAATACGTAGGCTGGTGGGTGGCACGGGGGCAAGGTTTTGCCGCCCCGCGGCAAAACCGCGCCCGTGACAGGACCCGCCAGCCGGGGGGATGGAGGATCTCAAGAAGGAGGCAGATGAGCGGTCGGCCCTCGCCCCAGCACCCGGAGGAAAGCCCCCGCCCGGGGCTTAGGGGTGAAAAAGCTCGACTTGGGCGGCATCAAAGCCCCCTCGTCGGCCACGGCCATAAGCTCTCCCACCGACATCGGGTGAACCACGAACCCCAAACGGTCCTCGGCGCCGCAGCGGCGCACCAGCTCCCCCAGGCCGGCCGTCTCGGGCAGGTAGTCCACCGCGCCGTCGCCGCCCAGCTCGTCGGCGCCCAGTATCGGGTCGATGAGGCCGCGGCGGAGGCGCTCGACGTCGAGGCGGGCCACCGCCGAGGCGTCTTCGGGGGCGGGCAGGCCCAGCCGATGCCAGGACCAGGCCGCATACAGGCCCAGCTCTCCCTTGCGCCGGGGCCAGGCCTCCTCGGCCGCCATCACCGATTCCACGCTCGCCGCCTCAGACAGGGCGGCCAGCACCTCTGCCGCCGGCCGGCGGGACCGGTCGGCCACGAGCCGGTGGAAGGAGGTCACACGGAGCTGGTCGTGGGGGAAGACCACGGCCAGAATGCGGGCCAGGACCGGGTCGGCGGGGTCGGAGGCCAGGGCCCGCCGGGCCGCGGCCGAGCGGTGGTGTCCGTCGGTCACGTACAGCGTCCGGCCCTCCACCAGCTCGGCAAGCGGCTCGGTCCATTCGTCGGGCGCCGTCCAGATCTGGTGATGCACCGCCGTCGACCCGAACTCCAGGTCGGGGGGCGAGGCCGCGACGATCTCAGCCATGGCCTCCTCGAGCCCGTCGGGGGCCCTCAGCGTCATGGCCACCGGGGTGGAGGTGGCCCCTATGCCCAGCAGGTGGCGGGTGAGCAGCTCGGTGCGGTCGTCGCGGACGTTCTCGTGGACGCGGATGCTCCGGTCGGCGAAGCCGCTCAGCGGGACGGTGCCGACGATGCCGGTCTGGCTGGAGCTCTCGTCGGTCATCCGGTACAGGTACAGCGCCGGCCGCCCGGTCGGCTCGAACACGGGCTCGTCCAGCAGCCGGGTGAGGGCGGCCCCGCTCTGCTCCACTAGGTCCTCGACTGAGAGGTCCCGCTCGGTCACGTCGTCGCTGCTGCGGGTGACGTTCACATAGCTGTAGGGGTTGGTGGCCATGATGGCCCGGCGCTCCTGGGCCGACATGTGGTCGTGGGCCCGGCTGATCACCCGGTCGGCCCATTCGGGCTTGACCAGCCAGCCCGCGAACGGCGCGATCGTCGGCTCCGTCATGCCTCGAACACCGAGAGGTTGATCACGTCGGGGAGGGCCCGGATGGCGTCGAGCAGGTCGTCGTCGACCGCTCCGGCCACGTCGATGGTGGCCGCGGCCGCCACCGAGCCGGCGAAGATCCGGTTGCTCATGTTGGCGACGTTCACCTCGTGGCGGCGCAGCTCCTCCAGCACCGAGGCCAGCACTCCGACCCGGTCGTGGTGGCGGACCATCAGAGTGGCGGTGCGGCGGGGGGCCCGCTCCAGGTTCACGCAGTCGATCAGCGTGCCGTCCCGGTAGGCCTCGATCAGCTCGACCGCGCCCTCGGCCACCGCGGCCTGGGCCTGCTCGGTGGAGGCCCCGATGTGGTGGGTGCCGGTGACCTTCGGGTGGCGGGCCAGGGCCGAGTCGATGGCGCCGGTCGGCCGGTCCGGCTCGTCGCAGAAGACGTCGAGTCCCGCCCTCAGCTCGGTGGAGTCGAGGGCGGCGACGAGGGCCGCCTCGTCGATGACATCGCCCCTGGACGTGTTGATCAGCACCGCGTCGGGCTTCATGGCGGCCAGGAAGGCGGCGTCCACCATGCCCGCGGTGGAGGGATCGCCCGGCACGTGCAGCGACACGATGTCGCTGGCGGCCAGCAGGGCGGGCCGGTCCGCCGCCGTCGTCACGCCGATGGCCTCCATCCGGCGGCGCACCTCCCGGCGCCGGGGCTTGTCCTCGGCGATCACCCGCATCCCCAGGGCCGCGGCTCGCTGGGCCACCTCCAGGCCGATGGCGCCCATCCCGGTGATCCCCAGGGTGGCGCCGAGCAGGCCCCGGGACCGGCTGTAGGCCCTCTTGTCCCAGCGGCTGGCCCGCAGGTCGGCGGCGGCGGGAGCGATGTGGCGGTCGATGGCCAGCATCAGCCCTATGGCCAGCTCGGCCACGGCCACGGCGTTGCGGCCCGGGACGTTGCAGACGAACACCCCCCGCTCGGCCGCCCGTCCGCAGTCGATGGTGTTGGTGCCGGCCCCGGCCCGCACGATCAGGCCCAGCTCGGTGCCGGCGTCGATGGCCGCCGCGGTCACCTCAGTGCTGCGCACCACCAGGATGTCGAACCCGGCCACATGGTCGGGGAGGTCGGCGGCGGTGAGCTCGGGCCGCACCTCGCACTCCTCGCCGGCGTCCCGCAGCCTCTCGACGGCGGCGTGATCGAGGCTGTCGGCGAACAAGATCCGCATCGGCCCATCCTACGGTCCCGCCCCCCTTCGGGCTTGCGGGCAGGAGTCTGCGGCCATGCGCCTAATCGGATGCTCAGAGAATCTCGCCCTTCCGGGTCCTTGGCGTTTTCTGAGCAAAAATGGTCGCTATACGGCAATCAGATGCTCAGAAAACCCGGGCCCTCCGGTTTTCTGAGCAAAGATCGGCGCTATATGGCAATCGGATGCTCAGAAAACCCGGGCCCTCCGGTTTTCTGAGCAAAGATCGGCGCTATATGGCAATCGGATGCTCAGAAAACCCGGGCCCTCCGGTTTTCTGAGCAAAGATCATCGCTGTTCCGGCAGCTTATGCTCAGAAAAACCTGAGGAAGATGGGAGTGCTGATGGCTGGCGACGCAACGAGCGGCGACCGAGAGTTCGACCGCACCGGCGGCGGGGCCGTCTTGATGGACGGCAACCGGCTGCGGGACGAGATCGTGGCCCGGCTGGCCGAGACCATCGAAGCGGCCGGGCGGCCCCCGGTGTGCCTGGCCACGGTGCTGGTGGGGGAGGACCGGCCCAGCCGCATCTACGTGCGCAACAAGCAGCGCAAGGCGGCCGAGGCCCAGATGGAGTCCCGCCACGTCGAGCTGCCGGCCGACGCCGGCCAGGCCGGCGTGGAGGAGGCGGTGGCCGAGCTGGCCGCCGACTCGGGAGTCCACGGGATCTTGGTGCAGTTGCCCCTGCCCGCCGGCCTCGACGCCGACGCGGTGCTCGACCTGCTGCCCCCAGAGAAGGACGTGGACGGGCTGACCCCCCGCTCCATGGGCAACCTGGTGAGGGGCCGGGCCGGCCACGTGCCCTGCACCCCGCTGGGGGTCATGCGGCTGCTGGACCGCTACGGCGTGGAGACCTCCGGGCGGCGGGCGGTGGTGATCGGCCGCTCCACCCTGGTGGGGCTGCCGCAGGTGCTGCTGCTGGGGCGCAAGGGGACAGACGCCACCGTCACGCTGGCCCACAGCCGCACCGCCGACCTGGCGGGCCTGTGCCGCAGCGCCGACATCATCGTGGCCGCGGCCGGGATGGCCGGCCTGGTGACCGCCGACTGGGTGCGCCCCGGCGCGGCGGTGGTCGACGTGGGGATCTCCCGGACCGCGGAGGGGATCGTGGGCGACGTCGACTTCGACGGGGTGCAGGCGGTGGCCGGCGCCGTCACCCCCATGCCCGGCGGCACCGGCCCCATGACCATCGCCTGCCTGCTGGAGAACACCCTGGCCGCGGCCCGCATGCAAGGCGCTCTCTAACCGACCCGCCTCCGCCCCTCACCCCGGTCGGAGGCCCTGGCCCCTGTCCGACCCACGGGTTTGGCCCCCCCGGGTTTGGCCCCCCCCGGGTTTTCTGAGCATTTATTTGCGCTATAGCGATGGTTTTTGCTCAGAAAACCCGAGAGGGAGGAGACCCGAGGGGGGAATCCGAGAGGGGGGACCTAAGAGGGGAGGTGGCGGCGGGTGGCGGTGCAGAACAGGTTCCAGCCCAGGTGGGGGTCGTCCAGGTCGTCGCGGGCCGTCCGGGCCGCCTCGGCTGAGATGGGCCGGGCCCGGGGGGCTTTCATGTGGGCCTCGGCCGCCCGCTCCATCATCACGAACCAGCCCACCGCGTCGGCGGGGCTGGACCCCACGGTGAGCAGGCCGTGGTTGGCCAGCACGACGGCCCTCCTCTCGCCCAGAGCGGCGGCGATGCGCTTGCCCCCGTCGGTCGAGAGGATCTGGATCTCCTCGTCGTCGAACAGGGAGTGGTTCTCGAAGAAGACGGTCGACTCCTGGCTGATGGGCTCGATGGACCGCCGCTCGGCCGCGAAGGGCGTGCCCCAGCCGGTGTGGACGTGGGCCACCGCCCCGATCTCGGGCCGGGCCTCGTGTATCGGGTGGTGGATGTAGTAGGCGGTGTTGTTGATGTCGGCCGGCTGGCCGACTTGATCGACGGCGGCGCCGTCGGGGCCGACCAGCACCATGTCGTCGGGCCGGGCCCGCTCGAAGGGCGTCCGGCCCCGCAGCAGCCACATGTGGTCGGGCTTTCGGGTGTCGCGGCAGGTGATGTGGCCGTCGCCCAGATCGCCCCAGCGCAGAGCGGCGAACAAGCGGTAGCCAGCGGCCAGGTCGGCCAGCAGGCGCCTGAGCTCGTCGTCGGGGTCGTCGAGGAACGGCTCAACCGGCGGATAGGCAACCGACGCGCTCACACCGGCCAGTCTGCCACGCGGTTCAGCTTGCGGGGGCGGGGTGGAGGTTGTCGGAGCGCCAGCGGGCGGTGGCCTCCACTTGGTTGAAGGTGAACACGTGCAGGCCGGCGACGCCGAGGTCGTCGAGCCGATGGCTCAGGGCGACGAGCAGGTCGTTGGGGTCGTAGCTCAGCGAGGTCATCATCTTGGCGATGGCGGCCCGGTTCTTGCGCAGATAGCGCAGCGACGGGCCGATCCCGAGCCGGGCCCCCATGGCCAGCAGCTTGGCCCGGTCCACGATGCCGGCGATGCCCAGATGAACGGGCAGGCTCAGGCCCCGATCCCGCTCGGCGGCCAGCCAGCCTGCGATCTTGCCGGGGTCGAAGCACATCTGGGTGCTGCAGTACCCGGCGAGCCCGGCGGAGGCCAGCAGCTCCTGCTTGGCGTGCAGGGCCTCGTGCAGGGTCCGGTCGTCGATGAGGGGATGGCCGTCGGGGTAGGAGGTGACGCCCACCGCGGTCAGCCCGGGGTCGGCGTCGAGGAAGTCTTGCAGGAAGCTGAGGGCGTCGGGGTAGGGGCCGGGGTCGGTCACGTCCCCGCCCACCACGAAGGCGGTGTCCACTCCGGCGGCCTTGATCCAGCGGGCCAGCTCGGCTGCCTGGGCCCGGTCTTGCACCAGCCGGGCCGACAGGTGGGGGATCGGATGGTGGCCGAGTTCGAGGAGCTGCTCGGTGATCTGCTGGGTGGCGGCCTGCCCCTTGACCGGTGAGGCGGTGACCGACACCCTCGACCGGGGGGGCAGGGCGGCGATGGCCGCGTCGAGGCTCTTGAGCGGGATGACCTCGAAGGCCATGTCGTCGATCAGGGCCAGCCGGCGGACGGCCTGCTCGGGCGCCTCCTGCCGCCGCCGGTGCCGCAGCCGGCTCAGCACAGGCTGCCGCCGGTCCGGCTCGTCGGCCGGTTCGGCGCGGGCAGTCGGTTCATCACGGCCCGCCTCCCGTCCGGCTCGTCAGCCGGTCAAGCACGATCCACCGCTGGCTCGCACCGTCAGTCGGTTCAACACGAGCCGCCGCGGGTTGGCCCAAGTCGGCCGGTTCGGCACCGCCGGGGGGTCAGCTCAGGCCGACGATCTCGCCGTCGGCGTCGATGTCGATCCCCAGGGCGGCCGGGGCCCGGCCCAGGCCGGGCATGGTGCGCATTTCGCCGCAGATCGGGTAGACGAACCCGGCGCCCACCGAGGCCCGCACCTCCCGCACCGGCAGGGTCCAGCCGGTGGGGGCTCCCTTGAGGGACGGGTCCGACGAGATGGAAAGGTGGGTCTTGGCGATGCACACCGGCAGGCGCCCGAAGCCGGCCTTCTCGTAGGCGGCGAGCTGGGCCGCGGCGGCGGGCGCGTACTCCACCCCGTCGGCGCCGTACACCCGGGTGGCCACCGTCTTGATCTTGTCGGCCAGCGAGGCCTCGTCGGGGTACAGGACCTTGAACTCGCTCTCCTCCTCGGACGCCTCGGCCACCGCCTCGGCCAGTTCGGCCGCCCCCCGCCCCCCGTCGGAGAAGTGGGTGGTGACCGCGGACCGGGCCCCGTACTCGGCCGCGATCTCGGCGATGGCGTCCACGTCGGCCTGGTGGTCGTCGGGGAACACGTTGACGGCCACCACCGGCGTGGCCCCGTGGATCTGCATGTTCTCGAGCTGCTTGCGCAGGTTGTCGCCCCCGGAGTGGACCTCGTCGGGGTTCTCGGCCAGCAGGGCCTCGGGCAGGGGCCGGCCGGCCACGATCTTGTGGTTGCCGGAGTGGGCCTTGAGGCCCCGCACCGTGGCCACCAGCACCGCCGCGTCGGGGGCCAGGCCCGAGTAGCGGCACTTGATGTTGAAGAACCGCTCGGCGCCCATGTCGGCCCCGAACCCGGCCTCGGTGAGCAGGAAGTCGCCGGAGCGGATGCCCACCTGGTCGGCCACGATGGAGGAGTTGCCGGTGGCGATGTTGCCGAACGGGCCGGTGTGGACCAGCGCCGGGGTGTTCTCCAGGGTCTGCATCAGGTTGGGCTTGACCGCCTCGGCCAGGATGACGGCCATGGACCCGGCCGCCCCGATGTCCTCGGCCGTCACCGGGTCGCCGCCGGGGGTGTAGCCCACCACTATGCGGCCCAGCCGGGCCCGCAGGTCGGCCAGCCCGGTACACAGGGCCAGGGCGGCCATCACCTCCGAGGCGGCGGTGATGTCGAAGCCGGACTGGCGGGGGATGCCGTCGAGGCGGCCCCCGAGGCCTATGACCACGTTGCGCAGGGCCCGGTCGTTCACGTCCAGCACCCTGCGCCAGCCGATGTTGTGGAGGTCGAGGTTGCGCTCGTTGCCGTGGTAGAGGTGGGCGTCCACCATGGCCGCGCACAGGTTGTGGGCCGCGGTCACCGCGTGCATGTCGCCGGTGAGGTGGAGGTTGAACAGGTCCATCGGCACCACCTGGCTGTAGCCGCCCCCGGCCGCGCCGCCCTTGATGCCGAACGTCGGCCCCATCGACGGCTGGCGGATGGCGATGGTGGCCCGGCGGCCGATGTGGGAGAACCCCTGGCCCAGGCCGACGGTGGTGGTGGTCTTGCCCTCGCCCAGGGGGGTGGGGGTGATGGCCGACACGATCACGTAGCGGGCCCGGGGCCGGTCGGCCATGGCCTCGATGGCGGCCAGGTCGATCTTGGCCGCCCCCTTGCCGTAGGGCTCGAGGTGCTCGACCGGTATCCCCGCGGCGGCGGCGATCTCTTCGAGGGGCCTCAGGCTGGCCTTCGAGGCGATCTCAAGGTCTGACGGGAACGGCATCTCTCGTTCGGCTCCCACTCGGCCCCGCCTCCGGGGCCGTTCCGGCGCTGCGCGGACCGGGCCGGTCGCTGGCCGGCCCGGATGCGGTACATTCCTTGTTCCGTATGTCGGAACGATTCCAGCATACAGAACGGTGCCGATCATAGAGTCCGAGTCCTGGAGTCCGGGCCTTGAAGTTCAAGGCCGAAGCCCGAGTCCGAACCGCCGACCGACAACAGGGGGCCAGAGAATGCCGGAGTTCCCCTCCGAGGCCAGATGCGTCGTCATAGGGGCCGGCATCGTCGGCAACTGCCTGGTCGGGCACCTCGCCAAGCTGGGCTGGACCGATCTGGTGCTGCTCGACAAGGGGCCGCTGCCCAACCCCGGGGGCTCCACCGGCCACGCCTCCAACTTCATCTTCCCGGTGGACCACAACAAGGAGATGTGCCTGCTGGGCGAGCAGAGCGCCAACCAGTACCGGGACCTGGGGCTGTCGGTGGACTCCGGCGGCATCGAGGTGGCCCGCACCCCCGAGCGCATGGACGAGCTGCAGCGGCGCATGACCTCGGCCAAGGCCTGGGGGGTCGAGGCCCGCCTGCTGACCCCGGCCGAGGTGGCCGAGCTGGTGCCCTTCGTCAACCCCGAGGTGATCCTGGGCGGCTTCTACTGCCCGACCGTGTCGGTGGTGGACTCCCTGGAGACCGGCACCCGGATGCGCACCCTGGCCGTCGAGTCCGGCTGCGGCGTGTTCGCCAACACCGAGGTGCTCGACATCACCACCCGCCCCGGCCCCGTCGAGGGGTCGCGGGAGGTGGAGTCGGTGGTCACCGACAAGGGGACCATACGGGCCGAGCACGTGGTGATCGCCTGCGGGGTGTGGTCCAACCGGGTGGCCAACATGGCCGGGGCCCGCATCCCCCTGGCGCCGGCCGTCCACCAGATGGCCGACGTGGGGCCGATAGACATCCTGGCCGCCACCGGCAACGAGATCGGCTACCCGATCGTCAGGGACATGGACACGTTCTGCTACGAGCGCCAGTCGTCGGGGTCCATGGAGGTGGGGTCCTACGCCCACCGGCCCATCCTGCACCACCCCGACGACATCCCATCCAACGCCGAGGCCGCCCTGTCGCCCACGGAGATGCCGTTCACCCCCGACGACTTCGACCCCCAAATGGAGCAGGCCATCGAGCTGATCGAGCTGCTGGGCGACGCCGAGATCAAGTACGCCATCAACGGCCTGCTGTCGCTCACCCCCGACGCCATGCCCTGTCTGGGGGAGACGCCCGAGGTGCGCAACCTGTGGTCGGCCGCCGCGGTGTGGGTGAAGGAGGGCCCCGGCATGGCCCAGGTGGTGGCCGAGTGGATGACCTGCGGCTACCCGAGGGTCATCGACGCCCACGGCGCCGACATCTCCCGCTTCTACGCGCCCGAGCGCACCGACGAGCACATCTGGGCCCGGGCCACCGAGCACTTCAACAAGACCTACGGCATCGTGCATCCGGCCGAGCAGTGGGAGAGCCGCCGGTACCTCGACGCCGGCCCCTACCTGTCCCGCCAGAAGGAGCTGGGCGCCGAGTTCTTCCAGGCCCGCACCTGGGAGCGGCCCCAGTGGTTCGAGTCCAACGCCGATCTGGTGGACCGCTACGGCGCCGAGGGCCGGGAGGTGGAGTGGGACGCCCGCTGGTGGAGCCCGATCACCGTGGCCGAGCACCTCAACCTGCGGGAGAACTGCGGGCTGGTGGACCTGAGCGCCTTCCAGATCTTCGAGCTGTCCGGGCCGGGCGCGGTGGCCTACGCCGACTACCTGGCCGTGAACCGCATCGACGTGCCGGTCGGCCGGGCGGTGTACACCCCGTGGCTCACCCCCGACGGCGGCTTCCGCTCCGACCTGACCATGATGCGCATGGCCGACGACCGGGTGCGCATCGTCACCGGCGTCTTCGACGGGGGCCGCGACGAGTTCTGGACCCGCCGCCATCTGCCCGACGACGGCTCGGTGGCTTTCGCCAACGTCACCCGCCAGATCACCACCCTGGGTGTGTGGGGCCCGAACGCCCCGGCGGTGGTGGGCGCTTTGACCGACGCCGATTTGAGCCAGGCCGGCTCGCCTTACGGTGGGTTGGCGGAGGTGGTGCTGGACTGCGGCGGGGGGCGGGCGGTTCCGGCGACGCTGTTCCGCATCTCCTACGTGGGCGACTCGGGCTGGGAGATCTACGCGGCCTGGGACGACGGCCCGGCGCTGTGGGACGCGCTGGTGGCCGCGGGCGCCGAATACGGGCTGCGGCCCACCGGGGGAGGGGTGTACGGCACGTCGGGGCGGCTGGAGAAGGGCTACCGGCTCATGGGGGCCGAGCTGGAGAGCGAGTACAACCCGCTGGAGGCGGGCCTGGCCCGGCCCCGGGTGAAGGCCGCCGACTTCATCGGCAAGCAGGCCTATCTGCGGGCTAGGGGGGCCGGCGACCCCGAGGTGGCCATGTGTGTGCTGGCGGTGACCGACCACGCCGACGGCCGGGGCCGCAAGCGCTATATGCAGGGCGGCAACGAGCCGGTGCTGACTCTTGACGGCGACCGGATCGTCGACTCCCACGGCCGGGTGTCGCGGGTGACCAGCGCCGGGCCGGGGCCGTCGGTGGGCCGGTATCTGCTGATGTCCTACCTGCCGGTTGAGCTGGCCGCGCCCGGCACCGAGCTGCAGGTGATGTACATGAACGAGCTGTTTCCGGTGGAGGTGGCCGGCACCGGCGCCGTGTTCGACCCCGACGACACCCGCATGAAGAGCTGACGTTGTTGCCGGTGGCTGAGCGTTTCGTGGTAGGAGGCGTCGTGGGCCTCGGCGATGATCGGGTTGGGCTGAGGTTGCTGCCGGTGGCTGAGCGTTTCGTTTGCCTTCGCGGGGAGCTGAGGCCGAGGGCCGGGTCGTGGCGCGGCTGTCGCGACCGACGTCCGGGGAGCTGAGGGCGGCTCTTGCTGCGGATCCTGTGCTGCGTGAAGCGGGTGCCCGCGCCGGGGGCCCGGATCAACGTGACCGCCGACGGACTGGCCGTGGACGCCGCCCATCTCGGCTTCACCACCAGCCCCCACGAGGAGTGCGGGGTGGAGGAGGCGGTGCAGATCGCCGAGCGTCACGGCGGCGAGGTGACCGTGCTCACCCTGGGACCGCCCGAGGCGGCCGAGCAGTTGCGCTACGCCGCCTCGGTGGGGGCCCATCGGGGGGTGCTTATCCCCACCGACGGCGCGGCCCGCGACCCCCAGCGCACCGCGGCGGTGCTGACCGAAGCAGTGCGCCGCTTGGAGTCCGAGGACGGGGCCGGGCCGTTCGATCTGGTCTTGTTCGGCAACGAGTCGGCCGACTCGGGCGGCTTCCAGGTGGGGGTGCGGACGGCCTACGGGCTGGGGCGGCCCATCGTCAACGGGGCCAAGGGGATCGAGATCGACGGCTCGGCGGTGAGGGTGCGCCGGGAGATCGACGGCGGCTTCGAGGTGTACGAGATGGAGATGCCGGCCGCGGTGGGGGTGAAGGAGGGCGTCAACCTGCCCCGGTATCCGACCATGAAGGGCCGCCTGGCCTCCAAGCGCCTGGAGATCGCCGAGCTCGACCTCGACGCCCCCGCCGGTGCCCAGGCCGTGGTGAGGCTGCACCGTCCGGCCGAGACCGTCTCGGAGACGGTGATCCTGGGCCACGGCCCCGAGGCGGCCCCGGCCGTGGTCGACGTGCTCGAATCCCTGGGAGTCCTGTGAGCCTCTCCGTCTCGACCCCCTCGGTTTCGTCCTCTCCGGTTTCGTCCTCTCCGGTTGCGTCCTCCCCGGTTCCGACCCTCCCGGTTTCGGGCCTCCCCGGTTTCGGGCCTCCCCGGTTTCGGGCCTCCCCGGTTTCGTCCTCCCCGGTTTCGTCCTCCCCGGTTTTTCTGAGCATCCGTTTGCCGTATAGCGATGATTTTTGCTCAGAAAACCGATGGCCGATGGCGGTGGGCCGATGCTGCTGACGGTGCTGGAGCACGACCGGGGGTTGATGGCCGAGGCGGCCCGAGAGGCCCTGACCTTCGGGCGGGTGCTGGCCGAGGCGCTGGGCGCCGACATGGAGGCGCTGCTGATCGGCAGCGACTCCGCGGACCTGGCCGCCGAGGCCGGCGCCTACGGCGCGTCGGCGGTGCATACCGTGATGAATCCGGTGCTGAGCGACTTCGGCCCCGAGGCCTGGGGCGAGGTGATCGCCCGGGCGGCGGGGGAGCTGGCCCCGGCCGCGGTGCTGGCCGGAGGCAGCGAGCGCAGCAACGAGGTGATGGCCCAGGCCGCGGCCCGCCTGGACGCGCCCTTCGTGTCCAACTGCACCGCCATAGACCCCGGCGGCGCTGGCGAGTCCGGCGCTGGTGCCAGCGAGTCGGGTGTCGGCGAGTCCGGTGGTGCCGGTGTCAGCGTGTCGGGTGCCGGCGAGTCCGGGGTCGACGGCGCGTCCGGCGGATGGTCGATCACCCGCATCCAGTGGGGCGGGTCGCTGCTGGAGGACGTGACGCTGGCCGCGCCCGTTCCGCTGGTCACCTGCGGGCTGCACACTGTGGCCGCCGAGCCCTCGCCGACGCCCGCGACGCCGATGGTGGCCGGCTTGGAGATCGACATCGACCCGGCCTTGGCCCGCACCGTGGTGAAGGACCGGGTGGTGCTGGAGGCGGGGGTGACCCTGCCGACCGCCCCGGTGGTGGTGGGCGGCGGCCGGGGCGTGGGCTCAGCCGACGGATTCGGGCCGCTGGAGGAGCTGGCCGAGCTGCTGGGGGGCCGGGTCGGGTGCAGCCGGGCCGTCACCAACAACGGCTGGCGCCCCCACTCCGACCAGGTGGGCCAGACCGGCACTCGCATCGCCCCCGAGATTTACATTGCCTCGGGCATCTCTGGCGCCATCCAGCACTGGGTGGGGGCCATGGGCAGCAAGCGCATCCTGGCCGTCAACACCGACCCCGAGGCCAACATGGTGACCAAGGCCGACTGGGCCGTGATCGGCGACCTCCACGAGGTCATTCCCGCCATCAGCGCCGAAATCCGCCGCCGCCACCCCTGACCTCCCCTTTTTGCTCAGAAAAACCCGGAGAACCACCTCTTTTGGGTTTTCTGAGCATTTATTTGCGCTATAGCGATGGTTTTTGCTCAGAAACCCGAGGGGCCCGGTTTTCTGAGCATCCGGCTGCGGTTCACAGCGACAGGGCCCCAACCCCAAATATGGAAAATCTTGAAATCCATTGAAAACGCGCTCTCCAGATGGTTGGATTGAGACATGCACGACATCACTGATCTCGCCCAGGAGGCCGCGAGACACCATGGCCTCCTCTTCGCTGACACGCTGCACCGAACTGGCGTCTCGACTTGGAAGCTGAGCCGGATGGTCTCCAAGGGCGCCCTGGTCCGTTTGCGGCCGGGAGTCTTCCACTTGGTCGGTGCCTCTCCTTCCTGGGAGGCGTCCCTTGCCGCCGTGTGCCTGGGGAGGAAGCCCCACGCGGTGGCCAGCCACCGCTCGGCTTTGCGACTCTGGGGCCTGCGAACCATCGACGACGAGATCGAGGCCACAGTGCGATACCCGCGCTCCAGCCGGGTGGAGGGGGCGACCATCCACCGTTCCGCCGACCTGCGGCTCGATCACGTGACCTTCGTAGAGGAAATCCCGGTGACCAACCCGGTGCGGACCCTTTGCGATGCGGGTCTGATCTTCCCCGAGCACGAGGTGAGGAGAATGGTCAGCCACGCCTTGGCCACCGATCTGGTGACGAGATCGGACCTATGGCGGTTCAGGATTGAGGTGGGCCGCCAGGGCCGCAACGGCGTCGGACACCTGCACCGAGTTCTCGAAGACCTGCCCAGCGGGGCCGAGAGGGCTGAGTCTGGCCCTGAGGTGGAACTGCTCCAGATCTGCCAGAGCTATGGATTGCCCGAGCCGGCCGTTCAATTCCCGATCGTGGTCGGCGGCCGGCGCTACCGGGTTGATCTCGCCTACCCCGAGGCCCGAGTTCTTATTGAGTTCGACGGGTATGAGGCTCATGCCGATCCGACTCAGTTCGTGGACGACCGCCGCCGCCAGAATGATCTTGTGCTCACGGGATGGTCGGTCCTGCGGTTCACGTATCCCGACCTGCGAGATGGGCCCGCCGCCGTGGCGGCCAAGATCCGTCAGTCCATAGCTGCCCGGTCCGCCCTCCCAGCCTGATCCCCTCCCTCCCCGGATACCCGCCCCCCTTTCCGGCTCCCCCCCTTCCTGTTTTTCTGAGCATCTTTTTGCGCTATAGCGATGGTTTTTGCTCAGAAAACCCGGAAGAGGAATGAGGCTCAGTCGTCCGGCCGACAAATCGGGTAGTAACTGCCCTGACAAACAATGCACTAACTACCCAGACCAACCGTGCAGTATTTAGACTCTATGACATGAGCAGGTACCTGCCGAGGATCATCGATTCCGTTCTGCGGGCCGATCTGAGCGCCTTCGCCGGCGTTCTGGTGACCGGAGCCCGAGGCGTCGGCAAGACCCGGACGGCGCTGGAGTTGGCCAACTCGGCGCTGCGCCTTGATCAGGTCAATGATCGGAGCTTGGTGGAGGCCGATCCGGTAGGAGCCATCTCGGACCGGGAGCCGCCCTTGCTGATAGACGAGTGGCAGATCGCCCCCGAGATTCTGCGGGCGGTGAAGCTGGACGTCGACTCGCGCCGCGAGCCGGGTCGGTTCATCGTCACCGGATCGGCCCGCAACGACCTGCTCTCAGATGTGTGGCCCACTACCGGCCGGCTGATCCGGCTCCGTCTCCGGGGGCTGGTCGGCCGGGAGCGGTTCGGCTCGGTCGCGAAGGCCTCGTTATTCGACCGCTGGGACGACCCCGGTGAGCGTTTCACGGTGCCGTCCGACCCTCCCGACCTGCGGCGATACATCGAGATCGCCGCCGACAGCGGGTTTCCCGAGGCTTTGGCCGTTCCCTCGGACCGCCAGCGGAGGCGCTGGCTGCGGGCCTACGGGGATGAGATCGCCCACAGCGACTTGCACGGGCTCGCCAACTCGACGGGGCGGCGCAAGGACTCCAGGCGGTTCGCCACCTATCTCGAGTCCTGCGCGCTCAACACGGCTGGCATCGTGTCGCAGACGGACCTGTCCCGCCAGGCGGGTGTGAACGCCCGCACGGCCGCTGGCTACGACGAAGCCCTTCACTCGCTGGGCATCGTCGACAGCCTGCCCGCCTGGGGTTCGAACCGCCGCAATCGCCTGTACGCGGAGCGGGCCAAGCGGCACTTCGAGGACGCAGGGCTGGCCGCAGCCGTCGCCGGTCTGACCCCCGACGACGTTTACGCCGAGAACGATCTCAGGGGCCGGATTATCGACACCTTCGTGACGGCCCAACTCCGGGTCGAGGCCGACGCCTCCGACTCGGCTCGACTGTTCCACTTGCGGACGAGAAGGGGCGAGCACGAGATCGACGTAGTGGCTGAGGTCGGACGCCGCTTGATCGGCTTCGAGGTCAAAGCGGGTGGGGCACCGTCTCGGGGCGACGCCCGCCATCTGATCTGGTTCCGGGACCGGATCGCCGGCAACCGGTTCGCGGGCGGGGCAGTCCTGCACACCGGCCCGCACCGCTACGAGATCGACGACCGGATCGAGGCCGTTCCCATCGCCGCCCTCTGGGGCTGATCCCCGCTCACCGGCAGGCCCCTTCCCGTTTTTCTGAGCATCTTTTTGCGCTATAGCGATGGTTTTTGCTCAGAAAACCCGAAAAAATCGTCAGTCGGTGAGTTGTTCGGCTAGGCGGGCGGCGGCTTCTATCACAGCTAGGCCGTGGTCGTGGGCCTGGTCGGGGTCGGGGAAGCGGTAGGCCGGGCCGTGGACGTGCAGCGACGACTCCACTCGGCCGTCGGCGGTGATGATGGGCGCGGCCACCGAGCTGAGGCCCTCGGCGAACTCCTCGTAGCCCCAGGCGTAGCCGAGGTGGCGGATGTGCTCCAGCCGCTCCCACAGGTCGTCGGGGTCGGTCATGGTGAGGTCGGTGCATTTGCGCAGCGGCCCGGCCAGGTAGCTCTCGATCTCGTCGTCGCTCATGTGGGCCAGCATCACCAGCCCCGACGGCACGGCGTGCAGCGGCGCGTACTCGCCGGACCAGTCCCTCACCCGGACGCTGGACGACGGCTCGGTCTGGTCGAGGTACAGGACTTGGCCGTCGTCGAGTATCGACAGCCCGGCCACCTCATTGATGGTCTCGGCCAGCTCCAGCAGATGGGGTCGGGCCGAGGCGACGAGGTTGCGGCCGGGCTGGGCGCCGCCGGCTAGGTCGATCAGGCCGGGGCCGAGCCGGTACCCGCCGCCGGTCTCGATCTGCTCGACCGCGTTCTCGGCCTCCAGGGCGGCCAGCAGCCGGGCCACGGTGCTCTTGGGCAGGCCGATCCGCTCGGCCAGCTCCGTCACCCCCACCGGCCCCAGCGCCAGGGCCCGCAGCAGCGTGAAGGCCCGCTCGATGGTCTGGATCGACATGCGCCCAGCCTACCGGCCAGCCTGCGGTGCCGTTCCACGATGCGGAACGCACGGCCAAGTAGACGGTTGAAGATAAATCATCTATATTGTCTGTAAATGCTTATCTGTTATCTTGATGAATCGGGCAACACCGGACGACGGCTCGATGACCCTGATCAGCCGATCCACCTGATCGCGGCGGTGCTGGTACGCGAAGACTGGGTCCGGGTCATGTCTGACCGCCTCGACGCGTTAGCGGCCGCTGCTCCGACCACGAGACCTCTGGTCGAGTACCGAGGGCAGGAAATATTTGGCGGAACAGGTCCCTGGAGAGATGTACAGCCTCATGTACGCATAAGAGAGTATGCGAAGGCTCTATCGGTGCTGAGCGAGGTGGATGCGGCCGTTGCCTACGCTTCAATCAGCAAACTCCGACTTGCCGCCATGGGAGGCCACCTACCGCCCAATCCGCATCTGTGTGCGCTGCAATTTCTGACCGAAGCGATTCAAATCTGGATAGCAGGGCAGTTACACCCTCTCTGTCAGAGGGTTATGTTGGTGGCTGATGAGAATCATGAACAAGAAAAGTATGCCTACGATTTGATTTGCGACATGCAAACCATCGGTAGACCGGTTATGGATTCGATTAAACCCACAGTTAAGCTTGACAATTTTGTTGACGCCATTTACTTCACTAAGTCAGACCAAAACCGAGGAGTTCAACTTGCCGATCTGGTCGCATTCATCATCCGTCGTGCCGCCTGGGTTATGGATCAGCCGAGTATAACGCGCTCCGACAAAGCCGTTAGAAGGCTATTGGAGCGTCATGTCAGTCCGCAGATCTGTTCTTTTGTACCCCTATGGCCCTAAACCGCGGTGAACGACCGTTAACGCACGCTGGGGCTCGCGGCTGCGAGCCCCAGCGGCTGGTCAGACCAAGCTGCGCCTCGGTGACCCAAAGCGACTTACAGGCCCGTTGCTTGCTATCATAACACTTCTTCTCGTTCGTGGCAACTCAGTGACGTCGATTGAGTCCGGTCGAGCCGGCACCCGCCGCCGGTCTCGATCTGTTCGACCGCGTTCTCGGCCTCCAGGGCGGCCAGCAGCCGGGCCACGGTGCTCTTGGGCAGGTCGATCCGCTCGGCCAGCTCCGTCACCCCACCGGCCCCAGCGCCAGGGCCCGCAGCAGCGTGAAGGCCCGCTCGATGGTCTGGATCGACATGCGCCCAGCCTACCGGCCGCCCGGCGGCGGCGTTCCACGATGCGGAACGCTGTCGGGTGCCGAGGCGACGCCTCTACCAGATAAATCCGCCATTTTGTTACATTTGAGTTATTCTTGCTCTAGCTTGGAGGGGTGCCCGGGGGGAGGGATTCTGATTCGTTCTGATGATGTATTATTTACTAGAGTTTGGCGGAACGACGAAGAAGGAGAAAGCTGATGTTCAAGTCAAGAAAGAAGCGTCCCAAGCGTCCTAAGCGTCCTAAGCCGCCTCCTATTCTTCCGTTGGAATACACAGGCCATCACTGGCCGGAACGCGAGGATGATAAGGATCCGGTTGTGTTGCCTGATGATTGGTTTCCGCGAAAAAAACCTTCTCCGAAAACGGACGAGTCTGTCGACACTTCGCAATAGCTGAGGGCTGCGAGCGCTCACCGGTCGTAGTCGGCTACTTTGTTCGCTCGCCGGTCGTAGCTGGATACCTCGTTTGGTGTCAGTTTTCGAATTCGGTGGCGTCGAATTTTAGGGTGGTGGCGTTTTCGGTGACGGTTCGCTGGGCGCGGTCGTCGAAGCCCTGAGGGGATTCGGCCTCCACCTCGATGGTTATTGACACCTCGGCGCCGTCGGTTCGGGCTAACTGGTCGACTATGGCCTCGGCTACGTCGGCGGCGGTCTTGGCCCATCGGTTGGAGTCGAGCTTCAGGCGGCCGTAGTAACGGGTCGGCAGGGCCGGGCTGGCCGGAGCCGCCCCGGCCGCTCCTTCCTCGCCCGTGCCCGGCGGAGATCCCGGGGCCCCGAGCCGGCCTTGTGGCCCCGCTCCGGCTCCCGGTCCCGCTCCAACCCCCGGTCCCGCTCCGGCCCCCGGTCCTACTCCGGCGCCCGGTCCCGCTCCAACCCCCGGACCAGCTCCGGCCCCCGAACCCGCTCCAACCTCCGAACCCGCTCCGGTCCCCGGACCTGGTTCGCCTGAGGCGGCCTGCTCCCTGGAGCGCTGCGCGGCGGCGGCGTCGGGCGCCACCACCAGGCCGCTCGGGGCGACCGCGGCGAGCAGCTCGTATGCCCTGAGGCCCACGTAGCGCTCGCCGTCGTGGCCGTCGGCGTAGCCGAAGCCTTCCGCCTCCCAAGTGGCGGTCCGCACCCCGTCCCGGATGGCGTCCTCCAGCACCGAGCGCTTCGTCAACCGGGGCAGGTACAGATACTGGGTGTAGTCGTCCCAGAGCTGATCGACCCCCACATGAGAGCCCCGCCACAGCGGGATGAGGTCGATGTCGAGGCGCAGCCGGGTGCCGGAGTAGGCCGGGATCAGCGCCTCCTCGCCCTTGAGCCTCTCCGCCACCCGCTCGGCCAGCGCCCCCGAGCCCGCCACCCTGATGGGGTCCCAGCGGACCGGCCCGGTGGGGTTGTCCCGGGGCTGGTTCGGGGCCAGCACCCACTGGTAGGTCTCGGCCACCCGCTGGTCCACCGTCTCGTCGGACTCCTTCAGCTTGGCCGCGATCTGGCGGACCTGGAAGTTGTCGAGGTTGAGCGTGTCGCGGTCGGCGTCGATGGACTTCCAGGCCAGCCACTGGCGGACGGCGGCCCGCAGGTCGTCGAGGCGGGCCTTGTCGGCGGCCAGGAACACCAGCATGTTGCGGCACCGCCGGGCCCCGGCCCCCCGCTCGTCCAGGAGCCGGCCGGCGAATTCGAGCGCCTCGCTGCCGTCGGTCTTGGAGTCGTGGGGGGTGGTCGGGTCGAGCACCACCAGCCGGGCCGAGCCCTCGTCGGGCACGTCGCCGGGGGAGCGGGGGCAGGCGTGGACCGCGGCGAAGAGGGAGGTCCGGGAGCGGGCCCCGTCCAGGCGGGCCCGGATCGCCTCGTCCACGTCGGCGTCGGAGAAGTGCGACTGGGCCCGGTCCTGGGCCAGCCGGGTGACGGTGGGCTGCAGCGAGTACCAGTAGCGGGCCCCGTCCCGGTACAGGTGCATGGCCTGGTCCGACAGCTTCCGCAGGGCGTCGCCGAAGGTGGCCGGCGCCTCGCCGGGCTGCACGCACCCGAGCTTGATGGCCCGGTCGTCGAGCCCCTTGTTGGCCGCCTCCTGCGACGGCGCCGAGCCGAAGTAGACGGTGCGGGCGATCCGCCGGGCCGCCGAGTAGCGCCCCAGGTTGGGGTTGGCCTTGTCCAGCTTGAGGGGCAGCGACTCGGGGCCGTCGATGTCGGTCTCGATCACCGGCCGCCAGCCGTCGTCGAGGTAGCGGATCAGCTCGGCGGCCACGTCGTTGTCGTCGATGGGGATGGTGGCGGGCATGATCAGCAGGCTCGGGTCGCTGCGCACCCACAGCGAGTGGATGACCTTGGCCATGAGCCGCAGCACCCCGCGGGTGCGCTGGAACCGCTCCAGCTCGGACCAGTCCCCGAAGAGCCGGTCGAACAGCTCGGGGTGGATCGGGTAGGCGGACTTCATGCGCCGCTCGTAGTCGCCCTCCCCGCACCCCGGCGGGAACTCGTTGCGCTGGGCCTGGGACCGGTAGAGGTCGCCGAACGCCTTCACCACCGCGTCCCGCTGCCGGGCCGCGCCGCTGTCGAGCCCGCCGAAGAGCCGGCGGCGGACGATCTCGAAGCTCTCCTCGGTGCTGGCCGTGCGCCAGTTGGTCTCCATGCGGGAGAACAGGTTCTCGAGCTTGGTGAGCGCGACCTTGCCGCCCTCGCCGCCCACCTCGATGTCCGACGCCGGGATGGTGGCCACCAGCAGGGCCTCGGGGGCGTTGCGGGCCGCGTCGGTGAGGGCCTGGGCGAAGCTGAAGTGGGCGTCGAACGACCCGGCGGGCAGGCCGGCCACCCCGTGGAGCTGGCGGGCGTAGGCCACCCATTCGTCGATGAGGATCAGACACGGCGAGCAAACCCGCAGCAGCCCGGTGAGGGCCTCTCCGGGGTTGGTCCCGGCCCGGTCGGACTCGGCCACCAGCTCGTAGCCCTCGGCCCCGCCGAGCTGCCAGGCCAGTTCGCCCCACATGGTGTTGACCGCCGTGCCGTCCGGCTTCGCCGAGGCGCTGGACGGCTGGAGCTGGTGCCCCACCAGCACCGCCCGGCGGATCGGCCGGCCGGCGGGCAGCTCCAGGCCGTGCTCGGCCAGGATCTCCTCGACGCCGGGCAGCTCGCCCGCCCCGGCCCCGCCGGCCAGGTGGTAGAGCGCGATCAGCGCGTGGGTCTTGCCGCCGCCGAAGTTGGTCTGGAGCTTGATGACCGGGTCGCCCCCGGCCCCGGAGAACCGCCGGGCCGCCCCTGTGATCAGGTTGCCGATCCCCTCGGTGATGAAGGTGCGGCGGAAGAACTCGGCGGGGTCGCCGTACTCGTCGGCCGCCTCGCCCCGCCACACCTGGTGCAGGTCGGCGGCGAACTCGGCCAGCTCGAAGCGGCCGGAGGTGACGTCGTCGTGGGGGGTGACCACCTCCCGCCAGCCGGGCAGGCCGGTGGCGGGCCGGCCTTCGAGTTGGGCGGCCGCGGCCTTGCGGGCGGCGCCCCGCATCTGCTGGTCGAACTTCTGGCGCAGCAGGTCTTGGTGGAGCTTGCCCACCTCATTGGCCTGGGCGCCCGCGGCCGCCGACTCCAGCAGCCGCTGGGCGGTGTCGAGGGCCCGCAGGGCGTCGTCGGTGGAGAAGGCGTCGTTGTGGGCCCAGGAGTTGCGGACCCCCTGGAGCTCGGAGACGTAGTTGCGGTCGCTGCGCGACAGCTTCTTGCCGAAGATGGTGCGCCACTCGTCCCACATCACCTTCAGCAGGAACTGGGCGTCGGCGGGGTTGACCCTGCGGGGGGCGCCCCCTCCGCCCCGGGTGTCCATGCGCTGGACGGCGGCGGGCCAGTCGTCGCCGAACTCGGCCCGGCACTCCCGGTCCACGAAGGGGGCGAGCCCCTCGGCCAGGATCTGCACGGCCTTGCCGACCCGTTCGTAGTTGGTGATGGCCATCGGCAACCGGTCTACTAGAAGAGTCGGACAGCGTCGCCGGCGCCTTGGGCGGCCCGCTTGACGAGTTCGGGCCAGGCCACCACCAGGCCGTTGTAGGCCAGCGCCTCCTCGGACCAGCCTTTCTTCTCGCAGGTGGAGTACAGCCGGTAGGCCAGCTCCCGGGCCGGCTCGCCCAGCCCGCCGACCGAGGCGAGCAGCGCCCCGGCCGCCGCCTCGCCTTCGGCTTCCAGGGTGCGGATGAGGTGCTGGACCACCTCCCAGACGGTGATCCGGTCGTCGCCGCCGGGGGTCCAGTCCTCGTCGAGCTCGCCCCGGTTGAGCAGGCGGCACTTGTTGCCCCGCTGTTCGAGTATCCCGGCTTGCACGAGCCCGCTGATGGAGGTGTTCTTGGCCTTGCTCAGCGTCTCGGCCACCCCGGCCGAGCCTTCTTCAAGACCGTGCTGCTCGAACCAGGCCACCGCCCAGCGGGTGTCGCCGTCGAAGTCGGCCTCCTGGCTGGCCAGCACCTCGTCGAGGACTTGGTTGATGACCGCCAGCGCCGCCCGCACCGGCATGGCCGTGCCGTCGGCCTCGATCACCTTGGAGTACCGGGAGAAGACCGCCATCCCCGGTCCGATAGATGCCTGCGCCAAGTCAACGGGTGCAATGTTGCCCTGCTGCAACCGCCGCAGTGCATCTGGCAACTCAGCCCGAAGAGAAGCGAGAAAGTCTCGCCTAGTAGTCAGAGGTGCATCGGCTGGCCGACGGCGACAGACAAGGACAATGGACGAAGCCAGCGCAGCGCGGCCTACTTCGCGCAAACCACCTGGTTGTTCTGTCCTCACCGGCCATGTTCCGGTAATCATTGCCCCTGCGTCAAGCAGTGCCTGTAGCATCTTCTCCCAGCCGGTCGACACCCTTCCGGTATCGTCGGCTGTGTCCTCGATCTGCTTGAAAGCATAAAAGACGGTGAAAGGATAGTTGTCATCTTGATTTGCAACCATTCTCTCGAATGATTGGCGTAGGCCATCTTCAAAAAAATTGGCTGCTGCGTTCCGATCGCCGTCGTGCCGGGCTGGCTCAGCTATGAGTTCATGTGCTCTTGGAACAAGGATGGTGTCGAAGAGATCAGGGTGGATGTCTTTCAGACATCTGCGAAGCCATACATAGAAGAAGTCTGATAGATCAGCGTAGGGGATATTGTCGTAATAGGGCGGGTCTGTGCAGACGGTGACTGACTGATCTATAGTGCGGTGTGCTACTCTTGCATCCAATTGGCTGACCTGTGCATTACTCTCTGCGGGTACTTTTGACAGTGCCTCCGCAAGATAGTCAACTGAGCCAAGAAAGTTACCCGAAGAGTCGGAGAACGGATTCGCTTCCGCATATGCCCAGATCATCTGCAACGCAGGACGCGCAAAAACCTGTTGAACGTTATTCCCTCCAGGATCCCAGAAACAATGGCTTGATCCTCGGTTGGCTAACCTTCCGATGGCCAAACCTAGATAAGTAGCGATGGCGTCAGCGTAGTCCCTGTCCCCACCGTCAGCTAATATTTTTTTGTGAGTTTCTCCGACAAGATCTGAAAAGGTCTTTAACGTCTGTAATTGTCGCGCCGTGAAAAGATGATCATGTGTCATCATTCCGTATAACTGCACTCGTATCCCCAAGGCAGGTGGCCAAGGTAGTGGTGTGCCGAGAACGGGAAGGGAAATTCTGACCTTTGACGCTAGGAACTGCTCATCATCGGCGTCTACGTAGATACGCTTACGGTCGCCTTCAGCTACCGTACATAATAGCTGAGATCCGAGACCTTGAAGTTGGGCCGCGGTCCGTACCTCCCCCAGTGATGCAATAGATCCGCAAGATAAGCAAGTCGCTCCAGTTCTGGTGACTGTTCCGCCCTTAGGCAAATTCTGGTTACGGCGAACTCTGAACTTGACATCTTGATTTTGCTGATCGGGAATAGCTTCCAGCCAAGCTTCGCGGTTTCTTCGTCGTGACAATATGAAGGAATTCAGCAAGGGCATGGTTGCGCCGCACGCCGGGTTAGGGCATGTGATCGTCCGTGCCCAGATCCATGCTATCGCTGTAGAGCGCCCTCCTCCTTCCTCTGCGGGGATCTGCACGGTTGGATAGTTGGTTCCTATTAGCTGGCGAGCTTGGTGATCCATATGTCGGCTGTAACGACGGACATCTTCAGCAAGACCTGATGCCCCAGGCCATTCCGTTTGTGTGAGACGATGATCTTCGGTGGGTCCTATAGGGGTCCAACCTGAGAATTTCGGTGGTAGCTCCACCAGAGCCTTGTTTATGAGAACGGCTACTGGGTTTAGATCGCTTGCCTTGACCTTCAGCCCGAGCAGTTGAGCCGAAAGTGGTATTGAGCCTCCCCCTGCAAATGGGTCGACAATGGTCGGCAACTGAGAGCCAGCGCTGAGCCGGATCATTTTCCGTGCTTTTTCGATCACATTGCTATTCTGGGTGTTCTCCCATTTGATTAGTGCCTCGATGACCTCAAACAGGCTCAGCCTCTCCTGCTTTTGAGAATCTTCATCTGGGAATCTCCCCGGGTGGGAGGACGGGTCGTCAACGAGCGAAGCAAAGAGAACAGCACGCGCTACTGCCAACGGTTTGCGAGACCACCACAAATGCAACGTAGAGGGATGCCCACTTCGAATCGTCTTCTCCCGGCGCGCCGCCACATTGATCGCGTCCAGCGGCAGCGCCACCTCGATCAGCTTCTTGCGGTAGTTCGTCACACGGCTCCTCTGCCCGCCCCACTTGCGCCGGTGCTCGTGATCGTACAGCCGCTCGCACCTTTGATGCCGGGCCTTCTGGCTGGACGGCGGCCTGAGCGTCGAACGACCGCGCCTGGCAGTCGTGCCCGTCCAGGGGAGGCTCCGCCGGATTTGGGCCAAGCTTGGCCCAGGTCGGCCGCTGCACCACCTCTCGAGGAGGTTCTCGGTCGTCCTCAGCGCTAGGTCCCGTCGAGGGGGTAGAAGCTCACATTGCCGGTCCAGGGTTGGGGGTGGAGTCAAATAACAGTTACAATGGCAATGGACTGTAAGCCAGACTGAAAGGATTGAAATTACGTGTCACAACTTGAATTAGCTAAAATAGTAGGTAAGAAGCTTAGGAAATATAGCTTACATTTTAAATATTACCCTGAGCACAAAGTAGGCCCAAGACACAGTCTAGAGTTCAATCATCGTGGAGTTACCGTTAAACAGTACCAGGGCAATCGGGATGTAGCCTATGTCGACCGTTGGGGGCCCGACGCAGATCCAACTGAAATTAGAAATTGGGCAATATCGCAAGGCTGGGAGGTAGACACCGCCCCGAGCGGCAATTTGCTCATTTCTCGTTGAGAGCTAGCAGACGCGGCGGCGAGCGGCACGGCGTCGAGGGGGCGTCTTGGTCCCCCCTTCCTGAGTAGCTTGCAGTTCCCAGCGGACGCGGCGTCCGGGTTGCCTGCGATGGTGCCACAGCCAGGCTGAACGCAGTCGCGACCTTCGTCCCGTCTTTCTCGATCACTGTAGCTCGCAAACTCGGACCGGCCGCCGGGAACGACCCAGAAGCCGCCGGTAAGCGGGTCTATCGTCCGCTATCCTGTGACTGTTGCCCTAAGCGACCCCGCCCGCGGGGGCAGCACAGATTGAGCTAGCTAAGTCGAGGCAGTACCGATGGATGCCAAACTCAAGCATCTTGAGTTCATCCAGAACGTGATCAACCGTATGGGCGCTAACTCGTTCCGCCTGAAGGGTTGGGCCGTCGTGCTAGTCTCGGCGCTGATGATCCTGGTTGCAAGGGAGGACAGCGGAGAGGTGGCAGTCGTCGGCTTGGTGCCGGTTGTGGTATTCTGGTGGCTCGACGCCTACTTCCTTCACCAGGAGCGACTTTTTCGTGCTCTCTACGACCGTGTTCGAATACTGGAGGCCGAGCAAATCGACTTCGCGATGGATACTAAGTCGCTCAAGGGTCCGAAGCTGAGCTTCACAAGCACACTTTTCTCAAAGACGCTTCTTGTATTCTACTTAGCGATAGCGGTTGGTGTAATTACTGCCGCTCTACTCGTCCAGACATAGGAGGTTTGCCGCAATGGCACGCAGAGTATTTTTTAGCTTCGAATACGGACATGATGTGACTCGGGCTAACGTGGTTCGGAATAGCTGGGTCACACAAGGCAAAGAAGCAGCCGGTTTCATAGATGCTGTGGATTTCGAGGAAATTAAGAAGGGTGGTGATGCTGCTATCAAAAGATGGATTCGAGAACAGCTTCAAGGAACATCTGTGACGGTGGTGCTGGTCGGTGCCTACACATGCAACAGCATTTACGTAGAGTATGAGGTCATGCAGAGCAGAGACAAAGGCAGTGGACTTCTTGGAATCGATATCAGTAACATTAAAGATCTAGATGGAAAAACTACCGAGTGCTGTGGTAAAAGACCCTTCGGCTACCCCTTCTACGAATGGTACAGAGATAATGGATACAGGAATATGGGAGATTGGATAGAACGGGCAGCTAAAGCCGCTGGTCGTTAATGATTAGGGGTCATTTCTAGGAGTATACGACCGTAATCAACTGGCCGCTGAGACGGCACAGTTGATCGCTGTTCCGATCAAATGTGATGCGATGTTTGCTATGGATTTCTTGAGCTGTTCCCATCGCTTACGCTCCGCGTCGGATTCAGCTTGTTCAATCTGTAAGTCGATGTAAGCCTTAAAAGCGTCGACAAGATCATCCGGCGGCCACAACCCGATCGCACGAGCCCCCTTGCCCGTGAGACTTAGACCGAGGTATCCATCCCCCACTGGAGTGCGCATGACATCTTGGTATTCAATGTAGCCTTCATCTACTAGCCTATACATCTCATTAATAACTTCATTCTTCCTATCTTCTAGCCCCATTTCAATAGCTAGACTCTCAGCCGTTTGAGCATTATCATAGATTTTAGGTTTGTCTCTTGAGATGAACTCATGCTGTTCAATGTGACGCAGCAATGGCAAAACGATTTCGGTCCAGCGACTATATGGCACTTCTTCTTCTCCGATGGTTTCAGTCATAGTGAGAGTATACTAATGGTCAGAGTCGATTGGCCGGAACCGCCCATGGGATGCTGATCGCTGGGTCCTCCTCCATGACCGCCTTGATGAGGAAGCGCCTGCCAACCGGCCTCCGGTAGCCGATCCCGCAGGCCTCGGTCACGGTATCCTAGCAGCCGACGAACTCGGGCCAGCGGCGGTCGGCGGGCTGCACGAACAGCGCCCGGCGTCGCTGACCAGCAGCTCGGCCCGGCGCTTCGAGAACGCCGCCTCGAGGCTGTCGAGCACCGTGGCGGAGGCCATGGCGCATTGGCGAGGGCGTCTAATTGACGCTCGGTTTCCGCCAGCACTCCGCTCGCCCACCGGGCGCTAGTTAACGACGCCCGTAGCGTCTGCCAGTCCTCGCTTGCTTGTAGCAGTTCGCCCATTGACGCAAATCGGGAATTGTCCACGTGTCCGGCCTCAGATCGTAGGCACTCGGATCCAGGCCGCCCTGAGCATGTCGCGCCCGCTGTGGTCGAAGCCCGCGTAGTCATCGTCGCGCCTGAAGTTGTCAGGGGTGAAGACCCTGACCTCGATCGTTATCCCGTCCTCGTCGCTAGCGTCTGCATAGAGAAACGGCTTCCAGAGACCGGGGTCGGGGGCTGCGAACGCAGCGAGGGCAGCCTCGACGTCGGCCCGATACAGATTCTCGGGCAGGGCGGCGAGGACTTTCCTCAGCAAGACCCACGCCTCGGACATGGCAGCGTGGTAGATGTCTTCTTCGAGGTTCTGACGGCGCTTCTTGTCCGTCATGTCCTCCCACCTGCCTATCAGGTCGTCGTAGGTCGTGGAAGCGTTCTGTTCCTTGCCTGCTTGGTCTTCGTCGCGCATTTCAGCACCTCCTAGATGCACGGGGTGATTGCCCAGCGTATTTGCATAGACCGGCTTCCGGCGGCCCACTGCCGTTGTTTGTGGGCCGCCGCGAACTCGGCACGGGGGGCGGGCCCGCGGTTCGGTTGTTCGCCAGCCCGGTAACGCAGGGCCCAGGCACGCGAGCAGATTGAAGCGCCCTCGTCAGTTCGTCCCAATGGCCGTTGTGTGTAGATCCCATTTCTGTTTCTTCCTTGTCGAGCGGCCCTGCTAGGGGTCGATGGGCCAGCCAGATAACTCGTCGTCGTTGGCCAGTCAGGAGCGGCACCGGCCCCCGGGTCTTCAGGCTTGGCGCTCGCCGGGGCCCTCCCCTAGGCCCGCGGCAGCAGGGCCGTCGGGCCGGTCCGGCCGTCGGGGCTGGCGGGACGCGGAGGCAGCAGCCGTCGGGAAAGGAAAACACCGGTCTTCGACCCCGCCAGCAGGCGGGGGACCCTCGCCCAAACCCTCAACCCATGGACACGTGCTCGGTTGTCACAGCAGCACCCGGGGCCGGTTGCGCGCTGGCACAGCCGAAGAGGGTCGACGAGGGCGGCTAGCCGCCGGGGTTTTGTCTTCGGTTGTGGCCTTGCTGCCACAGCAGGATCGTGTGGAACCACAGGTGCAGCAGGGCTGAGACGGCCAGTATCCAGAGGAACCCGACGATTGTGTGGTAGCCGCTGCCGAGCCGTGTAAGGGCGAACAGCACGAAAGCCCACGCCCCGAACGCCGTGTAGGTGGACCGCTGGGCGCGTTGTGTGGCCAGGTCGATCACCGGCTGATAGCCGAGCCGGGCGTTTATTTTCCCTTTGGCCACAGCGATGACGAAGAACTGCTCGTCGTTCACGGGCTGGCGGGCCAGCACCCAGTGGATGAACGTCCGGTTCTCGTCAGAAGGCCACTCGTCGGCGTAGATGACCCACGGGGTCAGCCCTATCTGGAAGCGGTGTAGTTCTGTGGTGGGCGGCTCGGGGATGGGTTGCAGCGAGCTTGTGGCCCACTGCCACGGGTGAAGGAACACCTGGTCCAGCCAGCCCCCGATCCGCAGCCAAGCCAGCGGGTCGTAGAAATCCAGACCCAGATACTCAATCTTGCCGGAAGCTTTGATCGTCATCCATATCAGCGATATGAGCATCGGCGCAAGCACCGCCACGGGGAAAGCGATTTCCCATCTCCCCAGATATCCCGCCGCCCACCCGGCGGAGTCGGGCAATGCGGCGGTGCAGAACACGACGACCACGAGAGCTGTGATCGTCACCCAAGTGGCCAGAGTCGCCCGGGGGTGCATCTGATCTCCCGATCTGCTCGGTTTCGGCTTCGGGCCAGCCGCTCGAGCACCCGGTGGATGCACTGCATCTCGGCCAGCACTCCGGCGCGGCGGCGGGTACACCCTATCTGCATGTCGCCGTGGACGACTACTCCCGGGTCACCTACGTCGAGGCCCACGACAACGAGACCGCCGCCGCCCTGGCCGGTTTCTGGTCCCGAGCCCAGGACTGGTTCCAACGACTTGCCCGTGGACGCGGTGATGACCGACAACCGGGCGAACTTCTGCTCCGAGTTCTTCGCCAAATTGCTCGCTAGGTGCCGCATCGCGCACCTGCGTACCCGCGCCTATCGGCCCCAGACCAAGGCAATCTTTGATGGTCAAAGATCGTCAAACTGGAACTTTGGTTTGCTACCTTTTTCTAAATCGGACAGACCGCTCTGGGATTCTAGGAGCTAGGGCCAATAGGTGGATTTGATCAGGTTGTATAAGTGGCGATTGATGCGCAGTTTAATAAGACCGATCTGCGGACACGAATTGAATTTATTGCGCGTTATAGGGATCGGATCAGTGTCAAGTAGCAAGACGCGCTGGATCCGTTACAAGGGATAGACAGCTCTGATTGGAGTCGGTCCATTTATTTACGCTGATCCACCTATCCTTAAAAGAGTGAAGACCTTTATCTCAATAACCCGTCTTGGTTCGATCATGCAGATCTAGCGTGTCTGCTTCGTAGTAGAGGCGAGCGTTGGATGGTTACCTACGATGCCGATGATCGGGTCACTAAGGAACTATACCCCGATCTCCGAGCAGCTCGGTTCGGGATTGCGCATACTGCAGGACATCAGCGACTTGGGGATGAGATTGCCATATTTTCAGATGAATGCATTGTTGAGCATATGATGGGTGTGGGCTCAGGTACGGCGAATTGGCTGTGACCTCAACCCATGGGGGTTACACTTTCGAGTAGAATACACTATCCTTACCGACTGTGACAGGACTCGGCTCGATGCGGCCGCTACCTGGGCTTCAAACGCCGGACGAAGTGCTGAACGCCGCGGCGGAACTGGTTGACTGTCACGGCCTCACCACCGTTGCCCTACGTCGCGTTGGTGCTCGCAGCAACCTGAGGTCTGTAGCAGCCGCGCTTGATGCCGCCCATATCACCGCAGGCGGTACACGCACGTCGACTTGGGGGCGAATATGTGATGACGCCCATTGGGCATTGGTTGAAGAGGTTGGAATCGACGCCGACCCTGCTACCGCATCCTGCGAAGACCTAGCACGGGCTCTGGCCCAGTGGGCACGTCCTTTGGAGGCTTCCGAAGTCGCCGCGACGATGCGCTCCGCCGCTGACTCATGGGCTTCGGGTCGCCGGCCGGTGACCGCCCGGGCGTCAGCGCTAGGGCGGTTGGAGTCGGCGACCCAAGCGCTCAGCGCTGCCGTCAGTGGCTACATCGGAGCGCTGGACGCGGCGCTGTTGGCTGGTGCCACTGTGACGGAGGCATCAGAAGCAGCAACCATGGACCGACCCGACGAGTCGTGGGCCGACGTGCTGGGTGGTGTTGCGGCACTGGCCGCGGCTGCCGTGATTGGTAGGGCGGAGCCCTCCAATCTGCCTCTGGGATTCTGGACGGTCGATAGCCTGGTTAGCGATCCAATCAGTGGCTCCGCCGCCTTGGCCCAGAGCGCCGCCCTCACGGTGGCTCGAGCCGACTTTTACCGGCGGCCTTCCGATGATGCCCTCGACGCTGCACAGGCCGCCGTCGATGCCGCTTTAGATACCGAGCACGGCACTCTCGACTCCGTCGGGTTGGACGCGCTTGTTGGCGTTGGCAACGTCCACTCCCGCCTTTTAGCCGCTGCTGGTTCTGCGGCCGCGCTGGCCGCCGCAACAGCCGCGAATTCGGCCGCCGCCGACTCAGACGCTGACTTGGACCTCGATGTTGAGCACCACTCGGATGCCGCGCTGCTTGCCGCCGCGGCCGCTGCGGCACTAGCCGCCTATGCCGCCTCGGTCGCCGACCGAGCTGGCGACGCTGCCCCCGGATCGTACCGCTACCTCCTTATTGTCACTGCTGACGCCGCCGCCCACGATCGGCACATCCGTCAGCGGGCGCGACCGACAGAGCCGCCCGACACGGTGAGAGAGGGTCGGTAGTAGATCGCCTTTCAACGCCTAAGCCTATACGAGGGCGTGGCGACTAAATCCCAGTTCAAGGGCTATAAACTTGTCTTGGCAGGTCTCTTGTCCGTCTGTCGGCCTTGACCCGGCGGCAGGGTTTGTTTTCTTGAGGTTGAGGCCAACCATCACCGCCGTATGAGGATAACGTTAGATCAATCGGCCTGTTCTTTGGAAGATCTTCAATAACATCAACAAATGGCACCATGACCATTGGACCGATTTGACCCCAGAAAACGACTAACGAACGCTTGGCAGTCTTCTCATATTCACGAATCAAAGCTTGGCGTTCGTCTTTGTCGCGATCACCTCACACCGATTGCACAGACTGGAAGAAAGGCTTTGACTTATTATTGTCCTGTGGAGGCATATGCCGAGAGCCTGTTTTAAAGACGTATGAGCAGACTTGCGCTCAGGAGTTGTTATATGATGCTTCCCACTTGAACGTCCTCCGTTGAGGGTCTGGGAACATTGTAGCGGCGCGTTCTGCCGCGGCTTCTTGGATTTCACGCGCCTGCTTAGCGTACTCTTGAAGCGTCTCGTCTCGCTGATCCTTATCTCGAACAGATGGCAGAGCATTTTCCATGTTGGTGGGCTCCTTCTCAGAGTCCGAATCGTGCGGTGTGCAACGAGGCACGAGGCGCATGATCGATAGCGGCCGGCGGTGCAGCGTCAGCAGATGTGGACCCATGCGCCCACAGTGTAGCGGTTCTCGACATGCGCTGGACTGGATCGGGCAGGACCGGCGAACAGGCGCAGGCGCGCCGAAAGAACGGCTTGTGGCATTCAGGTCCGTGCAGGTCCGTGCCCGTGGTCTCCGACCAGCAGCTCGGCCCGGCGCTTCGAGAACGCCGCCTCCAGGCGGTCGAGCACCGCGTCGGAAGCCACGCCGCATTGTGGCGCCGTCTGCCAGCACCGAGGCAGATCGGCAGCCCGATTCCCCCGACCTGCGGCTGATCGCTGGTCGGTGCCAGACCGGCTCGGCGGCCGGCTCGCCCGAAACATGCTGTTACCAACTTCTGTGTTCAGTATATCTAACTTCTAATATTTCAAGATTTAAAGTAATTCAAACGTAAGGATGGACGAGACGCGATGAGGTGCTCGAGATGTGATCCCGACCAGAATTCGACAGCAGGAAATTCGCCTCTAAGTTCTCGATTTTCTCGCCAATTGACAGCATCCTGCGTGAATCGACCTGATGTGGCAATGATGACGACAGCAAATGGCCTATTCCAAAGTTCTGTTTCGGCGAGGAGGGTCGATATGTCTGACACATTAATAGATCTGTTTGTCCAATGTTTACATTGAATAAGGGTATGTATCCGTTTGGTGCCGCTCAGCTCGTCACTTGTTACTCGATCAGCAGAGAGATCTCGACCTCGATCGGGAGCGTTCGTCTTCATTAACCACTGAGTGTTCTCGTATCCATTGGCAGTGCGCAAAAGATCAAAAATCAATCGCTCAAAGGTCTCTGGGTCTAGCCCCTCCCACGGCAGCTCGCTTGTAACAGCGCCAGTTGGCTGAGAACGGACAAGTTCACCAAGATCATCTACGGACACTTCTAAAGGTTCGCCATCAAACACCAGATCTATTAGCGCTGCTCTTACACTTGGCCAATCATGATTCAGAATATCCCTAAGATCATGCGGTTCAGCAAAAGAGAGATGGCGCTGGAAGTGGCTTAGCCGAGTGTTAGTAAGCAAATCCGGCTCAAGGAGCCTATCAAGTTCCGAGATCATACCCCGAAGGGCAGTCCAACCTTCGCCATTATTAGAAAATTTTAGTCCTCCTTGAACCGGAGTAGTTGATCTAAGAAGGTTATCTACGTTGGCAATAACTTCATCTATACGATTTCGTGCTAGCATCCGACGCTTTTGGATAAGTCGATATTTGTAGTTTTCGAGTTGGTTTCTGGGAAGCTGGATTTGGCCAACTATTTCTCTATAAATTTCAGGGCGTTTATGTTCGTCCTCGTCAATGAGCATTTGAGATATATCATCAAGTGCTAGCAATTCCGCTTCCATAGATTCTCCATCGATAGCTGGCAGTGACTTGGCGATGTCAGCAAATTCTCGACGAATCTGGTTGATACCAGGAGTGTCAAGTCCGAACTTAGCTACTGTTGGAACATGTGGTTTGTATTGTTTCCATAATTCCTCAAGAGATTTGATATTAGCAAGAGTGCGATCAAACTGATCAAGAGCATCTGAAAGATCCATCGCCCTCATTCTAGCGCCGGTACTCTTAATTTGAAACCCCCCCAGCGCTACGAGAACGCCGACTCGAGGCGGTCAAGCACCATGTCGAAGGCCACGCGGCATTGTGGCACCGCAGGCCAGCGCCGGGCGAGCTGAGCACTGCCTCTTAGGCGATGCCTCCAGGATCCCGCCCCCCGCCGGGGGGGGGGGGTATGCTCAGGCGCGCTGTTTCGCGGTGCTGAGCGAGCAGTCCGGCTCGCTGCTGGCGCGCGACCGGGGCGGTGTCGAACGTCGAGTTGAGTAAGCCGAGCGGCACGATCTCGTACCTCGTGGACGCAGATATCGAGATGACAGCGCTAGACCACCGAAGTGGAGGCCCTAGTCCGTGCTGTCGTGTTTGGGCAGCTCGCCTTGTCGTCGGATTCCGCCCCTGCAGGGCGTAACCCCGGCCGTTTGCCCGAAGGCAGTGACGATTCCGGGATCTTCGCTGGCTACTGTAAGCCGCTCTGGGGCAGATGTCAACATCTTATCAACAAACCCTTGTCCAAAGGGGCTCATCAAGGACGGCCTCGAGTCCTACCTGGCTACACTGGCCGCTCCCGGACAGTTGGTTGAAGCGAGTCGAGCCTGAGTTGCCCACGTGGCTTCGCTGAGGCCCGCTGCCCTGGGGGTGGGCCCCGGTGGGTGCCTGAGATACGGTAAGGTTGACAAGATGAGCAATAACCCAGGGACCGAAATAGCCGACGCCGACACCGTACAAGCCTGAGCACGAGAGCAGCAGATGGACAATTTATCTACATGGAAAGCGCTATCTCACAGAATGCGTCAGTCGCTGGACGCATTGTATCGCGCGAAGTTCCAGATCACTGGGGTAGAGCTAAGCCCAATAGCAGATATAGCTAGGCATTGGCCTACTGTAACGGGCTGCTATTCTTTGTTGGAGCAGAGCCTTAAATTGCTAATGATGATGCGGCGTAATCAATATGATCTTAAGTATGCGAGAAGCTTCAGTCATAATATCGTCCAACTATACGACGAATTAGTAGATACGGACAGAGAAGATCTAGAAGCTTTTTATATAGAGTACGCGTCCATGTTAGGTGCTCCATCATTGGCAGATTATCCTCAATTGCGCTCCTATCTAGAGCGTATCACAATGGGACGAGCTTCTAGTTCAAAAAAATCTGGCAAGGGCTATGAAGCTTGGAGGTATTGTTTGTTAGAGTACCCAGATTGCGGATTAACCGAGTATGGGGTGCTAGTTATTGAGGTAGTCTTTGAGGTCATACACGGAGTTTTGAGCATCATAGAAAAGGACTGCTACGACAATAGGCCATTGTTGACCGTCTTTAGATCGTTAGAGCAATCAATTGAGGATGCTATCAATGAACCCATGATGCTGTGCTTCCAACCCGCTGACGAGGAAGGCGCTATGGAGAGTTGCCCTATCCCGCAAGAAGTGCTCACAAGGGTAGGTAAATTGGGTTCGGTGAATCTGATTGCACAATACGTAAGAACTAGAGAAAGTGTAGGTGCGTACACTAGGGATAGCGCGCCTGAATGGCACCGTTGGTTAGATATGAGTATAGCATACCTAAAGGGCGAAGATGATACTGGAGAATTGCAAGGGATGGAAGGCTACTATAGCAGATCGGCTAACGTTAGGGGTAGAGTATATGGGGATTCACATTGTGACACTTTTCTCAATAGAGCCAAATCTGTTCAACTGTTATGGGATACGGATAGGTTCAAGGTTCAGAACCAACTGCCTGTGCGCCCAGAGTTCTATGACGTTGAATGGCGATGGAAAAGCGAACATGTGGATCTACGGGTTGCGTGCCGCTTGCCGGTTAGATCTATCCCATGCACCACAGGGCAATATTTCAAAGGTTATTGGAGAATAGAAGATACTGGAGGTCATCCGGTAGAGATACAGGGCTCATCGGGAGAACTCATTATATACCGCGATAGCCAAGAAGCAACTAGATTTCCAGCCACTGCATTGGTATCTAGTGGTGGTCTTGTAGGGGATGACGGCAAAATGGCTGTATCTTCTTGGAATGCTCGATTTATTAGAAACGATAATTATCTCAGTAAAGAAGACCTATTCAAACAGTTACAACGGGAAGGCAGCGACGGCTACGACTGTGAAGAGTGTTCTCAAACAGGTTGGTGCATACATTGCGAAGGATGTGGATGCTCTGCTTGCGCTACCCCGGGCAACGGATTGTGTAGCGCATGCAAAGGATACCGTAAAGTAGGGTACTATCTTTTGGCGAAATGCGGCGAATAGGCCGACCACACGATGCACACGAGTCAATGCAGGTACCTTTCCCGCGGCCGGACCACCGTGTCTTGTCGCCTCGGGCATTCGGCCCAACCGGACCGCGAGACCGGAATAAGTGGTCAGCGGGGGCCGATGGCCAGGGTCTACTACTTGGCCCGGTAGAAACGGCCGTCGTGCCCGCCGGTGCCGGGCTCGGGAGCGCGGCTGTCACCTCACCGACTGACGCGGCGAGGCAGAACTAGCTCGAATTGCTCAGTAGGGCCGTAGAGGACTAGCTCACCCTTCCTCAGCACATCAAGGCCGATCAGCGCATCCACTTCCAAGTTGGCAGCGGTGTGGGCGAAGACCGAAATCGGATCAGGCGGACTGTCCAAGTACCAGCCCAGTTTCAAAGTGAGGTGATAGACGGCGCTCTGGACCTCAGCCGATGCTGTACGCAGTTTGGCATGGCGCACCGGTTCGAGTAGGAGTTCGTTGACGAGGCTTTCTTTGATGCATGTACTTTCGGCGGCCGTGTCGATTAAGCCCTGTGTCCGATGTGGAGCCGGGACAATTCGCCCTCGCGTCCGGTACTGCTCCGCTTCACTGGGGTGCAGACTGATCTCCACATCGACAACCGGACCTCCCGAGCCGATGTCTCCGGTGAGGACCGAGTAGCCGTCCCGATCAGAGTTGATTGGCCGGAACCGCCCAGGGGATGCTGATCACCGGGTCTTCCTCCAAAACCGCCTTGACGAGGAAGCGTCTGCCCACTGGACTCCGGTAGCCGATCTCGCAGGCCTCGTTCTCGGTGTCGTAGCAGCCGACGAACTCGGGCCGGCGCCGTCCAGCGGGCTGCACGAACAGTGCCCAGCGCCCGGCGTCTCTAACCAGCAACTCGGCGCAGCGCTTCGAGAACGCCGCCTCGAGGCGGTCGAGCACCGCGTCGGAGGCCACGCCGCATTGTGGCACCGTCTGCCAGCGCCGAGGTGGATCGGCGGGCTGAAGTTTCGTGGATCGTCGCAACCGCACTCGCCCAAGAGGCTCACAACTGAACGGGGTGTGGCAGCGAAACCCCAGTTCAAGGGCCATAAAGCTGTCTTGGCGTATCGCTTGTCGTGGTCTGTCGTCCTTGACCCGGCGACAGGGTTTGTTCTCTTGAGGTTGACACCGACCTCAAGAGCTGACACAATGGCGGCTGTTGCTCCCTCCCCCAGTGGGGGAGGGGTCGGGTGAGGGCCCGAAAGGGCCCCGCCCCAATTGGCTCCCTCCCCCTTTGGGGAGGTCTCCCCCCGAGGAGTAAGGCGAGGGCCCGAAAGGGCCCTCGCTCAGTTTTGGAGGCGATGTGGACCGGTTCGCTGTGTTCGTCGACGCCGGCTACCTCTACGCAGGGACGGGCAGGCTCCTCTTCAAAACCAGAGATCGGCGGGCGATCCGGTTGGATGTCCCGGGAGTGAACGGGCTTCTGAACAGGCTGGCAGAGGAGGGTTGCCGCCTCCCCCCACTCCGGACCTACTGGTACGACGGAGCCAGACGCGGAACCCCGACCGCAGAACAACAACGGATCGCCGCGCTCCCGGACGTGAAGCTCCGACTCGGCCGGATCAACACGAAGAACCAGCAGAAGGGCGTCGACGCTCTCATCCTCCTTGATCTGGTGGCGTTGGCTCGCGAGCGGGCCATCAGCGAGGCTTACCTGCTTTCAGGAGACGATGATCTCAGAGAAGGCGTCCGAGTGGCCCAGGGCATGGGAGTCCGGGTGACGCTGATCGGCATCCCCACAAGTGACGGCTCTCGGAACCAGTCCAAGGGGCTCGTCAACGAAGCCGACCAGTCCGTCATGTTGAACAAGGACGACTTGGAAAGGCTGGCCACTCGCATCCAACCGCGACAAGAGCCGGCCCGCAGCCTTTCTGTGCATGCCGATCTCGTGGCCGATGCCTCGGCGGCCGCGGCCACATACGCTCGACAATGGTTTGACCGGGCGATTTATGACGAGATCGAGTCGTTGCTGGCTGGGCGGCCGGTGATCCCGGTGCCGCTCGACGCTGGCCTGTTGGGCGCGGTCGAGAAGGAAGTCGGCGGAAGTCTACGCGGGCACGAGAATCTGCGGCGGGCGGCCCGAGATGCCTTCTGGGAGCAGATCGCGCGCAGCCTCGACCAACACCAGCCGCCCTAAACCCCCTGGGGCCTCAACCGCATCTTCGACACAGGTCGTGCGCTGCTGACTGGAGAACAGCCACGCCGCTACCTAACCGGCGGGCACCCTGCCGGAGCCAACGGGCCTGGTGAACCGGGCTCTGGTGAACCTGGTCCTGCGGGTCAGCGTACGCGCGGCGGGCCCGGTGGCTGTCACACCCCCTTCTTACTTTGGGCCGCGACCCAAAGGGAGGTTGACCAATGACCAAGATACGCACGCTCGCCGCCGGGCTCGCGGCCGCTGCGGCCGTCTTCGCCGCCGGGGCCGCGGCCGTGGCGGCCGTCGCCGTGTTCTCGGACACGAGCGGCCACGAGCACGAGGCCGAGATCAGGCTCGCCAACTCGAAGGGCCTGTTCGCCGGCTACGAAGACGGCACCTTCCGGCCCGATCGGACGCTCACCAACAGGCAGTCAGAAGTGGTGCTCCGCCGGCTGCTCGACAAATACACCGACGACGACGGCAACTCCACCCTCACCAGGGCGGAGGCCGCGGTGGTGCTGACCCGCGGCGTCTGCGGGCTCGACGGCGACTGCGACCCGCCGCCGCCCACCACCTCGGCGCCCGAGGCCCCGCAGGGGCGCCCGCCGATCCCCCAGGACACGGGGGAGTGGGAGAGGTTCGAGACCACCTACGAGTGGGACGACACCCCGATAGTGGGGTACAGGCTGACCAGCACCTCCGGCCCGTATAGCTGGGATGTTGCCCTTGTGATGCTCAGGTGTTTCGGGAACAACCCCGAGATAAGCGTCACCACTACTGAGTACATCGCCGCCGACGGGCAGATCCCGGTCAGGTACCGCGCCGGTTCCGCCACCGCTGTTTCCACCACTTGGCAGGTCTGGGAAGGAGACCCGCTCAGCGGCTGGGTCGGATTGCCGTCGAACGCCAACCGCGGCCAGTTCTTGAGGTACATCATCGACAACCCCGGTCCGTTCCTCTTCGAATGGACCGACAGATACGACGACAGCCCCACCACCTTCCGATGGGACTCCACCCGGGGCCTGGACGCAGCCGCCAAAGAGCTTTACGGCATCTGCGGCCTGTAACCCGCCGCCGCGGCCGTGAGGCGGTAGACCTGCCTCCCGGCCGCGGTTGCTACACCGAGGCCACCGGCGCGATCGACGCCCACGGCACCGGTAGCACGAGTCACCGATTTTGCAGTGCTGCTACTGAGCGGGGGCAGCCCCGTGGCCCCTGGCGGGTCAGTAGTCGAGTCCGAGGCTTTGGGCTTCGGCGGTGAGCTTATCGGCTATGGCTCGGCGTTCGGCGTCGTCGATGCGCTTGTAGGCGATGAGGTCCTCGAGCAGGACGCGGCGCCGGTTGCCGACGCGTCGGTGGGGGATCTTGCCCTCTTCCAGCAGATTCACCAGGTAGGGCCTCGACACGTTGAGCAGGTCCGCGGCCTGCTGGGTGGTCAGCTCGGTGAGCACATCAGGCGACGGCATCTGATTGAACCTCCCTGGCATCCAGCACTCAACCGAAACAACCGAAGCATAAGGAGTTTCCGCATTGAAGTCAACCCCCTAACCGGCGGGCCCGGCTGGCGGGCCGCCTAGAATCGGGGCATGGACCGCAGGCCGCTGCTGCTCAGGCCGGTGTCGATACCCGACGATATGGAGGACCGGTCGCTGCCCAAGGCCAGCGGCAAGGTGAGACTGCCGCACCACATCGCCTGGAGCTTCCCCTTCGAGTACGACTTGGATGAGCCCAAGCAGCTCCGCTCCGCCTATCAGCGGATAATGACCGAGGGCCTCGACGACGACGTTCGCTACTACATCGACCTGGACATCCTCATCCGCCTCTGGGACGAGCTGTGGCTGTCGCCGCATGTGCGCGAGGCCTGGAGCGACTGGCTACACAGCCGGGACTTGCTCCCTCAGTAGCTTGGCACTCACCGATCTGCAGCGCCGAGTAGGCAGCATCGCAGAGAGGCTTTCTAAGTAAGCTCTGTGCGCTCTGCACGGTCTTCGAGATTTTTGATGCGGACAAGTATGTTGCCAATATCTCTATGAATGTGAGACAATCTTCCTTTTATGTCTAATATTTCCTTCTCGTTGTTGGTGTTATTTTTGATAAGGCTGTCTATTCTACGGTTGATGCTATCAGTCCTGCTATCTATCTTATTATTGGTGCCATCGATTCTGTTGTTTATCCCATTAGCCACTAGCAAAGTTGAAAAAATCACTGAGAGAACGATTCCCACTCCGGTCAGGACAATGATGACGAGTTGTGTGCCGGTCATGTTCTCAACACACTGCGATTAGCCTGGCGCGGGAGGCCCCGGCGACGCGCCACTCCGGTGGCACGGCCCTGAGGGCGAGACCTTCGCAGTCTCAGGGATACGCCCCCCCCCTTCCACGAGGCAGCGATGACGATGTGTACTCCATTCCTGCCAGGGTAGCGTGATCGGCCCTGCTTGTTAAGTGTGCAATTTTAGCCCCTTCTGCGCAGCACTCAGGAGCGCCGTCAGGTCCCGTCCGCCGGCACAAAACCGCAGGTCAGCGGGGGGCTGAGGCCAGATCCCAGTACTTGGGCCAGTTGAGGCGGCGGTCGTGTTCGCCTATGCCGGGCTCGGGGGCGCGGCCGGTGAAAGGGTCGGGCAGGTAGCGCACCGCGGCGGAGTCGTCGTCGGCGATCTCCACTAGGGCCAGGATGTGGTGGTCGGCGTTGTTCAGCCTGTAGAGGATCTCTGAGGCGGTCACGGTGAAGTCGTTGGCCCAGGCGATGCGGCGAGTCAGACGCCGCCGCCGCTCAGACCCTGCGCGGGCCGCTGGCAGGTGCGACCGGCGGAGTCGCCCGAGCGCTGGGAGTCCGCTTGGTGGTGGCTGGCCTAGAATCGGGGGCATGGACCGTAGGCCGCTGCTGCTCAGGCCGGTGTCGATACCCGACGACATGGAGGACCGGTCGCTGCCCAAGGCCACCGGCAAGGTGAGACTGCCGCACCACATCGCCTGGAGCTTCCCCTTTGAGCACGACTTGGATGATCCCAAAGAACTCCGCCACGCCTATCAGCGGATAATGACCGAGGGCCTCGACGACGACGTGCGCTACTACATCGACCTGGACATCCTCCTCCGCCTCTGGGACGAGCTGTGGCTGTCGCCGCACGTGCGCGAAGCCTGGAACGACTGGCTACGCAGCCGGGGCCTACTTCCTCAGTAGCTTGGCTTAACTAACCTTGCGGCTTCGAATGTTTGGTAGCAGAACGATTATGGTTATGAGACTTGATTGGATTGTGAAGACGAGTTGGGCGTCGACCGAAGGCAGGTTCGATATTGTAGCTGGGCTTGATCTCCACACCGAGTTTCTTTAGCTCTCGTTCAAGCCGTTCGTGTGCGGCTACGACTGAGGTGTTGACTTTGGGATTCTTACGGATCACTTTGTCTTGAGGCGGCAGTGAGGTAGATGGATCGTTAGACATGGTCAGAAATACTCCTTAGATTGGACGACGGAGTAAAGTTCTTCGCGTCTCATATAGTCATTCAATAGATCACAGTATAGTCGTATGTAATTGTGTAACGCTGGGTTATCAGCGAGGTCATCAATCTTCAGGCCAACTTCCTCGCGAAGGGTTTCTATGTTGATTCCCCGCTCGTGAGAATGCCATCTCTCAGTATCATTAAGTAAGTCTGCGATTCTTCGTGCCCGTTCCGCTTTCATTTTATCAGTTACATTTTTACCACGGGTCTCCGTTTCCTTCCAGCCTTTAAACTTGTATTTTGAGAGCCATTTAACGAGGAGTTCAACGGACAGTTCTCGCGCCTGTTCAAATTGATATAATTCACCGAGGTCTAATTTGCTGAGAAGAGCATACTCAGCGGTGGTTAGTGCGTCCTCCTCTGCTTTCTTATTTAGCCTTTCAAATTGAGTCAAATACGACAACGCAGGGACCAGTTTTTCATCCTTAACAATCTGAGGATCTATGGGTCCTAGACATGAGAAATAATCCATCATAATTCTATCGGCACTTAGCGCAAATATTGTCCCTGCGGACATTGCCTGGTCAGGCACAATGACTGTCATAGTTTCGTAATTACACCGTAATGTCGTCACCATACGCTCTACGATTTCAACAATACCTCCTCGGGTATCTAAGATCACACAGATTGAGTCCTGTTTAGGTTCAATAGCTTCTATTGCGTGTAACAAGCTGCGATCAAGTCCGTAGGTAATTGGACTGACAAATGCAACCGCATCGGCATCCAAAATTTCTTCAACGCTCTGAAGGTACCAAGTCAACTGGGATCTGATGCTGGCATCCAGAGGTGGCATAACATTCAGCCTACCACGTCTTGAGCCCGCGAGGGGCCAGGGTTGGCTTCGCTTACGCCTCATCGCCTACGCCGCCGCTCAGCCCCGGCATGGCGCCGCGTGCCCATGGTGAGCGAGTGTCGGTAGCAGACCGCCACTCGAGGGGACTCCGCCAGAGAACTGGACGCAGCCGACAAGGGAACTCTACGGCATCTGCGACTCGTGAACTGCTGCGGCCGTGAAGCTCTAGTGACTGCTGTGTGCTCCATTCCTGCCAGGGTAGCGTGATCGGCTCTGCTTGTCAAGTGTGCAATTTTGGCCCCTTTTGCGCAGACTCAGGAGTGCCGTCGGGTCCAGCCTGCTAAGCACGAAACCGCAGGTCAGCGGGGGGCTGAGGCCAGGTCCCAGTACTTGGGCCAGTTGAGGCGGCGGTCGTGCTCGCCGGTGCCGGGCTCGGGGGCTCGGTCGGTGAAGGGGTCGTGCAGGTAGCGCACGGTGGCGGAGTCGTCGTCGGCGATCTCCACCAGGGCCAGGATGTGGCGGTCGGCGTTGTTCAGCCCGTAGAGGATCTCCGAGGCGGTCACGGTGAAGTCGTCGGCCCCGGCCACGCGGCCCTTCACCTCGATGAACATCAGCCGGCCGTCGGCGGCCCGGGTCTCGATGTCGTATCCCTTGTTGTTGCGGGCCAGCTCCGTCGGCGACCGGCCCAGGGCCCGCTCGGCGGCCATCACCGCGGCCACGGCCAGCCTCTCGGTGCGGACCGTGTCGGCGGCCCGGCCCGGCGGCTCCGCCCCGGTCAGGCGGGCCACCAGCCCGGCCGGGGCCACCAGCGCCCCGCCCACCACCCGGGGCGGGCGGGCCGACAGCTTGCACTGGCGGGCCAGCTCCTCCCGGCGGCGCTGAAGCCGCTGCTCGGCCTCGTCGGCCCGGCGGCGGGCCCGGGCCGAGTTGAGCCGGTCGTTCGGCCGGCCCGCCAGCTCCTGGTCCTTGAGCTGCAGGGCCCGGCGGTCCCAGTAGCGGATCTCCTCCCTGAGGCGCTGGTCCACCGCGGCCAGGGTGCGGTCGATCTGGTCGCTCACCCGGGCCTGCACCTCGGCCAGATGCCCCGGCACGTTGTGCTCGCTGGCGTGGCGGACCGCCACCTCGTCCAGGCTGGCCCGGACCCAGTCGGCGGCGGCCGCCGGCGCCAGGGCGGCCAGCTCGTCGGGATCGGGGATCTTGTAGTCCACATAGGGGTGGTGGCCGGCGTCGGACACCTCGCCGCCCTCGGTGATCTCCACATACTCGAAGCGCTTCGACACCACCCGGCGAGCCCCGCCCGGCCCGGCGGTGCCGTCGGTGATCTCGTGCTCCATCAGCACCAGCACCCGAGGGGCGTCGCCCCAGTCCTCGGGATCGATGAGGACGCTGCCCCGCTGCAGGAGCGGGCCGTGGCGGTGCAGCAGGGCGCCGATGGCCGCCCCCAGCAGCGGATGGCCGGGGCTGATCAGATCGGCCGCCGGCTTGCCCGGCTCGGTTATGCGCTCCCGGTCGAAGCAGACCCGCTCGTAGCCCCCGAGCAGCCGGCCCCGGGCGGCGGCCGCGTCCCAGTCCCGCAGGGCGGCGGGCACCCGAGTGACCTCATAGCGCCCGGCCTCCCGGCGGGCCGTCCGGCCGCCCAGGCGGTCGAAGGCGTCGAGGAAGAAGCGCCGCACGAAGCTGGGCTGCACCTTGCGGGCCCGGGCCCGCTCCATCTGGTCCCGGATCGCCTCCACCCCCGCCGGGGCCAGCACATCGGACAGCAGCGACTGGGCGTCGATCAGCTCGGTCATGCGGTCGCCGACGGTCACGTCGATCACCGCCCTCATGCGGGCCTGCTGGACGGCCGGGTCCTCGGCGGTGATGGCATCGATCAGCAGGCTGCGCAGCGACCGGTCCGAGAAGGCCTCGCCCAGCACGTCGAAGACCTTGCCGCCCAGGGCCTGCCGCTGCTCCTCCAGCTTCTCCAGCAGCCGCTCGAACACCAGGCCCTCCCGGGTGTCCTCGGCCACCAGGTTCCACAGCCGGCAGGTCTCGGTCTGGCCGATCCGGTGGATGCGCCCGAACCGCTGCTCGATCCGGTTGGGGTTCCACGGCAGGTCGTAGTTCACCATCAGATGGGCCCGCTGGAGGTTCAGGCCCTCGCCCGCCGCGTCGGTGGCCACCAGCACGGACACGGCGGCGTCCTGCATGAACCGGTCCTGCACCTTGCGGCGCTCCTCCCGGCGGACGCCGCCGTGGATCGACACCACCGCGCCGGACCGACCCAGCCGCCGCCGCAGCTTGCCCACCAGGTACTCCAGGGTGTCGCGGTGCTCGGTGAAGACGATCAGCTTGCGGAGCCGGCCCGCCTCGTCGAGCATCTCGGGGGTGTCCTCGAGGAGGCGGGCCAGCTCCTCCCACTTGCGGTCCACCCCTGTGGCCAGCACGGCTCCGGCCAGGCGCTCCAGGCGGCCCAGCTCGTCGATCTCGGCTTTCAGCTCCTCTGTGGTGCGGGCCGCGGTGGCCTCGTCGGCTACTTCGTCCTCCAGCTCCTCGGCCTCGCTGCCCAGCAGCTCGTCGGGGTCGAAGTCCTCGAAGTCGGCCAGCCGGTAGTTGGCCGGGGCCCCGGCCAGGTCCAGGCCCAGGGCCAGGGCATGGGTGCCGGGTTGGGCGCCGGCCGGGCCGTCGGGTTGCCCGCCCCCGGCCCCGCTCCCGGCCCGGCTGCGGTCCCGGCGGAGGAACTCGGCCTCCTTGAGCCTGTCGGCCAGCCGGGCCCGGCGGCGCTCCAGCGAGCGCAGGATGGCCAGCGGCGACGACGCCAGGCGGCGCTGCAGGATGGTGAGGGCGAAGCCCACCACCGCCGAGCGGCGCCCGTCGCCCTCGGACCTCAGCCGCTCGGCCCGGTTCATGCCCTCGCGGACATAGGCGGTGACCCGCTCGTAGAGGTCGGCCTCGTCTTCGCTGAGGGGGTACTTGGCCGTTTCGGCGGTCCGCTCGGGGAACAGCCGGGTGCCGTCGAAGCGCAGCAGGTCCTCCTTGACCATCCGGCGCATGAGGTCGCGGGGCGGCGCGTCGCTGTGGGCGCCCTTGTGGTACTTGCCGGCGAAGCGGTCGCCGTCGAGCAGGGCCATGAACAACTGGAAGTCCTCGGGCTTGCCGTTGTGGGGGGTGGCGGTCATCAACAGGAAGTGGCGGGCCACCTCCTCCAAGCGGCGGCCGAGCCGGTAGCGCCTGGTCTCGCGCACCTCGGCGCCGTAGTGGGTGGCCGACATCTTGTGGGCCTCGTCCACCACCACCAGATCCCACTCGGTGCGGCCGAGCCGGGCGATCAGGTCGTCGTCGCGGGCCAGCATGTCGAGCCGGGCGATCAGCCGGGGCCGCTCGGCCATCGGGTTGCCGGTGCGCGACGCCTCCACCATGTCCCGGGTGAGCAGATCGAACTCCAGGCCGAACTTCTCGCCCAGCTCGTCCTGCCACTGCTCCACCAGGCCGCCGGGGGCCACCACCAGGCAGCGGTCGAGATCGCCCCGCACCTCCAGCTCCTTGATGAGCAGGCCGGCCATGATGGTCTTGCCCGCGCCGGGATCGTCGGCCAGCAGGAACCGCAGCGGGCGGCGGGGCAGCATCTCGTTGTAGACGGCCTCGATCTGGTGGGGGAGCGGGTCGATGTCGCTGGTCTCGGCGGCCAGGTAGGGATCGAACAGGTAGGCGAGCCGGATGCGCATGGCCTCGGCGGCCAGCACGAACAGGGCCGGGTCGGCGTCGAGCGACCAGGCCCGCCCGCCCTCGGCGATCTCCAGCCCGTCCTCGCCGGACCGGTAGACCAGCTCCCGGTCCACGTTGCCGCGTTCGTCCTCGTAGGTGAGGTTGACCGCCCCCGACCCGACCCACTCGGCGTCGATCACCGTCACCACCCCCGCCGGCGCGACCCCCCGAACCCTCGCCCCCTTAGTAAGCTCCTCCAACCTCGCCGCCACTCGATCCTCGTTCTGCTCGCCGCTCTTAGCCTGCGCCGTTTCGAGCGACGAATCTAGGCGATGACCACGGCGGGCTCAGAGTGCGCCGCATGAACCTCAGACCCGGTGAACCGAAAATCGACACGAAGCACGCGGTCTGTGAGAAAGAAGTTGCAGTTTGTGAACAACTTGTGTAAAAATCCCCCTATGACTGACGATCTCGGTGCGCAAGAGCCCTCGAGCGCTTTGACGGCTCTGGTGTCTTTCAAAGTTCAGAATGTGCGTTCGTACCTGGATGCAGTCGAGTTTTCATTCTTGGCCACGCGTCTGGCCAACGACGAAGTTATCCACAGCCTGGGGATCGCCGGGCTCAAGGACCCTGTGAAGGTTCTGCCCGTGGCGGGGGTCTTTGGTGCCAACGCCTCTGGCAAGTCGTGCTTGCTTCAGGCCATGTCCGATATGCGGATGACCGTCATTCACTCGTTCCGCCGTGGCGATCGTACCTCTGGTATCCGTCGCCGCCCGTTCCTGCTTGACAATGAAGCGCGCCAGCAGCCATCCCGATTCGAGATCGATCTGATCCTGAAAGGCGTGCGCTGGCAGTACGGTTTTGAGATTAACGACGAACGCGTGTTGGGTGAGTACGCGTACCGTTACCCTAACGGCCGCCAGGCACTGGTCTTCAACCGCGACCTGGATGAAGTGCGGTTCGGAACTCCATTCCGAACTATGGGGCGAGCACTAATGCCACTTTTGCGAAAGAATGCCTTACTACTGTCGACGGTTGGAGCAGTAGGCAACGAAGACGTCGGATCACTGTTTGAGTGGTTTCTGAATAATTTAAGCCTTGTTGATCCAGGAACCAGAGAAATCCGAATGGCTTACACCGCTGATCTTGCCCATTCACCTGATATGCGTCACCGAGTATTGAAGTTACTGGAAGCGGCCGATTTGGGGATAATGGACATTAAGAAGATATCACTCGATCCGGACACAGAGGAGCGAATTCGGCGTGTCTTGTCTACCATAGACGACGATTCTGAATTAATAGATGATGACTTGCTCTTCATAGGAGACCGTATAAGATTCATACATGAAGGAACAAATAGTTCTATAGAGTTTACATTAGAGGATGAATCTGTTGGAACCCTAGTTTGGATCGGGTTGATTGGGCCTCTATTGGAAACTCTTGATGAAGGGGATGTGCTACTTATCGATGAACTGGGAGCAAGTCTACATCCAGATCTTGTAGAACATATGTTAGACCTTTTTCAGAACACAAATACAAATACCCGTTGCGCACAGTTGATATTTAACTCCCACGGTACAAATGTTATGAATAGAAATCACCCACGTGCATTAGGTAGGGATCAGTTTTGGCTCACCGAGAAACTTAACAATGGCTCTACGACGTTGACTCCACTAGCAGAATTCAAGATTAGACGAAGTGAGTCTATAGAAGATCGTTATTTGCAGGGTCGTTTTGGAGGAGTTCCACAGCTAATTCCTGGAGAATTTTCGGAAGCAATTCAATTAATAGATTCATGAAGAATCCGTCACGTGATAAACTGAAACCGCAACATGCGTCAACTAGGTCTCAACATTTAGTCATTAAGGTTCTTACCGAAGGGAAGGTGACTGAACCTAAATATCTGAAGAGGTTGGCTAGGGGCAATAGTAAGGTTACTATGAAGTGTGACGGAATCGGTAAATCTCCAGAGAATCTCATATATGAGGCTACGAAGTTTCTTGATAAAGGGTTTGATCAGATATGGTGTGTGTTTGACGTCGATCATCATCTGCTGCAACGCATCAATGAGATGAAGGCTGGTGCCAGTAGGGACAATATAGTGACGGTTGTGAGTAACCCTTGTTTTGAACTATGGTTGGTGTTGCACAGGGAAGAACAAACTGCATACGTTACTAGTAGTAAGATCAGAAAGCGAGCAGAGGATTTGAGACTTATAGACGGTAAGAAAATAGCTGCAGCCGGGTGGTCGTGCCTATTTGATAACTATGAAGATGCCAAAGCCAGAGCTAAAGCCCTCGATGAGATGCATCGGCAAAACGGTTCTCCGTCTGGATCGAATCCGAGTTCTGATGTTTGGAGGCTGGTAGACGTTCTCCGGTCTTGAGCCTGGGTTCCACAACTCAGCACAGTGGGCGCGCACCCCTCGCCGGGTCAGGTTCGGGCAGGGGCGATGGTTTCGGCTAGGTGGCTAGCGGACGTGTCTACGGGGACACGATCCGCCTCGAAGGGCGCCACCGGCACCGGCCACACCAGGCCAGCCCGTCCTCACCGCCATCCGGCCCCCGGTCTCGGTCGCGTCCTCACCCGTCGCCGTTCAGCCTGTTCAGAAATCCCAGCACAGGAGGGCAGTTGGTCCCTGTTGTTGCATTTTAGCCACTCTTGTGGTTAGGCTCGAAGAGTGCTCACCCGATTGGTTCAGCCGTGACCTGGGTGCCGGTTGACGTCCGGGAGGACCACCTGGACGGTACAGCGCGAAAAAAATTACGCGAGCACTTCAACCAACGTAGTCAACAACATATCTCCACTGTCGTACAAGAATGGAAGGATGATCAAGTTTATCCATACGATCATGAACCTAGCGATGAACAAGAGAATGCAGTTAGAGATCTCTTCGACGTTGTTGCTGTCAAGGCATCTTCGGCCATCAACTCTTCCGATGACAAGATTGCAAAGCGTTTATCTCTAAGACTATTGCGTGAAGCCCTTGAAACCAATCCAACTACACTTCATCAGGTTCTTACTGAAGTGCTTCAATTGGACAGAGACAGCCTCGATGAGCTAAGCAGGTTGCTAAATCATACTACATTATCGGCGATTATTAAAGCATCAGCCATGATAGTAAAGAGACTACAATTCTTGAGAGGGTTAGAAATCCTTGTTTTTGATCCCCAGTCCAAACAGCAACTTAAAGAGAGGTCTCAACTCCATCGTATTTTGGCCAACGAGACTTGGGTGTTTGGCGAAGAATATGCTCTCACTGTTGACGATCAGAGTCTCACTAACGCTCTAAAGGCGCATATCAAAGAACTCGGCAGGGATGAACCGGTTCAAGAACCCGTCTTAGATGATGAAGGCAAGAATCGTGTTCTTGACCTACTGTTGGCTAGGTCTTCGCCTCAAGCTAAAGACAGACATGAGCATCTAGTAGTGGAGCTTAAGGCTCCTAAGAAAAAGATCGGTGCTGATGAAATCACGCAAATTGAGAGATATGCATTCGCAGTGGCAGGAGATGAGCGATTCAATATGACTGATGTCGAGTGGGATTTTATTGTTGTTTCATCAGGCTTAGATTCTTTTGCAACTCATAAAGCAGAGAAGACAGAGATATCTAAGTATAGACCTGGTCTTACGTATAGATCGGATGATGGCAGGGTAAGGGTTTGGATAAAAACTTGGGCACAAATAATCAGCGCAGCTAAACATCGGCATAAGTCTATTCAGAACTCGCTGAAGTACACTCCAGATTCCGAGGATGCCATTGCATATCTGCAAGAAGTTCATGCCAAATATTTGCCTGAAATCTTGACTCAGCCGTGAAACATGGCGACCGCGGCTAAAGCCCCTGGGGTCAGGGGGCCGGATAATCCGGGGTTAGGTTAGGGCGGCGGCGACGGCCGTGGCCAAGTGGGTGGCGGCGGTGTCTACGGGGACCCGCTCGGTGGTGCCGGTGGCTCGGTTGGTTAGTTCCACCACGCCGTCGGCCAGGGCTCGGCCCACCGTCACCCGCCAGGGGACGCCGATCAGCTCGGCGTCGGCGAACTTCACCCCGGCCCGGGCGTCGCGGTCGTCCAGCAGCGCCTCCACCCCCCGGTCGCCCAGCTCCTCATAGAGCCGCTGCCCGGCGGCGGCCGCCGCCTCGTCGCGGGCCGCGGCCACGACGATCACCGCCTCGAAGGGCGCCACCGGCACCGGCCACACCAGGCCCTTGTCATCGTGGTGGATCTCGGCCACCGCGGCCATGGCCCGGCCGATGCCGATCCCATATGACCCCATGGTGATGGTGCGCTCCGTCCCGTCGGGGTCGAGCACGGTGGCCCCCAGCGCCTCGGCGTAGCGGCGGCCCAGCTTGAAGATGTGGCCGGTCTCGATGCAGCGCACCACCTCCAGCGGCGATCCGCACACAGAGCAGGGCTCGCCGGCGGCCACCTCCCGCAGGTCGAGCCACTCGTCCACCGCGATGTCGCGGCCCACGTCCACCCCCGACAGGTGCCAGTCGTCCTCGTTGGCCCCGGTGGCGAGGTTGCGGCGGCCGGCCAGGGCGCGGTCGGCCAGGATGCGCAGGCCCCGCACCCCCACCGCCCCCAGCGAGCCGGGGCTGGCCCCCAGCCGCTCCACCGTCTCGGCCGCCTCCGCCGGGCGCGCCTCCGCCGCCCCGGCGCCGTCCTTGAGCTTCTGGAGCTCGAGCTGGTGGTCACCCCGCAGCAGCACCAGGGCCACATCCCCGTCGAGCACCATCACCATGGTCTTGATCTGGCGGTCGGCCGGAGCGCCGCCCTCCGCCTCGGCCAGCGCCTCGATGGTGCGCACCCCCGGGGTGGGGAACCGCACCGGCGCCTCCGGCCCGGCCTCGTCGGCCACCGGCGCCACGGCCGAGACGGCCCGCTCCCGGTTGGCGGCATACCCGCACGAGCCGCACCGCACCACGTCGTCCTCGCCGGTGGGCGACGGCACCATGAACTCGGTCGACCCGGTGCCGCCCATCGCCCCCGACGACGCCACCACCGGGATGGCCGGTAGCCCCAGCCGCTCGAATATCCGGGTGTAGGCCAGGTGGTGGAGGTCGAAACTGCGGTCGAGCCCCTCGTCGTCGAGGTCGAAGGAGTAGCTGTCCTTCATGGCGAACTCCCGCACCCGCAGCAGCCCCGACCGGGGCCGGGGCTCGTCCCGGAACTTCATCTGAATCTGATACCAGATCTGGGGCAGGTCCCGATACGACGAGATCTCCCTGGCCAAGTCGGCGAAGACCTCCTCATGGGTCATGCCCAGGGCCAGGTCGGCGCCCTTGCGGTCGGCCAGCCGGAACATCTCCTCGCCCATCGACTCCCAGCGGCCCGAGCGCTGCCACAGCGACGCCGGGTGCAGGGCCGGAGTCAAGAACTCCTGGCCGCCGATCCGGTTCATCTCCTCCCGCACGATCCGCTCCACCTTGGCGTAAACCCGCATCCCCAGCGGGAGCATCGAGTAGTGGCCGGCGTGGAGCTGGCGGATGAACCCGCCCTGCACCAGCAGCCGGTGGTTGGCGGTGGAGGCGTCGGCGGGGGCATCACGGAGAGTGGGGACGAACAGGTCGGACCAGCGCATGCCCCGCCACTGTAGGTCTCGGCAGTCCCGGTGGGCTGACCCGTGACCGCCCGGACCGTCCGCCGACGCTCAACGGGACCGATCTGCGGTCCGGAGGTTGGGAGGCGCGGGGGTGGGTGACCGGACCTGCCGGTGGCTTGACAGGACCGGGTCTGCGGTCTCGTAAGGTGGGGGCGATGGTCGTAGCGGCGGTCGCGGAGCGGGCTCCGTCGGTGGGGGACGCCGAGCGGGCGGCGGCGGCGTTGGCCGACGCCGGGGTATGCGAGGTGTGGCTGCACGGGTCGGTGGCCCGGGGCGCCGCCGGGCCCGGCAGCGACATCGACCTGGTCGCCATATACCCCGATCTCGACTACCGCCAGCGCTGGAGGCGCAAGTGCGAGCTGTCCGAGCTGGCCCGGAAGTCGTGTGGGTGGGAGGTGGACGTTTTCGTCACCGACCTGCCCGAGTGGACAATCCGCTCCGGGCTGTTGACTTCTTTCGAGCGAGGGATACGCACACGCGGCGAGCTGCTACTACCCCGGCCTGGTGACATCGCCGGTGTGCGGTGGGAGAAGGAGATCGGCCTGCCGGGCAGCGACGACCGAGAAGCTCTTCGCACAATGGAACCGGCGACCCAGACGCTATTAGGTCTCGAAATATCCCTGGCCCCACCGCGAGGCGTAGGGCGAACCGGTGAGTCCGTGTGGTGGTATCGGATTTACACGGTGTGTCGCGAGGCTCAGCTGACGGCGGAGAAGGCGCTGAAAGCCCTGGTGCATCTGTACGGCCGATGCCCGCCCTCTGATTTTCGCAACTTTGAGGCCCTGTGCGGCTGTCTTCCGCCCGACATCGCTACCAGCGTCGGTCAGATATTGGAGAGAGTCGACAGAGCCGAGATAAGCCGCTGGCGAGTGGTGGGCGCTAACCCGTTCAAGCACGAGGACGAGGCTGTAAGAGGGCCGGAGCTGGCCGAGCCGTTCGCGCGCGCCGCGGTCGGGTTGAGCGGCTACGCCGTCGGCCATGTCGAGGACCGGATCGGCCCGGACCAGGTGCTGGACCACAACCGGAAGCTCACCGCCGAGATCTCAGCCTGGATTGCCGAGCACGAGGTCGCCAGCGGCCGACCCCGGAAGGGCCTCTCGCCGCTGATCTCGATCACCGGTCTAACTCCTCCCCGGCCCCGCCAGCCCCCGCTTCCCGGTTTCGATCAGCCCCGGCCCCGCTGAACGCGCTTTCATTTACGGCGCCGGTCGGCCACGGCTAGAGTTGCCGCCGTGAACCGAGATGTGATCATCACCTGCGCCGTCACCGGGGCGGGCGACACCGCCGGCAAGCACCCCAACCTGCCGATCACCCCCGACCAGATCGCCACCGCCGCCCTGGAGGCGGCCGAGGCCGGGGCGGCCATCGTCCACATCCACGTGCGCGACCCGGCCACCGGCCGCGGCACCCGCGACGTGGAGCTGTACCGAGCCGTGGTGGACCAGGTGAGGGCCGCGAACACCGACGTGATCGTCAACCTCACCGCCGGGATGGGCGGCGACCTGACCATCGGCGACCCCGACCCCCTCGACTTCCAGCCCGACGGCACCGACTTGGTCGGCGGCCTGGAGCGCCTAGCCCACGTGGAGGCGATCCGGCCCGACCTGTGCAGCCTCGACTGCGGGTCGCTGAACTTCGGCGAGGGCCACTCCGTGTACGTGAGCACCCCCGACATGCTCCGCGACATGGCCAAGCGGGTGGCCGAGCTGGGAGTGAAGCCCGAGCTGGAGGTGTTCGACACCGGCAACCTGTGGTTCGCCAACCAGATGGTCGACGAGGGCCTGGTGGCCGACCCGCCCTGGGTGCAGATATGCACCGGCATCCCCTACGGCATGCCCACCGACGTGGGCCTGCTGGCCGCGCTCACCCGGCTGCTCCCGCCCGGCGCCGAGTTCACCAGCTTCGCCATCTCCGCCCGCCAGATCCCGTGGGTGCCCCAGGCCGTGCTGCTGGGCGGCCACGTCCGGGTGGGCTTGGAGGACAACCTCTACCTGGAGCGGGGCGTGTTCGCGTCCAACGCCGACCTGGTCACCCGGGCCCGCGAGATCATCGAGCGGATGGGGGCCAGGGTCCAGACCCCCGACCAGGCCCGCGACACCCTGGGCCTGGGCTGAGGGACCGGGCCGGAAAAGACCGGGCAGACCGGGCGGGGCCGGGAGACCGGGCGGGGCCGAAGAAACGTCGAGGCCGAGGAAGAGTCGGGCCGAGAAGAGCCGAGAGCCGAAGAGCCGAGGCAGAGAGAAGGACCCCCCATGGGCAGGCATCCAAAAGGCAGGAAACTGGCGCGGCTGACCGAGCCGCTGGTGCGCGACCGCAAAGGCGGCCCGCTGCGGCCCGCGAGCTGGGACGAGGCCCTCGATAAAGCCGCGGCCGGCTTCGCCCGGATACGCGACGACCACGGCCCCGAGAGCTTCGGCATGTTCAGTTGCTCCAAGGCCACCAACGAGATGAACTACGCCGCCCAGAAGTTCATCCGCACCGCCATCGGGTCGAACAACATCGACTCGTGCAACCGCACTTGACACGCCCCCTCCGTCGTCGGTCTGGCGACAGTGTTCGGAGCCGGGGGTGGAACCTGCTCCTACGCCGAGATAGAGGAAGCCGACGTGATCCTGCTGTGGGGGTCCAACGCCCGTGACGCCCACCCCATCTTCTTCCACCACCTGATGAAAGGGCTCGACAACGGGGCCCGCATGTTCGCCGTCGACCCCCGCCGCACCTCCTCGGCCAAGTTCGCCGACGTCTGGCTGGGCCTGTCGGTGGGCGCCGACGTGGCCCTGGCCAACGCGGTCGGGCGCGAGATCATCCACGCCGGGCTCACCGACGAGTCCTTCATCGCCCGGGCCACCACCGGATACGAGGCCTATGCGGCCAACGTCGAGCCCTGCACCCTCGACTGGGCCGCCGAGGTCACCGGGGTGCCGGCCGACGCCATAGCTGAGATGGCCCACGCCTACGCCACCGCCGACAAGGCCCAGATCCTGTGGACCCTGGGCATCACCGAACACCACAACGCGGTGGACAACGTGGTGTCGCTGTGCAACCTGGCCCTGCTCACCGGCCACGTCGGGCGCTGGGGCTCGGGCCTGGTGCCGCTGCGGGGCCAGAACAACGTGCAGGGCGGCGGCGACATGGGCGCCCTGCCCGACCGGTTCCCCGGATTCCAGCCGGTGACCGACCCGGCGGCCATGACCAAGTTCGAGGCGGTTTGGGGCGCCGGGCTCAACCCCGTCCCCGGCCTGCACCTCACCCAGATGTTCGAGGCCATGGAGACCGGCGAGCTGAGGGCCTGCTACGTCATCGGCGAGAACCCGGCCGACTCCGAGGCCGACATCCAGCACGCCCGCAAGCTGCTGGCCAGCCTGGAGGTGCTGGTGGTGCAGGACATCTTCATGACCCGCACCGCGGAGATGGCCGACGTGGTGCTGCCCGCCGCGCTGGCCTGGGCCGAGACCGACGGCACCGTCACCTCCAGCGAGCGCCGGGTCCAGCGGGTGCGGGCGGCCGTGCCCCCGCCCGGCCAGGCCCGGGCCGACATCGACATTCTCGGCGACTTGGCCCGCCGCCTCGGCGCCGACTGGGGGCATCCCGGCCCCGAGGACCTGTGGGACGAACTGCGGTCGCTGTCGCCCATGCATACGGGCATGTCCTGGGACCGGTTGGAGGACGGCGGGCTCCAGTGGCCCTGCCCCAGCGAGGACCACCCCGGATCGCCGTTCCTGCACGGCTGGCTGTGGGCCGACGACTTGGAGGGCCGGGACCCGGCCCTGTTCAGCGCAGTGTCCCCCCAGGGCCCGGCCGAGGACCTGACTGAGGAGTTCCCGCTGCGGCTCACCACCGGCCGGGCCCTCGACTCCTACAACACCGGCGTGCAGTCGGGCGGGTTCGACTCGCCCATCCGCTACGGCCACGCCATCGACGTGAACCCGGCCGACGCCGCCGACCTCGGCGTGGACGACGGCGAGCGGGTGCGGGTCAGCTCCCCCCGGGGATCGGTGGAGATGGAGGTGCGGATACAGCCCGACCTCCCGGCCGGGCTGGCCTTCACCACCTTCCACTTCCCGGAGCTGGTGGACACCAACGTGTTGACCAACGACGCCTGGGACCCCCGGTCGGGCACCTCGGAGTTCAAGGCGGCCAGCATCCGGATATCCAAGCTCGAACCGGCCTATGGCTGACCCGGCCGACGACCCGCTGATGCGCCGCCGCCGGGCGCCGGCGGCGAGGGGCCGGGCGGTCCCTCACGCCATGTGCGCGGCGGGGCCGGCAGGCAGGGGCCCGGCGTCGGCGGGGCATGGCGCGTCGGCAGGCGCGTTCATCGGCTCGGGCGCGCCGGTCGGATTAGCGAGGTGGCCCGGCTGTGGCTGACGTATACCTCGGTGCCGAGCGGGCCACCGGGGCCGAGCGGGCCGCGGTGGACGCGGCGCTCGAGCGGTGCGGCACCGACCCGGTGGTGCAGCGCCCCACCGAGCGGCTGGCCATCGGGGGCACGGCCCGCCGACACGAGCGCCGCCACTTTCTTTTGCCGGCGCTGCACGGCCTGCAGAACGCGGCGGGCTGGATCAGCCCCGGCGGCATCAACTACATCGGCGAGGTGCTGCTGGTCCCCCCGGCCGAGGCCTACGGGGTGGCCTCCTTCTACGACCTGTTCCGCACCGAGCCGCCCGACCACGACGGCGACACCGTCCACGTCTGCGTGGACGCCGCCTGCCAGATATCGGGCTGCGACGAGCTGGCCGCCTCGGTGACCGCGGCCGGAGGCCACGTTCACGCCAGCCCGTGCCTGGGCCAGTGCGAGCGGGCCCCGGCCATGTTCGTGCAGGCGGTGGGCGGCCCCGACCGTGTCCCGGCCGACGAAGACGGTGACGGCGGCCGCGGCGAAGACGGCCGCGGCGGCGGCCAAAGTGGTGACGGCAGCCGCGGTGACAACGATGACGAGTACGGCGGCCGCGGCGGCCAAAGTGGTGACGGTGGCCGCGGTGACAACGGTGGCGAAGACGGCGGCGGCGGTCAAAGCGGTGACGGCAGCCGCGGTAACAACGATGACGAGTACGGCGGCCGCACCAGCCGCGCTTACCGGCTGCCCCAGGCCGGCGACCCCGGTCTGCGGCTGCTGCGCCGGATCGGGGCGGCCGACCCGACCTCGCTGGAGTCCTACCGGGCCCATGGCGGCTACGCGGCCCTGGCCCGGGCGGTGGAGATCGGCCCCGAGGCGGTGCTGGCCGCGGTGGCCGACTCGGGCCTGTCGGGCCGGGGCGGGGCCGCCTTCCCCACCGGGGTCAAATGGCGGGCGGTGGCGGCCGAGACCGGGCGGCCCAAGCACGTGGTGGCCAACTGCGACGAGTCCGAGCCCGGCACCTTCAAGGACCGGGTGGTGATGGAGCAGGACCCGTTCGCGGTGATCGAGTCGCTCACCATCGCCGGGCTGGCCACCGGGGCCGCCCAGGGTTGGATCTACATCCGGGGCGAGTACCCGCTGGCCACCGCCCGTCTCCAGAATGCGGCCGAGCAAGCCAGAGCGGCGGGGCTGCTCGGCGCCGACGCGGCCGGCAGCGGCCAAGCCTTCGACGTGGCCATATGGCGGGGGGCCGGGGCCTACATATGCGGCGAGGAGACGGCCCTGTTCAACTCGCTGGAGGGGTTCCGGGGCGAGCCCCGCAACAAGCCGCCGTTCCCCACCACCCACGGCCTGTTCGGCCAGCCCACCGCGGTCAACAACCCCGAGACCCTGGTCAACGTGCTCGACATCGTCACCGAGGGGCCCGAGGCGTACCGGTCCAGGGGCACGGAGCGGTCCCCGGGCACCAAGCTGCTGTGCCTGTCGGGGCGCCTGCGCCGGCCCGGCCTCTACGAGGTGCCCTTCGGCACCCGGCTGGGGGAGGTGCTGGAGCTGGCCGGGGGGGTCACCGGGTCGGGGGAGCTGCAGGCCGTGCTCATGGGGGGCGCGGCCGGCTCGTTCGTGGGGCCGGACTCGCTGGACCTGCCCCTGACCCTGGAGGACGCCCGGGCCGCCGGCACCACCCTGGGCTCGGGGGTGGTGATGGCCTTCGACACCGGCGTGGACATGACCGCGGTGGTGGTGCGCATCGCCGAGTTCTTCCGCCACGAGTCGTGCGGCCAGTGCGTGCCCTGCCGGGTGGGCACGGTCCGCCAGCACGAGGCGCTGGTGCGCCTGGCCGAGCGGGGGGAGCTGTCGGCCAAGCGCCGGGGCCTGCTCGACGACGTGGCCAAGGTGATGGGCGACGCCTCCATCTGCGGCCTGGGCCACACCGCGGCCTCAGCCGTCCGCTCGGCGCTGGACTTGGGCCTAGTGGGGGCCGCTGTGGCGGTCGGCAACGGCGCCGGGGCCGGGGTGCCGTGATGGGGGGATCGGCGGCCGGGTCGGGGGGTTCGTGATGGGGGGATCGACAGCCGGGTCGGGCGGCGGGGCGGAGGCGGCGGCTGTCCCGGTCACCCTCACCATCGACGGCCGGGAGGTGGAGGCGCCCGCCGGGTCCACCATCCACGCCGCCTGCGAGCAGGCCGGGGTCCGCACCCCCACCCTGTGCTGGGCCGAGAACCTCACCCCGGTCAACGTCTGCCGGGTGTGCGTGGTGGAGTTGGAGGGCTCCCGCACCCTGGTGCCGGCCTGCTCCCGCCCGGCGGAGGACGGCATGGTGGTGCGCACCGACACCGAGCGGGTCCGCCACAGCCGCCGGATGGTGCTGGAGTTCCTGGGGTCGGGGGTGGACCTGAGCCAGGCCGAGCCGCTGCACGCCTGGATGGAGCGCTACGGCGCCGACCCCGACCGCTACGCCGACGAGGGCCACCCGGCCGAGCGGATCTCCGAGCCCGTGAAGGTGCAGGACGAGCTGTACGTGCGGGACTACGAGAAGTGCGTGCTGTGCTACAAGTGCGTGGAGGCCTGCGGCGACGACGCCCAGCACACCTACGCCATCGCGGTGGCCGGCCGGGGCTTCGACGCCCGCATCTCCACCGAGTTCGATGTGGCCCTGCCCGATTCGGCCTGCGTCTACTGCGGCAACTGCGTGGGGGTGTGCCCCACCGGGGCGCTGCAGTTCAAAACCGAGTTCGACCTGCGCCAGGCCGAGCAGTGGCGGCCCGAAGAGCAGACCGTCACCCGCACCGTGTGCTCCTACTGCGGGGTGGGCTGCAACCTCGACCTGCACGTGCAGGACGAGCGCATAGTCAAGGTCACCTCGCCGTCGGACCACTCCGTCACCAGCGGCCACCTGTGCATAAAAGGCCGCTTCGGCTGGCAATACGTCCACGGCGAGTAACGGCGCTATGGAGTCGACGACGGCTAACGTCTCAGGTCTGCGACTAAACAGCTTTATGCCCGTAACTTCGATACTCAAAGTTGCGGTAGTTGGAGCGGCCGTTCTTCTGATTTCGTTCGGAGGGGCTATCTGGGCCGCGCCGGTTACCATACCCCTCCTGGCGTATGCGATTTGGCGAGATGGGCTAAACCGTCGCTGGCGCAGTGCGGCCGTGCTGGTTCTCGCATTGACTGCCGCTCAGTGCGTGTGGGCTATTGCATACGTCACTGTCGGTGAATCAAACCTGATGGTTTGGCTCGCCCCAGTGGTCGTTTTCGCTATGTCTATTGTGGCGGGAACTGTGGTCTTGTCTCGACGGCCATATTCTTGATCCATGAAGGACTTCGTCGAAGCGCTGATCGAGGCTCCGATGGGGGTGGCGGTGCTGGTCAGGATTGAGGAGAAGGCGTGGCCAAGATCGAGGCGTAGGGACACTGAATCCGACGCCGAAGCCATCGAACTCGCCGTCGATTGGGTCGAGAAAGCTTCCGTCGGCGAGTTCCTCGCGCTTGCGGTGTGGGCTGTCAACGATGTCTACCCCTGGAATTCCGACGCTCACGAAACTATCGCGTCCTCCTATCGGTGCGCCGAGATGCGGTTGCCGATCGCGGCCGCAATCGCGCAGAGATTCGGTGATGTTCTGCATGCGCCGATGGATGCGGAAGGTCAGGAGTGGTGGACTACGGACTATTCGCCTCGCATAGTGGGGCGGCCGATGATGATCGGCGGGAAGCTGTGGACGGTGTCACGCCCTCCGCCGGAAGTCCACGACGAAATCCTGTTCGCCTGGGAGTTCCATCCTCCCCCGACGAGTCGCTGGCAGGTCGAGATCGAAGGTCGGCCCAAGGTGAAGGAGATACACCGCCCCGCGGATTGGGTCGATCTGGTCGAGCGATGGCCCGACGCCGACGCGTCCAGGTACTACAAGCAATACGGCACTTGGTCATTCGAAACACCCCGACCGTCCAGGCCGCGGCCGCGCCGCCGTTTCCCCTGGCGAAGGCCCCGGAACGCCCCTGAAGTCAGTGAGCCTCTGGCCATACCGGGACACGCGGTCCGTCCAGACCCGGCCCGGCTCGCGAGTGTGGACTGGGACGCGGCGGCTGAGTATTACGACGCCGTTCATCTGAGCTGGGCGGGCTTGTTGACCACCGAGGGCTATGTGAGCGACCTGGCCGACGGTTCGGTGACCATGCTGCGCGGCTTTGCCAGCGAACGCACGCTGTGGCTGACCGATCGGTTCGCCCCGGTCCCCGCATCCCCTCTCGATGCCCCCGAAGGCCTGACCGAAGAGGGCGGCTGCGGCGATCTCGGGATCAATGTCGCCGAGGATGACTCGCGGGCCGCCTGGGACATGATCAACCTACAAGTGCTGCTGGGCCGGCGAGAGGCCCCCTCACCACAGCTCCCGGACTGACATGGACTTCGTCGAGGCGTTGATGCAGGCCTTGATGGAGTCGCGTTGCTGGCCGCCATCGAGTCGAGAGAGTCCGGAGCCGGGAGCATTCCCTCCACTTTTTCGGGGACGGCGGCTCTGACCACGAAGAGCAGACTCGCGAGCTTCTGGCCGAGGGATATGTGAGCGAGCTGGCCGACGGGTCGGTGACCATGCTGCGCGGCTTCGCTGGCGAGCGCACCCTGTGGCTGTCCGATGTGTTCGCCCCCGTTCCCGCCGTCCCCCTCGGCGCTCCCGAGGGGCTGACCGGAGACATCGACGACGACCGCGGGATCGATGTCTCCACCAACTCCGACCGGGCCGCCCGGGACCGGCTCAACCTCGATGTGATGCTGGGGCGGCGGGAGGTACCCTCAACGCCGAGCCCGAGCCCGGAACCGGCACCCCGCAAGAGGAGGCGGACATGGCGACGCTGATCAAGGGCGGGACCGTGGTATCCGCCACCGGGGCCGACCGGGCCGAGGTGCTGATCGACGGCGAGCGGGTGGAGGCCGTGCTGCGGCCCGGCAGCGACATCGCCGCCGCCGCCGAGGCCGCCGCGGAGGTCATCGACGCCTCCGACAGGCTGGTCGTGCCCGGCGGGGTCGACGTCCACACCCACATGGACATCCCGATCATGGGCACGCGGTCCTCCGACGACTTCGAGACCGGCACCCGGGCCGCGGCCTGGGGCGGCACCACCACCATCGTGGACTTCGCCACCCAGAACCACGGCGAGAACGTGCGTGAGTGCCTGGAACTGCGGCTGGCCCAAGCCGAGGGCCGCTGCGCCATCGACTACGGCCTGCACATGATCATCGGCGACGTGGGCAACGACTCCCTCAAGGAGATGGACCTGCTAGTGGACGAGGGCATCACCAGCTTCAAGCTGTTCATGGCCTACCCCGGAGTGCTGATGTCCGACGACGGCCAGATCCTGCGGGCCATGCAGCAGGCGGCCGGCAACGGCGGGCTCATCATGATGCACGCCGAGAACGGCCTGGCCATCGACGTGCTGGCCGAGCAGGCCTTCGAGCGGGGCGAGACATCCCCGGTCAACCACGGCTACGTGCGCCGGGCCGAGCTGGAGGCCGAGGCCACCCACCGGGCCGTCCAGTTGGCCCGGGTGGGGGCCTGCCCCTTATACATCGTCCACCTGTCGGCCAAGCAGGCCCTCGAGCAGGTGGCCGCCGCCCGCGACCAGGGTGCCAACGTGTTCGCCGAGACCTGCCCCCAGTACCTCTTCTTCAGCCTGGAAGACCATCTCGGCCGGCCCGGTTTCGAGGGCGCGGCCTACGTGTGCTCCACGCCGCTGCGCTCCCGCCACGAGCACCACCAAGCCGAACTGTGGAAGGGCCTGCGCACCAACGACCTGGCCGTGGTGGCCACCGACCACTGCCCCTTCTGCATGAAGGAGCAAAAGGAGATGGGGATGGGCGACTTCCGGGCCATCCCCAACGGGATCGGCGGGGTGGAGCACCGCATGGACATGATCCACCAGGGCGTGGTGAACGGCGAGATCGGCCTGGCCCGCTGGGTGGAGCTGTGCTCAACCACCCCGGCCCGGATGATGGGCCTCTACCCCCGCAAGGGGGTGATCGCCCCCGGCGCCGACGCCGACATAGTGATCTACGACCCGGCCCGGCGGTGGACGATCAGCGCCGACAACCACCACATGAACATCGACCACTCCGCCTACGAGGGGATCGAGGTCACCGGCGGGGTGGACACGGTGATGTCGCGGGGCCGCACCATCATCGACGGCGGCCGCTACCTGGGCCGGCCCGGCGACGGCCGCTACCTGCGCCGGGGCCTGTGCCAGTATCTGCAATGAGTCCCCCGGCCCTGGGTCCGGCGTCTTCGGTGCCGTCGTCCGGGCCGGGCGCTGGCATCCGCGTTGAGGCCCCCGGTGCACAGGCCCGTGGGCGCCGAATAGGAGGTTGACCGATGGAGACGATCGGCCACCACGTGAACGGCGAGACCCGGCCGGGCCGGTCCGGGCGCAGCTCGCCGGTGTTCGACCCGGCCGCCGGCCGGCAGACCGCCGAGGCCGCCCTGGCCTCGGTCGAGGAGGTGGACGAGGCGGTGGCCGCCGCGGCCGCCGCCTTCGAGGAGTGGCGGCACGCCTCGCTGGCCGCCCGCACCCGGCTGATGTTCGCCCTCCGGGACCTGGTGGAGGCCAACGCCGACGAGATCGCCCGGCGGATCACCGCCGAGCACGGCAAGGTGGCCGCCGACGCCCGGGGCGAGGTGGCCCGGGGCCTGGAGAACATCGAGTACGCCTGCGGGCTGGGCGAGCTGCTCAAGGGCGGCTACAGCGGCCGGGCCTCCACCGGGGTGGACGTCCACTCGGTGCGCCAGCCCCTGGGGGTGGTGGCCGGCATCACCCCGTTCAACTTCCCGGCCATGGTGCCGCTGTGGATGATCCCCAACGCGGTGGCCTGCGGCAACGCCTTCGTGCTCAAGCCGTCCGAGCGGGACCCGTCGGCCCCCCTCTTCGTGGCCGAGCTGTTCGGCGAGGCCGGGTTCCCGCCCGGCGTGCTGAACCTGGTGAACGGCGACAAGGTTGCGGTGGACCGGCTGCTGGCCCACCCCGACGTGAAGGCGGTGAGCTTCGTGGGGTCCACCCCCGTGGCCCGCCACGTCTATGAGACGGCCACGGCGGCGGGCAAGCGGGTCCAGGCCCTGGGCGGGGCCAAGAACCACATGGTGGTCCTGCCCGACGCCGACATCGACATGGCCGCCGACGCGGCCGTGTCGGCCGCCTACGGCTCGGCGGGGGAGCGGTGCATGGCCGTGTCGGTGGTGGTGGCGGTGGGCGGCGCCGCCGACCGGATGGTGGACGCCATCCGGGTGAGGACCGAGAAGCTGGCCGTCGGCCCCGGCGACGACCCCTCCTCGGACATGGGACCGCTCATCACCGCCGAGCACCGCGACCGGGTGGCCGGCTACGTGGGGGCCGGCGCCGCCGAGGGCGCCACGGTGGTGGTGGACGGCCGGGACCAGTCCTTCGACAGCGGCGGCTTCTTCTTGGGGGCGTCGCTGCTCGACCACGTCACCCCCGACATGTCGGTGTACCGAGACGAGATCTTCGGGCCGGTGCTGTGCGTGGTGCGGGCCGGCGGCTACCGGGAGGCGGTGGAGCTGATCGAGGCCAACCCCTGGGGCAACGGCGCCGCCGTCTTCACCCGGGACGGGGGCGCGGCCCGGCAGTTCCAGGAGGACGCCGACGCGGGCATGGTCGGCGTCAACGTCCCCATCCCGGTGCCGGTGGGCTGCCACTCCTTCGGGGGCTGGAAGCAGTCGCTGTTCGGCGACGCCCACATGTACGGCCCCGAGGGCGTCCGCTTCTACACCAAGGCCAAGGTGATCACCTCCCGCTGGCCCGACCCGGCCGGCAGCCGGGTCGACCTGGGCTTCCCCCAGAACCGCTAGGGGAGCGGGCTGACGGCGATGGCTGTGTTGTTTTGGGTTGGCGGCGTGGGCCGCAGGAAATGGTGAGGCGGTGATGGCTGTGTTGTTTTGGGGCGGCGGCGTGGGCCGCAGGAGATGGTGATGGACTTCGGGGTGGTGCTTCAGACCGACCCGCCGGCCTGGCGGGTGGTGGACCTGGCCCGGCAGGCCGAGACCCTGGGTTTCTCCTACGGGTGGACCTTCGACAGCCACGTGCTGTGGCAGGAGCCCTTCGTCGTCTACAGCCAGATCCTGTCGGCCACCAACCGCATGACGGTGGGCCCGATGGTCACCAACCCCGGCACCCGGCACCCGACGGTGACCGCCTCGCTGTTCGCCACCCTCAACGACATGTTCGGCGACCGCACGGTGTGCGGCATCGGCCGGGGCGACTCGGCCCTGCGGGTATTGGGCCAGGCCCCCACCAGCCTGGCGGAGCTGGGCCGGGCGATGGAGGTGATAAAGGGCCTGGCCGAGGGCCGCTCGACGGCCTGCGACGGGGGCGATCTGCAGCTTTCCTGGCGGCGGGGCGGCCGCCTGGAGGTGTGGATGGCCGCCTACGGGCCCAAGGCCCTGGAACTGTGCGGGGCGAAGGCCGACGGGTTCATCCTGCAGCTCGCCGACCCCCAGATCGCGGCCTGGACCATCGAGGCGGTGCGCCGGGCCGCGGCCGCCGCCGGCCGAGACCCCGACGACCTCTACATCTGCGTGGCCGCCCCCGCCTACGTGGGCGACGACCTGGCCCACCAGCGGGAGCAGTGCCGATGGTTCGGCGGGATGGTCGGCAACCACGTCTCCGACCTGGTGGAGCGCTACGGCGACACCGGCGAGGCCGTGCCCCGGGCCCTGACCGACTACATCGAGGGCCGCCGGGGCTACGACTACGCCGACCACGGCCGAGCCGGCAACGTCCACACCGACTTCGTGCCCGACGAGGTGATCGACCGGTTCTGCCTCCTCGGCGGAGAGGACGCCCACATTCAGCGGCTCCGGGAACTGCGAGACCTCGGCGTGAACCAGTTCGCCATATACCTGATGCACGACCAAAAGGACGAGACCCTCAACGCCTACGGCCAGCGGATCATCCCGGCCGTAAACGCCTGACCGGCCGTAGTCAGTGGCTGGGCGAAGTCTCCCAGCGAGTCCTGAGACGCCGCGGCATCGCCGGGCCTGGGTGCCGTCGCCGCTGGCGGCTCCAATGGCTGAGGAGTCCGCGCCCTCGCTTCGACCAAGCGGCGCACCAGCGGCCGTAGCCGTGGCTGGCGTCACTAATGGCTGAGGAGGGCTCGGGCCTGGGTTCGGCGGCTTGGTGCGAGGACGCGGCCTGGAGCGCCACCCGTCGGCCTCTGGCCAAGGCGTTCGGCCTCGATCCGGCCGCCTACTGCGACAGCGGCTTCTTCGCGCTGGAGCGGGAGCGGCTGTTCGGGCGGGCCTGGGTGGCGGTGGGCACGGCGCCCGAGGTGACCGAGCCGGGCCGGATGCTGGTCCGCCGGGTCGGGGCTGCGTCGGTGCTCGTCACCCGGGACGGCGACGGCGCCCTGAGGGGGTTCGTCAACTCGTGCCGGCACCGGGGGACGGAGCTGGCCGAGGCCGACTGCGACGTGGGCGGGATCATCCGCTGCCCCTACCACCGATGGGGTTACGCCCTCGACGGCTCGCTGGTGTCCACCCCCCGGTTCGGCGAGGCGCCCAGGGCCGGCTTCGACCCCGCCGACTACCCGCTGCTGGCAGTGCGGGTGGACGCGTGGGGCCCGCTGGTGTTCGCCTGCCTCGATCCCGAGACCCCGCCCCTGGACTGGTGGCTGGGCGACCTGCCGGAGCGAACGGCCGGCTACGGCCTGGACCGGTGGCGGATCTGCGAAGAGCGCAGCGTGGAGGTGGCGGCCAACTGGAAGCTGATCTCGGAGAACTACCAGGAGTACTACCACCTGGCCTGGGTGCATCCCGAGCTGGCCAAGGTGTCGCGGGTGAGCGATCACTACCGCTACCAGGGGCCGGGCATGTACTGCGGGCAGACCACCACCCCCGTGTCGGGCGACGAGCGCAACGACTGGCTGACCCTGCCCCCGGCGGCCGGCCTGGACTCATCCGACGGAGCCAGCGGCCGGTTCCTGGCCGTGTTCCCCAACGTGCTGCTCTCGGTGCTGCCCAACCACGCCTTCGTGATCCGCCTAGAGCCGCTGGAGGCCGGGCGAACTCGGGAGCACTGCACCTTCCTGGTGCCGCCCGCGGCCGACGGCTTCACCGAGGCCGCCTTCGCCGCGACCCGGAGTTTCTGGAACCAGGTGAACGGCGAGGACATCGACATCGTGGAGCGGGCGCAAAGGGGCCTGAGCTGGGGCGGGGCCCCGCCGGGGCCTCTCTCGCCCCGCTTCGAGGAGCCCCTCCACCGGTTCCACAACATGGTGGCCGACTGCATGACCGCCGACTCCCTGGCCACCGGCCTCACCATCCCCGCCGGCGACGCCCCCGAAGACGCCAACCGCCAAGGCAACCGCCCCAACCCCAACCCCCCCGCCATTGAGCGAAGCCCCAGTTGAACGTGCGGCCAACTTCACCGTGGCGGGCAAGTCCCAGTCGCGGCAGGCGAGTATCTGACCGTGCCGCCCGCCAATTCGCCATACGCGGAGCGGACTTTCCCAAGAGCCAGAACTTTGGCCTTGCGTAACTTTTGAGCCACGGTATAGTTGAGGGCATGTCACGGCTGCGCACTGGTGCTGAACGCTATTTCGAGATCCGCATGAAGGACCCGGAGTTTGAAGCTGCCTATGTGACCGCCCGTCGACGCACCACCCAAATCGACACAATCATCCGCGAGTTGGACCAGCGCCGGTCCAGCCTCAACCTGACCAAGGCCGAGGTGGCGCGTCGAGCCGACCTTCGACCTGAAGTGATCAGAAGGCTCTTGTCTGCGGAGAACCCCAACCCAACGCTGTCCACCCTGACCGCGGTCGCTGATGCACTCGAAATGGAAGTGGTCTTGAAAGTGCCATTATAACTCAGTTAGAATTCTGGTCTGTGAAACCACTGTGTTTTTGAAGCTATGGTACAGCGAATTCAAGAACGGCTTCAGTACGCATACGAAGCGAAAGGGCTGAATTGCCTTCAGGTGGAGGGAGGTAGCGACGACTGGGAAGTATCTCGCGTTCATGTCTGCTATCAAGAGTCAACCCTACCTTCCTTCCAAGTTCAGTCACAACGCCGACATTATCAAATTTTGCACCTAAGATTAGCGAATTGCCAATAATAATTATAATTTTGCCACCTGAACGTACCGCCTGAACAAGGCGTTGGAGAATGGCTTCAATATCTACTGCGAAGCGTTGAAACCAACCGACTTGACGGCTACCTACACGGCTCTCAGAAGTTCGATCGATAAATCGATTAACATCAAGAGGAGGTTGAGGGTGGCCTCGTTCAGCTCCTACAGAATTTGAACGGATAGTACGCAAATAATCCAGGTCATAACCCAGCCATATAAGAGATAGGCGGTGTCCTCTCATGTAGTCGATAGCATTCAAATATGGAGGAGATGTAATGGCAAGATCATAAGAATCTACGTCATCTAAAATTCGGGCATCCTTCACACAAATAGTAGCTGTTCCCTTTATTTGATCAGGGGAATGTCGTGAGGCGACTAGTCTCGCCGCCTTAACGAACTCATTCATGACATTAAAATCATTCTGCATGCGAACACGATGCGGTCGACTATGGCTTACATCCCGTGCTAGTGATGCTCCTTGATCCTTTGTGACAATAAGTCGACTAAAACAAATCTGCAGAATAGGACGATTGAAGAGGCGCGTTCGCCTTAATGCCTGGCTAAGTCGTACCAGATCTTCAAACTGGTTTGGTGCAAACCAATAGCGAGCAAACCTCTGCGTTCTCTCAGATTTCCAAGGAAGTTCAAGATCATCTGCTAAATAACTAGCAGCCTTCTCAACGATATAATTAGCATCCTGTATAAGCCGGTGGAGATCACAAGCCTTCGTCCATGCTTGTGACATCAGCACGGCAAGAGGATCCATATCATATCCGACACAATTCAGTCCTTGTTCAACAGCGTATCGCAAAACAGTTCCCGAACCACACATAGGATCAATTACAAGTGACTCAGGCGGTAATTCGCTGAGAGCTTTTTGTACTAACTCTGAAGCCATACGGGCTGGGAAGGGATGAATCGGTTTCATATCTCAGTCCTCATATAATATCTCCATTTCACTTAAACACAATTCAATCTTTACTAGTCAACACCGAACCAAGTTGCTTCTCAAATTCGGTGACAATCAAATCTGGCGTGTTGTTTAGCAGAACATCACCATCGCTGTCAACCTCAATCCATCGTTCGCCGACTATTATCTCCACAGCCTTTAAGGCTGCTATCAGCCGTTCAGGTTCAAAATCCTTAAGCTCTTCAACGACCGCCCTAACTGCCTTAATATTCGGTATCGCCTTTTGATCGCCTTTAGCCTTTTGCAACTCATCTAGCAAAAGTTTAATATTAACTGTAGGTTCTATATCCTTAAGTTTTTGCTCAAATTTAGTGATCCATAGTTTAACTTCTGGAACAGTATGTGCATCATCAAATAGTTCACGTAGGGAGGTTAAAGTTACCCCATACTGGTAATGAAGTTTTACCAGTTTACGTATGTCTGAGATTTTTAGCAGTGTTACTTTGTTCTGATTCATCATTTTCTGGTTAATCTTGCTAGATGTGTCCTCTTCGCCTGCATAAGAATCAGCTATAAAGAAGGCGTAATCAGCGTTTGCATTTTGCCTATGCGTTTCAATTCCTGAGATATCAATTTTATCTGCAGGCACTGAGGGCTGATTGGTTTGCTTAGCATCATAAACGATGCGATAGTCTTTTCCACGACCGAGTCTGGCATATAAAATACCGTCAGGTCCACTTCTAGGTCCTCCGAGGCGTTCATATTCAAAACCTAATACATTAAATGCTAAACCTGTTGCATGTTCTAAAGCCTGTGTGTCTTGATTAGCTAAGTTAAGGAATCTCAAGATTTCTTGAGCCGTTTTAACTTGATCACCAGCAATTAGACGAAGAATCCGATCTCTGTCATTAAGGAAGTCTAAAATAGAAGTTAAAGTGAACCCATGTTGGTGCATGAGCGCTTCTGTTAGCACTTCAGATGATCCGAACAATATTGCTGGTGCTTTGTTCTTTGCGCCTGTTAAGAGTTTGTCAATGAAGGGATGATCAAGGTTCATTATAAGCGTTTGTGTATCCGGCTTAAAGTGAAGAACTCGTGCATAAGACTTATCTTCTTTAAATTCCACCTGCTTAAAGGGGCCGTTTAGTATCGTTTGCTTGAATTTTCTAAACCATTCGGCCCTATCTTCATCACTCTGAAGTTGTGGACATTTTATATAGAAAGATTCTCTGTGACTATCAAGATAATTCTGAACTGTTTCTACTATAGGTTCAGTTACATCCTTGCTCGGAGCATCGCGAAGAAGATTTTCAATATCGATACCTTTTTTCTCTTTCTCATCCCATCTATCATAAGCTCTACGGCAATAATTAAAGACTTCATGTAAATACTTGCGGAGAACACGGATAGGTTCAGATTCGCGGACTCCCTCTCGTGATGAAAGGAGGTGATCTCGGAGTCCGTCCGCATTAATCGTCATTGAAAACCGTGACCATGCTGCATGATTAAGAGCATCAATACCAAATAATTCATCTTCAAGATTTATTACTCTTTCCCGAACTCTAACGAAAAAGCCGTGGCTTCGGTGCAATTGGTCTGATTTACCTTCGCTTATCTGCTTTTCGTATATGGTTGCCTTTCCAGTGATATGGCCTTCAATGCCGTTGATCAAAATGTCCTGTTCGTTACAAGTAACCCCGTCAATATCTATAGAATGATCATTGTTGCATCTAACATGATATGTGGCGATTTCTTTAGCTGATACCTTACTTGAGATAAGTTTTTCATTGTTGAGCCAGATCTTGAAATCACTCTGAAGAGGTAAACCTGTACTTAGTACCCATCTAAGTCGCCCCGTTGTAAGCTGTTCATATAAACTTTTAAAATGGCTAAGACCAGCGGCTGTCCATGATGAAGAAGCGTTAGTTCCGAACATGGTCTCCCAAGCTACAGTGCTTCTATCTTGTATATCAGATAAATAGTTTTTGGATTGCTCTTCGGATAATTCGTATAGATGAATTTGGACTGGATCGAGGTTTTCAAATTGATGATGATTTTTAAGGGTTTTGAAGTCCATTATGGTGCAATGATATTTTTCACCCATACGACTAATATGAGTTAATTTCCATGCGAGCACGTAAGAAGCTAGCTTTCCGATACCAAACTGGCCAATAGGCAAGCGGTCAGTATTAGCAGTGCTTGTAGAAGCTTTAGGTGAATCAGCCACACGCCAAAGTTGTATGAATCCATCAGTATCCATACCTTCACCGTTGTCTATTACCCACAATGGGGCTAACTCTGAATCATCATCAGCTTCCTTTGGAAGTAACACGTGAACTTCAGTAGCTCCAGCATCGTAGCCGTTGCTGACAAGTTCCTCAACAGCTTTATGAGGACTCTTATACAAACCTTCTGAAAAGAGACGTATTATCTCATAACTGATATGGACTGGGATGTCACGAACAATTTTGCCTACTAGCTCCTCGTTCTCGATGCTCATTGTCATCCTCTTTCTGCTCTCCAGATTTCAGTATTCAATTGGCACTTTTTACAGTACCACAATGGTCGGTCCGGTCGTTTTGCGCCGACGAGGGCTCTGGCGATACTCAGTTGGGTGACGGTCTGGTCGAGCACGGCGCACTCCCATCAGCCGATCCCCGAAGGAACCGAAGTCGAAACCTGAACTGAAGCCAGCCGAAGCTGGCGGGTCACCGGGTCCAGGGAAGTGCCGGAACCCGCCAAACGATCCGTCCAGGAGGTTGCGTGAGCGATAACGACAATGTATCAAGGCCCTGTGACAATTACAAGATCTGTTCAGAAATTGAAGTGAGAGGGAGATCTAGCATCCAGAGGAGCGAGTTACTCCACCTGTCGACTGGAGCGAGGGGCAGGCTCAGGAGCGGAGGTCGGTGGGTGGGGTGGTGCGGAGGGTTTCGGTTAGGCCGTCGATGCTGATGATCTGGCCGTTGATGTGGTGGGCTGCGTTGGAGCACAGGAAGGCCACTGTGGCGGCCACGTCGTCGGCGGTGATGAAGGTGCGCATGGCCGACTGGTCCCGGTAGCCCTGGCGGACCGCTTCGGGGGAGGTGTCGGCGGCCTCGGCCTCGGCGGCGATTACCCGGTCCATGCGGGGGCCGTCCACCGCGCCCGGCGCCACGCAGTTGACCCGGATGCCGAACCGGCCCAGCTCGGCCGCCCAGGTCCGGGTCAGGCCCTCGACCGCCCATTTGGCCGCTGAGTACGCCGAGCGCAGCGGGTAGGGGAGATGGCCCGCGGTGGAGGAGATGTTGACGATGGACCCGCCGCCGGCCGCCTTCAGCCGGGGCACGGCGTGGCGGGTCACCCGGAACGCCGCCCCCGCGTTCGCTTTCAGGCAGCGGTCGAAAGCCTCGGGGTCCGTGTCCTCCACCGGGGCGCACGGCCCGGCCGTGCCCACGTTGTTCACCACGATGTCGATCCCGCCCAGACCGGCGTCCAGCTCGGCGAACATCCCGGCCACCGCCTCGTCGTCGCTTACGTCGCAGACGAAGTCGGGGCCGGTGGCCGGGTCGATGTCGGCGGTGCGGACCTCGGCACCGGCTCGGGTCAGAGCGGCCGCGATGGCCGCGCCGATCCCCGCCCCGCCGCCGGTCACCAGCGCCCGCCGCCCGGCCAGGGTTTCGCCAGCGCTCACCGTCCGCTCCGTCGCGGCCACACTCGGCGGCACCGTCCGTCCCGCCGCAGACATCCCGGCAGCGTCGCCCGCCGCCCGGCCAGGGGTTTTGACCAGGTCATCCGTCTGAACCTGCGGGGGCGGCTAGGACGTCGACTATGGAAGGGTCGTCGTAGCCCTTCAGTTCCAAGGCCCGGGCCAGGAAGGACGCGGCCTGGGCCCGGGTGACCAGAGCGCGGGGGCAGAAGGTCTCGTCGGTGCAGCCCCTGGTCACCCCGGAGGCGTGGAGAGCCTCCACGGCGGGGGCGTACCAGGCGTCCACCGGGACGTCGGTGAACACCCCGACCGGCTGGTGGTTGGCCGGGGTGTCGGGTAGCCCCCGAGCCAGCAGCCCCGCCATCTGGGCCCGGTTCACCGGCTGATGGGGCCGGAAGGCGCCGTCGGGATAGCCGGCCACCACCCCGGCGGCGTGGAGGGCTTCGATGGCGGGGGCGTACCAGGCGTCTAGGGGGACGTCGGTGAAGACCCCGACGGGCTGGGCCACCACGGGAACATCGGGCAGGCCCCGGGCCAGCAGTGCCGCCATCTGGGCCCGGTTCACCGGCTGCAGGGGGCAGTAGCGGTCGCCGGCGGGGCTGCATCCCAGCGTGATCCCGGCCCTGGCCACCGCCTCGATGGACTTCTCGTGGGAGCTGCCGTCGTCGTCGGTGAAGCGGTTCCCGGCGAAGGCCACCAGCCGGAACCGGCCGCCGGAGCGCCCGGTGACATGCACCGTCACCCCGCCGACCCGGACGACATCGCCGACCCCCAGCACGTGCTCCTCGCTGGCGGGGACGGGGCGGGTGCTCCGGTTCGTCCCCCAGCAGACCGCCCCCGAGGCGGGATCGAGCCCGCAGGCCCCGGCCCGCTGGTCCACCAGGTACATCTCGACCCCCTCGGCGGGAATGGCGGCGTCGTAGTCGGATCGCACCCGGGGCCCCAGCGCGGCGAACCGGCCCGGCTCGCCCAGCGGTATGGCCAGCATCTTGACGCCCGTCTCGGAGACGGGGCTCAGCTCGTAGGGCCCTACGGACGCGGCCGCGGCATGGACGGCCACCTCGGGGGGATCCATCCATCCGGCCGCATACCGGTTGACCGCCGAGGTGCCCGTCCCGTGGGCCCCGCTGCCCATGAAGTCCATGGGGTTGTCCAGCTCGTGGTCTCGGGCGTCGTCCCCGAGGGGTCCGCCGGATGAGTGGGGGAACCCCAGGGTGTGGGCGATCTGGTGGGCGACTGCGCCCACCGCCGGCTCGGCCGAGCCCGCGGTGCCTCCCGCGCCGCCGGTGGCGATCGTCCCGCCTCCCACCACCGCCACCCGATCGGCGCCGCGGTAGCACCGGTTGCAGGCGTAGCCCCCGGCGTGGGCGTCGTCGACCACCACCAGCACGCCGTCGGGGAGGGCGGCGGCGTCGGGGCCGGCGACGGCCCTGGCGTAGGCCATCACCGCCAGGGCCCGTATCGCGCAGGGCTGCTGCGACACCGGCCAAGTCCCGTGGGGGGCCGAGACCGCGCCGCCGGGCGAGAACGAGATCCGGTATCGGTCGGCCGACAGCCAGCCGAACCAGCGCCCCAGCTCCCAGTTCAGGTAGCGGACCGCCTGCTCGGGGGTCAGGGCGGGTCCGCCCTCGCCCTCATCTTCGTCTCCGTCCCCGCCCTCGCCTTCGCTCTCGCTCGCTCCCACCCGGCACACCCAGACCTCCCATCGGTCGTCGCCGATCGCGTCGGTGCTGGTCTGGTCGAAGCGGGCGATCAGGCCCAGCGGGTCGGCGCCGTAGGGGTCGCCGCTGGCCGTGTCCGCCGAGACCGGCCCCGCAGGAACAAAAACTGCTGAGACAACGGCCGTTAGGAGGATCGCTGTTGCCAGCCCTCGGCCTGTCACCCCGGACCGGGCCGCAGCCGGGGTTGTCATCCCTGGCCGGGACGCGGCCGTTCGGCTCGGGTTTGTCATCTCGGACCAGGACTTGGCCGCTTGGGCCGGGTTTGTCACCTCTGGCCGGGACGCCGCCGCTCGGGCCGGGTTTGTCACCCCCAGCCGGGACGCCGCCGCTCGGGCCGGGTTTGTCACCCCCAGCCGGGACGCCGCCGCTCGGGCCGGGTTTGTCACCCCCAGCCGGGACGCGGCCGCTTGGGTCGGGGGCGTCATCCCGAACCGGGACGAGGCCGTCAGCCCCCGGTCTGTCACCTCGGACCGGGACGCTCGGGCCGGGCCCGCCGCCTAGCCTCGGTCGTCGTCGACGAGAGTGGACCGGATCTCATAGTCGAATTCGTTGCTCGACCGCACGATCAGGTCGGGGGCCGAGTCGTAGTGGCCGCTGAGGTCGACCTCGGTGGTCAGCGTCCCCGACATTCGGGTGACGGACTGTTGGACGAACCCGCTGATCAGGCCGTCGGCCACTCGTTCGTAACTCATCTGAGCGGTGGTCTCGGCGGTGGTCGGCCCAAAGGCCAGCGACGTGCCGGCCATGGCGGAGGCGATTAGCTCCGCCGCGGTTTCGAGTTCCGCCTCGTCGAACGTTCGGCCGCCCGCCGGGTCGTCGAGATCGGCCCATGCTGACTCCATCACCGACCCGACCAGATCTTCTAGATCGATCTCAAAGCCGCCGACCGTCACCGTGGACTCGATCACGACGACCTCCACGCCGTTGAGCTCGGCGACCCCGGTGATCTCATGGGTGTAGTCGGCAATGATTGTCTGGTCGCCTATCCGGCTCTCTGTCTTGTCTGTCCACACGGACCCGACGTCGAGGAGTTGACCGGTCGGAAAGACCGGCCCGAGAGGGCCGTCGAAGTTGGTGCCGGTCATGTAGGTGGACATGATCTGTTCTTGGATCAGCCCGAACAAGGCCTGCTCGGCGGACTCGTATGACGCCTCTACCTCCGAGAACGCGAATTCGAGAACCTTGCCCTGCTCGTCGACCACCACGGTCGCCGGCGGGATTTGATCGAGAGCGGACGACGGCGACCCGAACAGGGTCTCGTCCAAGTCCTCGTCGCCGGTGACCGACAGCTCTGTGAGATCAGAGACGATGTAGATCTCCAGCGTCTTGTCGTCGGGGCCGGGCCCGATCCGATAGGTCTGATCGATCACCGCGTTCGTCTTGATTTCCAACTCCCCGTCAGGCAGGCCGAGGCCGAGTTCGATGTCGGAGTTCTCGGGGACCCCGTCGGACGCGTCCCTTGTCCAGTCCGTCCAGTTCAGTTCCACCCGGTAGCTGAGCCGGGTGTCCGGCTCGTAGGCGTAGGTGACCGCGGCCGGGAACACGACGGAGGCGGCCGGGTCGTCGGGGCCGACCACCACTTGGTCGTCGGCCCCGCAACCGGCCAACAGCAGAGCAGCGGCCAGCGCCGCCATCGCTCGCCTCACTTCGGCGATCCTATCCCGAGCGGGTGCCGCCGGGCCGGAGAGGGTGCGAGCTTGCCATGCTGTCGTGAGCCTAAGCGGCTGCGGCCTCATCTTTAGCCGCGGCGGGCGTCGACAGAGCCGCTGTGCTGTCGTGAGCCTAAGCGGCCGCGGCCTCATCCTCAGCCGCAGCGGCCACCGCCGGGGGCCGCCGGGCTGCCATGCTGTCGGGAGGCATGAGAGACCGGTACGACTATGTGGTCGTGGGCGGCGGGTCGGCCGGGTGCGTCCTGGCCAACCGGCTGAGCGGCGACGGGTCCGCCACCGTCCTGGTGATCGAAGCCGGACGGCGGGACTGGAAATGGGACGTGTACATCCACATGCCGGCCGCGCTCTCGTTCCCCATCGGCAACCGCTTCTACGACTGGCGTTACGCCTCCGAGCCTGAGCCCCACATGGGGGGCCGGCGCATCCACCACGCCCGGGGCAAGGTGCTGGGCGGGTCGTCGAGCATCAACGGGATGATCTTCCAGCGCGGCAACCCCCTCGACTACGAGCGGTGGGCCGCCGATCCGGGCATGGACCGCTGGGACTACGCCCACTGCCTGCCCTACTTCAAGCGGATGGAGCGCTGCCTGGCCCCCGACGACGGCCCCCGGTACCGGGGCGACGGCGGGCCGCTGGTGCTGGAGCGGGGACCGGCCGCCGGCCCGCTGTTCGAGGCCTTCCTGGAGGCGGCGGTCCAAGCCGGCCACGCCCTCACCAGCGACGTCAACGGCCACCGGCAGGAGGGCTTCGCCGCCTTCGACCGCAACGTGCATCGGGGGCGGCGGCTGAGCGCGGCCCGGGCCTACCTCCACCCGGTGCTGGACCGCCCCAACCTCCACCTGTCCACCCGCACCTTCGTCGACCGCATCCTCTTCGAGGGCAAGCGGGTGACGGGGGTGGTGTGCCGGCGGGGCGGCCGGACCCGGACCGTAAGAGCCGGCGAGGTGATCCTGTGCGGGGGCGCGGTCAACTCCCCCCAATTGCTGCAGTTGTCGGGGGTGGGGCCGCCGTCGCTACTGGAGCGCTGCGGGATAGAGGTGGTGTCCGGGCTGGAGGGAGTGGGCCGCAACCTGCAGGACCACTTGGAGGTGTACGTCCAGCACGCCTGCGCCCAGCCGGTGTCGATGCAGCCCAATCTCGCTCGCTGGCGGCGGCCCTGGATCGGGCTGCAGTGGCTGGCGCGCCGGGGGCCGGGCGCCACCAACCACTTCGAGGCCGGTGGCTTCGTCCGCAGCAACGACGACGTGGCCTACCCCAACCTGATGATCCACTTCCTGCCCCTGGCCGTCCGCTACGACGGCACCGCGCCGACGGGCGGGCACGGGTTCCAAGTCCACGTCGGGCCCATGTACAGCGACGCCCGGGGATCGGTGGAAATCAAGTCGGCCGACCCCCGGGCCAAGCCCGCCCTGCGGTTCAACTACCTGTCCACCGACCAGGACCGGCGGGAGTGGGTGGAGGCCGTCGGCTGCGTCCGGCGGATACTGGCCCAGCCCGCGCTGGCCCCCTTCGACGGCGGCGAGATCTCGCCCGGCCCCGGCGTCTCCACCGGCGAGGAGGTCCTCGAATGGGTCCGCCGCGACGCCGAGACGGCCCTGCACCCCTCCTGCACGGCCCGGATGGGCGTCGGCGCCGACGCCGTGCTCGACCCCGATTCGCTTAAGGTCCACGGAACCGACGGCCTGCGGGTGGTCGACGCCTCGTCCATGCCCTACATAACCAACGCCAACATCTACGCGCCGGTGATGATGCTGGCCGAGAAGGCGTCCGACCTCATCCGGGGCGACACCCCGCTGCCCCCCGAGCCCGTAGACTTCCACCGAACTTCTGAGTCCCGCGGGGGTGCTGGCCGGTGACTGAGCCTGACTTTCTGCGCTTCGACACGCTGAGCCTGCACGCGGGCCAGCAGCCCGACCCGGCCACCGGGGCCCGGGCCGTGCCCATCCACTTCACCACCTCCTACGTCTTCGACGACGCCGACCACGCCGGCGGGCTGTTCAACCTGGAGATCCCCGGCCACATCTACTCCCGGATCTCCAACCCCACCGTGGCCGTCTTCGAGGAGCGCATGGCCGCCCTCGAGGGCGGGGTCGGGGCGGTGGCCACCGCCAGCGGGCAGGCGGCCCTGTTCCTGGCCGTGGCCACCCTCACCGGCGCCGGGGGCCACATCGTGGCCGGCCGCAACCTCTACGGCGGCAGCCACAACCTGTTGAGCCTGACCCTGCCCCGGTTCGGGATCACCGCCACCCTCGTGGACCAGAGCCGGCCCGAGAACTTCGACGCGGCCATAACCTCCGACACCCGGCTCGTGTTCGCCGAGACGCTGGGCAACCCCGGCATCGAGGTGCTCGACATCGCCGCGGTGGCCGAGGTGGCCCACGCCCGGTCGCTGCCGCTGATGGTGGACTCCACCTTCGCCACCCCGTATCTGATCCGGCCCTTCGAGCACGGCGCCGACATCGTGATCCACTCGGCCACCAAGTTCCTCGGCGGCCACGGGGTGGCCATCGGCGGGGTGGTGGTGGACGGCGGCCGCTTCGACTGGGACGCCTCCGGGCTGTTCCCCACCCTCACCGAGCCCTACGCCGGCTACCACGGCATCGGTTTCACCGACGAGTTCGGCCCGGCCGCCTTCATCGCCCGGGCCCGGGCGGAGGGCCTGCGCGACTTCGGCGCCTGCATGAGCCCGGTCAACGCCTTCCAGATCCTCCAGGGCGTCGAGACCCTGCCGGTGCGGATGGCGCGCCACGTCTCCAACACCGAGGCGGTGGTGGAGGCGCTGCTGACTAACGAGGCGGTGACCTGGGTCCGCCACCCCTCCGCGCCGGACCACCCCGACCACGAGCGGGCCCGCCGGCTCTATCCCCGGGGCGCCGGGGCGGTGCTGAGCTTCGGGATCGCGGGCGGGCGCCCCGCCGGGGAGAAGTTCATCTCCGCGGTGCGGCTGGCGTCGCACCTGGCCAACGTGGGCGACGCCAAGACCCTGGTCATCCACCCGGCCAGCACCACCCACCGGCAGATGCCGGCGGCAGACCTGGCCGCAGCCGGGGTGGGTGAGGACTTGGTGCGCCTGTCGGTGGGCCTCGAAGACCCCCGGGACCTGATCGAGGACCTCGAACAGGCCCTCAAGGCATCGCAGCGCTGAGCGGGGCTGGGTGTGGAAACGCTGATCGAAGGCCGCCGGGTCCGCTACACCGACGGCGGCCGGGACCACGGCGAGGGCGAGGGCGGCGAGCCGGCGGTGGTGTTGGTCCACGGCGCGGGCGGCGACCGCACCGTGTGGCAGATGCAGACCCGGTGGCTGGCCCACCACGGATACCGGGCCGCGGCGGTGGACCTGCCCGGCCACGGCGGCAGCGACGGCCCGCCGCTGGAGACGGTCGAGGCCATGGGGGAGTGGCTGGCCGGCGCCACCGAGGCCCTGGGGCTGGCCCCGGCCCACCTGGTGGGCCACTCGATGGGCTCCTTCGTGGTGCTGGAGGCCGCGGCCCGCCGCCCCGGCGCGGCCCGCTCGGTGGTGATGCTGGGCACGGCCGGGGCCATGCCGGTGCATCCCGCGCTGCAGGCCGCGGCCGACGACGGCGATCCCCGGGCCGCCCGCATGATCGCCTCCTGGGGGGTCGGCAGCCGGGCCCACGTGGGCGGCCACGCCGTCCCGGGCATGTGGCTGATCGGCGGCACCGTCTCGCTGCTGGACCGGGCCCCGGCGGGCGCGCTGGCCTCCGACCTGGCCGCCTGCGGCCGGTACGAGGGGGCGGTGGCGGCCGCGGCCCGGGTGGCCTGCCCGGTCACGCTGGTGCTGGGCCGGGAGGACCGGATGACCCCCAACCGGGCCGCGGCCGAGCTGATCGACGCCTTCGACGACGCCAACGTGGTGTACCTGGACCGAGTAGGCCACTTCCTCCAGACCGAGAGCCCCATCGAGGTCCGCCGAGTCATCGCCGAAGCCCTGGCCGCCACCGGCCCCTGACTTCCCCGGCGGTTTCGTGCCCCCCGAGCTGCCCACCCCCGGGCTTGAACTCGGCGGGCCCCGGGCGCACGAGCCTGCTGCTTCCGCACCTTGGGATGTCACCGGGCTCGACTTCGGCGGGATCGACCGGCTAGTGGTGCTCGGCGACTACTGGGCCGCCCCCGACGACGACCCGCTCGGCACCAATCCGGTCCGCACTGAGGTGGGCGAGCTGGTCCATCGGGCCAAGGACTCAGGCGATGAGGCCGCGGCCGCAGAGCTGGGCCGGGTCCTGGCCCGCCTAGTTGGCCGGTCGCTGCCGCCCTCGGCTGGTCCGGCGCCGCTGGTGGTCGGCGTCCCGTCCCACCCGGCACCCGCTGTGGACCTCCCGGCCGTTCTGGCCGCGGCCTTGGCTGCCGCCGGGATCGGCGAGCACCGCCCCGGCCTGCTCGTCCGCCACCGTCGAACGCCGAAGCTGCGCGACATCGCCGCCGACCCCGCCCGCCGCTACGACATGGCTGTCGAGGCCGGCTACGAGGTGACCGAGCCTGTGGCCGGCCGGTCCGTGGTCCTAGTAGACGATGTGATCCTCACCGGCGCCACCCTCCGCTTCATCACCGCCAAGCTCCGGGCCGCCGGTGCCGCGTCAGTGACCGCCGCGGCCGCGGCCCGAACCCGCCGCCGCTGACCCTAGTGGTCATCGGGCCGGGGATTCGGTCGGCAGCGGTACCATGGCGGCCCCTGCGCCGGTGCCCGAGCGGACCAAGGGGACGGCCTGCAAAGCCGTAAAGCCGCGGGTTCAAATCCCGCCCGGCGCTCAATCCCGGAGACCGCCCGTCCGCCGACGGGCCCGAACCGGCGGCGGCTGGTTGATCCCCGGTGCGGGCTGGTATCCTCGCGAGGTCTCGGGGCCGTTAGCTCAGCCTGGTTAGAGCGCCTGCTCGACACGCAGGAGGTCAGAGGTTCAAATCCCCTACGGCCCACCACAGGCATGCCGCCGGGATTGGTCGCTGCGTCGGTCGGGCTAGCGTGGCGGTGATGGGCGGAGGCGGTGACGATGGGCTGGCGGAGTACCGGGCCAGCATCGACAACATCGACGCGGCCCTGATCTTCCTGCTGGCCGAGCGGTTCAAGATCACCAAGCGGGTCGGCGGCTACAAAGCCGCGGCCGGCCTGCCCCCGGCCGATCCCGACCGGGAGGCGGCCCAGGTCGCCCGGTTCCGGGAGCTGGCCCGAGCCGCCAACCTGGACCCGGACTTCAGCGAGAAGTTCCTGCGGTTCGTGGTCAGCGAGGTCATCCGCCACCACGAGTCCAGCGCCGGGGCGACCGCAAGCCACCATGATTCCAGCGCTGGAAATGCTGGCTCGGTCGCCGGTGCCGGGGCGGTCGAGCCGGGCGCCGGAACTGACGGAGGGCAGGGGTAGCCGCAGCCGATGCGGGCCGTGGTCATCACTGAGAAGGGCGGGCCTGAGGTGCTGGCCGTGCGGGAGGTTCCCGACCCGGCGCCGGGGCCCGAGGAGGTGCTGGTCGACGTCGTCTCCACCGCGGTGAACCGGGCCGACTTGCTGCAGCGCAAGGGCCTCTACCCCGGCCCGCCCATGGCCCATGAGATCCCCGGCCTGGAGTTCGCCGGCCGGGTGGCCGCGGCGGGGGAGCGGGTGCGGGAGCGGTCCCCCGGCGACCCGGTGATGGGCATCACCAACGGCGGCGGATACGCCTCCCGGATCGCCATCCACGAGCGCCAGGTGGTGACGGTGCCCGAGGCCCTCCCGCTGGAGGACGCCGGGGGATTCCCCGAGACGTTCACCACCGCCTGGGACGCACTGGTCCGCCAGGGCGGGCTCACCTCGGGCCGGTGGGCGCTGGTCCACGCCGGGGCGTCGGGGGTGGGCACCGCCGCCATCCAGATCGCCAAGGCCCTGGGGGCCCGGATCGCGGTAACCGCCTCGGCCGCCAAGCACCGGGTGTGCCGGGACCTGGGCGCCGACGCGGTGATCGACTACGCCTCCGAGGACTTCGTCGAGGCCGTGGCCGAGGCCACCGGCGGAGCCGGGGCGGACGTGGTCCTCGACGTGATCGGGGCCGAGTACCTGGACCGCAACGTGGCCTGCCTGCGCACCGGCGGCCGCATCCTCCAGGTGGGGGTGATGGGCGGCGGTGCCCGGCCGTTCAACCCCGCCGCCCTGATGGCCCGCCGGGCCGCCCTCATCGGCACCACGCTGCGGGCCCGGCCCATTGAGGAGAAGATCGCCGTCACCCGGGAGATGGCCGCCCAGTTGCTGCCCCATGTGGCGGCCGGGGCCATGGCCCCGGTGATCGACAGCCGCTACCCGCTCGACGACGCGGCCTCGGCCCACCGGCGCATGGAGGCCAACCTCAACGCCGGCAAGATAATCCTCGACATCGCCGCCTGAGCCGCCTGCCGCGCCTTGATGCGGCAGGCTCGGCGCCGCCCTGAGCCAGCGGGCGCTTCGATGCGGCGGGCCGTCGCCCGGGCCGGTGCCGCCCTGAGTCGGCGGGCGCCTCGATGCGGCAGGCCGTCGCCCGGGCCAGCGCCGCTTGAGCCGGCGGGCGCTTCGATCCAGCGGGCCGTCGCCGCCTGTCCTACTGGCGCTGGTCGAGGGGGACGTAGTCGCGCACTCCGGGGCCGGTGTAGAGCTGGCGGGGGCGGAAGATCCGCTGGTCCTGCTCGAGCATCTCGTTCCAGTGGGCCAGCCAGCCGGGGGTGCGGCCGATGGCGAACAGCACCGTGAACATGTCGGTCGGGAAGCCGATCGACTGGTAGATGAGGCCCGAGTAGAAGTCGACGTTGGGGTACAGGCGGCGGCTCACGAAGTAGTCGTCGGCCAGGGCCGTCTCCTCGAGCTTGAGGGCGATGTCGAGCAGGGGGTTCATGCCGGTCACCTTGAAGACGGCGTGGGCGGCCTCCTTGATGATCCGGGCCCGGGGGTCGTAGTTCTTGTAGACCCGGTGACCGAAGCCCATGAGCCGGCCCTCGCCCCGCTTCACCGCGGCCACGTAGTCGCCGACCCGGTCCATGGAGCCGATCTCGGCCAGCATCCTGAGCACCGCCTCGTTGGCGCCGCCGTGGCGGGGCCCGTACAGGGCGCCGCAGGCGGCCGCCACCGCGGTGTAGGGATCGGCGTGGGCCGACCCCACCACCCGCACCGCGGTGGTGGAGCAGTTCTGCTCGTGGTCGGCGTGCAGGATGGACAGGATGCGCACCGCCTTCACCAGCACCTCGTGGGGCTCGTAGGTGTTGCCGATGTCGAACATCATCTTCAGGAAGCGGGTCGAGTAGTCGTCGGCGTTGTCGGGGAAGACGAACGGCAGACCCCTGAAGAACCGGTAGGCGGCCGCGGCCAAAGTCGGCATCTTGGCGATCAGGCGGATGATCTGGGCCCGGCGGACCTCGGGGTCGGTGATGCTCTTGGCCTCGGGGTAGAAGGTGGACAGGCCGGCCACGCCCGAGGTGAGCAGGCCCATGGGGTGGGCGTTGTAGTTGAAGGCGTCGAAGATCCGCTTGCGGAAGTTCTCGTGGATGAAGGTGTGATGGGTGATCTCATGCACCCAGGCGTCGTGCTGGGCCGGGGTGGGCAGCTCCCCGTGGACCAGCAGGTAGGCCACCTCGGGCAGGGTGCTCTGCTCGGCGAGCTGCTCGATCGGGTAGCCCCGGTAGCGCAGGATGCCCCGGTCGCCGTCCAGCTCGGTGATGTCGCTGGAGGTGGAGGCGGTGGTGGTCAGCCCCGGGTCGTGGAACCAGACGTCGCCCAGCAGCTTGCGCCAGGCGGTGGCGTCCACCCCGCCGTTGACGATGGGCGCCTCGAGGCGGTCCCCCGAGCGGTTGTCGATGATGGTGATGCTGTCGGCCACGGCCCGCATCGTAGACCGATCCAACTGTTCCGGCCCCATCCGCCGACCGCGCCCGCCGACCGCGCCCGCCGCCCGTCGGACCGCCGTCGGCGGGGCGGGGGAGCGCCTCTCAGAGGGGCGAGTTGTCGTGGCGGCGGCGGGGCAGGCGCTCCCGCTTGGCGGCCAGCATCTCCAGGGCGGCGTGGATCTCCCGGCGGGTGTCGGCCGGGTCGATCACCGCGTCGATCGCCCCCCGCTCGGCGGCGATGTAGGGGTTGAGCAGGCGTTGCTCGTAGGCCTCCTCCAGCTCGGCCCGCTCGGCTCCGTCGGCGGAGCGGTGCAGGACCCCCACCGCCCCCTTGGCCCCCATCACCGCGATCTCCGCCGAGGGCCAGGCCAGGGCGATGTCGTTGCCCATGGGCTTGGAATCCATCACGATGTAGGCCCCGCCGTAGGACTTGCGCAGGGTCACGTTCACCCGGGGCACGGTGGCCCGGGCGTAGGCGAAGGCGAGCTGGGCCCCGTAGCGGATCATGCCCCGCCACTCGAGGTCCTTGCCGGGGTAGAAGCCGGAGGTGTCCACGAAGGTCACCAGCGGCAGGTTGAAGGCGTCGCAGAAGGCCACGAAGCGGGCCCCCTTGCGGGAGGCGGTGATGTCGAGCGTCCCGGCCAGGGCCTGGGGCTGGTTGGCCACTATCCCCACCGCCCGGCCCCCCACCGCGGCGAAGGCGGTGACCAGGTTGGGCCCCCAGTCGGCCTGGGGCTCGAGCAGCTCGCCGTCGTCCACCACCGCCGACACCACGTCTCGCACGTCGTAGCTGCCGGCCGGGTTCTCGGGGAGCACGTCGAAGGCCTCGGGGGTGGGGCGGTCGGCGGGATCGGCGGCGGGCCGGGCCGGGGGGTCGGCCCCGTTGTGGTCGGGGAGGTAGCCCAGCAGCTCGGCCAGCGCCTCCTCGGCCTCGTCGGCGTCGCCGGCCGCGAAGCTGGCCACCCCCGACCGGAGGCAGTGGGCCCGGGCGCCGCCCAGCTCCTCTCGGTCCACCGGCACGCCGGTGAACTGCTCGACCATGCGCGGCCCCGAGACGAAGGCGTAGGCGTCGCCGGTCATGATCACGAAGTCGGCCAGGCCGAGCATGAGCGCCGGCCCCGACACGTTGGGCCCGGCGGCCACCACCACCACGGGCACGACGCCCGAGCAGCGGGCCAGCTCCCGGGCGGCGGCGGCCCAGCCGTCCAGCGCGGCCACCCCCTCGGATATGTCGGCGCCTGACGAGGCCAGCCGCAGCACGATCGGCCGCCGCTGCCGGCGGGCGTGGCGGGCTGCTTCGGCCAGGCTGTGCCCGTCCGAGGGCATCAGGGCCCCGGAGCGCTCGTCGCCCCCCCGGGCGTCGACGTCGATCACCGACCGGCCCCCGATCTCGGCCGTGCGGACCCGCACGAACCCGGCCGCGCCGGCCCTGATCTGAAGCGGGCTCGGAGCGGCGCCGGCTCGGGGGTCGGGCGGGCTCGCGGTCACGGCGCGGCGGTCCGGCGGTCGGGCGGGCTCGGGGCGGCGGCCGCTCGGGGGTAGGGCGGCTCGGTGAGGCGGCAGCCCGAGGGTCGGGCGGGGCTCGCGGTCACGGCGCGGCGGTGGCCCGGGAGTCGGGCGGGGTCGGCATGCGCTCGGCAACGTATATGTGGGGCTGGTTGGGCGCCTCGGCCTCCACCACCTCGCGGACCATCTCGGCCACGGTCCGGGCCGGGGCCGAGGGGGCGGTGCGCCGGTTGCGGGCTAGCCCGACCACCCGGGGGCCGAGCCCCTCCACCACCGCGCTCCTCCAGGGCCCGGCGGCCATGCCGTGGGTGGCGCTGGCCGGGAGCAGGGCGGGGGCGAAACCCTGGGCGGCCAGGGACATGAGCAGGCTCAGGCCGTCGATCTCGGCCCGGGGGCGCAGCTCCAGCCCGGCCTCGCGGGCGTCGTCGTCCACCTCGTCCCTGAAGGCCGTCCCCTGGGGGGGCAGCAGAACCGGGTGCCGGGCCAGCTCGGCCAGCGCCACCCGGTCCCGGCGGGCCAGCTCGTGGCCCTCGGGGGCCAGCGCCACCCGGTCCTCGGAGAAGAGGGGCTCGGTCTCGATGTCGGGATCGTCCACCGGGAGGTTCACCACGGCCAAGTCGAGCCGGTCCCGCACCAGCAGCGGGACCAGCGACGTGGTGGTGGCGTCCACCACGATCACCTCCAGCCTCGGGTGGCGGCGGTGCGCCTCCTCGAGCAGCAGGGGCACCAGCCACCGGGCGGTGGTGCCGATCACGCCGGTGCGGACCGTGCCGGCCAGGTCCTCGCGCAGTGACACCAGGTCGTCCTGGATGGCCCGCAGCTCGACCTGGATGCGGCGGGCCCGGTCGGCCACGATCTCGCCCTCGGGGGTGAGGCTGCCCTTGTCCCGGTCGATGAGTCGGGCCCCGACCTCCCGCTCGAGGTGGGCGACATGGGTGGACACGTTGGACTGCACGGTGTGCAGGGCCCGGGCCGCGGCCGAGAAGCTCTGGTGCTCGGCCACGGCCAGCAGGGCGTTTAGCTGACGGAGGTCCATTGCTCTAAACGATACCCGTTATCGTTTCAAACTGTTTGCAAGATAGCGCGGATGGGTGTTTAATGGAGTTCACCGAAGCGGCTGATCTCCCCCGTCAGCCGCTTCTGGCTTTCTCGGTTCAGGTTCCGGCCCCTCGCCCGGTGGCTCGGTTTAGGTTTGCGGCTCGTCCGCCCCGACGGGCTTCGGGTCGGTTCCGCCTCCCTCGTCACTGGCTTTCTCGGGTCAGGTTCCGGCCCGCTGGCGGATGATGTTGAGGGCGCTGCCGGCCCGGAACCACTCGATCTGCTCGGCGCTGAGGGTGTGGGCGGCCTCGAAGCTCCGCCGCTCGCCGCCGGGCGAGGTCGACTCCACCGCCACCGGGCGCCCGGGGGCCAGGGCGGCCAGGCCCCGCACCGCCACCCGGTCGTCCTCGCCGATGAGGTCGTAGTCGTCGGGGTCGGCGAAGGTGAGGGCCAGCACCCCCTGCTTCTTCAGGTTGGTCTCGTGGATGCGGGCGAAGCTGCGGGCCAGCACCGCCGCGCACCCCCGGAACCGGGGCTCCATGGCCGCGTGCTCCCGGCTGGAGCCCTCGCCGAGGTTCTCGTCGCCCACGAACACCCAGCGCCGCCCGGCCTCGTGGTAGGCCCGGGCGATGTCGGGCAGGGGCTCGACCTCGCCGGTGAGCTGGTTCTTGCCCCAGCCCGCCTCGTGGCCGTAGGCGCCGACCACCCCGAGGTAGAGGTTGCCCGAGATGTTCTCGAGGTGGCCCCGGTACTTCAGCCACGGCCCGGCCATGGAGATGTGGTCGGTGGTGCATTTGCCCTCGGCCTTGGATATCACCAGCAGGTCTTCGAAGTCGGCGCCGTCCCAGGGCTCGAAGGGGGTCAGCAACTGCAGGCGCTCCGAGGCGGGCGACACCCGCACCTCGACGCCCGAGCCGTCGGCGGGCGGGGCCACGAAGGTGTCCCGGCCCGGGTCGAACCCCCGCTCCGGTAGCTCGACGCCCTCGGGGGCCGACAGCCGGACCGGGTTGCCCTCGGGGTCGGTCAGCTCGTCGGCGGCCGGGTCGAAGTCGATGGTCCCGGCCACGGCCAGGGCCACCACCGTCTCGGGGGAGGTGACGAAGGCCAGGGTGGCCGGGTCGCCGTCGTTGCGCTTGGGGAAGTTGCGGTTGTAGGAGGTGACGATGACGTTGGGCCGGCCCGGGGCGTGGCCCGGCTCGCCGGAGCGGTCCCACTGCCCGATGCAGGGGCCGCAGGCGTTGGCCAGCACGGTGGCCCCCAGGGCCTCGAAGTCGGCCATGAGCCCGTCCCGCACGATGGTGGCCCTGATCTGCTCGGACCCCGGGGTCACCAGCAGCCGGGTTTGGGCCTTGAGGCCCTTGTCCGCCGCGTCCCTGGCGATGGAGGCGGCCCGGGTGATGTCCTCATAGGAGGAGTTGGTGCAGCTCCCGATGAGGGCGGCGCTGATCTCCAGCGGCCAGCCCTCCTGTTCGGCCTCGGCCCCGAGGTCGCCCACCGCCCGGGCCCGGTCGGGGGTGTGGGGGCCGTTGATGTGGGGGCCGAGCCGGTCCAGGTCGATCTCCACCACCCGGTCGTAGTGCCGGTCCGGGTCGGCCAGCGCCTCGTCGTCGGGGCGCAGGTGCTCGGCCACGGCCTCGGCCGCGTCGGCCACCCGGCCGCGCCCGGTGCTGCGCAGGTAGCGGGCCATGGCCTCGTCGTAGGCGAACAGCGAGGTGGTGGCGCCGATCTCGGCCCCCATGTTGCAGATGGTGGCCTTGCCGGTGGCGCTGAGGCTCTCGGCGCCGGGGCCGAAGTACTCGACGATGGCGCCGGTGCCGCCGGAGACGGTGAGGATCTCCGCCACCTTCAAGATGACGTCCTTGGGGGCGGACCAGCCGTCGAGGCGGCCGGTGAGGCGGACGCCGATCAGCTCGGGCCAGCGCACCGTCCATCCGAAGCCGGTCATCACGTCCACCGCGTCGGCCCCGCCCACGCCCACCGCCACCATGGCCAGGCCGCCGGCGTTGGGGGTGTGGCTGTCGGTGCCGATCATCATGCCGCCGGGGAAGGCGTAGTTCTCCAGCACCACCTGGTGGATGATCCCGCTGCCGGGCTTCCAGAACCCGGCCCCGTAGCGGGCGCTCACGCTGGCCAGGAAGTCGTAGACCTCCTGGTTGGCGTCCAGCGCGGCCATCAGGTCCCGCTTGCCGTCGGTGCGGGCCTGGATCAGGTGGTCGCAGTGGGTGGTGGTGGGCACCATGGTCCGGTCCAGGCCCGCGGTCATGAACTGGAGCCACGCCATCTGGGCGGTGGCGTCCTGCATGGCCACCCGGTCGGGCCGCAGGTCCACGTAGGACCGGCCCCGCTCCAGGGTCTGGTCGGGGCGGTCGAGGTGGTTGACGAGGATCTTCTCGGCCAGGGTGAGCCCCCGCCCGAACCTCCGCCGGGCCGCGCCCACCCTGGAGTCCAGGGTGGCGTAAACCCCTTCGATCAGCTCGATCGGCGTGCTAGCGGCTACAGTCATGGCTCTCTCATTCGTCGTAGTTGTCGATGGCTCAGACATGGTTCATGTGGGGCATCGGAAGATCAGATGCCGTCTAGTTATTATCAGCATGACCTTGATCCTCCGTAGTTTAGGTGACAGTCGAATTTCGATGGCACCGGATCCAAAAGTTGGTTGTCCTGAAGGTTCAAAATAAAGAGAAGATCTATATCTGCCAACCCTGTGGGAACCTGGCCAGTTAAGCTGTTGCCCGCTAAATCCAGGACTACCAGTCTGGTGAGATTGGTCATCTCGGCAGGGATGGGTCCAGACAAACTATTGAAATGCAAGGCCAGCATCCCTAGTTCGGTGAGGTTTCCTATTTCAGGCGGGATGGGTCCAGACAGATTATTGCTGCTGAGGTCCAGTATCCTCAGTTTGGTGAGATTGGTCAGCCAGGTTGGTATTGTTCCTGATAGAGCATTGCTTTCAAGGTCCAGATCCCATAGTTCGGTGAGATTAGCTAGCCAGGCGGGTATCGTTCCTGACAGGCCGGTAGCGCTGAGGTCTAGTCGCTCTAGTTCAGTGAGTTTTCCCAATTCAGGTGGTATCAGTCCTGACAGATCGTTGTAGGCGAGATCTAAATATTGGAGTTTCGTGAGATTGGCTAGCTCTGGTGGAACGGGACCATTTAGAGTGTTGCCCCCGAGGTCGAGATGTCGGAGTTCGGTGAGGTTGGTTAGCCAGTCAGGAATCGGGCCCGAAAGGCCCGTATAGCCGAGGTCGAGATATTGGAGTTCGGTGAGGTTGGTTAGCCAGTCAGGAATCGGCCCCGACAATTCAATGCCGTCGAGGTCTAGAATCTGTAATTTGTTGAGATTAGCCAACTCAGCCGGAATCGGACCCGAAAGTGAATTGGTTTTCCAGTGCCAAAAATGGTCACTATCATACATGACAATGAAGTCGGCATAATCATCTATTGTGCTGCCGAGGTCGAGATATCGGAGTTCGGTAAGATTGGCTAGTTCAGCAGGGAGTGTCCCTGAGAGGCTAGTACCACTGAGGTCCAGATACTGGAGTTTAGTGAGGTGAGTCAGTTCTGTAGGAATCGCTCCTGACATATGGAAGCCACTGAGGTTCAAGTGTCTAAGTTCGGTGAGGTTGGCTAGTTCTGCAGGGAGTGTCCCTGAGAGGCTAGTACCACTGAGGTCCAGATACTGGAGTTTAGTGAGGTGAGTCAGTTCTGTAGGGATTTCTCCTAAAATATAGGTATGATGACCGAGGTCCAGATGACTTACTCGTCCGTTGGTGATAGTTATCCCATCCCAGTTTTCGATTGGATTGACATCATTCCAAGCCTTATCGGTGTCGTAAGCGTAAGTATAAGTGTATTCGAAAGAGTTATGAATGGACCAAAGGATCTCACATTCGGCAACTAGTTCAGTCAATGACTGATCCACCACTGATTCATTGACACATGGCGAGGAAGGCAACAGCAATACAGTTCTCTGCAGATCGTTTAGTTCTGTTGGCCATGGACTAGACAGCGGATTTGATCTCAGATCCAGTACAGATAGTCTGGTGAGGTTGGCTAATTCCGTTGGGATCGGTCCCGATAAGTTGTTATCTTCAAGGTCCAGTCTATGCAGCCAGATTAGGTTGCCTAGTTGTGGTGGTATTGGTCCTGATAAGCTGTTATCTTCAAGATACAGGACATCTAACCTGGTCAGGTTGCCTAGTTGTGGTGGTATTGGTCCTGATAAGCTGTTATCTTCAAGATACAGGACATCTAACCTGGTCAGGTTGCCTAGTTGTGGTGGTATTGGTCCTGATAGGTCGTTGCTTGCGAGGTCTAGGCGCTCCAGTTTGGTTAGGTAGCCTAGTTGTGGTGGCATAGTTCCGGTGAGATTGTTATTTTCAAGGTTTAGCCATTGGAGGTTGGTTAGGTTGCCTAGTTGTGGTGGTATTGGTCCTGATAGGTCGTTGCTTGCGAGGTCTAGGCGCTCCAGTTTGGTTAGGTAGCCTAGTTGTGGTGGCATAGTTCCGGTGAGATTGTTATTTTCAAGGTTTAGCCATTGGAGGTTGGTTAGGTTGCCTAGTTGTGGTGGTATTGGTCCTGATAGGTCGTTGCCTTCGAGATCTAGGTGTCGCAGCCCGGTTAGATTATCCAGTTCTGATGCCAGTTCTGTTAATTTACCATGGAGAGCGGAGTTGTAGAGTCGTAGGCGATCGACGCGTTCGTCGGAGATAGCGACTCCGTGCCAGTCTTCGATTCGGGTTGTATCACCCCAGGCTGAAGTAGAGTCGTCATCAAGGACACCTCGGTCGGTGAGGATTAGATAGAAGGCCCACATTGCTTCGCAATCTGCCATTAATTGGGTTAGTGATTGATCTACCACTGTATCTAGTGAACAGGGCGAAAGCAGTTCGGTCAATCCTGACGGAATTGGACCCTGTAATCGATTGCGACTGAGGTTGAGTCCTTGGAGTTCCGTCAGGTTGCTCAGCTCTGATGGTACTGGTCCTGATAAATTATTATCTTCAAGATATAGGTACCGCAGTTCGGTCAGGTTGCCCAGTTCTGGCGGTATCCCACCGAGTAGTCGGTTGCGGCTGAGGTTGAGTCCTTGGAGTTCCGTCAGGTTGCTCAGTTCTGACGGAATTGGACCGTGTAATCGGTTGCGGCTGAGGTTGAGTTCTTGAAGTTCGGTTAGGTTGACAAATTCTTGTGGAATGAAGCCCCAAAGATTATTTAGCTGGAGGTCTAGTTTAGATAGCTTAGTGAGGTTGCCTAACTCTGGCAGTATTGTACCTGTCAGACTGTGACCGCTGATGTCTAGCAGTGATAGTTCGGTCAGGTCGCCTAGTTCGGGTACCAACTTTCCGTAGATAATGGCGTCACCGAGTTGAAGGTGAGTGACGCGTCCGTTGAGAACGGTGACTCCATGCCAGTTCTCTATTGGGTTAGCGTTGCTCCATACCGTGTCTGGGTCGCTATCGAGTGAGTTACTGCCAAGTGTGCCCTTGTTTTCTAGAGCTTCGTAGAAGGCCCACAAAGCGTTGCAGTCAGCCACTAGTAGATTCAGCGATTGGTCCACCACCGTCTCATCCGCACACGGAGATGTAAGCACAGGAGTAGGCGAGGGTTGGGGTTCTTCGGGTGGCTCCGAATCCGCCGGAGTCCGTTCAGTCGTGGTTGCAGGGACCTGGGATTCTGAGATGGCTTGATCAACAGGTTGTGCAGTAGTGCCGGGTTCGGGGTCGGACCCAGTGCTGAGCGTCACGGCCAGAATCGCCGCGAGCCCGACCGCTACGGCGGCTACGGCGGCGGTGATCCCCGATTTCACCGGTTTCGAGACCCGTCGAGCGGGCGGCTCGGGCGGCATCGTCTCCTCTCCGGTCCTGTCGTCCCTCAACGCCAAGAGCCGCCGGTCACACTAACAAGTCGGCTCAGAAGCCGTGACTGGGGTGTGCGCGGTGCCTGTGCCCGAGAGTTGGCCGGTCACACCAACAGGCCGCTCAGAAGCCGGGGGGCCAGCCTTGGCGCTGGTGGGCGGGGCGGCGGCGGGACCGGTCGCCCAGGGCCCAGGTTCGCCGCCAGGCCCCGGTGCGGGGGCCGGTGAGGACCGGAGTGGCCGAGGCGTGGGCCCGGCGGCGGGCCGAGTACCAGTCGGTGCGGGCCTCGTCGGCCAGGGAGGCGATCACCGTCTCGATCCGGGCCGCGAACCGGGCCGCGCCCTCGCCTTCGCCGGGGCTCATGGGGCGGCCGAAGGTGATCGAGGCGACGCTGGGGCGGGGGAGGGACCGGCCCTTGCGGAGGATGCGGCCGGTGCCCTCGATGTGGACGGGCACCACCGGCACCCCGCAGCGGCGGGCCAGGTAGGCGGCGCCGCCCCGGAACGGCTGGCCCCACCCGTCGGGGCTGCGGCCCCCCTCGGGGAAGATCAGCAGGCTCCAGCCGTTGGCGATCAGCCCGGCGGCCAGATCGGCCGAGCGGCGGCCCACCCGGGTCCGCTCGATGGGGATGGCCCCGATCACCAGAGCCGACACCGCGGCGGTGAGGCGGGTCCCGAAGAAGTAGTCGGCCGCCGCGCCCACCGCCATCTTGTGCCGCCAGGGATCGGGGACAGAGGTCAGCAGCAGCGGGGTGTCGATGTGGCTGTGGTGGTTGGCCGCGAAGACGGCCGGACCTTCCAGGTCGCTCAGCCGGTCGATGCCCCGGCGGCGGGGGGAGGCCAGCGCCTCGACGCCCAGCCGCATCGGCCCTTCCACCAGGGCGGCCCGGGCCATGCGGGCTGGCCAGCGCCTAGCCCACGCCGTGTCGTAGTCCGCCCCGATCCGGTTCCGGTCCGGCGCCGGCTCCAGCCCGGCCGGAACGGTCGGGGCGGCCAGGGGGAACGACAGGGCCCGCAGCCTCCGGGCCGGCGACGGCAGCTTCCGCCGCCACCGGTCCAGTCCGAGGTCGCGGACCAGGCTCATGCCGCGTCGGCCTCGCCGCCGGGGCCTCGGGACGGCGATGACCCAGAGCGGTGAGGCCCCGGCGCCGGGGCCCCAGAACGGCCACGGGCCAAAGCGGCGTAGCCCGTCCTCATGTCACGTCGGCCATGAGGATGGGGGGGTTGTGGATGTGGGTGACCGTCGGGCTCGGCCCCACCACGTCGGCCGCCATCTCCAGGGCGTCGTTGAGCGTTGAGGCAGGCTGGAAGCCCAGCCGGCGCACCGCCCGGGGGTCGCCGCCCACCACGATCACCCGGCCCAGCCACTGCAGGGCGTGCGCCCCCCAGTACCACATGTAGAACGGGTGGACGCCGTGGTAGGCGTAGCTGGTGCGGTACAGGTGGATGTACCACTCGTCGGTGGCGAACTGCTCCTCGTATTTGGCCTCGATCTCGGCCGGGTCGGTGGTGGAGGCCAGGACCTGCTCGAAGAAGTCGATGTAGCTGGGGTGGTGGACGGGGTGGAACTCCCAGGCGGTGGGGTGGCTCATAATCACCACCCCTCCCTCCCGCACCAGCGGCCGGCCCCGGTAGAGGTTGAAGAAGTACCCCAGGCCCAGGCACATGACCAGGATCGGGTTCATCACCGAGTTCACGTTGTAGGGGCAGATGTAGGGCAGCCCCATGGTCAGCACGTCGGTCTGGCCCTCCACCGGCACCAGGTGCTGGGCCAGCACGCTGTCGGTGGTGCGCTCGTGAACGGCCTCCACCTCGCCGGCCTGCACCGAGGTCAGCTCGTAGGGGGCCAGCCACGAGCCGAAGGCCCGGCGCCGGGCCGCGGCGGGCATGGCCTTCAGCCCGGCCTGCATGGCCATAAAAGAGGCCCGGTCCCGGCCCGACCACTCCCACTCCCGCTTCTGGAGCGCGGCCAGCGGCCCGGTGCGGCCGAAGGTGTTGTTGTTGACCGTGGTCTCGATCTGGAAGACCCGGGGCCCGTGCCGGCGGATCACCGCGCCCTGCCGCCAGTTGGAGTGGTGCAGCTCGGAGCGATGGCGGTCCATGAACGAGCGGGAGTTCACCATGGTGGCCACGTTGTGGTGGTGGCGCAGGGCCCGGTAGTCGGCCAGCCCGGTGGCGGTCGACTTCCAGCCCCCGTCCATGGCCACCAGGTTGATGTTCACGTACACCAGCAGGTCGCTCTCCGCGGCCCGGCGGTTCATGGTCACCAGCTCGCCGTGGTCGGTGCGCCCCAGCTCCACCATCTGATCGGGGTCCTCGGCGTCGTGGTTGTAGAGGGCGCCGATGGGGGAGAAGGCGTCGAACACCCGGTCGCCGAGGGCGTGGCGCAGCTCGTCGTCGGTCATCCGCCGGTGCAGGGCCAGCGCGGCGATGAGGTGGACGTCGTCCACCCCGGCCTCGGCCGCCATGTCCAGCACCTGCTCGATCACCCGCTGGCGGATGTCGGGGCGGCGCATGGGCGGCAGGGGCAGCGACAGGTCGTCGAAGGCGATGGTCAGCTTCATGCCGGGCCGCAGCAGCGAAGGCAGGGGGTCCTCGCCGACGGGGTTAAGCAGGGCCTCGGCGATGGCCCCGTCGGGGTCGGCCAGCCCCGGTAGCGGCTCGGCCGGGTAGATCACCCGGCTGCGGCCGGGCGGGAGCCGGTGGAGCTGGAAGCCCTCGCCGTGGTGGAACAGCACCGGCGGGGTGGAGCGGTCGACTTCGAGGACCAGGCCTGGCCGGGCCGGGCGCGGGCGGCGGTCCGAGGCCATCAGCCCGTCTCCGACAGCCGGGCGGCCCGGCCGGGCGGGGCCATCAGGCCGTTCCTCGCCGACGGATCGGCCTGGCGGTCCGGGGCCATCAGGCCGTCCTCGCCAGCTTCCGGCCCCGCCCGCCGCCGGCTCTCGCCGCTCTCGGCGGCTTGTCCCGCGAGAGGCGGGGGGCCAGGGGCAGCCGCTTGGCCGGGGCGCCGGCCGAGGTGGACCAGTGCTCGATCAGCCAGCCCCGGCGGCGGGCCAGCGAGGCCAGCTTGGTCTCGGGGTTCACCGCAACCGGGAACCCGACCGCCTCCAGCATGGGCAGATCGGAGGTGCTGTCGGCGTAGGCGACCGACTGGCGCAGGTCCAGGCCGCGGGCGGACGCGTAGTCGGCCAGGGTCTGGTAGCGGGCCTCCCCGGTGGGGGGCACCGACACCAGGCGGCCGTCGTAGGCGCCGCCGTCCACGCCCATCTCGGCCGCGATGATGTCGTCGAACAGGGGCCGCAGCGGCTCCACCACCAAGTCGAGGGCGCCGGTGATGAGCAGCGTGCGGTGGCCCATCCGGCGGTGCTGGCGGATGCGCCGGATGCCGGCGGGGAAGGACTTGACCATCAGCAGGTCGCTCAGCATCTCGCGCACGTCGTCGTTGAGGCGGTCGGCCGGCGCGCCCTCGAACCGCCGGTAGAAGTAGCGCAGGAAGTCGCTGCGGTCCTTGCGGTCCAGGGCCAGCAGCCGGGGGACCTCCCGCAGGGTCCGGGCCACGAACCGGGCCCGCTCGGCCGAGTCCAGGCGCCGGGTGGCCAGCCACGAGTAGCTGGCCACCACGTTGGAGGCGATCAGGGTGTTCTCGAGGTCGAACACGGCCAGGTGGCGCTCGGGATCCAGCACCTGGCGGCGGAGCCGGGCCGGGCGGGGCTCGGCGCTGGGGCGGCCCGGCGCCATCTTGAGCCGGGCCCGGCGGACCATGGACGGGAGGTGGACCCCGCACACGTAGTCGGACCAGTCGATCACCCGGGGGTCGAAGCAGAAGCCGGCCCGGTCGGCGGGGTCGGCGGAGCCCCACATCTCCATCAGCCGGTCCAGCCCGAAGACGGCCTCGCACTCGGCGTAGGCGCCGTAGAGCTCGACGTAGCCGTTGGCCCGCTGGAGCTGGTCGCTCTGCTCCTCCACCCTGGCCCGCAACTCGGCCTGCCGGCCCCGCAGGGGCAGCGCCGTCAGCACCCGGTCGGCGGCGCCGAGGGCCCGCTGAGCCCGCTGGAGCTGGGCCGACACCCGCCCCCGGCCCGGGAACGACCACTCCGGCACCCCGATGGGCTGATTGCGGTCGTCGTAGACGGGGTTGTCGATGAACCACCCCCTCACCAGGTCCACGAGCTGGCCGTAGCGGAGCGGGTTGACCGCGCCGCTGGCGATCTGGGTGACGTCGGGCTCGCCGCCGGCCGGGCCCCGGGCGGCCACGGCCAGGATGGTGGACACCACCAGATCGACGGGGATGACGTCGATGATCCCCTCGGGCACGCCGGGGAACTCCTTGAGCATGCCCCGGGCGTAGGCGGCTATGACCGGCTCGGCCATGCGGAAGCCCCGTATCCACCCCGGCTTGGGCTCGGCCAGGGCCGACTCGATGATCGAGGGCCGCACGATGCTGACCGGCACCCCGCCCCTGGTCTCGGCCAGGGCCCGCTCCCCCAGGGCCTTGGTGAAGGCGTAGGCGTCGGGGAACCCGAGGCTGGCCGCCCGGGCCCGGCCCGCCTCGCTCAGCCGCCGGTCCACCCAGCGGCGGCGCAGGCTCTCGACCTTGGCGGTCAGGGCCGGGGTGCCGGCAGCCCCCAGCTCCCGGCGGGCCTCCCGGCCCAGCGCGGCCAGGCGCTCGGGAGTCCGGCTGGCCTGCTCGGCGTCGGCCCGGGCCCGGCGGGCGCTGTCGGCCTCGCCCCGCCAGTCGGCGTCGACGAAGAACGGCGACTGGTCCACGAGCTGCTCGGGGGCCGCCCCCCGGCGGCTGCCGGCCACATAGCAGGTGGACACGGAGATGAGGTGGGCGGCGCTGCCGGCCGCCCGCATGGCCTCGGCCACCCGGACCGGCCCCAGCATGTTGACCTCGACGGCGTCGTCGAGGGCGGAGTCGAAGGAGACGGCCGCGGCCGCGTGGACGACGACGTCGCAGTCGGCCAGCCGGGCCTGTCCGTTGTGGTCGAGGCCGAGCCCGTCTCGGGCGACGTCGCCGGCCACGGCGGTGATTCGGCGGTCGGCCATCTGCTCGAAGGTCTCGGATCCGCTGCGGCTGGCCGGCTCGGACCGGAGGCGGTCGAAGGCGTCGTTGCGCAGCACGTCGCGCCGGACCCGCTCGTCGGCGCCGCGCCAGCCCGGCCGCACCACCAGCACCAGCTCGCAGTCGGGGACGCACCGCAGCAGCCGCTCCACCAGCGCGGTGCCCAGGAACCCGGTGGCGCCGGTGACGGCGATGCGTTTGCCGGCCAGGCTCTCGACGATCACGGCGCCGTCATTCGGGTGGCGCCGGTGACGGCGTTGTTCTCGGCGGCGCGGCTCTCGGCGATCACGGCGCCGTCATTGGGGTGGCGCGGGTGCGCTTGCCGGCCGGACTCTTGGCGGTCACGGCGCCCTCATTCCTGCTTGATGTCGGTCGCTTGGGCCTGTCGCCCGGGGGCGGCGGCCCGGGCCTTGTCTACCAGTTGGTAGAGGCAATGTCTACCAATTGGTAGAGAATTTTGGGTACGGTGCGGTCCATGGCCGGCTCCGACACCAGGCGGCGCATACTCGACACCGCCCTGGCCGCCTTCGGCCGGGACGGCTACGCGGCCACGTCTTTGGACGCGCTGGCCGCCGAGCTCGGCGTCCGCAAGCAGACCATCCTGTACTGGTTCCCGTCCAAGCTGGACCTGTTCGAGGCGGTGGTGGACGACGCCGCCGAGGGCTTGGCCGACGCCTTCGACGAGGCGGCGACCGGCGGCCTCACCGGCCTCGACCAGGTGCAGGCCATCGTCGACCGGGTCTTCCGACTGGCCGTCCACCGGCCCGAGGTGCTGGGGCTGGTGCGGGAGGTGACCCGCCCGGAGTCGCCGACCGCCTCCCGGCTGGGGGCCAGGATCAGGCCGCTTTATGACCGGGCCCGCGACTTTCTGATGCGGGAGATGGAGGCGGGCCGCCTGCGGCGCAGCGACCCGGCCATGCTGCTGTTGTCGCTTTATTCGGCGGTGGTGGGCATGGTCACCGAGCTGGAGGTCCAGCGCGCCGTGGGCTTCGAGCCCACGCTGCGGTCCACGGTGATGCGCCGGCGGGAGCTGATGCGGTTCCTGCGAGCCGCCCTCGCCCCCGAGAGCCCGGCCCCGGCCGCCCCATGACCCTGCGGGCGCTTTTTCGAGTTGGTTGCGGTCTGCCATGGCTCTGTGAGCGCCTTATGGTTGGCCGCGGACTGGCAGTGACCCGCGGTGGCTGCGGAACGGCCAGGGGTTGGAGATGACCCTGCGGGGACTGCGAGCGGCTGCGAGTTGGAGATGACCCTGCGGGCCTATCTGGGCGGGGCGATCCTGGCCGAGCACCGGCCGGGCCCCGGCCGGGCCGCGGGTTGGCCGACGGTGCTGGCCCTGCACGGCTGGGGCCGGGACCGCCGCGACCTGCTCGGGGCGCTGGCTGGCTTTGATGTGGTGGCCGCGGACCTGCCCGGGTTCGGGGCCTCACCGCCGCCGCCCGAGGGGTGGGGGGCGGCCGAGTACGCCGCCGCGGTGTCCGAGATGATCGCCGAGACGGGAGAGGGTCCCTATCTGGTGGTGGGCCACAGCTTCGGGGGGAGGGTGGCGGTGTGCCTGGCCGCCGACCGCCCCGATCAGGTGTCGGGGGTGGTGCTGGCGGGGGCGCCGCTGTGGCGGACCGGCCCCGCGCCCCGGCCCGCGCTCGGCTACCGGGTGGTCAGGGCTCTGGCCCGGCTGGGCTTCGTCGGCCCCGGCCGGCTCGAAGCGGCTCGCCGTCGGCACGGGTCAAGTGACTACCGGGGCGCCGAGCCGGTGATGCGCGAAGTCCTGGTGCGGGTGGTGAACGAGGACTACCGGGACCGGCTGGCTCGCATCCGCCAGCCGGTGGCGCTGGTGTGGGGAGAGCGCGACGCCGCCGCCCCCGCTCAGATCGCGGCCGAGGCCGCCCGCATCCTGCCCCGGCCGGTAACAGTTGACATCGTGGAGGGCGCGGGCCACGACGTTCACCGCGACGCCCCCGAAGCCATCGTCCAGGCCGTCGAGACCGTGGCCCGCGCCGAACCCGCGCCGGAACCGTGAACAGAGCCGTGACCATGACGGTGGCGACACCGCGGCCCGGGCCGAGCCCGCGCCGGAATCGGTGCCGGGGCCGTGACGGGGGCGACGCGGTGGCCGGGGCCGTGACGGGGGCGACGCGGTGGCCGGGGCCGTGACTGCGACAGGGGCGATGTGGTGGTTGGGGCCGTGACCGTGGCGGAGGCGACGCGGTGACCGGTGCCGGAACCGTGATCGCTTCGGGCCTCGGGGTCTTGGCTGGTCTGGCCGCGTTGGCCCGGTGGTTGCGGGTCTCTCAGCGCGAGCACTATGACCCCGGGCGCTGCCTGATCACCCTCGGACGGTGGGTCCGGCTTCGGCCTCCGAACCCGGCGCTGGCCGCGCTGGCCATCGGTGGGCTGGCCTTGGCCGTCGCTGCCCTGGCCGCCAGAAACGTGGCCTTGGCCGCTTGGGGGGCCGGGGCGTCGGCCGCGGCAGTGATCCTGTTCCCCTGGCCCATGAGGGTGATCGGCCGCCCCCGGCTGCACCTCACCCGGCGGGCCCGCACCCTGGCCGCTTTGAGCCTGGGGGTGTCGGGGGCGACCGCGGCCCTGCTGGCAACGGCCCTGTCGGAATTGGCCGCGGCCAACTCGGCCACGGCCGGGTCCGCACTGCCCGCGGCCTTGGCCCTGACCGCCGCGGCCGCCCCGGCCGTCGTCGACGCGGCCGCGGCCGTCTTGGCCCCGCTGGAGCGGCGCCTTCTGGAGCGGCACCGGCGGCGGGCCGCGGCGAGGCTGGCCCGAGTCGCCCCGTTCGTGATCGCGGTCACCGGGAGTTGGGGCAAGACCTCCACCAAGAACCACATCCGGGACCTGCTGAGCGGCGCCGCGGCGGTGGCGGCCTCGCCCGCCTCCTACAACAACACCGCCGGGCTGTCGCTGACCGTAAACGACCACATGCCCGACGGCGCCGAGGTGCTGGTGGCGGAGATGGGCATGTACAGGCCGGGCGAGATCAAGGAGATGTGCTCGTGGGTCCGGCCCGACGTGGCGGTGATAACCGCGGTGGGCCCCATGCACCTGGAGCGGGCCGGGTCGATGGAGCGCATCGCCGCGGCCAAGGCCGAGATCCTTGAGCGGGCCCGCACCGCCGTGCTGTGGGTGGACGACCCGCGGCTGGACGAGCTGTCCCGCACCGCCCCGGCGCCGACGGTCATGCGGGTCGGCGCCGCCGGCGGCCCCGACTTGGACGTAGAGGTGACCGAGTCAAACAACGAGATGATCGTCCGGGCCGGCGGATCCGAAATCGGGCGAATCGGCGCCGACGCGGGCGTCCACCCCGCCAACGTCGGCTGCGCGGTGGCGGCCGCCCTGGCCTACGGGGCGGCCCCGGACCGGATCGGTCCCCGGCTGGCCGCCCTCGGGCCCCCGCAGCACCGGGCTGCCGCCTCCCGCAGCCCGGCCGGGGTGCTGGTGGTGGACGACACCTTCAACTCCAACCCGGCCGGGGCCCTCCGGGCCGTGGAGGACCTGGCCCGCCGGGTGGACGGCCGGCGGGCGGTGGTCACGCCGGGAATGGTGGAGCTGGGGCCCGAGCAGCGCCGGGCCAACGCCGAGCTGGCCCGGGCGGTGATCGCCTCCGGCGCCGCGCTGGTGATCGTCGGGCGCACCAACCGCCGGGCGCTGCTGGAGGGCGCGGGCGGCGAGGCGGTGTCGGCGCCCGACCGGTCGGCCGCCCGGGACTGGGTCCGCGAGCATCTGGGGGAGGGTGACGGAGTACTGTGGGAGAATGACCTGCCCGATCACTACCCCTGATCGGCGGCCGGGCGGGACCAGGGGTCGGGGATCGGGTCTCGACCGGCGTCGGGCGGCGGGCGGGGGGCTGTGAGCGGGGTCGGCGTCACCTTCGGCGGACCCTCCGCCGAGCACGACATCTCCATCCTGACCGGCCTGCAGGCGGCCCGGTCCCTGGCCGAGGCGGGCGAGGAGGTGTGCTGCCTGTACTGGACCAAGACCGGCCGGTGGAAGCGGGTCCCGACCGCGGCCGAGGCCGCCCAGTTCCTCGAGCCTGAGGTGGAGGGCTCCTCCGAGGTGGAGCTGACCGTGCCGGGAGGCTTCGTCGAGCGCCGCCGTCGGCGGGCCGCGCCGCTGGACCTGCGGGCCGTGCTCAACTGCTGCCACGGCGGCCCCGGCGAGGACGGGTCGCTGGCCGCCCTGCTGGCCCTGGCCGGGCTGGCCGTCACCGGCCCCGGCCCCGCCGCCAGCGCCCTGGCCATGGACAAGCTGGCCACCGCGGCCCTGGCCCGCTCGGCGGGGGTGCCCGCCATCCAGACGGCGGCGTGGTCCCCCTATTTCGGGTCGGCCGGTTCGGAGGCCGAGATCGATCTGCTGCCCCGGCCCTGGGTGGTCAAGCCGAGATGGGGCGGGTCGTCCATCGGGGTCGAGGCCGGCGTCGAGGACATCGGCACCGTCGAGGCCCTGGCCCGAACCGGGGTGGGACGGGCCGGGCTGGTGGTCCAGCCCTACCTGGAGGGGTGGATCGACCTCAACGTGGCGGTCCGCACCCACCCCGCCTTCGAGGTGTCCGAGGTGGAGCGCCCCCTCAGAGGCGACGCCGAGATCCTGGGCTACCGGGAGAAGTACCTCACCGGCGGGCCGGGGATGGACGAGGCCCCCCACGAGATCCCGGCCGACATCCCCGCCGGGGTCCGCCAGTCGATCGTCGAGCACGCGGCGGCGCTGGCCCGGCATATGGGCCTCACCGGCGCCCCCCGGATCGACTTCATGTGGGACGGCGCCGACGAGGTCCGCCTGTGCGAGGTCAACTCGATCCCGGGGGCCTGGGGCAACCATCTCTGGCGGGCCGGCGGCGTCGCTCGGGACCGTCTCTATCTCGACCTCATCGCCGAGGCCGAGGCGGCGCCGGCCGTGCCGCCCCAGTGGTCCGGTTCCAGCGACGGCCGGGCCCTGGCCATGTCCGGGGCCATCGCGGCCAAACTGACATGATGGCGGTTCCCGACTTCCGGTCGATGACGGTGGAGGCGCTGGCCGCCCTGATCCGGGGGCGGGACCTCACCGCCCTGGCCGTGGTCGAGCACGCGCTGGAAAGGATCGAGGCGCTCGACCCGGCGCTGGGGGCCTTCGTGGCCGTGGACGGCGACGGGGCCCGGGCCCAGGCCGCGGCCATTGACGACCGCCTCGACGCCGGACACGAGGTCGGGCCGCTGGCCGGCATCCCGCTGGGGGTCAAGGACTTGGCCGACGCGGCCGGCTTTGTCACCACCAAGGGGGCCATGCACCGCCGAGGGGCCGAGCCCGCCGCGGCGGACTCCACCGAGGTGGCCCGCCTGAGGGCGGCCGGGTGCGTGGTGATGGGCAAGACCAACACCCCCGAGTACGGGTTCACCGGCGACACCTTCAACCCGCTGTTCGGCCCCACCCGCAACCCGTGGAACCTGAAGCGCTCCCCGGGCGGGTCGTCGGGAGGCACCGCGGCCGCGGTGGCGGCCGGGATGATCCCGGTGGGCACCGGCTCCGACGGGGGAGGGTCGATCCGCATTCCGTCGGCCCTCTGCGGCCTGTCGGGGATGAAGTCCAGCCCCGGCCGGGTGCCGGGAGGGCCCGAGCCGATGGGGGTCCTGGACCTCTCCTGCGTGGGGCCCATGGCCCGCCGGATACGCGACGTGGCCCTGTGCCTCGACCAGGTGGTCGGCCCCCATCCCGGGGACCTGCGCAGCCTTCCGGCCCCGGCCGAGTCGTGGCGGGACGCCCTCGACGACCCCCGCCCGCCCGCTCGGGTGCTGTGGGCCCCGTCGTTCGACGGCAGCCCGGTCGACGGCGAGATCGCCGCCGCCTGCGCCGCGGCCGTCGAGCGCCTGGCCGCGGCGGGCGCCGACGTGGCGGAGGCGGGCAAGCTCTTCGACAATCCCGTCTCCGCATTCGTCCAACTTTTCTACGGCGGGGCTATCCTGCCCGTCCTGTGGCCTATGCACGGGACCGATCAGTGGGGCGGCGTCACTCCAGAGCTGGCCGCATTTTTGGAGGGAACCGCGGCGCGAGTCTCGCCGGGCTCGCTGTTCGAGGCCCGTCAGCAGGCGGCCCGGCTCTCGGTGGATCTGGCTGCGGCCATGGACGGCTTCGACGTGATGATCACGCCCACGGTGGCCGGGCAGACCCCGGTGTCGGCCGGATGGGGGACCATCGACGAGATCGAGACCCGGGAGTGGGTGAAGTTCACGCCGCTGTTCAATCTCACCCGCCGCCCGGCCGGCACCGTGTGCTGCGGCTTCACCGCCGACGGGATGCCCATCGGCCTTCAGGTGGTCGGCGGGATGCACGCCGATCGGGTGGTCTTGGAGTCTTTGGCCGTGCTGGAGGATCTTATGGGTCTGGATCCGATAGCATCGGCGGTCGCGGGCGATTAGCTCAGATGGCTAGAGCGCTGCCTTCACACGGCAGAGGCCACTGGTTCGAGTCCAGTATCGCCCACTTCGAGTCCAGTATCGCCCACCGAACATGCGAGTTTTGATTGTGGGTCCGCTACCAGGCGCGGTTTCCGATGTGGATATTGTTGGTGGCGCAAAAGTGTCCTTTCAGGAGACCGTAGATCAATTGCGACTACGTGGTTTTGAATTGGAAGTTGTCGATTCTTCAAGGCCATATCAAGGATTATCTTTTTGGAAGACACGCGGCTATAGTTTCATCGTTTTTTTCCGCATTACTTGGGCTATTCTCAGCAAAGGTAAGAAATCCCAACTGGTGTTTATCAATATGACGACTTTCACGGTCGGGCTGGTAGCTCCTATCATGTGGATTATATGCAAACTAATACGTCGCCCGATGGTGTTGAGGCTATTTGGCGGAAACTTCAATCAGGTTTATGAAGGATACAGTCCGGTTCTCCGGTGGATAACCGACCGAACTTTTCTGCATTGCCCAATCGTATTCACACAAACACAACAAGTTCACCGGTATTTCGAGAGTCGAATGAACTTCAAGTGGCTTCCCAATACGAGAGATATTGGCAGTCGCTCGGTCACCAAGCGCAATGAGATCCGAAAGCTGATATTCCTCGGTCAGATGGTAAGGACGAAAGGGCTAGCTGAAGTTTTGACCGCATGTCGTTCCCTTCCCGAAGGATGTCACCTTCAGGTGTTCGGTCCTCAACATGACAGCACCGACTTCTCCTTATTCGAAAACCATCCCAGAGCAACATATGGCGGAGTTCTGAAACCCTGTGAAGTGCCTCAGGTTTTGGCTGAACACGATTTGCTGGTGCTTCCTAGTTACTTGATTGGCGAGGGTCATCCTGGTGTAATTATTGAAGCCTTCCAATGTGGTATCCCGGTTATTTCTACCTGGTGGGAAGGCATTCCCGAGGTAGTTCAACACGAAGAAAACGGACTTTTAGTGGAACCCGGCTCGTCCTCGTCTTTAGAAATTGCGATTCATCGCCTACTTGAGGATCCGGATTTATATCAGCGATTGTGTCAAAGTGCGGAGCACCGCGGTGAATTTTTCCGCAGTCTGGATTGGTATGATCGGGTCGCCGACGATCTGCGCAGCCTGATTTATGCTAACTCGAAAGGATGGCTAAGTGAGCGAACTAGCCGGAAATAGTACGGGTGCAATCTGGTCGAGAAACCCGCTAGTCCATATTCTTTCAGGGCTATTCATAGTGGTCTTCGCCACTGAGGTAGACAAGTTGGTGTTCCGGGCAGGCTGGGTATCTGCTCCGGGTGGTGCGATTGTGGCCTACATCGTAATCTTCGGCATCATTGTGGCCGCTGCGTTAGCGGCGGCTGGCGCTGGCCGAACACGTCTTCGAGATGAAGCAATTGCCAAAGTCAGAGATAATCAGCTATTTTTGCTGCTCTTCTTGGGTCTGATTCTCATCAGCCTTATTTACTGGCTCGTTGATACATCGGCTGATTCTTTGGGCATGATTGACATGCTTAAAGCTCTTATTGTCTGTTCGACTGCCATTTTACTTCCGATACTGAGTTCTCATGTAAGGCGATTCTGGCGCGTTTACTTGGGGGTTGCCTATGGTGTCTACTGTTTGAGCATTTGGATTGATGCGTTGTGGCCTGGCACTTTCACAGATCTTGCAGGTATAGGCAGCTTGGTGGTTGAGGGTAGAATATCTGGCCTGAATCTTGACTCCAATTCAGGTGCATTTATAGTCGCACTTCTAGTTGCTCCATTGTTGAGCTATCGAAAATTCAAGTTAGTTGATCTAGCCTTTTTGAGCATCACATCACTGACGATCTTGTTGACTTTGTCCAAGAGCGGTATGATAATTCTACTTCTGCTAGCAATCAGCTACTTTGTATTGATCCTTGTGAAATCCCCAGGCCAGCGGCAGTTTGTCGCTGGGGCTTTTGCAATTTCAGCGATCCTAACGGTGTTTTTGGGGTGGGTCGCTATTAGGAGTATTGAACATTATGAGACTCCCAGAGCTAGAATCGCGGTCGATCAGTTGCTTGTCCAAAATAAATGGTTCCGAACTCGGCTGCTCTCCACCAATGAGGATCAGATTACTGCCCATCTCGAAGAACTGGAACCTTTCGGTCAGGTGAGCGCGCCCGCGACGACTGAGCCTCCCACGTCGACTGAACCAGAGCCTGAGCCGACTGCACCGACGACAACCGAGCCCGAGCGATCGTATATAACGTACGTCGACGATGGCGAGTATGTGCATATTGAAAGCCGTAGAGTGGCTCGATTGAGAAATGCTCTTGACACAGTAGCAGACTCACCAATCCTAGGGCATGGGATCGGGTTCAATCGGAATGCTGGCATCTCTGCTCACAATATGTTCTTGGCTGTGTGGATTGACTTCGGATTATTAGGGTTGGTCCTATATGGCGCTCTGCTGGCTACAGGATTTTGGAAGTTCTATAGAGCGAAGTACTGGCCTGGAATATTTTTCATCGGATTGGTCGGCTTAGTGAGCATGACGATTCAACATATCTTCACCCTGTACACTGTCTTCATAGTCATGGGGCTAATGTTGTCGCTAAGGCAGGATGAACTGACCAACGCCGGTAGAACCTCCTGAGCAGTTCATCTAAGCCGGATCTTTCTGATCATCAGATGGCAGAGTGTAACGGTAATTCTGCCACGAAGCTTCACATTGGGTTCGTGCTTTCTGACCTCAACGGAGGGGGTGCTCAGAGGGTGATGCTCACTTTAGCCGAGGCGCTCATACGGCGCGGTCATCAGATTGATCTTCTGCTATTGCGCCCGTCAGGTCAATACAGCACCAGCATACCGGATGGAGTGCGGCTTTATTATTTGAAGGGCAGACGCTTCAATCGGAGGATATTTCAAAGCCTTCGTGATCGCAACTTTTCTATCACATCCCTATGGATTGATCCCATATCGATACTGTACAGGTGGTTTACTCTCAGAGGCGAATATTCGCAAGTGTCTTTTCGCTTGCGCAACGCTCGTGACGCTGTTGGCACGGCTCGATTTGTTAGTCAGACTCGGCCGATGATGCTGTATTCGGCGTTGACAAGAGCTAATATAGCTGCGGTTACTGGAAAGAAGATAGCTCCATTAGATATTCAGATTGCTGTGTCTATTCATGGGTCTGTTGGCTACCAATATACCGAGGATCAACTCGCCAAGTGCAAGGTATTTGATGTCCTATCTGATGCAATTGTTGTCCCTTCTAAAGGGGTTCGCAATGAAATAATAGAGATGATAGGAATCAGTGAAGATAAAGTCCACTGCATCTATAATGGTATTCCTTCTTCTAAAATACGTCGACTGATGCGAGAAGATGTTGACCACCCGTGGTTTTTGGATGAGTCAGTGCCGGTGATATTGAACGTAGCGTCTTTGACCTATGTGAAAAATCAACCCTCGCTAATAGAGGCCTTTAGCTATGTCCGTCGTCAGATTGAAGCTAGGCTTGTTATCTTAGGCAGTGGTCCGGGATCGTACCGGGACCGATTGCGATCCGTCGCGAAGAACTTCGGCGTAGACCGGGATTTCGATATTTTCGATTTTGACGAAAACCCATTTCGATATATGCGTAGAGCAAGAATGGTAGTCCTATCATCTCGGACGGAGGCACTGCCGACCGTTCTCATGGAAGCCATGGCTTGTGGGACGTCCGTGATAAGCACTAATGCTCCATACGGGCCGACTGAAGTGCTCCAGAACGGTAGATTTGGCAAACTAGTTCCAGTCGAAGATCCTCCAGCATTGGCTCAAGCGATTCTAGAAGTTCTAGATGGTGATGTGATCTCTGAAGCGGAGTTGAACCACCGGGCTGAAGATTTCGCGGAATACCGCGCCGCCGAAGCCCACGAAGAGTTGTTTGAAAAGATCCTTGCCTCTCGAATCTGAGCTCCGGGAGTCAGTATGGCCGGGTAATAAGCTGATCCATGCCTGGTTTGCTCTTTTGGTATCTGTATTTGTAACTGAAACTTACAAGTTAATGTTTCAAGCCGGCTGGATATCGATACCTGGCGGGGCGATAGTTGGTTATGTAATGGTCACCGTTGTCGTAGTTGCAGGTTTATTGATGACTGGCAGTCCTAAGCGAGTTTATTTGTGGAATGAAATGGTTGCTGTTATTCGTGATGACCGGCCGTTCCTATTTTTTTATCTGAGTTTGGTTCTTCTCGGATTTGGGATCTGGCTTAGTGATACATCAGCCGATTCTCTCATTTTAATCGATATAGTCAAATCCCTTTTGACATGCATGAGCACTATGTTGCTAGTCAGGTTGTGTTATCATATGCGGCACGGTTGGCGCATCTATTTGGGAATCGGGTTCGTCGTCTACTGCCTGAGCATTTGGGTCGACGCGTTATGGCCAGGGACCTTCACAGAAATTGCTGGGTTTGGTAATCCTGTTGCTGAGAGGCAAGTTGTTTCTGGCTTAAATCATGATCCAAATTCTGGGTCATATATAGTTATCTTTTTGTCGGTTGCTTTACTCAGTTACCGGCGCTTTCGGGTTATTGATCTATCGGTTCTGAGCTTTGCAATTCTGACTGTTTTATTGACCTTGTCAAGAAGTGGTCTATTTATCCTTGTCCTGATCGCTATCTGTTATGCTAGTTTGACGATTGTAAATTCTTCGGGTCGGAGATGGTTTGTTGCTGGGTCGTTCGCAACCGCAGCGGTTATCACAGTTTTTGGTGGGTGGACAGCTATTAGACTCATCGAACATTTTGAAACTCCTAAAGCCCGAATAGCGGTGGGTCAATTGCTTATTCAAGACGAGTGGTTTCGCACCCGTCTATCGGCTAGCAACGAAGACTTGATCCAAGCCCATCTCCAGGATCTGGAACCTTTTGGTCAGGTAAACGCGCCTAAGGCACCCGAGCTGATGTTTCTTGATCGAGAGCGGGTAGCGCTAGCTGCCTCTAATCCGTTGTCACTCGATGAAGTGAGGTCATATATTACTTATGTCGATGGAGGTGAGTATGTCCACATCGAAAGCCGAAGGATGGCTCGATTGAGAAATGCCCTTGACGCGATAGCAGAGTCACCTTGGATAGGACACGGTATCGGATTCAATAGAAATGCTGGCATTTCTGCTCATAATATGTTTTTAGCAATGTGGATCGATTTTGGATTGTTAGGGCTAATTCTGTACGCTGCTCCTCTAGTCATCGGATTCTTGAAATTCTATAGGTCGAAATATTGGCTTGGTACCTTTTTCATGCTAGGCTTTAGTGCGATAAGTATTTTTATACAACATATCTTCACTCTTTACACTGCCTTTTTTGTTATGGGACTGGTATTGTCGCTGAAACCAAAGGTTGCAACTGAAGCGAAATTGTCTGTTGAATAGTTCTATATTTATCTCGAGGTGCTTCCCTGTTGTAATTGCTCTAGTCGTTCTTGCTCAGCCTGGGTGGCTATACTCTGGCTGGTATTTGGCGACAGTATAATGGCTTCTTGGATATGTGCGTTAGCTAACGTCAAGTGTTCTGTGTTCGGTCGGTAAGCCTGTTGATAAAATTGTGCCAAGGAGATATGTAACAGCCAGTTTTGTGGTTCAACTTTTAGAGCTTTCTGACCTTCCTTAGTCACTAGATTGACAGCTTGCGCGTATTCCACATGCGGCAAGTCAGTGATGTTGGAGCCAACATGATTTATCATCAGCCTCCTAGGAATGTTAGCAAGCGGAGGGAATGTGTCGACAGACTTTGTGAAGTCAGTAGTTATGTCTGTCCAAAGATTGGTCTCGACTAATTCAGTGGCTATCTGCGCGGCTCGATATGGCTTGAAATTGAAGCTGTACAGTGACCATATAGTTAAGATGATTATTAGTGTAGCTAGCCATGTCCTCTTTCGTTCAACGTAAGAAAGCCTTGATTTATCATGTTGTTGGCCATGACCTTGAGGACTGGGTTTGTTAAGGTTGTTTTCTCTAAGTCTACCCTCTTCAGATGCTACGAAAGCCATTAGCAATGACAATTGGAGTGTGATTGATACGGTATCTACCATAAAGATATTTTGAATAAACAATGCTACCAAAGTAGCGCCTATTGTTATCACAAAGAACTGATTTCGACCCGATCGGTATTTTATCGAGCGTACTAGCACCGCTATGATTGTTGCCCATATTAATATATAGCTCAATAATCCAATGGTTCCCTTTGTAATGAGTTCTTCTACTAGTTTATTGTGAGCAGCATCAAAAGGTGGTACGTCCTCGTCAGACAATTCCGGCTGATAGTACTTTCCCCAAGGGACTATATAGTTTTCGGGCCCCCAGCCGAACACCGGCTTGTTTGCATAGGCGCTTACGGTTGTCTTGAGCGCCGTAAGGCGTCGGCTATAGCTTGAATCTGATTCAGGGTTAAATACCCTCACTATCATAGGATTGGAACCCTCTAGATCTTCGGTCACAGTGGATTCTCTGGCGATCACGATCAGAGTTGCCGTCGTTGCGATGAGAAGTAGAGCAGAGAATATAATTCCTGTTCGTATTCTGTTTGTTTGCCATATAATATATCCAGTTAATAAAATAATGATTCCGAGTCCTAAACTCAGGAGAGATCCTCGGGACGCCGTCAACCATATTGACCACATGCATAAGAGAGAACTCATCATCCAGAAGACCCGAAGGAAATACAGCCGCCCGCGTTTGAACTCGCTATGATGAAGTGATTTAGTATTTGCACGGTCCGAAGTATTTTGTGATGTTTTTTTGCGATCAAATGATTGCAGTATGAGACCTATGCCGAGAACAGAATTTATCATAGCGTAAGTGCCCATGAATGCGGAGTTTCCCAGAGTTGACTCGATATAATTTGTAGAATGGATAGAACCTAGTCCTTCAACAAACAGATTTGATACGCCATAGTATTGTCCGAGACCTATACCAGATATGAAGCCTGCTACTCCCAAATTCAATGTAAATAATACTTTCCAGCTTGATATACTGCGGTAGACTGAACTAGTTATCAATACGAATGCTAGCCAGTGTGCTTGATCGATGACGCCATTCATTCTTTCATATGTTGACCACATGCTTCTGGTGAGACTCACGCCGGTGAAACTGGTAATGACCGAAACCGATAGTCCTATGGCTAAGGATCCTATTACCCATGATCTCGAAGGTCTATGCTGCGGATAGTATATAATCAAGATCAACCAAAAGGCGAAGATGATTTCTATAATTGACCGGGCAAAGATAGCTTTTCCGACTATGAATGGGAACAGAGTGCTAGTTGATATAATGAGCGGTGTTATTAAGATTAAGGATACAAGGATGACGATTAACCAGAGCAAATGCTGGTCGAGCCTCTTTTGTTGGCTGACTTCGGTCACTGGGTTTCTCATCAAAAGATTTCCACGTTGTTGTCGGGCTGCGTTTCTACTCGATGATCAAGGTAGACTGTGCCAAAGCATAGAACGTAGGAAGGGCCGGATCGTGTTTCTGCGAGTTCTCGCGGCCACCGGGGCTGTGGTCGTTTTGTCGGCGGTGGCTTGCAGCAGCCAAGCCGTCACCACTGCCGAAGTGGCTGGACTCTCGACTTCGTCTGCGTCTGTTCCGGCTGCGTCGGCACCAGATTCGTCGCCGTCCGCTCCGATCACGGTGGCGGCGACCACTGCCGCTTCGTCTCCGGTTGACCCGGCAGCGGTTGATTCGCCTCCGGCGCCCACTGCCGCTTCGTCTCCGGCTGACTCGACAGCGGTCGATTCGCCTCCGGCGACCACTGCCGCTGCGACGACAGAAGCCCAGGTTGTTGATGCCGGTTCGGTCATCGATCTGATGGTGATCGGGACTGAACTGGAGGGGGGCGCCCGTCGCGAATCGATCCCGCTGGGCGAGAAGGTCACCGTCCGGGTGAGCGGCACCAGCACCGATCATGTCCACATCCACGGGTACGACCTGTTCATAGAATTGACGGACGGCGCCGGCGAACTGACCTTCGCGGCCGACATACCCGGTGTCTTCGAGATCGAACTCGAAGGCTCGGGCACTCTGCTGGTGCAGATGGAGGTTAAGTGAGAGCCCGGCGGGGGCAGATCGGCCGAGCCGCCGGAGCCGTGCCCTCGCCGCGTCGCCGTGGGCCTGAACCGGCGACGGAGCAAAGGGCGGTCAGCCGGACTGCCGTAGTCGCGCCGGTCCTGATCGGCGCAGCCGTGATCGGCTCGGCCTCGGAGGCCGTCGCCCACGGGGTGGGGGGGCGGACCGACCTGCCCGTGCCGGTCTGGAATCTGGTTTGGGCCGCATCGTTCGCGGTGGCCGTTTCCTTTGTGGCCCTGGGCTTGTTCTGGAACGAGCCCAAGCTCAGCCCGGCCGCCGAGGGCGCGGCACTGCCGTCGGCGGCGCAGCGGATCGGGCGAGCGCTGCTGCCGCCGGCTCGGATTCTTGGGCTGGCGGGCCTGGCCGTCGTCGGCTATGCGGGGCTGTGGGGGAACCAGAACCCGTCCGTGAACATCGCGCCCATAGCTTTCTTCGTGATCTTTTGGGTGGGGATACAGATCCTCTCGACCGTCCTCGGCGACGTGTGGGGGGGATTCAACCCTTTCTGGGCACTGGCCGATGCCGGTGCCTGGCTGCGGGCCAAGGCCGCCTCGGCTCCGCTGCCGCCGACCGGCGCGGGCATCGGCAGCCTGTGGTGGGCGGTGGCGGCCATCTTGAGCTTCGCCTGGCTGGAGTTGGCCTATCACGACGGCGACTCGCCCCGCTCCATCGGCGTCTACCTCGCCGTCTACGCCTCGGCCATGGTCCTGGGCGGGGCCGTCTTCGGACGGAGATGGGGCCGCGATGCCGACGGGTTCGGAGTTCTGTTCACCATGATCGGAGCCATGGCCCCCCTGGGCCGGGACGGCTCCGGGATCTGGCGACGGCGACCTCCCCTGGCCGGCCTGTCCGCCATTGAGGCCCGGCCGGGCACGGTGGCCTTCGTGCTGGCGGTGCTCGGATCGACCTCCTTCGACGGGTTCACCCGCAGCTCGCTGTGGCTCGACGTGGCGTCGAACCGGAGCGGCTGGGAGTTGACCGCGGTCAACACGCTCGGCTTGGCCTTCGCCATCGGGATCGTGGCCGCCGTATACCGGGGCGCCATCGCGGTCATGGCCGGTCTCACCGGCCGCCCGGAGGCCGATCTGGCCCGGGCGTTCGCGCCTTCGCTGATCCCCGTGGTGGTCGCCTACTCCGTGGCCCACTACTTCAGCTTCTTGGTGCTTGAAGGCCAGGCCGTCTACGCGCTGGCATCGGACCCGTTCGGGATGGGGTGGGACCTCTTCGGCACCGTGGAATATCAAGTGAACTACACGTGGATCTCCACCTCCGCCATCGCCTGGACGCAGACCGCCGCCATCGCGGCCGGCCATGCCATGGGGGTGGCGGTGGCCCACGACCGGGCTCTGGAGCTGTTCGAGTCCCGCCGGCTGGCGATGCGGTCCCAGTATCCGATGCTGGCAGCCATGCTCTTCTACACCGTCACTGGCCTGTTTCTGCTGCTGGGAACCTGAAACGCCGAGTTCGAGCGTAGAATTGGCGATAGCCCGAGGCAGCGTCGGTGAGCGAATCGCTCATCAACCGCTTGGATGATCACGGACTACAGGGTTGTCGTATATGCATATTGATAGGGGTTATAGTAAATAATTACATCCATATATATGGATATGTTGCGCATATAATGGTCTAGAACAATGGCGAATATGAGAAAGATAAGCAGCCATCCTGCTAAAGCGATTGGGCCTGAGGATTTATTGTAGCGGACACTCCATCCATCTGGACTTTTGCGTGCCAATATGCCACTCCTCCGATAGGTGTTCAGCCAAAAAATCCTTACCAGAAAAACTGCGGTAATGATGGCTGGTACCCACACAGGCGCAAGATACCGATTGTTGATTGGCTGTTCAACTGTGATCGGTACAGCTATTAGGAGAGTTGCAAGGTATACAGCAGTGAAGGTAGCGAAAGGGATAGCAGCTTGCCCCCCTTGTGTCGTTTGGTAATTGTCTCCTTCAGGTAGAGTATTAGAGGTGTGAAGCCGCGGCCTATTTAGGTGTGCAGTCAGAAATCGTATTGTCTCCAGTACAGCCAGAGCTGCGGCAGCCCACAGCAGATACTCTGTCCATCCATGCTCCTGATGGAGAAAGGTCCACAGGTGTAACGTGTCGCCTAGTTGGCTCAGTGATTCCCTCAGAGATTGGCCCGACGCGATGTCGGTTCTGCGTCCAGTCAGGGATCCGTCAACAATCCAGTTGCGGGCCAGCCAGAGGGCTAAGGGAAGTGACGACCACGCACCGTAGAGGACGGCATACTTGTATCTTTTGCTCGCTGGAAAGGCTGGGCGTATAAGTATTAGGATGATCCCAGTGGCGATCACTGTGATTCCAATCCAGCGGGTCAGCGGAGCCAGCGCCGAAAAGACAGCAGAGAGCACTAACCCAGACTCGGCGGTTTTGCCGCTCCAGAAGGATTCCATTTGGATGAGGGCAAGCAGCGTCAACAAAATGAATAGTGTTTCAGTCAAAACATATGATGATACACTGATGATTGGGTAGGAAAGCATAATCGCAAAGGTTGTACCAACTACAAAGAAGTGAGATTTGATATGTCGACTTAAATAATGTCCGACTGATAGTATAATGAGACCAAAAGCTATGATATTTATGAACCGAGCTGTATCGACCATATCTATACTTAACCACCGAAAAAAGGCTAAGATTATCGAAAGGAATGGGGCATACCATATAAGCGTTTCCTCAGAGAAATCCCAAGATACTATACTCTTTGCGAACCCCATGTATGCGCGGGAATCAGGCGCTATATCTATACCATATATAGAAGTACGTATCAAAATATGTATGGCACCTAGGAAAGCTATGAATACGATTGCTATAGACAAGGAACTGTGGCGTAGAGATAGCTTTTCCGGTATAGATTTTATATAACTTCTGGCGATCTGCGCAAGCTTCATTTGCGCGTTCTCTTAGTTTCGGAGTCCGAAGCGGGCTAGGTCTTCGTCAAGGGTGGCAAGCACATGGTCGATGACGGCTCCGCGGGCGTTGCGCCTGGTTCCGGCGAAGGCGCCTGGGTCGAGGGCGCCGGCCAGGGCCCGGGCTCGGTCCAGGGCCGTCTGCTCCAGTTCTTCGGCGGGGACCACCTCGTCGAGGAAGCCGGCCTCCACCGCCTCGGCCGGCGAGTAGACGGTGGCCAGGCCGATGGCCCGGGTCAGGTGCCGGGGGCTGAGCCGCTCCCGGGCCAGCTCCACCCCGAAGACGGGCAGGGTCAGGCCGATGGCCACCTCGTTCAGCCCGATGCCGGCGTCGACGTCGGCGCCGATCCGCAGGTCCGAGGCCAGCAGCAAGATGGCCCCGTAGGCCAGGGCGTGGCCGGTGCAGGCCGCCACCACCGGCACCCCGGCGCCGTAGAGCCGCATGGCGGCCCGGGCCCCGGCGAGGGCCAGCTCTCGAGCGGGGCCCGGCCCGGACCGGATGACGCCGAGATCGAAGCCGGCGGAGAACTTCCCATCCCGGCCCACGATCACCAAGGCCCCGGCGGATGCCTCGGCCGCGTCGATGGCCGCCTCCAAGGCGGCGACGGCCGAGGGGCCGAAGGCGTTGACCTTGCCGTCGTCGAGCCTCAGGACGGCCACGCCGTCGTCGATCTCGAAGGTCGGAATCCGGGCTTCGGCCACCCCCGCACCGTAGCCGCGCCAACGGCGGCGGCCGACGACTCGGGCAGCCGTCTCTCGGGCGCGAGCCTGGGCTCGCCGGATGTCCAGTCCGCCCGGTGCCGTCGCCCGCGTTCGGGGCGTAGTCATTCCTCGGTTGTCTCGCCCGTGGGCGCATAACAGCCGTGGACGGGTCGCCCGCGTTCGGGGGCGGTCATCTCCCGGTCGTAACCTGCACCGGGTGATCCTCTTCGATGCGGCTGGCATCTCGGCCAGCCGGCCCGAGCGGCCGCTGTTCGGCGACCTGGACCTGACCCTGGCCGCCGGCGACCGGCTCGGGGTGGTGGGCGTCAACGGGGCGGGCAAATCGACGCTGCTGCGGATTCTGGCCGGCGGCGCCGACCCCGAGACCGGGACTGTCCGCCGAGGCCGCGGGGTGCGGGTGGCCGCTCTGGACCAGAGAGCCGAGCCCGGGCCGGGTCGGGTGGCCGAGGCAGTGGGGGCCGGATGGCGGGGCGAGGCGGTGCTCGACCGACTCGGCCTCGGCGCCCGCCTCGCCGCCGACGTCGAGACCCTCAGCGTCGGGCAGCGCAAGCGGGCGGCCTTGGCCAAGACCCTGGTCGCCCCGGCCGACCTGCTGGTGCTGGACGAGCCCACCAACCATCTCGACCTCGACGCCATCGAGTGGCTCGAGCGGGAGCTGGGCCGGTTCCGGGGCGGCCTGGTGATCGTCACCCACGACCGCCGCCTGCTCGAACGGCTGGCCAACCGCGTCCTCGAGCTCGACCGGGGCCGGGCCCACCTCCACGCCGGCGGCTACGCCCACTACCTGGCGGCCCGGGCCGCCCGCGTCGCCCGGGCCGGCGCGGCCGAGGCGGTGCGCCGCAACCTGGCCCGCCGGGAGCTGGCCTGGCTCCGCCGGGGCGCGCCGGCCCGCACCCGCAAGCCCAAGGCCCGCCTGGCCGCGGCCTCCTCAGTCGTCGGGGGCCGCTCCGCCGGCGCCGACCGCAAGCCCGGTCTCGATCTGGCCGCGGCCGGGCCCCAGCCGCCCCGGCTCGGCGATCAGGTCATCGAGCTGCACGGGGTGGAGATCGGCTACCCGCCCGCGCCGCCGCTGGTGAGGGGCCTGGATCTGCTGGTGGACCGCGGCGGCCGCCTCGGCCTGGTCGGCCCCAACGGGGCCGGGAAGTCCACCCTGCTCGACGTGATGGCCAAGAGGCGAGCGCCCTTGAAGGGGAGGGTCGTGGTCGGCCCCACCGTGCGGATCGGCTACCATGACCAGCGGGGCGCCGACCTCGATCCCGCCCTGCGGGTCGGCGAGGCGGTGGCCGGGACCGGGGCCGATGCCGGCGGGACGGTGGCGGCCCTGCTGGAGCGGTTCTGGTTCGACGCCGACGCCCAGCGGGCCCCGATCGGCCTGCTCTCGGGCGGGGAGCGGCGGCGGCTGCAGCTCGTGATGACGCTGGCCGCCGCCCCCAACGTCTTGCTGCTGGACGAGCCCACCAACGATCTCGACCTCGACACGCTGCGGGCCCTGGAGGACTTCCTGGAAAGCTGGCCCGGGGCGGTGATCGCGGCCAGCCACGACCGGGCCTTCCTGCACCGGACCGTCGAGGAGGTGGTGGTGCTGGACCCGTCGGGCCGGGCCGGGCCCTGGCCGGGCGGATACGGGGCCTGGCTTGAGCACCGCCGCCGCTCCCGCTCCGGCGGCCGCCCCGAGCGGCCTCCGTCGGAGTCCCGGCGCCGGTCTTCGCCGGGGCGCCGGTCGCCGAGCACCATCCGCCGCGAGCTGGCGGCGGCCGAGCGCGACATGGTCCTCTGCCGCCGGCGGGCGGGCGAGCTGGCCGATCAGATGCAGTCCGCCGCCGGCGACCACGAGGCGCTGGCCCGCCTGGGCCGGGAGCTGGCCGAGGCCGAGGAGGCCCGGACCGCGGCCGATGACCGCTGGCTGGAGTTGTCGGTAGAGCTCGACGAGCGCTCCGCCCGCCCCGGCGGGTGAGGTCGGCGGCGCCCGCGGCGCATCCGGGCCGGGTACCCTGGGGCGCTGTGACCGCAACGACGACCGAAGCCGAGGCGACCACCGGCGAGGTGCTGATAGTCACCGAGGCGGCCCGGGCCACCATCATCGACATCCGCTCCCGCGAGGACGACGCCGAGTCGCTCGGCCTGCGGGTGGAGGTCACCGGGATGGCCGGGATCGACTACGCCTACGACCTGTCCCTGGAGCCGGTGGCCGAGGCCGCCCCCGACGACTGGACCCACGACCGCGACGGGCTGACCGTGATCGTCCCCTCGGCCAGCGTGGACCGGCTCCGGGGCGCCACCCTCGACCTGCCCGGAGTGCCCGGCCAGGGCGGGCTGGTGATCCGCAACCCCAACCGGCCCAACCCGCTGGGGGACATGGAGTCCCTGGAGCTTGTCGGGGACATCGCCGAGAAGGTGAGCAAGCTGCTGGATCTGCGGGTCAACCCGGCCCTGGCCTCCCACGGCGGCTTCGCCACCCTGGTCGGGGTCACCGACGACGACAAGGTGATGGTGACCATGGGCGGCGGGTGCCAGGGGTGCGCCATGAGCCAGGCCACGCTCTCCGACGGCATAAGGCGAGCCATCCTGGAAGCCGTCCCCGAAGTAGCCGACGTAGTAGACGTAACCGACCACACCGCCGGCGAAAACCCCTACTTCAGCTAGGCCTGTCAGACGGTTGCTTCGTCCGGCCGGCGGGTCCTGTCACGGGCGCGGTTTTGCCGCGGGGCGGCAAAACCTTGCCCCCGTGCCACCCACCGGCCTGAATCGACTGCGTCTTCACGCTTTCTGCTTGGCCGCCCTTTGTGGCTAACGGGGGTGGTTGTGGCTGGTCTGGCTCAACGATGCTCTAAGGGCGCATGTCATTTCGATCCACGCTCAACGATGCTCTAAGGGCTTTAGCCTGCCGCTGCCGTTAAGAGGCGGGTGACTTCGGCGGCTATGCCGGCCGCGTCTAGGCCCAGTTCGGCCAGGATGGCGTCGGGCTTGCCGTGGGGCAGGTACTGCACCGGCACCCCCAGCACCCGCACCCGGGCCGCCGGTCCGGCCGCCTCGGCCAGGGCGTCGCGGACGGCCGAGCCGGCCCCGCCCGCCCTCAGCCCGTCCTCGGCGGTGACCACCAGCTCGTGCCCGGCCGCGTCGGCGATCATCTCGGGGTCCAGAGGGCTGACCGCCCGGGGGTCCCACACCGTGGCGGCCACCCCGGCCTCGGCCAGCCGGTCGGCCGCGCCCTCGCACGCCTCCAGCATCTTGCCCACGCCGATCAGGCAGACCCGGCCGTCGCCGGCCCGGGCCCGCCGGGCCCTCACCCCCGAGCCCACCTCGCCGTCGGAGCCGGCCCGGGCCGCGGTCTTGGGCCAGCGGATGGCCACCGGGCCTGAGGCCATGTCCATGGCGTCGGTCAGCATCCGCTCCAGCTCCAGGGCCGACGAGGGGGCCAGCACCGTCATCCCCGGCACCTTGGTGAGCAGCACCATGTCCAGCAGCCCGTGGTGGGAGGGTCCGTCGTCGCCGGTGACGCCGGCCCGGTCGATGCAGAAGATCACCGGCTGGCCGTGCAGGCCGCAGTCCAGGTTGGTCTGGTCGAAGGCCCGGCTCAGAAAGGTGCTGTACACCGCGATCAGGGGCCTGAGCCCGGCCATGGCCATGCCGGTGGCGGCCGTCACCGCGTGCTGCTCGGCGATGCCCACGTCGATGCAGCGGTGGCCGAAGCGCTCCTGGAAGGGGATCAGCCCGGTGGAGTCGGGCATGGCCGCGGTGATGGCCACCAGCTCGGGGTGCAGCTCGCCCAGCTTCACCATCGTCTCGGAGAAGACGCCGGTGTAGGTGCCCGCCCTCACCGACCCGGCGTCGTGCATGTGCTTGACGTGGTCGTCCTCGGCCGGCTTGTAGCCCCGCCCCTTCTGGGTGAGGACGTGGACCACCACCGGCCCCTCGAACTCGGACGCGTTGGTGAGGGCCTCCTCGAGGCTGGCGATGTCGTGGCCGTCGAAGGGCCCTATGTAGCGGATGCCCAGGTTCTCGAAGAAGGCGGGCGGCTCCCACAGCTCCCGGATGGCCGCCTTGGACATCTTCACGCCCCGCTGGATGGTCTCGCCCACCCACGGGATGCGCTCGGCTATCTCCTCCAGCCGGGCCTGGCGGCGCATGTAGGTGGGGTTGGCCCGGATCTTCACCAGGCTCTCGCTCAGCCGGGACACGGTGGGGGCGTAGCTGCGGCCGTTGTCGTTGAGCACGATCACCACGTTGCGGCCGCTGTGGCCCAGGTTGTTGAGCCCCTCGAAGGCCATGCCCCCGGTCAGGGCCCCGTCGCCCACCACCGCCGCCACCCGCCGCCGGGCGTCCGCGGCCCCGAAGCCGACCACCAGGCCGTGGGCGTAGGACAGCGCGGTGGAGGCGTGGCTGTTCTCGATCCAGTCGTGGGCCGACTCGTCCTGCGACGGGTATCCCGACAGCCCGCCGGCCCGGCGCAGGGACTCGAACCCCTCCAGCCGGCCGGTCAGCATTTTGTGGACGTAGGCCTGGTGGCCGGTGTCCCACAGGATCACGTCGTGGGGGGACCGGAACACCCGGTGCAGGGCCACGGTCAGCTCCACCGCCCCGAGGTTGGACCCGAGATGGCCGCCGTGGGCCTGCACCGACTCGATCAGCTTGGACCGGATCTGGATGCACAGGTCGTCCAGCTCCTCATAGGAGCGGCCCTGCAGATCCTCGGGCCCGGCGACGTCCTCTAGCTGCACGGCGAAGCCTCCTGGCGGCGAGGGCTGGCCGGTCCCGCTAACTGCACGGCGCCTCCTGGCGGCGGAGGGGCGGCCGCGTCCGCTAACGGCACGGTTCCAGCCGGGCCATCGGGGCCGGTCGGGCCGCCGGGGCCAGCCAGCCGGGCATGTGCCGGTGCAGCCTCGACCCCACCAGCCATCCCCCGGCCACCGCCAGCGCTGCGCCCGCCGCGTCGATCCAGTAGTGGTTGGCCGTCACCACGACGGAGAACACGGTGAGCACCGGGTAGGAGACTAGGGCCCAGCGGGTCCAGCGCCGGCGGACCGCGGGCGCCGCGGCCAGGGCGCACCAGATGGCCCAGGCCACGTGCAGGCTGGGCATGGCCGCGTACTGGTTGGAGATCCCCACCATGGCCCACGACTCGAACGACCAGAGCCCGCCCGGGTCCACCAGCGTGTCCACGTACCCGTAGGCGGGGTCGCAGGCGCCGTACTCCCCGCAGTCGTTCAGCAGGCGGGGCGGCATCAGCGGGTAGAGGAGGAAGCCGACCAGCGCCAGCCCGGTGGTGGCCCCCAGCACCGTCCGCCACCGCCCGTAGCGGGCCGGGTGGCGCACGAACAGGAACACCATGACCGCGATGGTCACCCCGAAATGGAGGGTCCCGTAGAAGACGTTCCAGAACACGATGAACGGGTCCCAGCCGATGAACAGGTCTTGGACGCCCTTCTCCACGTACAGGCCCAGGGCCCGCTCCGCGGCGATCACCTCGCGGGCGTTGTCGATGGCGGCCTGGCGGACCGATTCGCTCTGGTTCGAGCCGAACTGGTTGCGGACGGCGGTGTAGATCCCGTAGAAGCTGACGACGATCACCACCTCGATCCACCAGCGAAGCTGATGGCGGTCCGGCTCGGGCGGCGGGGGATCGGGGGACGCGTCGAAGCCGGTGCCGATGGGCGGGGCCGAGGGGCCCGGGTCCGGGAAGGCTCGGACGGGCACGACGGTTACGATACCGGGCCATCCCCGACCCCATCGGGAGACGTTCCGGCTCAGCATAGGCAACAGCCCCAGGCTGGTTACGATGCCGGGCCATCCCCGACCCCACGGGAGGAGAAGCCGGTGCCGACCTCGGATCTGGATCGAGAACTGCTGCCCCGGGAGCTGGTGGACGAGACGCTGACCGCCGCCCTGCGCACTGGGGGGGAGCTGGCCGAGATCTTCGTCGAGGACCGGCGGTCGTCCTCGGCCGTGCTCGACGACGGCCGGATCGAGGAGCTGGTGTCGGGCCGGAGCCGGGGCGCGGGCATACGGGTCGTGTCCGGCGAGACCACCGGGTTCGCCCACACCGCCGACCTCAGCCGGTCGGGCCTGGCCTCCGCCGCGGCGGCCGCCGCGGCCGCGGCCCGCTCGGGCGGCGGCGGCCACCGGACGGTCGAGGTCGGCCCCGCCGCCGGGGCCGCTCCGGTGAGGGTGCGGATCCCCCCCGAGGCGGTGCCCAAGGCGGCCAAGGTGGAGCTTTTGACCGCGGCCGACGCCGCCGCCCGCTCCGAGGGCGCGGCCATCACCCAGGTCGCGGCCCGCTACGGCGACAGCCGCCGCCGGATACTGGTGGCCAACAGCGACGGCCTACTGGCCGCCGACGACCAGGTGCGCACCCTGTTCTCGGTGTCGTGCGTGGCCGCCGGCGACACCGGGATGCAGACCGGACGGGAGACGGCCGGCCGCACCGAGGGGTTCGAGCTCTTCGACGCCTGCGACGTGTCCGACATGGCCCGCCGGGCCGCCCGCCGGGCCCTGACCAAGCTGAAGGCCCGGCCCGCGCCCAGCGGGACCATGCCGGTGGTGGTCGGCCCGGGCGGGGGCGGGGTGCTGTTCCACGAGGCCTGCGGCCACGGGCTCGAGGCCGACCTGGTGGCCAAGTCGGCCTCGGTGTTCGCGGGCCGCATCGGCGATCAGGTGGCCGTCCCGCTGGTCACCCTGGTCGACGACGGGACCATGGCCGGGGAGTGGGGCCACTACGCCATCGACGACGAGGGCCGCCCGGCCGGCCGCAACGTGCTGATCGACCGGGGCGTGCTCACCGACTACATGTGGGACCGGCTCCGGGCCGACAAGCAGGGCCGGGCCAGCTCGGGCAACGGCCGCCGCCAGAGCTACCAGTACCTGCCCATGGTGCGCATGACCAACACCTTCATCGGCCCCGGCGGCGACGACCCCGACGACATCGTGGCCGGCACCGAGAGGGGCGTGTACGTGGCCCAGCTCGGCGGCGGCCAGGTCAACACCGCCACCGGCGACTTCGTGTTCGGCATGACCGAGGCCTACCTGATCTCCAACGGCGAGATCGCCGAGCCCATCCGGGAGGGGAACCTGATCGGCAACGGCCCCGAGGTGCTGACCGGCATCGACGCCCTGGGGAACGACTTCGCCATGGGCTCGCCCGGCACCTGCGGCAAGGACGGGCAGGGGGTGCCGGTGGGCGACGGGACCCCCACCCTGCGGGTGGCCGCCCTCACCGTCGGCGGCACCGCGGCCTGAAGAACCCGTGAGCGATCCCCGGATCGTTGAAGCTCGCCGCCGCCTTGATCGAGGCCGAGTGAGCCAGCCGCTGCCCGTCGTCGGGGGCGCCGCGACCCGAGGGCGCCCGTGAGCGAGTCGCTGCTTGACGTCGCTCGGCGGGTGGTGGGCTGGGCCGCCGACGGCGAGGAGGTGGAGGCCTTCGTGGTGAGGGCCCGCGAGACCGAGGTGCGGGCCTACGAGGGCGAGGTGGAGTCGCTCACCGTGGCCGAGTCGGAGGGGATGGGGGTGCGGGTGGTGCGCGACAACCGCCAGGGCTTCGCCTACGCCGGCACCCTCGAGGTCGCGGCCTTGGAGGAGGCCCTGCGGGAGAGCCGCGACAACGCCCGGTTCGCCACCGCCGACGAGCACGCCGGGCTGGCCGCCCCCGACGGGGTGGAGCCCGCCGCCCTGGACCTCCACCGGCCCGAGCTGGAGGACTTCCCCGTCGAGGCCAAGGTGGAGCTGGCCCTGGAGCTGGAGCGGGCCACCCGGTCGGCCGATCCCCGCATCACCGGCGTCGAGTCGGCCGAGTACTCCGACACCGTCTACGCCTCGGCCGTGGCCTCCACCGCCGGGGTGGCCGCGGCCGGCGCCGAGACGGGCTGCTGCCTGTCGTCCTACAGCCTGGCCTCCGACGGCGACGAGACCCAGACCGGCTTCGGGTACTCCGTGGCCCGGGCGCCGGCCGGGCTCGATGCCGCCCGGGCCGCGGCCGACTCGGCCGAGCGGGCCGTCCGCCTGCTCGGGGCGGCCAAGCCGCCCACCGCCCGGCTCACCGTGGTGCTCGACCCCTTCGTCACCGCCCAGTTGCTGGCCATCGTCGGGTCCACCCTCTCCGGTGAGGCCGTGCTCAAGGGCCGGTCGCTGTTCGCCGACCGCATGGGCGAGGCGGTGGCCGTGCCGGCGGTGACCCTCATCGACGACGCCACCGAGCCGGCCGCCTTCACCGCCTCGGCCATCGACGACGAGGGCCTGGCCACCCGGCCGGTGGAGCTGATCTCCGACGGGGTGCTGGGGGCCTTCCTCTACGACAGCTACAACGCCCGCCGGGCCGGCGCCGCCTCCACCGGCTCGGCGGTGCGCAGCGGCTACGCCGGGACCCCCACCGCGGGCTACCAGGCCCTGCGGCTCCGGCCCGGGCCGCGGTCGCAGGCCGAGATCGTGGCCGACATCGACGACGGGCTGCTGGTGCAGGGCGTGACCGGGATGCACAGCGGCGTCAACCCGGTGTCGGGGGACTTCTCCACCGGGGCGGAGGGGCTGCGCATCCGGGGCGGGGAGCTGGCCGAGCCGGTCCGGGAGATGACCATCGCCAGCACCCTGCAGCGCCTGCTCACCGACGTGGTCGAGGTGGGCGGCGACTTGGAGTGGCTGCCCATGAGCGCGGCCGGGGTCAGCCTGGCCATCGCCGACGTGACCATGTCGGGCGCCTGAGAACCCCGATCCCTCCCCTCAAGCCGTGTCGGTGATCGGGCCCTGGTTCTGGGGGTGGTGCCGGTGATCGGGGCCTTGGTTCTGGGGGTGCCGTGTCGGTGATCGGGGCCCTGGTTCTGGTGGCGCCGTGTCGGTGATCGAGGCCCTGGTTCTGGGGGTGGTTCAGGGGCTGTCGGAGTTTCTGCCCGTGTCCTCCAGCGGGCACTTGGAGATCGTGCGCTGGCTCATGGGCTGGGACGATCTGCCGCCCGACACCGAGACGGCCTTCGACGTGGCCGTCCATCTGGGAACGCTGGTCGGGGCGGTGGCCTACCTGCGCCGCGACGTGGCCCGCTACCTGGCGGCCGGGCTGGCCCCCGTCCTGGGCCGGGCCCCGCTCACCGGCGACGGCCGAGCGGCCTGGGCCCTGGTCGTCTCGGCCGTCCCGGCCGGTTTGGCGGGGACGGCGCTGGCCGACGAGATCGCCGGCTTCGACAGCATCGCCGCGGTGGCGGTGCTGCTGGCCGGGTTCGGCCTGGTGCTGTGGGCGGCCGACCGGGCCCCCCAGCGCCGGGACGAGGCCGACTTCGGGTTCGCCCACGCCTTGGCCATGGGCGCCGGTCAGGCCCTGGCCCTGATGCCCGGCGTGTCCCGCTCGGGGATCACCATGTCGGTCGGGCGCGGCCTCGGCTACAGCCGCCCGGCCGCGGCCCGCCTGGCCTTCTTGATGAGCCTGCCCGTCATCGGCGGCGCCGGGGTCTTCTCGCTGGCCGGCGCCTCCATCCCGGCGGAGTTCTGGACCGCCTTCGCGGCGGGGACGCTGGCCTCGGCCGTCACCGGCTGGCTGGCGGTGTGGACCACCCTGCGGGTGGTGAGCCGCATCGGCCTGACGCCCTTCGTCGTCTATCGAGTGGCGCTGGCCCTGGCCGTCCTCGGTCTGCTGGCCACCCCCTGGCGATGAAACCCCGCCGCTAGGGCTGGGGGGCCAGAACCAGGGTCACGCCGCCGTCGGCTACGGCGCCGATGACCGCGGCCACCTGATCGGGCCGGACCGCGATCACCGCCTCGCCGCCCGACGAGTACACCACTTCGGCCCCGGCCACCACCCGCTGGCCGGTGCTCGCCGCGTGGACGTCTACTGCATCGCCGGCCTCGAACCCGTCCCAGGCCGCTTCCACCACCACGCCCCGGGCGCCCTCGGGCAGGCGGGAAGCGGATCGGCCGGCCGGACCCGAGCCGGCTTCACCGAGCCCGGCGCCGGGCTGTTCGGAGCCCGCCGATCCGAGAACCAACAGCACGCACACGGCCGCGCCGGCCGCCGCCGCCCAGCGCAGCCCCCGGCACCGGTACCGGGTGGTGAGGAACCATCCGATTGCCGCCCGACCCCGCCCCTCGGCGGGCCGGGCCAGGCCGCCGCCGCTCGGCATAGGCCTTCCTTTCGTCGTTCTTGGAAGGGGGAAGCGGGCCCGGGGCCCGGTTGCGTCGAGCCGTCAGACTCGGGGTGGGAGGAAGCTGAACAGCCCGGTTGCGTCGAGCCGTCAGACTCGGGGTGGGAGGAAGCTGAACAGCCCGGTTGCGTCGAGCCACCGGGCTTCGGGGTTTGTCTTGGAGGGGGAAGCGGTATGGGAGGGGGGGCGGCCCGAGGGCCGGTTACGTCGAGGCCGTTTGGGAGACGCCCGACTTGGAGCGGCCTGAGTCGGACCCGCTCGACTTGGAGCCCCCGGTGCCGCCCGAATCGGACCCGCTCGAACTGCCTGAGTCCGAACTGCCCGATCCCGAGCTGCCCGAGCCGGACGACCCGGTGTCTGAGCCCGAGCCGGAGTCGCTGGAAGCGGAGTCGCCGCCGCCGCCCGAGGCGCTCGACTCCTTGGCCATCTCGCGCTCCTTGCGGCGGCCGCTGGCGTTGCTGCCGTGGTCGTTCTTGTAGAAACCGTCGCCCTTGAACGCGATGCCCACGCCGGTGAAGACCTTCCGCACCGGCCCCCGGCCGGGGGCGGTGCAGGCCGTCGGCCCGCCCTCCTCCGGGCATACGGTGAGGGCGTCGTCGCTGAACGACTGGCGGATCTCGAACTGCGCCTCGCAGCGGTCGCACCGATAGTCGTACATCGGCATGGCGAGCGAGGATACCGGCGACCGCCGCCGACACCCTACGATTAACTCGTGATGTTCGCCGCCGTCTCGGTGGAGACCGCGCTAACCGCGGCCGTCTCGGCCGGGGCCGCCTACGCCATCGGCATGTTCCCCACCGCGTCCTTGGTGGGGCGGCGGATCGGCCGGGACCCGCACAAAGAGGGGTCGGGCAACCCCGGCGCCTCCAACGTGTACCGCCTGGGGGGCAAGCGGGCCGGGCTGGTGGTGGTGGCGGGCGACATGGCCAAGGGCTTCGCCCCCACCCTGGCGGCCTGGCTGGTGTGGGGCTGGCCCGCGGCCGGAGCGGCCTGGCTCGGGGCCGTGGCCGGCCACGTCTGGCCCGCGGCCCGCAAGTTCCGGGGCGGAGGCAAGGGCATGGCGGCCACGGGCGGGGGCGCGCTGGCGCTGGAGCCGATCGCCGCCATCGTCTGCGCCGTTCTCTTCGCCGTCGTGGTGAGGGTCACCCGCATCGCCGCGCTCGGCTCGCTGATGGCGGTCGTCGCCTACCCGCTGCTGGTGGCTTGGTGGTTCGGCTGGACGGCCGGGCAGGTGGCGGTGGCCGCGGCCGCCAGCGCGGTCGTGATCCTCCGCCACTGGTCCAACATCTCCCGACTGGTCCGGGGCCGAGAGCACCGGGTGGCCCGAGTCCCCCATCAGCCCGCCGGGGATCGGGATCGGGTCCCCGATCGGCCCGCCGCCGATGGGGCCCGAGTTCCCGATCAGCCCGCCGGGAATCGGGATCGAGCCTCCGACGAGCTGGCCGGGGATCGGGATCGGGATCGGGTCGCGACCAACGAGCCTGACTGAGCTACCTTCGGGGCCGTGATCCCGCTGTCTGAGGCCCGGGACCGGGTGCTGGCCCGGATCGCGCCGCTGCCGGGCCGACCCGTGCCGATCGGCGCCGCCCTGGGGCTGGTGCTGGCCGAGCCGGTGGCCTCGGCCGAGCCGGTGCCCGCCTTCGCCAACACGGCCATGGACGGCTTCGCCGTCCGGGCCGCCGACACCGCCGAGGCCCCGGTGGCCCTTGAAGTGGCGGGCACCGTGGCCGCGGGCGACCCCGGCGACGTGGAGGTCGGGCCCGGCCAGGCCGTCCGCATCATGACCGGGGCCCCCATGCCGCCCGGCGCCGACGCGGTGGTGATGGTGGAGCGGACCCGCCCCGCCGAAGACGGCCGGGTCACCGTCGAGATCGCCGTCGAGCCCGGCAACCACGTCCGAGGCCCCGGAGAGGACATAGAGGCCGGCCAGGAGGTGTTCGCCGCCGGGGCCGTGCTGTCGCCCGGCCACTTGGGCGTGCTGGCCAGCATCGGGGTCTACGAGGTGGCGGCCTGCCCCCGCCCCCGGGTGGGGGTGCTCTCCACCGGCGACGAGCTGGTGGACGGGCCCGCGGAGCTGCGGCGGGGCCAGATCCGCGACTCCAACCGCCACACCCTGCTGGCCTTGGTGGCCCAGGCCGGGTTCGAGGGAGTGGACCTGGGCATCGCCGCCGACCGCGAGGCCGACATCGAGGCCGCCTTCGCCGCCGGGGCCCGCCGCTGCGACGCCATCTTGTCCTCCGGCGGGGTGTCGATGGGCGACTACGACTACGTGAAGGCGGTGCTGGACCGGATCGGCGACATGGACTGGATGCAGATAGCCATCAAGCCGGCCAAGCCCTTCGCCTTCGGGCTGGTGGACGCCACGCCGGTGTTCGGGCTGCCCGGCAACCCGGTGTCGTCCATGGTGAGCTTCGAGCTGCTGGCCAAGCCGGCGCTGCGGTTCATGGCAGGCTGCCCGGAGCCCGGCCCCGAGCTGGTGCCGGCGGTCAGCGCCGCCCCCCTGAGGCGGGGCTCAGACGGCAAGACCCACTACATGAGGGTGACGGCTAGCCGCGACGGCCGGGGCCGCTGGCAGGTGGCCCCCTCGGGGGGCCAGGGCTCCCATCAGCTCGCGGCCATGGCCCGGGCCGACGCCCTGGCCGTGGTGGCCGACGGAGCCGAGATCGGCCCCGGCGATCCGGTCGAGATCATCCTGCTCTAGCCCGGTTCCGTGACGGTGAGCCCCTGCTCTAGCCCGGTTCCGTGACGGTCGAGACCATCCTGCCCTAGCCTGGACCCGTGACGGCGCCGCTGATCGACGGCTTCGGCCGGGTCCACCGGGATCTGAGGATCTCGGTCACCGACCGGTGCAACTTCCGCTGCGGCTACTGCATGCCGGCCGAGGGCCTGCAGTGGCTGTCCCGCGACGACCTGCTCACCTTCGAGGAGATCGAGCGGGTGGCCCGGCTGCTGGTCGAGCGCTACGGCGTGGATGGCATCCGCCTCACCGGCGGCGAGCCCACGGTGCGGGCCCAGCTTCCGACGCTGGTGGAGATGCTGGCCCGCCTCGGCGTCGATCTGGCCATGACCACCAACGGGGTGACCCTGCCGCTGCTGGCCGGGGCCCTGCGGTCGGCCGGGCTCGGCCGCATCAACGTCTCCTGCGACTCGCTGCGCCCCGACCGCTTCGCCGAGATCACCCGGCGGCCCGAGCTGGACCGGGTGCTCGAGGGCATCGACGCCGCCGTGGACGCCGGCTTCGACCCGGTCAAAGTGAACTGCGTGGTGATGCGGGGCGTCAACGACGACGAGATCGCCGACTTCGTGGCCTTCGGCCGGGACAAGGGGGTGGAGGTCCGCTTCATCGAGTTCATGCCCCTCGACGCCGAGGGGGCCTGGACCAGCGAGGCGGTGGTGGGGACGCAGGAGATCCTGTCCCGCGTCGAAGAGGTCTGCCCGGTCGAGCCGGTGGGGCGCACCTCGGCCCCCGCCGTCCGCTACCGGTTCCGGGACGGGCGGGGCTCGGTGGGCATCGTGGCCTCGGTGAGCGATTCGTTCTGCTCGAGCTGCGACCGGGTGAGGCTCACCGCCGACGGCCAGTTCCGCAACTGCCTGTTCGCCACGACGGAGACCGATCTGCGGGCCCGGCTGCGGTCCGGCGCCGGCGACGACGAGATCGCGGCCGCCATCGAGGCCTCGGTGGCGGCCAAGTGGGCCGGCCATCAGATAAACCAGGTCCACTTCATCCGCCCCCGCCGCTCCATGTCCCAGATCGGCGGCTGACCCGGCTCCGATCCCGCCGAGGCCGGGAGTCCCGGCCGGCCTCTGAGGCCTCGGCCTTGAGCTTGGGCGGCGAGGGGCGATGGGCATCGCCGGGGGAGGGCCGGCCGTCTTCTAAACTCCGGGGATGCCCGTAGCCGGGTTTACCCATCTCGACTCCGAAGGCCGGGCCCGCATGGTGGACGTCACGCCCAAGGACCCCACCCATCGGCGGGCCGTGGCCCGGGCCCGGGTCGAGATGACGCCGGAGACGGCTCGGGCCGTGGCCGCGGGCGAAGTGGGGAAGGGGGACGTGCTGTCGGTGGCTCGGGTGGCCGGCATCCAGGCCGCCAAGCGCACCTCGGACCTCATCCCGCTGTGCCATCCGCTGATGGTGGGATCGGTCTCGGTGGACTTCGAGGTCACCCGCGACTCGGTCGACATCGAGGCTCAGGTCGAGACGGTGGACCGCACCGGGGTGGAGATGGAGGCCCTCACCGCCTGCGGGGTGGCCGCGCTGACCGTCTACGACATGTGCAAGGCCCTCGACCGGTCCATGACCATCGGCGGCCTCGCCCTGTGGGAGAAGACCGGCGGGCGTTCGGGCCCCTACCAACGGGACGGCGGCCATGGCCGGTGAGCGCCCGAGCGGCCCGACTTCAGGGTATTGTTGCATTAAGGTTTCATTTCTGGTACAAACTGAAACAAATCTCTCGACGGAAGGGCTGGCCGGACTGTTGAAAGTCTCCGACGGGTGACGCTGATCGTTCTTTTCGCGGTGGTTGCGGCCTGGGCTGGCTATGCGGCCATGTGGCTGCGCGACGACCGGTCCGCCTCTCCGGCCCGGGGCAACAGCATCGACTCCTTCCGCCGGGCTCTGGGCTCGCTCGCCTCATCGTCGTTGGTGGCCCCGGGCCGGGCCGGGTCGCTGGGGGCGCGGCCCCGGTCGGCGGGGGTGCTGTCGGCGCCGATGACTCCGGTTCAGGCCGCCCGTCGGCGGTCCCAGGTGATGCTGACGCTGGCCGCGCTGGCCTTCGGGTCGCTGATGGCCGTCTCCTTCGCCGGCCTGCCCGCTCTGGTGGTCCACGTGATCGCCGACGTCGGCCTGCTGAGCTTCTTCTACGCCGTCGCCCGCCGCCGGCAGCTCATGGCCGAGCGGGAGATCAGGGCCGAGCAGGCCCTCAAGGTGGTGCGGCTGTACCCCGACCGCCCGGCCGGCGACGCGACCACCGAGGGCGCCCCGGCCGGGATGCGACGCGCCGTCGGCGGCTGACCGAGGCTTGATCCACGTCTTCATCGGCACCAAGGCCCAGTACATCAAGCTGTCGCCTCTGCTGAGGCTGATGCGGGACTCCGGGGTGCCCCACCGGCTGATCGATTCGGGCCAGCACGCCGGGATCTCGGCCTTGATGCGAGCCGAGCTGGGCGTGGAGGACCCCGATGTCAGGCTGGGGGGCGACCGCGACGTCGACTCCGTGCCCCAGGCCCTGCGGTGGACGCTGGGCGTGGCCCGGGGCCTGGTCTCGGGGTCTCGGCTGCGCCGCGAGGTGTTCGCCGGGCGGGGCGGGGTGTGCGTGGTCCACGGCGACACGCCCACCACCCTGCTGAGCGCGCTGATGGCCAAGCGGGCCGGCCTGGCCGTGGCCCACGTGGAGGCGGGCCTGCGCACGCATCGCTGGCTGCACCCCTTCCCCGAGGAGATCGTCCGGGTGGCGGTGGGCCGACTGGCCGACGTGCTGTTCGCGCCCGGCCCGGCCGCCGCGGCCAACCTGGCCCGCTCCGGCGTGAGGGGCCGGGTGGTGGTCTCCTCCGGCAACACCGTGCTCGAGTCGGTGCGGGCCTTGTCGTCCGGCGCGGGGGGCGGCCATGGCGCCGGGGCGGGGCCGGCTGTGGTCACCATGCACCGGGTGGAGAACCTCCACCGCCGGGCCCGCCTGAGGGGGCTGGTCGATCTGGTGGAGGGCCTGGCCCGATCCGGCCCCGTCCGCTGGGTCATGCACGGGCCGACCGAGCGGGCCCTGGCCGGGGGGCTGCGGGACCGCCTGGCCGGCGCCGGGGTGGAGCTGACCGGCCTGGCCCCCCACAACCGGTTCCTGGCCATGCTGGCCGATGCCCGGTTCGTGATAACCGACGGAGGCTCGATCCAAGAGGAGTGCGCCCTGCTCGGAACCCCGACCCTGCTGTGGCGGGCCCGGACCGACCGGGCCGACGGGCTCGGCGTCAACGTGGTGTTGAGCCGCTACGACCCGGCCGTCGTCGGGGACTTCCTGGCCGACCCCGACCGCTGGCGCCGCCCGTTCCGGGTCCCCGAGGTCAGCCCGTCAGCGGAGATCCTCGACGGACTTCGCCCCTGGCTATGACCCGTCGCCGCCCTCAGTGGCCTCGGCCCGGGCCTCGCCAGACACTCGGCGGGCTCGGCTGTGGCTATGACCTGTCGTCGCCCCCGGTGGCCTCGGTGCGGGCTTCGCGAGATCTTCGCCGGGCCCTGGCTATGACTTCTCCGGTCGCCGCGGCCGTCAGGTCGCGGACGGCCAGCACCAGCCGGTAGCCGCCCAGGATCACGGCCAGCTCGGCCAGGCTCTGAGCCCCCTCCTTGTTGGCTTGGAGCAATCCGGCCAGGCTCACCTCGGTCACCCCGATCCCCTGGGGCGCGACCACGGACAGGAACCCCGCCGCCCACGACAGCATGAACGAGCCCGCGCTGCGCACCGCCCCGAACCCGTCGGCGGCCGGAAAGGCCCGCAGGTACAGCAGGAAGGTGGCGGCCGACCAGGCCCAGAAGCAGGCCGACACCCCGATGAGCCGCAGATAGCCCCCCCAGGTCATGGTCAGGCGGACGCCGCGGCGGGCGGCCAGCCAGGCCATGAGCCGGCCCCCGAGCGGAGGCGACGAACCGGCCCCGAGCACCGCGGGCACGGCCGCGGCCCAGATCGCACCGCCCGGGAAGACTCCGGCCGATCCCAGCAGGGCCGCCCCGACGGCCACCGCCACCGCCAGGCTGAGGGCCATCTCCAGCCCGGCCGCCGCGGTGAGCGGGCCGATCCCGGCCCCGGTCTGGCGCAGCAGCGCCACCCTGGCCGCGGCGAAGGTCACTCCGCCGGGGACGTACCGGCCGGGCAGGGCCCGAGCCGTGGCCGCGGCCACTTCCCCCCACGGCTGCGTCCGGGCCGGCTCCAGCATCCGCAGGCCGACCGCCCAGAACCAGGCGCTCAACCCGATGAGCCCGAAACCGGCGGCCAGCGAGGCGGCGATGTAGCCGGGCCGGGCCTGGCCCAGCAGGTCGGCCAGTTCCGGCCCCCGGGCGGCAATCACCCAGATTGCGGCCGCGGCCAGGCCGGCCAGATATGCGACCCGCAGCCACCGCACCAGCCGAGCCCGGGCCGGCCTCTTCGGCGGACCGGGCTCGGCGGCCGGATCGGGGCTCGCCGGTTGGCTCGGTTCGGCGAGGCCGGGTGTCTTTGGCTGTCCCGGTTGCCCTGGCTCGGCGGCCGGATCGGGGCTCGCCGGTTGGCTCGGCTCGGCGGGATCGGTCATCTGAGGCCGTCCAGGAGGCGGTCTAGGGCGGCGTCGTTCACCGACAGCCGGGCGGTCAGGTCGGCCCGAGCCGTCCCGACCCGGCCGGGGTCGAGCAAGGCGTCGGCAGCAGCCGCGGCCAAGCGGGCCGGGTCGAGCCCGTCGGGGTCGATCAGGGGGGCCCATCCGCCGGCTTCAGCGGCCAGGGCCGACATCTTGGGGGAGTAGTCGACCAGCACCGCGGGCCGGTCGCCGAGGAGGGCGGCGACGGCGCCGTGATAGCGCATGGTGACCACCAGACGGCTCCGGGCCACCTCGGCCAGCACCGAGTCGAGAGAGCCGACTACCAGCTCCGCCGGTGCCCGGAGCCGGTCGGCCACCGCCCGATGCACAGCCGCGTCCCGGCTCGGCTGGAAGGCGATCAACCTCACCGCCAGCCCCGCGGCGTCGGCGGCCGCATCCAGCGACCGGGCCATCTCGTCGACCCACCGCTGCCGTTGGGGTCCGGGCCGATCCCAGCCCCGAGCCTTGGCCCCGGCCGTGCCCGGCCCCCGGCGATTGGGCGGGCGCAGGATCACGGCCATGGTGTCGTCGGGCGCCGACGGCGGCGGCGCCTCCAGCGACAGCGCCGGGTCGGCGCCCACGGCCGCGTCCGGCAGCCCCCACCGAGCCAACTGCCGGGCCGAGTCGTGATCTCGGACCACCATGGCGCCCAGCCTGCCCAGAGCAGCCCGGGCCAGGGCGGGCCCGAGCCGGCCCGGCACTTGGCCCACCCCCAACCCCACCGCCGCGCTCCGCTCACCGGCCGGCCGGGCCGCCAGCAGGCGGGAGGCGTGGAAGGGCAGGTTCCATCCGGAGGTCTCGGCCTGGACGATCCCGCCGGCCACGATGAGCCCGTCCGTTTTTCTCAGCGACCGGGCCAGAGCCGGAGAATCGGCCGGCGACCGGTGCCGGAGGGCCTCGACGCCGTGGTCGCGGCCGGTGCCGCCGGGATCGATGGAGACGACTACCGGCTCGGCCCCCCGGGCCCGCAGAGTCCGAGTGAGGGCCCGCAGGATCAGCTCATCGCCGAGGTTGTCCGAACCGAACCAGCCGGCCACCGCGATCCGGATGGTCATGCCGTGATCCGGTCGCTCATCTTCAGGGCCCCTGGTTCGGCGGCCTGGCGCGGCCCGAGCACGGCCGTCTTGCCGGTCATTCTGCCAATCATCTCCGGGTTCACGCTAGAGTGGCGGCCTGGCTTGGGGGTGTAGCTCAGCCTGGCTAGAGCGCCTCGGTCGCATCGAGGAGGCCAGGGGTTCGAATCCCCTCACCTCCACCATGCCGGTGTCGGGCGGTCCGTGCCCGCCGCTCGCTGGAGGCCGCGGGCCGTCGCATCCGGCCTCGGCGTGTCACCCATTGGGCGTCACCCATTGCCCGGGCGGTCCGTGCCCGCCGCGGGATCGGCCTGTCTCAGCACGGGGACGACGAACGGCAGGATGACGACGGTGGCGAATAGGAAGTAGATCGTTCTAGCCCAAGCCCCTCCGGCGGCATCATAAGTGGGTGTCAGCCATATGATGGATGCAATAAAAGCCAAGAAACCGACTGCAGTCGACAGAAAAGACGGCCAGATGCGGCCAATTGCTGTCGGCAATGTGGCAAATACAGCGACGCTGGCTACGGCAACACCGGGAATCATGATCAGCATCAATGATGAAGACTCGGAAAAGTCTTCTCCCAGTATTATGCGAACAATGGGGTCGCGAAGAAGGGCCAGGAGACCATACGCGAGCACTCCAAGCACAAAGGACAGAAGGGTGAATCGGAAGACGGTACGGCGCAATCTCGAAAGTTCATTTGCAAACCAATGCCTGCTGTATTCGGTTAGCAGCGCAGAGTGAATCAATAAGAAGGGACGTTTAGCCATGTCAACTATTTGGCGAGCGGCGCGGTAGACGCCTATGCTAGATGCACCTATGAATTGAGATAGTATAATATAATCTATGTTGTCAAGAAGGACCATAATAGACTTCTTACCGTAGTCGCCGAACTGGAACCTAAGTGCATCGGTAGGTATTCGTATCGATGGCGAACTGAAAAGTCCCGTGATCCCTGCTCGATGGGCGGTTATCACTGTGACAATGAACATTCCAATTCCATTCACGACCGCGCCAGCAATGTATGCCCAAACAACTTCAATCAAACCTCCATCCATAAGCCATATCAAAGCCAGTAAGCTGACACGTGCTAAGGAGCTTGCTGCCGTTACAGCTGCGCCCAAAGATACACAGTCAGACAGCCTAAGCATGGCCATGCTCTCGGCCTTGATTGACATCAAAATACCGATAATGCCGAACAGAAACAGTGCCCCTACGTCGTTCTCTCCTATCCTCAAAAAGTCATTTGCATAAATCCCTAGGCCGACGACTATGATATAGGCAATGAGGGATAAGGCTATCGAAAATACAATTGTGAATCGCAATATGCGAGAAGCTTCATCAGGCTTACCTTCAGTTACAGCCCTATTGGCCATAGATGTAACAATGTCGTCTCCTGATATAGCTATCAGACCATGAACTAGTCCAGTCACTGCCATGATGATGGCCAAAACACCAAAGCCTTCCATGCCCAATATTCTGATTGACAGATAAACTTGGGCCAAACCACCCAGGCTCTGCGTACCTAAAATGGCCCCCATCCAAAATATCTGTCGAGTGACGCGGCGATCAGATATTGAGAATACTTGACGTATCGTTGCCAGAGCCATTTCTAACTGATATACTATATAAGCGGCCGCAAACCTTCGGCCAACGATATTCGCGGCTCCCAGCCTAGCCTGGCCAAGGCTTGAGAATAGTCTGCCGATTTGCGAAGCTCTTCGAACTCTCCTCGTGGATTTGGAACAACATACTCTATCTCATCGTCAATCCGTTTGGCAATGTCCTTTACGGAAGTCTCTTCAGCCGATCCGATATTCAGTATAAGATGATCTCCCGATATTATGTCGGCTGAAGCGGCCAACATATTGGCCCGGACTACATCCGAAATGTGAGTATAAGCGCGGGTCTGGTTACCGTCGCCGTATACAGTCAAAGGCTTGCCCGCCTCGCGTAGTTTCAAGAAGTGAGGTATGACTAGCGTGTAGGCGCCTTCGGTCGCCTGTCTGTGTCCATAGACATTGAAGTATCGCAATGACACTATCTTCATGTTGAAGATTTCGGCGAACATGGAGGCGTATTGTTCTCCCATCAACTTTTGCAGACCATAGGGAGACCTGGGCATCGGTGTCATAGTCTCCACCATAACATGGGATGACTGATCGCCGTAAACGCTGGAGGATGAAGAGTTTATTACACGGTCGATGCCGTTGATTCTGGCGGCTTGCAACACGTTCAGCGTGCCATTAACGTTTACATCGTGAGTTCCCATTGGGTCATCTACAGACCTCATAATACGGGGCATAGCGGCGGCGTGAAATACGCATTCGGTCGAGGCCGTAGCCGACATGACTAGGTCGCTATCGGTTATCGAACCTTCGATCAGAGTGGCTTTCGGGTTGAGACGGGATCGATCGCCGGTCGATAAGTCGTCCACGACCACCACTTCATGTCCCTGCTCCACCAGCTCGTCCACCAGATGGGAGCCTATGAAACCGCATCCGCCGGTCACCGCGCACTTCATGTGAGCGAACGGCTGTGGTCGCCGAGCATCCGGGGAGCCTATAGGCCGAGGCTGTCTTTACCTGTGGACGGCGTCGAGGGTGGAGGGGTCGAAGAAGTGCAGGTTGGCCAGCGTGACCGACACCTCGGCCCGGTCGCCGACCCGCACCCGGCTGCGGGGGTCGAAGCGGCCCACCGCGTTCGCTTCCCGGCTCAGCTCCTCGACCCGGTCCGGGTCGCCGGCGTCCACCGGCACGGCGTCCAGCCGGAAGTGAACCAGCAGCTCGCTGCCCAGCGCCTCCACCAGCGAGATCACCGTGGCCAGGCGCGGGCCCTCGCCGTCTCCGGGCGCCAGGGCCGGGTCCCGGAAGTCCTCGGGCCGGATCCCGACGATGACCCTGGCCCCGTCGAAGGATCGCAGCGCCGGGCGGTCGCCGAACACCGAGTCGGGCAGGTCGAAGGCGGCCGAGCCCACCGACAGCCGAGCCCCCTCCAGCTCGGCCTGGAACAGGTTCATCGACGGCGAGCCGATGAAGGCGGCCACGAACACGTTGCGGGGGCGGTCGTAGAGCCCCTGGGGGGTGTCCACCTGCTGGAGCACGCCGTCCTTGAGCACCGCCACCCGGTCGCCCATGGTCATGGCCTCGACCTGGTCGTGGGTCACGAACACCGTGGTGGTCCCGAGCTCGCGCTGAAGCCGGGCGATCTCGGCCCGCATCTGCACCCGCAGCTTGGCGTCGAGGTTGGACAGGGGCTCGTCCATCAAGAAGGCGGCGGGCTCGCGCACGATGGCCCGGCCCATGGCCACCCGCTGGCGCTGCCCGCCCGAGAGCTGGCCCGGCTTGCGGGAGAGGTTCTCCTCCAGCTCCAGGATGCGGGCCGTCTCGCGGATGCGCCGGTCCCTCTCGGCCTTGGGCACCCGGGCCAGCTTGAGGGCGAAGCCGATGTTGTCGTACACGCTCATGTGCGCATAGAGGGCGTAGTTCTGGAACACCATGGCGATGTCGCGGTCTTTGGGGGCCACCTCGTTGACGACCCGGCCGCCGATGCTGATCTCGCCGCCGGTGATCTCCTCCAGCCCGGCCACCATCCGCAGGGCGGTGGACTTGCCGCACCCCGACGGACCCACCAGCACCAGCAGCTCGCGGTCGGCGATCTCCAGGCTGAGGCCGCGGATGGCCTGGAACCCGTTGGGGTACACCTTGTCGACGCGGTCGAAGGCGACTTCGGCCATGGACGCTCAGCCCCCCGCCCCGCCGGGGCCGGACCCGGCGGCCGGGCCGTCGCCGGCTGCGGCGCCGGGGCCCTCGTGCCCGTAGGGGGCGCCGGTGACGGTGTCGGGGCGCTCGTGGACGTAGGGGGGCTCCAGCATCCGGCGCTGCTGGGGGGCCCAGTCGTCGGCGGCCGAGTCGGAGGGCCGGGGGTAGGCCCCGCCGGGCGGCTCCCGCCCGTCCTCCCGGTAGCGGCCCACATGGGCCATGTGGCCGGGGGCGTAGCGGAAGAAGAGGGCCCGGCGCTCGTGGTCGGCGGTCCACCGCAGGGTTCCGTGGGTGAGGGCCTCGGTGAAGATCAGGACCGAGCCGGCCCTCAGGGCCACCCGCTCGACCCACGGGCCCGGGTCGGCCAGGGGCTCGAAGCCGGCCGGGCAGGCGAAGTTGGCCTTGTGGCTGCCCGGGAGGGCGCAGAAGCCCCCGTCGTCGGGGCCCATGTCGCACAGCGCGTACTGGACCACCAGCAGCCCCGAGCGGATCAGCCCGTCGACGACCTCATAGGAGATGGCCGGCTCCCACGGGACCCGGCCGCCGTGGAGCCCGAAGGGGCCGCCGCCCTTGCGCATGACCATGGCGTGGCCGTGGTCGTAGCGGAACCAGGGGCCGAGGAAGTCGGCCAGGTAGCCGGCGATGCGGGGATGGCCGATCAACCGCCGGAACGGCTCGTCCCAGGCGTGCAGGGGCCCGGCCGAGATCTGCCGCTCGTCGTTCTTCCAGAAGTCGAAGAAGGGGTCCTCGCCCGGGGTCTGGCCCCAGATGTCGTAGTCGTCCAACCGCCGGTTGAGCTCCTCCAGCTCGGCGGGCCCGAGCACGTCCTCGACCACCAGGTAGCCCTGCAGGTCGAACAGGTAGCGCTCCTCCTCGGTCGGGTGCATGGGCCGTCCGGGCGTCCGCGTCAGTAGACGGCCCGGCCGCCGGTCAGGTCGAAGGTGAAGCCGGTGGTGAAGCTGCACATGGGCGAGAGGGCGAAGGCGGCCAGGTCGGCCACCTCCTGGAGGGCGCCGGTGCGCCGCATGGGGATCTTCTCGGTCATGTAGTCGACCTGGGCTTGGGGCAGGGCGTCGACCATGGGGGTCTGGATGACGGCGGGGGCCATGGCGTTGATGGTCACCCCGGTGGTGGCGTACTCCTTGCCCATGGTCTTGACCAGGCCGATGAGCCCGGCCTTGGTGGCGGAGTAGGCGGCCATCCCGGCGTTGCCCTCCTTGCCGGCGATGGAGGCGATGTGCAGGATTCGCCCGTAGCCGCGCTCGAGCATGTGGGGCAGGACGGCCTGGGTTGTCAGCAGCGCCCCCCGGAGGTTCACCCGGTAGACCCGGTCGAAGTCCTCGGGGTCCACCTCGTGGGTGGACAGGTTGGTGGCGCCGGTGATCCCGGCGGTGTTGAGGAGGCCGTCGATGCGGCCGGCCGAGTCGATGGCCGCGGCCATGGCCTCGGATGCGGATGGGGCCTCGGTCACGTCCACTGACGCGGCCCAGGCGCCGGCCCCGCCGTCTCTGATCTCGGCCGCCGTCTCCTCGGCGCCCGCCAGGTCGAGGTCCAGGCACGGCACCGTCGCCCCCAGCGATCCCAGATGGACGGCGCAGGACCGGCCGATCCCGCTGGCCGCGCCGACCACGACGACGGTCCGCCCCGCGAAGGAGAGCCCTCCGGCGCTGGATTCGGGCATCGCGTGCTCCTCCTCGGTCATAGCGCCCCCCTTGAGCCCGCGCACTTTACCGGCCGCGGGGGGCGAAGTACAGTGCCCGGGCCTGAGGCCGCCGCCTCCGCGGCGGTCGTCAAACGAGGGGGACAACGCCTATGACTCGCTACTACGACATGGACCGGCGACGGTTCCTGACCTTGACCGGGGGAGGCCTGGGAGCGGCCGCCATCCTCGCCGCCTGCGGCGGCAGCGACGACGGCGAGACCTCTCCCGCCACCGCCGCTCCCGGCACCACCGCCGCTCCCGGCACCACCGCCGCTCCCGGCACCACCGCCGCTCCCGGCACCACCGCCGCTCCCACCACCGCGGCCGCGCCTGCAGAGCTGAGCGGCTCGCTGCGCTGGGGGCGATGACCCTGCCCGGCCTTCCCTACTTCGACGAGGTCCCGAACATGATCGATTCGTTCACCGCCCTGCACCCGGGCGTGGAGATCGAGTTCGAGGAGATCGCCCCCGACGGCTACACCGACAAGCTGGTGGCCTACAAGGCCGTCGACAACATGCCCGACATCTTCTTCAGCCACAACGGCTGGGTCGACCTCTTCGCCCAGCAGGGCGTGACCCTCGACATGAGGCCCTACCTGGAGGCCGATCCCGACCTCAACGTCGACTCCTGGTACCCGTCGATGCTGCAGGTCTGCTCCACCGTGGCGCTGGGCGACCAGCCCGCGGGCGAGATGCACTGCCAGGGCATGAGCGCCGACGTGAACACCTTCTTCTACAACATCCCGATGCTCACCGACGCCGGCCTCGAGCTGCCCGGAGAAGGCTTCACCTGGGAGGACATGGCCGAGTACGCCCGGGTGCTCACCACCGGCGACGTCATCGGCTACGGGCTGCTGGCCGACAACGCCGACAACGCCCACGGGGCCATAGGGGCCTACGGCGGCGACTACCTCGACGAGGAGAACCAGGTCCTGATGGTCGACGACGCCTTCAAGAACGGCCTCCGGGCCATCTGGGACCCGGTGAGGGAGGGGGTCTTCGCCACCCCCGAGCAGGTCACCGCGGCCGGCGACCTCCACGCCGGGTTCATCGGCGGGCGGTTCGCCATGGTGGAGGGCGCGGTGTGGTCGGTGCCCGCGCTGCGAGCGGCCGAGTTCGAATGGGACGTCCACACCCTGCCCGAGGGCCCGGCCGGCACCCGGGGCGGCGGCGGGACGGCCGGCTGGGGCGTCAGCGCCCAAACCGACCATCCCGACGTGGTCTGGGAGCTCGTAAAGCACATCTACGGACCGGCCTACACGGCCTGGATGGAGAGCGGGTCGGTGGTCCCGCCGCTCAAGCGGTACGCCGACGACCCGACCTGGAGACAGCCTCCGCCCAACAACTTCCAGGCCTTCCTCGATGCGGCCAACAGCATCATCATCAGCCCCATCGGGGGACCCTTCGACAGCGCCGGCGGCGTCCATTTCGCCGCCTTCCAGAGCGCCTTCCGGCGCTACGCCGTCGAGGGGCAGTCGATGGACGACGCCCTGGCGCCGTACATAGAAGAGATCAACGCCGCCCTGGCCGAGACCCCGGCGGTGAGGCGGGACATTCCCATAGAGCTGGGCTGAACCCGGCGCCTTGGCGTCGATGCCGCCATCCGCCGCACCGGGTTTGGCCTCCGCCCGCGGCGGCGGCTGAGGGCGTCGGTGCGGCGGTACCGCGCCGTCACGTGGCGCGGCCAGGAGCGGCTGGCCGGGTACACCCTGGTGGCCCCGGCTCTGGGGATGTTCGCGGTGTTCCTGTTCAGCCCGCTGGTGTACGGGGTCTACCTCAGCCTCACCGACTCCAACCTCTTGGAGGGCGAGAACTTCATCTGGTTCGAGAACTACCTGAACCTGCACGAGGACCCGCTGTTCTTCCGGTCCCTGCGCACCACCGGCCTGCTGTTCCTGGAGGTCACCCCCCTGGCCATCGGCATCTCGTTCCTGTTCGCCAACCTGCTGAACCTGCGGGTCAGGGGAACCGGCCTGTTCCGGCTGGCCTATTTCCTGCCCCTGGTGGTATCGGGAGTGTCGGTGGCCACCATGTTCCGGTTCGTGTTCACCAGCGACGGGCTCCTCAACACCTTCCTGAGCGTCTTCGTCGACACGTCCACCCCGTATCTGGTGCTGCCCTGGTGGACCCCGCATGTGGTGTCGGTCATCCTGCTGTGGACGCTGGTGCCGCTCAACACGGTGTTCTACATGGCCGCGCTCCAGAGCGTCCCCCGGGAGCAGCTCGACGCGGCCACGGTGGACGGCGCGGGCGCCTGGCAGAAGGCCCGCTACGTCACCTGGCCGCTCTCGGCCCCGACCACCTTCTTGCTGGTGATCCTGAACCTGGCCATCACCAGCATCGGCTCGTGGGACATCATCAACGTCCTCACCGGCGGGGGGCCCGACTACAGCACCACCACCACCGCCCACCTCCTCTACCAGCGGGCGTTCAGGGGCCAGTTCGAGATCGGGCTCGGCTCGGCCATGGGCGTGGCGCTGACGGCCGCGCTGCTGCTGCTGACCGTCGTCTTGTTCAAGGCCCAGAGCCGATGGACGCACTACGGATGAGCCGCCGCCGGGGGGCGACGCGCCGATGAGCGCCTTGGCCGCGGTCGCCAGGCATCGGGGGCGCATCGCCGTCTACGCGATCCTGACCCTGGGGTCGGTGGTGATGGTGGCCCCCTTCCTGTTCAACCTGTCGAAGTCGCTGCAGACCGCGCCCCAGACCTTCGCCTTCCCCTTCGAGTGGTGGCCCGAGCCCTTCCGGTGGTCGAACTACGCCGAGGCCTACGGCGAGATCGGCACCCGGGCCTTCGTCAACAGCGCCGTCCTGACCGTGGTGGTGGTGACCGGGCAGGCCGCTTTGGGCATGATGGCCGGGTTCGCCTTCTCCACGCTGCGGTTCCCGCTGCGGGACTCGCTGTTCATCTTCCTGGTCGGCGGTCTGCTGGTTCCCTTCCACGTCATCATGATCCCGCTGTTCATGTTCGTCTTCCGGATCGGCTGGCTCGACACCTACTGGGGGCTGATAATCCCGATCGTGGCCTACACCGACGTGTCGGTGTTCATGTTCCGGCAGTTTTTCCGAACCGTTCCCCGGGAGCTGTACGAGGCCGGGGTCCTCGACGGGGCCGGGCCGATCCGGGTGTTCCGCAGCGTCTACGCCCCGCTGGCCGGCCCCACCGTGGTGGCCTTCGTCATCGTCTCGTTCTTGGCCGCCTGGAATCTGTACGCCTGGCCTTTCCTGGCCGTCTCCGACCCCGACCTGCGGGTGGTGACCCTCCAGCTCGGCATCGCGGGCGGCACCTTCAACTCCACCTCCAACCCGCTGCGGCCCGAGATCCTGTCGGCCATGTCCATGCTGTCCATGCTCCCGGTGATCGCCGTGTTCATGGTGATGCAGCGGCGATTCGTAGAGAGCATGGCCCGGTCGGGCATGACCGGGTGATCGTGTCTTGTCTCGGTTGCTTTGTCCCGGCCGGCGGGTCCTGTCACGGGCGCGGTTTTGCCGCGGGGCGGCAAAACCTTGCCCCCGTGCCACCCCCCGGCCTGGCTTGCTGGCTCGGGGAAGCCGCTACCCGGCCTGGCTTGCTGGTCCGGGAAGGCCCACCCGGGCTGGCTTGGTGAGTGATGTTTCTTAAGGAGTCTTCGGTCCTGGATCTGGGAGGGGAGGAAGGTCTGCGGCGGTTGGTGGGGGATGGGTATTTGTTTGTGCGGGGGGTTTTGCCGGTGGGGGATGTGGCTGAGGTGGAGGCGGCGGTTGGCGGGGCGGTGGCGGACGCGCCGGGGTGGATGGCGCCTGGGGCGGACCCGGCCGATTGGCGGGCGGGGCCGGCGGCTGCGGCCGAGGGCTATGACGACCCCGATTTTTTGGCCATGTACCGCCGGGTCCAGAGCCTTCAGGTCTTCCACGAGTTGGCGCACCACCGGCGCATCGTGTCGGCGGTGTCGGGCCTGCTCGGCGGCGAGGTCTTCGCCCACGCCAACCATGTGGCCCGGGTGGTGGGGCCGGCGGACCGGGTCCCGCCCACCCGCAACCATCAGGACTGGCGGCCGGTCCAGGGCGCGGCCGACACTCTCACCGTGTGGGTGCCGCTGGCCGACATTCCCCTCGAGATGGGCGGGCTCAGGGTCTTGGAGGGCTCGCACCGGCTGGGCGTTCTGCCGCTGGACCCGGAGCTGGGCACGATCAGGATCGACGACGGCGATTCGAGATGGCGCACCGCCTCCTACCGGCGCGGCGACGCCCTGATCTTCCACAGCCTCACCGTCCACGGGGCCCTGCCCAACACCACCGGCGCCCTCCGCCGATCCTGCGAGTTCCGCTACCAGAGAATCAGCGACCCGGCCGTGCCCTCCACCGTGCGCAACCCCCACTGGCACCCCGCCATCCCCGACTGGCCCGAACTGACCAAGGACTGGACCTCCCTTGCCTCCATCCAAACCCCCGATTTCCCCGAAGTCGACCTGCAAGACGACACCACCCCCCATCTCCCCACCCCACCATCAAGCCTCCTAGGAACGGCCGTCTAGGCGAAGATGGCCTCGTTGACGCGGACGCCCAGGCCGGGCCCGGCTCCGATGGTGACCCGCCCCCGGTCGGGCTGCGGCTCGTCGTCGAAGATCGGCGCCTGCTCGGAGTCGGGCAGCGAGTCCCAGACCGGGATGGGGAAGTGCTCGACCATGGGGATGCCCGCGGTGGCCAGGGCGTAGTGGATGTGGGTGGCGCCGTAGGCGTGGGGTATGACCGTCACCCCGGCCGCCTGGGCCAGGGCCGCGATCTTGCGCCCCTCGGTGAACCCCCCGCAGCGGCGCAGGTCGGGCTGGAGGATGTCCATGGCCTCCCGCTCGATGATGTCTAGGAACCCGTAGCGGGTGTACTCGTGCTCGCCGCCGGAGATGGGGATGCTGGTCTCCTGGCGCAGCCTGGCGTAGCTGCGCAGGTCGTCGGGCACGAACGGCTCCTCCACCCAGGCCATGTTGTAGGGCTCCAGGCGGCGGCACATCTTCTTGGCGTAGTTGAAGTCCCAGCCCATGTAGGCGTCGCCCATGATCTCGATGTCGGGGCCCACCGCCTCGCGGACGTTGGCCACGTGGGCCTCGTTGGCGGCCATGCCCTTCACCCCGTGGCCCGGCCCGGACGGGAAGCGCAGCTTCATGGCCTCGTACCCCTCGGCCACGTAGGCCCGGGCCTCGTCGGCCACCTTGTCGGCCCCCACCGGGTGCAGGGCCGACGCGTACACCGGGACCGAGGGGTGGACCTTGCCGCCCAGCAGCTCGTACACCGGCTTGCCCGCGGCCCGGCCCAGGTTGTCCCACAGGGCGATGTCGATGGCGCTGATGGTCTGCAGGGCTATGCCCTTGCGCCCGTAGGGGAGGGTGGCCCGGTACATGCGGTCCCACAGGCCTTCCACGTCGGCGGCATCGGCCCCGATCAGCAGGTGCTTGAGGTGGCCGTCGATGATCCCGGCCACCGCGTTGACGCCGTCCTCGCACCAGCCCTGGCCGACGGCGCCGTCGGCGGTGGTGATCTCCACCACCGCCATGTGGGACTCCCAGAACCACGAGCCCCGGGTCTCCTGATATTCGGGGTACACGTCCAGGGGTGTCACCAGCGGCAGCCACTTCTCCCGCTCGGCCAGATGGCCCCAGATCGAGCGGGGGGCGTGGCGGACCCGCACGCCGGTTATCTCCATCGTCTCAAACCTCCGTCGCTTACGGTTCCCTTAAGTGTCAGTCACCGGCCGGGCACGGCCTGCAGCCTGCCGGTGCGGGCCGACTGGTAGGCCGCCTCCAGCAGGCGGACCACCGCCGCGCCCAGCTCGGCCGGCGACCGGTTCCGGTCCCGGCCCAATATCACGTCCACCAGGTTGTTCACCGGGGCGTCCTCGGGATAGGCCTCGGCGTAGGCCCGGGGCCCGGCTGGCTTGGGGTCGGCCGGGTTGCGTACCACCGAGCCGTCGGCCCGGTACAGGCCCAGCTCCGAGGTCGACAGGTCCAGCCAGATGTGGCCCCCGGTTCCGTAGATGCGGTACTCCAGCAGCTCCTCCTGGGTGCGGACCGTGGACCCGGTGGAGTCGATGGTGCCGATGCAGCCCCCCTCGAACCGCACGGCCAGGGCGTCCACCAGATCGACCCTCAGGTCCTTGTTCTCCATGAAGGCGAACACCTCCGCCGGCGCCAGCCCGGTCATGAACAGCAGCAGGGCGGCCGAGTGGGTGATCTGGACGATGGCCTGGCCGCCGCCGGACAGGGCCGGGTCGCCGTAGGTGTCGGTCCCGGTGGGGGTGATGGTGAACCCGACCGCGTCGGCCACCAGATCGACGTCGCCCCGGAACAGGTCCCACACGATGGAGGCGAACAGGGAGTGGACGTACAGCAGCTCGCCGATCTCGCCCGCCGCGATCCAGTCCCGGGCGGCCAGCACCTGCTGGTTGAAGTGGTAGGGGTAGCCGACCACGATCTCCAGCCCCCGCCCGGACGCCTCCTCCAGCAGTCGGGCCGCGTGGCGAGACTCCACCGTCATGGGCTTCTCCAGCATCAGGTGGGCCCCGGCGGCCAGCGCGTCCATGGCCACCTCGAAGTGGGCGGTGTGGGGCACGGCGATCACCACCCCGTCCAGGTCCTCGTTCTCGAGCATCTGGCGGTGGTCGGGGTAGGCGGCGGCCGGGCCGAACGCCGAGGCGGCCCGCTCCCTCTTGGAATCCACCCGCTCGGCGATGGCGGCCAGCTCGGCGTCGGGGTTGGCGACGATGGCGGGAAGATGGGCCCGGGTGGACCACCATCCGGCCCCCACTACTCCGATCCTGGCCGCCATGGGCTCACCTCCCGGTCTTGGTCATAGCGCTGTCATCTCGTCGGCGAACTGTAATGCTCACCAGGCCAGTCCGAAGGCGTCGGCCGCTGCCCGCTCGACTTGGTCGATGAGCCACTCGGCGTGGCCCCGCACCGCCGGGCTGAGCGACCGGGACAGGGACCGGACCGTCTCGGTGGCGATGAGGCCCCGCCTCACCAGGGTGCGCTTCTCCATCTGCAAGAAGAGCTCGAAGTCGGCGAGGGCGAAGACGACGAAGGGCAGCAGCGAGCCGAACAGGTCGTGGGCCCGCTCCCACCGGCCCGACGAGGCGGCGGCGAACACGGCGTCGAGCAGGTCGGCCACGGCGGCGCCGGGCATGATGCCGTCGATCCCGGCCCCGATCCCCTCGAGCATGTACAGGCCGCCCCAGCCCTCGAGGATCCCGACCCGGCCGCCCGGCCCGCCTCGGATGGCCAGGAGCTTGTCGAGCATCATCGGGTCCTCCAGCTTCACGTACCCGAAGTTGGGGTGCCGGCCGCTCAGCTCGGCGATGACCTCGGCCCCGACGGTGGGCCCGCCCGGGTTGAAGTCCTGGACCATGACCGGGAGAGAGGTGGCGGCCGCCACGGCCCCGCAGTAGGCGACGATGTCGGAGTCGGAGGCGCCGAACTGCCGGGGGACGGCCACCGAGACGGCGTCGGCGCCCATCTCCTGGTACCGGCGGGCCAGGTCGGCCGCGGCCCGGGCCGAGGGGTGGTTGGCCTGGGCCACCACCGGGACCCGGCCGGCGCTGGCCTCCACCGCGGCGGCCACCGTGAGGTGGCGCTCGGACTCGGTGAGCTTGTAGAACTCGCTGCCGTAGGCGGGCAGGCACAGCCCGCCCAGGCCCCGGCCCGCGATCCAGTCCACCACCCGGCCCAGCGACTCGAAGTCGATCGACTCGTCGGGGTGGAACGGGGTGGGGACCACCGGCACCACCCCCCGGAGCAGGCGGGTGGTCTCGGAGGCGGGGGGTGTCGCCGCGTGCGGGGCCGCCGTGTCAGGCGAAGCCGTGGGCGAGGACGCTGAGTCGGGCGGGGCCGGCGGGTCGGGGGAGGCCACAGAGTCGGGGGAGCCGCCGCGGTCACCCCAGGGGGGTGAAGCCCTCCAGCGACAGCGTCGCACCCAGGCCCGGCTCGTCGCCCAGCGCCGTTTTGCCGTCTTCCGGCATGGCCGCGCCGTCGAAGTGGGGCGCCTCCTCCACATCGTCCCAGACCGGGACCGGGAAGTACTCGACCATGCCGATGGCCGACTCGCTGGTGGCCAGGTGCAGGGTGGGCAGCCCGTAGGCGTGGGTGTAGACCGGCAGCCCGGCGGCCTGGGCCAGGGCGCACACCTTGCGGGCCTCGCTGAAGCCCCCCACCCGGCCGATGTCGAACTGGATTATGTCGAGGGCCTCGGCCTCGATGATCTGGGCGAACCCGTAGCGGGTGGTCTCGTGCTCGCCCGCGGCGATCGGCACTGGCGACTCCCGCCGCAGCGCCGCGTAGTCCCTGAGCTGGTCGGGCAGCAGGGGCTCCTCCACCCACTTCATGTCGAACTCGCCCAGGGCCCGGCACATCCGCCGGGCGTACTCCAGGTCCCAGCCCATGTAGGCGTCGGCCATGATGTCGATGCTGTCGCCCACCGCCGAGCGCAGCAGCTCCACCAGGGCCGCGTTGGCGCGCAGGCCCTCGGCCCCGTCGGCCGGGCCGTGCAGGAAGCGCATCTTCATGGCCTTGAACCCCCGCCGCACGTACTCGGCCGCCTCCCTCACGAACTCGTCCTCGTTGGTGAAGTGGAGGTGGCTGGCGTAGATCGGGATCTCGTCCCGGGCCCGGCCGCCCAGCAACTGGAACACCGGCCGGCCGAAGTGCTTGCCGGCCAGGTCCCACAGGGCGATGTCGACGGCGCTGACCGCGAACAGGGCCGGGCCCTTGCGCCCGTAGGGCAGGGTGCTGCGGAACATCTGGTCCCAGAGCCGGGCCCGGTCGAGCGGGTCGGCCCCGACCAGCAGCCTGCTCAGGTGCTGCTCGACGATGACGCTGGTGGCCCGGGAGTAGTCCTCGCACCAGCCCGTGCCGACCAGCCCGCCGTCGGTTTCGACCTCCACCACGCACATGGCGTCGGCCGGGAACCAGCTCGACAGCGGATGGCGGTACTCGGGGTAGACCGCCATCGGCGTCACCAGCCTGAGCTCGTCCTGGCGGCTGGCGAAGTCGCCCCAGAACGACATGTCGATGTGGGTGACCTTCACCCTGGCGATCCTCATCGGCCCGCTGTCCTTCCCTCGGCCCCTCCGCCGCTCGGGCCGGTGCGGGCGGCTTGGCCCCGGCGATTCATCGGCTCGCTTCTCCTCTCTCCGGCTCAGGCCGCGGCCAGCGCCGGCCGGGGGGCGGCCAGGGCGGGGTCGTCGCGGATCTGCTCGCACACCTGGCCGCAGGACCGGAGGTCGAGCCCCGCCCGGGCGGCGTGGTCCAGCAGCATCCGGATGTGGCCCGCCCGGCGGTCGATCCGGTAGATCGACCACGGGTGGAAGGTGGGGACATAGGTGAGCATCCCGGTCTCCGCGGCGTGGTCGATGCCGGGGGCGTAGGCCGCGTACACCCCCCGGGCGTCGGTGGGCATCTCCGCGGGGTAGCTCCAGGGCAGCGCCGGCGGCCACGACACCAGCCCGTGCTGGCCGGTCAGCACGTTGTCGTGCCAAGCGTGCGACGGGATCTCCAGCAGGTCCCCCACCCCCTCCTCGTCGTACCGGAACGGCTGGTGCAGCGGGGAGGGCATGGAGAGATGGGGCCCGCAGGCCAGGCTGCGCAGGTACCGGTAGCCCGCCTCGGCCAGCAGCGCCAGGAACCGGGGCTCGCCCATGTACCCGTCCTCGTACCCGCCGGGGGTGGTGAAGCCGACCACGGACCGGCCGAAGGCGTCCTCGATGCGGTGCTTGGAGTCGATCACCTCGCGGCGCAGCCGGGGCTCGTCGTGCAGGAAGGTCTTGATGTCGTGGTGGTTGTAGGAGTGGCAGGCGATCTCGAAGACGGGGTGGTCGAGGATCTCCACCATCTCGGCCGGGGCCGCGTCCAGCAGCCGGGCCACGATGAAGAAGGTGGCCGGGGCCCCGCGCTCGAGGTGGGCCTCGGCCACGGCCCGGACCCCGTCCAGGCACTCCTTCAGCCGCTCGCCCTCATAGCTGACCACGCTGTCGTAGTTGTCGCCGGTGTGGGTGGTGTGGTCGGCCTCCCACCAGGCGTACACCGCCTCCACGTCGTATCCCGCCACATAGCTCGACACTGCGCCTCCCTTTAGTCAGCTCCGGCCCCGCGGGCCGACGCCGCCTCGCCGCGGAGCTCGTCCAGGCGGTCCCGCAGCTCGGCCAGCGCCGTCTGGCAGGCCGGATCGTCGATCAGGTTGACCTCCTCGAGCGGGTCGCGGCGAAGGTCGTACAGCTCCTCGTAGCGGTTGCCGCCCCGGACCCGGCGGCCGATCCCGCCCCGGGCCGGCGCCCCCTCGCGGCGCTGCTCCTCGTCGGACGACGGGAGCTCCACGTAGCAGATGTACTTCCACCTCGCCGTGCGCATCCCCTCGCTCTTGGGGATCAGGGGATGCTCGAACAGGTGCTCGCAGTAGAAGTCCGACCGCCAGCCTCCGGGCGAGCCCTCCAGCAGCGGCGCCAGGCTCCGGCCCTGCACCGCCTCGGGGATCCGGCCCCCGGCCAGGTCGATGATGGTGGGGGAGATGTCGATGTTGAGCACCATACCGGCCGACCGGGCCCCCCGCCGGGCCTCGTCCAGGCGGGGATCGGCCACGATCAGCGGCACCCGGATCGAGTCCTCGTACAGCAGCCAGCAGTCGCTGAGGCCCCGCTCGCCGAAGAACATGCCGTTGTCGCTGGTGAAGATGACGACGGTGTCGTCGGCCGCGCCGAGGTCGTCCAGCTCCTCCATCACCCGGCCCAGCACCGCGTCGATGCCGCTGACCATCCGGTAGTAGCCCTTCATGTTCGCCTGGAACAGCTCGGGGGTGCCGAACCTGGTCCGCCACCGCTCCCGGTTCTCGCTGCTGCGGATGAAGTCGGGCTGGCCCTCGATGAAGTCGGGCCGGGCCGTTGGGGGTGTGGGGATGACCGCGTCGCGGTAGAGGTGGTCGACGCCGGGGGGCCAGATGTACTGCTGGGGGTGGTCGTCCTGGCAGTGGGGGGCGTTGAAGCTGACCGACAGGCAGAAGGGGCCGCGGCTCTCGGCCCGCCACCGGCGCAGGAAGTCGACGATCTTGTCGCCGGTGACGTCGGTCAGGTGGCGCCTGCCGCCGTCGGGCCGGCGCTCGAAGTAGTTGTCCGGCCCCCAGTGCTCGAAGTTGTCGAAGTGGTCGAACATGGCGCCGAGGGTGGCCGCCTCGGACTCGACGTTCATGTAGCCGTCGCTCTCGATCCCGAACTTGCCGATGAAGCCGGTGGTGTAGCCGGCCCGCTTCAGCACCGCCGGGTAGGTCAGCGGCCCCAGGCCGGCCCGGAACGGCGGGGTGCGGAAGTCGAACCGGTGGCTGCGCCGGTACATCCCGGTGAGGAAGCTGGCCCGGCTGGCCCCGCAGATCGGGGTGGTGACGAAGGAGTTCTCGAACAGCACGCCCCGGCCGGCCAGGGCGTCGGTGTGGGGCGTCTCGATGATGTCGTTGCCGGCCGCGCCCAGCGACGTCCAGTGCTGGTTGTCGGTGAGGAGGAACAAGACGTTGGGGCGGCCGCCGTTTTTGCCTCGCGCTGCCTTTACGTCATGGGGGGCGCCGGGGGCGCCGTCGCCGGGGCGGCCGCCGTCCATGCCGTTGCTCCGTCTCTCGACACCTCGAACCGGCCCAAGTTAGTTTTCGGCGCGATGGCGTGCCGACAAGCGGCCTCGGCAGCTCAGACTGGCCCGCGGCCACCTCGGCGTTCCGGGACCCGAACGGGGCGGTGCCGACAGGCGGCCCCGGCGGCTCAGACTGACCCGAGTTAGTCTCGGCGCGACGAGCTTTACGTTCACCTACCGCGATGATGGCCTAGAGCGCCCGCGAATGGGAGCCGCGCTTTCATGCCTTCCCCTAGTCGAGCCCGTTCGCTCGCGCTTTGCCGCGCGGCTTCTTAGAGCATGCGCGGATTGCTCGGGGAACCATGCGCGAGCCATACGGATGCAACGATCCGGCGCGGCGTGGAGGGTCAATTCGCGCACGCTCTTAGTTTCGCCGGTCGGGGGTTGCTGTGACTGAGGCCATCGACCGGCGGGTCGGGTTCGCGGCCGCCGACGCCCGCTGCGAGCATCTGGTCGACCCGCTCGGCCTCGACCGGACAGCCCCCTGCTTCTCCTGGAGGATCCGCGCCTCCGGGCGGGACCGGCGCCAGTCGGCCTACCGGGTGCTGGTGGCCTCCGACCCCGGCGTCCTGGAAGCCGGGGCGGGCGACAAGTGGGACTCGGGCCGGGTGGCCTCCGACGCCACCGCCGGCGTCGCCTACGCCGGGGCCCCGCTGGGCAGCGGCGAGCGGTGCTGGTGGAAGGTGCAGGTCTGGGACGAGGACGGCCGCCGGGGCGCCGACAGCCCCCCCGCCGTCTTCGAGATGGCGCTGCTGGCCCCGGGGGACTGGGCGGCGATGTGGATCGGCGCCGACCCGGCCGTGTCGGCGCCGCTGCTCCGCAGGGAGTTCCGGCTGACCGGTCCGCCGGAGCGGGCCCGCTGCTACGTCACCGGGCTCGGGTACTACGAGCTGCACGTCAACGGCCGCCGGGTCGGCGACCAGGTGCTCGATCCGGCCACCACCTACTACCACAACGACCAGCCCTTCGAGCTGGGCTCGCGGGTGCTCTACGCCGCCCACGACGTGACCCGGCTCCTGAGGGCCGGCGAAAACGCGGTGGGCCTGATGCTCGGCCACGGCTGGTACAGCGCCGAGGACGACGTGCCCCCGTCGCCCAGCCACCGCGAGCCCTACGGACCCGCCCCCGTCGGGCTGCTGCAACTCGAAGCGGAGCTGGGCGGCGGCGAGCGGGTGAGGGTGGCCAGCGACGACACTTGGACGGCCTCGGCCGGGCCGGTTGTCTACAACGACTACTGCCACGGCGAGACCTACGACGCCCGCCTGGAGCAGCCGGACTGGGCCGAGCCCGGCTTCGACGACTCCGGCTGGGGCCCGGCCCGCCCGGCGCCGCCGCCCTCGGGGGTTCTGCGGGCCCAGCCGCTGCCGCCCATCCGGGTGGTGCGGACCCTAGATCCGGTCTCGGTGTCGAGCCCCGAGCCCGGAAGCGACGACGAAGCCGGGCCCGGCCTCGGCGGACACGACGACGACCGGCCCGGTCGCCAGACCGCGACCGTCTACGACTTCGGCCAGAACCTGACCGGATGGACCCGGCTGCGGGTTAGCGGCCCGGCGGGCAGCCGGGTGACGGTCCGCCACGGCCACGGGGTGGGGGCCGACGGCCGCTTGGACAACCGGTCGAACATGTACGCCTGGCCCGACGATCCCGAGCACCGGCTGGCTGGCCTGGCCGAGGGCGAAGAGGGCTTCGAGCACGGCGGCGTCGGCTTTCACCACGGCGCCCGCCAGACCGACCAGTACGTCCTGCGCGGCGCCCCGGCCGGCCGGCAGGCCGAGGACTCGGCCCGAGTCAGCGGCGGCGCGGCCGATCCCGCCGCCCCCGCCGACAGGGGATCGGAGGTCTGGGAGCCCCGGTTCACCCTTCACGGCTTCCGCTGCGCCGAGGCGGTCTGCGACCCCGGCGTGACCGTCGAGGGGATCGAGGCCCGCCACGCCCGCACCGCCGTGGCCGAGACCGGGAGCTTCGAATGCTCCGACGAGCTGGTCAACCGGATCCACCGCAACGTCACCTGGACGTTCGCCTCCTCGATGCAGGGCTTCCCCCAAGACGCGGCCGACCGATCCGAGCGGGTCGGCTGGCTCGGCGACCCGGTGGCCGGCGACTTCGCCTTCACCTTCGACTCCCTCCCGCTGTGGTCGAAATGGCTCGACGACTTGGCCGACTCCCAGAAGCCGGACGGCGACCTGCCGGTGATCGCGCCCCTCCACTGGCGCCGCACCCACGACGCCTACCTGATGTACCCGGTGTGGAAGAGCTCGTACCCGGTGGTGGCCTGGGACCTCTATCTCGAATACGGCGACGCCCGCATCCTCGAGGACCACTACGAGCGGATCGAGGCCCTGGTGGCGTTTCTCGGCCGCCATGCCGAGGGCGGCCTGCTCTCGGGGGGCCTGGGCGACCACATGGAGCCCCAGCCCGACGGCACCTCCACCTTCGAGCCGGTCCGCACCCCGGCCGGGCTCACCTCCACCGCCTTCTACTGCCGCGGCGCCGAGATCCTGGCCATGGCCGCTGAAGTCCTCGGCCGACGGGATCGGGCCGAGCGGTACTGGGGCCTGGCCGCCGACATCGCCGCCGCCTTCAACCGGGCCTACTTCGACGCCGAGACATCCAACTACGCCACTGGCAGCCAGGCCGCCAACGCCGTCCCGCTGGCGCTGGGGCTGGTCCCCCCCGAGCACGAGGCGGCGGTGCTGGCCAACATCGTGGCCGACATTGAGAGCCGCGGCGGCCGCCTGTCCACCGGGATGCTGGGCACCGACGCCCTGATCCGGGTCCTGTCCGAGCACGGCCGGGCCGACCTGCTCTACGCCATCGCCACCAGCCCGGACTTCCCGAGCTGGGGCGAGCAGGCGGCCAAGGGCGCCACCACGCTGTGGGAGGCGTGGGAGGGCGAGACCGACCCCCAGCTCAGCCTCAACATGAAGCTGTTCGGGAGCATCCAGAAGTTCTTCTTCCGCGACCTGGCCGGGATCAGGCGGGCCGCGCCCGGATACGCCGCCTTCTCGGTGGCGCCCCAGGTGGTGGGCGGACTGGAGTGGGCCCGGGCCGACATCGACACGGTGCGGGGGCCGATCTCGTCGAGCTGGCGGCTGGGCGGCGGCGCCTTCGAGCTGGAGGTGGAGGCGCCGCCCAACACTCGGGCCGCGATCCGGGTTCCCAAGCTGGGCCGGGCCGAGCCCTCCATAACCGAGGGCGGCGAACCGGTGTGGCCCGGCGCTGCTGCCGGGGCCCGCCCCGGCATCGCCCGGGCCTTCGACGAGGCCGAAACCGTGGCCTTCGAAGTCGGCTCCGGCCGCTACTCGTTCGTTTCTCTGCTGGGAGGCTCTTTAGAGGGAGGACCGCGATGAGGAGGGTTCTGAAATTGAGGAGGTTTCTGAAATGAGGGGCCCCAACGTCGTTTTGATCATCACCGACCAGCAGACCCGGGCCACCATCGCCGCCTACGGCAACCAGCGCACCCGCACCCCGGCCATGGACGCCCTGGCCGCCGGGGGCACCGCCTTCGAGAAGTCGTACTGCGCGTCGCCGCTGTGCAGCCCGGGCCGGGCCGGGATACTCACCGGCCGGATGCCCCACGTCGCCGGGGTGAACGTGAACGACGAGCCGATCCGCGACGGGGTGGCCAACGTGGGGGAGATGTTCGAGGCCGCGGGCTACGAGACGGCGTGGTCGGGCAAGTGGAACCTGCCCGAGTCGTTCCCGTCGGGGGCCGGGGACATTCCCGGTTTCCGGAACCTGGACTGGCAGCGGGGGGAGTACCGGGATCTGGGGGCGTCGGTGGACTCCGACATCACCGACGAGGCGGTCAGATACCTCTCCCGGAGGGCCGAGTCTCGGAGGGCGGGGCCGTTCTTTCTGGGGGTCTCCCTCTACAACCCCCACGACATCTGCTTCTGGGTCATGGGCCGCGACCACGACCTCCTGCCCGTTCCTCCGCCGGGCGCGGCGCTGCCCGAGCTGCCCGAGAACTTCGACGCCGTCTCCGACGAGCCGGAGATGGTGAAGTGGATCCGCGGCCAGGACGCGGTGATCGAGGGCTACGGCTGGACCGAGCTGCGCTGGACCGAGGACTGGGACGAGCAGCACTGGCGGCGGTATCTGTACGCCTACGACCGCTTGGTGGAGATGGCCGACGCCCAGATCGGCCGGGTGCTGGGGGCACTTGACGACAACGGGCTGGCCGACGACACGCTGGTGGTGCTGACCAGCGACCACGGCGAGGGGACGGCCGCCCACCGGTGGGTCACCAAGCAGATGCTCTACGAGGAGCCGGTGACGGTGCCCCTCATCCTCCGCTGGCCGGGGGCGATCCCCGCGGGGAGGTTCGACCGGGACCATCTCGCCTCGGCCATCGACGTGGCCCCCACCCTGTGCGACTACGCCGGGGTGGCCGGGCCCGAGGACCTGCCGGGCCGGTCGCTGCGGCCGGTGATCGACGATCCCGGCCTTCCCGGCAGCCCTTATGTGGTCAGCGAGCTCCAGCCCAGCCCGTTCCGCATGGAGCTCAAGGGCCGGATGATCCGAACCGGGCGGTACAAGTACCTGGCCTTCAGCGCCGGCGCCGACCCGGAGATGCTGTTCGACCTAGAGCAAGACCCGCTCGAGACCACCAACCTGGCCAAGTCCCCCGACTGCCGCGAAATCCTGGCCGAGCACCGGGCCCGGCTGAAGGAATGGGCGAAGGCAACCGACGACGACTTCGCCCTCGGCACCGCCCATCTCTAGCCCGTTTGCTTCGTCCCGGCCGGCGGGTCCTGTCCGGTCGGCCGGTTCCTTGACGGTTGTTCTGTCCGGGCCAGCGGGTCCTGTCACGGGTTGGTCCCTTTGGCGGTTGCTACCCCCCGGCCTGGCGTTTCGGCTTCCGGGAATTCGGTCGCTCGGTTCGCTCTTCTTTGGTCAATGCGGGGCCCGCTTCACGGTTCGCTCCCGGGTCACGACTCGTTGCCTGGTGGCTCGGTTCGCTCCCCGGGTCATCTGGGGTTTCGTTTCCGGTCATCTGGGTTGTTTCTGGTCACGGTTCGCTTCCAGTTCATTCGGTCAGGTGTCGAAGAGGGCGACCTGGGTGACCCAGCTCCGACAGCAGTGGCCGGTTCGCTTTTGTTCATTCGGTCAGGTGTTGAAGAGGGCGGGGGTGGTTTGTCGGGGCGGGTCGGGGCCGTTGGCCGGGTGGGCTGATCCGGGGCGGGTCGGGGCCTGCTTGGCCCGGGCTCTGGCTGGTTGCGGGCTGCGGTTCGGCTGTGAGTCGCGGCCCGGTCGTGGTCGTCGGGGGTCGCGGGGGTTTTGGTCGTGGGGGTGTCGGCTGTCGGCAGGGTTGGGCGGAGCTTGGGGGTCGGGGGGTTGCAGGGCGGGTTTGCCGTTGCGGTGGGTGACTTGCCAGTGGTGGTCGTGGATGTTGTGGTGGCAGCGCCAGCAGACGAGGACGAGGTTTTCGATGTCGGTGCGCCGTAGTCGGGCGTAGGGGGTGATGTGGTGGGCTTGGCATTGGCCGGGTTCGGCGCCGCAGCCGATGCAGCCGCGGTCGCGGGCGATGAGCATCCGCCATTGGGCGGTGGTGGCGGTGCGCACGGTGGCTCCGTGGCGCAGCGGTTTGCCGTCGCTGAAGAGGAGCCCGGTGAGCTGGGCGTCGCAGGCGATGCGCTCCAGCACGGCGCGGGGGACCGGCCCGGTGCCGGGGATTTCGCAGCGTCCGGCGGGGTCGTCGCCGGTGAGGGTGCCGATGTCGGCCACCACGATGACCTCGGCCTTGGGCCGCCCACCCGAGCCGCCGCGTTCTCTGGTGCCGTCGGTGGTGTTAGAGGTGAGCAGGTCGAGGGCGTCGGCTCGGAGCTGATCCCAAGACCGGGCCCCCTCGCTGTCGCCTGAACCACCGACGTCCGTGTCTCCTCGGCTGCTGGTCGGACCGCTGCTGGCTGCGAGTCCTTCGTCGCTGGTCTGGCCGCAGGCGGTGGTCCCTTCGCCGGGGCGCGGTGCCCGGCCGCCGGCCGGGGCATTTTCGGCGGTCGGGCCTTCACTGGCGGCTGCGGCGGCGCCGGTGCGGGCTGATTTCTGGTCTTGGCGGCGGAGTTCTTCTGCGGCGTCTTGGAGGCGGTTGCAGATGCGGGTGCCGGTCTCGGGGTCGAGCAGGCCGTCGAGGCGGACCATGCCGTCTTGTTGCTTCCAGGTCTTGAGATACCGGCGGCGGCGCTTGTTCAGGTAGTCCTGGTGTCCGTGGTCGGACTGGTGGCGCTGTGTCCAGGTGCCGACATCGCGGGCGAACCGGTCCGGCGGCATCTCCTTGGCCATGGCCATCAGGTCAGAGGCGGAGTCCACCGCCTCGGGGGCGGTGCGGCGGGCTGCGTCGGCGAGGCGCTCGGCGTTGGCCAATGACACCTCGCCGGAGTCCACCGCGCCCCGCAGCCCGGGCATCTCGTCCAGAGCCTCGGCGGCGCCCAGACTGCGGCGGGCCTGAGATCTGGACTTGCCGACTTGATCGCGCAGCACCGAGGCGCCGCCGTCGCCGTGTCCCTCCCGGGCAGAGATCGATCGGGCGGCGTCGGTCTGCAGGGCGGCGACCTTGGCCTCCCAGGACCGGCTGACCGCGATCAGGTCCTTCAATCGGGCTGCCGGCAGGTCCCCGGCCCGGACCGCTTCCAGCAGCCGGGCCAGCCCCCCGTTGACGCATTCCACCGTTTCAGTGAACATACGATCACTCTACAGCATGGGTGAGACAATCACACCCTTTATCCCGATATTTTCTGAAATTTTCTGAAATTTCTTTTAATCTACCCGAAACATCTCCAACAACAGGTTCGACTCGCCAGTGCGCCCGGACCTCGCGAGGCGGGATCGGATTGCTGGTACGCCCCCTGGGACTCGAACCCAGAACCTGCGGATTAAGAGTCCGATGCTCTGCCAAATTGAGCTAGAGGCGCTGGCAGCCAGCGATGCTAGCGGCTGGGGTGACCGAGGGGAGTCGAACCCCCGACCTCCGGGACCACAACCCGGCGCTCTAACCGACTGAGCTACGGCCACCACGACCCTCGGGTCCGGGCGGTGGTCGATCCTACCGGGGCCGGAAGCCGATCCGCTCCCGCCTGGCCGAGTCGGCGGTAGCCTCAAACCGCCCCTGTAGCTCAACTGGATAGAGCAGAGGGTTTCTACCCCTCAGGTTGCGGGTTCGAATCCTGTCAGGGGTGCGAGACGATCCCGGTGGGCGGGCGATCCCGTTGGCAGGGAGAGACACAACCCGCTGGACTGGTGGGGTAGCACGGGGCCGACGGGAGGTGGCGGTGCCCCTTGCCGGCCGTGGGATTGGGGGCAACGCAGCCCTGGCAGAGGCGCGCGCGGGCGCTGGCTGGGTGGTGGCCGATGTCGCGGGCGAGCTTGCGAGCGCCCCGGACCCCGGCAGGGGCGCTCGCGGGCGCGGCTGGGTGGGGTTGTCGGCGCGGGTTTAGGGGCCTGTCGACGCGGTTGCGGGGATGCCGATTCCTCCGACGTGGTTGTGCCGTACGGTCCGCAACTGGACGGTGCGCTGCCCTGTGCCGGTGACTGTGATGGTGGCGCTGGTGGTGGTGTGGCCGCTGCCGGTGATGTATGTCCAGGCGCCGTAGGCGTTGGCCGTGCCAGTCGTCTTGATCCGGTACTCGTACGCGTGGACCGCGTTGTCGAAGGGATCGTCCCAGCTCAAAGAGATCGAGTTCCCGCTCAACGACGCCTTGAACCCCGTCGGCGCGGCCGGGATGGTCCAGGCCGGGTTCACGTTGGGGCCCGCCCAGGCGACGCCTTGGCTGTTCACGGCCTGGATTCTGAGGCGGTAGGTTTCGGCGGTGGGGAAGGTGAATTGGTGGCTGGTGGTGGAGGGCCCACTGCCGGGAAGGTCCATCCACTGGGTGAATGCGGTGCCGCGTTTGGCGACTCTGTACCGGTAGCGGTATTTGACGATGGAGTCGTCGCCGGGGTCTGACCAGTTCATGGTTATCGTGCCCTTGGGGGAGCTAGCCGCGGCCGTCAAGACGAGGATGTCGTCTTCGCTCCCCGTCGATGAGCCCCCCGGGGTGGTGAACCCCGAAGGCTTCGCCGGAGCCCCCGTCGACGCGGTCGCGGGCTCGCCGGGCCCTCCGACGTTGTTGTCCCGTGTGGCCCGCAACTGGACGATGCGCCGCTCCGTCCCGGTGACTGTGATCGTGGCACTGTTGTAGGGGGAAAGGGCAGAAACGCCGCTGTACGTCCATGTGCCTATATTCGTCCACGTCCCATATGCATTGGTTGAGCCCGCCTTCTTGATCCGATACTCATACCCGGAAATTGTAGAATCGAAGGGATCGCCCCAGGTCAAAGAGACCGTACTTCCGCTCAACGACGCTTTCAATCCGATTGGTGCCGCTGGGGCGGGCCAAGCCGGTTTCACATCGACTGTTTGGTGAGCGCCGGCGCCTACGCTGTTCACGGCCTGAATTCTGAGGCGGTATTGCTCAGGGGTGGGTAAGACAAATTGGTGGCTGGTGGTGGATGCCCCACTGCCGGGAAGGTCCATCCACTGACTGTAAATAGTGCTGGACTCAGCGACTCCGAAGCTGTAGCGGTATTTGATGATCGAGTCGTCGCCGGGGTCTGACCAGTTCACAGCTATTGAGCCCTTCGTCGAACTGGCCGCGGCTGTCAGCACGAGATTCCGGCCCTCAGTCCCCGAAGAAGAACCCCCCGGGGTCGTGAACCCCGACGGTGCCGCCGGAGGATCCGTCGACGCGGTTGCAGGATTGCCAGGTCCTCCGATGTCATTATGCCGTAGGGCCCGCAACTGGACGACACGCCGTAAGGGGGGCTGCCCCCGTGGTAATAGGATGTAGTGGATGTGGCGGCTGCCGTTGATACTCGCCCACTCGCTATAGGAGTTGGCTGAGCCCGCTGTCTTGATTCGATACTCATAGCCGGAGATCGTGGTGTCTAGAGGATCGGTCCATTGAATAGTAACCACGCTCTCCGTACCCGTCGCTTTTAACCCAGACGGTGCCTCTGGGGCGGTCCAAGCCGGATTTACGTCGACGGTCTGGTGAGATAAACCTTGATTGACCCGCCAGGCAAGATCCTCAAGGATGTAGCCTTTGTTGTTCACGGCTTGAATTTTGAGGCGATATCGCTGAGGAGTGGGGAAGGTGAATTGGTAGCTAGTAGTGGAGGCCCCGCTGCCGGGAAGGTCTCTCCACTGACAATTCGAAGGCGACGGAGGGTGACTTGAAGGGTGATTTGCAGTAAAACATTCATCGTCAGCGTTGTATCGGACGACTTCGAAGTGATAGCGGTATTTGATGATCGTTTCATCGCCGGGATCTGCCCAGTTAACGGTTACCGTGCCCTTCGGTGAGCGGGCCGCGGCCGTCAACACAAGATCCCGGCCCTCAGTCCCTGATGACGAACCCCCCGGGGTAGTGAAACCCGATGGGGTCGCCGGATAATACGTCGACATAACTGCGGAGTTGCCAGGTCCTCCGATGTTGTTATGGCGCATGGCCCGCACCTGGACGATACGCCGCACCCCCGTGCCGGTGATTGCGATCGTGGCTCTGGTGGTGGTGGAATCGCTGCCGGTGACATTTGTCCACGCGCCATAGGTATTGGCCGCGCCCGTCTTCTTGATCCGATACTGATACCCGGAGATCGTAGAATCGAAAGGATCGCCCCAGCTCAAAGAAACCGAACGCAGATCGCGCTTTTGAAGATCACCCGCTATATTGAACTCTTCATCGTACACCAATCGTGTCACCTTCAGGCCGGTTGGTGCTGGTGGGGCGGGCCAGGCGGGGGTTGTTTTGATGGGTTGGTGTGTGGAGGCGCCTGCGGGGTTTATGGCTTGGATTTTGAGGCTGTATTGTTCGGGGGTGGGGAAGGCGAACCGGTGGCTGGTGGTGGAGGCCCCGCTGTCGGGGATGTCTATCCATTGGCTGTAGACGGTGCTGGTTCCGGTGACTCCGTAGCTGTAGCGGTATTTGACGATGGAGTCGTCGCCGGGGTTTGACCAGCTCACGGTTATCGTGCCCTTGGGGGATCCGGCTGCGGCGGTCAACACCAGCGACTGGCCGGCGCCTGATGAGGCGCCTGCGGGGGTGGTGAACCCCGACGGCGCGGCCGGTGGGCCCGTCGACGCCGACGCGGGGTCGCTCGTGCCGCGGGCGTTCGCGGCCTGCAACTGCACGACGCGCCGTCCTGTGCCGGTGATGGTGATCGTGTGGCTGGTGGTGGACGCGCCGCTGCCGGCGATGTTTGCCCAGGCGCTGTAGGCGTTGGCCGCGCCCGGCGCCTTGATCCGATACTGGTAGCCGGTGACGGTGGCGTCTGCGGGGTCGTCCCAGCTCAAAGACACCGAGTTCCCGCTCAACGACGCCCTCAGCCTCGCCGGGGGCTCCGGGGCCCCGGTGGAGGCCGCCGCGTGGGCGCTCACCCCGCCGGCGTTGCGGGCCCGCAACTGCACGTTGTGCCGCCCCGGCGCCGAGACCCCCGACACGCTGAGGGCGACCCTGCCGCTGGAGGACGACAGGGTTCTTCTGAGGACCTGGGTCCATTGGCCGTACTCGGCGCCTGCGCCCATCGCCTTGTGCCGGTACTCGTAGAAATCGATCGAGGAATCCCTCGGATCGGCCCACGACAGGCTGATCGAGCTCCCGCTCAGCGACGCGGTCAGCCCCGTCGGCGCCAGCGGAGGATCCGGCAGGGGCAGCGCGGGCAGCGTGATCGTCGGAACCGTCGGCAGCGGCGCGATCAGCGTGCATTTGATGCGGCCCAACTCGGGATGATCGCAGTCAACGGCCCCCGCGGGCTGGCCCGACGGGCCCACCGCGACCGCCACCGCAGCCGCCAGCGCGCACAACAGCGCCCCCGCCGCAAGCCAACGGCCCCCGAGCCGCCCCGACATCCTTCGTGCAAAACCCACAACAGGCCTCCCTCTGTCCAACAGCGCCCAACGCGCCAGCCCGGCAACCTAACGAATACCGACGCGCCAGGCCGGGGCGAGTGGTCGAGGGCCGCCCAGGCCCGCCGGGCGGCAACCTAACGAATGCCGAACCGCCAGGCCGGGGGGTGGCACGGGGGCAAGGTTTTGCCGCCCCGCGGCAAAACCGCGCCCGTGACAGGACCCGCCGGCCGGACAACGCACTCGGCTGAAACGCCGCCCGCCGCAAACAGCCTCAGCGGTCCAGGATCACCAAGTGGTCGATGGCGGCGACGGCGATGTGGGATGCCGCCGAGCCGCCGATTCCCGGTTCCGCGGCCACCGAGACGACGTCCGCCCCGGCCGAGGCGAGCCGACCTCGCCAGTGACGGCCGCCGGCCGCGATATGCACCAGCGGGCGCTCGGCGGCCAGAGCGGTCAGCGCTTCCCCGAAGGTCGGCCCTTCCTCCCGGGAACTGTCCCCGAGAGCCGGTTCTGACCTGAAGGTCTTGTTTGCGAAGTCCGGTCCTGCCCCCCGGGGCCTGTCCTCGAAAGGCGGCTCGGGCACTAAGGGCGGCGTGTCGCCGGTGACTTCCCCGGCACCGGGGGCTTCGCTGACTGCGGCGACGGCGGCCGTCGGCGCCATCATCTGACCGCCGGCGGCGGCGATTACGCAGAAGTCGGCGCCCACGGCGGCGATCCGGCCCCGCATCCGGTTCCCGGCGACGGTGTCGACCAGAACTGTCCGGGCGCCCTCGGCCAAGCGCCGGAGCAGGCCGGCCACGGTGGTTTCGGCTGCCTCGGCCTCGCTGTGGCGGCGCTGCGCGGCCCGGCGCCGGGCGGCCTCGTCCACCCGCTCCTCCGCCGCCCACCGGGCCAGCCCGTCCAGCCACTCGCCCCCGGCCAGCGGCACCGGCCGGTCGGGGGGCGGGGCCGCGGCGTCTGGCCGGTCCGCCCCGGGCGGCGGAGCCGCGGCGTCGGTCCCGGCCAGCGGCACCGGCCGGTCGGGCGGCGGGGCGGCGGCGTCCACCCCGGCCAGGTTAAAGGGGTAGCCTGGCCGTCGAAAGATGCCCGACACCGCCGTCACGATCCGCGTTCCCGCCAACCACCTCCTCGGGGTGCTGCTCGGTGAGCACGACGCCAATCTGCAGCGGCTGGAGGCGGCCTTCCCGGCCAGCCGGATCCACGTGCGGGGCAACGAGGTGAGCGTCTCGGGGGCCGAGGCCGACACCGTGGCCCGCCTGTTCGAGGAGCTGATCGTGCTGGCCGAGCGGGGCGAGCGGCTCGACGCCCGCACCCTGGACCGGGCCATCGACATGGTGCGGTCCGACGACCCCGGCGAGCGGCCCTCCGACGTGCTCACCCACGAGGTGCTGCGGGCCGCCCGGGGCCGGTCGGTGCGGCCCAAGTCGAGCGGCCAGAAGCGCTATGTCGACGCCATCGCCGACCATGTGGTGACCTTCGGGATCGGCCCGGCCGGAACCGGCAAGAGCTGGCTGGCCGTGGCCATGGCGGTGGGGGCGCTCCACGCCGGCCAGGTGGACCGCATCATCCTCACCCGGCCCGCGGTCGAGGCCGGCGAGCGGCTCGGCTTCCTGCCCGGCGACCTCATGGCCAAGGTGGACCCCTACCTGCGGCCGCTGTACGACGCCCTCCACGACATGGTCGGCAACGAGAGCCTGGAGCGGCTGCTGGAGAGGGGAGCGGTGGAGGTGGCGCCGCTGGCCTTCATGCGGGGCCGGACCCTCAACTCGAGCTTCATCATCCTCGACGAGGCCCAGAACACCTCGCCCGAGCAGATGAAGATGTTTTTGACCAGGATCGGCTTCGGCTCCAAGGCGGTGGTGACCGGCGACGACACCCAGGTCGACGTGGACGGGGGCCGCAGCGGGCTGGTCGGCCTGGAGCCGATCCTGGGCGGCATCGACGGGATCGCCTTCGTCCGCCTGTCGGGCCGGGACGTGGTGCGCCACCGGATCGTGCAGGCCATCGTGAACGCCTACGGCCGAGCCGGCCCGGGCCCGGGCCACGGCGACCGGAGCGGTTCGGGCGGAGCGGGTGGCCCGGATCGTGCTGGCCCCGGCCATCGGAGCGGGCCCGGCCGGACCGGATGACCGGGGCGGGCTTGGTGGTGGTGGCCACCGACGAGCGCTCCGCCGCCGCTGCCGCCGACCGATCCGGGGCCGGCGAGACCGCGGTCTGGGCCGCCTTGGCCGAGGCCGCGCTGCGGGCCGAGGGCGTGACGGCCGGCGAGTGCAGCCTGGTGTTCGTGGACCCGGACGAGATGGCCCGCCTCAACGCCGAGCACATGGGCGAAGAGGGTCCCACCGACGTCTTGTCGTTCCCGCTCGACGGGGCCGACCCCGACCCGGTCGGGACCCGCCTGGTGGGCGACGTGGTGGTGTGCCCCGCCTATGCCGCTCGGAACGGAGGCTCGGACGGCGCCCTGGCTGGCACCCCGGACGGCGACCCGGCTGGCACCCCGGACGGCGGGCTGGACGGCGACCCGAACGCCACCCCGGACGGCGACCCGGACGCCTCCCCGGACGGCGGGCTGGCCCTGCTGGTGGTACACGGCGTGCTCCACCTGCTCGGCTACGACCATGCCGACGCCGCCGACGCGGCCCGGATGCAGGCCCGGGAGCGGGAGCTGCTGGCCGCCTGCCACCGCCGGCCGTGACCGGGCCGGTTCGGGCGCTGAGGGCGGCGGCGGCCAGGCTGAGGCTCAGGCGGGCCCCGGCCTCGGCGGTGAGCGAGGACGAGCTCATGGCCCTGACCGAGGCGGCGGTGGAGTCCGACGCCATCGAAGCCGGGGAGCGGGACATGATCGAGTCGGCCCTGGCCCTGGGCGACACCGTCGTGCGCGAGGTGATGGTGCCCCGCACCGACATGGTCTGCGCCGCCGGGTCGATGACGGTGGCCGCCGCCCTGGAGCTGGCCATAGAGCGGGGGCTGAGCCGGCTGCCGGTGTCGGGCGGCGACATCGACGACATCATCGGCCTGGCCCTGCTCAAGGACCTGGCCCGGGCCGAGCGGTCGGGCCGGGGGTCGCAGCCGGTGGAAGCGTCGATGCGCCGGGCCACCTTCGTGCCCGAGACCAAGCGGGTGGGCGAGCTCCTCCAAGAGATGCGCACGGCCGGGGGCCATCTGGCGGTGGTGGTGGACGAGTACGGCGGCACCGCGGGGCTGGTCACGCTCGAGGACTTGGTCGAGGAGCTGGTGGGCGAGATCGTGGACGAGTTCGACCGGCCCGAGCCGATGCTGGAGCCCCTGGCCGGCGGGGAGGCCCTGGTGCACGGGCGGATGCCGGTGGACCAGCTCAACCACCTCATGGGCGCCGACCTTCCCGACGACGACTGGGACACGGTCGGGGGGTTCATCTTCAACACCCTCGGACGGGTGCCCGACGTGGGCGAGACCGTCGAGGCGGGCGACCTGCGCCTGAGGGTGGAGCGGATGCAGGGCCGGCGCATCACCCGGGTCCGCCTGACCCGCGCCGGCGCCCCGCCGGACCCGTGAGCCCGACCCGCCCCGACACCCCGCCCGACCCGTGAGCCCGACCCGCCCTGGCTGCGCCGCCCCCGGTTGCGCCGCCGGACCCCCGTGAGCCCGCCGTTCCGGTCGGGGTTCGTCACCCTGGCGGGCCGGCCCAACTCCGGCAAGTCGACCCTGCTCAACCGGATGGTGGGCCGCAAGGTCTCGATCGTCTCCGACAAGCCCCAGACCACCCGGTCTCGGATACGGGGGGTGCTCACCCGGCCCGACGCCCAGATCGTTTTCGTGGACACACCGGGGGTCCACAAGCCCCGCACCCCGCTGGGGGAGCGGCTCAACGCCGCCGCGGCCGAGGCCACGGCCGGCGTCGATGTGGTGGCCTTCGTGCTCGACGCCGCCGCCCCCTACGGGAGGGGCGACGCCTTCATCGCCGAGAGCCTGCCCCGCTCCTCGGTGGTGGTGGTCACCAAGTCGGACCTGGTCCGGCCGGCGGCGATGCTGGCCCAGCTCGCCGCGGCCGCCGCCCTGGACTTCGAGGCCTACTTCCCGGTCAGCGGCCGCACCGGCGACGGGGTGCCCGAGCTGGTGGACCACCTGGCCGCCCGGCTGCCCGAGGGACCGGCCCTCTACCCCCCCGACGCCGTCACCGACTCAGACGACGCCTTCTGGGTGGCCGAGCTGGTCCGGGAGCAGTTGCTGCAGGTGACCCGCCAGGAGCTGCCGCACTCGATCGCCACCCGGGTGACCGAGTGGGAGTGGCCCAGGATCCGGTGCGAGATCCTGGTGGAGCGCCCGTCTCAGAAGCCCATGGTCATCGGCCGGGGCGGGTCGGTGCTGGAGCGGGCGGGCCGGGCCGTGCGGGTTCAGCTCCCCCCGGGCGCCCGCTTGGAGCTGTTCGTCAGGGTGGACAGGGACTGGCCCCGCCGCCCTGACCGGCTCCGGCGCCTGGGGCTCTGACCGGGTGAGAATCCGGCCGGTTTTGAATCCGGGGGGGGGGGGGGGGGGGTAGGATGCCCGTTCGGTCTGCTAGAGTTAGCGGGCGCGAGGCGGCTTGAAGCCGCGACTCGATGAAATCGTCCTCACAGAGCAAGCCCTGCAAGGAGGTGGCCCCGGTGCAATCCGTGGTAGCTAGTTCGCTCAGAACATCCAAGTCCATTCTGGTCAGAGTGATTCTGTACGCGGCGGCGGCGGCGGCCGCGGCCGTTGTTGTGGCCGCGGCGCCGTCCGTGGCTCGGGCGGCTGCTCCGACGTTCCCGGACGGGACCCGCACGACAGAGGGGACGGTGAAGATACTGTCGGTGGGCGATAATCAGATCAAGGCAGGTCCGCCGGTGAGGGCGATGGACGCCGATGCAGGCGACACCTTGACGTATCGGGCGTCCGGGGCCGATAGCGATAAGTTCACGTACGCCACAATCAACGGGGGCTATCAGATTTCCCGCAAGACCACCACGCCCAAGGGGGTGTACCGGGTGACGGTGACGGTGGCGGACGACGGGGACTTCAGCGACGCGGACAACGCGTCGACAGAGGTGACGATCTACGTGACTTCGCCGGGCAACTGGCCGCGTGAGGACGGCTGGGCAGAAACCCGGAGGATAACGACGGCTGCGAGCGTGACGGACCCTGACTGGTTCGGGTCGGAGGTGGTCTCTGACGGGAGTATCATCGTGGTGGGCGCCGGGCGCGCCGAACCGGGCAGCGTCACCAACGCGGGGGCGGTGTACGTGTTCGACATCAACGGCACCCAGTTGGCCCTGCTGCAGTCCCCGAATCCAGTTGTGGGTGGCTACTTCGGCTACTCCGTGGCGCTGGCGCGCGACTTCATCTTCGTCGGCGCGAAGACGGAAACGGTAAATTCGGTGGTGAATGCGGGCCGGGTTTATATTTTCAAGAAGCCTCCGGGTGGCTGGGCCGACGACAGCACGCCGGACGCGACATTGACGCCTGGACCCACCACTGCGCCGAATGACGCTAGGAATGGACTTGGACCGGCGAAGTTCGGCCGGTCAGTGGATGTGTCGGATGACGGCAACACGCTCGTGGTGGGCGCCCCGTGGAGACAATCTCGGGAGGGCACCGACCATGTCGCTGGCGCAGACAAGGACGGCGCCGTCTTCGTATTCACCAAGCCGACTGGTGACTGGGCTAGCGCCACCTCCGACGACACCGGCGTGGTCATGCTGACCGCCGGGGACGAAGAGCATCACTACAACGATTTAGGCAAATCGGTGGCGATCTCAGGAGACGGCAACACGATCGTCGGCGCCGCTCCTTGGGGCGGCAACGCCGAAGGCGAGCTTTATGTGTTCACCAAGGGCGGTGGCTGGACTTCCACACAACCCACCGACGATATCCCGAGGCTTAAGGTGGCTGGCTACTGGCGCGACACACAATTCTTGCTGCTCGGGGAATTCAATGTGGACGTGACCACTGACGGCTCGACGATAGTGGCCGGTGGGCCGTCGTCCTGGGAGAAGCGTAGCGCGGCCAAGGATGCAAGGATCACCGCGAATTATCGAAACCTTCCGGAGCTCATGGGCGAGGTGCGGAACGGCGGGGCTTATGTGTTCGTGAGGCCCGCCGGGGGCTGGGCCGACGCGACCGAGACGGCCAAGCTGTCGACCTACGGCCATAAGTACGACCGGTTCGGCCTGGGAGTGGCGATCAGCCCCAGCGGCGACAAGATCGCGGCGACCAACGGCGAAGCGCGGTCGAGCAACTTCAGGGGCTCGGTGTATGTGTTCACCAAGCCCTCGGGGGGCTGGGAGAGCGACACCGACGGCCTCGGCGACAATCTGCGGGTTCTGACCGCCGAAACCTCCAGCACACTCAGCGAGCCCTATCGGTACGGGTTGGGCGGCAAGGGCATTGCCTTCGTCGGCGAGGACAGGTTGTTGGCAAGCTGGGGAGGCAGCGCCACCACCCTCGAATACAATGACATGCTGGCTTCTCTGCCCACGGGGGGCCTCTACGGCGACAACGAAGATCACAGCAGCCCGGCCAGCCTCCATAAGGGAGCGGTGGCCTACTACAGGCTGAGGCTGAAGCCTAGGCCCCCCGTTGTTGTTCAGCCGCCCTCTTATGTGCCGCCGCCGGGACCGCCGCCGGGACCGCCGCCTGGACCGCCGCCGGGACCGCCGCCTCCGCCGGCCCCGCCTGAGTTCGTGGACGTGGACGAGGGTTCGGTTCACGCCGAGAGCATCGAGACGGTGGCGGAGCTGAGGATCACCATGGGCACCTCGGCTACCATGTTCTCGCCGTCGGACACGGTGACGAGGGCTCAGATGGCCTCGTTCGTGGCCCGGACCTGGGAGGCGGCCGACCGGGAGTGCCCGTCTTCGGGGGCCTCGTACTTCGATGACGTGCCCGCGGGCTCGACTCATACCGCGGGGATCGATTGCGTGTCGGCTCTGGGGGTGGCCCGGGGCACGGGGGAGAGGATGTTCTCGCCGTCTGCGCCGGTGACGAGGGCTCAGATGGCCTCGTTCTTGGCCAATGCCTGGAGGGCGGCCGGGCGGACCTGTCCCGCCTCCGACGCGAGTTCGATATTCGATGACGTGCCCGCGGACTCGGTTCACGCCGAGAGCATCGGCTGCATAGCCGCTTTGGGGATCACCAGAGGCACCGCGGCCGGGATGTTCTCGCCGTCGGACACGGTGACGAGGGCTCAGATGGCTTCGTTCCTGGCCCGGTTCTACGAGGAGCTCACCGGCACTGCCTGAGCCAACACCCTGGCGGGTTTCCGGGCAGCGGGTCGTCGCCCAAGCGGCACCCCTGCCCGGAACCCCCGGGGCCGGGCCTGCGTCACCCGGCCGGACCGGGCGATTTGACAGATCTAGCTCTCCAAGTATCGTGACGGCCTGCTCGCAGCCGTGCCTGCCGTGCCAGCCCCGACCGGCCATCACGGCGGCGCCCGCCGGGGTGTGGGACGATGGAGGGAAGTCTATGGACGGGATCTCGCCCGGTAGGACCGTTTCGGCGCTACATTCAATTCTGGCAAGGTTTGATCAGCGGAAAAGCTGATTACTCGATAGGATGGCTAATTCGGTGGCTGGCAGCCAGCGGCTACCTCGTCGGTGTAATTCTCTGCGGACCGGCTGCGGCAGCGATCAATCGGGCATTTAGAGATTGCATCACACCATCCGAGCCCCGGGACTGCGGCAAGTTGCGCATGTGGGTGGCGCGTAAAACTCTTGAACAGCGCCCCAACCCCACCGCTTTTGAGTACTTAGCGGCTCATGGCCCCTTTCTCATCAGAGCGAAGACAAAGACAGGCCAGTTCTTGGCAGGATTATACGAACCACCCAAACCAGATGATCAGCAGCTCACTTCTCATGCCTCTTCCGAACCACAATCACAAGACATTTATCTTCGTAGGACAGTATTCATTGACAAAGACGGTAACTTTTATAGAGACGCTGATGGCAATCTTTGCATCGGACAGGGCGGTTTATATATTAGCGCAGATGTCATAGAGTCTGCTCAAATTTTTCAAGACCCTTTACAGAAGGAGAAGTAGGGGGAATGAAGAAAGCAAAAAGCCAGAAAGTCAACCAGAAGAACACTCAGCAACGGGTGCCTAGACATAGTCACGGTGGATTCAAGCCAGGGCCTTGGCCCAACGGTGGTCCGCCTAAAGTCAAGGACGAGCCCTACCCGGGGCATATACCAAAGGACTGGACTCCCGACGAGAACTAAGTCACCGGCCAATGGTTCGTGCTTCTACCAGGGCCACTTGGGTTCGCTGGGCCGAGGGGATCGACAACGACGCGGGCGGGCGGCGGGACTGCCGGGCCCGATGATGGGACTGCCTCGCCGCCCGAGCCGCCCGAGTTCGCGGATGTGGACGAGGGTTCGGTTCGGTTTTGAATCCGGGGGGGGGGGGGGGTAGCGTGCTGTTGGTGGCAGTTGATGCCATCGAGTTCGTTGACTGCTGATCGCAAAGGGCGGTGTCGCTGTGTCCGGGTCTTCGTTGGTGAGTTCGTCCCCCGTTGGTGCTGGGTTCGGGTCAGGTTTGGGGGTTCGGCGGGCCAAGGCGGTGCTGCGGGTCGCGGTGCTGGCGGCGGCCGCGGCGGCCGCGGTCGTGGTGGTGGGGTCGTCGGCGGCTCGGGCGGCCGCGCCTACGTTTTTGGATGCGGATGCAGCGCCGGAGGCGAAGACGGTGACGCTTTTGGCGGTGGGCGAGGGCCAGACGAAGGTGGGCCCGCCGGTGCGGGCGGTGGACGCCGACGACGGCGACACGTTGGAGTATTCGCTGTCGGACGGGTACCATCTGCATGCGTCCTTTTTCACGATCGATTCGTCGAACGGGCAGATTTCGATGAAGCCGGGCACGCGTTCGGGGGTGTACCGGGTGAGGGTGTCGGTGTCAGACGACGAGTTCGACTCCGATGACTCGGACACGGACACGGTGGATGTGACGATTTATGTGACCTCGCCGGGCCATTATCCGCGAGAGGACGCCTGGGCGCAGGTCCGGTCGATGACGGCTGGCGACGGGACGACTTTCAACCGTTTCGGGTGGTCGGTGGATGCGACTTCTGAGGTGATCGTGGTGGGCGCCCCTGAGAGACGAGCGGCGTATGTGTTCGATGTCGACAGCGGCGCTCAGTTGGCCAAGCTGAGGCGGAACAACAGCAGTTTCGGCTATTCGGTGGCGGTGGCGGGTGACACGATCTTCGTGAGCGCTCCGGAAATTAGCTCGTCTAAGGGGCGGGTTTATGTGTTCGTCAAGCCGGAGACGGGCTGGACCGACACAAGCTTGGCCGACACGACGCTGACTTCGTCGGTCAACTATGGCAGGCTCGGTTACGGTGTTGCGGTGTCAGATGACGGCAAGACGCTGGTGGCCAGCGCCCCCGGGCTCGAGTTATCCACCGGCTCGGCCTTTGTGTTCGCCAGGCCTGAGACGGGCTGGGCTTACACCACCACCGCCGACTCGGGGGTGGTGGCGCTGACCGCTGGTAGCAGGAGAGCCCAGTACACTTTTTTCGGAGGTAATGTCGACATCTCAGGTGACGGCAACACGATCGCCGTGTCCGCCGGCTCTGTGGACATCGGCGGGCGGCAAGATCAAGGCGCGGTTTATGTGTTCGCCAAGCCAGAGGCGGGCTGGGCCGCGACTAGCGCCTCTACCGTCGTTGACCGGCTCACGGTTGAAACCGATAACGCGTCTCGCCACCAGCAGTTGGGGTACCGTGGCTTGGCTTTGTCTCATGACGGCTCGACGCTGGTGGCCTCGGCTGCGATATCATGGCGCAAAGGCAACCTCGACCACTTGCAGGTGCCTGCTGACAACTATGGCTCGGCATTTGTGTATGTGAGGCCTTCGGGGGGCTGGGCCGATGGCACAGAGACGGCCAAGCTGGCCAGCTTCGGCCACAAATACGACCAATTCGGCCGCGGCGTGGCCATCAGCGGCAGCGGAGACAAGATCGCGGTGGGCAACCCCTGGTCGCGTTCGAGCAACTTCCGGGGCTCGGTGTACGTGTACACCAAACCTTCGGGAGGCTGGGTTGACGATCTCGACGGCGCGGGCGGCAATCTGCGGGTTTTGACCCTGGCCGACGCCGACACCAACACGAAACACCGCTACGCGTTCGGCAGCCGTGACCTGGCCTTCATCGGCGAGGACAAGCTGGTGGCGGGCCAAACCGGCTATGTCGAAGCGCTCAAACAAAAAGACGAGCTGTCCACGCTGCCCATGGGCGGCCTCTACGGCGCCAACGACGACCACAGCAGCAACTCCAACATACGCCCGGGCTCGGCGCATCTGTTCACACTCCGCCAGGGCCAACAACCCGTAGCGCCACCGCCCCCACCGCCCCCACCGCCCCCACCGCCCCCACCTGCGTCGGATGACGGGACTGCCGGGCCCGATGATGGGAGTGCCCCGCCGCCCGAGCCGCCCGAGTTCGCGGATGTGGACGAGGGTTCGGTTCACGCCGAGAGCATCGAGGAGGTGGCGGCGCTGGGGATCACCTCGGGCACCTCGGCCACCATGTTCTCGCCGTCGGACACGGTGACGAGGGCTCAGATGGCCTCGTTCGTGGCCCGGACCTGGGAGGCGGCCGATCGGGAGTGCCCGTCTGCGGGGGCCTCGTACTTCGATGACGTGCCCGCGGGCTCGACCCATGCCGGAAGCATCGACTGCGTGTCGGCGCTGGGGATCACCTCGGGCACGGCGGAGAGGGTGTTCTCGCCGTCTGAGCCGGTGACGAGGGCTCAGATGGCCGCGTTCTTGGCCCGGGCCTGGGGGGCGGCCGGGCGGACCTGCCCCGACGACGCGGGCTCGTCCTTCGGTGACGTGCCCGCGGACTCCACGCACGCCGCCAGCATCGGCTGCATGGCCGCTTTGGGGATCACCAGCGGCACCGCGGCCGGGATGTTCTCGCCCTCAGATGCGGTGACGAGGGCTCAGATGGCCTCGTTCCTGGCCCGGTTCTACGAGGAGCTCACCGGCGCCGCCTGAGCCAAACACCCTGGCGGGTTGCCGGGCAGCGGGTCGTCGCCCAAGCGGCACCCCTGCCCGGAACCCCCGGGGGCGAGCCTGCGTCACCCGGTCTGGACAAGGACTGGCCCCGCCGCCCTGACCGGCTCCAGCGCTTGGGATTTTAATTGACTGACTGAGGTTGATTTTCGGGGGGGGGGGGGGGTAAAGTGCATTTTGGTGGTAGTTGCTTACGTCCGGTCATCGGCTGCTGATCGCATAAAGGCGGTGTCTCGGCGTCTGGAATCTTCGTTGTTGAGTTCTCCATTGATGCTGGGTTCGGGTCGGGCTTTGGGGGCTCGGCGGACCGGGTGGGTGCTGCGGGTTGTGATGGCGGCGGCAACCGCGGCGGCGGCGGTGGTGGTGGGGTCGTCGTCGGTGTGGGCAGCGGCTCCGGTGTTCCCGACTTCTGACAACGATCCGGTCCAGAACGAGTCGGCGACGGTGACGCTTTTGGCGGTGGGCGAGGGCCAGACGAAGGTGGGCCCGCCGGTGAGGGCGGTGGACGCTGACGGCGACACGTTGACATATTCACTGTCGGACGGTGACCAGTCGCATGCCAGTTTTTTCACGATTGATTCGTCGAATGGGCAGATTTCTCTGAGGCCGAACACGCGCTCGGGGGTGTATCGGGTGAGGGTGTCGGCGGCGGACAGCACGGACACGGCGACGGTGGATGTGACGATTCATGTGACCTCGCCGGGCGATAACCCGTTGGATGACGTCTGGGAGCAGGCCCGGTCGGTGACGGCCGGCGACGCGACGACTTTCAATCGTTTTGGGTGGGCGTTGGATGCGACTTCTGAGGTGATCGTGGTGGGCGCTAATCAGGCGGCTGGCGCGGTGTATGTGTTCGATGCCAACAGCGGCGCTCAGTTGGCCAAGCTGACATCGCCCAATCCAGAGAGCAGCGGCCAATTCGGCAATTCGGTGGCGGTGGCTGGCGACACGGTCTTCGCGGGTGCTTGGGCCGAGAACTCGAGGAGCGGGAGGCTTTATGCGTTCACCAAGCCTGCGACGGGCTGGACCGACACCAGCACGGCGACGGCGACGCTGACTCCGGCGGCCGCCCATACAGGCACGACGCTCTTTTCTTCTGGCATTGGGGTGTCAGACGACGGCAACACGCTGGTAGCCGGCATGTCCGGGTTCTCGACTTTCGGCGGCGCGGTTTTTGTGTTCACCAAGCCTGCGGGGGGCTGGGCCGACGCCGACACCGACGACACCGGGGTGGTCATGTTGCGCGCCGGCACCAGGATTGGCATCGGGAACTTTCTAGGAAATGCTGTTGCCATCTCAGGTGACGGCAACACTATCGCCGCGTCCGCCCCCTTTGCAGCCTCCGACGGGGTCTACCATCAAGGCGCGGTTTTTGTGTTCGCCAAGCCTGCGACGGGCTGGGCCGCAACCGCCTCCTCTACCGCTGTTCCCCGGTTGTCGGTTGATGGCCCGACTCGCCGTCAGATGCTGGGGAATTGGGGCCTGGCCTTGTCTTATGACGGCTCGACGCTGGTGGCCGCGGCTGCGACGCCTTGGCGCAAAGGCGAGAGCGACGACTCGCAGATTCCTGATGGCTACTACGGCTCGGCCTATGTGTATGCGAGGCCTTCGGGGGGTTGGGCCGACGCGACCGAGACGGCTGAGCTGGCCAGCTTCGGCCACAAATACGACTTCTTCGGCCGGGGCGTGGCCGTCAGCGGCAGCGGAGACAGGATCGCGGTGGGCAACGCTGAGTCGCGTTCGAGCAACTATCGGGGATCGGTGTATGTGTACACCAAGCCGGCGGGGGGCTGGTCAGACGACCTCGACGGCGCGGGCGACAATCTGCGGGTTCTGACCTTGGCCGACGCCGACACCAACACGAAACACCGCTACGCGTTCGGCGGACGCGGCCTAGTCTTCATCGGCGAGGACGAGCTGGTGGCGGGGCAAACCGGCTATGTCGAAGCGCTCAGTCAAGAAGACGATCTGTCTGAGCTGCCCGCCGGGGGCCTGTACGGTGCCAACGCCGACCACAGTGTTAGATCCAACATACTCCCGGGCTCGGCGCATTTGTTCGAGCTTCGCCAGGTGCCGCAACAACAGCCGCAACAACAGCCCGTGGCGCCCCCGTCCCCGCCGTCCCCGCCGCCGCCTCCGCCGCCGCCTCCGCCGGATGAGCCCGAGGAGCCGCCTGAGTTCGCGGACGTGGACGAGGGTTCGGTTCACGCTGAGAGCATCGAGCAGGTGGCTGCGCTGGGGATCACCTTGGGCACCTCGGCCACCATGTTCTCGCCGTCGGACACGGTGACGAGGGCTCAGATGGCCACGTTCGTGGCCCGGACCTGGGAGGCGGCCGGCCGGGAGTGCCCGTCTTCGGGGATCTTGTTCTTCGATGACGTGCCCGCGGGCTCGACCCATGCGGCGGGCATCGACTGCGTGTCGGCTCTGGGGGTGGCCCGGGGCACCGCGGACAGGACCTTCTCGCCGTCTGAGCCGGTGACGAGGGCTCAGATGGCCGCGTTCCTGGCCCGGGCCTGGGAGGCGGCCGGCCGAACCTGCCCCGACGACGCGGGCGCGTCCTTCGACGACGTGCCCGCGGGCTCGGCCCACGCCGCGGGCATTGACTGCATAGCCGCCCTGGGAATCACCAGAGGCACCACCGCCACCACGTTCTCACCCTCAGACACGGTCACGAGAGCACAGATGGCCACCCTCCTGGCTCGCTTCCACGAAGCCCTCACCGACACCGCCTGAACCCCCAACCCCGTATCGTCGCGGCTTCGGGCTCATCCGGCTCGGCCGGGGCGGGTCGGTGCTGGAGCGGGCGGGCCGGGCCGTGCGGGTTCAGCTCCCCCCGGGCGCCCGCTTGGAGCTGTTCGTCAGGGTGGACAGGGACTGGCCCCGCCGCCCCGACCGGCTCCGGCGCCTGGGGCTCTGACCGGGTGAGAATCCGGCCGGTTTTGAATCCGGGGGGGGGGGGGGGGGTAGGATGCCCGTTCGGTCTGCTAGAGTTAGCGGGCGCGAGGCGGCTTGAAGCCGCGACTCGATGAAATCGTCCTCACAGAGCAAGCCCTGCAAGGAGGTGGCCCCGGTGCAATCCGTGGTAGCTAGTTCGCTCAGAACATCCAAGTCCATTCTGGTCAGAGTGATTCTGTACGCGGCGGCGGCGGCCGCGGCCGTTGTTGTGGCCGCGGCGCCGTCCGTGGCTCGGGCGGATGCTCCGACGTTCCCGGACGGGACCCGCACGACAGAGGGGACGGTGAAGATACTGTCGGTGGGCGATAATCAGATCAAGGCAGGTCCGCCGGTGAGGGCGATGGACGCCGATGCAGGCGACACCTTGACGTATCGGGCGTCCGGGGCCGATAGCGATAAGTTCACGTACGCCACAATCAACGGGGGCTATCAGATTTCCCGCAAGACCACCACGCCCAAGGGGGTGTACCGGGTGACGGTGACGGTGGCGGACGACGGGGACTTCAGCGACGCGGACAACGCGTCGACAGAGGTGACGATCTACGTGACTTCGCCGGGCAACTGGCCGCGTGAGGACGGCTGGGCAGAAACCCGGAGGATAACGACGGCTGCGAGCGTGACGAGGCATGACTGGTTCGGGTCGGAGGTGGTCTCTGACGGGAGTATCATCGTGGTGGGCGCCGCCGAGGCTATCAGTGCGACCACTCCCTCCGTCAATGACGTGGGGGCGGTGTATGTGTTCGACATCAACGGCACCCAGTTGGCCCGGCTGGATTCCCCGAATCCAGTGATGAATGGCTACTTCGGCTACTCCGTGGCGCTGTCGGGCGACTTCATCTTCGTCGGCGCGTTCGGGGAGACGGTAGGCACCACGACCAGAGCGGGCCGGGTTTATATCTACAAAAAGCCTACGAATGGCTGGGCCGACGACAGCACGCCGGACGCGACATTGACGCCTGGACCCACCAGTGTGCCAAATATAGCTAGCAATGGCCTTGGGGATGGGCAATTCGGCCAACACGTGGATATATCGGATGACGGCCGCACGCTCGTGGTGGGTGCCCCGTGGAGACAAGAAAACACCACCAACACCTGGGCCGGCTCATCGGACAAGGAAGGCGCTATTTTCGTTTTCACCAAGCCGACTGGTGACTGGGCTAGCGCCACCTCCGACGACACCGGCGTGGTCATGCTGACCGCCGGGGACGAAGAGCATCACGGCAACGAGTTGGGCCGGGCGTTGGCGATCTCGGGAGACGGCAACACGATCGTCGGCGCCGCTCCTTTGGGCGGCAACGCCGAAGGCGAGCTTTATGTGTTCACCAAGCCGCCTTCGGGATGGGCTTCTACATCCACCAGCGCCGAGATCCCGCGGCTTTCGGTGGCTGGCTACTGGAGAAACAAGATCGAGCAGCGGCTCGGGATGTTCAATGTGGATGTGTCCACTGACGGCTCGACGATAGTGGCCGGCGCGCCGACGGCCTGGAAGAAGCATCTCGCGACGAAGGATGGGGAGATTACCGCGAACTATGCCGATGCCAATCCGCAACTCGCCGGCGAGGTGCGGAACGGCGCGGCTTACGTGTACGTCAGGCCCGCCGGGGGCTGGGCCGACGCGACCGAGACGGCCAAGCTGTCGACCTACGGCCACAAGTACGACCGGTTCGGCCTGGGAGTGGCGATCAGCCCCAGCGGCGACAAGATCGCGGCGGGCAACAGCGGCGCGCGGTCGAGCAACTTCAGGGGCTCGGTGTATGTGTTCACCAAGCCCTCGGGGGGCTGGGAGAGCGACACCGACGGCCTCGGCGACAATCTGCGGGTTCTGACCGCCGAAACCTCCAGCACACTCAGCGAGCCCTATCGGTACGGGTTGGGCGGCAAGGGCATTGCCTTCGTCGGCGAGGACAGGTTGTTGGCAAACTGGGGAGGCAGCGCCACCACCCTCCAACACAATGACGCGCTGGCTTCTCTGCCCACGGGGGGCCTCTTCGGCGACAACGAAGTTCATTCTCCCCCGCCAGCGAAAACGAACATGGACAAGGGGGCGGTGGTCTACTACAGGCTGAGGCTGAAGTCTAGGCCCCCCGTTGTTGTTCAGCCGCCCGTTTATGTGCCGCCGTCGGACCCCCTCCCGCCGCCTCCTCCGCCGCCTCCGCCGGCCCCGCCTGAGTTCGTGGACGTGGACGAGGGTTCGGTTCACGCCGAGAGCATCGAGACGGTGGCGGAGCTGAGGATCACCATGGGCACCTCGGCTACCATGTTCTCGCCGTCGGACACGGTGACGAGGGCTCAGATGGCCTCGTTCGTGGCCCGGACCTGGGAGGCGGCCGACCGGGAGTGCCCGTCTTCGGGGGCCTCGTACTTCGATGACGTGCCCGCGGGCTCGACTCATACCGCGGGGATCGATTGCGTGTCGGCTCTGGGGGTGGCCCGGGGCACGGGGGAGAGGATGTTCTCGCCGTCTGCGCCGGTGACGAGGGCTCAGATGGCCTCGTTCTTGGCCAATGCCTGGAGGGCGGCCGGGCGGACCTGTCCCGCCTCCGACGCGAGTTCGATATTCGATGACGTGCCCGCGGACTCGGTTCACGCCGAGAGCATCGGCTGCATAGCCGCTTTGGGGATCACCAGAGGCACCGCGGCCGGGATGTTCTCGCCGTCGGACACGGTGACGAGGGCTCAGATGGCTTCGTTCCTGGCCCGGTTCTACGAGGAGCTCACCGGCACTGCCTGAGCCAACACTCTGGCGGGTTTCCGGGCAGCGGGTCGTCGCCCAAGCGGCACCCCTGCCCGGAACCCCCGGGGCCGGGCCTGTTTCACCGGACCGGGGCGGGGCGGATCGAGCGCAGGAAATCGACGGCCTCGTCGCGGCTTCGGGTCCGGGGCATGGGCGGGAGCGCTCCCAGCAGCTCGGACCGGTAGCGGGCCGAGGCCAGCCGCCGGTCCAGCACCGCCACCACGCCCCGGTCGTCGGCCGAGCGGATGAGGCGGCCCGCGCCCTGGGCCAGCAGGGTGGCGGCCCGGGGGATGTCCACCGCCTCGAAGGGGTCCGAGCCGTCTTCGGCGGCCAGCTCCCGCCGGGCCCCCAGAACGGGGTCGTCGGGCCGGGGGAAGGGCAGCCGGTCGATCACCACCAGCGAACAGGACGGGCCGGCCACGTCCACCCCCTGCCAGAACGACATGGTGGCGAACAGCGAGGTCTCCTCTGAGGCGGCGAACTCCCCGATCAGGGCGGCCCTCGACCCGTCGCCCTGCACCAGGACGGGCCCGGCCGATCTCGCCCGGCAGTGCTCGGCCGCCTCGTGCATGGCCCGGCGGCTGGTGAACAGGGCCAGGGTGCGCCCCCCGGCCGCGTCGATGAGCCCGGCCAGCTCCTCCCAGTGCGGGCGGCGGTCGCCCCGGCGGAGGTCGGGCAGATCGGGGCAGTAGAGCAGGGAGTTGGCCCGGTAGTCGAAGGGGCTGCCCACGTCGATCTCCTCGACGGTGTCGGGCAGCCCGAGCCGGCCGGTCAGGTCGAGGGGGACGGTGGCCGAGGTCAGCACCGCGGCCCGCCGGGACCACAACTGCTCGGCCAGGATGCCGTCGATGCGGACCGGGGTGACCTTCAGGGCCGGGTTGCGGACCCGGCCGTCGGACCGCGTGCCGTCCACCCACAGGATGTGGTCCTCGTCGGGGTCCCTCACCGTCTGGACGTCGCCGAGCAGCGACCCGGCCGCCCCCGCCACCCTGAGCGCCCGGGCCTCCAGGACGGGATCGTCGCCCCCGGTGGCGGGCTGAAGGCCGGTGAGGAGGCCGGCGATCCGCTCGGCGCCGACGTCGAGCGCGTCCCGCAGCTCCTCGCTGGGGCCCCAGCGGAGCCGCTGCCCGACCAGGGGCTCGAGGCCGCGGCGCAACTGGTCGGCGGTCAGCAGCAGAGCCTCGGCCGGCGCCGGGTCGCGCAGCACGCCCCGCACTCCCCGGGCCAGCGCGGCCAGCCGCCCGGGCGCCACCGAGCACCCGGCCACCTCCGAGAAGATCGGCTCGAACTGGTGGGCCTCGTCGATCACCGCCAGCTCGTGGCCGCCGAGGACCTGGCCCCCGGTCAGCACGTCGAGCGAGTAGAGATGGTGGTTGACCACCACAATCTGAGCCCGGGCGGCCCGGCGGCGGGCCGCCTCGGCGAAGCAGTGCTCCCCCTGCGGGCACCGGGCCGCGCCGGGGCACTCCTCGCTGGTGACGCTGACCAGCTCCCAGGTCCGGTCGTCCACCCGCAGGGCCGGATCGTCCCGGTCGCCGGTCCCGGTCCGGTCGGCGAACCGGCGCAGATCGGCCACAACCTCGGCCGGGAGCGGGTCGCCGATCCCGCCGAGCCGCAGGCGGCCCTGGCCCTCCGCCTCGTGCAGCCGCTGCCGGCACAGGTAGCTGCTGCGGCCCTTGAGCACGGCGTAGTCGAAGTCGACGCCCAGACAGGCGGCCAGAAAGGGCAGGTCCTTGTCGGCGAGCTGGTCTTGGAGGGTCTTGGTGGCGGTGGCCACCACGGTGCGCCGCCCGCCGAGCACGGCCGGCACCAGATAGGCCAGCGACTTGCCGGTGCCGGTGCCGGCCCCCGCCACCAGATGGCCGTCCCGCTCGGCCGCCTCGGCCACCGCCTCGGCCATCTGCTGCTGGCCGCGGCGGTGCTCGCCCCCGCCGGGCAGGGCCGCGGCGGCGAGTTCGAGTCCGGCGAGGGCGTCGACGGTCACTTAATGGGACGGCCGGGGCATCACAACAGTGTAAGTTTCGCCTTCGTGGGGTCCGCCTCCTTAGACCACGGGCGCATTCCCGCCCACGTCGCCTGCGTCATGGACGGCAACGGGAGGTGGGCCCGGGCCCGGGGCCTGCCCCGCACCGAGGGCCACCGGGTGGGCGAGGAGGCCCTGTTCGACGTGGTGGAGGGGGCGCTGGAGATCGGGGTCGGGTGGCTCACCGTCTTCGCCTTCAGCACCGAGAACTGGCGCCGCCCGCCCGAGGAGGTCCGGTTCCTGCTCGGCTTCAACGAGGACATCCTGCTGCGCCGACGCGACGAGCTGCACGAGCGGGGGGTGCGCATCCGCTTCATCGGCCGCCGCGACCGGCGGGTGCCCCGGCGGCTGCTGCGCCGCATGGACGATGCCGTCGACCTCACCCGCTCCAACGCCAAGATGACCTTCACCGTCGCCTTCAACTACGGGGGCCGGGCCGAGATCGTCGACGCGGTGCGGGCCATCGTGGCCTCGGGCCGCTCCGCCTCCCGGATCACCGAGCGCACCGTGGCCCGCCACCTCTACGACCCCGAGATGCCCGACCCCGACCTCATGATCCGCACCTCCGGCGAGTGCCGCACCTCCAACTTCTTGCTGTGGGAGCTGGCCTACAGCGAGCTGTACTTCACCGACGTGGCCTGGCCCGACTTCCGCCGGGAGCATCTGTTCGAGGCCATCCGGTCCTACCAGGACCGGGAGCGCCGCTTCGGCGACATCCAGGGCGGTTCGTGAGCGGCGTCCAGGGCTGGGGCGGGGTGCCGTGAGCCTTCGGCGCCGCGCTCGCCGCTCGGCTTGGGGCGGTATGAGCCGTCGGGGCGGGGGGCCGTGAGCCTCTACCGGGACGAGGCGGTGGTGCTGCGCACCTGGAAGCTGGGCGAGGCCGACCGCATCGTCGGCTTCCACACCCGCCGCCACGGCAAGGTGAGGGGGGTGGCCAAGGGGGTGCGCCGCACCCGGTCCAAGTTCGGGGCCCGGCTCGAGCCCATGAGCCACGTGGCCGTCCAGCTCCACCGGGGCCGCAGCGACCTGGAGACCGTCACCCAGGTCGAGACCATCGACCGGTTCGGCCGCCTGAGATCCGACCCGGTGCGGTTCGCCAAGGGGTCGGCCCTGCTGGAGGCGGTGGACCGGATCGCCCCCGACCGCGAGCCCGACCCCGACCGCCACCAGATGCTGGTCGGGGCCCTGGCCGCGGCCGACCGCCACGACAGCCCGCTGGTGGTGGCCGCCTTCATGCTCAAGCTGCTGGCCCACGACGGGGTCCGCCCCACCCTGGACGCCTGCGTTTCGTGCGGATCGGACGGCCCGCTGGAGACGATCGGGCTGGAATCGGGCGGGACGACGTGCCGCCGGTGCCGTTCGGGCCGGCCGGTGAGCCCGGCCGGGCTGGAGCTGCTGCGCCAGATCTTCGGCGGCGGGCTGGCCGCCGCCCTGCGCCATCCCCCCGGCCAGGCGGCGGACGAGGTGGAGGCCCTGGCCCGGACCGCCTTCGAGAGCCACGTCGAGCGCCGCCTGCGCTCCATGGCCGTGCTGGACCGGGCCCGGGCCTGACCGGGGGGCCGGTGCTGGAGCGGGCCCGGGCCTGACCGGCCGGCCGGTAGCCTCCGAGCGTGCCCGACGAGGACTCGCCCGACGATCCCGAGGCCGTCGACCCGCCCGGCGGAACCTCATCGGATCAGGACTCGCCCGCCCAAGACCCGCCGGGCCAGGACTCGCCCGACGATCCGGGGCTGTTCGACAAGGTCGTCAACCTGGCCAAGCGGCGGGGCTTCGTCTACCAGTCGGCCGAGATCTACGGCGGCTTCCGCTCCGCCTACGACTACGGACCCCTCGGCGTGCTGCTGCTGGGCAACGTCAAGCGGCAGTGGTGGCGCTCGATGGTGCAGCTCCGCCACGACGTGGTGGGCCTGGACTCCTCCATCCTGTCGCCGCCGGCGGTGTGGGAGGCCTCCGGCCACCTCGAGAACTTCAGCGACCCCCTGGTGGACTGCCGGAGCTGCGGGGCCCGGCACCGGGCCGACAAGCTGGCCGACCCCGGCGTCTGCCCCGACTGCGGAAGCGCCGGCACCCTCACCGAGGCCCGCCAGTTCAACCTCATGTTCTCCACCCGGGCCGGCCCGGCGGCCGACTCGGCGGCCGAGGTGTTCCTGCGCCCCGAGACGGCCCAGGGCACCTTCGTGAACTTCATGAACGTGCTGCGCACCAGCCGCCGCCGCCCGCCGTTCGGCATCGCCCAGATCGGCAAGTCGTTCCGCAACGAGATCACCCCCGGCAACTTCGTCTTCCGCACCCGCGAGTTCGAGCAGATGGAGCTGGAGTACTTCGTCCCGCCCGAGGAGGCCGACCGGTGGTTCCGCCGCTGGTGCTCCGACCGGATGCAGTGGTATCTCGACTTAGGCATCCCCGCCGACCGGCTGCGTCTGCGGCCCCACCCGCCCGCCGAGCTCAGCCACTACTCCTCGGCCACCTCCGACGTGGAGTTCCGGTTCCCGTGGGGCTGGGACGAGCTGGAGGGCGTGGCCAACCGGGGCGACTACGACCTGAGCCGCCACGCCGAGCGCTCCGGCGAGCGGATCGAGTACTTCGACCAGGCCTCCGGGACCCGCTACGTGCCCCACGTCATCGAGCCCGCCGCGGGCGCCACCCGGGCGGCCATGGCCTTCCTGACGGCGGCGTACCACACCGAGCCGGTCGGCGACGGCGAGCGCACCGTGCTGCGCCTCGACCACCGCCTGGCCCCCCACCAGGTGGCGGTGCTGCCCCTGTCCCGCAACGAGTCGCTGGTGCCGACCGCGCTGGAGGTCTTCGACCTGCTCAAGGGGCGGTGGATGTGCGACTACGACGAGACCCAGGCCATCGGCCGCCGCTACCGCCGCCAAGACGAGATCGGCACCCCCCTGTGCGTCACCGTCGACTTCGACACTCTGAACGACTCGGCGGTGACGGTGCGCGACCGCGACACCATGGCCCAGGACCGCATCGGCCTCGACCGCCTCCTCGACCACATCGCCGAGCGATTGACCTTCTAAGAGAGGTTCGGCGCGGGCTAGGTTCGCGGCGATGGGGATCGTCGCCGAGGACATCGCCGCCGTTAGGGCCGCCACCGACATCGTGGCGGTGATCGGGGAGCACACCGAGATAAAGCGCTCGGGCCGCCAGTGGATGGCCCGCTGCCCGCTGCACGGCGAGCGGACGCCGTCGCTGGCCGTGTCGCCCGACAAGGGCGTCTTCCACTGCTTCGGCTGCGGGCGCAGCGGCGACGTGATCACCTTCGTGCGGGAGATCGACAACCTCGACTTCCCCGGGGCGGTCGAGCAGCTCGCCAAGCGGGCCGGGATCACCCTGCGCTACACCCGCCAAGAGGAGAGCGCGGCCCGGGCCCGCCGCCAGCGGCTGCTCGAAGCGGTGGCCGCCGCCGCCGAGTTCTACCACCGGCGGCTGGTCTCCGGCGACGACGCCGGCCAGGCCCGCGGCTACCTGCGCTCCCGCGGCTACGGCGGCGACGTGATCCGCCGCTACCGGATCGGCTGGGCCCCCGACGACTGGGACCAGCTCGCCCGCCACCTCGACCTGTCCGAGCGGGACCTGGCCGACTCCGGCCTCGGGTTCGTCAACCGCTCCGGCCGCCGGCAGGACTTCTTCCGGGCCCGGGTGCTGTTCCCGATCACCAACGATCGGGGCGATCCGGTCGGCTTCGGGGGCCGGGCCCTGCCCGGCGACGAGGGCCCCAAGTACAAGAACACCTCGGGCGACGCGGCGGTCTACGACAAGAGCAAGGTGCTCTACGGGCTGCACGAGCAGCGGGAGGAGATCGTGCGGGCCGGCGAGGCGGTGGTCTGCGAGGGCTACACCGACGTGATCGGGTTCGCCACCGCCGGCATCGAGCGGGCCGTGGCCACCTGCGGCACCGCCCTGACCGCCGATCACGTCAAGCTGCTGGCCCGGTTCTCGGCCCGGCGCCTGGTGCTGGCCTTCGACGCCGACGCGGCCGGGACGGCCGCGGCCGAGCGGGTGTACGCCTGGGAGCGCGAGTTCGGCCTCGACGTCCGGGTCGCCGACCTCCCGGCCGGCGTCGACCCCGACGACTTGGCCCGATCCGACCCCGCCGCCCTTCAGCGGGCGGTGGGCGGCGCCGTGCCGCTGCTCCAGTTCCGGATCGACCGGGTGCTGGCCGACGCCGACATGACCACCATCGAGGGGAGGGCCCGGGCCGCGTCTGCGTCTGCCGAGGCGGTGGGCGAGCACCCCGACCCCTTGGTGCGCGACGAATACCTGGTCTACGTGGCCGACCGCTGCCGGGTCGACAGCGCCACCCTGCGCGAGAAGCGGGCCAAAGAGCCGGGGCGGCGGCCTTCTCCGGGTCGGACCGCCGACCGATCCGACATCGGGCAGATCCGGCTCACCTCCGAGGACGAGGCCCTGCGCCTGCTGATACACCGGCCCGCCGAGGTGGCCGGCCGCCTGGACGAGTCCCTGTTCGGCGATCCGGTCCGCGGGGAGGCGTACCGGGCCCTGCGCGAGGGCGTCGACTTGGCCGTGGTCGGGGACCAAGTCGGTGAGCTGGCGGCCCGACTGATTAGGCGGCTGGCGGTGGAGGACGCGGACGAGGTGGAGACCGACGACGTTTTGGCTCTGGTCCACCGGTGGGCTGGCGAGCGGGCCATGGAGACGCTGAGGTACCGCACGCGCGATGTCAAAGACCCGGCCCGGTGGCGGGAGTACAACACCGCCCTGATGTGGGTCAAGACGCAGACGGACCTTTTGGCCGAGCGCCGCACCCGCCGGGAGGCCATGGACCGGTTGCTGCCGTGGCTCATCGAACACAGCCGCCAAGAGGACCTGTACCGGTGACACACGCTCGAAATCGGCGCCCGGCCGAGCCGGGATCCGTGGCGGCGGATCTGAGCCAGGCCGGGGGTTGGCCGGGCGCGGGAATGCGGCGATGACTCCGACCCGGGGGCAGGCCGACGACTCCGTCCGGCAATATCTCGAAGAGATCAGCCGGGTCGACCGGCTGGACCGCGACCAGGAGGAGCGCATCACCCACCGCATCCGCCGGGGTCTGGCCGCGTCCGACCGGCTGGCGGCCGGCGAGCCCATCGGCGCGGCCGAGCGGCGCAGGCTGGAGCGCTTGGTCCAAGACGGCGACGGGGCCCGCGAGGAGATGGTGAGCGCCAACCTCCGGCTGGTGGTGTCCATCGCCAAGCGCTACACGAGCCGGGACATGGGTCTGCTGGACCTGGTCCAAGAGGGGAACCTGGGCCTGATGCGGGCGGTGGAGCGGTTCGATCCCTCCATGGGGTGGAAGTTCTCCACTTACGCCACCTGGTGGATACGCCAGTCCATCGCCCGGGCCATCGCCAGCCAGGCCCGCACCATACGGATCCCCCGGTACATGCTGGCCGAGATGAACCGGGTCGGCCGGACCCGGCGCCAGATGCACCAAGACCTGGGGCGGGAGCCGACGGTGGGGGAGCTGGCCGCCGAGATCGATCTGCCGGCCGAGCGGGTGAGGGAGATACTGCGGATCAGCATGGACCCGCTGTCGCTGGACTCGCCCGCCGGCGACCGGGGCGACTCCAGCCTGGGCGACCTGATCGAGGACCGGGACGCGGAGACCCCGGTCGACGCCGCCGCCCGCCTGGAGCTGGCCGGCACCGTGGCGGAGGTGCTGCACGAGTTCTCCAAGCCCGAGCAGGATGTCATCCGGCTGCGGTTCGGCCTCGACGACGGCCGGCCCCGCACCCTCGAGGAGGTGGGCCGCACCTTCGGCGTCACCCGGGAGCGGATCCGCCAGATCGAGAAGAAGGCCCTGGCCCGGCTGCGCCAGCCCAGCCGGTCCCAGCCGCTGCGCGACTATCTCGAATCCTCCTGACCGCGCGGGCGGTGGGGGTTCGCGCGTGGTCCCGGCCGCGGCGCGGCTATCGCGCGTGGTCCCGGCCGCGGCGCGGCTATCTCGAATCCTCCTGACCGCGGGCGCCGGTGCCGGTGGTATCGTGGAGGGGCCGTCCGGGGTAGCTCAGCAGGCAGAGCAAGCGGCTGTTAACCGCTAGGTCGTGGGTTCGACCCCCACCCCCGGAGCAATTGCCCGGAAATACACGCCTTCGCCGAGGCGCTCGGATTGATCCTCGATGATTGAGCAGCACTCGTCATAGGCAGATTCCAACTTCTGAAGAGAGTCTTCAGACAACTTCACTCCATTCATGCCGTTATTCAGCGGAATGAAGAATATCTTCTTGATTGTTTCGCTGTCCTTGAGCCTTTGCAGGAAAGACCGGAAGCCTAGTTTGCGAAGGAAGAAACTGCAGATTTTACCTACAGCAGACAGCGGTATGAACCGGGCCCGGACCGATTCATTTACCGCGTCTTGAGGTATTTCATCAAACTTCTGAATCCCGCAGATGGCTGACAATGCATCCAAAAAGCGGCCAGTGTCTTGGGTCAGCGTTGAGAAACTCACGGTCATAACGTCAACATTGATATCGAATAAGTCTTTGAGTCTGTGAGGCAGCAACCGGTCTCTCACCGTGGCTTTTTCCAAATACTTGTTGCCGAGCAGGGCCGAATACTCTCCTCGGCTCCGGCGGAAGCGCATCATGGACAGGGCTCGGTCCTGGTGGTTTCTTATGATCACCATTAGCAGAATCTTTGCGCCATCGGCTTGGAGAAGCTCGACACCCCATGAAAGGGCCGGGTCTCGATAAGCGAAATTGGCTATATCACAAAGTATCTCCTTATCGTTGCGGTTCCTTTGCTGTGCCCTTCCGTAAGCTTTCGGAGACCGGTAGTAGCCGCCTTCTTTGATTTCGGGAAAAGCCAGATTCGGATGGCTCTTGAAGATGCGGTACAAGAATTCGGTTCCCGACCTCCCCGGCCCGACCGCGAGCAGATAGTCATACACCGGTCAGCGCCATCGGCGATCTGGGGTCAGCCCGACCGTCGGCCGCGCCGCTCCGCTGGAGGTCGGGCGCCATCGGCCGGGTCGGCGCCCTGCGCCGTCCGGGCGGCTGCCGGAACGGGTAGGGTCTACGCGGGCCTGTAGCTCAGTGGTCAGAGCAGGGGACTCATAATCCCTTGGTCGTGGGTTCGATCCCCACCGGGCCCACCGCCGGGCGCCGGACCGAAGGAACGCCGGACCGGCACCCGTCCCGTCCCGGAGCCGGGGGGTGATACATCCAGGCCGACCTCGAAGGCGGGCCATGCTAGGAGCGGCAGCGATGGGGAGCGAGCGGTGAGCGGGCAAGGGACCGTCATGGTAGGCCCGTACGGCGGCGACTTGGCGGATCTCCTGGCCGCGGCGCCTGAGGAGGCGGAGGCGCTTCAGGCCCGCGCCGACCGCCTGCCGTCGGTTCAGCTCTCGAACCGGGCCGTCTGCGACCTGGAGTTGCTGGCCACCGGCGGGTTCTCGCCCCTGGACGGGTTCATGGGGCGCGAGGATCACGACCGGGTGGTCTCCGATATGAGACTGTCCGACGGCCACCTATTTCCCATCCCGATAACACTCCCAGTAGATGCTAATGAAGTTCGCCTGGACTCCGATATTGCTCTCCGAGACGGCAAAAACGATCTTTTAGCCGTAATGACGGTGGAAGAGGCCTACCAATGGGATAGGCAAGAGGTGGCTCTGAGAGTATTCGGCACCACCGATGAGCGCCATCCGATGGTGGCTGAGATGGACCAGTGGGGGCCGGTCAACATATCCGGGAAGCTGCGGGTGATCGGTTTGCCCCGCCACTTCGACTTCCGGGATTTGCGCCTCACCCCGGCGCAATGCCGGGACCGCCTTCAGAAGATGGGCGCGGGCAACGTGGTCGCCTTCCAAACCCGCAATCCGCTCCACCGGGTCCATGAGGAGATGACCAAGCGGGCGATCGCGGCCACCGACGGGGTGCTGCTGTTGCATCCCGCCGTGGGGATGACCAAGCTCGGCGACGTCGATCATTACACCCGGGTGCGGACCTATCGGGCCATGGCTGAGAACCACTACGAGCCCTCGCGCGTCCTGCTGGGATTGCTGCCCCTGGCCATGCGCATGGGCGGGCCCAGGGAGGCCCTGTGGCATGCCGTCATCCGCCGGAACTACGGCGCCAACCATCTGATCGTGGGCCGGGACCACGCCGGACCCGGCAACGACTCCTCCGACCGGCCCTTCTATGAGCCCTACGGCGCCCAGGAGCTGGTGGCCGAGCACAGCGACGAGTTGGGCGTTCGGGTCGTCCCCTTCAAGGAGCTGGTCTATCTGCCCGACGAGGACCGCTACGCCGAGGCGTCGGCGGTCGCGCCCGGCACGGCCGTCAAATCGATCTCGGGAACCCGGGTCCGGGAGCAGTACCTGGACCGGGGCGTGAGGCTGCCCGACTGGTACACCCGCCCCGAGGTGGCCGAGATTCTGGCCGAGAGCTACCCGCCCCGGCGCCGGCAGGGGGTCTGCGTCTGGTTCACCGGCCTGAGCGGGTCGGGCAAGTCCACCACGGCCGAAGTGCTGACCGTGCTGCTGATGGAGCGGGGCCGCCAGGTCTCCGTGCTGGACGGCGACGTGGTGCGCACCCACCTTTCGAAGGGCCTGGGGTTCACCAAACAGGACCGGGACGCCAACATCCTGCGCATGGGCTTCGTGGCCTCCGAGATCGTCAGAGCCGGGGGGGGGGTAGTGTGCGCGGCCGTCAGCCCCTATGCGGCGACCAGGGACGCGGTGCGAGACATGATCGGCGCCGACCGGTTCGTGGAGGTGTTCGTCAACACCCCCCTCGACGTGTGCGAGAAGCGCGATGCCAAGGGCCTGTACGCCAAGGCCCGCCGGGGGGAGATCAAGCGCTTCACCGGCATCGACGACCCCTACGAGACCCCGCTCCGCCCCGACTTGGAGCTGGAGACGGTCGTGCACAGCCCCGAGGCCAACGCCCGGGCCATCGTGGACGAGCTGGCCCGCCGGGGCTTCGTCGGCGAGTGAGGATGGATCTGACCTGGAGCGACGAGCAGCGGGCGCTGCGGGCCGAGCTGAGGGACTGGCTGGAGCGCAGCCTGGCCCAGTGGCGGGCCGAGATCGGCGGGGTCGAGCTCTCCGGGGACACCCGCGAGGGGGTGGCCCAGCAGTTGCTGTGGGAGCGCCGGCTGTACGAGGCGGGCTGGTCGGCGGTGTGGTGGCCCCGCCGGTACGGGGGCCGCGACGGCACCCGCTGGGACTGGCTGATCTTCGAGGAGGAGTACTGGCGGGCCGGCGCCCCTCAGCGGGTCACCCAGAACGGCATCCAGATCCTGGCCCCGGCCCTGTTCGAGCTGGGCACGCCCGCCCAGCGCGACGCCATCCTGCCCCGGATGGCCGCGGCCGACGACCTGTGGTGCCAGGGCTGGTCCGAGCCGGGGGCGGGCAGCGACCTGGCCGCGGTGGCCAGCCGGGCCCGGGCGGTCGAAGGCGGCTGGGTGCTGGACGGCCAGAAGACCTGGACCACCAGGGGCGCCTTCTGCACCCACCTGTTCGGCCTGTTCCGCTCCGACCCCGACTCCGAGCGCCATCGGGGCCTGACCTATCTGCTGGTCCCCCTGGACCTTGACGGGATCACCGTGCGGGGATTCGGCCGCCTCGACGGCGACGAGGGCTTCGCCGAGGTGTTCTTCGACGAGGCCTTCCTGCCCGACGACGCGGTGGGGGGAGGGGTGGTGCTGGGCGAGCCGGGCCGGGGCTGGGACGCGGTGATCGCCACCGCGGGCGCCGAGCGGGGGCTGCTGCGCTCCCCGGGCCGCTACCAGGCCACCGCCTCGGCGCTGATCGAGCTGGCCGGCGCCTCGGGGGCCGACCTGCGCGGGCGGCGCCGGGCGGCCGAGGCCTGGATGAAGGTCGAGGCGTTCCGGCTCAAGACGCTGGAGACGGTCACCACTCTGGCCGAGGGCGGCGATGTCGGCGCCGAGGCCAGCCTCACCAAGCTGTGGTGGTCCGAGCTCGACATCGAGCTGCACGAGCTGGCCCTGGACCTGCTCGGGCCCGAGGCCGAGCTGGAGGGCCCCTGGAGCAAGGGCCACCAGTTCGCCCTGGCCGGCCCCATCTACGCCGGCACCAACGAGATCCAGCGCAACATCGTGGCCGAGCGGGTCCTGGGCCTGCCCCGATGAGATTCGGGCTAGGTCGCGGGGCGGGCCGCCGTGAGGTTCGGGTTGGGTCGCGGGGCGGGCCGCCGTGAGGTTCGGGCTCGAATCGCGGGGCGGGGCCGCCGTGAGGTCTGAGGCGGGCGGCGGGTCGAGGCCGCTATGAGGTTCGGGCTCGACGAAGACCGGATCGCCTTCCGGGACGCGGCCCGCGACCTGCTGGCCCGCTGGTGCCCGCCCGAGGCGGTGAGAGCCGCCTGGACCGGACCCCCCGACCCGCGGCCCTGGCAGGGGCTGACCGAGATGGGCGTGCTGGGATTGATGGCGCCCGAGAGCTCCGGCGGCCTCGGGCTGGACGAGACCTTCCTGGCCCCGGTGATCGAGGAGGCGGGCTGGGCCGGGCTGCCCCAGCCCCTCACCGCCACCGCCCTGGTGGCCGCCCCCCTGGGCGTGGCCGAGCCGGTGGTGGCCACCGACCTGGGCGGCCCGCTGGTGGCGGGGGCCGGATACGCCGGAGCGTTCCTGCTGGCGGCCGGCGGAGGCCTGCGGCTGTACCGGCGCGACGAGGTGGAGGTCGAGCCGGTCGTCACCGTGGACCGGGCCCGCCACTGCGGACGGGTCCGGCCGACCGGGCCGGGGGCGCCGGTGACCGACGACCCCGCCGAGGTGGGGCGGGCCTTCGACCGGGGGGTGCTGGGAACGGCGGCCGAGCTGGTGGGCCTGGCCCGCCGGATGCTGGACCTCGCCGTGGCCCACGTGGGCGAGCGGCGCCAGTTCGGCCGCCCGGTGGGCAGCTTCCAGGCGGTGAAGCACCACCTGGCCGAGGCCCGGCTCCAGGTCCATTTCGCCGCCCCGGCAGTGGCTTATGCCGCCCACGCCCTGGCGCAGCGCCTCGAGGACGCGTCTCGCAGCGTCTCGACGGCCAAGTGGCTGGCCGGCCGGGCCGCCGCGGTCGCGGGCCGGGCCTCCCTCCAGTGCCACGGGGCCATCGGCTACACGGTCGAGGCCGATCTGCACCTCTTCCTGAAGCGGTCCTGGGCCCTGGCCCGCACCTGGGGCGACGACGACCATCACGCCGACCGGGTGGCCGCCGCCCTCGGACTCTGAGCGCGATGCCAGAGACGGCGGCTCGTTCAATAGCATTCGCGTCGTAGCCGGCCGTCCAGACAGGAGGCATGTGGGTTGCGGTTCTCACCCAGGGCCTTGCCCGTTTTGGCGATCGTCGCCGCCCTGTTGGCAGCAGCGGCCGTCCCGGCCGGTGCCAACGGCGGGCAGGCGCCCTCCCCGGACGCTTCGGAAGGGACCTTCAGCGACGACGACGGCAGCGTTCATGAGCGCAACATCGAGCAGATCGCCGAGTGGGGGATCGACTCGGGATGCTCAGACGGCCGGTTCTGTCCTTCCGGCGTCATGGCCCGGGCCCAGATGGCGGCCTGGCTGTATCGGACCGCCGCCCGGCTCTACGGCGTCCTGGGCCCGGTCGAAGAAGTTCAATTCCCGGATGTGGCCGAGGACGCCTGGTACCGGCCCTACGCCCAATGGGCCGCGGCCCGCGGCGTCATGGGCGCGGCCGGCGAGAGCTTCGACCCCGACGGGGCCGTCACCCGCGCCGATGCCGCCGAGATGCTCGTCGCGGCCTTCGACCACCTGATGGCCGCCAGCCTGCTCCGGGACCTGTTCTCAGACGCGGCCGGCCTGCCGGAGGCGGCTGTCTCAGCTATAGAAGGCCTCTACCACGCCGGAGTGACCAAAGGCTGCTCGGCCGCGCCCCTGCGGTACTGCCCTGACCGGCCCATCACCCGAGCCGAAACGGCGTCGCTGCTGGCCCGCGCCGTTGGGCTGGCCCAGGTCGGACTGCTCGTCAATGAGCCCGAATCGGCGGAAGGATACGTGCTGTTCACGCCGCGATACGACCCGGCCGTGTATTTGATAGACCACTTCGGGAACAAAGTCCATACCTGGGAACCTGCCGCAGACATCCGACAGGCCAAGCTGCTCGAGAACGGGAATCTGATGGTCAGGTCTGGTCGTGGAGAAACCGCCGCCATAGCCGAGATCAATCCGTCGGGCATCGTCGTGTGGGAATATCCTCAGCCGGGATTGCATCACGATTTCATCCCGCTGCCGAACGGCAATGTCCTGCTGCTCGGCGAGTCGACAAAAACCCCAGAGGAGGCCGTCGCGGCCGGTGCCGATCCTGATTACGTCTCTTCGCTGGGGTTGGAATACGATCAACTGCTGGAGATAAAGCCCACCGGAACTAACCGCGGCGAGGTCGTGTGGGAGTGGTCGGTGTGGGATCACCTGATCCAAGATTACGACCCAGACCGAGAGAACTACGGCGCCGTGGCCGAACACCCCGAGCTCATAGACATAAATTTCATCCTCTATCGGCTATACAACAGCGAATACCGCAGCGCCGAAGACTGGACGCACGGCAACGCCATCGATTACCACCCCGAACTCGACCAAATCATGTTGTCGCCGCGGCATTACGGCGAACTATGGGTCATCGACCATGCGACCACCACCGAAGAAGCCGCCGGGACCAAGGGCGATCTGCTGTACCGGTGGGGGAACCCGTGGGCGTATCGGGCCGGAACGGTTGAGGACCAGAAGCTGTTCTGGGTCCACAACACCCACTGGATAGCGCCCGGACTGCCGGGGGAGGGCAACATCTTGGTGTTCAACAACGGAGACGAGTTCCAAGGGTTCCAGCGGTGGCACTCATCGGTGGACGAGATCACCCCTCCGCTCGCCGACGGCGGTGCCTATCAGCGCAGGCCCGGCGCCGCCTTCGGCCCGGCTCAGCCGGTCTGGACCTACACCGCCGAGAACCCCGCCGACTTCTACGCCCGCTTCAATTCGGGGGCGCAGCGGCTCCCCAACGGCAACACCCTGATCCTGGACGGCCCCCAGGGCACCGCCTTCCAGGTCACCCCGGGCGGGACGACCGTGTGGAAGTACAAGAACCCGATTGTGAGCACCGGGCCCATGCACCAGGGCGACGCCATACGGATCCGCAACACCAGGGAGACGCCCCACGGACCCGCCCACACGCTGGACAACGCCGCCTACCGCGTCGAGTGGTACCCGCCGGACCACCCGGGGCTTCGGAGGCTGGACCTGACCCCCGGAGAGCCCCTCGAGCTGGATCGGTGAGAGGGTCCGGCGGCGCGTAGACCGGGAGGGCGTCAGACGTCGCCGAGCCAGGCCGGGGCCCGGTCGAGCAGGAACTCGCCCACCTCGTGGGCCCGGTCCAGCACGTTGCACAAGACCTCCTGGCCCAGGTAGATGCGGGCCAGGGGCACATCCACCCGGGCCACCATGGAGATGGCCCGCTCCGGCGCGTCGAAGACGGCGGCGAAGGAGTCCACCGCCGACACCTGAAGCGGCAGCTCGGTGCCCCCGATGCCGGCCAGGTCGGTGGCCAGCACCAGCAGATCGGGCCCGGTGGGCAGGGGCGGCAGGGCGAAGCTCAGGGTCACCGGGATGGTGATGGAGGAATCGGGCTCTCCGTCCTCGCCCGCGGCGATCACCTCGTCCTCGAAGGCGATGAGGGTCCGGGGGCTCACCTCGAGGGCCATGTGGATGTCGAGGGGGCCGTCGCAGGCCCGGTCCGGGTGCAGGTCGATCTCCCAGGTCTGGAGGTTGGAGTGGGTCTCGACGAAATGCCGCTCGTCGTGGACGTGGAAGCCGTGATCGGCCACGTGGTCCTTCAGATCGGCAACGAACCCGTGGATGTCGACGAAAATCACCCGAGCGCCTCCCACCTGTCGGCTCGCCGCAGTCCCGCCGCCCGTGACCGAGCGGCGGCTGACATCGTGCCACGATTCGCCGCCGAAGCGTCGCGGTGTGGTTCACTTCCCCGGTGACCCCCTCCGACGCGGACCAGCCCGCCGAGCCGGTCGGGGCGGCCCATGAGGCGCGATTCGGCTCCCGGGCGCCCTCTTCCTCTGGCGGCGGGTTCGACGATCCGCTCCTCGCCGTGTTGAACGAGGCGACCGACGCGGTGATCGACGCCCTGGCGGGCTGCGACGACTGGGGACCCTCGGGACGCCCCGGCCAGTACGCCAGCGACTTGGTGGCCGACGAGGCCGGGACGGAGGTGCTGCACGCCCGCGGGCTGCGGGTGCTGAGCGAGGAGAGCGGCCTGGACCCGGGGGAGGGGCCGGTGGCGGTGATCGACCCCATCGACGGGTCGACCAACGCCTGGCGGCGGCTTCCCTGGTACGCCACCAGCATCTGCGCGGTGGAGGGGTCTGTCGTCCAGGCCGCCGTGGTCCACGACCACGCCTCCGGCGCCCGCTTCGAGGCCATCAGGGGCCGGGGGGCCCGCCGGGACGGGGAGGCCCTGCCGGTGCGGAGCGGAGGCTCGGCGAGGCTGGCCGAGGCGGTGATCGGGGTAAACGGCCGCCCCCCGCGGCCCGGGGGGTGGGCCCAGTTCCGGTGCATGGGCGCGGCCGCGCTCGACCTCTGCGCCGTGGCCGAGGGCCGCCTCGACGGCTACATCGACTTCTCGGGCCGCGGCCTGGGCCCCTGGGACTACCTCGGGGCCATGCTGGTGTGCCAAGAGGCGGGGATCGGCGTGCGGGACGGCCTCGGCCGGGATCTGGTCACCGAGGACTACGAGGCCCGCCGCTGTCCGGTGGCCGCCCCCGCCCCGCTGCTCGACGAACTGCTGTCGCTGCTCAACCGGCCGTGAGCCGGCCCCAGTTGGCGGTGTCAGCCGTGCGCGGCCCCCGGCCGGGGGCGCCTCGGCCGGGATCAGTCTAGGGAGAACGGCGGGTACTGGTCGGTGAGGAAGCTCGCGTAGGCGCCGAAGCGGGCGGAGATCCGCAGATTCGCCACCACGAAGTTGCGCAGCCCCTCGGGCCAGCGTCCGGTGAACAGCACGGCGAAGAAGCCCAGGATCGAGCAGACGGCGGCGATGAGCCCGATGATGACGACGAAGATGAGCGCCGGGATCATCAAGATGGGCCTGAAGAAACAGGTGAGCCGGTTGCGCCCCTCCAAGTCCGGGGAGATCGAGAGCGAGGTCGGGTGCCCGCCGGGGTCGTCGTTGACCGCGTCGAAAGCGAACGGCGGGTACTGGTCGGTGAGAAAGCCGGCGTAGGCGTAGGTGCGCAGGCTGTAGCGGAGGTACATGGCCTGAAACTGGGCCAGCCCGGCCGGCAGCCTCCCGGTGAACAGGATGGCCAACCAGGCGATGATGCTCACGACCTGGCTCACGGTTTGGAGAACCCACACGACCACGAGGTGCGGTATGGCCAGCAGCCAGTGGACCAGCGGCCGCCAGTTGGCCACTCGCTGGGGGGTGTCGACGGAGACGGTGACGGGGTAGTTCATGGACTGCAGGCTATCAAGCGCCCCCGGACGGTAGGGTGACCCGGTTGGGGGCGCGTAGCTCAGGCGGCCAGAGCACTTCCCTTACAAGGAAGGAGTCGGGGGTTCAAGTCCCTCCGCGCCCACCCCAGAGGCTCAGCCCGGTAGTCAGGTTTGCGGCCACGGCCCCTCAAGTCGGCAGACCCGCGGCCGTCGGCCCTTCAAAGTCAGCGGATGGCGGTTGCTTCGTCCGGCCGGCGGGTCCTGTCACGGGCGCGGTTTTGCCGCGAGGCGGCAAAACCTTGCCCCCGTGCCACCCCCCGGCCGGGCCCTGGTTTGGGGTGTCGCACCTCTGTTGTGGTCAGGCCGGGAAGAGGGCGGGGGCTGGTTGCCGGGGCGGGTCGTTGCCGTTGGCCGGGTGGGGTGATCCGGGGCGGGTCGGGGCCGGTTTGGCCCGGGTTCTGGCTGGTTGCGGGCCGCGGCTCGGCGCTGGGTTGCGGCTCGGGCGTGGCCGTCGGGGGTCGCGGGGGGTTTGGTCGTGGGGGTGTCGGCCGTCGGCGGGGCCGGGCGGGGCCAGGGGGTCGGGCGGTTCGATAGCCAGTTTGCCGTTGCGGCGGACGACCCGCCAGTTGTGGTCGTGGATGTTGTGGTGGCAGCGCCAGCAGACGAGCACGAGGTTTTCGATGTCGGTGCGCCGTAGTCGGGCGTAGGGGGTGATGTGGTGGGCTTGGCATTGGCCGGGTTCGGCGCCGCAGCCGATGCAGCCGCGGTCTCGGGCGATGAGCATCCGCCATTGGGCGGTGGTGGCGGTGCGAACGGTGGCTCCGTGGTGTAGTGGTTTGCCGTCGCTGAAGAGGAGCCCGGTGAGCTGGGCGTCGCAGGCGATGCGCTGTAGCACCTCGGGGGGCACGGGTCCGGTGCCGGGGATTTCGCAGCGCCCGGCGGGGTCTTCGCCGGTGAGCACGCCGATGTCGGCCACCACGATGACTTCGGCCTTGGGCCGCCCACCGGCGCCGCCGCGTCCCTTGTCGTCGGCGGCGCCGGATGTGAGCCGATCGAGGGCGTCGGCTCGGAGCTGATCCCAGGACCGGGCGCTCTCGCTGTCGTCGGTGCCGTTGCCGACTGAGGGCTCGCCGTTGTCGGTCTGGGCGTAGCTGGCCGCCGGGTCTTGGCCGGCGCCCGGACCGTGGCTGGCGGGCCGCTTGCCGGGGTTGGTCGCCGCAGTGGTGTCTGCGGCGGCGCGGTTGCGGGCTGTTTGTTGGTCTTGTCGGCGGAGTTCTTCGGCGGTGTCTTGGAGGCGGTTGCAGATTCGGGTGCCGGTCTCGGGGTCCAACAGGCCGTCGAGGCGGACCATGCCGTCTTGTTGCTTCCAGGTCTTGAGGTACCGGCGGCGGCGCTTGTTGATCCAGTCGCCGTGTCCGTGGTCGCTCTGGTGGCGCTGGGCCCAGGCGCTGGCCTCGCGGGCGAACCGGTCCGGCGGCAGCTCGCGGGCCATGGCCAGCAGATCGGCCGCGGAGTCCACCGCCTCGGGGTCGGTGCGCCGGGCCGCGTCGGCCAGGCGCTCGGCGTTGGCCAGTGGCACTTCCCCGGAGTCCACCGCGCCCCGCAGCGAGGGCATCTCGTCGAGAACCTCAGCGGCGCCGAGGCTGCGACGGGCCTGGAGCTTGGATTTGCCGGCCTGGTCGCGCAGCACCGAGGCCCCGCCGTCGCCGTGTCCCTCCCGGGCTGAGATCGTTCGGGCGGCGTCGGTCTGCAGGGCGGCCACACTGGCTTCCCAGGCTCGGCTGGCCGCGATCAGTTCCTTCAAGTGGGCCACTGGCAGGTCCCCGGCCCGGACCGCTTCCAGCAGCCGAGCCAGTCCCCCGTTGACGCATTCCACCGTTTCAGTGAACATACGATCACTCTACCACATGGGTGAGACAATCACTCCCTTTATCCCGATATTTTCTGAAATTTCTTTGAATTAATCTGAAATATCTTTAATATCAGGTAAGACTCGTCACCACACCAAGCCAGCAACGACATGGAGCCAGGGCGAACCGGGCCATTCGGGCAAGCGGGTCCCCGAACGCCAGGCCGGGGGGTGGCACGGGGGCAAAGGGGTGGCACGGGGGCAAACCGCGCCCGTGACAGGACCCGCCGGCCGGATCAGGCAAGAGCCAAAGGAGGCTGGCACGGGAGTTAGAGGGCGTGCGGATCGTTCCCTGAGAGGCTGGCTCGGGGTCGTAACCGGCGACAAGAATCCAGCGGGAGTTAGAGGGCGTGCGGATCGTTCCCTGAGAGGACTCGTTCATGGTGGAATCACGTTGATTCGGTGTTGCCGTGAAGGGCTATCCGCGCACGCTTCAAGTCGGACGATCGGCGGCCGCCGCCTCGATTCGATCTTTCAGTTGGGCCAGGAACCGGCCGGCGGCGCCGCCGTCGATGATCCGGTGGTCGAAGGTGGCGCAGACGGTGATGACCGGCGCCTCTTCCGGGCGGCCGCCGCGCATCCGCACTGCGGGCCGGGCCCTCCCGAAGGCGGCGATCATGCTGGTGCCCGTGGGCAGGATGGGGGTGCCGGCGGTGATCCCCACCGCGCCCACGTTGTTGACGGTGGCGGTGGCCCCGGCCAGCTCGCCCGGTCCGATGGTGCGGTTCCGGGCCGCGGCGGCCAAGCGACGGATCTCCGCGGCCAACTCGGGCACCGAGAGCCGGTCGGCGTTCCTCACCACCGGCACCGTCAGGCCGTCGGGGGCGTCGACGGCCACGCCGATGTCGTAGCGGCCGTAGTACACGATGTCGTCGCCGTCTAGGCGGGCGTTCATCACCGGGTGGTCGGCCAGTGTCGGCACCAGAAGCGCGGTGAGCAGCGCGTCGAGCGGGACCGGCCGCCCGGCCTCCTCGGCCGCGGCCGACCGGGCGGCCAGCAGGCCGGCGGCGTCGGCCTCCGCCATGGCCGTGAACTGCGGGATGGTCCGCACCGACTCGGTCAGATGCCGGGCGATGGCGCGCCGCCGGGCCGACAGACGCTCCCGCCGCTCTCCGCCCGGGCGGGCCGCGGCCTCTATGTCGGCGGCGGTGACCGCGCCACCGGGCCCGGTGCCGGCCGCCGCGGCCAGGTCGACCGACCGCTCCCGGGCCATCCTGCGCACCTTCGGCATCGCTTTGGGCGATGAACGGGTGATGGGCGCAGCGCTTGGATCGGTGATCGCCCCCGGCCCAGCCGCATGGCTCGGTCCGGTGCCGTCCGGCTCAGCGGCAATCCCGGGCTCGGCTGCTTGCGACGCGGCGATCCCGCCCTCGGGTTCCATCCCCGGCTCGACTGGCCTGGCGTCGGCGGTGCCGTCCGGCTCGGTGCCGTCCGGCTCGGCGGCCGGTGCGGCGGCGGCCGATGAGGCCGGGACTTGCTCGCCGGGGGTGCCGACCACGATCAGGGGCTGGCCCACCGCGATCACGTCGCCGGGCTCGCCCCCCAGCGCCAGCACCGTGCCCCGGTAGGGGGTGGTCATCTCCACCACCGACTTGTCGGTCTCGATCGAGCAGATGGGCTGGTCCAGGCCGACCTCGTCGCCCACCGCCACCAGCCACTCGACGATCTCGGCCTCCACCATGGTGTCGCCCACCGCCGGAAGCTCGAACACCGAGGCCATGCCGCCCCCTCAGCCCGCCAGGGCCCGGCGCACGCCGGCCGCGATCCGCTCGGGGGTGATCATCGAGAACCGCTCAAGCCGGGTCGGGCCCCAGAACACGTCGGCGTGGCCCACCCTCACCGGCGGGGACTCCAGGAAATACGCCCCCCGCTCGGCCACGGCGGCCACCACCTCGGCGCCGAACCCGGCGGTGAGCTGGGCCTCGTGGACCACCACCAGCCGCCCCGTCTTCTCCACGCTGGACAGCACCAGCTCCCGGTCCCACGGGTAAAGGGTCCGCAGGTCGATCACCTCGGCCGACACCCCCTCCGCGGCCAGCGCCCCGGCCGCCTCCAGGGCGGCATGCACCGGCGGCCCCCACGACACCACCGTGGCGTCGGTCCCGGCCCGCCGCACCCGGCCCCGCCCGAACGGGATCAGATACGGGTCGGCCGGCACCGGCTCTCGGAGCCCCCGGTACAGCGAGACGGGCTCCAGGAACACCACCGGGTCCTCGCCGGCCAGAGCCGTCTCCAGCAGCCCCTTGGCGTCGTAGGGGGTGCAGGGGTAGGCCACCGCCAGGCCCGGGGCGTGGGCGAAATAGGCCTCGGGCGAGTCGGTGTGGAACTCGTAGTTGCCCAGGTTGGTGCCCACCGGCATCCGGATCACCACCGGCGCGGTCATCCGGCCCCGGTAGCGCCAGCGGATGCGCCCGGCGTGGCCGACGATCTGGTCGAAGGCCGGATAGGCGAACCCGGCGAACTCGATCTCGGCCACCGGCCGCAGCCCGGCCATGGCCATGCCCACCGCCGCGCCCACGATGCCGGTCTCGCACAGCGGCGTGTCGATCACCCGCTCGGCCCCGAACTTCTCGAGCAGGCCCTCGGTCACCCGGAACACCCCGCCCTCGAGGGCCACGTCCTCGCCCAGCGCCACCAGCGCCCCGTCCCGCTCGAAGGCGGCGGCCAGGGTGAGGTTGAGGGCCTCGGTCAGGTCCATGTCCCGGACGGGGCCCGAGGGCTCCGGCTCAGGCCCGGGGGTCCAGATCTCGGCGGGGGCCAGAGCCGCGGGGGGCTCGCCCGCATCGGCCTGCTCGACGCGGAGCTGGTCGGCCAGGGCCTCGGGCATGCGGGCGAAGAGATGCCGGGGCGAGTAGTCGCGGCCCACCGGCGCTCGGGCCTCCAGCTCGTCCACCGCCGCCTCCAGCCTCGCCGAGAGGTCGTCGCGCATCGACTCCTCCCGCTCGGCCGCCCACAGGCCCCGTCCCTCCAGGAACTTGCGCATCCGGGTCACCGGGTCCCTGGCCCGCCACTCGGCCTCCTCCTCTGGGGTGCGGTACACCGGCGTGCCGTCGTAGGTGGAGTGAGGCGCGTAGCGGTAGGCGTGCAGCTCGACCAGGGTCGGGCCCCCGCCCCGGGCGGCCCGCTCCACCGCCGCCCGGGCGGCGGCGTAGACGGCCAGCGGGTCCATGCCGTCCACCAGCACCCCGTCGAACCCGTAGGCGGCGGCCTTGGCGGCCAGGGTGGGCGCCGCGGTCTGCTTGTCGATGGTGGTGGACTGGGCCACCTGGTTGTTCTGGCACAAGAACACGGTGGGGGTCTTCCACACCCCGGCGAAGTTGAGGGCCGCGTGGAAGTCCGACTCCGAGGTGGCGCCGTCGCCGAACACGGCCATGGTCACGGTGTCGCGGCCCCGGCGGCGCTCGGCGCAGGCAAAGCCCACCGCGTGGGGGAGATGGGTGCCGATGGTGGCGTTGAGGCGGGTTATGCGATGGCGGTGGACATCCCAGATGTCGGTGTCGTCGGGGATGCCCATCCAGAAGCCGACCACGCCCAGGGTGTCCATGCCCCGGGCGATCCACATCCCCAGCTCCCGGTAGGCGGTGAAGATCCAGTCGTGGTCCCGCAGGGCCAGCGCCGCGCCCACGTGGGCCTCCTGGCCGCTCACCTGGTAGTAGGCCGGCATCCGGCCCTGGCGCTGGAGGTTCAGCAGCTTCTCGTCGGCCATCCGGGTGGCGAGGAGGTGCCGGTACATCTCGACGAGCTGCCCGTCGTCGAGGTCGGGCGGGTCGTCGACCAGCTCGCCGCCGGGGTCGAGGATGCGGCGCATGGGCGGCGCCCCGGTCATCGAGTCCCGCGGTTTGGGGTGGCGCGGGATGTCGAGTGGCCGGGCATGAAGACCTCGCGGCGAGCGGTGGTACGGTCCACGGCATGGTAGGCGCCGACCGGTCCGGTCCGAGTTCCGCGAGCCGGGGAGGCCCTGCCGCCGGTCCGAGTTCCGCGAGCCGGGGAGGCCCTGCCGCCGATCCGAGCTCTGATCCCTTCTCGGTTCGGGGCCGGCGGATCGTGATCGTCGGCGGCACCGCCGGCATCGGGCTGGCCGCGGCCGCCCACCTGGCCGCCGCCGGGGCCGACGTCACCATCACCGGCCGCCGCCGCGGCGGCGGCGAGATCGCGGCCGGCGCCGGGGCCGGCTTCGTGCCCATGGACGTGGCCGACGCCGACTCGGTGGCGGCCGGGTTCGCGGCCGTCGCCGAAGCCTCGGACCGCGTCGACTGCCTGATCCACAACGCTGGCGTCGACTTGGCCCACGGTCCGCTGGAGGAGCTCGACCTGGGCGCCTTCGAGGGGGTGATCGACGTGAACACCCTGGGCGCGGCCCGGTCCCTGGCCCGGGGCGTCGGGCTGATGGGGCCGGGCGGGTCGATCGTGGTCACCAGCTCCCCGGCCGGCTCGGTGACCGCCCCGGGGATGGCGGCCTACTCGGCCTCCAAGGCCGCGCTGGACATGCTGGTGAGGACTTGGGCGCTGGAGCTCGGCCCCCGCGGGGTGCGGATCAACGCGGTGCTGCCCGGCATCGTCGAGAGCGAGATGGGCTCGGAGTCGGCGCCGGATGTGGAGGTGATCCGGCGCATGACCGCCAACGGCGTCTACCGCCGGGCCGCCGAGCTGGGCCCCGTGTTCCAGTTCCTCGCCTCCGACGCCAGCGCCACCCTCACCGGCTCGCTGGTCGGGGCCCACGACGGCATCGGCGCCGGCTACAGCCAAGAGGTGATGGAAAGACTCGGCGCCGACCTGGGCTGACGCCGACTGGGCCTGACGACGCCGCTGGCGCATCGGGACGGCGGCCGGGCTGCTCGCGCCTGGATCTGCCGGTGATAATGGGCCGCTGACGGGCGCTCGGGACGCGGGCAGCAGAACAGAGAGGCGGAGCCCATGACGACAGCAGGGGACCTCGAGGGCAAGGTGGCGCTGATCACCGGGGCCGGCCGCAGCGGCGGGATCGGCCAGGCCGCGGCCCGGCGGCTGGCCCAAGCCGGGGCCTCGGTGCTGATCACCGACCTGGCCCGGGACCGCCCCGAGCTGCGCCCCGACGAGACCCACGGCCTGGGCGACGACCTGGCCGCCATGGAGGGCTTCGCCGCCGAGCTGGAAGCCGAGACCGGGGCCCGGGTGCTGGCCGCGCCCCTAGACGTGACCGACCAGGCCCAGGCCGAGGCCGCGGTGGGCTTGGCCGCCGACGAGCTGGGCTCGCTCGATGTGCTGTTCAACAACGCCGCCGCCACCACCGGCGTGGGCCCGGTGATGATCGGCAGCGACGAGGGGTGGGACCTGTCCTGGCAGGTCAACGTGATGGGCACCCGCCGGATGTGCAAGCTGGCCATTGAGGTCATGGCCGCTCGGGGCGGGGGCGTGATCGTCAACAACATCTCGGTGGCCGGGATCGTGTCCGACGCCGGCTACGGCGCCTACAACGTCACCAAGTTCGGCGTCACCGCCCTCACCAAGCTCATCGCCAAAGAGCACGGCGCCGACGGCATCCGCTGCGTCGGGGTCTGCCCCGGCCCCATCGACACCCAGATGGCGGTGGCCAACCGGCGGCTGGTGTCCTGGCTCGAGGGGATCAGCGACGCCGAGGCCTCCGACCGGCTGATCCGGGGGGTGCCCCTGGGCCGCTGGGGCGACCCCGACGACGTGGCCCGGGCGGTGGCGTTTCTGGCCTCGCCCGCCGCCTCCTACATCACCGGGGTGCTGATGCCCGTCGACGGCGGCCTGCTGCCCTAGCCCGGGTCGCCCCGGGGCCGACGGTTGGCGGCCCGTGAAGCGGCCCGTCCATGACGGCCTGCTGCCCTGACCCGGCCGCTCCTCCCCGAGTGAGCGTCGGATCGGTCCGCCTCTAAACTGCGGCGCAGGCACGGCCCGGATCGTGCCTTTGCCATGTTCTCAGACGCCCCGCCCGCCGGGGCGATGGAGGGAGTTTCCACCGTGCTCATAACCGGATCGAGACGTTGGCTGATCGCGGTCTGCGCCGTCGTGTCGCTGGCGGCCGCGGCCTGCGGCGGCGACGACGGCGACGACGGCGGCGCCACGACCGCCACCACCGCCCCGCCCGCGACCGAGGCCCCCGACCAGCCCGATCAGGAGCCCGACGAGCCGTCCGCGCCCGACACCACCGCCGCGCCCGCGCCGACCCAGCCGGCGGAGGAGGCGAAGCCGCCCATCAAGATGGCGGTCATCAACCAGGAAGACGGCCTCTACGCCTGGCCGGAGGTCTCGGAGAACACCCGCATCTTCGTCGATTGGATCAACGCCAACGGCGGCATCGACGGCCACATGCTGGAGATGGACCTGTGTACCTCCGGCGACGACCCGGAGTCGGCCCAGGCCTGCGCCCAGCGGTTCGCCAACGACGACTCGGCGGAGTTCGTGTACATCGCCACCGTGCTCAACAGCGCCCCGGTGTACGAGGTGCTGGGCCCGACGGGGGCGAACAAGCCCATGATCGGCCAGATGCTCTGGGACGTGCCCGACTCGCTGCAGCCCGGCCTCTACAGCACCGACCCCGGCCTGCTGCCGCTGGCCTATGAGGTGATCCGCTTCGCGGTCGAAGAGGACGGCGCCTCCAGCCTGGCCGTGCTGGTGGACGACAGCGACATCGGCGAGGCCACCCTGGCCGTGGTCGACTATTTCCTGTCCACGCTGGGCGGGGTCACGCTCACGCCGGTGAAGATAAACATGGGCCAGGCCGACTTCCTGCCGGCCATGACCCGGGCCGGCGTGGAGAACTCCGACGGCCTGGTGTTGCTCATCGGCGAGTCGGCGGCCTGCCAGCCCACCCGCGACGCCATGGAGGCCCTCGGCGTCGGCGACGTGCCCGCCTACATGGGCGACTGGTGCGTCGGGGAGGAGTTCCGCACCGCGGGCACCGCCGAGGGCTGGCGGATGGTAACCGGCGGGCGCGGCACCCTGACCAATGACCCGCAGGCCCAGATGGTGCGCGACATCTACGAGGAGGCCGGTGCGGAGCCTCCCTTCGGCCTGGCCTTCGCCGCCACCATGAACATGGACTTCCTGCGCCAGGTGCTGGAGCTGGCCGTCGAGCAGGCCGGGGGAGTGCCTTCCGGCGCCGACATCGCCGCGGCCGCCGAGGAGTGGTCGGGCTCGATCCTGCTCGGACCCGACACCATGGACTGCCCGGGCGTGGGGATCTGGGCCTCGACCTGCAATTCGGCCGCCATCGTGGTCAGCCTCCAAGACGGCGAATGGGTGGCGCTGGAGGACTTCCAGTTGGTCGACGTGGCGCTGTTCGACCCGCTGCTGGGCTGAGCGCCCGGCCGGGAATCCCCGGTCCGCCTCTCGGGTAAGGTCCGGGGCCGCTGACCGCCGGCGGCCCCGGACCGTCACCGAACCACCGGGGGAGTCGTGGGTCCGTATCTCCAGCAGATCCTGCTCAGCTCCGGCGCCGGGGCCATATTCGCGGCGCTGGCCATCGGCCTGGTCCTCACCTACCGCTCGTCGGGGCTGATCAACTTCGCCCACGGCGCCATCGCCACCTACGTGGCCTACACCTACACCAGCCTCCAGAGCTCGGGCGACCTGCCGGTGCCGCCCCTGCCCAACCCGCTGGCCCCCATAGAGGGCGTCTTCGGCGTCGAGATAATCGACTTCCCCGACTTCGTCAACCTCGGGGAGGGCTGGAACAAGTGGGCGGCGCTGGCCGGGGCGCTGGCGGTGGCCGCGCTGCTGGGCCTGGCCTTCCACTTCCTGGTGTTCCGGGCCCTGCGCTACCAGCCCCCGCTCACCAAGGTGGTGGCCTCGATCGGGCTGATGCTGGCCCTGCAGAGCGCGGTGGTGATCCGCTTCGGGGGGTCCCGCCCGCCGGCCATCGAGCCGCTGCTGCCCGATTCGGTGCGCCGCAGCACCGTCGACGTCTTCGGGACGATCGTGCCCTGGGACCGCTTCGTTCTTTTGGCCGTCACCCTCGCTCTGACCGCGGGGCTGTGGGCGCTGTTCCGCTGGACCCGCTTCGGGCTGCACACCCGGGCCGCGGCCGAGAACGAGCGCTACGCCACCCTGATGGGCATATCCGCCGACCGCCAGGCCGCCCTGTCGTGGATGCTGGCCGCGGTGCTGGCCGGGTTCGTGGGCGTCCTGGTGGCGCCCACCACCAGCCTCACCCCGTTCAACTTCACGCTGTTCATCGTGCCCGCTTTGGGGGCGGCGCTGCTGGCCCGGTTCACCTCGTTCTGGGTGGCCGCGGTGGGCGCGGTGGGCCTGGCCATGGCCCAGAACGCGCTGCTGTACGCGGAGATCGACCTGGAGTGGTTCCCCGACCTCAACCTCGACGCGGTGCTGCCCTTCGCGGTGATCGTGGTGGCCATGATGGCCCGGGGCCAGGTGCTGCCCCCCCGGGGGGCGGTGGAGACGGGGAAGCTGCCCCGGGCCCTCCCGTCGCCGTGGCGGCCCGCCCTGGCCCTGACGTGGGTGGCGCTGGCCGCGGCGGTGGTGATCTGGGGTCCCTTCGACTACCGGACGGGCATGACCAACTCCATGATCGGCGCCATCCTGGCGTTGAGCCTGGTGGTGGTGACCGGGTACGTGGGCCAGATATCGCTGGCCCAGCTCGCCTTCACCGGGGTGGCCGCGGCCGGGCTGGCCTCCTTCGGCACCGAGGCCGGCATCCCCTTCCCGCTGGCCCCGCTGCTGGCCGCGCTGGCCGCCACCGCCTTCGGGCTGGTGCTGGCGCTGCCCGCGCTGCGGGTGCGGGGCGCGTCGCTGGCCATAGCCACCCTGGCCAGCGCCCTGGCCATCGACGAGCTGCTGTTCAGAGGCGACGGCTGGTTCCGCATCGAGGGCAACCCCAACCGGTCCTTCGACGACCCGTCGCTGTTCGGCGTGGAGTTCGGCCCCACCTCCGGCTTCCCCATAAACGGCGACGAGATCCCCACCCCGGCCTTCGGGCTGTTCGTGCTGGTGGTGCTGGCGCTGGCCTGCGCGGCGGTGATCCGGCTGCGCCAGAGCCGGCTGGGCGAGCAGATGCTGGCGGTGCGGGCCAACGAGCGGGCCGCGGCCGCGGCCGGGGTGAACGTGGCCGGGGTGAAGCTGGCCGCCTTCGGGATCGCCGCCTTTCTGGCCGGGATCGCCGGGGCGCTCAACGGCTACAAGCTCGGGGCCATCAAGATCGGCAGCTTCAGCGTGCTGGCCAACCTCTCCATCCTGGCCTTCGCCTATCTGGGCGGCATCTCCACCGTCACCGGGGCGCTGTACGCGGGGACGCTGTTCGCCTCGGGGATCGGGGTGGTGCTGGGCGAGGAGCTGATCGAGCTGGGCCGCTACGAGACCTATGTGGCCGGCGTGGCCCTGGCCGTCACCGCGGTGGTCAACCCCCAGGGCATCGACGGCTTCGACCGCCAGCAGCGAGAGAGGGTCAAGCGCTGGCTGCGGGTTCGCCGGGACCGCCGGTCTGCGGCGAGCGCGGCGGCGGCAACGGCCGGGGGGCCCGAGCCGTGAGCGCGGCGGGGGCCGAGGCCGTGGGGGCGGACCGGTGAGCGCGGCTTCGGCGACCGGCGTCGGGTCCGGGGCGGCGGGTGCGGTGACCGATGCGGGAGGCGAGTCAGGGGCAGCGGACGCGGTGCTGGAGACCGAGGGGCTCACCGTGCGCTTCGGCGGGGTGGTGGCGGTGGACCAGGTGAGCCTCGACTGCCGGTCCGGCGAGCTGACCGGGCTGATCGGGCCCAACGGGGCGGGCAAGACCACCTTCATCGACGCGGTCACCGGCTTCCTGCCCGGCAACACCGCCGGCCGGGTGCGCTTCCGGGGCCGGGACCTGACTCAGATGGCCCCCCACCGCATCGCCTGGGCCGGGCTGACCCGGACCTGGCAGTCGCTGGAGCTGTTCGACGACATCTCGGTGCGCAGCAACCTGGACGTGGCCAGTCGGCGGCTCACGCCCCGGGGCGCCGTCAGCGACTACGTGCTCGGCTCGGCCGCCCCCGAGAGCGTCTCAGAGGTGATGGAGCTGCTGGAGCTGGGCGACGTGGCCGATCGCCAGCCCACCGAGCTGTCGCAGGGCCGGCGCAAGCTGGTGGGGGTGGGGCGGGCCCTGGTGGCCGGGGCGGCGCTGGTGATGCTGGACGAGCCGGCCGCCGGGCTCGACCGGGCCGAGACGGTGTGGCTGGGCGACCGGCTGCGGTCGCTGGTGGAGGCCGGCTACGACATGCTGCTGGTCGATCACGACATGAGCCTGGTGCTGCGGGTGTGCGACCGCATCCACGTGCTCGAGCTGGGCTCGCTCATCGCCACCGGCGCCCCCGCCGAGATCCGCGACGACCCGACGGTGGTGGCCGCCTACCTCGGCTCCCACGGCCGCGGCGACGACCCCGGGACAAGCCAGTGAGCCGGGTGACGGTGCCGGGTGGGCGCAGCGGGGCGGTCATGCCAGTTGCGACGGTGAGTGGGCGCGAGCGGGCGGTCATGCCGGTCGGAGGGCGGTGAGCCGGCCGTGACCGCGGTGCTGGAGATAGTCGGCCTGCACGCGGGCTACGACGGGGTGGCGGTGGTGCGCGGCCTCGACCTGCGGGTGGACGCGGGCGAGGTGGTGGCCCTGCTCGGCCCCAACGGCGCGGGCAAGACCACCACGCTGATGGCGGTCTCGGGGATGGTGAGCGTCATCGACGGCCGGATCATGGCCTGCGGGGCGCCGGTCGGGGGGCTGCGCCAGGCCCATCTGACCGCCCGCCGGGGGGTGACCCACGTGCCGGAGAACCGCGGCATCCTGTTCCAGCTCACCGTCCGGGAGAACCTGCGGCTGGCCCGGCTCAAGGGGCGGGTGGACACCGCGGCGGCCACCGACTTCTTCCCGGCCCTGGGGCCGCTGATGAACCGCCCGGCCGGGCTGCTGTCGGGCGGCGAGCAGCAGATGCTGGCGCTGGGCCGGGCCATCCTGAGCGAGCCCAGGCTGTTGATGATCGACGAGATGAGCCTGGGCTTGGCCCCCATCGTCTATGAGGAGCTGATGCCGGTGGTGCGCCGCATCGCGGATGACACTGGCGCCGGGGTGCTGCTGGTGGAGCAGCACGTGGACCTGGCCCTGGCGGTGAGCGACCGGGGCTACGTGCTCAGCCACGGCGACCTGGTGATGTCGGGCCCGGCCCCCGACCTGCTGGCCGACCGCGAGCTGCTAGACGCCAGCTACCTCGGCCTAAACCGCTGACCCGGGCCGCCGTGCCAGCCGGGTCTGAGCGCTTTCCGGTGCCCCGCGGACCGGGCCTGAGCGCCGCCCTGTCGTCTTGGGACCGCGGCTGACTGCGCTCTTCAGCTTCGGGCCCGCTGGGCGTCTCGCAGGGCCCGGTAGCCGATGAAGGTCGCGCCGGCCGCGGCGGCGGCTCTCTCCAGTTCGCCGGAGACGGCTAGGTCGAGGTCATCGACCCGTCCGGCCGCGGCGGGGTCCGCAGCGTGGATCTCGGGCTCGTCCAGGGCGGGGCTCAGCGACAACTCGGTGACGCCGGGCAACAGGTCGGCCAGGGTCTCGGCCGCGTGGGTCCGGGCCGCCCCCCTCACCAGCCGGAAGTGATCGGGGGCGACCAAGCCCTCCTGGGCGGCCAGCGACCGGAAGGGGAAGCCGGCGTTGGCCTCCGCCTCGGCGCCCTCGAGCCGGACCGGGAGGTCGAAGGCGACGGCCAGGTCCACGAGCACGTCGAAGAACTCCGGCCGCTGCTGCATGGCCCCCAGGTGGGTGGTGAGGTGGGTCACGTCGAACCCCCACAGCACGGCCCGCTCCACCTGGGCCCGGCACTCCCGGCGGACCTCGTCCAAGTCGGCGTGGTCCCATAGGTCCTGGACCGTCCGGGGGAAGCCCCCGTCGCCGTCGAGGAGGCTGGGGGCGCTGGTGAGAGGGCCCCAGCGGAACCAGTCGAGCTCGGAGTTGAGGGTGAGATGCACGCCCAAGTCCTCGCCCCGGTACAGCTCGGCCGCGTGCCGGGACCAGGCCCCGGGCATGACCACCGCGCCGGTGGTGGCCGCGCCCGCCCGGATGGCCTGATATCCGCCCGCGGTCGAGGCGTGGGTGGTGCCGATCCGGTCGGCGCTGACGATCACGAGCTTGGCGCCGGCCGGATGGCCGAGCCGCTCGGTCAGCGAGTCCACGGGGCCAAGGTACCCGACGGCCCTCGGGAGAGGCCGTGGATCGGCGGGTCCGGGTCAGTTAAGGGGCATGTCGGGCCCGCCGCAGGCGCCCCACAGGCCCAGCCCGGCCGAGCGGGCCCGGGCCTCGGCCGCGCTGAACGCGGCTTCGTAGGATCGATTGGGCTCGATGGAGAGGGCCGCAGCGTGGCCGGAGGCCACCATCTCCAGGTTGACGAACAGCTCGTCGCCGGAGCGCATCACGTAGGCCAGCAGCCTCCCGTAGTGGTCCCGGGCCTCGGCGTCGAGAACGAGGGTGACGGGCGTTCCCACGGGCAGCAGGCTCTCGAGGTGGCCCGACGCCTCGGCGCCGTAGCACTGCTCGGGCCGGTTCGGATCAACCGTCTCGGGAGTGTCGATGCCGGTGAGCCTGACCGTTTCGGCCCCCGAGTCCAAGGCCACCACGATGGTGTCGCCGTCGACGACGCTCTCCACCGCCGCGTTGGGGGCGAAGGAGCCGTACTCCTCGCCAGGCTCGGCGTCAGCTTCCGGTCCGGCCTTGCCGCATCCGACCAGCATGATAAAACCCGCCAACCCTAAAATGGCATGTTTCACGATATTCAAATATAAAAGCTGATGTTTCAGTTTATCCCCGATTTGGGGTGAAAGGGGCCCGGTGGTTCCGGGTCGGGGTCGGGGAGAGGCGCAAGGCGGCGAACGGCTGAGCGTCGGCCGGACCGGCGGTCCCGGTCAGGCGGCGGTGGCCAGGGGGTCGGCGGCTCGGTCGCGGGCTTGGTGGAGGATGCGGCGGGCCCTGGCCACCTCGCGGCGGCCGCGCTCGCGGGTGGCGGGATCGAGGCGCCACTCCGGTTCGACCCGGGCCTCGGCGTGGATGAGGACGAGCTGATCGGTCATGACTCCATCATGGCCAGGGGGTGTGACAGTGGCCCCCGGCCCGCCGCCGTTTCGGCTTGCGCCCGCCTTCGCTCAGGCGGTTGCGGACCGTCCGGCTTGCGCCCGCCGCCGGGGGCCGCGACCCTGGCGGCCATGCAGCGCCACGGCATCACCATCCCCCTGTCGGGTCCCCTTCACGCCCAGCGGGAAGCCATCGCCGGGCTCTCCGACCTCGGCTACACCGACGCCTGGTCGGCCGAGGCCGACGGGTGCGACGGCCTCACCCCGCTGGCCCTGGCCTCGGCGTGGGCCCCGGGCCTGCGGCTCGGAACCGCCATCCTGCCCGTCTTCACCCGGGGCCCGGCCCTGCTGGCCCAGTCGGCCGCGGCCATGGCCTCGGCCGCGCCGGGGAGGTTCGTGCTAGGCATCGGGACGTCGTCCAACGTGATCGTCGAGTCTTGGAACGGGATCCCGTTCCAAGACCCCTACAAGCGGGCCCGCGACACCCTGCGGTTCCTGAAGGCCGCCTTCGCCGGCGGCAAGGTCACCGAGGACTACGACACCTTCTCGGTGCGGGGATTCCGGCTGCGGGTGCCCGTCGCCGAGCCGCCGCCCGTCCTGCTGGCCGCCCTGCGGGAGCAGATGCTGGGCCTGGCCGGGCGGGAGGCCGACGGTGCCATCGTCAACTGGCTCTCGCCCGCCGACGCCAGCCGGGTGTCCGGCATCGTGCGGGCGGAGAACCCCGCCGCGGAGATCGCAGCCCGCCTTTTCGTCATCGCCACCCCGGACCGGGAGAAGGCTCTGGCCGCCGCCCGCTTCCTGCTGGCCGCCTATGTGAACGTGCCGGTTTACAAGGCCTTCCACCAATGGCTGGGCCGGGGCGACGCCCTGGGCGAGCACTGGGAGCAGTGGGAGGCCGGCGACCGCCGGGGGGCGCTGGCCAAGATACCCGAGGCCGTGGTGGACGATCTGGTCACACACGGCTCCTTCGAGCAGTGCCGGGCCCGGGTGGCCGCCTACATCGCCAGCGGGGTGTCCTGCCCCGTGCTGGCCCTGATCCCCGTCGAGGGCGCCGACGAGGCCGAGGTCATCCGGGCCCTGGCCCCCTCCTAGCCGGTGAGGTCCGCCACGGCGCAACCGCGGCAGCGCCGCCCACACCCACCGCCTGCCGTCAACACTGGGACGACAAGGCCATCTAGGGCGCCAATGGCCGCTCGGCCGCCGGTCCGGCCAGGGCGGCCCGCAGGTGCTGGGTCAGGTCTTCGAGCCTTGTTCGGGCGTTGAGCCCGCTGGTGGAGGGCATCACGTAGACCGGGGCCGGCCCCAGCCCGCGGTCCTGCCATCCGGCCGAGGCGCCCCGATCGGCGGCGGCCCGCCAGCCGGACAGGCCCACCATGCACACCGCCTCGGGCCGGAGCCACTCGCACAGCCGCTGCACCCGGGCCAGGCCCGCCCGGTACTCGGACCGGCTCACCTCGGCCGCCCGGGCCGTGACCCGCTTCACCAGGTCGGTCATCCCCATCCGGTCGGCGACCAGGGCCCGGCGGGGGTCGCGGTCGGCCGAGGCCAGCCCGGCGGCCAGCGCCGCGGGCCAGAACCGGTTGCCGGGGCGGCCGAAGCCCACGCCGGTGTCGGCCGCCCACGGGCTCGGGTTCAGCCCGCACACCAGCAGCCGCATTCCCGCCCCCACCGTGTCGGCCAGGGTGAGGTCCCGGCGGAGCACCAGGCCCCGGCCCCGCGAGCGCACGACGGTGAACCCGGCCCCGGCCACCGCATCGCGGCGCCGCTCGGGATAGGGGAGGGCGCCTTCGATCCCGGTCACCTCCACCGTGTCGCCGACGGCCATCGACCGGTGCAGGTCGGCCAAGGCCAGCGGCACCCCGTGATCCGGGACCCCGGCCAAGTCAGCGGGCCCCGGCGCCGGGTCTCGGTCCAGCTCGGGCGCTCCGGGGTCAGCGGGCACTGCCGTCCGGCCCGGGCCGCCCGCCGATCGCGGGGGCCGGAAGGGTCACGGACCGGGGGGCTCGATCCCCAGGTCGCGCTGCATCCTGCGCATCCCGGCCAGCCACCGCTCCCGGTCGCCGGCCCGGCGCTGCTCGTAGCCGGCCACCTCGGGGTGGGGGAGGATCAGGAACCGGTCGGCCCGCAGCCCCTCCACGGCCACCTCGGCCACCTCCTCGGGCTCCATCAGGCCCAGGGCCCGGACCTGCTCGACGGCCAAGTCGCCGTCGGCTTCGGTCATGGGCGTCCTGACCCCCTGAGGGCACAGGCACGACACCCGCACGCCCCGGTCGCCGTAGGCGATGGCCAGCCACTCGGCCAGGGCCACCGCCGCGTGCTTGGTGGCCGCGTAGGGGGCGTTGCCCAGGTTGGTGAGCAGGCCAGCCGCGGAGGCGGTGACCAGCAGATGCCCCGACCCCCGCTCCAGCCAGCGGGGCAGAAGATGGCGGCACGCGATGACGTGCGCCATCAGGTTCACCGACCAGAAGCGGGTCCAGGCCTCGTCGGACAGCTCCACGCCGCCGGCCGGCCCGCCGATGCCGGCGTTGCCGCACCACAGCTCCAGGGGGCCCAGGTCCCGCTCCACCCGCTGGATCAGGCCGGCCACCGCGGCCTCGTCGGTGACGTCGGCCTCGACCCCCAGCCCGCCGATCTCGCCGGCCGCGGCCCGGGCCCCCGGCCCGTCGAGGTCGGCCACCGCCACCGTCGCCCCCTGCCGGCTCAGCTCGCGGGCCAGGGCCCGGCCGATCCCGCTCGCCCCTCCGGTGACGACGGCCACGATCCCCTCCAACTCCACGGGCCGATGTTAGGACGGCCCCGGCGGCCAGGGGGGGGGGGGGGACCGGGTGCCGGCGATGTTGTGGCCGACGGCACGGGGCCCGCCGTTCTCGCGGAGGGTGCCCGCCGTAGGCGCCGCACCGGCGCCGGCGGTGTTGTGGCCGACGGCACGGGGCCCGCCGTTTTCGCGGAGGGCGCCGCACCGGCGCCGGCGGTGTTGTGGCCGACGGCACGGCCGGGTTGGCGGCGCGGGCGGCGCCCGTTCCACGCGATGTCGGCGCGAGCGGGTAAGGTTCGGCCCCACGGGAAAGAGTTCGCGATCCGTCGCGAGTCGAAGCGGAGGCCAGGGTGAACGACACGATCGAAATGGTCGAGACAAAGCCGATCCCCGAGGCGGTGGCCCTGATCGACGACGGCCTCAGCCGGGTCCAGCGGCGCGACATCATCCCCGCCATCGAGGTGGTCGACCTGTTGCTGGACGTGCGGTCCCTGCTGGACGGAAAGACTTTGGACGGAAAGACAGACGAGCAGACCCTGGCCTCGGCCGTTCCCGTCGAGACGGCCTGAGCCTCACTTCCACCGTGGCCGCGGAGACGGCCTGAGCTTCAGCGCTGCCGTCCACGTCGCGACGGCCTAGGCCCACACCGCCCACAGAGACGGCCCGAGCCTCGACGCTGCCGTTCCCGTCGAGACGGCCCGAGCCTCGACGCTGCCGTTCCCGTCGAGACGGCCCGAGCCTCGACGCTGCCGTTCCCGTCGAGACGGCCCGAGCCTCGACGCTGCCGTTCCCGTCGAGACGGCCCGAGCCTCGACGCTGCCGTTCCCGTCGAGACGGCCCGAGCCTCGACGCTGCCGTTCCCGTCGAGACGGCCCGAGCCCAAACCACCCGCAGCGGCGGCGGATGCCGAGCTAGCGTCGGGTCAGCGCAGCAGCCGTCGGGCGACGGCGCCCAGCGCGGCTCCGACGGCCACGCCCCCGATCACGTCGCTGGCGTGGTGGATGCGCACGTGGATCCGGCTGGCGGCCACCAGCGCGGCCAGCCCGTATACCGCTGGCCCCCACCACCGGCCTTTCGCCTGACGCGACAACATCGCCGCCGCCACCATGGCCGCGCTGGCGTGTCCGCTGGGGAAACTGGTGGTGCGAGGCTGGCGTAGCCGGTGGGGGCGGGGTTGGTCGGGAACGGGCCGCCGCCGCTGGAAGGTCCACTTGACCGGGCCGTTCACCAAGGCTGACTCTGCCCCCAGCGCGCCGCTCAGTTTCAAGGCGTCACCGGGCCGCCGCCGGGCTGCGGCCGCGGCCGCCCCCAGTCCGTGCCACAGGATCGAGTGGTTGGCCGCCTCGGAGGCGGCGTAGAACAACCGGTCAGCCCAGGCCCGGCCCCGCAGACGGCGGTCCCACCAGGCGTCGACGGCCGCGTCGGCGCAGTCCAGGGCCGCCATGAGCCCGCCGGGCGCCGATTCCGATTCGCCGGGTTTCTGAGTCTGCCCAAAAGCCGAGTCCGGCGATCCGACCGAGGTGTCGGCCGCCGGTCCCGATTCAGCGGGTTCGGGCTTTTCCGCAGCGATGGTCGAGCCATGGCGCGAGTCGAGGCGGGGCTGCGGGTCCGATTCAGCGGGTTCAGGTTGGTCGAGGTCAGGAGTCGGGAGCCGGGTCGCCACGATGCCCGAGGGTACGGTCCCCGAACGGGCCCGGGCGGTTGAAGGTGTTGGCCCGCCACCGGCGGGGTGTGGCCAGCGCCGCCCGCGGGTAGTCCTCGAACATCCACCGGGCGAAGTTCCGCCGGGTCCAAGCGGTGGCACCTGCCGCCCGCAAACCGGCCCGGGCGGTTAGGGGTCGAGCCAGCAGGGCGGCAATGGCCCGGGCCATCCGGTCGTCAGCCGTCAGCTCGCGCCTCACCGCCCGCTCGTAGGCGGCGGCCACCCCGGCGCCTCCGTCCCCGTCCCGGTCGTAGGCGGGGGCCGACCCGGTGCCTACTTCTCCGTTCCCGGACTCGCTGACGGCCACCCTCGCGCCGTCCCCGTTCTCGTTCTCAGAGGCGGCTGCCCTCGCGCCGTTCCCGTTTTCGTTCTCGGTGGCGGCGATGATGGCTTCGGCGGCCAGGCGGCCGGTGAGCAGGGCCTGGCCGATCCCCTCGCCGGTCATGGGGTCGGTGGCCGCGGCCGCGTCCCCGACGAACAGGGTCCGGGGACCGGTGAGCCGGATGCGGCCGATCCGGGCCGGAATCGGCCACGACCGGTGAGGGCTCTCGGGCTCGGCGCCGGGGCCCAGCACCCGGCGCAGGTGGGGGCGGGCCAGCAGGTCCGACCAGATCCGGCCCATGTCCCCGATCCGGCGGCGGCCGTCCCGGCGGATGCCGAAGCCGACGTTGGCCCGGCCGTCCGGCAGCGGGAAGGACCAGGCGTAGGCGGGCAGCAGATCGGCCTCGAACCACACGAACATCTCCTCGGCCGCCTCGGGGCCCACGCCGCCGAAGTACTGGCGGAAGGCGTGCCATTCGCCCCGGTACCCCGGCGAGTCGCAGCCCAGCGCCTTGCGCAGGGGCGACCACATGCCGTCGGCCCCGACGGCCCAGCGGGCGGTGACCGGGCCCAGGCCCTCTATGTCGGCCGTGACCGCCCGGCCGCCGTCGGAAACGCCGGCGCCGGCCAGCCCGCAGCCGTCGGCCACCCGGGCGCCCGCGGCCCGGGCCAGCTCCACTAGGGCGGCGTCGAGGTCGGTCCGCCGGGCCACCGCCGCGTAGACGCCGTCGGCGGGCAGGGGGAAGGTCTGCTCCCGCCCCGAGGGCGAGCGAACGGTGGCGGCCCCCACCGGCTGCCACGACCGCGCCGCGTCCGGGCGGAACCCGATCCTCTCCAGCTCCCGCAGGGCCAGGGTGGTGAGGCCGTCGCCGCAGCACTTGTCGCGGGGGAAGGAGGCCCGGTCCACCACCAGGGTGTCCAGGCCGGCCCGGGCGGCGTGGACGGCTGCGGCAGCGCCGGCCGGCCCGGCCCCCACCACCAGCAAATCGACCCGCCGCCCCGCCCCCCGGCCCATCACGTCCGCCTCACCGGGCCTCCCCCTGGTTTTCACCGGGCCTCTCCCTGGTTTTCTGAGCAAAAATTTGCGCTATACCGCAATGATTTGCTCAGAAAACCCGAATTCGGGGTCGAGCGCCTCACGGGGCGGGGGCGGCGGGGGCGGAACCCTGGGGCAGGTGGAGGTCGAAGTCGGCCGGGTCGAGGGCCCGGGCCAGCTCCCGGAGCCGGCCGTGGAACTCGTCGCGGGGGACGTGGCAGAGCCGGATGCGCCGCCCGGAGGCCGGGTCGAAGGCGGTGCGCCCGTGCATCACCCGGTGGTTGTCGATGAGCACCCCCTCGCCCGCCGCCACCCGCACCTCGGCGGTGAACTCGGCGCTGGCCATCCTCCGGCTGAACTGGCGGATGGCGTCGTAGAGGGCCTCGACTGTGTCGAAGTCGGCGTCGAGGGGGGCCAGGGCCCGGTCGAAATAGCGGATGCCGCAGGGCCGGCCCAGCTCGTCCAGCGAGATCAGCGGGCCCCGGCTGCGCAGGTCGATCTCGCCCGGGTGGCGGCGCACGTGGCCGATGGGAACCGTGGTCAGGAGCCGATAGGCGCCGGGCGCCTCGGCCGCCAGCGACTCGGCCACGGCGAAGCCGTCCGCGTAGGTGCTGGCGCCGCCCTCGTCCACGTTGGCCAGGCAGTGGAAGACGTCGATGCCCGGCGGCGAGTAGTAGAAGGCGTCGTCGATGTGGGGGGCCTGGGCCATGCCGGTCTTGGCCCCGAGCTTGGCCACCGGCTCGGCCCGCACGTCGTAGACCCGGCCGTACACGGTCGTCTCGTGGATTGGGCCGATCAGGGCGGCCAGTCGCTCGGTGGCCTCGGGGTCGGTGCCCGCGCCGGTGACGCGCACGATCCCGTAGTCCCTGAGCCGCCGGTAGAGCCCGAGCAGGCCGGGCCCGCCGGCGGACGCGTCGGCCCAATGGGCGGTGGGGAAGTCCTCGGCCAGCTCGGCCCTCCAGGTGATCGGCCGCCAGGAGAACCGGCGGCGCCGGTCGGCGGGCTCGTAGGCGTGGCGCAGCAGCCAGTCGCCGCCGTAGACGGAGACGTGGCCGTCGGGCCAGGTGACGATCAGGTCGCCCCGGTCGGCGGCTGCTCGGGCCGGCTCGATGTCGGCGCCGAAGCCGGCCACGGTGCAGAAGCGGATGCCGTCGGCCGGGTCGCCGCACTGCCGGCAGCAGCAGGCGTGGCGCAGCCACTGGTGGTGGAAGGACCGCCGGGCGCCGTCGGCGAACTCGACGGCGACCACCCGGCCCTCTGCGCGGGCCCCCTCCACGGCGGGGGAGCAGACGCCGTCGATGCCCAGCCGGTTGCCCGCGAACGGGTTCCAGGTGGCGATCCCGGCCGCGGCGCTTTCGGCGGCGGCCGGCTCCTCGGCACTGGCCGCGGCGCTGTCGGCGTCTGGCTCCTCAGCCGCGGCGCTGTCGGCGGCGGCCGGTTTCTCGGCGGCAGTCGGCTCCTCGGCACTGGCCGCGGCGCTGTCGGCGGCGGCCGGCTCCTCGGCACTGGCTGAGGCGATGCCGGCCGCGGCTCCCTCAGGCATCCCAGCCGCCGTCTACGTGGATGGTCTGGCCGGTTATGTAGGACGCGCCCGCGCACAGGAACAGGCACACCTCGGCGTACTCGGCCGCGGTGCCGGGCCGCCCCAGCGGCAGCTTCTCGGAGTCGGCGAAGACGGTGTCCCACTTGAGCGGGAAGTTGGTCGAGTCGGGGTGGACGTAGCTGGGCGAGATGGCGTTGACCCGCACGTCGGGCCCCAGGCCGCGGGCCAGCTCCCGGGTGAGGGTGATGATGCCGCCCTTGGCCACGCTGTAGGGGGTGCTCGTCCCCCCGCCCCGCCAGCCCGACATGGAGGCGGTGTTCACGATGGCGCCCTTGGAGGCCCGCAGGTAGGAGGCGGCGGCCCGGGCGGTGCGGAAGGCCGACAGCAGGTTGACCGACAGCGCCTCGGCCCACAGCTCCTCGGTCTGGGCCTCGAGGTCGCCGGGCCCGATGATCTCCAGGGTGACCGGGTGGCCGGCCACGTTCACCAGGTAGTCGAGGCCCCCCATGCGCTCCGCCGCGTCCCGCACCATCCGGTTGGTCTCGTCGCCGTCGCGCAGGTCGCCGCCCGCGGCGAACACGTCATAGCCATCGGCAGCCAGGGCCGAGCAGGCGGCGTCGAGGCGGGGGCCGGGCAGGTCGGCGGCGGCCACGGTGCTGCCGTTGGCGGCGAAGGTGCGGACCACGCCCAAGCCGATGCCGCTGGCCCCGCCGGTGACCAGCGTGCGCTTGCCCCCCAGATCGGCCCGGATGGTCATCGTCTACCGGCTTTCTGAGCAGGGATCGCCGGGCAACGACATCGGATGCTCAGACCGGGGATGATCCGGGCCGGGTGTGGGTGGCCACCAGGTCCTCGTTCAGCTCGAGGCCGAGGCCCGGCCCGGTCGGAAGCTCGGCATAGCCGTCGACGATGGGCGGCTCGGGGGGCGACACCAGCTCGGTCCGCAGGCGGGACGGCCCCAGCCGGGAAGAGCGGAACTCGACCATCGGCACGGTGAGCGACGCGGCCTGGAGGTGGAAGTTGGCCGCGTCGGTGATGCCGGTGGCGAAGCTGTGGGGCACGAGCTGGGCCCCGTGCATCTCGCACATCTCGGCGATGCGCATCAGCTCGGTGAACCCCCCGGCCCGGCTGACGCCGGGCTGCACCAGCGACACGCCGCCCCGCTCCAGCCACTCCCTGACCTCCCAGCGCCCGGCCGCGAACTCGGCCCCGCCCACCCGGACGGGCGAGACCGCGGCCAGCTTGGCGTGCCCGTCGAGGTCGTCATGGCGCAGGGGAGCCTCGGCGAAGTAGACCCCGCAGTCCTCGATGCGCTTGAGGGTCCAGGCCGCGTCGTGCCAGTCCCGCCAGCGGTAGCCGAAGTCCAGGGCCACGGCCACCTCGCCGCACCCGGCGGCCGAAGCGTCGATCATCTCCCGGCACCGGCGGACGATCTCGACGATGCGGGCGTCGGATACCTCGGGCCCGAACAGCATCGGCACCTTCACCGCCCGCAGCCCCTGGTCGAGGGCGATCTCGGCCTGGCGGGCAATCTCGGCGAGCAGGGGCTCGACCGGGCCGCCGTATACGTCGCCCGGGTACAGGGTGGCGTAGGGGCGGAGCCGGTCGCAGCGGGCCCCGCCCAGCAGCTTGTACACCGGCAGGCCGAGCTGGCGGCCGGCCAGGTCCCACAGGGCGATGTCCACCGCCGAGAGGGCCTGGATGAGGGTGCCCCGGCGGCCGTGGTAGAAGCTGGCGTGGTACACCCGGTCGTAGAGGGCCCGGGCCTCGATGGGGTCGGCCCCCACGATCAGGTCGCGGATGCCCTGGCTCCAGAAGTGGATGGTCTCCTGCTCGATCATGGCCTTCACCACCGCCGGGGTGCAGACCGACTCTCCTATCCCGTAGCGGCCCTCGGCGTCGGTGACCCGGACCAGCAGCGTCTCCTCGGCCCCCTCGGCGAAGGCGTTGCCCGCGGCCGGCACCGAGACGACCAGCGCCTCCACCTCGGCGACTGGACAGGTGGTGTGGGTCATCGCCGCGCCCTCCGGCTGGCAGCCTAACGACGCCCGGCGCCGGGCCGACCCCGCGGATTGCCGCGGTCGGCGAGGTTTCAGGCCGCAGGGCCATCAGCCCCGCCCCGTGGCCGCCGCGACCCCGCGGATTGCCGCGGTCGGCGAGGTTTCAGGGGCCGATGGGGCTCTGGGCGGTGAGGCCCCCGTCGGCGGTGAACAGGCTGCCGGAGACGAAGGCGGACTGGTCGCCGGCCAGCCACACCACCAGGGCGGCCACGTCGGCGGGCCGCCCCAGCCGCCCCACCGGATGCCGGGCGACGGCCGCGGCCCGGGCGGCGGCCGGGTCGGGGGCCAGGTCGAAGGCGGCGTCGGCCATCTCGGTGGCGATCCAGCCCGGGCACACCGCGTTGCAGCGGACGCCGTCTCGGCCGTGGTCGATGGCGACGGCCCTGGTCAGCGAGTGGACCGCCCCCTTGGAGGCGTTGTAGACGGCCATGCCGTGGTCGGCGCTGAACCCGGCCGTCGACCCGATGTTGACGATGGACCCGCCGCCGGGCTGGTGGCGCATCTGGCGGACCGCGGCCCGGCACATGTTGAAGACGCCCCGCACGTTGACCCCCATCACCAGGTCGTACTCGTCGTCGCTGGTGTCGGCCACCGTCTTGGCCACCTGGACCCCGGCGTTGTTGACCACCGCGTCCAGCCTCCCGAAGGCGGCCGCGGCCGCGTCGACCAGGGCGCCGGCCTGGGCCGGGTCGGCCACGTCGGTGCGGACCCACGGGGCGTCCACCTCCGCGGGCTCGGTGCGGCTCCCCGTCATCACCCGCCAGCCTTCGGCCAGAAAGCGCCGGGCTATCGCCTCGCCGATCCCCGAGCTGGCCCCGGTGACCACCGCCGAGCGCCCGGCGGCGGCCTCGGCCGTCCCCGCTGCTTCCGTCCCCGTCATCGGCCCCATGGTGCCATCCTCGGGCTCAGAAAGGGCGCCTGCGGCCGGCCCGAGCGACCCGCGGGACCGCCGGGAGCGCCCTGGCCCGGGTCGAACCGAGCCGTGGCGGGCGTGAGAGGTCTGCGGGGCTCAGAAGAGCCGCAGGTTGGGCGACTCGATGCCCCGCAGCTCGTCGTAGTCCACCTCGACGCAGTCGATGTCGCGGTCGGCGGCCAGCACCCTGGCCTGGGGCTTGATCTGCTGGGCCACCAGCATCCCGCTCACCGGCCGCAGGCCCGGATCCCGGTTGAGGTACTCGAGGTAGCGGCTGAGCTGCTCGACGCCGTCGATCTCGCCCCGCCGCTTCACCTCCACCGCGATGGTGGCGCCGGCCGGGTCGCGGCAGAGCAGGTCCACGGGCCCGATGCCGGTGGGGTGCTCCCGGCGCACCAGGGTGAGGCCGGAGGCGATGGCGGAGGGGTCGGCGGCCAGCAGCTCCTGGAGGTGGGCCTCCACCCCGTCCTTGCGCAGGCCGGGGTCGGCGCCCAGCTCGTGGGTGACGTCGGAGATGATCTCGCTGACGGTGATGACCAGGGAGTCGCCGGTGCGGGGCGCGGTCACCCGCCACACGCCGGTGTCGGGGTCCACCACCAGCCGGTTGGGGGCGTTCATCCAGTTGAGGGGCTTGTAGGCGCCCCCGTCGGAGTGGACGGCCACGCACCCGTCGGCCTTGATCATGATGAGCCGGACGGCCTCGGGCAGGTGGGCCTGGAGGCGCCCCTCGTAATCGACCGTGCAGCGGGCGATCACCAGCCTCATGGCCTACCGCCGACTCCGCCTCAAGGACCGGCGCCGATGGCGTCCAGCAGGGCGCCGGCCAGCTCGGGCCGGCATATGAGCAGGTCGGGCAGGTACACGTCGGGCTGGTTGTAGCGCAGCTCGCTGCCGTCGAGGCGGCTGGCGAAGCACCCGGCGGCGGCGGCCACCGCCACCGGCGCGCAAGAGTCCCACTCCCGCTGGCCCCCGCTGTGAACGTAGGCGTCGGCCTGGCCCCGGACCACGGCCATGGCCTTGGCCCCCGCCGACCCCATCAGAACCAGCTCCGCCCCCAGGGCCTCGGCCGCCCGCAGCACCGGGAAGGTGATCCGGTTGCGGGACGCGGCCAGCCGGGGCGGGTCGCCTCCGCCGGGCGGCGGCTCGGGCGGATCGAGGGTCGAGAGGGTGAGGCCGGCCGCGGGCAGGGCCACCGCCCCGGCCGCGGGCCGCTGGCCGACCACCAGGGCCACATGCACGGCCCAGTCCCACCGGGGCGGCTCGGAGAACTCGCGGGTCCCGTCGAGGGGGTCGATGATCCACACCCGGTCCGCCCGCAGCCGGGCCCCGTCGTCGGGGGCCTCCTCGGACAGCACCGCGTCGCCGGGCCGGGCCGCGGCCAGCCGGTCGGCCAAGAACCGATGGGCCCGCCGGTCGCCCTCGGCCCGCAGCACCGCGGCCGGCGCTCCGCCGCGGGTCAGCCGGTCCCGCAGCTCCACCAGCAGCTCGCCGGCCTCGCTGGCCAGCTCCGCAGCCAGCCGATGGTCGTCTCGGGTGACAGTCCCGGCCGCCCCGCCGTCGTCCCGGACAGCCTCGGCAGCGGATTCCGCGGTCGGCCGGCGGTCGTCTCGGGCGGCGGCCTCAGCGGCTGGCTCCGAGCCCGGCCAGCCGTCGTCTCGTGCGGCCTCGGCAGCGGGCTCCACGCCTTTACCCGACGGCCCTTTCCAGGATCTCCTCTTGCTCTTGGGCGTGGACGCGGGTGCTGCCCCCGGCCGGGCTGCCCGACTCGGACCGGCTCACCCGGCGGATGGAGCGGTCGTCACCGTGGGCCTCGTACAGCCGGCCCTTCACCGCGTTCCACGCCCCCATGTTCTCGGGCTCCTCCTGGAGCCAGACGATCTCGGCGCCCGGACACCGCTCTACCTCGTCGGCCACCCCCGCGAACGGCCACGGGAAGAGCTGCTCCACCCGCACCACCGCGGCCGGAGCGCCGACTTGGTCCCGCCGGGCCATGGCGTCGTAGGCCACCTTGCCGCTGCACAGGATCACCCGCTCCACCCCGGCGGGATCAAGGGACCCGTCGGCGATCCGGGGATCGCCCAGCACCTCCTCGAAGGTGCCCGAGAGCAGGTCCTCGGTCCGCGACCGCGACGACCGGGCCCGCAGCAGCGACTTGGGGGTGAACACGATCAGCGGCCGGCGGGCCGTCGTGCGGATCACCTGGCGGCGGAGCAGGTGGAAGAACTGGGCCGCGGTGGTGGGGCTGCACGCCTCCATGTTGTCCTCGGCCGCCAGCAGCAGGAAGCGCTCCACCCGGGCCGAGGAGTGCTCGGGGCCCTGGCCCTCGTATCCGTGGGGCAGCAGCAGCACGATCCCCGAGCGCTGGTCCCATTTGACGTCGGCGGCCACGATGAACTGGTCGATGATGATCTGGGCCCCGTTGGCGAAGTCGCCGAACTGGGCCTCCCACATCACCAGGGCGTCGGGGTCGGCCACCGAGTAGCCGTACTCGAAGCCCAAAGAGGCGTACTCCGACAGCAGCGAGTCGTAGATCCACAGCTCGGCCCCGCCGACGCACAGCGGGGCCAGGGGCACGTGCTCGGCGCCGGTCTCGTGGTCCACCAGGGTGGAGTGGCGGTGCGAGAAGGTGCCCCGGCGGCAGTCCTGGCCGGCCAGCCGCAGCGAGGTGCCCTCTGAGACCAAAGACCCGAAGGCCATGGCCTCCCCCAGGGCCCAGTCGATCTCCCCCGACGCGAACATGTCGTCGCGCTGGTCGAACTGCCGGGCCAGCTTGGGGTGGACGGTGAAGCCCTCGGGGACGGCGGTCAGCGCCCGATACACCCGGTCGATCATGGCCCGGTCGATGGCGGTGCGGACGTGGGGCAGGACGCCGAGGGGCTTGGGGGCCGGCCGGGCCCGCAGGCCCGCGGGCCGGGCGCTGTCGCGGGTCTCGTCCAGGGCGGCCTGGAGCTGGTCGCGGAAGTCGGTCAGGGCCGCGTCGGCCTCGGCGGGGGTGATGTCGCCCCGCTTCATCAAGGTGTTGGTGTACTGCTCGCGCACCGTCGGCTTGGCGTCGATGCGGCGGTACATCTCCGGCAGGGTGTAGCTGGGGTCGTCCCCCTCGTTGTGGCCGTGGCGGCGGTAGCAGACCATGTCGATCACCACGTCCTTGTTGAACCGCTGCCGGTAGGCGAAGGCCAGCCGGGCCACCCGCACGCAGGCCTCGGGGTCGTCGCCGTTCACGTGGAAGATGGGCGAGCCGATCATCTTGGCCACGTCGGTGGAGTACTGGCTGGACCGGGCCGAGTCCGGGGTGGTGGTGAAGCCGAGCTGGTTGTTGATGACAACGTGGATGGTGCCCCCCACCCGGTAGCCGTGGATCTGGCTCAGGTTGAGCGTCTCGGCCACCACCCCCTGCCCGGCGAAGGCGGCGTCGCCGTGGACCAGCAGGGGCAGGATCGGATAGGGGCAGTAGTCGGAGTCGGGGTCGATCCCGTCCATGCGGGCCCGGGCCATGCCCACCACCACCGGGTCGACCGCCTCCAGGTGGGAGGGGTTGGCGGCCAGCTCGACGGTGACGGAGTTGCCCGCCGGGCTGGTGTAGGTCCCGGACTGGCCGAGGTGGTACTTGACGTCGCCCGAGCCCTGGATGTCGTCCTCGTCGACCCCGCCCTCGAAGGCGTCGAAGAGCTCGTGGTAGGTCTTGCCCACAATGTTGACCAGCACGTTGAGCCGGCCCCGGTGGGCCATGCCCATCACCACGTCGGCCATCTCGGCGTCGGCCGCGCAGGCCAGGACGGCGTCGATCAGCGGTATGGCCGACTCCGCCCCCTCCAGCCCGAACCGCTTCTGGCCCACGTACTTGGCCCCCAGGAAGGTCTCCAGCACCTCGGCCGCGGTGAGCCGCGACAGGATGCGGCGCTGGTCGGCGGGGGGCAGGGCGGTGTCGGCCCCCTCGATCTGCTCCTGCATCCAGCGCTTCTCGACCGGCTCCTGGATGTGCATGTACTCCACCCCGACGGTGCGGCAGTAGGCGTCGCGCAGCACCCCCAGCAGGTCGCCCAGGGCCATTTGGCGGTTGCCGCCCACCGGCGCGTAGACGCCGGTCTGGCTGCCGGTCAGGAACTCGCGGTCGAGGTCCCAGAGGGTGAGCCCGTAGGTGGCCGGGTCGAGCTCGGCGTGCATCTCCTCGGGCTCGTCCACCCGCAGGGGGTCGAGGTCGGCGATCAGGTGCCCCCTCACCCGGTACTGGTTGATGAGCTGGTTGACCTTGGCCTGCTTCTCGAGCATCCCCGCCTCGCGGTCCACCGGGTTGACGTCCCGGCGCCATCCGACCGGCTCGTAGGGGATGCTCAGCGAGCGGAAGACGTCGTCGTAGAAGCAGTCGGTGCCCAGCAGCAGGTCGCGGACCCTCTGGAGGAACAGGCCCGACTCGGCCCCCTGGATGACCCGGTGGTCGTAGGTGCTGGAGACGGTGACCAGCTTGCTCACGCCCAGATCGGCCAGAACGGCCGGGTCGGCCGCCTCGTACTCGGCCGGGTAGGCCAGGGCCCCGATGCCGATGATCGCCGCCTGGCCGGACATGAGCCGGGGGACCGACTGGCGGGTTCCGACCGTTCCCGGGTTGGTGACGGTGACGGTGACGCCGGTGAGGTCGTCGGGGGTGGCCCGGTTGGCCCGCACCTTGGCGACCTGGTCGTCGTAGCGGTCGACGAACTCCCGGAACCCGAGGGTGTCGGCGTCGTGTATGCACGGGACCATCAGGGTGCGGCTGCCGTCGGACCGCTCCACGTCCACGGCCACGCCTAGCCCGATATGGGGGCTGCGGATCACCCGGGGCCGGCCGTCGGCCCCAGCGGCGAAGACGCTGTTCATGGCCCCCACGCCGTCGGCTATGGCCCGAACCACCGCGTAGCCGATCAGGTGGGTGAAGGAGACCTTGCCCCGGAGCTTGCGGCCCAGATGGCCGTTGATGATCTTGCGGTTCACCTCCAGCAGCCGGGCGGGCACGTCCCGGAAGCTGGTGGCGGTGGGCACGGCCAGGCTGGCCTCCATGTTGGCCGCGATGCGGGCCCCCACCCCCCTGATGGCCTCGCTGTTCGGCGGCTCAGCCGGGGCCGGGGCGGCCGGGGGTGTGGGCGCCGGGAGCGGCGGGGTAGGGGCCCGGCCCGAGGGGCCGACCCGTTCAACTGGTCTCGGGGCCGGGCCGGCTGGGGGAGCGGTCGCCAGTTCGGAGGCCGGGCCCGGACCGGTGGGTGCCGGGGGTGTCGGTTGGGGGGCCGGGGCCGGCGGCGGGCGGTCGGTGACGTCGGTGGCGGTGGCGTCGATGGTGGGGGCGGGCGCCGGTTCGGACCCGCCGGACCGCGGGACCGCGGCGCCGTCCGGCACCGACCCGGCCTCTCCGTTCTCGAACAGGGTCCGCCAACTCGGGTCCACCGACCCGGGGTCGGCCTGCCACCGGGCCCGCATCTCGTCCACCAGCCAGGCGTTGGGGCCTAATGGATCGGTGCCGACGCCGGAGCCGGGGTCTTCCCAGTCGTTCATCTGGCCTCAGCATAGGTTCCGGTCGGCCCGGTCCCTGGCCGCTTCGACTGGTCCGGTAAGGTCCGGTCGGTGCGGGTGGTCACCTGGAACGTCAACTCGCTGAAGGCCCGGCTCCACCGGGTGGAGCGCTGGATCGAGTCCTTCGCCCCCGACGTGATCTGCCTGCAGGAGACCAAGCTCGACGACGGGTCCTTCCCGGCCCTGGCCTTCGAGGCCCTGGGCTACGAGACGTTCCACCACGGCCAGGACGGGGGCCGCAACGGGGTGGCGGTGTGCAGCCGGGTGGGCCTGAGCGACCCGGCCGCCGGGTTCGGCCCCGGCGTCGAGCCCGACTCCGACGCCCGGCTGGCCTGGGCCACCTGCGGCGGGGTGCGGGTGGCCTCGTGCTACGTGCCCAACGGCCGGTCCCTGGACAACGACCACTACCTCTACAAGCTGAGCTGGCTGGAGCGGCTGCGGTCCGCCCTCGACGGCCAGGCCGATCCCGGCGCCGCCGTGGTGGTGTGCGGCGACTTCAACGTCGCCCCCGACGACCGCGACGTCTACGACCCGGCCCGTTTCGAGGGCGCCACCCACACCAGCCCGCCCGAGCGGGACCGCCTCGCCGGCCTGCTCGGATGGGGGCTGGCCGACCTGTTCCGGGGGCTCCACCCCGAGCCCGGGCTGTTCTCCTGGTGGGACTACCGGTCCGGGGACTTCCACAAGAAGAGGGGCATGCGCATAGACCTCCTGCTCGGGTCGGGGCCGGTGGCCTCCGCCGCCGAGTACGCCCTCATCGACCGCAACGAGCGCAAGGGCCCCAAGGGCGACCCGCCCAGCGACCACGCCCCCGTGCTCGTCGATCTCGACCTGCCGTGCTGACCCCCCACGTCTCCCGCCGACTCGGCCGCGAGGTGCTGACAACCCCCCACGGCGCGGCCGACCCGGCCCGGCCGGTCTGAGAATCCTCGACGTGAGATGCTGACCCCCCTCGGCGAGCACGACCTGCTGGTCTTCTGGACCCAGTTGCTGGTGCTGGTGGTGGTGGCCCGGGGGCTGGGCCACGTGATGCTCCGCATCGGGCTGCCGTCGGTGATCGGGCACTTGGGGGCGGGCGTGATCCTGGGGCCGTCGGTGTTCGGGCGACTCTGGGAGAGCGGATTTCACTGGTTCCTGCCCGACAAGGAGATCTCCTCGGGGGCCCTGTTCGCGGTGTCCTGGCTGGGCGTGGCCCTGCTGCTGGTGACGGCCGGGTTCGAGACCGACCTGGATCTGATCCGCCGGCTGGGCCGGGCCGCCATGCTGGTCACCGGCTTCAGCCTGGTCGCGCCCCTGATCGGCGGGCTGGTGACCGGGGCGGTGCTGCCGGAGGCCTTCGTGGGGGCCGAGGGCGACCGCACCGTCTTCACCCTGTTCGTGGCGGCCGCCCTGTCGGTGTCGGCCCTGGCCGTGATCGCCCGCATCCTCTCCGAGCTGGGCCTCATGCGGCGCGACTTCGGCCAGATCACCGTGGCGGCCGGCATGGCCAACGACGTGATCGGCTGGGTGATGCTGGCCGTCTTCACCGGCTTCGCCACCGGGGGCGGGGTGTCGCTGCCCGCCGCGCTGCGGGTGGTGCTGGGGCTGGGGGCCTTCCTGGTGCTGGCCATGACCCTGGGCCAGCGGGCGGTGGACGCCTGCCTCAAGGAGGTGCGCCGCCAGGGGGCCGACCTGCCCGGCGCGCTCACCGTGGCCGTGCTCACCATGCTGGTGTTCGGCGTCATCACCCAGGCCCTGGGGATCGAGGCGGTGCTGGGCGCCTTCGTGGCCGGGGTGGTGCTGCACCGCTCCCGGTTCCAGCAGCCCGAGGTGGTGCATCACATCGAGTCGCTCACCAACTCCTTCTTGGCCCCGGTGTTCTTCGCCACCGCCGGGCTCCGGGTCGATCTCACCCTGCTGGCCTCGCGGTCGGCGCTGGGCTGGACGCTGCTGGTGGTGGGCGTGGCCGTGGCGGCCAAGTTCCTGGGCGCCTTCGCCGGGGCCCGCCTGGCCGGGCAGTCGCCCCGGGCCGCCGTCGCCCTGGGGGCCGGGCTCAACGCCCGGGGGGCGCTGGAGATCGTGATCGCCTCGGTGGGCCTGTCGCTGGGCGTGTTCAGCGAGACGGCCTACGCGGTGATCGTCCTCGTGCCCCTGGTCACCTCGGTGTTCGCCGCGGTGAGCCTGAGGGTGGTGGTGAGGGACTGGCGGGGCTCCTCCGACGAGCAGGAGCGGCTGGAGCGGGAGGAGGCGCTGAGCCGCAACCTGGTGGTGAAGTCGGACCGGCTGCTGCTGGCCTCCCAGGGCCGGCCGGCCTCCATCGCCGCCGCTCAGATACTGCACATGGCCTGGCCGGCGGAGATTCCGGCCACGGTGCTCTCGATTCAGCCCGACGGGGCGGAGCGGCCCGACGTGTCGGTGATCCGCGACGTGCTCCACGGGCGCCAGGTGGAGCACCGGATCGTGAGCGGCGCCGATGTGGCCGCCGAGGTGGTGGCCGAGGCCCGGCTCGGCTACGGGGCCATCGGGGTGGGCGTGGCCGCCCGCTACGAGGGCCAGCTCTACTCGCCCACCGTGGACGAGCTGCTGCTGGAGTCGCCGGTGCCGGTGGTGATCGTCCGGCGGTCCCGCCGGCTCGACACCCCGCTGCCCCCCGCCTTCACCCGGGCCGTGGTCCCGGTGACCGGCACCCGCTCCTCCCGGGCCGCCCAGGAGGTGGCCTACGGGCTCAGCGCCCAGATCGGCACCGAGGTGGTGCTCACCCACGTGGTGGTGCGGCCCGGTCCCAGCCTTCCCGACTGGCTCGCCCACCCGTTCCGCCGCGGCGAGGGCGACGACCCGCCACACCCCGTGACCGAGGCTCTGATGGCCCGCGCCGCCGGCCTGGGGGCCGAACTGGGCGTCGCCCCCCGCCGGATGGTGGTGGAGGGGCCGTCGGCCGCCCACTGCCTGGTGGACGCAGCCGCCTCCGAGGAGGCCGACCTGGTGGTGCTGGGGGCGGCGCTGCGCAACGTTGACGGGCGTCCCTTCTTGGGCCACACCGTCGAGACCGTCCTGGAGCGCTGCGACGCCACCGTGGTGGTGGTGGCCACCCCCCGGGGATTCAGACCCGACGGCTGACGGCGCGGCGTTCGGGGGGTTCGCCGTCAGGTCTGACTGCTGACGGCGGGCTGAAAGGTTCCCGGTCAGGGCTGACTGCTGATGACGGGCTGAAAGGTTCGCGGTCAGGTCTGACTGCTGATGACGGCGCGGCTCGAAGTCTCGGTCAGGTCTGACGGCTGGCGGCGCGGCGGCCGAATCGCATCGGTTCGGGGCGGTCGCGCAGCATCTGTCTGGTCTCGGCGATGATCTCGGCCGCGCCGGACTCGCCGGGCGCGCCGTCACCGGCCGTTCGGCCCGCGGCGCCGACGGCCGCCAGCCAGGGTGAGGGCCGTCGCTCGGAGGCGTCGTCGCCCGCGCCGCGCCAGCGGCACCACAGCACGTGCAGCTCCTGGCCGGCCCGGGTGACGGCCACGTGGAACAGGCGCCGCTCCTCGGCCCGGGCCTCCGGCGTGCGGGCGTGAGCCACCGGCACGTAGCCGTCCTCCGCGCCCACGATGTGGACGATGGGCCACTCGAGGCCCTTGGCCCCGTGGAAAGTGGTCAGCTCGACGCCGTCCTCCTCGCCCAACAAGCGGCGGTCGGACCGCAGCCCCAGGGTGAAGGACCCCACCGTGGCGCCGGGGTCCAGGGCCAGATGATCCTCGGCCAGCTCCAAGAGCGCGTCCAGAGCCGCCCCGCTACCGGCGCCGGGCCGGAGCGCACGGCTGTCGACAGCCCGGGCCGCCCCGCCTGCGCCTGCGGTGGCCGTATCTGCCCCGGCCCCGTCCGCCCAGGCCGCGTCTGTGGCTTCCGCGTCCGCCCCCATGATCTCGTGCAGATCGGCCCGGGCGTCGATCACCGCGGCGCGCAGGCCGGCGCCGGGGTCCCAGGAGGCGAGCAGGTCCCTCACCGCCGGGTCATCCAGCGGGCTCGACCCGGCCCGGGCCGCCACCGGGATGCCCTGGCGCTCCAGCGCCCGGCGCAGGGGCGACAACTGGGCGTTGCTGCGGGCCAGCACCGCCTGGTGCCGCCACGGGGCCCCCGGCCGGCGCAAGCCGCGGACGCGCCGGGCCAGCACCGCCGCCTCGTCCTGCTCTGAGCACTCCGCGACCGTCGGCGCCGGCCCCGAGGGCCTTACCGCCGGCTGGGGCTCTCGGCCCAGGACCCGGCCCGCGGCCTCGCAGATCTCGGGCGTGGAGCGGAAGTTGGTCCGAAGCTGCAGCACCGCGCAGCCGGGCAGGTGGCGGCCGACGTCGCCGATCAGCCCGGGGTCGGCGCCGTTCCAGCCGTAGATGGCCTGGTCGGGGTCGCCGACCACGGTGACCGTCGACTCCTCGCCGATCCAGGACCACAGCAAGGCGAACTGGAGCGGGTTGACGTCCTGGAACTCGTCGACCAGAAGATGCTGGTTGCGCCACCGCTGGGCCGCGGCCTCGTCCGGCTGGGACTCCATGATCGACCGGCAGGCGACGAGCAGGTCGTCGAAGTCGAGCAGCCGGGGCCGGCGGCGGCGCTTGGCCTCTTCGTAGGCGGCGTAGGCCTCGGCCACCGCCTCGACCCGCCGGGGCGGGTGTCGCCTCGCGGCCGCGGCCAACTCGGGGTAGCGGTCGGGCGGGATCATCCGGGCCCGGGCCCAGTCGATCTCGGCGGCCAGCCGGGTGGTGGAGTCCCGGCTGTCGCGGGGCCTCATCTCGGCCAGGAAGGCGGCCCGGCTCTCCAGGATCTCCGGGGGGCGGCGGCCCCGGTCGGCTCCGTACCGGCGGAGCTGGGCCAGGGCCGCGGCGTGGAAGGTGCCCGCCCTCACCGGGTCGCGCAGCCCCAGACGGCGGAGCCGGGCCCGCAGCTCGCCCGCCGACCGGCGGGTGAAGGTGAGGGCCAGCATCCGCCGGGGGTCGGCGGCGCCCTGGCCCGCCTGCCAGGCGATGCGCCGGGTCAGCACCCGGGTCTTGCCCGACCCGGCCCCGGCCACGATGCACAGGGGCGAGGCCCTGGTGGTCACCGCCTCCCGCTGCTCGGGGGTCAGATCAGCCAGCAGCGGATCGTCCGGCTCGCCCACAGCCCGACCCTACCGACCCGTCGCCCCGCCCACCGCGGGCCCGGTCTCACCCCTCGCCGCCCTGCCTTACCCCCTAAGCCCCGCCCTGCCCGCCGCGGCCTCTGCCGCCACGGGCCTTACCCCAGCCGCCCAGCCTGCCCGCGGCTCAATCTCGGCCCTCTCGCCGCGGCCCCGGCCCGGCTCAGTGCGGGGGTACGGTTCGGCCGTGGTGGTGATCGAGGCCGACCGGTTCGAGCGCTTGGTGGCCGACGCCCTCGACTCGCTGCCCCCCGAGCTGGGCGAGCTGATGGACAACGTGGCGGTGGTGGTCGAGGACGCCCACCCGACCGAAGACCTGCTGGGCCTGTACGAGGGTGTGCCCCTCACCGAGCGGGGCGACTACGGCGGAATGGCCATGCCCGACCGGGTGACCGTCTACCGGCTGGCCGTCTGCGCCAACTGTGACGACGAGGAGGAGGTGCGCTACGAGGTGGCGGTCACCGTCGTACACGAGATCGCCCACCACTTCGGCATCGACGACGACACCCTGGCCGACCTGGGCTGGGACTGAATCAGACCTCGCCGGGCTGGGGCTGAATCCGGTCTCCGCCCCCGGCGGGCCGGGGCCGGCCGGGCTAGGCGGGAACGGCCGGGTGAGCCCGATCTAGGCGGGGACGGCTACCGCGGAGAGTTCGGGGACCGGGGCCGACCCGTTGGTGAGGTAGTCGAAGATGCCGGCTTCGTCGAAGATGATCCGGTCCTCGTACTCGTTGAACCACACCGCGTCGGGGTTGCGCCCGACGATGCAGACCTTGCCCCGGGTGGCGGCGTCGGCCGGGCTGCGGTGGATCTTGAAGATCACGATGCCGTTCTCGGCCCCGGCCATCCCCGGCACGGGCTCGTCCACGACGGCGGAGACCTCGATCTTGCCCTTGTAGTGGCTGATGCACATGCGGGCGTGGGACTCGATGCCCGACAGCCACTTCTGGGACTCGTTCAGCAGCTTCCACGCCGTCTCGATGGGGACGTTGAAGGCCCGGTAGGCGATGATGTCGCGCCCGCCGAAGAAGTAGTGGTTCTCGATCCCGCGCTGCCGCAGCTCCCGCTGCAGGATGCGCAGCGAGCCCACGTCGTCGTTGACGCCGCTGATGATCGGCGTCTGGTTGGCGACGGTGATCCAGCCCCGGGCGGTCAGCGCGTCCACCGCCTGCCTGGTCTCGGGGATCCACTCGTAGAAGCCGTTGGCGTCGGCGATGTAGGCGCCGTCGCCGTCCTTGGCCAGGAACTCGTCGGGATGGTTGAAGTGGATCACCATCCGCAGGCACACCTCGGGGAAGGTGTCGTGGAACCGGTCCAGCATGGACATGAACGCCTCGTCGAACCGCTCCGGGTAGAAGGCCAGCTCCTTGGTCCCCACCCGGATCACCTCGGTGCCGGCCTCGGCCAGGGCGGTGAACCAGCCGGCCAGCTTGTTGTTGGGCAGCACCATGGGGTCGCCGCCCGACAGCAGGATCTCCCGGAGCTTGGGCCGCCCCGAGTCGGGGTGGAAGCCGCCGTTGGCCGCCACCGCGTCGTTGAAGGACCGGATGTAGTCGGTGACCTCGGCCACCGAGGCCAGGCCCTTCTTCTTGACCGTGCCGTCGGAGTGGGCCACGTCCTTGCGGCCGATCAGCTCCTCCCGGTAGCAGAACCGGCAGTGAGCCGAGCAGGTGGAGATGACGTACAGCAGGGCCATCTCGTACTTGTGGAGGATGCCCTCCACCGGGCTGTAGGACATCTGGTTGGCCGGGTCCTCGGAGCCGTCCATGTTCAGGGTCTCCTCCGGGGAGGCCTTGACCAGCTTCTGGAGCGGCGCGCTGGTGCGGGCCATCTCGAAGTAGTGGCGGGTCATCTTGACCGGCATCCGGGTCTCGATGTCGCGCTCGGTGTCCTGCAGCTCGATCAGCCTCTCGAGCTCGGCGGGGCTGTAGAAGCCCTGCATGTCCTCGGGCGCCGTGCCCTTGATGAACGGGGAGAGCCCGTTGATGATCTGGCGGTCGTACCGGGGATTCTCCACACAGTCGAGAACCAGCCTCTCCCGCTCCGTCGGCTCATACTTGGTCCTGGCCATATGCCCCACCTCGTCTCTCTGCGGGCTCTGCCCGACCGCCCAACAGTAACAGAACCCGGTGGCCCCAGGAGGAACGCCCCCAGCCGATCAGGATGAAAACCGGCGGCGGACGGCGTCCGAAGCCAGGTCCAAGATGGTGATCAGGTCGTGGCGGACGATGTTGGCCGACAGCTTCGTCTCGCCCCGACTCCGGGGCCGGAACCCGTAGCCCACCTCGCTCAGACGCAGCTCCCGGCCCCGCCCGAGGAACTCCAGCAGGATCTTGAACCCCCGGGGGTTGATGGCGGGCGCGGTCGCCTCGTAGGCGGAGCGGCTGATGACGAAATAGCCGCTGAGGGGGTCGGTGGTGCGGGTCTTGGTCACCAGCGTGCGGGCCAGCAGGGTGGAGGCCCAGCTCACGAACCGCCTGATCGGCGTCATCTCCCCGAACGACCCGCCCGGACCCCGCCGGGTGCCGATGCACAAGTCGCTGCCCCCGTCGGTCACCGACCGCACCATCTCGGGCAGGGCCGTCTCGTCGTGCTGGAGGTCGGCGTCGATGACGGCCAGGGCCCGGCCCTCGGCCGCCGCCATGCCGGCCAGCACCGCCGAGGACAGCCCCCGGTCCTCGAGGCGGCGGATGACCCGAACCGTCGGATCGCCGGCCGCGTGGGCCTGGGCCGCCCGCCAGGTCTCATCGGGGCTGTCGTCGTCCACCACTATGACCTCGTGGGGAAGGCCGGCCAGAGCGAGGGCCAGCCGGTCCAAGAGCTCGGCGATGTTCTCGGCCTCGTTGTAGGTGGGGACGATGACGGAGACGGTCGGGCGGCCGGGCTCGTCCGGGCCATCGGTCTCTTCGGCCACCCCGACAAGATAGCCCCGGCCCGTTTGATACCCTGGACCTGAACCTAATGCCGGGGAGCTCGGGACAGCCGGGCTGAGAGGGCGCCCGCCGCCGATGGCGAGCGGCGTCGACCCGACAACCTGATCTGGGTAATGCCAGCGGAGGAAGACATGAACCCGAGCACTGCTTCGACCGAAGCCCGGCGCGGCGGCGCCTGGCGCGAGATCATCCGAGCCGCCCGATTCCGGCCCGTCGCCGTCGTCGCCCTGGCCCTGGCCGCGGCTCTGACCGCCGCCTGCGGCCGCGACGACCCGGCCCCGGCCGAAGTCGCGGCCGAGGATGGGACCGACAGCGCGGCGGCTGAGCCGTCGGCGGTCGTGGGCGACGACCCCCCGTCCATCGAGGGCACCACGGTCACCCTGTTGACCCACGACTCGTTCAACCTCTCGCCGGAGACGCTGGAGGCCTTCACCGCCCAGACCGGCGTCACCGTGGAGCAGCTCGCCGCGGGCGACGCCGGCCAGCTCGTGGCCGAGGCCGTCCTCACCGCCGGATCGCCCCTCGGCGACGTCCTGTTCGGGATCGACAACACCTTCCTGCAGCGGGGCCTCGACGCCGGCATCTTCGAGCCCTACCGGTCGCCGGGCCTCGATGACGTCCCCGAGCGGTTCCGGCTCGACCCCTCCAACCGGGTGACCCCCATCGACTACGGCGACGTCTGCCTGAACTACTGGATAGACGCCCTGGAGGGCCCCCCGCCCGCCGACCTCGACGACCTGATCTCCCCGGAGTTCGCCGACCAGCTCGTGGTCCAGAGCCCCGAGACCTCCTCGCCGGGGCTGGCCTTCCTGCTGGCCACCATCGCCCGCTACGGCGACGGCTGGGAGGACTACTGGGCCGCCCTGCGCGACAACGGGGTGGCGGTCACCGCCGGCTGGGAGGACGCCTACTACGGCGAGTTCACCGCGGGCGGCGGCGACCGCCCCATCGTCGTCTCCTACGCGTCGAGCCCGCCGGCCGAGGTGATCTTCGCCGACCCGCCGGTGGACGCGCCCCCCACCGGCGTGGTCACCGACGGCTGCTACCGCCAGATCGAGTTCGCCGGGGTGCTGGCCGGGGCGGCCAACCCGGCCGGGGCCCGGGCCCTCATCGACTTCATGCTCACCCCCGCCTTCCAGAACGACGTGCCGCTGAACATGTTCGTGTTCCCCGTGGCCTCCGCCGCCACCCTCCCCGACGTGTTCGCCGAGCACGCCGTCCTCGCCGACGACCCGCTCATGATCGACCCGGCCGTAGTCGAGGCCAACCGCGACCAGTGGACCGACCGGTGGGTGGAGATCGTCCTGCGCTGAGCTCCGCCGCCGACGGCTGGCCCCGAAACCGACCCGGCAGAGATGCGCCCCGGTCCGCGGGAGCGGCCGAGGCGCCCCGCCGCCCGACCGCTGACCCCGAAACCCGCCCCGGCGGCCTCGGCGGCCCGGCTGCGAGCCGCCGGGCGGCGCCTGCCGGTGTTCGCCGCCTCGGCCGGCGTCGTCTCGTTCTTCGCCGTGTTCTTCGCCTGGCCGGTGGCCGGGGTGATCGCCGAGGGCCTCGGCTCGGCCGGCCTCGCCCCGGTGGCCGACCTCTTCGCCTCGCCCGCGGCCCGCTCGGTGCTGTGGTTCACCCTCTGGCAGGCCGCGGCCTCCACCGCGCTGACCGTGCTGATAGCGCTGCCCGGCGCCTGGGCTGTGGCCCGGCTGGGGTTCCGGGGCCGCCGGGCGGTGCGGGCCCTGGTCACCGTGCCCTTCGTGCTGCCCACCGTGGTGGTGGCCGCCGCCTTCGAGGGCCTGTTCGACCGCTTCGGGCTGGCCGACGGCGACGGTCTGCGGCTGCGCCACACGGCCTGGGCCATCCTGATCGCCCACGTCTTCTTCAACTACGCGGTGGTGGTGCGCGTCGTCGGGGCCCACTGGGCCGGCCTGGACACCCGGATGGAGGACCAGGCCCGGGTGCTGGGCGCCGGCTGGCTGCGGGTCTTCTCCTCGGTCACCCTGCCCCGCCTGGCCCCGTCGGTGACCGCCGCCTCGGCCATCGTGTTCCTGTTCTCGTTCACCTCCTTCGGGGTGGTGCTGGTGCTGGGAGGCCCGGGCCGGGCCACGGTGGAGACCGAGATCTACCGCTACGCCCTGGTCCGGCTCGACCTGACCGCGGCCGCGGCCCTGGCCGGGGTGCAGCTCGCGGCGGTGATCGCCCTGGTGTCCCTGGCCACTTTCCTGGAGCGGCGCCGGTCCCGGCCCGAGCCGGTGCAGCCCGTCGGCGCCGTCCGCCGGTCCCGCTTCGGGGTGGCCGCCAACCTGGCCGTGATGGCCGTGCTGCTGGGCCTGCCCCTGGCGGTGCTGGCGGAGCGGTCGCTTTCGGCCGGCGGCGGCTACTCGCTGCGGAACTACCGGGCCCTCTTCGAGCGGGTCAACCTGCTGCCCGACACCGCCGCCGCCGCGTTGGGCAACTCCCTGGTGTTCGCGGCCGCGGCCTCCGCCATCGCCGTGGCCGTCGGCGGGTCGGCCGCCCTCATGGCGGTGCGGCGCCGGGCCGGCCTGACCGGCCGCCTGGCCGACGCCGGGCTGACCCTGCCGCTGGGGGTGTCGGCGGTGACGGTCGGGCTCGGCATCCTGCTGGTGTTGGACGACCCTCCCCTCGACCTGCGCACCTCGGCGGTGATCGTTCCCATAGCCCACGCCGTGGTGGGCATCCCCTTCGTGGTGCGGACCGCGGTGCCCATGCTGAGGGCCATCAACCCCCGGGCCCGGGAGGCGGCGGCCGTGCTGGGGGCGCCGCCGGGGAGGGTCCGCCGCGAGATCGACCTCCGGGTGGCCGGGCGGGGCTTGGCCGTGGGGGCGGCCTTCGCCTTCGCCGTGTCGCTGGGCGAGTTCGGCGCAACCTCCTTCGTGCCCCGCCGGCCCGAGACGCTGACCGCGCCCCTGGCCCTGTTCCGGCTGCTGGGCACACCCGGAACCGCCCTGCGGGGCCAGGCCATGGCCCTGGCCGTGGTGCTGATGGCCCTCACCGCCGCCGTCGTGTTCGTGGTCGATCTGGCAGGCGACGCCCGGGACGGGGCGATCTGATGCCCGCCGCCGGTGAAGGCTCCGGGGCCGGTCCGCCGGGCGGGTCCGGTTCCGCCGTCGGGCGGCCAGCCGATTCTGAGCCCGGTTCCGCCGTCGGCCTGCCGACCGGTTTTGGCTTGGCGGCCGGTTCGGGTGCCGGTTCCGCCGCTGAGCCGGTGCTGGAGGTCCGCGGCGCCGAGGTCTCGTTCGGGGCAGTGACCGCCTTGGCCGGCGTCGATCTGGCCGTGGGCGCGGGGGAGACGGTGGCCATCCTCGGGCCCAGCGGATGCGGCAAGAGCACCCTGCTGCGGGCGGTGGCCGGGCTCCAGCCCCTAGACCGCGGCCGAGTTCTCTGGGACGGGGCCGACCTGGCCGGGATGCCGGTCCACCGGCGGGACTTCGGGCTGATGTTCCAAGACCACGCCCTGTTCACCCACCGCGACGTGGCCGCCAACGTGGCCTTCGGCCTGCGGATGCAGGGCGCGCCGGCGGAGGCCCGGCGGGCCCGGGCGGCCGAGATGCTGGAACTGGTGGGGCTGGGGGGGTTCGGCCCCCGGTCCGTGGCCACCCTGTCGGGGGGCGAGGCCCAGCGGGTGGCTTTGGCCCGGGCCCTGGCCCCCGAGCCCCGGCTGCTGATGCTGGACGAGCCGCTGGGCTCGCTGGACCGCCGCCGCCGCGACGAGCTGGCGGTCGAGCTGCGCCGAGTGCTGTCGGAGGTGGGCGTCACCGTCCTGCATGTGACCCACGACCACGACGAGGCCTTCGCCGTCGCCGACCGGGTGGCGGTGATGCTGGCCGGCCGGATGGCCCGGATCGGGGCCCCGGCCGAGGTCTGGCGCGACCCCCGGCGGTCCGACGTGGCCCGGTTCCTCGGCCACGCCAACGTGGTGGAGGTGGGCCCGGGCGGGGCCGTGCCCTGGGGCCGCCTGGACGCCGAGCCCGGCCGGGCGGTGATCAGATCCGACGCCTTCCGCCGCCTCAGCGGCGACGAACCGGCGGCCGGGGCCCCGATCCGGGGGCCGGTCGGGCCCGGCTCGGCCTCGGGCTCGACCTGGAGGCCGGACGGCGCCGAGGCCCCGGCTTCGACGGTCGAGGTCGTGGTGGCCGACACCCGGTTTCGGGGCGACCGCTTCGAGCTGCGGGTCTGCACCGACCCGGGCGGGGTGGAGCTGGTCGTGTTAGACCCCGAGCCCGCCGATGTCGGCCGCCGCCTCGCCTACGCCATCGACCCCGCCGCCATCGCCCCCGTGGATTAGCCGCGACAATCGTTTACAGCCTCGTCGCCGGTAAGCATAAAATGGTGTAAACCACTGTCAGCTAAGGAACTGGCAAAGTTCGTGCGTAAGCGTGACATACCAACATAATAATTCCGAAAGTCTTTGGACACGGTACCCGCTTCTTTCTTGCTAGATGGAGCGGGAATAATAATCTCTCCATAACGATGTCCGACATCCTCCCGGTTAGTTTGCATGAAAATAATTCGCTTCCACTGGTCGCGGACGATCTTAAGTGACAGCGCCCAAAGCAAATAAAATGCATCAAATGGGGCTTTTGGTGTGACTCTAAGTATTATTACTTCGCGCGTGACTACCACTTGCTCTTGGCCAGGCATGAGAACACAGAACTCCCCAATATTGGAACTAGCTCTTTCAGGGGAGATAAGGTCAAAGGCTTCTAAACCCGATACCTTTCCTCGCCAATATGTTTCCGCCATCTCTAACGAGATCATATTTGTGGGATTGATATTCACCAGTCCAGCGCGTAGGTCAGATACCTTTATATAAGGGATAATACCCATGCGTTGTTCCTTAGAGGGACTTCCATGTCCATCGCGACGTGTAATCCACTCTTGGTTGATCATATCTCCAAGCGTCATCTCGGACCAATTTGGCCATAACTCCGCGCGAGATCTTTGGAAAGACCTGACAGATGTTAAATCAAAATGCGTAGGGACAGCTCGCCAGTTATCAATCGCATCAGTAAGTGGTATGATACGTGTAGTTGGAGTCACCTTACCACCGCAGATAGCCGTTACATCGTTATAAAGGTTGTCATCAACCTCATCTTTTTGAGTGCCAACGATCACTCGGTCGATCCCATCCTTGGTTATACCGCACTTTGATGCACTAGAGATAACGATCTTGTTTGCTTGAAACCACGAGGGCTGCGGTACAACTGACCCGCTACTTTGTTCATATTGGCCAACCATCGGGAGTTTCTGAAGAACGTAAAAGTTAGTCTTAGCTCGACAGAATGACTGAAATGCTTCCATGGGGATGTTAAACATGCCTCGGAGTGCGAATCGTCCCTTTAGCCAGTCTCTTAGCCACTTATAAGTGCTAGAGAACCAATATGTTTCGGGCAATATTATTCCTAGTCTTCCATTATCTACAAGGAGTTTATAACACCGCTCCAAAAATACTAATCCAACTTCGAGTTCTCGGTGATCATCCTTATCTTTCTTAGTAATAGTGAACTCGGATAGTCGGGAATCTTTAGCCGACATGCGAAGAGAGCGACCAAAGGGTGGATTGGTTATGATGCAAGTGTATGTTCCATCTCTAAGAGTTCGATCAAGATGCGGATAGTCAGTAGGCCACATATGCTGACGGAGTGAGTCTCCTACTTCAATATTGGCAGATCCGTCTCCAATGATTTGCATGATAGCTCGGGCAAGTTTTACATTTATATCGTCGCGATCAACGCCATATACATGGTCTTGTGCCCACTTCTGATGGTCTGCTGTCGAAAGGTTATGATATTTGCGGGAGACTGATAGGAAGCTTTCAACCAAAAATCCTCCAGTTCCACATGCCGGATCAATAATCCTATCCTCATAGTTGATATCCATGATCTCTACAGCGGATCGTATCACTCGTGAAGGCGTGAAGTATTGTCCTTCTCCTGATTTTAGGTTAGCGGATCGAAATACCTGAAAGGCCTCAGAGATCGTTTCCGGTGTAACGTCCACGAGTTTGATGGATGCTAGTTCAAACACTACTTCGTGGATAGTGTGGTCGTTAAAACGCAATTCGTTGTCATTGTTGGAATCAAAGATTACCGGATAGGAGGTTCTTAGGTTAGCAAACTCTCGGCGGATTTGTTGCGCTGTATCCTGCTCTGTTGCCATTGGCTGAAAGGCTAGAGTAGCATTCGGATTGCGTTTTGCAGCTTGATCAGAGGCTAACTTTATAAGTAGCAGATTGCATAATTGATTTAGCCTCTGATCTGATCTAGTAGATACCGTATCTCTTGCTGAAACGACACCGAAAATTCTATCAAGTTTAGCTCGAAGTATGTGAGGCTTTGGCTCTTCTAAATCTTCATATTTTAGGAGAGTATCTCCAACGATTGAGAATGTGTCGGCTGGCTTTGGAATAGCAGCTCCTTCGTGATAACTGAACTTACCTGAAGGAAGGCGATGTATGGCAAGAGTATCAACGCCATTGGTCCAAAAACCCATCTTAGCAGTGTATTCTAAGCTAAGGTAGTTCTCCAGTTGCTTACGTCCTTCTGCGGCGGATGGTCTTTTTGTCTCAAAAATGATGAGAGCTGCCTCTGGATCTTCGCGACGCGCTTCGGATTCCCAAATGATGATATCAACTGGAAATCCAGTGTATCTTTGACCAGATTCTCGACGTGAGTGCTCGGAAGGGTTTTTGGGGACTCTCCACTCAGGATTCCACTGGATTTGTTTGGATGACCAACCGAGAGCTAGTAGCTTTTCTACTAGAGGTAGGCGAACGTCGCTGTGCTCTGGTCCGCCTACATTGTCTATATCTTTCATATCCATAGCCGATGTATCTCCGATAGGCGGCGCAAATGGAGTGGCAGATTTACGCGTTCGTCCCGACGGTGCTGCTTTGCAGCGGAGCCCATTCCTCTACCCGAAGCCTGACTTGCCGTTGATCGCTGGACCATCGCGGAATTCCCTCTCTGACTCCAGAGAGCTAAGTTAGCGAAAGGGTGTGACAGAAAGCGTCATGGTCGCGAAACTCCAGCTCAAACCCAGAATCTCGTCCATTGGCTGTTCGGGCTAGGGCGAGTCAAGTAGCACCTCGCCATCACCTGCGACGCTACTGGTGAGATGGTCGTAACCCTTCTGGCACAAGCAGGCGCTGGTGCCCGGTTGGTGACCCGCTGGCTCAGGCCGGGTCGGGTCGGGATGACCGGGCCAGGGCGAAGGCGCCCGCGGCGGCCACCACCAGGATTAGGGAGCCCATCCCGGCCCAGCGGCTGAGGGAGTGGTAGCCGGCCCAGCCGAAGATGGCGCCCGACGGCAGCCCGGCCGCGGCGGCGCCGGCCGCCATCAAGAAGTCGGCCGTGCCCTGCACCTCCACCCGCTGGGAGGCCGGGAACGAGTTGGTGAGCAGCGAGCTGCCCGCGATCAGCCCGAAGCTCCAGCCCAGCCCGACCAGAAGCAGGCCGGTGAACACCCCGGTGCTGTCGGCTGCGTCGGTGCGACCGGCCAACTCGGCCCCCGCGAACAGGACCACGCCCCCCGCGGCGATCATCAGGTGAGGGCCAAGCCGGTCCACCAGCCAGCCCACCGCCGGGGAGAAGGCGTACATGCCCACCACGTGCAGCGAGATTACAAAGCCGATGATCCGCAGCCCGTGGGCTCCGGCCTTCATATGCAGCGGGGTCATGGTCATGATCCCCACCATCACCGTGTGGCCGGTCAGCATGGCCAGGGCGGCCAGCGCGGCCGGCGGCCGGACGGCGATGCGCTTCAACACGGCGATCAGCGGGATCCGGCCCGCCCGGTCGGCCCCGCCCGCCTGCCGGTTGGCCCTGCCCGCCCGGTCATGCCGATCCGCCTGCTGGTCGGAGCGAACCTCGCTTGGGCCGCTGACGGCGCCGATGGCGCCCAGCACCTCCAGCGGATCGGGACGCAGCCACAGATTGGTGACGGTCAGACCGGCCAGGAACAGGAGCAGCGCCAGCAGGTAGGGCCCGGCCAGCGCGGGCATGCCCAGCGCCTCGACTGCGTCCCCGGCCGGGCCCAGCGCCACGATGGGGCCGAGCACCGCGCCGAAGGTGGACCCCCACATCAGCAAGCCGATGGCCCGGGCCCGGCGCTCCGGCAGGGCCAAGTCGGCGGCCGCGTAGCGGGTGGCCAAGTTGGTGGAGTTGCCCGTCCCCACCGCCACGATGCCCGCGACCAGCAGCGGGTAGAAGCCGGCCACCGCGGCGGCGAAGGACATGGCCGCCCCGGCCGCCCCGACCGACCAGCCGGCCACCAGGCCCCGGCGGCGCCCCCGGCGGGCCATGTACCGGGCCAGCGGCAGGGTGGCGATCATGTTGCCCACCGCCAGCCCCCCGGCCGCCAGCCCGGCCAGGGTGCCGCTGCCGGTCATGTCCTCGGCCAGCAGGGTCACCGACGAGAAGCTGCCGGTCATGGCCGCCACCGTCGGGATCACCGAGATCAGCAGCACCCACTGGAACCGGAGCTGGAGCCGGGCCTGGTCGGCGGCCTGGGGGGCTTCGACGTGCGAGGCAGTCATTAGGCCAGGAACCGGTGAGCCTGGAACCGTCGCCGGTGTCGGGCCCGATCCGCAGCAGAGTGGGCGGCGGTGTCTATGGTCACCGGTGGAGTATGCCCGGCCGGCGGCGCCGGGCTTGCCGCGGGCGGGCCGGGCCGCGATCAAAGGAGGGGACAGCCATGGGGCCATTGGCAGGCGTTCGGGTGGTGGAGATCGCCGGCATCGGCCCGGGTCCGTTCTGCGCCATGATGCTGGCCGACGCCGGCGCCGACGTGATCCGGGTGGACCGGGCCTCGCGGGTGTGGGGCGGCGACCCCGACTCACCCCCCTCCGACGTGCTGGCCCGGGGCCGGCGCTCCATCGGCGTCGACCTCAAGTCGCCCGACGGGGTCGAGACGGTGCTGCGCCTGGCCGAGGAGTCCGACGCCCTGCTGGAGGGGTTCCGGCCCGGGGTGGCCGAGCGGCTGGGGATCGGCCCCGACGACTGCCTGGCCCGCAACCCCCGGCTGGTCTACGGCCGCATGACCGGATGGGGCCAGGACGGCCCCTACGCCCAGGCCGCGGGCCACGACCTCAACTACATATCCCTGGCCGGCGTGCTCGGCGCCATCGGGCGCAAGGGCCAGGCCCCGGTCCCGCCCCTCAACCTGGTGGGCGATTTCGGGGGCGGGGGCATGTACCTGGCCTTCGGCATGGTGTGCGCCCTGCTGGAGGCCCGCTCGGGGGGCCGGGGCCAGGTGGTGGACGCGGCCATGGTGGACGGCGCCGCCTCGCTCATGTCCTTCGTGTACGGGATGCGGTCCATGGGCTACTGGACCGACGAGCGGGGGGCCAACATGCTCGACACCGGCGCACCCTACTACGACGTCTACGAGACCAGCGACGGCCGCTACATCTCGGTAGCCGCCATCGAGTCGCAGTTCTACGCCGAGCTGCGGGAGCGGCTGGGGCTGGACGGGCCGCAGTGGGACGAGCAGAACCGCCGGGAACGCTGGCCCGAGCTCAAGGCCGAGCTGGCCCGGGTGGTGGCCTCCAAGACCCTCGACGAGTGGGACCGGATCCTCGAGGGCAGCGATGCCTGCTACGCCCCGGTGCTGTCGCCCGCGGACGCCCCCGACCACCCCCACAACCAGGCCCGGGGCACCTTCACCACCGAGTTCGGGGTGGTCCAGCCCCGCCCGGCCCCCCGGTTCAGCCGGACCGACTCGCGCATCGGCGGCCCGCCTCCCCATCCCGGCCAGCACACCGACGAGATCCTGGGCGAGATCGGGATGGACTCCGACGCCATCGCCGGGCTGCGCTCGTCCGGCGCGGTGGCCTGATGGCCACCGCCGTCTTCTTCCACGCCCATCCCGACGACGAGGCCATCGCCACCGGCGGGACCATGCTGCTTCTGGCCCGGGCCGGCCACCGGGTGGTGGTGGTCTGCGCCACCGACGGGGCGAGGGGCAAGCCGGCCGGGCCCGATGGGTCGGGCGGGCCCGAGGGGTCGGGCGACGACCCGTCAGACGAAGGAGTCCGGCGCGGCGATGATCTGGACGGCGACGGGGCCGGTCTGGCCGCGGTCCGGGAGGCCGAGCTGCGGGCCTCGGCGCAGATACTGGGGGCGCACCGGGTGGAGATGCTGGGCTACGCCGACTCCGGCATGGAAGGGGAGCCCGCCAATGAGGACCCCGAGTGCTTCTGGCAGGCCGACGTGGAAGAGGCCGCCGCCCGACTGGCCGCCGTCCTCGCCGAAGAGGGCGCCGACCTGCTCACCTGCTACGACGATCAGGGCACCTACGGCCACCCCGACCACATCCAGGTCCACCGGGTGGGGGTGAGGGCCGCGGAGCTGGCCGGGGTGGGCCTGGTGTACGAGTCCACCGTGGACCGCGACCACTTCGCGGCCACCGTCCCAAAGCTGCAGGCCATGATGGCCGAGCTGGGGCTCGACGTCGGGATGGACGCCGACGAGCAGGCCGAGCTCCAGGCCGAGATCGACTCGGGCCGCCTGGGGGTCGACTCGGCCACCATCACCCACCGGGTGGACGTGAGCGCGGCGGCCGCCGAGAAGCGGGCGGCCATGGCCGCCCACGCCTCCCAGATCCCGGCCGACTCCTTCTTCCTGAGGCTGCCCCCCGACGCCTTCGCCCTGGCCTTCGGCGTCGAGTGGTACCGGCTGCGCGACCCGGGCCCGGGCGGGCCGACCGGCGCCGACCTCCTCGCCTCCCTCCCCGCCGCCGCCCTAGCCGACGCCCCGTGACCGGGCCCTCTTCGGGCGCCGGCGCCGCTGGCCGGACGCTTCGCCAGGTCCGCCGGGGCGGCAGATCTGCGGGCCGGAGCCGCTTGGCCGTCGGCGCCGCGGCCGCCGCTGGCCGGACGCTTCGCCAGGTCCGCCGGGGCGGCAGATCTGCGGGCCGGAGCCCCGTGGCCGTCGGTGCCGCGGCCCTGGCCGACGGCCCGTGACCGGGCTGGTTCTGGCCTCGGCGGCGGGCCGGGCCCACGACTGGCTCTCGTGGGCGGTGGTGTTCGCCAACGGCGCCGCCGGGGTGTGGGCCCTGGCCGCCCACCGGCGCCCCCGATGGCGGGTCCGGGCCCTGTGGTGGTTCACCGGTGCGGCCCAGGCCGCGATCTTCGCCCAGGCCGGCCTGGGAACTTGGCTCGTGGCCGGCGAGGGCCGCCCCGTCCCGGACCTGCACGCCCTCTACGGGTTCTCCGCCCTGGTGGCCGTGGCCGTGGCCTACGGCTACCGCCACCAGCTCCGCCACCGGCTGTGCCTGCTGTACGGCGGGGCGGGGCTGTTCCTGATGGGCCTGGGCATCAGGGCCATGATCGTCGACCCGGTGGGACTGTGACGGCCGCCGCCGGGGGAACAGGATGTCCCGAGCCGACGGACGGCAGACCCGCTCGCAGGCTCGAAGACGCGGCGGCGGCCGCCGGTCGGCAGGATGCCCCGACCGCGGCGGGTTCGCCGGTAGGCTCGGGCCGTCCGGGCGACAGGGCCCGGCGGCAACGGTCCGGTGCGACAACGACGTCGAGGCTGGCATGAGCATCACCACCGTCCGATCAGGCCGCGGCCGGCCGCGACTCCGGGTCCCGTTGAGGCCGGCATGACCGTCACCGCCCCCTCGACCGACGCCGCCGCCCGAGCTGCGGCCCAACTGGAGTCGGACCTGGGATTGGAGGACGCGGACGTCCGCTACGGCCTGTCCCAAGACGAGCTGTTCGCCGCCGCGGTCGCCCTCGACCGGGGCCGCATCCGCACCGGAGGCGGCGACGACGAGCCCAAGGCCCACCCCACCGCCCTGGGCGCCGACGGCCCGCTGGTGTTCTACTCCGACCCCTCCTGCACCGGCCGGCCGGTGGCCGACACCTTCTGCGTGGACCGGGCCTCGGTGACCGACGCGGTGTGGTGGAAGACCGGCTTCGCCCGCTTCGAGCCGGAGCGCTTCGACGCCTTGGCCGCCAGGGTGGCCGAGCACCTCAACCGGCGCCGGCCGCGGCTCTACGTGGCCGACCTGTACTGCGGCTGGGACCCGAGCTTCGCCGAGCCCTACCGGTTCGTGGGCGAGTACGCCGCCCACGCCTACTTCTGCAACATCATGTTTCCCGGCGCCCTCGCTCCCGGCGCCCTCGACCCCGGCCCCGCCGCCAACGGCCAGTCCCGCCCCCCGGCCGCTCCCGGACCCGTCGGCGGCCACGGCGAGCGGGGGTGGACGCTGCTCAACGTCCCGTCCTACATCCCGTCTGAGGACCCCGACCCGATCTGGCCGTCGGAGCGGGCGGTGATCGTGGACATCGAGCGAAAGCTGGCCCTGGTGCTGGGCCGGGCCGACTACTGCGGCGTCAACAAGAAGACGATGTTCACCGTCATGAACTACGTGGCCCCCGCCCGAGGCCACCTCTCGATGCACTGCGCGGCCAACGTGGGCGCCTCCGGCGACAGCGCCGTGCTGTTCGGGCTGTCGGGCACGGGCAAGACCACCCTGTCGGCCGAGCCCGGCCGCCAGCTCATCGGCGACGACGAGCACGTCTGGACCGACCGGGGCGTCTTCAACTTCGAGGCCGGGTGCTACGCCAAGCTCATCGACCTCGACAAGCGGGCCGAGCCGGTGATCGCCGCCGCGCTGTCGATGAAGGGGACGCTCATCGAGAATGTCCCGCCCCGCCCCGGCCGGGACCTGGCCGCCACCGACCCCCAGGAGCTCGACCTCGCCGACGGCTCCATCACCGAGAACACCCGCTTCGCCTACCCGCTGGGGTGCAACCCCAACTTGGCGGTCGGGGCCCGGGGGCCCCACCCCAGCACGGTGGTGCTGCTGACCGCCGACGCCTTCGGGGTGCTGCCCCCGGTGTCGATCCTGGGCGCCGACGAGGCCTTATACCACTTCGTGATGGGGTTCACCGCCCGCCTGGCCGGCACCGAGGTGGGGGTGACCGAGCCGGCCGCCACCTTCTCGTCCTGCTTCGGGGCGCCGTTCATGGCCCGGCGGCCCCATGTCTACGCCGGGCTGCTGCGGTCGCTCATCGAGCGGCACCGGTCCCGCTGCGTGCTGCTCAACACCGGCTGGACCGGCGGCCCCTACGGGCGGGGCGAGCGCATGTCGCTGGCGGTGACCCGCAAGCTGCTCGACACCGCCCTGGCCGGAAGGTTCGACGGGGCCGACACCGCGACCCACCCGATCCTGGGGCTGAAGATGCCGACCTCCTGCCCGGGGGTGGACGGCGCCATCTTGAACCCCCGCCACACCTGGGACGACCCGGCCGCCTACGACGAGGCCGCCACCCGGCTGCGTGACCTGTTCCGGGCCAACTACGACCAGCAGGGCTACGCGTCGCTGGGCATAGCCGCGGTGATGTGACCCGGCGTGATGTGACCCGGCCCGCCGCCGGCCAGGTGGGGCCCTAGAGCCGGGGGGTGCCCATGTCGACTTCGGAACCCAGCCGCAGCCGGGTGGCCCGGCCCGCCTCGTCGAGGTCGAACTGCACCCGCTGGCCCTGCCTGAGCATCCTGAATATCGAGCCCTCGAGGGCGTCCTCGGCCAGGTCGACGTCGGCCAGGTCGGCCTCGCTCACCACCACGCCGTCGCCGGTCACCGGGTCGTAGCTCTTGATCACGCCCTGCACCGCCCCGAGAGTACCGCCCGCCGCGGGGCGCCGGCCATCTGGCTCGGCGGCCGGCCCGCGGCCCCCGGCGGGGCGCCGTTCCCGGGCCGCTCCCGGTTCCGTCCCGCGGCCCCCGGCGGCGCCCACTTCTCGCGGCCTTCTTCGACCATCGGCTTGGGCCGCTCCCGGTTCCGTCCCCCGGCCCCCGGCGAGGCTGCGTTTCGGCGTCCTGGCCGTGGCGGCGGCGGTCGTCGCCGGCTCAGCCTGCTCGGGAGGCGGCCCGGCTTCAGGCGGCGGAGCCGTCTCGGGGGATCTGTCGGCTCTGGAGCCCGCGGCGCCGGCCGAGCAGCCGCCGTCGGTGCCCGAGCCTGAGGAATCCGAGTCCGGCGCAGAAGGGCAAACGCCCGCCCCGGCCGAGCAGAGCCCGGACGACTACCAGCCGGCGGACGACCCGACGCCATTGCCGGCGGACCCGGCGGTGCGGGTGGGAACCCTCGACAACGGCCTCGCCTATTACGTGCGCCACAACGACAAGCCGGAGGCCAGCCTGTCGGTGAGGCTGGTGGTGAACGCCGGGTCGGTAAACGAGCCCGAGCCGGGCCGGGGCGCGGCCCACTTCCTGGAGCACATGGTGTTCAAGGGCACCGACGCCTACCCCGGCGACTCCCTGGAGTCGACGCTGCGCGACCTGGGCGTGGAGATGGGCCCCGACCTCAACGCCTACGTCGGCTACGACGAGACCGTCTACCTGGCCTCGGTCAGCACCGACTCGCCCGAGACCGTCTCCACCGCCTTCGACGTGCTGGCGGAGATGGCGCATGCGGCCACGCTGGACGAGGCCGCGGTGGCGTCCGAGCGCGGGGTGGTGCTCGACGAGATACGCACCGGACGCGAGTCCAGCCTCGGCTACGTCTCCGCGGAATTCGACCGGATCTACGTCGAGGGGACGCCCTATGAGGGCCGCGACCCCCTCGGCGCCCCCGCCGCCGTCGCCTCCATGACCGCGGCCGAGCTCCGGGCCTTCTACGAGGCCTGGTACGTCCCGTCGAACATGGCGGTGGTGGCGGTGGGGGACTGGCCCGCGGAGGGGCTCGAAGCCCTGGTGGCCGAGCACTTCGGCCCCATCCCCGCCGCCGACCCGCCGCCGTTCGAGCCCGTCGAGACGGCGCCCGACCCCGAGCCGTCGTTCCACGTGGTCACCGATGGCGGCCAGAGCTACCCCTACATCTCCCTCGACATCCCCATCCCGCCCGCCCGCCCCGGCACCGTCGGCGGCCAGAGGCTGCTGGTGATGGAGAGCCTCATCGACCTGATGCTCTCAAACCGCCTCGATGAGGCCTACTACCGGGGCGAGCTGGCCCAGGTGGACCGGCCCGATCTGGTGGCGTTCACCCACAACCGGGCCCTGCGCTACTACGGCACCAACTGGCAGGGCGAAGATCTGGCCTCCGCCGCCACCGGCTACCTGTCGGTGCTGCTGACCGCGGCTGAGCACGGCTTCACCGACGCCGACGTGGACCGGGCGGTCGAGCAATACGCCGTCGCCCTGCAGTACCAACTCGACCGCGCCGAGGCCACCACGAGCCCGGAGTACGCGCAGCGCTACACCGCCCACTTCCTCACCGGGGCCGACATCGACACGGCCCGCCGCCGCCACGACCGGGCCGCGGCCACCCTCGGCGAGATGACGGCCGCCGAGCTGACCGCCCACTACCGGTGGCTGACGGGCCGGGCCGGGCCCATAGTGATCGCGGTCGGCCCCGACATCTTCAGCGTGCCCGGCGTCGGCGAGCTCGAGGCCGCGGTGGCCGCGGCCGCACCCAGCGACCAGCCCCCTCCGCCGGCCGAGCCCCGGGCGGAGGAGCTGATGGCCGCCCCCGCGCCGGTCGCGCCGGTCGCGGCCCGGCCACTGACCGTGCTGGACGGGCGGGAGGGGTTCGAGTGGGAGTTCGCCAACGGGGCCCGGGTGATGTTCGCCTACTCCGACGCGGCGGAGGGGACCGTCGATTTGTGGACCCGGTCGCTGGGGGGCTGGTCGCAGCTCGATCCGGGCGACCGGGCGCTGTCGGAGGCGGCGGTGGGGGCGGTGCTGAGCAGCGGGGTGGGCGACCTGTCCAACCCCGAACTCAACCGGCTCCTGGATCAGACCACCGCCTCCGTCGGGGCCTTCATCGGCGAGACGGAGGAGGGATTCAGCGGAGGCTCGAGTAGCGGCGACGCCGAGGCGCTGTTCCAGCTCCTGCACCTGCTCGTCACCGAGCCCAGGGTGGACGGCGCCGCCTTCGACGAGGCCCTCAACGAGGCCGAGACCCGGGTGTCGCTGGCCGAGTCGAACACCGGCTGGCAGGCGTGGACGGTCTACAACGCAGCCCGCTTCGACGAGGCCTGGCACCGCCCGGTGGCCACCCGCGAGCAGCTCGGCGCCCTCACCTCCGAATCGCTGCTCGACCTCTGGCGGCGCCGGTTCGGGGCGGTGGACGACATGGTGGTGGCCGTCGTCGGCGACATCGACGCCTCGGTGATCGAGGACTTGGCCCACCGCTACGTGGGCACCCTGCCCGCCGGCGCGGCCGACACTTACGCCGACCGCCGTCCGCCCGCCCCCGGCGGCGTCGTGTCGCGCTTCGTGGGGGCGGCCGACGACGATGTGAGCGCCGTCTTCGACGCCTACTACGAGACGGAGGCGCCGGTGACGCCGTCGGCCGCGGTGGCCGCCGACGTGCTGGCCACCGTTTTGAACGACCGGCTCTGGCGGGTGGTGCGCGAGGACCTGGGCGCCTCCTACACCGCCGCGGTGTCGCTCAACTCAATTCTGGCCCCCCGGCCCGGCTTCTGGTCCGAGGTCTTCGTCACCGTCGACCCCGACCGCCTGGAGGAGATCCGCTCCACGGTGCTGTCGATCCTCGACGAGGTGGCGACCGCCGGCCCCGGCGCCGACGAGTTTCAGCAGGCCCGGGCCGTGCTGGAACTCGACTACGGCGACGACTCCAACGCGGTGTGGCTCGACGTGCTCACCAGCCGCCTCCACCTCGACGACGCCGACCTGCTCACCCCCAGCCGCCTGCAGGCCGAGCTGGAGCAGGTGGACGCCGCCGCCGTGCGGGATCTGGCCGCCGCCCTCTACGGCTCCGGCGACCGCATAGAGATCATCACCGCCCCCGCCCCATCGGCCACCTCCGACGCCGACCCCTCCCAGATCTAACCCACTAGAATAATCGCCCCCTCCTTTTCGGGTTTTCTGAGCAGAAACTGTCGCTATACGCCATCTTTCTGCTCAGAAAACCCGAGGGGGGCATTCCTGGGCGGCGAGAGTCGACGGCGAGGCCGAGGGCGGGGGAGTACCATCGCGGCGTGGCCGATCCCGCGGTGAGCGCCCCCGACGTTATGGACGTGAACTCTTTCAGGCGGGTCATCCTGGGCTTCCGCGACGCCTTGGCCGCCCACCGGGAGTCGATCAACGACCTCAACGTGTACCCGGTGCCCGACGGCGACACCGGCACCAACATGTCGCTCACCCTCCAATCGGTGGTCGAGGAGCTGGACATGGCTGGCGACGACCCCGAGTCGGTGTGCCGGGCCGTCTCCCACGGCGCCCTGATGGGGGGGCGGGGCAACTCCGGGGTGATCCTGTCGCAGATACTGCGGGGCCTGGCCGAGGTGGTCCGCGACCGGTTCCCGATCGAGGGGCCTGTCATGGCCGAGGCCCTGGCCGCGGCCTCCGCCGGGGCCTACGGCGCGGTCGGCAATCCGGTGGAGGGCACCATCCTCACCGTGGCCCGAGAGGCCGCCGAGGCGGCTGCGGCGGCGGCCGACGGCGGGGCCGGCTTGGTGGGGGTGCTGGAGGCGGCCTCAGACCGGGGCCGCGACGCCCTGGCCCGCACCCCGCAGATGCTGCAGGTGCTGGCCGACGCCGGGGTGGTGGACGCGGGCGGCGCGGGCCTGCTCCTGCTGCTCGACGCGGCCCTGGCCGAGCTGGACGGCCGGCCCGTGCCCGAGCCCCCGCCCCGCGACCCGGCCCGAACTCTCGCCGCTGCGACCGCCCCCGCCCCGGCGAGCGCCGGCGCCGAGGCCTCGACGGGGGGATCTATAGCCGACCTGCGCTACGAGGTGATGTTCTTCCTCGACGCCCCCGACGAGGCGGTTCCGGCCTTCAAGGAGGCCTGGGCCGACTTAGGCGACTCCATCGCCGTGGTCGGGGGCGACGGCCTGTGGAACTGCCACGTCCACACCGACGACATCGGCGGGGCCATCGAGGCCGGCATCGCCGTCGGGCGGCCCCACCGCATCCGGGTCACCGACCTGCTCGAAGAGGTGGAGGAGCAGGAGTGGGTCCGCCGGGAGATGGGCGACCCGCCCGAGCCCGGCCCGTCCGAGTCGGTCGGCGCCGGCCCGTCGGCGGATTCCCCCGGCGATCAGGCCCCGGAGGAGCCCGAGGAGGAGGTTGCCTGCGCGGCGGTGGCGGTGGGGGCCGGGGCCGGGGTGGAGGCCATCCTGACCAACCTGGGCGCCCACCGGGTGGTGGCCGGGGGCCAGTCCATGAACCCGTCCACCGCCGAGCTGCTGGCCGCGGTGGAGTCGGTGCCGGCGGCCGAGGTGGTGGTGCTGCCCAACAACAAGAACATCATCCCGGTGGCCGAGCAGCTCGACGCGGCCACCGACCGCACCGTGGTCGTCATCCCCACCCGCAGCATCATCGAGGGCATGGCCGCGCTCATGGGCTTCGGCCGCTCCTATGACGTCGCCCTCAACCAGAGGCTCATGACCGCCGCGGCCACCGGGGTGGTGGGCGGGGAGGTCACCCGGGCGGTGCGGGCCGCCACCAGTCCGGCCGGGGACATCGCCGCCGGCGACTGGCTCGGCATCGGCCCCGACGCCATCCTGGCCGTGGCCTCCACCGCGGAGGGCGCGGCCATGGCCCTGCTCGAGGCCCTGATCGCCCCCGAACACGATCTGCTCACCGTCATCGTGGGCAGCGGCGCCAACCCCGCCGCCACCGACGCCATCGTCGAGTGGCTCGCCGCCGAGCATCCCGGCCTCGACGTCGACGTCCAAGAGGGCGGCCAGCCCCTGTACCCCTACTACTTCGGCCTCGACGAGTAACAGCTTGCAGCCCGGCCGGGCGCGCCGGGCCGTGCAGGCGAATCGGCGAACCACTTCGGCTTAAACGAGCAGCAGCCCCGGCCTTGCCGGTTCTGGGATGAAATAGCCGGACGCCCCGCCGCCCTACCATCCGGCCATGCCCGCCGGCGACCCACCCCTGACCCTGCGGGACCTGGACGCCATTGGGATCGACCGCCTGAAGGGGGCCGGGCCCAGGACGGTGCGGTCCCTGGCCGCGGCCGAGATCGCCACCCTGCTGGACCTGCTCCAGCACTATCCCCGCCGCTACCACGACCGCACCCGCCAGGCCCGCATCGACGAGCTGACGGTGGGCGAGGAGGTCACCGTGGCCGGCGAGATCGGGCGGATCTCCACCCGCAAGACCCGCGATCGCCGCCCCCTCACCAGCGTCGAGCTGTTCGACGACACCGGACGGCTGAGCCTGGTCTTCTTCAACCAGCAGTGGCGGGAGCGCCAGTTGGGCCGGCTCCCGCCGGGGCGGATCGCCCTGGTCCACGGCAAGGTGGCCAGCTACCGGGGCGCCCGCCAGATGACCAACCCCGTCGTCGACCTGGTGGGGGACAAGACGGGCCGGATCATCCCCGTCTACCCCCAGTCCGAGAAGGCGGGCCTGCAAACGGGGGAGACGGCCGCCCTGGTGGCCGAGGCCCTCCGCCGCTGCCGGCCCCGGGGCATCGCCGACCCCCTGCCCGAGGCGGTCCGGTTGCTCCACAAGCTGATCGACCGCCACCGGGCGGTGGAGGCCATCCACCGGCCCGAGGCCATGAGCGACAGGGAGGAGGCCCGCAAGCGGCTGGTGTTCGACGAGCTGCTGCGGGTCCAGCTAGAGCTGGTCCGCCGCAAGCGCCGCCTCGAGTCCGCCACCGCCGGCATCGCCCACCGCGTCGACGGCGACCTGGTCCGCCGCTTCCACCAGCGGCTGTCGTTCGCCCTCACCGGGGCCCAGCGCCAGGCCATCGCCGAGATCGAGGAGGACCTGGCCCGGCCCCACCCCATGCACCGGCTGCTCCAGGGCGACGTGGGGGCGGGCAAGACCCTGGTGGCGGTGAGCGCCCTGCTGGCCGGGGTCCAGGGCGGCTATCAGGGCGCCATCATGGCCCCCACCGAGGTGCTGGCCGAGCAGCACCACGCCACCGTGGCCGCCATGCTGGGCGACCTGGCCGTGCCCGATCCGGCCACCCTCACCGGCGAGCGGCCCCTGGGGGTGGAGCTGCTCACCAACGCGGCCACCGGCCCCGACCGGCGGCGCATCCTGGCCGGGCTGGCCGAGGGCGGCACCGACATCGTCGTCGGCACCCACGCCCTGATCCAGGAGGCGGTGCGGTACCGGTCGCTGGGGGTGGTGGTGGTGGACGAGCAGCACCGCTTCGGGGTGGAGCAGCGGGCCGCCCTGCGGGACAAGGGCGACGGCTCGGCCGTGCCCGACCTGCTGGTGATGACGGCCACCCCCATACCCCGCACCGCGGCCATGACCGTCTACGGCGACCTGGACGTGTCCACCCTCGACGAGCTGCCCCCGGGCCGCAAGCCCATCGAGACCTCCTGGGCCCAGGGCCCGATGGAGGAGGCGGCGGTGTGGGAGTCGGTGCGGTCCGAGGCGGCCGCGGGCCGCCAGGCCTACGTGGTGTGCCCCCTCATCGAGGAGTCCGACGGGCTGGACGTGCGCTCGGCCGAGGAGACCTACGAGCGCCTGACCGCCCCCGGCGGCGAGCTGGCCGGGCTGCGGGCGGGCCTGCTGCACGGCCGGATGACCCGGGCCGACAAGGAGATGACGACGGGCCTGTTCCGAAGCGGCGCCCTTGACGTGATGGTGGCCACCACCGTGATCGAGGTCGGCGTGGACGTGCCCAACGCCACGGTCATGGTCATCCTCGACGCCGGCCGCTTCGGCATCGCCCAGCTCCACCAGCTCCGGGGCCGGGTGGGCCGGGGCGCCGACCGGTCGTACTGCCATCTCGTCGGCGATCCGGCCACCGCCGAGGGCCGGGCCCGGATCGAGGCGGTGGTGGCCTCCGCCGACGGGTTCGAGCTGGCCGAGGTGGACCTGGAGCTGCGGGGCGAGGGCACGATCATGGGTGAGCGCCAGAAGGGCCGCAACGACCTGCGGCTGGCCTCGCTGCGCCGTGACAAGGAGTGGGTGCAGACGGCCCGGGCCGCGGCCACCGAGATCCTCGACGCCGACCCCGAGCTGGCCGGCCACCGGGGCTTGGCCGACGAGATAGACCTGCTGCTGGGCGCCGACGACGCCGAGTACCTGCTCAAGAGCTGACCGGCTGGAGGCGCGGGGTCTTGCCGGTCCGGGCCGCGGCCCCTGGGTCTTGCCGGCCGCCGGGGCGAAGCCGCTGGGTTTCGTACGGGCTGGCCGCGCCCTGCCAGACTGGGCGGTCATGCGGGTGGTGGCGGGCACGGCTCGGGGCCGGCGGCTGGCCGCCCCGCCCGGCGCGGTCACCCGGCCCACTCCCGACCGGGTGCGCGAGGCCGTCTTCAACTCCCTGCACTCGCTGGGGGTCCTGCCCGGGTGCCGGGTCCTGGACCTGTACGCCGGCACCGGGGCCATGGGCATCGAGGCGCTGAGCCGGGGCGCGTCCGCCGCCGTGTTCGTGGAGCGCCACCCCGAGGCCCTGGCCGCGCTGCGGGCCAACCTGGCCGCCACCGGGCTCGAGGACCGGGCCGCGGTGGTGGCCGCCGACGTGGACGACTATCTCAACGCCCCGGACTTGGCCGGGGCCGCCCCGCCGGCCGCGGGTCCGTCTGGCGGCTTCGACCGGGCCGCGGCCCAGCCCGGCGGCTTCGGCTTCGACGGGCCCGGGGACCCGGTTCGCGGCTTCGGCTTCGACCGGGCCGCGGACTCGGCTCACGGCTTCGACTTGGCCGTGGTGGACCCCCCTTACGACTTCGACGGGTGGAGCGAGCTGCTGCCCCGTCTGCCGGCCGCGGTGGTGGTGATCGAGTCGAACCGCGAGATCGAGGCGCCCGAGCCGCTGAGGGTCCGCAGGCGCAGGCGCTACGGGAGTACCGTGGTGACGCTCGCATCCACGACCCGGCCCGACCCCGACCCGTTGGGAGGCGAACCGTGACCCGAGTCCTGTGCATGGCAATCGGGACGGCACCGGCCGGGCGTGGCGCGGGGTTGGGAGGCGAACCGTGACCCGAGTCCTGTGCATGGCAATCGGGGCGGCGCCAACTCGCCGCGGCGCTCCGTTGGGAGGCGAACCGTGACCCGAGTCCTGTATCCGGGGTCGTTCGACCCCATCCACCGCGGGCACCTCGAGATGATCGAGACCATCGCCGGGCTCTTCGACGAGGTGGTGGTGGCGGCCATGGAGAACCCCCAGAAGGGAGACGGCCTCTTCGGGCTCCACGAGCGGGAGCTGATGATCAAGGAGTCCTGCGCCCACCTGCCCAATGTCACCGTGGCCATGTTCTCGGGGCTGGTGGTCGATCTGGCCCGCGACCTCGGCGCCGACCTCATCGTCAAGGGCCTGAGGGCGGTGTCGGACTTCGAGAACGAGCTGCAGATGGCCCAGATGAACAGCGCCCTGTCGGGGGTGCAGACTCTGTTCGTGCCCTCGGCCAGCCGCCGGTCCTTCCTGGCCTCCAAGCTCATCCGGGAGGTGGCCCGGCTCGGGGGCGACGTCTCATCGATGGTGCCCGAGCCCGTTCATCGCCGCATGAAGGTCGGCGGCCGATGAGCTCGGCCGAGGGCGGCCCCCGGCCCCCGGCGCCCGAGCCGGGGCAAGGCTCTGACGAGGGCGGCGCGCCCTCATACCGGCCCATGTCGGCCGAGGTGCTGCTGCGCCAGGCCATCGCCATGATCGAGCAGGCCCGGCCCATGCCGCTGTCGGCCTCCTCGATGATCAACAAGGAGGAGATCCTGCCGGTGCTGCAGCAGGCCCTGGCCGGGCTGCCCGAGGAGCTGCGGGCCGCCCGCTGGATGGTCAAGGAGCGGGAGGCGTACCGGGCCAGGATGGAGCGGGAGGGCGAGGACATCATGGCCGCGGCCCGGACCCGGGCCGAGCAGATGGTCCAGCGCACCGAGGTGATGAAGGCGGCCGAGCACCGGGCCCGCCGGATCGTGACCGAGGCCGAGGAGCATGCCCGCCGGATGAAGCTGGAGACCGAGGACTGGTGCGACCAGAAGCTGGGCGGGTTCGAGGCCGTGCTCAACAAGACGCTCCGCACCGTGGCCTCGGGCCGGGAGCGGCTCCAGGGCGTGACCGCCCGGACGGCGGCGCCCGAGCCGGGACCCGATCCCGATCCCGAGTCCGCCGACGCCGACTCCGACGAAATCTTCGACCAGGACTCGGATTGACCGACGCCGCCTCAGATTGCGGGCTCGGGCTGGGTCCCGAGCCGAGGCCCGGTGCCGAGGACCGGCTGGCGGCTGACTGCGATCCCGGACCGAAGGCCAGCGGGGACCGGCTGGTGGTCGACTGCCGGCCGCTGATCGACGGCCCGGACCGGTTCCTGGATGTCCGCCGGTCGCTGGCGGTGAACGGGGCCTCCTCCTCGGCCGCCCGAGTCGGCGGCGGCGCGGTGGAGCTGGATCTGCGGGTGGAGGCCGCGGCCGGGGGGTTCGTCGTGCGCGGGCGGATCGGCGGCGCCTGGGCGGGGGAGTGCCGACGCTGTCTGGAGGAGGTGGGCGGCCCCCTCGACGCGCCGGTTCGGGAGGTGTTCGAGGACAGCCCGGCCGAGGGCGAGACCTGGCCCGTCGCCGACGACCGCATCGACTTGGCCCCGATGGTCAGGGAGGCGGCCATTCTGGCCCTGCCGCTGGCGCCGCTGTGCTCCCCGGACTGCCCCGGTCCCGAGCCGGACCGCTTCCCGACCGGCCCGGCCGCCTCAGAGCCGGACCCCGATCCCGGCGGCCGCGACCCCCGCTGGGCCGCCCTCGACCAGCTCGCCTTCGATTCCTGACCTGCCGACTGCCGCGCCATCCGGCGGGCCGGGTGGCCGAGGGCCGGGTCGGGCGGTCCTGACTGCGTCCGGCCCCGACTGGCTGGGGAGCCGACCGGGCCGGGTAGGGCAGCCTCGACCCCTGAACTCCCGGTGCCCCGCCGGGTGGGCTACCGGGCCGGCGCCGGTAGCCTTCAGAGCCGGTTGGTTGTCGAGCGGGCTGCGAGCAGGATCGTCATGGCTGTCCCCAAGAAGAAGACATCCAAGTCCAAAGGCCGCAGCCGCCGGGCCTCGGCTTGGCGGGTGCCGGTCGGGGGCCGCAGCATCTGCGACCGCTGCGGCGCGCCCAAGCGGCCCCATCACGCCTGCCGCAACTGCGGCTGGTATAACGGTCGCCAGGCGATCGACGTCGAATAGGAGCGCTCCGGGAGTGCTCCCCACCGCCTTCGAGTAGGAGCGCCCCGCGGTGCTCCCGGTCGCCATCGACGCCATGGGCGGAGACCACGGCCCCGCCGAAGTCGTGGCCGGGGCCCGGCGCGCCGCCGACGAGCTGGGCGTCCCGGTGGTGCTGGTCGGCCGGCCCGAGGACCTGGGCGACGCCGGCGGCCTGGAGGTGATCGCGGCCAGCCAGGTGATACCGATGGACGCCGAGCCCGGCAGCAGCGTGAGGGCCATGAAGGACTCGTCGCTGGTGCGGGCGGCCGAGGCGGTCAGCTCCGGGCGGGCGTCGGCCATGGTGTCGGCCGGCAACACCGGCGCGGCCATGGCCGCGGCCCTCCTGCGCATGGGGCGGGTCAGGGGGGTCAGCCGCCCGGCCATAGCCACCCCCATCCCCACCCCCGCCGGGCTGCCCACCACCCTGCTCGACGCCGGGGCCAACGCCGAGTGCCGGCCCGAGTGGCTGGTGCAGTTCGCCCAGATGGGCGCGGTGTACGCCCGCGACCGGTTCGGGATCGAGCGCCCCCGGGTGGGGCTGCTGTCCATCGGCGAGGAGGCCGGCAAGGGCAACTCCTTCGTGAAGGAGGTCTTCGACCTGCTCGACGGCTGCGAATGGGCCGCCCCGGTGCAGGCGGAGTGGATCGGCAACGTGGAGGGCCGCGACATCATGACCGCCGAGGTGGACGTGGTGGTCACCGACGGGTTCACCGGCAACGTCACCCTGAAGTCGCTGGAGGGGGCCATGAGGGCCCTGGTGGGCCGCCTGCTGGTGGCCATAGACACCGACGAGACCACCAGGGACGCGGGCCGGCGCCTGGGCCCGGCCCTCGACGAGATGGTGGCGGAACTGCACCCCGACAGCGTGGGCGGAGCCATGCTGCTGGGGGTCAGGGGGGTGTGCGTGATCTCCCACGGGTCCAGCCGGGCCGGCGCCATCGTCAGCGCGGTGCGGGTGGCTGGCGAGATGGTGAACACCGGCATGGTCGACCACATCGCCGCCGCTGCCCGCTGACCCTGCTGGCCCTCGGCCTGCCGTCACCCGCTGACCCTGCTGACGCTCGGCCTGTCGTTCGTCCACTGAGCCCGCCAACGCTCGGTCTGCCGTCGCCCGCTGACCTCCCGGCGCCGGACGGCGGGCGGGGGCGGCTAGGATCGCCTCCGTACTTCGGGATCGGGGCTGGAGCGCAGCAGAATGCCGGCAGAGACCCACATGGAGCGGGGACCGATGGGGCGGGACGAGGTGCTGGACCTGATCCGCGACCGGCTGGCCGACATATTGGAGATCCAGCCCTCCGACATCGGCGAGGGCGATTCGTTCGCCGACGACCTCGACGCCGACTCCCTGGCGCTGATCGAGCTGGTCGAGGCCCTCGAAGAGGAGCTGGCCGAGCGGTCCGTGGGGTTCCGCATCGAGGACGAGGACCTCGAAGACCTCCGCTCGGTTCGCGACGCCGTCGACTACGTCGTCGCCAAGCTGGGCTGATCCGCCCTGACTGCCGCGACCGGCCCGGCCGGACTCGAGGACCGGCTCGGGCGCCGCTTCGCCGACCCCGGCTGGATCGACCGGGCCCTCACCCATCGCTCCTGGTGCGCGGAGCACCCCGACGGCGCCGCCGGGTCCAACGAGAGGCTGGAGTTCCTCGGCGACGCCGTCTTGGCTTTGATCGTCACCCGAGAGCTGTTCGACCGGTTCCCGGACCGGCCCGAGGGCGATTTGAGCAAGGTCCGGGCCGAGGTGGTGGCCGAAGCCGCCCTGGCCGAGGCGGGGCGGGCCTTGGGTCTCGGGCCGCGGCTGCGCCTGAGCAGGGGGGAGGCCGCCTCGGGGGGGCGGGACCGGGCCTCGCTGCTGGCCGACGCCACCGAGGCGGTCATCGCCGCGGTGTACCTGGACGGGGGGGCGGAAGCGGCCCGCAAGCTGGTGCTGGACCTGCTCGGCCACCGCATCGACGCGGCCGTGCTCGACCCCGGACGCGCCGACTACAAGACCAGGCTCCAAGAGCAGGCGGCCCGGCTGGGATTCGATCCACCCCGCTACGAGGTGGCGGGCGCCGGCCCCGAGCACGACAAGCGGTTCCGGGCCGCGGTGTCGGTGGGGGCGGTGTCGGGCCGGGGCGAGGGAACGACCAAGAAGATGGCCGAGCAGCACGCGGCCGAAGCGGCCTGGGCCGAACTGGAGGCGATGGCATGAGCCCGACGAAGCGAAGGCCTGATACGGCCAAGGGTCTGGTCTATGAGCTGCCCGAGGTGGAGACGGTCCGCCACGACCTTGAACGCGAGCTGATCGGCAAGAAGGTGAAGGGCGCCGAAGCAGCCAGCATGAAATGCCTGAGCCGCTACCGGAACCGCCGGTCTTTCACCGCCCAGCTCGAGAAGGCCAAGATCACCGGCGTGGAGCGGGTGGGCCTCCGCATCGTCATCGGGCTCGACTCCGGCCTGAAGCTGGTGGCCTGGCTGGGATCGACGGGATCGCTGCGCCGCAACGCCAACAAGAACCCGGTGCTGCCCGGCACCGAGCTGGTGATCAGCTTCACCCAGCACGGCCAGCTCCGCTTCGTCGACCGGGGCCCCACCGGCGACCTGTTCGTGGTTCCCGAGGACGCGCTGGAAGCCGCGCTGCCCGAGATCGCCGGCTACGGCTTCGACCCGGTGACCGAGCCGATGCCCTGGACCGACTTCGGCCGCCGCCTGCTGTCCCGCTCGGTGAAGCTGAAGCGGCTGCTCACCGACGACACCTTCGTGGTCGGCATCCGCGGCATCTACGCCGACGAGATCCTCTTCGAGGCCGGCCTGCGCCACGACCGGGTGAGCGACACCCTCACCAGCCAGGAGATACGCCGCCTGCACCGGGCCCTGGTGGGCACCATCCACGACGCCATCAAGTACCGGGGCGCCTCCCTGCCCGACCGCGAGTTCTGGGACCCGTTCGGCGAGACCGGGGGCTACGCCCCCCACCTCCAGGTGTGGGGCCGGGCCGGCGAGCTGAGCATGAGGTCCCGCACCCCCATCAAGCGGGTCAAGTTCGCCGGCGCCTGGACCTACTACTGCGACACCCAGGTCTGAGCGTCCGGCCCTGCCGCGGCGACACCCGGGTCTGAGCGTCCCGCCCTGTCGCGGCGACACCCGGGTCTGAGCGTCTTGGCCTACTACTGCGACACCCGGGTCTAAAACAGGGCTCGGGGCCGGTGTGCGCTACAGGCTTGTAGTTTCCGGTTAGCTTGGGCGGCGTGCATCTGAAGAGCCTCACCCTGAAGGGGTTCAAGTCGTTCCGGGACGCCACCACCATCGGGTTCGAGCCCGGCGTCACCGTGGTGGTCGGCCCCAACGGCAGCGGCAAGTCCAACGTGGTGGACGCCATCGCCTGGGTGCTCGGGGCCCAGGCCCCCAGCGCGGTGCGGTCCCAGAGGATGGACGACGTCGTGTTCGCCGGCACGGCCAAGAGCCCGGCGCTGGGGCGGGCCGAGGTGACCCTGGCCATCGACAACTCCTCGGGCCTGCTGCCCATCGAGTTCAGCGAGGTCGAGATCTCCCGCACCCTCTTCCGGGACGGCGAGTCGGCCTACACCCTCAACGGCGCGCCGTGCCGGCTCCTCGACGTGGTCGAGCTGATGTCCGACACCGGGGTGGGCCGCCGCCAGCACGTGATCGTGTCCCAGTCCCAGATGGACACCGTGCTCAACGCCAACCCCGCCGACCGCCGGTCGGTCATCGAGGAGGCCGCCGGGGTCCTCAAGCACCGCAAGCGCAGGGAGCGGGCCCAGCGCCGCCTGGAGGCGGTGGAGGGCGACATGGTCCGGGCCCGCGACCTGGTGCGCGAGGTCCGCCGCCAGCTCCGGCCGCTGGAGAAGCAGGCCGAGGCCGCCCGCCGCCACGGCGATCTCATGGCCGAGCTCAAGGCGCTGCGAGTCCACCTGGCCGGCCGGGAGATCGCCGGGCTCCGCGACCGGCTGCGGGAGCTGGCCGCCTCGGCCGAGGGCCGGGACCGGGATCAGCGGGCGGTCCGGTCCGAGCTGGAGGACCTGGGCCGGCAGATCGCCGAGGGCGAGCAGCACCTGGCCGGAGGGGGCGACGACGACCCCGGCCGGGCCCTGGCCGGGCTCGAGGCGCTTCGGGAGCGGGCCCGGGGCCTGGCCGCGGTGGTGGCCGAGCGCCGCCGCAGCGTCGACCGGGAGCGGACCTCCACCCTGGACCTCGACGTGATTTCCGACTTGGAGGGCGAGGCCGGCCGGTGCCGGTCCGAGCTGGAGGAGATCGCCGCCTCCGCCGCCGCCTTGCAGCCGGACCGGTCCGAGCTGGCTCAGATGGAGGCCGCCCTGGCCGCCCTGCGGGCCGACTTCGACCGGCGGTGGGGCCGCGGTGCCGACGGCTCTGACGGCGCCGGCCAAGCCGAAGCCGAAGCCGATGCCGCGGCCGGCGGGTCGCTGGCCGGCGACCTCCGGGCCGCCCGGTCGGCCCGGGACGCGGCCGCGGCCGCGTCCGCCGACGCGGAGACGGCCCTGCGGGAGGCCGAGGCCGAGCACCACCGGGCCGAGGCCCGGCTGGAGGCCCTCTCCTCGGTCGTCCTGGACGCCGGCGCCGCCCCCGCGGTGGCCGCCGGGGCCGGCTCCGACCCCTCCGACGGGGTGCTCGGAACCCTGGGCGACCTCATCGACGCCGACGAGGGGGCCTCCGCCGCGGTGGCCGCCGCCCTGGGAGCCGAGATCGGATCGACGGTGGTGGCCGACGCCGACGCCGCCCGTCGTCTCCTGGAGGAGCAGCCCGCCGGCTCGGTGTTGATCGCGCCGGCCGAGTTCCCGCCGCCCTCTGGGGCGCCCGCGGGGCTGTCTGGGTCGAGCGCGACGGCGACGGCTGCTACTTCTGCCCCGCCGCCGGTGGGGGTGCCCGCGGGGCTGTCCCGGCTCCGGGACCGGGTTCGGGCCCGGAACCCGGCGACAGAGAGGCTGTTGGACGTCTTGTTGGGGTCGGTGGTGATGGTCGACGGCGACTGGCGGGCTGCGGCCCGGGTGGCGGTCGACCACCCAGGGCTGACGGCCGTCACCTCGGCCGGGGATCTGCTCGGCGCCTGCCGGTGGCGGCTGGGCGCGGGCGCGGCTAGCCCGCTGCGGGCCGTCATCGACGAGGCCGGGGCCCGGGCCCGCCTAGCCCGGACGGCCCGCGACCGGGCCGACGCCGCCCTGGCCGAGGCCCGCTCCGCCCTGGCAAGCTGCCAGGCCCGAGCGTCCGAGCTGGCCGAGGCCCTGGACCAAGAGCGGCGCCGTCGTCGGGCCGAGGCCCGCACCGCCGTCGAAGAGCAGGCCGCAGCCGTCGCCGACCGGCAGGCCCGGCTCGGGGCCCGAGCCGCCGGGCTCGACCAGCGCCGGGGACTGCTGGAGGCCCGGCTGGGTCAGATCGACTCCCGCCTGGAGCGCTACGAGGCCCGCCGCCGGGCCTCGTCGGACGCGGCCGAGGCCCTCGACCGCCAGAGCTCGATCCTGGCCCGGCTCCACCGCGAGATCGAGCGCCGGGCCCGCTGGATCGACTCGGAGCTGGCCGCGGCCGCCGAGCTGCACAAGCGCCAGTCCGAGGAGGCCCGGGCCGTCGTCACCCGCCTGGAGGAGCTGCGCCGGTCCTCGGCGGCCGCTGAGCGGAGGCTGGAGGACCTGCGCGCCGCCGGCGCCCGCAGCGACGTCGAGGAGGCCGAGCTGCGCACCCGGCTCCAGGGCGCGGTGGAGAAGCTGCGGGCCGATCACCGCCTCGCCCCCGACGCCGCGGTCGGGGCCCCCGCCCCCGAGCTGGACCCCGGCGTCGCGCCCGCCCAGCGGATGGATCAGCTCGAGCGGGAGTTGGAGGTGATGGGCCCGGTCAACCCGCTGGCCCTGGAGGAGCACCGGGCCCTCCAGGAGCGCAGCGACCACCTGCGGGACCAGCTCGACGACATCCGCAAGGCCCGCCGCGACCTGGCCAAGGTCATCGCCGCCATCGACGACGAGATCGCCACGGTGTTCGAGTCCGCCTTCTCCGACGTGGCCGCCAACTTCGAGACGCTGTTCGAGACGCTGTTCCCCGGCGGCCGGGGCCGGATCCGCCTCGAGGAGCCCGACGACCTGCTCAACTCCGGGATCGAGATAACGGCCCGGCCCTCGGGCAAGAACGTGAGGAAGCTCTCGCTGCTGTCGGGCGGGGAGAGGACGCTGACCGCGCTGGCCTTCCTGTTCGCCGTGTTCCGCAGCCGGCCCTCGCCCTTCTATGTGATGGACGAGGTGGAGGCCGCCCTCGACGACGTGAACCTGCACCGCTTCCTGGCCCTGCTCGACGAGTTCCGGGCCGAGACCCAGCTCGTGATCATCAGCCACCAGAAGCGCACCATGGAGGCGGCCGACCGCCTCTACGGCGTCTCCATGAAGCCGGGCGGCTCGTCGGTGGTGGTCTCCGAGAGGCTCTCGGAATCGTCGGGAGCCGAAGCGGAAGCGGCCTGAGGGCGCCGATGCGCCCCCCGGCGACGCCCGGCTCCGGTTCGGCGCCGACCCCGACCGGCCCGGCCTGAGGCGGACCGTGCGCCTCCTGGTTGTAGACGACGAGCCCGACCTGGCGGAGGCCGTGGCCCGCGGCCTGCGCCGGGAGGGCTACGCCGTGGACACCGCCGGCGACGGGGAGACGGCCCTGGACAAGGCCGATCTCACCGTCTACGACCTGATCTGCCTGGACCTGACCCTGCCCGGCATCGACGGGCTCGAGGTGTGCGAGAGGCTGCGGGCCGCCCCGCCGGAGGGGGCGGACGGGCCGCCCCGGGTGCTGATGCTCACCGCCCGGGACGCCATCGCCGACCGCATCGCCGGCCTCGACCGCGGCGCCGACGACTACCTGGTAAAGCCGTTCGCCTTCGACGAGCTGCTGGCCCGGGTGCGCTCCTTGCTGCGCCGGGACGCGGGCCGGACCACCTCGGTGAGGCGGGTGGGCGACATCGCCCTCGACGACGCCCGCCGCCGGGCCCGCCGGGGCGACCGCCCGCTGGACCTGACCGCCAAGGAGTTCGCCCTGCTGCGCTACTTCATGGCCCGGCCCGATCAGGTCCTGTCGGCCGAGCACCTGCTCGAGCACGTCTGGGACGAGCACGCCGACCCCTTCACCAACACGGTGCGGGTCACCGTCGGCACCCTGCGCCGCAAGCTGACCGCGGCGGGCGAGCCCAGCCCCATCGAGACGGTGATCGGCGCCGGCTACCGGCTGCGCGACCCCGGCGCCGGGGGCGGCGAGGCCGGAGAGGCCGGAGAGGCCCGGGTTTCCGGCCCTCCGGCGGGCTAGGGCTGTGGCCAGCCCGCTGCTGAGGCTGTCGAGATGGCCGGGCTGGCCCCGGTGGGCGGGCTCGATCCGGTTCCGGCTGACCGCGCTCTACTCGGTGGTGCTGTTCGGGCTGGCCGCGGTGGTGGTGGGCGGCATCTACGCCGCGCTGGCCCGGGAGCTGGACGACCAGCCGGTGTCGCGCACCGAGCAGTGGATCGGATACCGCCCCACCCCCAGGGGCGTGGAGATCGGCATCTTCGAGACCGAGACCATCGACGTGCTGGCCACCTTCGAGCAGGCGGTCAACAGCCGGGCCCTGGAGCAGCTCCGCACCTACACGTTCGCGGCTCTGGCCGTGCTGTTCGCGGCCAGCCTGGCCGTGGGCTGGTTCGTGTCGGGCCGGGTGCTGCGCCCCATCGGCCGCATCGCCTCGGTGGCCCGCGATATCCAGGCCACCGACCTGAGCCGCCGCATCTCCCTCGACGGCCCCGACGACGAGCTCAAGCGCTTGGCCGACACCTTCGACCAGATGCTGGGCCGCATCGATGACGCCTTCGAGTCCCAGCGGCGGTTCATCCAGGAGGCGTCCCATGAGCTGCGCAACCCCCTGGCCGTGATCCGCACCAACGTCGACGTGGCCCTGAGCGACCCCGACCCCTCCCCGCAGGATCTGCGCCGGGCCGCCGAGGTGGTGGCCGGCTCGGCCGCCCGGATGTCGACGCTGGTGGACGACCTCGTGGTCTACGCCCGCCACGGGACCCGCCCCGACCGGCGCGAGCCGGTGGACTTGCGGCGCCTGGCCGGCGAGCTGGCCGGCGAGTTCTCGGCCCCGGCCGAGGCCCGGCGGCTCCGGGTGGTGAACGCGGCCGGCGCCGGCCCGCCCCTGCCGGTGTTGGGCGACGGCCCCGCTCTGCGCCGGGCGGTGGCCAACCTGCTGGCCAACGCGGTGCGGCTGGCCCCGGAGGGCTCGGCGGTGACGGTGGCGGCCGGGGCCGACGGGGGGTCGGCCTGGGTCTCGGTGGCCGACGAGGGGCCGGGCATCGCCCCCGAGGACCAGCCCCTGGTGTTCCAGCGGTTCTGGCAGCGCCGAGCCGATCCCGGGCCTGGCGCCCCGCCGGGGCCTTCCCGGCCCGACCCGGAGCGCAGCGGGCTGGGCCTCACCATCGTGCGCCAGATCGCCGAGAGCCACGGCGGCTCCGTGGAGCTGACCTCGGCGCCGGGGGAGGGCTCGACGTTCGTGATCCGCCTCCCTGCCGCAAGCTGAGCGCCCCGGCGTCGGCGGGTATCGAGGGGCCGGAGCGCTTTATCCGGGTTTTAGGCCCGCTGGTCTACCTTGAGGCCATGAACACCGCCTCCGACGCGAATCCGAGCCCGTCCCCCTCCGAAGAGACGGCCTCCGCTCCGGCGCCGCCCGTCTCGGCGCCCGACTCATCCTCGGGGGGACCGACCCACCCCAGCGGTCTCCTCGGCGGCCTTCGGCGCCAGGGCTGGATGGCGGCATTGGCCGTCGTCGCAGCCCTGGGGCTGCTGGCCGGCGCCTTCGCCGTCGGCGTGCTGGTCGCCTCCGACGACTCCGGCCCGGACACGGCCCAGACCCTGATGGCGGCATCCAACGACGAGGCGCCGGGCGAGACCCCCGCCGCCGCGGGATCAGCGGCCGGGCCGGTCGACGCCGGGGCGGCCGCGGTGCCCAAGCCGCTCCCGTCCGAGCCCGGCCCCCTGTCCGGCGTCGAGGCGGACGAGCCGGTGGCGGCCGTGGCCCGGGTCCTCACCCCCATGGTGGTGGTCATCACCTCCGGCGATGGCCAGGGCTCGGGCATCGTGTGGGACGCCGACGAGGGCTACGTGGTCACCAACCAGCACGTGGTCAACGGCAGCGAGACGGTCGAGGTGACCTTCTCCGACGGCACCCGGACCCCCGGCGAGGTCGTGGGCGGCTCGCCGCACCACGACGTGGCCGTGGTCCGGGTCGATCCCGACGCCACCGACATGGTCCCCGCCGTCTTCGCCGGCCAGTCCACGGTGGAGGTGGGCCAGTTGGCGGTGGCCGTCGGCGCCCCGTTCGGCATGCCCGAGACGGTCACCGCCGGCGTGGTCAGCGCCGTCCGGGTCGTCTCCGCCGGGGGCATCCCCGCTCCCTTCGACCCGCCCGAGGGCTTCGGCGACGGGTTTCCGTTCGACTTCGACTTCGGGGACTTCCCCGATCGCTCCGACCGGCCCGAGCCCATCCCGGTGCGGATGATCCAGACCGACGCCCCCATCAACACCGGGAGCTCCGGCGGGGCCCTGGCCGACCGGCAGGGCCGGGTGATCGGTATGAACACCATGATCCAGACCGGCGGACTGAACGCCAACGTGGGGGTCGGGTTCGCCCTGCCCAGCGACACCGTCCTGTTGATCGCCCAGCGGGTGGTGGACGGCGAGTCGCTCGAACTCGGGTTCCTGGGGATCACCAGCTCCGACGACGGGTCGGGCGAGATCCGAATCAGCAGCGTGGCCGAGGGCTCGCCCGCCGACGAGGCCGGGCTGTTGGCCGGCGATGTCATCACCCATTTCGACGGGGAGCCCATGGACGGGATCGTCGAGTTGTCGGCCGCGGTCAAGCTGCGGCGGCCCGGGGAGCGGGTGGAGCTGACGGTGGACCGCGACGGCGAGACCCGCACCGTCGAGGTCGAGCTCGGAACCTACGAGTAAACCTGCACCCCCAGCCGGCGGTCGCGCTGTCCGGCTGGCGGTCGCGTTGTCCCGGCCGGCGGGTCCTGTCACGGGCGCGGTTTTGCCGCGGGGCGGCAAAACCTTGCCCCCGTGCCACCCACCGGCCTGGCGGCTCGCGCTAGGTCAGCCGAGGGCCTTGGGCCTGTGTGGCTGGTCCGGCCTGGCGGCTCGCGCTGGGGCCATCCGCGGGTGCGGGCCCGTTTGGCTTGTCCGGCTCGTTACAATTCTACAGCTCTGATCGTTACAATTCTACAGTCGGAGGGCCGGTGCCGACATGGGGCCGACAGGCTGTTCCGGTGCTATCTGTCTATGGCCGCCAGTTCGGCTTGGCGCTCGGCCGCCAGTCGCCGTATGTGGTCGTCCGCGAATGCCACTAGACCGTGACCTGCCGGGACGATCAGCCCTTCGTCGATCAGCACTCTCCGGTGCCAGGCCGCACGGTTGGGTTTGACGCCCATGCGGGCCGCGATTTCTGAGGTGCGCACCGCGGCCTGATCGCCCGCCATGGCCAGAAGGAACTCTCGCTGCTTCGGTGTCAAGCTGTTCCATGCGGGGGCGGCCACTTTGATGGTGAAATCCTGGTTCATCAACTCGATGGCGCCGTCGAGCCGATCCCCGGTGACCGAACGATCGGCAACCGACAGCTCCCAAAGATGGAACCCCAAAGACTGGATGCTGTAGGGGAATCCGCCGGTCGTTCGGGCTGCTCGGTGCAGCAACTGGTCCGACAACTGAATGCCGTTCTTGCGCAAGGGCGCGCCGAGCGCTCTTTTGGCTTCCGGCAGTGACAAGTTCTCGATTTTCGGCTGCCAGCACCGTTGGAAGAAGGTGAACCCTTTGTTGGCCAGCAGGGTATGGGCCATGATGTTCAAACCGGCGCCGATGAACGCAACCGGCTTGTTCTCGTCTTTGGTCACTTCCTGTATGGCCGCCGCTATCTCGCTGGCCTCGGCCGCTTTCATGTTGTGCATTTCATCGACGATCAACATGACGCCGGCGGCCTGGCCGAGCACGTCCCGGCCGGCCAGTTCGCTCAACGCCCGCTCCAGCAGTCGGCTGGGCTTGTCTGAGTCGGGCAGCTCGACCGACCATTGCGCCGCCAGAGGCCCGAGCGTGAGCCCCGTCAGCTTGCGCCCGCTCGCCTGGTCGGCCCGATCCCCGATGAGGCGCATCGTCTTGTCCTCCAACGACCGCACCACGGATTTGTCGCTGCCCGGCACCAAGGCTGTTGTCTTGCAGATCAGCCAGCCCGCCGACTGGGCCCAGTCCTGGACCATCATCAGCGCCGTGGTCTTGCCGACGCCGCGCGGACCCAGCAGCAGCGAGGTGTACCCGGGGTGACCGGGCCCGGTGGCCAGGGCGTCCTGGATGAACCGCAGGAGGTCGTCTCGACCGGCCAGTTCGGGGGGCAGCGATCCGAAGCTGGGCCTGAACGGGTTGGGCGCTGCCGCTGCCATCCCGACCAGCCTATCCGTCCGCCTAAATTTAACTCACTTTTTTTGAAAGTCTAAAAAAGTGAGGCGAAGTTAGGCGGACGAGCACCCGGTTGCCGCAGTTAGGCTCGGGACGATGGTGCTGGTCCTGGTTATCGCGGCAGTTGCCTTGGTGGTGGTGGCGGTGTCGGCGGTGGTGCTGGTGCGGGTTCGGCGGGGCCGGACCGGCGATGGCGGGCGCAGTTCTCGGGGTGGTGATGACTCGCCCGAGTCCCGGCCCGGGGGCTCGGCGTCGTTGTGGGGTCGGCTGGCCCGGACCCGAGCCTTGCTGTCGGAGGCGCTGGCTTCGGTCCGGTCTCGGTCGTCGTCGGAGGAGGCTTGGAGCGGGCTCTCCGAGGCGCTGATCCGGGCCGATGTGGGCGCGGCGACCGCTGCCGAAGTGATCGCCTCGGCCCAGGCCCGGACGGCTGCCGCCGAGAGGGTCGAAGGGTCCGAGGCGGTGCTGGAGTCGCTGCGGGCCGAGTTGATGGAGCGGCTCGGGGGCCATGACCGCTCCTTGGCCGGCGACACCGGCGGGGGCGGCCCCGCGGTCTGGCTGTTCGTGGGGGTCAACGGGGTGGGCAAGACCACCACCATCGGCAAGCTGGCCCGACGGGAGGCCGCCAACGGCGCCGGGGTGATGCTGGCCGCGGGCGACACCTTCCGGGCCGCGGCCGCCGAGCAGTTGGCCACTTGGGCCGACCGGGCCGGGGCCGGGATCGTGCGGGGCTCGCCCGGCGCCGACCCGTCCTCGGTGGTCTATGACGCCGTCGAGTCGGCCGCCGCCCGGGGCGCTGGTGTGGTGATGGCCGACACCGCCGGCCGCTTCCACAACCGGTCCAACCTGATGGAGGAGCTGCGCAAGATCCGCCGGGTGGCGGGCAAGGGGGCCGGGGAGGTCACCGAGACCCTGCTGGTGCTGGATGCCACCACCGGCCAGAACGGCCTGGTCCAGGCCCGGGAGTTCACCGAGGCGGTGGACGTGACCGGGGTGGTCCTCACCAAGCTGGACGGGTCGGCCAAGGGCGGCATCGTGGTGGCCGTGCAGGAGGAGCTGGGCGTCCCGGTGAAGCTGGTGGGCCTGGGCGAGGGCATCGACGACCTTGTGCCCTTCGACGAGGCCGCCTTCGTCGACGCCCTGCTGGCCTGAGCCTTCCGCCCTTGCTGCACCAGGTGTCGCTCCGGCGGTCGGTGCTGCCCGGTAGCTGGCCTGACTCCGCAGCCGGGCCTTCCCCGGTAGCCTGAGCCGGCCGTGCTTGAACTGCTCAGCGAACGATTCGACGCCATCTTCTCCCGGCTGAAGGGCCGGGGGAGGCTGTCGGCCGCCGACGTCGACGACACGCTGGGCGAGATCCGCGCCGCCCTGCTCGAGGCCGACGTGAACCTCGACGTGGTGGGGGCCCTCACCGAGCGGATCCGGGCCCAGGCCCTCGACGAGCAGATCTCCAAGGCCATCAACCCGGCCCAGCAGGTGGTCAAGATCGTCCTGGCCGAGCTGACCGCCACCCTGGGCGGCGAGCCCCTCAAGATCTCCTACGCCTCCAAGCCCCCCACCGTGGTGCTGATGGCCGGGCTGCAGGGCACCGGCAAGACCACCAACGCGGCCAAGCTGGCCCGCTGGTTCAAGACCCAGGGCCGCAACCCGCTGCTGGTCGGCGCCGACCTGCAGCGGCCCGCCGCGGTGGAGCAGCTCCGCACCCTGGGGTCGAGGGTCGGGGTGCCGGTGTTCAGCCGGCCGTCCAATCCGGTGAAGGCGGCCCGGGCCTCGCTCAAGGAGGCGGCCCGCACCGGCCGCGACGTGGTGATCGTCGACACCGCCGGCCGCCTGGCCGTCGACGCCGAGATGATGGATCAGGTCGGGCGGATCTCGGCCGCGGTCGAGCCCGACTACACCTTCCTGGCCGTCGACGCCATGACCGGCCAGGACGCGGTGCGCACCGCGGCCGCCTTCGACCGGACCCTGGCCCTTGACGGGGTGATCCTCACCAAGCTCGACGGCGACGCCCGGGGCGGGGCCGCCCTGTCGGTGGCCGAGGTGCTGGGCAAGCCCATCGCCTTCGCCTCCACCGGCGAGCGCCTCGAGGATTTCGAGGCGTTCCACCCCGACCGTCTGGCCAGCCGCATCCTGGGCATGGGCGACGTGGAGACCCTCATCGAGAAGGCCGAGTCCGCCTTCGAGGCCGAGCAGGCCGAGGCCGCGGCGGCCCGCCTGCTGGAAGGCACCTTCACCTTCGACGACTTCTTGGAGCAGCTCCGCCAGCTCCAGAGCCTGGGGAGCCTCCAGAGCCTGGTGTCGATGGTGCCGGGGATGAACCGCCAGCTCAAAGACGCGGAGATCGACGAATCCAGGCTGGTCCGGGTCACGGGCATGATCCACTCCATGACCCCCCAGGAGAGGGCCGACCCCGACATCATCGACGCCTCCCGCCGACGGCGCATCGCGGCTGGGTCGGGCAGCCGCTCCGGCGACGTGAAGTCTCTGGTCGACCAGTTCAAGCAGATGCGAACCATGATGAAGGGCATGGGCGGTTTGGGCGCCAAGCCGGGCCGGTCGGCCAAGGGCCAGAGGGGACCCGGCGGCCGGCGGGCCGGGGGCCGGGCCGCGTCGGGGGGCCGGGTCACCGCGCCCGGGGGCCGGGCCCAGCCGGGGGGCCGGACCAGTTCTGGGGGCCGGACCACCCCCAAGGGGCCGGCGCCCATCCCGCCGCTGTCGCTTCCGGGGTTGGAAAGCGGCGACTTCCGCCGTTGACTTGACCGCCGTGGCCGTAAAGCTCCGCCTCATGCGCATGGGCAAGAAGAAGCAGCCCACCTATCGCATCGTGGCCGCCGACGCCCGGTCGCCCCGCAACGGCCGCTTCATCGAGATCGTGGGCGCCTACGACCCCTGGCCCGACCCGTCGGTGGTGACGGTCGACAACGAGCGGGCCCTGCACTGGCTCCGCCACGGCGCCCAGCCCACCGACCGGGTGCGCAAGCTGCTGTGCATCAGCGGGGCCTGGGAAGCCTTCGAGTCCGGCGCCGCGGTTCCTCCGCCCCAGCCCGCTGCTGCTGTGGCCGCCCCGCCCAAGTCCGAGCCCGCCGCCCCGGCGCCTGCCGCCGCCCCTGAAGCGGCCGCGGCCGAGCCCGAGCCTTCCGCGGCCGCCCCGGAAGAGTCCGAGCCCGAGCCTGCCGCCGAGTCCGCTGAGTCCGAGCCCCCGGCGCTCGAGTCTGAGTCCACAGCCGCCGAGTCCGCTGTGTCTGAGTCCTCGGCGCTTGAGTCTGAGTCCCCGGCCGCCGAGTCCGACAAGGCGGGGGAGCAGTGAGCGGTCCGGCCCCGGTCGCTCAGGCCGTGTGCGAGCTGGTGGTCCGCCGGATCGTCGACCACCCCGACGAGGTGAGGGTCACTGCCGCCGAGACGAGTTCGGCCGTCCGGCTGGAGGTCTCGGTGGCCGACGGCGACATGGGCCGGGTGATCGGCCGGCGGGGCCGGGTGGCCGGCGCCATCCGCACTGTGGTCAAGGCGGCCGCCACCAAAGACGACGTCGATGTCGAGGTCGAGTTCATCGACTGACCGGCCGGTTCGGGCCGTTCTGCGATGCGGCGACCGGGCGAGCCGGGCCAGCCTCCCGTCGGGCGGCTCGGTCGAGTGACGGGCCTGCTCCTGGAGGTCGGCCGCATCGGGCGGGCCCACGGCCTGGCCGGCGAGGTGACGGTGAAGCTGGTGTCGAACCGGTCCGAGCGCCTGGCGCCGGGATCGGTGCTGGCCACCGACCGGGGGCCGCTGAAGGTGGCATCGTCCAGACCCCACCGGGACCGCTTCCTGGTGGCCTTCGCCGGGATCGCCGGCCGCGACCAGGCCGCCGAGCTGACCGGCCTGGCGCTGCGGGCCGAGCCGCTGGAGGACCCCGACGAGCTGTGGGTCCACGAGCTGATCGGCGCCCGGGTGTTCGACCGGTCCGGCGCCGACCGGGGGGCGGTCACCGGCGTGGTGGCCAACCCGGCCAGCGACCTGCTCGAGCTTGACGACGGGTCGCTGGTCCCGGCGCGGTTCGTCACCTCCGCCGCATCGGACCGCATCGAGGTCGACGCCCCCGACGGCCTGTTCGAGCCGGGCTGACGTGAGCGCAGATCCGCCGCCCGCGGGCCCGGCGAACCCGGGGCCCGGCGCCGACCCGGCGGGCGCCGCCGGCCTGCGGGTGGACATCTTCACCATCTTCCCCGAGCCGGTGGAGTCGATGGCCGCCATGTCGGTGATCGGCCGGGCCCGGCGGGCCGGCCTGCTCGACGTGCGGGTGCGAGACCTGCGCGACGGCGCCGCGGAGCCCCACCGCCAAGTGGACGACGCCCCCTTCGGCGGGGGAGCGGGCATGGTGATGATGCCCGAGCCCCTGTTCGCCGCGGTGGAGGCGGCCGATCCGCCCCGGCCGCTGCTGTACCTGTCGCCGGAGGGACGGCGCTTCGACCAGGCCATGGCCGCCGAGCTGGCCCGCTCCGGCGGGTTCTCGCTGCTGTGCGGCCGCTACGAGGGAGTGGACCAGCGGGTGCGCGACCATCTTGTGGACGGCGCGGTCTCGGTGGGCGACTTCGTGCTGTCCGGCGGCGAGGTCGGGGCCCTGGCCGTGCTGGAGGCGGCGGCCCGGCTGGTGCCCGGCGTGCTGGGAAACCAGGACTCGCCGGTTGAGGAGTCCTTTGCCGACGGCCTGCTCGAGTACCCCCACTACACCCGGCCCGCCGACTTCCGGGGCTGGGCCGTGCCCGAGGTGCTGCGCTCGGGCGACCACGCCCGGATCGCCCGCTGGCGGCGGGCCCAGGCCCTGGCCCGCACCCTCGTTCGCCGCCCCGACCTGATCGCCGCCCGGGGCGGCCTCGGCGACGCCGACCGGGCCCTGCTGGCCGAGTTCGGCCTCGACGACGCTCCCGGCACCGGGATGGCCGACGACGGCGGAGCGGCTGCCGCCGGCGATTCCGGCGATGTGGCGTCCAATGCCGCCGGTCTGGGTGGAGACGGGGGCGGCGGGCCGTAGAATCGGCTCCCCGGCCGGCCCCTTCTCGCCGGGCCAGGAACCGAGGACGAGCCGCCATGCAACCCACCGACTTCGTCGACATCGCCAGCCTGCGCGACGACGTGCCCGACTTCTCGCCCGGCGACACCTTGAAGGTGCATGTGAAGGTGATCGAGGGCAACCGCTCCCGCACCCAGGTGTTCGAGGGGGTGGTGATCCGCCGCCAGGGCAGCGGGGTGAGGGAGACCTTCACCGTCCGCAAGGTGAGCTTCGGCGTGGGGGTGGAGCGGACCTTCCCGGTCCACAGCCCGGTCATCGACCGCATTGAGCCCGTCACCCGGGGCGATGTGCGCCGGGCCAAGCTCTACTACCTGCGCAACCGGATCGGCAAAGCCGCCAAAATCAAAGAAAAACGCACGTAGGCCTAGTCGCCGCCCGCCGGGCCCCGCCGTCGGCCCCGGCCCCGCGATCGACTCTCCTTAGACGAGGACCGAGCCCCAACGTCGGCGCAGCTCATTGGCCTATGATGGCCTCTTCTTGCCAGAGGACTGTACTCTCGTCGGGGTCGAACTGGCCTGTTCGAATGCTGGCGATGCCGTAGTCCGGTAGAGGGATCATCGCTAGACATCTGTCGTCAAAGATCGTGCCACGACTGCTGAATCGGAAGTCGTAGTTTTCGAAACCTAGTTGTCGGCGACTGACAGGGAGATCGGTTCTATCAATGGGGATGATGTGCAATAAGAAAGGAGTGGAGATATCGGACTCACTGCAAGGGGTCTTAGTGTATATAAGTGTATCATTATGGAGCGGGATTAGGTGGACGTTGAAGGTGGAGCGAATTATAGGGCTCGATCGTTCAGTCATCTGATAATAGGAGTAGTATGGGTGGTACGAATTTATAGGATTGAAACGGTGAGCATAAGTTATACCGGTTTGGCCGTTGTCATTAAGTTGATATTCAACGGCCCATTCGACACCTAGATAGGGGGTGTATTGGCCGACGATTATGCGGGCGATATCATAGTCAGGCAAGCCGAAGGAACCGATGCAGTCCATACCCCCCTTATAGTGAGGGGAACTGATCCATTGAGTATCATAAGTGTTGTATCCGATTTGCCTGAGGTCATCTTGTAAATTATTGTTATCAGTAGGGTAAATGTGCAAGAATAAACTGGTGGCTTCTTCTGATCCGTAAGTGCAGCTTCTATTCAGATATACTAACGAGTTGGTTTCTTCGTGCAAGTATATATCGTATTTAGATCGAATGATGGGTTCTCCAGTAGGTAATCCTTTTTGATCGTGATCTCGTAAAAGCGTCTTGAGCAAACCCGGGACAGTGCTAATAGTTCTTTCGGAGATGGCTATAGGGTTTTCATGTATCAGAATAGTCCTTTCAACCCTTTCGTATTCATGTATTCTATATCGTGAGTTAGTGGTCCTCAGCAATGCGGAAAGGGGGGTGGCTATCCCGATAGCCAATATAGCTATAAGCAACGCGTGCAGCACGCGCGGTGATTTGATCGTGGCGGATGAGGTTACCGCATCTGCTAACTTTTCCTTCCCCAGGGTGTAACCTATGAGAGCACGGGCGGTAAAGTAAGTGAGCACAATCAATGCTGGCATGGTGCTCTTCACCATGGAGTAATGCTGATCAGGCCGCGACCCGAATACATACAATGGAGCAACTGCCAGTACTGCTATGCAAGCGATGAATATAGGTTCTTTGACAACACAGCGGTCCATTCGCCACAGCACAACAGCTAACAAAGCGAACTCCGTTAGATAGAGCCACAATAGATCAGTCAGCATCGAAGAGTGGCTAGTATAGTATTGCCACAGCCAACCACTATAGCTAGATATATCGGTACTGAGTAAGTAAAGCGCGATCAGACCGATCAGTGGCGGTGCGACTATTAGGTTGGGCCATTTTAGAAAGGGCCGTACGCCCTGCCGGACAATTAGAGTGACGGCTAATGGCAGTAACCCCGCTGTGACGATCGGTGACCAAAACGAACAGATCGCTATAACCAAACCACTGATGGCAGCGAAGCGTGGCTGATAAGGTGACCCTATTATGATCAACGACATAAGTCCGGCGGTGATAAAATGATTAGTCGCCCACCATAAGGCAGTTGTATTTGAGTAATATTCTGCCTCTATAGATGGGAAAGGAACGTGACTAGGCCACTCTAAGGCAAAGTTGTTGTGCAACTGTTCCAACATCAAGTTAAAACCATTAAGGGGCCCTACATGTAGTATGTATTCCAAGACATCCATACCGCTGAATAGCACGAGAATTGCAATACTGATTAGTAAGGTCCGCATATTAGATAACCCGCGAGTGAACATCACAAATATCAGTCCTATGCCCAACCAAGTATAAACTGATACTGCCCAATTTAATATCGTTGGTCCGATCCATTTTCCGGCCAAGCCGGGAATAATATGCCACCCCAAATACGAACCAAGCAGAGGCGGATCACCGTGCAGGAAATCAGTAAAATAAGTAGGCCATCCGCCCCGACCCATGTCAAGCAATTCCGTATGTCTGACAACGAAATCAGAATTGAATTTCCATAATCCGCTGATTGGAGTCAGTAATATCCAAGCTAAAGCCGCTAGCAATAAGACACATAACCGCAGAGATAATGACACTCGGTACGAACCCGACAACGACCTCCAGAGACCAGCTATTAGCAACCCTGCCAACGGAACACCCACCCACCATTTGAACCAGCTCACCAGCCATACAACCACTGGCGCAGCCAGATAGACGATCGACAGCCGGTGCGACAAAGGCAATGCATCTGCCTCCCGTCGCACTGCAGCCGCCCTGGGCACCCGAGCAACTGCAGAATGATCGGCCATCAGACCAGCCGGGCCGAGGCTTCGCCGTAGCCACGTGCGTCTCACGGCAGCGCGTCGAGTGTGGTCGTCATATCGAACCAGCCGGGCCGAGGCTTCGCCGTAGCCATCCCTGCATTTTCTCACGCATGATCGAATCGGATCGCCGACTGGTTTGGGTTGAGGGCCTTGAGACTTCGCCGTGCCTCGTTGTCACGCAGTCGTCAGGCTAATGCCCTGGCTCGAGCATATGCCCGCAGACCGCTGTCACAGGCCCTCCCTACGGTGGGCCCATGGACCGATCGAGGCAGGCCTGCGGTGCCTGGGGCGAAAACCGGGTGGCCCGGTGGTACCGCGACGCCGGCTATGAGATACTCGACCGCAACTGGCGGGTGCGGGCCGGCGAGCTGGACTTGGTGGCCGCCCGCGGCAGCGAGATCGTGTTCTGCGAGGTCAAGACCCGCCGCTCCAACCGGTTCGGGGCGCCGGCCGAGGCGGTGGACCGGCGCAAGCAGGGTCGCATCCGGTCCCTGGCCGTGCAGTGGCTGCAGGCCCACAACCGCCGCGGATCGCTCCGCTTCGACGTGGCCACTGTGGTGGGCCCCCGCCTAGAGGTGATCGAGGCCGCCTTCTAGCGGCAGCGTCGAGAACCAGAAGACTGCCGAAGGCAGGCAACGACAGACGCCGCCGGCCAGCCCGTGTGCAACACGTAGTGCGTTTGTGCGACATAAAGTGCGCTAGTGCAACACTTAGTGCGTTTGTGCAACACATTGTGCGCGCCGGTATCCTGCCGGATCAAGCGCCATGACTGATCACACCGCACGCAACCCCTTCGTCCCCGGGTTCGGGGTGCCGCCTTCCGAGATGGTGGGGCGGTCTGATTTGATGCGGGACCTGCGGGAGGGGCTGGAGAGCGGCCCCCGAGACGAGCGGTACACGTCGATTCTGCTGGGCACTCGGGGGTCCGGCAAGACGGCCACGCTGAACGCGGTGGAAGAGCACGCGCAGCAAGCCGGGTGGCTGGTGATGTCGGTTGATGCCTCCACCGACGGGCTGCCCGACCGGGTGATCCAGGCGGTTGCCTGGGCCAGAGATCATCACGAGGGCGCCGAGTCCGCCGATCCCGATGCGGGGCACCGCGGCGGCGGGTACAGCGTCAGGCTGCCCGCGGGCTTCGGATGGGGGGCGAGCCGACCGGCCCCGGCCCGACCCGATTGGGACATGCGCCACCACCTCGCCGGACTGGCGTCGCACGCGGCGGCCCTGGGGTCGGGAGTCCTGTTGACCGTGGACGAGGTACACGCCGGGGACCGGGAGGAGATCAGGCGGCTGGCCGGCGATCTGCAGCACATCACCAAACGCGGCCAGATGCCTCTGGCGTTCCTGGCCGCCGGCTTGTCGGTGCTCGAGTACACGCTGCTGTCCGACAATCGCATGACGTTCTTCCAGCGATGCGCCCGGTTCACCATGCCGCCGCTCACCCTGGCCGAGGCCGTTTCAGGACTGCGCCGCACCGTGAGGCTGGGCGGCGGCCGGATCGACGACGACGCGCTCCTGGCGGCGGCAGAGGCCACCGGCCCGCTCCCGTACAAGCTGCAGCTCGTCGGGCACCACGCCTGGACCGTCTCCGCCGCACCCGATGAGCCCATCAACCTGGGAGACGCCAAACTGGCGGCCACGCTGGCCGCTGCGGACTTCAAGCAGAAGATCGCCATCCCGGCCTGGGATGATCTGCGCCGCAGCGACCAGGAGTATCTGAAGGTCGTCGTGTCGTTGGGCGATGCCGCCACCCGACGCGACATCGCATCCCTCGCCTCAGCCGACCCGTCCGCCCTGTCGCGGTCCGAGCGCAGGCTCAGAGCGCTGGGCTATGTGGAACTGTCTGATGACTACATCGTTTCCATGGCCGGGATCTTGACCCCGGACGTGGTGCAGGAGGCCATCGACGCCGAAGCGGGCTACACGATCAACTCGACCAAGCGGTCCAGGTGCAACGAAGAGATGCCCCGGGCCAAAGCGACATGCATCCTCCCTGACGGTCACACCGGAAGACACCGATCCAAATAATCGGTCCGGCAACGGCGGGCGCATGCACCGGAAACCAGTGGTCCCATCGTGGGTTCCGCACAAGTCGCCCAAATCGGGAAATAGCATGGCCGCATGGCCGCTGTCTGTTCTGTCGTGTCTGCCGGGTTGGAATGGCTGCGATCTGAGCCGGACAGCGTGTTCGTCACTGCCTCCGATCTGGCGATCCGGGCCGGGATGTCAGCGGAAGCTGCTGGCCGCTGCCTGCGCCGGGAGGCAGCCCGGCCCGACGGCTCGGTGCGCCGGGTCGCCCGCGGGCTGTACTGGTGGTGCGGGGCCGGCCAGGCTGAGAGCAGGCCGGTCCCGGATGTGGGGCAGATCGGCCGCCGGATCGCCGGGCCGGGATGCGGCGCAACCCACTTCGTGGCACTGAACCGGTGGGGGCTCAGCACCCAGATCGCGCCACGGGCGATGCTGGCGGTGGTGGGCCGCCGGCCCGTGTCGCCCCAACCGGGGCGCATCTGGTTCTTCGGGCGCGGCAACCAGGCTCGGCGGGAACTGGATTTTGAGGAGGTCACGTTCCTGGAGGCGATGCTTTGCTACGGCCGGGTGGCCTGTGTGGAGCCGTGGTGGCCGTCGCTGGCGAAATGCCACTGGTGGGCGAGAGAAGAGCGGGAGTTGCAGCTTGGCTGGCCCGACCCTCCGCCGCCGATGCTGGACCCGGCTAGGCACGGCCTGATCCGCGAAGTGGCGGCTCAAGACCGGATGGGCGGCCGGGCCTATCCGCAGCGGGTGGACCAGTGGCTCGACACAGTCGACGACGCCTACCGCTGCGCCGCGGCCAACGTCGCCCGGAGCCGGACACGAAGCGCGGCGTGAGGTGGAAGCGCCGGACATCCCGGAGGGAACCGATGACGATCTCTATCTACGGCCGCCGCTCCTTGTCACCGCGCGCATGTGCGACGGCGCCGCCCGGAAGTTCGGGCTGAAAGCCGCCGACATCGAGAAGGACTACCACATCACGCGTCTGTTGGTTGGTCTATGCCAACCGCTGCCGGATCACCCCCAAGTGCAGGTGGTGCTGGGAGGCGGGACAGGCCTAGCCAAGAGGGGCGTCACGGAGCGATTCTCCGAAGACGTTGACATCACGTTGACCGTGCCGGAGTTAAGCGGTTACAGCAACAGCCAGGTGCGCTCATGGCTGAGGGCGATGCGATTGAGAGCCAAGCCGCTGGCGATCGGAGCTCAGATGACGCATAAAGGCGGATCGTCGTACAGGTCGTTCATCATCCCGTATAGATCCGGCGTCGGCACCACCGCAAGCTATGCCCGCATTCAGTGCGACATCAAAATCGCGGACGTCGAGGGCAGGCAAGCGGACATGATCGAAGTCGAGTCTCTGATCACCCAGGCAGCTCCGGCTCCGGCGGAACCCGACACGACCGTTCTGTGCGCCCATCCGGTGTGGACGCTGGCCGACAAGCTGCATGCACTGAACCGGTTGTGCCGAGCCAAGGACCCGGCGGCCGTGTCGGTCAGGTCCAGAGATATTTACGACCTGGCGTGCATCTTCTTGCACTGCGGCGACGATCTGCGGCCGGGAGACGTAGCGGCCGCGTATGAGATCAGCAACGGATCTCAGAAGCACCGGAGCGGATGGGACGCCCCGATCCCGGCGGACGGGCTGAAGTCGCTGCCGATCTGGGATCAAGACAGCGCCCACCACCGGGCCGCCGAAAAGGCTTTCGACGAAGATGTGGTGCCGCTGATGTTTGACGGGTGTGCGATGTCCTACACCGAGTGCCACAACGTGATCCGCTCTTATCGGCACCTGTTGTGAAGATGCGGCGAGCGCGCGGTCAGACGCCGATCCCGGCTTGGGCCAGCTTGTTGCCTTTCATCGGGCCGATCAGCGTGGGCTTGGGTTAGCCGATCAAATATCTGCATCGCGAAAGCGCTGCCAGGGTTGGTTTAGCCCCGGGCGGTCAGCCCCACAGGGCCCAGACCACTAGGGCGGCCACCACCAGCAGGCCGCATCCCACGTACAGGTAGTCGCTGGGGCGCCGCCGGTGTGGCCGGGTGGGGTCCAGTCCCATAGCGCCCAGTATCGTGCCCGCCGTCCAGCCGGCGGCGCATCCGCGGCGGGAGGCCGAGCAGTGGGTGGCAGATGAATGGCTCCGTTCTGCGCCGTGGCTTGACGCTTCTGCTGGTCGTCGGCCTGGCCGCGGGGGCGGGCCTGGGGCCGGCGGCCTGCTCGTTGGGCTCGGTGCCCGAGGTGCCGGCCGGGCTCGACGGTCGGCCCGACCCGGTGCTGGTGGCGGGTTGGGTGGTCTACGCCGACCGGTGCGCCAACTGCCACGGTGCCCGGGGCCAGGGAGGCCGGGGCCCGAGCCTGACCGGGGAGTCGATGGCGGAGGCCTACCCCTCGGCTGCCGACCAGATCGAGGTCGTGGCCGAAGGCAAGTCGACCATGCCGGGCTTCTCCGACACGCTCACACCCGCCGAGATCGAAGCCGTGGTGCGCTTCACCCGCGAGGTCCTTTGAAGCCCTGAAGCGGAGACGGCCAAGCCGGGCGATTCAGATCGTGAGGGCGGGGCCGCGAGGTTGCTATGAAGCGCGTCTTAGGTTTCGGTCCTGCAGGCGATACCGGTGCTGGCCGAGGTGGCCGTCTAGCAGTTTGCACCTTGTCTTCGACAGCTCTCCGATGTGCTGGCACGGCGGAGGGCGCACTGCTGAGGCCGCGGTCTGTTGGCTGGTGCCTCGGTTCGCTTCGGCGTCGTCGACCCGCCGCTGGTCGCTGCTGGGCCAGTCGGGCCGCCAAGTCTTCCACAGATTGTCCATGAAGGCTTTGCGCTCGTCCACTAGGTCCAGGATCTCCGGGGCTTCGAAGCGGCGGCCGTTGCGGGGGGTGGGCGCCTCGGCTATGGCGCCCGCGTCCACCAGTCTCCGCAGGCAGCGCCGGGCCGCCTGCTCGGAGATGTCGAGCCGCTCGGCCAGCGCCGGGGCGGTCATCAATGGGCAGGTCATCATCACTTCCAGAGCCCGTCGGTCAGAAGAGCCCGACCGGAACCGGATGTCCTCCCATCGGGCGATGACCGCCCCCATGGCATCGGCCACCGCCTCGGCGGCCTGACAGGCCACCTCCACCGCGTCGCACCACATCTCCAGCCACCCGGCCAGGGCTCTGGAGCGGTCGGGGTGGTCCGACTCTCCGACATAGATGTGATGGGCGTTCAGGGCCATGAAGTAGAAGCGCCGCCGGGCCTCCAGGGCCGCGGAGAACGGGACGGGCAGGCGGCCGGTGGCGCCGCGGCGGCGCAACATCAAATGCATCAGCGCCCGCCCGGTCCGCCCGTTGCCGTCGTCGAAGGGGTGGATGGCCTCGAACTGGGCGTGGGCGACACAGGCCGCCAGCAGCGGGTCGTGATCGCTCGAGGACACGTACTCGAGCAGGTCGTCCATCAGCGCCGGCGCCAGGTCGGGGGGAGGGGGCACATAGAAGGCCTCCGCCGGGGTCCTGATCGACGGGTCGCTTATCCAGTTCTGCTCCATCTTCAATCGGCCGGCGATCGCGGCCTGGGAGGTGTTGCCCAACAGCACGCGGTGGAGTTCCAAGACATCGGCCAGGCTGGTCTCGGTCTGACTCTCGGCTTGGTCGAGCGCGGCCCGGACCTGCCGCCAGGCCCCCACCGTCGTCTGGTCCTCCTCGGCGTCCCGAGGGCTGGAGGGCTGTCGCAGCGACTCGTGGGCGGTGACCGACCGCAGCGTCGACTGAAGCCCCTCCACGCCGCTGCTGGCGATCCCCTCCAGTCGGCGGGCCACCCAGTCGGTGCTCGGGTGCGGATCGGCCCAGTCGGGGCGGGCCATCAGGCCGGCCAGCCGGTCGGCCGTCTCGGCCAGCAGGTCCCGCTGGCGCTGGGACAACTGCGGGGTCCAGCCTGCCAGCGGATGGGGCACGTACGCCCAGTACGGTTGCCTCACCTGCCGGGTGCCGCGCCAGTAGCAGAAGTCGCGGCGAATCTCGTAACCCATTGTCCGCCAGAGTACCCGCAAAAAGTTTCGGCGCGGCTATCTCGGCGAAACTTTTTGAGTTCCCGCGGGCTTCGGCGGCCGGGGGCGAAAGTTTCGGCGCGGCTATCTCAGCGAAACTTTACGAGGTCCAGCGGGCCCTCGGCGGCAATTGAAAGTTTCGGCGCGGCTATCTCGGCGAAACTTTACGGAAGGGTAAAACAGTTTGTCTCATTGTCTCACGGTGCATCTACAGTAAGGGCGCGGCTCGCTGCCGGCCCGGTGAGACGGCGGCCTCCGAAGCGTCTTGACGAAACGCAACCCTGGAGGTCGATCCATGCTCGCCGCCGTCCGTTCCGCCACCCTGGTCGGGGTCTGGGGCCACCCCGTCTCGGTCGAGGTCCACGTCGCCCCCGGGCTGCCGGCCTTCACCGTGGTGGGCCTGCCCGACGCCTCCTGCCGGGAGGCCCGCGACCGGGTGAGGGCCGCCATCGCCTCCACCGGCCTGGAGTGGCCGATGCGGCGCATCACCGTCAACCTGGCCCCCGGCGACCTGCCCAAGGCCGGCACCGGGCTCGACCTGGCCGTCGCCACCGGGGTGCTGTCCGCCTCCGGCCAGCTCGGCGACGCCCCCGTGGACCGCATCGGGATGGTGGGGGAGCTGGGCCTGGACGGCTCGGTCCGGCCCGTGCCGGGGGTGCTGCCGCTGGTGGACGCGGTCGGCGACGGCGAGGTGGTGGTGGCCGCCGCCGACTGCGCGGTGGCCCGGCTGGTGGCCGCCGACCGGGTCCGGCCGGTGGGCGCCCTGCGGGAGCTGTGCGATGCCCTGACCGGAGAGGCGCCCTGGCCCGACCCGCCGCCGCCCGCTCCGGCCCCGCCGCCCGAGCCCGAGCCCGATTTGGCCGATCTGAGCGGCCAGCCCTTCGCCCGCTGGGCACTGGAAGTGGCCGCGGCCGGCGGACACCACCTGCTGCTGGTCGGCCCGCCCGGCGCGGGCAAGACCATGCTGGCCCGCCGGCTGGTCGGCCTGCTGCCCGACTTGGACCCCGACGCCGCCCTGGAGGTCACCCGGGTCCACTCCGCGGCCGGCCTGGCCCTGCCGGCGGGCGGGCTGGTGACCCGGCCGCCGTTCCGGGCCCCGCACCACTCGGCCACCATGGCCTCGCTGATCGGCGGCGGGTCGGGGAGGATACGCCCCGGCGAGGCCAGCGCCGCCACCGGCGGGGTGCTCTTCCTGGACGAGCTGGGCGAGTTCGCCCCCTCGGTGCTCGACGCCCTGCGCCAGCCCCTGGAGGAGGGCAAGGTGAGGGTGGCCCGGGCCCAGGGGGTGGTGGAGCACCCGGCCCGGTTCCTGCTGGTGGCGGCCATGAACCCGTGCCCGTGCGGGATGGGCGGCCAGATGGGTTGCCGCTGCTCCCCGAGCGCCCTGGCCCGCTACCAGCGCCGCCTGTCCGGCCCGTTCGTGGACCGCCTCGACATGGTGGTCCACGTGGACCGGCCCGAGCCCACCGACCTGCTGGGCGGCCGGGCGGCGACGAGCACCCCCGAGGTGGCCGACCGGGTGGCCCGGGCCCGCGCCCTGGCCCGAAGCAGGGGAGTGGCCCACAACGCCGACTTGGACGGCCCCGACCTCCAGCGGCACGCCCCGCTGGAGCCGCCCGCCCAGGAGGTGCTGCGGGCGGCGCTGGCCGAGGGCCGCCTCAGCGCCCGGGGCCTGCGCCGGGTCCGGGCCGTGGCCCGCACCGTGCGCGACCTCGACGACGCCGGCCCCGAACTGCGGGTCACCGACGTGATGGCGGCGCTGTCGCTGCGGGCCCGCCGCGACGCCTTCGGAGGCCGGATCCGTGCCTGACCGCTGGCGCGTTGTCGGCCGGTTGGTGGCGCGTTGTTGGGCCGACAACGCGCCACCTGAGGGATTGGTCCCGTGACTGATCGGGGAGTGTGCGCCGCGGCGCTGGCCTCGCTGCCCCGGGCCGGGGCCCGACGGCTGCACCGGCTGCTGGCCGGGCGGGACCCGGCCGAGGTGTGGGACGAGGTGGGGCGGGGCCTGATCTCGGCCGACTGCGGAGACGAGGTTCTGCGGGCCTCGTGGCGCCGCCACGCCGCCGAGTTGGACCTCGACAGTCTGGCCGCGGCCCTGGACCGCCTCGACGCCTGGGCCACCACCCCCCTCGACGCCGCCCACCCGGCCCGGCTGGCCGACGACATCGACCCGGCCCCGGTCATCTTCCGCCGGGGCTCGCTCCCGCCGCCCGCCGCGCCCGCCGTGGCCATCGTCGGCACCCGCCGGTGCTCGCCCACCGGCCGGTCGTTCTCCGCCGAGCTGGGGGCCGGGCTGGCCGCCGCGGGCGTCACGGTGGTGTCCGGGCTGGCCCTGGGGGTCGACGGCGCCGCCCACCGGGGCGCCCTGTCCGCCGCCGGGGCCCCGCCGGTCGGGGTGGTCGGCAGCGGCCTCGACGTCATCTACCCCAAGGGCAGCGCCGACCTGTGGGACGAAGTGGCCGCGGCCGGGGCCCTGATCACCGAGGCCCCCCTGGGAGCTGAGCCCGAGGCCTGGCGGTTCCCGGCCCGCAACCGTCTGCTGGCCGGGCTGGCCGACGTGGTGGTGGTGGTCGAGTCCAAGGAGGCGGGCGGCTCGATGCACACCGTCGAGCAGGCCGCCCGCCGGGGCGTCACCGTGATGGCCGTGCCCGGCTCGGTGCGCAACCCCGCCGCGGCCGGCGCCAACCGGCTCATCAGCGAGGGCTGCCCGCCGGCGTGCTCAGTCGACGACGTGCTGACCGCCCTGGGCCTGGCCACCGAGGGCCGCCCCGCCCGTTCCGCCGGGTGCCTCGTCACCGGAGGCCAGACCTCGAGCGAGTTCCAGCGCCGGGTTCTCGACGCCGTCGATGACGAACCCGTGACTCTGGATCGCCTGGTGATGAGAGTCGGGGCCGCCCCGCCCGAGGTGCTGGTGGCCGCCGACGAGCTTGTCGCCCTGGGCCTGCTGGCCCGCGACGGCGGCAAGCTAGTCCGAGCCGCCCCCTGAGTCCTTGGCCAGTCTTTGACGAGCGCAGCTTTGGGGCTCAAGGCGGCGGCCACTCGATCTGAGCCATGGCTTGGCGAGTTCGACCGCTGCGCCACGAGCGATGACTTGGTAGAGTCCACTTCACCTCCCCGCCCTCCACGGCCGCTCAGGCGGCCGTGGACTGGCGGGGCTCCGCTTTTGGCAGCCGTGTACGGCGAGTCGACCGGTCCCCGGGGGCCGGGGGGCCGTTTCGTAGAATAGGGCGGTGGCTAGCTGGGATTTAGACGAGTGGCTGGACTCGCTGGTGCGGGTGGCCGACTCCACCCGGGCGGTGTACGCCCGGGACATGGCCGCAGCCGTCGAGTGGCTGGAGCGCGTCGGGGCGGCCGGGCCCGGCGAGGTGACCCGCCTGAACCTGCGGCGCTACCTGGCCAGCCTCGACACCCGCCGGTACGCCCGCCGCACCATCGCCCGCAAGGCCTCGGTGCTGCGCCGCTACTTCGGCTGGGCCCGGCGCACCGCCCGGGCCGAAGCCGACCCCAGCGCCGGGCTCCACGCCCCCAAGGGCGAGTCCCGGCTGCCCCGGGTGCTCAAGGCCGCCGAGATCGACACGCTGATCGACGGCCCGGCCAAGGCGGGCGATCCCGACGAGCCCCGCCAGATCCGGGACCGGGCCGTGGTGGAGATCCTGTACGGGAGCGGGCTGCGGGTGGCCGAGCTGTGCAGCCTTGCCGCCGGGGCCGTCGATCTCGACTCCGCCGCCCTGACGGTATGGGGCAAGGGCGACAAGCCCCGCCGGGTGCCGCTGAGCGCCCCCGCGGTCGAGGCGCTGAGAGCCTGGCTGGCCTCGGGCCGGCCCTCCTACGTGAACGCCGACTCCCCCGGCGAAGCGGTGTTCTTGAACCAGCGGGGCCGGGCCCTAACCCCCCGGGATGTGCGCCGCATCCTCGACCGGCGCAGCCAGAGCCCGACCCACCCCCACGCCCTGCGCCACACCTTCGCCACCCATCTCCTTGACGGCGGGGCCGACCTGCGGGCCGTTCAGGAGCTGCTGGGCCACGCCGACCTGACCACCACCCAGATCTACACCCGGGTCAGCCGGGAGCGCCTGCGCGACGTACACCGCACCACCCACCCCCGAGCCTGACCCAGGCTCCGGCCTAAACCGGCGGTCCGCTAGAGCGCCTGCCGGACGATCCGGCCCGGCCTGGCCCGGCGAACTGGCCTAAGCCGGTGCCCGGCGGCCGCTCAGCGGGGGGCGGGGCGGTAGTCGTCGATGGGGTAGACGCAGATGCCCTCCTCGCCGAAGGGGGCGTCCTTGGTGCAGGGCGACTCGAACACCAGGGTGTGGATGGCGTCGGGGGCCTGGGTCTTGCCGGGCCGGATCGAGAAGGGGAGCATCTCGTTGGAGTCGATCGGCCCCAGGTTGGCCATGGCCGCGTAGATGTCCTGGCGGGTGGGGTTGTCGCCCGCGTCGTGGATGGCCCGGGCCGCGAGCCGCACGATGTCGCACACCGTGGCCACCATGCCGTAGGCCGACGAGCCGGAGCTGCGGTCCACCGACTCGTGGTTGGCGCCCGACGGGCTGTTGGCCCCGTAGACGTCGTTGCACATCTCGTTGTAGACCAGCGGCTCGTAGCCCTCGAGGCGGTAGGCGCCGGTGTTGGCGTCGTCGACGATGATGGCCCCGTTGTAGAGGTCGCCGGCCGCCTGGCCGCCGAAGGCCACGATCTTGGACGTCACCAGCTCGCCGGCCTGGGAGTTGAAGTCCGACGCGTAGAACTGCACGTCGCCGGGCTCGAACCCCTGGGCCACCATCTCGGCGATGTAGCTGGGGGCCGACAGGATGTTCAGCACGTTGATGAACACGTCCACGCCCGCGTCGCGGAGCCGCTGCACCGACTCGGTCTGGCCCTCGGTACACAACACCTGGCCCCCGCACCCGATCACGTCGAAAACGGCCACCTCGATCCCGGCCGCCTGCAGCTCCTCCACCAGCCCGGTCTGGGTGGCCTCGTGCTGGCCCGGGGTGTCGGGCGCGGCCACCCCTATGGTCTTGCCCTCCAGCGCGCCCTTGGCGATCAGGTCCCGGGCCAAGAAGCGCAGGCTCTCCTCCAGGGTGGGCGACAGCGACACCAGCAGGTCCTCGCCCCGGGCCATGAACTCCTCGCTCTGGCCCTGGGTGGAGATGAAGGCGGTCTGGTGGTCCTCCACGATGCAGAGGTTGGCCGAGCCCTGCAGGCCCGACGAGTTGAGCAGGATCACCCCGTTGAAGTCCTCGGTGGCCTGGATGCAGGCCGCGTTGCGGTCGGCCTCCACGGTGGCCCCCAGCGTCGTGAACTCGATGGTGCGCAGGTCGATCATGCGGCCCCGTATCCCGCCGCACTGCTCGTTGATGACCGCCACGAAGGTCTCGAACATCTCGGCCGGGTCGCCCACGGGCACCGCGAAGCCGAAGCCGATGAGGTCCTCCAGCCGGGACCGCAGATGCACCAGGGTGATCGAGTCGGCCTCGATGCCGGGGTCGGTGGCCACCCGGTTCTCGGCCGCCGGATGGGACAGGCAGAAGGCGTCGATCTGGGTGAAGGGATGGTCGCCCCGGTCGAAGCCGGCCTGGAACTCGTCGAAGATCCCGTCTCGGGGGTCGTCGTGGATGTTGGGCGGGGGGCCCTCCGGGACCGCCTCGCCCTCGCCGCCGTCGGGGCCCTCGGCCTCGTCCGGCTCGTCGGGGGTTGAGCCGCCCGAGCCCTCCGAGCCGCCATCGCCGTCGGGCTCGGGGTCGTCGTCGGGGGCTTCGGTGACGGTCGGCGCCGGTTCGGGCGCGGCCTCGTCGGGGCCGTCGCCGGTGGTCTCGCCGCCGCAGGCCCCGGCGGCCAGCCCCGAAGCGATTAGCAAAGCGATGACGGTTCGCAGCCGTTGACTCATCCGAACCCCTCCGTTCGTGCGTCCATCCCGTGTTGTGATCTCGCCCCAGCCTAAGCCGACAGCGCCCAAACGCGCGAAGTCGTGAGAACATGGGGGGGTGAAGCCGCGGGCCGAGATGGCCGAGCTGACCGGGGCGGTGCTGGCCGAGGAGGCCCGGCGCCGGGCCGACCAGGCGGCCCGCGACGCGGAGGCCGTTTTGCCCGACGACCTGCTGCCCGGCGTGGGCGACGCCCCCATGACCTTCCGGGAGGGGCTGCGGGCCGGCGGGTTCGCCATGGTGGCGGTGCTGTTCGGGCTCAACGTGATCGACGAGATCCCCCGGGCGATCCGGGTGCTCGCCCCCGACATCCAGGCCTCCCTCGCCGTCAGCGACACCGTCCTGATCGGGGTGCTCAGCTTCGCCGGGGTGATGGTGGTGCTGGGGGCCGTGCCCATGGCCGCGCTGGCCGACCGGGTAGCCCGGGTGCGGATCATCCCGATCGCCTCCGCCTTCTGGGCCGCCACCGTGTTCTTGAGCGGCCTGGTGGTCAACCCGTTCCAGCTCTTCTTGACCAACGTCGGCACCGGGCTGGGCCAGGCCTACCGGCTCCCGGTGTCGAACTCGCTGCTGGTCGACGCCTACCCCATAGCGGCCCGGAGCCGGATCTTCGCCTTCGAGGCCCTGGGCCGCCCCGTCGGCCAGTTGCTGGGACCCCTGGTGGTGGGCGGGGCTGCGGCCATCGCGGGTGGCGCCGAGGGCTGGAGGGCGGCGTTCTTCGTGGTGGCCATCCCCCCGCTTCTGGCCGCGGCGGCCTCGCTCATCCTCAAGGAGCCCGAGCGGGGCCGCTTCGAGCAGGAGGCCGTGTTCGGGGCGGCCGCGGCCCGAGCCGACGGCCCGCCGGAGCCGGCGTCCCGCGGCGGCGCTCAGCCTGAGTTGGCGTCAGGGCCTCCAGACGACGCTCCGCCGGAGCCGGCGGCCCGAGCCGACGACCGCGAAGAGCTGCCGGTGACCGTCGGGGCCGCCTTCGCCCGGCTGCGCAAGATCAAGACCTTCTACTATCTGGCCACCGGGGTGGGGGTGCTGGGCTTCGCGCTGATCGCCCTGCCCATCCAGTTCAACCTGCTGCTCGAGGACAAGTACGGGCTGGGCCCCCTGGAGCGGGGGATCGTGGAGTCGCTGATGTGGGTGGCCTCGCTGATCGCCCTGCCCTTCGCCGGGCGGGTCTTCGACCGGGGCTTCCGCCGGGACCCCGCGGCCATGATGCGCCTGGCCGGGGGGATGGTGGTCCTGACCGGGGTGCTCTACGCCGTCGCCCTGCCCATCAAGATGATCGGCCCGCTGGTGGGGCTGCTGGCGCTGGGCCAGGCCCTCATATCCACCGCCTTCGTGGCCGCCCCGTCCATCGTCGCCGCCGTCTCCCCTTACCGGATCAGGGCCCAGGCCTTCGCCCTGATACCGGTCTTCGTCTTCTTGATGGGCGGCTTCTTCGGGGGCCTGATAGTGGGCCAGCTCTCCGACGCCTACAACCATCGCACCGCCCTGCTGGTGTCGGCCCCGCCCGCCGCGCTGATCGGCGGCGCCCTCATCGTCTACGGCAGCCGCTGGATCCGCCGCGACATCTCCCTGGCGGTGGAGGAGCTGCTGGAGGAGCGGGCCACCCACGAGCGGATCGCGGCCGCCGGGGCCTCGGTCCCGGTGCTGCAGGTCCGCAACCTGGACTTCAGCTACGGGCCGGTGCAGGTGCTGTTCGACGTGAGCCTGGAGGTGGCCCGAGGCGAAGTGCTGGCCCTGCTGGGCACCAACGGGGCGGGCAAGTCCACCCTGCTGCGGGCCGTAAGCGGGCTCGGCTTCCCCGACCGGGGGGTGGTGCGCCTCAACGGCCGCACCGTCACCTACGCCGAGGCCGAGGCCCGGTATGCGGCCGGGATCGTGCAGTTGCGCGGGGGAGGGGGGGTCTTCCCGGCCCTCACCGGGCGCGAGAACCTGCGGGCCGCGCTGCTCAGCCGCAGCCGGGGCCGGAGCCCGAGCCTGAGCCGGGCAGGCCGAACGGACCCTGCGGGCTCCGAGAGCCGGGTCGGCAGGGCGGGCGTCGCGGACTCCGGGAGCCGTGTTGGTGGGGCGGGCTCTGCGGACTCCGAGAGCCGGGCGGACCGGGCCGAGATCGAGGCCCGGGCCGAGTCGGCGGCCGAGCTGTTCCCGGCGCTGGCCGACCGGCTGGACGTCGCGGCCGGTGACCTGTCCGGCGGCCAGCAGCAGATGCTGGCGCTGGCCATGGCCCTGGCCCAGGAGCCGGAGGTGCTGCTGATCGACGAGCTCAGCCTGGGGCTGGCCCCGGCGCTGGTGCAGGAGCTGCTGGAGGTGGTGGAGGGCCTGCGGGCCCGGGGCCAGACCATGGTGATCGTCGAGCAGTCGCTCAACGTGGCTTTGGCCTTCGCCGACCGGGCCGTGTTCATGGAGAAGGGCCGGGTCCGCTTCGAGGGCCCGGCCGCCGAGCTGGCCGAGCGCGACGACCTGGTCCGGGCCGTCTTCTTGGGGGGCGAGGGCGGGTGATCGAGGTCTTCGGCGCCGCCGTCGGCCGGCAGGTCCGGGCCGTCTTCTTGGGGGGCGAGGGCGGGTGATCGAGGTCTTCGGCGCCGCCGTCGGCCGGCAGGTCCGGGCCGTCTTCTTGGGGGGCGAGGGCGGGTGATCGAGGTCTTCGGCCTCGCCGTCGGCCAGCAGGCCCTGGTGCTGGGCGCGGTGACCGGGCTGGCGTATGCCGCTCTGGCCGCCGGGTTCGTGCTGGTCTACCGGTCCACCGGGGTGCTCAACCTGGCCCACGGCGAGATCGGGGCCTTCGGGGCCGCCCTGTTCGTGCTGCTGCTGGCCGGCTACTCCTTCGGCTACTGGCTGGCCTTCGCCCTGGCCGTGCTGGCCGCCGCCGCGGTGGCCATGACCGCCGAGCTGGTGGTGGTCCGCCGGCTGTTCCGGTCGCCCCGGCTGGTGCTGCTGATCGCCACCGTGGGGCTGGGCAAGATCGTGGCCTTCGGCAAGCTCTCCCTGCCCTCGGTGATCGCCCCCGGCCCCATCGGCGCCCCCTTCGACGCGGTCTGGACCCCCACCGCCCACATCCGGCTCCAGGCCCGCGAGATCGTGGTGCTGATCGTGGTCCCGGTGCTGATCGCCGCCCTGGCCTGGTTCATGGCCCGCACCCGCTTCGGGCTGGCCGTGCGGGCCTCGGCCTCCAACCCCGACACCGCCCGCCTCTACGGGATATCGCCCCGGCGCACCTCCACGGTGGTGTGGACCATCTCCGGGGCCTTCGCCGCGGCCACCGCCATCCTGCTGGCCCCTCTCCAGGGGGTCAACTCGGCCCAGGCCGGGACCGCGGCCATCGCCGAGCCGCTGCTGCTGAGGGTTCTGGTGGTGTCGCTGCTGGCCCGGATGCGGTCGCTGCCCGCGACGCTGGCCGGGGGCGTGGCCGTGGGGGTGGCCGAGCAGTTGGTGCGGTCCAACGTGGCCTCCGCCGACCGGTCGGTGGTGGACCTCTACCTGTTCGCCGCGGTGCTGGTGGCGGTGCTGGTGGCGGTGCAACGCCGCGGCGCCGACGGGGACTGGTCGCTGTCGCCCCGGTCCCGCGCCGCGGCGCTCGCCGCCGGCTCGCCGTGGTGGGCCCGCCGCATCGACGCCCTGGGGCTGGCCGCCCTCTTCGCCCTGCTGGCCGTCTTGGGGCTCTGGCTGTCGTCCAGCAGCGCCCTGTTCGCCTGGACCGCCATCGTGCTGTTCGCCATGGTCGCCCTGTCGCTGTCGGTGCTCACCGGCTGGGCCGGCCAGCTCTCGCTGGGCCAGTACGCCTTCGTGGGGCTGGGGGGCATGACCGTGGTGGGGCTGACCGCAGGCCACGACATCCCGGTCCCCTTCGACCTGTTCGACCTGTCGCTGACGCTGCCCTGGGCGGCGGCGGTGGCCGTGGCCACCGGGGTCGGGGTGGCCGCCGCGGTGCTGGTGGGCCTGCCCGCCCTGCGGGTCCGGGGCCTGTTCCTGGCCGTCACCACCCTGGCCTTCGCCGTGGCCTCGGCGTCGTGGCTGCTGACCCAGGACTTCTTCACCGGCGGCACCTCCACGCCCCGGTCGCCGAACCCGCCGGTGGTGGAGCTGGGGCCGATCCTGATCGACTTCGGGGCCTCCCGGCGGAGCTTCTTCTTCTTGTGCCTGGGCTCGCTGGGTGTGGTGGCCGTGGTGGTGGCCCGGCTGCGGCGCACCGGGATCGGCCGGTGCTGGATCGCGGTGCGCGACAACGAGGAGGCGGCGACGGCGGCCACCGTGTCGCCCACCCGCATGAAGCTGAGTGCCTTCGCGGTGGCCGGCGGGATCGCCGCCTACTCGGGGGGCCTGCTGGTGACGCTGCTGCCCTCGCTGCAGCCCGCCGCGCTGTTCGGCGCCGGGGAGTCGGTGGTGGTGGTGGCCACCGCCATCATCGGCGGGCTGGGCTCGGTGGCCGGCCCCATCCTCGGCGCGCTGTGGGTCAGGGGCATACCCCAGCTCGCCCCCGACGAGCTCGACTCGCTGGTGAGGCTGATCACCAGCGACATCGGCCTGCTGGTGCTGCTCATGTACCTCCCCGGCGGCCTGCTGTCGGTGGTGCATTGGGCCCGAGACGCCATCGTCGCTCGAGCGTCCGCGGCGTCCGGCCGGCGGTCTCGAGGGGACGGTGCCAAGGCATCGGCGGAGCAGCCGGCGGAGTCGCGGCGTCCGGCCGGCGGGTCCTGTCACGGGCGCGGTTTTGCCGCGGAGCGGCAAAACCTTGCCCCCGTGCCACCCACCGGCCTGGGGGGTTCGGCACCCGAACCGGAGTCTGCGCGTGACGCTGCCGCGGCCGGGTCCGGTGGCGGCTCTGGCGTGGGGGGTTCGGCCCCTGAACCGGAGTTCGCCTCTGGGCGGGACGGGGGACGGGACGAGACTGGCATGGCGCTGCCGGAGTCTGTCTCTGGGCGGGGCGGGGATGGGCTGGCGTTGGAGGCTCGGGGCGTTACGGTGCGGTTTGGGGGGAATGTGGCGGTGGACGGGGTCTCGATCTCGGTGAGCCGCGGCGAGCTGGTGGGCCTGATCGGGGCCAACGGGGCGGGCAAGTCCACCCTGTTCAACGCCATCAGCGGCTTCGTGCCCGCCTCGGGCCGGGTGCTGGTGATGGGCCGGGACGTGACCCGCCGTCGGGCCCCGGTCCGCCACTCCCTCGGGCTGGGCCGGGGGTTCCAGGCCGCCCGCCTGTACCCCGAGCTGACCGTGCGGGAGTCGGTGATGATCGCCCTCGAGGCCCGCCGCCGGTCCCGGCTGCTGGCCTCGGCCACCGGGCTGCCCCCGTCGCCCGCGTCCGAGCGGCGCAAGCAGTCCGAGGCCGGCGAGATCGTCGACTACCTGGGCCTGGGCCGCTACGCCGACAGCCTCGTCGCCGACCTCTCCACCGGCACCCGCCGCATCGTCGAGCTGGGCTGCCTGCTGGCCGCGCGGGCCCGGGTCCTGCTGCTGGACGAGCCCACCGCCGGGGTGGCCCAGCGCGAGACCGAGGCGTTCGGCCCGCTGATCGCCGGCGTCCGCGACGAGCTGGGCGCGGCCGCGGTGGTGATCGAGCACGACATGGGCCTGGTGATGGGCATCAGCGACCGCATCTACTGCCTGGAGTCCGGGTCGGTCATCGCCGAAGGCCCCCCCGCCGCGGTGCGCTCCGACCCCCGGGTGATCGCCAGCTACCTCGGAACCGACGAGCGAACCATCCGCCGCTCCGGCGCCGTTTCCTGACCGCCCTCCGGCCAGGCTCCTGCCTAGGCTAACCGCCATGGATGATCTGATCCGCGGAGGTGAGGCGGATAACTCTGAGCCAATAGAGCCTGAGGAAGTATCCGAAGAGCCTGAGGAAGAATCTGAAAAAAGCCTGGAGAAGTGGCCGAAGAGCCTAAAAAAGGCCTGGAGAAGTATCCGGGCGAGCCTGAAGAAGAATCTAAGAAGAGCCTGGGGAAGTATCCGAAGGGCCTACTTGCAGCCGTCCACAACGGAGCTCATGGTCAGCTCCGTTCTCACCGTCTCAGCCTCTCTACTAGTGGCATTAGCGGCTTACGTTGTCTATGCTTACGGCGGCAGTCGATCGACTTCTGATGATCATCCGGTGCTCATTGCTGAACGAGTGCTTGTTGATGAGTCGGAGCCCATTGATGAATCTATACTTGTTGTCGAGTCGGGTCCCATTGATGAATCACTGCCGAATAATGAACAGAATAGTACGACGGCAGTTTCGCCTGAAGTCGAATCATCCGAAACTTGTTTAGCGTCTGTGGCCTCCATCAATGCAGTCCAAGCGCACTACTTTGACTGGTCGCCCGATTGCACTAGTATTGTATTCGCTGCTGACTCTCATATCTTTGTCATGGACACGGATGGCACTGGCATTAAACAGCTTTCTGATGATACAGTTTACGGTTGGGATCCAGTATACTCACCTGACGGTACCCGTGTTGCTTTCACCAGTCGAACGGAAATATACATGATGAACATTGATGGCACGAACCTCCGACGACTCACCGTCAGCAATGCCGACGATGACATTTCAGGCTATTGGTATCGGAGCGTCGATCCTGCCTGGTCGCCTGATGGTACACGAATTGCTTTTGCCAGCAACCGAGATGGTGATGATGAGATATATACAATGAACATTGACGGCACCGACATACGACAGCTAACCCACAATACCGATGATTCACACCGACAGGAAACCAATTGGTCGCCTGATGGAGTCCACACCTCTTATCTCGATTGGGATCCTGCCTGGTCGCCTGATGGTACACGGATTGCTTTTGCCAGCAACCGAGATGGTGATAGCGAGATATATACAATGAACATTGACGGCACTGACATACGACAACTAACCAACAATGACTCCCATCTCGATTGGGATCCTGCCTGGTCGCCTGATGGTACACGGATCGCTTTCGCCAGCAACCGAGACGGTGATAGCGAGATATATACAATGAACATTGACGGCACTGACATACGACAACTAACCAACAACGACTCCGGCGACTGGGAGCCACTATGGTCTCCTGACGGTACTTCTATAGTCTTTCAATCGGCTAAAAATGGCGTCCGGAAGTATTCCATCGTGGGAGTCAATGATCCAGCCGTTGACGACCAACTTGAGATCTTAAGACTGAACTCAAGGACAAGTTTAAACTGCATGCTACTAAACGGAGTCTTTGCCAAAGATAATGAAGGTGGAAGGTCCTGGAAAGTAGAAACGGCTTTGTTTCCAAGCAGAACACGCCCTATGTACGAGTATGGCTGGTCACCTGATTGCACTAAGGTTGCTTTTATTGGTGATAATAAGATAGGTGATGGGATCTTTGTGATGAACATCGATGGAACTGGCCTACAAAAACTCACAAACAATAGTCATGTGTACTCGAATCTAGAATGGTCACCTGATAGTACACGCCTTGCATTCGAAAGCGACCGTGACGGTAGCTACGAAATTTTCGTCATGGATATCAATGGAACTAATGTGGTGCAACTCACAAACCTGCCCCATCGTCAACGCACTCCGGCGTGGTCATCAGATGGTGCTCGTATTTCTTTCCAGCGCGCGGCAGGGCGATCTGAAATATGGACGATAGGAATAGATGGTACAGATATGCAGAAGATTACCGACAACGATAGTTACGATGGGGATGCCATCTGGATGCCTGACGGCGACCGTATTGCTTTTGTTAGCAATCGTGATGGTGACAACGAGATTTATACTATGGATATGTACGGTGGTGATGTTCGTCAGGTCACCGATAATAGTTTCAATGACTGGCACCCGATATGGTCACCTGACGGCGACCGTATTGCTTTTGTTAGCAATCGTGATGGTGACAACGAGATTTATACTATGGATATGTACGGTGGTGATGTTCGTCAGGTCACCGATAATGACTTTGATGATTGGCATCCGATATGGTCACCTGACGGTGCTTACATCTCTTTCAAGACGGATCAAAATGGTGTCGATGAGTATTATGTGGTGAGCCTTGGGGATGCCGCAGCATTCACCGAGTAGGAAAGAGCGCAGGTTGGCATGACCATCACCGCAACTTCCCCGTCTGCGGACGATGTTTCTGAAGTCTGCCAGTCCGCGACGTTCGACCACACGGCCGGTGATCGTCACCCCGGCCTCGACGGACTTCGAGGCGTGGCCGTGGCATGGGTAGTGGCCTTTCACCTGTGGCCCGAGGTGGTAAGGGGCGGATGGCTTGGCGTTGGCCTGTTTTTCACCTTGTCGGGATATCTGATCCTCGGCTTGATCGACGCCGAGGTATCCGCCACCGGCAAGCTGCACCTTGGACGCTTCATGGCCCGGCGGGTTCGCCGCCTGATGCCCGCCGCACTGATAACGATCTTGGCGGCCATGGCGCTGACCGCTCTGCTGACCGACCAGGCCCTGCGCACAGTCGGGCTCGACGCGTTGACAGCGGTGCTGAACGTCTTCAACTGGCACGCCGCAACCGATTCGGGCGGCTATGCCGCCATCTTCGAAGCGATCGCGTCGCCGTTGGAGCACTTCTGGTCGCTGGCGATCGAGGAGCAGTTCTATCTTGTGGTTCCCGCGGTTGTGGCCCTCACTCGACGGCCCGGGCCGGTGGTGATGGCCATGGCGGTCGTCGGCCTTGGCGGCGTGGCGCTGTGGTGGGGATCGACTGACGCGTACGTGGCCACCCCGGTTAGGGCACTGGAGATCGCCGCGGGCGCCGGCCTGGCTCTTCTGGCGGTCAGGTCTGAAACAGTTCAGCGTCTCATCCGATGGGCGCCGGATGCCTCTCGCGGCTGGCACATCGGCTCGCTCGCCACCGTGGTCTTGGCCCTCGCCGTCACCGAGTTGGCCGTGGCCCGGCTCGGTCCGGACCACTACGCCGTGTTCCGAGGCGCCCCTCAGCTCATGTCCGTTTGCTGGGTGGTGCTGGTGGCCGCTTCGTTGCCCCGCGGGCCGCTGGAGCCGTTGCTGTCGATGGCGCCGATGCGCTGGCTCGGCACGCGCTCCTACGCCATCTATCTGTTCCATTGGCCCCTGATCGAGCTTGCGAATTGGAACGCTTTTGCGGTGATCGCCACCACCTTGGCGTTGGCGGAGTTGTCCTACCGATTCGTGGAGATGCCGATCCGCCGCCAGTCTGGGCTCCGGTCCGTGCTGGTGCTGACCGGCACCGCCGTGGCCGTAGCGGCTACGGCGATTGCGGTGGCCGCGGCTTCGTCACCAGCTCGGGGCGTAGGGGAGCGAACCTCGGGCGTCACCGAACTGCCGGCCTGGCTGACGGACGCTCCGGCTGCAACCGCCGCCTTCACGGCACCGCCTCCGTCTTCGCCTTCCCCGTCGCCCGCCGCGGATACCCCTGCCCCGGCTCTGCCGCCCGCGACATCATTGCCCGGGCGCGAGGGTTCGGCGGAAGTGCCGATCGTCACCGTTATCGGCGATTCCACCGGACTGCATATGGCCGACGGCCTTCGCCGCTGGGCCGACGCCACCCGGTTCATGGCCGTCGTGGACCGGGCCCTGAATGCCTGCTCGCCGGTGATGACCGCCGAGCGGCAATGGCGGGTCCTGCGAACCGGCGGCGACCTCGACCCGCGGCATCTGGTGGAGCGCGACGAGCCCTGCCGGTATTCCTACATCGAACCGAGGTCTTCCCTCGTGCTGGTGGTGGACCACGCGATGGTGATGGTCGATCACCAGCGCTCTGACGGCTCGTGGGCCTCTATCCTGGACGGCGATCTCGCCGCCGACCTCTCCGGCGCCTACCGGGATTTGGCCGCGGCGGCCCGGGCGTCGGGCGCTCGGGTGGTGTTCACCACGGCGCCGCGCTGGCTGCCCCCGCGCGACGACCCCAACCCCGTGCCGCCGCCCCCCACCGAAGCGGCCCGGGCCGAGGCCTACAACGAGCTCGTGCGGGCCCTGGTGGCAGAGTTAGAGGCTGCCGACGGCGAACCCGGCCCGGGATTGATCGACATGGCCGCGGTGCTGGACGCTTCCGGGTACGAAGGCCGCTACGGCCGCTCCGACGGCTCCCACATCGACTTCGACCGCTCGGAGCTCTTCGCGGCCGAGGTGCTCGGTCCGGCTCTGCTCTCTCTGTGGACCGAGACAAGAGGATGAGTTGTCGATCAAGCAGAGGCGGGTCAGGTCACGGCGCCGGCGCGGCTCGGGCCCGGCGGGTGCGGGGTTCGAGGGCCTTGGAGACGGCCGCGGCCAGCACGATCGCCGCGCCCAGGGCGGCGATGGTGGGGCGGACCCCCATCCGGTCGGCCAGCACCCCCAGGGGCAGCGACACGATGGCGAACCCGGTGTAGCTCAGCATCAGCAGGCTCTGGACCCGGCCGTGGTACTCCACCGGGGCGGTGGTGAGCACCAGCGCGTTGCTCAGGGCCTGGAAGCCGCTGGAGGCCCCGCCCACCAGCACCGACGCGGCCAGCAGCAAGGCGAAGCCGGGCATCAGCGAGAACAGCACCAGCGAGACCCCGAAGGCCAGGGCGCTGCGGGCCTGGTAGCTCCACAGCCGGTCTCGGGCCGCGTTGGCGAATGCGACCGACACGGCCACCGCGCCCACCGCCGCCGCCGTGTTCAGGAACCCGAACCCGGCCGGGCCCGCCCCGTAGAGGTCGGCCACGGCGGGCAAGAACGTCTGCTGGGGGAACCCGATCAGCACCACCGCGAAGGAGAAAAACAGCAGATGCACGATGGCGGGCTGGGACCGCACGAAGCGGAGCCCGTCGGCCATGTCGCCCAGCGAGCTGCGGCCCGAGGCCGCCGACCGGGCCTCGGGCAGCCCGACGACGAGCACCAGGCTCAGCGCCCCCAGCCCGGCCGAGGCGAAGAAGGCGCCGGCCAGGCCGAACAGGGCCGCCCCGATCATCCAGCCGGCCAGCGCCGGGCCGAACACCCGGGTGATCTGGAGGGTGGCGGTGGACAAGAAGACGGCGTTGGTGATCGTCCGGTCGTCCACCACCTCGGCCATGAAGGCCAGCCGGGCCGGGGCCAGCACCGAGATGACGACGCCCTGGATCAGGCTGGCCAGGATCAGCATCCAGTAGGCCCCCACCCCGGCCGCCACCACGGCGCCCAGCCCCAGCGGGGTGAGGGTCTGCATCAGCCCGGCCGCCAGCAGGATCCGGCGCTTGTCGAACCGGTCGGCCAGCACCCCGCCGGCCGGGATGGCGAAGATGCTGGCCATCCCGAAGGTGAACATCACGCCCCCCAGCCCGGTGTTGGTGCCGGTGAGCTCGAAGGCCATCCACGCCCGGGACACCCCGGCCATCTGCATGGTGAGGAAGGTGAACATCCCCCCGATGAACAGCTTGCGGAACGCCGCCACCCGCAGCGCGTCGAACCGGCCGGTGCGGTCGGGCGCGGGCGCCCCGAGCCCTCCGGCGGGCGACCCGGCGGCGCCGACAGACGATTCGGGCCCTCCGACGGGTCCCCCGGCGGCTCCTACGGGCGGCTCAGTCACCGGCCAACCGTACCGGCGAGCGCGGCCCGCTCCGCCCCGACGCCGTTCGGCGGATGACTCGGGGCATCACGGTGCGGCGGTCCCGACTGTTGGCCAAGAGCCAGCAAATGTTGAGATTATTGACTATCACTAGTTGCTGTCGTGCATCAATGGAAAGGGTGGTAGCCATGTTGAAGAGAGCCGTTCACCCGGGCGAGATCCTGAGAGACGAACTCGCTGAGATGGGCACATCGCCCACGGAGTTCGCGCGCCAGATCGGCGTGCCGCCGAACCGGGTCGGCCAGATCATCTCCGGCAAGCGCTCCGTCACCGGCGACACCGCGCTGCGGTTCGGGCACTGGTTCGGCGTGAGCCCCCAGTTCTGGATGAATCTTCAGACCCAGTTCGATCTCATGGTCGCCGAACAGCGAGTGGGCGAGGCGGTGAGGGCGCTGCCAACCGTTGCCCAGGCTGGGTGAGGCAACAACTGGCGAATGTGTCCCAACCGGCCCGACCGCCGTACCGGCGGATGCGTCTAGACCGCCCTGCCGCCGTTCGGCGGATGCGGCCCGGCCTGCCCCCGGCGCGTTCGGCGGGCGCCGCCCGGGCGGCGGCGCTAGGGTCCGGCCCCGAACGAGACACCACCGTCACACGACCATCAGGAAGGGAGGCGCGATGCTGCCGTCCCGGTTCGATTACGTCGCGGCCCGCTCGATAGAGGAGGCCCTGGCCGCCAAGGCCCGAGGAGACGAGGACACCCGCTTCCTGGCCGGGGGCCAGAGCCTGCTGCCCATGATGAAGCTGCGGCTGGCCGTGCCCACCAAGCTGATCGACATCAACCGCGTGGACGGCCTCGGCGGCGTCGAGCGGCGCAACGGCCACCTGCGGATCGGGGCCACCGCCCGCCACGCCGACGTGGCCGCCTCCGACGCCGCCTTCGGGGCCGTCGCCTCCGCCGCCCCGTGGATATCGGACCCCCTGGTCCGCAACCGGGGCACCCTGTGCGGGTCGGTGGCCCACTGCGACCCCGAGGGCGACTGGAACTCGGTCCTTTTGGCCACCGGGGCCGACGTGGTGGCCCGCGGCCCCGCCGGGGAGCGGTCCGTGCCCATCGCCTCCTTCGTGCAGGACATGTTCACCAACTCGCTGGCCCCCGACGAGATGGTCACCGAGGTCCGGGTCCCGGTCCCGTCGGGCCGCAGCGGCGGGTCCTACGTGAAGCTGGAGCGCAAGATCGGCGACTACGCCACCGTGGCCGTGGCCGCCCACCTGGAGCTGAGCCCGGACGGCCGGATCGCCGCCGCCGGGGTGGCCCTCACCTCGGTGGCCCCGATCAACCTGAAGGTGACCGAGGCCGAGGCCCTGCTGGCCGGCAACCTGCCCGGCCCGGAGCCGTTCGCCGAGGCGGCCGAGCTGGCCGCCGCCGCCGCCGACCCCCGCGACGACGTGCGGGGCACGGCCCGATGGAAGCGCCAGGTGGTCCGGACGTTCACCCGCCGGGCCCTGGCCGCCGCCGCCGACCAAGCCCTGAAGGGATGACCGCCATGGAAGTGACCATCAACTTCAACGGAACCGACCACACCGCCGAGGTGGAGCCCCGTCGGCTGCTGGTCGACCACATCCGCACCGCCGTGGGCCTGACCGGCACCCACATCGGCTGCGACACCACGAGCTGCGGGGTCTGCACCGTGCTGCTCGACGGCGTCCCGGTCAAGGCGTGCACCGTGCTGGCCGTGCAGGCCGATGGCTGCTCGGTCACCACCGTCGAGGGCCTCAAGTCCGACGGCGAGCTCCACCCGGTGCAGGCCGCGTTCTCCGAGGAGCACGGCCTGCAGTGCGGGTTCTGCACCCCGGCCATGATGCTGGTGGGGGCGGCCCTGCTCGAGGAGAACCCCGATCCCTCCGACGAGGAGATCCGCTGGGCCATATCCGGGAACCTGTGCCGCTGCACGGGATACGTGAACATCGTGAAGTCCATCCGGGCCGCGGCGGCCGCCAAGGCCACCGCCGCCGCGGGCGCCGACAGCTAGGAGAAGACCGCAGTGACTGCCCAGACCACCACGCCCCCCGAGATCGGGGGCATAGGCCACAGCCTCAAGCGGGTCGAGGACGCCCGCCTCATCGAGGGCCAGGGCAACTTCTTGGACGACATCACCCTGCCCGGGATGCTGCACATGGCCCTGGTCCGCTCCCCGGTGGCCCACGCCCGCATAAACGGCATCGACATCGACGCGGCCATGGCCGTCGATGGGGTGCTGGCCGTGGTCACCGGCGAGCTGATGGCCGCCCACAACCTGGCCTGGATGCCCACCCTGTCCGGCGACACCCAGGCCGTGCTGGCCACCGACAAGGTCCGCTACCAGGGCCAGGAGGTGGCCGCGGTCATCGCCGTCGATCCCTACATCGCGGCCGACGGTGCCGAGCTGGTCGAGGTCGACTACGACGTGCTGCCCGCGGTCGTCACCCCCCAGCAGTCGCTGGAACCCGACACCGTGGTGATCCGCGACGAGAAGGAGGGCCAGACCGACAACCTGGCCTACGAGTGGGAGTGCGGCGACGCCGCCGCCACCGCCGACGCCTTCGCCCGGGCCGACCGGGTGGTGTCGCTTCAGACCCACTACCCCCGCTCCCACCCGTCCCCGCTGGAGACATGCGGGATCGTGGCCGACGTGAACACGGTCACCGGCCAGGCCAACATCTACATGACCTCCCAGGCCCCCCATGCCCACCGGACCCTGTTCGCCATGGTGGCCGGGCTGCCCGAGCAGAACATCCGCATAATCAGCCCCGACATCGGCGGCGGCTTCGGCAACAAGGTCCCCATCTACCCCGGCTACGTGGTGGCCACCGCGGCCAGCCTGGTGATCGGCAAGCCGGTGAAGTGGGTGGAGACCCGCACCGGCAACCTGATCTCCACCGGCTTCGGGCGCGACTACCACATGACGGGCGAGCTGGCCCTCACCGACGAGGGCCGGATACTGGGCCTGCGGGTGGACGTGCTGTCGGACCAGGGGGCGTTCTACTCCGACGCCCAGCCCACCAAGTACCGGGCCGGGCTGTTCCACGTGGTCACCGGCAGCTACGACTTCCCGGCCGCCCACATCAACTGCCGGGGGGCGTTCACCAACAAGGCCCCCGGCGGGGTCGCCTACCGCTGCTCGTTCCGCATCACCGAGGCGTCGTACCTGATCGAGCGGCTGGTGCAGACCGCGGCCTACGAGCTGGGCATCGACCCGGCCGAGATCCGGCTCCGCAACTTCATCCAGCCCGACCAGTTCCCCTACGAGACGCCCACCGGCTTCGTCTACGACTCCGGCGACTACCCGACCGCCCTGCGCAAGGCCCTGGACGAGGTCGGCTACGAGCGGCTCCGGGCCGAGCAGGCCGAGGCCCGGGCCCAGGGGCGGCTCATCGGCATCGGCATCGCCCACTTCACCGAGGCGGTCGGGGCCGGCCCGTCGCACACCTACGACATCGCCGGGCTCAAGATGATCGACTCGGCCGAGCTGCGGGTCCACCCCACCGGCAAGGCCATCCTGAAGCTGGGGGTGAAGACCCAGGGCCAGGGTCACGAGACCACCTTCGCCCAGATCGTGGCCGAGCAGACCGGCATCCCCGCCTATGACATCAAGGTCGAGCATGGCGACACCGACCACACCCCCTACGGGCTGGGCACCTACGCGTCGCGCTCCACCCCGGTGGGCGGGGCGGCCACCGCGGTGGTGGCCGGCAAGATCGCCGACAAGGCCCGCCACATCGCCGCCCACCTGCTGGAGGCGGCGGTGGAGGACATAGAGATGGAGGCGGGCCAGCTCCGGGTGAAGGGCTCGCCCGACCGGTCGGTGACCATCCAGGACGTGGCCCTGGCCGCCTACACCAACCTGCCCGAGGGCATGGAGTACGGCCTCGAGGACGTCACCTACTACAACCCGCCCAACCTCACCTTCCCCTACGGCTCCTACATCGTGGTGGTGGAGGTGGACCCCGACACGGGGGTGTGGAAGGTGGAGCGGATGGTGGCCCTCGACGACTGCGGGGTGCGGATCAACCCCATGATCGTGGAGGGCCAGATCCACGGCGGCCTCACCGAGGGCTTCGCCATGTCGTCGATGCAGTGGATCACCTTCGACGACGACGGCAACTGCATCGGGTCCAACTTCATGGACTACCTGATCCCCACCGCCTGGGAGACCCCCCGCTTCGAGCTGCTGGAGACGGTGGTGCCCTCCCCGCACCACCCGATCGGGGCCAAGGGGGTGGGGGAGTCGGCCACGGTCGGGTCCCCGGCCGCCTACGTGAACGCGGTGGTGGACGCCCTGGCCCACCTCGGGGTGCGCAACATCGACATGCCGGTCCTGCCCGACCGGGTGTGGGAGGCCATCGACTCCGCCTCCGGCTGAGCCCGCGCCTGGCGTAGGCTTGGCCTGTGGACGCCGGGGTGCTGGCCCAAGCGGTCGAGCTGTTCGAGGCCCGCCAGCCCTTCGTGCTGGCCTCGGTGGTGTGGCGGCGGGCCCCGTCGTCAGGACAGCAGGGCTCCAAGGCGGTGATCCTGGCCGACGGCACGGTGAGGGGCTGGCTGGGCGGGGCCTGCGCCGAGCCCTCGGTGGTCAGTCACGGGCTGGAGTGCCTCAAGACCGGCGAGCCCGCCCTGTTGTTCCTGGGCCAGCCCGACGAGCTCGACGGCCGGTCCCACGAGGGGGTGCAGACCATAGCCATGGCCTGCGAATCGGAGGGGGCCATGGAGGTCTACCTGGAGCCGCACCGCCCCCAGCCCCAGTTGATCGCCGTCGGCCGCTCGCCGGCCGCCGACGCCATGGCCGCCATCGCCGCCGCGGTGGGGTGGCGGCCCGTCGTGATCGACGACGGCGGCGACCCGGCCGAGCACGCCCGGCCCGAGCTGGTGCGGGCCAAGCTCGACTTCACCGGGCTGGGCGCGGACTCCGCCACCGCGGTGGTGGTGGCCACCCAGGGCCACTACGACGACTTGGCCTTGGCCGAGGCCCTGGCCACCGACGCGGGCTACATCGGCCTGGTGGCCTCGCCCCGGCGGGCCGAGGCGGTGCTCGACAGCCTCCGCAGCCGGGGCTTCGGGCCCGACGACCTGGGCCGGATCAGCGCCCCGGCCGGGCTGGACCTGGGCCGGGTGCCCAACGCCGAGATCGCGGTGGCGGTGATGGCCGACCTGGTGGCCCGCCGGGCCTCGGGCGAGCTGGCCGCATCCGTCGTCGCCCCCGCCGCCCGGGCCGAGGCCACCGACCCGGTGTGCTCCATGACCGTGCTGATCGACGACGCCAAGTACCACGCCGTCCACGACGGCGCCGACTACTGGTTCTGCGCCGCGGGCTGCCTGCGGGCCTTCACCGCCGACCCCGAAAGCTTCCTGGCCCCGAGCTGAACCTCACGCCAGGTCCTGGCGTCGAACCCGCCAGTTTGAGCCCCAACGCTGGCTCTGGCGCCGAACCCGCCGGTTGAGCCTCCCGGACCGCCCGGGCTGAGCCTCCCGGGTCGGTCTTGGCTGAGCCGCCCCGGTCCCAGCCTTTTTCGGTCAGTCCCGGGGCGACTGGGGGAGGGCGATCACACCGGGCATGGTGATGAAGCCGGGGATGCGCCGCACCCGGTCGGTCCAGCGCCGCAGGGCCGGGTAGTCCAGCCGGTATATCCCGCCCTCCTCGGACAGGGCCACGTCGGGGAACAGGGCGATGTCGGCGATGGTCGGGTGCGCCCCCGACACCACCCAGTCGAGGCCCTCGCGCTCGCGGAACCACAGGTGCTCGTCCATCACCCTGAACAGCTTGTGGGCGCCGGCCCGCACCGCGTCGATGTCGAAGTCGTATCCCAGGTTGTCGTGGAGCCGGGCCGACGAGGCGGTGTTGGTGGTGCCCTCGGCGAAGAGCATCCACTGGGCTGTCTCCCCGAGCCGCTCGGGGTCGTCGACCGGGTACCACTGCCGGTGGGGGTCGTAGCGGGAGGCCAGGTAGACGAGGATGGCGTGGGCGTCGCGCAGCATGAAGCCGTCGTCGTCGATCACCGGGATGTGCCCCAGCGGGTTGATCTTGGCGAACTCGGCCGATTTGTGCTCCCAGCCCGGATAGAAGTCGACCGGCACCGACGTGTACTCCACCCCCAGGATGGCCATCATCAGACGCTGCTTGTAGCAGTTCACCGACAGCTCGTAGTCGTAGAGGGTGATCACGGCCGCCCGCCTGCCGGTCGTCGGGCCGAATCGCCGGTCGCGGTTCTCCTACAGGTCACGGTTCTACAAGTCGAGGATCAGCCGGGGGCCGCGGGCCCGGGATATGCACACCATCATGCGGTCCCCCCGCTGCTTCTCGGACTCGGACAGGTACACGTCCTGGTGGTCGGGCTCGCCCTCGATCACCCCCACCGAGCAGGTCCCGCACGCCCCCTGCTCGCAGGAGGAGGCCACGTCCACCCCGTTGTCCCGCAGAACCTCCAGCACCGTCCGTCCGGCCGGCACGGCCAGCGTCAGGGCCGAGCGGGCCAGGCTGACCTCGAAGCTGGAGCTGTCGTCGATCTCGGTCGGGTTGGCGAAGTACTCGAAGTGGACGACCTCCTCGGGCCAGCCCGCGGCCTCGGCCAGCTCCCGCACCGCGGCCAGCATGGGGGCGGGGCCGCACCCGTACACCCGGTCCGAGGGCGAGCGGCCCTCCAGGGCCCGGGCGACGGCGGCGGCGGTGTCGGCGGGGGACAGGCCCAGGTGGGCGGTGACCGAGTCCCCCAGCCTCTCCAGCGTCTCGCCGAAGGCCAGATGGTCGCGGCTGCGGGCGAAGCAGTGCAGCTCGAAGGCCAGGTTGGAGTGGTGCAGGGCCTGGGCCATGGCCAGCAGCGGGGTGATCCCGATGCCCCCGGCGATGAGGACGGTCCGCTCCGCGTTGCGCCGCAGCGGGAAGTTGTTGCGGGGCTCGGATATGGCCAGCACGTCGCCCTCGCGCACCGTGTGGTGCATGGCCTCCGACCCGCCCCGGGACTCGGGCTCGAGCTTGACGCCGATGCGGTAGCGGTCGAGCTGGCCCGGCCCGTTGGTGAGCGAGTACTGGCGGACCAGCCCGCCGGGTAGGTGGACGTCGATGTGGGCCCCCGGCTGGAAGGTGGGGAGCTGCCCGGCGATGGACTCCAGCTCGAAGGCGGCCACGTCGGCGGCGGTGTCCCACTTTCGGACCACCTCGACCCGCAGCCGGGCCTGGCGGCCCCGGGGAGAGGGCTCGGGCGGCTCGGACAGGTGGATCGGCACCTGCTCCAGCGTCGGGGTCATGGGCTCGGCCGGGGGCAGTTTGGCCGCCTCGGCCTCCAGCTCCTTGCGCAGGGCCTCCAGCACGGTGCTGTGGCGGCGCAGGACCTCGATGCGCTCGGCCTCGGGCGGGGCCGGGGCCAGCACCGGGCGGATCACCGAGCGGTCCGAGTCCACCGGCTGCACGAAGAACACGATCGCCGTCCCGTCGTCGTACTCCAGCGCCGTCGCGTATTCGCCGCGGCGGACCGGCCGCGGCGACGACTCGGGCTCGTAGCCGGCCAGCCAGTCGATGGCCAGGGCGGCGCCGGCGTTGACCGGCAGGCTGCGCAGCACCAGCGTCTCGCCGGCCAGCTCGGGCGCCCCGGGGATCTCCCCGTCGGGCTCCTCGCCCGACCAGATCAGCCCGTAGCGCTCGGCCGCGCCGAAGGTGCGGTTGCAGATGGTGCGGGCCGGGGCGTCGGCCGGGTGGGCCGGTATGTAGGTGCAGCCCGCGGTGCGGTTGGCGTAGCGCCAGCCGTGGTAGGCGCAGACCAGCTCCCGGCCGTCGTTGACCCCGATGGACAGCCTCACCCCCCGGTGCAGGCAGCGGTTCTCCCACACGTTGACAAAGCCGTCGTCGGCTCGCCACACCGCCAGCTCCCGCCCTAGCAGCTTCCCGTGGTACACGTGGCGGAACACCAGGTCGTCGGCCGCGGCGATCGGGTGCCACCGGTGGCGGGGATCTCCGGCCCCGCCGCCTGTCTCCGGGTCCGCCCCGCTCACTCCGCTCACGGACGCGGTGCCCTCGGTCGCGTTGTCGGCCACCGGGTCAGCCTGCCCCGGCCGGGATCACCCCGTAGGTGACCCCCAGGCTGCTCAGCCAGCGCCGGTAGGCGATGGCCGTCTTGTCGCAGCGCACCGGCGTCTCGGCCCGGGGGTCCAGCGGCAGCCGCTTGGGGTGCTGGTTCTCCAGGATGGGCATGTCCTGGGCCAGGATCGTCTGCTGGAACCGGCGGATGGCGGCATCGGTGTTGACGTCGTCGAGCAGGCACAGGAACAGGTGGGCCCGGGTCCGCTCGTCGTCGAGGGGGTGGGTGAAGATGCCGATGGCGTCGAGCCGGCCGGGTTGGCCGGGGGCGCTCTTGTAGAGCATGGCGCAGTAGGGGTGGGGCACCCGGTACTGGTACTCGACGTCCGCCTCGGCGGTGGAGGCGGCCGCGGCCCGGGGCTGGTGGAACCGACAGCCCAGGGCCCAGATCTCGCCGTCGCGGTCGACCACGTCGTAGTCGGCCACCTCGGTGTGGGGCTCGTCGCCCAACAGCCCCCGGTGTACGTAGGGGAAGTGGGCGATGTCGAGGAAGTTCTCCACCGCCCTCGGGGCCGACACGGCCAGCCCCAGGGTGCCGGCGTTGAAGGTCCGCCGGTCGGGCTCGCGGGTCTCGGGCAGGTCGAACACCTCGTCGGGCGGGCAGCCGATGCTGGCCCACAGGTAGCCGTAGTCGGTCCGGGCCGGGATCGGCGACTCGTCGTCGGCCCGCCAGGCCCGGGCTGCCCCGTCGTCGCCGAGGCCGTAGCCGATGGGCAGGCCCAGAAGCCGGGTGCTCACATCGGCGCCGATCTCGTCGACGGCGGCCAGCGCATGCCACTGGTCCCGCACCACCGGATCGTCGCAAACGCCCGCAACGCTCACCGCGGGCAGATTACCCGTCTTTGCGAATCCCCGGCGAAGCCCTAGCGTGGCCCGCGGTGACCGGGGAGCCGGATCGGCGCACAAGCGAGGCCGGGGGGTGGCACGGGGGCCAGGTTTTTGCCGCTCCCGCGGCAAAAACCGCGCCCGTGACAGGACCCGCCGGCCGGTCAGAGCAATCGCCCCACCCCAGAGGCGCAACCTTGATCCGGGGCGGGATCGTGCTGCCCATGGAGGGCGACCGGGCCGCCTTCGACCCCGGGTCGGTGCTCGTGGACGGCGAGAGGATCGCCGCGGTCGGCCCCGTGGCCGAGGTGGACGCCCACCCGGCCGCGGCCTCAGCCGAGGTGATCGACGCCGCAGGCTGCGCGGTGATCCCCGGCCTGCACAACGGCCACCTCCACTCGGGCCTGCTGCGGGGCACGGCGGAGTCGATGGCGCTGTGGGAGTGGCTGGAGAACCACGTCGATCCCGCCCACCGGGCCCTCACCCCCGAGATCGCCGAGGCCGCCTCCTACATGGCCTACGCCGAGGGGCTGCGGGGCGGGACCACCTCGGTGCTGGACATGTGGCGGTTCATGGAGGGCTCGGCCCGGGCCGCCGAGGAGATCGGCATCCGGGCTACCCTGGCCCCCTACACCGCCGACGAGTACGACTGGTTCGAGACGCTGGACAGCAACCGGTGCCTGCTGGAGTCGCACCACGGCGCGGCTGGCGGGCGGGTGCGGGCCTGGGTCGGGCTGGAGCACATGTTCTACTGCTCGCCCGAGATGTGCCGGGCCGCGGCCGAGCTGGCCGCCGAGTTCGACACCGGGCTGCACACCCACTCCTCGGAGTCGGTCTGGGAGGTGCAGGAGTGCCTGCGCCGGTTCGGGCGCCGCCCCATCGAGGAGTTCCACAGCCGGGGCGTGCTCGGGGAGCGCACCGTTGTGGCCCACTGCGTGTGGCTCGACGACCGCGAGGTGACCCTGATGGCCGAGACCGGCACGGCGCTGGTCCATTGCCCGTGCTCGAACATGAAGCTGGCCTCGGGCCCGGCCCGGATCGGCCACTACCGCAGCCGGGGGCTGACGGTGGGGCTGGGCACCGACGGCGAGAAGGAGAACAACAGCCTCGACATGCTCGAGGAGATGAAGTTCGCCTCGCTGCTGGCCAAGGTGTCCGCCCTGGACCCGGTGGCGGGGGACCCCTGGGACATCCTCGACATGGCCACCCGGTCGGGGGCCGCCGCGCTGGGGCTGGACGACGTGACCGGGACGCTCACCGCCGGCAAGGAGGCCGATGTGGTGGCGGTGGACCTGTCGGGCCTGCACTTCGTGCCGGTGCTGGGTGGGCGCGACTTCAACGTCCCGGCCCATCTGGTGTTCACCGCCTCGGCCGCCGACGTGAGCGACGTGTGGGTGCGGGGCCGGCGGCTGGTGGAGGGCGGCCGGGTGACCTCGGTGGACGCGTCCGCCGTCGCCGCCCGAGCCCAGGCCGCGGCCGAAGAGCTGTTCGAGCGCCGAGCCGCCCTTTCCCGCAGCTAGCCCTTCTGGCTGCTGGCCAGCCACTCGGCTGCGATGCGGCGGTGGCGGGCCAGCATCTCGCCGACTCCCCCAGACGCCAGCTCGCCGTCGGCCACCAGCGGCCGGCCGGCCACGACGGTGTGGCGGGCCGCGGTCGGACCGCAGCGCAGCAGGGCCTCCACCGGGTCCGATAGGGCCCCGGCGAAGGCCACCCCCTCCAGGGGCCAGACCACCAGGTCGCCGGCCCGGCCCGGCTCCAGGGCGCCGATGTCGTCTCGGCCCAGGCAGGCCGCGCCGCCCAGGGTGGCCATCTCCAGGGCCTCCCTGGCCCTCATGGCCTCGGGCCCGCCCCGCAGCCGGGCCAGCAGCAGCGCCCCCCGGGTCTCCAGCCACAGGCTGGCGCAGTCGGTGGAGGCTGAGCCGTCGCAGCCGATGCCTACGGCCACCCCGGCGTCTCGCATCTCCCGGATCGGGGCCAGGCCCGCCCCGATGAGCTGGTTGGAGCTGGGGCAGTGGGCCACCCCGGTCCCCCAGGAAGCCATCCGGCCGATCTCGGCGGGGTTGGGGAAGACGCAGTGGGCCACCCAGGCCCGGTCCGACCCCCAGCCCACGCTCTCGAAGTGCTCGATGGGACGGCGCCCGAACGTCGCCTCGCAGTAGGCGTCCTCGTCGGCGTCCTCGGCCAGGTGGGTGTGCAGCCGCACGTCGAGGGTCTCGGCCAGCTCGGCGGTGCGGGCCATCAGCTCGGGCGTCACCGAGAACGGCGAGCACGGGGCTAGGGCGACGCGCACCATGGCCCCCGGCGCCGGGTCGTGGTGGGCGGCCACCAGCCGCTCGGAGTCGGCCAGGATCTCGTCGTCGTCCTGGACCACCGAGTCGGGGGGCAGGCCCCCGTCCTTCACCGACAGGCTCATCGACCCCCGGGTGGGGTGGAAGCGGAAGCCGAGCTCGGCCGCGGCCGCGATCTCCGCGCCGATCAGGTCGCCGCCCCCCCGGGGGTGGACGTAGAGGTGGTCGGTGGTGGTGGTGCAGCCGCCCAGGGCCAGCTCGGCCAGCCCCACCCAGGCCGACACGTAGGCCGCCTCCTCGTCGAGGCGGGACCACACCGGGTACAGGGTGCGCAGCCAGTCGAAGAGGTTGCCCGACAGGGCCGGGGCGAAGGCCCGGGTGAGGTTCTGGTAGATGTGGTGGTGGGTGTTGACCAGCCCGGGCGTGACCAGGCAGCCCCCGGCGTCGATGACCCGCTCGGCGGCGGGCTCCCGCCCCGGAGGGCCCGCCGCGGCCACGAACCCGTCGGAGATGGCCACCCAGCCGCCGGGGATCTCCCGGCGGTCGGCGTCCATGGTGACCACCAGCTCCGCCCCCCTGACGCACAGGTCGGCCCGACCGGCCCCGGCCACCGGGCCCGTACCGCCGGTCCCCGTCCCCGGATCGTCCCGGTCGGCCCCGGCCGGGCCTGCTCCGCCGGTTCCCGTCTCGGTCTGCATTCCCGGCCCCTCCATCTTGTTTGGCGCGGCCCCGTGGTGCTCCACGCGGCACGCCGGGCGCGCGCCGGTTATATTGGCGCTCGCCTCACATCGGGCGAGGCTACCGGCGGCGGGTTTGCGCCACCGCAAGGGAGAGGGCGAAAGCGCAGGAGGTGGAGCGCCCCATGGACATGGACGCTTTCTTGAAGGCCATCCCCAAGGTGAGCCTGCACCTGCACCTGATGGGGTCGGTGCAGGCCCGCACCGCGGTCGACCTGTGCAACAAGCACGGGGTGCCGCTGCCCGACTACGACGAGCCCGAGGACCTCTACGACTACCCCGACATCTACAAGTTCCTGCACATGTACGACAACACCTCGCGGGGGGTGATCGACCGGGAGGACTTCGAGCGGATCAGCTACGAGACCCTCACCGAGGCGGCCGAGCACAACGTGCGCTACCGGGAGATGTTCTTCAACCCCACCACCCACATGGCCGCCGGGGTGGACTACCCCACCTGCGTGGACGGGCTGATCGACGGCATCAACGCCGCCCGGGCCGACCACGGGATCGAGTGCCGGCTGATCGCGGCCATCAACCGCATGGAGAGCCCCGAGCTGGGGATATCCATGGTCGAGACCATGCTGGAGCACCCCCGCCGCGAGGTGATCGGCATCGGCCTGGACTACGCCGAGGCCGAGTACCCGCCCGAGCGGTTCTGGAAGGCCTACCGGATGGCCGAGCGGGCGGGGCTGCGCCTCACCGCCCACCAGTCCGAGGACGCCCCGCCCCGCAACATCGAGACCTGCCTGGACCTGCTGGGCTGCGAGCGGGTCGACCACGGCTACCACGTGGTGGAGAGCGAGGCCATAATGCGCCGCTGCCGCGACGACGGGGTGGTGTTCACCTGCACCCCCGTCTCCACCGCCTGGGTCTACTTCAACGACGACTTCGACAACCACCCCCTCGGGCGGATGCGCGAGTTCGGCATCAAGATCAGCCTCGACTGCGACGACCCGCCCATGTTCAAGACCGACCCCACCCGCGACTACATCGTGGCCCACAACCACATGGGGTTCGAAGTCGAGGACTTCCGCCAGTGCATGCTCAACGGCATAGACGGGTCCTGGCTGGACGAGCCCGAGAAGCGGTCCATGCGCCGGCAGTGGGCCATCGAGTTCGACGAGCTGGCCGCCCAGCTCGACTGACCCGCCCGACCAGCCCCCGCCGCCCAGCGTCACCGGTCCGATCCGAGTGCCGAGAACAAGCACCGAGAACCAAATCACCAGAACCAAATCACCGGAAAAGGAGTAACACCGACATGAAGAGCAAGCGCTCCAAGCTGATCCTCCCCCGCACCGCCGCGGTGTCTCGCCGAGACGCCCTCAAGATGGGCGCGGCCGGCATCGGGGGCCTCGCCCTGGGAGGCTCGGCGCTGGCCGCCTGCGGCGGCGACGACGGCGGCGGGGCCACTGCCACCACCGCGGCGCCGGCCACGGCGGCCCCCACCACCGCGGCTCCCGGCGTCGACAAGGTGAAGGCCCACTGGGTCTACATCGGCCCGCCCGACGACAACGGCTGGACTGAGGCCCACGACATCGGCCGCTTGGTGGCCCAGAACGCCCTGGGCGACCAAGTGGAGACGGCGTACACCCCCAACATCGGCTTCGACGCCTCCACCACCCAGCTCTTCCAGACGCTCGTGGACGACGGCAACCACATCATCTTCGCCAACACCGAGTACGCCGGGCTGATGAGCGAGGTGGCCGATGGAAGCCCCGACACCTTCTTCGTGGAGACCAACGGCCACACGTGGACGGACAACATCCTCCCGTTCTATTTGGCCCACGAGATCCCGGCCTACCTGCTGGGGATCGCCGCCGGGATGATGGCCGACAACGGCCGGATCGGCTACATCGGCGCCTTCCCCACCGCCACCGCCTACAACGACGTCAACGGCCTGCTGCTGGGGGCCCGCTCCGTGAACCCCGACGCGGTGGTGGAGACCGTGCTGGTCAGCACCTTCTTCGACCCGCAGAAGGCGGCCCAGGCCTCCAACGCACTGCTGGACAGCGGCGTGGACTTCCTGTTCGGGGTCATGGACGAGCCCACCTTCATGCAGATCTCCGAGGAGAACGGGGTCTGGACCGGCTACTGGAACGGCGACTTCGCCTCGGCCCGCAACGCCGCCCCCACCAAGTTCGTGGCCAGCTTCGAGCTGACTGAATTCGGCCCCTTCTACACCGAGCAGTGCCGGCGGGTGCTCAACGGCACCTGGTCATCGATCCCCCAGGGCGATGTGATCCTGCTGGACAACCCCCTGAGCGACTGGGGCCCCAACGTCCCCCAGGACGTCAAGGACGCGGTGGCCGCGGCCAGGGCGGCCATCGACAGCGGCGAGCTGAGCGTCTACACGGGGCCGCTGAACGACAACAACGGCAACCAGGTGCTGGCCGCGGGCGAGACCATCGACTCCAAGGGCGCCTACGCCATCGACTGGGCCGTCGAGGGCGTGACCGGCGTCTGATCGAGAGCGTCTTCTGACCGACCTCCCCCCAACCCAGGCCGAGCCGCCTCGGGCCGATCCCGCCGCCGGTGCCGGCGAAGCGCTGGCGGTGACGGCCCGGGGCGTCACCAAGGCCTTCGGGGGCGTCCGCGCCCTCGACTCGGTCGACTTCGAGGCCGGCTGGGGGGAGGTCCACGCCCTGCTGGGCGAGAACGGCGCCGGGAAGACCACCCTGTGCAACATCCTGGCCGGCATCTACCGGGCCGACTCGGGCGAGATCGCGGTGGACGGCGTCCGCCGGGAGCTGCGCAACCCGGCCCAGGCCATCGAGTCCGGCATCGGCATGGTCCACCAGCACTTCCGGCTGGTGGAGCCCATGACCGTGGCCGAGAACATCCATCTGGGCTGGCCCGACACCCCCGGCGTCGTCACCCAGCGGGCTCTGATCGACCGCACCCGGCGGTTCATGGACGAGATCGGCCTGCACGTCGACCCCACCGCCAAGATCTGGCAGCTCTCGGTGGGGGAGCAGCAGCGGGTGGAGATCCTGCGGGTGCTGGCCCGGGGGGCCCGGGTGCTGATCCTCGACGAGCCCACCGCGGTGCTCACCGCCCCCGAGGCCAGGGACCTGTTCAAGGTGATCCGGGGCCTGGCCGCGTCCGGGCTCACCATCATCTTCATCAGCCACAAGCTCAATGAGGTGCTGGAGGTTTCCGACCGCCTGACCGTGCTCCGCGACGGGGTGCGGGAGATCACCCGACCCACCGCCGGGGCCACCGCCCAGGAGCTGGCCCGGCTTATGACCGGCGAGGAGCGCGAGCTGGAGGTGGAGCACCGGGTGGTGACCGGCGAGGCGGCCCTGGAGCTGCGGGGGGTGTCGGCCCGCAACGACCGGGGCATCGAGGCTCTGCACGGGGTGGACCTGACCGTCCGGGCCGGCGAGATAATGGGGATTGCCGGGGTATCGGGCAACGGCCAGACCGAGCTGGCCGAGGTGATCTGCTCGCTGCGACCCCTCACCTCAGGCGCCATCACCCTGGACGGGGCCGACATCACCGACCTCCCGGTGCGGGCCGTCGCCGACATGGGCGTGGGGCACATCCCCGAGGACCGCATCGGCGTCGGGATGGTGCTGTCGGCGCCGGTCACGGACAACGCCGTGCTCCACAACTATTGGACCGGCGAGTTCTCCCGCGGCATCAGCCTCAACCGAAGCCGGGTCATCGCCTTCGCCAAGCGCCTGGTGGAGCTGGCCCGGGTCCAGACCCGTTCCGTGTTCTCCACCGCCGGCCACCTCTCCGGCGGCAACCAGCAGCGGCTGGTGGCCCGACGGGAGGCCCTAGTGGCCGACCGGGCCCTGGTGGCCGCCCACCCCACCCGGGGGCTGGACGTGAACGCGGCCCAAGAGGTGAGGGCCACCATCCTCGAGAAGCGCGACCACGGGTGCGCGGTGCTGATGATCTCCGACGATCTCGACGAGATCATGCTGATGAGCGACCGGATCGCGGTCATGTACGAGGGCCGGGTCATGGGCGTCTTCGACGCGGCCGACGCCGACCGGGAGCGGATCGGCCTGCTCATGGGCGGCCACGAGCCCGCGGAGTCAGCCGCGTGACCGGCTGTCGGCGCATGACGGGCCGGGCTGGCGGTGTGACCTTCGGTCGGCCTATGGCGGGCCGGGTCGGGTTGCGAGCCAGGGTCGGCGGCGCGACCGGCGGGGCCGGTGGCTGCGAGTCAGGGGCGGCGGCGTGATCCTCGGCCGCTGGCGGCTGGTGCGGCGCCTCGACACCGACGCCCGCACCGGCGCGCTCACCCGGGTGGCCGGGGCGGTGGGGGCCCTCGTCCTGGTCGGCCTGCTGCTGCTGATCACCGGCCGCAACCCCTTCTGGATCCTCTTCGAGGCCCTCAAGGCCATCTTCGGGAGCCAGCGCGGCATAGAGGGGGTGGCTCTGCGGGCCATCCCCATCCTCATGACCGCCTTGGGGGTGGCCCTGTCGCTGCGCATGAAGGTGTGGAACATCGGCTCCGACGGCCAGTTCCTGGTGGGCGCCTTCGCCGCGGTGGGGGTGGGCATACACATGGACGGGCCGGGCTGGCTGGTGCTGGCCGTCATGGCCCTGGCCGCCATCGCCGCCGGGGCGGCCTGGATACTGGTGCCGGCGCTGGCCCGGGCCTTCTGGGACGTGAACGAGATCATCACCACCCTGCTGTTGAACTTCGTGGCCATCCAGCTCGTCACCTGGTCGGCGCTGGGGTTCTGGCGAGACAAGAAGGCGGCGGTGATCCAGTCCACCGAGGAGGTGCCGTTCACCCTGCCCGACCTGCCCGGCACCAAGTCTTTGACCGTCGCCTTGTTGGTCCCCTTCGCGATCGCCCTGGTGCTGTGGTGGGTGTTCCGGTCCACCACCGTCGGCTACGAGATCGACACCATCGGCGGCAACCCCCGGGCGGCCGGATTCGCCGGCATCCGGGTCCGCCGCCGGATACTGACGGTGATGCTGGTCACCGGGGCCATCGCCGGCCTGGGCGGGATGCTCCAGCTCAGCGCCCCCGGCGCCCAGGCCCTCAACGCCGGCTTCTCGGCCCAGTTCGGGCTGTCCGGGTTCATAGTGGCCGCCCTGGCCGGCGCCTCCTTCGCCGGGGTGATCGGCGGCGGCGTGTTCATCGCCTCGATGTTCTACGCCGGCCTGGTGCTGCAGACCAAGGGCCTGTCGGTGTACATCATCTTCGCCATGTACGGGATCATCCTCACCGGCATCGCCTTGGGCGAGATCGCGGCCCGCTACCGCCTCGAGCGAGCGGGCGCCGATGACGGGGCCGCCGACGCCGAGAACGGAGCCGCCGAGAGCGGGGCCGCCGGAGCGCTGGAGGGAGCGGCGACATGATCTTGGCCGAGGTGTTCGCCCTCATCGACAACGCCTTCCTGAGCCTGGTCGGCTCGGCCATCCCGGCCAGCACGGTGGTGCTGCTGGCCGCCACCGGGGCCATGCTCGGCGAGCGGGTGGGGGTGCTCAACCTGGGCCAGGAGGGGCTCATAGGCGTCGGGGCGGTGTACGCGGTGATCGCGGTGCTGTCCTGGGGGGTCACCAGCCCCTGGCTGGCCATGCTGATCGGCATGGCCGCCGCCGCGCTGGCCGGCCTGATCTTCGCCGTGGCGGTGGTGGTGTTTAGGGCCAACCAGGTGCTGGTGGGCCTGGCCTTGGCCCTGGGCGGCGTGGGCCTGTCCAACCAGTTGGGCACCAACCGCAACGGCACCCCCATCCAGAACACCTTCGAGGAGATCAGCCTGGGCGGGAGCCTCGAAGACGGCTCCGTCCTGGAGGCCTTCCTGTTCCACGACCCGATCGTCTACCTGGCCTACATCGCCGTGCCGGTGGCGCTGTGGTTCCTGCTGTTCCGCACCCGCCACGGCATGAACATGCGGGCGGTGGGGGAGAACCCGGCCGCAGCCGACGCGGTGGGCGTGGGGGTGATGCGCTCCAGGCTGGGCTACACCGTGCTGGGCGCGGCCCTCTCCGGCGCGGGCGGGGCCTACATGGTTCTGTCGTTCACCCCCACCTGGTCGCCCGACATCGCCCGGGGCCGGGGCTGGGTGGCGCTGGCCGTGGTGATCTTCGCGGGCTGGCGGCCCGGCTGGGTGGTGGCCGGTGCGCTGCTGTACGGGTCCATGATCTCTTTGGACACCACCGCCCAGGCCCGGGGCTGGGATCTGCCGTTCTTCGGGCCCAGCGACCTGAGCTTCCTGCTGTCGATGCTGCCCTACGTGGTGACCCTGATCGCCATCCTGATCCCGGCCGGGGCGGCCAAGATCGGCCGCCGGGTGCGAGCCACCGCCGCCCCCGGCGCCCTGGCCATCCCCTACTGGCGCGAGGAGCGCTGAGCCTGAGCCCTTTTCCCCTCGGGTTTTCTGAGCAAAAACCTGCGCTATACCGCACAAAAGTGCTCAGAAAACCCGGGGAGAGCGGGTTTTCTGAGCAAAAATCGTCGGTATAGCGCAAGCGGATGCTCAGAAAAACGGGGAAGCGAGGTTTTCTGAGCAAAAATCTGCGCTATACCGCATAAAAATGCTCAGAAAACCCGGGAGGGAGGGGGAGGCGCCCGCATGACTGAGGCCGACCGGATCTGCGACGAGTGGTTCCCGGTGGCCCGGGCGGCCGAGGTGGCCGAGGGGTCGTGGCACCGGTTCGAGCTGCTCGACGAGCGCTACGTGCTGGCCGCCTTCGCCGACGGCCGGGTGGAGGCGTTCGCGGACACCTGCCCGCACCGGGGGGCCCGGCTGACCTTGGGGGCCTTCGACGGCGAGATCATCCAGTGCGGCTACCACGGCTGGGAGTTCGGCCCCGACGGCGGCTGCGTCCGCCAGCCCGCCCACCCGCAGCGTCGGCCGGCGGCCGCCCAGGGCCTGCGCCGGGTCTCGACCCGCCTCGGCTACGGCTTCTGGTGGGTCTGCGTGGGGGACCGGCCCCGGGCGCTGCCCCTAGCCCCGATGCACTCGGCCTGCCCCGACCGGACGGTGTGGCTGGACCCGGTCACGGTGCGCTCGTCGGGCCCGAGGATCATCGAGAACTTCCTGGACCAGGCCCATTTCCCGTTCGTGCATGCCGGCTATCTGGGCCAGGTCCCCCACACTGAGGTGGGCCGCTACCGGGTCGAGGCCGCCGACGGCGGGCTGCGGCTCACCGACTGCGTGTTCTGGCAGCCCCGGCCGGGGCCCGCCGCCTCCGACGGCGGCCCGGTGCGCTACGAGTACTCGGTGTCGCACCCCTACGCCGCCGTTCTCACCAAGGTCCCCGAGGACGGCGCGGGCGGGTTCTCCATCCTCATCGCGGCCAGCCCCATAGACGAGACCGCCTGCGTGGTGTGGCGAGCGACGGCGGTGTCCGACGACGAGGCCGACCTCGACGCTCAGCGGGCCTTCAACGACCTCATATTCTCCCAGGACCTCGAGGTGGTGGAGTCGCAGCGGCCCCGCAGGCTGCCGACAGACCCCGCCCTGGAGTCCCACCAGCCCGCCGACTCCGGCAGCCTGGCCTACCGGAAGTGGCTGCGGGGCCGGGGGATAAGGTACGGGACTGTCGCCGACCGTCCGGCCGAGGCGATCAGGGCCGGAACCGGAGACGAGGAGGAACCATGACCACCGCCACCGAAGAGCACCTGCGGCGGCTCCCCAAGGTGGAGCTGCACTGCCACGTGGAGGGGGCCAGCCGGGCCTCCACCATCGCCGATCTGGCCCGCGCCAACGGGGTGGAGTTCCCGGTGGCCGACCCGGCCGACCTGTACGAGTTCACCAGCCTCAACCAGTTCCTCGACATCTACACCGTGATCTGCCAGAGCCTGCAGTCCGCAGACGACTTTCGCCGCATCACCTATGAGTGCCTGGAGGACGCAGTGGCGGCCGGGGTCCGCTACCGGGAGATGTTCTTCTCGCCCGGCTTCTTTGAGGTGGACGTGTCGACGGTGTGGGCCGGAGTGTCCGCCGGGGTGGTCGACGCCCGGGCCGACCTGGACATCGGCTGCCGCATGATCCTGGACTTCGTGAAGGAGAAGGGCCGGGGCCACGCCTTGGACATGGCCGAGTTCGCCGCCGCCCAGGACCGGGACCTGCTGATCGGCGTGGGCGCCGACTCGGTGGAGCGCGGCACCGACCACCGGGCCTTCGCCGAGGCCTACGCCGCCGCGGGCTCAGCCGGCATGAAGCGCACCATGCATGCGGGCGAGGACGGCCCGGCGGAGCACATCGCCATCGCCGTGCGCGAGTTGGGATGCGACCGGGTCGACCACGGGTTCCGGCTCCTCGACGACCCCGAACTCACCGCCGAGATCATCGACCGGCAGATACCGCTCACCGTGTGCCCCACCTCCAACGTCATGATCGCCAACGTGGTACCCGACGTGGCCTCGCACCCACTCGCCCGCCAGCGGGAGATGGGGGTGCTGGCCACCGTCAACTCCGACGACCCCGGCATGATGCGCTTCGACATAGCCGACGAGTACGCAGCCGTGGCCGAGGCCTTCGACTACTCCCTGGAGGACATGGAGGCCATCTCCCTGGACGGAATCAAGGCGTCATGGGCCCCCGACGACGAGAAGGCGGCCCTGCGCCGCCGCTTCGAGTCCGAGTTCAACGAGCTGCGCTCCGAATACGGCCTCCCACCCCGGGCCGCCTAGGGCCAGGCTGCGGACCCGCCAGCCCTGGATCTCCACCAGCCCGCCGTCTACAGACTGATGAGAGAAGAGCAGGGTCGTGAAGATGGCGGCTGCGAGAGCGGCCGTTTCTCGGCTCGTGAAAGACTCAGGGCGTGTGGTGCCGTGAAGGGCGGCGGCTGTCAGATGGCTGTTTCTCGGCTTGTGACGAAGCCTCAGGACGCGGTGCCGTGAAGGCGGCTGCGGTCAGGGTGGCGGCCGCCGTCGTCGCCGTCTGCCTGCTGGCGGCCGGATGCAGCGACGATCAGCCCACCCTGCCGGTCGAAGCGCTCAGCGCCGACGAGTGCGAGACCTCGGCGATCGCCCTGACCGCCGAGAGGAACGCCATCGACCTCGAGTACCAGGTCCGCCTAGACGAGTGGCAGACCCTTGAAGCCGAAAGGGACGCCCTCAACGCCGAGTGGGCCGCCCTCAAGGACTCCAAGGAAATCCTCGATCCAGAATCAGGCTCAAACATCGCCGACGGGTCGGAAGCAGCTCAGGCCTGGAAATCCGCCAAGGCCCTCACCTCCGAATGGGAGCCCCTAGAGGCCGAGTGGACCCGGATCGAAGCCAAGCTGGAGGTCTTCATCGACGCCGCCGCCGACGCCCCGGCCGAGGCCAACTGGCCGCTGGACCCCCGCCGCCACAGCGACCGCTGGCCCGACCTGTTCCAGCGCCGGGCCGCCCTCAACGACGAATGGTCGGCCCTGGCCGCCGACCTGGCAGACCTGTTAAAGCAGATGTCCGACCTCTACGGCCAAGCCGCGGCCGCCACCCCAGATCAAACCTCGCCTGAAGCCGACCTAGCCCGCAACCTGTCCACCCAGTTCGAGCGCCGTGCCGCCCTCTACGACCGCTACGAGTTCTCAACCATGCGGTGGGCAGACCACTGGCGCTACGAAACAGACTGGCACCAGCGAACCGCCGACCTAGCCTGGAACTGGCAGTGTCCCGCCGAGTGGTGGGCCTTGAGGTAGCCGCGGGGGTCCACCACTGAGTGAGCCATCGGCGTGATCCTCGGTCTAACCGTTCCAGCCTCGACGTATTCGCCCACAAGCACTTGGGGCACCGTTCTCTTGGAACTAATCCGTTCGAGCCAGGCGGCGGGGCCGGGGCCGGGTCTGAGCGGGGCGAGTTCGCCGGTGGCGGAGTCGAAGAGCAGGCCGGTGGTGTGGTCGGGGTGCCGGGGCGGTGGGCCGGATCGGCGTCTGTCAGGGCGGGCAGGCCGAAACCGGTAGAGCCTGGGCGGTTTTGCTTGCCGCCCCCGGTGGGCGTCTAGTACGCTGGTTGCATGGATGACTGGGTATGGGCTCTGGTCGGAGTCGCCGTCACTCTGTCGGTCACCGTCGCTGTCATTCTGTGGTATGCGTTCAAGCACTTGGACGACAAGATCGAACGACTGGGCGACCGCCTGGACAACAAGATGGACAAGAAATTTGACCAAGTGATGGCAGGCATCACTGAAACCAAACTGTTGGTCGCTGGTCACGCCGAGCGGATCGAAGCCCAGGAGAAGCAAACCGACCGGCTGTCATCGGCGGTGTTCACCCCTCGGCAGTTTGGCGTCCCCAGCCAGCAACATGATGTCGAACACGCTCCTGAGACGGCTGCGCCCGCTGAGGCCGCTGCACCCGCTGAGGGCATCTCGGCTTCGACTGGCGGCCCTGAACCGCCGTCGACTGCCGCGATTGCGCCGGCCTGAGCGACCCCTGTAACGCCGCTCTCCCTCGGTCCCACTGACAAACAGCGACTCGTAACGGTCAGAAATTCAGCGACCCCCACGCCAGGCCCTGGGTGGCACGGGGGTGCCCGTGACAGGACCCGCCTGGCCGGGACGAAGCAACCGTAGATACAGCCGGACGAAGCAACCGTGACAGGGGCTGCTGGCCGGGGGTCGTCAGTCTGGTTGGGCGGCTTGTAGGGCGGATAGGACTCGGTCGGGGGTTAGGGGGAGGGCGTCTAGCCATATGCCGGTGGCGTCGTGGACGGCGGCCGCCACCGCGGCCGCATACGGGATCAGGGGCATCTCGGCCATGCCCCTGGCCCCCCAGGGGCCGAGCGGGTCGGCCAGCTCCATGGTCACGCTCTCCACCCGCGCCGGTATGTCGCCGATGCCCGGTATCAGGTAGCCGCTCAGCCGGGGGTTGAGTATCCGGCCCCCGTCGGTGCGCAGGTCCTCGCTCAGGGCATAGCCGTGGCCCTGGACCACCCCGCCCTCGATCTGGCCCACCACCAGGTCGGGGTTGACGGCCCGGCCCACGTCGTGGGTGCTCACCACCCGGTCCACCCGGATGTGGCCGGTGTCGACATCCACGGTCAGCTCCACGTGCTGGGCCACGTACCCGTAGGCGAAGTTGGGGGTGCAGCGGCCGTCTTCGGGGTCTAGGGGCTCGGTGGGGGGCGGGACGAACCGGAACCGGCCCGTCGCCGGGCGGTCCCCGTCGATCCAGGCCTTCTCTGCCTCCTCGGCCGCGCCCAGGATGGAGTTGCCGGCCATGAAGGTCAGCCGCGACGCCGACGCCGAGCCGGAGTCGCCGCTGGTGGCGGTGTCGGACCAGTGGGCCTCGATGCGCTCGGGGGCCACCCCGGTGGCCTCGGCCGCCATCTGCACGAACGCGGTGTGGGCTCCCTGGCCGACTTCGGCTCCGGCGTGGTGCAACTCGGCCCGGTCTGGCTCGTCGCCGTCGCCGTGCAGCACGATGGTGGCCTCGCAGCGCTCGGGGAACCCGAAGGAGAACCCGACGTTCTTGAAGGCGCAGGCGAACCCCCGGCCCTTCCGCAGCGCCTGAGGCGAGCCCGGCAGCGACAGAAACGGGCTGAACGGCGCGGCGCCGTTGCTGCCCCTGGCCGCCTCGGCTGCGCACCGGTTGATGACCGTCGGCAGGGTGACTCTGGCCGGCAGGGGGGTCTGGGTGATGCCGACGCTGCCGTCGCGCAGCGAGTTGATCCGGCGGATCTCCACCGGGTCCATGCCCAGGGCCTCGGCCAGCTTGTTGACCTGGGTCTCGGCCGCGAAGGCGGCCTGGGGAGCGCCGAAGCCCCGGAACGCCCCGCCGGGGGTGCTGTTGGTGTAAACGGCGTGGCTGTCGATCTCGGCGTTGGGCACCTCATAGGGACCGGCCTGCCCCAGATGGCAGTTGCCCAGCACCTTGTTGGACGTGTAGTTGTAGGCCCCCGCGTCCAGCCAGGCCGTGCTGGACACCGCGGTGATCCGCCCGTCGGCGGCCGCCCCCCACCGGGCCTCGATCCGGCCCCGGTGCCGCTTGTGGTGGCCGACGATCGACTCCTCCCGGGACCAGCGGGCCGCCACCGGCCGGTCGATGCCCATCTCGTGCAGTCGCAGGGCGGCCAGGGCCAGCACGATCTGCAGCGACATGTCCTCGCGGCCTCCGAACGCCCCGCCGATGGGCGGGTAGATCACCCGGACCCGGTCCTCGTCGAGGCCCAGGGCATGGGCGATCTGCTCCCGGTCCTCGTGGGCCCACTGGCCGGCGATCTCCACCGTCACCCGGCCCCGGTCGTCAATGTAGGCCAGCCCGGCCTCGGGCTGCAGGTAGGCGTGCTCCTGGTGGGGCAGCTTGAACACCGACGACACGGTCACCGCCGCGTCGGCCCAGCCCCGGGCCATGTCGCCCTTGCGGATGCGGTAGGAGTAGTAGCAGTTGGAGCCCCGGCCGTCGTGGGGGTGGATCAAGGTGTCGGAGGCCAGGGCCTCGTCGATGTCGGCCAGCACCGGCAGCGGTTCCCACTCCGCTTCGATGGCTGCGGCCGCGGCCCGGGCCTGGTCCGGCGACTCGGCCACCACCAGGGCCAGGTGGTCGGCCTCCCAGCGAGACACGTCGCAGGGCACTTCGCTGCGGCCGGTGTGGTCGATCCCCACGAACACGGGCTGGTCGAACATGGTGAGGCCGTATTCGTTGACGGGCACGTCGGCCGATCCGAGCACGGCGACCACCCCCGGCGCGGCCCGGGCCGGCCCCAGGTCCAGGCTCACCAGCCGGGCGTGGGGCTGGTCGGTGAACACGGCCAGGGCCCACAGGGCGTCGCCGGGGATCCGGTCGGCGGGGAAGCGGGCCTCGCCGGTGAGCTTGGCCGCGGCGTCGATCCGGGCCGGGGCGGTTCCTACGGTCACGTCCCCGCTCCCGCGGCCGCGGTGTCCGCAGCCGGCTCTGGCTGTGTCTCGCTTGCTGCGTCGTCGGTTGTCGTCCCGGCTTCGGCGGAGTCCTTCGCTGCTCCGCCGCCCCCCGCCGCGGCGGCTGCGGCCTTCACCGCGGCGATGATGGGGTAGTAGCCGGTGCAGCGGCACAGGTTGCCGGACAGGCCGTGCTCCACCTGCTCGTCGGTGGGGAACGGGGCCTCCTCGATCAGCTTGGCCGCGCTCATCACGAATCCGGGGGTGCAGAACCCGCACTGCACGCCCCCGGCCGACTGCATGGCCGCCTGCACTGGGTGCAGGGTCCCGTCGGCGGCCAGGCCCTCCACGGTCACCACCTCGGCCCCGTCGGCCCGGGCCGCCGGGGTCAGGCAGGCCAGCACCGCCCGCCCGTCGAGATGCACGGTGCAGGCCCCGCACTCGCCCTCGGCGCAGCCCTCCTTGGTTCCGGTCAGGCCCAGCTCGTCGCGCAGCCAGTCCAGCAGTGTGGCCGAGGCCGCGCCCGCGGCCCGGCGGGGCTGGCCGTTGACGACGGCGGCCACCTCGTCGGCGTCGGTCAGGTCCCGTCGGGGACCGGGCCGCACCGGCTTGCCGGAGGCCCCAAGCTGGGGCGGCGAGTTGGGCCAGGCCGAGGCCTCGGCCCCGGCGGCCAGCGCCCTCAGGGCCCGCTCCACCGCCACCTTCACGGTGCGGGTCCGGTACCGGGCGGTGGCCCGCAGGTCGTCCATGGGCTCCACCCCGGCGGCCGCCACCTCGGCCACTTCGGCCGCGGCCTCGTCCAGGCGCCGGCCTCGGGCCAGCTCGGCTGCGGCGGGGATCGTGGCCACGACGGGCCCGACGCTGCCCAGGGCCAGGGTCAGGTCCTGCACCGACCCGTCGGGCCCGAAGCGGGCTACCGCGGCGGCGTGGACCACCGAGATGGCCTGGGCCCGGCGCAGGCCCAGCTTGACGAAGACCCCTCGGCGGTCGGAGTCCGGGGAGCGGCCCAGAGAGTCGAAGGCGATCTTGGTGATCAGCTCGTCGGGTTCGAGCACCGTGGCCCGATATCCGGTGAAGAAGTCGGTTATGGACACGGTCCGCTCGCCCTGCACCGAGGCCATCGTCACCTCGGCCCCCAGGGCCATCAGCGCGGAGATGGTGTCGTTGGCCGGGCTGGCCGTCACCACGTTGCCCGCCACCGTGGCCCGGTTGCGCAGCGGCGGCCCGCCCACCTCCAGGCAGGCTTGGGCCAGCGGCAGGGCGGCGGCCCGCAGCCGGTCGTGTCCCACCACCGCGCCATGGGTGACCAGCGGCCCCAACTCCACCCGACCTCGGCCCTGACCTCCGCTGCCCTCGCCGTTGTCAGTCACGGTGATGGCGTCGAGGCCGGCGACGGCGCTGAGGTCCACCAGGGTCTTGACGCCGGGCCGGGCCCCCCGGCTCAGCTCCAGCAGCAGGTCGGTGCCCCCGGCCACCGGCCGGGCGGCCGGGCCCAGTTCGGCCAGGGTCTCCAGCGCGTCGGAAAGCGACGCCGGGGCCACATAGCGCCGGATCGGCTCGCCCCGCCTCTGGGCCTCGTGGAGTTGGGTCATGGCACTGGGGCGCGGCGGGGGCGGGAACGCTCGCCCCGCCTTTGGGCCTCGTGGAGTTGGTTCATGGCACTGGGGCGCGGCGGGGGCGGGAACGCTCGCCCCGCCTTTGGGCCTCGTGGAGTTGGGTCATGGAGTTGGGGTGCGGCGGGGGCGGGAACGCTCGCTCCGACTCCGGGCCTCATGGGGTTGAGTCATGGCACCACGCATCCGGCCGGCCGGGGCCTCGCCGACCGGGTCGTTGATCCATTGAGTCGGGACGGCCGGATTTGAACCGGCGACCCCCTGCTCCCAAAGCAGGTGCGCTGCCTGACTGCGCCACGTCCCGGGCGGGGTTCAGGCTACCGGACCGCCCGGACGGCCCGGGCCTGGGCCGGCAAGGTTCGGCGTCGGGCTCAGTTGCTCCGGGGCAGGTTCGGCATGGGGCTCAGCGGGCCCGGAGAAAGTTGGAGGCGTGGTGCTCAGCAGGCTCAGCCGCTCCGGGGCAGGACCGGCGTCGGGCTCAGCGGGCCCGGGGCAGGCCCAGGTGGCTTTCGGCCACGATGTTGCGGTTTATCTCGCTGGTGCCGCCGTAGATGGCGGTCACCGGGGCGTGGCGGAAGTTCTCCTCGATCCGCCCGCCCATGTGGGCCTCCGGGCCGGCCCGCAGCCCCTCGGCGCCCATCAGGTCCAGGAACCACGAGCAGTGCTTCTTGTAGGACTCGGAGGCGAACAGCTTGGTCATCGACCCCTCCACCCCGAACATCACCCCGCCCGAGGCCAGCGCCGCGGTGTGGTAGGCGAAGCTGCGGGCCACTTCCACGTCGATCATGGACCGCACCAGCCGGTCGCGCACGTCGTCGCGGTCGATCAGGCGGCGGCCGGCGCCGTCGACGGTGCGGCGGGCCCAGTCTGCCGCGGCCTCGATGACCGGCGGCGACGGGAACTGGCCCCCGGCGATGCCCCGCTCGTACTTGAGGGCGGTCTTCATCACCCGCCACCCGCCGTTCACCTCGCCCAGGCGCCACTCGTCGCCCAGGCGGACCCCGTCGTAGAAGGTGGCGTTGGACCGCTCGGTGCCCATGGTCTCCACCGGGGCGATCTCGATGCCGGGCCGGTCCAGGGGGACCACGAAGAAGGTGAGCCCCTCGTGCTTGGGCAGATCGGGATCGGTGCGGGTCAGCAGCAGCACGTAGTCGGCCACATGGGCCATGGTCGTCCACATCTTGGACCCGTCGATCACCCACTCGTCGCCGTCGCGCACCGCCCGGGTGCGGGCCGCGGCCACATCCGAGCCCGCCTCGGGCTCGCTGTAGCCGAAACAGGCCAGCGCCTCGCCCGACAGCAGCCGGGGCACCACCGTCTCCCGAAGATCGTCACCGCCGTGCTCGAGGATCATCGACACGCTGACGATGGCCACCCCGAGGGCGTCGATGGGGGCCCGGTGCAACTGCAGCTCCTCGATCAGCACGCACAGCTCGACCGGGTCCATCCCGCCGCCGCCCAACTCGGCCGGCACCGCCCCCGACAGCCAGCCCCGCTCGGCCATGGCCCGGTGCAGGGCGGGGGAGTGGATGGTGCCGTCCCGGGTGGCCTCGATCATCTCCTCGGTGAGGTTGGCGGCCAGAAACTCCCGCACCTGGCGCCGGAAGTCCTCGGCCTCAGGAGACAGCGAGAAGTCCATCAGGTTCCGGCTGCGGCGCGGGGGCCGAGATCGGCGTCGGCCAGCTCGGCCACCAGCCCGGCGGGCTCGCCGATTTGCAGCGGCCATCCCGCAGCCCGGCGGTAGTAAAGTTGAACGTCGTATTCGGCGCTGTAGCCGTAGCCGCCGTGGTACTGAAGGGACCGGTCGGCGGCGAAGCGGGCCGCCTCGGCGCAGAACACCAGGGCCATGGCTGCCAGCCGTTGGCCGTCGGGCCGGCCCGCGTCCAGGGCCCAGGCGGCCCGGTGGGCCAGCAGCCGCCCGCCCTCGGTGCGGACGGCGGCATCGGCCAGCCCGTGCTGGACGGCCTGGAACGACCCGACCGGGACTCCGAACTGGCGGCGCCCCATCACGTAGTCGACCCCGATCTCGATGGCCCGGGCGGCCAGCCCGGCGCAGGCCGCGGCCATGAGCGCCTGCCATTCGGCCCGGGCCGCGGCCCAGAGCCGGGCCGCCTCCGGGCCGGAGGCGATGACGGCGGCTCCAGTCAGGTCCCTGTCAGCCAGAGGCAGGTCGGCGGTGTTGGGCACCACGGTGCCGCTGATCGACGGGGTGGAGGCTGTGGACCGGTCGGCCAGGGCCAGGTCGGCGGTGTTGGGCACTGTCGACCCGGGCGGCTCGGAGAGGTCCAGCACCAGATTGGCGCCGTCGAAGCCGACCACCGCCCCCGCCACCGCCCCGGCTGGCGTCATCGGGGCCTGCCCACCGACAACCAGCCGCAGGGTCAAGGTGGCGATCGTTTCCCCGTCCGCCAATTCGGCTAACAAGCCCTCCAGGTCTGCCCCCGATTTCGATTCGGTGCCCACCCCGGACTCCGCTGTCCCCGATTCCGTCAGGTCCGAGTCGGGCCCTGATTCGGCGGCCAGGGCTGTCTCGCTTTGGGATGGCTTCACCATCGTCGGCCCAGATTCCATGGCGGTGGCCAGCAGGCGGCAGGCTACGGAGTGCTCGATCAGCGGGACCGGGGCTAGGTGGCGGCCCAACTGGCGGGCTACTACGGCTAGGTCGCCCAGGCTGGCGCCGCCGCCTCGGGGCTCGGGCAGGGCCATGCCCGCCCCGCCCATGGCGGCCAGCGAGGCCCACAGCCGAGAGTCGAAGCCGGTCGGCGCCGCGGTTCGCACCGCCTCGATGGGCGACTCGGCGGCGAAGAAGGCGCCGAAAGCGCCGTCGATGGCCTCTTGGTCGGTGGAGTACCAGGTCCGCACGCTGAGCCCCAGCCTACGCCGGGCGCCGCGGCCCGAATCCCCGAGTAGCCGAGGCCCTGGACGAGGAGCGCCGGAACGTTCCCAGCCTACGCCGGGCACCGCGGCCCGAATCCCCGAGGGCGCATCTGAGGGGTTCGAGCCGTCGAGCCGATCCCGGAACCCCAGTGGGCTCTGAGGGTCGGGCGGCGGCCCAATCCCCGGGCGATGGAATCACTGAGGCCCGCGGCGGGTTGAGGCAGCCATGAGACTGCAACTGGCCCTGAACGTGGAAGACGTCGACGCCGCTGTCGGCTTCTACTCCAAGCTCTTCGGCGCCGAGCCGGCCAAGCGGCGGCCCGGCTACGCCAACTTCGCCATCGACGAGCCGCCCCTCAAGCTGGTGCTGTTCGAGGCCCCCGGCGCGGGCGGCACCGTCAACCACCTGGGGGTGGAGGCCGAGACGGCCGAGGAGGTGACCGAGGCCGAGCGGCGCCTGCGGGAGGCTGGCCTGGAGACCACCAGCATTGACGACACCCTGTGCTGCTACGCGGGCAAGACCGAGACCTGGGTCACCGACACCGAGGGCATCGGCTGGGAGTGGTACGTGAAGACGGCCGACAGCGAGACGTTCGAGAACGTTATCGTTGGCTCCCGCCCCGGATCTGACCCCAACCCCCGAACTGAGAAGTGCTGCCTGTGAACGCCAGGCGGAGGCCGTAGCGACCACCGACCCCGACGACGACCCGCCCCCGAACTGAGAGGTGCCGCCCGTGAAGCCCGTGAACGCCGCGAACTACGCAAACCCCGCCACCGGGAGCGCCCGGTGAGCGAGGCCTACATCATCGACGCGGTCCGCACCCCCACCGGCCGGCGGGGGGGAGGGCTGGCCGCCGTGCATCCCGCCGACCTGGGCGCGGCGGCCATCCGGGCCCTGCTGGACCGCACCGGCGTGGACCCCCTGGCCGTCGAGGACGTGATGTTCGGCTGCCTCGACAACGTCGGCCCCAACGCCGCCGACATCGCCCGCACCTGCTGGCTGGCCGCCGGGCTGCCCGAGGCGGTGCCGGGCGTGACCGTCGACCGCCAGTGCGGCTCGGGCCAGCAGGCCATCAGCTTCGCGGCCACCGCGGCCATGGCCGGGGTGAACGACCTGGTGGTGGCCGGCGGCGTGCAGAACATGTCCATCGTCCCCCTCGGCTTCTGCCTGCGGGCGGCCGAGTCCCTGGGCCACCCCACCTACTACGGCGGGTCCACCGGCTGGACCCAGCGCTACGGCGACCAGGAGATCTCGCAGTTCCGGGGGGCGGAGATGATCGCCGACAAGTGGGGCATCACCCGGGCCGAGATGGAGCAGTACGCCCTGGAAAGCCACCGCCGGGCAGTTCGGGCCATCGACGAGGGCCGCTTCGAGGCCGAGATCGTCCCGGTGGCCGGCGTGGCCGTGGACGAGGGCCCCCGGCGTGACACCACCCTGGAGAAGATGGCGTCGCTGGCCCCCATCACCGAGAGGGGGCTGGTCACCGCGGCGGTGTCCAGCCAGATCAGCGACGGGGCCGCCGCCCTGCTGATCGCCTCCGAGCGGGCGGTCGAGGACCACGGCCTCACCCCCCGGGCCCGGTTCCATCACCTGTCGGTGCGGGGCGACGATCCCGTCTACATGCTCACCGGGCCCATCCCGGCCACCGCCTACGCCCTGGAGCGGACCGGCATGAGCATCGACGACTTCGACCTGTTCGAGTGCAACGAGGCGTTCGCCTCGGTGCCCATGGCCTGGATGCGCGAGCACGGCGTCGACCACGAGAAGGTCAACGTCAACGGCGGGGCCATCGCCCTGGGCCACCCGCTGGGCTGCACCGGGGCCAAGCTGATGACCACCCTGCTGCACGAGCTGGAGCGCACCGGGGGCCGTTGGGGCTTCCAGACCATGTGCGAGGGCGGCGGCCAGGCCAACGTAACCATCATCGAGCGGCTCTGAGCCGCCGCCCCGGTCGGGTCAAGCCGGGGGTCAAGTCAGGTCCCAGCCGGGCCGCGCGGCGGCTTGCGGCCACTAGGTCCCGCGGTCGAATCTGGGATCAGGTCAGGTCCCAGCCGGGCCGCGCGGCGGCTTGGCGGACCCACTCCGCCATCTGGGGCTCGTCGAGCTCGCCTTCGTAGATGTCGACCCAGCGAGAGTCGGGGTCCTTGCCCGCGCCGGGCGGGGCGGGGTCCAGCGAGGCGCCCGCGAAGAACGTCACCTTCACGTAGCGGGTGAAGACGTGGTAGCTCAAGAACCAGCCCGCCCCCTCGATGCCGTAGAAGGGCGAGTTCCACCTCACGGCCTTGCGCACCTCGGGCACGGTGCGCACGATCAGGTCGTCGAGGCGGTGCCCGAGGCCGCTTTTCCAGCCCGGCATGGCCGCGATGTAGGCCTGCACCGGGGCGTCGCCGTCGCCCTTGGGGATCTGCGGGTTGCCGCCCGACAGCAGACGCGGCTTGGCGCCGGCCCCCTCGCCGGCGCCTTTGCCTGAGGCTGCGGTTGGCTTCCCGGGCGTCTTGTCGGCCATTGCCATCTCTAGGGGGGATATAGCAGGTTGGGCAGGGGGCTCATAGCTGGAGGGGCGGCCGCTTGTCCGGCCGGCGGGTCCTGTCACGGGCGCGGTTTTGCCGCGGGGGCGGCAAAACCTTGCCCCCGTGCCACCCACCGGCCTGGCGGTTTCGGCCATCCGGCTAGGGGGCCATGGCCCGCCAGCGCCGTTGCCGCTCGAAGCCGGCCTGGCGGGTTCGGCCTGGCTGGCTTCGGCGCTTGGGGGTTGAGTTGGCTGACTGAGGTTGATTTTCGGGGGGGGGGGGGCTAGCGTGGTTTTTGGTGGCAATTGCTGCCGTCCGTTGTCGAGCTGGTCCATTGCAAAGGCGGTGTCGCGGTGTCCGGGTCTTCGTTGGCGAGTTCTGCGTTGGTGCTGGGTTCGGGTCGGGTCTTGGGGGCTCGGCGGGCCGGGTGGGTGCTGCGGGCCGCGGTGTCGGCGGCCGCCGCGGCGGCGGTGGTTGTGGTGGGGTCGTCGTCGGTTCGGGCGAGCAGCCACATCAGCAACTGTGCGCCTGCGACCTGTCCGAAGTTCTTGGCGGCGGATGCGGCGCCGGAGGCGGCGACGGTGGCGTTGTTGGCGGTGGGCGATGATCAGGTTCTGGTGGGTCCGCCGGTGCGGGCGCATGACACCGATACATCCGGGTTGACGTATCGGTTGTCTGACACCGATGCGGGTTCGGGGCACTCGGATCTGTTCAGCGTCAAGGCGAATTCGGGGCAGATTTCTCGGTGGACGGACACACCGCCGGGGGTGTACAAGGTGACGGTGTCGGTGTCTGACGACGGCGACTTCAGCGACTCGGACAACTCGTCGGTGGATGTGGTGATTCATGTGACGTCGGCGGGTTTGCATCCGAGGTGGTCTCCGGCAGCGTCGGTGACGGCGGGTGACGGCACCATCAATGACTGGTTCGGGGCTTCGGTGGATGTCTCGGGCGGGGTGTTTGCGGTGGGGGCCCCGTTCGCGGACAGCTCCACGGTGACGGGTTCGGGCGATGGGGCCGGTCCGGGGGCGGCGTATGTGTTCGATTCGGCCACGGGGGCGCAGTTGGCTCGATTGGGTTCGCCGAACGCGGCGAACGGGGGCCGGTTCGGGGCCCGGGTGCAGGTTGTGGGGGACGCGGTGTTTGTGTCGGCGCCCCGCGAGGCGATCGGGACGGTGTCTGACGCGGGCCGGGTTTATGTGTTCACTAAGCCGTCAGGGGGCTGGGAGGACACGACGACGGCGGCGGCGACGTTGGTGCCGAGCGCGACGAGTGTGCCCAATGACGCCAACAACGGGCTGGGCGGCGCCCGGTTCGGGTCGGGGCTGGCGGTGTCAGACGACGGATCGACGGTGGCGGTGGGGGCGTCGTTTTGGCAGCGCCTCGGCGACACGGGCGCGCTGAAGGCCGATATCACCGGCATGGACCAGGACGGTGCGGTGTTCGTGTTCGACAAGCCCGCAGCGGGCTGGGCCGACGCCGATACCGATGACACGGGGGTGGTGAGGCTCTTCGCCGGTTCCCGCTTGCATCAGGGCGCCCGCTTCGGCGAGGCGGTGGCTATCTCTGATGACGGGGCCGTGATCGCGGCGGGTGCTCCGTACCGCGACAGCGGCGAGGGCCGGGTGTTCGTGTTCGACCGCCCGTCGACGGGCTGGGCCTCGACGGCCTTGTCTTCCACTCCGGCGACTTTGCAGGCCAACCAGCGCGTTCAGCCGGAGCGGATGGGGTCTGTGTTGGATCTCTCCGGTGACGGGTCCACGCTGGTGGTGGGCGCGCCGGTGGAGTGGAGCAAGTCCACGACGGCCACCGACCTCTCGATCCCCGCGTCGGCTTGGGGGCGCGCCCTGGTGTACGTGAGGGGCGCCCAGGGCTGGGCCGACGGCAACAGCCAGTTCGGGACGCTGCGGCTGGCGTTCGGGCACAAGTACGACGGGTTCGGCACCGCGGTGGCGATCAGCGACAGCGGGAACCAGATCGCGGTGTCCAACCCGTTCTCGCGGTCGAGCAACTACCGGGGCTCGGTACACGTGTACACCAAGCCGGCGGAGGGCTGGGACGCCGACAACGTCAGCGACGGCATGCGGGTGCTGACCGCCGCCGTCACCGGCGACGACGCGGTGGACGACAGGCAGCGCTATGGGTTCGGGGCCCGGGGCCTGGTGTTCAACGGCGAGGACTCCCTGGTGGTGGGCCAGCTCGCCCAGGTCCCCGCCCTGGTCGGAAAAGACGGCCTGGCGACGCTGCCGTCGGGCGGCTTGTACGGCGCCAACGCCGACCACAGCAGCCGGGCCAACGTGAAGAAGGGCTCCGCTTACGTGTTCAACCTCGCCCCGGCGCCGCCTCAGTTCATCGACGCCGACCGGCCGCTGGCCGCCGCGACGGTGACGCTTTTGGCCGCGGGCGAGAACCAGACCCTGGTCGGCCCTCCGGTGCGGGCTCAATACTACGGCAACCGCGACAACCTCACCTACACCCTGTCTGACAACGGCAACGGCCACTCCGGGCTGTTCACCGTCGACTCCGACACCGGTCAGATCTCACGCCGCCCCGCCGCCCGCGCCGTGGGCGTGTTCGAGGTCAAAGTCAACGTCACAGACGGCACCGGCTCCGACACCGCCGACGTCACCGTCCACGTCACATCCCCCGGCCGCTACCCCGGCCAAAACGCCTGGGTCCAAGACTTCTCAGTCAAGGCGGGCGACGAAGATCCGTCCAACCAATTCGGACATTCGATAGATGTCGATGACGAGGTGATCGTGGTAGGGGCTGTGCATGCCGACACGAATGTACCGAATTCGGGCGCGGTGTATGTGTACGACGCCGACAGCGGCGCTCAGTTGGCCAGGCTGACATCGCCTACCCCGAAGGGCACTGACACTTTTCATGGCCTTTTCGGCGCTTGGGTGGCGGTGGCAGACGACACCATCGCCGTGGGCGCCCCCCTTGAGGATCCCCCGGCGGGTTCCTATTATGGAAAGGCTTATTTGTTCACCAAGCCGCCGACGGGCTGGGAGACCACCAACTCGCCCACGGCGACGCTGGTTCCGGATACAAGTCACGCCGGGGGGTTCGCGGCGTTTGGTACCAGCGTGGCGCTGTCGGATGACGGCAACACGCTGGTAGTCGGCAAGCGCAATGATGGGACGGGCGGCGCGGCTGTCGTGTTCACCAAGCCCTCAGGCGGTTGGAGAGATGCCGACACCAACGACGCCGGGGTGGTCAGGCTGACCGCGGGCGACAGGGCTCAAAACGGGCACGAGTTAGGCTATAATGTGGCGATCTCAGGTGACGGCAACACGATAGCCGCGAACGCCCCCGGGGCGGCAAGCGGAAACGGCACGGGCGTGGTTTACGTGTTCGACAAGCCCGACGGAGGCTGGACCTCAACCGGCTCCTCTGATGTCGTTCCCCGGTTGTCGGTGCAGGACATGTTCACGGGCCAGCGGTTTGGGGGCAGGGTGGGCTATAGGGGAGAGCGAGGCTTGTCGTTGTCTTATGACGGTTCGACGCTGGTGGTCTCGAGCACCACTGATTGGAAGGCGAACTCGGGCGACGAGCCTGACGACGCGTATGGCTCCGCCTTCGTGTACGTGAGGCCGGGGACGGGTTGGGCCGACGCGACGGAAACGGCCGAGCTGCGGAGCTTCGGCCACAAATACGACAACTTCAGCCATGGCGTGGACATCAGCCCCAGCGGCAACACGATCGCGGTGGGCAACCCGTGGTCGCGTTCGAGCAACTATCGGGGCTCGGTGTACGTGTACACCAAACCGGCGGGGGGCTGGGCCGACGACCTTGACGGGCGGGGCGACAACGTGCGGGTGTTGACCGCCGCCGACGCCGACACCGACCCGAGACACCGCTACGCGTTCGGCACCTCAATGGTGTTCAACGGCGAGGACGAACTGGCGGTAAGCCAGCAGACCCTAGTCTGGGAGTTCGACGCGAATCCGACTGACGGCCTGGTCAGGCTGCCCGCCGGGGGCCGCTACGGCGCCAACGCGGGCTACGTTGCGGGAGTAACCTCAGGCTCCGCCTACCGGTTCAATCTCAGAACAGCCCCCCAGATCCAACAGCCCGTGGCGCCGCCGCCCCCGCCTCCTCCGCCGTCGGATGATGGAGATGACGGGGATGCCCCGCCCGACGGGCCTGACGACGGAACCGATGAGCCGGAGGGGCCGGCCCCGCCGCCTGAGTTCGCGGACGTGGACGAGGGTTCGGTTCACGCCCAGAGCATCGAGAAGGTGGCTGCCCTGGGGATCGCCTTAGGCACCACGCCCACCACGTTCTCGCCGTCAGACACGGTGACCAGGGCACAGATGGCCACGTTCGTGGCCCGGACCTGGGAGACGGCCGGCCGGGAGTGCCCGTCATCGGGGGCGATGTCCTTCGACGACGTCGCTTCGGGCTCGACCCATGCCGCGGGCATCGACTGCGTGTCGGCTCTGGGGGTGGCCCGGGGCACGGCGGACAGGACGTTCTCGCCGCCTGAGCCGGTGACGAGGGCGCAGATGGCCACGTTCTTGGCCCGGGCTTGGGAGGCGGCCGGCCGGGAGTGCTCCAGCGCCGCGGCCAGCGCCTTCTTCGACGACGTGCCCGCGGACTCGGTCCACGCCGCCGGCATCGGCTGCATGGCCGCCCTGGGGATCACCAGAGGCACTGCCTCCGGGACGTTCTCGCCCTCGGACACGGTCACGAGGGCTCAGATGGCCACCTTCCTGGCCCGCTTCCACCAAGCCCTCACCAACTAACCACCGCCCGAAACCCGACCCCGCCTCGGGGGCGGCTTCGGGCCCACCCGGCCGGGGCCCGGTACGCTGAAACCCGACCCCGCCTCGGGGGCGGCTTCGGGCCCACCCGGCCGGGGCCCGGTACGCTGAAACCCGACCCCGCCTCGAGGGCGGCTTCGGCCCACCGGCCGGGGCCCGGTACGCTCCGGCACCGATGACCTCAACGGGGCAGGCTCGGACGGAGGGGGCCCCGGCGCCGGGGGATGCTCCGGCGTCAGGAGGGCCGGCCGCGGGGAAGGCGGTGCTGGTCACCGGTGGAGCGAGCGGGATTGGCGCGGCCGCGGCCCGCCGGTTCGCCGAGGCCGGGGCGGCCGCGGTGGTGGTGGCCGACCGGGACGGCCCCGGCGCCGAGGCGGTGGCCGCGGCCATCGAGGCCGCAGGCGGCCGGGCCTGGGCCGCGGCGACCGACGTGACCGATGAGGCCGCGGTGGCGGCTGTGGTCGACGCGGCGGCGGCCGAGTGCGGAGGACTCGACGCCGCCTTCAACTGCGCCGGGGTGACCGACCAGATGAGCCCGTTCCACCAGCTCGATCTCGACGCCTGGGACCGCATGATCGCGGTCAACCTCACCGGCGTTTTCCTGTGCATGAAGCACGAGCTGCGCCACATGGCCGAGGCCGGGGCCGGAGCGGTGGTCAACGCCTCCTCGGGCGCCGGGCTGGTGGCCGCCCCCGGCCTGCCCCACTACACCGCGGCCAAGCACGGGGTGATCGGGCTCACCAAGGCCGCCGCCTCCGAATACGCCCGGCGGGGCGTGCGGGTCAACGCGGTGCTGCCCGGCGCCACCGACACCCCCATGATCCGCGGCTTCATCGGCGGCGACGAGAAGATCGCGGCCATGATCGCCTCCACCAACGTCGGCGGCAGGCTGCTGGACCCCCGCGAAGTGGCCGACGCGGTGGTGTGGCTGGCCTCCGACGCCGCCCGCCTGGTCAACGGCCAGTCGCTGATCGTCGACGGCGGCAGCCTCATCCGCTGACCCGGTTCGCCCCCCGGCGCGGCCGCCCCACCACCTTTGTAGCCCGAAATGCCAACCGCCTCCGACGACAACCGACCGGCCGCTCAGTGCGGCCGCCCCACCGTCCCTCGTAGCGGCTCGACCGGGGCCGCCGACTGCGCAATTAGGCTCGGCGCGATGGCCGACCCGAAGGCGCCGACTCTGGGCGACGCCCGCAAGGCGGCCGAGGCCATCGCCCGGGCCCGGCCCGACGTGGCCCTGGTGATGCTGTTCGGGTCGGTGGCCCGGGGCGAGGCCACCGGCGACTCCGACATCGACCTGGCGGTGGTCCTCAACGACCTCGGCGACTACCGGGACCGCCAGCACATCCAGCACCAGCTCGGCCAGACCGCGGCCCGGGCCGCGGCCTGCTCGGTCGACGTCTATCTCAGCGACCTGCCCGAATGGAGGGTGCGCACCGAGCGGGTATCTTCCTCCATGGAGGCCGGTCTGGCCCCCGATCTCTTCCCCCTGATCGATCAGCCTCCGGCGAGGCCGCCCGACTGGGGGAAGCCGATGAAGCGCCCGGCCGACAACGCCGCCGAGGCCGCGGCCCGGTTCAGAGACGTGGGCATTCACCTGCGCAAGCTCACCGTCCGCCTGCTGCCCGACCAGTTCGAGCTGGGCGCCGACTCGCCCGATGAGGCCGGGGCGTACCGGCGGAACCGCCGGGTGGAGGTGTGCGGACACGCGGCCGACGCGGCCGAGGTGGCGGTCAAGGCCCTGATCGCGTTGGGCGGGGCCTCCCCGCCCAAGATCCACGACCTCGCCGAGCTGGTGGCCTTGGTCGAGCCCGGCTCGGTCCGGGCCGAGATCGCCGGGATCGTCCGGTCTTCGAGCGTTCCCGTCGCCGCCGCGTCGGCCTGGCACGTCGCGGCCGACTACTCCAACGACATCGACCGCAAGTGGGCCGACGCCGAGGCCCAGGCCGCGGGCATGGTCCAGCTCGCCCACGACTGCTCCGTCTGCGCCGAGCGGGCCTTCCGCCGGGCTGTCGGCGCTGCCCGGCCCGACCTCTCCAAGACGGTAAACGACGCGCTGGCCCTTCTGCGCCGAGACGCCCCCCCGCCTCACCGGCGCCGAGATCGTCCAGTAGTCGGAAGCCCGCAGCCCACCACGCTTGAGCCATGGCGACATCGAGATCGGGAGTAGGCGGTTGTGAAACCTCGGCCGTCTCGCCCGGGCTCAGACCAAGACGGCGTCGACCTTGACGGTGGCCTCGTCCTCGCTCACGTTCAGCGCGAACGACAGCTCGGAGATGAGCACGCTGCGGGCCTTGGTGTAAAGCGACTTCTCGCCGGCCGACAGGCCCCGGTCCCGCTCCCGCAGAGCCAGGTTCCGCACCACCTCGGCCACCTGGTACACGTCGCCCGACTTCAGCTTCTCCTGATGGTTCTTGAACCGGCGGGACCAGTTGGCCGGCTCCCGCACGTCGCGGCGGCGCAGAACCTCGAACAGGTCGTCCACGTCCTCGGCGCTGATGGGCCAGCGCATGCCCACGTCCTCGGCCTTGTCCACCGGCACCGACAGGGTCATCTCCCCGTGGGCCATGCGCAGCACCAGGTAGTCCTGCTCCTCGCCGAAGGCGTTGCGCTTCTCCTTCTTCTCGATGACCGCCGCCCCGTGGTGGGGGTAGACCACCCGGTCGCCGACTTTGAACGACATGGACACCTCTGCTGGTTGTACTGGTTGCGCGCCAGTCCCTCAGTCTACCGCGCCCGGCGGCCGGGGCTCAGCCGGGCGCCGCGGCTGGGCGCACTCACCTGGCGGTGCCGCGGCCGTCACCTCGCCGACACCCTGCCGCTGTCAGCCGGGCGCGGGCGCTTTCACCCGTCGGCGGGCGCCGCGGGCGGCACGGCGGCCCCGAGAGACCGCAGGGCCTCGGCGGTGCGGGCGGCCGAGGCGGCCATCACCGCCGGGTCGCGGCCGCCGGGGGCGTCGAGCACGGGCACGATCTCGTAGCTGGTGCGGTCGACCCAGGTGGGGGTGTGGGACGCGGCGGTGACCGCGAAGCGGCCCGGGCCCAGCTCGGTGACGACGAGGCGCAGGATCACCCCGTCCTGGGTGCCGGCCGGGCAGCCCGTACACGACTGGGGCGACTGGTTGGACAAGAAGTTGCCCAGCCCGTAGGCCAGGTACTCCCCGGCGATCACCTCCACCGGCTGGACCACGTGGGCGTGGTGGCCGAGGATCAGGTCGATGTCGGGCGAGGCCAGCAGCCGGGGGCCGATGTCGGTCTGGTAGTCGTCGGCGGCCTGCACGTACTGGGTGCCCCAGTGCAGCGAGACGATCACGAACTCGGCCCCGGCCGACCGGGCCCGCCGGGCCTCGGCCTCGATGGCGGCGGCGTCGATCAGGTTGGCCAGATGGGACCGTTCCGCCGTCAGCGCCCCGGCGTTGAGCCCGTACGTGTAGGACAGGTGGGCCACGGTGACGCCGTTGGCTTCGAGCAGGTTGAGCCGGTCGCGCTCGGCCGGGGTCCGGGCCATCCCCGAGTGGGCCACCCCGGCGGCGTCGAGGGCGGCGACGGTGCCGGCCACTCCCGCCGTCCCGGTGTCGGTGGAGTGGTTGGAGGCCAGCGAGCAGGTGTCGTAGCCGGCGGAGGCGATGGCCGCGGCGAGCTGGTTGGGCACGTTGAAGACCGGGTAGTAGGCCAGGTTGGTGTTGTCGGGCGACATCGGCGACTCGACGTGGCAGACGGCCAGGTCGGCCTCGCTCAGGATGGGGGCCACCAGCGAGAACATGGGCCCGAAGTCCCAGCCGTCGCCGGCGGCCGCGGCGTCGGCCACCCGCCCGTGGATGAGCAGGTCTCCGGTGGCGGCGATGGTGAAGGACTTGGGCCCGCTCGGCTCGGAGCTGACGGCCGGCTCGGGCCCGGTCTCCGGGTCGTCGTTGTCGCCGGGTTCCTCGTTGTCATCGCTGTCGTCAGGGTCGCCGGCGCCGTCGGGGTCCGCCTCTTCCGCCGGTGCCTCCCCGGCGCTGTCGGCGGCGGGGTCGTCGCCGGTGCGGGCGGCTCGGATCTCGGCCCCGAGGAGCAGGCCCGCTGCCACCAGGATGGCCCAGAACAACGTCCAGCCCGCCCTCCGCTCGCCCGGGCTGATGCGGACCCGGCCGCCGCGGATCCCGCCGCCGCGTATCGGGGGGTCGAGTTTGCCGGGGCCGGTTCGCCGGGTGCTCACGGCTCTCAGGGGCCGGGCCGGTTCGGGCGGGCGCTCACGGGGTCTCAGGTCCGCCGGAGCCGGCTCGGCGGGATGCCATCGGCGAGCGCCAGGTCGGCGGGGCCGTGCCGCGCGGGCTCTCGGGTTCGCCGGGCGCTCACGGGCTCACGCGACTCCGATGTCGGAGCGCAGGCCCCGGCCGGGCCGGGTGCCCTCGACGGTCCCGGCCGGATTCTTGACCGTGGTGCCCTCCACCAGCACCCACTCGATGCCGGCCGACCGCTGGGCCGGGTTCTCGATGGTGGAGCGGTCGATCACCGTGGCCGGGTCGAACACGGTGATGTCGGCGTCGGCCCCGATGCCCAGCCGCCCCTTGCGCCGCAGATCCGGGCAGCGGCCCTCCAGCAGCCGGGCGGGCTGGATGGTGATCTTCGACAGCGCGGTCATCAAGTCGATGGCGCCCAACTCCCGCACATAGTGGCCCAGCAGCTTGCTGAAGCAGCCGGTGGAGCGGGGGTGGTTGTTGTGGGGCCGCTCCAGGATGGCGTCGCTTCCCACCATCACGAAGTCGGCCCGCAGGGCCGTCTCGATGTCTTCGGCCGGGATGGCGAAGGCCGCGGTGAGCAGGTTGTCGCGGTGGGCGGCGGCGAAGGTCTCCTCGGTGAGGCGCCGGGGGGTGCCCGCCACCTGCAGGTCGCCGTAGGAGATGCCGTACTTCTCCTGCCAGTCGTCGAACCGGGCCGACTTCAGGTAGGTGGCCCAGAACCGGTAGGGGTAGACGCAGGCGGTGATGGACAGGCCCTCGGCCAGGGCGGCCCGGATGCGGCCCAGGGCCTCGTCCATCACCCCGGTGCCGCCGGTGGAGGTGATGTGCTCTATGTGGACGTGGGCGCCGGTGTCGCGGGCCACGCCGATGAGCTCGTCGACGCCCTCGAGGTTGGTTCCGGGGGCGATGTTGTCGGAGTAGCGGGCGTGGACGCACAGCGGCACGCCGTGGGCCGCGGCCAGCGCGCCGTGGTCCCTCACCTCGGCGGTGGTGGCGCCGGGGGTGTACTCCGGCTGCATGTGCAGCCCGATGAAGCCGTTGCGCAGATCCTCGGCCGCGTCGGCCACGATGGCCTCCACCGCGCCGGCCGAGCCCGAGTCGTAGGGGCCGAGCCCCCGCATCGGGCGCACGGTGGCGTTGTCGTAGGCCCCGCCGAAATGCACCGGGGCGCTGCCGTCGGGGTGGGCCGCGAACCAGGCGGAGGCCCGGGCGTCGAGGCCGTGCATGCCCAGGTTGGCGGTCACCCCGTCGGCCACCTTGTACCACTCGCCGTAGCCGTTGGGGCTGTAGGACAAGATGTCGATGAACCCCGGCGCCACCACCAGCCCCGCCGCGTCGATCGTCGTCCGGCCCCGCAGCGCCGGGGCGTCGGCGCCGACGGCCATGGCCGTGATCCGGGCGCCGTCGATGCCCAGCGCCGCGGCGTGGTCGAACCCCGAGGCCGGGTCCATCACCCGCCCGCCTTCGATCACCGCGTCGAAGACGTGGTTGGGGTCGGTGACCGCCGCGGCCGGGTCCACCACCGGCGCCTCGGGCGGGCCGGCCGGGGCGGTGTCGTCGGGCCGGGGCCGGGTGGTGGCGGGGGTGGTCCCGGTCGGTTGCGGCCGGTTCGTCTCGGCGGCGGCGGTAGTGGGCGCCTCGGACCCGTCCGGCTCGGGCTCGGCGGCGGCCAGGCGGCGCAGGACGGCCAGGTTGACCGTCCCGAATCCCAGGGCCAACAGCAGCTTCCGGCGGGCGATGGGCGATCCCTCCGCCCCGATGTCTCGCACGAGGCGATGCTACCCGTGGGCTTCTCCGGCCCTGAGCCACCCGCTACCGTCAAAGGCATGGACGAATCGGTCCCGGGCGGCGCTCCGGCGGAGCCGGATCGGCGGGCCGAGTACCGGAAGGCCGCGCTGGCGGGCCTGGCCGGGCTGGTGGTGTTGGGCGGTCTGGTGGCGCTGTCGTGGCGCCGGTCTGACGCCTCCCCGGTTCTGCCCCTCAAGGTGCGCTCGGCGGAGGTCACCCGGGCGGTCGGCGATCTGGCCGAGGGCGGTCTGTGGCCGGCCGAGCGGACCGTCGACCCCTACCGGGGCTACGGCGCCTGGGTGGACGTCTTCGACTTCTCGCCCGCCTACACCCGCGGCAATCCCCCCTTCACCTTCGACAACCTCGACGAGATGGCCGCCGACGGGGTGCGCACCCTCTATCTGCAGGCCGCCCGCCTCGACGACCGCACCCCCGACGGACTCGAGGACCGCTGGCTGCTGGCCGACCTGCTGATCGGCGCCCACGAGCGGGGCATGGCGGTGGTGGCCTGGTACCTGCCCAAGTGGGCGGCCGACGGCAGCGACCTCGAGCGGCTCCGACTGCTGGACGAGTTCGAGGTGCTGGGCCACCGCTTCGACGGGATCGCGGTGGACATCGAGTGGCGGGGCCAGATACCGGCGCCCGAGCGCAGCTCCCGCCTGGTGACGCTGTCGCAGACCTTCAGGTCCCGCACCGACGACCCGCTGGGGGCCATCGTGATGCCGGCGGTGCTGATGGAGGTGATCAACCACAACTTCTGGCCCGCCTTCCCGTATCAGCGGTTGGCCCCGATCTACGACGTGTGGCTGCCCATGAGCTACTGGTCGTTCAGGACCTCGCAGTACGGCGACGGCTACTCCTACCACGAGGAGTCGGTGCGCCGGCTCCGGGCCAACCTGGGCGACCCCGACGCTTTGGTGCATGGCATCGGCGGCATCGGCGGGGTGGACGGGATCAACGATCCCCAGAATCCCCGCGAGCCCCGGGCCACCCTGGGCGAGATCGACGCCTTCATGGAGTCGCTGGTGGACTCCGGGTCCATCGGCGGCTCCATCTACGACTGGCAGACCCTGGAGGGCCCCGCCCGCCGGGCCCTGGCCCGCCACTTCTCCACCGGCGCCGCCGCCAACCTGGGCCAGAGCTAAGCGACCGGCACTCACGGCCTGACGGGCCTCGGAGCCGTCGCGCCGCGGCCCGGGTGGAGCTCGCGGGTCGGGCCTCGGAGCCGTCGGGCCGCGGCCCGGTGGGGGCCATCGCAGGGCGGTCGTGGGCTTGCGGTCGGGGCCTCGGAGCCGTCGCGCCGCGGTCCCGCCCGGGCGGCCGGCGGTCACGGCGCGGTCAGGGCCGTTTGCAGTTCGGCGGCCACCGTCGGAGCCAGCGCCGCCGTCACCTCGGCCCGGGCCGCGTCGATGTCGCCGAGCCCGGCCAGCACCCAGCGGGCGAAGGACCCGTCGTCGAGCCAGGCGGCCACGGCCGGCGTCAGCCCCGGCGCGACCATCGGCTCGTCTGAGCCTTGCAGGCTCGCCGCCCGCCTCAGCGACGACCAGGTGTGGTCCCTGTCGAAGGTGGCCCGGCGTTCCAGCAGCTCGACGGGTGTCACAGAGGCCCCCTGAGTCAGCGGGTGCAAGGCCGCCATCTCGCCCCAGCCGAGCCACTTGCAGGGCTTGGCCCGGACGGGCCCCGGTCCATTGGCCGAAGCGGGGCCGATGCCCGACCTCCGCTTCGGCTCGGCGGGGTCGGGTCTGTCGCCCGGCCTCCGCTCCGGCTCGGAGCCGTTGCCCGGCCCTCGGGGAGAGGCGAGCCGGTCGATGGCGCGGAGCACTCGGTGGAAGAACACGGCGTCGGCCATGCTCACCACCCGAGTCCGGCAGACCGGGGTGGACATGCCCAGGGCCCGGCGGGCCACGTCCAGTCCGGGGCAGTCGGCGAGCTTCCCGGCGGCGAAGCCGGAGTCGTTGCCGACCCGGACGCCCATGATCGCCTGCCCGAGCCGGTCGGCGGCCCAGGCGACCACGGCCGGGACCGGGCAGTCCCCGTACATGACGACGCAATCGGCCACCGAGCCGACCGCGGCCACTTCGAACGGGCAGCTCAGGCCGACCAGGGGGCCGTAGAAGTGGTCGACGGGGTGCAGGACGTGACGGCGACCGCGGTCATCGCACAGCACGGCCGAGCCCGGGAGCAGGTTGATGGCGAAGGCGGTCAGGTCGTCGAGAGCGGTCGGGGCGGTGGGGGTGATGGCGGCCATGGTCGGGCCTCCTGTCTCGAAGGGGGAGGGGCGGCCCGACCCGGGCGGCGAGGGAGCCTCAACGGCTCAACGCCAGTCTGCCCCACCCCTGTGACAGTGCCCGATGCCGGCGGTTGGTCTCCTGCGGCATTCGCCGGTTCGGGGGTGCAGTTCTTTGCAGCCGCCGCCTCACCCGGGAGAAGTCCGGCTCCCGCCAGCGGGTGGTAGTCCCGTTGGGGTGCTATCAGCGGCCGCCTTTGACTGGTCGGCCAGTCACCGATGCCCGGAGGTGGAGCCAATAGCGTGGCCCGGTGGCTTCGGACTGCCTGTTCTGCCGGATCATCGCCGGCGAGGAGCCGAGCCACCAAGTGATGAGCGATGACTGCGCGGTGGCCGTGCTTGATGTGCGGCCCTTGTTTGCGGGCCATGTGCTGGTGCTGCCCCGCGGCCATTGCGAGACCCTGGCCGACCTGCCCGCCGATCAGGTGGGTCCGCTGTTCAGCCGGGTCCGCCTCATGGCCCGGGCCGTGACTGACGGCATGGGCGCCGAGGGCACGTTCGTGGCCATGAACAACCGGGTCAGCCAGTCGGTGCCCCACCTCCACATACACGTGGTCCCCCGCCGCCGCCGAGACGGGCTGCGGGGCTTCTTCTGGCCCCGCACCGGCTACGACAGCGACGAGCACGCCTCCGCCGTGGCCCAGACCCTGAGCGACGCCTATCAGCAAGCCACAGCCGAAGAACCACCACCCCCCGTCATGGTGCCCTGACCCTCGGGGGGGTCGCTTTCCCCGGACGGGGGTTTTGAGCGCCCCCTACGGTTCTTGCAAGCCAGCCCGCTCGTGGTTGCGCCGCTGGACATTTTAGAGTTAGTCTGTCAAGAGACACAAAGGAGGCATCATGCACGAAGCGCCACCTGCTGGTCCTGATTCCGGCCGTTCCGACATGACAACTGAAGACCGGATAGAACGCGTCATGAAAGCCAAAGCAGCCTTCGCCAGACGCGTGAGGCAGCGCCATGCTATGCACAAGCTCGTCGAGTTCAAGGTGCGCTGCGGTGATATCACGATCACCCAAAAAGGTTATCCGTATGTCTCATAATGAGACCATGCCTGAGCAAACTTGGCCTCCAGCACCTGACCAATCTCCGCTTTTCCATTCCTTAAACTCGTCACGTTATGATCGCCAGGACGGCATTCGACTTTATGAACGGATCACTGGTCGCTCAATGATCGTTTTCTGGGGCCCAATTTTTCCGTATTGTATACCGTACTTTTTTGATGCAGTTACTGAAACTGATATAGAGAAACCGCTTGATCTCATGCTCACAACTAATGGTGGTGATCCTGAGGTTGCCTTAAGAATGGCAAAAATATGTCGTGCTAGGAAACCTGACTTTAGGGTGATAGTCCCAGATGAAGCAGCATCGGCCGGCACTCTCTTAGCACTTGCTGCTGATTCGGTTAGGATGAGCAGTCTGTCCGCTCTCGGACCAATTGACCCTCAATTATATCTGCCAGGAAGAATTAGATCTGTTCCTGCTAAAGCTATCATAGCAATTTCGAATGATATAGACAATAAGAGTCAAACCAACCCACAATTATTTGAACTACTCCCCATCTTCTTAGCCGACATTGATGCAACTGTTATTCAAGACGCTCGGGATGCTGTGGGACGCATAGACGAATTAGTGCCCGAGCTTATTAAGCTTCGACACAAACCGCCATCTGGTCAAGAAATCAAACAAATTATCAAGGATCTTCAAGCCCCGGTACACTGGGCTGCCATTGGTTATGACAAAGCCACTCAAATAGGAATACCAACAGAATACCTTGAGCCAGTGTCTGAAGAATGGGACACGATATGGAGATTACACACCAAATATGTCACCAGATATGGGCCTTCAATTGATCACGATACTATTATCGAAGGTCATCGTGTCTCATACGAAATCTCTACCCCAGCGAGTGACCAACAACAAGAGCTAAGTTAATCTTGGTGGCATTGTTGGCTATGTTCGGCCGTGGCCTTCATCTGACTAACACCGCCCGCTTCACCCGCTGGACATAATTTCAGCCGTCCTAATGGTGTGTTGTCGAAATGGTAAGAGCGCACAGTCTGTTGGCATGACTTACATTCTGGGTAAGGTCGTTTCATTTAAAATGGCGGACGCACCACTAGCCGGCCTCCACTACCCGGACTCGGTACATCAGGGGCCAGAGCTTGCCGGTCATCAGGAAGGTGCCGTCGTCGAGGGCGGCCACACCGTTGAGGACATCGATGGCACCGGGATCGGCGGCGGTGACCACATCGTCGATCAGGGGCTGGCCGTCGATGACGGCTGCCACCCGGCCGTCGGCTATGTCGATCACCAGCAGCTCCGAGGTTTGCCACACGTTGGCGATCACCAGGCCGTCCAGGCACTCCAGCTCGTTGAGCCGGTCGACGGCGACGCCGGCTGAGGCCACGGCCACCGTCCCGATCAGCTCGAACGACTCGGGGTCGCGCCGGGCCAGTCGGTCCGACCCGTCGGACATGACCAGCTCGCCGCCCGACCGGCACAGCCCCCATCCCTCGCCCTCGTAGGCGAACTCGCCGACCAACCCGAGGGTGGTCCGGTCGTACACCAAGGCCCGACCCGCCTTCCAAGTGAGCTGCACGATCCGGTCGTCCACCACGGTCAGCCCTTCGGCGAACAGGTCGTCGGCCACGGCTGCCTCGGCCGTCACGGCCCCGGTGGCGGGGTCGACCCGCCGCAGCGACGACCGCCCGTACAGGCCGGTGCTCTCATACAGCGCCCCGTCGGCCATCTCCAGCCCCTGGGTGAAGGCATCCGGGTCGTGGGGCCGCCGCTCCAGGATTTCCACTGTCCAACGGGCCGCGCCCGCCCCCAAATCGAAGTCGGGCAGGCCCGAGGGATTAGCCGATGTCGCCGCGAGCTCCTCGCCATCGGCGGCCGCAACCGGGACAGCGTCTGCCACTGCTGGGTTGCCGGGTTCTGGCGAGACGGTCGGTGCGGGAGAGTTGGCGGCGGTAACCGGGGGAGCGCCCGTTGCCGCGGGCGAGCACCCGACGGCCGCCGCGATTGCCGCGACCAGGGCCGCGGCCCGGATCGGAACCATGCGACCAGCGATGGCCGGATGATAGGGCGCATGCCCGGCCCTCGGCCCGGGCGCTTCGCCCCGCAGTGGGTACCATCTCCGGCGATGGCCGAAGTCCACGACGTCGACTTCACCCTCGAGTACCCCTACACCCGCTCCACCGGCCCGGTCATCGGCCCGTGGCTGACCGGGCTGCGGGACGGCCGCATCCTGGGGATGCGGGTCGGCGGCCGGGTGGTCTGCCCCCCGGTGGAGTACGACCCCGACACCGGGGCGCCCGCGTCGCCCGACGATCTGGTGGAGGTCGGCCCCGCCGGCGTGGTCGCCGCCTGGACCTGGGTGTGCGCCCCCACCTCCAAGCACCCCTTCGCCGAGCCCTTCGCCTTCGCCCAGATACTCCTCGACGGCGCCGACACCACCATGCTCCACGCCGTGGACGCAGGCGCCCCCTCCGCCATGAGCACCGGGATGCGAGTAGTGGCCCGGTTCCGCCCCGAGCGCCATGGCGCCGTCACCGACCTGTATTTCGTGCCCGGCGACGAGCCCCCGCCCCCGCTGGAGGCCGATCCCGCCGCCGAGCCGGTGGAGACCACCGAGCACCTGATCGGGGTTCGCATCCGCGAGCCGCTGTTCCCGTTCCGGGCCCGCTTCGCCCGAGGCCTGCTGGAGGGCCGCATCCTGGGCCAGCGCAGCCCCGCCGACGGCAAGGTCCACGTGCCCAGCCGGGGCTACGACGCCCTCAACCGGGTGGCGATGGGCCCCGAGCACGATGTGGAGGTGGCCGATGTCGGCACCGTCACCTCCTTCACCGAGATCGCCCCCATCCAATACCACGGCCAGACCGAGACCGAGCCCTGGATTCGGTGCTCGGTGCTGCTGGACGGCGCCGACACCACCGTCGGGGGCATCGACGTCCGCCACATCGGGGTGGAGGAGTTCCGGGTGGGGATGAGGCTGCGCATGGTGTGGAAGCCCGAGGGCGAGCGGGACGTGAGCGCCATCGACAACCGCTGGGGCGGGATCACCGGCGGCGTCTACGAGCGGTGGGAGCCCACCGGCGAGCCCGACGTCGACCCCGAGCTGCTCAAGGACCACCCCTTCTGATGCCGTCCGCCGCCGCTCGCTCCGGTGCCGCTGCCTCCGCCGTGTCGGGCCCCGCTGCCTCGGGTGCCGCCGCGTCGTCTCCCGCCGCCGTCCGGTCCACCGCTGCACGCTCCGGCGCCGCGAGCTTCGCCACACCCGTCGACTCCACCCCCGTCCGCGACATCGCGGTGGTGGCCACCGCCCAGACCCCGGCCCACGCCTTCTATGACGGGCCTGAGGTCCATCTCATCATGAGCTGCGTGGACCAGCTCCTGGCCGCCACTGGGCTGAGCCGGGACGGCATCGACTTCACCATCGCCGGGAGCTGCGACTACCTGAGCGGGATGCCCTTCGCCTTCGTCACCAACGTGGACGGGATGGGGGCGTGGCCGCCGGTGTACGAGTCGCATGTGGAGATGGACGGGGCCTGGGCCCTGTTCGAGGCCTGGCTGAGGCTGCAGGTCGGCGATGTGGACACCGCCATGGTGGTGGGCAGCGGCCGGTCTTCGCCCACTAACGCCCGGGAGGTGTTCCATCTCCAGGCCGACCCCTACGCGGTGGCCCCCCTCGGCCTCGACTCCGACGCCTTGGCCGGCATCCAGGCCCGGTCCCTCATCGATGCTGGCCTGGCCGCCGAGTCCGACTTCGCCGCGGTGGTGGCCCGGAGCCGGGCCGCGGCCGCCGCCAACCCCATGGCCCAGGTGTCGGGGTCCGTGGCCGTGGCCGACCTGCTGGCCGAGCCCTACGACATGGCCCCGCTGCGGGCCCACGACGTCGCTCCCCCCGCCGACGGGGCCGCGGCGGTGATAATCGCCACGGCTGAGCGGGCCCGGGAGCTGACCGACCGCCCGGTGTGGATCAGGGGCATCGACCACCGCATCGAGTCCCACCACCCCGGCCTGCGCGACCTCACCGACTCGGCCTCCGTCCGCACCGCCGCGTCCGCCCTGGGCATCGGCGGCGCTGTCGTCGGCGGCTCCGGCTCGGACGGCCCCGCTGGTGCTGGTCCTTCTGACTCTGGTCCTGCCAGCCCCGGCTCTGACGCTGGCGACGCCGACGCCGCCGACCTGGATGTGGCTGAGCTTCACGTCACCCATGCCCACGAGGAGATCATCCTGCGAGCGGCGCTGGGACTGGACGACTCGGTGGAGGTCAACCCGTCGGGGGGTCCGCTGTGCGGCAACCCGGTGATGGCGACCGGCCTGATCCGGGTCATCGAGGCCGCCGAGAGGATCGCGTCCGGCCAGGCCCGCCGCGCCGTCGCCCACGCCTCCAGCGGACCGGCCCTCCAGCAGAACCTGCTGTGCCTCCTGGAGGGAGACGGCTGATGGCCACCGGCGCCCGACCCCCCGACGGCGGCGACAGCAGGGCTGGCGTCCGGCCCCCAGAGGGCGGCGACAGCAGAGCGAGTGTCGGGCCCCGCCCCACGGGAGGCGAAGGCTGATGGGGCGGCCGTGCGCGGTGGTCGGCATCGGCCAGACCCTCTACCGGCGTAGGCGCGGCGACGTGTCCCTCGACGGCCTGGTGAGAGAGGCCGCCCTGGCCGCCCTCGAGGACGCCGAGATGGACTTCGCCGACATAGAGGCGGTGGTGATCGGCAAGGCCCCCGACGCCCTGGAGGGGGTGATAATGCCCGAGCTGTCGCTGTGCGACGCCCTGGGCGCGGTGGGCAAGCCCATCCACCGGGTCCACACGGCAGGGTCGGTCGGGGCCTCCACCGCCATCTCCGCCGCGGTGCTGGTGGAGAGCGGCCGCTACGACACCGTCCTCACCGTGGCCTACGAGAAGCAGTCCGAGGGCAACGCCACCTGGGCCCTGTCGGGGGGCCGCTCGGGGGGCCAGGCCGCGGGCGGCACCTTCGCCCCCTGGATACGGGAGTACATCCGCCGCTCGAAGGCCCCCGAGCACATCGGCTGGCTGGTGGCGGTGAAGGACCGGCTCAACGCGGTCAAAAACCCCTACTCCCACCTGCAGATACCAGACATCACCGTCGAGAAGGTGCGGGAGTCGCCCATGCTGTGGGACCCGATTCACTTCCTGGAGTCGTGCCCGTCCTCCGACGGGGCCGCGGCCATGGTGCTGGCCGGCGGGGAGCAGGCCCGGCAGGCTCAGAGGCCGGCCTGGGTGCTGGGCCACGCCAAGCGCACCGAGATCACCACCTTCCCGGGCCGGGACACGGTTCGGCCCCGGGCCGGGATGGAGTGCGCGGCCGCCCTGTACGCCTCGGTGGGCATCACCGACCCCCGCCGCCAGATCGACACCGCCGAGCTGTACGTGCCGTTTAGCTGGTACGAGCCCATGTGGCTGGAGGGCCATCTCATCGCCGAGGAGGGCGAGGGCTGGAGGATGACCGACTCGGGCGCCACCGCCTTGGACGGCGACTTCCCGGTGAACTGCTCGGGCGGGGTGCTGTCGTCGAACCCGATCGGGGCCTCGGGCATGATCCGGTGCCTGGAGGCGGCCAACCAGGTGAGGGGCACGGCCGGCGACTACCAGGTGGACGGGGCCAGGGTGGCCCTGGCCCACGCCTACGGCGGCGCCTCCCAGTACTTCGCCATGTGGATAGTGGGCTCAGCCCTCGACGTGCTGGCATGACCGGCTGGCCCGCGTCGGTGGCGGCGCAACGGTGACTCAGCGAGCTGGTGGCGGCGCGTCGATGACCGGCTGGCCTGGCGACGGCTCGGCGGCGGCCCGGTGGCCTGAAGTCGGCTCGAGCGGGGTGCGTCCGTGACTGGGTGCTGCGACGGGCGGGTGGTGATCGTCACCGGGGCCGGACGGGGCTTGGGCCGGGCCCACGCCCTGGCCTTCGCGGCCGAGGGGGCCCGGGTGGTGGTGAACGACTTGGGCGTGGAGCGGGACGGCTCCGGGACCCCCAGCGAGGCCGCAGCCGAGGTGGTGGCGGAGATCGCCGCCGCCGGGGGAGAGGCGGTGGCCAACGGCGGAGACGTGTCCGACTGGGACGACGCCCGGGCGATGGTCGAACAGGCCGTGGCTGAGTGGGGCCGCTTGGACACGCTGGTGTGCAACGCCGGGTTCCTGCGGGATCGGATGCTGGTGAACATGTCCGAGGCCGAGTGGGACGCGGTGGTGAGGGTCCACCTCAAGGGCCATTTCGCCCCGGCCCGACACGCTGCCGCCTGGTGGCGGGACCGGGCCAAGGCCGGTGAGCCGGTGAGCGGGCGGATTGTCAACACCACCTCGGGGGCGGGGCTGATGGGCTCGGTCGGCCAGGGCAACTACGTCGCGGCCAAGGCCGGGATCGCCGCGCTGACCGTCCAGCAGGCCGCGGAGTGGGGCCGCTACGGGGTGCTGGCCAACGGGATCGCCCCCGACGCCCGCACCCGGATGACGGCCGGTGTATTCTACGACGCCGAGGCCCCCGAGGGCTGGGACCCCAAGGACCCGGCCAACGTCTCGCCTCTGGTGGTGTGGCTGGGCAGCGACGGCTGCGACGTGACCGGCCGGGTGTTCGAGTGCAGCGGGGGCGGCCTCAACGTGTGCGACGGCTGGCAGCACGGCCCGGTGGAGTCGGTGGGGGAGCGGGCCATGACCCCAGCCGAGGCCGCCGACCTGGCCCGCGCCTCAATAGCCGCCGAGCGCCCCCCCGCCCCCGTCTACGGCACCGCCCCCTGACCCACCGAGCAGCGCAACGCGTGGCCGACGCCCAGTCGCGCCACCGAGCCCAGAGCCCGAGTCCGGCGAACTCGGCGGCGGCAGCGCAAAGCTTGGCTGACGCTCGGTCGCGCCACCACGAGTTCCAGGTCGGCTTCGGCTTCGGGGGTGAGGTAGCGCAAAGCGTGGCTGACGCCCAGTCGCGCCACGGCTCGGTTTGAGGACCTGGCTGGCCCCACGAATCAAGTCCGGGTGGAGGAAGACTCGATCTTGTAGTCCTCGATGAGGGCGGCCACGACTTCGGGCCGTATGCCCAGCTCTTTTGATCGGCGCGTCCCGTAGCGGAGCAACCGCCTCTGCTCGGGATCGGGTTCCAATTCCCACGGCTCCAACTTCAGCCCCGCCTCGGTGCGTCCGTTCTCGATGAGGTCGACGGCTTCGGCGATGTCGTCTTCCAGGGCGGTATCGAACCGTTGGCGCAGAAGGCTGCCGATGTCACAGCCCGCTTCCGTCGGGCTTTGGACTCCATGTTCCGAGTCGTGCCAGTCGGTCATGGCCTCGATGGTCGGCACCTCGTCTTTGGCGGCGGCCAGCGTGAAGCGGGTCAGCCAGTCCATCTGGTCCTCGCTGGGCAGGTCGGCTCTCAGCCCGTGGGCGATGCTGTCTCTGATCCGGGCGAACAGATCGAGTTCGCTGGACAGGTTGTCGCTGATCACACCGTGGATGGAGAGGTCGTGGACGAGGGTGCGGGGTCGGCTCGGGCGCATCTTCGGGATGTCCTGGTCCCGGCACAAGGCCAGGAGCGCGCCCTCGGTCGCCGACCAGATGAGCATGAAGGCCGCCTCAGGCGATGTGTCGGCCACTCGCTTCGCCTCCTCGATGCGGCGGAAGATGTCGTCGCGGCTCGGGTCGGGCGGCGGGGACTCGACTGGGTAGGTGGCTATGTCGAGCTGCCAGTCTGGTAACGACTCCATGACCTCCTTCAGCCGATGGAGCCGTTTGCGCCTCGCCTTGAAAATGTTGGCCGGCAGGAACTCGATCAAGATGGTCTTGTCATCGCGGCGAGCGATGGCACAAGCGACGAAGTCGTCGTTAGGCGGAGGAAGGGGCTCATCGAAGCTCACGGTGAAACCTTCGGCTTCGTAACGGGCTTTCACTTTCTCGAGGAGGCGGCCGTAATCGCCGCGATGGCTGGCTGGCTGCTGGCTCATAGGAACTCCAGTGGGGTGCGGGCCTCTGCGACCTGGATGAACACGAACTCGCCCTGAGGTGCTCTCAGTTCGGCGGCCAGGACAGGGGGCGGATCAACGAGACGGGGTAGGAGGGGCTGTTGGAGGTTGATCTTGCGGGAGCAGACATCAACCACGGCTTTGTCGTCGTCGTAGACGATACCTTCCAAGGCGTCCTGGATGGGCTTGATGATGTTGTCGGCGTCGAGGTCGGTGGTGCCATCGTAGAAGAAGTCAATCCTGAGCCGGCACGGGCCGGCGATGGGCTGGGCCAGGGCCGGCGCCTCCTGGCGGACTTTGGCTTGCCACCGCTTCTTGGACCCCGATCCCAGCGACTTCGGCTTGCCTCGCACGATGAAATCGATCATGGCAGGCGGGCGGCGCGTTCGGGTCGGCAGAGCATCATCCCCATTATAGAAGATGATTGAAATAAATGCAAATTTACTTGAAATGCTCAGATTTTCTGGTTTCACCAGGAGTTCGGCTTGTCTAGGACGGTGGTGGCCTGCTCGCAGGCCCAACGGGATCACCCCCCGACGGTGCCCTGTTCGATCTGGCAGGCGGGCGGTGCCGGGGACTACAGTGGCCCCCTCATGTTCACTCCGATGCCGGGCCGGACCGATGAGTACCTCGCTTTGCTGGAGCTCCCTGAAGTCCAGGACCGCCTCAAGCCCGGCGGCGAGTCCGTCATCGAGGCACCTGTCGATCCCGACCGCGACACCGCCGCCACGAGGCTCGCCTGCCTCGCATTGCGCCAAGCCGGCTTTTGGGGCGAGGCTAACTTCGAGGTTGAGGTCGCCCACCCCCGGTTTGCTGAAGCTGTAGAAGCGGCAGCCGCAGCGGGCGACGAGCCGCAAGCTCTCGAAACAGCCCGCAGAATTCTCGAAGGCCCTGAAGCTGCTGAGGTCTTCGGGCTCACCCCGTAGGCCAACGGGATCGCCCCCGACGCCCGGACCCGGATGACGGCCGAGGTGTTCTACGACGCCGAGGCCCCCCGAAGGCTAGGATCCCAAGGGCCCGGCCAACGTCTTGCCGCTGGTGGTGTGGCTGGGCAGCGACGGCTCCCCGGAGTCTGGACTATTAGCCCCCTGAGTTACTAGACTATGTGCCCTCTAGCTTTGTAGACTGGACATAAGTAGGGACCTAAGGAAACTACGACTAGTGACCCCGTACGTTAGGACTGGCAGGCAGGGGACATCACCCGCGCTGTACGATGTTCACGGTATTGTGGGCGCTCGACGGGGTTGGGGACCTGGCAGCCAGCCAGGCACCCCCACCTCCGTCGCATCCAAGCGGCGAGGGTTGGGGACCTGGCAGCCAGCCAGGCACCCCCGCCCCGTCGGATCTGAAGTCTAGGAGACGTTATGGCCCAAACCGCCACTCAAGGGACCGGGATTTTGTACGCGCCCGGCATCAAGGGCAAGGGCGCTTTCCGCGTGAGGGAGCGATACATCGCGGAGTCAGTGGCTCCCATGATCCGCGCCCGGCGCGTTGAGGCTGTGAAGCTTGATCTAATCCTACGCGGGATGGCTCTGCTCCCCGCTCATGCTGGGCAAAGGGAGCCGGGATACCTGCCGAGGCACGGCGACAGACTCAACTACCAAAAACTGCACGACCTCTGTCGCGATCATACACGCTTTTCCATACAAAAACCCTATGACATTGAGGATGATCCAGATACGTACGAAAAAAAACGGAATTGGGTTCGTGAGCAGCTCCTTGAACTTGAGCAACGTTCCCTTGTGCATCGCCAACGTGATCCGAAGGGGCGAAGACCAGATATTGTGGTCTTGCGTGACTTAGGTGACGGTGAACCTTATGACGATCCCGACGGGAAAGATGGTGGTTATGTAACAATCCATGGATCAGTCATCTCCTCAGCCAACTTTCGACGATGGGGTGCCCCGGAAGTTGCCGCGTACATCTGCGCCATGACAGCAGATCGTTTTGCCCGTAACCGGCATAAGAGGCGCACTGGTCGTAATATCGTAGAAGGCTCGGCCACTTGGTTTAGACAAGCAGACTGGTTTAATAATAAAAATCCAAACGTTAGAAGACCAGAAGAACATGTAGCCTATCCGTTCTCCACCATGACCATCCAACGCGGTCTTCGAAAGCTTCGGTCTGAAGGGCTTATAAAAGCTCACCGAACCACTGTTAACCCTGAGACCGGACAACGTTTCCAAACAGGACCACGAATGGTCTATGAAAATCAATTTAATACACTAAAGCCAACTGTCTAGAGCAGGCTAGGTGTTTCTGATCTGAGAATTAGGCTCAGGTTGCACAGATGCATCCCATAGGTCGAGTATTGTCTGTGTTTTAGTAGCTGCCTTTGCTCACCGTTGCTTAAATAGATGGGTCTCCTGGTCTCTTCAATTGATTGCAAGAAGTAGGGGTTTTCGATGGCCGAGCCGATCACCAGATCCACGGGTCTGCCGAATAGCTGTTCGAGGCCCTCCAGCAAGCCGAAGTAAGAGTTCGCGTACATGGCAATGGCCTCGGGCTTGAAGTCCACCACGAAGTCCAGATCGCTCTTCTCGTGGTTCCGACCGGTCGCAGCGGAGCCGAACAGATCGAGACGCCGCACGCCGTGACGGTGACAGAGGCTCTTCAGTTCGTCGGTTCGGTCCGCAACGGTGGGAATCATCCTGGGCCCCAGTCTCAAGAAACGCTGGCTGGTGAGATTAGAGCCTATTCATGCTCGCGGGCCAGTCGTCACCAGGTTTCCCAGTTTTCGGATAGGAGTTCGGCTTGTTCTAGGACGGTGATGGTGGCCTGCTCTTGCTTGTCGGGCGGGTAGCCGTGGCGGGTGAGGATGCGCTTGACCAGTCGGCGCAGGTTGGCCCTCACGCTCTCTCGCACGGTCCAGTCGATGGTGACGGTGTTTCGCACCATCTCCAGCAGCTCCCGGGCGATGTTCCGCAGGGTCTCGTCGCCCAGCACGGCCACGGCGCTGTCGTTGGTCTCCAGGGCGTCGTAGAAGGCCAGCTCCTCCTCGGTCAGGCCCAAGTCGTCGCCCCGGGCGGCGGCCTCCCGCATGTGGCGGGCCAGGTCGAGCAGTTCCTCGATCACCTGGGCCGCCTCGATGGAGCGGTTGCGGTAGCGGCGCAGGGTGTCCTCCAGCATCTGGGAGAACGACCGGGACTGCACCAGGTTCTTGCGCCGCCGGACGGCCATCTCGCCCTTGAGCAGCCTCTTCAGCAGCTCCACCGCCAGGTTGGGCCGGTTCATGCCCCGGATCTCGGCCAGGAACTCGTCGTCGAGCACCGAGATGTCGGGCCGGTCCAGCCCGGCCGCCGCGAATATGTCGGTCACGCCCTCGGGGGCCACCGCCCGGGAGACGATTTGGCGCACCGCCTGGTCGAGGTCGGCGCCGGGGCGGGCCTGGCCGGGCGCCCGCTTGGCCAGCGTCGCCCGCACCGCCTGGAAGAAGGCCACGTCGTCGCGGATGCGCAGCGCCTCGGGGCTGGGCACGGCCAGGGCGAAGGCCTGGGACAGCTCCCGCACCGAGTTCAGGCAGCGGTCCTTGCCGTCGGGCTGGGCCAGCACGTGCTCCAGCGCGGCGGGCAGCAGCTCCAGCCGCCGCCTCGGGTCGCCGGAGCCTGATTCGCCGCCGCCCGACCTTCCGCCGGCGTCACCGTTGCTGCTGGCGACACCACGGCCGTCACCGTCACTGCCGCCGCCGTTGCCGCCAGTACCGGAACCGCCACCCCCGCCAACCCCACCGCCGTCGGTCCAGCCCGAGCGGTCGAAACCGTCGAACAGCCCGCAGCACACCTCGTACTTCTCCAGCATCACCGCCACCGCCTCGGCGTGGTCGATGGTGGTCCGCCCGGCGCCGCCGCTGCCGGTGTAGGCGGCCAGGGCCTTCTTCAGCTCGGGGGCCAGGCCCAGGTAGTCCACCACTAGGCCGCCGGGCTTGTCGCCGAACACCCGGTTGACCCGGGCGATGGCCTGCATCAGCCCGTGGCCCCGCATCGGCTTGTCGGCGTACATGGTGTGCAGGCTGGGGGCGTCGAACCCGGTGAGCCACATGTCGCGCACCAGCACCATCCGCAGCGGGTCGGCGCTGTCGCGGAACCGGCGGGCCAGCGCCTCCCGCCCGGCCTTGCCGCGGATGTGGGGCTGCCATTCGGGCGGGTCGGTGGCCGATCCGGTCATCACCACCTTCACCGCGCCCTCGGCGTCGTCGCCGTGGTGCCAGCCGGGCCGCAGCCTTGCGATCTCGTCGTAGAGCTCGACGCAGATGCGCCGGCTCATGCCCACCACCATGGCCTTGCCGTCGAGGGCCTCGAGGCGGCGCTCGAAGTGCTCGACGATGTCGGCGGCCACCAGCCCGAGCCGCCTCTCGGCGCCCACCACGGCCTCGAGCTGGGCCCAGCGGGTCTTGAGCCTCTCGGCCCGCTCGGCCTCCTCGCCCTCGGTGACCTCCTCGAACTGGTCGTCGATGGTGGGCCGGGCCGCCTCGTCGATCCCCAGCTCGGCTAGGCGGCTCTCGTAGTAGATGGGCACGGTGGCCCCGTCGGCCACGGAGGCCTCGATGTCGTAGATGCTGATGTAGTCGCCGAACACGGCCCGGGTGTCGGCGTCTTGCAGCTCGACGGGGGTGCCGGTGAAGCCGATGAAGGAGGCGTTGGGCAGGGCGTCTCGCATGTGGCGGGCGAAGCCGTCGATGAAGTCGTACTGGCTGCGGTGGGCCTCGTCGGCGATCACCACGATGTTGCGGCGCTCCGACAGGGCGGGGAGGGCGCCGCCGGGCCGGTCGGGTAGGAACTTCTGGATGGTGGTGAACACCACCCCGCCCGCCTTCACCGCCAGCTTGGACCGCAGGTCGGCCCGGCTGGCGGCCTGCACGGGGGGCTGGCCCAGCAGGTCCCGGCAGCGGGAGAAGGCGCCGAAGAGCTGCTCGTCGAGGTCGTTGCGGTCGGTGAGCACCACCACGGTGGGGTTGGCCATGGCCGGCGCCCGGACGACGGCCCCGGCGTAGAAGGCCATGGTGAGGCTCTTGCCCGACCCCTGGGTGTGCCACACCACCCCGATGCGCCGGTCGCCTCGCCGCCCGCCGGGCCGGTGACTGTGGCCGTGCCGGGGGACGGCCGGGGGCGCAGCGGGCGGGGGAGGGGCGGGCTCGCCGGCCGGGCCGCCGCCGGCCGCGGCCCGCAGGGTCTCGTCCACCGCGGCCCGCACCGCGTGGAACTGGTGGTATCCGGCCATCTTCTTGGCCGGCGCCCCGGCGCCGTCGTCCTCGAACACGATGAAGTCCCGCACTAGGGCGAGAAGGCTCTCGGGCTCGCACACCCCTTCGAGCAGCACTTGGAGCTCGAGCATGGCCTGGTCGGCGGCGGGGGTGTCGCCGGACAGGGGCCGCCAGGGCTTGAACCACTCCCACCCGCCGGTGAGGGTGCCGACCCTGGCCTGCGGCCCGTCGGAGACGATGAGGAGCTCGTTCAGGGCGAACAGGGCGGGCAGTTCGGCCTTGTAGGTCTGGAGCTGCTGCCAGGCGGTGCGGACGGTGGCGTCCTCGTCGGCGGGGCTCTTGAGCTCGACGATCCCCAGCGGCAGCCCGTTGACGAACAGCACGATGTCGGCCCGCCGCCGGTTGCGGTTCTCGACGACGGCGAACTGGTTGACGGCCAGCCAGTCGTTGCCGGACGGCTCGTCGAAGTCGAGCACCCGGGCCTGCCCGCCCCGGATGCCCCCGCCGCCGACGCGGTACTCCACCGTCACCCCGTCGACCAGCATCTTGTGAAACGCCCGGTTGCGGGTTTCGAGCGACGACCCCTCCGGCCGGATCAGCCTGCGATAGGCGTCGTCAAGCGCCTCGGGCGGAAGGTCCGGGTTGAGCCGGGCTAACGCTTCGCGCAGCCGCCCCTCCAAGACGACCTGGGAGTAGTCGCCCCGCTCCGCCCCCGGCCCGATGTCCGCGCCGTGGGCCGTGCCCCAGCCCAGCTCACGCAGCCACTCCAGCGCGGCCTGCTCAACATCTGCCTCCACGAGGGCTATCACTTCTGGCTATGCTTCCTCTCCAGACAATATTCTCCATACGCGTCTGTAGTCAGAGCCAGATAACGCTGAATTTGTAGGTCGCGCATAATCCCACTCCTCTAAGGTTAGAGATCTTAGGAAGCTGCGCGCGCGGCCAACAGAGAACCGATCCTCATCCCCTCCCATGGTGTCTCTATAGATGTCACCTAGAGATTCTGCTGCACTACGTGGGACAGTGTTCATCCGCATCAGGATGGCCTCTTCAGATCTGACACCGTAATAGATCATCGCTGGAAGTGCATTCACACGACGTAGGTCGGCCTCTGACAAACTATCGAAATCCAATCCAGATATCTGACTTAAGGCCGAAATACCCCAGGTGCCATTATTTACAATGGCCCGATAAACTGCTTTACAGGCATCGCTTAGTGCCATAATGTCGTTTGAATCTCTATCATCACTAAAATAATCCCGAGCGATATCACTCATACCTTTGCCGTTGACCCAATCCCGTGTTATATTAGAGATACGAGAATGATCAAGACCTTTTCCACCTATCTGTTCAAGGTTATCTTTGAGCTGTGGCACTTTGAGCATGACTCCAAATAAGGCAGCCATCTTTCCTCCTTCTCCGAATAAACTATCAGGAGACCAATCAGATGGTGTAAGCTTTTCTTCTAAACCTCTTAGACCCGTCATTGCCATGTTCACACCCTCAGGAGAGAAGCCAGTTGAGTCTGCAAAGTCTTTAACTTCCGGTCTCATTTCTGCAAGTTTGCGGGCATAAGATTGGGTTGCATCCAATAATGCATCTGCTTTATGATGAGTCGTCGGATCGTTACGAAGAGTAACATAGCCGTATGTTTGACGTAGTAGCTGCTCTGATTCCGCTAAAACTTCTTCTAAATTCCTCTTCTCGTTCCATAAATGTGTCACATAGCACCGGAAATCTTCCCACTGATCCTGCCAAAGCACCTCAGAGAGATTTGATAACGAACCGCGCTCAGTGAGTTCATCTAATAATGTAACAAGACGAGATACAAGCTTTTCCGTATTGTGGCTAACAAATTTTATCACATCTTCCCGACTGCCCCCCTCTGCTAAACCTATAACACCTACGCTATCTTGCCCTAGCCGACCAGCACGGCCTGCTAAGTTCCAAAAATCTCGAGGTGACATCTCCACAGATCGTTTTCTATCTGGGATAAATCTTGATGCTAAGAATACAGACGAGACGGGGAAATTGATTCCTTGCGCGATAGTTGAGGTGGCGCAAAGCACACGAAGGGCCCCGGTTTCTGCGAGCCACTCCATGAGTCCCCGTATATCATCAGATAGCCCGGCATGATGCACGCCTACTCCATGCTGGAGTGTCTCAATAAGAGGAAAGTCTGAACCCATCTCAGTTCGCAAAAAGTCCTGCACTAGACTGACATCTTTCGGAACCTTGTCATAATCTGGCAGAGTTTGTGCAGCATGTTTAGCCATATTCCATACAGACTGAATCCTATTAGCTATTGCTATACTAGTGCCGCGTGCTGACATCACAGTTCCGATAGCTGCTGTCTGTAACGCAAAGCTCTTCTGTTTATCTTTGCCTACAACAGTGCTTCTCGGCACATCAATAGGCTTAACCTTGCCGACATTATGTATGCCGTGCAAAGGCATCGTTTTTTCGGTTGCAGTAAGAGTTTCGTATTGAAGACGCCATCCAGCACGTTCGCTGTTATCTTCGACAGCACGGTAAATTCCGATTATCCGCTCATTTGGCTTCCATGGCATGGTTCCTAAACTGATAGCTTGCCCAGCATGCATGTCTTGTGCCAACCATCGCGCGATAGATTCTGAACTTTCAACATATGGCATTAGGAGCAAGAAGTTCGTTTGCGGTGATCCACGCTTTATCGTCGCGAGCAAGAATTCAATCCGCATTCCGCGACTGTCGTTCTCCAAATTGTGAGCTTCATCCATCACGAGTAAGGCTAGTGGTCTAGTGATCTTTTTGTTGCGGATTACTAGTGAAAGTTTCTCTGGTGTCGAAATTAGAATATCGAATGGCTGTTCTACATCGGTCAGTAATTCTTCTTCAAAAGCGTCTATCTCTATTGCAGCAGTTAATTGTTCGACTCGTAAACCTATGGGATTAAAATCTCTTCTCAGTCGTCGTGTCAATTGTGCAGTCAATGCTCGTGTAGGTGCCACATAAGCAACCCAACCTTTTTCTACACCGAACTGATTAAGTGCCTGCAAAATTCTGAATTGTGCTAGAAGAGTCTTACCACCAGATGTTGGCAAATCTATTACGATAGCAGTCTTCGCTTGATCAAGAAGACCCTGTTCCAACAGGGCTGCCCGTTGAGGGGGTAGGAGTTCATACATTGCTTGATGCTCACGTTTTGTAAGGGAACGAACGAAATCTGATGTTTGAGAGTTGACTGTCCGTGTCGTCCACCACAATGAATTAGTAATCATAATGCGCCCAGTAGCGTGTAACCAGCGAAGAATAATCTCGTATTGGGCGTCGCCTGAAGCTGTCGCCGATTTAATTCCTGCTTCAAAATGTTTATCAATTTGGCTGAATGGATCAGTAGGCTGACCCTGGAGCATATAATGTGCAACTATTTCAGTTGTTCGAGCCCAATGATAAAGTGCAGCAAGTCGTAAGGCCCTAACGCGATCTAGCGCCTGAGAATCACCGCCCAGGTGCTGGTCTTCCATAGTCTGCTGATCATCTCGTAAGCCAGCGATAATTTCCCGAATGCGATCTAGGTCGTCCCATCCGTCTTTTCTAAATAATCTGATCCAGCAATCAAATAGCTTATACAGAAGACGTTGATCCCAAGAGACATCCGCAGCGCTTGGAACATTCAATGTTCCCTGATTTTCTTTATACCAGCGACGTAAATCAGGCCATCTATCTCCACAATACGCTAAAGCTGAGAGTTGAAGAACAAAGTACAACCTCTCTTGCGTTTGTTCTGGTACTGGAAGAAGGCGACGGATATCAAACGCCTTAAAGGAGGCCGCTATTGTCTGGTTACGTAGTTCGCTATCGTTACCATCCGGCCTGCTCAGTTGGTCTAGTCCTTCTATTGCCGCTAGTTCGTATGCCAAAGCAACTCTATCTAGAAAAGATATATCTTCTATACTCTGATCAAAATTGAATATTATTTGTTGTCCTACTGCCTGTTGTGCGAAATTTTCATTTACTAAGTTTTCCGCACGGTCCAGGTTTCTGGTACCGATTGCTTGAAGCGCCCAATGCGACTTTAATGCTTGGAAATGTTCTTCTTCAGAGAGACTCATTGGTGCCGCTCCCTTAGTTGTGAAACCATCTCACTCAGGTTATTGATACAATCTTCTGGAAGGTATAGCGCTACTAACTCTATCTTAGTTTTGGAGGGGCGATCAACATCAAGCGAGTTCACACGAGAAAATAAATCCTGTTCGTTGGGTCGCACATCTCTAATGAGTATACCGTACAGTTGCACATCTGAAGAATCCTCTAGGTAGCGCTTGCTGGCAGCTTCAAATCGTGATCGCCAAGATGCTGCGGTAGCACGTAATGCTAGATATAGGAGTAATTTATCCCTTATTAACTGATCATCTCGTAAGTCTTCTAGTTGTTTTTTTAGACCAGTTTTTCCATACATAGAGCCGGGTGGGTAGCTCTTATCACTTGAAGTCTTTATCTCACCAAACGCCAAGCAATCTCCATCATCATCACTACCCAAACCTACCAAGTCAGCTCCAGGTAAACTAGAACCGCTCTTTCGCTCGTCGTGGCCATCTGGCCATGGGAAAAAACAGGATCGGTGGTCGGTCAAGTAGGCCTCAGCGATTGCCTCCCCTACTTTCCAGTTTTCAAAACTTTCACGGCTAGTAAGAATTCGATCTAGCGCACTTTGCGTATGGTGAGTATCTGCAAGAGGAGTAAGAATAGCTGTAATGTTAACTTTGCCGTGATCATCAAACAAGATTGCAGTTACTTTCCCGCCCATAGCTTCATGTAAATCTTCGTTAGACCAAGTTAATCCGACGCCTGAACACTGTCGGATAGTGCCATGCCTGTATATTTCAGAACCTGCTGGTACTTTCATGTCAAGATTGATCCCCTTCTCGCTCGCGTATTTTTCGTAACTTACCGGATGTCAGTTCGGATAGAAGAGAACTTCGTAAGTTAGTTAATAAGGCTAGCTCCTTCAAGTTGCTAAGGATATTAGCCATCAGCGGCTGTATTGATGATTGAAATTCTATGGTTAAATGTGTGGAGGGATATATAATATCAATCAGTCTGAAAGTTTGACGTGTTATAGTATCAAAGATTGTGCCGTGTGCTTTACTTCCTATTTGTTTGGTGAGCGTTCTAATGACCCAGTAAATGAAGAAATCTAGATTATGACTACGACTGCGAATACCATAACAAGTCTGATTAAATGCCATCGGCGTGCCGAGCAAAGCGAGTTTTCCCACGCTGCCTCTAGCGCTTATGATAGTAGTTCCTTTAGGTAAAATTCTTGTAGGAGAGTTTTGGACACCCAGCGGAGTAATGGTTCTTTCAGTTTTGACAACAAAAATGTCACTAAGGTTTGGAGCATCCTTAGCTGTATACCATGGAATCTCTCCGTCCCAGTATTGATCTACTACAGTGCTAGGGGTGCCGCCATTAAGAACTTCAATTGCATCGTCGAGAACACCGGTTTTCCAACCTTCTGGGATTTCGCCTAGTTTAGAGGAGACTAGACGGTCGGGGAAGAGGTCGTAGAGGTGGGCGGGAAGGCCGGGGAGTGACTCGCCAGGTCGCCAGCGACCTTCTATCTTGGCACAGACTGGATCGAAATCCACGAACCACGACTTAAACAATGTCTGGGCCATTGCCTCTAGTGTTTCGTTCATGCGTCGGTTCAGTTCGATCTTGTCGTCTAATGTCTTCAGGATATGCGCCTTATTTCGCTGTTCACTCAGAGTTGGCACTGGAAGTCTGTATTGCGAGACGTAATCCCATTTTGCTCTTGGCATTCTTGTACCTATGGATCCCGCAGTTGCGAAGTCTACAAAAGGTTGTGACGCCGTACAATAGTAGAGATACCCTTGATCGACTCCATCTTTGGCGCGTATAACCCAAATATCTGTTGAACATATTCCATCGAATGGAGCGCGTATAACTTTACGGAAGTAAGGTCGTAGCTTTCCAAATAGAATATCATCCTTTTTGAAAGAGGATTTGGTACTGGTAACATCGCTAGCTACCCCATGATCCAAGAGTGAAAGAGTACCTTCTCCAATATGTTCAAGTCCGATATAAGGAATATCTCCTACTGATGATGGTGATATCGATTCTCTGATCAGTGTGGCACAGTCACCGAAATGCTTTGTTGGCCACTTACTTAGTGTAGGTTCGGACGATTGATTGCCCGTTTTTATAACTGTACAATCACCCCTAATTATCTCCCGAAAGTTGTCGGAAATGTCGTGCCAATCGAGCACGTCGACTCTGAATGGCAGGGTGGATTCTTCAAGAGCATCTTTCAGTCTGCCGAGGGTACGCCATTCCACAGGCTGGTCACCGACTACGGCTAGATCGAGGTCGGAGTAGTCGCTTGCGCTCCACTTTGCTCGGGAACCGAACGCTCGCACTTCGCAACCCGGCACGTGCTCGTCAAGGATACTTTGGATCATCTCCAAGTGTGTGGGGTTGATGTCGATCGGCTGGCCAGTCGTTCTCACGAGTTTCGCCTAGTCGTCTCTTTTATGAGAAACCTCATGCTATCTAAAAAGTCAGGCATGGCCGCTATGATCGTCTTTAACAGTTCTGGATCGTATATGTAGGGCGTCTTATTTATCAAGTTCTTGTAGCTCATGTAGGGCACTGGGTCATGTATCAGTCCGGCTCTTGCTGCGTCGCGCATCAGATTGGCGAAGCTCATCTCCTCCAGTTCTCGCGGGTAGGCGACGATCTCTGAAAGTTGTCTGCGAATCGCCTTTACGGCTAGCGTGTAGGTGATCTCGAATTTCTTGATAACCGCAGACCAGATCGCATCTTGCGCGACTGCGTTGAGTTGTCTCATGCGCTCCGTGTTCTCGCTGACGTCCAGTAGCTCACCGAGGGACTGGTAGGACTTCCTGAGATGGTCGAACTCAAGAGGCATGGTCGGGCTCCAGGAAACCCAGGCTGGTCAGGTTGGCCTCTATGGTCGCGTCTAGGCGGGCGGCTTCGGCTCGCTGCTCTTGCCACTGGGCGGTTAGGCGGGCCATTTTTTCCTCGAAGGGCTCGTCGTCTTCGGGCTGGGGCTCCACTCCAACGTAGCGGCCGGGAGTGAGCACGTAGTCGTGCTTGCGCACCTCCTCCAGCGAAGCGCTCTTGCAGAAGCCCGCCACATCGGCGTAGCCGCCCGCGCCCTCCTCGCCCCGCCAGGCGTGGTAGGTGTCGGCGATGCGGGCGATCTCCTCGGCGGTCAGCTCCCGGTGGGTGCGGTCCACCATCACCCCCATCTTGCGGGCGTCTATGAACAGCACCTCGCCCCGGCGGTCCCGGAACCGGCCGTCGGCGCCGTCCCGAGACCGGGCCAGGAACCACAAACAGGCCGGTATCTGGGTGGAGTAGAAGAGCTGGCCCGGCAGCGCCACCATGGCGTCCACCACGTCGTCGTCCACCAGGGCGGCCCGGATCTTGCCCTCGCCCACCTGCTGCGACGACATCGAGCCGTTGGCCAGCACGAACCCGGCCACCCCCCTCGGCGCCAAGTGGTGGACCATGTGCTGCACCCAGGCGAAGTTGGCGTTGCCCTTGGGCGGCGGCCCGTAGCGCCAGCGCCTGTCCTCCCGCAGCCGCTCGCCGCCCCAGTCCGACACGTTGAACGGGGGATTGGCCAGGATGAAGTCGGCCTTGAGGTCGGGGTGGCGGTCGTCGTGGAAGGTGTCGCCGTGGGCGATCTGACCCTCGATGCCCCGGATGGCCAGGTTCATCCGGGCCAGCCGCCAGGTGGTGTAGTTCGACTCCTGGCCGTAGATCGACACCGCCGCCTGGGCCCGGCCGCCGTTGCCGTTGCCGCTGGCATGGGCCTCGATGAACTCCACCGACTGCACGAACATGCCCGACGACCCGCAGCACGGGTCGTACACCCGGCCCCGGTAGGGCTCGAGCATCTCCACCAGCAGCCTCACCACGCAGCGGGGGGTGTAGAACTCGCCGCCCCGCTTGCCCTCGGCGCTGGCGAACCCCGACAGGAAATACTCGTACACCCGGCCCAGCACGTCGCTGGAGCGGGCCTCGGCGTCGCCCACCTTTATGTTGGTGACCAGATCGATGAGCCGGCCCAGCCGGGAGCGGTCCAGCGCCGGGCGGGCGTACTCCTTGGGCAGCACGCCCTGGAGCGCCGGGTTGTCCCGCTCCACCGCGGCCATGGCGTCGTCCACCATCCTGCCGGCGTCGGGCTGGCGGGCATTGTCCTTCAGGCGCGCCCAGCGGGCCTCGGGCGGCACCCAGAACACGTTGACGGCCCGGTACTCGTCGGGGTCCTCGGGGTCGGCGCCCTCGGCCACCTCGGCCTCCAGGGCGGCGTGGCGCTCCTCGAAGGCGTCGGAGACGTACTTCAAGAAGATCAGCCCCAGCACCACGTGCTTGTAGTCGGCGGAGTCCATGGCTCCCCGCAGCGCGTCGGCCATCTGCCACAGCTCGGCCTCATACCCGGTAACGGCCCCGCTAGTGCTGCTCACGAGCCCTCCGGCCCGGTGTCGTCGCGGGTCTTCTCTGCGGTAACCACGGTCGTCAGTTCCTATCCCATGGATTGGTAAATGGCAACTTCTAAACCGCCGAAGTCACTTTCGCTACGTCGGTTTGGGACTTCAAGGTTAATTCCGCGGGGCATGTTTTCTATCAGCCACTGTCCCATTGGTGGACGAGGTGCTGGCTGGTCTTGCCAGAGTTTGTCGAGAGAAGCAATAGATTCAGATAACCCGGGCTTTGGATCTATGACGGCCACGAAGCCATCATTGTGCCGCTCCAGTATGTATCCGTTTTCCTTCACAAACTCAACGGCATCGCCGGGGTCCTCGCCTGCAGCTACGATTCCAACGCGCCCGTGCTGATTGCAGGTGACCACCTTGATGCCTCTGGGGTTGTGTTCTCCTTGGGGCAGTGTCTCCTTTGAATCCGGGTCGTATTCGAAATGGACCCCATTGTCCTTGAGGGCTTTGCCTAGCCCTTTTTGAAAATCATCAGCCATATGTCCACCTCCTTACCTACATCCAACTTATTTCATGGTATCATAAGCCTTTTCCAAAGTCAAGCGAAATTTTTTCTCTCCCGGTCCCTGCTACCACAAAGGGGGTTGGCGCGGTTTGTGGCGCGTATTGGTGGTTTGACGGTGGTTTGGGGCTGTTTGGGGTTCCGGCAGCGGGGTTGTGGGCGTGATGCAGACGACGGCGGGGCGGGTTTTGTTGCGCCAGATGCGGGTTTTGGAGCGGGTGAGGGGTATGTACCACATCTTCCCGACGGCGTCGGTGGCGGCGATGGCGGGGGCGCCCGGCGAGGGTGGCCTTGTGGGGGCCGAGCGCGGCCGCGGCGGGTTTTGGCGATGGAGGTGATGGCGTTGTCGAGGAGCCGGATCATGTCCGCGGCGTGCAGGGCGCCGACGTAGGCGGCGGCGATCCCGCCGGGGCGGCGGTTGGCGAGTTCGAGGGCTTTGTCGGTGAAGGCGGTGGCGTCGGAGCGGCCGGGGTGGTTGAGGAAGGCGGCGAGGATGACTCGTTCGCCGGGGTGGGGGTTGCGGGCGAGGGCCAGGACGGCTTGGTGGCCGACGCCGCTGCCGGTGCGGGTGTTGTAGGCGCGGGCGTCGGGGTCGCAGCGCTGCGGGGAGAGTTCGCCGGTGGCTGCGTCGAGGCGCCGACGGGGGCGGCGGGGGTCGGCGGCGAAGAGGGCTTTGACCCAGGTGGGGTCCGGCACCACCCGCGTGTTGCTCGGTTCAACTCATAATGAGTGGAATTATGGCAGGCTCCGTCCGCCCGGGCGGGACTTGGGTACGCGGCCCGGCGATTAGGCAACGCCGGCGAACCGAGCACGTCGCGAAATCCCAGCTCAGAGCTATTAGAGCCGCGTCTAACTGCCGTCTGCTGCATTAGGGCGGTCAGTGTCCTATCCCGGTCGGGAGTCGATTTGCGGGCGGCTGGAGCGCGAGCGCATGCCATCGGTGCCCGCCGCGCCGGGACGGCCCCGGCTCGCTAGCTGGTCACCGGAATCCACATCCGGCCCCGCCAACCGGCGTCTGGTATGGCTTTTATCGCACGCCTATCGGTCTTATATGTGTCAACGCGGGCCGGTGCTCGAACAGTTATGTCGTATTGCCGGTAATCGCCTATATGACGGCTCTCTGATGATCGTTATCTGTGCTGAAGCGCCGCGGGCTTCTACGACCGCGGCCTGTTCTCGGCCCAATTCGACGGGCGGCCGCGGCATCCCCGGGAGGTGCCCGATAGCCGAAGCGGCCCAAGGTCACGGCGGCGGAATCAGGCTGCTGAAAGCCGGGTGGCGCGTGGTTCTGAGGCCGCGGCAGGCGGAGCGCAGACGGCCCCCGAGGGTTCTGGCACCGGCTCTCGGGACGCCGCTTCTGATGCCAGGCGAAGCCGACAGGTGGAACGCGGCGCACAGAAAGGCGCGAACCGACGGGGGATAAATCTGGGCTGGCGCGGGTTGTGGCGCGAAGTAGTGGTCGGGCGGAAGACTGAGATTAGGTTGACGCGTCGTGGGATTGGGCTGGCCAGGATGCGGACAGCGGGTCGACGGCACCGCAGAGGATGATCCCGACTGTGGACCAGTCGCCGTCCCAGCCTTCCGTGGACTTGGCTTGGGTTTTCGTCATGTTGGGAATCATGCTCGGCTGGATGCGGTGATACCCGGGGTCGAGGTAGAAGCATCCGAGGTAGCGCCCTAGCCGCTGTTCTCCGTCTGTGGCCGGGGCGACGACTATGCAGATACCGAACGCTTCGTGCTTGTCGCTGACATGCGCGATCTTGCCGGGTCCCTCCTGGACCGCATCTTCGATGGGGGTGCCTGGCAGCACCTCCAGGCGGACGGGGCCGGAGGTTGGGCTGAAGGTAGCTAGCAGCATCTCCACTTTGGCTTCGAGCAAGGCGATCCGGTCGGAGTCGGTCGGAGTGTTCATGCCCTCAGCATACAAGGCGACACGCGCCAACCACTAAGAGTCGCAACTCCATCACCGTTACTCAGGCCGGGGGACTGACCGCCGCGCCACCCGCCCGCCGCGCTCATTACCAGACAGGATGAGGGCTTTGGCGTCATAGGCGTCCCCTCCCCGCTGAGCGTTCCTGGCTGCTGTGGTTAAAGGGGGCGACCTAGAAGGGCGTGATCAGACCGCGCCCGCTGGGGTTGCTCCACAGGTTGACGATCCCGACGGGGCGGAAGATGCCGGGCGCTCCGCTGTAGCCCGTCTCTTCCTCGTAGTCGCCGGGCGGTGCCCAGAATCGGCGGTCTTGCCGCATGCGGACAGGACCGCCGTAGTTGGCCGGGGCGTCGCCGGGGCCTAGCGGCTTGCCGTCGGCGTCTAAGATCATGAACGGCTTGCCGTCGATCTTGATCTTCGCGGCTTTCTCTAGCGCCATTCGCTCGTAGTCGGAGTCGTCTGCGTCTGCTGGGACGTCTTCGGGTCCGGGTATGGGCATCTCGATGGTTATCTGCGGGAGCACGGCGGCGGCGTCTATCGGCGTCACCTCACAGCGCAGCGTGTCGGCTATGTGTCCTACAAGGGCAGGGCAGCCGCCAGCGGCGTGGACCAGGTTCCCGAACCTGATCGCTCCAGGCGCACGGGCCTGCACCGTGATGACAGACTCGCCGTCGGCGGAAGCGGTCACTCCCGACCACTCCATCCAGGTTTCAAGCAGCCGCTCGAGCGCCGACAGCCCGCCGCCTTCTTCTCCGGGCGGGAGCACGCGCCCGCAGCTGGCGATGGATACGGCCACAGACAGCGCCCCGGTGGTGCGGCGCATAAGGTCGGTCACATCCCGCATCTGTTCGAGGGTCCATTCTTCGAAGGGAGCTTCCGCGTTGTCGCTGGAAGCGTGGATCAGCACCTTGTCATCTGTGGCGTTGATGTTCGCCGGGTGCGCCCCGGCGTTGCGCAAGGCGGCCAACCCCCGGTCAAGCAGGTCTTGGCGGCGCCTACTCAAAGCGTCCGGTACCTGCTTCCGGGTCAAAAGCTTGCCGAGCGTGTCGGTGTACTGAGTTTTCTTGTAGCGCCCAACGGCGTCTGCATGGCTGGCTGCATCGGTGCCGGTCTGGTAGCGCGATGCGATGATGATCCCCAAGTAGAACCGGAGCGACTGCTCTGTAACATCGCGCACATGCTCGGTGAGTTTCAACGCTTCGCCGAGAAGCTCCTCCGGCAAAGCGGAGTTGTCGGGGGCCGCCGCTGTGCGCCGCGCGTATCTGTGTAACGCGACATTCATAGCCGCTGCTCTCGGTGTGGCTTCTGACATGACTGCAGTTACGACATCATCGTCAGAACCCTCCCCGGTGAGCCACAAGACGCACTCTTGGACGATCGCCCAGTCATCTGGTTGGAATAAGGTGGCCCAGTAGCCGGTCCGCCAAGCTGGCAGCCCGTGACCCCGGGCGGGCAGATCGTTCTGTTCCAGCGCCGTGATGCCCTTGTCGATCAGCGCCGCAATGTCTCCATCCGTTACTTCGTCCGCCAGCGACTTGGCTTCTAACAGCAAGTCGATGCCGTCGGCAGACGACTGCTGCAACTTAGAGGACGGCGGCGCAGCCTGGAGATAGTTGTCTGTCATCTGTTGTCTACTTTCTAGGTGGGTGGGATCTGTCACCGAGAGTTTGTCTGATAGGGCGTGCCAGTTACCGCCCGGGCTTGGCATCTCCACAACCCCGCGGCGCGTTCCTGCCGCCAGCTCCTCCGAGGCGGGAACGCGGGAATTTCGCAACAACGCGCGCCAGTCCCGGTCAGGGCCGGCAACGGGCCGTTCCTGAGAAAATCGTTCCCGAAACCCGCGATTTTTGTTCCCGGGCCGGTTTTGGCAGGGGCCTTGACCTGGGGTGGAGCTAATTCGCGCAGCCCCCCACAAAGCCTAACCGGGCTGGGCTTGCTCTCGGGTGTAGGTCGGTCGGGCAGTGTCGGCGCGCCCCAGTACCGTCATCGCCCGAGAGTCCGAGACCTGGCTGGCCTGGCCCCGGGCGCTCACGATGCACGATTCGAACGGAAGGTCGTCGACATGAACCTCGAATTCCCGCAACGCCGGTTCGGATCGGTCGCTGTGGCGTCGGCGCTGATGCTCGCTGCCTGTGGCGGGTCGGGCGACTCCGGCGGGCGGGCGCCTGTCACGGGGGAGGCGCCTGTGGCCACGGCTGCGCCGCCCGACTCTGCGGCTGGCGAGCCTGCGGTGGCAACCGCGGCGGGGGAGAGCGGCCCGGCGACAACCGAGACGGCCGAGCCGTCGGTCGCGGTCGCGGAGCCGGAGCCAGCCCCCGGTGCCGAGGCGGCCGCCGAGAAGGTCCTGACTCTGCGTTATTGGCAGGCCCCGGCGGTGCCGTCGCCGTTTCTGTCCACTGCCTACAAGGACGAGGACGCGGCCGCCGTCGTCCTCGAGCCCCTGGCCAGCTACGACCCCGACGGCAACCTCGTGGCCCGCCTGGCCGCCGAGATCCCCACCCTGGACAACGGCGGCGTCTCCGAAGACCTCACCTCCATCACCTGGAGGCTCAAAGAGGGGCTGAGGTGGTCCGACGGCGCCGCCGTGACCGCCGACGACGTGGCCTTCACCTGGCGCTACTGCGCGGCGGCCGACCAGAGTTGCGCCGCCATCAACATCGTCTCCGTCGAAGTCATCGACGACCGCACCGTGCTTGTCGCCTTCGACGACCCCACCCCCTATCCCTACGCGGCCTTCGTCGGGGCCAGCATGCCGGTGATCAGCCGGGCCCAGTTCTCCGGCTGCGTCGGGGCCGCGGCCCGGGCCTGCGAGGAGCAGACCAACGCCCCGCTGGGCACCGGCCCCTACCGGATCGTGGACTTCGAGCCCGACCGGCGGGCCGTCTACGAGCGCAACCCCTTCTACCGGGGCGAGGCCCCCTACTTCGACCGGGTGGTGCTGGAGGGCGGCGGCGACGCCGAGTCGGCCGCCCGGGCGGTGTTGGAGACGGGCGAGGCCGACTACGGCTGGAACCTGCAGATCCCCCCGGACCTGCTGCGGGAGATGGAGGGGGCGGGGCGGGGCCGGGTGGTCACCGCCTTCGCCAGCCTGGTCGAGCGCATCTTCTTGAACCAGACCAACCCCGACCCGGCGCTGGGCCCGGACCGCTCCGAGCACTCCGGCGGCGCCAACCCCCACCCGTTCCTGACCTTCGCCCCCATCCGCCGGGCCATGTCCATGGCCATCGACCGGGCCGCTGTGGCCGACCTTTACGGCTTCGCCGGCGAGCCCGCCTGCAACCTGGTGGTGGCCCCCGCCAACTACGCCTCGACCGCCAACGACGGGTGCCTGGCCCAAGACATCGACGGGGCCAGGGCCCTGCTGGACGCCAGCGGCGTGGTGGACTCCGACGGCGACGGCATCCGCGAGCACGGCGGCGCCCCCCTGCGGGTCGACTATCTGACCTCCACCAACTCCGTGCGCCAGGCCACCCAGGCCCTGGTCGGGGAGTGGTGGGGCGAGATTGGTATCGACACCGAGGCGGTCGACTACGACGCCGGGGCGTTCTTCGGCGGCGACCCGGCCGAGGGCGAGTCCTACCGGCGGTTCTTCGGCGACGCCTTGATGTTCACCGAGGAGACCAGGGTGGACCCCCAGCAGGCGCTGTCGCTCGGGCTGTGCCGCAGCATCCCGACCCGGGCCAACGGCTGGTCGGGGGAGAACATCGCCCGAGTCTGCGACCCCGAGTACGACGAGCTGTTCGCCCGGCTCACCCACACCCCGATCGGCCCCGAGCGCGACGAGCTGGTGAAGCGGCTCAACGACATCTACGTGCAGAACCACTACGTGATCCCGCTGGTGAACCGGGGCCTGGTGTCGGCCTTCGCCGCCGACCTGCATGGCGCCCAGGCCAACGCCTGGGACACACCCCTATGGAACATCGCTGATTGGCACCGCGATTGAGTGCTTTCAAGAAATTTTCAAGAAATATCGGGAAAAGAGTTGTGATTGTCTCACTGGTGATGTAGAATGATCGTATGTTCACCGAGAAGGTTGATCTCGTCGAAGAGGGGCTGACCTGGCTGCTGGATGCGGCTCGGTCGGGGGAGCTGCCCGTGGCTCGGCTGAAGGACCTGATCACGGCGAGCCGGTCCTGGGAGGCCAAGGTGTCGGCCTTGCAGACCGACTCGGCCCGGCTGATCTCGGCGCAAGAGCGCCACGGCGACGGCGGTGCCTCGGTGCTGCGCGATCAAGCCGGCAAGTCGAAGCTCCAGGCCCGTCGCAGCCTCGGGGCGGCGGAGGCGCTCGATGAGATGCCCGGACTGCGGGGCGCGGTGGACTCGGGGGAGGTGTCTTTGGCCAACGCCGAGCGGCTGGCCGACGCGGCCCGCCGCACCAACCCCGAGGCGGTGGATGCCGCCGGTGATCTGGTGGCGATGGCCAAGGAACTGCCCCCGGACCGGTTCGCCCGCGAAGCCGCCGCCTGGACGCAGCGCCACCAGACCGACCACGGCCATGACGAGTGGCTGAACAAGCGCCGCCGCCGGTACCTGAAGACTTGGAAGCAGCAAGACGGCATGGTCCGCCTCGACGGCCTGCTCGACCCCGAGACCGGCACCCGCGTCTGCAGCCGGTTGGAGGGCGTCGCCGAAGCCCTCCACCGCCAGGACCAACAATCAGCCCGCACCGGCAACGGCCCTGGCCAAGACGAAGGCGGGCGCTCTTGGGATCAGCTTCGGGCCGACGCCTTGGACCTGTTGACCTCCGGCGGCGCCGACAACCCCAAAGGCCGCGGCGACTCGGGCGGGCGGCCCAGGGCCGAGGTGATCGTGGTGGCCGACATCGGCGTGCTTACCGGCGAGGACCCCGCCGGGCGCTGCGAGATCCCCGGCACCGGCCCCGTGCCCCGGGCGGTGCTCGAGCGCATCGCCTGCGACGCCCACCTCACCGGGGTTCTGTTCGCCGACGGCAAGCCGCTGCACCACGGTTCCACGGTACGCACGGCCACCACCGCCCAGTGGAAGATGCTCATCGCCCGAGACCGCGGCTGCATCGGCTGCGGCGCCGACCCCAGCCGCTGCCAAGCCCACCACATCGTGCCCTACGCCCAGTCCCGGCGAACCGACATCGAAAATCTCGTGCTTGTCTGCTGGCGCTGCCACCACAACATCCACGACCACAACTGGAAGGTCACCCACCGCAACGGCAAACCCGCCCTCGAACCCCCCGACCCCCTGGCCCCGCCCAATCCCGCCAACGACAGGCGACCCCACAACCACAACGGCCACGATCCCCGCCACCAACGCCCAAACCGCAGCCCGCAGCCCACCACCAGATCCCGAGCCGCCCCCACTGCAAGCCAACCTAAGCCAGCCCACCCCGCCAACGACCCCGACCCGCCCCGAGAACCAGCACCCGCCCTGTTCACCACCTGACAGCACGGCTCGCCACTTCCGTCTCGTTCTTCGCTGCCTTTGAAGTGCTTGATGATGGCCGCGGTGTTGATTCCCTTGATGGCTGGAGTGGGCCAGCGGATACGGGACTCCGTCCCGCTCACGCAGCAGCATGATCGCAACTGGCGCTCATTCGGACGGGGGCGGGTCTGATGGCTCCGCCGGACGCCCCGGCTGGCCCGGCTCGATGTAGAATTTCATGCCTTTTTGTGTTGCGGGCTTCCGAGCGGTAGGGTGGTGGTCGTGGCGGTGGCGCTTGTTGAGGCCGGGACTCGGACTGGGGGTGCTCCGTTGGCGGCTGCCGGCCGGGTCGCTGATGCGTTCGTCGCCGCTGGGGTGTGCCAGGTGTGGCTGTTCGGATCGGTGGCTCGCGGCGAGTCCGCCGAAAGCAGCGACATCGATCTCGTCGCCGTCCACGCCGACTTCGACTACACCAAACGCTGGAACCGCAAATGCGAGCTCGAGGAGCTCGGCGAACGAGTCTGCGGCTGGCCCGTGGACGTGTTGGTCACCGACCTGCCCGAATGGGAACTGCGCTCGAGGCTGCTGACCACCTTCGAGCGCCGCGTCCGCGATCAGGCCCGCCTTCTGCGCATCCGTCCCATCTCGCCGCCTGAAGCGAAATGGGACAAGGAGATCAAGTTGCCCGCCAGCGACGACCAAGAAGCCCTCTACGCGCTCGACCATGCCGCAGAAGCCTTGGAAAGCCTCGAAGCGCGCCTCTTCCCCATGGAGTGGGAAACCGCCGACAGCCCGGTTCGAGGGAGCCGGGTGCGGGGGCTGTGCCGCGACTCGCAGATGGCCGCTGAGTGCGCGCTCAAGGCACTGGTGCATCTGTACGGGCGTCGGCCCCCCGAGGACACCCACAGCCTGGAGTCGCTGTGCCGGTCGCTGCCCCGCGACATGGCCCGCAGCGCCGACCGCCTCCTCGGCGGAATCGACAAGAAAACCATGAGCCGGTGGCGCATCGTCGGCACCTATCCCGCCGATTACCCCGAAGAATCAACCGCGGCCCCCGACCTGGCCGAGCCCTACGTCTGCGCGGCCGTTGGCCTGAACCGCTACGCCGCCGATCATGTCGAGGCCCGCATCGGCCCCCAACCCGAACTCGACCGCAACCGCTCCAGCCTCCACCGCATCAGCGCCCACCTCGACGACTACATACTCCAAACGGGTCGGCCCCGAACCGGCTCTTCGCCCCTCACGGCGATCCAGGACTTGGCCCCGCCCCGCCCCCGATTCGAACAGCAAGACATGCCCCCGCAGCCATAACACCCGCTCCAGGCGTTTCGGGCCGCAGTCCCTGTCACAGCCAGAGTCGCCGCTGATGCACGCGACCATGAACACCCGCTCCAGGCGTTTCGGGCCGCAGTCCCTGTCACAGCCAGAGTCGCCGCTGATGCACGCGACCATGAACACCCGCTCCAGGCGTTTCGAGACGTTGAGCGTTTTCGAGCGAGTTGAGCCGTCGACCTGCCTGGGTTGATGGACCGGGCCCGGGGAAGGGGGCGGTCGGGGCCGGGTACCGTCGGGAGGTGAGCTACGACGGGTTTGAGGTCGAGCTGGAGGGCGTCTTCGTGGACGCCGAGCCGGTGCCGACCTCCTCGAACCGGTGGGTGCTGGCGTGGGCGGCCGGGGTGGTGGCCGTGCTGGCCCTGCTGGCCTGGTGGGCCGGCCAGAGCTCGGACCCCGGCCAGTCGGCCGAACCGGCCCCCGAATCCGGCCCCGGCCCGGCCCCGGTCGACCCCGGCCCCGGCCCGGACCCAGCCCCGGCGCCCGACGCCCCCGCCTCCGGCGTCGCTACCGGCCCCGAAACAGGAAACGGCGGCCCCGGCGGTGCCGCGGCCGGGCCGGCGTGGACGGAGGTGGGAGAGGGATCGGGCTACGACCTGCTCGGCATCGACCGGCAGGGAAACATGGCGGTGCTCGACTTCGACACCGGGTCCATATCCCGGTTCGGGCTGACGTCGGTCGGGCGGGGCTTCGGAACCGCCGGTGCCGTCCTGCCGGTCGGCGAGCGGCTGGCGGCGGTACACGAGGGCCGTCTGATCCTGGCCGGCCTCGACGGCGAGCCCGAAGTCCTCACCGAGCAGGCCTTCGGGTGGCGGGGCACGACCGGCGACCCGCCCGTGTTCTGGGGCTACGCCAGCGAAGGCCGCCTGTTCGCCGTGCCAACCGACGGCGCCGCCCCTATCGAGCTGCCCGGCGAGGTCCGGCCGGTGGCGGTCTGGGACCGCCGGATGCTGGTCCAGGCCGTCGACGACATCATCCTGGTCCCCATCGACGACCCCGGCTCGGCCGCCCTGTTCGCCCACGGCCGGGTGGTGTCGGCCTCGTCCGGCGCGGTGGCCTACCAGACCTGCGAGATCCTCGACTGCCGCTTCCTGGTAGGACGGCCCGGAGAGCCCGAGTGGACCGAGGTGCCCGAATGGACTGAGGCGCCGTGGTCGGAAATGTCCCCGCCGTACGGCACGGCCGCCCCTCTCTCGGCGCTGTCGCCGGACGGGGCCATGATGATCCGGCCGCGGTGGTGGGAGACCGGCACCGGGCTGCTCGTACACCACTTGGCCAGCGGAACCCTGAGGCCGGTGGCCGACACCGCCGGGGTGCTGCCCTTCGACGCCTACCTGCGCCGGGCGGTGTGGTCGCCCGACAACCGGCTGGCGGTGATCGAGACCGGCCCCGCCGCCGGCCCCGGCGAGTTCCGGGTGGTGCGCACCGGCGACGGGGCCAGCGCCCGGCTGCCCGACGATCTGGTGCAGGTGATCGAACTGGTGCCCGACCCGCCTCCCACCGGCTAGAAAGCCGACCCGGTGAGGCCGCCGGCGGCTCTCGTGGTCGAACTGGTGCCCGACCCGCCTCCCACCGGCTAGAGAGCCGACCCGGTGAGGCCGCAGGCGGCTCTCGTGATCGAACTGGTGCCCGACCCGCCTCCCACCGGCTAGAGAGCCGACCCGGTGAGGCCGCAGGCGACTCTCGGCATAGAACTGGTGCCCGACCCGCCCGCCACCGGCTAGAAACACAGGCGGAACGCCCCCGTTTTCGAGGTCGGGGAGGGCGGACACCCCGAGGCCCCCGACGAGGATCTACTTTCGAGGATCGGAAGCCATGACACAAGCACCCCTTCGCGGCGCCCGCACCTTCTGGGACCTGCTGCAGCGGCGGGTGGAGGCCGGCGGCGACCGGCCCATGCTCATCGACGACGCCGGCCGCACCCTCACCTTCGCCCAGTTCGCGGCCTCGGCCGAGCGGGCCGCCGCCGGACTGCACCGACTGGGGGTGGGGGAGGGCACCCCGGTCACCTGGATCCTTCCCACCCGCATCGAGACCGTCGTAGCCAGCTTCGCCCTGTCCCGGCTGGGCGCGGTGCAGAACCCGATCATCCACATCTACCGCCACCGCGAGGTCGGCTTCTGCCTCGCCCAGACCGGGGCCCGGCTGGTGATCCACCCCGGAACCTGGGGCGGCTTCGACTACGGGGCCATGGTCGACGAGATCGCCGCCGGCCTCGACGACCCGCCCGCCGCCCTGGTCGGCTACGACGCTCTGCCCGAGGGCGACCCGGCCGACCTGCCGCCGCCGCCCCGACCCCCCGCCGACGGCGAGGAGGCCCCCGTCCGGTGGCTGTATTACACGTCGGGCACCACCGCCGACCCCAAAGGCGTCCGCCACACCGACGAGACCCTGATCGCGGGCGGCCTGGGGCTGGCCGCCGCCCTGGACATGAGCGCCGACGACGTGGGCTCCATCGCCTTCCCCTACGCCCACATCGGCGGCCCCGACTACATGGTCACCATGCTGGCCAGCGGGTTCCCGGCCGTGCTGGTGGAGCGGTTCGCCCCGGCCGAGGCGGTGGCCGCCTACAGGCGCCATAACGTGACCATGGCCGGCGGGTCCACCGCCTTCTACCAGATGTTCCTGGCCGAGGACCGCAAGGCCGACGGCCCGGCCATGCCGGCTCTGCGGCTGCTGTCGGGGGGCGGCGCCCCCAAGCCGCCCGAGATCTACTACGAGGTGAAGGAGCAGATGGGGGTGCCGGTGGTCCACGGCTACGGCATGACCGAGTGCCCCATGATCAGCCAGGGCTCGCCGCACGACACCGACGAGCAGCTCGCCCACACCGACGGCGCCCCCGTCGTCGGCTGCGAGGTGTCCATCGCCGGCTCCGACGGCGCCGAGGTCGGAGTCGGGGAGGCGGGCGAGGTGCGGGTGAGGGGCCCGATGCTGTTCAAGGGCTACACCGACCCGACCCTCGACGCCGAGGCCTTCGACGCCGAGGGCCGGTTCCGCACCGGCGACCTGGCCGAGCGGCGGGCCGACGGCCACATCCGGCTCACCGGCCGGGTCAAGGACGTGATCATCCGCAAGGGCGAGAACATCTCGGCCCGGGAGATCGAGGACGTCCTGTACGCCCACCCCAAGGTGGAGGCCGCCGCGGTGATCGGCCTGCCCGACCCCGAGCGGGGCGAGCGGGTGTGCGCGGTGGTGGAGACCGCGGCCGGCGGTGACCCGCTGACCTTCGCCGAGATGGCCGCGGCCTGCGAAGCGGCCGGGCTCATGCGCCAGAAGACCCCCGAGCAGCTCGAGGTCCATCCCGGCCCGCTGCCCCGCAACGCCACCCTCAAGATCCTCAAGCACGAGTTGCGGGCCCGCTACGAGACCAGCCCCTGGACCCCGCCCGGCCAGTGATCCCGGGGCCGGACCGAGCCCGCCCGATCGGTGTGGGAACCAACGGAAACCCCTCAGACCAAACCCAGAAACAAAGGGAGGCCCCGATGGCCGAGGTGACCATCTACCACAACCAGAATTGAAACTCGTCCAAGAACGCCGTGGCGGTCGCCGCGGCGATGGGGATCGACTTCGAAGAGGTCCGCTACCTGAAGACCCCGCCCGACGAAGCGACCTTGCGAGCCATCGCGGCCGGGTTGGAGGACCCGGTGGAGAACCTGGTCCGCAAGGACTCCCACTTCGCCAAGCTGGGCCTTGACGAGGCCGACTACGTGGGCAATCCCGACGCGGTGGTGGCGGTGCTGTTGCAACACCCCAAGCTCATGCAGCGCCCGGTGCTGGTGCGAGGCGGGCGGGCCATCATCGGCCGCCCCCTGGGCGACGCCCGGGCCAAAGAGCGCATAGAGGCCCTACTCGCCTGAACCGGGCCCACTTCGGGGTGCCTTTGGGCTGCCCCCGCCGAGGCAGCGCCAGCCGACTGGGCTGGCCCGGGCCCCGGCTCGGCACCGGCTAAGGTTCGGCCCGCAACGCCGGGCCCGGCCCGGAACACCCGGCCCAGGACCACGGAGGAGGACCGATGCGCATCGTCGTCGATTTCGACCTTTGCGAGAGCAACGCCGTCTGCATGCAGATAGCGCCCGACATCTTTGAGGTGCGCGACGACGACTTCCTCTACATCCTCAACGAAACCCCCGGCGAGGACGACCGGGCCCGGGTGGAGGAATGCATCCAGCGCTGCCCCAAGCAGGCCATCTCCGTCGCCGAGAACTAACGGCCGACCCGCCCGGCCGGTGGGTCCCGTGAGCGCTCCTTCGTCGGTCACGGTCGCCGGCGCATCGCTGGCCGGTCTGCGGGCGGCGGAGACGCTGCGCCGAGACGGCTTCGACGGCCCCATAACCCTGATCGGCGACGAGGCCCACGAGCCCTACGACCGACCGCCGTTGTCCAAGCAGGTCCTGGCCGGCGACTGGGAGCCCGACCGGATCGCCCTCACCCCCTCCGACAAGCTGGCCGACCTCGACCTGGACCTGCGCCTCGGCGCGACCGCCGCCGGGTTCGACCTGGCCTCCCGCACCCTGCGGCTGACCGGCGGCGAGAACGAAGGCGAGACCCTGGAGGTGGACGCCCTGCTGATCGCCACCGGAGCCCGGTGCCGCACCCTCGGCCAGCCCCGAGAGGGGGTCCACGTGCTGCGCTCGCTCGACGACTGCCTGGCCCTCAGGGCCGACTTCGACGCCGCTCCCGACCGGGTGGTGGTGGTGGGGGCCGGGTTCATCGGGGCCGAGGTGGCGGCCACCGCCCGCACCCGGGGGCTGGACGTGACCGTGGTCGAGGCCCTGTCCGCCCCGCTGATCCGGGTGCTGGGACCCGCGATGGGGGAGGTGTGCGCGGCCGTTCACCGCGACCACGGGGTCGACCTGCGCACCGGCGTGGGGGTGGAGGGCTTCGACGGCGCCGGCCGGGTGGAGCGGGTCCGCCTTACCGACGGCTCGGCCGTCGACGCCTCCGTGGTGGTGGTGGGGATAGGGGTCGTCCCCAACACCGAGTGGCTGGAGGGCTCCGGCCTGACCCTCGACGACGGCGTGATGTGCGACGCGGCCGGCCTGGCCGCCCCGGGGGTGGCCGCGGCTGGCGACGTGGCCCGCTGGCCCAACCGCCGGTTCGGGGAGGTCATGCGGGTGGAGCACTGGGACAACGCCGCCGCCCAGGGCGCCCACTCCGCCCGGGCCCTGCTCGGCGCGGCCGAGCCCTACGAGCCGGTCCCGTGGTTCTGGAGCGACCAGTACGACCGCAAGATCCAACTCGCCGGCCACGTCCGCCCCGACGACGAGGTGAGAGTGGTGGCCGGGTCGGTGGCCGAGCGCCGGTTCGCCGCCCTATACGGCCGCGGCGGCAGGCTGATGGGGGCGCTCGGGTTCAACCGGCCCCGCCACGTGATGCGCTACCGGGCCATGATCGAGCAGGGCGCCGCCTTCGAGGAGGCCCTGGCGGCCGAGGTCTGAGCCCTGCGGCGGGATCGTCCTCATGCGCGGCCCCTCGCCGGTGAGGCCGCGACCGCCGAGGTCTGAGCCCGGTATCGGCCCGGTGATCCGAGGCTTGGCCGCGGTCGCCGCAGCCGCCGCAGCCGTGGCCGTGACCGCGGCCTGCGCGGCCGAGCAGGCCCCCCGCTACGGCGCCGGGCTGGAGGCGGCCGTGGCCGCGGCCCTGGTCCCCGACGCCCCCGACTGGGCGGAGGTGAGCTGCCCCGAGTTCGACCCGGCGCCCGAGGCCGAGGCCGGCGAGCCGCCGGTGACGGTCGCCTTGGACTGCGAGGCGATGGTGGGCGGGGTCCCGGTGGCGGTGACGGTCCGGGTGACCGGCCAGTGGATGGACATGTCCGCCGACGTCTTCCTGGTGGACGTGGCCGACCTGGAAGAGGCCGCCGCCGACCGGCTGTCCGCCGATTTGGGCCCCACCCAGGCGGACTGCGGCCCCGACCCGGTGCTGGTCAGCGAGCCCGGCGCCTCTCTGGTCTGCCACGCCTACGACGAGGTCGGGCGCCCCCATCTGTTCGTCATCACGGTCACCTCCGAGACCGGCGACTGGGAGCTGAACCTGGGCCGCCCCGCCGACTGACCACCGAGGGGCGCGGGCCGACCACAGAACCGGACGCACCGAGGCGCGGTCACCCCAACCGGCCAGAGCCGAGGGGCGCGGGAGGAGGAGGCGGCGGGCGCTGGTACCCTTCAGCCGTTCCGCTGAGCGCCCGCTCCACCGAGGAATCATGCCCGCTCACCTCCCCGCCAAGGCCGAGACCATCGCTTCGATGACCGAAGCCTTCGGTCTGGACTCCAAGGACACCGGTTCGCCCGAGGTCCAGATCGCCTTGATGTCAGACCGCATCAACCATCTCACCGAGCACCTGAGGGTCCACGCCAAGGACCACCACAGCCGGAGAGGCCTGCTGATGCTGGTCGGGCGCCGGCGGAGGCTGCTCGACTACGTCAAGAAAACCGATGTCGAGCGCTACCGGGCGGTGATCACCCACCTCGGTCTGCGGCGCTGAGCGGTGCCCGGGGGCCGAGTCCCCCTCCGGCCGGGCGACCGGCCGGCGACGAATCCCAGCAACACCCCAGGAGCCCGACCGCACCGGTGCTAGTCGCATCGGCCTCGCCCGCGGAGAACGCGAACCAGGCGGGACCGATGCGACTGGGAACTGGCGGGGTCGGGCCCCGAAACGGGCCCGCGCGGGTCCGTCAGGAGACAACTTCCCCATGACCGAATCAACAGCCGTCACCGGCGCGTTCACGCGGGCCGACGGCAAAGACGCCACCTTCGAGACCGGCACCTACGCCCGCCTGGCCGGCGGGGCGGTCACCGCCCGCATGGGCGACACCGTGGTGCTGGTGACCGCCACCGGGTCCAAAGCCCCCCGGCCCGGCGCCGACTTCTTCCCGCTCACCGTGGACGTGGAGGAGCGGATGTACGCCGCCGGGCGGATCCCCGGCTCCTTCTTCCGGCGGGAGGCCCGGGCCGGCGAGCAGGCCATCTTGACCTGCCGGCTGGTGGACCGCCCCCTGCGGCCCGCCTTCCCCAAAGGCTTCCGCAACGAGGTCCACGTGGTGGCCACCGTGCTGGGCGCCGACCAGCACCACCCCTACGACGTGCTGGCCCTCAACGCCGCGTCGCTGGCGCTGGGCATCTCGCCCATCCCCTTCGACGGCCCCATCGGGGCGGTCCGGCTGGCCTGGTCGGCCGACGGCGAGTGGGTCCCGTTCCCGACCTACGCCGAAGGCCAGGAATCGGCCTTCGAGATGGTGGTGGCCGGCCGCCAGGCCGGTGACGACGTGGCCGTGATGATGGTCGAGGCGGGCGGAACCTCCAGCACCTGGAACCTGTATGAGGCCGGCGTCCCCAAGGTGGACGAAACCCGGCTGGCCGAGGGGCTGGAGGCGTCCAAGACCTGGATCGCCGAGATGATCGAGCTCCAGCTCGAGCTCATGGACCGCCTCGGCCCCGTCGGCAAGATGGAGGCGCCCCTGCACGTCGACTACACCGACGACGAGCTGGAGGCGGTGCGGTCGCTGGCCGAGGCCCGCATCGCTGGCACCCAGCAGATCGCCGACAAGGCCGAGCGCTCCGCGGCCGAGGCCGCCGTGTCGGCCGAGACGGTGGCCGCCCTGGCCGAGCGGTTCGGCAGCGAGTCCGAGACGGCGGAGAGGATCGGCGCCGCGGTGAAGGCCGTGACCAAGGAGGTGGTGCGCCGCCGCATCGTGGCCGAGGGGGTGCGCATCGACGGCCGGGCCGCCGACCAGCTCCGCCCGGTGTCCAGCCAGGTCGGGGTGATCCCCACCGCCCACGGCTCCGGGCTGTTCGAGCGGGGCGAGACCCAGGTGCTCAACTTCACCACCCTGGGGCTGGGCCGCAGCGACATGCTGATCGACGACCTGTCGCCCACCGAGAAGAAGCGCTACTTCCACCACTACAACTTCCCGCCGTTCTCCACCGGCGAGACCGGCTTCATGCGGGGCCCCAAGCGGCGCGAGATCGGCCACGGCGCCCTGGCCGAGCGGGCCGTCTTCCCGGTGGTGCCCACCTTCGAGGAGTGGCCCTACACGGTGCGCACCGTGTCGGAGGTGATGGCCTCCAACGGGTCGAGCTCGATGGCGTCGGTGTGCGGCTCCACCCTGTCGCTGATGGACGCCGGAGTGCCGATCAAGGCCCCGGTGGCCGGGGTGGCCATGGGCCTGGTGGGCGACGGCGGCCGCTTCGTCACCCTCACCGACATTCTCGGCGCCGAGGACGCCTTCGGCGACATGGACTTCAAGGTGGCCGGCACCGCCGACTTCGTCACCGCCCTCCAGCTCGACACCAAGATCGCCGGCATCCCCGCCTCGGTGCTGGCCGGCGCCCTGGAGCAGGCCCGCACCGCCCGCCTGGCCATCCTGGAGGTGATGGCCGCCGCCATCGCCGAGCCCCGGCCCGAGGTGCGAGACACCGCCCCCAAGATCGTGAGCTTCGAGATCCCGGTGGAGAAGATCGGCGAGGTGATCGGCCCCAAGGGCAAGGTGATCAACGCCATCCAGCTCGAGACCGGCGCCGACATCAACGTCGACGACGACGGCCTGGTGGGGGTGGTGTCCATCGCCTCCACCGACGCCGGGGCGGTGGCCGAGGCCGAGCGCCAGATCAAGCTCATCCTCGACCCGCCCACCGCCGAGGTGGGGGCCGCCTACGAGGGCCGGGTGGTGAACATCACCAAGTTCGGGGCCTTCGTCAACATCCTCCCCGGCCGCGATGGGCTGGTCCATATCTCCAAGCTCGGCGGCGGCCGCCGCATCGACCGGGTGGAGGACGTGCTCGACCTGGGCGACGAGCTGTCGGTGGTGGTCGAGGACGTCGACCCCAACGGCAAGATCTCCCTGATCCTGGCCGGCGACGAGAGCGCGGGTGCCGGGGCCGACCGGGGTGACGGCGGCCGCGACCGGGGCCGGGACCGCGACCGGGGCCGCGACGACCGCTACAGCGACCGGGACGGCGGCCGGGGCCGCGACCGCGACCGCGGCGACCGTGGCCGGGACCGGGATCGGGGCCGCGACGACCGCTACGGCGATCGGGACGGCGGCCGGGGCCGAGACCGCTACGACGACCGGGGCCGGGGCCGCGACGACCGCTACGGCGACCGGGACGGCGGCCGGGGCCGAGACCGCTACGACGACCGCGACGGCGGCCGAGGCCGGGGCGGCGACCGGGATCGCTACGGCGACCGCGACCGGGGCCGCGACGACCGCTACGACGACCGCGACGGTGGACGGGGCCGTGACCGAGACGGCCGGGACCGGGACCGCGACGGCGGCCGCGATCGCTACGACGACCGGGACCGGTCGGGCCGGGGCGACGGCGGGTCTGAGACTCGGGTGGCCTCGTTCGAGGAGGACTTCGACCGCCAGCTCCAAGAGACCTTCGGCGACCTGGGCCCCCGGGCCTCGTCCCGGCGCGGCGGCCGGCGAGGCGGAGGCCGAGACCGCCGATGAGCCCCATCGGGCCGCGAGGCCGGGGGTGCCGCTTGTGAGCCCCATCCGGGTGGGGGTCTGCGGGGCCACCGGGCGCATGGGCGCAGAGATGTGCCGGGCGGTCGAGGCCGACCCCGACACCGAGCTGGTGGCCGCCATCGGCTCGCAGGGGTCGGTGTCAGCCTTCGCCGAGGCGAGGGCGGAGGTGGTGGCCGACTTCACCGTGGCCGCCGCGGCCCGGGCCAACCTCCCGGCGGTGGCCGAAGCCGGCATCCACGCCGTGGTCGGCACCTCGGGCCTCACCCCCGATGACGTCGAGAGCCTGCGGTCCGCCTTCACTGCCAGCAACTGCCTGATCGCCCCCAACTTCGCGGTCGGCGCCGCCCTGATGATGCGCTTCGCCGAGATGGCCGCCCCGTTCTTCGACACTGCCGAGGTGATCGAACTGCACCACGACCGCAAGATCGACGCCCCCTCGGGCACGGCCCTGTCCACCCTGGAGCGCATGGCCGCGGCGTCGGGCGACTGGGCACCCGACCCCACCGCCGATGAGGTCGTGGCCGGGGCGAGGGGCGGCCGGGGGCCGGGCGGCATCGCCGTGCATTCGGTGCGGCTCAAGGGACTGATGGCCCACCAGGAGGTGCTGCTGGGCGGCCCCGGCGAGACCCTCACCGTCCGCCACGACGCCATTGACCGGTCGTCGTTCATGCCCGGGGCCATGCTGGGCATCAAGCGGGTGGCCAGCCTCAACGGAGTGGCAGTCGGCCTAGAAGCAGTGCTCGACCTCCGCTAGAGCCTGAGGCGAGGGGCGCTGTGGAGCCGCGGCTGAAACGGCCTCGGCGGGGGCTGTTGTCGCCAGGTTGGATCGCCTCGCATCTGTTCGTGGCGGCCATGGTCGTCCTGATGGTCAACCTGGGGTTCTGGCAGTTGCGCCGCCATGACGAGCGCCGGGCCGACAACGCTGAGACGGCTGCCGCTCTGGCCCGCGACCCGGTCGACCTTGCTGGCTTGCTGGGCAACGGCAGCCTGCCGCCGGACTACACCGCGGTCATCGCAACCGGTCGCTATGTCGAGGGGGCCGAGGTGCTGATCGCCAACCGCAGTTTCGAGGGCCAAGCCGGTTCGTGGCTGGCCACCCCGCTGCGCCTCAACCCAGCACCGGCCCCCGCCTCATCGGACGGCGGCTCAGTCCCGTTGGCCGACGGCACCTCATCGGCCGATGGCGGCGCCTCATCGCTCGACGGCTCAGTCACCCCGGCTGGCGCCGCTTCCACCGGGGTGGTGATGGTGGTGCGGGGCTGGGTGCCCCGCCTTCACACGGCTGGCATCGACCAGCGCCCCGCCGGGCCGCCCTCGGGTCGAGTGGTCGTCGGTGGACTGGCCTTCGCCTCGGTGGCTGGCGGCCGGATCGGGGTCACCGGTCCCGGCGAGACGCCTGAGATCTCCAGGCCCGACCTCGACCGCTACCGGGAGGTCACCGGCCTGGACGCGGCCCCGATCTGGATCCGCCTCCGGTCCCAGGACCCTCCGCTCGGCGAGCTGCCGATCCCGGTCCCAGCCCCGGTGCTCAGCGGCGGCCCCCACCTCTCCTACGCCTTCCAGTGGTTCTTCTTCTCCGCGGGCGCGGCCGCGGTCTACGGGCTCATCCTGCGCCGGTTCCACCGCGAGCGCCCTAGTCGCCCGGGCCAGGCTGACCCCGTGCCGGCTGATCTCGGGCGGGGCTGATCCCGGACGCATCGCAACTCGGGTTGCGGGCTGATCCCGGACGGTCCACCCCGGCCCGGGCCGGACCGGCTCGGCGGGCTCGGTTAGTCTGGGAGGTCCGAAGCCGAAAGGAGCCCTTTCATGGCTCGATTCGGGCGGGTGCTCACCGCCATGGCCACGCCGTTCACCGCCGACGGCGACTTGGACCTCGACGGGGCCCAAGAGCTGGCTCAGTGGCTGACCCGGACCGGCAGCGATGGCCTGGTGGTGGCGGGGACCACCGGGGAGAGCCCCACCCTCACCCACGACGAGCAGGTCGACTTGGTGGCCGCGGTGGTCGAAGCCGTGGACGCTCCGGTGGTGGCCGGGGCGGGCAGCAACGACACCCGGGCGGCCATCGACCTCACCGAGCGCTGCGCGGCGGCCGGAGCGACCGGGCTGCTGCACGCGGCCGGCTACTACAACCGGCCGTCCCAGGCCGGGCTGGCCGCCCACTTCCGGGCCTGCGCCTCCGCCACCGACCTGCCCATCGTCATCTACGACATCCCGGTGCGGACCGGGCGCAAGATCGCCACCGAGACCATGGCCGAACTGGCCCGCGAGGTCCACAACATCGTGGCCTTGAAGGACGCGGCCGGCAACCCCGGCGAGACGGCCCGGCTCCTGTCCATGGCCCCCGACGGCTTCGATGTCTACTCGGGCGACGACTCGCTCACCCTCCCGCTGATGGCGGTGGGCGCGGCCGGGGTCATCGGCGTGGCCACCCACTGGGCCGGGGCCGAGACGGCGGCCATGTTCGACGCCTTCGAGCGGGGCGACGTGGCCGAGGCCGCGGCCATCAACCGGCGGCTGATCCCGTCGTATCGCTTCGAGACCAGCGACGCCGCCCCCAACCCGGTGCCGACCAAGTGCGCGCTGCGGCTGCTGGGCCAGCCCGCCGGGCCGTGCCGGCTGCCCATGGGCCCCGAGCCCGAGGGCCTGGAGGCCCAGGCCCGGGCGGTGCTCTCGGACCTGGGGAAGCTCTGAGACCCGCGAACCTCGGCAGCGGGAGGCTCCTAGTCCTAGTGGGGGTTTGTCTGTCGGAGGCCCGGGTCGCTCAGGTTGTGAACCTTAAAGGCGGGAGGCTCCGAGCCCCGGGCCGAGCTTCTGTCCTGAGAAGCCCTCTGAGCCCCTTCGGTTCCCGTGGCTGATCCGGTCGCGGTCACCTTCCTGGGGGGGCTGGGGGAGATCGGGCGCAACTGCGCGGTGCTGGAGACCGGCGGCCGGCGGGTGCTGCTCGACTGCGGCCGCATGTTCGCGGGCGACGACCTGCCCGGCGTGGATTCGGTCCTGCCCGACTTCGAGTGGCTGCTGGATGAGGGGGGAGTGGAGGCGTGCATCGCCACCCACGCCCACGAAGACCACATCGGTGCCCTGCCCCACCTGCTGAGCCGCATCCGGTTCCCCGTCTACGGGTCGCGCTTCACCCTGGGGATGATCGCCCACAAGCTGGCCGAGGCCGGGCTGACCGACCGGGCCGAGCTGCGCGAGGTCGGCGACGGCGACCGGGTGGACATCGGCCCCTTCGACTGCGAGTTCCTGCCTGTCACCCATTCCATCCCCCACGGGCTGATCACCGCCTTCGGCACCCCCCAGGGGGTGATCCTGCACTCCAGCGACTTCAAGCTCGACCTCACCCCGGTGGACGGGCGCCGCACCGACCTGTCCCGGATCGGGGCCATCGCCGGCGGACCCGGCGTCCGGCTGCTGCTGGCCGACTCCACCAACGCCGACATGGAGGGCTCCACCCGCTCCGAGCGGGAGATAGGGGCCGTGCTCGCCGAGGTGATCGGCCGCCAGCACGGTCGGCGGGTCATCGTCGGGGCCTTCGCCAGCCACATCCACCGCGTCCAGCAGATCGCCGACGCCGCGGTGGAGCTGGGCCGGACGGTGGTGCCGCTGGGGCTGTCGATGCAGCGCAACCTGAAGCTGGCCCGGTCGGTGGGGGTGCTGCGCATACCCGACTACGCCGTCGGCGACATCGAGGACCTCGACGCCTACGACCCGGACCGGGTGGTGATCGTGTGTACCGGCTCCCAGGGCGAGCCCCGGGCGGCCATCACCCAGATGGCCCAGGGCCGCAGCAAATGGGTGGAGGTCGGCGACGGCGACACCGTGATCTTCAGCTCCCATCCAATCCCCGGCAACGAGGCCGCGGTGGCCTCGGTCCGCAACGGGCTGGCCCGGCGGGGGGCCAGGGTGATTCACAGCGGCCGAGTCGACGTCCACACCTCCGGCCACGGCAAGCGCCAGGAGCTGGCCGTGCTGCACTCGGTGGCCGTGCCCGAGTGGTTCGTGCCGGTCCACGGCGAGTACGAGCACCTGGTGGCCCACGCCGACCTGGCCTCGGAGATGGGGATGGCCCCCGACCGGGTGCTGGTGTGTACCGACGGCGACCGGATCGTGCTCGACGACGACGGGCTCCGCCGGGACGGCTCGGTGGGCGGCGACCACCTCTACATGGACGGCACGGTGGGGGACCTGGGCCAGGTGGTGTTAGCCGACCGGCGGGTGCTGGGCGCCGACGGCTTCGTGGCCGTGGTGGTGCATGTGGACAGCCGCCGGGGCGAGATAGTCGCCGGGCCTGACGTGGTGTCCAGGGGCTGGGTGGAGCAGCCGGCCCGTCAGGCCTGCGAGGCGGCGGTGGCCGCGGCGGTGGACGACGACCTTCAGGCCGCCCTGGCCGACCCCGGCGCCGGGCTGTCCGAGCTGACCCGGGCGGTCCGGCGGGCCGCGGGCCGCACCGTCGACGAGCGGACCCGGCGCCGCCCCATGATCGTCCCCGTAGTGCGCGAGGGCTGATCCTGCCGCCGTTCCGGCCGGCGGGTCCTGCGCTCTGGGCCGGATCACCCCTGGCGTCGAGCCGTTCCTTTGCTTTCCGCTGTTCCGGCCGGCGGGTCCTGTCACGGGCGCGGTTTTGCCGCGGTGCGGCAAAACCTTGCCCCCGTGCCACCCCCCGGCCTGCCCGTTCGGGCCGAGATCAGGCTTCGGGTGGCCGGGTTAGGCGGCCTCGGTGTCGCTGACGGTAATGAGTGGGCTCAGGCGGCTTCGGTGTCGCTGGCCAGGGAGGCGACTGCACCTTCGATGGCGCTGGCCACTGTTTCTAGGTCTTCTTTGATGGGGGTGAGCAGCTCGCCCAGGGGTTCGGTGCGGTCGGCGATGACCCGCACTCCGGCGGAGATGCTGCTCAACGAGCGGTTCACGGCTCCGAGCACGATCACCACCCGGATCAGGTAGTAGGCCAGGGCGGCTGCCACCACCAAGGCGATTATCACCGTCACTGTCGCTGCTGCCGACATGTCGTCAGTCTCCCTCGCTCGTTGCGGTCAGAGCAGCGGTCCGGCCGCGGTCAGGTAGCGCACAGCCAGGCCCTTGGCCGCTGAGACCAGGTCTCGGGTGTCGGCCACCGCCGGGACCGGCTCGAGGTGGCCGGCCAGGGCCGCCCCGTTCACGTCGATGTCGGCCGCGTAGCGCTTGATCTCCAAGGCCGGGCGCATCACCCGGTTGGCCAGCAACAGCACGACCGGCACTATCACCAACAGCAGCACCGCATTGCCCAGCCACCACAGCCACATGCTCGTCGCCTCCTCGGCTTCGCTCCGGTTCGCGCGTTCCGGTTTGTGCCGGTTGCTTCGGGGCCGCGGTCGCAGCCCCTACTACCTTAGTGCCCGCTAGATGTCGTTTGCATCTAGTCCGCTACCGGCCTCCCGCTTCACGCTCTTTAGTCCTCGTTTCTGCTCCCCGCTCTCAACCCTGCTCCGGCCTCGTTCTCAGTTCCCGCGCTTCCCCGCTTTCTAACTCCGGTCTCGCTCTTAGTCACTCGGCCCTCGGCTCTCAGCCCCCGGCGTGCCTGGCCACTCTCAGCCCGCTCTGGCCTCGTTCTCAGTCCCCGCTTCTGGCTTTGGGCGGGGGCGGGGCGATTAGGTCGGCCAGGGATTCGAGGGCGGCCACGGCCGGGGCGCCGGGGGATTGGTCCAGGGGGGAGACGCCGTCTCGGTCGGCCTCCTCCACCGCTGCGTCCAGCGGCACGGTCACCATCTCGCAGCCGCCTAGGGCGTCGGCCACCCGCTGGCGGTCGTCGTCGCTGGTCACCTTGTTGGCCACTGCGATCATCCGGCCCTGGCGGCGCTCGGTGGCCACGGCCGCGGCCCGGGCGGCCACGTCGATGGACCGAGGGGTGGGCTCGACCACGATCACGGTCACGTCCACCCTGGCCTCCTCCAAGCGGGTGAGCGTGCCGATGCCGGCCTCCAGGTCGGCCACGACGGTTACGTCATCGGCGGGGACGGAGCCGAGCAACTGCTCGGCGGACAGGCCGCATCAAGGTCAACCGGGCTCGGGGTTCTCGATGCGGGTTATCACCGACAGCCGGACCCCGTCGGGGCCGTCGGCGCCGTAGCGGTCGAGGATGTCCTCCCAGGTCGGGGCGTGCTCGCCGTCGCCGTCGTCGATCTGCTCCCTCAGGGTGGCCAGCCGCTCGGTCTCGGTGTCGCCCACCCCCAGGGACAGGCCCAGGTTGGGGTTGGTGTCGCAGTCCAGGGCCACCACCGGCTCGCCCCGCCGGGCCAGGGTGCGGGCCAGCACCGCGCTGGCCGTGGTCTTGCCCGCCCCGCCCTTGCCGACCACCGCGATCTTCACGCCTGCGCCGTCCTCATGCCCGCGGCCCTCACGCCCGCGCCGTCCTCTTGCCCGCGGCTCTCACGCTTTGTGCCATCCTCAGGTCTGCTGCCGCTGTGTATCCCTGCCATCCTCAGGTCTGCTGCCGCTGTGTATCCCTGCCATCCTCATGCCTCGCGCTCTCTTGCCCGCGCCGTCTCTCACATCCGGCTCTGCGCCCGTCCTCATGCTGGCTCCTTAGTTGCGGCAGGGTAGAGGCTGAGCACCCGCTCAACCAGCACCTCTACCGCCTCGGCGAAGTCTCCCTCCGGGTCGGCGTCGAGGGGGGCGGTGCCCTGGCGGTCGGCGGCCAGCACCGGATCGGAGTGGGGGACGGCGGCCAGCACCTCGGTGCCCAAGCGGCTGGCCATGCGCTCGGTGTCGCCGGGGCCGCGGACCTTGCTGGCCACTACTGCCGTCTGGGGTGTCCACCTCGATTCGGACAGGTTGAGCAGCCGCCGGGCGGTGTGCAGGGATTTGGCGGTGGGCTCGACGACCAGGCACACCACCTCGGCGTACTTGGCCCAGCCGAACATGGGCTGGCGGGTCCCGCCCGGCAGGTCCCCGACCAAGTCCCAGCGGTGGGGGTCCAGCTCGCTCACCACCTGGCTCCAGGCGTGCTGGGCCTTCTGGAGGGCGGCGACGTGGCCCCTCAGGTTTCCGAACTGCAGGTAGCGGACCCCGTCGGGACAGACCCTCCCGTGCTGTTCCACCAGGGTGTCAGGGTCCATGTGCGGGGCCAGCACCCAGCGGGGACCGCCGGGCGGGCCCTCGGTCACCGCGTCGTCGGGAATGGGCCGGTCGTCGACTTTGATGCCCAGCGAGTAAGGCAGCCCTGGCAGCGGGTCGGAGTCGATGGCCAGCACCGGCCGCCCGGCCCGGCCCAGCAGCCGGGCGAAGGTCCCGGCGATGGTGGACTTGCCCGCGCCCCCCTTGCCCACAAAGGCCACCCGCACCCGCCCCGACCCGCTCATCCGCCGAGAGAGTATCCCGCAGCGAATAGCGACGCTTTCTGCTCAGAAAACCGGAGCCTCCGGGGTTTCTCGGGTTTTCTGAGCAAAGATTTGCGCTATAGCGGCGTTTCTTGCTCAGAAAACCGAAACGCTGGTTTTTCTGAGCAAGATTGCCCGACCCCCTGTAGTGGCACTTTGCTCAGGGAAGCCGACGGGAGGATGTGGGGCGTGCAGAGGCGGCGGCTGCGGGTGAGCGGCACGGTTCAAGGGGTGGGGTTCAGGCCCTTCGTCCACCGCCTGGCTCAGCGGTCGGGGCTGACCGGGGCGGTCGGCAACGACGAACGCGGCGTCTGGTGTGAGGTCCAAGGCCCGGAGGCGGCGCTGGACGCCTTTGCCGACGCCCTGCGCCAACAGGCCCCTCCGCTGGCGGTGGTCAGGGAAATCGAATCCGAGATGATCGCGGTGATCGCAAACGAAGACGCTTTCGTGATCACTGTCCCCCGTGGCACCGACGGCGAAGGTTCCGTGATCGCCGCCGACCCCCGGAGTGTTGGCGGTGACTCCACGGACTCCAACAGTCGCATGACGGACGGCCCAGTGATCACTGCCGACCCCCGGAGCGCCAGCGGGGATGGCTTGCCGATCGCCTCAGGGTCCATCCCGCCCGACGCGTCGGCGGGTGACAGCTTGCCGATCGCCCCTGCGTCGATTCTGCCCCCAGGGTCGGCGGACGACGGGTCGCCGGTGGCTCCTGCGCCGGTGGCTCCTGCGCCGGTGGCTCCTGCGCCGGTGGCTCCTGCGCCGGTGGCTCCTGCGCCGGTGGCTCCTGCGCCGGTGGCTCCTGCGCCGGTGGCTCCTGCGCCGGTGGCTCCTGCGCCGGTGGCTCCTGCGTCGATCCCGCCGGGCGCGGCGGTGGGTGGCGGGTTGCCGATCACCCCTGCGTCGGTCCCGCCTGACGCGGCGGTGTGCGAGGCCTGCTCGGCCGAGATCTCCGACCCGGACGACCGGCGATTCGGCTATGCCTTCACCTGCTGCACCGACTGCGGACCCCGCTACACCGTGGTCCGCTCCCTGCCCTATGACCGGGAGCGCACCTCGATGGCCGACTTCGACCTCTGCGGGGTGTGCCGGGCCGAGTACGACCGCCCCGGCGACCGCCGCCACCACGCCCAGGCCACCTGCTGCCCCGACTGCGGCCCCACCCTGGAACTGCGGGACCGCGAAGGCCGCCCCATCTCCGGCGCCCCCGTCGAGGCCGCCGCCGAGCTGATCGCCGCCGGTCAGATCGTGGCCGTCAAGGGCCTGGGCGGCTACCAGCTCGTGTGCCGGGCCGACGACGACGCCGCGGTGATGAAGCTGCGGGCGGCCAAGAACCGCTATGAGAAGCCCTTCGCCCTGCTAGTCGCCAGCTTGGACCGGGCCGAGGCCCTGGTCGAGTTGGACGAGCCGTCCCGGCGGGCCCTGACCGGCCCCGAGCGGCCCATCGTGCTGGCCGAGCGGTGGCGGGGCGTCGAAGTCTGCGGGGAGGTGGCCCCCGACACCCGATGCCTGGGGGTGATGCTGCCGGCCGCCCCGCTGCACCAGCTTCTGGCCTCCGCCGCGCCCGGACCGCTGGTGTGTACCAGCGGCAACCGCTCCGACGAGCCCATCGCCATCGACGATGCCGACGCCGCCGACCGGCTCAGCCCCATCGCCGATGCCTTCTTGGCCCACGACCGCCGGATCGAGCACCGGGCCGACGACTCGGTCGGGGTGGCCGCGGCGGGCCGGTTCCGGCTCCTGCGCCGGGCTCGGGGCTTCGTCCCCCGGCCGGTGCCCCTGGGGCGGGGGGGTCCGGCCGTGCTGGGGGTGGGGGCCGAGATGAAGAGCACGGTGTGTCTGGGCCTGGGTGACGAGGCCCACCTCTCGGTCCACTTGGGCGACTTGGAGGACCCCCTCACCCTGCGGGCCTTCGAGACGGCGGTGGCCGACCTGCTGGAGCTGTCCGGGGCCGAGCCGGCCTTGGTGGTCCACGACCGGCACCCCGAGTATCTGTCGGCCAAGTTCGCCCGGTCCCAGACCCTGGCCCCCGCGGTCGGGGTCCAGCACCACCACGCCCACCTGGCCGCCTGCCTGGCCGACAACTCCTGGGACGGCCCGGCCATAGGGGTGATCTTCAACGGGCTCGGCTGGGGAGACGACGGCACCCTGTGGGGCGGGGAGTTCCTGGTGGGCGACGCAACCGGCGTCCACCGGGCCGCCCATCTGGCGCCTGTCCCCCTGCCGGGCGGCACCGCCGCCATCCGGGAGCCGTGGCGCATGGCCGTGTCCCACCTGTTGCGCTTGTCAGACCTGGCCGCCGACACCGCCGACCGGACAGGTTTGCCAGGTTGCTCTGAGGTCCCGGACCGCTCCGGCGACCAAGCGGGCCGGCTGGAACGCTCCGAGGCCGGCGCCGCGGCTGCGAGCTTGCTAGGTGCCTTTGAAGCCGAGGTTGCTGCGGTGGCGAGACTGCTGGACCGTTCTGAGGCGGAGATTGCCGCGGTGGCCGGGCTGTGCGCCGGGGGACGCTCGCTGATCACCTCCTCGGTGGGGCGGTTGTTTGACGCGGTGGCGGTGCTGTGCGGGCTAGCCGACTCGGTGTCCTACGACGGCCAGGCCGCGGTCCGTCTCGAACAGGCGGCTGCGGTCAGCGGCCGCTCCTACCGATGGGACCTGCCCGATCCCGCCGATCTCCCCGAGGCACCGATGACGACCGACGGTCGAACTGGCCCGGGCCCGCGGCGTCGCCCCCAGTCCCATTCAGCACCCGTCCCGATGCGGATCGACCCGGCCCCGGTGGTGGAGGCCGCGGCAGAGGATCGCCGGGCCGGAGTGGACCCGGCGGTGATGGCTGGCGCTTTCCACATCGGCTTGGCGGAGATGATCGTTGAGGTCTGCGAGCGGCTGCGGGATGCCACCGGGGTGAGGACTGCCGCCCTGAGCGGGGGAGTGTTCCAGAACCGGCTCCTGGTCGATCTGGCGGTGCCCTTTCTCGAAGCGGCTGGTTTCGAAGTGTTGCTCCACTCCCAAGTCCCGCCTAACGACGGCGGCATATCCCTGGGCCAAGTCGCGGTGGGCCGGGCCTTCTTGCGGGCTGCCGGTAGCATCGACGAGATCGCCGTCGGTGACCGGCGGTAATCTCGGCCGGTACCAGTCCAGGGGTGAGATACGCAGAGTTGCATCTGGTGCCGCAGCGTCCATACTGGCCCGCGGGGCAATAGGTTCAGCACACGAGACTAAAACTGATAATTGAGTGGACTATAGGTTATAAACACATCTATATGCGACACTATATTACGTATACTATTTGTTAAGAAGATGTTCATATTAGACCTATAAATAACCATTTTATCACCGCCATTGGACCCGAAGACTTATCGTAGTGTATGCCCCAGCCATCTAAGCTTTTCCATACCGAAATTCCGCTGCTTGATATTGCTGTCAACAGAAATCGGTTCATCCAAGCAGCGACTGCTATAACGGCGGGCACGTATACAGGTGATGCGTATCTATTGATAATTTCGTGGTCAAACCCGTACGGTGCGATCACGATAAGAGCAATGGAATAAACTATCGCAAATGCAGCAAAGGGAAAGGCGGGCCGCACGGTTGAGTTATCTGATCCACTGTTTCTTTGTAGGGTCACGACCATGGTTCGGCGAGAAGTGAACAGTGTGGCTGCTTTCAGTGTGATCAGAGCGGCCACAGCCCACAAGCAGATGCCTAGCCATCCGGGCTCTTGTCGAACAAAAGCCCACGTATACAAGATATCGCCGAACTGACGCAATGTATCCCAAAAAGACTGACCTGACGCGAAGTCTTCTCTAGGACCGGTTAGAGTGCCACTAACGATCCAGTTTCTGATCAGCCAGAGCGCTAGAGGTAGCGACGACGCGGCACCGTAGAAGGCGGCGCGTTTCAATCTGACTTGTGCCGGAGTTCCCTGACGCGTCAGAATCAAGAGTATCCCGGTGATTATAACTGTAAACCCTATCCAGCGGATCAGCGGAGCTGACGCCGAAGATACGATTGATAGCAGAAATCCAGTCTTGGCTGTCCTGCCGCTCAAGAACGATTCGATTTGAACTAAAGCCAGCAGCGTTACCAAAATGAACAATGCCTCGGTCATCACATGCGAGGAAACACGAAGAAGAGGAAAGGAGATCATAACCGCAATAGATGCCGCAACTGCAATCAGCCGGGACCTTATATGTCTGTACAACCAATGACCGGCGATCAGGATAATCAATCCAAAACTGACGGCATTCAGATACCGGCCTGCTTCGGCCGGTTCGACTCCTAATAACCCAAAGGAAGCTAACACCACGGGCAATAAAGGCGGCCAAAGTATCAGTTCGTCTAAGTAGCTATTGTAGTCTAGTAGTCGGAGGTTTAAGGTGTCAAACACTTGCTCCGAAAGTATCAGTTGTTGGAAACCGTCCCCGGCGGCCAGACTTTCAGCGTGCTCCATATATGTGTTGGCATCGCCAGATCGTCCGATTCCATATATGGCAGTACGGATCAGAACATTAACAGCACCGAGGAAAGCCACAAATACAAGAACAATCGACAATCCGGAATCGCCCCGAAACAGACCAGATTTTAACATGAGTTCTAGCTTACCACCTGCCGGGTCTGGCCTGGCCGAGCCGCGGCCGACGGCTTGGCCGCCTAGACGCTGTAGGGCGCGCTCTGGTTCGGGGCGGCAGTATCCCGCCGAGTGGTGGGCTTTGGGGTGGCCGCAGTAGTCCACCACTGAGCGGGCCGTCGCCACCGAGGCAATCGGCGCGGTCCGCCAGTTCTCGAAGAGCGGCACCTTGCCCGAGACCGGTCTCGGCTGCTAGTCTGATTCATGTAGTCTGTCCGTCAGCTCTTTTGGGGGTCGCAGCGTGGATTGGCGAGTCACTTCCGGCTCACTCGTAGTCTTGATCGCCGTATTCGCGATTATATGGTCTAGAGTTCAGGTAAACTGGGAAGGTTATTTTCGTTCTTTGTATGAATCTGTTGCCGATGATACACCGCTGATTGACAATATTTGGGATGTGCATTTAGACGACGAAGAAAACTCGTTGATCTATGTTAAGGAAGAGTGCAGCACTCAGGATACTGTACCGTTCTTCCTGCACTTAGTGCCAGTTGATCGGCTTGATCTCCCAGTCAGTCGTCGGGAATTCACCTTTGATAATCTGGATTTTGATTTTGAGGAATACGGATTTCGTCTGAGTGATATCTGCATCGCTGAAGTCGATTTGCCAGGATACGATATAGTTAGACTGCGCACAGGACAATATGTCGGAAGATTCGACCAACTGACCAACCTCTGGGGCGAGGAAGCGGCCGTTGGCCAGGAGCAGTGACGAAGGGAGGGCAGGGGAGAGGGTCAAGCAGGTGCGGGGGAGGGGGTCGCCGACCAGCATGTCGCGATCCGGGTTCTCTTAGGTGGTCTCGATCACGACCAAGCCGGGGTGCGCCGGTTCTCTGGGCCAGGTCGCGGTGCGGCTGGCCCTCTTACGGGCCGCTGGTAGCATCGGCACCGTCGCCGTCGGTGACCGACGGTAATCGGAGACTGACGGCGACCGGCGGCAGGATCGAGCCCAGGGCCTGGACACGATGAGGGCCGGGCGAGGGAGGCGATGTGAAGATCGGCGTGGTCGGCAAGGGGGGAGCGGGCAAGACGACGGTGGCCTCGCTGCTGGCCCGCACCCTGGTCGAGCGGGGCCGGCGGGTGCTGGCGGTGGACACTGACTCCAACCCCAACCTCGGCCTGTCCCTGGGGCTCGACCCGGCCGCCACCGAGGCCGTCCCGGTCGTCCCCCGCTCGGCGGTGGTCGGCCCCCGGGGCGATCTCACCGTGCCCGAGCTGATGGGGGGCTACGCGGTCGCCACCCCGGTCGGCGTGGCCCTGATGTCGGCCCTGCGGGTGACCGAGGCCGCGGCCGGCTGCACCTGCGGGGGCCATGCCACCGTGCGCAGCCTGCTCGGCCAGGCCCTCGACACCGAGGTGGACGACACCGTTATCGACATGGAGGCCGGCATCGAGCATCTGAGCCGCTCCGGGGGCACCCTGGCCCACGCCGACGTGCTGGTCCTAGTCATGGAGCCCAGCCGCAAGGCGGTGATCACCGCCCGGCGCACCATCGATTTGGCCGCCGAGCTGGGCATCGGGGCCTGGGTCGGGCTGGGCAACAAGGTGGACGGCCACGGCCAGCTCGACGCGCTCGGTGAGCTGTGCCGCCAACACGGCGTGCCCCTCGACGCGGTCGTCCCCGCCAGCCCGGACCTGGTCGCCGCCGACCGGCTCGGCCTGCTGGTGGAGCGGGCCGCCGCCCCCGCCGTGTGGCAGGCGGTGGAGGGCTTGGCCGACCGCCTCCTGCCCAAACCGGCCCCAGTGGGCTAAGGAGTCCGTGGTCCCAGCCGCGGGACGAAACAAGGAAGAGTTGCATCCGGTGCCCGGAGCGGCCATACTGTCCAGCGCCGGGGGCAGTAGCCTCAGGAAGTGAAGCCCGGAACCCCTCCGGACGGAGGGTGGCCGGGCTTTGCGCTTTGGGTCAACCCCCGACGTAACGAACGTGATCGATTAGTCCGGCCACTCGGGGCCTCCATTCCACGCGAGCTCCGTAGGCCCAGGCCACGGCGTCGGCCACCCACAACAAGGGCTCTTCATGGGCGCGCAGATGGTTGTAGACCAGACTCGCTGGCGCGGTGCCAGCTTGTACCGCCATTGCTATCTGTCGGCGTTCCCTGAGATCCAGACTGGCTTCACGACTTTCGATGACGACTCGCTGGCCTCTCATGGCGACCAGATCGGCCAGGAGCCTGGCCATGCTCAGTTGCCGGGCGATCTCTTCTTTCTCGGTTGATTCGTACAACCTGACTCGGACGCTGAGGCCGGACATCGCCGAGAGCAGCGATCGTCGGCGCGATGGGCGCTCTTGGGCGAAGTGCAGTCGGCGCTGGCCCGACAGCAGCATGGCTCGCAGCCGGGTGCGAGTCTCGGCCAGTTCACGGGGATCGATCAGGACCGCGCTGACCAGGTACGGGCCTCGTTGCGACTCGTCGACGAATGCATGAACGCTCATCGGTGGACGCCCTTCTGGGTTGGGGTCGCCTTCCGGTTCCCGGGCGAGCGTTGATCTCAAAATGAATATTGGCTCAGACCCGAGGGGAGGGCGAAAGAGAAGGGGGAAGAGGCATAGAGGCTAAGAGGGCCAGTGGCGAAAGACATGAGAGTTGCAACTCAGCACCCGCAGTGGCCATACTGGCTCGTGCCGGGGGCAGTAGCCTCAGGAAGTGGAGCCCGGTCCATCTCCGGACGGAGAAGGGTCGGGCTTTGCGCGTGTGGTCAGACTCGGCGGACAGGGTCAGCAGATGCGGGGGAGGGGGTCGCCGACCAGCATGTCCACGATCCGGGTTCCGCCCAGGGCGGTCTCGATCACGACCAAGCCGGGGTGGTCGCCGGTGACCTCGCCGACGACAGCGGCGTCCGCGCCGGCGTCGCAGGTTCGCATGGCGGCCATTGCCGTCTCGGCCCGGCCGGGGGGGATCACCGCGGCCAGCTTGCCCTCGTTGGCGATGTGCAGAGGGTCCAGGCCCAGCAGCTCGCAGGCCGCGGCCACCTCCGGTCGCACCGGCAGGCGGCGCTCGTAGAGCCGGACCCCCAGATCGGCCGCGGCGGCCAACTCGTTGCAGGCCGAGGCCAGGCCGCCCCGGGTCGGGTCCCGCATCCAGCGGGTGTCGGGCGCCGCGGTCAGCAGCGCCCGGGCCAGGTCCCACAGCGGGGCGGTGTCAGAGCTCACGTCGGAGGCCAGGGCCAGGTCGCCCCGGGCCACCATGACCGCGGCGCCGTGGTCGCCCAGGGTGCCCGACACCAGCACCGCGTCGCCGGGCTGCACCCGCTCGGCGCCCAGGTCCAGCCCCGGCATCACCCAGCCGACCCCGCTGGAGGTGATGTAGCAACCGTCTGCCGCCCCCCGCTCCACCACCTTGGTGTCGCCGGTGACCACCGGCGCCCCGGCCCGGGCGGCGGCCGCGGCCGCGTCGGCCGCGATCTGGCGCAGCTCGGCCACGGCCAGGCCCTCCTCCAGCACGAAGGCGAGGGCCAGGGCTTGCGGCTCGGCCCCCATGGCCGCCAGGTCGTTCACCGTGCCGTTGACGGCCAGATCGCCGATGGATCCGCCGGCGAACCGCCGGGGGGTGACCACGAACGAGTCGGTGGTCAGCGCCAGCCTCCGGCCCGCCGGGGGGTCCAGCACGGCCCCGTCGTCGAGGCGGTCCAGCTCGGGGTTGGAGAAAGCGGGCCGGATCACCCCCTCCAGGAGGGCCTGGGAGGCCTTGCCCCCGGCGCCGTGGGCCATGGTGACGACCTCATCGGCCAGCCGGGGCGCCCGCCGCCGCCACGACTCCACCCGGGCCAGCACCTCGTCTCGGGCGGCCCGGTCCTCCTCGGAGGCCATCAGCGGGCCGAGGCGGTTCCGGCCGGTGCGGGATCGGCCGGGTCCCCGGCGGCGGGGCTGGCGAGTCGGACGGGGCGGCGGCCCATCAGCGGGCCGCGACGGGGATGCGGGCCCGGGGCGAGTACCGCCCGTAGTTGTAGTAGGCCGCGCAGGCCCCCTCGGAGGACACCATGCAGGTGCCGATGGGCGACTCGGGGGTGCAGGCGGTGCCGAACACCTTGCACTCCCAGGGCCGCAGCGCCCCCTTGAGCACCTCGCCGCACTGGCACGCCTTGGGGTCGGCCACCCGCAGGCCGGGCACGCCGAAGCGGGCCTCGGCGTCCCAGTCGGCCAGCCCGGGGGCCAGGGCCAGGGCGCTCTGGGCGATGAACCCCAGGCCCCGCCACTCGAAGTGGGGCCGCAGCACGAACACCTCCCGCATCAGCTCCAACCCCCGCCGGTTGCCCGCTCCGTCCACCGCCCGGCGGTACTGGTTCTCCACCTCGCAGCGGCCCCCGCCGAGCTGGCGCAGCAGCATGGCCACCCCCTGGAGGACGTCCACGGGCTCGAACCCGGCCACCACCAGCGGCCGCTGGTACTGGGCGGGCACGAAGCGGTAGGGGTCGGTGCCGATCACGGTGGAGACGTGGCCGGGGCCCAGGAACCCGTCCAGGTCCAGGCCGGGCGAGTCGAGGATGGCCTTGAGCGGGGGGACGATGGTGACGTGGTTGCAGAACACGCTGAAGTTGCCCACGCCCCGGTCCCGGGCGGCCAGCACGGTGGCGGCGGTGGAGGGGGCGGTGGTCTCGAACCCCACGGCCAGGAACACCACCTGGCGGTCGGGCGCCCGCTCGGCCAGGGCCAGGGCGTCCAGCGGCGAGTACACGATCCGCACGTCGGCGCCGCCGGCCTTGGCCTCTTGCAGGGTCGAGTCGCCGCCGGGCACCCGCAGCATGTCGCCGAAGCAGCACAGGGTGACGCCGGGGGTGCGGGCCAGCGCGATGGCGTCGTCCACCCGGCCCATGGGGATGACGCACACCGGGCACCCCGGCCCGTGGACCAGCTCGACGCTCTCGGGCAGCAGCGACTCGATGCCGTGGCGGTAGATGGCGTGGGTGTGGCCCCCGCAGACCTCCATCAGCTTGCGGTGGGGCTGGTCGGCGGCCAGCGTCTCGATCTCGGCCAGCAGCACCCGGGCCGTCTCCGGGTCGCGGTACTCGTCGATGTACTTCACCGGACGCGCTCCCCGGTCGGTGCCTCGGGCCCGTCGCCGGGTGGGGCGACCCTCACAGCCGGTGTCTTGGGTCCGCCGCCGGGCAGGCTGCGCCTCATGGTGAGCCCGGTTCGATCCGACGGCACAACTCGGCGATGAGGGCGGCCTCGGCCTCCTGGATGCGATGCACCGAGTCGGAGGCCACGGACAGGCACACTTCTGCGCCGCCGGGGTCGGTGAAGGCGCCGCCGCCGTAGCCGCTGATCCCGACGGTCCTCATGCCGATGGCCGAGGCCCTCTCGAAGGCGGCCAGCAGGTTGGGCGATGCGCCGCTGGTGCTGCACCCGATCAGCACATCGCCGGGGGTGCCCAGGGCTTCGATTTGGCGGGCGAACACCGCTTCGGCCCCCAAGTCGTTGGCCAGAGCTGAGACCACGGCGTAGTCGCTGGCCAGCGAGACGGCGTCGGTTCCCCGGGCTCGCAGCAGCCTCACCAGCCGGGCCGCGTCGGTGGCGCTGCCGCCGTTGCCCATGACCAGCACCCGGCGGCCGTCGGCGACGGCGCCGTTCACCAAGGCCGCGGCTGCCTCCAGGGGCTGTCGGTTGGAGGCCACCGCCTCGGCGGCCAGCCGCTCCGACTCGGCTCGCTTGGCCGCAGCCGATGCCTCCAGAGCCTCCCGCAGGCTGGCCTCGTCGCTCTCGGCCGCGTCCAGGAACGGATAAAGGAACCCAGTGGAGTCACCGCCGTCGCGGTTGCCGCCGTTGGGGTGGCCGGTGGTGCCGCCCGTCGGTCCCCCTCCCACCAAGCCGGGGTGCTCTAGGGCCACCTGCACCAGTTCCCACAGCAGGTGGTAGCCGGTCATCGTCGCCGCGTCGCCGCCGTCGGTGGGGATCGACAGGTCGAAGTGCCCGCCGTCGGGGGGCCCGATCAGCAGGTGGCACCAGCGGGCGTCGGCGCTCGTCCCGAGCGGGTCGGGACTGGGTGCGGAAGACGGGGCACCGGCTGTAGACGCCCCCTCGGCGGCCGCGGGAAGAGACCGGGCCCCGGCCACCACCGGGTGGATGAACTCGACGGCCACATGATGGGCGTGGTCCTCGCAGCCGGGGGCGCGCACCGCTAGGGCCCGGCCGGACGTGAAAGCCCGGGCCAGCCACAGCGCGGCGTCCACCGGGCGGCTGGCGCAGTCGATGGTGGTCGGGGCGGCGACGCTCACGGCGGCTCTATGCCCACTGCTTCGATCTCTTCGTCGTATACCGACCCGAGCTGGCGCATGAAGGCCAGGGTCTCGGCCGCCTCGGCCTCGTCGATCTTGGTGAGCGCGAACCCGACGTGCAGCAGCACCCACTCGCCGGGGGTCAGGCCGTCGTCGTCGACCATGACCGTGTTGACCTCGCGGCGCACCCCCTCGACGTCCACGGTGGCGGAATGCGACCCGGCCGGGCCGAGTTCCACCACCTGGGCCGGAATGCCCACACACATCAGGCCCGGACCTCCCGGCCCGTCCGCGCCTGCGGTTGGGTCGCTCCGGCCGGGGCTGCGGCGCCCATTAGGCCCAGGCCCCCCGCCCTGTCCGCGGCTGCGATCGGGTCGCTCCGGTTGGGGCTGCGTCCATCAGGACCTCGACCCGCCCGAGGCCACCAGCAGAGGATTGAGGTCGTCTATGCCCAAGAGCCGGCCCACCGCGGTGGCCACCGCTTCGGCCACTGGCTCGGTGCCGGGGTGGTCGAGCACCGGGGTGGAGGCCGCATCGGCGTTGAGGACGGCGTCGCTCCACCCGATCACCCCGGCCAGCTCCAGGCCGTGGCGTCGGCAGAACTCGGCGATGGCGTCGGCCTCGGCGGGACGGCGGCACTTGTTGGCCACCACCGCCACCCGGCCTATCGAGGTCTCGGCCGCCAGCCGGGCCTGGAGCCTCACCGCCTCCAGCGAGCGGTAGTAGGGCTCGGCCACTAGGGCCAGCACGTCGGCGTGGCGGGCCGTGCCCCGGCTGAGATGTTCGGGCGAGGCCTCCAAGTCCAAGACGGCGATCAGGCCCGGATCGTCCCCCAGGTCGGCCAGCAGGGCCGAGACCACGGCGTGAGCCGAGCACATGCACCCCTCGTCGGCGTGGTCCACCGCGCCCATCCGCATCACCACCACCCCGTCGGGGCCACGAGCCCCGTAGCGGTCCAGCACCTCGGCGGCCGGGACTCTCAGGGCGGGGCCGTCGAATCGGCGCGACACCAGGTCCACCGGCAGCGAGGCGAGTTCCCCGGCTGGCGCATCCAGGCCGAGAGCAGCGTGGAGGTTGGGGTTGGTGTCGCCGTCGATGGCCGCCACCCGGTGCCCGGCCCGGCCCAGCAGACGGGCCGCGGTGGCGCAGAAGGTGGTCTTGCCCGCGCCCCCCTTGCCCGCCACGGCCAGCCTCACGACCGCGGCCCTCCGGCCCTGAAACGCTCTACCGGCCGACGGCGCCCCGGGCTCACGCCGTCCACCCGGCGGGGGCCGCGCCGAGGCGGCTCAGGGCCGCCGACAGGGCGTCGCGGATTCCCAGCAGCTCTCGGGCCGCCTCGGCCGCGGCCCGGCGGCCCTCGTCGGACAAGGCGTAGACCCGCCGGTCGGGGCCGCTGGCCGAGGGCTCCCAGACTGAGGTGACCAGGTCGTGGCGCTGCATGGCCCTCAAGGCCCGGTACACCCCGGCCAGGTCCGTGGCCAAGCCCTGAGCCTGCACCGTCTCGAACAGCTCGTAGCCGTAGGAGCGACCGCCCCGGTCGAGGGCCAACAGCAGGAACGACCGCAAGAACGACCGGGGTAACGGTCCCTCGGCCCCCGCGGCGGTCGGGTGGTCTTGGTGGCTTTCGACCGGACTAGGGATCAAGTGGCCGCCGACCCCCGCGGCGGCCGGAGGGACTTCCGCCGGCTCGGGCGGCTCAGCGGTCATGGTCGGTCCAAGACTCAGCGCCCGAGGGTGGTCGATGCCGTCCGGGTGGCTTAGTGGTCATGGCCGGGGTGGCGGTGGGCTAGGCAGGCGTCGGCCTCGTCGGCGGACATGTGGCACCAGCAGTCGTCGCTGCACTCGCCGTGAGCGGGCTTGGTGAGGTCGGCGAAGGCCTCGGTGAACTCGCGGGCCCCCTGCTCGAGCCCCAGCTCGGACAGGGCGTACCAGTCTCCGTCTCGCACCAGGTATCCCTCTTCGGCCAGCCGGTCCAGGTAGGTGAGGCCTATGGCGGCGTCCACGCCCAGGAACCGCTCGATCAGGCCCGGGTCGACGATGTCGCCGAAGCCCTCGCCCCGGAGCCAGTACATGACCTGCAGGATCTCGCTGCGCCAGTACAGGGCGGCCAGGGCCTCCGACTTGGGAGCGGGCGCGGTCGGGCTCATGCCCCGACCGGCTTGGAGGCGGGCGCGGTAGGACTCACGCCGTAACCGGCTTTGGGGCGGGCGCGGTCGGGCTCATGCCGTAACCGGCTTTGGGGCGGGCGCGGTCGACTCATGCCCCGACCGGCTGGGAGTGGGCGGGGCCTGGCTCACGCCTTGGTGCCGAGCCGCTCCGCCTTGGTCGCCACCCCCTCCAGGGCCCCGGCGATCCCGGCGAGCTGCTCGTTGACCCGGGTGACCGACGGGCCGATGGAAGAGCACTGGGTTTCGATGGCCCGCACCCCGAACGTGACCTTGGCCAGGTTCTGGGAGATGCGGTTGAGGGAGCGGGCGATGGCGATCAGATAGGCGGCCAGCGCCCCCACGAAGATCACGATCTCCACCACGGTGAGCACTATCAGCAGGGTGCGCATCAGTTCTCTCCTGTCGTCGTGGAGTCTTGGGCCTCACCGGTCGTCGCCGTGGGTTCGGTTTGGGCCTCACCCGCGGCGGGGGCGGCTGGGGCTTCACCGGCCATCGAGTCGTCTTGGGCCTCGTCCGCCGTAGTAGAGGCGGGGGCGGGGGCCTCGCCGTTGCCGCCGGCCGCGCCCAGGGCCTCGTCCAGGAAGGCGTCGTGGCGCAGCGCCTCCTCGGTGAGGCCGTCGAGGCGGACCGTGGTCTGGTGCAGCATCCAGGTGGTGGCGGTGTTGCGGGCCACCTTCTTGCCCGTCTCCCAGATGGCCTCCGAGCCCGCCTCGATGCGCCGGACCAGCCGGTAGAAGATCTGCAGCAGGGTCACCGCGATCAGCGCCACCACCAGCCCCAGGCCCAGGGTCAGCCACCACATGGCGCCGCCGGTGGTCATCGTCCGGCCCCCGGCATGGCTCGCCGCCCGGCGCTGGCCCTGTCCCCTCGTCCGCGAAACTTGGGATGCCGCCATAGCGCTGGCCCCGGCATGGCTTGCCTCCCGGCGCTGGCGCTAGCCCCGGTTCCGGCCCCGGCGCTCATGACTCCGCCTTGGCGGCCAGGTGGCGGCGGACGGCGGCCGCCCCGTCGGTGATCCGCTCCACGGCGCCGTTCACGTCGTTCACCGCCCACAGCGGGTCGGTGTTGCCGTGGGACTCGGCCAAGGCGCCCAGGATGGCCTCGGCGGTTACCGCGGCCCGGCGGGCACCCTTGATCATCAACAGCAGCAGCACCACCACGGCCAGGACGATCGCCCCGCCCACGACGTAACCGATGACCCATCCTGTCGACACTGAATCCCCCTAGGGTCGGCGACGGCCGGCAGCTCCAAGCCAGCTTAGGCCCGAGTCATACTAGATGCGAATCGCATCTAGTGTTACGATGGCCCGCAGCCGCCAACCGGGCCAACACCAACGGGGCCGATAACAACGGCGCCAACGACGACGGGGGAGGACCGCCGGTGACGACGCCCAGCGCCAGCAACGCCCGCCGGGGGGCCAGCACACCCGCCAGCAGCATCCGCAGGGGACCCGGCACACCCACCAGCAACGCCCGCCGGGGAGCCCGGCGATGACCCAGTACACCAAGGTCGTGCCCGGGGTCCCCCACGGCGAGATCGAGGCCAAGCCTCTGGTCACCGACCCCGACAACCCCTTAGCCCCGGTGGCGCTGCGCAGCGCCCGCCGGCCCAAGCGGTCCGATCTCGTATCCCAGGGGCCGCTGGAGAAGGCCTACCTGTTCTGGATCGTGGGGGCGAGCTGCGACGGCTGCACCATCGCGGTGGCCGGCGCCACCCACCCGCCGGTGGAGGACCTGCTCAACGGCCGGGTGCCGGGTCTGCCCCGGATCGAGATCGTCCACACCGTGCTGTCGGTGGAGTCCGGCCCGGAGTGGACCGAGAACCTCCGCCTGGCCGCCGAGGGCAAGCTCGACGCCCCTTACGTGATCGCCTGGGAGGGGTCGATCATGGACGAGACGGTCTCGGGCGAGCACGGCTACTGGATGGGCCTGGGCGAGGACCCCGCCGACGGCCGCCAGATCACCAGTCTGGAGTGGCTGGACCGGATGGCCCCGGGCGCGGCGGCGGTGCTGGCCATCGGCACCTGCGCCTGCTGGGGCGGCATCCCCGCCGCCCACGGCAACCCCACCAACGCCATGGGGGTGATGGACCACCTGGGCAAGGACTACCGCTCGGCGCTGGGCCTGCCGGTCATCAACGTCCCGGGCTGCTCGCCCATCGGCGACAACATCACCGAGACCGCGGCCGCCGCCCTGCTGTTCCTCAACGGGCTGGCCCCGCTGCCGGAGTTCGACGAGCTGGGCCGGCCGGCCTGGCTGTTCACCGAGACCGTCCACCGCCACTGCCCCCGGGCCGGCTACTACGAGGAGGGGGTGTTCGCCCACTCCTACGGCGACAAGGAGTGCCTGGTGGAGCTGGGTTGCTGGGGCCCGGTGGTGCAGTGCAACATCGCCGAGCGGGGCATCGTGGACGGCCACGGCGGGTGCATGAACATGGGCGGCATCTGCATCGGCTGCACCATGCCGGGGTTCCCCGACAAGTTCTCGCCCTTCTACGAGCGCCCCCCCGGCGCCCTGCTGTCCACCAACACCAACCGGCTGGTGGGCGGCTTCGTCCGCCGCCTGCGCCGCCTGTCCCAGAGCGACAAGATGCGCTCGTCCCGCTGGGAGGGCGACCGGGACCTGCCCAGCGGCTGGGGGCGCTACAAGACCCAGCCGGTGGGGGCCGAGCGCCTCATCCACCGCCTCTACTCCCGCCGCCAGCACTCCCGAGAGGGCGCCTGACGATGGCCCCGACCCTGAACCCCACCCCGACCGCGGGCCCCAAGCCGTCCCCGTCCTTCGCCCCCGCCACCGCCGACTCACCCACCGGAGGCTGACCCGGCCATGTGCTTCAAGAACCTGCCCATCACCTTCGACTCCGAGGGCCGGGCCCGCCTGGCCGAGGGGGTGGCCGACCCGTACGCGGTGGCGGTGGCCGAGCCCAAGGACTTCGTCCGCAACGCCAAGGCCCGGTCCAGCGTCGGCGCCCTGGCCGCCCCGCCCCGGCTGCGGGAGTGGAGCATCGACCCGGTCACCCGGGTGGCCGGCGCCCTGGCCGTCCACACCGTGCTCGACCTGGAGACCCGCACCGCGGTTGAGGCCCACTCGATGGCCATGCTGTTCCGGGGCTATGAGATCATCCTGAAGGGCCGGGACCCCCGCGACGCCATCGACATCTCCTCCAGGGCCTGCGGGGTGTGCGGGGGCGTTCACTCCACCGTGTCGTCGCTGGCCATGGAGATGGCGTTCGGGATCGTGTCCCCGCCGCTGGGCACCTGCGTGCGCAACCTGGGCGAGGTGGCCGAGATGTTCTACGACCACCCGCTGCACCTCGGCCTGCTGGCCGGGCCCGACTACTCCACCGCCATCGTGTCGGTCACCAACCCCGAGCTGGTGGACCGGGCGGCGGCCACCCCGGCCCCCCACGCCGACGTGCATGGCTACCGGACCGTCAAGGACATCATGGACGCCCTCAACCCCCTGGAGGGCGCCATCTACCTGGAGGCCCTGGAGTACACCCGCATCGCCCGCACCATGTGTACGCTGATGTACGGCAAGTACCCGCACCCCTCCACCCTGGTGCCCGGCGGGGTGTCCACCACGGTCAGCACCTCCACCTTCAACGAGTACTACGCCAACCTGGGCAAGATGTTCGATTACGCCAAGCGGCTGGCCGGCATCTGGGACGACGTCTGCGACTTCTTCTTGGAGGCCGATCCCCGCTACTCCGATGTGGGGCTGCGGCCCTCGAACCTGATCCAGACCGGGATCTGGGACGACCCGACCGTCTACGACGCCACCTACGCCAACATCGACGCCTGGGGCCAGGCCCGGTTCTCGGCGCCGGGCATCGTCAAGGACGGCGAGCTGCTCACCACCAAGCTGACCGAGATCAACATCGGCATCGAGGAGTTCGTCGAGCACTCCTACTACGAGGACTGGACCGTCGGCTGGGGCGGCTCGGGCTCGGGCAACGGCAACGGGCACGGGTCCAACGGATCGAACGGCAACGGCAATGGCAGCGGCTCGGGGAGGGGCGGCCCCCGGTTCGCGGCCGACGAGCTGGGCAATCCGCTGTCGCCGTACCACGCCTGGAACAAGGAGACCATCCCCCGGCCCGAGGGCAAGAACTTCAAGGAGAAGTACTCCTGGGCCACCGCCCCCCGCTGGGACCGGATCTCCATGGAGACCGGCGTGTACGGGCGGATGTGGACCACGGCCATGGCCCGACAGCTCCCCGACAACCCATATATAGAGGCCACCGGCGACGGGCTGCGCATCCTGCTGCCCGCCCACGACCTGCCCGAGACCGAGCTGGAGTGGAAGATCCCGGCCAAGCTCAACGCCTTCGAGCGCAACCGGGGCCGGGCCTACGGGGTCGGGTTCACCGCCGCCATCGGCATGATCTGCCTCATGCAGGCCTTCGAGTACTGGCGCAAGGGCGAGACCAGGGTGTCGACCCCGTTCAAGGTCCCCTCCGACGAGCGGGTGGCGGTGGGCGTGTGGGAGGCGGGCCGGGGCTACCTCACCCACCACATGCACATGGACAAGGGGCGGCTGCTCAACTACCAGATCAACACCCCCTCCACTTGGAACGCCTCGCCCCGCGACCCGTTCGGCAACCCCGGCCCCTACGAGGAGGCCATCGTCGGCACCCCGCTGCTGGAGAGCGTGGCCGACGACGACATCAAGGGGATCGACATCCTGCGGTCCATCCGCAGCTTCGACCCGTGCATGCCCTGCACCACCCACATGGACACCGGAAGAGGCGTCATCACCCGCGAGGTCAACTCGTGCGGCTGCACCCTGGAGTGAGCGTCCGGGGAGGCCGGTGCGGCCGCCGTTGGCGGTGAGCTTAGGGTGAGCCGGTGTGGTCGCGCCTTGGAGTGATCTGCCGGGCGGACCGGTGGGGCTGAGCCCCGGGGCGGGCGACTCCGAGCGGGACCGGCTCCTCGACACCCTGCTCGGGCCCGGGTCGCAGGTCCGCTCCGGCGGGCCGGCCGGGCCCGGCGGCACGCTGGTGGGCGGGATCGGGCTGCCGTGGCTGCGCGACCTCGACTTCGGCGCCAACTGGCTGGCCCGGGCGGCGTCGCTGCCGTGGCCCGACGGGGTGGTGCTCGAGGACCTGTCCTACGGCGCCCACCGGGTGATGCACCGGCTCGAAGAGCTCCGGCCCCGCCGGGTGGTGCTGATCGCCTGCATGCCCCGGGGGACCGACCCGGCCGGGACCGTGCGCCGCTGGTCGCCGGCCGAGGTGCCGCCCCCCGACCCGGCCGAGGTCCACGAGCGGCTGGCCGAGGCGGTGGGCGGGATCATCGACTTGGACCACACCATCGCCGTGTGCCGCCACTGGGACGCCCTGCCCGTGGACACCACCGTCATCGAGGTGGAGCCGGCCGAGAGCCACTTCGGACTGGGCTTCTCGCCCCCGGTGACCGAGGCGGTGGACCGGGTCCTAGACATGGTCCTAGACGAGGTCCTCCGGTGAGTGGCGGGGCGGCGGCGGGGGGGCCGAGGGTCCGGCCCGGCGAGGTCCCGGTGAGCGACGGGGCGGTGGCGGGGACCGAGGGTCCGGCCCCGGGCGAGGTCCCGGTGAGCGGCGGGGGAGGGGCGCGAGCGGCCGTAGGGCCGGCCCCGGGCGAGGTCTTCCGGTGAGCGATGTAGGGCCCGACGGGCTGGCCTACGGCGAGATCCTGGCCCATGCCGGGGAGCGGGCCGAGCAGCTTCTGGAGCACCCCGACCCGGACGTGCGGGCCGACGCCGCCGAGGTGCTGGACTGGCTCGACGCCTACCACCGCGAGGGGCTGGGCCGCCTGGTGGAGATGGTGCGCCAGTGGCGGGGCGAGATCTTCTTGGAGCAGGCCGCGCTGGACCCGGTGGTGGGGGAGCTGCTGGCCACCTACGGCCTGGGCGTCGACGTCGACTCGGTCGCCGTCGAGCGGACCGTGCAGGCGGCCCTGGACGAGGTCCGCCCCTACGTCGCTTCCCACGGCGGCGGCCTGGAGGTGCTCTCGGTGGACGACGGGGTGGTCCGGCTGCGCATGCACGGCAACTGCGACGGCTGCACCGCGGCGGGCGACACCGTGGCCCACCGGATCGAAACCGCCCTGCGAGAGCACTGGATCGACTTCCGCCGAGTCGAGCTGACCGAGGCCACGCAGCCCCCGCACCCGCCGCCCGCCCCCGGCCAGGTGGCCACCGGCCTAGACATCGCCCCCCGCCGCCCGTGAGCCCCCTGCAAGCCGCGACCGGCGAACCGGCTGACGCGACTGACGGGACGGCCGGCGAGGCCGGCGGAAGGGCCGGTGAGCCAGCCGACGGACCGGTTGGCGAAGCTGGCGATCTGGTGGCCGAGGCTGGCGGAAAGGCCGACGAGACAGTCGACGAACTCTGCTTTGTCGCCCGGGCACTGGCCCAGACCCATCCCATGACCGAGGCCGCCCACCGCTACCGTCAGCGCTGCCACGAGACCGAGCGGTCCCGCCAGCCCGTCACCGAACTGGCCGACTGGGCCTCCACCGCATTGCTGGTCGGCTACTGCCTGCGCCGAGCCGAGGAGCAGCGCGCCGGGGCCGAGCCAATTGGGACAGAGTCGGCCGGGACCGGGCCCGACGATCTGACCGCGGACGTTGTCGCCATGGCTGAGTCGCTGCGGACCGGGGATGCCGAGCGGGTGACGCTGCTAGATCCCGATGTCACCGTCTCGGCTCTCGACCGGGTGATCGCCACGGAGCTGGACAAGCGCCAGGAGCACCTGCGAGAGCAACTCGACGACGCGGAGTGGTCGGAGTTGGAGGACTACATCGCCTGGTGGACGGTTCACGGCTACGCCCTGAGAGCGGTGGAGTTCCCGTGACCGGGCCCCGGTCAGCCGGCCGACGGGTCGATCCTCGGCTGCGCGCTGAGGCGGCGGAGTTCCCGTGACCGGGCCACGGGTGTTGGTGGTGGGGGTGGGCAACGTCCTCAACGGCGACGACGGCTTTGGGGTGGAGGTGGCCCGGAAGCTGGCCGCCCGCCCGCAGCCCGCGGGGGTGAGGGTGGCCGAGACCGGCATCGGCGGCATCCACCTGGTCCACGAGCTGATGGAGGGCTACGACGCCCTGGTGGTGGTGGACGCCGTCGACCGGGGCCGCCCGCCCGGCACGGTGATGGTCATCGAGGCCGAGGTGCTCGACGTGTCCGAGATGGTGCCGGAAGCCCGCCACGACCTGCTGGCCGACATGCATCTGGCCACCCCCGAGCGGGCACTCATGGTGGCCCGGGCGGTGGGGGTGCTGCCCGAGCGCACCGTCATCGTCGGCTGCCAGCCCCGACAGATCGAGACCCTGGGCGTCGGCCTCACCGACGAGGTGGCCGCCGCCGTAGATCAAGCCGTGGTCGAAGTAGAGCGCTGTCTCGCCTCCCTACTCCCTTCCATCCAGGTTTTCTGAGCAAAAAATGTCGCTATACGACAACACGATGCTCAGAAAAACCTGAGGTCCTGGTTTTCTGAGCAAGAAAGGTTGCTATACGGCAATGGGATGCTCAGAAAACCTGCGGGCCCGATTTTCTGAGCAAAAAACGGCACCTATACGACAACGGATGCTCAGAAAACCTGAAACAGGGGGAGTCTCGGGAGAATGGGGTGTAGGCGGTGAGCTTGGAGCGGCTTGAGGGAGTCCCGGGGCGGTGAGCTTGGAGGGGCTTGAGGCGGAGCTGGCTCGGATTCGGGCCGGGAGCGACCCCGATGGGTGGGCGCTGGCCGCCTACCGGGTGGCGGTGGCCCGCAGCGAGGCTGCCGACGGCGACCTCCCCGGTGCCCTGGACCTGTTGGAGCGGGCCGGGCGGATACTCACCGAGGTCCGCTCGCCGGTGGAGCACGCCCGCATCTGCACCGCGGCCGGCCACTGCCATCGACGTCTGGGACGGTCCGACCGGGCCGCGCCCCTCTTCGAGCGGGCCGCCGACCTGGCCCGGGACCGGACCCCGGCCGAGGAGCAGGCCGCGGCCCTGGTGAACCTGGGCTTGGCCCTCACTGAGGTCGGCCAGCCGAAGGAAGCGGTCGAGCCGCTGGGCCGGGCCCTGGACCTTCTTGCCTCCGTCGACGGCGACGAGGCCGGCCGGGTCCGGGCCGCGGCGCTGATCAACCGGGCCCAGGCCCTCCAGGCCCAGGGCGGCGACGCCGAACTGGAGCGAGCCGTGGTCGACTACCGGGCGGCTGCTGCGGCCGGGTCGCCCGACGCCCCTCAGCGGGGGATGGCCCTCCACGGCCTGGGCTCGGCCATCCTGGAGCAGATCCGACGAGACGGTGCAGACGGAGGCCGCCGCGTTGGTGAGGCCATTGACGCTTTCGAGCAGGCTCTTGGGGTTCTGACCGAGGCCGCCTTCCCGTTCCAGCACGCCATCGCCCGCCACAGCCTGGCCGTTGCCTGCGAACGACGGGGCGGGCCCTCCGATGCGGCCCGGGCCCTGGCTGGTGCCGAGGCGGCCATGGGCATCTTCGATCCTCGCCTGCACCGCCCTCAGTGGGCGGTGGCGGCCGACACATTGGCCCGGCTGGAGCGAAAACTGGAGGAGACCGACGGGCCGGGGACAAGATCGGACCGCTTTGCCCGGCTGCTGGCCGCCGTCGGCCCCGACGAGAGGACCGGCCTGCTGCGAGACCGGCTGGCTCGGCTGGCCCCGGCACCGGAGATCCGCCGCCGCCGGGACCTCGACGAGCTGGCCGCGGCTTTGACCAGGCTTGACTCCAGAGAGCATGAGGCGGTGGAGTTCGAGGCGGTGGGGAGGGAGTACGAAATGGTGGATTATGAGGCGGTGATGCGGTCGATGATTCCGGTGCTTATGGAGCTGCCCGACCCGGTGCTGGACTCGGCTTGCGCTTCTTTGGCCGCGGCCCACCGGGCCTCCGGTCGGGCTGAGGTTTTTGACGAAGCGCTGGACCGGGTGATCCACGACCTGCTGTTCGGACCGCAGAGAGTGCGGGTCCGAGACCTGCTCACCGCCGCCGGATGGGTGCGGCCCTGACCCCCGGCGGCCAGCCGAGAGCGTGCCGGACGATCGGGGAGCGGAGGCGGCGGATGGGTGTGGCCCTGACCTCGCTGGTTGGCCCGGAGCGTGCCGAGCGGCAGCGGCGGATGGGTGCGGCCCTGACCTCGCTGGTTAGCCCGGAGTGTGCCGAGCGGCAAAGGAGCGGAGGCGGCGGATGAACGCGGTCCGAACCTCCCCGGCGGAGGGGGCGGTCGAGGCGGCCGGCCGGTTTCTGCGGGCCGTCGTGTGGGGCGAGCACACCCGACTGTGGGCCATGCTGAGCCCCAAGGGCCGGACCGCGGCTATCTCGGTGGCGATGGCCAACGGCCTGGATCGGGTGACGGCCGGTCGCATCAGCGACGGCCTGGCCGACCCGGTCGAACTCGACGACTTCCTGCGCCAGCTTCTGGCCGGTTTACGTCGGGACATGCGCAGCGTTGATCTGGAGAACGTGACCGTGGCCCCCGACGCCCGGCCCGACCCCGAGGACGGCTCGATGATCGTCGAGTTGGCCACCCCCTCGGCCCTGCCGGGCACCGAGGCATGGCTGGCCGGGCGGCTGGTGCTGAGCCTCGGCCCCGAGGGCGGCTGGGGCGTCGACCGGCTCGACCCCCGGCTGGCCGGCCCGTGAGCGACGTCCGGGGCTATCGGCCTCCGGGCCTGGGCCGCCGCGGCCCGACTACTCGAACCGTGAACGGCGTCCGGGGCGGCTGGCATCTCGGTCGCGGTGCCGTGGCCACCCGGCCGCCAGGCCCGTGAGCGGCGTCCGGGGCGGCTGGCATTTCGGTCGCGGTGCCGTGGCCACCCGGCCGCCAGGCCCGTGAGCGGCGATATCCGGCGGGTGCCGGTGGCGGTGTCGGTCGACGCGCTGATGCACCAGTGGGCCCGCCAGGAGTCGGCCCCGGCCGGGTCGGCGCTGGTGGCCGAGGCCGAGATCTCGGCCCGGTTGCGGGGCGGGGCCTTGTGGCGGACCTCGGAGGCTCTAGCCGCAGCCGTGCTGGCCCGTCCGGCTGAACTGGAACCCTCGGGAATGGACTTGGCCTGGCTGGCCGCCAGCCTGGGCGCGGCTCGGGCCCTCGACATCGCCGCGGGCGGGGAGCACCGCTGCGAGTGGCCCGACGCGGTGCTGGCCGGTCCCGGTGTCGAGGTGGCGGTCAGCGCCGTCTGCACCCTGGGGCCGGGCCGGGTCGACTACGCAATCCTGATCGCCCGGCTCGGCCCGGCCGGTGCCTTCGGCCCTCCTGGCGAGGAGGCCGGACTGGCCGAGGGGCTGGCCGACTCGAACGAACCTCGCCGACACGGTGCCTTCGGCCCGCCTGTCGATGAGGCTGGGCTGGCCGAGGGGCTGGCCGACTCGGACGGCCCCCGCCGACACGGTGCTTTCGGTCCGCCTGTCGATGAGGCCGTGCTGGTCGGCGAGCTGCGGGCCGCGGCCCGGCTGATGGACGAACCCGACGAACTGGTCGACGCCTACCGCAGGCGCTGCGCCACCGTTGGATGCACGGCTGCGGTGGCGCTGTTGCCCCATGGGGCCGTCCGGGGGACGGTTCGGGGGATCGGCGCCGACGGGCGGCTGGAGGTCGAGTCGCCCACCGGCCTAGTGGAGCGGGTCGCCGTCTCGTCATTCTCGTCGCTGCGCAGGCTGGAAGACTGACAAACCGCGGGGCGGTGTCGTCCTTCGGGTTTTCTGAGCAGAAATGAGCGCTATACCGCACAAAAATGCTCAGAAAACCCGAGGGGGCGTCCGGGGCCGTCCGGCGGGGCGGCCACTCCGGCGGGGGCCGTCCGGCGGAGGGGCGGCTGGCCGGGGCCGCGTCGGCGAGGGGCTGGCTGGCGAGGGCGGCTGGCCGGGGCCGCGCCGGGGAGGGGCCGTTCGGTGGGGGCCGAGGGGTGGCCGACCGGGGAGGGGGCCACTGGTAGCGTTGGCCGTCGTATGGCGGCGACGAAGCCCAGGTCGGCCAAAACGGCCACCGCCAAGACGGCGAAGTCGGGATCGGGCGGAGGGCGCAGCGCCCCGGCCCGGCGCGGTCCCGCCCGCAAGCCCAAGTCGAAGGCGGTGGGGTCGGTGCTGGGCCGCCACGCCCACGACATCTGGGGCCTGGCCGCGGTGGTGGCCGGCCTGCTGGTGGCGGGCAGCGTCTGGGCGTCGGCCATGGGCCCGGTGGGCGAGGCGATCGACAAGATACTGGCCTGGTCGCTGGGCCTGATCCGCTGGCTGGTGCCGGTCGTTTTCGTGGGGATCGGGGTGATGCTGGTGCGAGACGGCGGGCGCTCCGTCCGCGCCGGTGCCGCCTCCACACCCGCCCCCGCCGAGGAAGCGGAGGCACCCGAGCAGGCCAACGAGGGCGAAGACGGCACGGAGCGCTGGGTGCGGGCCCTCATGGGCAGCGGCCTGCTGCTGGTGGCCTTCATGGGCATCGCCCACGTGGTGCGGGGCCGGCCCGGCCTCAGCGCCGGAGTGGAGGACCTGGGGGCGGCCGGTGGCGCCATCGGCATGGCCGTCGGCGGCCCCCTGCACGCCTACATCGCCGCCTTCGGGGCGGTGCTGGTGCTCAGCTTCTTCGGGGCGGTGGGCCTCATGGTGCTGACCGCGTCCTCGGCCCGGACCGGGGCCAGAGCCGTCTTCACCCTGGTGAGGCCGGTGGGGAGGATGTTCCGCCTGGGGGTCCGGAACCTGTTCCGCGACGTGGGCGCGGCCCGGCGACAGGCCCCGCCCGCCGGGGCCGCCCCGAGCCCCCCCTTCGACCCCGCGGCCGCGGCCGCCGGCGCCCGCCCCGGACCCCCCGCCGCGGCCCGCCCCCAGCCTCAGCCCCCGGCCACTCAAACCGAACCGGCCCGGCCCGCCCCGCCGGCCCCCGCCGCGGCCAAGCCCCCGGCCAAGAAGCCCGCCCGGCCCCCGGCTCGGCCCGAGCCCGCCGCCGTCCCGGCCGGCTCGGGGTGGAAGCTGCCGTCGCCGGACCTGCTGTCGTCCACCGAGTCCCGCGAGGTCGACCGGGCCGAGGTGGGCGAGCGGGGCCTGCTGCTGCGCGACACCCTGGCCAAGTTCGGGGTGCCCACCACCCTGCTGGAGCCGGTGGTGGGCCCCACCGTCACCCGGTTCGTGCTGGAGCTGGGGGAGGGGATCAAGGTCTCCAAGCTGGAGAGCCTCCGCAAGGACATAGCCCTGGCCATGGCCTCGCCCGACGTGAGGATCCTGGCCCCCATACCGGGCCAGCGGGCCGTCGGGGTGGAGGTGCCCAACGTCGACCGCGAGGTGGTGAAGCTGGGCGACATCCTCCGCTCCGCCGAGGCCCGGGCCGCCCGCCATCCCCTGGAGGTGGCGGTCGGGCGCGACATCAACGGCCGGGCGGTGCTGATGAACCTGGCCCAGATGCCCCACATCCTCATCGCCGGGGCCACCGGGGCGGGCAAGTCGTCGTGCCTCAACTCGGTCATCACCTCGATCCTGATGCGCTCCACCCCCGACCAGGTGCGGATGATCCTGGTGGACCCCAAGCGGGTGGAGATGGGCCAGTACGACCGGGCCCCCCACCTGCTGACCGCCCCGGTCACCGACCCCCGCCAGGCCGCCAACGCCCTGGCCTGGGCGGTGCGGGAGATGGACCGGCGCTACGACCTGCTGTCCAAGGTGGGGTTCCGGGACATGGCCGGCTACAACACCGCCGTGGCCCGGGGCCAGGTGAAGGCCAAGCCGGGCGAGACCGGCGCCGACGGCGAGCCGCTGAAGTACCGGAGCCTGCCCTTCGTGCTGGTGGTGGTGGACGAGCTGTCGGACCTGATGATGGTGGCCGCCCGGGACGTGGAGGAGTCGATCGCCCGGATCGCCCAGATGGCCCGGGCGGTGGGCATCCACCTGGTCATCGCCACCCAGCGGCCCTCGGTGGACGTGATCACCGGGGTGATAAAGGCCAACGTCCCGGCCCGGCTGGCCTTCGCCGTCTCCAGCCTCACCGACTCCCGGGTGATCCTCGACCAGTCCGGAGCCGAGCGGCTGGTGGGCCGGGGCGACATGCTGCTGCTGGGCCCCACCTCGTCGGCCCCCCACCGGATCCAGGGGTCGTGGGTGGACGAGGCCGAGGTGAAGAAGGTGGTGCGCCACTGGATCGACCAGGCCCCCGACTTCCGCGAGGACCGGGCCGTCTCCTCCGCCTCCGCCCCCGGCGCCGGCGGCGGCGACTCAGGCCGGGCCGGCTCGGGCGCCGTCGGGGATTCGGCCCCCGGCCCCGCCGCCGGACCGGCCCCGGAGGCCCGCCGCCCGCCGGCCGACGCGGGCGGAGGCCCCGACGCGTCCGACATCACCGCCGCCCCGCCCTCGTCCGACTCCGACGGCGACGGCGACGACCTGCTGGACGAGGCCATGGAGCTGGTGGTGGAGACCCGGCTCGGCTCCACCTCCATGCTGCAGCGCCGGCTGCGGGTCGGCTTCGCCCGGGCGGGCCGGATCATGGACCTGCTCGAGCAGCGGGGCGTGGTCGGCCCGTCGCTGGGCTCGAAGGCCCGGGAGGTGCTCATCACCCCCGAGGAGCTGGCCGACCGGCGCGGCCGGTGACCCAGCCCAAACCGTGAACGCGCCAGTCCTTCCGCGCCTCGTCGCGCCCGCCCGGCGGCGGCGCTCCGGCCAGCCGGCGGTGAAACCGTGCTGACCGGGCTGATCTGCTCCCCGGCGGCGACCGCGGGCGGGCGCGGGTGTGTCTGGGCGGTGAAACCGTGCTGACCGGGCTGGTCTACTCGATCGGGGGTCTGGTGGTGCTGGGGGTGGCCTCCGAGCAGTTCGTTCGGGGCGCGGCCCGGCTGGCGGTGGTCATGCGGGTCGCCCCCATCGTGGTGGGGGCGGTGATCGTCGGGTTCGGGACCAGCGCCCCCGAGATGCTGGTGTCGGGCTTCGCCGCCGCCGACGGCCGCCTCGACATCGGCGCGGGCAACGTGATCGGCTCCAACGTGGCCAACATCTCGCTGGTGCTTGGGCTGGCCGCGCTGACCGCCGCCGTCCCGGTCAAGCGGACCGTGCTGCGCCGGGAGGCGCCGTTGTCGGTGGCGTCGGTGGCCGTCTTCGCCTTGCTGATCCAGAACGGCCTGAACCGGCTGGAGGCCGTCGCCTTGGGGCTGCTGCTGGTGGCGGCCCTGGCGGTGATAATCGTCGGGTCCCGCAACGCCCCACCCGCCCCCCTCGACGAGCTGGTGGAGGACGACCCGGCGCCCGGGCGAGCGGTGCGGCCCGCCGTTGAGGCGATTCGCACCGCGGTCTCGCTGGGGCTGGTGGCCGGATCGGCCTTCGTGATAGTGGAGGGGGCCGAGCGGCTGGCCGACGAGCTGGGCCTGTCCGGCGGGCTGGTGGGCTACACGCTGGTGGCGGTGGGCACCTCCGCCCCCGAGATCGTCACCGCCCTGGTGGCGGCCCGCCAGGGCGAGACCGAGCTGCTGGTGGGCAACCTGCTGGGTAGCAACGTCTTCAACGCCCTGGCCGTGGGGGCCGTCATCGGGATAGTCGGGCCCGGGCCGGTGATGGACCCGGTGCTGGTCACGGTGGGCTCGGCCATGATGCTGGCCATCTGCGCCGTGAGCTGGCTGACCATGGCCGGCGGCCGGGTGACCCGCCGAAACGGGGCCCTGCTGGTGTCGCTGTGGCTCATCAGCGTGATCGTTCTGGGCAGCGGCGAGCAAGCCGCGGCGGCCGTGTCGGCGCCCCTGGCCAACGGCTGAGGGTAAAGCGGGCGCGTCGCCGGGCCGGACGTATCCTCCAAACATGGGCACCTGCTTGTGCCGACTGTCACGCCCTGCCTCTGAGGAGATCCGCGGTAAAGCCCCCGTCGTTCTTCGCGGTCTGTCCGCGCTGTTCGCCCTCTGCCTCTTCGCCGGGGCCTGCAGCGGCGACGACTCCGACCCGGTGCCGACGGTTTCAGGCGGTGCCTCGGCCGAGGCTGAATCGGTGGCTTCCGGGGGCGACTCGGCCGATCCTGAACCGCTGCCGACCGACGGCGGCGTCACTGGTTCGGAGTCGGGAGCTTCCGAGAGCGGTTCGGGTGGTTCGGAGTCGGTCGGTTCCGGGGGTGGTTCGGGTGGTTCGGAGTCGGTCGGTTCCGGGGGTGGTTCGGGTGGTTCGGAGTCGGTCGGTTCCGAGAGCGGCTCGGCCGATCCTGAGTCGGTGGCTTCCGAGAGCGGTTCGGCCGATCTTGAACCGGTGCCGACCGACGGCGGCGAAGTCGACAGCTCGGCCGGCTCGCCTGCTCCGGCCTCCGCCGACGAGGAGAGCCCGGTCGCCGAGATGGGGGCCGACCCGACCCTGCCCGGGCCTTACGCGGTCGGCGCCGCCTCCGCTTTCGTGCGCGACTCCAGTCGGCCCTTCGATCCGTGGGGGGCCCGCTACAAGAGCCCCGAGGTGCAGGCGGTGATCGGCGAGGTCCGCGCCGCCGGCGACCCCCAGATCGTGCCCGTCGAGATCCGCTACCCGGTCGAGGCCGCGCCCGGCGCCGTCGTCTCCCTCTCCGTCCAGCCCGCCGGCCCGCCCCCCGCCGCCGATCCGGACGCGGCCGTCGCCGAGGGCCGGTTCCCGGTGGTCGTGTTGTCCCACGGCCTGGGCGGGTTCGGGCGGCAGTGGACGGCGTCGGCCGAGCACCTGGTCAGCCACGGCTACGTGGTGGTGTCGCCCAGCTACATCTCCGACTCGTCCAGCCCGCTGGTGTTCCGCGACCCGGACTCCGCCTATGTGGCCAGCCTCGGCGGCGCCTCCGCCGCGGCGGAGGCCGGGGACCGGTTCGGCGCCGACCAGCCCGTGTTCCGCAACTTCTACGAGCTGGGCTGGGGCGTGCCGCCGTCCTTCGGCCCGGGCGGACTCGACCCCGGCCTGACCGCCATCGACGGCGGCGCGGCCGCGGCGGCGGCCATGATGGGTGATCTGTTCCAGCAGCGGGTGGACGACATAGCCGCCGTCCTCGACTACCTCGACGCCCTGGACGCCCCGGCCGCCGACTGCGAAGCCAGGCTCGGCCCCGGCGCCGCCGCCGCCCGGTTGTGCGGCGCCTTCGAGGGGGCCATCGACGCCGACCGGGTCGGGGTGATGGGCCACTCGCTGGGCTCGATCACCTCCCAGGTGGCCAGCGTCCAGCTCGACGCGGTGCGGGCCGTGGTGGGGCTCAACAACGGCCTGCCCTCCACCTGGGAGCCCGGCGACGGCTTCCCGGATGCCTCCGGCGACCCGGACCGCCCCGACGGCGTCACCAAGCCCGTCGCCTTCCTGTCCGCCGCCGAGGACGGCTTCTTGGACTTCGTGTTCCGCACCCTCTGGCTGGAAACCTGGACGGTCAGCGGCGGCGACCCCGGCGAGATGTTCCCGCTGCCGGCCGAGCAGGCCGTCCCCACCGCCGACAACCCGCTGCCCATCGTCGCCTCCAGCTACGCCCGGGCCACCGGCCCCAAGATCAACGTGATGGTGGCCGACCTCAACCACGACCAGTTCATCGACCCCTACATCTTCACCTTGGGGTCGACTAGGCGGTGGCGGCGCTTCCCCAAGGGCGACGAGCGGGAAGACCCCTCTTTCAGGGGCGAGTCGTTCGAGCTGCTGGGCTGGGCGGCCGACGCCGACGGCAACCAGCAGTACCTGCCCCACCAGATCCGCAACCACTACGCGGTGGCCATGTTCAACGCCTACGTGAAGGAAGACCCGGCCTTCGCGCCGTGGCTGGAAACCGACCGGTTCGACGCCTACGCCGCCACCGCCCGCGAGAACCTGGGCCGACCGTGACGACCGGGGCGGCGGCCCGCACGTACCACATCGAGACGCTGGGCTGCCCCAAGAACCAGGTCGACTCGGACAAGCTGGAGGGAACGCTGGCCGCCGACGGCCTGGAGCGGGCCGACGGCGCGGCCTCGGCCGACGTGGTGGTGGTCAACACCTGCGCCTTCATCGAGGAGGCCCGCCGGGAGTCGGTCGACGCCATCCTGGCCCTGGCCGAGGCCAAGCGCCCGTCGGCCCGGCTGGTGGTGACCGGCTGTCTGGCCGAGCGCTACGGCGACGAGCTGGCCCAGGCCCTGCCCGAGGCCGACCGGGTGGCCGGCTTCGGGGCCCCGCTCATCGACCCGCCGCCGACCGCGGCAGCCCCCGGCCACTCCCCGAGCCCCGAAGCCGCCGACCAACCGCCCGATCATCGTCCGAGCCCCCACCCGGCCGGGGCGAACCCCGTTGCGGTGGAGCTGGGGCCGAGGCGGCCCGCCCCGGAGATGGACCTGCTCAACCTGCCCCGGCCCCCGTCGCCCCGGCCCTGGGCCTACGTGAAGATCGCCGAGGGCTGCGACCGGGCCTGCGGGTTCTGCGCCATCCCCAGCTTCCGGGGCCCCCAGCGCAGCCGCCCCTTCGATTCGATCCTGGCCGAGGTGGCCGCCCTCGGGGTCGAAGAGGCGGTGCTGGTGGCCCAGGACCTGGCCTCCTACGGCCGGGACCAGGGCCGGGGGCGGCGGCGGATCGTCCCCCTGGTGGAGGCGGTGGACGAGCTGGTGGAGCGGGTCCGGCTGCTGTACCTGTATCCGTCGGACCTCACCGGCGAGCTGATCGACGCCGTCATCGCCACCGGGGTGGCGTACTTCGACCTGTCGCTGCAGCACGTCTCGGCCCGGCTTCTGCGCCGGATGCGGCGCTGGGGGAGCGGCGAGAGGTTCCTGGAGCGGATCGCCGCCATCCGCCGGGCCGAGCCCGACGCCGCCTTCCGGTCCAGCTTCATCGTCGGCTACCCCGGCGAGACCGAGGCCGACCACGACGAGCTGCTGAGGTTCCTGGAGGAGGCCCAGCTCGACTGGTGCGGGTTCTTCGCCTACTCCGAGGAGGACGGCACCCATGCGGCCGGCCTGGACGGCGCCGTCGGTGCCGGGCTGCGGGACGAGCGGCTGGCCGAGCTGCGGGAGCTGCAGGACCCCATCACCGCCCATCGCCGGGACCTGCTGGTGGGGCGGCGGGTGGAGGTGCTGGTGGACGAGCCCGGGTCGGGCCGGACCCACCGGGAGGCCCCCGAGATCGACGGCGCGGTGCGGGTGCCCGAGCACCTTCCCGCCGGGGCCATCGCCCCTCTCACCGTCACCGCCTCCGCCGGCATCGACCTGGTGGCGGCCTGACCCGGTGGCGGCCTGACCTGGTGGCGGCCTGACCGGCTGGGCGGCGCCCGGACCGCCTACCTGGTTCGAGCCGATGGACGGCCTGCGCTAGGGCTGCACCCCGCAACCGGGCGCTGAGTAGGCTCCGGGGCGTTCGCGCCGGGCCTGAGGAGAAGCATGGACTTCGAGCTGACCGACGAGCAGCAGATGTTCCAAGACGTGCTGCGGAGCTTCGTGAGCGAGCACGTCAAGCCGGTGGTCAGAGAGTATGAGCGCGAGGGCCGCTATCCCACCGAGATCGTGGCGAGGATGGCCGAGATGGGCCTGTTCGGCATCACCGTGCCGGACGAGTTCGGGGGCCTGGGGCTGGACACCGTGTCGATGAGCCTGGTGTTCGAGGAGATCTCCAGGGGCTGGATGGGGGTGGCCGGGGTCCTGGGCAGCCATTCGCTGTCGTGTCGGATGATCGCTGTCCACGGCACCGCCGATCAGAAGCAGAGGTGGCTGCCGGACCTGGCCACGGGGCGGCGGCGCACCGGGATCGGGCTCACCGAGCCGGGCGGGGGCAGCGATCTGCAGGGCATCACCACCCGGGCGTGGCGCGACGGCGACGACTACGTGGTCCGGGGGACCAAGACGTGGATCACCAACGCCCGTTACGCCGATCCGCTGCCGGTGCTGGTCAAGACCGATCCCGACGCCGAGCCCCGCCACAAGGGCATGAGCGTGATGATGGTGGAGGCGGGCTTGGCCGGCTTCGAGGTGACCAAGGACATCGGCAAGCTGGGCTACAAGGGCCCGGAGTCCTGTGAGGTGGTGCTCGACGACGTGCGGGTGCCGGCGGACTGCCTGCTCGGCGGGGTGGAGGGCCGGGGGTTCGTGCAGGTGATGTCGGGCCTGGAGGCGGGGCGGGTGAACATCGCGGCCCGCAGCGTGGGGATCGCTCAGGCCGCGCTGGACGCGTCGCTGTCCTACGCTCAAGAAAGGGAGGCGTTCGGGCGGCCCATCGCCGAGTTCCAGGCCATTCAGTTGAAGCTGGCCGACATGGCCACGGAACTGGAGGCGGCCCGGTTGCTGACCCGCTGGGCCGCCGACCGCATCGACAAGGGCTTGCGGGCCGACGTGGAGGCGGGGATGGCCAAGTATTTCGCGTCGGAGGCGGCCATAAAGGCGTCGCTGGAGGCGATGCGCATCCACGGCGGCTACGGCTATTCCACCGAGTTCGAGATCGAGCGGCTCTACCGGGACGCCCCGCTGATGGCCATCGGCGAGGGCACCAACGAGATACAGCGAACCGTCATCGCCAAAGGCCTGCTCCGCCGAGCCCGCGGCGGTTAGCTTCGCGCCATGACTGCTGAGAGCACTGAAGATTTCCTGGCCCGCATCGACGAGATGGTCGAATCCCGCCACATCATGGCCCATCCGCTGGTGGACGCCATCCGGGACGGAACGGCTGCCCGCTCGGCCATCGCCGGGTTTCTGCGGCACTTCTACCAGATCGGCCCCCGGCCCTCGCCCCAGGCCGACTGCGCCATCTTCGCCAAATGCCCCGAAGACCCCGACATCTACCACCACCTCTTCGAGGACGTGATCCTGGAGGAGGGCGCGGGGGCCGAGTCCGGCACCGGGCGCCATCTCGACATCTTCGTCGAGCACGCCCGGGCCTTCGGACTCACCCAACAAGACCTCGACAACACCGACCCCATCCCGGAGTGCAAGGCCTTCGTCCACTGGCGCTACCACCTGGCCTACAAGGGCGACTGGCTGGGGGCCATCGCCGGCATCGCCTTCATCGAGGGGGCCTCGGCCCGCCGCAACGACATCATCATCGACGGCCTCGTCGAGCACTACGGCTTCGAGCGAGGGGCGCCCGACCTGCTCTTCTGGGAACTGCACGCGTCCGAGATCGAGGAGGGCCACGGAGACGTCGGCCCCCTGATCGTGGGCCGCTACGCCAACGACGAGCCCACCCGGGCCTCGGTGCTCGACGCGGTGACCACCAGCATCGACCTCCAATGGCTCGCCTTCGACGGCATGCACCGCGCCTTCTTCCTAGAGGACCCCGCCTACCAGCGCTGGAGATAACGCCCGAACCCCAATAACGCCCGAACCCCACGGGTCGCCCTGAACAGCCGGTGCCCTACGCGAGACGGCCCCGGACGCGCCCGGGGCCGTCGGCCTGGGGCTGCTCACCCCAGGGTGGTTGACTGCGACTTTACACGATGTGTTGTCAGCAATGGCAAGGAGCAGTTCAGCTAGGCGCTGGGGCGGTGGGGGGTTAGGAAGGCGCGGATCAGGCGAGCCGTATCTGTTGGGTGGTCGAGGTTCGGCTCGTGGGACCCGCGGACCACCTCGAACGAGAACGCCGGGCTCAGGTCGGCCATCTGCGCCGCCCACCCGGAGTCGAGCAGGGGGTCGTCTTCGCCTTCGACGAACAGGACGGGAGTGGCGCAGCCCCGCAGCGGGTCGGGCCAGTCGTCGGGGGGCGGGGTGCGCTCGGAGGCCGGGTTCCGCAGGTGCAGGGCCCGCAGCGCCTCCCAGTGCCCCGGCACCAGGCTGTTCTCGTAGCGGCGCCGGACGTGCTCGTCCATGCCCTCGGCGCTGGCGACCAAGAAGCCGGTCAGGCGGGCCGCGTCCTCCAGGCTGGGCGTGTAGTCGCCGAGCTGCTCGATCCCCCCGGGGGTTCTGAACAGCCGCCCGCCGGTGCCGGAGATGGCCACGGCGGCCCGCGCCCTCCACCCCCAGCGGGGCTCGGCCACCCCCCGGACCACCAGCTCGGCCCCGAACGAGCTGCCGGCGAAGAACACCGGCTCGTCGGGGGCCAGAACGTCGCAGACGGCGGCGATGTGCTCCAGCCGGTAGTCGTAGGGGGAGCGGTCGAAGTAGCAGAGCTTGTCGGTCGCCCCCCAGCCGATCAGGTCGGGGGCCACCACGTGGTGGTCGGCGCTCAGCTCGGCGATCACCTGATCCCAGCACAGCGCGGCGTCGGTCCCGTAGGCGCCGTCGTGGACCAGCACCACGGTGGGCAGGTCGGGGTGGCCGGCCTCGAGCAGGCAGGTGCGGTGTCCTCCGGCCCTGATGAACCGGCGGCGGGTGTCGCTCACGTCCATGTCAAATGAACCGGCGGCGGGTGTCGCCCATGTCCATGTCGCCTGTCTCCGCCCCCGTCTGCCCGGTCCGGTCCGGCCCGGCTCGCCCGTCTCCGCCCCTGTCGGCAGGCCTGGCTAGCCCGGCTCCCGTCTTCGCCCCGGCCCGGCCCGGAGCCTAGAAGCCCGAGGTGTACAGTTTCAAATGCCGATGGCGAGGATTCGAACTCAAAGAGGACAAGGGGCGTGACGGTCAGCGCGCCCGCCGCGGGTCCGACGATGCCCGGCCGCGGCCGGACCCTGGACGGGGTCGCCCTCGCCCTCGGACCTGACAACGGCCCCATGCCGGCCCGGGCCTACACGTCGCCCGCCTTCTACGAGGCCGAGCTGGAGCACGTGTTCCCCGGCGCCTGGATGTTCGTGGGCCACGAGCAGTGGATCGCCGCGCCCGGCGACTACATGGCCGAGACGATCGGGTCCGAGCCCGTCATCGTCGTCCGGGACCTCGGCGGCGAGCTGCGGGCCTACAGCAACGTGTGCCCCCACCGGGCCAGCCTGCTGGCCGAGGGCCGCGGCAACTGCGGACGCCGGCTGGTCTGCCCCTACCACGGCTGGACCTTCGAGCTCGACGGGCGGCTGACCGGAGTGCCCCGCCGCCACCAGTTCGACCCCCCGATAGACCCGGCCCGGCTCGGGCTGCGGCCCCTGCGGCTCGACGTCTGGGAGGGGCTGGTGTTCGTGAACGTGTCCGGCGACGCCCCGCCCCTCATCGACTACCTCGAGGACGTGCCCCGGCTCCTGGGCGCCCATCGGATAGCCGAAATGGGGCTCGGCGCCTATCTCGACGACCACATCGCCGCCAACTGGAAGCTGGTGATGGACAACGCCATCTGCGACTACCACCTCTCCATGGTCCACGGGTCGTCGATAGCCGCGCTGGTGGACCTGGACGGGGTCCGCGACCGGGCCGGGGCGACGACGGCCGTGGCCACCGTGCCGTGGACCGAGTCGGCCCGCCCCGACGAGCCCTGGCCGGGCCTGACCGGCGACGCCGCCCGCGGCTCGCTCGGCTGCTACGTGTTCCCGAACCTGCACGTGATCGGGTTCCCGACCGGCGGTGCCACCGTCATGTGGTGGACGCCGACCGGCCAAGCCGGCACCCGGGCCAGGGTGCTGAGCCTGTCCCACCGGCCCGACGACGACGTCCGGGCCGGCGCCGAGCTGCTGGCCGCGGTCCAGCGGGAGGACTTCGACGTGTGCGAGCGGATGCAGCGCGGCATCGCCTCCAGCGGCTTCCGCCCCGGCCCCCGCCACGGCGAAGAGCTGCGGATCGTCACCTTCCAGCGCCGCCTGATGCAGATGCTCGCCTCCGCCGGGGGGCGGCCGTGACCGGTGCCGCGTCCCACCCGCAGGCGGCCGTGACCGGCCGGCGCCGAGCGCGGAGGCCGACGGGACCGGCGCCGCGTCCCGCCGGAGGGCGGCCGTGACCCTCAAGCCCGGCTGGCAGGGCCGGTTCTATGAGGACTTTGAGGTGGGCGACGTGTATCAGCACCCCCTGGGCCGGTCGATATCGGAGGCCGACAACTCCTGGTTCACGCTGCTCACCTGCAACACCAACATGATGCACTTCAACAACCACTACGCCGAGAGGTCGGAGTTCGGCCGGGCGCTGGTCAACTCGGCCCTCAGCCTGGCCATCGTGCTGGGCGAGACGGTCACCGACGTGAGCCAGCAGGCGGTGGCCAACCTGGGTTTGGACGAGGTGCGGTTCACCCACCCGGTGTTCGTGGGCGACACCCTCTACGCCGAGACGGCCGTGCTGGCCAAGCGGGAGTCGGCCTCCCGGCCCCACGCCGGCATCGTCACCGTGCGCACCCGGGGCCTCAACCAGGACGGCGCCGAGTGCCTCCGCTTCCGCCGCGACGTGATGGTGTACAAGCGGGGCCGGGGCCACGACCAGGGCCTGTTCCCCGCCGCCCCCGAGCCGCCGGACCCCGAGCTGCCAGACTCCGATCGACTGGACCCCGACGCATGACCAAGGGCCTGCTCACCTCCAACTCCAACGCGGTCGCCCCGTGACCGCCGCCCTGCTCATCGAGGGGGCCACCGTGGTGGACGGCACGGGCGGCCCGCCCCGACCGGGGGAGTCGGTCCTGGTCGAGGGCGACCGGATCGCCGCGGTCGGCCCCGGCGTCGCCGCCCCCGACGGGGCGCCGGTGGAGCGGATCGACGCGGCCGGCAAGACCCTGATGCCGGGGCTCATCGACTGCCACTGCCACATCAGCTTCGGGGAGGCCCGCACCCAGGAGGAGCAGGACCTCTACACCGGCGTCGAGTCGCGGACCCTGCGGTCGGCGTTCAACCTGGGCAAGGTCCTGCGGGCCGGGGTGACCGGGTTCTCCGCGCCGGGCGGCAGCTACTACATCGGCGTGGCCCTGCGCGACGCCGTGGCCGCGGGGATGCTGCGGGGCCCCCGCCTCACCACCGCGGGCCGCTTCATCACCACCAGCAACGGGATCGCCGACTTCTACCCGACGTCGGTGGGGGTGCCCGAGAGCAGCATCGGGACCGTGGCCAACACCATCGACGAGATGCGGGCCGAGGTGCGGGTGCAGATCAAGAACGGCGTCGACTTCATCAAGATCGGCGACACGGCCACCGGCGAGTGGACGGCGTTCCGCCGCGACGAGATCGCGGCCATCACCGAGATGGCCCACCAGTTGGGCCGCTCGGTGACCATCCACGCCCGGGGCTCGCAGGCCGTCGACTTCGCGGTCAGCGCCGGGGTGGACTGGATCATGCACGGCGACCGCATGACCGACGACGTGATCGAGCGGCTGGCCGCCTCCGGCATCCCCCTGTGCCCGACGCTCACCCTCATCGCCAACCTCTACGAGTGGGGCCACCTGGTCGGCGTGCCCGAGCACAAGAAGGACGCCTACAAGAAGCTGCTGATCGACTGCGCCGCCCCGGCGCTGGCCAAGGCCCATCAGGCGGGCGTCGCGTTCATGGCCGGAAGCGACAGCGGCTTCTCGGTCACCCCCTACGGCGAGTGGCACGCCCGCGAGCTGGAGCTGCTCATGACCTACGCCGGGCTCTCCTCGCTGGAGGCCATCCGGGCCGCCACCGCCAACGGCGCGGTCGCCCTGGGCCTGGAGGGGGAGGTGGGAACGGTGGAGTCGGGGCGGATCGCCGACCTGCTGCTGGTGGACGGGGACCCGGTGGCCGACATCGGCGTGCTCCAGGACCGGGACCGGCTCACCGTCATCGCCGACGGCGCGGTCCAGTCGTTCGACGATCCCGACCCGGATTTGCGCTGGCCTTATGACCGCAGCCAGGTGATCGCAGCGGGCGAGATAACCCAGGACCTAGTAAGAGGCTGAGCGGCGGCCGCTCCTCCGGCTGGCGGGTCCTCCGGCTGGCGGGTCCTGGGCGGTTGCTTCGTCTTGGGCGGTTTGCGTTGTCCGGCCGGCGGGTCCTGTCACGGGCGCGGTTTTGCCGCGGGGCGGCAAAACCTTGCCCCCGTGCCACCCACCGGCCTGGCGGGTTCGGCCTGCGGCTGGGGGTTGGCCGGTGCTATTACGACGAACTCGGTGCCCATACCCCGGCCCGGCGGTTTCGCCTGCCCCAGGCGGATCACCTCGTCGTCGCTGCGGGACCGCCCGTGCCACTCCGCGGCTTGGCGGGTTCGTTTTGGCCGGCTTCGGCGCTTGGAGGTTGAGTTGGCTGATTGCGGTTGACTTTCGGGGGGGGGGGGGGGGCTAGCGTGCATTTTGATGTCAGTTGCTGGCGTTGATTCGTTGGCTGTTGGTCTGTGCAAAGGCGGTGTCGCGGTGTCTGAGTCCTCGTTGAGTTCTGCGTTGGTGCTGGGTTCGGGTCGGGTCTTGGGGGTCCGGCGGGCCGGGTGGGTGCTGCGGGCCGCGGTCGGGGCGGCCGCGGCGGCGGCGTTCGTGGTGGTGGGGTCGTCGGCTGTGTGGGCGGCTGCTCCGGTGTTTCCGACTTCTGACAACGACCCGGTCATGAACGAGTCGGCGACGGTGACGCTTTTGGCGGTGGGCGAGGGCCAGACGAAGGTGGGGCCGCCGGTGCGGGCGGTGGACGAAGACCGAAGCGACACGTTGACGTATTCGCTGTCGGACGGGGATCCGCTGCATGCGTCGTTTTTCACGATTGATTCGTCGAGCGGGCAGATTTCGATGAAGTCGAATACGCGTTCGGGTGTGTATCGGGTGAGGGTGTCGGTGTCAGACGACGAGTTCGACTCCGACGATTCGGACACGGCGACGGTGGATGTGACGATTCATGTGACTTCGCCGGGTCATTACCCGTGGGAGGATGCCTGGGTGCTGGCCCGGTCGATGACGGCCAGCGGCGAGACGGCTTACAACCAATTGGGGTGGTGGTTGGATGCCACTTCTGAGGTGGTCGTGGTGGCCGCCCCTCAGGCAGATCCGTCTGCTGCCGGCGCGGTGTATGTGTTCGATGCCGACAGCGGCGCTCAGTTGGCCAAACTGACATCGCCCAATGCGCAGAACAACGGCCGGTTCGGGATTTCGGTGGCGGTGGGGGGCGACACGATTTTCGTGGGCACTTGGGCCGAGAACTCGAATAGGGGGCGGGTTTACGTGTTCGTCAAGCCCGATGGGGGCTGGGCTGACACCAGCACGGCCACGGCGACGATTACCCGCGGAAACAACGATTCCCTTTTTGCTTGTGGCATTGCGGTGTCAGATGACGCCAGCACGCTGGCGGTCGGCGCGTGTCACCACAAGTTGGTTTATGTGTTCACCAAGCCGGATGAGGGCTGGGCCGACACCACCGCGCAGGCCTCTGGGGTGGTCACGTTGACGAATGGCAACAGGAATACAGGCGATCTTTGGTTTGGAATTACTATGGACGTCTCAGGTGACGGCAACACGATCGCCGTGTCCGCTTCCGATGAGGCCGTCGGCGGGGTCTATCGCCGAGGCTCGGTTTACGTGCATGCTAAGCTGGCGACGGGCTGGGCGAACACCACCGGCTCTGACGTCGTTCCCCGGTTGTCGGCTGAGGACGGGTCTCGCCGTCAGAAACTGGGGTTTTACGGCGTGGCTTTGTCTCATGACGGCTCGACGCTGGTGGCCGGGGCTGCGACGGATTGGCGCAAAGGCGAGGGAGACGACTCGCAGATCTCTGCTGACGACTACGGGGCGGCCTATGTGTATGTGAGGCCCTCGGGGGGCTGGGCCGACGCGACGGAGACGGCCAAGCTGGCCAGCTTCGGCCACAAATACGACCAATTCGGCCGCGGCGTGGCCATCAGCCCCAGCGGCGACAGGATCGCGGTGGGCAACGCCTGGTCGCGCTCCAGCAACTTTCGGGGCTCGGCGTATGTGTACACCAAGCCCGCGGGGGGCTGGTCAGACGACCTTGACGGCGCGGGCGACAACCTGAGGGTTCTGACCCTGGCCGACGCCGACACCAACCCCAAGCACCGCTACGCCTTAGGCAGCCGCGGCATAGCCTTCATCGGCGAGGACAAGCTGGTGGCGGGGCAAAGCGGCTATGTCGAAGCGCTCGCACAAAAGGACGAGCTGACCACGCTGCCCGACGGGGGCCTGTACGGCGACAACGTCGACCTCAGCATGAGATCCGAGCGGCTCCCGGGCTCGGCGCATCTGTTCAAGCTCCGCCAGGTGTCGCAACAACAGCCCGTGGCGCCCCCACCGCCGCCCCCGCCGCCTCCGCCGGCTGAGCCCGAGGAGCCGGCTGAGCCTGAGGAGCCGGCTGAGCCCGAGCCGCCCGAGTTCGCGGATGTGGACGAGGGCTCGGTTCACGCTGAGAGCATCGCGGCGGTGGCGGCGCTGGGGATCACCTCGGGCACCACGGACAGGACGTTCTCGCCGTCAGATGCGGTGTCGAGGGCGCAGATGGCCACCTTCATGGCCCGGACCTGGGAGGCGGCCGGCCGGGAGTGCCCGACTGCGGGGGTCTTGTTCTTCGACGACGTCGCCTCGGGCTCGACCCATGCGGCGGGCATCGACTGCGTGTCGGCTCTGGGCGTGGCCCAGGGCACCGCGGACAGGACGTTCTCGCCGTCTGAGCCGGTGACGAGGGCCCAGATGGCCGCGTTCTTGGCCCGGGCCTGGAGGGCGGCCGGGCGGACCTGCCCCGACGACACGAGTTCGTCCTTCGACGACGTGCCCGCGGACTCAGCCCGCGCCGCGGACATCGGCTGCATAGCCGCCCTGGGGATCACCAGCGGCACCGCGGCCGGGACCTTCTCGCCCTCAGAAGCAGTGACGAGGGCTCAGATGGCCACCTTCCTGGCCCGCTTCCACGAAGCCCTCACCAACTAACACCGCCTGAGACCGCCTTTGAGGAAGCGGGCGGCCGCCCGCGGCTATCCCGGCGGCCCGTCGCTGGACCGGGCGGTGCCGGGCGGGGCCTGCAGTAGTGGGATTACTTCGTTGCAGATTAGGCGCAGGTGGTTCATGCGGTCGGTCTCGCGGCGGCCTACGTAGAACATCCAGCGGTCCATCCCGGCGGCCTCCAACTCGCGCAGCCGGTCGGCCACGTCGGCGGGGCGGCCCCACAGTCCGGGGGCCCGCGACATCAGCCAGTCGTAGAGGCCCAGCTCGCGGGCCCGGTCGATGAGCTTGCCCTCCCGGTCCTCGTCCTGGTACTCGGCGGCCAGGTCGTGGACGTCGGCGTTGAACTGCACCAGGGCCGGCTTGAGGTGCTCGGGGATCTGCTTGCCCTCGGTGGTTCCCATGGTGAGCCACTCGGTGCCCACGCCCATGCCCCGGCTGCGGGCGTCGGCTGCGCTGTGGCCGAACACGATCTCGGAGTTCCACCAGCACTCGAGCTCGTCGGGCTGCCGCCCCGCCGCCGCGCACCCCTGCTCGATGAGGGACCGGACATAGGCGACGTTGTCGGGGCCGAAGCCCATGGCCAGCAGCATCCCGTCGGCCGCTTCGCAGGCCATGCGCAGCACCTTCGGCCCGGAGACGGCCACCAGCACCGGGATATCGGCTGGCGGCGGCGCGTCGGCCCATCGGAGCCGGAACCTCCGCCCCTGATAGGCGGCCTCCTCGCCTTGGACCAGCCTCTTGACCGCCACGATGTACTCCCGCAGCCGGGCCACGGTGGCGGGCTTGCGGCCCACCCCCCACATGGCGCTGTCGCCGGTGCCGATGCCCATGGCGATCCGGCCCGGGGCGATCTCCTCCAGCGTCCGCAGGGCCGAGGCGGTGACCGCCGGGTCCCGCGACAGCGGGTTGGTCACTGCGGTCATCACCCGGGCCTGTTTCGTTTGCTGGGCGCATAGGGCGGCTACCACGTAGAGGTCGCGCACCAGGGCGGGGGAGTCCGGCAGGCCGATCACGTCCACGCCGGCGTCGTCGGCCAGCTTCCACCACTCGGGGGCTTCGTTTACCGGGCTCTGCTGGAGGACGTTGACGGCGATCTGCATCGGGCCCCGCCTGGCTATTGCGTTCCCCGGCCGGCGGGTCCTGTCACGGGCGCGGTTTTGCCGCGGGAGCGGCAAAACCTTGCCCCCGTGCCACCCACCGGCCTGGCGGGTTGCGCTTCTCCGGCTTGGCGGGTTCGCATTGGCTGGCGGGTTCGTGCTTGGGGCTCGCCGGTCATGGGTTGGAGATGACGGCGTCGGCGTCTATTTCTATCATTGCCCCTTCTCGGGCCAGGGCGTGGACTACCACCAGGGTGCTGGCGGGGTAGTGCTCTTTGTGGAAGAACTCGGCCCGGGCTTCGTGGATTTGGGCGAACATCTCCCGGGTGAAGGGCGGGGTCACGAACACTCTCACCCGGACTATGTCGTCGATGGTTCCGCCTACCGGCTCCAAGGCGGCCAGCAGGTTGCGGATCACCTGGCGGGTCTGCTCTTTGATGTCTCCGGGGCCGACTATGGTCTCGTCGTCGCCCGCGGTGGCGGTCCGGCCTGAGAGGTATACGAGTTTGAGGTCGCCCGCCTCGACCACTACGCCACCCGAGTGGACCAGCTCGTTCACGCCCGAGCCCTCGAAGAAGTGCCAGTCGGTTCCTATGTCGGCGTTGATGATCTGCTTGGATGCCATGTGATCCTCTCTCGGGTTTCGGGTTGCGTTTCGATTGCGTGCGTCCGGCGGCGGCGCCCGGGGTCACGCCGCGGCGAGGGTGGGGAGGACCTCGCGGTCTAACAGCTCTATGGACTGGAGGGCCGTGTCGGCGGGCATGCCTATCCAGTCGGTGCGGAAGATGAAGTGGTCCACCCCCAGGGACTCCCGCAGCGGCAGGAGCTGTTGCAGGCAGTCGTCGGGGGTGCCGATGATGAAGCGGTCGCGGGCCAGGTCGTCGAAGGGGATGCGGAAGTCCTCCTCGCCGGGGAGGGCCTTGTCCTGGCCCCAGTCGGCGTAGTGCCGGTACTTCTTGGCCAGATAGGGCCCGCAGCGCTCCAGGGCGAGCCGGCGGGTGGGCGCGCAGTAGACCTCCCGCAGGGCGGGCATGGTGGCCGCCGGCGCCAGCCCCGCGGCCGCCCGGGCCGACCGGAAGACGCCGACCTGCTCGGCGATGGTCTCGGCGGTGGCGTGGGGGTTGATGAGCCAGGCGTCGCCCAGCCGGGCGGCCCGCTCGACCGCGGCGTGGGCGTTGGCCGCGATCCAGATCGGGGGCCGGGGCCGCTGCACCGGCCGCACGTTCAGCCTCGCCCCGGCCAGCCTGCACCACGGCAGATCGGCATCGACGGCCTCGCCGGCCCACAGGCGGGCGACGATGTCGAGGTTGGCCTCGAAGCGCCGCACCTTGAGCCTCGGGTCGAGGCCGAAGGCCGCGTACTCCACCTCGCGGTAGCCGAGCCCGACCCCGAAGACGAGCCGCCCGCCGGAGAGCACGTCCAGCGACGCCCACGTCTCGGCCACATCGAGCGGGTTGTGCAGGGCCAGCAGCAGGATGCCGATGCCCACCCGCATGTCGCCGGACTCGGCGGTGATCCGGGCCAGGAACGGCGCGCACTGGGGCATGGCCATGCCGTCGGGCAGGTAGTGCTGGCCGGCCCAGATCGAGTCCCACCCCAGGTCGCGCACCGCCCGCACAAGCCGGATCTGGTCCTCGGTGGCGGCCACCAAGTCGGCGCCGGGCGGGTGCTGGTTGGTGAGGAACAGCCCGAACTGGATGTGGCGGCCGCCGGTCACAGAACCCCCTGGGGCATAGCCTGGGCCAGACGATACTCAGACATATGCGCCCGCAGGCTATTGGTTGAGGACCTGCGGCAAGGAACCAGTTCACCGGCCCGGGCGGGCCGGGAGAGGAGGCGGCGGCGATGAGACCGCTGGAGGACGTGCGGATCGTGGCCCTGGAGCAGTACGGCGCCGGGCCCTTCGCCACCATGCACCTGGCCGACCTCGGCGCCGAGATCGTCAAGATCGAGGACCCGGGCTCGGGGGGCGACGTGGGCCGCTACGTCCCGCCGTTCCAGGCCGACGACGACAGCCTCTTCTTCGAGACCTACAACCGCAACAAGCGCAGCCTCGCCCTCGACGTCCGCAGCCCGGCCGGGCGGGCGGTGCTGCTCGACCTCGTGGCCCGGTCCGACGCGGTGTTCTCGAACCTGCGGGGCGACGTTCCCGAGCGCCTGGAGATCTGCTACCGGCACCTCAAGGCCGCCAACCCCCGCATCGTGTGCTGCTCGCTCAGCGGGTTCGGCATGACCGGGCCCCGGGCCGCCCAGCCCGGCTACGACTACATCCTGCAGGGCCTGTGCGGCTGGATGGCGCTGACCGGGGAGCCCGACGGGCCGCCCACCAAGTCCGGCCTGTCGCTGGTGGACTTCTCGGGCGGCCTGGTGGCCGCCGTCGCCCTTTTGACCGGCATCCACACCGCCCGCCGCGACGGGGTGGGCATGGACTGCGACCTCAGCCTGTTCGACACGGCCGTCAGCCTCCTCGGCTACCTGGGGACCTGGCACCTCACCGGCGGGTTCGAGCCGGAGCGGGTGGCCGACTCGGGCCACCCCTCGCTGGTGCCGTTCCAGTTGTTCGAGGCCGGCGACGGCTGGCTGGTGGTCGGCTGCGCCAAGGAGAAGTTCTGGCGGCGCCTCACCGAGGTTGTGGGCCGCCCCGAGCTGGCCGACGATCCCCGCTTCGCCGACTTCGAGGCCCGCCGCCGCAACAAAGACGAGCTGACCGGGCTGCTGGGGGAGATCTTCCGCACCCGGGGGGCCTCGGAGTGGCTGGCCGCGCTGCAGGCCGCGGGCGTCCCCTCCGGGCCGGTCCTGTCCGCCCCCGAGGCGCTGCGCGACCCCCACACCCTGGCCCGAGGCCTGGTGGCGGACACCGAGCACCCCCATTTCGGGACGGTGCGCCAGCCGGTCACGCCGGTGAGGGTCGGGCCGCCCCGCTCGGATCACCGCCGGGCCCCGCCGCTCGACGCCGACCGGGGCCACGTGCTGGAGAACCTGCTCGGCTACGACCAGGCCCGCATCAAGGCCCTAGCCGCCCAAGGTGCCTTCGGCCCGCCAGCCGACTGAGGCCGCGCCCGCGGGCTGATGCTTTCGGCACGTCAGCCGACCGAGGGGTCGCGGTCGCGGTGGACGGCTTCGGCGTGCCGGCTGGCTGAGCCCGCGCCGCCGCCCGGTCGGCGCTGGCTGGTCCGTGGCTCAGGCGCGTCGACGCGTCGCTGGGCCCGGCATAGTCAGCGGGAGAGGCGGCGGGGGTAGAGAGTTCCGACCGGGAGTTCGGAGAGCCGCCGCCCGGTGTCGGTTCCGATGATCACGGTGTCGGACGCGCTGGCCTCCTCGCCGGTCGCCTCGTCGATGACGTGGGCCGTCAGGGCGATGGCGTTGCCCGCAGCGGTCATGTCGTCTGAATCCTCGGCCACTGAGGGGGGCTCGCGGCCGCCGAGTCCCACTCCGCCGCCGAGCGGCCCCACCAGCGCCGCGCCCTCGGAGGCTGCGGCCTCGGCGGCCGTCCGGTGGGCGGCGGCACCGCTGACGCCGAGGCCCATAATCCGCACCGCGGCGTCGAGCGCGGTGGCCGCGGCCCGCGCCGCTCGCTCGGCGGCCTCGCCGGGGGGAGCGAACCCGACCGGCCGCCCCAGCACCGCCCGGTAGCCGAGGCGCCCGGTTACCTCTAGGCGCAGGCAGAGCGGCTGGCTCGGGACCAGCGGGCCGTCGTCGGGCGGGCGAGCCCCGCCGATCCGTCTGCTGGCGAAGGCGCCGGCGGCCACGGTCGCATCCAGGCGGCAGGCACCCAGCGACAGTGCCCGCCGGGTGAGGTCGGCGGCGATCTGGCGCAGGGTCTGGCCCGGCTCGGCCGTCTCCAGTAGGTGCTCGAGGCAGCGGTCGGCCACCCAGGCCGCCTCTCGCACCGCGTCAAGCTCCTCGGGGCTCTTCACCGCCCGGCAGGCGGCGAAGACCGGCCCGGCGTCGGCCAGTTCGAACCGCCCGCCCAGCGTTTCGGCCACGCTGGCCGGCACCAAAGCCATGTCGGCAATGCCCACCCGGCTGGCACCGGCCGCCCCAGTCGCCGGAGCGGTCATCCCCGTCTGGCTGGCGACGCCGCCCGAGCCACCGGTACCGCCTCGGTTGCTGGTGCTGACCCCCTCCGCCGTGGCGCTTTCCTCCAGCAGCTTGAGCGCCGCGGTCCCGATGTCTTCGGGGCTGGCTATAGCTCGGACTTCGTCGATCCAGCCCGGTCCGCCCCGCAGCTCGGCGCCGGCCGGGGCGAGCAGCACGGGTGCCCGGCCCTCCGCCATCACCGCGGCGCAGTCCGCGGTCAGCTTGGGGTTGCCGGACACGTAGCGCACCGGGCCGGGGTCGGGGCCGCCCGCCACCACCAGGGCGGCCCAGCCCTCGGCGCTCATCGCCTCTCGCAGCGCCTGCCAGCGTCGGTCCCGCTCGGCGGCCGACAGCACTGCCACGCCCCGCAGCGTAACGACCGCGGGGCAGGGGAGCGGCCCGGTCGTCGGCAGCGCGCCCAGCCTCCCGGCGAACAGCTCGCCTGGGAACCAACCACGGGGTTGTGCCTGCCAGCGGCACGGCCAGAGCCCCGGCGAACGGCTCACCTCAACGCCTGCAGGCACGAGGGCGGTTTGACCGGCTGAGTGTCTGGTGGGTTACTATTCAGCGTCGGGCCGGAGGTCGCTCGACGAATCGTCACCGACTCCGACCGGGGTGCCCATGGCTTCAGACGTCCCGACCGAACCGCCGCTTCCCCGGGTGTGGGCCGAGAGGATCGCGGCCACCCAGGCCGAGCTGGAGTCCGGCGGCTTCACCCTCGAGAGCCTCCCCGGCTACGTGCCCGGCAGCCCCCCCAGCGTCGATGTCTGGCACCAGATGGACTACCTGGACATCTACCCCAAGATCTACGGGCGCGAGTGCGGGGCCAACGGGATCGGCAGGCTGCGGGAGGCGGCCCTGGTGAACATCACCGAGTCGGAGCGGTTCCCCCTCTACGACGACGACCCCCAGTACTTCCCCACCATGGGCCTCTCCCACGACGATCTCGACATCGGGCGGATGCGCGACCAGAGCCTGGCCTACCAGGACTGCCTGGAGCAGGCGGGCGTGACGGTGTACCGCATCGACTTCCCCCAGCCCGCCGTGGGGGCCTACGGGCCGATGCGGGGCACCTGGGCGGCCAACGAGCTGCTGGTGGTGAGGGGCGGCTCCATCATCGAGAAGATCGCCATCAGCCCCTTCGGCACCGGCCGGGCCGAGTACCTGGCCCTGTGGGCGTTCGCCTGCCTGGGCATCCCGCCCGTCTTCACCGTCACCGGCACCGGGGTGTGCGAGGCCGGGCCGTGCTTCTGGCTGGCCGAGGACGTGTTCGTGGCCGGCCGGGGCCTGGCCTACAACGCCGAGGGCCTCGAGCAGATCCTCCCGGTGGTGGCCCGGTCGGCCGGCCTGGAGGAGTCGGAGATGACCACGCTGGCCGTCAACTTCCCCGGCAACATCTACTTCAACCCCAAGACGGGGCAGTCGCACCATCCCGACATGTCGCTGGGGGCGCTCGACGTCGACAAGGTGATCGTCTACCCGCCCAGCCTCGACTTCCGGACCTACGAATGGCTGCGCCAGCGGGGCTACAAGATGGTCGAGGTGGAGCCCGAGGAGCAGCGGCGCTTCGCCCCGGCCAACGTCATGACCATCGAGCCTGGCCTGGTCATCATGCACTCCGAGGCCCCCAACGCCGTCGCCGCGGTGCGCAAGGCCGGGGTGGAGGTGATCGAGACGCCCTACTCGGAGTTCCTGCGCATCGGCGGCGGCCTGCACTGCTCCACCCTGCGGCTGCTGCGGGACAAGGGCCCCTACTCCACGGACCGCCCGTGAAGTTCGCCGTCTTCAGCCACGTCGCCGAGAAGGAGACGGCCAGCCCCAAGCAGCGGCTCGACGAGTTCGCCGCCGAGGTGCGGCTGGCCGACGAGCTGGGCTACGACTACTTCTTCACCACCGAGCACCACTTCACCGGCCGCTTCTCCATGGCCCCGTCCCAGCCGGTGTCGCTCACCGTGGTGGCTCAGAACTCCGAGCGGATGAGGTTCGGGCCGATGGTGGTCCTGCTGCCCATCAGCCAGCCGCTGAGGGTGGTGGAGGAGCTGCTGATCCTGGACCACATGTCCGGCGGCCGCCTGGAGATGGGCTTCGGCCGGGGCATCACCCCCCACGAGCACACCTCCTACGGGATCAACACCCACAGCGACCGGTCCCGGTTCGAGGAGGGCCTGGAGATCGTGCTCAAGGCGTTCACCAGCGACGGCCCCTTCTCCTACGTGGGCGAGCACTGGCAGTACGTCGACGTCGACCTGCCCTGGAAGACCCTCCAGCCCCCCCACCCCCCGGTCTGGGTCCCCACCAACACCCCGGCCACGGCCTATGAGTACGGCAAGCGCGGCTTCGGCATCGGGGGGTTCGCGGTGGCCGGCCTGGAGCTGTACGAGGCGGTGTTCCCCGAGTACCGGCGGGGCTGCGACGAGGCCGGCATCGCCCCCGACCGCCGCCCGGTGTGCTACTTGGCCTCCGCCCTGGTGGCCGAGACCGACGCCGAGGCGAAAGAGCTGATGTACGACCACTTCCTGCGCCAGCTCGCCCTGTTCGAGGAGGAGAGGCGGCGCTCGCACCGGGTGGGCGACTCCGCCGTCCGCCGGGCCACCTCGGCCTCGCTGGGCCGCATGGCCGCCATCCGGGCCGACATGGACGCCGCCGCCGAGGGGCTCCGGTTCGTCCACGGCTCGCCGTCGACGGTGGCGGCCAAGATCGACCGCCTGCGCGATCACCTGGGCGTGAACGTGTTCGTGGGGGAGTTCTCCTTCGGCGAGCTGACCTACGACCAGGTGCGCCGGTCGCACGAGCTGTTCATGGGCGAGGTCGCCCCCCGGCTGGCGGCCTCCCCGCGGGCCGCGGCCTGAGCCGGGCCCGAAGCGGGGGAGGGCTGCCGGGGGTGGGGCTGCTCGACCGGCGCCGCGCCGTGGTCACCGGCGGGGGCGACATCGGCATGGTCGTGGCCCGGCGGCTGGCCGAGCACGGCGCCCGGACCGAGGTGTGGGACGTGTCCGAGACCGCCCTGGCCGCGGCCGCCGACGCCGGCCTGGGAGCCCGGGCGGTGGACGTGACCGACCGCGGGCAGGTCGAGCAGGCCGCGGCCCGCGCCTGGGATGAGCACGGCCCGGTGAACGCCCTGGTGAACACCGCGGCGGTGGCCCGGTTCGGATCGGTGGCCGAGATCGACCCGGACCGGTGGCAGGAGACCATCGACGTGAACCTGACCGGCGTGTTCTTGGTCTGCCGGGCCTTCGCCCCGCTCATGGCCGCCGCCGGGGGCGGCAGCATCGTGAACATCTCGTCGATCGGCGGCCTGAGGGGCGAGCCCGACTTCTCCGGCTACTGCGCGTCGAAGTTCGGGGTGATCGGCCTGACCCAGTCGCTGGCCCGGGAGGTGGGGCCGGCCGGGGTCCGGGTGAACGCCGTCTGCCCCGGCGCGGTCGAATCGGAGATGAACACGGCCACCATGGCCCGCGACGCCCGCTTGCACGGCGCGTCGCTGGCCGAGGTCGAGGACCGGATCCTGGCCCGGACCGCGCTGCGCAAGCTGGTGCAGCCCGGCGAGGTGGCCGACGCGGTGGCCTTCTTGGCCTCCGACATGGCCTCGGGCATAACCGCCGAGTCGCTGTCGGTGACCGGGGGAGTGTTCTGAAGCTGATGGGACCCGCTGGCCGCAGCCCGGCCCGCCCGGCCCGCCCGGCCCGGAGACACCGGCGCCGGGGGGAGGGCTCTGAAGCCGATGAGGTCGAGCCCGTCGACCGGGGAGTGTTGCGAAGCCAATGAGAGAACGCCAACTAGGAGGTTGTGATGTCTGTTGATGCCCCCGCGGCGGGGGCGGGCGTGCCCACGATGCCGCCGCTGCCGCCTGTGTACGAGGAGCAGATCGCCGACATGCAGCGGCGGCTGCGGGCCGGCGAGTTCACCCTGGAGCAGATGCCGGGCTACGTGAAGGGGCGGGCCCCCTCCACCGACGTGTGGCACCGCCTGGACCATCTGGAGGTGTACCCGCGGGTGTGGGGCCGCGAGTGCGGCAAGAACGGGATCGGCCGGCTGCGCGAGGTGGTGCTGACCGAGATCACCGAGGCCGAGAAGTTCCCCTACCACGACCTGGACCCCGAGTACTTCCCCAAGATGGCCGACGCCTACTCCAGCATCGACATCCCCAAGATGGCCGATCAGAGCCTGGCCTACGAGCAGGCCCTCGAGTCCCAGGGCGTGGTTGTGCACCGGGTCCGCTTCCCCCAGCCGCCGGTGTCGGCCTACGGCCCGAGCAAGAGCACCTGGGCGGCGGCGGAGCTGTTCGTGCTGCGGGGCGGGTCGGTGCTGCCCAAGCGCGGGGTGCAGCCCCTGGCCTACGGCCGGGCCGAGTACCTGGCCCTGTGGGCCTGGACCCGCCTGGGCGTGCCCGTGCTGTTCGCCGTCACCGGCAAGGGGATCTTCGAGATCGGGCCCTGCTCCTTTTTGGCCGAGGACGTGTTCATCTCCGGCAACGGCATGGCCTTCAACGACGACGGACTGGCCCAGGTCAAGCCGGTGGTGGCCCGCTCGGCCGGCCTCGATGTAGACGACATGACCTTCCTGCACGTCGAGTTCCCGGGGTCGTGCTACTACGACGCCGCCACCGGCACCAGCCACCACCCCGACCTGCTGCTGGCCGCCCTGGACGTCGACAAGGTGATCGCCTACCCGCCCGGCCTCGACTTCGCCACCCTGGAGTGGCTGCGCACCCGCGGCTACGCCGTCGTGGAGGTGGACCACGAGGAGCACGTGCGGTTCGGGCCGGCCAACGTCATGCTCATCGAGCCGGGCCTGGTGATAATGCACGCCGAGGCGACCGAGAGCATCGCCAAGGTCCGCCGGGCCGGCGTCGAGGTCATCGAGGTCCCCTACTCGGAGTTCATGAAGGAGGGCGGGGGCCTGCACTGCTCCACCGGTCAGATCTGGCGGGAGAAGGGCCCCTACTCCACCGACCGCTGAGCGAGCCGCGAAAGGTTCTCAATGCCCGAAGAAATCATCGATCCCCGACCCGGCGGCGGGCGCCGTCTCGAGGTCGGGGCGAAAGGTCTCTGATGCCCAAAGAAGTCATCAACCCCGAGGGCCTGTGGGACTCGGGCAACCGCAGCTACAGCCATGTGGTGAAGTTCACCAAGCCTGAGAGCCTGATCTTCGTGGCGGGCATGGCCGGGGTCGGCCCCGACCTGGCCGTCGTCTCCGACGACATCCGGGACCAGACCCGCCGCTGCTTCGAGCTCATCGCCAAAGAGCTGGAGGCGGCCGGGGCCACGCTGGACGACATCTGCGACATGACCGTGTACCTGCGCGACATCGACAGCCACAAGTGGCCGGTGCGCGAGGTGCGGTCGGAGTACTTCGATGAGGGCCGCTGCCCGGTGTCCACCATGATCGAGGTCTCGAACTTCGCCATCGAGGGGATGCTCATCGAGATCGACGTGATCGCGGCGACGTGACAGCGGCGCGGGTGATGACGGCGAAGCAGGTTGGCGGCGAAGGCGAAGGCGGCAAAGAGATCGGCGGCGGCAGCGAAGGCGGCGAAATGACCGCGGCGGCGGCGTGACGACTTAGAAATGAAGGAGGGACAGCTTTGAACCGGACCAGAGATCTGATCGAGGCGGCGGGCGGGATCGGCTACGACGACCTGACCGAGGGCGATCTGGGGGCGGTGCGCACCCTGCTGCTCGACCACCTGGGCGTGGCCGCCAACGGCTCGACCACCGACTCGGCCGTCTGCTTCCGCCGCACCATGGAGCGGGTCGGCTACTCCGCGGCGGCCACCGCCCCCGTCGTCGGGACCGGACAGTCGGCCCCGGCCGCGGTGGCGGCCATGGCCAACGCGGTGGCCGGGCACTCCATCGAGTACGACGACGTCCACAACGCCTCCTCCAGCCATCCCGGAGTGGTGATCTTCCCGGCGGTGCTGGCCGCCGCCGCGCTGTCCGGCGCGGGTGGGCGGGAGCTGGTGCAGGGCGCGGCCGTCGGCTACGAGGTGATGTGCCGGACGGGCCGGGCCGCCGACCCGCCCGCCCACTACGGGCGCCACTTCCATCCCACCGGCACCATCGGCGCGCTGGGCGCGGCCGCGGGCGCGGGCGCGGTCCTCGGCCTCGACGCCGGCGGCCTGGCCTCGGCCGTGGGGATCGCCGGGTCCATGGCCTCGGGGAGCATGCAGTTCCTCGTCGACGGGGCCTGGACCAAGCGCCTGCACCCGGCGCTGGCCGCCCGCAGCGGGGTGGAGGCCGCCCTGCTGGCCGCCGACGGCTACCGGGGCACCGAGGACGGGATCGCCGGCGAGCGGGGCTTCTTGGCCGCCTACAGCGGCGCGCCCCGGCCCGACCGGCTCCTGGAGGGCTGGGGGGAGTGGCCGCTGGAGGTGGCGGCCACCAGCGTCAAGGCCCACACCTGCTGCCGCTACAACCAGGGCCCCATCGACGCCCTGCTGGCCATCCGCTCCGCCCACGGCCTGTCCGGCGACGAGGTGGAAGACGTGCTCATCGGGGTGCCGTCGGTGGCGGTGGACATAGTGGCCGAGCCGTCCGAGGCCAAGCGCCGCCCCCGCTCGGTGGTGGACGCCCAGTTCAGCCTGCACTACGGCGCGGCGGTGGCCCTGATGCGGGGGCAGGCGGGGCTGGCCGAGTACTGCGATGAGGCGCTGGAGGACAAGGAGGTGCTCGGGGTGGCCGACCGGGTCCGCTACGAGGTCGACCCCGAGATCGACCGGGTCTATCCCGAGCGGTGGCGGGCGTGGGCCAGGGTGGCCGCGGGCGGCGGCGACTTCTACGCCGAGACCGACGAGCCCAAGGGCGATCCGGGGAACCCGCTGACCCCGGTGGAGATCCGCGGCAAGTTCGACTCGCTGGCCGCCTGCGTCTACGACGAGGCGGCCCGCCGGTCCATCGCCGAGCACGCCCTGAACATGGGCGAGCCCGGCTCCCTGGCGGGCCTGAACGAGGCCCTGGCCGCGGCGTCGGCCTGATTCACAGGGGGCCTGCCCCCGTCGCCGCCCCGAACGAGGCCCCGGCCGGGCTGGCCAGGGCGGTCAGAAGCTGATCCGGGCCTTCAGCAGGAACCTGAGCACCAGCATCAGCAGCAGGCTGGCCGCCCACAGGCCGACGGAGATGGCGGCCACGAACGGCAGCCGCCCGTTGGAGTAGAAGCTGTACATCACCGTCGAGATCACCTCGGTGCCCGAGCGGAACAGCAGCACCGACGCGGTGAACTCCCGCATGAAGGTGATGAAGGCCAGCACCATCCCGCCCAGCAGGGCCGGGCGCAGGATGGGGATCACGATCCGGGCCATGGTGGCCAGGCTGCCCGCGCCCGAGATCCGGCTGGCGTTCTCCAGGTCGGCCGATAGCTGCACTATCGGGCCGGTCATCTGGCGGATGGACACCGGCAGGAAGTAGACGGCGTAGGCGATGCCCATGATCCACAGCGTGCCCCAGATGGCGAACCCGCCCGGGAGCCTCAGGGTGATGTAGGTGTAGAGCAGCGAGGTGGCCAGCACCACCGCGGGGATCATCAGCGGCAGGCTGGCCCCGTAGTCGATCATCCGGCTCCACCGGCTGCGGAAGCGGACCACGCAGTAGGCGATGAGCGACCCGAACACCATGACGAAGAACCCGGCCCCCAGCGACAGGGTGAGGCTGTTCTTCAGCGAGCGCCACAGGATGGGGTTGTCCGAGAGCTGCCGGTAGTTCTCCAGCGAGGCCTGGGCCAGCAGCTCCGAGTCGGGCCGGCCGATGAACGGCAGCAGCGAGCCGATCACCACCGCGGCGAAGGGCAGCACCATGGTGAAGAAGAAGAACCCGGCGCAGAGCCCGAACACCACCCAGCGCCACCGCCCCAGGCGCACCGGCGTCTCCGGCCCGCTCTTGCCCGCCACCGTCACGTAGCGCTCGCTGTGGCGGATCGAGCGCAGATACAGCACCAGCACCACCATCGACCCGGCCAGCAGCACCACCCCGGTGGCCGAGGCCCGCCCGTGCTCGGGCGGGAACCGCACCCGCAGGGCGTGGTAGATGTCGGTGGTCAGGACGTGCTCGCGGGCCGGGAAGCCGAACAGCAGCGGTATCTCCATCGAGCCGAGGCCGATGATGAAGCACAGCACCGCCGCGGCCAGCAGGGCGGGCCGCGACAGCCCCAGGGTGACCCGCCCGAAGGCGGCCCACGGGGACGCCCCGCTGATGCGGGCCGCGTGCTCGTAGTCGGGGTGGACGTTGCGCATGCTGGCCCCCACCACCAGGAAGACCAGCGGCACCAGGTAGAGGGACTGCACGAAGACCATCCCGGCCATCGAGTTCACGTCGAAGCCGTCCCAGGGGGTGACCGCCCTGACCAGCTCGTTGAGCATCCCGTTGCGCCCGCCCAGCAGGATGCTCCAGGCCGTGCCCGCGGCCAGCAGGGGGATGAAGTAGAGGCCCAGGGTGGAGAACTCCCACACCCCCCGCCAGGGGACGTCGGTGCGGGTCACCGCCCAGGCCAGCAGCACCCCGATGACCAGCGGCACGACGGTCTGGCCCACCGCGAACTGCAGCGTGTTGGCGATGATGTCGCTGGACTTGTGGAAGGTGGCCCGGTAGTTCTCCAGGGTCAGGGCGCCCCTCTCCGGCGGCCCCCCGGTCTGGAAGGAGCCCAGGATCAGGCGGTAGAAGGGGAACACCACCAGCACGGCCACGCCGGCGCTCAGCCCGGCCCGCAGAAGGAACGGGAACGACAGCAGCTTCCGGCGGGCGGCCTGGCCCCACCCGCCCGGCGGGCCTCTGCGGGCGGCCGGTCGGCGCCCATCCGGCGGGAGGCCCTCGTCCGGTTCCCGCTTGGCCGACGGGAGGCCCGCCTCGGCCGCCGCTTCGCTCATCGGGCGGGCTCGGCCTCCGGCGGCTCGGGGAAGGCGACCGCGGCCGACGGGGCCAGGCCCAAAGAGACGGGGTCGCCCCGGCCGCCGAGGCGCTCGGCCGTGCGGACGATGAGGGTGGCGCCGTCGACGTCGATCTCGTGGTCATAGGCCTGGCCCAGGAACTCGGTCAGCCGGATCTCCCCGTCGATGGCTTCGGTGTGCCCGCCCGGAGACGCCCGCACGAAGCCGTCGGGCCGGATGGCCACCGTCACCGGGTCGCCGGCCGCGGCCTCCCCGACCACCCGGGCGGGCAGCCTGCGGCCCAGCACATCGACGGTCCCCGGCGCGGCCAGCGTGCCCCCGAAGGCGTTCTTCACGCCCAGGAACCGGGCCGCGGCCAGCGACTGCGGCCCCCGGTACACCTCCTCGGGCGTGCCCTCCTGCAGCACCCGGCCGTGGTCCATCACCAGGATCCGGTCCGACATGGCCAGGGCCTCGGCCTGGTCGTGGGTCACGTACAGCATGGTGAGGCCGAGCTCGAGCTGCAGCCGCTTGAGCTCGATCCGCATGTCCTCGCGCAGGCGGGCGTCGAGGTTGGACAGCGGCTCGTCGAGCAGCAGCAGCCCCGGGCGCCCGACGATGGACCGGGCGATGGCCACCCGCTGCTGCTGCCCGCCCGAGAGCTGATGCGGGTAGCGGCTGGCGTAGCCCTCCATCCGCACCGCCCGCAGCGCGTCGTCCACCATGGCCGGCCGCTCGCGCCGGGGGACCTTCCGGTAGCGGAGGGGGAAGTTCACGTTGTCGGCCACGGTCTTGTGGGGCCACACCGCGTAGGACTGGAAGACCATGCTCAGGTCGCGCTTGTCGGGGGGCGTCATGATCCCCGCGGAGGTGTCGTTGACCACCTCGCCCCCGGCGGTCACCGCGCCCCGGGTGGGCTCCTCGATCCCGGCCACGATCCGCAGGATGGTGGACTTGCCGCACCCGCTGGGCCCGAGCAGGGTGACGAACTCGCCGGCGCCGATGGTGAAGCTGACCCCGGTGAGCGCGGCCACCGGCCCGAAGCGCTTCTCCAGGCCCTCCACCCGCAGCGCCTCCCGGCCGCCGGGGGCCGCCGAGGGTGCGGCCGCCCCCGGGCCCTCCGGCGGGTCGGAGGGGCCCGGGGGCGAGAACGGGGACTGGTCGGCCGCCATGGCGGTCACATGAGGCGGCGCCCGGCGGCCGGACCGGGCCCCGTCCGGGTCAGCGCAAGTCGAACCATTCCTTGGCCAGATCGACGTACCACTCGGCGTTGTTGTTGAACTCGTCTATGGCCCGGGGGGTGCCCAGAGCCAGGATCTGGGGGACGCCCTCGGCCACCTTGGCCGCCTCGGGGAACGGCGCCCCCGGCCGGGCCGGCACCTGGCCGACCACATCGGCCACCGCGGCCTGGCCGTCCTCGCTGAGGATGAAGTCGACGAACGCCTCGGCGTTCTCCTTGTTGGGCGCGTTGACCGGGATGTTGACCGTGAACCCCACCGTCACCACCGGCTCGGGGGCGCTCCACACCACCGGGGCGCCCTGGTCGATGGACGGCTGGACGAAGTCGAGGTAGCAGAGGCCGAGCACGGCGAAGTTGCCCTGCACGAGCTGCTGCTGCGCCTCGGTGTAGCTGGTCTGGAACACGATGTTGTTGGCGCCGTAGCCCTGCCAGAAGGCCTCCCAGCGCTCGTCGTCGTCCCAGTAGACCCTGGTCTCGATCATCAGGTCGTGGGCGCCGCTGCCCACCTTGAGGATGTCCTGCATGACGATCTCGTCCTTGTACTGGGGATCGGCCAGATGCTCCCACTGCGTCGGGGCGTCGAGCCCGAGCTCCTCGGTCCGCTCGGTGTTGTGGCATATGCCCTCGAGCAGGGTGCCATAGGTGTACCAGGTGCCGTTCTCGGCCCTCAGATCGGGGTGCAGCTCGGCCCCCTCGGGCGAGTTGTAGGAGTGGAGCCAGCCTTTGCCGTCCCATTCGCGCGAGAAGCCGTCCCAGCCGATGATCACTATGTCGGCGTCGATGGTCCCGGCGTCGGACTCGGTGACGAAGCGGTTGTACATCTCCGAGTCGTCCGAGCGGGTGTACTCGACGTTGACTCCGGGATGGACCTCGTTGAAGGCGTCGATGAAGGCCTCGGTCTGCTCGATGGTCCAGTCCGACCACCACACCAGGCGGCCCGACAGCTCCTCCGGCTCGTCCATGTCCTCTTCGGGGGGCGCTTCTTCTTGCGTCTCGGCGGGCGCTTCCTCTTCTGGCTCTTCTGGGGCCATCTCCTCGTCGGAGTCCGGGGCCGTCGTGGTGGCGGTCGTGCCGCCGGACTCTTGGGCCGGTGACGTCTCGGTGTCGTCGTCGCCGCCGCAAGCGGCGGCCAGCAGGCCGAGCGCCAGCACCGGCGCCAGCGCCTTCAGAAGCCTTGAATTCATGGGTCCCTCCAGGATTGGTTCGCCCGTCCTAAGCAGTCCAAGCAATCGTCAGGTCCGGGAGATAATAACATCAGACGCTTCACCGTCAATCTGGCCGGGCCCCCTGTTTGAGACCATGCCGCAACCAGCCGATCGCCGCGGCGGCGTAATCCGGGGAGCGAGTGGGTTCAGCCCTCCGCGGAGATCATGCCGAGGCCTGTAGACCGCGGCGGCGGCGTCGATCCGGAGATGGCCGCCGTGTTGGAGTCGCTGCCCGGCGGCGGCGAGCCGTTCAGCGTGGAGGCGGCCCGCCGCCCGTCGCCGGCGGCCCGACTCAAGGGCCCGCCCGAGCCGGTGGAGGCGGTAAAGGACTTCAGCATCGGCGGCCCCGGCGGCCCCCTGGCCCTCAGGCTGTACCGCCCCGGCGGGCCCGCTTCGCCCCCGCCGCCCCTGCTCGTCTTCTTCCACGGGGGCGGCTGGGTGATCGGCGACCTCGAGATCCAGGACGGCCTGTGCCGGGCCGTGGCCAACCGGGCCGGGTGCGCAGTGCTGTCGGTGGACTACCGGCTGGCCCCCGAGCACCCGTTCCCGGCCGCGGCCGACGACGCCTGGGCCGCCTGCCGCTGGGCCGCGGCCCGCGGCGCCGACCTGGGCGCGGACCCGGGCCGGCTGGGGGTGGCGGGCGACAGCGCGGGCGGCAACCTGGCCCTGGGAGCCGCCCTGCGGGCCCGAGACGCCGGGGGCCCAAGCCTGAGGCTGTGCCTGCTGACCTGCTCGGTGGTCGATCACCGGCTCGACGACGCCTCCATGGCCGATTGCGCCGAGGGCTACTTTCTGACCAGGGCCAAGATGGCCTGGTACTGGGACCAGTACGCGCCGCCCGGTATCGACCGGTCGAGGCCGGAGTTGAGCCCGCTGCGAGCCGACCTGGCCGGCCTGTGCCCTGTCGTGGTGGTCACCGCCGGCTTCGACCCGCTCCGCGACCAGGGCCTCGACCTGGCCCGGGCCTGCGCCGCCGCCGGAGTCGACACCGCCCTTCTGCACTTCGGCGCCATGAGCCACGGTTTCCTGGGCTTCGCCGCCTCGGTGTCCCGCTCCCAGGCCGCGCTCTTGGAGCTGTGCGAGATAGTGCGCCAACGGCTTGGGTAGCTATCCCGACCGCGGTTTATACTGGAGCGGATGGACGAAGGAGCCTCCGTCGGCGGCCAGTTACGGCGGCTGAGGGAGCACGCTGGCCTCACGGCCTCGGAGTTGGCAGAGGCGGCGGGGCTTGATGTCGACGTCGTGTGGAACATAGAGCGCGGCGGTTGGGACGGCGAGGCGGAAGAAGTCCTGGACTTGGCATGGGCTCTGGGGGTTTCGCCAATGGCGATCTTTGAGCCTGACTCGCTGCTCGGACGCCTTCCGGTAGCGACCCGCACAAACGGTGACAAGGTTTCGTGTGAGACGGCGAGGCGCCTCACGTCGCTGGCAGAGTTGCACCATGTGTTGAGCCGCAACCATCACCATGCCTCAATCCCCTTTCAAATCAACAGCGCACCTCAGCGGGAATCATCGACAACCTGGGGTGGCCACGCCAACGATCTAGCAGAGTGGGCTACCGGCCGTCTCGGGTTTGCCGATAACGGGAACACCCGGTTGGCTGATCTGGCTTCCGCCATTGAGATGCGCCTAGGCGTCGACGTGATGATTGAAGCCCGTGAGCCGGGCGCGCCGTTGGGCGCTTCGATCACCGACCCCGAGTTCCCCCTCATTCTAGTCAACGCCGACCAACCGACGCCACAGGCGCTTTTTACACTTGCTCACGAACTCGGCCACGTGTTGAATCAAGATGAATGCCTCTTCCACATTGATATAAATCTACGAGGGTCAACTGATAACGAGCGATTCGCGAACGGTTTTGCTGCTGCATTGCTGATGCCTGAACACTACATACAAGAAATAATTGACACTAACGGACTAGGGCCTGAATCTTTAGCACACATGCTAGTCAGATTCGGTGTGAGTTACGAATCGCTCATCTATAGATTGCATAATCTTCAAATTATTAATGCATGCGGCCGTGATTCGCTAAAATCCGCGAGTTGGGTTGGTCTTGTCCACGCTCTCGGCGAGACCGGTCTGGCCAGGAAGTTGCTTGCCGAGCGCGGCACCAGACCTGAGAGACATCCGCCGAGTCTGCTAACCAAGCGATGCTGGCGCGGAGTGCTCGCAGGACATGTCAGTGTGAATCCTTTAGCGGGACTGCTCAATTTAGACGCCGACGATCTGATTGAAGGAATCCATTCCATAGAATCTGGATCAACTGACGCCATAAACGGTGATTATTCTTCACCGCGCGATTCAGACGAAACAGCGAGATCTGCCTCAGACGCCGATCCAGTAGCCGCATAACCGGCAAATCATAAGAACTTTATGGGGCCCGTGCTATATGATGCCGTAACTTTGCGCCACTTTGCTGCCGTCTCGCGGATGGATATCCTCAAAATATGCCACGCCCATCGGCCTGAGCCAAGATGGACTACAAGTGTTCAGAAGGAAATCGCAACTGCTGCTAATAAAGGCGTACATCATTGCATAATGATACTCCAAGAAACCTGGCTGGGGAGGCCAGTAAGTCCGACAAGAGCAGATACTAGCGAAATTGTCGGTCTGCAATCTATGCTCATGTTGCCAGAAGATCATCCATACCCACATGCTCATCTGGGAGAAGCTCAAAGTATTTATTTTGCCGAGAAGCATCAAGGTCAGTTCGCCACAGATGATAATGCAGCGTACGGATTAGCGCGACTACGTCTTCGCCTAGGAATCGAGAACGTTGTAGACTCAATCGACATCCTCCGAGAAGTCGTCGCACTGAATAAGATTACTGCCCAGGAAGCCGACCAGGTCGCTAACGATATCGAAGCGGCAGGCCGTCACCTAAGACGAGTACACAGACGAGCGCGTGGACCCAATTATTTCATCTCATCCCCGTAATTCCAGCGGTAGTGCTGACTACAAGGTGTCGGCTTTGTTTCTTGCCCACCAGACTGCGACCCGCTCGAACTGCTCCACATCGTCGTCGAACGCTTGGATCGCCTGCTGGTACTGCTGATAGCGGTCGGCCGGTTCCGAGGTGGGCGGCAGCTTCTTGCGGGTGAGGCACTCGATGAGTTTCGTGGCGCTCGGCCAGGAGACGGGCCAGTTCGTCCGGTCTTGCAATGCCCAAAAGTAGGATGCCAGGAAGGCTGAGCGGCCGGGTTCGGGGTAGTGCCCCGAGCGGATCCGCTTCACCTCGGCGGCCAAGTCGTTGATCTTGCTGTGAGCCTCCGCGCTGTCGCGAGGCAGGCGCAGCGCCTCGACCAGCAGTCGGGCGGTGGCCTCGGTATCGTCGGCCGCCTCGTATATCTGTTTTAGGAATTGCCAACCGGAGCGGTCGAAGGAGAGGGCGTCGCGGGCCCAAACTCTCATGGCATCAACGAAAGTGCCAAGGTCCCCGCTGAGGTCCAGTTCGTCGAGGTGGGCGATGGCCTGGGGGGCGCTGCACCGGAATCTCTTCTGCCTCTCAAGGCCGTCGGCGCCGACCGTCGAGAGCCTGCCGACTGGCCGGGAGGCCGCCTCGGCGGCTGCGATGGGCCCTTCAACGGTCGCCTCGAAACGCTCGACGAGGTCTTGGTAATAACGCCGAGATTCGGCCAACTCGGCCAGTTCGTTCTCGTGTTCAGGCCTGCGGTCGCGGCGTCGGCGCCACCATCGGTGCCGAGATTTGGGCTGTTCGTTCTCTTGTTCAGCCATGGGCCCAGTCAACCATGAGTGCTCCAGTTCCACCTCACCGAAGAGCGGACTCCGTTTTGCTCTTGGTAGCGGTCCAGGATAGCCTGGAGTCGGAACGGCTTTACCCGGGCCCCGTCGTCAAAGCTCGCGGTGACCGCGGCGTTGATGTCGGTCTGTACCGCTACGCCGACGGCGGCTCGCGGTTGAATCGCTTATGGGCAGCGAAGCATGCCGTTCAAATTGACGTACTGCAGTACAGGGTGTGCCACCAAAGGATTACTACTATCGCATACTGGCATTTTGCGATGGACTATTACTGTTGTAGAAATATTCTGGCTGCCGTCGTCAGAGCGGAAGGCAAGATGGATAGTCTCAGGCAGCTCAGCACCTGGCGTTGGCGTGATCTCAATCCCAAAGATTGTCCGATGCACAGTTCCCTGCCTTGTGTCTGCCCTATCGCTTGTCACAGTATAGTCGCCGGTTGTCGGTGCTTCAAACTTCATTCTCTCACCTGAGCATATGTTGTATTCGCCTGATCTAAGAGAGTATGAATAATGGTTATGAGAGTTTAGACACCTGTTGCGCGCGCAATGCTCCACGAAATCACGAATATCTGTGACGGCCCGCTTGTTGCCGTCAATAGTGGCAAAAGCTTGCTTGTAGATATATCGGTTATTGGTTGAAACAGTAAATTCCTGCTCGTAAGTGTTCACATCGCCGCTCTCATTAGTACAGGCTATTTCACGAATGAAGCGTTGTGCGTCGATCCCGTGGTCGCCAATATATCTGTCGCGCTTACATGCATTTTCTATGTAGGAATACACACTAAGGCCGGTTACAAATTCGCCTGCGCGACCTATTCGACCTTGCGCCTTGTCGCTCTCATATCCTGCCTGCATTGCCTCACAGATTTCTGCAATAGACGCACCGTTGGCAACTGAGATCCGTGCTCGACGCGACTGTGCTTCGTTGAGTGCCTGCTGGCCAGCACGCATGAATGTAGCTAAATCCGCGCGAGTTGCGCCTTCTGGAAAGGCTCGGTTTATCACTGTAGTTATTTGCTTTTGAGTGATGATTTTGTCCGGTTTGAATGTGCCGTCTTCATATCCGAAGAACCACTCCTGCGCAACTGCGTAGTCTATATCCTCGCGTTGAAGGTGGTCTACCGGCACATCGCTGAAACCCGCCGCAGCAAACACGATTGTTGATGCCAATAGCACGGCTGATGCCATAGCAATGGTGACTAGTTTCTTCATATTTCCTCACTGAGTTGTAGAGCTGCTCTGCAGCCGACAAGCGCAACGTAATACCTGTCACTATTGAATGTAGAGTCTAGATAGATCAGATATGCCATCCTGCCTTGCCTTCCTGTTGGGCGGATAAACCCACCCTACCGGGTTGTCTCTGGGCTGTGTCCGTGAGTGGTAGGATTTGGAGGTCAGCGCGTCCAGAAGTGTCATACCGCGAAGATCGTTCCTAGATTGCGTCATCCAGTGAATCACCAAGAAGGAACGGGCCTGCTTCATTTGCCTAAGGCCCCCGAAGAGTATCCTTCCACCGTGGACGCGATCCGGTCTAACTGATCAAACGACAACCCTGCCATATCCTTGAGAGATCGCTTATATAGGCTGTCTGGTAGCTGAGCATATATCGGAACATTGGCCTGGACAATCTCGCCTATGGCGTTCATCCAAATCTGCGATGGCCGCACATTCTCAAGACTCCCTCTGTCCAAAAGTATGCGAAAATCATGATTACTAACGCCATGGGCAGTCACTATTGTACAGAGCGATAGAACAGCTTGTAACAGAGCCATGGTTTGAGAAGTATAGATCCCCGCCCGTGAACGAAGCGCCTGATTCACGGCTTCAAAGAGAGCAGCGTCTGAACCAGACCCTTCTAACATCTCTTGATACGCCTTTGGGTCTAGGTGTTTGGCGATAAGCAGCACGGTGCCGACCTGCGCTACTAGGTACTTTTCGACCTTGATCAGGTGGGGATCGTTGATGAGTCGACTACAAACCTCAATCCACCGATAGGAGAATTGTTGTAATTCTCTCAGGGAGACAGTCGTTGCTAATACCGGCTCTGCTGTAGTGTTCATAGATTCATCAGGCTTACCAAGCAACGTATCCTCCACGATTTGTCGCGCGGCAAAGAGATGTTCAGATAGATTAGCCGTATCAGCTATCCTGTTGAAGTATGACTTCAGAGTATCCCCAACTGGAGGCGGAACATCCAACACTCGATCAATGAACCGTCTGCGGTATGCTTGTGCATCCCATCCGTAGCATTTGTGAACGGCAGCGTCTAGCTGTGATAGGTTGATGCCAGCGACGAAAACAACCTTCTGTGAAGTAAACATTAGTTTCACCATTTCAAGACACCTAACCGCATATTGCGCATCGCATCTATCGAGTTCGTCCGCGAACACGACAAGGCGTCTCTCATCCAGACCTTTGGCTATACTCTCATCAAAGTCGCGGAGAACTTTCTCGTAAGAAGCAAACTGCTTTAGTGACTCCACAATATTATTGAAATCTGACGAACGACTAGCGCCAGCCAAATCGGCTACAGGCAACCCAGGGAGTAGCACATTGGCGGCAGCTATTGCGCCCCGTCCAGCCATAGTAAGCAATTTGGTCGGCCAGTCGCCTTTCAAGCTAATGAGTGACTGGTCATGCATTTTGGCCAATAAGGCGAGCAGAGGATTGTCTAAGTAGGCTGTTTCCCAGAAATTGATCTCCACCACGTAATATCGCTCTTCTTCATTGCGAAGGTGCTCGGCCCACATCCTGAGCATGGCTGACTTGCCTGTCCCGTAACCGCCGTTGACAGCCAAGTGACACGGGCCTTGAACGTTCTCAATGAAATGAGCCGTCCAATCCTCTATCACGGGTCGTCTACCCAGGAGGTCGTTTTTAAACGGTGAACCTGCAACAACGTTGAAATCAGGGACACGTAGACTCATAGGTTGATCGTTGGCCATGCCAAGCAACGCTCCTCGTGCCTTCAACGGAGCCAAACGCGCATTGTAGCCTTTGAGATTCCACAGTCCACCCCGCAGAGTGGAACTTGCGTCTCCCACCCCGCTGACTGCCCACGGGCCTCAGACTCCTCCCCGTCGAACGGAGCAGAGGGTGAGCGGCTGGCCAGATCGTAGGCGACTACGACTGAGTGGCTCTCGGCTTAGCTGACAGTTCGCGTGAGGTTGTTGGCGCGTGATGCGGGCGGGCCGTCGGCGGTAAGGTGGTCGGACAGCATGGTCATTAATTGCTGCTGGAAGCCGCGGATCCTTAGTTCTAGGTAGTGCTGGGGGCCGGGGCGGTAGAGGCGCGAGGCCAGGCCCTGCTGGACCTTTTCGCAGATGGCGTAGTCCTCACGCTGGACGGCTTTCAGGAGTTCGAAGTCCGACCGGTGGTCGGCGTCGGGGTCGGGCGAGTAGTTCCAGACCCGGGCCCGGGTCCGGCGCAGGCTCACCGGCGTCCACCACATCACCGAGGCCCCCCCGTTGGGGAATACAGCGATGAACCAGTTGGGGAAGACCGAGTAGGCGAAGGCGCCGACGGCCGCTGGTCCGGTCAGGCCGGGGCGCACGCCGATGGCCGACAACTGCTCGGGCGTCCATTTGGTGGTCAGCCGGCCGGTGTAGTCCCACAGCTCCTCGGTTATGGAGGCCGGGTCGGCGTAGGCGCCTATCGACTCGGCGTGGACGAACTCCAGGTGGTAGTCGCAGAAGGCGTTGTCCATCATGATCTTCCAGTTGGAGTCGACCAGATCGTCGATCTCGTACACCCGGCTGGGGGCGGACAGCCCGTGGCCGCCGAGCTGCTCGGGCAGCGGGTGCAGCCACTCGCTTAGGGGAGGGGCGTCGCCGCTCACGTTCACGAACACGAACTGCTCCCAGACGTCGACCGCCACCTCCCTCAGGCCGTGGGCTTCGGGGTCGATGCCGCTGGCGAAGCCCTGGCGGCGGGGGATTGCGACCAGCCGCCCGTCCAGCTCGAAGGTCCAGCCGTGGTAGGGGCACACCAGGCGCCGTCCGCAGTTCCCCGCCCCCTCCGCCAGGGTGCTGGCCCGGTGCGGGCACACGTTGAGGAAGGCCCGGAGCCCGCTGTCACGGTCGCGGACGACCATCACCGGCTCGCGGCCGACCGTCTCGGTGACGTAGTCGCCTGGCTCTTTGAGCATGGACAGGTCGGCGGCGAAGACCCAGCTTCCGGGGAAGACGACCCGCTGCTCCAAGTCGAATAGCGCCTCGGAGAAGTACCCGGCCGGTTCCATGAACGAGTGAGCCGGGGGCGGCTCGATGGTCACCCCGTCGTAAGTCGGCGGGGCGGTGGTCGGAGGGGCCGCGGCCGGTCCGTGGTGCTGCTCGGAGTCGGACGCGCCCGCGGGCTCGACGGGGGCCCCGTCGTAAGTCGGCGGGGCGGTGGTCAGAGGGGCCGCGGTTGGCGAGGCCGGGGCGGTGGTCACGGCTACGGCCTCCGCTCGGTGAAGCGGGTTCTCAACAGGCCGAGCTGGGGCGACTCGATCTCTACGGTGTCGCCGTCGCCCAGGAACTCGGGGGGCTTGCGCCAGTGGCCGACGCCCGCGGCCGTTCCGGTGAGGATGATGTCGCCGGGCAGCAGCGAGCACCCCAGGCTGAGGCGGGCGATGATCCTGGGCACCGAGTTGACCATTGACGAGGCCTTGAACGACTGCTTGACGACGCCGTTGACCCGCAGCTCCACCTCGATGGACCGGTAGTCGCCGATCTCGGGCGCGGTCACCACCGCCGGCCCCATCGGGCAGAACCCGTCGAGGGACTTGCCCTTGAACCACTGCCCGAACATCCCGTGCTCGAGCTGAAGGTCTCGGGCGCTGAGGTCGTTGGCCAGCGTGTAGCCGAACACGTGGTCCAAGGCGTCCTCCTCGCGGATGTTGCGCCCGCCGACGCCGATCACCACCGCGATCTCGGCCTCCCAGTCGGCCTTCTCCGTCGCTCCCCGGTCGATCTCGACGGTGGCGTTATGGCCGCTCAGGCTGGTCCAGGGCTTGGTGAACAAAACTGGGGCCTCGGGGACGGCCGAGCCCTCGGGGCGGTCGCCTTCGTCGAAGTGCTCGCGGTAGTTGAGGCCCACGCACACCATGTTCCTCGGCGTCCGGAGGATGGGCGGCCGGAAAGCCATGTCCTCGGCGGCGACGGCGCCGGGGCCGTCGGCGGCCGTGGCGGCCGCCTCTGCTTCCCGCCAGGCGTCCGGCCCGGCCTCGATCAGGCCGAGGACGCTCTGGTAGCCGAACTCCTCCAGCGGCGTGACCGTGCCGTCGGGGCGCAGGACGCCGGCCTCGTCCCCCATGGAGGTGCGTACGGTGACCAAGCGCATGGCGTTGCCTTTCAGTCGTCAGTCTTTGGTGTGGTCCATCGGGCGGGTTTGCCGGCGAGGGGGCGGTTGCCTTTCAGTCGTCGGTCGGCTCAGTCGCCGAGGTGGCGGCTGTAGGTGAAGCCGCCGTTGGGGCTGATGACCTGGCCGGTGAGGTAGGCCGCCTCGCCGGAGGCCAGATACACGGCCAGCGCGCCCATCTCGTCGGGCCGCCCGAACCGGCCGGCGGGCACGTTGGCGGTCAGCGCCTCGATTCGCTCCGGGGAGGCCAGGTCGTTTAGCGGCGACTCGAAGTAGCCGGGGGCGATGGCGTTCACGGTCACGCCCCGGTCGGCCACCTCCCGGCTGAAGGACCGCACCAGGCCGTCGATTCCGCCCTTGCCCGCCGCGTAGTGGGCCTGGCGGGCCACGCCCTGCAGCGACGCCACCGAGGAGAAGCAGATCACCCGGCCCCAGCCGGAGGCCAGCATGGGGCCGACCGTGTGGCGGACGGCCAGGAAGGTGCCGTCGAGGTGGACGGCGATCATGGCCCGCCACTGGGCATAGCTCATCTCCTCTATCAGGGCCACCTCGGCGGTGCCGGCCGCGGCCACGGTGATGTCCGGCGGCCCCCCGAGTTGGGCGGCGGCCCGGCTGACCGCGTCCTGCACCGACCGCTCGTCGGTCACGTCCATCTCCACCCCGGCGAAGGACCGGCTGGCGTGGCCGGCGGCCAGCTCTGCGGCCAGGTCGGCGGCGGCCCCGGCGCGCCGGTCGGCCACGGCCACGTCGGCGCCCTGGCCGGCGAACGCCTCGGCAATGGCCCGGCCCAGGCCGCCGGCCCCTCCGGTGATCAGCGCCCGTCGGCCCTCAAGCCTGAACACGCCCCATCTCCCCTCGTCGGTCGCCGGTCGCCCCAGAGCATAGGCTGGCGGCGATCCTGGCCGGGAGGTCTGAATGATCCAGTACCCGATGGCTGTGGACGGCGTGCTGACCCGGGTGCTGGCCGCGGGCTCGGGGCCGGACCACCTGGTGCTGGTCCACGGGGTTGGGGCCAGGGCCGACCGGTGGTCCCGCAACGTGGACGCCCTGGCCGCCGCCGGGTGGCAGGTCCACGCCTTCGACCTGCCCGGCCACGGTCTGGCCCAGAAGGGGCCCGGCCCGGACTACTCGGTGCCCGGCTACGCCCGCTTCCTGGACGGTTTCCTTGATGCCGTCGGCGCTGAGGAGGCGGTGGTCGTCGGCACCTCGCTCGGCGGGCACGTCGGCGCGACCCTGGCCTGCGAACGCCCCGAGCGGGTGCGGGCCCTGGTGCTGGTCGGCAGCATCGGGCTGGCGCCGTGGGGGGCCGAGCGTCGGGCCGACTCCCGGGCCCGGCTGCGCGATGCCTCCCGGCAGGGGATCGCCCGGAAGCTGGAGGTGGTCGTCCACGACCCCGTACTGGTCACCGGCGAGTGGCTGGAGGAGGAGTATCTGGTCAACAACTCGCCGGGGGCGGAGGCGTCCTTCGCCGCCATCTCCGACTACGTGGCCGACCGCATCGACGACGATCTCATCGGCCCGAGGCTGGCCGCCATGGCCGCCGACCGTCCGCCGACTCTGCTGATCTGGGGCGAGCAGGAGAGGGCCGTGCCGCTGGAGACGGGGCGGACGGCCCACGCCATGCTGGACGGCTCCGAGCTGGCCGTGATCCCAGACGCCTCCCACGCCCCCTACTTCGAGCGGCCCGACGAGTTCAACCGGGTCCTGCTGGACTTCCTCAACCGAGCTATCGGCGGGGTCGGTTCGGGCTGAGGGGCGGCCGGCGGGGCAGCCCCGGTCGGCCGCCCGCCTAGGCTCGGGCCATGACCGCCGCGGGCGAGCCTCGCATCCCGATGCCCCGGCAGGGTGTCCGCGGCTCCGGCGGGCTCGGTCCATGACCGCCGCGGGCGAGCACCGCACGGTGGCTTTGATTCTTCATCCGGCCAACCTGTTGACCCTCACCCGGCTGGCTCTGTCGCCCCTGCTGTTCTGGCTGATCCTCGACTCGCCCGCCACCAAGGGGGCGTCGTGGGCCGCCTTCGGCCTGGGCGTGGCCATGGCCGGCACCGACTTCTTCGACGGCCGGGTGGCCCGCCGGTCCGGCGTCGAGACCCGGGGCGGTGCCTTCCTCGACCCGCTGGCCGACAAGGTGGTGGTGCTCGGCGCCGGCTTCTGTCTGGTGTCGGTGGAGCGCTACTGGTGGCTGCCGGTGACCATCATCGCCGTGCGCGAGCTGGGGATCACCGCCTGGCGGACCCGCTGGGTGGGGGAGGGGGTGGTGATACCGGCCCGGCGCTCGGCCAAGTACAAGACCTTCGTGCAGGGGACGGCCATGGCCCTGGCCGTGCTGCCCCCGCTGCGCGACGCCGACGCGGTGCTGGCCGCCGCGCTGTGGGTGGCGGTGGCCTTCACCGTGTTCACCGGCGCCCAATACCTGCTCGACGCCCGCTCAGCGGGCGCCCCCGGCGGGAGCCCGCCCTCGTGAACTGCGAAGTGGTGGCGGTGGGCACCGAGCTGCTGCTGGGGCAGGTGGTGGACACCAACTCGGCCTGGATCGGCGAGCAGCTCGCCGCCGCGGGGATCGACAGCTTCCACCAGACCAAGGTGGGCGACAACCACGGCCGGCTGGTCGGGGCCCTGGAGCTGGCCTTGGACCGCAGCGACGCGGTGATCGTCTGCGGCGGGCTCGGCCCCACCCCCGACGACATCACCCGCGACGCCCTGGCCGCGGTGATGGGCGCCGAGCTGGTGCGAGATGAGGCGGTGGCCGAGCGCATCCGGTCCCGGTTCGCCCTGAGGGGCCGGGAGATGGCGGCCAACAACCTACGCCAGGCCGATGTGCCGGCCGGGGCGTCGGTCATCGGGGTCCAGCCCGGCACCGCCCCCGGCCTGGTTTGCCCGGTCCGGCACCGGGGCCGGGACAAGGTGATCTACGCGGTGCCGGGCGTGCCGTGGGAGATGCGCGAGATGATGGCCGAGGTGCTCTCCGACCTGGGGGAGCGGGCCGGGGCGAGGTCGGTGATCGCCAGCCGGGTGCTGCGCACCTGGGGCCGGTCCGAGTCGGGGCTGGCCGAGGTCCTCGACGGCGAGATCGCCCGGCTCGACCGCACCGGCGAGGCCACCATCGCCTTTCTGGCCAGCGGCTGGGAGGGGCTGAAGGTGCGGATCACCGCCCGGGCGGCCGATGCGGCCGGGGCGGGCCGGGCGCTGGACGAGGTGGAGGGCCGGGTGCGGGGGCTGATCGGCGAGTCGGTGTTCGGGACCGACGGCGACACCATGGAGTCGGTGGTGCTCGGCCTGCTGGGGGACCGGGGCCTCACCCTGGGGGTGGCCGAGTCGCTGACCGGGGGGCTGATCGCCGCCCGCCTCACCGAGACGGCCGGGGCCAGCGCCGCCTTCCGGGGCGGGGTGGTGGCCTATGACCGGTCGGTGAAGACCGGCGTGGTGGGGGCGCCGGACGTAGCCGCGGTGAGCGAGGAGATGGCGCTGGGCCTGGCCGAGCGGGTGTGCGGTCTGCTCGGCTGCGACATGGGCCTGGCCACCACCGGGGCGGCCGGCCCCGACCCGCACGAGGGGGCCGAGCCCGGCACGGTGTGGGTGGGCCTGTGGCTGGACGGCCGGGGCGAGGCGGTGCGGCTGTCTCTGCCCTTCGACCGCCCCCGGGTCCGCCAGTTCACCACCATCAGCGCCCTAGACCTGCTACGCCGCCGCCTGCTGGCCGGATCGGCCGCGGGGGGACCGGGTTCGGGCCGCGCCGGCGCCGGCCGGGCCGCCGAGTCGGAGGGCTCGCCATGGACCTGGGCCGGCGACCAGCCCAGCGAAGCGGGCGACGCCGGTGCCAGCGCATCGGATGAGAGCGCAACCACTGTCGGTGGCGCGGGCGGTGTCGGTGCCGACGCCTCCGCTGTCAGCGGCGGAGACGGTCTTGGTCCAGGAGCCGAGTTGGTGGAGGAGTTGGACGAGATGGGCCGGGTGGTCGGGGTGGTCAGCCGAGCCGAGATGCGGGCCGCCAACCTGTGGCACCGCAACGTGATCGTGATGGTGCGCCGCTCGTCGGGGGCGCTGGTGGTGCATCAGCGGGCGGATTGGAAGGATGTGTTCCCATCCATGTGGGACGTGGCCTTCAGCGGCGTCCCGGCGGTGGGGGAGGCGTGGCCCGAAGCCGCCGCCCGGGAGCTGGCCGAAGAGGCCGGTCTGGCCGTCGGCCCCGCCGATCTGGTGGACCTCGGCCCCCGGGTGTGCGACGTAGGCGACATCCGCTGGCACGGCCGAGTCTTCGAGGTGACCGACGACCGAGAGCTAACCCCCGCCGACGGCGAAGTAGTGGCCCTCGACGAAGTGCCCGTGTCCGACCTGCCCGCCTGGATGTCCCAAACCCCGGTATGCCCCGACTCCATAGAACTGGTCAACGACCTGTTCCTGGCCTAAAGCTGCACTCGATGTGGCCGACGACCGGGATCTGGCTCTGCCGACGGCGAAGTGAGGCGCGGCCAGAAAAGTGAAACCCCGCCAATCCGGGCCGACGAGCGGCCACGGAGGGCGGGGAGGTGAGTGGCACTGTATCAGACCGTCATCGAGAACGCAACCGGTCTGTTTCACCGGCGGGCCCGCGTCGGCCTGTTAGGGGCTCGTCTTCGCGGTGAGGGCTGCGGTCAGCGTGTTGAGGGGGCTTGCCAGGTGCCCATGGGTGGACGGGGCGGAAGCCCATTTTGTCGTTGATGGCCAGCATGGCCGCGTTGGAGTGGGCGTTGCCGGTGCGCAGGCTGGTGACCTGGGGCTCGTCGTCGCGCAGCCACTGCCACATCTCGGCCTTGAGCCGTTTGGCGATGTCTTGGCCCCGGTGGGGGGCCAGCACCACCGTGCTCCACTGCCAGGAGCACTCGGGCCGGTGCCGGTTGACGAACACCTCGGTGGCCCCGGCCGGGTCGGGGCCGAGGGCCAGGATGTCGTATGGCGGCGTCAGCCGAAGCGTGCCCTCAATTCTTCTAGGCCGCTGGCGCACTCGATGAGCCCTTCCCCGGTTTCGGCCTGCTCGAGCGCTTCCACCGTCTCGGCGTTGGGGAGCCTCACATCGAAAGGCAACCCTCGACACGGATTCAAGATCATCATCGCGGTTTAGCAGCCTAGGTGATGGATAGACGCTCCGGCCTTCGCTCACTCGTACATGCACTCAATGGGCTCAGTCAAGAAGGCGCGCAGGCCCTGCAAGTCTCGGAGTGGGCTGTCGACGATCTCCAGCCACGCCTCCCAACCCTCGGAGTCAAGAACGAAATCCGTTTGGATCTCCAAATGGTCACAAGGCAGTTCGGCCTCCGTGTCGTCGACAGCCACGGGAGGCACCAGCGCACCCGCTGGCCGGTCCGGGGCGGTGGTCAGGTTAAGCAAACCGCTGGGTGGAATATCGGGGGGTTGTGCCCTGCTCATTGGCTCGCTTGCTTGCTTCCTACCGGTTCCTACGGATGACACTTACAGCGTAAGACTCTTGGGGACCGGCCGGTTGGTGGCGGAACGGTCTGACCGACCCGCGCAACCCTCGGCCCGGTCATCCGCTGGCGGCCCGGCTGTATGGTCCGTTGCCCGTGTCCAGGTCGCGGACCAAGGCGCAGGACGGAGCGGTGCCGGTGCCGTAGCCGGGCGGCTGCTCCTACAGGCCCGTCCTCGGGCGTAGGGTGGCAGCCAGCGTGTTCAGGGGGGCTTGCCAGGTGCCCATGGGGTGGACGGGGCGGAAGCCCATTTCGTCGTTGATGGCCAGCATGGCCGCGTTGGAGTGGGCGTTGCCGGTGCGCAGGCCGGTGACCTGGGGCTCGTCGTCGCGCAGCCATCGCCACATCTCGGCCTTGAGCCGTTTGGCGATGCCTCGGCCCCGGTGGGGGGCCAGCACCACGGTGCTCCACTGCCAGGAGCACTCGGGCCGGTGCCGGTTGACGAACACCTCGGTGGCGCCGGCCGGGTCGGCGCGGTCGGTGCCGAGGGCCAGGATCACCTTGTAGTCGAGCCCGCAGGCGGCCCTGGCCGCGATCTCGGCTTGGACCATGGCCGCGTCCACCTCGTAGTCGGCCATGTCCAGGTCGTCGCTGGGGGCGTCGTTCATGGCGTTGGTGATCGCCGTCAGGGCGTCGATCCACTGGTCGGGGCAGGGGCCGGTCCAGCGGGCCAGGTGCAGGTCTCGGGGCCCGGCCTCCGCCCAGCGCCCCATCAGGGCTGGGTCCACCGCCGTCAGGTCCAGGTCGGACTCCACTTCGGTGTAGCGCAACTCGGCGCCCAGGCCGGTCCAGAACCGGTGGCGCTCGGGGGTGTGGTCGTCCCAGACGGTGATGGACGTGCGCCCGTCGGCCCGGGCCCGCTCCAGCACGGTGGCCAGCAGGGGGGCGACGGCGGGGGCGTCGATGTCGTCGGCGATGACCTCGATCTCGGCGTGCTCGGGGTTGTTGGGGTCGTTGGTCAGCTCGACGTGGCCGATGGCCGCGGCCCCGCCGCCGTCGAAGGCCACGATGCGCTCGTGGCGGGCGTAGTTGGTGGCGTCGCCGGCCAGCGCCGCCCGCAGCTCGGCCTCGGTGGTGGGCGGAAGCTGCGGGTCTCTGGCCCGGTCGACTCGCTGCTGAAGGGCGAGCGCGGCCGCCGCATCCGCCGCCCCCAGCTCTCGGCCGTCCACAAGCCGCACCGCGTCTAGGCTAAACGGTGCGGCGGATGTTGCGTAACCAATCGTGCTGTAATGCCATGTAAAGCAGTCAAGGGCGGTTGGACCGTCGAGGCGGGAGATGAAGGCCGTGACCAAGCTGATCGTCACATTCGAGGGGCCGCATGTGGGGGAGGACGGCGTGCCCCTGGAGGATCTGCAGGCTGCTCTGGGCCACCTCCAGAGGGCGTTTCGGCACATGGTCGATCACCTGCGCGGCGATGGGGACCGGCCCGGACCGCCGACCGAGCCGATGCGGCGGGGTGGCTTGCTCAGCCAGGGCGCGCCGTCTGCCGGATCGGTTGAGGCTGAGCTGGTCTTGTCGGCGGAGTCCGACAACGGGCAGCCTCCGGCGGATCACTGCCTGGCCGTTGAGCGGTTGCTCGGCTGGCGGGAGGACCTGGGGGAGGACGGCGATCAGTTCCCGCCGATTGTGGTCGAGGAACTGGCCGCCATCGGTTCGGACCTGTCGCCCGTGGTGAGCGCGGTCCGCCTCGCCGACCCCGTCAGCGGCCGGTGCTTGGAGTTGCGGCGCAAGGAAACAGCCGAGCCCCTGAGCGAAGTTGGGCAGATCAGCGGTACTCGTTCTTGCCGCGAGCCCTTTGACTTGGAAGCATTTCGGAACAATCCGAACCCAAAAATCTTTGATCCAGACGATATGGTTACAGTAAGCGAACCTTTCGATGTAGATGAATTCCTCCGCACCATTTATGAAGGCCGCAGTGTGGAAAAAGAATGGATGCCATGATGATAGTCATAGATACAAACGTTGTTTCTTATATCTTCAATCAGGACAATAGAGCTAGATTCTATATCAGTCAAATGAGAGGTATACGTTGGGTTATTTCATTTCAAACTCTTGAAGAAGTTTGGTACGGAGCATATTCAAGAGGTTGGGGCATAACACGAAGAAGAGAACTAGAACACCACATGAGACGCTACGATGTCGTTTGGCCTGACTCCGACTTGGTGAATGTGTGCGCCAGACTACGTCACGAGCGCAGGTCGGCAGGTCGAGTTATGAGCCATGCGGATGCCTGGATTGCGGCTACCGCATTACTGTTGGATTGTCCGCTTGCTTCCTCTGATCAAGACTTCCGCGGGATACCCGAATTGGAGCTGATACAAGCTGCGTGATCCTCCGCCGAACTCAACGAGTTCAAGCAAGCCGAGAACCGGGCCCGCGAGTTGCTGGATTTGGCTATCCATCGGCCGCACGGCGTCGGAGGCTAGCGGACCAGCGAGTTGTTGTGTGACTAATCGCATTATAAATATCATGTAAGGCAGTCAAAGGCGGTTGGGCCGTCGAGGTGGGAGGTGAAGGCCGTGATCAAGCTGGTCGTCACATTCGAGGGGCCTAACGTGGGGGAGGACGGCGTGCCCCTGGAGGATCTGCAGGCTGCTCTAGGCCATGTCCAGAGGGCGTTTCGGCAGATGGTCGCTCACCTGCGCGGCGGTGCGGATCGGCCCGGACCACTGGCCGAGCCGATGCGGCGGTGCGGCTTGCTCAGCCAGGGCGCGCCGTCTGCCGGATCGGTTGAGGCTGAGTTGGTCTTGTCGGCGGAGTCCGACAACGGGCAGGCTCCGGCCGATCACTGCCTGGCCGTCGAGCGGTTGCTCGGCTGGCGGGAGGACCTGGGGGAGGACGGCGATCAGTTCCCGCCGATTGTGGTCGAGGAACTGGCCGCCATCGGTTCGGACCTGTCGCCCGTGGTGAGCGCGGTCCGCCTCGCCGACCCTGTCAGCGGGCGGTGTTTGGAGTTGCGGCGCAAGGAAATAGCCGAGCCTCTGGGCGAGCAGATCGAGGGTGCCTTGATGCACGGTTGGCTGAAAGAGGTGAACTGGCACAACCGTACGGCTCAGTTGCATAGGGGCGACGGCAGTTATGTGCCCTTGTGCTTTGATGCCTCGCTTGACTGGGAGATGCTTCGACTGGCGACGAGCTTTGTCGATATCCGGGGCCGGAGTTGGATAGATGATGATGCAGATAGATGGGAAACCGTCCATGTTGAGCAGATCAGCGGCACTCGTTCTCGTCGGGGAGCCTTTTGACTTGGAAGCCTTTCGGAACAATCTGAACCCAAAGATCTTCAATCCAGACGAAATTGAGACGATTGATATGTCGGATGAAGAATGGGAGGCATTCGACCAAGCCATCCGAGAAGGCCGGAAAAAATAGCCGATGTCAGGTTGGCGATACTTGGCCGGATGCCGCTCTGTCAACGAATCCGGCGTCGCCGTGGGGCATGAGGTGGTCAGCCCACGAACCCTATGGGTGAGGGAGGCTTGTCTACGGTCAGTTGATCCAACAGACACTTCTCGCGTGCCAACAATTGGTCGCGGACAGCTTCCAAGTTGGCGCGACGCGATTCTTTGCATGTGCTCGGCACCCATAGTTGGACGGCTAACTGTTCTTCAACCTGCGCTCGCTGGTATCGGACTACCTTTATCTTCTCAAGTAGAGGGGCTATCTGGTCCGTTATCTCGGATGTCATAGCGCTGGTTCCGCCTCTGCCTCAGGCCGCCATCCGCAGATGTAGCGCTCCCACCGCTCGGGGGTCGCTTGGCAGATCGGCAATCCCGGCAGGCGGGGCATCTGATCGCCGGCTTTGTCGGCCACCGCCCGCGCCAAGTCGGCTGGCACCCATGCCGAGTCGATGGCCAGCCACACCGAAGCGACGCCTTGCAGCTTGGGGGGCTCTACTTCTGAGATGTCCGAGGTCTGCATGGCCGCCAGCGCGGTACCGCTCTGCGGGTCCCCGGGGACGAGCCATATGAACAGGTGCGCTTCGGCGTTGTTGTCGTTGATGGCTGGCTTCAGCTTCTCTAGGTTGTCCTTGAGGTGCCGCTCGACTGGGCCGTTGATGCTGTCGGGCCCGAACCAGCCGATAGGCCCGGAGAGCCTGGCGGTGATCAGCTTGCCTGGACCGTCGTGGTCGGTCCATTTGTCGGCATGGTTGGCGTGACGCACCCCGAGTTCCTGCAGCCGTCGGCGTAGCTCAATTTTTTCTTTGATCTCGGCTTGCGTCTCGCGTGTGAGATCAGGGAACGCCGGGAAGCAAGGGTCGTCTTCGCCTAGTTCCTCGGCGCGCGACAAAGCGTTCTCGATGCCGTCTTGCAGCTTCCGGATGGCGGCCACCGGGTCGCCGTTAGGTGTCGGCTCGATGTCGATCCGCCAGTGGTGGCCCAGAACCTCGGAAGTTTTCGGGAACCCCTCCACATGGTCGGGTTTGTTCTCCACCATCTTCCCGTATTGGTGCCCGGGTTGGCTGATGTCTCGAGTCACTTCCACGGCAACGCGGCGGCCGTCGGGCAGGTGAAGGTCGAAGTCGTTGAGGCCAGCTTGTGACCCGTCGTCGATCCTCTCGTAGACGGGCTTGCCGCCTTCGCGATGGCCGCGTATTCCGAGCATGTCCATCAGCAGGGCGCAAGCCCGGATTTCCTCCGGGTGGTTGTCGGCCCATGCCTCCAGCGATTCAAGTTCCGCTGTCAGCCGGTCATGCGCCTCGCGCACCACCGCCGTAAGACCGGACTCGAACTCGGCTTTGTCTTTCTGGGCTTGCGCCAATCCCGGGCCGTCCGCTTCAGCCGGTTCGCCGGTCCCTTCGCCTATCGGATCAACGCTGGCGGGGGCATAGCCGCCGATCTCCAAGGACATCAATGTCTTATCGGTCATTTTAATGCACATCCTTTCTTGGTGGTTGCTGCGGCTCACCGATCAGAGTTGCTTGAGCTGTGATCCTACCTCGCGTGATCCGTCACCCGGTGGATCACATTTCACACTGGCAAGTGTTGCAAAATTCTCAATCACACTGTATTATTAGATTAGTGACTCGGATGGTTGATTTGGCGGACGCCTACCTGGGGCTGGGCTGGGCGAGGCGGGGGGCCGGGGCGCGGGCGGGGGAGTGGGGGCTGCGGTTGGTGGAGAGCAGCGATCTGCCGGAGGGCGGCGGGTGGCTTGATCTCGGTGGGCTCCGGGAGATCGGGGTCGACCGCAACGTTCGCACGGAGCGACACTTGCTGCGGCCCTTCGATGTGCTGGTGGCGGCTCGGGCCGAGTCCCCCAGGGCCGCGCTGGTGCCGCCTGGGGTGTCCAAGACGGTGGCGGGCGTGACGCTGCTGGTGGTCCGGCCGAAGCGCCCGGACTCGGGCATGGGGCACTGGCTCTGGTGGTTCCTCTCCTCGACCCACGGGCGGGCCCAGTTGGCCCGGCGGCTGACGGTGAGTTCCACCATCACGTCGCTGTCGGCCAATAGCCTGCGAGAGGTCGAGGTTCCGGTGCCGTCCGCCCGCGAGCTGCATCTGGCGGCGGAGCTGGTGGAGGCGTCGGAGGCGGCGTATGAGGCCGCGGTCGAGGCCGCCCGGCTCCGGCGCGAGGCGCTGCGCGACTCACTCATCCACGAGATCGGCTACAAGTCCATGCAGGAAACCGAGGTTGAGACGTGCCGCTGACCAGCCAGGAGCTCCAGTCGAAGCTGTGGCAGGCCGCCGACATCCTGCGCGGCCAGATCGACGCGGCCGACTACAAGAACTACATCTTCTCGATCCTGTTCCTGAAGCGGCTCTCGGACCGCTTCGACGAGGAGGTGGAGAGCGCGATGGCCTCCGGCGTCCCCGAGGGGGTGGCGCTGACCGATTCCGACGAGCACGAGTTCTTCGTTCCCGAGTCGGGCCGCTGGTCCGTGCTGGCCGGAGCCTCGAGGAACCCCGGCGAAGCCCTCAACATCGCCGGCCCCGAGATAGAGGCGGCCAACGCGCCGAGGCTCGACGGGGTGCTGTCGGGCACGAACTGGAACGACGAGTCGAAGCTGGGCAGCCCGGCCAACCGGGAGCGCATCATCCGCAGCCTGCTCACCCACTTCAGCGCCTTGAACCTGCGCGACGACAACCTGAGCGACGGCGAAGACGGCGCTGGCAACGTGCTGGGCGACGCCTACGAGTACCTGATCAACCAGTTTGCCGACGACGCGGGCAAGAAGGGAGGGGAGTTCTACACGCCTCGCTCGGTGGTGCGGCTCATCGTCGAGCTGTTGCAGCCCCAGGAGGGGATGCGGATCTGCGACCCCACGGCCGGGTCCGGCGGGATGCTCATCTACACCGCGCAGTACGTTCACGAGCAGGGCGGCGACCGCCGCAACCTGGCGCTGCACGGCCAGGAGCGCAACCTGGGCACGCTGGCCGCGGGCAAGCTCAACCTGCTGCTGCACGACCTGCACGCCGCCCGCCTGGTGGCCGGCGATGTGATCGCTGAGCCGGGCTTGGTGGATTCGACCACGGGCCGGCTTCTCTCCTATGACCGGGTGATCGCCAATCCGCCGTTCAGCCTGAAGAACTGGGGCCACGACTTCGCCCCCAACGACCCCCACCACCGCTTCGACCGCTACGGCGCCATCCCGCCCCGCACCAAAGGCGATCTCGCCTTTCTGATGCACATGTTGGCGGTGACGAACTCCAAGGGCATGGTGGGCGTGGTGATGCCCCACGGCATCCTGTTCCGCGGCGGCGCCGAGGGCAAGATCCGCGAGGGCATCCTGGAAGCCGACCTGTTCGAGGCGATCATCGGCCTGGCCCCCAACCTGTTCTTCGGTTCGAGCATCCCCGTGACCATCTGCGTGCTGAACCGAGCCAAACCGGCGGACCGACGGGGTAAGGTGCTGTTCGTGGACGCGGCCCAAGCGGGATACTTCCGCCAGGACAAGGCGCAGAACTTCCTCGACCGCGAGCACATCACCAAGATCGTTGAGGTATATCAGACCTTTGAGGAGGTAGAACGATTCGCTCACGTGGCAGATTTAGAGGAGATAGCCGACAACGACTTCAACCTGAACATCAGCCGCTACCTTGACGCAACCGAGCCGGTAGAGGTGCTGAGCGTTGAGGAAGCCCTGGTCAGGTTGCAGAAAGCAGAACATCGTCGAGACGGAGCAGTGGAGAAGATGAACGAACTGCTGATGAACATAGGCTACCCTAGAGTCAAGGATTAAAATTCGCAGATGATTGCAGTGAAACAACAACAGTATCCTGATGACTGGCGCTTGGTCCGCCTAGGAGAAGTGGCGGACGTTTCCTTCAGTACGGTTGATAAGAAGATAATTGACGGCGAAATACATATTCAACTTTGTAACTATACGGATGTTTTCTATAATAGTTTTATTACAACCGACATAGAGTTCATGGCCGCAACGGCCACATCAGTTGAGTGTCGCAGGTATAGTTTAAAAGAGGGGGATGTTCTCTTCACTAAAGATTCTGAGACTCCCAATGAAATAGGAATCCCAGCTCTAGTGGTAGAAGATATGCCTGACGTGCTATGTGGATATCACTTAGCATTGGCACGCCCAAAAGTAGGAATGATTGCGGCTTCCTTTATGGCTAAAGTTCTATTGTCACCTGCAATAAGGAGACAATTCGCTCGGATAGCAAATGGTGTGACACGTTTTGGTTTAACACTTCAAGCTACTCGGTCTCTTTTGATTCCTCTTCCTTCTATCACGGAACAGTATGCGATTGCTGCTATGCTAGATTCCATTGACGAAGCTACTGAACGTACTGAAGAAGTTATAACTACACTGAACACTTTCAGGAAATCCATATCAGATGACCTGTTTACGGGAGGCATTCGGCTGCCGTATCTAAAGAAATCTAGGGAACTAAACGAAGGAGTAAATAAATGAAACTTGTTTCAGTCAGAATCCAAAACTATAAGTGTATTGATGACTCTGAAGAGTTTTCTATACATGATCTGACTTGCCTCGCAGGAAAGAATGAGTCAGGTAAGACGGCTTTGTTGCAGGCTTTGCGTAGACTCAATCCAGTTGAAGATTCGGAGAAAAATTTTTATGAACTAATGGAATACCCGCGACGCCGCAGGCACGAAGCTAAAAGAGAGGATTCTTCCTATCGGGCGGTAGTCACAACGGCTTGGGAACTTTCAAAGGAAGATCATAGGGTGATTGAGGATGTAGTGGGGGCGTCGGTAATACAGGATCACCTAATTATGGCTCAGCGAGGGTACGATAATCATACCGAATGGCTTTTTGAGTTTGATGAATCTAAGATTATCCCCTTTATCGTTTCCAAAATCTCTGACCTTTCAGAGACTTCTAAAACAACAGCACTGAGCTATTCCAATCTTAAGGATTTACATTCCCATCTGGCCTCTTTAAAGGAACCTAATCAAGGAGAAGATCTATTGCTTCAATACATCCATAATAATTTCCCTGAGAATGACCCTAGAACAGTATTGTCGAGTTTATTTGAAAGTCTATTTCCTCGCTTCCTGTATTTTTCAGACTACGGAACTCTTCCCGGCCGGGTTCATGGGGAAACGATAGCAGAAATGGAAAGAGCTGGCACGATTAGTTCTGACCAGCAAAATCAATATTTTTTGGCTCTGCTGGAGCTAGCTGGTACAAGAATAAGTGACCTACTGGAAGCACAACATTTGGAAGAAATAAAAGCTAGCGTGGAAGCTACTTCAAATCGCCTGAGCGATGAGATATTTAAGTACTGGACTCAGAACCGCGATCTTGAAGTCCAGTTCAATATTGATGAAGGCCGTCCGGGAGATCCACATCCATTTGATAGAGGACAAGTTTTTAGCTTACGTGTGCGCAATGATAGGCATAGAGTCTCTGTCGGATTTGAGGAGCGAAGTGCAGGATTTGTATGGTTCTTTTCATTTCTCGTGTGGTTTTATAATATGGAAGAAAAGTACGACGGTAATTTAGTTATTCTGCTGGATGAACCAGGACTGAATCTTCATGGTAAGGCACAGGGAGACCTGCTTCGATTCATTAAGAATGAATTGTTACCCAAATACCAAGTTATCTATACAACACATTCTCCTTTCATGATTGATATAGAAAATATCCTTAGTGTTCGCACTGTTGAAGATGTTACAACTAGTGGAGGAGAACTTCAAGGTACAAAGGTTAGTGACCGAGTTCTCGGTGCTGATGCGGACACTCTCTTTCCGTTGCGTGCTGCATTAGGATATGATATTACTCAGTCTCTGTTCATAGGTGAACATTGCTTGCTTGTTGAAGGTCCTTCAGATTTGCTTTATCTCAAATGGTTTTCTAAGCACCTTGTAGAAGATGGTGATATTGGGCTTGATCAGCGTTGGACAGTTACGCCTGTAGGAGGCATCGATAAGCTTGGTAGCTTTAACTCCCTGTTCTCTGCGAACAAGCTGCATGTTGCTATCTTAACAGATTTTCATCGGGGAGATAAGAAGAAGATTCAAGGGTTAAAAAATTCTGGTCTTCTCCAGGCTGGACATATATTGTGTGCTAGTGACTTTGTGGGTCAAGAAGAGGCGGATATAGAAGATATGCTTGGTAGGCAGTTATATATCGAACTAATCAATCAGAATTATAAGTTAGAGGGTGGCAAGAAATTGCCAGATGAGCGCCCTGCTAATGCATCTGGTCGTGTTGTCGAAGAGGTTAAACAGCACTTCAATACGGTTGCTATAGATGGACCATATTTTGATCATTTACCACCTGCTGTGTACCTATTAGAAAACGGAAAGGATGTCCTAGCTAAAGCTACTGAAGTTGGTCTAGATGAAGCATTTGAGCGATTTCGAAAGCTGTTCGCTAAGCTAAATGATCTTCTTGAGTAGATCCTTTTAAATCTAATATTTGGGCCTATGTTGGCTAACATTAATTAGTCCAGCCGTTCTCAACCATGCCATCTGAGAAAGTTGCGGTAATCGAATTGAACCAGACTACATGACTTACCTCAATCTCAATGAGTTCGACTATGCCGAGGAACCGGCCCGCCTGCTGCTGGAAAAGCTGGGGTGGGCCCATGTCCCGCGGGATGAACTAGGGGATGAGCGCGGGGACGAGCGCGAGGTCCTGCTTCGGGGTCGGTTGACTCGGGCGCTGCTGAGGCTTAACGAGTGGATGACTGAGGACCAGGCCGGCCGGGTCGTCTTCGACCTTGAGCATGTCGACGCCGTTGGGATGGCTCGCAATCAGATTGTCCATGAATACATCACCTATGGGATGCCCCTCGACACCGATGGGCCCAAGGGGCGGCGGACCCGCACCGTGCGGTTCTTCGACTTCGACCATCCCCACAGCGGGCTCAACGACTTCGTGGTCACCACTCAGTTCCGGGTCCTCAGCGGCAGCGGGCAGGGCGATCCCGACGACGACGAGCGGGCGGTCATCCCTGATCTGGTGCTGTTCGTCAACGGCATCCCGCTGGTGGTGATGGAGGCCAAGTCGCCCGCCCTGCACGACCGCTGGAAGTCCAAGGCGGTGAGCCAACTCCGGCGCTATCAGGAGGCGTCGCCGGAATGGCACGGCCGGGGCGCGCCCGAACTGTTCGCCTACAACCTGATGTGCGTGGCCCACTGCGGGACCGACGCCGTCTTCGCCGGGCTCGGCGCGCCCGAGAACGCCTATGTCGGGTGGAAGTCGGTGCTGCCCCACTCCGAGGACGAGGTGCGGCAGCGCTTCGGGGTCGAGCCCGAGGGCCAGAACCGGCTCATCGTCGGGCTGCTGGCCCCGGCCGTCCTGCTCGACGTGCTGCGCGACTACGTCGTCTACGAGCCCGAGCAGGGCAAAGTGGTGAAGAAGCTGCCCCGCTACCAGCAGCACCGGGCCGTCGGGGCCGCCCTGAACCGGGTGGTGAGGGGCCGCACCCCCGCCGAGCGGGGCGGCGTGGTGTGGCACACCCAGGGCTCCGGCAAGTCGCTCACCATGCTGTGGCTGGCCGCCAAGCTGCGCCGCCAGCCCGGCCTCGACAACCCCACCATCGTGGTGGTGACCGACCGCACCCAGCTCGACCGCCAGATCACCGGCACCTTCGAGCGCTGCGGCTTCCCCGCCCCCGAGCGGGCGTCGAGCACCGGCGACCTGCGCCGACTGCTCACCACCGGCGCGGGCCGCACCGTCATGACCACCGTGCAGAAGTTCGAGGAGTCCCTGGCCGCGCCCGAGGGGGAGCTGGACGTGCTCGACCCCTCCGAGGGTGTGATCGTGATGGTGGACGAGGCCCACCGCACCCAATACGGGACGCTCGGGGCCCGCATGTCCAAAGCGCTGCCCAACGCCACGCTGGTCGGCTTCACCGGCACCCCCATCGACAAGGGGTTCCGGCGCAGCACCATGCGCCGCTTCGGGCACCTCATCGACTCCTACACCATCCCCCAGTCGGTGGCCGACGGGTCGACCGTGCCCATCTACTACGAGGCCCGGCTCCCCGAGCTGGCCGTCGAAGGCCCCGACACCCTCGACCAGCTCTTCGACGCCCTGTTCGGCGACGAGCCCGAGGAGGTGCGGGCCAAGATGCGCCGCCGCTACGGGAACAAGGAGACCGTGGCCGAGGCCGAGCGCCGGATCGAGATGATCGCCCTCGACATCGCCGAGCACTTCAAGGACAAGGTGCGGCCCAACGGGTTCAAAGCCCAAGTGGTGGCCCCCAGCCGGGCCGCGGCGATGCGCTACGCCGGGCACCTGATCGACTTCGGGGTGAGCGCCTCCCCGATCATCACCACCAGCCCCCAGGACGGGCGCGAGTTCAAGACGGCCCGCGAGCTGAACCAGAGCCTCGTCACCGAGGCCTTCGTCGATCCCGAGGGCGAACCCGAGGTGCTGGTGGTGGTGGACATGCTGCTCACCGGCTTCGACGCCCCGGTTGAGCAGGTGCTCTACCTCGACCGGGGGCTGCGGGAGCACGGGCTGCTCCAGGCCATCGCCCGGGTGAACCGCCGGTTCTCCCACGTGCTCGACGGCGTGGCCACCGAGAAGACCTACGGCCTGGTGGTGGACTACTGCGGCGTCTCCCAGGACTTGGAGGAGGTGCTGTCCTCCTTCGACTGGCCCGATGTGGGCGATGCCATGCTGGAGATGGAGGAGAGCCCGGCTGCGGTCATCGAGGCGGCCGCTGCCGCGGCCGAGTCCTGGTTCGAGGGCCGCGACCTGGCCGACACGTGGGCGTGCGTGGCCGTCTTCGCCCCCGACGCCGCCACCGAGGGGGCCTTCAAGATCGACCTCTTCGAGCGGTTCAACGCCGACTACCGGCGGTTCTCGATCCTCATGGACCGCTTCCTGCCCGACCCCCGGGCCCTGGACTACCGGGACCGGCTGGCCCGCCTCACCGAGATACGGGCCTGCGTCCGGGCCCAATACCTGCGCGAGGACGCCGCCGCCGACTGGACCGAGATCGGGGCCAAGGTCAAGAAGCTGATCGACGAGCGGATCAGCGCCCGGGTGCGGGAGATGATGAAGCCGGTCTCCATACTCGACGCCGATTTCGAGGAGAAGATCGCGGGGCTGCCCAGCGACGAGGCCAGGGCCTCGCTGATGGAGCACGCCATCCGGGCCCAGATCCACGAGCGCCTGGGCGAGAACCCGGCGTTCTTCGAGCGGCTCTCGGACCAGCTCGCCTGGGTCATCGGGGAGCTGTGCAATCGGCTGATCGACTCGGCCGTGGCCTGCCGCCGCCTGGCTGAGGTGGCCCAGCAGATCCTGCGCCTCGACGACTTCGCCGCCGAGCACGGCCTGTCGCCGCTGGCCTTCGCCGTTTACGAGCTGCTCGACGACCGTTTGGAGGAGCCGGGTTCTTCTTCGGTGGCTGGGGCCGGGTCGGCTGGGGGTGACGGGTCGGCTGGGGCCGGGCTGGCTGGGGGTGACGGGTCGGCTGGGGCCAACGAGGAGGCCAAGCGGGCCGCTCTGGAGATCGAGTCGGTGGTGGAGCGGCACCGGGCCGTCGTCGATTGGCAGTCGAACCTGGAGGTCCAGCGCCAGATGCGCCGGGACGTCAAGCGCGAGCTAAGGCCCGCGGGCGGTTATACCGAGGAGCAGTTGGACGAGCTGGCCGCCCGGGTGGTGGAACTAGCCCGCCGAAGAAGCAGACGGTGACGGGCGGGCCGGTGTCGGCGGCCGAGCGGGACTCGGTTCGTTTCGGCGCCACTGCCATCGAGTACGAGGTCCGACGCAGCCCGCGGCGGCACAAGACGGTCCAGATCACCGTGGACGGCGGGGGAGTGGAGGTGATCGCCCCCTCGACCACCCCCGGCCCCGAGGTGCGGGCCATCGTGGCCAAGCGGGCGGCGTGGATACTGGCCCGCCTCGCCGAGGCTGGCGGGACCGCGGGTGTGGTCGGGGGGTCGGTTTCGAGCCCGGTCCCGACGCCCCGGCGGTTCGTCAGCGGCGAGACGCTGCCCTACCTGGGCCGCAACGTCCGCCTGATCGTCGAGCCGGCCGCGGCCGGGACGCGCTCGCCGGAGGTCCGCTTCGACCACTGGCGCTTCCGCATCGCCGTACCGCCAGGTCTCAATGACGGCTTCAACGGCGGTATCGGCGGCAGTGTCAGCGACGGAGGCGAGCGGCGAGAGCGGATCAGACGGGCGGTGGTGGCGTGGTATCGCGCTCGGGCCGGCGAGAGGGTGCCGGCTTGCGTGGCCCGCTGGCAGCCCCGGCTGGGCCGAGGCCCCGCCTCTCGGGTGCTGATACGCGACCAGCGCCAGCGGTGGGGGAGTTGCGCCCCCGACGGCACCCTGCGTTTCAACTGGCGAGCCGTGATGCTCGAGCCCGCGCTGATTGATTACATCGTGGTTCACGAGTTGGCCCACCTGGCGGTCAGAAGCCACTCGCCCGAGTTCTGGCGGATCGTGACCGCCGCCATGCCCGACGCCCAGCACCGTCGCCGCCGACTCCGCGAAGCCGGCCGGTCCCTGCCCCTGTAACTCCAGAGGCCGGCCGACGACGGCTGCTCGACCAGTCTTCGGCCTGCTCAGAGCCAGGATCAGAAGAAATTTTCCGAGAATCAGAGAAATTTTTCCGAACTGACGTTGTGACTGTCTCAGGGTTCTGATACATTGTGGTTACCGGTCACGGGACCTCCTGGGCGGACCGTTCGGAGGGTTCCGGTGCTTCCCCGGACTGGTGGCCCGCCGGCTTCGGCCGACGGGTGTCAGGTTCGACTTTCGGTCCCCCTGGGGGGATCGGCTGGACGGGGAGCGTGTCGTGTTCGACCGGATCGTCACCCAACTGAACGCAGTGGATCTGCGGGCTATGAGCCTGGACGGGCTGCACGGCGCCGCGGCGGGGGTGAAGCGGGTGCGGGCCGCGCTGGACGCCCTGGAGGCCCGGCTGTTGACGGTGGCCGCGGACCGGACCTTCGATCCCGCCGCCGGGCTTGAGATGTTGCGGGCGGGGGGCGGGTGCTCTCAGCGCGAGGCCCGCCGGAAGCTGCGCCGGGCCGAGGCCCTAGATGAGATGCCCAAAGTGGCCGACGCGCTGGCCGGAGGCGACATCACCGCCGAGCACGCCGACGCTTTGGTGCAGGCCGCCCGGTCCACTTCGTCTGAGGCCGTCGACGGCGATGCCGGCTTGTTGGAGAAGGCCAAGGCCCTGCCCGCGGATCTGGCCGCCCGGGAGGTCACCGACTGGACCAGCCGCCGCCAGAGCATCGAAGACCGCGAGGCCAAGTTCCGCCGCCAGCGGTCTATGCGCAGCCATCGCACTTGGAACGACTCCGAGGGCATGGTCAACTTCCGCACCCGCCTGGACCCCGTCACCGGCGCCCAGGCCCGAGCCGTCATCGACGACATAGCCAACCGCCTCCACCGCGCCGACGGCGGCCGAGACGCCAAACCCGGCCAAACCCGCACCTGGGACCAGCGCAACGCCGACGCCCTAGCCGCCGCCCTAGGCATAAACCCCATCCCCGGCACCGGGCCCGGCACCAACCAGAACTCCTCCGCCGAGCCGCCGGACGGGGGCCCCGGCCGCGGGGCCGGTGGGCCAGGCCGGGGGGTGGCACGGGGGCCAGCGTCGGTGCCGCCCCCGGCGCCGACCGCCCCCGTGACAGGACCCGCCGGCCGGAACAACCCCCAACCGGCCAGCCGGGACGAACAGCAACCGCATGTGACCGGACCCGCCGGCAGAGACAAGCCCGGCCCGAGCCTGCGCAACCAGATCCTCGTGATCGCCCACACCGACGCCATCACCGGCGCCGACCCCGACGCCCGCTGCGAAATCCCCGGCACCGGCCCCATACCCCGATCCGAGCTCGAACGACTCGCCTGCGAAGCCGAACTCTTCGGAGCCCTGTTCTCCCGCAACGGCCTGCCCCTATGGCACGGCCGGCGGACCAGAACCGTCACCCCCCAACAATGGCGAACGCTCATCGCCCGAGACCGCGGCTGCGTCCTATGCGCCGCCGGACCCTCCCACTGCCACGCCCACCACATCATTCCATGGACCGCCCCCGCCAAAGGCCCCACCGACATCGACAACCTCGTGCTGGTCTGCAACCGACACCACCACCACATCCACCAACACCACCTCACCCTCACCCGAAACCCCAACGGCCAATGGACCACCCACACCCCCAACAACCGAAACTCAGCCCGCCTCACCCAGCCGCGAGCTACCCGCCCCGCCCGCAAACCCCCAGACCGAAGCGACAAAGGCCGGGGCGATTCCGCCACCCCAGACCCGGCCAGCCACAACAGCCACGCCCAGAACACAAAGCAGCCAGCCGCAATCCGAGCCGGACCGTGACCAACTCAGGTTCGGGTGACATGAGCCCATCACGCCAGCGGCTCATGGCAAAAACCCGTGGCTGTGAGGCAATACGCTCGGAGGTAATACCGTCGGGCTGTGGCTCGACTGTTTGTGGCTCTTTGGCCGCCGGCTGATGTGATCGAGAGGCTGGCCCGGCTGCCCCGGCCGGATGGGCGGGGGGTCCGCTGGACTGCCCCGGACCGGCTTCATGTGACGCTGCGGTTCTTGGGCGAGGCCGATGAGGATGCGGTCGCGGGAGCGCTGCGGGGTCTGCGGGCCCCGGCTGCGGCGATCACGCTGGGGCCCTCGGCCGAGCGGCTGGGCAAAGGGGTGCTGATGATTCCGGCCCGGGGCGCCGAGGGGCTGGCCGCGGCGGCGGTCGCCGCCACCGGGCACCTGGGCCGGCCGCCGCCGGACCGGCCTTTCGTCGGCCACCTCACCGTGGCCCGGTTCGACCGCAGGCCTCCGCCCGGCTACGCGGCTCCGGTGGAGGCGTCGTTCACCGCCTGCGAGATCGCCCTGGTGAAAGTCGGGCCCTCAGGGGCCTACTCGACCGTCGAGCGCTTCGCCCTCACCGGCTGAACCGGCTCCCTCGCCGCCTCGCGATCCCCGCTGTCAGCCTTCGGCGTAGTCGACGTAGGTGAAGGTCGAGCGGATCAGCGGCTCGTAGTGCGACAGGGGCGGAGTCACCCCGTCGGGGTCGAAGGCCAACATGTCGTACTTGGCGCAGAACTCCTCGGTGCGCTCGTAATGCTCGCTGCCCTTCAAAGCGTCCCGGGCGTTGCGGTCCAGGCCGATGTGGTGCCAGAAGTAGTAGCCCTGCAGCACCCCGTGGTACTTCACCATCCAGTGGTTGGCCCCCGACACGTAGGGCTTCACCACCGCCGCGGCCAGGTCGCAGTGGTTGATCGGTGCCAGCCCGTCGCCGATGTCATGAACCAGGGCGCACACCAGATACTCCTCGTCACACCCGTCCTGCTCGGCCAGATGTGCGGTCTGGAGGCTGTGGGTCAGGCGGTCGACGGCGAAGCCGCCGTGCTCGTCGCCCATGTGGGCCAGCTCGGCCAGGATGCGGTCGGCCAGAGTGTTGGTGGTGTAGTCCACCAGATGGCGGCCGATGACGTCCCAGTCGTGGCGGGTCGAACGGTCCATGCGGGTGAAGGCGGCCCGCTCGGTCAACAGGTCGGTCATACCGCTCCCTCCTGATCGGCCCCTATTCTCAGTCTCAGGCCGCCTCCATTCAACACCAAATCCCAACCCGAACGGCGGCAGCGGCCGACAAGACCAAAGACCGGCCACAACCGAGGCACATACCGAGGGCGAGGAAATCGAGGAATCAATGCACGACGTGAAGTTCGGCTGGCTGTCGCCGGTCATCGGCAACCGCTGGAGCGACCACCAGCCCATCGTCGTCTACCAGGAGCGCCATGTGCTGCCCGAGGCGCTGCCCCACTTCGACTCGCTGTGGGTGGCCGACCACTTCTACGGCTTCGACGCCCGCACCGACCCCTTCATGGAGGCGTGGACCACCCTCACCTGGCTGGCCGGCAAGTTCGACCGGGTGACGCTGTGCCACCACGTGCTCGGCGTCGGTTACCGCCCGCCCGCCCTCACCGCCAAGATGGCGGCCACGCTCCAGACCCTGTCGGGCGGACGGTTCGTGCTCGGCATCGGGGCCGGATGGCGCGAAGACGAATACCGGGCCTACGGCTACGACTTCCCCAGGCCGTCGGTCCGCTTCGCCCAGCTCGAGGAGACGCTCGAGATCTGCCGGCGCATGTGGACCGAGGACCACCCCAGCTTCGCCGGCGAGCACTTCGCCATCGACGACGCCGCGGCCCCGCCCCTGCCGGACCCCCCGCCCAGGATCTGCATCGGGGCCAGCGGCGAGCGGCACGGGCTGCCGCTGGCCGGGCGCTGGGCCGACATGTGGAACGGCTCGATGGCCGGCGGCCCCGAGGCCTGGGCGGCCCGGCGAGACATCGTGTTGGCCTCGGCCGAGGCCGCCGGGCGGGACCCCGGCGAGATAGAGATAACCGCCACCGTCGAGCGGCCCCCGCCTTCTTCGGACTCGGAGTCGGACGCTCTGCTGGAGGAGCTGGCCGGCCTGCACCGCCTGGGCGTCACCCATTTCATCATGGACTTCGGCCACCCGAAGTCGGCCGAGCTGGCCCTGCGCTTCGCCGAGCAGGTGGCCGCCCCGCTGCGAGCCGCCTGACCTCAGACCTCGGGGCCGGTCCGGTCTAGGCGCAGCGAGGCCGAGTTCATGCAGTAGCGCTGCCCGGTTGGATGGGGGCCGTCGTCGAAGCGGTGTCCGAGGTGGGCGCCGCAGCTTGCGCACACCGCCTCCTCCCGGACCATGCCGTGGCTGGTGTCGGTGCGGATCTCGATGCGGGCGGGGTCGACCGACTCCCAGAAGCTGGGCCAGCCCGTCCCGGAGTCGTACTTGGTCTCGCTGTCGAACAGGACGGCGTCGCACACGATGCAGCGGTAGACGCCGTCGTCGTGGCAGTCCCAGTACTCGCCGGTGAAGGGGCGCTCGGTGCCGGCCCTCTGGGTCACCTGGTACTGGGTCGGGGTCAGGCGAGCCCGCAGCTCGGCGTCTTCGGGCGCTTTCGTCGGCATGGGTCCCGCCCTTCGCTCGGTTCAGTCGGTCGTGGTCTGTCGGTCGGGGTCAGTCACCGAGCCGCTGCCCGCCCCGTTCGGGACGTTCGCCTTCGGGACGCTCGCCGCCCGGAGACCCCAGCCTATTTGACCGCTCGCCCGCCCCGCGGCCCGGATTCGGCGCTTCCCAGCCCGCGCCGGTTCGGTTCGGCCCCGGCACCAGCGCGGCCCCGCCCAACCTGACCAGTTCGGCAGCCGCCTCGGCCCGCCCGGGTCAGCCGCTCGCGGGGGATGCTTGACTGAACGGGTGTTCATAACTACAGTGGTGTCGTTCCGGTCGGGGTCCGCTCCGGCCGGAGGCTGTCACACCCCCTAAGTAGCTTCGCAATCAACTTCCCCCCATACAACTCCGATCAATCAGGAGAGAGAAAAATGAACGACCGACACAAGTCACTAGACATGGCGCTGAGCCAGATCGAGAAGCAGTTCGGCCAGGGCTCGGTCATGAAGATGGGCGAGAAGACGGCCATGAACATCGAGTCCATCCCCACCGGGGCGCTGTCGCTGGACGTGGCCCTGGGCATCGGCGGGCTTCCCCGGGGGCGGGTGACCGAGATCTTCGGCCCCGAGTCCTCGGGCAAGACCACGCTGGCCACCCACGTGGTGGCCGAGGCCCAGCGCAACGGCGGCGTCTGCGCCTACATCGACGCCGAGCACGCCGTCGATCCGGTCTACGCCACCGCCATCGGGGTGGACACCGACGAGCTGCTCATCTCCCAGCCCGACACCGGGGAGCAGGCCCTGGAGATCACCGACATGCTGATCCGCTCCAGCGCCATCGACGTGGTGGTGGTCGACTCGGTGGCCGCCCTCACCCCCAGGGCCGAGCTCGAAGGCGACATGGGCGACAGCCACGTCGGCCTCCAGGCCCGGCTCATGTCCCAGGCGCTGCGCAAGCTCACCGCCAACCTCAACAAGTCGAGGACCATCTGCATCTTCATCAACCAGCTCCGGGAGAAGATCGGCGTGATGTTCGGATCACCCGAGACCACCCCCGGGGGCCGGGCGCTGAAGTTCTACTCGTCGGTGCGGCTCGACATCCGCCGGATCGAGTCGATCAAGGACGGCGCCGAGATCGTGGGCAACCGCACCCGGGTGAAGGTGGTGAAGAACAAGTGCGCCCCGCCGTTCCGGCAGGCCGAGTTCGACATCATGTACGCCCAGGGCATCTCCCGGGAGGGGTCGGTGCTCGACCTGGCCGTGTCCGAGGGCATCGTGAAGAAGTCGGGCGCCTGGTTCACCTACGACGGCGAGCAGCTCGGCCAGGGCCGGGAGAACGCCAAGAAGTTCCTCCAGGAGAACCCCGAGGTCACGGTGGAGGTGGCCGACCTGGTGTGGAAGGCGGTCATGCCCCAGCCCGCCGAGGAGCCGGTCCCGGTCGGCGCCGGACTCGAAGACTGAACCGACGCGGTTCCCCCCGGCGCCGGCACCGGGTTTCGGTCGGCGCCGGGGGAGGGCCGGGTCCCCCCGGTCGGCGCTGGGCCTCGGTGGCTGACGGGTCCGGCCCCGGCTCGGTCGGTGGCGCGGCCCTCGGACTTCGCTCGGCGGCGGGGCCGGGGTCTGCTGGCGGCCCGGGTCTGCCTTCGGGCTGCCGGTAGCCTGGGGGGCGATGGGGCGGTCCTATGCCATCCGCACCTACGGGTGCCAGATGAACGAGCACGACTCCGAGCGCATCGCCGGGCTGCTGGAGGCCGACGGCCTGGAGCGGGCCGACGGGGTGGAGTCGGCCGACGTGATCGTCCTCAACACCTGCTGCATACGCGAGAACGCCGACAACAAGCTCTACGGCGCCCTCGGCCAGCTCAAGAGCCTCAAAGACGCCCGGCCCGGCGTGCAGATCGCGGTGGCGGGCTGCCTGGCCCAGAAGGACGGCGAGCTGGTCCGCCAGCGGGCCGGCCACGTCGACGTGGTGTTCGGCACCCACAACGTGCATCGGGCCGCGGCCCTGCTGCGCCAGGCCGCCGACCGCGGCCCGGTGGTGGAGATCCTGGCCGAGACCGCCCGCGAGGACGCGGCCGCCTTCCCGTCCGCCCTGCCGGTGCGCCGCGACAGCGACCACGCCACCTGGGTGACCATCCAGATCGGCTGCGACAACAGTTGCGCCTTCTGCATCGTGCCCGCCGTGCGCGGCTCCGAGATGAGCCGGCCCTTCGGCGAGATCGTCGCCGAGGTGCGGCGGTTGGCGGCCGAGGGGGTGAGCGAGGTCACCCTGCTGGGCCAGAACGTAAACAGCTTCGGCCGCGACCTGGCCCTAGCCCGCCGAGCCGCCGGACGAAACGGCTCGGGCGCGGAACGTGACGCTGGCTCGCCTACGGATGGGACGGTCCGCCACCGTGACGCGTCCGGGCCTGGCGCGGGCTCCGGCGGACGTGTGGTGCCGGGCTACGGGCACGACCTCGACGCCGCTGGGCCTGGCGCGGGCTCCGGCGGACGTGTGGTGCCGGGCTACGGGCACGACCTCGACGCCGCGGGGCCTGGCGCGGACCACGTCGACGAGTGGCAGTGCGGTCCGGCTTGGGGCGCCGACCGCCGGGCCCGGCCCCTGTTCGCCGACTTGCTGCGGGCGGTGGGGGAGATCGACGGCATCCACCGGGTCCGGTTCACCAGCCCCCATCCCAAGGACCTCCGGCCCGACACCATGGCGGCCATGGCCGAGGTCGGCCCGGTGTGCGAGCACCTCCACCTGCCCCTGCAGTCGGGCAGCGACGCCGTGTTGGCCGCCATGCGCCGGGGCTACACCGCCGGCGCCTACCTGGACCGGCTGGCCCGGGCCCGGGCGGCGGTGGACGACCTGGCCGTCTCCACCGACATAATCGTCGGGTTCCCCGGCGAGACCGAGGCCGACTTCGAGCAGACTCTCGAAGTGGCGGCCGCCGCCCGCTACGACAGCGCCTTCACCTTCATCTTCTCGCCCCGGCCCGGCACCCGGGCGGCCGAGCTGACCGACCGGTTCGTGCCCAAGTCCACCGCCGCCGACCGCTACCGGCGGCTGCGGCACGTGGTCGAGCGCTCCAGCCTGCTGGCCAACCAGGCCCGGGTCGGCCTCATCGAGGAGGCCGCCGTGGAGGGGCCGAGCAAGAAGGACCCGGGCGTCCTCACCGGCCGGACCCGCCGCAACACGCTGGTCCACTTCGCCCCGCCCCGCCCGGTGCCGGTCGGCAGCTACGTGACCGTGCGGGTCACCGACGCCGGTGTCCACCATCTGAGGGGCGAGATGCTGGAGGTGGTCCGCCCGGCCCGCCGCCGCCCCCGCATCCCCGTCGCGGCACGCTGAGGTCGGGCGCTTTGGAAGCTCGGCCCGACGGCGAGTGCGGACGACGCAGCCCGCATCCCCATCGCGGCACGCTGAGGCGGTGACGCCGCCCCAAGCCTGGCCGTTCGACTCCAGGGCCGGGTGCCCGCTGGTGATCGTCGGGCCCACCGCGTCGGGCAAATCGGACCTGGCCCTGGCCCTGGCCCGGCGGCTTGCCGAGCGGATGGAAGGCCCGGTCGAGATCGTGGCCATCGACTCGATGCAGGTCTACCGGGGCATGGACATCGGCACCGCCACCCCCACTCCCGCCGAGCAGGCCGAGGTCCCGCACCATCTGATCGACCTGGTGGAGCCGACCGAGGAGTTCAGCGTCGCCGACCTCCAGCGGGAGGCCCGGGCCGCGGTGGCCGCCGTCCGGGGCCGGGGCGGGGTCCCGGTTCTGGTGGGCGGCGCCGGGCTGTACGTGCGGGCCGTGGTCGACGACCTCGACATACCCGGCCGCTACCCCGACGTGCGCCGCCGCCTCGAAGCCGACCCCGACACCGCCGGGCTGCACCGCAGGCTGGCCGAGTTCGACCCTCAGGCTGCGGCCCGCATGGCTCCGTCCAACCGGCGCCGGGTGATCAGAGCCCTGGAGGTGACCCTGGGCGGCGGCCGGCCGTTCTCGTCGTACGGCCCCGGCCTGGACCGCTACCCGCCCACCCCGTTCGCGCAGGTGGGGCTGGACTGGCCCCGCCCCGACCTCGACGCCCGCATCGAGGCCCGCTACCGCCGCCAGCTCGACGGCGGCTTCTTGGACGAGGTGAGGGCCCTGGCCGGCCGGGGCCTGTCGCGCACCGCGGCCCAGGCCCTGGGGTACCGGGAGCTGCTGGCCCAGCTTCGGGGCGAGCTGACCCTGGAGGAGGCGGTGGAGGCGGCCGTGGCCCGCACCCGCCGGTTCGCCCGCCGCCAGCAGCGCTGGTTCCGGCGCGACCCCCGCATCCGCTGGCTGGCCGCCCCCGCCGCCGTCGGAGAGGCCATCGCTGCCTGGGACGACGCCATCGTCAACCGGGCCGGGTGAGCCCGTGGCCGCCTTCGCGACGAGTCAAGGCTGTTCGCAAACCTCTTGGTCAGAGGCGAGTTCTGGTGAGCCCGGGGCTGCTTCCGCGACGGGTCAAGGGCTGTTCGCAAACCTCCTGGTTAGAGGCGAGTTCTGGTGAGCCCGTGGCCGCTCTCGTGGCGGTGTTGGGGTTGGGGTGGTGGTTAGTTGGTGAGGGCTTGGTGGAAGCGGGTTAGGAAGGCGGCCATTTGGGCTCTGGTGACGGTGTCTGAGGGCGAGAACGTCCCGGAGGCGGTGCCTCTGGTGATTCCCAGGGCGGCCATGCAGGCGATGCCGGCGGCGTGGGTGGAGTCGGCGGGCACGTCGTCGAAGAAGGCGCTGGCGGCGGCGCTGGAGCACTCTCGGCTGGCTGCTTGCCAGGCCCGGGCCAGGAAGGTGGCCATTTGTGCTCTGGTCACCGGCTCAGACGGCGAGAACGTCGTGTCGGTGGTGCCGGCGGTGATTCCCAGCGCGGAGGTGCAGGCGATGCCGGCGGCGTGGGTGGAGCCCGAGGCCACGTCGTCGAAGGTCATGGCTCCCGTTGTGGGGCAGTCCCTTCCGGCTGCTTGCCAGGTGCGGGCCACGAAGGTGGCCATCTGTGCCCTCGTCACCGTGTCTGAGGGCGAGAAGGTGGTGGCCGTGGTGCCGGCTGTGATTCCCAGCGCGGCTGCCGTCTTGATGCTCTCAGCGTGAGCGGAGTCTTCGTCCACGTCCGAGAATTCGGGCGGCGGGGCCGGTCCTTCCGGCTCGTCGGGCCCATCGGTTCCGTCATCTGGGGGCGGCGGCGGTGGCGGCGGCGGGGGCGGCGGCGGGGCCACGGGTTGTTGTTGTTGTTGTTGAGCCTGGCGGAGTTTGAACAGGTGTGCTGAGCCTGGGAGTCGGTTGGCTGCCATGCTTAGGTCGGTGTTGTCGCCGTAGAGGCCTCCGGCGGGCAGCGTGGTCAGCTCGTCTTTTCGCACGAGCGCGTAGGCGTAGCCGACTTGGCCGGCCACCAGTTGGTTTTCGCCGATGAAGGCCATGTCTCTTTGGCCGAAGGCGTAGCGGTGCTTGGGCTCGCTGTCGGCATCGGCGAGGGTCAAAACCCGCAGGTTGTCGCCGCCGACGCCGCCGGCCCAGCCCCGGGCGGGTTTGGTGTACACGTACACCGAGCCCCGGTAGTTGCTTGAGCGCGATTCGGCGTTGCCCACCGCGATCTTGTCGCCGCTGCCGCTGACGGCCACGCCCCGGCCGAAGTAGTCGTATTTGTGGCCGAACCCGGCGGCCAGCTCGGCCGTCTCCGTGGCGTCGCCCCAGCCGCCGGAGGGTCTCGCGAACACGAAGGCCGAGCCGTGGGCGCCGGCGGGGATCTGCGAGTCGTCGCTTTGGCCTTTGCGCCATGGCACCGGAGCTGCGGCCACCAGCGTGGAGCCGTCATCGGACAGGGCCAGGCCTTGATTTCCCAGTTCCTGACGGCGGATCGGGCTCTCGACGCTCAACCGGGCAATGACATCGGAGGTGGTGGTGGCGGCCCAGCCCGTGTCGGGCTTGGTGAACACGTAGACCGCGCCTGAATTGAGGACCCCGCCGGAGTCCTCGAAGATGGCCGACGCCGCGATCGTGTTGCCGTCACCTGACACGGCCACCTTGCCCCCGAGATATGCCTGGGCGCTGACCCTGGTGCCGGCGTGCAACGTCACCACCCCGGCGTCGTCGCTGTCGGCGTTGGCCCAGCCCGTGTCGGGCTTGGTGAACACGAAAACCACGCCGCTGTTGGACTGGCCGGCTACGGCGTTGCGCCCGGTCATGCCCACCGCCAGCGTGGCGCCGTCGTCTGACACCCCGAAGTGAGCGGAGAAGAACAAGCCACCATGCGCGGCCGCGGGCTCCAGCGTCGCCGTGGCCGTGCTGGAGTCGGCCCAGCCCCCGACGGGCTTGGTGAACACGTAGGCCCGGCCTTCGAAGGAGTTCTCCTGGTAAGCGCCCGCGAAGATCGTGTCGCCCGCCACCGCCACCGGAAGCCCGAATAGGCCGTTGTTCGTCGGGTTGGGCGACGTCAGCTTGGCCAACTGGCGTCCGCTGTTGGCGTCGAACACGTACACCGCCCCCTGACTGCTGGGTGCCGCCCCATAGGCCCCCATCACGATCACCTCAGAATTCGCGTCCAGCGTCCACCCGAAAAAGTCAGCAGCCGTCACACTGGCCGCCGTCACCGACCGGGCCTGCACCCAGGCATCCTCCCACGGATAATGACCCGGCGAAGTCACATGAATGGTCACGTCCACCGTGGCCGTGTCCGAATCGTCGGAGTCGAACATGTCGTCCGACACCGACACCTTCACCCGGTACACACCCGAGCGCGTGCCCGATTTCAGCGAGATCTGCCCGCTCGACGAATCGATCGTGAAAAACGACGCGTGCAGCGGATCGCCGTCGGACAGCGAATACGTCAACGAGTCGCCGTCGGCGTCCACCGCCCTCACTGGCGGCCCGACCTTGGTCTGGCCTTCGCCGACCGCCAGAAGCGTCACCGTCGCCGACTCGTTCGCAACCGGCATGTTGTCAACAGTCGGAAACACCGGCTCCGCCGCCCACACCGACGACGACCCAACCACAACCACCGCCGCCGCGGCGGCCGCTGCAACCGCGGCCCGCAGCACCGCCTTGCCCCGCCGGGCCCCCAAGACCCGGCCCGAACCCAGCACCAACGCAGAACTCAACAACGAGGACTCCGACACCGCGACACCGCCCTTCTGCGATCACAGCCGACGAAACCGATGACAGCAATTGCCGCCAAAATGCACGCTAGCCCCCCCCCCCCCCCCGAAAATCAACCTCAGTCAGTCAATTCAAACCCCAAGCCGCCGAAGCCGGCCAAGGCGGCGAGGCAGGGACCCCGGGGTGCGGCATGCAGATCGTGCTGAAGCACCGGATCGGCTTTGATCCGGGGTCAGGGCGAATCCGCCAGGCCGGGGTGGTATGCAGATCGTGCTGAAGCACCGGATCGGCTTTGATCCGGGGTCAGGGCGAATCCGCCAGGCCGGGGGGTGGCACGGGGGCAAGGTTTTGCCGCCCCGCGGCAAAACCGCGCCCGTGACAGGACCCGCCGGCCGGACAAGCGGCCGCCCGCGCCGGCTGTGAGACGGGTGCAGACCTGCGACAATGGCGGCGGTGACCCTGCGGCTCTCCAAGCACCACAGCAACGGCAATGACTTCCTGGTCGCCTTGGTGAGCGAGCCGCCCCCCGGCACGGCGTTCGCCAGCGACTCGGGCGGAGGCCCCTTCGCCGACCCGAACTGGCCGAGGACGGAGAGGGCGGCGATGGGGCTCCCCGGCGGCTCGGCCGGGGGTCTCCTGGCCGACCCGGCCGCCGCGGCCGCGGCGCTGTGCCACCGCCGCCGGGGCATCGGCGCCGACGGGCTGGTGCTGGGCATCAGCTCGGCCGCGGCGCGGATGCCGGACAGGCCCGGGACCGAAGGCGGCGGGTATGGCGAAGCGCTGGGCGGATTCGATGATGCCGGTTCGGCCCGCGCCCGCGGTCGGGCCGGCCCGGTGCGGATGCGGCTGTGGAACTCTGACGGCAGCGAGGCTGAGGTCTCCGGCAACGGCCTGCGCTGCCTGGCCCAGGCCCTGACCCGGGGGACGAACGAGATCGACGTCGAGATCGACACCCCGGCCGGCCCCCGGCGCTGCTGGCTCGAGCCTGGTGCCGACCCCCGCACCGCCACGGGCCGGGTGGAGATGGGAGCCGTGACCCTGGACGCCCTGAGCGGGGACGCTTTGGACGGGGACGCCTTGGACGATGCCGTGGACAGCGCCACGGACCCCGCCGGCTCGGGTCTGGACCTCGACCGGCTTCCTGCCGCCCTGGCCCGGGTGGAGGGGTTCACCGGCCGCTGGCGGAGCGGGTCGGTCGGCAACCCCCACATGGTGGTCGAGGTGGCCGACCCCGATGCGGTCGACTTGGAGGCGGCCGGGCCCGCGGTGGAGGCGTGCTTCGCCGGCGGCGCCAACGTCCACTTCGCCGCCGCGGCCGGGCCCCGCCGGGTGAGGATGCGGATCTGGGAGCGGGGGGCAGGAGTCACCGAGGCGTGCGGCAGCGGAGCGGCGGTGGCCGCCGCGGCCTTCGCCGCTTGGGGCTGGGGCGCATGGACCACCCCGGCGACGAAGAGTGTTGCGGCTGGTGATGCCGCCGGGTTTGGCGACGGAAACGGGGTGGGCGAGAGTACCGAATCCATGCCCGGAGGCGAGTCCGGGCCGAGAGCTGCGGCTCAACTCGGCGACGCGGCGGATGAGGTGATCGTGGCCCAACCCGGCGGTGAGACGCGGGTGCATCTGGGCCCGCCTGTGGCGCTGACCGGGCCCGTAGTACACGTTGCCGACATTGAGATTGCCGACATCGAGATAGCCGAGATGCCCGGTATGGCCAGCTCGACACCCGGCCACCGGAGCGGTCGATGACCGAGCGCCGCGGGCCTGCCGTTGGTGAGTCTGCTGCTGGGGGGCCTGTTGAGGGCCAGGCTGGCAGTCCTGCCGCCGAGGAGCGCACTGGCCAACCTCGTCCGCCGGGGCAGTCGTCCGCCGCCGACCCTTCAGCCCGCAGCACCCATCGGGGCGGGTTCGGCGATGAGGGGGGCGGCGGCTCGGGGCTCATCGACCGGGCCTTCAGGGAGCGGATCGTGCTGGTGGGAGTGGTCGGCGCCGGGGCCGACCCGGCCGCGGCCGACGCCTCCCTGGACGAGCTCGGCCTGCTGGTGGACACGGCCGGGGCCGACGCGGTGGAGCGGGTCCGCCAGCGCCGCAGCGCCCCCGACCCGGCCACCTTCGTCGGCTCCGGCAAGGCCCTGGAGATCAAAGACGCGGCCGAGCGGACCGACTGCGACACGGTGGTGTTCGACGAGGAGCTCACCCCGGCCCAGCAGTTCAACCTGGAGAAGCTGCTGGGCCGCACCGCCCTGGACCGCACCGCGGTGATCCTCGACATCTTCGCCCAGAACGCCAGCACCCCCGAGGGCAAGGCCCAGGTCGAGCTGGCCCAGCTCCGCTATCGGCTGCCCCGCCTGCGGGGGTCGGGGCGGCACCTGTCCCAGCAGGCGGGCGGGATCGGGACCCGGGGGCCGGGCGAGACCCGCCTGGAGACGGACCGCCGCCGCCTGGTCCGGCGCATCCACAAGCTGGAGGACGACCTGCGCACCCTGGAGAAGCACCGCCGGACCCGATCCAAGTCCCGCCACCGCTCCCGGAACCGGGCCGTGGCCCTGGTCGGCTACACCAACGCCGGGAAGTCGTCGCTGCTGAACCGGCTCACCGGGGCCGACGCCGCGGTCGAGGACCGCCTGTTCTGCACCCTCGACACCACCACCCGCAAGCTGGTGCTCGACGGCGGCGAGACGGTGCTGGTGAGCGACACGGTCGGGTTCGTGCGCAAGCTGCCCCACCAGTTGGTGGAGGCGTTCAAGACCACGCTCGACGTGGTGCGCGACGCCGATCTGCTGCTGCACGTCGTGGACGGCGCCGCCGCCGACATGGAGGGCTCGGTGGCGGCCGTTCGGTCGGTGCTGGCCGAGATCGGCGCCGGCGACCGGCCCGAGATCGTAGTGGTGAACAAGTGGGACCTGGCCGCCCCGGCCGTCGGTGCCGGTGGGAGCGGCTGGGACGGCTACCCCGATGACGAGTTGGCGGCGGGCCGCACGCCGCCGCTGGCCGCGTCGGACCTGACGGGTGCGGACTTGACGGGTTCGGACTTGACGGTTTCGGGCTTGACGGGTGCGGACTTTGCCGGCGCGAACCTCGCGAGAATGGATGGACGGGTCTCCAGCGGACTCGGGATCGAGGCCGATGTCGCAGTGTCAGCCCTCACCGGCGCCGGGATCGACGAGCTGCGACAGATCATCGGCGACCGGCTCAGGTCGGTGACCGACGTGGTGGAGCTGATGGTGCCGTGGAGTCAGGGGCGGGTGCTGGCCGGGGTCCACCGCGAGGGCCAGGTGCTCACCGAAACCGCCGAGGAGCAGGGGATGAGGCTGCGGGCCCGCCTCGAGCCGGCCGCCATCGGCTCGTTCCGGCAGTACATAGTCGACCCGTGAGCCGTCGGCACCGCCGCCGCCCGTCCGCCCCGATGCCGTCCCGATGACCGACGCGGCCGTCCCCGAAGTCGAATCCGGCTCTCGGGTCTCGGCTGCTGCTGTCGGGCCGTCCCGGCGGCATCACCAGCCACAACACCAGTCCCGATGACTGCCGCGCCCGCTTCCGAGAACACTGCCGACAACGAGGGCTTCTCGCCGCCCGCCTATCCCTATGACCGGCTGGCCGACATCAGGGCCGTGGCCGCCGAGGCCCCCGGCGGGGCGGTGGACTGCTCGGTCGGCCAGCCCTGCGACCCGCCCCCGGCCGCGGCGGTGGAGGCCCTGGCCCGGTCCGGCGCCGAGCGCGGCTACCCGGCCTCGGCCGGCGAGCCCCGATACCGGCAGGCGGCGGCGGCCTGGCTCCGGCGGCGCTTCGGCGTCGCCGTCGACCCCGGCGCCGAGCTGGCCGCCTGCGTCGGCACCAAGGAGCTGGTGGCGTCGCTGCCCCGGTTCCTGCGGCTCCGCCGCCCCGACCGGGACACGGTGCTGCACCCGGCCGTGGCCTACCCCAGCTACGCCATGGGCGCGGCCCTGGCCGGGTGCCGGGCCGTGGCGGTGCCGATGGACGACCGCCACCGGATCGACCTGGCCGCGGTGGCCGAGGCCGACGCGGCCCGGGCCCTGTGCCTGTGGGTCAACACCCCCGGAAACCCGGCCGGCGGCCTCGACGACCTGGCCGCCGCCGCCCGGTGGGGCCGGGATCGGGGCGTGATCGTGGCCAGCGACGAGTGCTACGCCGAGTTCACCTGGGACGGGCCGCCCCGCACCGTCCTGGAGTCCGGCCCCGACGGGGTGCTGGCCGTCCACTCGCTGTCGAAGCGCTCCAACCTGGCCGGGGCCCGGGCCGGGTTCTACGCCGGCGACGCCGATCTGGTCGGCTACCTGCGGGAGATCCGCAAGCACGCCGGGCTGATGGTCCCCGGCCCGGTGCAGGCCGCGGCCGCCGCGGCCTGGGAGGACCAGGCCCACGTCGACGCCCAGCGGGAGACCTACCGCCGCCGCCTGGGCCTGCTGGCCGCGGTGGCCGCGGCCGTCGGCGCCCCGGCCGAGCCGCCGACCGGTGGCTTCTACCTGTGGGTGCCCGCCCCCGGCGGCGACGCCTGGGGGCTGGTCCGGCGGTTGGCCGAGCGGGCCGGGATGGTGGGCAGCCCCGGCGAGTTCTACGGCGAGGCGGCCGCCAGTCATGTCCGCTTGGCCGCAGTCCAGCCCGACCACCGCCTAGAACTGGCCCTAGACCGGATGGGCTGAACGCGATCGTCCGGCTCGTCTGGCGGCGGGCGGCCAGATGCCCGAGCTGCCCTGGCGGCTCCGTTTCAGCTCATCGCCCGTCATCGCGTCAGCTAGCTGCCTGAGCCCGGCGGGGGCGCAACCGTGCCGACTCGCCGGTCCGACCTCGGTAGCCTGCGGCCATGAGCAGTCCCGCATCCGACGACCGCCAACCCGACGACCTCCATCGCCTCCAAGCCCGCATCGAGGGCCTCTGGGCCCGGCGGGACGAGATCGGCCCGGCCGCCGCCGAAGACCCGGCCGTGGGCGGCGCCATCGCCGAGGCCATCGACGCCCTCGACGCCGGTGAGGCCCGGGTGGCCGAGGTGCTCGACGACGGGACGGTGCGGGTCAACCAGTGGTGCAAGCAGGCCATCCTGCTGCTGTTCAAGACGGCGCAGATGTCCACCATCGAGCTCGGCCCCTTCGAGTACGCCGACAAGATCCCGCTCAAGACCGGCTACGCCGCCCGGGGGGTGAGGGCGGTGCCGGGGGCGTCGGCCCGCTGGGGCAGCTTCCAGGGGCCGGGCGTGGTGATGATGCCGAGCTACACCAACATCGGGGCCTACGTGGGGGCCAACTCGATGGTCGACACCTGGGCCACCGTCGGGTCCTGCGCCCAGATCGGCGCCAACGTCCACCTGTCGGGCGGGGTGGGCATCGGCGGGGTCCTCGAGCCGCCCCAGGCCGAGCCGGTGATCGTGGAGGACGACTGCCTGATCGGCAGCCGCTGCATCGTGGCCGAGGGGGCCAGGGTGGGCCGGGGCACGGTGCTGGGGGCCGGGGCCGTGCTCACCGGGTCGATCCCGGTGATCGACGTCTCCACCGGCGAGGAGCTGGGCCGGGGCCGGGTCCCGGCCTGGTCGGTGGCGGTGGCCGGCACCCGGCCCCGCGCCTTCCCCGGCGGAGAGTACGGGCTGCCCGCGGTGCTGGTCATCCGCCGCCTGGCCGAGGGCGAGCGCCACGACAAGTCGGCCCTCAACCAGATCCTGCGCGACCACGGCGCCGCCACCTAGCTAGGCCGCTCAAGCCGGAGCTGCTGCCGTGCCCCGCCGCCGGAAACCCCCGCCCCCGGAGACGCCGACCCGCCCCATGTCGCTGACCGAGTCAAGGCAAGGTGCCACGGTGCTGAGTCACCTGATGAGCGACCTGCCCACCGGGGACCTGCTGGGCCTCACGGCCGCCCTGATCGACATCGGCTCGGTGAGCTTCCACGAAGGCCCGATCGCCGACGCGCTCGAGGCCGAACTGGCCGGCCTGGCCCACCTGGAGACGCAGCGGGTGGGGGACAACCTGGTGGCCCGCACGAACCTGGGGCGGGGGCGGCGAATCGTGCTGGCCGGCCACACCGACACCGTGCCCCCGGCGGGCAACGACCGGGCCCGCATCGACGGCGACACCGTGTGGGGCCTGGGGGCGTCGGACATGAAGAGCGGCGTGGCCGTCCTGCTGGAGCTGGCCCGCACCGTAACCGACCCGGCCGCCGACGTCAGCTACGTGCTGTACGCCCGGGAGGAGGTGGACTCCCGCCACAGCGGCCTCAAGGAGCTGGCCGAGGCCCGGCCCGACCTGCTGGAGGCCGATGTCGCCCTGCTGGCCGAGCCGACCGGCGGCGCCATCGAGGCCGGCTGCCAGGGGACGCTGCGGGTGCGGGTCACCCTGGCGGGGGAGAGGGCCCACACCGCCCGGGCCTGGATGGGCCGCAACGCCATCCACCGGCTGGCCGGGGTGCTCGACGCCCTGGCCGACTACGAGCCCCGCCGCCCCGAGGTGGACGGCTGCGAGTATCGCGAGGGGCTGCAGGCGGTGGCCGTGACCGGCGGCGCGGCCGGCAACATCGTGCCCGACGAGGCCGCCGTGACCGTCAACCACCGCTTCGCCCCCGACCGCACCGAGGCCGAGGCCGAGACCCACGTGCGGGCGGTGCTGGCCCCGGCCCTCGGCCCCGGCGACGCCGTCGAGCTGGTGGACTCGGCCCCGGCGGCCCGGCCCGGCCTGGGCGATCCGCTGCTGACCGCTTTGGCCGAGCGCAACCGGCTGGAGGTGCGGGCCAAGCTGGGCTGGACCGACGTGGCCTTCTTCGCCGCCCGGGGGGTGCCGGCCTCCAACTTCGGCCCCGGCGACCCGCTGCTGGCCCACACCGCCGGCGAGCACGTCGGGCGGCAGGCGATCGAGTCGGCCTACGACGCGCTAGCCGACCTGCTCGTCAACGGCGCCTGAATCAGCTCACAGTCGGCGCATCACCGCCACCACTCGGCCGTAGACCGAGACGTCGGCGCTGTCGAACACCAGGGGCTCGTACTGGCTGTTGGCCGGCTCCAGCGCGATCCGGCCGTTGTCGCGCCGGAGCTTCTTCACCGTGGCCTCGCCGCCGGGTATGCCCGCCACCACGATCTGGCCGTTCTCGGCCGTGCCCTGGGAGCGGCACACCACCAGGTCGCCGTCGAGGATGGCGGCCTCGATCATGGAGTCGCCCCGGACCTGCAGCATGAACAGGTCGCCCCGGCCGGCCAGGTCGGCCGGCACCGGGATGAGGTCCTCCACGTTCTCGGCGGCCAGCACGTCGGTGCCGGCGGCCACGTGGCCCACCAGCGGGACGTGGCGGACGGGCTGGCGGTGGACGGCCGCGCCGGTGTTCTCGTCGTAGCACAACTCGATGGCCCTGGGCTTGGTGGGGTCCACCCGCACGTAGCCGTGCCGCTGGAGGATGTCGAGGTGGGCCTTCACCGAGGCCGGCGACCTCAGGCCCACCTCGGCCGCTATCTCCCGCAGGGAGGGCGGATAGCCCAGGTCGCGCTGGTGCTCGATGATGCAGTCGAGGATCTGGCGCCGTCTGTTGGTGAGAACTCTCATGATGCTGCTCTCCTTCTCCGATTGGATGCTTTCGATTGGGCGTTTCCCGACCTGGTTCGGTCGGGGCTTGCTCTGATCCGGGCTTAGGACCGGCTGACCGGGGATGGGCCTGGATCGGTTTGGACGGTGGGCCGACTCGGGTCGGCGATAGCGGGCCGGGGCCTGTCGGACCCGACCGGGTCGAACTCGTGTTCGACAACATATGTTCCCCCGAGACCGGGGTCAAGCATTTGGGCCTTGCGGCCCGGGCCGCCCCTTCTACCGGAGCGCGAGGTATCTGGCGAACAGCATGCCGTCTTCCTCGAGCAAATGGACCAACTCGAGGGCGGTGGGCGCGGCGGCGGCGCCGTGTAGCAGGCGGGGGCTCGGCCCTCCGGCCAGCACCGGGGCGAACGACAGGCACAGCTCGTCGATCACCCCCGCGTCGGCCAGCCAGGCGTTGAGGGTCGGCCCCCCCTCCGACAGCACCACCCTCGCCCCCCGCCGCCCCAGCTCGCCCAGCGCGGCCGCGGGCGACCCCAGCCGCCCCGCCCCGGCGGTTTCGGTCCGGTCGGCGGTCGGTTCCAGCCGGACGACTTCGGCGGTCTCGGCCAGGCGCTCGGCCCGGTCGGCGGGCGCGTCGGGGCCGGTGAGGATCAGCGGCCGTGCCTCGCCGGGGCGCCGGTCGGCCAGCATGGGCAGGGCCGGGTCGAGTTTCAGGCTGGCGCTCACCACGGCTAGGCCGGGCCGCTCCGACCGACCCGCGGCCCGTCGGGCCTCAACCGCCGCCGCCGAGGGGCGGGGGAGGCCGTAGCACTCGGCCCGAACCGTGGCCGCACCCACCAGGATCCAGTCGGCGCAGGCTCTCACCGCCGCGAACACGGCCTTGTCGGCGGGGCTGCCCAGCCCCCGGCTGGCCCCGTCAACGGCCACCGCCCCGTCAGCGGAGGCGATCATGTTGACCATCACCCAGGGCCGCCCGGCCGGAGGGGTCCGGTCCGCGGCCAGGTAAACATCCAGCGGGTCCACCCCGTCCGCCACGACCGCCACGTTGACTTCGTCCGCCGCCACCACCTCGTCCATCGGGCGGGGCAGCAACTGGCGCACGCCCCGACGCTACCGGGCGGCGCCTGGCCCGCTTCCCGGCAACCGGCCGTCTTGCACCAGGTCGTCACCGTCCCCGACATCGGGGTGCCCCTTTGACTCCTGGCGGCTTCGCCGGTCCGACTTTGAGGGATGCCCCGGCCCGCTTCCCGCAGGCCTCTCGGCGGCCTCCGGGGGCCTCCGCGGCGTTATCCACTGGCTATGGGAAGATCTGTGGACGAATCCGGCTGGAATCCACCTTAAATCCACATGAAATTCCCTTTACATTCACATTGCAACCGCCGTATCTTGCCCGTCGCCGTGTCGGAGGACCGTCGGATGGTGGTGGCGGTCCCTTATCTTGAAACCCCAATGAGGAGTCGAGTGGGTATGCGTTGTCCTTGGAGGTCCCGAATCCCGAGCGAGGGAGAGCGGGAAGGCGCGTCCGCGCATGCATCCTCCTGACCTGGCGGCCCCCTCCGACACGGCGGACTTGGCCTCGGTCGCCGGCCGTCCGGCGCCGGACAATCCGGCGTCTGGCGACCGGGGCCCGGGCCAGAGGCCATCGGGGATCTGGTAACCTGTAGCCCTGGGTTAGGGGGCTTCATCGGGCGACTTGGCCCCGACGATCCAGTGGCTAGAGTGGGGCTCCGATGCCCATTGTCGGCTCGGAGCCAATCGTCGGCCGCTGGTTCACTGGCGGCGGCAACGGCCGCGACGGCCCTGTCGGCGGCACCATCGTGTGGGAGCGCCGGCTGGCCCGGCTCACCGACCACCGGGACGGGTCGGTGGCCTTCGAGCAGCCCGACGTGGAGGTGCCGAAGTCCTGGTCGCAGAACGCCACCAACATCCTGGCCCAGAAGTACTTCCGGGGCGAGACGGGCAGCCCCGAGCGGGAGAGCTCGCTGCGCCAGGTGGTGGACCGCATCGCCGGGACCATCACCGGCTGGGGCGACCGCGACGGCTACTTCGCCGACCCCGCCGAGCGGGACGCCTTCCGAGACGAGCTGGCCCAGCTCCTGATCACCCAGCGGGCCGCCTTCAACTCGCCGGTGTGGTTCAACATCGGCGTGGCCGGCGTGCCCCAGCAGGCGTCGGCCTGCTTCATCCTGTCGGTGGACGACTCCATGGAGTCGATCCTGGAGTGGTACTCCACCGAGGCCCGCATCTTCAAGGGCGGCTCCGGGTCCGGCGTCAACCTGTCGTCCATCCGGGCCGGCACGGAGCCCCTGCGGGGCGGGGGCACCGCCTCGGGCCCGGTGAGCTTCATGCGGGGCGCCGACGCCTCGGCCGGCACCATCAAGTCGGGGGGCAAGACCCGCCGGGCGGCCAAGATGGTGATCCTCGACGCCGACCACCCCGACATCGTCGACTTCATCTGGTGCAAGGCCCGGGAGGAGCGCAAGGCCCGGGCCCTGGCCGCCTCCGGCTTCGACATGGGCCTCGACGGGGCCGACACCCACTCCATCCAGTACCAGAACGCCAACAACTCGGTGCGGCTCAGCGACGACTTCATGCGGGCCGCGGTGGACGGCGCCGACTGGGAGTTGACCGCCCGCACCGACGGCTCGGTGGCGGCCACGGTCGGCGCCCGGTCGATCCTGCGCCAGGTGGCCGAGGCGGCCTGGGAGTGCGCCGACCCCGGCGTGCAGTTCGACGACACCATCAACGCCTGGAACACGGCCGCGGCCACCGGCCGGATCAACGCCAGCAACCCGTGCAGCGAATACGTCCACCTCGACGACAGCGCCTGCAACCTGGCCTCGCTCAACCTGTTGAGCTTCCTGGGCGACGACGGGGCCTTCGACGCCGACGGCTTCGCCCACGCGGTGACGGTGATGTTCGTGGCCCAGGAGATCCTGGTGGGCAACGCCGACTACCCGACCCCGGCCATCGCCGACACCACCCGGGCCTTCCGCCAGCTCGGGCTGGGCTACGCCAACCTGGGGGCGCTGCTCATGGCCCTGGGGCTGGCCTATGACTCCGACGAGGGCCGGGCCGTGGCCGCGGCGATCACCTCGCTGATGACCGGGCGGGCCTACCTGGCCTCGGCCCGCCTGGCCGCCCGGATGGGACCCTTTGCCGGCTTCCACGCCAACCGCGGGCCCATGCTCGGGGTGCTGGAGAAGCACCGGGCCGCCACCGCGGCCATCGACGCCGGCTCGGCCCCCGCCGGCCTGCTGGCCGCGGCCCGCCGGGCCTGGGACGAGGCCTGCCGGCGGGCGGCGTCCGACGGGGTGCGCAACAGCCAGGCCACCGTGCTGGCCCCCACCGGCACCATCGGCCTGCTGATGGACTGCGACACCACCGGCATCGAGCCCGACCTGATGCTGGTCAAGACCAAGCAGTTGGTCGGCGGCGGCACCATGACCATGGTCAACCAGACCGTGTCTCGGGCCCTGCGCCGCCTCGGCTACGACGACGGCCAAGTTGCGGTCATCGTGGACCACGTGGACCGGCATCACACCGTGCTGGGCGCGCCCGGCCTCGACCCGGCCCACGCCGGGGTGTTCGCCTGCTCGCTGGGCGACAACTCCATCCACTACCTGGGCCACGTGCGGATGATGGCGGCGGTGCAGCCCTTCCTGTCCGGCGCCATCTCCAAGACGGTGAACCTCCCCGAGTCGGTCACCCCCGACGAGATAGAGGAGCTGATCGTCGAAAGCTGGCGGCTCGGGCTCAAGTCGGTGGCCCTGTACCGCGACAACTGCAAGGTCACCCAGCCCCTGACCGCCTCCACCGGGGCCGACGGGGGATCAGGCGCCGCCCCTGTCGCCGGCGGTCCGACCGGCGGGTCTGCCGGTGCCGCGGGCGCGCCCGCCCCGGCAGTGCCGGCCGCCCCTGTCCCGGTGCGGCGGCGGCTGCCCCGCAACCGCCGGTCGCGGACCTTCGAGTTCCGGGTGGCGGAGTGCAAGGGGTTCGTGACCGTGGGGGAGTACGACGACGGCCGCCCCGGCGAGGTGTTCGTGCGGGTGTCCAAGCAGGGCTCGACCCTGGCCGGGATCATGGACGGCTTCGCCATCTCGGTCAGCCACGGGCTCCAGTACGGGGTGCCGCTGCGGGCCTTCGTCGAGGCCTTCGTGGGGATGCGGTTCGAGCCCGCCGGCATCACCGACGACGTCGACCTGCGCATCGCCACCAGCCTGATCGACTACCTGTTCCGCAAGCTGGCCGTGATGTACCTCGACCCGGCCGAGCGGGCCGAGATGGGCATCCTCACCACCGGCGAGCGGGTCGAGCCCACCCTGCCCGGGGTGGAGGAGCAGGCGGTGGAGACCCTCCAGGGCCAGGACCTGCCGCCCGACCCGCCATCGGCCGCGGGCTCGGCTCCCGCCGACGCCCCCTTCTGCATGACCTGCGGGGTGCCGATGCTGCGCACCGGCCCGTGCCATGTGTGCGCCCACTGCGGCTCCACCAGCGGCTGCAGTTGAGCCGCGGGTCAGGCCCGGTAGCGCCGCGGCGGGGGCGGGCGGGGCGCCGACGACCGCGGGGGATCGGTTGAGCCGCGGCCTGGCGTCAGGCTCGGCAGCCGACCTGGAGGCCGGAGGGGCGCCGACGACCGCGGGGGATCGGTTGAGCCGCGGCCTGGCGTCAGGGCCGGTCCGGTAGCCGACCCGAGATGCGGTTCGCCCGCCTGGTGTCCGGCCCGGTCGTCGGCCCGGCCTTCCGCATCGTCCGGGACTTCCACCGGGAGTGGTCCCGGGACCGGGTCGGGGGGCTGGCCGCCGAGATAGCGTTCTTCGCCCTGCTGGGCCTGTTCCCGGCGGTGATCGTGTTCGCGGCTGCGCTGAGCTGGCTCGACGTGCTGATCGGACGGGGCGCGGCCGCCGACGCCCGGACGTGGCTGCTGGAGCAGGTGACCGGGGTGTTCGGCACCGACAACACGCTGCAGTCCACCCTCACCGACCTGTTCGAGCAGTCCAACGCCGGAGCCCTCACCGTGGGCACCGCGCTGGTGCTGTACGCCTCGTCGCGGGGGTTCGTGGCCGTGGTCAAGGCCCTCGACGTGGCCTACAACCTCGACCTCGACGAGCGCCGGGGCTGGCTGTCCTCCCGGCTGGTGGGCCTGGGCCTCACCGCCTTCACCGTGGCGGTGGCCGCCCTGGTGGTCACCATGATCGTGGTGGGGCCCCTGCTCGGCGGGGGCGAGGAGCTGGCCCGCCGGTTCGGGGCCCGCTCCGCCTTCACCACCGCCTGGAACTGGTTCCGGTGGCCGGTGGTGTTCGGGGCGGTGGTGGCCTGGGCCGCCACCGTCTACCACGCCGCCCCCCGCCGCCGGGAGCCCTGGCGGCAGGAGATCATCGGCGCGGTGGTGGCCACCGCCTGGTGGATGGCGGTGTCGCTGGGGTTCCGGAGCTACCTGGACGCCGTCTCCGACGGGGTCAACGCCGTGTTCGGCCTGCTGGGCGGGGCCCTGAGCGTGCTGGTGTGGCTGTACCTGCTGGCCATGGGCCTGCTGGTGGGGGCCGAGCTGAACGAGGTCGTCGCCTCCGCCCGCCAGCGGGGCCCCGACCCAGAGGACGAGGTCAGACCCGCGGCGAACGGGAACGGCGGCGAGCCGGGCGGGTCAGCGACGCCGTAGGGGTCCTTGTCCGGGGCTGACCCGCGGCGGCCACAAACGGCAGCCGCCAAACAGCGGCCACAAACGGCGGCGGGGGCCAAGCGGTACCATCACACAAGTGAGCGGTCTGCGGGTCGACCTCGACGAGATCAAGTTCAACCTGCGCCGGGTGGCCGACCTCGACAGCCTGGCCGCCCTGCCCGGATTCGAGCACGCCGAGCCCGGCCTGGTCGACGACCTGCTGGCCGAGGCGGCCCGGTTCGCCGAGGAGGTGATCGCCCCCCTCAACCGCGGCGGCGACCTGGTCGGCGCCCGCCGCCACGACGACGGCCGGGTGGCCACCCCGCCGGGGTCCGCCGACGCCTACGCCGCCTACGTCGCGGCCGGGTGGGGGGCGGTGACCGCCGATCCCGAATACGGCGGCGGCGGCTTCCCCCACCTGCTCGGGGCGGCCATCGAGGAGATGATCACCTCCGCCTCCATGGCCTGGTCGCTGTGCCCGCTGCTGACCCAGGGCGCGGTCGCCCTGCTGTCGGCCTTCGGCAGCTCCGAGCAGAAGGCCCTCTACCTGCCCCGGCTGGTGTCGGGGGAGTGGACCGGCACCATGAACCTCACCGAGCCCGAGGCCGGGTCCGACCTGGGGGCGGTGGCCACCCGGGCCGAGCCCCAGCCCGACGGGACCTACCGGCTGACCGGCACCAAGATCTTCATCACCTACGGCGAGCACGACCTGGCCCCCAACATCGTCCACATGGTGCTGGCCCGCACCCCCGGGGCCCCGCCCGGCACCAAGGGGCTGAGCTGCTTCATCGTGCCCAAGCACCTGCCCGACTCCGCCGGCGAGCCCGGGGCCCGCAACGACGTGCGCTGCGTCTCCGTCGAGCACAAGCTCGGCATCCACGCCAGCCCCACCTGCGTGATGTCCTACGGCGACGACGGCGGCGCGGTCGGGCATCTGATCGGCGACGAGAACGACGGCATGCGCTACATGTTCAAGATGATGAACCTGGCCCGCCTCAGCGTGGGCCTGGAGGGGCTGGCCATCGCCGAGCGGTCCTACCAGCAGGCCCTGGCCTTCGCCCGCCAGCGCCGCCAGGGCCGGGCCCCCGGCGCCGGTGCCGACGGGCCTTCGCTGATCGTCGAGCATCCCGACGTGGCCCGGATGCTGCTGGACATGCGGTCGGGGATCTGCGCCATGCGGGGCCTGGCCTACCGCAACGCCGAGGCCCTGGACCGGGCCGGCCGCGAGCCCGACTCCGCCGCCCGCCGGGCCGCTGAGGAGCGGGCCGCGCTGTTGACGCCGCTCACCAAGGCCTGGGCCACCGACACCGGCTGCGAGCTGGCCGGCGTCGGGCTCCAGGTCCACGGCGGCATGGGGTTCGTGGAGGAGACCGGCTCGGCCCAGCACTACCGCGACGCCCGGATCGCCCCCATCTACGAGGGCACCAACGGCATCCAGGCCATCGACCTGGTGACCCGCAAGCTGGCCATCCGAGACGGGGGCGCGGCGGCCGACCTGTTGGGCGACGCGGCCGCCACCGTGGAGGCTTTGGCGGGGGCGGGCCGCCGGGCCGGGCTGGACCCGGTGCGCCGCCACCTGCGGGAGGCGGTGACCGCCACCGCCAAGGCCACCCGCTGGCTGCTGGCGTCCGCCCCCGAGGCCCGGCTGGCCGGAGCCGCGCCGTACCTGGAGATGCTGGCCGTCACCACCGCCGGAGCCGCCCTGGCCGACGGCGCCCTGGCCGCCCGCGCCGACGACCGTTCCGCCGCTGACCGAGCCGTGCTGGCCCGCTTCTTCGCCGCCAACCGGCTGGCCCGGGTGCCGGGCCGCCTGGCCGCGGTGACCGAGCCCGGCCCCGACTTGGCCGCCGCAACCGCCGGAATGCTGGCCGGATGACCCGGGCGGCGATGCTCGCGGCGATTCCCAGTCCCGGTTTCAAAGGCTTGGAGATCGGCCCGCTTAACCTGCGGATGTACGGGCTGATGATCGCGCTGGGGGTGGTGGCCGCGGTGTGGCTGGCCCAGCGGCTGTGGGCCCGCGACGGCGGCGACCCCGAGGACATCAGCCGGATCGCGCTGTGGGCGGTGCCGGCCGGCGTGGTCGGGGCCCGGGCCTACCACGTGATCACCGACTGGAGGAGGTTCCAGAACGAAGGCTGGGCCGAGGTCTACAAAATCTGGGAGGGCGGCCTGGGCATCCCCGGCGGGATGGCGGCCGGCATCGCCGCAGGGGTGTGGGCGGCCCGCCGGCGCGGGCTCCCGACCGGCCGGGTGATCGACGCGGTGATGCCGGGCCTGCCCTTGGCCCAGGCCATCGGACGGCTGGGCAACTGGTTCAACCAGGAGCTGTTCGGCCGCCCCACCGACCTGCCCTGGGGCCTGGAGATCGACCCGCAGTACCGGCCGGACCAATACGCCGATGAGGCCGTCTTCCATCCGACCTTCCTGTACGAGGCGCTCTGGAACCTGGCGCTGTGCTGGGTTCTGCTGGCGCTGGGCCGCCGCAAGGCGCTTCCGCCGGGCTCGCTGCTGGCCGTGTACGCCGGCGGCTACGGGCTGGGGCGCCTGTGGGTGGAGGCCATCCGGGCCGACCCGGCCAGCCTGCTGCTGGGGGTTAGGGTCAACATCTGGATGAGCCTGGCCCTGATCGCCGGATCGGCCGTCTACCTGGCCCTGGCCAAGCGCCGCCAGACCCGAGCCGGGCGTCTGATGGTTCCATGACCGCCCGGCCCGATGACCGCCGCCCCGATGACCGCCGCCCCGATGACGGCCGCCCTTGTGACCGCCTTTTCTGTGACCCCCGTTCCGTGACCGCCGACCCTGTGATCGAGGTCCGATGACCGACCAGCGTTTGCTCGACCCGCCCCGGTTCGACGACTACCGCCTCGACCGCAAGTACACCGACGACGAGGGCCGGGTCTTCCTCACCGGCCTGCAGGCCCTGGCCCGCCTGCCCATCGAGCAGCTCCGGGCCGACCGGCGCGCCGGCCGCCGCACCGCGGCATTCGTCTCCGGCTACCAGGGCTCGCCGCTGGGCGGATACGGCGAGACGGTGCGGGCCGCGGCCGCCCGGGTCCCCGACCTGCCGGTGGTCTTCAAGCCCGGCCTCAACGAGGAGACCGCCGCCACCGCGGTGATGGGCGCCCAGCTCGCCTCGGCCCGGCCCGACGCCCGCTACGACGGGGTGGTCGGCGTCTGGTACGGCAAGGCCCCCGGCGTGGACCGGGCCAGCGACGCCCTGCGCCACGCCGTCTTCGCCGGGGCCTCGCCGCTGGGCGGGGTGGTGGCCATCGTCGGCGACGACCCCAACGCCAAGTCGTCCACCATCCCGTCGTCGTCGGCCGGGGTCCTGTCCGACATGCACATGCCGGTGCTCTACCCCGGCGACCCGGGCGAGGCCCTCGATCTGGGCCGACACGCCATCGCCATGTCGCGGGCCACCGGGCTGTGGTCGGCGCTGAAGATCGTGTCCGACGTGGCCGACGCCACCGCCACCGTCGACCTCGACCCCGACCGGGTCCAGCCGGTGGTCCCCCTGATCGACGGCGAGGTCTACCGCCACGCCCCCGACGGGCGGCTGCTCACCCCCCGCACCGTGGACGTCGAGCGGGAGATCCTGGAGGTCCGCTACGAGCTGGCCCGCACCTACGCGGTGCAGAACAAGCTCAACTACGCGGTCGTGGACCCGGCCCGGGCCTGGATCGGCATCGTCTCCTCGGGCATCACCTACCGGGAGGTGCGCGAGGCCCTGTCCCGGCTGGGGCTGGACGACGACTCCGACATCGCCGCGGGCGGCATCCGGCTGCTGAAGATGGGCATGCCGGTGCCGTTCAGCCCCGACACCATGCGCCGGTTCGCCCGGGGCCTCCAGCAGGTGCTCGTGATCGAGGAGAAGCGGCCCAACATCGAGTCGCTGGTCAAAGACGCCCTCTACTCCATGCCCGACCGCCCCCTGGTGGTGGGCAAGCAGGACGAGGACGGCGAGCCGCTGGTCCCCGGCTGGGGCGGGCTCGACGCCGACGCCATCGCCCCGCTGCTGCGCCGCCGGCTCGAGTCCCACCTGTCCTACCGGCTGGCCCCCGAGCCCCGCCGGCCCATCCCGGTGTCGGTGTGGGCCCCCGGCGCCGGGCAGCGCTCCCCGTTCTTCTGCTCGGGCTGCCCCCACAACCGCAGCACCCAGGCCCCCGACGGGTCCCTGGTGGGCGCGGGCATCGGCTGCCACACGATGACCCTGCTGATGGACGAGGAGCGGTTCGGGGAGCTCACCGGGCTGACCTGCATGGGCAGCGAGGGGGCCCAGTGGATCGGCATGGCCGACTTCGTCGACCACCCGCACCTGATCCAGAACCTGGGCGACGGCACCTTCTTCCACTCCGGCCAGCTCGCGGTGCAGGCCGCGGTGGCCGCCGGGGTGAACATCACCTACAAGCTGCTCTACAACGGCACCGTGGCCATGACCGGCGGCCAGGACCCCGAGGGCTGTTTGGAGATCCCCCGGCTGGCCGAGATCCTCTTGGACCAGGGGGTGAAGCGGGTGCTGGTCACCACCGAGGACCCGTCCCGCTACGACGGGGTCCCGATGCCCGACGGGGTGGAGGTGTGGGACCGGGACCGGCTCCCCGAGGCCCAGCGGACGCTGGCCGAGGTGCCGGGGGTCACCATGCTGATCCACGACCAGGCCTGCGCGGCCGAGACCCGGCGGGCCCGCAAGCGGGGGACGGTGGAGACCCCCCGGCAGCGGGTGGTGATAAACCACCGGATCTGCGAGGGGTGCGGCGACTGCAGCCGCATCAGCAACTGCCTGTCGGTGCAGCCGACCGACACCCCCTTCGGGCGCAAGACCACCATCGACCAGACCACCTGCAACCTCGACTTCAGTTGCCTGGAGGGCGACTGCCCGTCGTTCATGACCATCCAGCGGGCCGAGGGCGCCGACGATTTTGACGGCGCCGGCGGGGCCGGCGGGGCCGGAGCTGCCGGGCCGGGGCGGCTGCGCCGGATGGTCGGCCTTTCGGGCCGGGCCCGCTCGGCCCGTTCGGCTCGCTCGGCCGGCTCGGCCCTGCGGCGCGGGCCGCGGGTCACGGCGCCCGAGCCACCGGAGGTGGCCGACCCCGAACTGGTGGTCCCGACCGACGAGGTGGCGGTGCGCATCACCGGGGTGGGCGGCACCGGGGTGGTGACGGTGGGCCAGATCCTGGGCACCGCGGCCATGCTCGACGGCTTCCACGCCCGGGGCCTCGACCAGATCGGCCTGTCCCAGAAGGCGGGGCCGGTGGTGAGCGACCTCCGGCTGTCGAGGGACCATCCGTCGTACACCAACCGGCTGGGCCAGGGCCAGGCCGATCTGCTGCTGGCCCTCGATCAGCTCACCGCGGCCGGTGCCCAGGGCATGAACACCGGGGCCGAGCGCACCGTGGTGGTGGGCTCCACCTCGCGCACGCCGACCGGGTCGATGATCATCGACCCGGCGGTGGCCATGCCGTCCCCCGAGGAGCTGGACGAGCGCATCGCCGCCCACACCGGCCCCAGCCACCACTGGGCCGACGCCCAGGCGGTGACGTCGGACCTGTTCGGCTCGTCGATGACCGCCAATCTGTTCGTGGTGGGCATGGCCGTGCAGGCCGGGGCCCTGCCCGTCGATCCGGGCTGCATCGAGCGGGCCATCGACCTCAACGGGGTGGCGGTCGAGGCCAACACCGCCGCCTTCCGGTGGGGGAGGGTCCAGGTGGCCGATCCCGCCGCGGTGGAGGCGGCCCGGGCCGCGGCCCGCCCGCCCGAGCCCGAGGCCGCCCCGGCCGAGCGGTTCGCCGACCGGTTGGACCGGCTCGGGGCCGACGGCGAGCTGCGGGACCGCCTGTCGCTGTTCGCCGGCGAGTTGGTGAGGTGGGGCGACAAGTCGGTGGCCGCGGGCTGGTTCGACGTGCTGGACCGGGTGGCCGCGGCCGAGCGGGTGGTCGATCCCGGCGGGACCCGGCTGCTGGGGGCGGCCGCGGCCGGCCTGTTCAAGCTCACCGCCTACAAGGACGAGTACGAGGTGGCCCGGCTGATGACCGACCCCGAGTCCATGGCCGAGGCCCGCCGGGTGGGCGGCCCGGGCGCGAAGGCGGCCTGGAGGCTGCACCCGCCGGTGCTGCGGGCCCTGGGCATGAACCGCAAGATCTCGGTGGGAACCTGGGCGACCCCTGCCGTGCGGCTGCTGGCCCGGGCCAAGCGGCTTCGGGGCACCGCCCTGGACCCCTTCGGCCGCAGCGAAGTCCGCCGCACCGAGCAGGCCCTGCCCGCCGAGTACGTGGAGGCCCTAGACCGGGCCCTGGCCGCCCTCACCCCCGACAACCTGGAGACGGTTATCGAGCTGGCCGCCCTCCCCGAAATGGTCCGCGGCTACGAGGAAATCAAGCTGGCCAACGTAGCCACCTACCGCCACCACCTAACCGAAACCCTAACCCGCCTGGAGAACTAGCAACCCACCGCGCCCTCTGCGCGCGGAAATTGCCCGTAGACCGCAGGGATCTCGTTGGGCGCGGCCCGCCCAGCGATGCGATTACCGGCCCGGGCCAAGCCGCTCCGCGGCACCCGTCGGGACTCCTTGGGCTCCTCACCCTGCCAGGACCTGCCAAAAAGTTGGCAGATACCTGACACAAGTTGGCAGGTATTTGGCAGACATTTTGCGGAATGAGGGTGGTAGGAAGGGCCCGTGAACTCGATGCAGGCCGTTTCGGAAGCCGGACTCTCCCATGCGGGGGCTGCGACGACCGTTGCCGTCTTAGTAGCTGACGCTGCTGGCGGATGCCGAGCGTCGGCCTCTTTGGCTTCGAGGGCCGAGTCGGGTCATGAATTCTCCACGGCGCACCTATCTCCGGCGTCAGATGGTTTATTTCGACCATATTCATCTCTAGAGAGGATGATAAAGGAGCTAACAATGAACACCAATAGGATGATCGCGCAACTATCTGCAGTCCTACTTATTGCAGTAGGTTTAACTGTAGTGACCACAACCCCTGTTACCGGAGGGCCTGTATCACACACAGACTGTTCGTGGGCAACCTCAGTCACATATACAGTCGGTGGACGAGCCAGAAACACGCAGGTTGCTTATGGCACAAACTATAACTTCACTCCAGGGGGATATGGGTATAGCAGCCGGACCGGACGAGTATCGTGTGATACTAGGGTACACGAGATATACATGTATCTTTCTACCCATGCATCTGACTGGACGTACTATAGCAGTTCGACCCAGTATAATGGTGGTACAGCAACTATCCAGATGTCAGTATTCTGCGGAATAGTTACCTTCTGTCGAAACGTAAAGAACCTCTTTGCTGAAAGTGGATATACTTGGGTCACTTACATACATAATGTAGTATAATGCCATGATAAGCGGCTTTGATAGAGAAAAACTACTTAGATTGGCATGGTTTAATCTGACATGCATAACATTGCTAGCAATCATAACTATATCCTCATGCTCAGGAAACGACTCTGATAGAACCACGGGAAGGACACTTCCAGGGGCATTATTGCGTGAGGCTGCTGGCATGCCGGATACTGTTAGTGAAGAGATAAGAACAATAGCTGAGTACGAGAATGATATTGAAGATGCAATCTTTGGATGCATGCGGTTGAGAGGATTCAACTACTTCCCCAACCGAGTTGATGGTGGTAAAAGAGCGGATGCTTTCGGTTCTGATCTTCCCGCAGCTAGGTATGCAGAAGAGTTTGGATTCGGAATAGCAAGAGGATTTATTGCAGGATTCGTGGTTGTGAAAGGTAAAGAGGAGGAGTACTTACAGTCTCTCAATCAAGCAGAACTTGAAGCCTACATGATTGCCTTGTATGGTGAACAGGCACTTGATCCACCTGGTACAGAGACTATAAAGATTGGTGGATGTCGAGGCGAAGCCGCTGCTTCTGTCGCGAAACCGGCGTGGCTCAAATATGCTGATTGGCTTGAGGCTTCCTCTAAAGAATATTACGACCGGTTGGCGGCGGATCCTCGGATTATTGCGCTTAACCAAGAGTGGACATCATGTATGCAGCAGGCTGGTTTTGATGTATGGGGTTCAGTTGATGACCTTGTTGATTCACTAATTGACGAGTTCGGAGAACTTTCGGCAAACTTTCGGCCGACCAAAGCCTTTAATTCAGGTAAGGAGTTCCTAGACGCACTGGATGAAGAATCCGCTGCCGCATATGTTACTTTTCAAACCAAAGAGATTGAACTAGCGATCGCCTCGCACAAGTGTTCTATAGTAAACGAAGAAACTGAAATCGCTATTATGAATGAGCTACAGGCAAAGATACTATCTACAGACGCCCCAGATTGATATCAATCCTGCAGTTCTTCGAGCATCTCGAGGATAAGGGACAGATCTTTTCGCGGGACTAGGAGCCGGTATTGACGGTAACCGTGGTGCAGTGGGCCCTCGAAGTCGGGGTCGAGCCGGGCCACCCGGATGCCTTGCGACCGTATCTGGGACTCGAAGATCACGGCCGGGACGATCTCGTCGCTGACGTCGACTTGCACGAAGTCGTCGTCCACAAGGTCGTCGTCGCCGGGCCCGGGCGGGGTGGTCACGTCTCGCCTCGGCGGTAGGGGAGGCCGTCGGCTCGGGGCATTCGCAGGCGCTGGGAGTAGAAGGCCAGCACCACCAGCACGATCACGAACGGCAGGATGGCGATCCACCAGTCCGGCACCGTCTCCGACAGGAAATACCACACCGCCGCGGCCAGGGCCAGGCCGGCGGCCAGGGGGGCGTCCACCCGGCGGCCCCCCCGCATCACCGCCCAAACCGCCACCGCGGCCAGGGCCAGGGCGATCACCAGCAGCAGCGCGTGCGAGGCCGAGCCGTCCAGGTCCCGCAGGCCCAGCCCGAACGGGTAGCCGAACAGCAGCGCCCCGGCCATGATCCCGGCCGGCCGCCAGTTGCCGAATATCAGCGCGGCCAGCCCGATGAACCCCCGGCCCTGGGTCTGGCCCTCCAAGTAGATGCCCGACAGCTCGGGGCTGGCCATGAAGGCGCCGCCCAGCCCGGCCAGCCCGCCGCTGATAACCACGGCCAGATACTTGTACAGATAGATGTTCACGCCCTGGGTCTCCCCGCTGGCCGGGTGCTCGCCGCAGATGCGCACCCTCAGCCCGAACCGGGTCCGCCAGATCAGCCAAGCGCTGCCCGGCACCAGGGCGAAGGCGATGATGGTGGTGAGCGACAGGTTCGACACCAGCCCCCGGGCCAGCCCGGTGAAGTCGGACACGAAGAACCAGCCCCGGCGGGTGAACCAGCCCAGCAGATCGGGGGTCTGCCAGCCGAACAGGTCGCCCCCGGCCGCGAACGGGAAGGTGAACTTGCCCACTCCGGGGGTGCGGGGCGACTGGGTGATCGACCCGCCCTCGTGGCCCACCAGGATCTCCGACGACAGGAACCGGGCCACCCCCGGCGCGGTCACGTTGATGGCCACCCCCGAGATGATGTGGTCCACCCCGAAGGAGACGGTGGCCACGGCATGCACCAGCCCCCCGATCGCCCCGCCGGCCACCCCGATGGCCAGGCCCGCCCAGCCGCCGTAGTTGATGGCCCCCCAGGCCCCGAACCAGGTGCCCAGGATCAGCATCCCCTCCAGCCCGATGTTGACCACCCCGGCCCGCTCCGAGAACAGGCCCCCCAGCCCGGCCAGCATGATGGGCACCGCCCAGCGCAGCATGGCCTGCGACGACGTGACCGCGGTGAGCCGCTCGGTGTCGCCGAAGCCCTGCACCACGGTGAGCACGGCCACGCCGACCGCCGCGTAGAGCATCCACCGGCCCCAGACCGGCAGCCGGTGCAGGAAGGCGATCACGTCAGCCCCGCCCTCCCCGGCGGCGGGCCGGCCGTCATGGGCCCTGCCGGTGGCGGGCCAGCCGTCATGGGTGCGGCCGTCACGTGCCGGCGGCCAGGGCCGCGGACGCGGCGGACGCCTCGTCGCGCTCTCGGGCCCGGCGCACGATCTCGTAGGCGATCACCGCGGTCAGGATGATCACCCCCTGCATGATCACCACGATCTCCCGGGAGGCCGCCCCCGAGATCTGCAGGATCCCCGAGGACACGTCCAGGAAGGCGAAGATCAGGGCGGACACCGCCACCCCCACCGGGTGGTTGCGGCCCAGCAGGGCCACGGCGATGCCGGCGAACCCGAGCCCGGCCACCGGGTTGGACGGGTAGAACCCGGTGTTCATCAGCTCGGTCATGCCCACCAGGCCGGCCACCACCCCCGACAGGGTCATGGCCGCCACCACCATCCGCCCCGGCGACACGCCCCCCACCTGGGAGGCGAACGGGTTGGCGCCGCTGGCCCTCAGCTCGAACCCGAACACGGTGCGGTTGAGGAGCACGCTGTAGACCGCCCCCGCCGCCACCGCCACCAGCAGCATCGCGGTCAGCTTCTTGCCCTGGCCGATCTCCCGGGTGAACACCTCCAGCAGGCCGTTGATGTCGGGCAGCAGGCCGCTGTCGGCGATGGGCTCGGTGCCGACCCGGCCCCCGGTGGTCGCGATCTCCCCGCCGGCCTGCCACGCCACGATCCACCAGGCCGCCAGCCCGGAGACGGCCACCGCGTTCAACATGATGGTGGAGATCACCTCGTTGATCCCCCGGGTCACCTTCAACACCCCGGCCGCCCCCGAGTAGACCCCGCCCACGGCCATGGCCGCGGCCAGGATGAAGGCCACGTGCAGCACGGCCGGCAGCTCCACCTGGGCCCCGAGGTGGGCGGCCACGATGAAGGCCAGCAGGTACTGGCCCTCGACCCCGATGTTGAACAGGTTCATGCGGAAGCCGATGGCCACCGCCACCCCCGACAGGTAGAGCGGGGTGGCCCGGTTCAGTATGTCCACCTGGGTCTCGAGCTTGGAGGCGTGGACGACCATGTCGCCGTAGGCCTCCAGCGGGTTGGAGCCCGACAACAGCAGCACGATCGACGACAGCACCACCGCCACCGTCAGCGCGGCCGTGGGCGGGGCCCCGGCCATCAAGACCCGGCGGGCGGTGGCGGGGCTCACGGGGTTGGGGCCGCGGTCGGCGGCATTCGGCGGGCGGCGGCGGGTCTCACGGTGACGGCCTCACGGGACGGGGCTCACGGGGCCGGGGCCGGAGCGGCCGTGGCCCCGGTCATGTAGGCGCCCAGGTCCCGGGGGGTGATCTCGGCCGGGTCCAGGCGGGCCACCAGACGGCCCCGCAGCATGACCACGATCACGTCGGACAGCCCGATCAGCTCGTCGAGGTCGGCCGACACCAGCAGGGTGGCCAGGCCCTGGGCCCGGGCCTCGCGGATGTCGTCCCACACCGCGGCCTGGGCCCCCACGTCGATGCCCCGGGTGGGGTGGTTGGCGATGAGCACCGCCGGCCCGGCCACCATCTCCCGGCCCACGATCAGCTTCTGCTGGTTGCCGCCGGACAGGGCGTGGGCGGGCACGCCGATGCCGGGGGTGCGCACGTCGAACCCGTCGCGGACCTGGGAGGCCCGGCCCTTCATCCCGGCCCGGCTCAGCCACGGCCCCTTGGAGTAGGGGGCCTTGGTCTGATGCCCCAGGGTGGTGTTCTCCCACAGCGCCGCGCTCAGCAGTAGGCCCTCGCGCTGGCGGTCCTGGGGCACGTATCCCAGGCCCATCCGCCGCCGTCGGCGCACCGGCTGGCCGGTGAGGTCGTTCCCCAGCAGGGCGACGGCGCCGGCGTCGGGCTCGAGGACGCCCAGCACGGCGCCCACCAGCTCGGCCTGGCCGTTGCCCTCCACCCCGGCCACCCCGACGATCTCGCCCCGGTGGACCCGCAGGCTCACGCCGTCCACCACGGTGCGGTCCTGGTCGCTCACGGTGAGGCCCTCGATCACCAGGGCGGCCTCGTCGGTGACGGTCGACTCCCCGGCGTCGGGGACGGGCAGCTCCGAGCCGATCATCATCTCGGCCAGGTCGTGGGCGGTGGCGTCGCCGGGGTCCACCGTGCCCACGGCCCGGCCCTGGCGGAGCACGGTGACGGCGTCGGCGATCTCGAGCACCTCGTCGAGCTTGTGGTCGATGAACAAGATGGTGGTGCCAGCCGCCTTGAGCTCGCGCATGTTGCGGAACAGCTCGTCCACCTCCTGGGGGACCAGCACCGCGGTGGGCTCGTCGAGGATGAGGATCTTCGCCCCCCGGTACAGGACCTTGATGATCTCGACCCGCTGGCGCTCGCCCACCTCCAGGGTCTCCACCAGGTCGTCGGGGTTGACGTCGAGGCCGTAGGCCCGGCCCACCTCGTCGAGATGGGCCCGGGCCTCCTCGAAGTCGATCCGGCCGAAGGAGCGCATCGGCTCGGCCCCCAGGATGACGTTCTCCAGCACGGTGAGCTGGTCGGCCAGCATGAAGTGCTGGTGGACCATGCCGATGCCCAGCTCTATGGCCCGGGCGGGCGAGCCCAGCTCCACCCGGCGCCCCCCCAGGCTGATGGTCCCCGAGTCGGGGGCCTGCATCCCGTAGAGGATCTTCATCAGGGTCGACTTGCCCGCCCCGTTCTCGCCGCAGATGGCGTGGATCTCGCCGGAGGCCACGGTGAGGTCGATGTCGTCGTTGGCCACCACCCCCGGGAACCGCTTGGTGATGCCCCGCAGCTCTATGGCCGGCGGGCTGCCGGGGGAGGGGTCTGAGTCCGACGGCGGGTCTGGAGTGCTGGCGGAGGTGTCTGGGTTCGCCGACGGCGGGTCCGGCGGTTCGGGCGCCTGGGGGGCGGAGTCCGGCCCGGACGGCATGAGACGGCCTCCCGGCAGGCTCAGCGCCGGGCTCTGCGGGCTTCTGAGTCTCCTCCGGCTGCGCCGGGCCTACGGCTCGGTCGGCACCGTGATGTCGCCCGAGGTGATCTGGGACTTGTACTCCTCGAGCTGGTCGACGATGTCGTCGATGAATCCGCCCGAGGTGCTGTAGCCGACGCCGTCCACCGACAGGTTGTAGGTGGTGGGGCCGGGGGTGACGGTGCCGTCGATGGCGGCCTTGATCACCTCGTAGATGGACACGTCCACCCGCTTGAGCATCGAGGTGAGGATGTAGTCCCGCACCCCGGTGTCGGCGGTGAAGTACTGGTCGGAGTCCACGCCGATGGCCCACACCTTGGACCCGGTGGCGTCGCTCTGCTCCTTGGCCGCCTGGAACAGGCCGGCCCCGGAGCCGCCCGCGGCGTGGTACACGATGTCGGCGCCCTCCTCGTACATGGCCAGGGCGATCTCCTTGGCCCGGTCGGGGGCGTTGAAGCCGTCGAAGTCGGGGGCCTCGGTGATGTAGTCGGAGATGATCTCGATGCCGGGGTTCACCGCCCTGGCCCCGGCCTCGTAGCCGGCCTGGAACTTTTCGATGAGCCCGCCCACGTTGGCCACGCCGCCTATGAACCCGACGGTGCCGGTGGCGCTCTTGAGGGCGGCGGCCGCCCCGACCAGGAACGAGCCCTGCTCCTCGGCGAACACCAGGCCGGCGATGTTGTCGCCGTAGGGGGCGGGGGCGTCGCCGCTGAAGTCGAGCATGGCGGTGTCGACTACGCCGAAGACGGTGTCGGGGTTCTCGGTGCCGACCGCGGCCGCGTCGCCCTCGAACAGGAAGCCGACCGCGATCACCACGTCGTGGGCGTCGGCCGCGAGCTGGAGCAGCTCGGCCCGGTTGGACCCGTCGGGGTTGGGCGAGGCCTCGGTGAACTCGATCCCGAGCTCGGCCTTGGCCCGCTCGATCCCGGCCGCGGCCGAGTCGTTGAACGACTGGTCGCCCCGGCCGCCGATGTCGAACACCAGCCCGACGGTGAGCGGCGGCTCCGCCGCGGTGGTTGGGGCCGCGGTGGTGGCCGGGGCCTCGGTGGTGGCGGCCGGCTCGTCGGCGGTCTCGGTGTCGTCGCTGCCGCAGGCGGCGGCGATCAGGCCGAACGGCGCCAGAACGGCCAGCAGCACCGCCAGTCGACTCGACCGGCGGCTCCGCACTGTCCAACTCCGCATTGTTCCCTCCCGGAGGTTGTTCTGAGGGCTGCTCTCAGGGTTGCCCCTCAGCGTCGGTCGGCCAGGCTAGCACCGGCCCCTCCGACCGTTGGGGGCGGGGAGGTGCCGGGCGCGGGCGCATCGGGCGTCTGAGGTTTAGGCGGCTGTGGTGTCGTCGGCTGCGGCGGCGGGGGAGTGGGCTGCGGCCTGGCAGTCCGAGGCGCGGGTGGCAGTTTCTTGGGCTGTGGTCTGGCAGGCCGGGGCGCCGCCGGGCATCCGGTGCCGGTTGCGGGCGATCACCGCGTAGACGGGACGGGCCAGCCAGCTTCCGGGCCGGCGCACGATCAGCCTGCCCACCGTTCCCCAAGCCCCGCCGGCCGCCGCCAGCGCCCAGCCGATGGCTTCGTAGCCCCGGGCCGGTCGAGGTCGGTCGGGGGAGAGCCACCAAGCCGCGCCGGTGACGTCGTCCACGGTCAGGCCCAGCTCGTCGAGGTCGAGCGCCCGCCCGGGTTCCACCCTGACTCCGTCCGGCAGCTTGCGCTGTATCCACCGGGCCGAGCGGGCGCAGAACCCGCAGTCCCCGTCGAACACCAGCAGCGACCCGGCCTCGCTGTTCATGCCTTCAGTGTGCCTGCTACACGTGACTGACGGTGACGGGGACCGGCTTGGGGCCAGCGGGCGGTAGCCTGGGAGTCATGTCCAAGCGCACCCAGCGCAAGAAGGCCAAAGCCCGCCGCTCCAAGGCCAACCACGGACGCAAGCCCAACTTGGGCCGCAACAGCTAGCTCGAAGTCCAGGCCAAGAGGTCTTCGGCGGGCCAAGTGTTGACGATGTCGTCGACGTCGACGCCGCAGCGCACCGCCTTGTCGGCCCCGTAGGGGAGCCATTCGAGCTGGCCGGTGGCGTGGGCGTCGCTGTCCACCGACACCTTGCAGTCCCACTCCAGGGCCAGCTCCACCAGCTCCTCGGGCGGGTCCTGGCGCTCGGGCCGGCAGTTGATCTCCACCGCGGTGTCGAAGCGGGCGCAGGCCGCGAACACGATCTCGGCGTCGAAGGCCGACGGGGGCCGGCCCCCGCCCACCACCTTGCGGTTGGTGCAGTGGCCGAGGATGTCCACGTGGGGGCTGGCCACGGCGGCCACCATCCGGCGGGTCATGGCGTCGGAGTCCATGCGGAGCTTGGAGTGGACCGAGCCCACCACCACGTCCAAGCGGCCCAGCATCTCGTCGGCCAGGTCGAGCGAGCCGTCGGGCAGGATGTCCACCTCCATGCCGGTGAGTATCCGGAACGGGGCCAGCTCCTCGTTCAGGACGGCGATCTCGTCGAGCTGGAGGGCGAGCCGGCGCTCGTCGAGGCCGTGGGCCACGGTGAGGCGGGCCGAGTGGTCGGTCACGGCCAGCCACTCGTGGCCCAGGGCCATGGCCGCGGCGGCCATCTCCCGCAGCGAGGCCCCGCCGTCGGACCAGGTGGTGTGGCAGTGGCAGTCGCCCCGCAGCCTCTCCAGGACCGGCCCGCCCTCTCCGACCGGCACCCGGCTCCGGGCCTCCAGATCGGCCAGGTAGCCGTCGGTTTCGCCGGCGATGGCCTCGGCGATGACCCGGGCGGTGCTGGGGCCGATGCCGTCCAGCTCGGTGAGGGTCCCGGCCTCGGCCCGCCGGGCGATCTCGTCGGCGGGGCGGTCGGCCACCGTCTGGGCGGCCTTCTGGAAGGCCTTGACCTTGGCGCCGGGGGCCAGCTCCCGGTCCAGGTAGTGGACGGCCAGACCCAGCGCGGCGATCGGGTCGGCCAGCGGTTCCGTCACGGGGCCAGAGTACTCTCCGCTGCCGGTCGCGGCCTTATCTGGCCCTTGTCTTTGCTTCGCTGGAGGTCGGCGTGGAGCGTTTCGGGTTCGTGGGGCTGCCCAATGCGGGCAAGAGCTCGCTGTTCAACGCCCTGACCGGCGGCGAGGCCTACGCCGCGCCCTTCGCCTTCGCCACCACCGACCCCAACGAGGGCGTGGCCCGGGTGCCCGACCGCCGCCTCGACCGGCTGGCCGAGATGAGCCGGAGCGCCCGGACGGTCCCGGCTGCGGTGTCCTTCACCGACATCGGGGGGCTGGTGGAGGGGGCCAGCCGGGGGGAGGGTCTGGGCAACGCCTTCCTGTCCCATGTGCGCGAGGTGGACGCCATCGTCTTCGTGCTGCGGGCCTTCCCGGACGTGAACGTGACCGGCTCGCCCGACCCGGTGGGGAGCCTGGAAGTGCTCGAGATCGAGCTGGCCCTGGCCGACCTGGCCTCCGCGGAGAGGCAGCTCGACAAGCTGGCCCGCCGGGCCAAGGGCGACCCCTCGCTGAATCCCCGGATCGAGCTGCTGGAGAAGGCGGCGGCCACGCTGGCCGAGGGCACCCCCCTGTACCGGGCCGATCTGGCCGGCAACGAGGCGGACCGGCTCCGGCCCTTCTTCCTGCTGACGGCCAAGCCGGTGCTGGCGGTGGTGAACGTGGGGGAGGACCAGGACGGCGAGGAGCAGGCCGCCCCGGTGCGGTCGATCCTGAACGGGGCCGAGGTCCTCCCGCTGTGCGTGCAGCTCGAAGCCGAGGCGGCCCAGCTCGACGAGGGCTCACGGGTCGAGATGCTGGAGGCGCTGGGGCTGGGCGCCGGGGCGATGGACCGGTTCCTGGCCGCCGCCCGCCGCCTGCTGGGGCTGGAGACGTTTTTGACCACCGGGGAGGCCCAGAGCCGGGCCTGGACCTTCCGGTCCGGCTCCACCGCCCCCGAGTGCGCCGGCCTGATCCACTCCGACTTCCAGCGGGGCTTCATCCGGGCCGACGCCATCGCCTGCGACGAGCTGTTGGAGGCCGGTTCCTGGGCCGCCGCCCGAGACCGGGGCCGGGTCCGCTCCGAGGGCAAGGACTACGTCGTGGCCGAAGGCGACGTCTTGGAGATCAAGTTCTCGGTGTAGGGGGCGGGGGCCTGGCCCTGGCCGGCGCGCCCCGGTCAGGTGGGGCTGTTCATCAGCAGGATGACGAAGAGCGATACGGCCAAGCCGACCAGGGTCAGCATGGTCATGCGGTGCTGGCCGGTCATCGTCACGATGATGCGCTCGCGATGCTCGGCGATGCCGTCCTTCACATCGGCGACGCTGTTCCTCACTTCGGCGATGCTGCCCTTCACTTCAGCGATGCTGCCCTTGAGTTCGGCGATGCTGTCTTTTACCTCGGCGAATCCCTCGCGCATCTCGGCCCGCAGTTCCGCGCCCATCACGCGCAGTTCGTCTTTGGTGGCCAAGGACTTCAGCTCCTCCTTGGTGGCCATCGTGGTGGCCAGTTCGCGCAGGTCGTCTTTGGTGGCCAGGGGCTTCAGGTCGTCCTTGGTGGCCAGTTCCTCCCATTTCACGGGTGGGACGTGTTCCATGAGCTTCCCCGCTGTTTCGGAGCCGAGCGTCTCGGTCAACTGGTCTCGGAGCGCATAGCGCTCGCTCTCTCTTGTGCTGGCAGACATCGCCGCCTCTCCTTTCGATCTAACGACATGGGGGAAGCGTCGAGCCCGCTCTCGAGGGCTTGGCCCTACTATAGCACAACTCCCGGCGACGCGTTTCGGGTTCTTTCGCCATTCCTTCGTAACCGCGGTGCCGGGAGGTCGTTGCCGCTGAAGAAGAGGCCTGTCACAGCCGTTGGCTAAGGTCGGCGCCGCGAACCGGCCGGCACGATGCTGGCCATGATGCTGGCCTGGTCCGCCCGTTCGACCGGCCCGAAGGCCCGCCGTGGCCGTCCGACGAGAGGCGCCCGAATGACAGAACTGGCCCCGATAGCCGAGACCTGCCAGCCCCGGGCCGACGTGCTCGCCGGGGGGCTGGAGGGCAAGCACTTCGCCGCCCAGCTCGACCAGGTGATCCGCAACCCGGGCGAGTACGCGTCCTACGCCGACGCCGAGTCGTTCTTCGGCCTCACCTATCCCACCGAGGGCCTGAAGGAGCTGCTGGCCGGCACGTTCGCCCGGTTCACGCCCCCCGGCCCGGGCCGCCCGCCCGCGGCCGAGCACGCCGTCTACCGGTATGAGACCAGCTTCGGCGGCGGCAAGACCCACGGGCTGATCGCCCTGTGGCACCTGGCCCAGGGCGCCCGGCCCCCCAACGTCGAAGAGTTCATCGACCCGGCCCTGCTGCCCGACCCCGAGAGGTGCCGGGTGGCGGCGGTGTCGGGCCTGAGCCTCGATCCGGTCAACGGCCTTGCCACCGGCGCCGTCACCACCCGCACCCTGTGGGGCGAGATCGCCCGCCAGCTCGGCCCCGGCGCCTGGGAGCGCGTCCGGGCGTCCGACGAGGCCCGCACCGCCCCCGGCAAGCAGACCTGGCTGGAGGCCATCGGCGCCGACCCCACCGTGATCGTGATCGACGAGCTGGCCTACCACATACGCCAGCTCGGCTCGTCGGCCGACCACGGCGTCCAGGCCCAGGGCGACGCCACCGTGGCCTCGCTGCAGTCGCTGTTCGAGGCGGCCACCGCCGCGCCCGCGGCCCGGGTGGTGGTCACGCTGGCCACCGGCACCGACGCCTACGGCCGGGAGACCGACGAGGTGCAGCAGGGCCTGTTCGGGGCGGTCTCGGACCGGCTGGCCGCCGAGACGAAGGACGTGATGAACCGGCCCAAGGGCGCCATCGGCCGCCCCGCCGACGACAGCGAGATCGGGCTCATCCTGCGCCGCCGCCTGTTCGACGAGGTGGACGAGGCCGCCGCGGCCGCCGCGGGCCGGGCCTACCGGGAGCTGTACGCCGGCCTCGGCGCCGCGGACGCGTCCGCCGGGGCGGCCACCTCGGACCCGGCCGCCTACGGCGACCTGGTGGCCGCCTCCTACCCGTTCCACCCGGCCCTGATCGACTGCCTCGACAAGCGCCTCGGCCCGCTGCCGGGGTTCCAGCGGGCCCGGGGGGCGCTCAAGTTCCTGGCCGAGGCCATCCGCTGCATCTGGTCCGGCGGCGCCGCCCCCAGAACGGCGGCCCGCATCCCGATCGTGAACCTGGGCGACATGCCCCTCGACGACGACCAGGTGAGGGCCCAGGTCACCTCCGAGGTGGCCCGCCAGGAGATGAACGAGCCGGCCAAGGCCGACTTCTGCGGCCCGGCCAGCCACGCCCGCCTGATAGACGACGACAACTGGCCCGCCGAGAGGATGGCCACCAGGGCCTGCCGGGCCGTGTTCCTGCACAGCATCGCGGCCGAGACCGTCACCCCCGGCGCCTCGCCCGCCGAGGTGTGGACGGGCGTGCTGCGCCCCGGCGAGCGCACCGAGCTGGCCGACGCCGCCCTGGGCCGGGTGCTGGAGGACGCCTGGCACCTGGCCTACGACGGCAACCGGTGGCGCTTCAACTCGGCCCCCAACGCCCGCAAGATCATCAGCACCGAGCTGCGCAACGTGTTGAACACCGACGTCCACGAGCGCCTCGACGCCGAGATCCGCAAGATGTTCGCCGGCACCGATCTGATGAAGGTGATCCACACCGCCGCCCCGGCCGAGGTGCCCGACGCCGCCTCGCTGCGGCTGGTGGTGACGCCCTACACCGACGTGAGGGTCCGCACCGCCACCGCCGCCCCGCCCCCCGATCCGGTGGCCCGGATCGCCGAGACGGCCGGGGCCACCGAGACCTCGCGCCGGTTCCGCAACTCGGTGATGTTCGCGGTGGCCGACGAGACCGAGATCGAGACCATGGAGGACAAGGTGCGCCGGGAGCTGGCCGCGGCCCGGGTGGTGGGCGACCGCGACCGGTTCAACCAGTTCCAGCCCGACGTGCGCAAGGGGCTCAAGGAGGAGCACGACCGGGCCGCCCTGGACCGGGCGGTGGCCATCGCCAACACCTTCCGCCACCTCTACTGGCCGGCCAGCGACCGGGCCAACCGCCACCTGCGCCACGTGGAGCTGCCGGTGCGCGACCACGGCCGCCCCGACCAGATGGCCGCCATCCGGGACCAGATGGAGTCGCTGGGCAAGCTGCGGGCCGACGCCATGCCCACCGACCTGCTGGCCCACCGCAGCGACTTCGCCCGGTCGGTGGGCGACAAGCCGGCCGGGGAGATCAGCACCAAGGCCCTGTCGGAGGCGCTGTGGGCCGACCCCGGCCTGGAGCTGCTGGCCAACCCGAGCGTGCTGCTGATCGAGTCGATCAACGCCGGGGTGCGCAACGGCGCCTGGGTGTACCACGACCCGGCCGCGGCCGCCGGCGCCGGCCGCACCTACACCGCCCGCAAGCCGCCGCCGTCGCCCCGGATCGCCCCCGAGGCCATGCTCTACTCCCCGGACCGGGCCCGGGCGCTGGGCCTGCTGGACCCGGAGCCGACCGTGGCGGATGTGGCCGCGGTGCTGGCCGACAGCTCGGGGCTGATCGCCGGCCCGGCGCTGCGCAGCGGGATCGAGACCCGCCTGGGGGCCGACACGCCGCCCACCAAGGCCAAGGTGTGCGAGCTGGTGGGCGTCGGCTCGGTGGGCCACGACCGCCTGGTGGCGGTGGAGGGGCCGCCCGGGCCGGGGGCCAAGCCCCTGACCCGCCCCCAGATCGAGTCGGCGGTGCTGGACCGGCTCACGGTGATGACCCATGAGCGGGCGGTGGCCGAGGGGATCGTCGAGGCCGGGGGCGAGCCGACGCGGCCGGTGGTGGAGAGCCGGCCCCGCAAGGCCACGGTGGGGGCGGCGCTGCAGTCGGCGGAGGCCCAGATCGAGGACATGGGCCTGACCGGCCGGGAGATCACCCGGATAGCGGTCACCGCCTACGCCGACGGGTCCGCGGGCACGAGGAACCTGCGGGACCTGGGCCGCTGCGCCGACCAGCTCCCCCGTCTGGCCCCGCGCTTCACCGGCAGGCTGACGGTGGGCTTCGCCGACCCGACCGCCAACAGCGTCGCCGCCTCGTTCGACTGCGGCCGCGACGAGTTCGACGCCTTCCGGGACGAGCTGATGGCCCTGGCCGACAAGGGCAGCGACCTCGCCGGGAGCCTGCAGTTGGGCCTGACCCCCAGCCAGCCCATGACCTTCGGCAGCGCCGACTGGGCCCAGCTCGACCGGGTGTTGCGCAACAACGCCCGTGATTCGGTGTTCATAAGGGTGGAGCTGGCCGTGGAGGAGCCGGAGGGTGCCGGATCGGAGGGCGGCGGGGGAGATGTCGGATCGGAAGACTCTGGAAGCGAGAGCGCCGGGAGCGGCCCCGCCGCGTCCGGCGGGGGAGAGGAGGGCTGAGATGGCTGTGATCAGCGACAAGGAGCGCCGCTTCGTGCTGACCCTGGACCCGGCCGCCGACGGCGACGGCTGGGGCTTCGAGGTGGCCGAGGTGCTCAACGGCCGGAGCCGGCGGGGGAGGGAGCCCGAGACGGTGATGCTGGTGCCCCGGCCCCGGGCGGCCCGGCTGCGCCGGCTGGTGGTGGCGGCGGTGACGGCCAGCGGCTACCCGGTGCAGGCCGTGGGCCCGCAGCGCCGCAAGCCGTTCAACCTGGCCCAGGACCCCGGCGTGCGCCTGGTGCTGACCCTGCGGGCCCTGGCCCCGGTGCGCACCCCGGTCCGCCGGGAGCGCATCGCCGCCGGCGTGGCGGCCATGAGCCCCGAGGAGGCCCTGTACTGGTACGCCCTGACCACCAACGGCAACGCCCCCCGCGGCCTCCGGGCCCTCCGCACCCTCCTAGCCAACGAGTAGGCGCTGGCGGCCTGAGCGGCGCTTTGAGCGATCAGGCTTACCGACATCGATCACGCAGACCGTGATCTTGCGGGCCTCCTCTGGCGTCAGCGTGTTCTGCAGTCGCTCTCGCAGTTCCTCGGGTGTGGTCGGGCGGGGGCCGTCGGGTGAGGGCTGAGTTCGTTCCTTGCCGAACCAGAACACCAGGTAGATCCCATACCCGCCCGTCGCCGGGTCACTGGCGTACCGTGCGGCCAACTGATGGCGCGGAGCACTCCAAAGGCCCGGGTGGCTGTTCTTCTTGACCTCGACCGGCAAGTTGAAATCTTGATACGCGACCCGAATATCGGCCCGACCTTCGTGCGCATACCGGCCTTCGGGTTGAGCATCCACTCCCTCGGGTAGCCGCTCCCTGAGATCCGAGAGCAGAGCGTCCCTGCAGGAGTTCTCGCTTTTGGGCTTCTCAGGCTGACCGTTCGAGTCCTCATTCCAATACTGCCGCCAGTCGTTGGTGTTGCTAGCGGGTATCCGAACAGCCATCTCTTTGAGACGGTCCGCCACCAGGGCGGCGAGGTCAGCAGGTCCGGCGGGCGCTTCATCGCTCAGAGTTTGGAGGATTCCATCCACATTTAAGTGTCGATAAGCTGCATCTCGGTGGACTACTCTTTGGCTATCCTGGGCCCGGTCAATCGTATCTTGCCAGCGTCGCAGCGCCGGGTCCGATGATAGTTCTTCCAATGCGTTAGGTGCATCCGATTCAGAAAGGGATGATAATCGCTGTATCAGATGAGCCACTAGATCGGACGCCTTAAACTCTAACTCAACCATACCTCTTCCAGACGTATAGGGGCCGAATGAGGTGCCGACCAGTTTAACGATAAGTTTGAGAGATGGCAGAGTGAGTCTACCAGTAAGGGCCGATACTTCGTACGTAGGTGTGAGGAATTTTGCTAGGTGTCTGATCCGTCGGTCATTACTGCCAACCCATACTTCTAGTTGATGGTAATAGGTTTCTGGAGAGAGAATTAGACCGGCCGCGATCCAATGAGTTCTCTGAGTTACATTCATGCTGCTGCTTGAGAGCTTCTTTTCAACTAATTGCTGAAACGGTTGCTTGTCGGCGTGCTGTAAAGCAGACCACAGCAAATAGTCTAAATCTTCAATCTGATTCAGTGAACAACGTACAGGAAATGCCCGCAATAAAGGCAGGCACGCGTAGCGAGCCACCCCAGCGTAGTTCTGATTATGCATCAGATTATACGGTCCATTTATACTTTTTCTTCTGTGATGTAGATCAGATTTGACGCATTGAATGAAGACATCCGCCACTATCTCAGGCGAGGAAGCTGTTAGCGCAGAATGCCATTCCATGTCGTCGTCATAGATATTGACTGGATGATAGTAATGATATAATGCTAGGGCTATTCGCTTCTGTTGTTGATCTAGTTTCTCTAACTGGATAAAACCAATTCTGTGCAGTTCGCAGATGCCTGCCAAGTATGGGTAAGCTAACCATGATATCTGTGATTTTGAATGATATTCTAAAATAATATCTTCAACACTTGGAATATCTTCGCGCCACACTGTATCACAGAGACTAGATATCACTGTTTGAACGAGGGCCTCGTCCCCGTTGAAAAGCTCTCTAATTCTCTGCACTCCCGACATCTTCCGTTTAGCTAATCGTACCGTTTGGAGTAAGCCAAAATATCTTATGGCTATGAAATAAAGAAGTTTAGGGTGCGCCCTATTTTCTTGCAACTCTTCAATGTTTGATCGAACGTTAGAAATCCACTGCTCTCGTGGCGGGTCGAGTAGCGTCGGTAACAAGTTTTCTAGTGCCTTATGTCCATGGACCCGTTCTATCAAGACAGAATGCGACATACCTTCATCGTAGACCCTGTTGTGGTACGAGTAAACAGCATGACGAAGTAGATTTTCAGAAACTTTGGGATGTCTATCTGACAACTGGATTGCTCTATCTAGAGCCCACAGCCCGAAATCTGGTGGCATACAACTATCATACAGATGTTGCGAAATTACATGAATAAACGGATCTGGGTAGGTCTTCGTTAGGTGCCTAAACAGTCCTTCTAGAAACAAATCTTTTTGTATTTCAGGATAAGCTTCTAGCCAGGTGCGCACTGCTACGTCAGATTCATCACTTCCTTCTAATGCTGAAGAGTCTTCTCTGATATCTAGCCCTCTGATACTCAGCCAATTATAAAGTCGTTTAGTGCTCAGAGCGGTGCCTTGTGTAGGCAAAATTCGAGCTAAGAGATCTGTGGGAAGTCCCATTAAGTTTTTACTATCTAGGATACTTCTTATATCTGGTAATCTCAAATATAGTTGATCTAACAGCTCAATTATGTCATGGTTTTTGGATTTCTCCAGAAGATGAATCTTCCAAAATAGCCAGTTTTCTCCAAGTAATGGCGTGGGCACAATTTCGGTCAGATAGTTCCAAATTTCTGAAGGAGTTATGTGCTCTGGGTACAGAACACCTAGCAACGTTCCCAATAGCTCACCGTCCGGGTCAGAAATAGTACCATTGTTAATATTTTCTAAGAGTTTTAAGAGTTGATTGTCGTTGTCTTGGGCGCGCTCACTGCTTCCAGAGTTGTCGATGAAGGCCAGGAGTGCGCTGTGTGTGACTCGTGGCCACCAACTGTCGTCACGCACAATGTCGAGGATGATAGGCCAGAGGTTGGGCAGAGGGGTACCATATTGGATGATACCCAACAAGAAATCGATGACAATCTGGTGATCACGATCACGGCAGGTGTCAGTCAGGTGATCGTGCAGTCTTGCTTCCGTCTCAGGAGAGGCGAGGGCGGCAAAAGCCTCAGCGTGAGAGCTGATGTAGTCGACTTCGCAGTTTAGCGATTTGAGCAGTTGGTGTTTCTCTTCGGCAGTAAACTTTCGAATGTCGCCGTACAGGCCGACACCTATGGGGTCTCTATCAATTAGATCGTTCCGAACATCCTGGCAGTGGGCTGCCAGCCAGGCCGACAAGCCTCTGAACTCGGACACGACGGCACCGTCCTCGCCGATGATCAGTGAAACAACACGGCTGGCCGGGAGTCCGTCACGGATCAATTTAGCCAGATGGCGAGCGGCTAGGAACTCGGCGATGTGCCGGTGGATGGGTGTGAACGGGCCATTGCAGTCAGTGTCGGCTTGGAATAGCTTGGTGGACAACGCTTGATGCCAGAACGCAGGTGATTCATCGTCCCAGGTGCCTGGACACGGGTAGTCGTCTGCTCCGTCGAGGTCGAACGAGTACCCGGCAGTGCCGGAGATCAACTGGATGGCGCAGAGACGGCCAGCCGAATCAAGAATCTGGTCGAGGGTAGGCGATGATTGCCGCTCTGAAATCCTGTGCTCTCGATTGGAGTCGCGGGCTGAGTATCGACATGCCTTCTCGAAAGTTTCGAGGCGGCTTTCGGGCCAGACTCCCTCCTTGGCAACTACCTCGGTTAGCAATCCGAGATTTTGAGGGTTGAGGAGTAGCCCCTCTAAGTTGCGACTTCGTGCCTGTTCTTTGAAGTCATAGGCGTCGTTAATGTTTGAATTGACACCCAAGATGTGATCTATGTCCGCCTCAGTGAGCGGGTCGAGTCTTAGGACCATCACTTGTGAGTTGGGAGAAACGTCTTCCAAGTGCTTCTGGTCGTTCGCTCCGAGCCAGTCGGCCTCGCGACACGATATGCGCATGGGAGGTCTGCCTAGTCTGTCAAGTTTGCCGCGTATATCGTCAAGGGGCGAGCGAGCGTCAGCCTTTCCGGCACGAATCTCGTCGAGTCCGTCTATGAAGATTGTTCGCCCTCGCCATTCTGGCCGGTGGCTGATATCAAGGGTAAGAAAATTTCGGGCCGATACTAGAACGGCCTCTTCTCCGAGTTCGTCGCACTCGGCTTGGAAGGCGGTGCTCTTGCCCGCTCCGGGATCGCCCAACAGCACATAGGCGGGCTCGGATCTGAAGTCGCTCAGGGGGCGCGAGATTCGATCCTGGCCACGAGCCTTCTGGTCGTCTGGCGAGATATTGGTGCAGGTCCGCGGCACCGGGTCCATGGCGTTCACCGATCCTCAAGCCAATGGCCGGCAGGCTGGCTGAGGAACTCGTTGAGCGGCACTCCGCCCTCCCCGACGAGCAGGGTGCGAGCGGTTCGGAATCGTCTCTCGAACTCGGCCAAGCCGCTGATGCCGGAGGGCCGCGGCCCGCTCTTCACCTCGATGGCCACCAGCGTGGGGCCGCGCTGCAACACGAAGTCCACTTCAAGGGAGTTCTCCCGCCAGTAGTGGAGCTTGATGTCTGAAGTGGCGGAATTGAACAGGTGCGCTCCGACTGCGCTCTCCACCAGCCGACCCCAGAACGTGCGGTCCGCTTGGGCCTGGCTGAAGGAGTATCCCGACCCGGCGGTCATGAGCGCAGTGTTGAGGACGTTGAGCTTGGGGATCGACTCCCTGCGCCGGATGGGCTGGACGGCGTGTTTGGGCAGTCCGGTCAGCAGTCCCGCGCCGGTGAGCAGGCTGAGGTAGCGGGTCAGCGTGGTCGTGTTGCCCGCATCCTGAAGGTGCCCGATCATCTTGGTGTATGAGAGGATCTGCCCCGAGTAGTTCGCCCCTACCTTGAACAGCCGCTTCAACAGCGCCGGCTTGTCCACCCGGGTCATCTCGAAGATGTCTCGCTCGATGTTGGGCTCGACCAGCGCATGGAGCACGTATTCACGCCAGCGGTCGGGGTCTCGGATGTACGCGGCCGCACCCGGATACCCGCCGAAGTAGAGGTACTCCGGCAGGCTCAGGCCGAACGCCGAGGACATCTCCGGGAACGACCAGTGGGCGACGCGGACGCTCTCGAAGCGGCCGGCCAGGGTCTCGCTCAGCCCCGATTGCACGAGCAGTGGCGCCGACCCCAGTATCACCACGTGCAAGGGGCGCTCGCTGGCCCGGTCGGCGTCCCAGAGCCCTTTGACGGCGCTCGACCATCCGCCGATCTTCTGAATCTCGTCGAGCACCAGCACGAAGCCCCGGCCGCGCTGATCGGCTCGGTGCCGCGCCTCTTCCCAGTTCCTCGCCAGCCATTCGACGTTTCGCACTTGGGGCAGCAGCGGAGCGGCCTCGGCCGGTTCGCGGCCGTAGGGGGGAAGCAGCCCGGGCTGCTCGGGCTCGTCGACCGAAAGGTAGAGGCTGTCCTGTCCGGCCTGCTGGAGCGCCTGGCGCACGATGGTGGTCTTCCCGGTCTGCCGGGGGCCGAACACCGCGATTATCCTGCTAGGCGGCTCGGCCAGCCGACCGACGAGAGTGGCCACATGCGCTCTCTGGAACATCCTCACAGCATGATTGTATATTCTTGAGTAAAAATACTCAAGAACATAACCAACCGTCTGACCTGGCCGAATGCCTCACGGCAGCGGCGCAAGGCCAGGCGTCGGTCAATCCGGCTACCCTGACTCGGCATGTCGTCGTTGCGCGAGGCAGAGGCTCCGGCCGGAGCGGCCGAGCAGGATGCCGGCAGAGCAGGCGCAGCGCCGGTGTCGATATTGGAGCGCCCCGTGTACAGCTTGGGCTACGCGGCCTTCCTGCTGGGTCTCCGCCAGGAGCGGATCTGGGAGTGGCTTGACGGGTGCGAACGCGGAGGCAGGCGCTGCCCGCCGCTGGTCCGGGCGTCGTCCACCGGCGAGCGAGATGTCACTTGGGGCGAGTTCGTTGAACTCGGCTACCTGCGGGAGCACCAGCGCAAGGGCGTGTCTCTTCAGAATCTCTGCCCGGTGATCGCCTCCCTGCGTGAGGAGCTTCAGGTTCTTCATCCTCTGGCAACCGCCGTGCCCTTTGTCGGGGGCAGAGAACTCGTGATGAAGCTGCAAGGCAAGCACAGCCTCCCGCAGCGGATGGCGATCGTTGCCTCCAACGGCCGTTCTCTGACCTTGGCGAAGGACACTGAGCGGTTCATCAGAAAGGTGGTTTTTGACCCTCCCGATATTGGCGACGCTGTTCGCTTTCACCCTGCTGGCGACACTTCCCCCGTGGTCATCGACCCCCTGAGGCGTTTCGGTGACCCGACCGTGGACGGAGTGGCCGTCGAGCGGCTGTGGGAGCTGCATGACGCTGGCGAGTCGGTGGCGGAGATCGCCGAGGCCTACGAAATGGCCGAGGACCGCATCCGAATCGCCATCTCCTACCACGAGCACCAAGTGGCTCTTGACTATTGGTAGCATGCGAGTCCGCGCACGCTCCCGTTAGGGCAGTTCTTACTAGACGGATGAATTGTAGAAGAGGAACATGGGAGATCTAATTATTGCAATAGTGGCTGCGTGTATTGGGGCCGTAGCAACTATTATTGCAACCTGGATAAAAAAACGCCCTAGTCTAGATGAGCGCAATAAAGAATTCGATAGACAATTACAAGAGATATGCCCTCACTTGAAGCCGGTAAAATTACCTGATGGGGACTTTGGCTTTAGACCGACCTTTATATACATACCGATGTCTCAGGGGGCGGTCTGCGCAGAGTGTGGTGGAGAATCTTTCAAAGCCCACTTGGAACAATATTATTCTGAACTAGCTGATAGGGGATTAAGTGATCAGGATTTGCAGTGTGTACTAGAGGCATGGGAGAAGATAGCTAAACTGAAAAAGAAACATAATCGCATTTAGCAGCGATGGATAGTAGCTATTGGAGACATTCGTGGCGGATACTCAGGTAACAATGGGAGTCAACTAGATGGCGAAAGCAATATAGTGGAAAGTATTACGACTTAGAGGATGCGCGAATTGTTCTCTGTGAGAGTTCATCTCATGGCGAAATTACACCGATTCGGGGTGGCCGTGGTGTGCTATCCGCGCACTCTCTTAATGCAGCTTTGATGTTTCTGACGATGGCTGAAGGTGCTGTGACCGCGTTCCAGTCGGTTTTGCTGGTGGCGGCTCGCTGTTGGTCTCAGTATTTGTCATCCGCGGTGTCGTCGCCGTAGTTGCCTCTGGTGGTCGTGGATACGCTAGGGTGCTGCCGATGACGGGAGTCTCGGCGGCAACGGCTTCGGGAGCGCGGGGGCGGCCGCGGGTGCTGATTGAGGAGTGGCTGCCTGTCAGGGAGTTGGGGATCGAGTCTGTGCGTGAGAGCGCTCCGATCCCGGGCCAGTTCCCGAAACTCAAGACTCTTCATGTCTGGTGGGCGCGTCGGCCGCTGGTGGCTTCGGCGGGGGCCATCCTGACCAGTCTTCTGCCCGCTTGGAGCCCAGAACTTGCCGAACGGTTCGCTGATGCCCCGGAATTGGCGAATGAGGCTGCCTATCGCCAGTGGGTGCTCACCATGTGCGGGATACTTGGAGACCCTATAGCGGCCAGTCAGCAGACTAAGGCAGCGATTGAACGAGGCGAACGGATTCCCAATCCGTATACTTACAAGCCTGCTTTCAAGAATAACCCGAACATTGCGCACATCAGATTGCTTCAAGCGATTCTCGAAGATACTTGGGATAATGTTCCCACTCTTCTAGATCCCACCGCTGGTGGCGGATCAATTCCATTTGAGTCCGTCCGATACCGGATCCCCACCTACGCTAACGATCTCAATGGCATTGCGACTGCCGTCTTGCGTGCTTCAGTCGAGAATCCCGTCAAACATGGGCAGAAATTGAGTGGTGACTTAGAATATTGGGGTGGCCTGCTTACCGATCGACTTACGGATCGATTGGCAAGGTTCTTTCCGTCAGGTGATGGCGAACAGGTAGCTACATTCTTATTTTCACGGGTTATAAACTGTCCCGATACTGGGAAGTCTGTGCCGTTGGTTGGTGATTGGTCATTGCGGCGAGCGTTGCGAAGTAGACCGGCAGTGGCGGTCAGGTTGGTAACGCATACTTTCGGTGGGGAGGAGTTGGAAGAACCGGTCTATGAGATTGTGGAGGGCGACGAGATCGACTTTGATCCCAAGGCTGAAGCCACTTATGGGCGTGGTAGGGCTGTATCGCCTTGGACTGGTAGGACTATAACCGGTGACTACATTCGAGCCGAGGCCCGTGCCGGACGGATGGGAGACATGCTTTACGCGGTCGCGGTTCGCACTGCGGGAGGCCGCGTGTTCCGGGCACCGGCCTCCACTGACCTAGAGGCTCTGACCGCGGCCGAGGCCGAGCTGCAGCGACTCCTGCCGGAGTGGGAGGATAGCTACGACATACCAGATGAAGATATCCCTGATGGTTACAATACTCGCCAAATGCATAATTACGGTTCTCTGCGCTGGCGTGATATGTTCACTCCGAGGCAGTTACTCGTGCATGGCTGCTTCGTTGAGGCGTACAGAAAGCTGATTGATGAGATCCGTTCTGAGTTTGAAGATAGGGATCGGGCGGATGCCGTACTCGGGATGCTTGGCATGATGCAGGGTAAAGCTGTGAACTACAATTCTAAACAGTCCTCATGGGATATTGACCGTCAAAAAATACGCTCGACGTTTGATGTGCATGCATATCCGTTTAAAAGCACATTCGCAGAGTTCGAGGGAGGCTTGGAGCTGTACCGCTGGTGTCTCAGGCAAACGGTCGACGCGCATGCAAGCCTCTCTGGACTCTTGACTCCTATCGGTTCTGAACAGCAATCTGCCTTCGCCCCAACTCTTGATGACTCGGACATCACGGTGACTCAGGCCAATGGCGGCAACTTGGCGCATATCGAGTCGAGGTCTATTACCTGTGTTGTGATTGATCCACCGTACTTCGACAACGTGATGTACGCGGAGTTGTCGGACTTCTTCTATGTCTGGGAGAAGCGCACTCTCGGCCGAGTCTGGCCCGACCTGTTCGACGGCGAGTTGACCAACAAGCGCGATGAGGCGGTGGCCAACCCGGCCCGGTTCGCCTCGGCGGGCAAAGACAAGGCCAAGGTCGCCAACGACGACTATGAGGCCAAGATGGCGGCCATCTTCAACGAGTGCCACCGGGTGCTGCGCGACGACGGGGTGCTCACGGTGATGTTCACCCACAAGAGCGCCGGGGCCTGGGACGGGCTCGGGTCGGCGCTGCTGCAGGCCGGGTTCACCATCGAGACCTCCTGGCCGGTCAACACCGAGTCCACCGCGTCATTGCATCAGGCGCGGCAGAACTCGGCCGCGTCCACCATCTTCTTGGCCTGCCGCAAACGGCCGCCCCGCCAGACCGGCGGCCGGGTCTACCTGTCGGGGATCGAGGCGGAGGTGCGGGCCGCCTCCGCCGAGGCTCTGCGGCGCTCGGCCGAGCAGGGGCTCACCGGCGTCGATCTGTTGTTGTCCACCTACGGGCCGGCGCTGTCGGTGCTGTCGCAGGCCTGGCCGGTCCACTCAACCGAGACCACCGCCGACGGCACCTCCCGGCTGCTCTACCCAGAAGAGGCGCTCGATGTGGCCCGGGACGAGGTGGTCCGGCTGATGACCAACCGGCTGGTCGGGCGGGAGGTGAGCTTTGACCCCTACACCGACTTCGTGCTCATCGCCTGGTCGGTATTCAGGGCCCGCACCTTCCCCTTCGACGACGCCCGCCGCCTCGCCCTGGCCACCGGCGGGCTCGACATCGACGACCTCAAGGCGGCCAAGCTCCTCACCGCCAAATCCGGCAACGTCACCCTCGCCGAGCCCACCGGGCGGCTCGCCCGCGGCGACGGGCCCGGCGTCCAACGCGACCGGCGCCACTTCGAGCGGCTCATCGACGCCGCCCACACCATGTGCTACATCGTCCACCACGACGGCACCGCCGCCGCCCGGCATTGGGCCGACGAACGCGGCCTCGCCGCCGACGACACCTTCATCGCCTGCCTGCAGGGCTTGGTGAACGCCATCCCCAGAACCCGCAAGGACGGCAAGTTCAACGTCGCCGAAGCCGCCCTGCTCGACCGGATCGCCGCAACCTGCTACCCCGATCTCATTGAGGCTCCCGAAGATCCCGTCCAGTACGAGGACCAAAGGCTGGACCTGCAGTAGGAGCAGCGGCCTCCCCGCCGGGGAGGGGTTACGAGTAGTTGGCGATGACGGCGACCAGGATGATCAGCCAGAACATCGTGTACAAGCCGATGCCGAACCAGATCATTTCGTCTTCGGCCCGTTTGATCTGTCTCTTGAATTTGGCGTCAAGCCGAGCCTGCTTGGCCGATAGGGCTTCCATTTTGATCTGATGCCTCTGATCGGCCAGTTTGGTGGTGAAGCACCGATCCTGTTCGGCTAATTCGTCAGTGAGTCGACGGCTCTGATCGTCCAGTTCACGAGCGAAGCGTCGGTTCTGTTCGGCTAGTTTGTCAGTGAGTCGACGGCTCTGATCCTTCAGCTCACGGTCGAATCGCCGATCTTGCTCGGCGATGCGAAGCTCCATGGCTGAGAGTTGCCGCATCCCAGACTGAAGCTGGTCGTCAACCCGCCGCTGGGCGTCTTTGGTGGGTGGCGCATCACCCAGGTAGCTCATCAGGGTCTCCGCTGGCTCCGGCCCGAAGACCTCGGTCAGCTTCTCGCGTAGCGCCTCAAGTTCGCTAGTGCGCGCGGACATCGTCACCTCCGAATGAATCAAAACGGCGGGGAAGCACACGCCCACTTTCGAGGGCAAAGCCCACATTACCACTTCGACCGGCGTCGGTCAAACGGGGCCCGGAGTTGGCCGAGCCGCGGTCAGCACGTGCTGATCAGGCGGTGCTGCTGATGAACACGGCCACCAGCATGGAGACCCAGATCGGCACGGTCATGGCGAGCATTGCCAGGATGGTCGTGCGCGTATGGCTGGCCAGCTTGTCGGTGAGTTTGGCCCGCAGGCCAGTCAACTCGCTCTCCATCTTGCCGCGCATGCCGGTCAACTCACTCAGCATCTCGGCCCGCAGTTCTTTCATTTCGCCCTGCAGCCCTCGCATTTCACCGCGCATCTCGGATTTCAGGCCGCTCATCTCCGCTCGGAGTTGGTCGCCGAGTTGGCGCAGGTCGGTCTTGGTGGCCAGTTCGTCTGAATCCACTCTTGGGAGTTGGTTCATGAGGGTCCCTGCCGGTTCGGGTCCGATCTTCTCGGCCAACTGCTCGTGGAGCGCCAAGCGCTCGCTCTCGGTCACTGGCATCGTTGCTCTCCTTCGGTCGAAACTTCAGGGGAGTGTCGAGCCCGCTCCCGAGGGCTAACCCACATTACACGTAGAATATCGAGATCGGGCAAGCACCACGGCACCGCGGGCCGGGATGGCCCGGTTCGTGGCCAGAGGTTGGACCTGCAGTAGGAGAAGCGGCCTTCCCACCGGGGGAGGGGTTACGAGTAGTTGGCGATGGCGACGACCAAGATGACCCGGAGCTGGCCGGACCGCGGTCAGCGCGTGCTGATCAGGCGGGGCTGTTTGTCAAAGCGTCGGGCCCGCTTTCGAGGGCGAGTCCTGCATTACACGCTCTAGCGTTACGGCGTCCGCCAAGCACACCGGGGACATGTTCGCCGACCTCGACCTGCAGACCCGCTACCACACCACCGGCAGCCCCGACCCGCTGACCGGGTTCTACGTGCCGGTGCTGTCGTGCGCCGTCGGCTACGACCGGGTGGCCGGGTACTTCGCCTCCTCCGCCTTCGTCACCGCCGCGGCCGGGATGGCCCGGTTCGTGGCCGGCGGCGGGACGATGCGGCTGATCGCCGGCGCCCAGCTCTCCGCCGACGACATCGAGGCGCTGCAGGGCCGGGTCCCGCTGGAGGACGCCCTGGCCCGGCAGCTTTCCGAGCAGCTCGACCTGGCCGCCGACGCGGTGGCCGAGGCCCGGCTGCAGGTGATCGCCTGGATGGTCCGCTCCGGGCGGCTGGAGATCCGGATCGGGGTGCCCTGCGACGCCGCCGGCAGCCCGCTCCCGTCCGGGGCCCGGGAAGCGGCCGGCTACTTCCACGCCAAGTTCGGGGTGCTCGCCGACGCCGCCGGCGACCGGGTGGCCTTCGACGGGTCGGTGAACGAGACCGCCGCCGGCTGGGAGCACAACTACGAGAACCTCTGCGTCTACCGCTCCTGGGACGCGGCCTGGGCCGAGTACGGCGCCCCGCTCGCGGCCCGCTTCGACGAGATGTGGGAGGGCCGTCTCGGGCCGGGATGGAAGATCGTCCCGCTGCCCGAGGCGGTGAGGGACAGGCTGGTGAAGCTGGTGCCCGACGGCTGGGCCCCGACGGCCCGGGACCCGGCCGAGCCCCCGCCCCCTCCGCCGCTCGACCCCGCCGACCGGGAGGCCATCAAGGCCATCCGGGCCGCCCCGGCGACGGCCACCGGGGTGGGGCTGGCCTCTGCCGGGATCGAGCCCTGGCCCCATCAGATGGCCATCGCCCGCCGCATCGTCGACGACTACCCCAAGTCGCACCTGCTGGCCGACGAGGTGGGGCTGGGCAAGACCATCGAGATCGGCCTGGCCCTGCGGGAGCTGCTGCTGTCGGGCCGGGCCGAGACCGCGCTGGTGCTGGTGCCGGCGTCGGTGATGATCCAGTGGCAGGAGGAGCTGGCCGAGAAGCTGCTGCTGGAGGTGCCCCGCCTCGACCGGGCCAACCGGGCGCTGGTGGGGCTCGACGGGTCGGCCGCCCCGATCGGCGGCAACGTCTGGCAGTCCTCCAAGCTGCTGCTGGCCTCGTCGCACCTGGCCCGCCGCCGCGACCAGCTCCAGGCCCTGCTGGAGGGCCCCGGATGGGACGTGGTGGTGGTCGACGAGGTCCACCACGCCCGCCGGGCCCCGGCCGGCAACCCGAACGCCAAGCCCAACCGGCTGCTGGGCCTCCTGCGGGCCATGCGCGACCACGGCAAATGGCGGATGCTGCTGGCCGCCTCGGCCACCCCCATGCAGATGCACGCCCTCGACCTGTTCGACCTGCTCGACCTGATGGGCCTGCCGCCGCAGTGGCGCCGCCTGGAGGACATGGAGGGCTACTTCGAGGCGCTGGCCGAGGGGTTCGGCCAGCGCGACTGGGAGCTGCTGCGGCGCATGGTGGAGGGGTTCGAGCGGGAGTACGCCGTCGAGCCCGGCGTGCAGGCCCGGCTGGACGACAGCGGGATCGGGGCGGTGGAGGTCAGCCGGATCACCGACTTCGCCCAGGCCGGCTGGAACAACCGGGAGGCGGCCGAGCGGGGCGCCGGCGCCCGGGCCGCCTGGGACATGTGGCTGGAGTCGTCCACCCCGGTGGCCGACCGGGTGTTCCGCACCACCCGCCGGACCCTGCGCGACTACCGCCGCACCGGAGTGCTCGACCCGGCCACCGTCATCCCCGAGCGCACCATCTCCGATGAGGCCCTGGCGCTGGACGGGCCGGCCCGGCGCATCCACGACGCCATCGACGACTACGTGCGCCACACCTACGCCAAGTACAAGCGGGTGCTGGGCGAGAAGCGGGCGGTGCCGGTGGGGTGGATCATGGCCGTCTACCGCCGCCGGCTCACCTCGTCGTTCCACGCCGTGCGCTGCTCGCTGGAGCGCCGGCGCGAGGCGCTAGACGCGGCGATCAGCGGGCGGGGCGGCTCGGGGGTTGGCGTCGGTGGTGGTGGCGTCGGCGTCGGCTTGAGCGGCGAGGGGATGTTCGACGAGGACGACGAGCACGGCGCCGGCGACTCCGACATAGCCGACATCCCCGAGAGCCTGGCCGACGCGGCGGCCGCGGCCGAGGCGTCCTCGGTGCGGAAGGTGATGGCCGAGGAGGTCGCCGAGCTCGACCGGATCCTGGGCGGCCTCGACCGGCTCACCGAGCTGGCCGACCTCGAGCCCAAGATGGCCGAGCTGCGGGACCTGATCCAGGAAGCGGTGGAGGGCGGGCACACCAAGCTGGTGGTCTTCACCCAGTACGCCGACACGCTGCGGTTCATCCGCGACGCCCTGGAGGGATGGCGCGACAAGATGGTCTGCTACTACGGCGGGCGGGGCGAGCACTGGGACTACTCCCTCGGAGACTGGGGCCGGATCGGCAAGGAGCAGGTCAAGGACCGGTTCCGGGAGCCCGGCGCCATCAGCGTCATGGTCGGCACCGACTCCATGTCCGAGGGCCTCAACCTGCAGGCCTCGGACTGGCTGGTGAACTTCGACCTGCCCTGGAACTTCACCCGGGTCGAGCAGCGCATCGGGCGGGTGGACCGCATCGGCGGGCGGCCCGAGGTGCAGGTCACCAACCTGATGTACGCCGACACCATCGAGGAGCGCATCTTCCGGCGGATCACCGAGTGCCACCAGCGGTTCGGGGACGTGCTCGGCCCGGCCGCCCCGGTGCTGTCCGAGCACCTCATCGCCGACTGCGTGCTCGGCGAGAGGAAAGAGGGCGAGGTGCTCGACGAGTTCGAGGCCGACATCGAGCGCCTGGCCACAGCCCCGCTGCGCCCCGACGCCCTGGACCGGGTGCCTTATTACGCCGAGGACTTGGAACCGGCCATGACCCTGGACGGGCTGCGGGACCGGCTGTTCGGGATCGACGCCGCCCGGGCCCGGTTCGGCGACCACCCCGACGGCATGGCCGACGCCTGGCTGCTGGAGCTAGCCGACGGCAGGAGGGCGGTGACCTTCGACCCCCGCCGCTACGACTCCGCCGCCGGCCTAGACCTCCTCACCTGGGGCAACCCCCTCCTAACCCGCCTCCTCGCCGAGTTGGAGGCCGACGAGTAGGCGTCTGCCGTCAGGCGGAGTTGTTGATCAGCAGGGGAACCAGCATGGCTACCCAGACGGACAGAGCCATGGCGACCACTACCAGGGTGGTTGTGCGGGATTGACTGCTCAGCTTGTCGGAGAGTTCGCGGCTCTGTTCGGCGAGGCGAACCTCCATTGCCGCGAACCCGTCTCGCATCTCGCTCCTCAACTCGGTCATCTCGCCCCTCAGCTCGGTCATCTCGCCGCGCAGGCTGGTCATCTCCGTCTGTATCTCGACCCGAAGCCGGTCACCGAGTTGGCGCAGGTCGGTCTTGGTGGCCAGCTCGTCGGAATCCACTCTTGGGAGTTGGTTCATGAGGGTCCCCGCTGGTTTGGGTCCGATTTTCTCGGCCAACTGCTTGTGAAGCGCCAAGCGCTCGCTCTCGGTCGCTGACATTACCACTCTCCTTTCAGTCCAAACGGCAGGGGAGTGTCGAGCCCGCTCCCGAGGGCAAACCCACTTTACACGTAGAATACTGAGATCAATCAACCACCGAAACCCAGATTCGAGGACCGCAAGAGAATTGACCGCGCCATCGTCGAAGGCTACCGACGGATGCCGCTAAGCGCCGCCGAGGAGGCCGTTGAGGATGCCGTCGCCAGGGCCTCGCTCCGCGAGTCAATCCTCGAAGAGCCGTGGTGAGCCGACCCGATTCGGATCAGGCTCAGGTCGCGACGGAGGCAGATCGTCGGCGGCGGCCGTTTAGGAGCCAGCCGATGGGGGTGTGGCGCACCCCGATTTGGTAGACGGCCAGCAGCAGGGCGGTGACGACCAGGCATAGGCCGGTGAACTTCACCGTGGCGGGCAGGTCCCAGTCCCGGATCAGGGCTTGGAACTCGATGACCAGGGGCAGGTGGGCCAGGTAGAGCCAATAGGAGGAGTCCGACAGGTAGCGGACGCTGCGGCGCTCGGCGGGCAGCACCCGGCGGAACAGGCCGATGAGGGCGAAGCACATGGCCCAGGTGTAGGCGACCTGGGCCGCCGAGGCCAGCGGCCAAGACGGGTCCTCGGCGAAGGTAAGCCCCAGGCCCAGCGGCAGGATCACCACCACCGTCACCGGCAGCCACACGGACCAGCGGCGGCCCACCGTGTCGATCAGAAGCCGGCCCGACCGGTCCCGGCGGTCGTATGCCAGCGCCCCGAAGGCGAAGAACAGCCCGTAGTAGGCCAGCACGTGGGCGGACGGCCGCAGCCCGGCCGAGGTATCGGGGCCGAACACCGGGAAGTCTCCGCCGCCGCCCATGGCCAACTGGGGGACCATCGTGGCCGGCACCAGCAGCCACGGCCACCACCGGCTCGACCGGGCAGGCCCGCCGCCGCGGCCTGCTCGGAGGCGGCTTCGGGCCAGGGCGGTCAGCCTGGCGATCCCGACCACGGCTGCGAACCCGGCCACCATCCAGCACAGGAACCACAGGAACCACAGGTGGTGGAAGCTGGACAGCCAGGTGGACAGGGCGAAGTCGTCGTCCTCCTCTTCGACATCGGCCGCGCCCGCCCGCCACCAGTCCAGATCGGACCAGTCCTGGCCGGCCCGGCGGAGGTCGGCCGCGCCCCCGGCCACCAGCGCGTCGGCCGCGTCGGCCCGGCCGTACCAGACGGCCAGGTCCAGCGCGGTGTAGGTGTTGACCACCTCGCCGCCGTCGCCCAGCTCGACCGTCCGGGCGCCGGGGTCGGCCCCCCGGTCGAGCAGCAGCTCGATGATCTCGACATCGCCGACGCTCACCGCGGCGTGCAGCGGCGTCCATCCCCTCGGGTCCCACTCGGGCCGGTCGGTGGGGTCGATCCCCCGGTCGAGCAGTTCGGCCACCGCTCCGGCCTTGCCGGCGAAGACCGCGCCCCTCAGGTTTCCCTGCTCCACCGCCGCAGCGGACGCGGTCCGGTCGACGGCCCGCTCCGACACCCAGTCCACCAGCGGCACAATGGTGACCATCCCCAGCGCCAGCGGCAGGGCGATCCGCCGCAGCCGGTGCCCCATGAGCCGCCCCAGGCCCCGCCTGCGCCACAGCATGGCGGTGAAGAACCCGCTGAGCAGGAAGAACACCGGCATCCGGAATCCGTGGATGGCCCACAGCAGCTCGTCGAACGGCCCGTCGAAGTCGCTGGTGGAGTCCTGAGCCGGCCAGAAGCTGGGGAAGAAGGACAGCGAGGCGTGAAGCCCGACGCCCAGCAGCATGGCGAAGCCCCGCAGCGCGTCGAGGTCATGGCGCCGGCCCGAGCCGGAGCCCGCTGCTGGCCCGGATGTTGAGGGCGTCGAGTCGGAGCCGTGTGGCTCTGGCAGGGGAGGCGGGCCGACCGGCGGGGGAGTGGTGCTGACCGTTGAGGGCGCCGGGCCGGTCGTCGGGGCCGCCGGTTCGGGAGCTGAGGGAGAAGACACCGCGGCAGAGGATACGTTCGACGCCAGCGACGCCGCAGGACCTGCGAGGGCCGAGAGTCGGGGGTCAGGCCATCAGCGGCAGCGATGCGTTCGACGCTTTGTGGTGCCCTTTCGGGCTGAAACGCGCAGACCTCTTCGCTTTTTTTGATAGCGGGTTGCCGACCGCAGCCGGGTGGCTATAGTTCTAATTATGAGAACCATTCTTATTTCTGTTCTGATTGGGACAATGGCCGCGACTTCGGTCGTGGCCTGCGGTGACGACGACGACGGCGTAGGCCCGTCGGGTGAAGTGTCGGCTGACAGCGGGGCGACGTCGACCGCCGGCGGCGGAGCGTCGACCGACGACGGTGGCGGCGCGTCAACCGACAGCGGCAGTGATAGCGGCAGCACGTCTCCCGACAGTGACAGCGGCAGCGATAGCGGCAGCACATCGCCCGACGAAGGGGGCCCGGCGCCGCTGGTGCTGGCCTCCACCGGCATTTGGGCTGACGTGGTGGCCAACTTGACCTGCGGCGGGCTAGCCGAAGTGGAGTCGATCATGGGGTCCGGGGTCGACCCCCACGGGTATGAGCCGTCGATGGCCGACCGGGCCAGGATGGAGGAGGCGACCCTGGTGGTGGCCAACGGTCTGGGCCTGGAGGAGGGTCTCCTGGACACCCTTGAAGCCGTGGAAGCCGGCGGAACCCCCGTCTTTTGGATGGGCGATCATGCCGATGCCATCGAGTTCGCGGCCAGCGACGACCATGAAGACGACGATCACGGCCATGAGGACGAGGGCCACGACGACGATGGCGACGAGGCCGACGACCACGACGATCACGGCCATGAGGATGAGGGTCACGACGACGAGGCCGACGATCACGACCACGAGGGCGAAGCCCACGACGACGATGGCGACAGCCACGACGATCACGAGGGCGAAGGCCATGATGAGGACGGCGACGACCACGACGATCACGACCATGAGGCCGACGACCACGACGACGACGACGGCCATGACGACGAGGCCGACGACCACGGTCACGAGGCCGACGGCCACGAAGGCCACGTCCATAGCGGGGCCGATCCCCACGTGTGGTTCGACCCGGTGCGGGTCTCGGGCACGCTGGGGGAGTTGGCCGAGCACCTGACCGACGACGCCGGGCTCGCTCCCGACGCCGTCGCCGACTGCCTGAGCCGCTATCAGGCCGATCTGGCCCAACTGCACGACGAGCTGGTGGAGATCCTGTCGGCGGTGGCGCCGGCCGACCGCAGGCTGGTCACCGACCACGACGCCCTGGGGTACTTCGCCGACCGCTACGGCTTCGAGGTGATCGGCACGGTGATACCCAGCGTCTCCACCATGGCCGAAACGAACCCGGCCGCCCTGGAAGAGCTGGCCGAGGTGATCGCCGAGACCGGGGTGAGGGCCATCTTCGCCGAGGATCACCGCTCGGACGACACCATCCAAGCCCTGGCCTCCCGGGCCGGCCCGGTGGAAGTGGCCACTCTGTACACCGGCTCGCTGGGCCAGCCCGGCTCCGGCGCCGACACCTACGCCGGGTTCATGCGCACCAACGCCGGCATCATCGCCGACGCTCTGGGGGGCTAGCTTCGGCTAAGACCGGCGGTTGGCGCCGGACCCAACCGGTCCGGCAACAGCCGCCCTGATCGGACGCCGATGGAGTGGATCACCGACCCGGTGGCCTGGTGGCTGGACCCGTTCGTCACCAGCGGCTTCATGCGCGACGCCCTGTGGGCCGGGCTGCTGGTGGTGGCCACCACCTCGGTGGTCGGCACCTGGGTGGTGCTGCGGGGCATGAGCTTCTTCGGCGACGCCCTGTCCCACGGGGTGCTGCCCGGGATCGCCATCGCCTTCGTGCTGGGCCAGAGCACCGCCGCCGGAGCCATGATCGCGGCGGTGGCCATGGCCGTAGGCGTCAACCTGATCCGGACCCGCTCGCCCCTGGGGGAGGACACCTCCATCGGGGTGCTGTTCGTCGGCTTCCTGGCCCTGGCCGTGGTGATCATGTCCAGCCAGGCCGGGTCCTATGCCGGGGACCTCCACCGCTTCCTGTTCGGGTCCATAACCGGCGTGGACGGCGCCGACCTCCGCCGCCAGGCCGTCGCCGCCGTCTTCACCCTGGCGGTGGCCGCGCTGTTCCACCGGGCCCTTCTGGTGATGACCTTCGACGAGACCCAAGCCCGGATGCTGGGCCTGCGGCCCCGGCTGGCCCACGCCGCGCTGCTGGGGCTGTTGGCCGTGTCGATAGTGGCGTCGTTCGAGGCGGTGGGGAGCCTGCTGGTGTTCGCGGTGCTGGTGGCCCCGCCCGCCGCGGCCGCCCTGCTGGTGCGGCGGGTGCCGGTGATCATGGCCACCGCCGCGGCCATGGGGTCGGCGTCGGTGGTGGTCGGCCTGCTGGTCAGCTACCACCACGGCACGGCCACCGGAGCCACCATCGCCCTAGCCGCCGTAGGAATGTTCGCCGCAGCCCTAACCCTAAGAACCCTCCTAACCGCCCGCTGGAGCCGGACAGGCTTGTTCCGTCGACTAGCCTCATGACCAGCTTCAGCCCAGGTGATCGCTGTCCGCTGTGGAGGCAATCGGATATTTTTCTGCAGCCTGTAAAGGTTTCACAGAAAGGTTCTCGTCATGCTTGACCCTGATCCAAATATTGGATCACGACAAATCACAGCAGTAGACGCTCCTTGGAGGGAAATTGTGGCTATTGGGCAGCTCCCCCCATTTTATTTAGACATCTTGACTGAAGAAGAATACGTTGAAGGTTCCTGGATATCTAAGTTTCAAATGGAAGTCCTATCCGAATACATTGACAAAATGTCGTCAACTATAGGAGGAGCTAGACTGTATTTACCAGATGAGCTGTGGAACTCCTTTGTTATTGCAAGGACATTTGTTGGCCGCCTGTACGCCTTGATTTCTTTGGCTAAAGAAGGTCAATCTTTAAAATGTCATTGGACCAAGGATAAGATTGTTCAAGACCTGTTGACAACCCTTTGGAACGAAAAAGAGTATCTTAACTGGAAGGCATTACCAGTCATGGGTAGATTGCGGATAACATGGGAAAGATTAGAATATAAGATATTATATCAATGTCGAGACTTTATTTCTGTAGAGTTTGAACCTCAATCCTTGCCTCAAAATATCATTAAAATCGGGTTTCAGCCTAACTCTGATCCAGCAATGTTTGACTAAATAGCATCGGGATCGAGTCCGACCCCCGCTACGTGCAGGTCGCCCGCCAGGCGATCCCCGCCCTGCGGGACTTAGAGGCCCGAGATCAGTCGGGATCGAGATAAACCCAGTTCCGCCGCAGCTTCGCCACCCCGTCGGCGTGCAGCGTCGCCGTCCGGGTGCCAAGTTCGCCCCAGTCGTTGCGGCGAAAGTCTTCAAGGGCCACACGTCTGATGTACTACAGATCTGATTCCAGATCGGCTACGAACTGGGTGATCTCGGTGTTGTGCTGGTCTACTTCGGCGATCACCGGGGCTTTGTCGTTGGTGCCTCGCAGGGCGGCTAGCGGGTCCTGCTGGTCGCCGACGTAGCCGAGGGCGAAGGCGCCGGGGCGGTAGCCCATCAGCCGCAGCAGGTTGTCGTCGAGGGTGCGGGCCACCTCGGGCGGGCAGGCCAGATACTGGTTCTCCTCCTGGCGGACCCAGCCCACCGCGTAGGTGATGTTCAAGCCCCGGCGGACCCCGTCCGAGGCGTTGGCCCCGGCTCCGTGCAGCACCTTGCCGTCGTAGAACAGCACCCCGCCCCGGCCCATCTCGGCCGGCTGGTCGGGCACCTCCATCCCGGCGGCGTCGTCGAGGCCCGAGGTGCTGGGCCGGATGCGGGTGGCGCCGTTGGCCTCGGTGAAGTCGGTGAGGGCCCACATGGTGTTGCACTGCACGTGGTAGGAGGTGGGGAAGGCGAAGAAGTCGAAGGCCATCTCGTCGCGGTGGTGCTTCTGGGCGGTCTCGCCCGGCTCCACCGAGATGATCTGGGTGAGGTGCAACTGGATAGCGGTGGCGTGGCCCAGGAACCGCTCGGCTGTCCCCACCGCCAGCGGGTGCATGACCAGCTCTCGGGCGGCGGGGCAGCGGACCACCAGCGCCCCGGTGCGGCGGGTGAGCCGTCCGTCGTAGTGGTCGCGGCCCCGGGCCGACGACTCGATCCAGGGTTGGGCCTCGGCGTTGAGGCGGTCGAGGACCGCGGGGTCGGCGGCGTCGTCCACGATGGAGTACCCGAACCGGCGCAGGTGATCGGCCACCTCGGCCGGGTCTACCGTGGGCGGGAAGTGACGCAGCCCCACAAGCCGATGGTAGGCCCCGGCAAGGCTGCCCGAGGACAGCCGGGCGGCAATCCGGCCTGCGGCGCCGGGTCGTGGGGCGGTCGGGTCAGGGGCGTCGGGTCGTGGGGCCGTCGGGTCCGAAGCGCCGAGCCGGGGGGCCGCCGCCGGTGAGGGGGCCGCGGCGGAGGCGGTCCGAGTTCCGCAACTGGTCGGGCGACCGCCTGGGCTGTCCCGCCGCCCGACTCGCTCCCGGCTCGGCCGAGGAGGCGGCGGCCGCAGTGGCCCGGGCTGCGGACGGCGGGCAGCGGGTCAAGGCGGTGGGGGCCGGCCACTCGTTCAACGACTCGGCCGCCACCGACGGGGTGCAGATCGCCTTGGACCGACTCGGCGGAGTCGCCGCCATCGACCGGGAGCGGCGCCGAGCCGTCGTCGGGGCGGGCATCCGCCTCGCCGCCCTCAACCGGGAACTGGCCGCGGCCGGGCTGGCCCTGCCCAACCAGGGCGATGTGGCCTACCAGTCTGTGGCCGGCGCCGCCGCCACCGGCACCCACGGCACCGGAGCCCGGCTGGCCGGCCTGGCCTCGGCCGTGGTCGGGATGGAGGTAATCGACGGCTCGGGCCAGATGATCCGCTGCGACGAGCAGCGCCGGCCCGACCTGCTGCGGGCAGCCAGGGTGGGGCTGGGCGCGCTGGGGATCGTCACCGAGGTGACCTTGCAGTGCGTGCCCGCCTTCGACCTCCACGCGGTCGAGACCGTCGAGCCCCTCGACCAGGCGCTGGAGTCCTTCGACGAGCGCGCCGCGGCCAACGACCACTTCGAGATCTACTGGATGCCCGGCGGGAGGCGCTGCCAGGTGAAGCGGGCCAACCGGACCTCCGAGCCCCGCCGGCCCCCGTCTCGCCTCGCCTGGCTGCGGGACAAAGTGGTGGGGGAGAACCTGGCCTTCGGCGCCCTGAACACGCTCGGGACCCGCATACCGGCCGCCGCGCCCGCCGTGACCAGGCTGATCGAGGCCGGCCTGTCGGACCGGGACTTCATCGACGCTGCCCACCGGGTGTTGACCAGCCCCCGCTGGGTCCGGTTCCACGAGATGGAGTACGCCGTGCCCCGGGCGGCCCTGGGCGAGGCCTTTGCCCGGGTCCGGGCTCTGGCGTCGGGGCTGGACGAGCCGGCGGTGTTCCCGCTGGAGGTGCGGGTCTCGGCCGCCGACGACATCCCGCTTTCTCCGGCCTTCGGGCGCGACACCGCCTGGATCGCGGCCCATGTGCGCAAGGGGCGGCCCTATGAGGCTTACTTCCAGAGGGTCGAGGAGATCATGGACGACTACGGCGGGCGGCCCCACTGGGGGAAGCTGCACTTCCAGGACCGGGGGCATTTGGCTGTTCGGTATCCCCAGTGGGACCTTTTTGCCGCGGCCCGTCGTGAACTCGATCCCGACGGGCGTTTCGCCAACTCCTACACCGACCGGGTCCTCGGTCCGCTGGGCGGGTAGCTCATCTCTTCGGCGTTTCAGCGCGCGTCCCGGCCGGCGGGTCCTGTCACGGGCGCGGTTTTGCCGCGGGGCGGCAAAACCTTGCCCCCGTGCCACCCCCCGGCCTGGCGGTTGCGCTTGCCCGGCTGAATCGGGGGTTGTGAGCGGTCCGAGTGGGTGGGGGGATTGGTGCGGGCGGTCCGGGTGGGGTGGATGGATTGGTTAGTGGGTTTGGCGGCGGGTGGTGTGTAGGGCTAGTTCCTCGGCTAGCTGGTCGGGGGGCCAGTTTTGCTTGAGGGCTTGGGTCACCAGGTCGGCTTGGGTGGGTGGGGTTAGGCCGTCTACTGGCTGATCGCGGTCGAGGTTGGTGGGGAAGGCGTAACCCTCGGCGGAGGCGGCCACCGCGTTGGCGGCTTCCTTCTGGCGGCCTGATTGCCACCAGCGGAGCAGGGTCGGGTACAGGGCTTTGGTCATTCGGGACCGGTCCACGGACTCGGTGGCCCGCCCGAACGGCGATGAGATCTGCAGCAGGTTGGCCATGCGCCGCACGTCGCCGGTGCGGTTCTGGCCGGCGGCGTGGAAGACGGCGGGGCTGAAGAACACGGCGTCGCCGACCCGCAGCGGCAACTGGACATGGCGGCGGTCGAAGTACTCCACGAACTCGGGCCGCCGCCAGGCCACGTAACCCAGCTCGTACTTGTGGGAGTGGGGCAGGTACATGGTGGGGCCGGTGTCGGCGGGCATGTCGGTGTGGGCTATGCCGCCCTGCAGGGTCAGCGCCGGCGACAGCAGGTGGGCGTGGCGGGGGAAGCGGGCGGCCGTCTCGTCGGTGGCGAACCCGAGGTGGTAGTCCCGGTGGGGGTGCTGGGCCTCCCCGCCGGGGTTGACCACGTTGACCTGGGAGGTCACCTGGTAGCCGGGCCCCAGCCATGCCTCGGCCGCCACCGCCACCGCGTCGGCGGAGTAGTAGGCGACGAAAGCCTCGGGGTCGGTGACGGCCAGCTTCTCCAGCGCGTTCCAGATCCGGTCATTCGCCCCCGGTTTGGCGTAATGGTCTCCGGCCGGCCCCCCCTCGGCCCGCTGCTCCTCGATCATGGCCCAGAACCGCTCCGACACCGCCTCCACCGCCCCCGCATCGACCGCCCCCTCCAGCACCACGATCCCAGGCCCCTCCAGCAGCGCCCGAGCCAGCTCCCCCCGCAATTCATCCCGCCGCCCCAGCCCGCCAACCCCGCCCGAACCGTCATAAACCGGAACCCCGCCCTCAATCCGCACAGCCAGCGGAAAGTCAGCCTCAACCACGCCCACCTCAACCAGCGCAGCCAGATCCTCCAGCCGACAATCCCCCGGCGAAACCCATCCAGCCCGAATCACGCCTGCGAGTGTGCAGCCATCACCCCCAATCCGTCAACCGCTAAGCCCGGGTAGGCAGCCGATACGCAAACAGGCACACTGAGGCATGGCCGCCAAACCTCAACCGCTGGAGGCGGGCCAGCCCGCCCCCGACTTCAACGCAGTCACCTTCTCCGGCGAGACCGTCTCGCTGGCCGACTACCGGGGCCGGCGGGTGGCGCTGTACTTCTACCCCAGGGACAACACGCCGGGCTGCACCCGTCAGGCCTGCAACCTGCGGGACAACTGGGAGACGCTGGCGGAGCGGGGCGTGGCCGTGATCGGGGTCTCGCCCGACAGCGATGCCCGCCACGAGAAGTTCGCCGGCAAACACGACCTGCCGTTCCCGCTGGTGGCCGACCCCGACCGCGAGATCATCGGGGCCTACGGGGTGTGGGGGTCGAGGATGAACTACGGCCGGGCCTTCATGGGCCTGCAGCGGACCACCTTCCTGATCGGCCCCGACGGGGTCATCGAGCACGTGTTCAAGCGCCCCAAGGTGGGCGACCACGCCACCGAGATCCTCTCCAAACTCTGACCCCGGGTTTCCTCTCCCGGGTTTTCTGAGCAAAAATCGTTGGCCATACCGCAAACAGATGCTCAGAAAACCCGAAAACGGCCCCATACCGCGAGCGGATGCTCAGAAAAACAGCCTGCGGGGCCCTGCCCTCGGTTTTTCTGAGCAAAATCGTTGGCCATGCCGCGAGCGGATGCTCAGAAAACCCGAAAAAGGGCCTATGCCGCGAGCGGATGCTCAGAAAAACCGAAAGGGGCGGGCCTCAATCCCAGGGGAGGAGGACGGTGCGGGCTTCGGCGCCGGTCTCTAGGGCGTCGAAGGCGGCGGCCAGGCCGTCCAGGCCGGCGGTGCGGGAAACCAGCCGGTCCAGCTCCAGGCGGCCTTTCAGGTAGAGGTCGGCCAGCATCACAAAATCCCGGCGGGGCCGGCCGCCCCCGGCCCGGATACCCAGCAGGCTCTTGTTCTGGTGCAGGGCCATGAACGGGTAGGTGACGGTGGCGCTCAGGTCGGGCACTCCCACCGCGGCGACGTTGCCGCCGGGCCGGGTCATGGCCATGGCCCCGACCAGCAGCTCGGGCACCCCCACCACCTCGAAGGCGTGGTGGACCCCGCCCGGACACACCGACTGCACCTCCTTCACCATGTCGAAGCCCTCGCCGCCCGCGGCCAAGAAGTCGGTGGCCCCGAACTCCCGGGCCAGGCCCTCCTTGGCCTCCACCCGGTCGATGGCCACGATGGCCGAGGCCCCGGCCAGCCGGGCGGCCTGGATCACGTTGAGCCCCACCCCGCCGGCGCCGATCACCGCCACGGTGTCGCCGGGCCGGACCCGGGCCCGGTTGAACACCGCCCCGGCCCCGGTCATCACCCCGCAGCCGATCAGCGCGGCCACCGTCAGCGGCACCGCCTTGGGGATGGGGACGCACTGGTTCTCGTGGACGACGGTCTGCTGGGTGAAGGCCCCGATGTTGGCGAAGTTGTAGAGCCGCCGGTCGCCCTCGGCGTAAGGCTGGCGGAGCCCGCCCATCGACGACGCGCAGTTGCCCGGATCGCCGGCCTCGCAGTCGCCGCAGTGGCCGCAGTTGCCGAAGGTGGACAGCACCACGTGGTCGCCGACCTCGCAGTAGGTCACCGCCGAGCCCACCTCGGCCACCACCCCGGCCGCCTCGTGGCCCGGCACCAGGGGAGTGGGCATGAAGTACTTGCCGTGGACGCAGCTCAGGTCGCTGCCGCACACCCCGGCCGCTTTGATCTCCACCCTCACCTGGCGGGGTCCGGGCCCCTCGGCCAGCTCCACCTCATCGGACAGCCGGACGCTGTCGGTAGTGGTCCCCTCGCATATCAGAGCCTGCATCCCGTTGGTCCCCTCACTCGGCTACTCACGTCTCCTCGCCCGGTTCACCGACCCGCGGTGCGTCCGGCCACTCGGCTCAACAGGCCCCACCTTGGCAGCCGCCTCGCTCGCCTTCGGCCCGCCCTCCGCGGCTCACCCGGCGATGTGGCCGGCCGCGTCCCAGCGGACCGCGGCGGCGATCGATCCCTCCAGCATGGCCCGGAACCGGAGGTGGGCCCGGTCCTCCTCGGGCGCGTCGCCAATGCTCATCATGTAGGGGATGACCCCCACCGAGGACCAGTAGAAGGCGCCCCAGGCCAGCTCCTCGGCCAGGTCGGCCTCGGTCCAGTCGGGTCCGCCCGAGGCGGCCAGGCCGCGGCGGTAGACCTCCAGCAGCTCCGGCTCCCGGGCCAGGGTCTCGGGGGAGTGGCTGGTGGCTAACAGCCAGGACAGGTCTGCGCCCGGGAACGACCTCATGCTGGTCTGCCAGTCGACGATCACCGGCCGCCCCTCCCGGAACAGCACGTTGTCGAGTTCGTAGTCGATGTGGGTGAAGGTCCAGGGCCGCTGGGTGAGCCGGTCCAGCCAACCCTCGATGTCGGCCATCCAATAGTCGTTGACCAGCGCGGCCACCTCGGGCGGATATTTGTCGGGGTCGCGCTGGCGGATGTTGTCCCAGCACTCGATGTGGATGGGGATGCCGAGCTTGAGGTTGGGCTCGTTCCAGTCGATGAGCCACTCAAGGCCTTCCAGGGCGGGGTCCATCCAGAACCGGCCGTGCATGGCGGCCATGCCCTCCACCAGGGTCCGCATCCGCTCGAAGCTGGTGCCGGCCAGGATGTCGCCCGGCTCGGCCGGGGCGATGCGCTCGATGAGCAGGGTGGCGTCGTGGGTCTCGGGGTCGAACAGGTTGACGTAGCAGGCCGGGACGGACAGGCCGGCCCGGTCGGCCACCGGCCCGGCCATGTCGGCGTAGAACCCGGCCTCGCGCTTGTAGAACAGCATGACCGAGGAGTAGAGCCGGGCCATATCGTCGTCGAGGGGGCACTTGGCCACCATCTCGGCGGGCAGGTCGGTGTCGGCGCCGTATTCGACGGTGACGATGCCCACCTCGCCGATGGCGCCGGTGAACCCGTCCATGGGCCGGACCTGAACCGCCGTCACCGGCGGGGGCTCGTGCCCGGCCTCGGTCAGGGCCTCGGTCAGCCAGGCCGGGGTCATGTCCGAAAGCGTCTTCAGAATCTCGATCTCGGCCACGTAGCGCCCCTCCCTCCGGTCGTGTCCCTACGGAAACCCTAGACCGTCACCGGCAAATCCAGCGGGGTGGATGCCGCCGCGGACAGATCGCTGGCTGGGCGGGTCCTCGGATGTGAACGACGCTGCCCGAGTCGACGGGCGGCCGCTGCCGGGGACCAACGTTCGCTGGGGCGGGTGCCGCCGCGACCAGATCGCTCACTGGGGCGCCCAGCGGGGCGGGCGCTTCTCCAGGTAGGCGGCCATCCCCTCGGCCGCCTCCTCGCTGGCGAACAGCTCGGCCGACAGCGACCCGGTCCACTCCAGGGCCTCGTCGAAGCCCAGGGTCGGGACCCGCTCCAGCAGCCTCTTGGACGCGGCCAGCGCCTGGGGGCTCCCGGCCAGCAGGTCGGCCACGGCGGCGTCGACGGCCTCGTCGAGCCGGTGTGACTCGACGGCAGCGGTGATGAGCCCCATGCGGGCCGCCTCGGATGCCGGGAATCGGTTGCCCCGCAGGAAAGCGGAGGCGGCGTCGGCCGGCGACATCTTGGGCAGGCACAGCACCGAGATCATGGCCGGGGCCAGCCCCAGGCGGACCTCGGTGAAACCGAACTTGGCCTCGTGGGGGGCGATGGATATGTCCATGGCCGCGGCCAGGCCCATCCCGCCGGCCACGCAGTGGCCGGCGATGCGCCCCACATAGGGCTTCGGCGACCGGCGGAACCGCCCGAACAGGTCCACCACCGGACTGGTGAACGACCGCTGAGACTGACGGCCGGTCGGGGCGGTCGAGCGGCTCGGTGCTTCCTGGCGGTCGGAATCCGACGGCGGCCGGCCTGAGCGCTCACGCAGGTCGGCGCCCGCGCAGAACACCGATCCCTGGTTAGTGAGCACCACCACCCGCACTTCGGGGTCGGCGTCGGCTCGGTCCATGGCCTGGGTCAGTTCAGCCACAAGCCTGCCGCTCAGGGCGTTGCGGTTGGCCTCGTCGGCCAGGGTGACGGTGAGGACCCCGCCGTCCAGGTTCGACTCGACCACGCTCATCGCCGCAACTCGGGCTTGTCAACGGAAGCAGGTGGCTCGTCAGCGAAAGCATCGGGTTCGTTGGCGGTGGGGGGCGATTCGGCACCGACCGTGGGGGGCTCGGCGACGCGGTGGGGCTTGGGGCCGTCGGCGGGCGAGTCGGGTTGCCGCCGCGGCTCGGGGCCGTCGGTGGGGGGGCCGGCGAAGGCTTGGGCTTTGTGCATCCAATCGACCGCGTTCGGCCCCGACAGCTCCAAGTCGGTGTCGTCGACGTGGCGGCGTTGGGTCACCACCAAACAGAAGTCCTCCGCCTGGCCCCGCACCGAGTCATTGCTGGCGTCGCCCCAAGTCCACACCTCGCCGGAGGGGGCGGTGAGTTCCACTCGCACATTGCCAGCCGGCGGTTCTATGTCCCGGTTCGCGTAAGACCACCCTCGGGTGACGTAGCCGAGATGGGCGATGTGGCGGAGCCGGTCGGTGGGCGGCCGGCGGGCACCGACCGCGTCGCACACATCGGTGCCGTGGGCCCAGACCTCCATAAGCCGGGCAGTCACGAACGACTTGGCCCCCATGGATGGCCCGTACCAGCTCACCCGGTCCCGCTCGCCGAGGCTGGCGGCGGCTTCGGCCAGGGCCCGGCGGTTGCGCCGCCACGCCTCCAGCCGCCCGGCCGGGTTCAAGGCCCGGAAGGAGCCCAGGGTGTAGTCGTCGACTCCGTCGGGTCCGGCCCGGCTCGCCTCCATGAGGTCGCTCACCAATCCGGCGAAGGTGTCCGAGTCGGCGATGGCGGCAGCCGCCGCGCCGTCGAAGTAGCAGAGATGCCCGATCTGGTCGGTGACAGTCCAGCCCGGGCTAGAGGTGGGGGAGTCCCACTGATCGACGCTGAGCCGGGCCGCGATCTCGTCAAGTTGGCGCTGCTCGGCCTCCAAGTCGGCGATCAGCCCGGCCAGATCGCTCATGGTCGCTGCTCCTTGGGGTGCGGTGTGGCGGCTTGTCCGGCCCGGTCCAGCTTGCGGCCGCGGCTCACTGTTGGTGCTCCTCGGGAGCGATGCGGCGACTCGGCCTCGTCCGCCCCAGCTTGCGGCCGCGGCTCATCGCAATAGCTCCTCGGGGATGGGGGACACCCGGGCCCGGAGCCACTCGCCCAGGCTCTTGGCTTGGCCGTCGAAGCGAGTGGAGGAGGCCACGCCCTCGCCCAGCAGTCCTCGGATCACGAAGTTGAGCGACAAGATGTTGGGCAGCCGGTGGCGGTCGATCTCCAGGTCGGCGGCCTCGGGGAGCAGATCTTGAAGCCGCTCGGTGGTCAGGAACTGGTCGAGCCAGGCGAAGGCTTCGGGGGAGCGGGCGAACACTCCCAGGTTGGCGTTGCCGCCCTTGTCGCCGGAGCGAGCCCCGACCACCCGCCCCAACGGCGCGTCCACGGTGCCGGCCAAGTGGTCACGGTCGTCTTCGGTTGCGCAGCGAGCCCCGACTTCCCGCTCCGGCGACGCGTTCGTGGTGTGACTAGCTGGCTCTGCTGCCTGGAGCGAAGCAGCCGAGCGGTCAGATTCGGGCGCAACGTCGGGTGCCGCCGTAGCCGCTGGGTCGGCCGTCGCCGGGTCCGCCCCCGCCCCGTATGCCGCCGCCAGCCCGTCCGGCACGGTCGAGTCCACCACGGTGCGGGTGCCGCCGAGGATCGACACGCAAGCGGGCACCAGATCGGCGGGCACCAGGCCGGGGCGGTAGATCCCGAAGGCCCGGGGGCGGCCCCCGCCGCCGGGGGCGAACATGCCCGGGATCGTGGCCAGGGCCAGCTCGTTGACCGCGTCGGACACGACGCGGCCCAGCTTGGCCTCGTCGGAGCTGGCCAGGCTGAGCTTCCACCGGGCCACCGCCTCCTCGTTGGAGGCCGGGTCGGCCTTGTCGGTGCGGACCAGCCGGGCTTCGGCCCGGTCGTAGTCGTCGGGCCCGTGGGGGCAGGCCCGCCAGAACGCCTCCGACACCAGCTCGGCCTTGGCCTCGACGTCCAGGCCGGTGAGCGCCACCTCCACCTCGCGGCGAAACCCGGCCAGCTCGTTCATGGCCACCTTGAGGGTCGGGGGAGGGGGCTCGCCGGTCACCGGGGCGATGCGCACCCGGTCGGGGCCGGCCTGCTCCAAGCGGATCGTGTCGAAGCGGGTGATGACATCGGGTCCCAGGTAGGCCGGGCCGTCGATCTCGTAGAGGAGCTGGGAGGTGACCGTGCCCACGCTCACCTCGCCGCCGGTTCCGTCGTGCTTGCCGATCACCGACGAGCCGTCGGCGGCGATCTCGGCCCAGGGGAACCCGACCCTGGCCATGCCGTCAACCTCGGCGAAGAAGGAGTAGTTGCCCCCGGTGGCCTGGGTTCCGCACTCGATGACGTGGCCGGCCGCGGTGGCCCCGGCCAGCTCGTCCCAGGCGTCGCGGGGCCAGCGGTGATGCCAGGCCGCCGGCCCGACCGCCACCGAGGCGTCGGTGACCCGGCCGGTGACCACGATGTCGGCCCCCCGGTCCAGGGCCTTCACGATCCCCCAGCAGCCCAGGTAGGCGTTGGCGGTGATGAAGCGGCCGTGGTCGCTGATCGGCTCGCCGCCGTCGTGATGGCGGAGATGGCCGCCCGCGGCCAGTTCGGGCAGGCGGCCCATGAGGTCGTCGCCCTCCACGCAGGCGACCACCGGGGACAGCCCCAGCCGCTCGGCCGCGGCCGCCACCGCCTCGGCGCAGCCCCGGGGGTCGAGCCCGCCCGCGTTGGACACCACCTTGATCCCGGCGTCGAGGCAGGCGCCCATGACCTGCTCCATCTGGGCCACGAAGGTGCGGGCGTAGCCGCCCCCCGGACGCTTGGCCCGGGTGCGGGACAGAATCAGCATGGTCAGCTCGGCCAGCCAGTCGCCGGTGAGGAAGTCGATGGACCCGCCCTCCACCATCTCCGCCGCGGCCGACAGCCGGTCGCCGTAGAAGCCCGAGCAGTTGGCCACCCGAACCGGCTCAGCCATCGCCATGGTCCGCTGTGTCGTCGGGGGTGAAGGCCAGGAGTTCGGTCCCGGTGGCCACTTGGTCGCCGGCCGCCACCAGCACCGCGGTCACCGTCCCGTCGGCGGGAGCGGTCACCCGGTGCTCCATCTTCATGGCCTCCAGCACCATCAGCACCCGGCCCGCCTCCACCCGCTGGCCGGGCTCGACGCTCACCTCCAAGACCTTGCCGGGCATGGGCGCGGCCAGTCCGCCGTCCGCCGCGGAGGCCCGGCCCGGGGGCTCGAACCGGGGCACGATCCCCGTCGTCACCGTCCCCCGGGCGGCAGTGAGATACAAGTCGTCGCCGGACCGGGTGACCCGGTAACCGGTCCGGACGCCGTTCCACTCCACATCGACCCGCTCCCGCGACCACCCGTGAACGACGGCGATCCCATCGCCGCCCGTGTTTGAGCTTCCCGCGACCACCTCGCTGGCCGGGTCTGAGCCAGCCGCGGGGCTGGCTTCGGCGACGCCCTCTCCAGCCGGGGTTGAGCGGTCGGCGTCGGGACCCGAGCCGCCTTCGCCCCGGCCCTCGGCGTCTCCGCCCTCGGAAACCTTTACCGCGAAGGAGCCGTCTCGGGTGGGGCGGTAGGACACCGTGGCCGCCGTCCCGTCGATCTCCAGATCGACCCGCTCGTCGATCAGGCGGCCCAGCCGCCAGCCCGCGGGCATGAACCCCAGCACCGGGGCCTCGGCCCGGGCCGCGGCGGCCAGCCACATAGCCGCGGCCACCGCCGCCGACTCCCGCTCGGCCCCGCCCAAAACCCGGTGCGGGGCCAGCTCGACCCGCTCCACGAAGTCGGTGGTGGTGTCGCCGGCCCGGAAAGCCTCGGAGCGCAGCACCTCGGTGAGGTAGTGGCGGTTGGTGGTCACCCCGCCGAGATGCAGGCGGTCCAAGGCCAAGGCCAGCCGGGCTGCGGCCTCGGCCCGGCTGGGAGCGCAGGCGGTCACCTTGGCCAGCATGGGGTCGAAGTCCACCGTCACCGCCGAGCCGGCCTCCACTCCGCTGTCCCAGCGCACGGCCGGCTCGGCGGCGGGCTCGAAGGCGGCCAGGGTCCCCACCGCGGGCAGGAACCCGGCCGCCGGGTCCTCGGCGTAGAGACGGGCCTCGACGGCGTGCCCAGCCGAGGCAACGTCGCCCTGGGCGAACCCCAGCGGCGCGCCCGCCGCCACCCGGAGCTGCTCGCGCACCAAGTCGATGCCGGTCACCTCCTCGGTCACCGGATGCTCGACCTGGAGCCGGGCGTTCACCTCCAGAAACCAGAACTCGCCGGTGTCGGCGTCCAACAGGAGCTCCACCGTGCCCGCCGACCGGTAGCCCACCGAGGCGGCCAGCTCCACCGCGGCCCGGCCCATGCGGTCCCGCAGGTCGGCGTCCACTGCGGGCGACGGCGACTCCTCGATGATCTTCTGGTGGCGGCGCTGGATGGAGCACTCCCGCTCGCCGAGCTGGACGCAGTTGCCGTGAGCGTCGGCCAGGACCTGTATCTCGACGTGGCGGGCCCGGGCCACGTGCCGCTCCAGGTAAACCCGGCCGTCGCCGAAGGCGCGCTCCGCCTCGCGCTGGGCCGCGGCCACCGCCGCTTCTAGCTCAGACGGGTCGGCCACCAGCCGCATGCCCTTGCCGCCGCCCCCCGCTACGGCTTTCACCAGCAGTGGGAACCCTGTCGGCGCCGGGTCGGACGGGTCCGAAGACGAGGGCAGGACGGCCAGCCCGGCCGCTGCCGCCGCGGCTCGGGCGGCCAGCTTGTCGCCCATGGTCTCGATCACCTCCGGGGTTGGCCCCACCCAGGCCAGGCCTGCCTCGGTCACCGCCCGGGCGAAGGCGGCGTTCTCGGACAGAAACCCGTATCCGGGGTGGACGGCGTCGGCTCCGGCGGAGCGGGCCGCGGCCACCACGGCCTGGCCGTCGAGGTAGCCCGAGGAGAGGCGCACCGCCCGGTCGGCCTCTCTCACGAAGGGCTCGGCCGCGTCGGCGGAGGTGTGGACGGCCACGCAGCCCAGGCCCATGGCCCGGGCGGTGCGGAACACCCGGCGGGCGATCTCGCCCCGGTTGGCCACTAGCACCGAGGAGACGCCCGTCACAGCCGGAATACCCCGTAGCCCTCGGCGCCGGTCACGGGCCGGTTGGCCGCCACCGACAGGCACATGCCCAGCACCAGGCGGGTGTCGCGGGGGTCGATGATGCCGTCGTCGCTGACGGCGCCGGTGGCCCGCAGCGCCAGCGAGCCCCGCTCGTGGGCCTGCTCCACCCGGGCCACGATCTCGGCGTCGGCCGCCTCGTCGAAGTCCTCGCCCCGCCGGGCGGCCTGGCCCCGGCGCACCTCCGACATCACCCCGGCGATCTGCTTGGGGCCCATGATGGCGATCTTGGCCGTGGGCCACAGCCAGGTGAAGCGGTTGCCGAAGGCCCGGCCCGACATCCCGTAGGTGCCGGCCCCGTAGGAGGCGCCGAGGATCACCGTCAGGTGCGGCACCGTGGAGTTGGCCACCGCGTTGAGCATCTGGGAGCCCTTCTTGATCACGCCGTCGGCCTCGAAGTCCTTGCCCACCATGAAGCCGGTGATGTTCTGGAGGAACACCAGCGGCACGTCGATCTGGTTGCAGAGCTGGATGAAGGTGGCCCCCTTCTGGGCCGAGTCGGGGTACAGCACCCCGTTGTTGCCCAGCACCCCCACCGGGCGGCCGCAGATCGAGGCCCAGCCGCACACCAGCGTGGGCCCGTAGAGGGCCTTGTACTCCTCGAACCGGGAGCCGTCGGCCACCCTGGCGATCACCTCTCGCACGTCCAGGGGCTGGCGGAGGTCCCGGGCCACCAGGCCCAGCAGCTCCTCGGGGTCGTGCGCCGGGGGCTCGGGATCGGGGTCTGCGGCGGGGCCGCCGCCGGGCTTGCGCATGTTGAGGTGGGAGACCACCTCCCGGCACAGGCGGATGGCGTCCATCTCGTCGGCGGCCAGGTAGTCGCCCAGGCCCGACGTCTCGGCGTGGAGCCGGGCCCCGCCCAGGGTCTCGTCGTCGGACTCCTCGCCGGTGGCCATCTTCACCAGCGGGGGGCCGCCCAGGAACACCTTGGACTGGTCCTTCACCACGATGTTGTAGTCGGACAGGCCGGGCTGGTAGGCGCCCCCGGCAGTGGAGGACCCGAACACCACGCACACCGTCGGGACGCCCAGCTTGGACAGCTCGATCAGCTCGTAGAAGAACCGGCCCGACTCGGCGAAGTGGTCCACGCTGAGCCGTCGCTGGGGCTGGCCCCCTTCGGCACTGCCCCCGCCGCCCGAGCCCGAACCGCCCGAGGCGCCGGCCCGCAGGTCGCCGCCGGCGGACTCCACGAAGCTGATGTAGGGGAGCCGGTTGTCGCGGGCGATCTCCAGGGCCCGCATCCACTTCTTGCTCGAGTACGGGGTGAGGGCGCCGGCCAGCACGGTGGGGTCGTTGCCCATGATCACGCACTCGGTTCCGGCCACCACCCCGACGCCCACCACCATGCCCCCGCCCAGGGCGTAGTCGGAGCCGTAGGCGGCCAGGGCGCTGATCTCCAGGAACGGGCTGGCGGGGTCGAGCAGGTTGGCGATCCGCTCCCGGATGGGCATCTTGCCCCGGGCCCGCAGCCGGCGGACGGCCCGCTCGCCGCCCCCGGCCGCGGCCTCGTCCAGCAGGCCTTCGATCTCGGCGAGCTGCTCGAGCATGTCGGCCCGGTTGGCCCGGAAGGCTTCGTCGGCCGGGTCCACCGAGGTGGCCAGCGGCGGGGCGAGCAGTTGGGTCACCGGCCGGGCGCCGCCGCCTGCCGGGGGAGCCCCGCTCGCCCGGAGATCACGCCGCCGTCCGCCGGGCGAACCGGGCGAGGAGCCTGCCTCGGGTCATGGAAACGCTACGTTACCCACCGGGAGGTCAGCGGATGGACGGACGGCTCGGCCTCACCTTCGGCACCAGGGTGGCCAAGTCGCCCTACTTCGACGAGACGCTGGCCGCGGGCGCCGTCTCCTTCACCGTCTACAACCACGCCTGGATGCCCACCTCCTACGGCGACGACGAGGCGGAGTACTGGCGGCTGATCGAGGCCGCGGCCATGTGGGACGTGGCCTGCCAGGTGCAGGTGGAGCTGACCGGCCCCGATGCCGGCGCCCTGGCCCAGGCCGTGGTGGCCCGAGACCTGACCGGCATGAGGGTGGGCCGGGCCAAATACGCCCCCATGGTCGACCACCGGGGCCGGCTGATGAACGACCCGGTGGCGCTGCGGGTGGACGAAAACCGCTGGTGGCTGTCGCTGGCCGACAGCGACATGCTGTACTGGTGCCGGGCGGTGGCCGCCGAGCGGGGCCTCGACGCCGAGGCGACCCAGCCTGACGTGTTCCCGCTGGCCGTCCAAGGCCCCCGGGCCGCCGACGTGGTGGCCAACCTGTTCGGCGGCTGGGCCCGGGACCTGCCCCGCTTCGGAGTCCGCCCGGCCGCGGTGGACGGCATCGAGGCCCATCTGGGCCGGTCGGGCTGGTCGGGCCGGGACGGCTTCGAGATCTATCTGCTGGGCCGCCAGCGGGGGAGCGACCTGTGGCGGCTGGTGGCCGAGGCGGGCCGGCCCTGCGGCATCGGCCCCGGCGCCCCCAACTACATCGAGCGCATGGAGAGCGGCCTGCTGTCCTATAGGGCCGACACCCTTGACGACAGCGACCCGTTCGAGGCCGGACTGGAGCGCTTCGTCGACCTGGACTCGGGAGCCGACTTCATCGGCCGCGCCGCCCTGGAGTCCATCCGCCGGACCGGACCCCGCCGCCGCCGAGTAGGGCTGTTCATCGACGGCGCCCCGATGGCGCCCCCCGAACACCCCTGGCCGATCACCGCAGGCGACGCCGACGAGGCAGTAGGCACCCTCCGGGCCGCGGCCCACTCCCCGCGACTGGCCCGCAACATCGGCGTGGCCTTACTCGAAGCTCCCTGTGCCCGCCCCGGCACCGAAGTCACAGTGCAAACCCCGACCGGCCCGCGCCCCGCCCAGGTAACCCTTCTGCCGTTTATCTGAAGATCAAGTGGTCAGCGTGATCGGTGCCGTCGACGTACCGCCTTGACCTCACTGACCGCTAGGGCCATGGCGTCGTCTTCAGACAAGTCCTTGTTGGCCGCGGCGTTCGCGGCGAGCCGATCGCGGGTTTCTGCAGAAAAGTACTCCCAGGCTGACTGACGGCTCATCCCCAACGCTTCTCCCACCTGTTCCCAGCTCGCGCCCGCTGCACGCGCCGCCATTACGCGCTCTCGGCGAAGCTCATCGAGAATCCCCTCTCGGCGCGTCAACTCCCGCAGCGCATCAAGCGGATTCGCCGGCAACTCGTCCGTCGCAATAATGCTCACGGTTGTCAGGGTAACCTGACACGCCCGCTCTGACAACAGTTGAGGAACTGGGGCGGTCGAAGCCCTCAGTTCCGGCGGGTGTGGCGGCGGCGGAGGGGGGTGTCGGCGGCGGCCAGGGCACGGTCGGCTAGGCGCAACACCCGGCCGGCTGCGCCGGGGGAGTCGTCGTCGATCAGGTTGCCCATCACCTGCAGGGTGAGGTTGGCCACCGCCTCGGTGCCGACGGCCAGGCGCAGCCCGTTGCGCAGTATCCAGGGGTGGCCGATCAGGAAGCTGAAGCGGCGGCCGGTGCGCAGGAACCGGTCGAAGCGCTGGGCCAGGGCCCGGTCGTAGGCGTCGGGGGCCGTGGCCGGGTCGGCCAAGAACAGGGCCGCGGCCAGCATCCCCGACTCCAGCCCGTAGTCGATGCCCTCGCCGTTCATGGGGTTGATAAGCCCGGCCGCGTCCCCCACCGCCACCCAGCCCGGCCCGTGGCGGCGGACGGCGCTCATGGGCAGCCGCCAGGCCCGGGGCCGCTCCAGGCTCTCGCCCAGCCCCCACTCGCCGGCCACCTGGGCCCGGTAGCCGTCCAGCAGCCGGTTGAGGTTGAGCCGGCGGAAGCCCCGCATGGTGGACAGGGCACCCACCCCGATGTTCACGGTGCCTTCGCCGGCCGGGAACATCCAGCCGTAGCCGGGCACCTGGGTGCCGCGGTCGTCGCGCAGGGTGAGGCAGGCCTCCAGGTAGCGGTCGTCGTGGCGGGGGCTGGGGGCGTAGGTCCGGATGGCCAAGCCGAAGGGCTCGTCGGCGTCCCGCCCGGCCCCCAGCATTCGGGCCGCCGCCCCCTGGGCCCCGGCGGCCACCACCACCAGGCCGGCGGCCCACCGGCGGCCCCCGGCCTCCACCCCGGTCACCGACCCGTCGGGCTCGACCGTCGGCAGGGCCTCGGTCTCCCACACCACTTCCGCCCCGGCCTCGGCGGCCGCCTCCACCAGGCGCTTGTCCAGCTCCCGGCGGGGCCAGACCGCTCCGTGGGCGCCGAAGCGCCCGCCCTCGGGCCACCGCAGCTCGCGCCGGAGGCGGCCCGCGATCATCCGCAGCCCGTCGATGCGGTGGGCGCCGTCGATGCTCACGCCCAGCTCGTCGAGCGCGGCCACCGCCCGGGGGGTGAGCCCGTCGCCGCACACCTTGTCCCGGCCGGCCGCGCCCTTCTCGAACATCACCACCTCGGCCCCGCCCCGGGCCGCCTCTATGGCCGCGGCCGCCCCGGCCGGCCCAGCCCCGATCACGGCCACGTCGCAGCGCTCGGCGGTCACCGCAGCGGCCCCCGGTCGGTTCGGCAAACCACCGCTGCCGCTGCCGCGTCGCAGCGCTCGGCGGTCACCGCAGCGGCCCTCGGTTGAGTTGTTTGACGGCCGTGGCCGCGGCCGCGTCGCAGCGGTCCACGGTCACCGACTGCTTCTCAGTAGGTGTGGCCGTGGTCGTCGAAGACCAGCATGGAGTCGTCGTGATCGGGGCAGCAATGGTCGCCCAGGGTGCGGGGGCCGAACGTCTCCCGGAGCCAGTCCGGGGTCAACACCTCCTCGGGCGGGCCCGCGGCCACCAGCCGGTTGGCCAGCAGCAGCACGTCATTGCAGTGGCAGGCCTCGTTGAGATGATGGGTGGTGATCACCACCGCCAGGCCCGCGGCCGCGCTCTCGTCCAGCACGGCCAGGATGCGCTCCTGGCTGGGAAGGTCCAGCCCGCTGATGGGCTCGTCGAGCAGCAGCAGATCCGGTTCGAGGGCCAGGGCTTGGGCGATCACCACCCGCTGGCGCTGGCCCCCGCTCAGGTCGCCGTAGGGCCGGCTCAGGAGATCGGCCACATCGAGGCGGTCGGCTGCGGCCGCCATGACGGCCCGGTCGGCGGCTCGGAGCCGGCCGGTCAGCCCCCTGGCCCGGTAGCGGCCCATGGCCAAAACCTCGCGGGCGGTCAGGGGCATCCATCCCGCCGGCGCCTGCTGGCGGACGTAGGCCACCCGGTCCGGCGCGCCCGCCACCCGCCCCGAGTTGGGCCTCAGCAGCCCGGCCAGGCACTCCAACAGGGTGGTCTTGCCCGCCCCGTTGGGCCCCATCACCGCGGCGGTCGTGCCCGGCACGAAGTCGTGGTCCACCCGGTCGAGGGCGGTGACCGCCCCGAAGCGCACAGTCAGATCGACGGCGCGCACAGGCTCGACCGAGGTGGCGATGGCGAGTGCGGTGCTCATACTCCTGACACTACCGGCACCCGCGACAGCACCGGGCGAGCGGCGGGCGGGTGGCCGCGTTTATATGTCGCAGGGATTGCCGTCGTTGTCGCCGTCCCGGCGGCCCCAGTCGAACCCGTCGGGGGCCTGCCGGGCGAGGGCCCGCTCCTCGGCGCCCCATTGACCGCACGGGGTCGACCGGATCTCTTGGAGCAGCTCATCCAAATCCGGGTCCGGGTTGGCCGACGACTGGCCCGAACTGTCGTCGGCTGGTTCCGGCGGCGGCGCTACATCCGGGGTGTCCGCCGGTTCCGGCTGCGGCGCGCCGCCGCAGGTGGAGAGCATCTCGTCAAGTGCGTCGGCTTCGGCCCGGTCGGCGGTGAGGTTCCATGCGAACTTGACCGCGACCCAGTCTGAGGCGTAGCGGCACCAGTCGGCGGGATCTTGAGGCCTCCATTCGGCCGGATCTTCGTCGGACTTGGAGATGTTCTCCCCGGCCGGCATCACCCACAGGTTGTCGACGTCCAGGTACCACCCTTCGGCGTCGGCGTAGCCGAGCCCGGAATCCCATGCCTCGGCCCAAGCGACGAGATGATCGCGGTGGACATCGCCGCTGCAGTCCCGCGGCCCGACCGCGTAATAGGCGAACTTGCAGTTGTCGGTCCTCCATCCGAGCACTGCGTCAACGGCATCAGTCCAGCGAGGCCGGTCAGGCAGCGGACTGGGCCTCAAGCCTTCCGGCTCAATCACCAGCCCGGCAGCCGATTCCGTGGTAGGCGGCGGCGCGGGCTCCGTAGTCGGCGGATCAGGCTCGACGGCCGGAGCCGGGCCGTCCGGCAGAGTCGGCACCGGGTCAGATGTCGGACCTGGCGCAGTGGTCGGCGGTTCGGGTTCCGGTGTCGACGACGCCGCTTCGGCTGCCCCGGCCGTCGTCGCACCGATGGGCTCCAGCGGCTCCGCGCCCAACGGATCGACAAACTCCTGCACCCCAAGCGGCGGCCCCGAAGCCGGGGCAGCGCCCGGCGCGGCAGCCAGCGAAAAGACGAAGTAAGCCGCTAAGACAACCCGATGCATCGACCCTCGATAAACCCCTCGACAGAACCGCCGAATTCGCCTAAAACCCTAACTCAAGTTCGGATTGACAATATCCATCCCCCAGCCCGGGGGTGGCACGCCGTCGCCCAGATCGCACTCTGGCTTGGATCGCGCTAGGCCGGTGGGTGGCACGGGGGCAAGGTTTTGCCGCCCCGCGGCAAAACCGCGCCCGTGACAGGACCCGCCGGCCGGAGAACGCAACGGCCAACGCAACGTCATGGCAAAACCGCGCCCGTGCCGACCCCCGCTAATCTCCCAGGACATGACCACCGTTGCCGAAACCGTCGTCGGCGATTCCGGTCCCGACGCCCCCGGAGTCGTCGATCCGGCCAGCAGCATCACCCCGGGCCGGATCACCCTGAGGTCGCACCAAGTGGAGATCGGCCCCTGGGTCCATCTGGCCGCCGAGCGGGCCCGCCTGGCCCGGCCCGAATTCGATCACATCGAGGTGTCCCCCCAAGGGGCGACGCTGGGGGCCGAGATCGCCGGCGTCGATCTCACCGGCGACATCGAAGAAGCCGTCGTGGCCGAGATCCGCCGGGCCCTGCTCGACTACAAGGTGATCGTCTTCAGGGACCAGCCCCTCACCTCGGCCCAGCAAGTGGCCTTCGCCCGCCGCTTCGGCGAGCTGGAGGTCCACCCGTTCATCATCGGCAACCCCGAGCACCCCGAGCTGGTCCGCTTCGAGAAGGGGGCCGACACCGGCGGGTTCGAGAACGGCTGGCACCACGACGTGACCTGGCGTGAGGTCCCCTCCATGGGCGCGGTGCTGCACGCCGTTGAAGTGCCCCCCACCGGGGGCGACACCCTCTTCGCCGACATGTGCGCCGCCTACGACGGACTCCGCGACGAGGTCAAAGAGCGCATCGACGGCCTCTGGGCGGTACACGACTTCGCCCAGGCCTTCGGCCACGTGGTGCCCGAAGGCAAGGAGGCCGAGTTCCGGTCCCGCTACCCGCAGGTCCGCCACCCGGTGGTTTGCACCCACCCCGAGACGGGCCGCAGGCTGATCTTCGTCAACTGCTTCTTCACCGCCTTCATCGAGGGCCTCGACCCCGAGGAGAGCCGGGAGCTGGTGAAGTTCCTGGCCGGACAGGCCGGGATGCCCGAGTACCAGTACCGGGTGCGATGGGCGCCCGACACCGTGGTGTTCTGGGACAACCGCTCCGTCCAGCACTACGCGGCCAGCGACTACTACCCCGAGGGCCGGACCATGGAGCGGGCCAGCATCGTGGGGACCCGGCCCGCCTGACCCGGCGGCCGCTCCACCGCCCCGATCACCCCGGTCGGCCCGAACGGGTCTAAGGTCGGCGCCCGTGGCGGCCAAGACCGACTGGAACCCGGTCCTCAGGGGCGAGTTCGACAAGCCGTACTGGCAGGAGCTGCAGGAGTTCGTCCACGTCGAGCGGTCCCGGGTCACGGTTTATCCGGCCCACGACGAGGTGTTCGCCGCCCTGCACCTCACCCCGTACGAGTCGGTGAAGGTGATGATCCTGGGCCAAGACCCCTACCACGGCCCCGACCAGGCCCACGGGCTGTGCTTCTCGGTGCGGCCCGGCAAGGGCGTGCCCCCGTCGCTGGAGAACATCCACACCGAGCTCAACAAAGACATCGGGGCCCCGGTCCCGAGCCACGGCTCGCTGGAGCACTGGGCCCGCCAGGGGGTGCTGCTGCTCAACGCCACCCTCACCGTGCGGGCCCGCCAGGCCGGCAGCCATCAGGGACGGGGCTGGGAGGTCTTCACCGACGAGGTGATCCGGGCCGTGTCGGCCAAGCCCGAGACGGTGGCGTTCATCCTGTGGGGCTCCTACGCCCGGCGCAAGAAGGCGCTGATCGACACCGGCCGCCACGCCGTCATCGAGTCGCCCCACCCGTCGCCGCTGTCGGCGCCCCGGGGCTTCTTCGGCAGCCGCCCCTTCAGCCGGGCCAACCAGGCTCTGATCGACGCTGGCCGCGAGCCGGTGGACTGGGCCATCCCCGACCCGCCCTAACCCCGTGCAAGGGGCGCCCCGGCGGCCAGACGGGGCGCCCGGACGGCCAGCGCCTCGCCCGCCCCGTCGTCCATCCCGTGGCGGGCGGGGGAGCGGCTGTAGTACGCTGCGGGCATGAACGATTGGATATGGGCTCTGACCGGGAGCGCTGTCACGCTGGCGGTCGCTGTCGCTGTGATCCTGTGGCATGCGTTCAAGCACTTGGACGACAAGATCGATAAGAAATTCGACGACCAACGCACCCACTTCGACAATAGGTTCAACCAGGTAGTGGACCGCATCGCCGAAACCAACCTGCTGGTCGCCGGCCACGACGTGCAAATCAAGGCCCAAGAGAAACAGCTTGACCGGCTGCCATGGACGGTGCTCGCCCCTCCGCCTGCCGTCGCCCCCGCGCAGCACCATGATGTGGAGCACGCGCCTGCGCCTGTCGAGGCTGCCGCGCCCGCTGAGGGCACCGCGGCTTCGGCTGGCGGCCCTGAGCCGACGCCGCCGACTGCGGCGGTTGCGCCAGCCTGAGCAACCCCAGCAGCGCCGCCCTCACCGGCGTATCGAGTCACCCCACCCGTCGCCGCTGTCGGCGCCCCGGGGCTTCTTCGGCAGCCGCCCCTTCAGCCGGGCCAACCGGGCCCTGATCGACGCTGGCCGCGAGCCGGTGGACTGGGCCATCCCCGACCCGCCCTAACCCCGTGCAAAGGGGCGCCCCGGCGGCCGGCGCCTCGCCTGCGTTGCTCTCGGCGTCGGCGCGAGCCCACTCTGCCCGTGTAAGAGGCACCCCGGGCGGCCGAAGCCTCGCCCGGCCCGGCGTGTCACTTTGTGGTCATAAGCTTGGGACATGGGCAAGGCCGTCGGCGTCGCTTATCTGGAAGAGGTGCCGGTCGGCGCTTTCGTGAGGATCGGCGACCTGCCCGGGTCGCGGGACGCGGCTCGGCAGTGCCTCGCCCGCGAGGCCCGCGACCCGCACGGCCTGGTCGCCCGGGTGGCTCCCGGTCTTTACTGGAGGGCCAGGCTGTTCGATCAGCCGTTCACGACCCGCGCCGGGGAAACAGTCACGAAAAGCGCGCCGGACCCGACGGAGCTGGCCACATACCTGGGCGGACCCGGATGCGGCGAGACCTCCTACGGGGCGCTGCGCCGGTTCGGCCTCACCTTGCAGATCACCCCCCGGGTCTGGCTAGCTGTGACAACCGGGGACGTCGTCGGCCGGGCGCTTCGGTCGCCGAACCCGGACATGATCCGGTTCTTCGGGCGCTCCAACAGGGCGCGGCGAGAGCTGACCTTCCACGAGGTCACCCTGCTCGAAGCGGTCGGGTGCTACGGGTCGTCGTATCAACTCGAACCGTGGGGAGCGGCGATGATCGACTTCTCCCACCGCTCCATCGCCCACTACGAGACCCTGCTCCGGCGCAACGGCCCCCGGACCCCGCCGCCGCTGCCGGTCGAGCGGCACGACCTGATCAAGGAAGTGGCCGGCAAAGACGACCCGCGCCTCGGCCGCGTCTATCTGAACCGCGTGGAACAGATGCTGGACATCGCGGCCGGCGCCTACGACTTCGCCCGGCTCAACGCGCTCCACACAGGCTGATGGCCCGGCAACCGCCGCCGCCTGATCCGCGGCCCGGAAGCGCACCCGATCAGACGGTCCTGAATGCTCATCTCATGTGAAGAAAGGCCTGGAAGTCTGGTGCTTTGCCCGGTCCGGCAGCGGGGGCGCGGGTAGCGTGGCGGGGGTGAGCGGGGGAGAGATCCTCGATGTTGATCTGCTGGCTTTTGAGCGGGGGGATCGGGCGGCTCGGGCGGCGGTGGTCGACGGGGTCATGCGCAGCCTGGGCACCGGGTTCGTGTACGTCGCCCATGATCTGCCTACCGACCTGCTCGACCGGGCCTATGAGTGCCTGGAGGCGTTCTTCTCGCTGCCCGCCGAGCGCAAGGCCCGCTACACGGTGGCCGGTGCCAACGGCCAGACCGGCTACACCGGCCTGGCGGTGGAGACCGCGGCCTCCTCGGACGTGCCCGACTGGAAGGAGATGCTCAACTGGAGCGACCCCAGGCCGGCGGGCCACCCCCTGCGGGAGCGGCACCCGTTCCGCTACGGGCCGCCGTGCCTGCCCGACGACGACCTGCCCGGCGCGGGCGAGCTGCTGCTGGCCTTCCACCGCCGGGTGGCCGACCTGCAGCGGCGGGTGCTGCGGATCATCGGCGCCGGCCTGGGCGTCCACGAGGACTACTTCGACCGCATGGTGGCCGACGGCGCCACCATGACCCGGGCCATTCACTACCCGGCCATGGACTTGGCCCCCGGCACCGAATACGTCTGGGCCGACGAGCACTGCGACATCAACCTGATCACCGCCCTGCCCCGGGCCACCGCCGCCGGCCTGCAGGTCCGCACCGCCGGGGGCTGGACCGACGCCGTCCCGCCCGACGGCGGGGCCATCGTCAACACCGGGATCATGCTCGAGCACCTCACCAACGGCGCGATCCCGGCCGGCCGGCACCGGGTGGCGGCCCCGGCGGGCCAGACCGGCGACCGCTATTCGGTGGTGCAGTTCGCCCACCCCGCGCCCTGGTTCATGCTCGCCCCGCTGCCCACCTGCGTCACGAGCGACAACCCGCTGCGCTATCCCACCATCTCCGCCGACGACGCCCTGGCCCAGGTCATCTGGGAGATAAACCTAAAAGAAACCGGCCGCCGCGTTCAGTAGTGCCAGGGAAACCCTGACCAATCCGGGGGCCGCTTGGCCAGGAAGGCGTCGCGCCCCTCTACCGCCTCGTCGGTCATGTAGGCCAGCCGGGTGGCCTCGCCCGCGAACACCTGCTGGCCGATCAGCCCGTCGTCGATGAGGTTCAGCGCGAACTTCGCCATCCGCTGGGCGGTGGGGCTTTTGGCGTTGATCTCCCGGGCCCACTCCAGAGCGGTCGGCTCCAGCTCGGCGTGGGGCACCACCGCGTTCACCATCCCCATCTCGAAGGCCTCGGCCGCGGAGTAGCTGCGGCCCAGAAAGAAGATCTCCCGGGCCCGCTTCTGGCCGATCTGGCGGGCCAGGTAGGCCGAGCCGAACCCGCCGTCGAAGCTGGCCACGTCGGTGTCGGTCTGCTTGAAGACGGCGTGCTCGGCGCTGGCCAGGGTCAGATCGGCGGTGGCGTGCAGGCTGTGGCCGCCCCCCACCGCCCAGCCCGGCACCACCGCCACCACCACTTTGGGCATGGTGCGGATGAGGCGCTGCACCTCCAGGATGTGCAGGCGCCCGGACCGGGCCGGGTCGATGTCGTCGGCGGTGTCGCCGTCGGCGTAGCGGTAGCCGTCGCGGCCCCGGATGCGCTGGTCGCCGCCCGAGCAGAAGGCCCAGCCCCCGTCCTTGGGCGACGGGCCGTTGCCGGTGAGCAGCACGCAGCCCACGTCGGCGGTCATGCGGGCGTGGTCCAGGCAGCGGTACAGCTCGTCCACGGTGTGGGGCCGGAAGGCGTTGCGCACCTCGGGCCGGTCGAAGGCCACCCGCACCGTTCCCTGGCCGGCGGCCCGGTGGTAGGTGACGTCGGTCAGGTCCTTGAAGCCGGCCACCGGTCGCCAGGCCTCAGGGTCGAAGAGCTCCGAGATCATGCCCCCGATCTTTGCACCCCGAGCCCGATAGGGTCGGAACCGGTGAAGGTGACGGTGATCGCCGACAAGTGCATCGGCAGCGGATCGTGCGAGATGCTCGCCCCCGAGGTCTTCGAAGTCCGCGACGACGGACTGGCCCACGTCCTGACCGCCGAACCCGGCCCCGAGCTGACGGGACTAGTAGCCCAAGCCGCCGCAGCCTGCCCCACTCGAGCAATCCGGATCGGATAACCCTTCAAATCATCTTCCTAACCCGGGTTTGACGACCAGGGAGGGCAGTTCGGGTAGGCCGGTGGGTGGCACGGGGGCAAGGTTTCGCCGCCCCGCGGCGAAACCGCGCCCGTGACAGGACCCGCCGGCCGGAGTGAGTCTCAGCTCTGGTCGGCGAAAACGGGGCTCTCTCCGTCGGGGGCGCCCACCCGGAAAACCCGCATCATCTGGGCGATCAGCCCGTAGTAGCCGATGAGCACCACCAGGTCGCACACCCCGGATTCGCCGAAGTCGGCCACCGCCTCGGCGTAGAGGTCGTCGGGCGCGTCGCCGGTGTCGAGGACCGACCGGCAGAACCGGTGGGCGGTCCGCTCGGCCCGGTCCTCGAAGTCGATCTCCCGCCCGTCCTTGAGGGCGGCCAGCTCGGCCTCGGTGAACCCGACCCGGCGGGCTATGAGGTCGTGGGCCCACCACTCGAAGTCGCTGCGCCAGTGGCGGGCCACGGTCAGGGTGACGATCTCGCGCACCCGGGCCGACATCTCCGAACCGAACCGCACCGCGGAGCCCACCTTCTGCACCGCGTCGCCGACGTGGGGGCTGTAGAGCAGACAGTTGAAGGGCCCGACCAGGGCGCCGCCGCCGTCGGTCAGCGGGAAGGCGCTGTCTCTGGCCCGGTCGCCGCCGGCGATGGCGTCGTAGAGGGCGGCCTGGGCGTCGCTCAGCTCGCCCGGCGCCAGCTTCCGCAGTCGGCTCACAATCAGTAGTATGGCAGCCGTGAAGGGCGGTTCAGGCCTCAGTCCCGCGGCGATGCGGACCCGGCCCCGGAGGGTCTGATGGTGGACGCGGTGCAGGTCCTGACCGCGGACGAGTCCTGCCCGGAGCTGCCGATCGTCGAGCGGGGGGGCACGGCCCGGGCGGTGGTGTGGCCCGGAACCGGCGCCGTCCACCGCTCCATGCACGTCATCACCCTCGACGAGGGGGGCCGCACCAAGGCGCTGATGCACCCCTCCGACGCCGTCTACCACCTGTGCGAGGGGGCGGCCGCGGTGACCGACCCCGACACCGGCCACCGCCAGGAGTTGGTGGTGGGGTCGATGTTCCACGTCGACGCCGGCACCGCCTATCAGGTCGAGTCGGCCGCGGCCGGCACCGTGCTCATCGGCGGCCCCTGCCCGCCCGACCCCGCCCTGTACCCGCCCGCCAACAGCGACCACCGAGGGGGCGCCTAGATGGCCATCCGAGTCTTCCACCGAGACGAGCCCGACCTGATGATGCCGATGATCTCCGCCGACGCCCGGCTGATCGTGTGGCCCGGCTCGGGGGCGGAGACGGCCAACATGAACTACGTGGTGCTGGAGCCGGGGGAGCGCAACGTGGCCCACACCCACGACGAGTCCGAGGACACCATCTTCTGCCTGGAGGGCCGGGGCACGGTGAGCGACCTGACCAACGGCGCCGACCTGCCGTTCGAGGCCGGCCAGGCCATCCACGTGCCCGCCGGGGTGGAGCACGCGGTGAAGGCCGACCGGGGGGAGCGGGTGGTCAGCATCGGCGGCCCCTGCCCCCCCGACCGCAACCTGCTCCGCCTGTTGGGCGCGGAGTGACCGGGCCCTCGGCCGCCGGCCCCGCCGGGCGGTGACCGGCCCGGATCAGAGCGGGGGAGCGGAGTGACCGTCGTCGGGCTGGCCCAGATCGGCAGCCGCCCCGGCGAGACCGAGGCCAACCGGGACCGCAGCCTCGACGCCGCCCGCCGGCTCTTCGAGCAGGGCGCGGACATCGTGGTGCTGCCCGAGCTGGTCGTGCCCTGGTACGGCACCGACCCCGCCCGGATCGCCCCTCTGTCCGAGCCCCTGGACGGCCCCACCGTCACCGCCTGGCGGTCGGCCGCGGCCGACGGCGGCGGGATGGTGGTGGGCGGGTTCTGCGAGCGCGACGGCGACCGGATCTACAACTCGGCGGTGGCGGTGGACGAGAGCGGCGTGGTCGGCCACTACCGCAAGCTGCACCTGTTCGCCGAGGAGAAGCACTGCTTCGAGCCCGGCGACCTGGGGCTGCCCGTGTTCGAGACCCGCTGGGGGACCCTGGGCATCTGCGTCTGCTATGACCTGCGGTTCGTGGAGGTGGTGAGGATCCTGGCCCTGCGCGGTGCCGATCTGGTGTGCGTGCCCACCGCCTGGGTGACCGGTTTCGACCGCAAGCCCCCGAACCCCGACGGGCTGTGCCCCCAGGCTGAGGGCGCCGTCCTGCAAGCCAACCTGAGCCAGGTGTTCATCGCCTGCGCCTCCCAGGTAGGCACCTTCGGCGATCTGCTGATGCTCGGCTCCTCAGTCCTGGTCGACCCCTACGGGTCGCTGGCCGCCGGCCCCCTGCCCGGCGCCGAGGAGCGCCTCGCCACCGCCGACATCGACTTGGCCGAGGCGGCTCGGGCCCAAGCCCGCAGCCCCCTGATCCAACCCCGAGCCGACCGCCGCACCGACGTCTACCGCCTGACTTACGGCACCGAGGGACTCTAGATGAAACCGCCTCTGACCAGGGCTTTCTTGCCTTCTTGCCCGCCAGCAGATTTCGAGTTGCCACGCCAGCAGCCAACCGCTACAGTTCTCTCGAACGCCTCTTGGAGAGGAATTTTCAGTTGTTCATCGGCTGTGTCTCACAACTCTCAGATCGGCAGACTGAGGGTGCTCGGGTCGTCGGTACTGGTCAGTCCGAGCCCTCGAGAGCCCGGCCTTCGATGAACGCGCCTACCCCCCCCCCCCCCCCGGGCAGAATTGCCTGACCCGACGTAACTCCGGCCGGACTGCAACCGGCCGGACTACAAGGCACTCACTTCGAGTCGGCTCCGCCCGGCACCGAACACCGGATCGCGCTAGCGCCGCGCTAGCGCGCCCGATCGGAGCGCCGCTCGTCGATCAGAAGCGCACGACGAGCAAGGCGCTGCCGCCACGGCGTGGCTCTGGCGGCGGGCCTACGGACGGTTCAAGGAGCCCGCGGCACCACCGCCGAGCGACTTCCTCACGCGCGCCTGCCACCGCTCTGGAAACAGCCGATGCGTTGCTTCAGAAACAAAGAATTGAAGACAGAACAATGAGAGGTTTTGCCCATGTCCTTCACCACTGAGACTCGTCCCTCGTGCCACCGCGTCCAGGCAAGCTCCGCTTCCACCTCTCCCGGGGGAGAGAAGAGCTGCCCTGTGGCCTCCCGCGCTGGCACATCCAGGCAGGTCCGGCTGCTGGCAGCTCTTGCCATCTTCGCCGCGTCCGTGGCAGCAATTCCGAGATCAGCCACAGCACAATCGGCGCCCGAGCCGCTCAGCCCCGCGGACTGCTCGAACGGAACTTGGGTGGACGACCCCGAGAGCAAACCCGGCCTGGTGGCGGACTGCACAGCACTGGTGGCGATCAGAAATCACTTCATGAGCAACCCGGCCAGCGCCGAAGTCAACTGGAACACCCCGTGGAAAGGGGCTCAGGGGAGTCGGGCTGAGGATATCTCCGCTTCTTCAAGCGGACGGGTGTGGATTCTGAATCTATACGGCCTCACGGGCGAGATACCAGTAGAAGAACTAGGCAAACTCACCAACCTGGAGTATCTAGCACTATCCGGCAATCAGCTTACGGGCGAGATACCCGCAGAACTAGGCAAACTCACCAAACTGGTGAGGTTGGCACTATCCGGCAGTCAGCTTACGGGCGAGATACCCGCAGAACTAGGCAAACTCACCAACCTGCGGTCCCTGGCACTATCCCGCAGTCAGCTTACGGGCGAGATACCCGCAGAACTAGGCAAACTCACCAAACTGGAGGAACTGCACCTATACAGCAATCGGCTCACGGGCGAGATACCCGCAGAACTAGGCAAACTCACCAAACTGGAGGAACTGCACCTATACAGCAATCGGCTCACGGGCGAGATACCCGCAGAACTAGGCAAACTCACCAAACTGGAGGAACTGCACCTATACAGCAATCAGCTTACGGGCGAGATACCCGCAGAACTAGGCAAACTCACCAAACTGGTGAGGTTGGACCTATACAGCAATCAGCTTACGGGCGAGATACCCGCAGAACTAGGCAAACTCACCAAACTGGTGGGGTTGGACCTATACAGCAATCAGCTTACGGGCGAGATACCCGCAGAACTAGGCAAACTCACCAAACTGGTGAATCTGACACTACACAGCAATCAGCTTACGGGCGAGATACCCGCAGAACTAGGCAAACTCACCAACCTGGGAAACCAGGGAGAGGGATATTTCACTTTCTGCCCCAACCGGCTCACCGGTGCCATGCCATCGCAACTCCGCGCCCTCGTCGACGGACCGGCCTACTGGGACTACCGGGGCTGGCTCAGCCTCCTTCCCGCAGACGTAGGATGGCCGCAGAGCCAGGTCGATCTGGACAACCTCGCTTCGTTCTGCCGGCTAGAAGTGACCGCCCCCGCCTTTGAGGGCAGATTCAGTGACGATGAGGGCAGTGTTCATGAGGACAGCATCGAGCAGATCGCCCAGTGGGGCATCACCACCGGATGCGAAGAGAACCGTTTCTGCCCTCAAAGGACCGTCAACCGGTCCCAGATGTCGGCCTTCCTGTACCGGGCCGTCACCCACCTGCACGGCACGCCCGACCCGGGCGGCGAGGTCCGGCTCTCCGATGTGGCCGACGACGCCTGGTACCGGACCAACGCCCAGTGGGCGGTGAACAACGGCGTGATGCGCGCCCCCGGCGGCCGCTTCAACCCCAGAGGGGCCGTGACCCGGGCCGATATGGCTGAGATGCTCGTGGCCGCCTTCGACCACATCTCCGCCCCCGCCCGGGCCCAGGGCCTGTTCTCTGACACGGCCGGGTTCTCCGACGCCGCTGTCCGGGCCATGGAGGGCATCCGCGCCGCCGGCGTCACCGCCGGATGCGCCACCAACCCCCTGCGCTACTGCCCAGCCGAAACAGTCACCCGAGCCCAAATGGCCTCCTTCCTAACCCGAGCAATCCAACAGGAAGAGCGATGAAATCAACCAGATCAAAACGAGCAAGCCGAGCAGTCAACATGAGTGACACCATGCGCCGAACGTTGACGTGCGCGGCGGTGATCGCGGTCTTCGGGCTGTTCCAAGCCGGGTTACCCGTCACCGGAACTGCGCCGCCTGCCCAAGCTCAGACAGCCTCAGACCAGACTGACTGGTACGTGAATGATCACCCTGAACTAACGCACACGGACGATGAAAGTCATCCAGGTCAGGACAATTGGTTTCATGGTCAACCCGGTCAGGGATACGGAAATAACAACTACGTATACACCTATGCCATAGGTGGAGAAGGCTCTTATGAGAATACGGCAATATGGAGGATGGGGCCGCGTATAGGATGGCAGGAAATCCAGGCATATATTCCCGGCAATAATGCCACAGCCACGGTCGACTATTCAATCATAATCCGCGATGGGAGTGATGTACTTACCGGGCATACTGTCATCAATCAAAGTCAATATCATGGTTGGGTTGACCTCGGAACTTTTGTTATATTTGATAGTGATGTAACCATCGTAGTTGATGACAATGACGCGGTACAGCATTGGGAACGGGACGGGCTTGGCAACAGCAGTATAGGCATTGATGCAATAAGAATGCGGTGTGTCAGTGATTGTATCTCCGATTCGACGCCAACCCCCGATACGACGCCACCCCCCGATACGACGCAGGACCTTGAGATGTTCGGGCTTTCAAATATGCGCATTGAGGCTCCCGGTTCGGGCAACAGGATCGGGCAGCAGGCATTTCAGGTGTCGCCGTCTGCGCAAGTCTCGGTGGAAGGTGGGGTTGAGGCGTGGGTCATCGGGACGGGGATGTCTAGGACGCTCAACGTCGACATACCCGCTGGGACGCGCGCTGGCGTGTACGAGGCCATTGTAACAGCGACATACGGGTCATCATTCATATCGCATACCGTTTATATCACAGTCACTCCCAACTCGACGCCACCCCCCGATACGACGCCACCCCCCGATACGACGCCACCCCCCGATACGACGCCACCCCCCGATACGACGCCACCCCCCGATACAACGCCGGAAACTGCGCCACCCTCCCAAGAACAGACGGGCTGGTATGTGAATGATCGCCCCGATCTAGAGCACACGGACGATATGAGTCGTCCAGGTCAGGACAATTGGTTTATCGGTCAAGCTGGTGAGGGGTACGGAGATAACAACTACGCATACACGTATGCTATAGGTGGAGAATTCTCTTACGAGAATACGGCAGTATGGAGGATGGGGCGACGTGTAGGGGAGCAGGAAGTCGAGGTATACGTTCCCGGTAATAACGCCACCGCCGAGGTTGATTATAGGATCATAAGGCGCGGAGTCGCCGGTGGGTCAATCACTCGCCGTATTAATCAAAGTCTGCATGAGGGTTGGGTTGGACTCGGAAGTTTTGCTTTCAACAATGCAGAGGTCTTCATTCAGGTTCTGGATAATGGCGCGGCACAACATTGGGAGCGGGACGGGCTTGGTAACAGCAGTATAGGCATCGATGCAATAAGAATGCGGTGTGTCTCTCACTGTACCTCCGATTCAACGGCACCCGTTGACTCGGCGCCGGGCCTTGAGATTTCGGGGCTTTCGAGTATGAGCATTGAGGCTCCGGGCTCGGGCAACAGGATCGGGCGTAGATCGTTCCAGGTGTCGTCCTCGTCTGCGAGGGTTTCCGTGGCTGAGTCGGTAGCCAACCTGTCGGCGCGGGTCACCGGGACCGGAGGGTCCAGAACGCTGAACGTCACGATCAACCGGAACACCCGCCCCGGCCGCCACCAGGTCAGAGTGACAGCAACAGACGGGTCATCGTCCACATCAAGAACCATCTACGTCACAGTAACCGCCGACTCGGCACCGGGCCTTGAGATTTCGGGGCTTTCGAGTATGAGCATCGAAGCCCCCGGTTCGGGCAACAGGATCGGGCGTAGATCGTTCCAGGTGTCGTCCTCGTCTGCGAGGGTTTCCGTGGCTGAGTCGGTAGCCAACCTGTCGGCGCGGGTCACCGGGACCGGAGGGTCCAGAACGCTGAACGTCACGATCAACCGGAACACCCGCCCCGGCCGCCACCAGGTCAGAGTGACAGCAACAGACGGGTCATCGTCCACATCAAGAACCATCTACGTCACAGTAACCGCCGACTCGGCACCTGATCTTGAGATTTCGGGGCTTTCGAGTATGAGCATTGAGGCTCCGGGCTCGGGCAACAGGATCGGGCGTAGATCGTTCCAGGTGTCGTCCTCGTCTGCGAGGGTTTCCGTGGCTGAGTCGGTAGCCAACCTGTCGGCGCGGGTCACCGGGACCGGAGGGTCCAGAACGCTGAACGTCACGATCAACCGGAACACCCGCCCCGGCCGCCACCAGGTCAGAGTGACAGCAACAGACGGGTCATCGTCCACATCAAGAACCATCTACGTCACAGTAACCGCCGACTCGGCACCTGATCTTGAGATTTCGGGGCTTTCGAGTATGAGCATCGAAGCCCCCGGTTCGGGCAACAGGACCGGGCGTAGATCGTTCCAGGTGTCGACTTCCTCCGCGAGAACTTACGTGACTGAATCGGTAGCCAACCTGTCGGCGCGGGTCACCGGGACCGGAGGGTCCAGAACGCTGAACGTCACGATCAACCGGAACACCCGCCCCGGCCGCCACCAGGTCAGAGTGACAGCAACAGACGGGTCATCGTCCACATCAAGAACCATCTACGTCACAGTTTCGACGCCAGCTCTTAGTTCAGGTGACAAGAAATTCAGGATAGAAGAGGAATGTACAATAGATTTCATTTTTTGTGTAGGTCGTAGATCACGTATTTACGCTATGCGGGAGATCACCTCAGAATCTGGTGAGATTATTGTTAAGAAAGGCGAGAAAGGAGGGATAATCAAAGTCGAAGCCAACCTCTCTCACTCAGGTAACTCATGGATAGCCGACGGTGCTGCGGTAACATCGGATGGTGACAAAGTCAGAATTAAAGGAAACGCCTATGTCAGCGGTAATGCCAAGATATCCGGCGAAGCCAGTGTGTACGGCGAAGCCAGGGTAGGGGGCAATGCCAGGATATCCGGCGAAGCCAGTGTGTACGGCGAAGCCAGGGTAGGGGGCAATGCCAGGATATCCGGCGAAGCCAGTGTGTACGGCGAAGCCACGGTGGGGGGCAATGCCAGGATATCCGACGCCTCTGTGTACGGCAATGCCACCATAATAGGCGATACCGCGTTAGAAGAGGGCACATACAACGGCTATCAAGAATATAAAAGAGATGCCAAAGCTATAGCTTCTGCCTTGTATGAGGAAACCAAAGATAGACTCGAAAGGTGTCCGGGTACCAAGGAAGAGCGGGATCTACGGAGATTCCTTCATGGTACCTTAATTGAGGGTAGCCCGTTTAAAGAACTGGCTGAACCGTTTAGTTTCGGTTGTGGCATGGTAAACTTGCTAAAAAGGTTAATTAAGAGCTTCACTCCTAGCTCCCTAGAATTTATATCCGGATTGGCATCAAATATCTTGCCTGGCGCTAAGATTCCAAAAACTATACACCTATTGGTAACAATTGCAGGTGCAGTAAACGATATCGAAACACTCATACAGGCAGGGAAAACCATAAATAGTGCGTGGACGTCATTTCTCACAGAGGTAGGTCTACCTGAAGATGATACACAAACAACGACTCCAACTTCGAAAAAGTTGGAGTCGTTGAGAAAGGCGGAGTCAACTTTTAAAACGAATTATCGTGCTAAGCTTAATGAGCTGGTGCCGGAACCGCCGTGACGACCACCCGGCCGCCGAGGGCCAGCTGCGACGGACAATTAATTTATGACGCGTAATAATTTCTGCGGATCGTAATAATCTCTACGAACGGTATAAAGGAAATGTTCAAGTTGGTACGGATAGTGGCACTGATGTTGGGAATGCTGGTCGGGGTCACCATATTCTTTTCGCCAGCGTACGCCCAAACTGCCCCTACTGCTGAGCAGATTGAGGCCGCATATAGCAACGACCCGCTCGGATTGATCGCTTATAGCGAAGTGACTCGTGCTTACAGCAGAAGTGACATTCGGCCGGATCGTCTCAAGGTATGGGCATGTAACACTCACAGCGAGGACACCGAATTAAGTGTTGATCCGGCTCAGTTAGTTGTGCGGTTCCGGGAAGTGGCTTTGCCCTACTTTTCCTGGTTATCTGATGGCTTATATGCCCCGGAATTTGTAATGGGCGGGACTGTAACTGTCGCGACGGATAGAGACTGCAAGGACGCTGTCACTGCTAGGTCTCAATCGGAGTCGAAGGAATCTACGGGTGTCATCATTATGGCCGACACTGAGAGTGTTCAGTTGGGAGGAGAACCGGCCGCCGGATATGCCAAACCGGGATCATGGTTATGCTGGGAGGTGGTGAGAGACTCTTGTGTTAGGGCCCGCACCTGAAAACATTATCTGGCCTGAAAATGACCGTTCTGCGGTTCTTGAATCTTATAAATCTAGTTCGGGTAACAGATTTATTCACGATCGTACATTGGTGCATGAGATAGGTCATATGCTGGGTCTTCCACATTCTTTTAGTGACGAGGATAATGAATATTCCAATCGTATGGATTTCATGAGTGGTGGGACTATTAGGACCGGGACTTTGGCTATAAATCGTTATGCGGCCGGGTGGATGTCTGAAGACCAAGTGGCAATACATCCGGTGCCGGAGGGCGACTTTCAACAGTACGCGCTTTACGAACTATCACCTATAGCCCAGCAGGGGACACAGATGTTGGTGTTGCCTGTTCGGCCGGGAGAGTTTTATACCTTAGGGGCTAGAGTCAAGTCAGGATATGATGACGGTCTTCCACCTGAAGGCGAGGGGGTGGAGGTGTACATCATTGATCAGTCTCTTGTTGCTGGTGAGTCTCTCATTGGCCAGCCTGCCGACTGGTGTAACCGTGTCTATGGAGTATGTATGGGGGTAAGACGTCGTACTGAACCCTTCGTTGCTCCTGGGCGTTCCGGTTACGATTTCGGACATGTCTATGGCGGGGGAGGCGAGGGCATCGAGTTGGACGACGCTCGGAACATCTGGTTCCGAGTGCTGGAGCGGACCGCGGACGGGTCCGGTTATACAGTTTGGGTCGGGCCGGGTCCGCTGGAAGGGTATTTCTTCGACGACGAAGGCTCGACTCACGAGATGAGTATCAATTGGCTGGCTACGATGGAAATAACTCAAGGATGCGATGGGGAGAACCGGTATCGGTTCTGTCCTATAGATAAAGTGACTCGAGCCCAGATGGTGGTATTTCTGGCACGTTTCCTGGGCCTAACTGTGACAGCCGACGACGAAGTCTCAGCCACAGGCTTCAACGACGTCATTCCGGGATCTCCGGGATCATGGTATGCTGGGCATCTGAATGCGCTGGGACCGATCGCCTCGGGTTATGACGATGGGACCTTCCGACCTAGCGAGCCCATCACCCGGGGCGAGGTGGCGGTCATGTTGAACAGGGCTCTCGAGCTAGACGCTAACGAGAACCGAACCACTGTGTTCACTGATGTGCGAGAAGGGACCGAGTTGGCGACGGCAAGCGCAAACCTGTACGCAGCCGAGATAACCCAAGGGTCCACAAAGTGCCACAGCTCTAGTGGATCCGGGCCCCTTTTCTGTCCTGATGATTCCCTCAATCGGGGTCAGATGGCAGCTTTTTTGCACCGATCATGGGACTTCCGTGATTCCTCCGGTGGCGACGACGATGACGAAGAGATTCGACCTGACGGTAGGGAGATTCGGATATCGTGGGGGACCGATGCAAGCGTTCGCACAGGGTGTCCGCAGGGCGCAGTCTGTCGGAATTACAGTTATGAATATATCGGTGACTTCGGTCCGGTTCCATACACACTTGAGTGCTGGATTAATGGTGAACGCACATGGCCATCACCCGGAGAGGGGCCGCGTATTTGGTTTGGAAAGCCAGAAAGGGGTTGCTGGGTGTCAGGTTCGAACCGGACCGTCTCCCATGTCGTCATCGACGGCGTCAAATCCAACGAACTCCCCTGGGTACAATCCGCTGATGTCAGGGAGGTTCGGATATCAGTAGGCGGACCTAGCATGCGCTGTACGAGAGATGGGAACTGCGGGGGCTTGCACCGAGACTACGACTATGAGTTGACCGGTTTCGGTCCGGGCCCGTATGAGCTTGAGTGCTGGGCGAGAACGAGTGGCGGTGAATGGGGCCTTGAACGTAAATTGATTTGGAGTGGAGATCCGGCAGAAGGCTGCTTCTCGTGGGGGGAGCCGGGCCGACAGACCGTCTATGTCGTCGTCGATGGTGTTAAGTCCAACGAACTGCCCTGGGCCCAACCGGATGATGAGCAGAGGACTCAGACTGAATGGTACGTGAATGATGACCCCACCCTAGGGGGTACTGAGCGCTATTGGCGGTCCGGTCAGGCTGGCAGGGGATACGGAGATAATAACTACGTCTATACGTTTGCCGATAGCGATGCATCAGACCCTGATAATACGGCACTGTGGGAAATGGGGAACCGCATAGGGCGTCAGGAGATTCATGTCTATATTCCCAGCAATCATGCTACAGCTACGGTTGATTATAAGATCAGAATACACAGAGCTGATAATACAATCATGCGTAGTGCCACGTTTAGTGTCGAACAAGCTAAAGTGAGGGGTTGGATTCCTCTCGGAACTATTGATTCTAATGGTAGTAAAGTCTCTATTCTTGTTGAGGACAACGGCGCAAGACAGGATTGGGAGACGAACGGAGAGATCTGGAGCAGTATAGGCATTGATGCGATAAGAATGCGGTGTGTCTCCAATTGCACACCTGATGAATCCGATGAGGAAGAGATCCGGCCCGACGGCAGGGAGGTTCGGATAGAGTGGGGAGCTGACTTGAGCAGCGACTCCGATCCCGATATTCGCGCTTTTTGTCTCGGCTTCGTCTTCTGTTCGGATTTCAGCTATGAGTTGAGCGGTTTCGGGCCGGCTCCATACACACTCGCGTGCTGGATCAGTTGGGAGAGTGTACCCTATAAGGAACAGCGTTCTTGGGCTGGGCCGGAGCGTGAGGATAAGGAAGAGCGCTGCAAGGTGAAGGCAAAACGCTCGATGGTCGCCTATGTCGTCGTCGACGGCGTCAAGTCCAACGAACTCCGCTGGCCATGATCTAGCTAATTTTGGCGACCGGGGGCGTTGTCCCCGGCGTGGTCGGTGCGGCCGGTTGCGGACGGCAAGCTCAAGACGGGATGCCGGCGATGGCTTCGATCTCGACCTTCATGCCCGGCACCACCAGCTCGTTGATCCCGATCAGGGTGCTGCACGGGCGGCTGTCGCCGAAGAACTCCTGGCGGACCGGGTTGATGGCGGCCCGGTCGCCGATGTCGGTGAGGTAGACGATCACCTTCAACACGTCGGCGAAGGTGGCCCCGGCCGCCTCCAGGATGGCGCCGATGTTCTCCAGGGTGGCCCGGGTCTGGGCGGCCACGTCGTCGCCGCCCACCAGGTTGCCGTCGCCGTCGAGGGGCCCGCACCCGGAGATGAACAACAGGTCGCCGAAGCGGGTGGCGTCGGTGTAGTGGCTCAGCGGCGGGTTCAGCCGGTCGACCCTGATCTCTTCTTTCTGCGGCACCTCGTCAACTCCTTCTCGGGGCCTTCCCGCCCCGGGCCGTGGAACCTTGCCCGCTCATGCTATGAAACGGCCATGACTTCCGCCGACTCGGGCCGCCGAGCCGAACGGACCGCCGCCTCCGGGCCCGGGGCCGAGCCGAACAGCCCAGTGATCTCCGACGGCTTGGGCCGGCCCGCCGAACAGCCGTGAAGCCCGCGCCGTTCGAGTACTTCGCCCCCGACACGGTCGAGGAGGCGTTAGGACTGCTGCGCGAGCACGGCGACGAGGCCAAGGTGCTGGCCGGGGGCCAGAGCCTGGTTCCGGCCATGAACTTCCGGCTGGCCCGCCCGGCGGTGATCGTCGACATCGGCCGCCTCGGCGAACTGGCCGCCATCGACGACTCCGAGAAGAGCACAGTCACCGTGGGGGCCAGGGTCCGCCACTTGGACTTGGAGAGCAACGACATCGGCGGGCCGCTCGGGAGGCTGCTGGCCGACACCGCCCGCTGGGTGGGCCACTACCCCATCCGGGTGCGGGGCACCTTCGGCGGGAGCCTGGCCCACGCCGACCCCGCCGCCGAGTGGTGCGTGCTGGCCCGGGCCCTCGACGCCGAGATGGGATGCCGCAGCGTCGACGGCGCCCGCACCGTCTCCGCCGCCGACTTCTTCGAGATGGTGTTCACCACCGCGCTGGAGCCCCATGAGCTGCTGGAGCGGGTCACGCTGCCCAGGCTGAGCGGAAGCTGGGGGGTGGGGATGGCCGAGTTCGCCCGCCGGTTCGGCGACTTCGCCATCGTGCTGGCCGTGGCCGCGGTGGACCGCGACGGCGAGGGGGTGCGAAGCGCCCGCATCGCCCTGGGCGGAGTGGAGGGCCGGCCGGTGCGGGCCGCGGCCGCCGAGCAGGCGCTGGCCGGGGTGGAAGCCGGTCCGGACGCCATCGCTGCGGCGGCGGCCGCGGCCGCCGACGAAGTCGACCCCGTCGGCGACATCCACGGGTCGCCCGAGTACCGCCGGGACCTGGTGCGGGCCATGGTCACCCGGGCTCTCCAGCAGGCTCTGGCATGAGGTCGTGTCCTGGCATGAGGACTGCTGGTCCTGACATGATGCGAGCCGGGCCGCGGCGGTGCCGATGACGGCGGAGGCGGACGCACCGGCGGCGACGGCCCCGCCGACTTGGATCGGGCGGCCGCTGCGGCGGTTCGAGGACCCGGCCCTGGTGCGGGGGCTGGGCCAGTTCACGGCCGACGTGGCCGACCGGCACCCCGGCACCCTCCACGCCGTCTTCGTGCGCAGCCCCGTCCCGGCCGGGGCCGTCCGCTCGATAACCAAGCCGGCCGGGGCCACGGTGCTGACCGCCGAGGACCTGGGCGCCAAGCCGATCTGCGCCCGCCTCCACCGCCCCGACTTCATCCCCTTGGAGACGCCGGTGCTGGCCGCCGACGCCGTGCGCCACACAGGCGAGCCCATCGCCATAGTCGTGGCCGCCAGCCGGGCCGAGGCCGAGGACCTGGCCGAGCGGGTGGTGGTGGACATCGACCCGGCCGAGCCGGTCACCGACGCCGGCGAGGCCATGAAGCCCGGAGCCCCGACCGTCCACCCCCACCTGGACATGCCCATGGGCAACAACGTGGTCCTCACCGCCGAGTTCGACACCGGCCACGGGATCGACGGGATCATGGCCGACTGCCACGAGCTGGTCACGGCGTCCATCCGGTCCCGCCGCCAGAGCGCCCTGCCCATCGAAACCAGGGGAGCGGTGGCCGCCCACGACCCCGCCTCGGGCCGCACCACCCTCACCGCCAGCGTCCAGATGCCCCACATGCTGCGCACCGCCCTGGCCGACACCCTCGGCATCGACGAGTCCGACCTGCGGGTGGTGGCCCCCGAGGTGGGGGGCGCCTTCGGGCAGAAGATGTGCGTGGCCCGGGAGTACGCGGCCCTGGCGGCCGCGGCCCGGCTGCTCGGCGCCACCGTGGCCTGGATCGAGGACCGAACCGAGAACCTGCTGGCCTCCTGGCACAGCCGCGACCACGACTACTGGATCGCCGGCGGGTTCAACCCCGACGGCACCCTGGTGGCCATCGACGCCGAGCTGATCTGCAACATCGGCGCCTACAGCAACTACCCGGTCACCTTCGGGGTGGAGCCGCTGATGGCCATGGCCGAGCTGCCCGGCCCCTACCGGGTGCCCGCCTACCGGGTGAGGGCCCGGGCGGTCACCACCAACCTGTGCCCCATCGCCCCCTACCGGGGAGTGTCGCGCCCCGTCATCACCCTGGCCGTGGAGCGCCTCATGGAGGCCGCCGCCCGCCGGCTCGGCCTCGCCCCCGGCGACGTGCGCCGGGCCAACCTGGCCTCGGAGTTCCCCCACGCCATGCCCACCGGGATGAAGGTGGACCCCGGCTCCTACCGGGAGTCGCTGGAGCGGGCCGAGGCCCTGATCGACCTCGACGCCTTCCGGGCCGAGCAGGCCCGGGCCCGCTCCGAGGGCCGCCTCGTCGGGGTCGGGTTCTCGGTGTTCGGGGAGCGCACCGGCTACGGCACCCCGGCCTTCGCCGCCCGGGCCATGGAGATCACCCCCGGCTACGAGACGGCGCAGCTCGAGATGAACCCCTCCGGCGGGGTCACCGCCCGCATCGGGGCCTCGCCCCACGGCCAGGGGCTGGCCACCGCGCTGGCCCAGATCGCCGCGGACGAGATCGGCGTCGCCCCCAACCGGGTGAGCGTCGTACACGGCGACACCGACGCCACCCCCTACGGGTGGGGCACGTTCGCCAGCCGCTCGGCGGTCATCGCCGGGGGAGCGGTGAAGCTGGCCGCCCGGCGGCTGAGGGACCGGCTCGCCCGCATCGCCGCCTACCAGCTCGAAGCCCACCCCGACGACATCGTGCTGGCCGGCGGCCGGGCCGAGGTGGCCGGCACCGGGGTGGGGATGGCGGTGGACGAGCTGGCCCGCACCGCCCACCACCGGTCCCACCGGCTCCCCGACGGCCTGGAGCCCGGACTGGCCGCCACCGCCTGCTACGACCCGGCCGGCACGTTCTCCAACGCCTGCCACGCCGCCGTCGTGGAGGTGGACCACGACACCGGGCAGGTGCGGATCGAGCGGTTCGTGGTGGTGGAGGACGCCGGGGTGCTGATCAACCCGATGATCGCCGACGGCCAGATCCACGGCGGGGTGGCCCAGGGGATCGCCAACGCCCTGTACGAGGAGCTGGTGCATGACGGCGACGGCAACCTGCTCACCGCCTCGCTGATGGACTACCTGCCCCCGACCGCGGCGGAGATCCCCCCCATCGAGATCGACCATCTGGCCACCGCCAGCGACGCCACCGTCACCGGGGCCAAGGGGCTGGGGGAGGGGGGCGCCATCGGAGCGCCGGCCGCGGTCCTCAACGCCATATCCGACGCCCTGGCCCCGCTGGCCATCGAGATGAACGAGATGCCGGCCACCCCCGAGCGCATCCGGACCCTGATCCGGGAGACCGAGCGGGCCCGGGCAGAGGAGTCGGAGCGCCGAGCCCAGGCCACCGCCCGCTGGCACGGGGGAGATTCGTGAACTCGCTTACCGCCCGTAGGTCTGGAGGAGGCTCGTGAACTCGCTGACCGCCCGCAGGTCTGGAGGAGACTCGTGAATTCGCCGACCGCCCGCCGATCCCAGGAGAGCCCATGAGTCCGCCGACCGCGCCCGCGCCCGCGACCGCGACCACCGGATCGACGGTGAGGCTTGAAGCCAACGGCGAGACCTTCGACGTAACCGTCGAGCCCCGCAAGACCCTGGCCGACGCGCTGCGGGAGGACTGCGGCCTCACCGGCACCCATCTGGGGTGCGAGCACGGGGTGTGCGGGGCATGCACGGTGCTGCTCGACGGCGAGCCGGTCCGGTCTTGTCTGCTGTTCGCGGTGCAGTGCTCGGGCCGGGAGATCCGAACGGTGGAGGGACTGGCCGACGGCGACCGCCTCCACCCCCTCCAGCAGGCGTTCTGGGACCATCACGGCCTCCAGTGCGGCTTCTGCACCCCCGGATTCCTGATGCTGGCCGCCGCGGTGCTGGAGCAGGACCCCGGCATCGGCGACGACGACCTGCGCGAGGCGCTGTCGTCGAACCTGTGCCGCTGCACCGGCTACCAGAACATCATCACCGCCGTGCAAGCCGTCCGAGACCAGATCAATCTGTGAACCAGAGGCGGTTGTGCCGGTTTGTGAGGCCTAGGCCGGTGGGTGGCACGGGGGCCAGGTTTTGCCGCCCCGCGGCAAAACCGCGCCCGTGACAGGACCCGCCGGCCGGGGCGCGGAGGCCGCGGCAAAAACCGCGCCCGTGACAAGACCCGCCGGCCGGGGCACAGGCATCGGCCAGTCGGTCCGGCGGGTGGAGGACGGGCCGCTGCTGCGGGGCGAGGGGCGGTTCGCCGCCGACATCGACCTGCCCCGCCAGCTCCACATGCGGGTGGTGCGCTCCGACGTCGCCTGCGGGCTCCTGCGGGCGGTGGACGCCGATGCGGCCCGGGCCGCCGACGGCGTGGCCGCGGTGTGGACCGCGGCGGACGTGGCCGGCGTCGAGCCCATCGACTTCCGGCTCCGCCAGCCCGGCTTCAAGCAGATGCTGCCGTACCGCCAGCCGATCCTGGCCCGCGGCCGGGTCCGCTACGTGGGCGAGCCGGTGGCCGCGGTGTTCGCCGAGGACGCCTACCGGGCCGAGGACGCGGCCGACGAGGTGGTCGTCGAGATAGACCCGCTGGACCCGGTGCTGGACCCGACGGCGGCGCCCGGCGACTTCGGCGGCGGCCTCGACACCGAGGCGATGGTCTTCACCGAGCAGGTCGGCGACGTGGAGGCGGCCCTGGCCTCGGCCTGGCGGGTGATCGAGCTGGAGCTGTCGGTGGGCCGCCACAGCGGCATCCCCCTGGAGTGCCGGGGGGCGCTGGCCCGGCTCCACCCCGACACCGGGGTGCTGGAGGTGCTGGGCGCGGCGAAGGTGCCGTTCCACAACCGCGACGAGCTGGCCCGAATGGTGGGGATGGCGCCCAGCCGGGTCGTCCTGCGGGAGGGCCACGTGGGCGGCGGTTTCGGGATCAGGGGTGAGCTCTACCCCGAGGACGTGCTGGTGGCGCTGGCCGCGGTGCGGCTCCGGCGCCCGGTCAAGTGGATCGAGGACCGCCGGGAGCACATGGTGGCCGCCAACCACAGCCGCGACCAGCACCACCGGGTGCGGGCCGCCATCGGCCCCGACGGGGTGATAGCCGGCCTCGACGTGGCCTTCACCGCCGACCAGGGCGCCTACGTCCGCACCCACGGGGCCACCGTGCCTACCCTCACCGCCGCCCTGCTGCCTGGCCCCTACCGGGTGCCGAGCTACCGGGTGGCCGGCCGGGTCCGCCTCACCAACAAGACCCCGGCCGGGACCTACCGGTCGCCGGGCCGCTACGAGGGCACCTTCGTGCGGGAACGGGTGCTCGACGCGGTAGCCGACGCGGCCGGGCTGGACCGGCTGGAGGTGCGGCGGCGCAACCTCATCGGCCCGGCCGAGATGCCCTTCGACCGGGGCACCAGCGCCCTGGGAACCAGGGTCGTCTACGACTCCGGCGACTACCCGAGGCTGATGGAGCGGGCCATCGAGCACTGGGACCTGGCCGCTGAGGCCCGGCGGCTGGAGGCCCGGCGGGCGGCCGGGGAGGCGGTGGGGATCGGCTACGGCTTCTTCGTGGAGAAGTCGGGACTCGGCCCCTACGCCGGGGCCAGGGTGGAGGTGGACGAGGCGGGCTGCGTGCGGGTGGTCACCGGGGCCGCCTCGGTGGGCCAGGGCGTGGAGACGGTGATCGCCCAGATATGCGACGAGGTGCTCGGGGTGGGGCTGGAGGCCATCTCGGTGGTCCACGGCCAGACCGACCAGATGGCCTACGGGCTGGGGGCCTTCGCCAGCCGGGTCACGGTGATGACCGGCAGCGCCGCCCACCGGGCCGCGGTGGGTCTGCGGGACCGGATCGCCGAGGCGGCCGCGGAGCTGCTGGAGGCCGACCCGGCCGACTTGGAGCTGGCCGGCGGCCGGGTCCAGGTGGCGGGCGCCCCGGCCAAGTCGCTGAGCCTGGGCGAGGTGGCCGCCGCGGCCGCGCCGGGGCGGCCCGGGGCGGCCCGGGGCCGGCCCGGCCTGGTGTGCGAGGACTGGTTCGAGACCACCCACATGACCTACCCGTACGGGTTCCACGCCGCGGTGGTGCGGATCGATCCCGGCACCGGCCGGGCGGCGGTCGAGCGCTACCTGGTGGCCTACGACGTGGGCCGGTCCGTCAACCCGATGCTGGTGGAGGGCCAGGTGGTGGGGGGCGCGGCCCAGGGCATCGGCGGGGCCCTGCTGGAGGAGTTCGCCTACGACGGCGGCGGGCAGCCCCTGGCCGCCTCGTTCATGGACTATCTGCTGCCCACCGCGGCCGAGACCCCGCCGGTGGAGGTGCTGGTGACCGAGGACGCGCCCAGCCCGCTGAACCCGCTGGGGGTGAAGGGCGCGGGGGAGGGCGGCGCCGCGGCCTGCGGGGCGGCGGTGGCCTCGGCCATCGACGACGCCCTGGGCCGCCCCGGCGCGGTGCGGTCCCTGCCGGTAACCCCCGAGCAGATCCACCGCCTCGGTCAGGAGGCGGGGGCTAGGTCTCGCAGCAGCTTGCGGTAGGCGATGGAGCCGGCGTCGGCCAGCTTCAGGTGCAGCTCGTCGCGGGGGTCCAGGGGCAGCTCGGGGGGGTCCTGGGCCTCCACCACCAGGCGGTCCTGCTCCATCACCTCGTTGAACCCGGCGGCGAACTCGGCGTCGGGGGTGTCGAAGGAGTGGTTGCGGGACAAGAACACGAAGATCAGCGTCTCGGCCCGGTCGGTGGGGGAGGCGATGAAGGTGATGGTGGTCACGTCGCCGGCCTTGGTGTCGCCCTGCTCGGACCAGGTGCGCCCCCCGCTGGCGGAGATCACCGACTTGCGGTCGTGCAGGGTGAAGGGCATGTGCAGCGTGTAGGAGCGCAGCAGCAGGGTGTCGTCGTAGGCGTAGACCATCCCGTCGTCGGTCGGGGTGATCTCGAAGGGCTTGATGAACGGGCCGTCGGCCAGCTCGGTGAAGCCCTGGTGGACGAAGTTGAAGTGGGCGAAGTCGATGGCGTTCTCGATCATCCGGCCCGCCGAGGCCGTCCAGAACCAGGTGTCCACCAGGAACACGTGCCAGTCGGGGCTGTTCCAGTCGTCGTCGGGCCAGGGGGGCAGGTCGGCGGCCGGGGCCTCGGGCGCCACCCACACCGCCCCGTGGGCCTCCCGCACGTGGTGGCACCAGACTCGGGCCTGGCTGGGGATGGTGCCGCCGGCGCCCAGGGCGGGGATGTGGGCCACCGCCCCGGACCGGTCGTACTGCCAGCCGTGGTAGGGGCATTCGATCAGGCCGTCGACCAGCCTGCCGGTGGACAGGGCCACCCCCCGGTGGACGCACTGGTCCCGCAGCGCCACCAGGCCCTGGTCGTCGCGGTACACGACGATGCCCTCCCCGAGCAGCTTCACCCGCATGGGCTCGGCCGTGACCTCGGCGGCCTTCGCCACCGGGTGCCAGTACCGCCGCAAAGCCGGCTGCAGCTCCGCCTCAAGCATCATCGGCTCCCTTCTTTTGGTTTTTCTGAGCATCCGTCGCTGGTATGGCGTCGATTTTTGCTCAGAAAACCCGGCCCCCCGGTTTTTCTGAGCATCCGTTTGCCGTATAGCGACAATATTTGCTCAGAAAACCAGCCGGAGTCGCCGCCGCCGGTTTTTCTGAGCATCCGTCGCTGGTATGGCGTCGATTTTTGCTCAGAAAAACCCTGTCAGTCGGCGGGATCGTAGTAGTGGACCTCCAGCAGCAGGCAGCCGGCCTCGCTCTTGAACGGGCCGTGGTCCACGCCGGGGGGGCGGCAGGCGTAGGTGCCGGGGCCGAAGCTCTCGCCGCCCTCGCCCCGCTGGTCGCTGCCCACGGTTAGGTCGCCGCTGAGCTGGTAGACCTCCTCCCAGTAGGTGTGGCGGAACGGGGCGGTGGTGTACACGCCGGGGCCGAACCGCAGCAGCCGGGTCCGGTGGCCGGTCCCGGCGTCCTCGTCGAGCGATCCGGCCAGGATCTTCTGCTCGATGCCGCCGGGGTACCCCTCCGGCGTCTCCCAGCCAGTCTCCATGTCCAGGGTGTGGAACTCCAGATGGGGTTTGGGGATCATCTCAGACTCCTCTCGCCTCGCCCCGCTCGTAGCCTTCACCTCGCCCCGCTGGTTTCACCCCACCGGTTTTTCTGAGCATCTGTTTGCGGTATAGCGACATTTTCTGCTCAGAAAACTAGCCGGGGGCCAGCAGGTCGAGGACTTCGATGTCGTAGGCCAGGTCGATCGAGCGGCCCAGGACCGGGTCGTGCAGGCGGGCCTCGAAGCGGGGGCTGGGCCGCACCCCGCCGACGGCGGCGAAGGTGCCGGTGAACATGACGAACCGCTCGGGCCGCCGGGCGAACGGCGCCGCCTCCATCAGCTCGTCCGGCCCGATCAGCTCCCCGAGCCGGCCCTGCTGGTATAGGGTGCGGGCGCCATCCTCGTCGATCCAGCTCGTGATCTCAAGCCGGTCGAGATGGCCGACCACCTCGTCCAGCGGCCAGGCCTCGGCGGCCACCGGCTTGGGGCACACCAGCTTGGACAGGGCGATGTCGACCGCCTCGGCAGTCCGGTCGGTGTGGTCCGAGCCCAGCGTGAGCCAGGTCCGGTCGCCGTCGACCACCGCCACCGCCTCGGCCTCGCCCGAGGTCTGGCCGCCGGTGACAGTGATGGCCGGGGCCTGGACCGCCAAGCCCGGCGGCGCCGGGTAGAAGACGGGGACTTTCGCCGGCGTCGGCACCCCCAGAGCCTCCAACTCGGCCAAATGAGCCTCGACCGCGGCCCGGTCCCGGCCGGTGAAGCCGGCCACGATCACCGCCTCGGGCTCGACAGCAATCCTCGCTCCGCCCGCCGCGAAGGTCAGGCTCACGGCCCGGCCCTCGGGATCAGCCTGCTCGCCGCGGAGGTCAGGTCCACGGTCCGGCGGCACGGCTCGGCGGCGTCATCTCCTATAGTCTGCCCTGCCGGCGGGCGGTGGGCATCTGGCGCCGCCGCCGGGGCGGGTGACGGCTCACCCGTGTCCTCCGGTCCGCCACGACAACGGGACGGCGACAGGCATGGGGATCAAGACCGGCGCTGAGCACATCGCCTCGCTGCGCGACGGCCGCACGATCTACCTCGACGGCGCCGCGGTGGGCGACGTGACCGCCAGCGGCGCCTACCGACGGGCGGTGGCGTCGGTGGGGGGGCTTTACGACTTCGTCGCCGACCCGGCCAACGCCGAGCTGATGACGCACGACCCCGGCGACGGGTCGAGGGCCAACCGGATCTGGCAGCTCCCCCGCAGCCACGGCGAGCTGGTGGAGCGGCGCCGGGCGCTGGAGGCCTGGAACGCCCAGCACCTGGGGTACATGGGCCGCTCGCCCGACCACGTGGCCTCCTGCATCTCGGGCATGTACATGGGCCTGGACCGGTTCCGCCGCTACGACCCGGCCCGGGCCGGCGCCCTGGCCGACTACTACGCCTACGCCCGCGACAACGACGTCTACCTGTCCTATGTGATCATCAACCCCCAGGCCGACCGGTCCAAGCCGGCGGGGGAGCAGGACGACCCGTTCCTGACCGCGGGGGTGGTCGACTCCGACGCCGAGGGCCTAACCATTCGGGGGGCCAAGATGCTGGGCACCGGCGCGGTGATGGCCAACGAGGTGCTGGTCACCTGCATCCAGCCCCTGCAGCCCGGCGAAGATCGCTATGCGGTGTCCTTCGTCGCCCCTATGAACGCGCCGGGGCTGAAGGTGCTGTCCCGCAAGTCCTACGAGGCGGCGGCCCCGTCGGTGTTCGACAACCCGCTGGCCTCCCGCTACGACGAGAACGACGCCGTGCTGTATTTCGACGACGCCAGGATCGCCTGGGAGCGGGTGTTCGTGGACCGGGACGTGGCCATGACCCTGGCCCAGTTCCACGAGACCCCGGCGCACGTGTACCAGAACTACCAGGCCCAGATCCGGCTGTCGGTGAAGATGCGGTTCCTGGCCGGCCTGGCCCGCCGCATGGCCGAGACCAATGGGCTCTTGGGCATCCCGCAGGTGCGGGAGATGCTGGGCCAGATCGCGGCCGAGGCCCAGATGGTGCGGGGTCTGGTGACGGCCATGGAGGCCAACGGCGGCGAATGGTTCGGGTATTTCGTGCCCGACCGCCACACCCTTTACACCGCCCAAGTCCTCACCCAGCAGCTCTACGGCGTGTTCCTGTCCCGGCTGCGGGAGCTGGCCGGGGGAGGGATGATAATGCTGCCATCGTCGGAGGCGGACTACTCCGACGACGAGTTGAGTTCGCTGATCGCCAAGACCCAGCAGTCACCGGCTGCTTCCAGCGATGAGCGGGTCAAGCTGTTCAAGCTGGCCTGGGACGCGGTGGGCTCGGAGTTCGGGTCTCGCCATGAGCAATACGAGATGTTCTACGCCGGGGCTACTTTCGTCACCAAGGCTCATTCGTTCAGGACCTTCGACTGGGACGAGGCCACGGGTTTGGTCGATTCCGTGCTGGACGGCTATCCGCATCCTTCCGACTGAAGCGTCACTTCGTTAGATCGGCCTTTTCTCCCCCCGACTGGCGGGGCTCTGTTCTCTCCCCGGCCGGCGGGTCCTGTCACGGGCGCGGGTTTCGCCGGCAAGCGGCGAAACCCTTGCCCCCGTGCCACCCACCGGCCTAGCTCACTGCGCTTCTGGCTACTTGCTCAGACTTGGGCCCTTTCTCTCCTCGGCGACCGGCACTTTTAACTGTTTGCTCCGACTTGGGCTTTTCTTCCTTCGGCCCGCGGGTCTTGTCACCCACCGGCCTGCCCCCTGGCGCTTCTGGCTGTCGGCCTAGGTTGACGATTCGCTGGTTAATGGATGGGGTGGCGGGGGGTGAAGGCGGCTCGGACTAGTAGGGCTAGGGCAGCGGTGGCGGCTGCCATGGTGATTACGGCGGGGCGGGGGCCGATCCAGTCGGCGGTCAGGCCGATGAAGGGAGCGCCCAAAGCTCGGGCACCGATGAACACGAAGGTGTAGACGGCTACTTGGCGGCCCTGCAGGGCTTGGTCGGCGCCGAGTTGCACAGCGGCGTTTACCAGGGACAGGAACAATCCGCCGGTGAACCCGGCCAGCGTCAGGGAGGCTGCCACCGGGACTGCGTTCGGTGTGGCTGCCACTGTGGCCAGCACCGCTGAGAACACCAGCAGCGAGCGGGTTAGATCAACGATCCCGCCGCTGGGCTTGGTTGCCGATCTGTCCCCGGTTCGGCCGCTGGGCTCAGCCGCTGATCCGTCCCTGGTTCGGCCGTTGGGCTCAGCTACCGACTCGTCGCCGGTTCGACCGTTGGGCTCAGTCGTTGACCCGTCACCGGTTCCGCCGTTGGGCTCTGTTGTCGACTCGGTCTTGGTCCGAGCGGCTGGTCGCCAGGAAGCGGCGGCTACTGATCCGGCTAATGAGCCGACGCTTACGCAGGTGACCAGCACCCCGTAGGTGGTTGCGCCGCCGCCTAGGACCGCCTCAGCCAGCAGCGGGATCAGCACGTCGATGTTCCAGCCGATGACGCTGAACACGGCTAGGAACAAGAAGGCAGGTCGCAGGGTCGGCGACCAGATGCGGGCCAACAGCCCCCTGCCTCCGGCTGCGGCCGGGGACGCATCTTCAGGGCCGGGATCGTCCTTGAGGCCGGGATCAGCCTCGGGACCGCGGTCAGCCTCGGGGTCGGGGACAGTCTCAAGGCCAGAGCCGGGATCAGCCTCGGGGTCGGGATCGGCTTCAAAGCCACGGTCAGCCTCGGGATTGGTCTCAGAAGCGGGGGCGGGTTCAGAGAAGCGGAGTGTCCGGAACCCGATTGCGGATGCGGCGGAGGCGGCTGCTCCGAAGGCGAAGGCGGCTGGCACTCCGGACCAGGCGATGAGCAGCCCGGCCAGCAGGCCCCCGATCACCCGGGCGGTGGAGATGGTGGCGGTGTGCAGGCGGGCCGCGCCGGCCAAGTCCTCGGGGCCGACCACCTCGCGCACGGCTGCCCGCCGGATGGGGGCGTCGAACGCGTTCAGGCAGCCCAGCGTCAGCACCAGCCCGTAGACGGTTTCGATGGCGGGCTCGCCCCCGGCCACCAGCCAGGCGAACGCCCCGCCCACCACGGCCTTGCCGCCCTGGGTGCAGGCCAGCAGGGTTCGTCGGTCGAACCGGTCGGCCAGCGCGCCCCCGGCTCCGGCCAGCAGCAGCGACGGCGCGGTCCGCAGCGCGGTGCTGACGCCCAGCGACAGAGCGTTGCCGGTTATCTCCAGCACCAGCCATAGCTCGGCCACCCGCTGGCAGGTCAGGGCCGCAGAGCTGGCGAGCTGGCTGGCCGCGTACTGTCGGAACACCGGCGAACTCAGCGCCGCCGGCCGCGCCCACCGCCGCCCCATTGCGCTCACTGCGAGCGATGCGGTCCGGTGTGGTTCTCGGGCCGGATGCAGCGAGCCTCGGAGCGGGGCATCCAGGCGTCGCACCGAGCAGCCGATCTCGACGACTTCACGGGGTAGCTCCGACGAGCTTCCTCCATTGCCCTCTCTTCCTCTGCGTGCTCCAGCGCCAGATCTCGCAGCATCGGGTTTGCGAAGGCAAGAAGCCCCCTGTCAGCGGCGACGACGACGCCTTCGTTGAGCAGCCTTTTCCGATAGGTGGACACATATCTGCCGTCTACGTCCAAACGGCGAGCAATGTCAGCGCTCCGTGACAGCCCGTCGTCTCGGGCCATGGCTCCGAGGAATTTGCGATCCACCGCTGACAGTCGATTCCATGTCGGGACGATGACCTTGCGAGCCACTTCTTCGCGCATCAGCTCAACAGCCGCATCTATATGCTCGGCAGTTATGTCGTTGTGGGGCGCACCGGCCAGCTCCCACATATGGAATCCGAGTGATTGCAAGCCAAATGGGTAACCCTGCGCGGCCGCCACGGCCAGCTTCAGGCGGTCCATATCAATCGGTACATCCAACTCTTGAAGGGGCAGCACAACAGCCTTTAGTGCATCGCTATGGCTTACCCGCTCTATGTCTTGTCGATAGCATCTTTGGAAGAAGGTGAAGCCTTTATCGGGCAATAGAGTATACTCTATGTGAGGCAGTCCCGCCCCGAAGAAGGCCAAGGGCTTGCCCTGATCCTTGGTAATTCGTTGCAAGACCGACGCTATGCGGCTCGCATCCTTGACTTGCATATTGTGGAACTCATCGATGATCAAAATGACCCCGGCCCCTCCTTCTGCCTGCGTCGCCTCCACCAAGCCGCTCAGCAACTTCTGAAGGTCCGCCGGCCGAGCCGCCCGATGCTCCCATCTGAGGCTCAGGAGTTTCAATATGCCGATGTCGGTCAGCCTCCGCTTCGGCGGGGGATCGATCGCCTCCAAGGCGTCCAGGCAGTCGTCGGCGATGCCGCTCGCCACCTCATCGCCTGCTTCGGGAACCAGGGCCTCCCGCTGGATCACGCGCCACCCGGCGGCCTCGGCCTCGTCGCGGATGGCCAGAAGGCACACTGTCTTGCCGGTCCCGCGGGCGCCGAGCACCAGGGAGGTGAACTCGGGACGGCCCGGCCCGGCGCTCAACGTCGAGCGGACATTCGACAGCAGTTCGTCCCGTCCGACCAGACAGGGCGGCAACTGCCCGAAGCTGGGCTTGAACGGGTTTCCGGTCATATCAGCCATGCTACAGCCCCTTGCGCTTCAGAGCCAGTTGCAGATATTTTATGTCTGTTTTGATTTCTGGAAAAAGTGTTGATATTCCAACGAAAACTGAGGAGCTGAGCATCTGAACATCGCTGATTTTATGTCTGTTATGATTTCTGCGTACCGCGGCAATCCGGGGCGGCTGAAGAGTCGAGGCCGCAGTCTCGACAACCCGGTTCCGGCCTGCGATTGGAGCACCGAAGGGGCTGGCACCGCGGGGCGCGACCCACAACCACCCCGACGGCCCTCGGGTGTTTACGGCGCTGGACCCGTGGGTGGGGAACCCCTGACCTATCGCTCGGACACTGGCAGGCTGATCGCGTGAAAGGCCAGTAGCCAACTAGCCTCAAACGGCCAAGCCCCAACTGGTGGCGGGACCTACGAGAGGCCGACATGAGCGAGGCACTGAGAGCGATCGACACCGAGTTCAGAGCTGCGCTGGGGCGGCTCGACGCGGCCGGGCGGCTCGTCAAGGTGGTCCAGCCGCTCGACGTGGTCGACGAGGTGGGCGGGGCCATGAAGGCGGCCGACGGCGGGCCGGCCCTGCTGTTCGAGGCCCCGGCCAGCCGGGGGGTCGGCCATCCGATCCCGGTGCTGGGCAACTTCTTGAGCTGCGCGGCCAACGTCGAGGCCGCCCTGGGGCTGGACCGCCATCAGATCCGCCAGGTGATGCTGCGGGCCCTGGACCGTCCGCTGCCCCCGGTGACGGTGCCCGGCGGCCCGGGCCCGGTCCCGGCCCAGGAGCGGGTGATCGACGCCGACGATATCGACCTGGGTGCCGACCTGCCGGTGCTGCGCCACTCGCCCGACGACGGCGGCCGGTTCGTCACCGCCGGGGTGGTGATCGTGCGCGACCCCGACACCGGGGTCCACAACGCCTCCTACCACCGGCTCCAGCTCATCGACCGCAACCTCACCGCCATCAAGCTCGACTACGGCCGCCACCTCCGCGGTGCCTTCGAGAGCGCCCAAGCCGCCGGGGCGCCCCTGCCCATCGCGGTGTGCGTCGGCACCGATGTGGCCCTGATATACGCCGGGGCCTACATGGGCTCGCAGATGCCGGCCGACGCCGACGAGCTGGCCGCCGCCGGCGGGCTCAAGGGCGAGCCCCTGGAGCTGGCCCCGTGCCTCACCCAGCCGCTGGCCGTCCCGGCCGAGACCGAGATCGTCATCGAGGGCGTCGTCCACCCCGACCGCACCGCCCCCGAGGGTCCCTTCGGCGAGTTCGTCGGCTACCTGTCCGACTCCGGCCCGGCTCCGGTGTTCGAGGCCACCGCGATCACCATGCGCCGGGACCCCGTCTACCACGCCATCAACGGGGCCGGCCGGGAGACGGTGATGCTGCGCAAGCACGTGCTGGAGGCCAGCGCCCTGCGGGCCCTGCGCCAGGCCAACCCCATAGTGGCCGACGCCGAGCTCACCGCGGGCGGGCTGTACCGGTTCCACCTGGTGATCCAGGTGGCCAAGCGCTCGGCCCGGGACGAGGGGATGCAGCGCAACGCCATGCTGGCCGCCTTCGCCGCCCTCAAGGACCTCGACCAGGTGATCGTGGTGGACGACGACATCGACATCACCGACACCGACCAAGTGGAATACGCGGTGGCCACCCGGGTGGAGGGGTCGAAGGACATCGTGTTCATGCCGGGGATGCGGGGCCACGAGTACGTCCGGGTCTCCGACGGGGGAGTGCGCACCAAGGTCGGCATCGACGCCACCGTGCCCTTCGACTCCCGGGGCCGCTTCGCCGGGGTGCGCTTCGCCGAGGCAACCCTCGACCCCGCCGCCACATCCTCCGACCCAGGCTCCTCCCGCCTAAGTTGGCTCCAGCCCCGGAAGGTGGGAGATTCTTAGAGGTTTCTGTTACGATTACCTCTCATGAGCATGGCTCAACTTGTCCGCGACCGGATTCAGCACGCCTCGACAAGATCGTTCATCTCACTCGGCGACATGCCGGGTTCGCGTCGTGCGGCGGAGTGCGAACTCTCCCGCCTGACACAAGCCGGCGACGTGATCCGCGTTCGCAAGGGCTTGTACTGGAAGGGCCCGATGACCTCTGTGGGCATGTCGCTGCCCCGGCCGTTGGAGGTCGGCCTCGCCGTGGCCGGGCAGGGAGCGGGACCGGCTGGCCTCGCCGCCGCCGCGTTCATGGGCCTGACTTCGCAGATGCCCGCAGTTGAGACCGTCGCCGTCGCCGGACGGGCACCGGCCCCACTCAGGGACGTCCGGTTCGTCAGCCGGTCGGTCGAGCGTCGTATCCGATCTTTGAGGCCGGTCGAGGTCGCCGTGATCGAAGTGCTCCGCGACGGGCCGAACTCGATCGAAGCCCCGTGGACCGCGTTCGCTGAAACGGTGTCCGAACTGGCCGCCGAGCAACGGATTCGGCCATCGCTCATCGCCGAGCAGATCCAAGCTGAGCACCACGTCGCGGCCCGTCAGCGCTGGAGAGACCTCGGTTGAACAAACCCGCCGCCCTGCGGTGCCTGCGCGACAACCTTGACGAACTAGAGGTCTATGTCACCCGCATGGCCGAGCATACGGGCATCCCGGCCGCACATCTCGAGAAAGACTTCTGGGTGACCGAAGTCCTCCGAGGCGCCGCCGCGGCCTCAGCATCGACTGGGTGCGCGGTGATCTTCAAGGGGGGAACCAGCCTCTCCAAGGCTCATCGGCTCATCCAACGATTCTCAGAAGACATAGACCTCATTGTCGTTATGCCTCAAGGCGGCAAGAATTCAAAGGACACGACTTTGAAGAACTTCGTAGCCGCGGCCGCGACGGCCACCGGCATCACACCTGCCGTTGATCGATCGAGTGCCACCAAAGGTGTTAAGCGGACGGCTGTTTTTGAGTACCCGACGGGACACAACACAGGTCAGCTCAAATCTGGTGTCCTTATGGAACTCGGCACAAGAGGCGGCGCGCTCCCGCACCGTCGTTTGCCGATCCGATCACTGATCGCAGAACACGCCGAGACCGCCGATCTGCCCATTGACTTCGTCGAAGCGGCCACGACGAGCATTCTCGTCTTGGAGCCTGTTCGCACTCTCGTGGAGAAGGTCGTACTTCTGCATCACGCTGCAACGGAGGGAGATGAGCGCCGACGAAGGCTCGCGGCTCGGCACTACTACGACGTTGACCGGCTACTTCGTGACGAGGCCACCCTGCACGATCTTGAGATCCAGTCCATCGACGTTCTGGCCCGTGAGGTAACCCGTCATTCTCAGGCCGCTGGACTCCCCACCGCTGACCGGCCTGTTGACGGGTTCGCCTCCAGTCCGGCTTGGAATCCAAAGACCGCCGCCGTCAAGGAGGCGTACGATGCCGCTCTACGGCAACTCGTCTGGCCCGGCGCGCCAATATCCACCTTCGAGGAATGCTGCCGCCTCGTCCACAATCTCCGCGCCAAGCTCTAATGAGGGTGCGGGATTGAGCAAGTCGGGGGTACTGCCGAAGTAACGGCCTCTGGCGAGGGGGCAGCCGGGTCACTAGTCTGCGGGGCATGCGCCAGGGCTACCGGGTGATCGACGCCGACACCCACGTCACTCCGTCCATCGAGCACCTGCTCAACTACGCCGACTCCGAGCTGCTCGACCGCAAGGACGAGCTGGAGCCCCACATCCGGGTCACCACCCCCACGCCGGGCCGGGGCCACCCCGCCCACCCGTACGGGGTGGTGCGGGTCAACCCCTACCCCTACAACCGGGTGGCGGGCCACAAGGAGCACGAAGAGCCCGACACCCGCGGCGCCGGGGCCAGGGGGGCGCTGGAGGGCCGGGTCAAGAACCTGGCCCTCAAGCCCATCGCCGAGGGCATCCAGCACGGCAACGCCACCGGGCGCCTGGCCAACATGGACGTGGAGGGGGTGGACGTCAACCTGCTGATCCCCGGCACCTGGGCCCCCGGCTCCACCGCCCTGGACCCGTCGCTGGCCCTGTCGATGTACCGGGCCTACCACCGCTACATGGACGACTACTGCTCCGCCGACCCCCGCCGGCTCAAAGGCCTGGTGCTGGCCCCCTGCGCCGACCCGGCGGCGGCGGCGAAAATGATCGCCGAGCACGCCGACCGGGAGTGGCTGGCCGCGGTGTGGCCGGTGCTGCCCGAGGGCCTGCCGGTGGACGACCCCGACCTGGAGCCGGTGTGGGCGGCCATGAACGAGGCCGACCTGCCCATCATGCACCACAGCTTCTTCTACGAGGCCCCCTACTTCCCCGGCTACCGGGACATCTGGGGCAACGTGGCCGTGGCCCGCACCGCCGCCCACATCTGGGGGGCGCAGCGCCTGCTGGCCTACGTGCTGATCAGCGGGATGCTCGACCGCCACCCCAACCTGAGGGTGGCGGCGGTGGAGACCGGCCACGGCTGGCTGCCCAACTGGATCATCCGCCTCACCAGCCAGATCGACTACGTGAAGGGCGCGGTCCCCAAGGACCTCAAGCACACGCCCATGGAGTACGTGGAGATGGGCCGGGTGTTCTGCGCCATCGAGTCGCACGAGGGCCCGCGCATGACCAAGGCGGTCAACGACCTGCTGGGCGACGGAGTGCTGATGTACGCCTCGGACTTCCCGCACCCCGAATGCACCTATCCCGAGAGCACCGACCGGGTGCTGGACTGGGCGCCGGTGCTGGGCGCCGAGGCCACCCGCAAGCTGATGGGCGAGAACGCGGCCCGCTACCTGCGCCTGCTCACCGACCCGTGGTCCGACCCCCCGCCGGCCGGGGCAGGCGCGAGCGCGGACGCCGGGTCGAGCACTTCCGCAGGGGCGGACGCCGCGGCAGCGGACGAGGACGCGGCCGCCGGAGCGGCTGAGACGGCGGCCGAGCCGGTGGGAGCGGGCGCCGACTGATGCAGACCGACGCCGACTGATGCAGACGGACACCGACTGATGCAGACCGACCGGGCTCTGAAGCTGATCGCCATCGGGCGGGAGCTGGCCGCCCGGGACGGCATAACCGCCACCGTCGCGGTGAGCGACGCGGCCGGCCACCCCGTCGCCCTGGCCCGGGGGCGGTCCTGGCACGGGCCTTACATGGCCATGGGCAAGGCCCGGCTGGCCGCCGCCTTCCGCAAGCCCACCGCCGAGCTGCTCGAGCGCTGGAAAGACCGGCCCCTGTTCGCCGAGAGCCTGGTGGACATCCTGCCCGGCGGGGTGACGCTGAACCCAGGCGGCTGCCCCGTCTTCGACGGCGACGAGTTCGTGGGCGCGGTCGGCGTCGGCGGCTCCACCCCCGACAACGACCACCGCATCGCCGCCGCCGTCGCCGCCGCCTACCCCGACACCGCCGACGATGCCCCGGCCTGACCGCGCCCACTCAGCCGACCGCCGCCCCGGCCTGACCGCGGCCCACTCGGCCGACCGCCGCCCCGGCCTAACCGTGCCGCCCGGTCGGACGACCGCCGCCCCGGCTTGGCCGCCGCAGACCGCAACCGCCAACAATGAACAAAATGAGAAACCATGAGGGGGACAACCAAATGAGACCCAGACCGAACCGAACCGTCCTGCGCTGGCTGCTGGCTCTGTCAGCGGTGGCGCTGGTGGCCGCCGGGTGCGGAGGCGACGACGACGGCGACAGCCAGCCGGCCGCGCCCGAGACCACCGCCGCGGCCCCGTCCGACGACGGCGGCGGCGAAGCGCCCGCGGAGACCACCGCGGCCCCGGACACCACCGCGGCCCCGAGCGAGCCCGACGAGCCCGCGGAGCCGATGGAGCCCACCGAGTTGGTGATCGCCATCACCACCGAGCCCTCCACCCTCGACGCCCAGGTCGTCAACGACCGGGCCGCCCGGGTGGTGACCGGCAACCTGTTCGAGTCGCTCATCTTCCGGGACCGCAACGCCCAGCTCGCGCCGGGCCTGGCCCTGAGCTGGGCGACCGTCGACGAGACCACCTGGGAGTTCACCCTGCGAGAGGGCGTGACCTTCCACGACGGCTCGCCGTTCAACGCCCAGTCCGCGGCCTTCAGCGTGAACCGGATGGTGGCCGAGGACTTCGAGACCCAGCGGGGCTCCTACATCCGCGGCATCCTGTCGGCCGAGCCGGTCGGCGACTACACGATCAGGGTCAACACCGACGGACCCGACGCCATCCTGCCGCTGCAGATGGCCCAGGTGCCCATGGTCCCCGACGGCGCCGGCGACGAGATCAACGACAACCCGGTGGGCACCGGCCCGTACCGGTTCGTCGAGTGGAACCGGGGCCAGAGCATCACCGCCGAGCTGTTCGACGGCTACTGGGGCGACGGCGGCACCATCGACCGCTTCACCGTGCGGGTCGTGCCCGACAAGCAGACCGCCCTGGCCGCCCTGCAGAACGACGAGGTGGGCCTGGTGCTCGACATCCTGCCCGAGCAGGTCGATCAGGTCCCGCAGGCCAAGAACGTCCCGGCCACCGAGTTCAGCTACATCGCCTTCAACACCTACGTGCCCGAGATGTCCGACCCCAGGGTTAGGGTGGCCATGAACCTGGCCGTCGACAAGGAGCTGCTGGCCGCATCGCTCTACGGCGGCTACGCCCGGCCCAACAACGCCCAGCACCTGACCCCGGAGTCGCTGGGGTTCAACGACGACGTCGGGCCCTTCCCGTACGACCCGGACGGGGCCCGGGCCCTGCTGGCCGAGGCCGGCTACCCCGACGGCTTCCAGGTGACCATGAACGTGCCCAACGGCCGCTACCTGCGGGCCGAGGAGACGGCCCAGCTCGTGGCCCAGCAGCTCGAGGACATCGGCCTCGACGTGGAGGTCCGGGAATGGGAGTGGAACGAATACCGCTCGGCCGGCCGCATCCCCGGCCTAGAGGAAGGCGCCCTGGACCTGAAGTACGGCTGGAACTCCAACGAGTGGTTCGACTCGGCCCGGGTGGCCAGCCACGTCACCTGCGACGGCCGCTCCAGCAAGATCTGCGACGAGCTGGTCACCGAGATGTTCGAGATCGGCGCCACCGTGGTGGACCAGAACGAGCGCGACCAGGCCTACCAGCGGGCCTGGGCCCGGCTGCACGAGAACCCGCACGCCATCTACCTGCTCCAGCAGGACCTGATCTACGGCATGGCCGCGAACCTGGTGTGGGAGCCCCGCCTCGACGACGAGTACTACGTGGCCGAGATGAGCCTTTCGTAGACCCCGAGCCGCTCCGGCGGAGACGAGCATCCCCTAGAGGCCGAGGCCTCCGGTCGCCGATGCCGGGCCAGACTCCGCCGGCGCCCACTGCCCAGACCCCCGCCGCCGGTCCGCCCGGGCCGGTGGCCGGGGGCCCGGGCGGCGCAGCGGGCCGCTGATGGCCGAGAACCCCCACGAGAACCCCCGGGCGTCCGGGCCGGCGGCCCAGCGGATCTGGGCGCTGATCCCGCGCCGCCGGGCGTCCGGGCCGGAGTCCGGGGGGCTGGTGGCGCTGATCCTGCGCCGCCTGCGGGACGGGATCATCACCCTGGCCCTGGTGGTGGCGGTCATCTTCGTGCTCACCAACCTGGTCGGCGATCCGGCCCTGGTGTACGCCCCGGTGGACGCCACCGACGAGGAGGTCGAGCGGCTGGCCCGGGCCTTCGGGCTGGACCGGCCCTTCCCGCAGCGCTTCGTCGAGTACTTCGCCGACGTGTTCACCGGCGACTTCGGCGAGTCGCACTGGCAGAAGCGGCCCGCGCTGGACGCGGTGTTCGAAGCCCTGCCCAACACCATCATGCTCACCCTGGCCGGCATCGCCGGCGCCGCCGTGTTCGGCATAGCCGGCGGGATCATGGCCGGGGCCCGGCCCGGCTCGGTCTTCGACCGGGTCAACAACCTGACCTCGGTGTCGGCGCTGTCGGTGCCGAACTTCTGGCTGGGCCTGCTGCTGATCGTGGTGTTCGCGGTGAGGCTTAGCTGGTTCCCGACCTCGGGCCAGCTCGGGTGGTCCAGCATCGTGCTGCCCGCGGCCACGGTGGCCATCGTCCACGGCGGCCGGATCTTCCAGTTGGTCCGCTCCGCCACCGTGGAGGAGATGTCCAAGCCCTACGTCCTGGTGGCCCGCAGCAAGGGCTTCCCCCGCCGGACCGTGCTGCGCCGCCACGTGCTGCGCAACACCGGGCTCACCACCGCCACCATCGCCGGCTGGGAGTACGTGCGACTGTGGGGCGGCGCCGTGTTCGCCATCGAGTGGGTGTTCGCCTGGCCGGGAGTCGGCACGCTGATGATCAACGCCGCCCACCGCCAGGACTTCTTCATCCTGCAGGCCGCGGTGATCATCGCCGGCGCCTTCGTGGTGGCCAGCAACCTGCTGGTGGACCTGATGTATCGGGCCATCGACAACCGGGTGAAGGCGAGTTGATGGCAGTCGGAGTCGAGGTTCAGAGCGAGGTCGAGGCTCAAGTCGGCGCTGGCCAGAGGCCGAGCTGCGAGGTCCAGGTTCAGGCCCTTGCCGGGCCGACTCGGAGGACGAATTGATGGCGGCTGAGGTTCAAGTCGAGACTGAGGCTGAGGCTCCTGCGGCAGCGGCGGCCGAGCGGGCCCGGTGGTCTTGGCGGGGCCACGGCTGGTGGTTTTTCGCCGCCTTCCTGGGGTTGATGGCGGCCTGGGCCGCGGTCCCGGACCTGTTCGCGCCGTTCGACGAACGGCTGCACCCCCTCCGGCGGCTGCTGCCGCCGCTGGCGTCCTCCGACGACGGCCGCCACCTGGCCGGGACCGGCTCGCTGGGCCTGGACCTGTTCTCCCAGATGATCCGGGGCACCCGCCTCACCATGTACATCGCGTTGGTGGCCACCACCATCGGCGCGGCCACCGGGGTGATCGTCGGGATGCTGGCCGGCTACTTCGGCGGCCTCCTCGACCGGCTGCTCATGCGCCTGGGCGAGGCCCAGACGGCCATGCCCATGTTCCTGGTGGCCATCCTGCTGCTGTCGATGCTCGGCCCCAGCGTCGTCATCCTGATCGTGGTGCTGCCCACGCTGGTGTGGCCCATCTTCGCCCGGGTGGTGCGGGCCGAGACGCTGCAGGTGCGGGAGGCGACCTACATCGAGGCCGCGGTGGCCACCGGATGCACCGTGCCCACCGTGCTGTTCACCCATGTGCTGCCCAACGTCGTGCCCCGCATCCTGGTGCTGTTCGTGGTGGAGATCGGCCACGTGATGCTGGCCGAGGCCGGGCTCAGCTTCCTGGGGGTGGGGGTGCAGCCCCCGGATGTGACCTGGGGCGTGCTCATCGCCGACGGCCGGCCGCTGCTGACCTCGGCGTGGTGGCTCACCATCCTTCCCGGCGTGCTGCTGGGCCTGGTGGTGCTGTCGCTGAACATGCTGTCGCGCCGCTTCGAGCAGTTCGCCGGAGCCGCCGCATGACCAGTGCAGGCGCCGGGGCGCCGCCGACGGAGACGACGAGGTCAGCCAGCCGATGACCGGCGACGCGCCCATCGGGGAGCGCATGACCGGCCACGCACCGGGCGGCGCCGGGGCGCCGCTGCTGGAGGTGGAGGACCTGTCGGTGTCGTTCAAAACCCGCCGGGGGACGGTGCGTGCGGTGGACGGCCTGTCCTACACCCTCGACCGGGGCGAGTCCCTGGGGATCGTGGGGGAGAGCGGCAGCGGCAAGACGGTGGGGTCGCTGTCGATCCTGCGCCTGTTCGGGCTGTTCGACGACGTCACCGTCACCGGCGCCGTCCGCTTCGAGGGCCGCGACCTGCTGGGGCTCTCCGAGGCGGAGATGTCGCGGGTGCGGGGCGGGCAGATCGGCATGATCTTCCAGGACCCGCTCACCTCGCTCAACCCGGTCATGCCCGTGGGCGAGCAGGTTGCCGAGTCGCTGCGTTTCCACACCGGCGCCTCAAGGGACGCGGCCCGCCGCCGCACCGTCGAGCTGCTGGACCGGGTGGGCATCCCCGACGCGGCCAACCGCTACCACGAGCTGCCCAACAGCTTCAGCGGCGGGATGCGCCAGCGGGTGATGGTGGCCATCGCCGTGGCCTGCGAGCCCAAGCTGCTCATCGCCGACGAGCCCACCACCGCCCTGGACGTGACCGTGCAGGCCCAGATCCTGCTGCTGCTCGACGAGCTGCGCCGGGAGATGGGCATGGCCCTGATCGTGATCACCCACGACTTCGGGGTGGTGGCCGCCACCGCCGACCGGGTGCTGGTGATGTACGCGGCCCAGCCCATGGAGCACTGCCCGACCGACCACCTGTTCCAGCGGGCCAACCACCCCTACACCGAGGGCCTGCTGCGGCTGGTGCCCCGCTTCGAGCACCGGGCCCACCACCGGCTGCGCCCCATAGAGGGCCAGCCCCCCGCCCTGACCGAGCCCATCGCCGGCTGCGCCTTCGCCCCCCGCTGCGCCCACACCGAACCCCGCTGCGAGACCGACCGCCCCCCGCCCGTGCGACTAGGCCCCTCCCACCACTCAGCCTGCTGGCTAGCCGAAGAACGCGCCCAACGAGAAACAGCCCCCAACAAACCCTGGCAACAACCATGACCCCCCATCCCCAAAATTCCGACGGGGAAGGCGCCAACCCGCCAGGCCAGCAACCCCCCAACCCGTCAGACCAAGAAAGCGCCAACCCATCAGGCCGGGGGGTGGCACGGGGGCAAGGTTTTGCCGCACCGCGGCAAAACCGCGCCCGTGACAGGACCCGCCGGCCGGACAAAGAAACCGCGGTATTAAGCGTCCGAGACCTAGTAGTTCGCTACCAGAGCCACGACGGACAGCCCTTCACCGCGGTGAACGGAGTCTCGCTGGACATCGGCCCCGGCGAGACCTTCGGGCTGGTGGGCGAGACCGGCTGCGGCAAGTCCACCCTGGCCCGGGCCGCGCTGAAACTAACCCCCTCCCAGGGCGGGCAGGTGCGCCTGCTGGGGCGGGACCTAGCCGAGCTGGACCGCCGGGAGCTGCGCAGGATGCGGCGGCGCTGCCAGATGATCTTCCAGGACCCCCGGGGCTCGCTGGACCCTCGCATGTCCGTGGGCCGGATCATCGGCGAGCCGCTGCGGGTCCACGACCTGGCCGACCGGAGCGACCGGGAGGCCAAAGTGCGGGAGATGATGGACCTGGTGGGGCTGCCGTCGGAGCTGTTCGACCGGCGGCCGGTCCAGCTCTCGGGCGGACAGCAGCAGCGGGTCGGGATCGCCCGGGCCCTGATCACCGAGCCGGCCCTGGTGGTGTGCGACGAGCCGGTCTCGGCCCTGGACGTGTCGATCCGGGCCCAGATCCTCAACCTGCTGGCCGACCTGAGGGACCGCCTCGACGTGGCCTTCCTGTTCATCGCCCACGACCTGGCCGTGGTGCGCCACCTGAGCGACCGGGTGGGGGTGATGTATCTGGGCCGCATGGTGGAGGAGGCCCCGGTGGAGAAGCTGTTCGCCCATCCCCGCCACCCCTACACCCAGGGGCTGGTGGCCGCCATCCTCCACGCCGACACCGGGGGCCACGAGCGCCTGCAGCTCGTGGAGCGCCTCGCCGCCGGCGAGATCCCCAGCCTGCTCGACCCGCCCGACGGCTGCGCCTACCAGACCCGCTGCCCCTACGCCGAGGACGTGTGCCGCACCACCGTGCCCGCCATTGAAGTGGTTACCGACGGTGCCGACAGCCAGCCGCATCAGGTGGCCTGCCACCGCTGGTCGGAGATCCCGGCCCCCGCCACCACCCTCGAACCCCAGAGTTGAGCAGGCCCGCGGCCGCCCGCATCTCGTTCCGACAGAAGCCCCGGAGGTGACCATGCCCAGAACCAGCATCCACACCGACAACGCCCCCACCCCGACCGGCCCGTTCAGCCAGGGGGTGAGGGTCGGCAACCTGGTCTTCACCGCCGGTCAGGCCGGCCGCAACCGCGACACCGGCAAGATGGGCGACATCGGCGAGCAGACCGACTGGGCGCTGCGCAACATCGAGGCCATCCTGGCCGAGGCGGGGGCGGGGCTGGCCGACGTGGTGAAGCTCACCGTGTTCATCAAGGAGGGAACCGACACCGGCCCCCTCAACCAGGTGTGGATCGAGCGGTTCGCCGAGCCCCGCCCGCCGAGGTCGTCGGTCTTCGTCAGCCGCCTCAAGAACCCCGAGATGCTGGTAGAGATCGAAGCCGTAGCCGTCCTCGAGTGACACCGCGGGGAGCAGCCGCGGCGGGCAGCCCGGCCGCGGTCGCTGCGGCCGTCGATGCGCTCCGCCGGGGGGGCAGTGCAGTGGACGCGGCGGTGGCCGCGGCCGCGGTGCAGTGTGTGGTTGAGTTCCCGTGGGGCGGCATCGGCGGCGACGCCTTCGTGCTGGTGCGCGAGCCGTCAAGCGGGACGGCTGCCCTCAACGGCAGCGGCACTGCTCCGGTCGGGCTCGAAACCGCGGTTCAATCGGGTTCGAAGGTCCCCCGGTTCGGCCCCGTCTCGGTGGCCGTGCCCGGCTTCGCCGACGCCGTCTGCCGGGCCCATGTCCTCTACGGCAGTTTGCCTTTGACTGATCTGTTCGGCCCGGCCGCCGAACAAGCCCGGACCGGTGTGGCATTGGCGGGCGAGCTGGGTCTAGCGGCTGAGCGAGTGGTGCCCGACTTGGAGGCCGACTCGCCGCTGCGCCAGGCCCTAGAGGAGGCTCTGGCCCGACCGGACCGGACTCTGGCCCTGCCCGCCTTGGCCGACACCCTTGAAGCCGTCGCCGCCGACGGACCCGACGCCTTCTACCGGGGGCGGCTAGCCGAGGACATGGCCGCCCGCCTCCGAGGCCGTGGGGGAGTGCTCGAACCCGACGACCTGGCCGCCCATTCGAGCGAGTGGGTCGAACCGATCACCGCCGCCTACCGCGGCGCGACCGTCGCCGTCCATCCGCCGGTGTCGCTGGGCTGCATCGCCCTGCTGGAACTGCGCCTGTTCGAACAGCTCGGCCTGAGCGGTGCCGATCTCGACGACCCGGAGCGGATCGACGCCATGGTGCGTTGCAAGCACGCGGCCTTAGCCGACGCCCTGGCCGTCTTGGGCGACGATCCCGGCGCAGCCGAACGGGCGGAGCGCCTGCTGTCCGACGAGCACGTTGAGGCCCGCGTCCGGGGACTGCTGGAGGCGGCGCCGGAGGACCTGATCCATCCGGCTGTCGGACTCGCCCCGTCGACGGGCGCGAGCCCAGCGGCGGGCTTAGGCCAGTCAACGGCCTTAAGCCCGCCAGCAGCGAGTCCAGGGCGGCCGGCCGTCGGACCGCCGGGCGACGGGGCCGACACCACTTGTGTGGCCGTCGCCGACGGCCGAGGCCAGCAAGCCGTCGTCATCCACAGCCTCTTCAACGAGTTCGGGTCCCGGGAGCTCGACCCGGCCACCGGAGTGCTGCTCAACGACCGGCTGGGCAACCAGACCGTCGGCCCGGGCCCCGGCCGAGTGTCGGGCGGGCGCAGGCCGCTGCACACCCTGCACGCCTTCTCGGTGGAGCGCGGCGGGGGGCCGGTGATGATGGGGGCCACGCCGGGCGGGCGGGGCCAGTTCCAGACCAACTTCCAGGTGATCGTCAACGCGCTGGGCGGCGGCATGGGCCTTCAGGCCGCCATCGACGCCCCCCGCTGGCTGTCGGGCGCGCCCCGCCGGCCCGGCGCCGACCGGCGTCTGCACCTGGAGCCGGCCCTGGGCCCGGAGGCGGTCCGGCGGCTGCGGGACCGGGGCCACGACGCCGTGCTGACCGGCCCGGGCGACGCCGAGCTGTTCGGCAGCGTCACCGCGGTCGGACTCGACGTCGGCGGCGCCCTGATCGCCGCCGCCGACCGCCGCCGCGAGGCCGCCTCGGCCATCCTGTAGAACCAGACCGCTGCCGGACCGCGGCAGAATGGACGCCATGCCCGACCACGAGACCGCCGGCGGGGCGCCCGGCGACAGCCGCGCCGCCCTGCCCGACGACGGCCCCGCCGCCAGCGAGATCACCCACTACGAGGTGGCCTGCCTGCAGACCCGGGCCCGGGCCGTCTCGCTCGACGCCGCTCAGCGCGACCGCGACGTCCGGGCCAACCTGGCCCGGGCCTTCGAGATGATCGACTACGTCACCGCCTTCGGCAACTCCGAGGTGCGCCTGGTGGTGATGCCCGAATACTCGGTCAACGCCCGCTGGGAGAAGCTGTCGCTGGCCCAGTGGATCGAGATCGCCAGCCCCATCCCCGGCCCCTACACCGAACTGATCGCCGACAAGGCCCGGCAGCGGGGCGTCTACATCGCGGCCAACATGATGGAGGTCCACCCCGACTTCCCGGGCCGGTTCTTCAACACGTCGTTTCTGGTGGCCCCCGACGGCGAGATCGTCATCAAGCACTGGAAGAACAACAACAACGCCTGGGTGTTCCCCTACACCACGCCGTCGGACATATACAGCGAGTTCGTGGAGCGCTACGGGCGAGAGGCGCTGTTCCCGGTGGCCCGCACCCCGCTGGGGGGCATCGGGCTCATCACCTGCGGCGAGCTGGGCTTCCCCGAGAACGCCCGCTGCACCATGATGAACGGGGCCGAGGTGCTGCTGCACCTCACGTCGGAGCCCCACAACATGAGCCACGGCGACGTGCGCAACTGGGAGGCGCTGCGGACGGCCCGGGCCTATGAGAACAAGTGCTACCTGGCCATGGCCAACATCGGCATGTACGAGGGGGCCACCCGGGGCCTGCACGGATCGCACGGCGACTCGGCCGTTCACAGCTTCGACGGCAGCGTCTTGAACAAGGTCAACGGGGGAGGGGAGGCCACCATCAAGGGCCCCATCGACCTGGAGGCGCTGCGCCGGGCCCGGTCCAAGCCCTTCCACCCGGTCACCCTGCGGGCCGAGATGTACGCCCGCGAGTACGCCTCCTGGCCCGGCTGGCCCAACGACCGCTTCGCAGAGGACCCCATCGAGAGCGTCGAGCAGACCCGGGCGGTATTCGCCGAAATCGTGGCCGAGCGCCGCCACCGCCAAATCGACCGCGCCCCCGGTCGCTGACCCTCTAGGGCGTACAGACTGCCCAAGCCCCCAACCGTTGCTACGGTGAAGCCATGCTCATAGAGGCGCTGCGCTACCGCTCTCTCTTGCACGTGTCCCAGTCTCTGGGCTCGTTTCAGGTCCTGGCCGGGCCGAACGCCTGCGGCAAATCGACGTTCTTGGACGTGCCCGCCTTTCTCGGAGACATGCTCAACAGCGACCTGAGTATCGCTATCCGGGGGAGCGAGTCGCTTGGAATCCCGCTGCGAGCTAGCAACCCGAGACATCTCACTTGGCAGCGAAAGGGAACTACTTTCGAACTGGCTGTAGAAATGGCCATTCCCGAGCGTTTGCGCTTAGCTCGGGCTGGACGAAATGACGATTATGCCGTCTGCCGCTATGAAGTTGCCATAAATGTAAAGGGTTTACCCAATTTTGCGGTTGAAAACCTTTGGCTGAAGCCAGAGACTAAGGCTAGTCTCAAACGCCCACGCCGCAGTCGGTTCCCTCAGAGATTCACCCCTCCAAAGAACATCGCTAGACTCGGCCGATCCCGATCTCCAAATGGTTGGAAGAAACTTGTATCACGCGGTGATGACCTGAAATTAATCACCTATCGATCTGAGACTACTGATTGGAGAACAACTTTCAGGATAGAAGCAACCAAGTCCGCACTGGCCAACCTGCCCGAAGACGAAGAGCGCTTTCCTGTAGCAGTATGGTTCAGAGACACGCTGAAAGGAGTGACCAGGATCTTCCTGTCCAGCGAGGCCATGCGTCATCCTAGCCCTCTCGCTCAAGCGAATGAGTTGTTGCCGGACGGATCTAACCTTCCTTATGTCGTTCACGCCCTTGAGCGCCACCATTCAGACCATCACCGTCGCTGGATGGAACACATCCGGGAGCTATTGCCGAACGTAACAAACATTACTACGCGCGAACGCGAGGAAGACCGTAGGCGCTTTCTAGTTCTGAGATACGACAATGGCCTCGAAGTCACTTCTCAGTTAGTCTCTGATGGCACACTTCGGCTGATGGCACTCACGATCCTTGCCTATATACCAAATCTTTCGGGGACATATTTGATTGAAGAACCTGAGAACGGCATCCATCCACATGCAATCGAAAACGTCATACAATCTCTTTCGAGCGTGTACAACGCACAAATTTTGTTGACGACTCACTCACCGTTGGTAGCCCGTCTTGCAAAGCCAGACCAATTGTTATGCATGGCTTTGACGGAAAGGGGGGCGACTGATATGGTCACCGGCGATGAACACCCAAGGCTCAAAGATTGGCAGGGTGAAGCGGATCTTGGAACCCTGCTCGCAGCCGGGGTTCTGGGCTGATGGATTTGGTGTGTCTTGTTGCAGACAAGAACATGGAAGCAGCGATCACTCAGTTGCTTCAAAGACCAAAGAGTCTTGGCACACGCGTCTTCAAGTATAAAGTTGTCATTCATCCAGAACATGATTCAGGATGCTTCTACAGCAGTGAGAAAATACTGAATAGCTACTATCCCACCGCAAAGCATGCCCTTGTCATTCTCGACTATGAGTGGGGCGGAGTCCCAGCTTCTAGCGGTTCAGAACTCGAAGAACAGTTGGAGCAATCTCTGTACAGGCGCTACAAAGAAGGTTGGGCCAGGGCCGTGGTGATCGAGCCCGAGTTGGAGGCTTGGGTCTTCAGCACTTCCCCTCATGTGGCGAAGGTCCTGGGGTGGCCGTCGAATGAGCGTTTGCGCTCCACCCTTGCTTCCGCGAAGTTATGGCGAGCCGGGCAACCCAAGCCGAGCGATCCTAAAACCGCCCTTGAAGAAGCCCTCCGCCGGCGGCAGATCCCGCGCTCTTCATCCATCTACCGACAGCTCGCCGAAAGGGTAGGCACCAAGTCCTGCACCGATCGGTCCTTCGTCCGCCTGAAGAGCTTGCTGAAAGGCTGGTTTCCACAGCCTCGCTGATTGCCCGCCCCGCCGCTGGCAGGTAGCGGTCGTGGGGTGGCATCAGCGCACCGCTTGTGGTACAGTCACTCCTGAAAGCCCCGGAACCGTCCCTGCCTTCGGGCAAACGGCCGGGGTTACGCCTTGACGGGTGCCGGTGATACCACTATCATGGTGGGTCACCACCCCGCCGCCGGCAGCGCTCGCCGCAGCCGCTCGGCGGGGGCTCCCTTTTTTGGGTCCGCGTCCGGGCGTGACTCGGCACACGCCCGCGACCCGGGCGATCTCTGGATGCCGATCAATAGATGATGTCGAAAGGTGTAGCGCAGCGCTTGGTCGAGTTCAGCCCGCTGGGCTTACGAGAGGGCGGCGAGGCGGGCTGCTAATTGAACCAGCGCGGAATCAGGGGGCTGACGCCGATAGGCCGCCACCAGTCGGCGGTCGGCCTCGGCTAGGTCTTCGGCTTCGATCACCGCACGGGCACCGCGCCGGAGCAGTTCGGAGCGGTTGGTTCCGTGGTCTTCAGCGATTTGGTCCAGTTGTTCGACCAGATCGTCTTCAAGTTGAACCAGCACCTCTTGACGGGCCATGACCATATGCTAATCCATATGTCAATCCCCGGCATAAGGGATGGGTGTTAAACGACTGCGGCACCTGCGCCGACCACTGAGGCCCCTGCGCCGCTGCGCCCACCGCGCCAGCGGCTTGGAACGACGGCCCCTCAGCGGCGGCGGCATCTCGTTTTTCGGTACCGTGGGGCCATGACTGACCCTGCCTGGCGCCCCGACCACGAGGCCGCCCGCGTCCCCAGGCCCGGCGGCAGCGTCCACGAGATCCAGCGCAGCGGCGAAGCCGACGACTACCAGACCGCCTACGATCAGTCGTTCGCGGCCATAGAAGACCTGCTCGCCGCATACCCCGGCTGGCGGCTGAAGTCCGCCAACGTCTACCGCCACATCGGGATCATCGCGGCCAGCGTCGGCGAATACGGATGGTCGGTCACGGTCAGCGTCCCCGCCCCAGATCAGCCTGCCCGTTCTGCTGGGCGATACACATGACAGAAACCGCGCCCGCCGGTCATCCCGGCAGCCGCGAATGGCGGGCGCTGGCCGGGGCCCACCGGCTCGGGGCGGCCTGCGAGACCGCCGCCTGGTCGTGTGGAGACCGCCGCATCGGCCCCCAACTGTTCAGCCAGTGCCACATGCTCGGCCAGGCTGACTACGCGCACGCCCGCCGCGGCGAAAACGTTGACGGTCGCCGATGATGCCGCTATCGTAGGGGGTCACCACCCCGCCGCCGGCAGCGCTCGCCGCCGCCGCTTCGGCGGGGGCTCTCTTTAATCCCGCATTCGGCGTGACTCGGTACACACCCTGTGACCCGGCACCCGCCCACTACCAGCAGCAGGCACAGGGCCGTGCCCTTCAGAGCCTGAGCCGCTCAACGATGACCTGAGGGTTGAGCCTTGACATCAGCGCATGCCCTGCATACAGTGTTCTCCTGAAAGCCCCGGAACCGTCCCTGCCTTCGGGTCCCTGCCTTCGGGCAAACGGCCGGGGTTACGCCCTTCATGCTCGGGACAACGTCCCCCGGTCGTCACGGCTGACCCAACCCCCATCGCTCTACGGCACACGGTCCTCGGAAGGGCCACCGAGCCGTTGGCCGCCTTCGCCCTCAGCAACTGAAAGGGAGACCTTGCCGTCGTGCCTGGACAGATGACCGACCGGGAACGCGCCAGCCCGCCGACAGGTGCCGCCAAGGTCGCGGTGATGTTCGACTACTGGAACGCCCGACAAGGGGCGAAGCAGGCCATCTCCTGTTGGCAGTCCCAAGGCCGGCCGCCCTCGGGCGCAACGCCCGGCGATGGATATTTCAACCCGGTCCTGTTGGCGCAGCGGATCGTCGCCCGCCGCCCCGACTACCCCGGAGCGTTGACCGACCGGCGGTTGGCGCTGGTGGGGATTTACAGAGGCATCCCAGATCAGCGCCGAGACCCGCTGGGGCACGCTCAGACACAGCGGCAGATCCGGCGCTGGCAGGCCACAGCCAAACGGGCGGGCATCCGATGTCTGTACGGCGTGCAGCAACTCATCTACTCCAGAGACGGACAACCCCGCGAGAAGGGGATCGACGCCATGGCGGCCGCCGATGTGGTGTTGGCAAGGGCCGAGCACACTGTCGATGTGGTGGTGCTGTTCTCTGGCGACTCTGACCTCTTGCGGGCGCTGGCCGGGGCCCACCGGCTCGGGGCGGCCTGCGAGACCGCCGCCTGGTCATACGGAGACCGCCGCATCGGCCCCCATACGTTCATCAGCCAGCGTCACATGCTAGGTCCGGCTGACTACGCACACGCCCGCCGCGGCGAGAACGTTGACGGTCGCCGATGATGCCGCTATAGTAGGGAGTCACCCCCCCGCCGTCGGCAGCGCTTGTCGCCGCCGCTTCGGCGGGGCCTTCTTTTAAGTCCGCATTCGGGCGTGACTCGGTACACGCCCCGCGACCGGGCCGCCCGGGGGGAGCTTGCCACGGGGGGTGGCTAATGTCTCGCCGCTATGGGCTGGCTCGACGACCACAACGCCGACCCGGCCAACCTCCAGCCCGACATCGCCCCGGCCCTGCGGCGCGCCGCCGAGCTGGTCCGCTCCCATCCGCCCCCCGAGCTCACCCAGGACGAGATCGACCGGGCGGTGGACGCCCTCCATGCCCCCTACCAGGAGCGCGTCGTCCGCTCCGTCCGCTCCGCCCTCAACGCCGACGGCGAGCCAGCCGAGCGAGCCGCCGCCGTCCTCGCCGTCATCGGCGACCTCGGCCTAGAGCCCTACTCCACCCCCGAGCCCCTGCCGGAGATCACCCCCGACGACGTCCACCTAGTCTGCTGGCAAGCCCTAACCCCCACCCCACCCTGACCCGCCGCCCGGTCGTCGGAAGTCGAAGTCCAAGCCGGGGGGTGGCACGGGGGCAAGGTTTTGCCGCCCCGCGGCAAAACCGCGCCCGTGACAGGACCCGCCGGCCGGAGGGGGGATCGGTGCCGGTATCGTCGGCATCCGCTTCCCCCGCAAGGCACTGCTAGGCGGAGGCGCGCCGGTGAGAACGAGTCAACTGGCTCAATCTGGTCTCACTATTCTCAGACCCGATGGTTGTGACCACACGATCCGCGCCGACGCTCGAGGACGCCCAGCGGGCCGCCGAGACGGTCGCGGCCCACGGAGCCACCCGGGTGCTGCTCTACGGCTCGGTGGCCAAAGGCACCGCCAAGACCCACAGCGACATCGACTTGGTGGCGATCTTCGACGATTTGGGCGACTACTCCGACCGGTGGGACCGGCAGAAAGCGCTGATGACCGAGACGCGGGAAAAGGTCGGGCATCCCGTACACGTGCATGTGACCGACTTCCCGGAATGGCGAAAGCGCACCACCGAAGTCTCAGCGTCATTCGAGGCGTCCATCGCCGTCTACGCAGTGGCTCTCATCGACTGCGAACCCGTCGTGAGCCCCGACTGGGGTAAGGAGATCGGCTGCGTGGACAACAACCTGGAAGAAGCCGAACGGCGGTTCGATGATGTTTATCTCAATTGCCGAGAACTCAATGGACACTTGTCACCCGATGAATTCGAAGCGGCGGCAGAAGAGCCCGAAGACAAAGAGCGGGATCGGCTCAACCGAATGCGCAGGCTGTGTGGAGCCGCAGCCCGGACAGTTGAGACATCCATAAAAGTGCTGGTAGCGCTGGAAGGCACCTCACCGGAGAAAGTTCACGACATCGCCAACCTCTTGGATCAATTGCACGACCGTCAACGGGCGAGGGCCTGCGTCAGGCGATTGACGCCGCCGGGTTGACTACCCGAGAAATCTCACTGTGGCATACCAAGAGCAACTACGGCAATCACCTTGAGAAGCAATGGGCCGAAGCGGAGGAGCAAAAGACCGGCCTGGTGAACCTAGCCGAAGCCTGCGCCCTGCTGGCCTCAGAAGCCCACCGAACCGCGGGCGGAGACTTGCGCCAGTCGAACAGACTCCAAGCTGTTCTCGATAAAATCCGCACCACCGGCTACGACTCGCTCGGCACCGACCCCCTCTTCTACTTCCCGTCCCTGGCGATCAAAAGTCAGGACCCGCCGGCCGGACGAAGCTAACCCCCCCCCCCCAGTTTTTCTGAGCAAAAAATTGCCGTATAGCAACGATTTTTGCTCAGAAAACCCGTTAAGAAGCTTTGGACATGTCGACTATGGCGGCCACCATGCCGCCGCCGGCCGGGCCCTGCTGGAGGGCGGCCACTGAGCAGTAGACGGCCGGGTCGCCGATGGCGGCGGCCGCCACCGCCCCCACCGCGGCCTTGGTGTGGTGGGTGTGGTGGATGTCGGAGTCGTTGATCGACACCAGCCGCCGGCCCCGCAGCCGCCCCGACGGGTCGGTCTCGCACTTGATGAAGCAGTTGACCAGGGCGTCGCCCAGATCGCTGGGGTGGGGCCGCTCGGGCAGGTCCAGCCCGGCCGAGCGGATGGCGTCGTAGATGCCGTCGAAGTCCAAGGCGTCGCGCATCACCGAGTGCCCGATGCGGAAGTCGCCCCCGGCCCCGGCCCGGTTGCCCACCACCACGATCTGGCCCGCGACCTGCTCCACCCCCGACGAGCACGACGCCACCGACGAGTACAGGTCGAGGTCCTTGGCGATCTGCTCGGGGCGGGGGAGGGGGATCTCGCCCACCGCGTAGCCGATCCCCAAGGCGGCGGTGGCGTTGGACACCGCCATCGACTCCATGGTGTCCTCCAGCGCCACCGTCTGGCCCCGGGCCCGGGCGTCCTCGATGCGCTCCCGGGTGAGCAGCGGCGTCTTGGACTGCACGAAATGCACGTCGGCCGGGTCGTCGATACCAGCGTCGGCCATGGCCCGCCGCACCCCCTCGGCCACCTTCTCCACCATGGCCAGCCGGCCGATCTCCTCGGGCAGGATCGGCTCGGACATGGCCACCCCCACCGCCAGCCGCTTCTCGCCGCCGCCAGCGCCACCACCGCCGCCGCCAGCGTCGCTCCCGTCATCGCCCACCCGGGCGAACACGTTCATGTGGGGGGCGATCACGCCGTCGGTGCCGCCCGACCACACGATGGGCATCTCGTTGATCTCGGCCCGGCTGCGGGTCCCGTGGGCCACCAGGAAGTCGCGCAGCACCCGGTCGGCCAGGATGCGGGAGAAGTCGTTGACCCCGCCGTTGCCCTCGGTCTTGCCGACCACGGCGATGATCTCGTCGGCGACGAACGAGCCCGACTCGATCTCGGCCAGCAGCCCGCCGGTGTCGGTCACGAACTCGAACGGGATCTTGCGCACCACTATGGGCATCGGCGCCTTACCTCTCTTTGCGTTGGGTCGCTCATCGGGTCATCCGGCCTCGGGCGGCCCGTCGGGCTGGTCGGCCCTCTGATCGACCCCGAAGAACAGCGAGTGCAGGGCCGCGTCCTCGAGCACGGCCTGACTGGTCACCGGCGGGTCGAGCACGCCGGCCTGCATCACGAACACCCGGTCCACGTGGGGCAGGCACAGCAGCGGGCTCTCCTCGATCACCCACAGCAGAGTGGTGCCGGCGTCGCGGATGCGCAGGATGTCGTCGATGCGCTCCCGCACGATGGACGGGGCCAGCCCGGTGGTGGGCTCGTCGAGGGCCAGGAACTTCGGATTGGCGATCATGGCGCTGGCCAGAGCCAGCATCTGGCGCTCGCCGCCCGACAGGGTGCTGGCGTTCTGGCCCATGCGGTCGGCCAGGGCCGGATAGGACTCGCCCACCGACCGGATGCGGCGGCGGATCTCGACCGGGCTCTGGCCCCGCAGCCCCACGGCCAGGTTGTCGCGCACGCTGAGGTCGGGGAAGGTGTTGTTCTCCTGGGGCACGTAGCCCATGCCCAGGGCGGCCAGGCCGTGCGGCGGGGTCCGGCGCAGGTCGGCGCCGTCGAAGCGCACCGACCCGGCCTGGGCGGGCAGCAGCCGGAAGATGGTCTTGAGCAGGGTCGACTTGCCCGCCCCGTTGGGCCCCACCACGGCCACGATCTCGCCGACGGAGACGTCGAGGTCCACGCCGTGCAGCACCGGGAAGCCCCCGTAGCCGGCGTCGAGGCCCTCCACCCGCAGGATCGGCCCGGCCTCCGCCAGCTCGCCCGCGGCAGCCTCGCCGGCCGGCTCGCCCGCCGCCAGCTCGCTCACGCCCGGCTCGGCGGCCTCGGCCGACTCGCTCACCGCCCGGCCCCTTCGCCGGCCTGCTCGCCCAGGTACACCCGCATGACCTCGGGGTCGGCCGCGATCTGATCCGGCGGGCCCGAGGCGATCAGCACCCCTTGGTCCAGTACGTGGACCTCGTCGGCGATCTTCATCAGAAACGACAGGTTGTGGTCGATGATGAGGCTGCCGAGGCCCCGGTCGTCGCACAGCTTGCGCACGAGCCGCGACAGCTTGTCGATGTTGGCCGGGGCCACCGCCGCGGCCGGCTCGTCGAGCAGGAGCATCTTGGGCTCGGCCATGAGCTGGCGGGCGAACTCGAGCAGCTTGCGGTCGCCGGCCGACAGCTCGTCGGTGCGCACGTCGAGCAGGTCGCCGAGCCCGAGTTCGACGGCGATCTCCGCCGTCCTCGCCTCCGCCTCCCGCTCGTGGTCGCGACCCCGCTGCCCCAGCCCGAACCCGAAGGCCGCCCGGGGGGACTCCATGAACCAGGGGGTGGCCGCGGCCAGCATGCTCTCCCGCACGGTCAGGGTGGTGAACCCGACCGGGGTCTGGAAGGTCCGGATCAGGCCCAGCTCGGCCACCCGCCAGGGCGGGAGCCCGTCGATGCGGCGCTCCCCGAAGGTGATCGTGCCCTGATCCGGCGGATCGAAGCCGGTGATGGCGTTGAACAGAGTGGTCTTGCCCGCCCCGTTGGGCCCGATCAGCGCGGTGATCCCGTCCTGGGGGATGGTGGCCGACACGTCGGCCACGGCCAGAACCCCGCCGAAGGCCTTGCGGACCTGATCCAGAACCAGCTCCACGGCGCGCCCTATCGCCTACGCCGGGTCCGCCGGCGCGGCCGATCCCTCGGCCGGGCTCGAAGCGGGGTCGGTGGCGGCCGCGACTCCGGCCGTCGCCGGGAGGAGCCGGCCCCGGCCCCGCATCCGGGCCCCGAACGTGTTGCGCTCGGTGATGAGGCCGTCGGGCCGGAAGCGCAGCACCAGCACCAGCAGCAGCCCCACCATGAACGACGGGATAGCCACCAGGATGTTGATGTACTGGGGGTCGACCTCGATCAGGTCCACCCCCTCGGTGAACACGATCAGCACCAGCGCGCCCACCAAGCCGCCACGGATGCTGCCCAGGCCGCCGATCACCAGGGCGGTCCAGACGGTGAAGGTGATGCCCGGCGCGAAGAGCTGGGGGGTGAGGGACCTGATGTAGAACAAATAGAGGGGGACGGTTGCGCCCATCAGCACCCCGGCCAGCACGAAGGTCTTGATCCGCATCCGGTTGACCCGCTTGCCCAGGGCCAGGGCCAGGGCCTCGTTGTCGCGGGCGGCCCGCAGGGTCCGGCCGTAGGACGACATCCCGATGCGCCGGGTGATCAGATACATCACCAGGGTGGCGAAGGCGACGATCCCGAGCAGCACGTAGTTGTAGTTGCGGCCCTCGACCAGGGTGTCGAAGGGCCGGTCGAGGCTGGAGAAGCCGACGGTGCCGCGGGTCAGATCGGCTTGGATGACGGCGAGCTGGCGGATGATCTCGGCGAAGGCCAGCGTGGTGATGAGGAAGTACTCGCGCCGCAATCGCATCGAGGGCAAGGCGATGGCCAAGGCCACCAGCCCGGTGAAGAGAGCGCCCAAGGGCCAGGCCAGCCACATGGGCAGCCCGGGCACGAACCGGGTGTCCAGGTCGGGGTTGTCGACGCCGAGGATCACGTAGAAGTAGGCGCCGGAGGCCAGCAGGCCGGCTATGCCCAAGTCCCACATCCCGCCCCAGCCCGACTCGACGTTGAGGACCATGGCCAGGTTGGCGTAGATCAGCGCCAGGGTCAGCACCCCCACCCAGAAGACGGGGTTGGTCACGGGCCCGCCGCCTGTCGGCCGTCCGATGCGGCCAGAGCGGAGACGTCCGGGGCGGCGGAGGCGGTCAGGCCGGCGGGGGCGGTCACGCGACCGCGGCCTCCTTGCGCCGCTGGACGGCCAGGAGCCCCTCGGGCTTGAACACCAGCACCGCCACCAGCACCCCGAAGGCCACCACCGGGCGGTAGGCGGAGGGGATGAACAGCACCGAGACGTCCATCACGATCCCCAGCAGCAGCCCGGCCACGATCACCCCGCTGATGCTGCGCAGCCCGCCCAGCACCGCGGCGGCCAGAACGGTCAGGATGTGGTGCCAGCCGATCTCGGCGTTGACCGAGCTGAGCACGCCGATCATCACCCCGGCCATGGCCCCGAAGGCCGAGCTGATGAACCAGATGGTGTTGGACACCCGCCGCACCGGCACCCCCCGCACCCGGGCCAGGTCGTCGTTGCTGGCGGTGGCCCGCACCGCCCGGCCCAGCCCGGTCCCGTTCAGGAAGAGCTGAAGGGCGAAGATGCTGGCGAAGGCCAGGCCCACGATCACCAGATCGGCGGTCAAGACGTTGACCCCGGCGAACTCGTAGCGTCCGCCGAACCCGACCGGGTAGAAGCGGGCCTGGGTGCGGAACACGGCGATGATCACCGCGTAGAGCATCAGCGCCACCCCGATGGAGGTGAACAGCAAGACGGTGCCGCCCAAGTGGCGGACCGGCCGGAAGAAAACCGCGGCCACCACCACTCCGAGCGCACCCACGGCCACCACGGTGACGGCCCCGGCCGCGAAGATGTTCCAGCCGTAGCTGTCCACCAGGACGACTCCGATGAAGCCGCCCAGCGCCATCATCTGGGCGTGGGCGATGTTGAGGAAGTTCTCGGTCCGGTACACCATGGCGAAGCCGATGGTGGCTACGGCCAGGGTGCTGCCGGTGACGATCCCGAAGACGACGTTCTGCACGGCGGTTGCCCGTCAGCGGCGTGGGCGGCGACCCACCGGCCGGCCCGGGGGAGAGGCCCCGGGCCGGCCGGTGCGGTCAGGTCGCCGTCGGCCTCAGGAAGACGGCTTCTCCAGCGCCGGGTCGAGCTCGACGTAGTCCCGGACCTGCCAGGAGCCGTCGGTCACCGCGCTCACAGCCATGACCGGCGACAGGAGGTTGCCCACGTCGTTCAGGTTCATGTTCGACGTGGTCCCGTGGTAGTCGATCTCGTTGCCGGCCCTGAGCTCGGCCAGGCCCTCGGCGTAGGTGAACACCTCTTTGCCGGGCGGGTTGGTGATCTGGGGGATGGCCGCGGCCACGGCCGCCCCGTCGGTGGTGCCGGCCTTCTCCATGGCCAAGCCGAGGATGATGTACTGGTCGTACTGCCAGGCGTCGTAGAACCCGATCTCGGGCGGGTCGCCGGCCTTGGCCTCGAACCGGGGCACGTAGGCGTCCCAGGCCGGGTTGCCCTCGGTGTCGTAGGCGGCGGCGGCCACCACCGCCGAGGCCCCCTCCACGTCGCTGACGATGCCGGCGATGTCGGGGCTGAGCAGGTCGGTGGTGAGGATCAGGGGGACGTCGGCGTAGCCCCGGCGCTTCCACTCGTTGAGGATGGGGACGCCGGTCTCGAACCCGACGGAGATGTACACCGCGTCGGCGCCGGAGTCGAAGGCCCGGGCCACCTCGGCGGAGTAGCTGGCGCGCCCGGCGTCGAAGCGGACGTCCTCGGTGACGGTTCCGCCGATCTGCTCGGTGAACACGCTCTTGAAGACGTCGGCGGGGCTGATGGTGCCCTCGCTCAGCTCCACCAGCATGGCCACGTTGTCGTAGCCCTCGTCCCGGGCCACCTGGGCGCCGATGATGCCGTTGTCGGTGTCCGATCCGATAATGCGGAAGACGTATTCGCCGCCGGTGTTGTCCAGCTCGGTGGTGCCGCAGGTGCTGCAGATGGTGGGCAACCGCTGCTCGTGGACGGTGTCGAACACGGCCAGCATGCCGTCGGACTCGATCCCGCCCAGGGCGTGGATGCCGTCCACCTCGGTGAGCTCGGCGTAGCCCGACACCGCGCCCTCCGGGGTCGAGCCGTTGTCCTCGACCACCAGCTCGACGGTGCGGCCCAGCACGCCGCCGGCCGCGTTCAGCTCCTCGACCGCCACTTCGGCCGCCCACCGGGCCCAGTCGCCCCACGGCCCGTAGTCGCCGGTCTGGCCGTTGAGGAACCCGAACTTGATCGGCTCGTCCGACATGTCGTCGGCGGGTGCGGCCGTGGTCTCGGCGGCGGGGGCGGCCGTGGTGGCGGGGGTGGTTTCGCCCCCGTCGGAGTCATCGTCGCCGCCGCAGGCCGCGGCTACGAGGCCGAACAGGCACAGGAGTGCGATAACGCGTTTCATATATGGGCCCTCCAAACTGGCTCCATCGGGGCCGGCACACTTAGAATGCCGACCGAGCTCGCAAGAGCATAGGACCAAATCTAGGGTCCGGCCCAAATCGGCGTCCGAGCGGGGCTCGGAGGAAGGGGGAAGCGTGAGCGACGCGAGCCCGGAGCTTCGCAAGTACTGGCACCCGGTGGCCGCGGTCGACGAGCTCGACGGCGGCGGCCCTATCCGCACCACCCTGCTCGACGAGGACCTGGTGGTGTTCCGCAGCGGCGGGCAGATCCACGCCCTGGCCGACCTGTGCATACACCGGGGGACGAGGCTGTCGATGGGCAGCCTCAACGCCGACGGGTGCCTCGTCTGCCCGTACCACGGCTGGACCTACGACACCTCCGGCAAGTGCGTGCGCATACCGTCCCAGCCCCCCGACGCCCAGCGCATCCCGTCGCAGGCCCGGGTGCCGGCCTACCGGACCGCCGAGCACTACTCGCTGGTGTACGTGGCCCTGGAGGAGCCGGTGGCCCCGGTGCCGGAGTTCCCCGAGTACGAGGACGGGTTCCACGTGATCCGCACGGGGGAGTGGACCTGGAACGCCAGCGCGGCCCGCTTCGTGGAGAACGCCATCGACACCTCCCACCTGCCCTTCGTCCACCCCGGCCTGCTGGCCGACCCGGCCGCCACCGTCATCGCCCCCTTCGACATGGAGGACACCGACCGGGGGTTCGCCTTCTCCGCCCGCCGCCACGACGTGGACGAGGCCATGTTCGGCGACGCCGACGAGCTGGTCACCCAGAAGACCTGGGTGGAGCTGCCGTTCAGTTGGCGGCTGCTGATAACGGCCGAGGCCCTCTCCACGGTGGTGTTCATCGCCAACCAGCCCATCTCGCTGGACAGGGTGCGGTTCTGGGAGTTCGTGGGCCAGAAGGGCCGGCAGGCCCAGACCGACGAGGAGCTGACCGCCTTCCACACCAAGGTGATCGAGCAGGACCGGGCCATCGTCGAGAGCCAGCGGCCCGAGATGCTGCCGCTGGACATCACCGCCGAGCTGCACCTCAAGGTGGCCGACGAGCCGGCCTTGGAATATCGTCGCCGGCTGGCCGCCGCCGTCGGGGCGGAGTTCGCCTGATGACCACGCCGCCGTTGGAACGGAGTATGCATAGTGACCGCCGCCGTTGGAACGGAGTACGCCTAGATGACCGCCGCCCTGGAACGGAGTACGCCTAGATGACCGCCGCCCTGGAACGGAGTACGCCCTAGATGACCGCCGCCGCCCTGGAGCTCGACTGGCCCGCTGACGACTTCACCCGCATCCCCTTCGCCGCCTACCACGACGACGACATCTACCGCCAAGAGCAGGAGCGGATCTTCAGGGGGCCGGCCTGGAACTACCTGGCCCTGGGGGCCGAGGTGCCCGAGCCCGGCGATTTCGTCACCACCGTCATCGGCGACACCCCGGTGCTGGTGAACCGCCGCGACGACGGCGAGGTCTCCGCCTTCGTGAACCGGTGCATGCACCGGGGGACGCTGCTCAAGCGGGAGTGCCGGGGCAACTCCCGGATGCACACCTGCTTCTACCACCAGTGGTCCTACGACCTGACCGGGCAGCTCCGCGGTGTTCCCTTCGCCCGGGGCCACCGGGGCCAGGGCGGGCTGCCCGCCGACTTCGACATCGCCTCGGTCCGCCTCGACGAGATGCGGGTGCAGAGCTATCAGGGGGTGCTGTTCGGGACGTTCTCCGACGGCGCCGAGCCCCTGGAGGACTACCTCGGCCCCAGCGTGCGGGCCGAGCTGGACCGCATCTTCGCCCGCCCCATCAAGCTGATCGGCTACCAGCGCCAGCGCATATTCGGCAACTGGAAGCTCTACAACGACAACGTGCGCGACCCCAACCACGGGGCCCTGCTGCACATGTTCCACGCCACCTTCGGGCTGTATCGGCCCACCCAGCTCGGCGGGGCCAAGATGGACTCCCGCCACCGCCACAACATCAGCTACAGCCTGGCCGGCACCAGCGACGAGGCCGGCGACGTCGAGGCTTTCGCCGACACCGAGAACGTGTTCGACCAGGGCTTTAGGCTCAAGGACCCGTCGATGCTCGCCTACCGCAAGGAGTACCCCGACGACATCACCCTGACCATCCTGTCGGTGTTCCCCAACCTGGTGGTGCAGCAGATCACCAACAGCCTCTGCACCCGCCAGATCCAGACCCGGGGGCCGGGCGAGATGGACCTGTACTGGACCTATTTCGGCTTCGCCGACGACGACGAGGAGATGACCCGGCACCGGCTGGCCCAGGCCAACCTGGTGGGGCCGGGCGGGCTCATCTCGATGGAGGACGGCGAGGCGGTGGAGATGGTCCACACCGCGGTGCGGCGCGAGCAGGACGAGCACGCCGTGGTCGAGATCGGCGGCAAGGGCCCCATCGCCGACCATCAGGAGTACCTGGTGACCGAGACCCCCATCCGGGGGTTCTGGTCGTACTACTACGAGCTGATGGGAATCGAGCCCGCGGCCTGATGTCCGGTTCGACAGCGGGTTCGGGGGGCGGGGGCGGCGGCGAGCGCCAGGCCATCGCCGATCTGATGGCCGACTACGTCCACTTCATCGACGACGACCGGCTCGAGGACTGGCTGGAGCTGTTCGCGGAGGACTGCTCGTACCGGATCCTGTCCCGGGAGAACGTCGACGCCGGCTACCCGCTGGAGCTGATGTCCTGCTACAGCAAGGACATGCTGCGGGACCGCATCCTGTCGCTGCGGGAGGCGGTGCTGTACAACGTCCACACCGACAAGCACGTGCTGGGGGCGGTGCGGGTGTCGGGGCCCGAGGACTCCGACGGGTCGCCGGTGTGGTCGGTGCAGGCCAACTACTCGCTGTACCAGACCACCGCCAACGGGGAGACCAGCCTGTTCAGCGTGGGCACTTACCGAGATCGGGTCGTGTTCTCTGGCGGGCGGGCTTTGTTCGCTGAGAAAACGGTGGTGGCGGATACTTTCACCGTCGATCGGCTGCTGTCAACGCCCATTTGACTTTTTGCTTGTCCGGCCGGCGGGTCCTGTCACGGGCGCGGTTTTGCCGCGGGGCGGCAAAACCTTGCCCCCGTGCCACCCACCGGCCTAGCGATCTGGCTTATCGGTGCCTCTCGACGGTGCTGGAGGGGGAGATTATTCTTGCCAGCGGGTGTAGCGGGGGGCCTTCTGTATGAAGGCTCGGTGCATTCCGTCGAAGGCTAGCCATTGCAGGTCTATGCTGCGGCGGACGGCGGTCCACACTCGGTTTTGGGTGTAGTCGTCTAGGGCGTAGCGGCGGACGATGGCCGGGCCGATGTCGCCGTGGCCCTCCTCGATCTCTGAGGCGTGTATTTCCCAGTACTTGAGGCCGTCGCTGCCCCGCTCGTAGCCGTAGTTGTTCACGAACGACTCGATGAGCAGGTCGTTGCGCTTGGCCGAGGCCGACTCGATGAAGGCGATCCCGGCGATGGCCGCGATCCAGTCGCCCTTGTAGGCGTTGAAGTAGCGCCACTGCTCGAAGGCGGCCGTCTCGGGGATCGGGTCGACTTTGGCCATGTCCTCGTCGGACAGGCCCAGGGTGGCGCACCAGTCGAAGTAGATGCGCAGGTGGTGGCTGGTCCCGGAGTGGCTGCCGGTGGCCTCCTCCATCAACACGTCGCCGAACCAGAGGTTCTCGATGTCGGGGTCGCCCTCGGGGGCGTAGGCGTACACCGCGCAGTGGGGCCGGGGGTTGGGCTTGGGGCCGACGAAGAAGAACTGGCGGGCGAACCCCCGCAGCGCCTCGGTGTCGGCCCGTCCGGCGCAGATCTCCTCGACCAGTGGATGGAACTTGATGTGCTCGGCCTCGACTACCTCGTCGATCCGCTCGAGCAGTGCGTCTGGTTCAACAGCCATGCCCGCAGGCTAACGGCCCGACCGGGCCGGGAGCGAAGCCGGCGGCGAGGGGGCTCGCATCTCCTAATTGAAATCTCGGACGATCGCGGCGTAAGGCCGACCAAGCCCGGACTGGCGGCCCGCTGCGGACTATGTCAGCTCTACGCCTTCGATGGGGTCGGAGCCCAGGCGGCCGGCCAGGAAGTCGGTGACGATCCGGTTGAAGGCCTCGGGACGCTCGAAGTAGGGGGCGTGGGCGGCACCGTCCATCACCGCCAGCGTCGAGCCGGGCAGCTTGGCGTGGGCGGCCTCGCCCAGCTCAAGCGGGAAGCCGACGTCCTCGCGGCCCCAGACGATGAGCACCGGGAAGGCGCCAGCCAGCGCCGCCAGCCGATCGCCGACCGCGTCGTCGTCGAGACGGTTGCCGAAGTAGGCGGCGATGCGCTCGAATCCCTCGGCCGCGCCGGGGGAGTTGTTGATGCGGAACTCCTCGCGGTGCAGTTCGTCGGTGACCAGCGCCTCGTCGTGCAGCACCGTCCGCAGCTTGCGGCCCACCGCCTCCCAGGACGCCTCGCCCACCAGGGACTCGGTCCGCTTGCGGCGCTCGGCCCCGACGGGGGTGATCCCCACCGTGCCCACCAGCACCAGCCCGGCCACCCGGTCGGGCATCTCGCAGGCCGCGGTGGCGCACACGTGGCCGCCCAGCGACGTGCCGACCAGATAGACCTCGCCGGCGCCCAGGTCGTCGAGCATCGTTCGGGCGAAGCGGGCGTATTCGGGCACGGTGCAGGGGCTGTCGGCACCCTTTTGGGCCAGGCCGTGGCCGGGCAGGTCTACGGCGTAGGGGTGGTAGCCGGCGGCGGCCAGCCCCTCCAGGTTCCGCCGCCACCGGTCGGCCCGGGCCCCCACGCCGTGGACCAGCAGCATGGTCTTGTCGCCGGCGCCGGCCTCGAGCACCCTGGTGAGGACGCCGCCGACCCCGAGCGGATATTGGATCACGGTACGATCCTACCCGTGGCGGCTGTGGCTGTACCCGTTCGGGCCGCGCCGGGGATCGAGGACGCCCGGGCGGCGGCGAAGGCCATCGCAGCCATGGCCGGGGTGCCTCACGTGCAGCGGGTGATGGTGTTCGGGTCGGTGGCCCGCGGCGCTGCGTGCCCTGGCAGCGACATCGACTTGATGGTGGTCGTGGACGACCTCGGCGACTACTGGGGCCGAAGCGTGTTGCAGTTGCGCATGTCCGAGACGGCCCGGCGGGCGGTGCCGTTCTCCGTGGACGTTCACGTGACCGACCCGCCGGAGTGGAAGATCCGCACTGAGCGGGTGTCCGCCTCGTTCGAGGCCAGCTTGCGCGGCAAATCGATCACCCTGCTTGAGAGGCCGGCGCTGACCGCGCCCGACTGGGGGAAGCAGATGAACGGACCTTTGAATAACCTTGATGTGGCCGCCAACCGGTTCAGAGACATCAGCGACCACATAGGCGCTCTCGCCAGGGAGATGCTTCCCGAGGAGGCTGAGATCGCCGGCGATGAAGGGACCAAGGCCCGCCTGTTGAAGAACAGGAGGCGCCTGGCGTGCGGCCACGCGGCCAACGCCATAGAGAACGCGATCAAGACGGTGGTCGCCATTCACGGCGTCAGTCCTGAACACACTCACGACGTTCAAGACCTCATCGATCAAATACCGGCGGGGGGTCAGCGCGACCGGATCAACGCCATGTTGTCGTCATCGGGGGTGCCGACGACCGCCGCGTCGCAATGGCACGTGAGAGCCGTGTACAGCAACCACATCGAACAGCAGTGGGCCGATGCTGAGGCCCAGATGCCGGGGATGATCCGGCTCGCCCGCGATCTCGCGGTGTGCGCCGAGGAGGTGTTCGCCGAAGCCGGCGGGGCCTCGGAAGAGAATGGCGTCCTGGCCACTCGCCTGGCCGCGCTCGAAAGAAACGCCCTAGAAGAGTTCGGCATCCGACTCCGGTAGAGCCCAGAATGTTGGGGGCTCAGGCCGTCTCGGCCAGGGCGGGTGGTGTCGATGGCGCCTGGCACGACCTGCTGACTGGGAGTCCAAAGGCCTCAGGCCGTCTCGGCTAGGGCGGAGGCCCGGTCGGCTAGCTCGGCGGCCAGTTCCCGCTCGTCGTCGGAGGCGAAGTCGCGCTCGTCGGGCTGCTCGGAGGCGCCGGCGCCGCCGTTGTACACGCTGTCGTAGGTGATGATGTCGGGGCAGATGTGCTGAGCCTGCTCGTAGGTCCGGCGCTGGGCCAGCACCTCGTCGTCGAAGCGCTGCACCTCCCCCCGCAGGATCACCGTCTCGATGCGGCGCTTGTCCTGCAGCACCCGGATGTCGGCCAGCGGGTCGCCGTCCACCACGATCACGTCCGCGTCCTTGCCGGGCAGCAGGGCGCCGGTGTCGGCGCCGTCGCCCAGCACCACCGCGGTGTCGTGGGTGGCGGCCTTGATGGCCTCCAGCGGGGTCATGCCCGCGTAGCGCACCAGCAGCTCCAGCTCCCGGGCGTGCCACTCGCCGTAGGGGGTGGCCGCGAAGCCGGTGTCGGTGCCGCAGATGATGGTGACCCCGGCCTGCCGGGCCTTGTTCAGCGCCTCGGCGGTGTCGTCGAGGAGCCCGGCGTAGGCGTCCCGGGTGGCGATCGGCACCCCCACCGCGGGGCCGAACTCGGCCAGGTTGCCCAGCAGCAGCAGCGCCGGGCACAGCGGTATCTTCGACTCGGCCAAGCGCTCTATCGTGTCGTCTCGCAGAGTGTTGCCGTGCATTATCCAGTCGAGTTCGGCGGCCACGGCCGAGTCGACGTTGTTGGAGCCCCGGGCGTGCATGGTGATGCGCTTGTTGAGGCGGTGGGCGGCGTCGGACATGGCCTTTATCTCGTCGGGGGAGAAGGCCTCGAAGTCGCCGAGGAGGCTGTCGCCGATCTTGATCAGATCGACGCCGTTCTTGACCTGGTGGCGGATCTCGGTGACCATCTCGTCGGTGGTGTTGGCCAGGACCCCGATGCTGGACTCGGGCACGCCCACCGACGACGGGTACCAGTCGCTGATGCCGTTGCTGGTGGTGATGAACCGGCCGGCGGTGGTCATCCTCGGCCCCTGGATCAGGCCCTCGGCGATGCCCTCGCGGATGCCGACCCCGATGAAATAGCTGCCGCCGGGGTCGGAGATGCCGGTCACCCCCGACCTCAGCACCTTGGTGACGTTCCAGGCCGAGCGCAGGGTCCGCAGCTCGTGGCTGGTGTAGAGGTCCTGCTCCTCCTGCATCCGGGTCTCGCCGAAGGAGGTGTGGCAGTGGGCGTCGATCAGGCCGGGCATGACCGTCTTGCCGGAGGCGTCGATGCGCACCACCTCCTCGCCCCGGGGCACGACCCCCACGGTGGCGCCGGCGCCGGGGCCGACCGCCTCGATCCGGTCGCCGTGCAGCAGCACCGAGCACCCCTCGACCGGCGCCGCCCCGGTGCCGTCGATGACGGTGCCCCCCTCAATCAGAACCCAAGACGCCATGCCGCTCTCCTCGCTCGATCCCGGTCCCGGCGATTGTACGCTGCCCTCGAGCGGGCAGAGGCGCCGATGGACGGCCTCCCAGATGTTTGAGCGGTTCACCGACAGGAGGAGGCGCCCATGGCGGCTACGCCCGGGATCGACGACGGCCTCACAGATGTTTGAGCGGTTCACCGACAGGAGGAGGCGCCCATGGCGGCTACGCCCGGGATCGACGACGGCCTCACAGATGTTTGAGCGGTTCACCGACAGGGCTCGCCGAGTGGTGGTGCCCTCCCAGCGGCCACATCCCCTTCACCCCCCGGGCCAAGAAGGTGCTGGACCATGGCCGTATCCGGCGTCCGGCGGCTGCGTTACGAGACCCGCTTCGAGATCGCCCCGCTGTAGCTCAGTCCGGGGGCGTGCCGGCGGGAGGTCCGACTCGTCAACCTGGCTGTGCCGCGGCCATGGCAGTCGCGATCCGATCGGCGTTGGCCATTATGGTCAGCGTGTGCAATTTGGATGGCAGAGAAGTCAGGGCCGAGCCGTCCACCACATAGACTCCCGGAAGCCCCTGCACTTCTCCTAGTGAATTAGCTTCACCTATACGGGGATTGTCCCGCATCGGCACTGAGCCAGCATAGTGAACATCCACGCCTATCTTGCCCATATTTATGCTGCCAGGTATCAAGTAAATGTTATAGCGTATCAAGGCACTCGCCAAACGATTAATCGCCGCTTTAAGTGCCGGTATTGTGCTCGATATATACCCGCCACTAATTTTCAGATCTCCAGAAGAACTCAACCACATCGTATTGCGACTATAGCTGCTGCCGAGATAACAGGTTCCAATCAACAAGGTAGGCTGCAAGCGGCGGATAATCTGTCGTGAAAGAGGATAAGGGAACGGCATGTAAGTGAGATATTCAGTCGTAGAGAATGTATCACCAAGGAATAAATATCCTGAGGCGTAGCGCTCACTTGAGTCAGACATCGTCACGTAATATGACAGTTGAGATGAGCCTAACACGTCCTCATCGAGTAAGCTGCTGATCCGCCAACGCGGTACAAACAATGCAAAAGCTGCTATCGGATTGTTCAGCAAAATTCTGCTCTCATCATACATGCCAAGTGCATCCAGAACAAGTCTAGCGCTACCTATAGTACCGCTAGCCAAAACTACCCGTTGCGTCTTTATTTTGCCAGTGATGTGGTGTGGATCGACACCAATATCTATTAGGTAACCTTCTTCCAATCCGCGCAAGTGTTGGACAAATGCATTTCCGTGATAGCTAAAATTGGGAAACTCTAAGAGTTTCGCCAAATCATATTTGGCTGACCACATCGACTGGCTCGCGCAACCATATGCACAGAGACCGCATTTCACGCATCCTTGACGACCTTGGTGGTTGCGGGTCAATGTCGCCATTCTATTGTGCCCTAAGAAAACGCCTTGTCTATGCGCTGGTCCAGATCGAGCACGATAACGCCTATAGAGCAGTTGAGCATTGCCATGCGGAACGAGGGGTGGCTGCAATGATTCTTCGTGTCCGTGGAAAGCTGATAGATCATCGTCGTTGACACCATTCACGCCAATCCGTTGTGTCACACGCTGGTAGGAACGGCGGAGATCCTTGTGCGAGATGGGATAGTCTCGCAAATCATTATCATCAAACATGCTTACGCCAGTACTCCATATATTTGACAATCCACCGCGCTCCAATGATCCATACACGCTAAAATTCTCGGTGCCAATTCTATAACGTTGTTTGAATTCAGCGAAGGTCTTTAGGTACGAGGGAACCCGATGTTTGGGCGGCGAACCGTCATCGGCATCTAATTGTTCATATCGTTCGCCTATCATGATCTTCCAGAACCTTGAACTCTGGCGAAGGCTACGCAAAGTGTCGTGTTTGTAAAGTTCGATGGAGCTGTGATCGTATTGGCCTGCATTGAGCATCAATACGCTAACGCCTTTTTCTACCAATGGAAAGGCAGCGGATACTCCGGCGGGGCCGCTTCCGATGATGACAACCTGAGGTTCAAGAGTTGATGTTTGCACGCTTGCTGTCTTTGCTATTAGTCATTTTCGGCAACCGGCAGCCTAGACGTACAATCGCTCCCAGTCCTCGCAAACAGATGTCAACGGAGATGCGTATCGACAACTCCACAATCACGAACGGTAGAAGAGCTGGCTTGCGGATATGGTACTTGGGTGCCGTGAGTGGATTGAATTCGGACAAGGCAGCCATGATTTGGATGCGTCGAGACATTTCTTTCTGTAGATCTGGTGCCAACCGGCACACCGGGTATTTAGGATCTATAAGGCGTAACGCACTTGGCCATTTGAAGAAGAAGGGCGAGAGGTTCAGGCTGTGCCTCTGAGCAGGTGGCGCTGTCTGTTCCAGCGCCCTTACATACCGGCTCAAGATCAGATAACCTGGGAATTGTCCGTTGAGATAGCGACCTAGGGCTCGTCCTTCTGCCAGCAATGTACGCCTCGACGAAGCTGACAGGCCGTCCACCAGTGACGCAGGGTCACGGCTGCACAGGCGCTCGCTTCGCCGACTGGTCGATGGCGCAGAGTTCGCAATCATGTCAGCCATTCGACGTAGTAGGCCGAGACCAGAGGCACAGCCCGACCCGCCACGACGGCGAAGCTGGCCGGTAAAACGGGAAAGCCATTGTTCGCACATTCCCTGGGCGTCGGGCGTACGGTCTCGGGTCGTGGAGTCAGCCTAGCCGTCCTCAAGAGGAATCCTAACCGGGGGCTTGGACACTCTGGAGTCGGGGGGCTGGCGCGGTCGTCGTCGGTCCGGCGGGCGGCAAACACCGGCGACTCGCCAGCAAACGGGTTGGTGCGGCGGTCGGCGGGCCGAGTGTCGCACTGCCGTGGTTGACTGGGGCCATGGCTGAACACGAACACGAGAGCGAACTGGCCGAGTTCCGGCGGCGCTGGTACCGGGCCCACGTCGAGCGGTTCGACGCGACCGGGGGGGACGCTGCCGCGGCGTCGTCCGTGCCCACCGCGAAGCTTTCGATGGTTGGGGCCGAGGGGCGAGAGCGGCAGGCGAGGTTTCGCCGCAGCGCCCCGGACGCCCTCGCTTGCCTCGACGGGCTGGCCCGCAGCGGGGACCTCGGCGACTTCGTCCAATCCATGGCCGTCTGGGCCCGGAGCCCGGACGCTCTCTCCTTCAACGGCTTCTCGGGGCAGATGTTCCTGAACCAGATAGGCAAGGCGGCCGATGACCCCGAGGCCACCGCCCGGGTGCTGGTGGAGACGCTGCGCCCGCCCCGCGACCGCGCCGAGGCCCACCGCAAGCTCACCGACCTGACCGCCGAGGTGAGGCGAATCGGCTCGGGGAGCTATCCCTCGCCCGGCTACTCCGCGTTCTTGGCGTCCTACTTCTGGGCGATGCAGGACCGGGCGAGTTGGCCCGTCGCATGGCCGAGCGCTCTGGGTTTCATCCAGTACTGCACCAGCGAGAAGCTGCCGTCCACCTCGGACCCGGCCGGCCGCTACCAGCGCTACCTGCAGGTGCTCTCAGAGTTCGACGACGATTTCGAGCGGTTCGAGCGGGTCGCAGCGTGGTGGGACTACATCTGGCCGACCTTCCTCAACTCGGTGCTGATCGACCGGTGCCGGTTCGGCCTCGACAGAGACATCGACCCGGCCGCTCTTCGGGCCAACGCCGCCGCCTTGGTCGAGGTCTCGGCGCACCTGGGCGGAGCGCTGTGTGACTCGGTCTCGGAGGCGTCCGGCCTGGATATGCGAGTCGAGAAGCCCCAGCGGGACTGGAAGCCGGGGCGGGGGCGGTCCGACCTGTGGGTCGACTGGCGGCTGCCGATAGAGCCCGGCGGGGGAATAGCCGTCCGGCTGTGGGTCAACCACAACGGCGCCGCCATCGGCCTGCGCACCGGCCACTTGAGCCAATGGACCGATCTGAAGAGTTCTCTGGAGGCGTTGCTGCCGCCGGGGTTCGAACAGTTCAAAGTCGCGCCCCTGTCAGACTTGAAGTCAAGCGACGATGACGAGCACGGGCCCGCGGGGCCTGACGGCGATGTCATCCACGCGCCGTCGGATGACGGCCCCCGGCCGGGCCTCCACGGGTTCGTGGGGTCCAGCGGCGATCTCTTCTACGGCCGGTGGTACGAGCCCGAGACGCTGAACGGCTTGGACCTTGGAGGCGAGGTCGTGTCCGTCACCGAGGCGCTGCGCCCGACGCTGGAACAGGTGATGCGGGTGGCCGAGGCCGAGGGCCGCGCCGTTCATGCCCAAAAGACCGACGACGAGGAGATCTCCGGCCACGACGAAGAACCCTCCGACGAGGCGGCGGCTGAGGATTCCCCGGATGAGATCGGCCTCTCCCTCGACGCGAGGATCGAGGACCTCGCCGAGGAGCTGCTGCTGGAGGACCGGGGCTTTCTCGACGACATCGTGGAGCTGCTCGACGACAAAGGCCAAGTGGTCTTCTACGGCCCGCCCGGCACCGGCAAGACCCACCTGGCCCGCAAGCTGGCCGAGGCCCTGGCCCCCGACCCGGGCCGGCGGATGCTGGTGCAGTTCCACCCCTCGACCTCCTATGAGGACTTCTTCGAGGGATATAGGCCCGAGACCGATCCCGACGGGGCCATGTCCTATCGGCTCACTCCCGGCCCGCTGGCCCGGCTGGCCGAGCGGGCCGCGGCCGATCCCGGCCGGCGCCACGTCATGGTGATCGACGAGATCAACCGGGCCAACCTGCCCAGAGTGCTGGGCGAGCTGCTGTTCCTCCTCGAGTACCGGGACGAGTCGGCGCTGACGCTCTACCGGCCCGACGAGCCCTTCGAGCTGCCCTCGAACCTGCGGTTCATCGGCACCATGAACACCGCCGACCGGTCCATCGCCCTCATCGACGCCGCGCTCCGCCGCCGCTTCCACTTCGTGCCGTTCTTCCCCGACGACGGCCCCGCCGGCGGACTGCTCGAGCGCTGGCTGAGCGCCAACGGCGAGCCGGAAGGGGTGGGCGTTCTGGTCAACATGGTCAACCGGGACCTAGCCGAGGCGCTGGGCGGGTCGCACCTGCTGCTCGGGGCCAGCCACTTCATGAAGCCGGGCCTCGACCGCGAGCGGCTGAGGAAGATCTGGACCTACAACATCCAGCCCTTCATCGAAGACCAGTTCTTCGGCGACGGAGCCCAGATAAAGCGGTTCCGCTTCGAGGCCGTCCTAGACCGCTACGAAGAAGAGAACAGAAACCCGCTCTTTGGGGAGGCGGAGCATGGCTGAACACGCATACGAAAAGGAGCTGGCCGAGTTTCGGCGGCGCTGGTACCAGGCCCATGTTGAGCGATACGAGGCCCACAGCGCGGACCCCGAAGACTGGCCGGCGAATTGGCGTCAACAAAAGCTAATCGCCCTGGCCCACCTTGAAGAACTGGCCCGTAGTGATGACTTGGGGACGTTCGTCGAAGCCATGCAGGAATACTCACGAGAAGTTAAGTCTTTCAAAGGTTACCCGGGACAGATTTTCTTGCGGCAGTTAGCCGTGTCGACCGACGATTCCCGAACCACGGCCCGCGTGCTGGTCGAAGTATTGAGACCCCCTCGCGACACCGCCGACGCCTGTGGCAAGATCGACCATTTGGTCGCCGAGGTGCGCCGGATCGGTACGGGGAGACTTCTCGCCCCCGGCTACTCCGCCTTTCTGGCGTCGTACTTCTGGGCTTTGAGCAATCCCGTCGATTGGCCCATTGCCTGGCGCGACTCCTTGAGTTTCATAGAGCACTGCACCGGCACAGCTCTACCACCCTCCTCAGAGCCGGCTGATCGCTACCGAGGGCTTTTGGAGGCTATTCGGGAACTCGACGACGACTCGGAGCGGTTCTGGCGGGTACGCAATGTATGGCTTGGCTGGGAATATTTTGACCGTAAGAACGCCTTCCTTGACCCCGTGCTGGTCGACCGGTGCCGGTTCGGCCTCAACCGTGACATCGATTCCGCCGTACTCCTGGCCAACGCCGACGCCCTAGTCGCCATCTCTCGACACTTGGGGCAGACGCTGAGCGATTCGGTATTAGAGGCAGCCGGCCCGGACCTCAAATACCAGAAGCTCCCGCGCAAGTGGGATCAGGACGGACTGGGGCGCTCCGACCTGTGGGTCGATTGGAGGTTGCCGGTGGAGCCCGAAGGGCCCGCCATCCGGATCTGGGTCAACCACAACGGCGCCGCCATCGGCCTGCGCACCGGCCACTTGAGCCACTGGACCGATTTGAAGGATTCCCTGGAGGCGCTGAAGCCACCGGAGTTCGAAGAGTTCAAAGTCATGCGCCTGTCAGACTTGAAGTCAAGCCAAGACGGCGAGCATGGGCGCGGGCCCGACGGCCATGTTCTCAACGCGCCGTCGGGCGTCAGCCCCCGTCCAGACCTCCACGAGTTCGTGGGGGCCAGCGGCGATCTCTTCTACGGCAGGTGGTACGAACCCGAGGCGCTGGCCGGCCTGGACCTGCGGGCCGAAGTGGTGTCGGTCACCGAGGCGGCCAAGCCGATGATTGACCGGGTGATGCAGGCCGCGGGCAAAGGGTCGGCCCAGCCGGAGCGTCGGGGTCCTGTAGCCGACGGGGGAGAAGAGGCCGAAGACGAGGCCGCAGAGGATTCCGACGTGGAGGATTCTCTCGACGCGAGGATCGAGGATCTGGCCGAGGATCTGCTGCTGGAGGGGCGCGGCTTTCTCGACGATCTGGTGAGACTGCTCGGCGACAAGGGCCAGGCCATCCTCTATGGCCCACCGGGCACCGGCAAGACCTACCTGGCCCGGGGGCTGGCCGAGGCCCTGGCCCCGGACCCGGATCGGCGGATGCTGGTGCAGTTCCATCCCTCGACTTCCTATGAGGACTTCTTCGAGGGATATAGGCCCGAGACCGGCCCTGAAGGGGCCCTGTCCTATCGGCTCACTCCCGGCCCGCTGGCTCTGCTGGCGGAGAAGGCGGCGGCCGATCCCGGCCGGCGCCACGTCATGGTCATCGACGAGATCAACCGGGCCAACCTGCCCAAGGTGCTGGGCGAGCTGCTGTTCTTGTTCGAGTACCGGGACGAGTCGGTGCGGACCCTCTATAGGCCCGACAAGCCGTTCCGGCTGCCCCCGAACTTGTGGTTCGTCGGCACCATGAACACCGCCGACCGGTCCATCGCCCTGATCGACGCCGCGCTCCGCCGCCGCTTCCAGTTCGTGCCGTTCTTCCCCGACCGGGGCCCGGCCAGCGGGCTGCTCGAGCGCTGGCTGCGGGCCAACGGCGAGCCCGAGTGGGTCGGCGTCTTGGTGGACACAGTCAACGACGACCTCGCCCACGAGCTGGGCGGGTCGCACCTGCTGCTCGGCGCCAGCCACTTCATGAAGAAGGGCCTCGACCGCGACCGGCTGCGCCAGATCTGGGAATACAACGTCGAGCCCTTCATCGAGGACCAGTTCTTCGGCGACCCGGCCCGGATCGACCGGTTCCGCTTCGACGCCGTCCTGAGGCGCTACTTGGAGCGAACCGGCGACCCCAGCGTGGACCCGGCCGGACCGGCGGCGGACGGACTCGACAATACGGAACCCGAACCGCCTACTGCATGAGCACCGTATGAGCGACGCGGTCGGATTACTGGAGGAGAATGCCGCGGACGGCGGCCCGGGAACCTTCGCCGTCGATCTGGCCGCGGCCGCCGTGACTGAAGGCCGCGCTGCCGGCGCCGGCCAGCTCAAGACGTTCGAGTTGTTCGAATACGACGAGCGGGATCTGCCCATCTCCGACCGGCAGGCCCGTCTCCTGAAGGACACCGGGATGGTGTCGGTCTCTTTGGGGCGCGACCCCGGACGCTGGAGCGTGAGGGCCGGCCACCGGGTGGGGACCCTGGCCGTCGAGGACCTCCGCATCCTGGTGAAGCCCAAGATCCGCTTGGAGAACCTGTTCCTGCTGCTGGAAGCCGGGCTGCGGCCCGACGACTGGCGCCGCGAGGCGTTCGACTACGCCAGTAATCCGGACCTGCTCCCCGCGGTGATCTCGTTCTTGGCCCGCACCGCCGAGACCACCCTGGCCCGGGGCGTCTTCCGCCGGTACTCCGAGCGCCGCGAGCGGCTGACCGCCATGAGGGGCCGCCTCGACATCGAGCCCATGATCGCCCGGGGCGGGCTGGCCTTCCCGCTCGACTGCCGCTACGACGACTTCACCGCCGATGTCGCCGAGAACCGCTACCTGAAGGCGGCGCTGCGCCTGGCCCTGCGGGTGCCGCTGGTGCCGGCCGAGGACCGGCGCAAGCTGCTCGGCCTGGTCGCCGACCTGGAGGAGGTGGCCGATGTCAGGGTCGAGGCCAACGCCCTGAACCGGATCGAGTTCAACCGGCTCAACGAGCACTACCGGCCCGCCCTGCACTTGGCCCGGCTGGTGCTGGAGAACCTGACCCTCATCGACCGGTCGGGCCGGTGGACGACGGTGTCGTTCATGGTGGACATGAACGACCTGTTCGAGCGGTTCGTCACCGAGCGGCTCCGGCGGGCGCTGCGGGGCCGCATGACGGTGAGAGACCAGCACCCGACCCATTTGGGCTGGGGCGGCGCGGTGAGGATGCGGCCCGACCTGGTGTTCGAGCGGCGGGGCGAGATCGTCTACGTCGGCGACATCAAATACAAGCTCACCGAGTCGGGGGAGGCCCGCAACCCCGACTACTACCAGATGCTGGCCTACACCACCGCCCTCGGCCTGGGCGAGGGCGTCCTCGTCTACTGCCACGCCGAGGACGGCTCGCCCGGCCAGCGGGTCACCGTCCGCAACTCGGGCCAGGTCCTGCACTGCCAGCCCCTCAACCTGACCGGCCCGCCCGAGCAGGTGGCCCGACAGCTCGAGGCCCTAGCCGACTGGATCGCCGCCCAAGCCCGCCCCGCCCAAGCCCCCCGGCAGTCCCCCCCCTCAAGGTTTTTCTGAGCAAAAAGTTGCCGTATAGCGACGATTTTTGCTCAGAAAACGCGAAAGGCCCGGTGACCGGCTGATCGGCGTCTGACGTCCGGCGGAAGGGGCGAGGGGGAATCGGGGCGGGCCGGCGTTAGCCTTCCCGGCGGCGAGTGGGCGGGTGCCCGATCAGGCGTGACCCCCCGATGGCCCCCAGCCGAGCCCGCATAGCCGTCGCCGCCGCTGTAGCGGCCGCCATGGCCCTGGCCTCCACCGCCAGCGCCAACGACCGGATCCGCGATCTGCGCCGTCAGCGCGACACCGACCGGGCCGCGGCCGCGGCTGCCGTGCGCGAGACCAACCTGCTCCAGGCCGAGGACGCCGAGTTGGCCGAAGCGCTGGCCAACATCGAAGAGAGCATCGACGCCCAGCAGGTCCGGGTCGGCCGGGCCCACCAAGAGCTGGCCGCCGCCGAGCAGGAGCTGCTGGAACGCCTTGCCGTCCTGGACGCCACGGAAGCGGAGAGGGGCTGGCTCCAACAGGAGCTGGCCCGGATGGCGGTGGAGTCCTACGTCGGGGTCGGCACCAATCTCCAGGAGCCCTGGCTCGACTCCGACGACCTCAACGAGACGGCCATCCGCCTGACCCTGCTGGACGCGGCCGCCGGGCGGGACCGCGACGTCTTGGACCGGCTGCGCACCCTGGAGGCCGAGCGCCAGTCCCAGGCGGCCGAGGCCGCCCGGCTGAGGGACGAGGCCTCCGGTCTGCGCCAGGCGGTGGAGGAGGAGCTGGCCGAACTGGAGCAATGGCACCGGCTCCGCCAGGATCTGAAGGCCGAGGTCCAGGTCCGGATAGACGAGTGGGAGCGGGCCGCGGCCCAGCGGTCCCAGGACGCCCTGGACATGACCGCCCTGATCCGCCGCACCCAGGTGGAGCTGCTGGGGCTCGACCTCGGCGACCCGGCCGCGGCCTCGGTCCAAGGGTTCATCGCTCCCATCGACGCCGAGATCGGGTCTCGGTTCGGGATGCGGCGGCACCCGATCTTCAGGGTCAAGCGCATGCACAACGGCGTCGATTACGGAGCGCCCACCGGCACCCCCATCTGGGCATCCAAGACCGGCACCGTCATCTTCGCGGGATGGAAGGGCGGTTACGGCAACACCGTGGTAATCCACCACGCCGGCGGGGTTTCCACCCTGTACGCCCACATGTCGAAGCTGACGGTGGAGGATGGGAGCTATGTCACCCAAGGCGAAGTGATCGGGCTGGTAGGCTCGACGGGGTGGAGCACTGGACCGCACCTGCACTTCGAAGTCCGCCGCAACGGCGACCCTGCCGATCCAGAGCTGTTCCTTCCCGTCTGAGCCTACTGATTGTTCTGATAATAGCATCGGGATGCTCGATATTGCCTGCGGGCAAGGCAGCAAGATCTTCGGAGGATGATCGTCCCAACTTCATCATCATCTTCGTAGATGATCTCGGTTACAATGATGTTAGCTACAACGGAGCAACCGAGATTGAGACTCCCAACATCGACCGGTTAGCCGATGAAGGCATTATCTTCTCCAACGGTTACGTCGTGCATCCCCTCTGCGGTCCGTCACGCGCCGGTTTGATGACCGGCCGTTATCCGGCCCGTTTCGGCATGGAATACAACGTCGCTTACGCGCCCTTTGATGAAAGGCATGGTCTTCCAGTGGAGGAAAAGACTATAGCCTACTACTTGGGTGAGGCCGGTTATCAGACCGGTCTCATTGGCAAATGGCAACTGGGGGCCGCGCCGGTCTTCCATCCGCTCAACCGCGGATTCGACTACTTCTACGGCTTTCTGGGTGGAGCACATGATTACTTTCGCATTGATCTCACTCGTCCGGGGACTGATTACCTGCCGCTGAATGAAAACAAAGGCACCACCGGACTGGACGGCTATCTGACAGACGCGCTCACCGACCGGGCGGTGAGTTTCGTCAAAGAACGGCGAGAAGAACCGTTCTTCCTGTACCTCGCTTACAACGCGCCCCACGCCCCCCTGCAGGCTCCCGAAGTCCTCCTCGAAAGGTACTCACACATAGAAGACGAAGATCGCCGCCTCTACTTGGCGATGGTAGACTCATTGGACCACAACGTAGGCCGAGTGCTGGACGCGCTTGACCAGGCAGACGCCAGGGACAACACTGTCATCTTCTTCCTGAGCGACAACGGCGGCGTGTCCTCCGCCGTCCACCCAGGACTTGATTGGGCTGACAACTCTCCGTTCCGCAAGGGCAAGGAAAGCTTCTACGAGGGTGGGATACGAGTCCCATTCGTCGCTTCATGGCCAGCCGAGTGGCCAAGCGGTGAGATATTCGAGCCCATGGTCTCCAGTCTGGATATAGCTGCTACCACCGTAGCACTGGCCGGATCGGCGTCTAGCCCCAACCGGCCGCTTGACGGCGTGAACCTCGATCCTTTTCTTCAAGCAGAGAAGGCTGGAGTGCCGCACGAAGCTCTTTTCTGGCGGCAGTCGTCTCGTACTCCAGGTCTGACTAAGTTCGCGATCCGCTCCGGCGAAGTGAAACTCGTCAAGGAGAGTTCCGAGGGGGAGGTGCAACTCTTCAACCTGACACAAGACCCCGGTGAGACCGACGATCTGATCGGCGAGGACGCCGTGACGTCTGCTCGCCTCGCTGATCTTTGGAACGCATGGAATCAAGATAACATCCATAATATCTACCCGGAGGCCGGTCACTACGCAGCGGTGAGGGCCGATTCCCTCTTAGAGTTCACCGACAAGTATGAATCGAGCGGAAAAGAGGCACCAACTTTTCAAGTAAACATAGCGTCAGAATGAAGGTAATCAGACTTCATTATGATCCGAATTACTTTCGTCATAGATAAGTTAGAGTCGGGGGGAACGCAGCGACAACTAGTTATGTTGGCTGCGGCCTTAACTAATTCCGGTTATGAAATTGAAACGCTCGTCTACCACCGGAACGGTTTCTTCGCCGACGATCTAGCCGAGATTGGAGTACCCGTTAATTACGTATCGTTCCGCAACAAAGCGCACCTTGTCCACGCCATGCGCAAGGCCATCAAGGCGAGCAAACCAGATGTAGTCATCTCTTGTCTGCCTGGTCCGAATATACTGATGGGGTTCATCGGACTGTTTCGCCGGAGATTCGCTCTTATCACTTCGGAACGGTGTTTTGATATAGTCGGCAAAAGCTGGAAGTGTTTCATGCGATACGGGCCTCACTTTCTAGCAGACGCTGTGATATGCAATTCCTATGCCCAGTATCATCACATACTTGAAGTATTTCCACGTCTTGAAAGTCGGACTCAGATAATCGTCAACGGGGTAGATCTAGAAAGATTCGTCCCGACTGAGTCGCCGACGAAGCAGCCAGAGAAATTGCGGATGCTAGTGCTGGCCCGAGTCCATCCTCAAAAAAACCCCTTCACCCTGGTAGAGGCAGTGGCGATCATTCGCCGGAAGCAACCACAACTAGATATAGTGGTAGACTGGTACGGAAGTCCTCGTTGGCAGAAGGACAGTTATTACGCGCAGTTGGAAGCGGTCATCGAGCGTCAGTCATTAAAGGAAGTCTTTCGCCTGCACGAGGCGGTCAAAAACGTTGAGCAACTTTATCACAGGGCTGATGTCGTGTGTCTGCCTTCTTTATACGAAGGCACTTCAAACGTGATATGCGAAGCGATGGCCTGCGCGGTTCCTCTATTAGTTGGTCGAGCTGGGGACAACTCTCGGCTAGTTGAAGAAGGGCGAAATGGCCTGTTGTTTGACGCTTCTTCAGCTAGAGATGTCGCCAATGCAATTCTGCGGTTCGCCGACCAACCATATGAAACCAGACGGGAAATGGGTCTTGCCGGTCGAAAAAGGGTTGAGGCAATATGCTCTCCCGGTGTTTTAGCTGATCGCTACATAGAAGTCATACAAAAAGTTCTAGATAAAAGGGCCTCATGAAAGATGTTTTCGACAACAAAAAAGATGCACATGTGTCTGAGTGCTCTACTACTCAGTGCTTTGGGCACTATTTTAGTACTATTGCGCCAAACTGCTTATGGCGTAGGACTAGTAGTAGATTCTTTGACCCATACTAGTACGGCTGAAAGCTTGTTGAGGGGTGAGGGCTTTATCACGGCATGGAACAGCATGCCACAACAGGGGCAACCTCCTTTATACGCATTGTTATTGACTCTTACTGCCGCACTGAATATAAGCGCTAAAGTTTCTATAACTGAATACGCTAGGTACGTTGGTGCGATTGCCTTTGCCTTGACAATACTGGCATCAATCATTTGGCTATCTGCTCGGATCAAATCACGCAAGTCGGTTGTTGTAGCCGGAGGCATCTGTGCATTTTCCCCATTTTTAGGGGAATTGTTTTCTTACGCCTTGACTGAAACACTATTTGTTTTACTTACTGCCCTATCACTCTTGACGTTAGATCGGTTTCTGAATAGTCACAGAAAATCGATGTTAATTTCGGCTGCAGTATTAGCCGCCTTCGGTTGGTTGACTCGCCATATGGGAGTTACTGTAGTTGTCAGCTCTCTTTTGATTCTAATGACTAGGAAGGGATTTACAACCCAACAAAAATTCCATAATACAATCCTCTATTCTGTCATATCGATACTTCCTCCGAGTTTGTGGATGGTAAGGAACTACATACTATTGGGACAACTCACTGAACGACGTTGGGCTACTGACTTCATTTGGGATACCCATATCAATTTAGCTAGTTCAGAACTTATAAAATGGGTTATCGGAACTACTGGATTCAACTACCTCAACAAATTGTCTGACTTGTTAGGGGTTAGTGCTGCGTTGATTAGGATCGGGTTTTGGGGGTTTTTCATAGGTTTTTTGGGATTGGGTCTTACGTATCTGCATCGCAAAGGCACGAAAATATGGGTTGAAAGTTTGGTTGTTCCTATAGTATTCGTATTGGTATATTGCGTTGCCGTATTTGTTTCACTAGTACTCACCGATGTGGCATTTGAGCCGCGATACTTTGCTCCGATGTACGTGCCAATATTAGTGATAATTATGATTATATTAAACCATTTTACCACTTACATATCTAGAAATAGATACCTAACAAATAAATCGTCTTCACCTCACTACGCAAAAAATATTCTACTACCTATTGTTATTACAGCTCTGACCCTACATTTTGCCTTAGTCATTTCTTCTGGCTACGATCTAATCACAAAATGGAGGGAACAAGGATTCAACTATTCTGCCAAAGCTTGGGTTAGCTCTGAGACTATCAGCTACCTCAAGTCAGACCCTTTAAAGGGTTGGATCTATAGTAATAACGCTAGAGCGGTTTATATCCATATGGATGTCGCAGATGACGTTGAAGTTCGTTATAGTCAACTACGGGCCGAGCTTCCGAGTGATGCTCACTATTGGGATGACAAGGCTCAAGCTGAGAACCTTGATATGTATATTGTTTGGTTTCACGGCTTGAAACCATTCATTCAAACACAATATGATTTTACACGGTTATCATCTTTGCTGGATCTGGGAATAGTCGCTATATTAGAAGACGGCATAGTTCTCAAAGCCAACAACGATCCTACCGCATTGACAGCCTTGCCGAACGACCGTGGCGGCGACTCGGTATTTGAATCTGTTCTTCTGCAGGGTTCTGAACTCATAGCCAACTCCACGTTTGACATTTATTTTGACGGTTCTCGGCTGATATATATTTCTACACTATGTCATGAAGAACTTGACAGTTCATTCTTTCTGCATATTTTTCCAACCGATTCGGCTGATATTTCTAAAGGTCGTAAGACTTCAAATTTCAACAACTACGATTTCCGATTCGATCGCGAAGGGTTCTTGTTCGGAGAACGATGCGCAGTAATACGCAACCTCCCAGACTACGATATCGAGTTGATTAGAACTGGCCAATTTACCAGTGATGGAACAGTGCTCTGGGAGGAGTCGGTTTCAGTCCCGAGTCTCTGAACGTCGAACGGTTCGAGTTTGGCTAAACGAAGGCGGAGGCGAACACCAGCGACACGATGGTCATCACCTTGATGAGGATGTTCATGGCCGGGCCGGAGGTGTCCTTGAACGGGTCGCCCACCGTGTCGCCCACCACCGCCGCCTTGTGCGGGTCCGAGCCCTTGCCGCCGTGGTGGCCGGCCTCGATGTACTTCTTGGCGTTGTCCCAGGCCCCGCCGGCGTTGGCCATGAAGATGGCCAGCGAGAACCCGGTCACCAGCGCCCCGGCCAGGAACCCGCCCAGGGAGTCGACGTCGATGAAGCCGATCACCAGCGGCACCACCACGGCCAGCGCCCCCGGCAGCATCATCTCCCGCAGCGACGCCTTGGTGGAGATGGCCACGCAGCGCGCCGAGTCGGGCGACACCCCCTCTTTGCCCTCGCGCAGGCCCGGTATGTCGCGGAACTGTCGGCGCACCTCCTCGATCATCTTGTTGGCGGCCCGGCCCACTGCGTCGATGGTGAGCGCCGCGAACAGAAACGGCAGCATGGCCCCCAAGAACAGCCCGATGAACACGTCCACCCGGCCGATGTCGAGGCTCAGCTCGAAGAAGCCGCCCTCGGCGGCCGCCGCCCGGGACAGGGCCACCTCGAACGACTTGAACAGCGCCAGCGCGGTCAGCGCCGCCGAGCCCACCGCGAAGCCCTTGGCGATGGCGGCGGTGGTGTTGCCCAGCGAGTCGAGGGCGTCGGTCACCTCCCGCACCGACGGGTCGAGCTCGGACATCTCGGCGATGCCGCCGGCGTTGTCAGCGATGGGCCCGTAGGCGTCCACCGATACCACCACGCCGGTGGTGGCCAGCATCCCCACCGCGGCCACCGCGATCCCGTACACCCCGGCGAAGGCGGTGTCGCCCAGGGTCTGCTGCCCGCCCCAGTAGGCCACCAGCACCCCGGCGCCGATCAGCACCACCGAGGCGGCCACCGACACCATCCCCGCCGACAGGCCCGACAGCACGGTGGTGGCCGGGCCGGTCTCGGACTGGGCCGCGATCTTGCGCACCGGCCGGAAGTGGTCGCTGGTCCAGATCTCGGCCACCTTGCCGATGGCCCAGCCCACCAGCAGGCCCCCGATCACCGACACCGGCAGCCCGTACCAGCTCCCGTCGCCGGCCACGTCGCCGCCAGCGAACAACATCGCTCCCACCACCAGAGCGCCGACCACGGTCAGGCCCATGGCCACGTTGGTGCCCATGTGGAGCTGGCGGGACAGGGATTTGACGTCGGTGCCGGCGGTGCCCCGAACCGCGAACGAGCCGACGATGGCCGCCACCATGCCCACGAAGGCCACGGCCAGCGGGAACACCAGCAGCCTGTTCTGGACCGCCTCGCTCAGGCCGCCGGTGGCCTCGGTGGCGCCCAAGGCGAAGGTGAAGGCGGTGAGGGCCACCGGGGCGATGATGGAGCCCGAGTAGCTCTCGAACAGGTCGGCGCCCATGCCGGCCACGTCGCCCACGTTGTCGCCCACGTTGTCGGCGATGGTGGCCGGGTTGCGGGGATCGTCCTCGGGGATGCCGGCCTCCACCTTGCCCACCAGGTCGGCCCCCACGTCGGCGGCCTTGGTGTAGATCCCGCCCCCGACCCGGGAGAACAGGGCGATGGAGCTGGCCCCCAGCCCGAAGGCGGTGAAGATCTCGAAGGCGTCATCGGCCTCGAGCCACTCCACGAACAGCAGATAGGTGAAGGACAGGCCGAGCAGGGCCAGGCCCGCCACCGCGAATCCCATCACCGCCCCGCCCCGGAACGACACCCGCAGGGCCGGGGCCGACCCCTGGCGGGCCGCGTTGGTGGTGCGGGCGTTGGCCATGGTGGCCACCGTCATCCCCGCGTAGCCCGCCCCCGCGGAGAGGACCGCCCCCATCAGGTAGCTCACGAACGACAGCGCCACCCCGGTGACGACCGGGATCAGCACGGCCATCACCACCACGAACCCGGCCACCCACCGGTACTGCTGGTTGAGGAAGGCCCGGGACCCCTTCTGGATCTCGGTCATGATCATCACCATGCGGTCGGTGCCGGGCGAGGCCGCCCCCACGTTCTTGAAGTAGAAGGCGGCCAGCCCCAGCCCGGCCAGGGCCGAGATCAGAGCCAGGTACGGTACGGACTCCATGCGAGCTTCCTCCGGGGCGGCGGGCCGCTAGGCGATCAGGCGGCCAAAGGGCGGCGGCAGCCTACCGGCGCGGCCCGTAGCCTGAGCGGATGGACCCCGGCCCCGAGGGCGCCGACAAGCCGCCGCCCGCCGGCGCCGGCCACCCGCTGGCTGGGGCTGACTTCGACACGGGCGGTGACGGAGTGGCCGCGGCCAAGGCTGCGATCCGAGCGGAAATGCGCAGCCGGCGAGCCGGGCTCGGCGCCGACTCGCTGGCCGCGGCGGGCGCGGCCGTGTCAGCCCGACTGCGGGCCCTGCCGGCCATGCGGGCGGCCGGTCTGGTGGCGGCCTACCGGGCCGTGCGGGGCGAGATCCCCCTAGAGGACCTGATGGACGACCCGAGCGCCCGCTACACGCTGCCCCGGGTGAGGGGCCGGGACCTGGAATTCGTGGTCCGCCGGTCGGGCCAGCCCTTCGAGCCCGGCGCTTTCGCCATACCCGAGCCGGTCGGGGGCGAGGTGGTGGCGCTGGCCGACCACGACGTGGTGCTGGTGCCGGTGGTGGCCTTCGACGCCGACGGATACCGGGTCGGCCAGGGCCAGGGCTTCTACGACCGGGCCCTGGCCGCGCTCGCCGCGCCCCGACCGGGCCCGGGGCCGGTCCTGATCGGCGTGGCCCACTCCTTCCAGCAGGTGGGCGAGGCCCCCCGCCACCCCTGGGACGTGCCCCTCGACGCGGTCATGACCGAGTCGGGGCTAGTGGAGGTCGCCCCTCGGCCCTGACCCGGCCTCGTCGGAGCCGCTGGCAGGCTCGGCGGCGGGCGACTGAGCCGGCTTCCCGCAGTGCGGGCAACTCCCGGGCTCGTTGTGGCCCGGGGCCGCGGGGCTCTGGGCCGCGATTAGCTCCCGGAGGCTGCGGTCGATGCTGTCCAGCCTCTCTAACACCGCGGCCGAAACGGGCTGGTCCCCGGCTTCGCCCTCGTCCGTCCCCTCTTCAGCCGACTTGCCGCCGCCGACAATGACATAGGAGATGATGGACGCGGTGACGTAGGTGACCGTCCCGATGCCGATGGCGATCAGCAGCAGGGCCAAGAGCTGGCCGCCGACGGTGGACGGGTAGTAGTCGCCGTAGCCGACGGTGGTGAGGGCCAGCGCCCACCAGACGCTGTTGTATTCGCTCTCGGTCTCCAGCGCGGCGAAGATGCTGGCGCACACCACGGCCAGCAGCAGCGCCGAGCAAACGACGTAACCCACTTTGCGGTAGGCGAACACCCGGCCCATGGCGGTGAGGCTGCGCCGCAGCACCGCGGCCGCGGCGGCCACCCGCAACACCCGGGCCAGGCGCAGCAATCGGGCCAGCGGCCCCCAGTTCAACAGGAAGGGCAGCACGGGGAAGGCCACGATCACGATGACGACGTCGAGCCAGGCCGCCCTCAGCCACTGCCTCCGCCTGCCCGGCAGAGCCAGCTTGGTGAGAACGAACAGCTCCACCGCGAACACGGCCCAGATCAACCAGTTCATAACATACGCCGCCAGCAGCCAGCCGTCGGACTGCGCCAGGGATTCGGTCACCATCACCGGAACCACCAGCAAACCCGAGACCAGCACCGGCACCTCCAGCCGCCGCTGCCAGACAATCCCGCGGGGCGTAAGCAGATCGTCCCCGACTGTCACCGCCTTCAAGAATCCCGCCATAAGCCAAAGACCCCTACTCGCCAACAATCAGCAACCCAATCTACTCACCAACACCCGATCCGCCCCGGGCGCGCAGACCAGACCGGAGGGGTGTGACAGAGATCAGTAGGGGAGCGCCCGCCAGCGTAAAGGACTAGGCCGGGAGCGCAAGGGCCAGGCCGGGGGGTGGCACGGGGGCAAGGTTTTTGCCGCCCCGCGGCAAAAACCGCGCCCGTGACAGGACCCGCCGGCCGGGACGACGCGCAGACCCAGATCGGACAACGCGCAACGAACAAGGCAGAACGCGCTAGAACGGGGGCCGTGCACGTCATCGTCGTTGGGGCGGGCGAAGTCGGCTCCTACATCGCCGACCGCCTCAGCCGCGAGGGCCACGACGTGGCCGTGGTCGACACCGAGCCGGAGCGGCTCCGGGAGATCGAGGGCGACCTCGACGTTCTCACCGTCACCGGGAGCGGCACCCATCCCAGCGTCCTGGAGCTGGCCGGCATCGGCCGGGCCGAGCTGCTGGTGGCCGTGACCAGCGACGACGAGGTCAACCTGGTGACCTCGCTCATCGCCAAGCAGCGGGGGGTCGACAGCAGCATCGTGCGAATCGAGGCCCCGGAGCTGCGGGGCAAGGACGCGGCCAAGCTGCGCACCGTCTTCGGCGCCGATCTGGTCATCGACCCCGATCAGGAGACCGCCCACGAGATCCTCGAGCTGTGCGAGTACACGGGCGCGGCCGAGGTGGCGGTGATGGCCCAGGGGGAGGCCATCGTCATCGGGGCCCGACTGGGGGCCGCGGCCCCGCTGGTGGGACGGCTGCTGTCGGAACTCGGCGCCGAGTACGAGCCCGACTGGGAGTTCCTGGTGGGCTCCATCACCCGTGACGACCAGACCATCATCCCCAGGGGCGACCACCGCCTGGCCGCCGACGACCTGGTCCGGGTGGTGTGCGAGCGCCGGGCCCGCAACCGGGTCAGCAGGCTGCTGGGCCTGTCCCGGGGGCTGGCCAGCCGGGTGATGCTGCTGGGCGGGGGCCGCACCGCGGAGATCCTGGCCCGCCAGCTTGCCCGCCGGGGGGTGGACGTGGTGGTGATCGAGCGCGACCCGGCCCGGGCCCGGGAGCTGGCCGAGCAGCTCGACGACGCCCTGGTGCTGCAGGGCGAGATCACCGACGCTGACCTGCTCGAGGAGGCCGACGTCCGACGGTTCGACGTGGTGGCCGCCCTCACCGGCGAAGACCACGCCAACATCCTGGCCTGCCTGTACGCCAAGTCGGGCGGCGCGGGCGAGACCATCGCCGTGGTCCACGAACTGGCCCTGCTGTCGCTGCTGGGCGAGGCCGGGGTGGACGTGGTCCTGTCGCCCCGGACCGCCACCGCCAACGGCGTGCTGCGCTTCGTGCGGGGCGACGTGGCCGCGGTGGCCACCTTCCTGGAGGGCGAGGCCGAAGTCTTGGAGTTGGAGGTCGGACGGGACTGCCCGGCTGACGACACCCTGGTCAAGGATCTGGGCCTGCCCAAGGACGTGTTGATCGGCGCCATCGTGCGCGACGGCAAGGCGCACATCGCCCGGGGCCGCAGCCGGCTCCGCCGCCGCGACCACGTCGTGGCCTTCGCCATGCCGGGCTCGGTGGACGAGGTCAGCCGCCTGTTCGGGTGAGGGCGCCAACCGGCGGGCGGCGGCGGGCCGCCCTGTGACTGCGGCCGGCCCGGCGGGACGGCGGACCGCGGCCCTGCGCAGGCGGCGGCGGGTCGCCCCGTGAGCACGGCCGGCTCGGCAGGGCGTTGGGCGGCGGCGCTGCGCGGGCGGCGGCGGGTCGTGTCGTGGACCCTGGCCGGGCTGGCCGACGCCGTCTCGGTCCTCGGCCCGGCGACGCTGCTGTGCGGACTGGGGGGGCTGGGCGACGACAACGGCGACGCCGTGGCCTTCGCCGTCGCCGGGGCGGTGTTGACCGCGGCCGGGCTGGAGGGCCGACGGCGGACCCGCCGCCCCCCGGGCACCGCCCCCCGGCGGATCATCGTCGGCATCGGGACCCTCTGGGGGGCGATGATCGGGCTGATCGCGGCGGTGTATCTGGCCACCGGCGCCATCGGGCGCATCGACGACGCGCTGGTGGAGGCGGCTGCCGGGTTCACCACCACGGCGGTGACCACCCTGGCCGTCGAGGAGGCGTCCCGCGCCGTTCTGCTGTGGCGGGCGGCCACGAGCTGGGTCGGGGGCCTGACCGCCGTGGTGGTGGCGCTGGTGGCCCTGCCCCAGGCCCTGCGGGGAACGGCCCTGCTGGCCTTCACCAACCGCGACCGCTGGCTGGACCTGATGCCCACCGCGGCGACGGGCCTACGCCGGCTGGCCGCCCTGTACTGCGGCTTCACCCTGGCGTGCGCCGCCGCCTACCTGGCCGCCGGCCTGGGCCCCACCGAGGCGGCGGTCCACGGCCTGGGCACCGCCTCGACCGGGGGCTTCTCCACCAACGCCGACTCCTTCGCCGGCTACGGACCGGCGGTTCGGGCGGTGGCCACCGGAGCCATGATCGTGGCCGGGGCGGGCATCTTCGTGATGTGGGGCGCGGTCCGGGGCCGGGCCGGGTGGCTGTGGCGGTCCCAAGAGCTGCGGCTCTACCTGGCCATCCTGGCCGGGGCCACCGCCATCCTGGTCGCCGGGGTGGACGGCCTCGGCGTCGGCGACGCCCTGTTCACCGCGGCGTCGGTGTCGAGCACCACCGGGTTCGCGGCGGGGGAGTGGACCGCCTTCGGCAGCGCCGCGGCCGGGGCCCTGCTGGTGGCGGCGGGCGTCGGGTCGATGCTGGGGTCGGCCGGGGGCGGGGCCCGGGTGCTGCGGGCCCGGCTGCTGGCCGCCTACGGGCGCCGGGAGCTGCGCCGCCAGCTCGACCCGCACGCGGTGGTGGTGGTGCGCCACGACGGCCGCCCCCTCAGCGACCGGACCCTCGACCGGCTGGGCGGCTACTCGGTGGCCCATCTGGCGGTGGTGGGCGGCGGCGGCCTGCTGCTGGCCGCGGCGGGCATGTCGGTGACGTCGGGGGTCTGGTCGGCGGTCAGCGCCGTGTCCACCCTGGGCCCGGCCGTCGGCGACATCGGCGCCTTCGGCAGCCTGGACGGCGTCGACCGCCCGGCCCGGCTGGTGCTGGCCGCGCTGATGGTCGCCGGCCGGGTCGCCGTCCTGCCCCTGCTGTCGGCCATCGGGTTCGCCCTGCAGGCCAAGCGGAGCCTGGACCGCCGCCGACGACGGCTGACCCGCTCCCTGACCCGCCGCCTCGAGCGCCTCAGCCGATGAGCGAGCCGACGCCGCAAGCACACGGGCCGACGAGCGAACCTCCGCCTCGGGCCTCTCAGCCGACGAGCGAGCCTCCGCCTCAAGCGCCTCAGCCGATGAGCAAGCCGACGCCTGAGCCAGCCCGGCCCCCCAGCCTGCGCCGCCACCGGGCCCGCTACCACAGCACCACCTTCCACGTCTGCGGCATAGCCCTGAGCTTCGTCTCGGCCGGGATGCTGGCCTGCGCGCTGCTGGAGCTGCTCACCACCAACCGCGACACCGCGGCGCTGGCCGGCTCCGGGGCGGCGGTGGCGGCGGCGGGAATCGGGGCGTGGTACTTCACCGCTCCCGGAGCGGTCCGCAACCGCGACGTGTTCTCGGCCGTGGGCTGGACCTGGGCGGCCACCACCCTGGTGGGGGCCCTGCCCTTTCTGGCCGCGGGCACCTTCGCCGCCGGAGGCGCCGGGCTGGCCGCCCAGATCGTCGACAGCCTCTTCGAGTCGACCTCGGGATTCACCGCCTCCGGGTCCACCGTGCTGGCCGACTTCGACCGCCCCGGACGGGGAATGCTCATGTACCGCCAGGCCGCCCAGTGGTACGGGGGCATGGGGGTGGTGCTGCTGGCCGTGACCGTGCTGCCGTTCCTGGGGGTCGGCGGCCTGGAACTGGTCTCGGCCGAGGCGCCCGGACCGTCCTCGGACCGCCTGACCCCCAGGGTCAGCCAGACCGTCCGGCGGCTGTGGGCCGTCTACGCCGGGTTCACCCTGGCGGTGGCGCTGGCGCTGTTCGCCGTGCCGGGGCCATCGCTGTACGACTCGGTGGCCCACGCCCTGACCGCCGCCTCCACCGGGGGGTTCTCGCCCCACCCCGACTCGATCGGGCATTTCGGCAGCCTGGCGGTGGAGGCGGTGGTGATAGTGGCCATGGTGGCGGGCGCGGTCAGCTTCACGCTGCACTGGCGGGCCCTGGCCGGGCACCCGGCCTACCACCGCGACAGCGAGCTGCGGGCCTTCGGGTTCGTGCTGGCCGCGGCGACGGCGGCCATCGTGGGCCTGCTGTGGCTGGAGGGGGGCTTGGGGCTGGCCGAGTCGGCGCGGGCCGGCCTGTTCACCGCGGTGTCCCTTGGCACCAGCACCGGGTTCACCAACGCCTCCGGCCCGGGGGCGGCCGCCGATTACGTCACCTGGGTGGGCGGCGCTCAGATGGTGCTGCTGTTCGTGATGGTGGTGGGGGGCTGCTCGGGGTCCACGTCGGGGGGCATCAAGGTCATGCGGATGCAGGTGCTGGGCGTGGTCATGGTGCGGTCGGTGCGCCGGGCCCAGATGCCCCGGGCAGTAATTCCGGTGAAGCTCGGCGACCGGGTCCTTGCCGAGAGCGTCGTGGCCCGGGTGGTGGGGTTCTTCCTGCTGCACCTGATGCTGGTGATGGTCGGGCTGGTGGCGGTCACCGCCCTGGGCGGGGACTTCGAGACCAGCCTGGGGTCGGTGGTCAGCGCCTTGAGCAACATGGGCCCGGCCCTGGGCGAGGCCGGCCCCACCTCTAACTTCGCCGCCGCCTTCAGCCTGCCCGCCCGGCTGGTGCTGACCGTGCTGATGCTCATAGGGCGGCTGGAGATCGTCCCCATCCTTCTGATGTTCGCCGCCGGATGGCAGCGCCTAAGCGACCCGTCCCGCTCCCGCCCGGTCGGGTCTTGAACCAACGGCCAGGTTGCGACGGTCCGCCGTCCGCCGGGCACCGGACAGCCGGTCGGTACTACGGCCCGCTGACCGCCTCGGCCACGGCCCGGGCGATCCGTCCGGCCACTTCGCTGGGCGGCAGTGGCTCGATCCGGCCGTCGGGCCCCCTGACGATCCAGCAATCCACGTTGGGCAGTTCCAGCGTCAGCTCGGCCACACCCGGGGACTGTGAATCGTCCCGCACCCATTTCCGGTCGCCGGACGAGTCCGGAACCGACCAGAAGATCGACGGCCCGGCTCCGACTCCTTCCCATGCCCGCATCTTGTGACTGCGAAATCCGGTCCAGGCTAGACGGCGGCAGCTCCCCACGCCAGGCAGGTTCGCCTCAATGCGGAACAGCCAGGAGTTACCCGCTGGGTCCCCCGACGACAGCGCCGCATAATCGTCCGCTGACAGCTCGTCGTCGTACCACCGGGTCGAAGCGTCGCCCACCTGGCCGAAGGCTTCGTCGAGAGCGTCATCCACCAGCGAGAAGAGAAGGCGAACCGCATCATTCCAGATGGCGGCCCGGCGCTCTTGAGCCTTGCGCAATTGCGCCTGAACGCGGTCGTAGCCCTGGTGGGCTTTGGCCGCCCGTTCGAGGTCCCGCAGCGCGTCGGTGGCCCGGGTGAGGATCAGCTCCGCGATCAGCCCTAGGTCGCCGCCCTGATCAGACTCGGCCAGAGCCTCGTAATACCGGAGGCGGTCCTTGCGACGGATGATGACGCTGGGCAGCCCGGCCCGGATCAACTCTAGATTCATCACCGCCCGGGCGGTGCGGCCGTTGCCGTCCGTGAACGGGTGGATATGGGTGAGCCAAGCATGAAGCACGATGGCCCGCATCAAAGCCGGCGTCTCCGCGTTCTCGCTTGACCAGCGATCCCAGTGCTCCATGGCGTCTATAACCTGGTACCCCAATTCGGGCGGGACATGGGGCGAGCCCGAGATCCGCACCGGCACTGACCTGAAGACCCCGGCCTTCGGATCGCCGCGGACGATCAGGGTGTGGAGTTCCTTCACCTGCCTCAGCCCGGTGGAGGCATCGTCCCGAGCTATTTCGACCATCCGATCAAGGGCCTTGGCAAGGTTCACAGCGTCTTTCGAGTAGGCCGGGTTGTGCCCTGTGATGGTCACGCCCCTCGAAATAGCCATCTGGGTCTCGCCCACGCTCAGGGTGCTGCCCTCAATGGCGTTCGATTCGGCTATCTGCTCGAAGCGCTTGTCTCCGAAATAGGCCCTCAGGGTCTCCTCGGTGAGGCGGCCTTGTTCTCTGAGAAGGTCGACGCGCTCATGCAGTTGGGCGACCTCGTCCAAGATCCACCGGCCAGATTCCTCGAGGCTGTACGGGCTTCCGGCCAGGTCGACGGTCACGGGCCGATAGTAACGGATGCTGCCGATGAGCCAGGCTGGAGGTGGCGCGGGGCCAGCGTCGGCGCGCAAGCGGCACGACCGCCCCCGTGACCGGACCCGCCAGCCGGGGAAGGGATAGGCCACATGGCCTAACTCTCATGCCAACCCGCCCTGGCCCTCGGCGTTCGAAAGTCTGCTCATCCGAATAATCCGGTTCGCTCGGGCTCCCATGTCGTCGCTGGCCCGGTGTGCTGGCGGGTCTGACCTGTTGTTGGGTGTCTTAGTTGAATTGAAAGATTTTTCAGAAAATATCGGGATAAAGGGTGTGATTGTCTCACCAGTGGTGTAGAGTGATCACATGTTCACTGAAACGGTCGAATGCATCGACGGGGGACTGGCCCGGCTGCTGGAAGCGGTCCGGGCCGGGGACCTGCCGGCAGCCCGCCTGAAGGACCTGATCGCGGCCAGCCGGGCCTGGGAGGCCAAGGTGACTGCCCTGCAGGCCGATGCCGCCCGGTTGATCTCGGCCCGGGAGGGACACGGCGACGGCGGGGCGTCGGTGCTGCGCGACCAGGCCGGCAAGTCGAAGTTCCAGGCCCGCCGCAGCCTCGGCGCGGCCGAGGTTCTCAATGAGATGCCCTCGCTGCGCTCGTCGGTGGACTCCGGGGAAGTGCCGTTGGCCAACGCCGAGCGCCTCGCCGACGCGGCCCGGCGCACCGACCCCGAGGCGGTGGACTCCGCTTCTGATCTGCTGGCCATGGCCAAAGAACTGCCCCCGGACCGGTTCGCCCGCGAGGCCAGCGCTTGGGCCCAGCGCCATCAGAGCGACCACGGCCACGAGGACTACATGCAAAAGCGCCGGCGGCGGTATCTCAAGACCTGGAAGCAACAAGACGGCATGGTCCGCCTCGACGGCTTGTTGGACCCCGAGACCGGCACCCGCATCTGCAACCGCCTCCAAGACACCGCTGAAGAACTCCGCCGCCAAGACCAACAATCAGCCCGCACCCGCGCCGCCGCAGACAACACAACGGCGACTAACCCCGACAAGCGGCCCGCCAGCCACGGCCCGGGCACCGGCCGAGACCTGGCGGCCAACTACGCCCAGACCGACAACCGAGAGCCCTCAGTCAGCAACGGCACCGACGACGGCGAGAGCCTCCGGTCCTGGGATCAGCTCCGTGCCGACGCCTTGGACCTGCTCACATCTGGCACCGCCGACGGCACCAGAGAACGCGGCGGCTCGGGCGGGCGGCCCAAGGCGGAGGTCATCGTGGTGGCCGACATCGGCGCGCTCACCGGCGACGACCCCGCCGGGCGTTGCGAGATCCCCGGCACCGGCCCGGTCCCCCGCGCCGTGCTGGAGCGCATCGCCTGCGACGCCCAGCTCACCGGGCTCCTTTTCAGCGACGGCAAACCGCTGCGCCACGGAGCCAGCGTGCGCACCGCCACCACCGCCCAATGGCGGATGCTCATCGCCCGCGACCGCGGCTGCATCGGCTGCGGCGCCGAACCCGGCCAATGCCAAGCCCACCACATCACCCCCTACGCCCGACTACGGCGCACCGACATCGAAAACCTCGTCCTCGTCTGCTGGCGCTGCCACCACAACATCCACGACCACCACTGGCGAGTCGTCCACCGCAACGGCAAACCCGCCCTGCAACCCCCCGACCCCCTGGCCCCGCCCGGCCCCGCCGACGGCCGACACCCCCACGACCAAGACCCCCGCGACCCCCGACGACCACAGCCGAGCCGCAGCTCACAGCCGAGCCACAGCCCGCAAACAGCCAGAGCCCGGGCCAAACCGGCCCCAACCCACCCCGGATCACCCCGCCCGGCCAACAGCCCCGACCCGCCCCGGCAACCAGCCCCCGCCCTCTTCCCAGCCTGACCACGAGAACAGAGGTGTGACACCCCAAATCAGGGCCAAGACGACGCAACCGCCAAACGGGGCATGCTCACATCCGCGGCATAGACCGACGACCGGGCAGGCCCATGTCACCTCGCCGGTGAACGTCGGGTCGATGCCGAGGGTGCGGACGGCATAGACCGACGACCGGGCAGGCCCATGTCACCTCGCCGGTGAACGTCGGGTCGATGCCGAGGGTGCGGACGGCATAGACCGACGACCGGGCAGGCCCATGTCATCCGCAGCGGCTACTGGATGGCGCCTCGGTGGGGAGCAAGCCGGTCCGGGTCGGTGCGCTAGCCCCGCAGGAACTCGACTATGGCGGCCTGGAACCAGCCCACATCCCGGGCGCCGGCCAGCTCTCGGATCGAGTGCATGGCCAACTGGGGGCAGCCGGCGTCCACCGTGGCGATGCCGAGCCGGGCGGAGGTGATGGGGCCGATGGTGGATCCGCAGGCCATGTCGGTGCGGCTGACGAAGACCTGGACCGGCGCCCCGGCCCGCTCGCAGGCCAGCCGGAAGGCGGCGCCGGTGAGGGCGTCGGTGGCGTAGCGCTGGTTGGCGTTCACCTTCAGCACCGGGCCGCCGCCGAGGGCCACGGGGTGCTCGGGCTCGTGGCGGTCGGCGTAGTTGGGGTGGGTGGCGTGGGCCCCGTCGGCCGACAGCACCAGGCTGGCCGCCCGGGCGGCGGCGGCATCGTCGGCGGAGGCCCCGAAGCCGGCCGACAGGCGAGCCAGGGCGTCGGCCAGCCGCGGCGACGCCGCCCCGGCGGCCGACACGCTGCCCACCTCCTCGTGGTCGAACAAACACACCACCGGCACCGACGGGCCCGGCCCGGCGCCGTCGGCGGCCGCCGCCTCGATCAGGGCCTCGACCGCGGCGAAGCACGACAGCAGGTTGTCGATGCGGGGCGCGCTCAGCATGTCGCCGCCCGGCCCCACCAGCCGGGACGGGGCCGGGTCGAACAGCATCAGGTCGTGGCCGACCACCTCGGCGGCGGCCACCCCGGCCTCGGCGGCCACCGCCTCCAGGAACCCGGCCCCCGAGCCGGGGTCGAGGGTCCAGATCGGCGACAGGTGGAGCTGGCGGTTCAGGCGCAGGCCCCGCTCGTCGATGTCGCGGTCCAAGTGGATGGCGAGCTGGGGGATGCGCAGCCACGGCCCGTCGATGCACACCAGCTTGGCGGCGGCCCCGCCGGAGGGGTCGCGCACGGCCAGGCGCCCGGCCACCCCCAAGTCCCGGTCGAGCCAACTGTTGACTAAAGCCGAGCCGTAGACCTCCACCCCGATCTGGCCGCAGCCCGCCCGGCGGAGGTCGGGGTTGGGCTTGACCCGCAGGTTGGGCGAGTCGGTGTGGGCCCCCACGACGCGGAAGCCGCTGCGGGGGCCGTGGCGGGCGCCGACGCACCAAGCCGCCAGCGACCCGCCCGACGCCGCGTACCACAGCCCGGGCGAGGCGGCCTCGGCCGCGGCGGCCGCCGGCCGCCCCCCGGCTTCGGCCAGCAGCCCGACGGCGCGCTCGACGGCGTGGAACGGGGTGGGGGAGGCGTCGATGTGGCGGCCGATCCGCTCGGCCGCGGCGAACTCGGCGGCCGCGTCCCCACCCATCGCCCCATGATGCCCCGAACTGCCCCCCGAACGGCTCGCGGGCCATGTCCCCAACCGCTCCGAACGGCCCGCGATCCGACCCTCGTAGCGCCCGAACGGCTCGATTTGTGGCAATCGGGCCGATGTTGGCTAGGTTTGCTTATCCACAGCTTTGCTGTTCGGGCCAACGGCGTCCCGCACGGTCGGGAGCGGACCGGATCAACCCCGGCGCCCCCGCACCGCGACCGCACCGCACGAACCCGATCCGAGGAGCCGGATGAACGCCGATCTCCCCCCGCGCCAGGGCCTGTATGACCCCAGCGGCGAGCACGACTCGTGCGGGATCGGGTTCGTGTGCGACATGTCGGGGAAGCCCAGGCGAGACATCGTCGCCATGGGGCTCGAGGCTCTGTGCAACCTCGACCACCGCAGCGCCCGGGGGGCCGAGCCCGACACCGGCGACGGGTCCGGGGTCCTCATCCAGATACCCGACCGGTTCATACGAGACGTCGTCGCCTTCGGACTGCCCCCGGCCGGCCAGTACGCCACCGGCATCGGCTTCTTCCCGCCCGAGGAGGCCGCCGCGGCCGCGGCGGCCGCCGAAGTGGAGAGGATCCTCGGCGAGGAGGGCCTGGAGACGGCGGGCTGGAGGGAGGTGCCGACCGACGACTCGATGCTGGGGCGGGGGGCCCGCCGGGCCATGCCGTCTCTGCGCCAGATCTTCGTCACCGGCGCCGGGCTGTCGGGGATCGCCCTGGACCGCCGCCTGTATATCGCCCGCAAGCGCATGGAACACGAGATCTCCGCCGGCCCCGACCCCTCTTCCGGCGGGGGCATGGGCGGCGCGTCCGGGGCCCACCGGGGGGTGTACTTCCCCAGCCTCAGCGCCCGGACCCTGGTCTACAAGGGAATGCTGGTGCCCCACCAGCTCGCCGGCTTCTACCCGGACCTGGCCGACGAGCGGATCGCCAGCTCCCTGATACTGATCCACTCCCGGTTCTCCACCAACACCTTCCCCTCTTGGCCCCTGGCCCACCCCTACCGGCTCATCGTCCACAACGGCGAGATCAACGCCATCGCCGGCAACCGCAACTGGATGCGGGCCCGGGAGTCCCTGCTGGAGTCCCCGCATCTCGGCGGCCTGGAGCGGGCCCTCCCGGTGTGTACCCCCGGCGCCAGCGACACCGCCAGCTTCGACGAGGTCCTAGAGCTCCTCACCCTGGGCGGTTACCCCCTGCCCGAGGCCGTGCTCATGATGATCCCCGAGCCCTGGGAGAACCACGGCGAGATGGCCGAGGACCGCCGGGCCTTCTACCGCTACCACGCCGCCCGCATGGAGCCCTGGGACGGCCCCGCGTCCATCGCCTTCACCGACGGGACCGTGATCGGCGCCGTGCTCGACCGCAACGGCCTGCGTCCCTCCCGCTACTGGGTGACCTCCGACAACCTGGTGGTCATGGCCTCCGAGGTGGGGGTGCTCGACATCCCCCAGAGCAAAGTGGTGGAGAAGGGCCGGCTGCGGCCCGGCCGCATGTTCTTGGTGGACACCGCCCAGGGCCGGATCGTGCGCGACGACGAGATCAAGGACGGGCTGGTGAGGGCCCGGCCCTACCGGCGGTGGCTGGAGGAGAACCTGGTGCGCCTCGGCCAGCTCCCCGGCCCGGCCGCCGCCGACAACTCGCCCGCCCGAGCGGGTACCGCCCAAGCCCCGTCCGCCGACGCCCGGCCCGGCTCGGCCGCCGGCAACGGCTCAGCCGCCGCCAACGGGTCGGGGCCGGCGCACCGGGACGAGTCGCTGCTCCGCCGCCAGCAGATATTCGGCTACACCCACGAGGAGCAGAAGCTGCTGCTGGCCCCCATGGCCCGCGACGCCAAAGAGGCGATCGGCTCCATGGGCACCGACACCCCGCTGGCCGTGCTGTCCGGCCGGCCCCGGCTCATCTACGACTACTTCAAACAGCTCTTCGCCCAGGTCACCAACCCGCCCCTGGACGCCATCCGCGAGGAGTTGGTCACCTCGCTGTACGCCCGGGTCGGCCCAGAGGCCAACCTCTTGGACCCCCGGCCCGAGTCGTGCCGCACCATCCACCTGGACACCCCGGTGATCACCGACGCCGAGCTGGCCCGCCTGACCGGCCCCGGCGCGGCCGCCCGGGGCTTCGCGGCCGCGACGCTGCCCATCGTCTACCCCTCGGCGTCCGGCGGGGCCGGCCTGGAGCGGGCCCTGGCCGGGCTGCGCGCCGCGGCCACCGAGGCCGTCAATGCCGGCGCCTCGGTGCTGGTGCTGTCGGACCGGGGCTGGGACCGCCAGACGGCCCCCATCCCGTCGCTGCTGGCGCTGGCCGCGGTCCACCACCATCTGGTGCGGACCCGGGCCCGGACCCGGGCCGGCCTGGTGGTCTCGGCCGGCGACGTCCGGGAGGTACACCATCTCTGCCTGCTCCTCGGCTACGGCGCCAACGCTGTCAACCCCTACCTGGCCCTGGAGACGGTGGCGGCCATGGCCGCGGCGGGCGAGCACGGCCTCGACCCGGCGGCCACCGCCGCGGACAACTACGTCAAGGCGGCCGGGGCCGGGATCCTCAAGGTGATGTCGAAAATGGGCATCTCCACCGTCGCCTCCTACACCGGGGCCCAGATCTTCGAGGCCGTCGGCCTGGGGGAGGCCCTGGTGGACGAGTACTTCACCGGCACCGCCAGCCGCCTCGGCGGCATCGGCCTGGGCGAGCTGGCCGCCGAGGCCGCGGCCCGCCACCGCCGGGCCTTCCCGGCCAACCCGGCCCGCCGGGCCCACCGCAGCCTGGAGGAGGGGGGCGAGTACCAGTGGCGGCGGGAGGGCGAGCACCACCTGTTCAACCCCGAGACCGTCTTCAAGCTCCAGCACGCCACCCGCGAGGGCCGCTACGACATCTTCAAGGAGTACACCCGCCGGGTGGACGACCAGTCCCGCCAGCTCGGCACCCTGCGGGGCCTGTTCCGGCTCCGAACCGGCGACCGGCCGCCCGTGCCCATCGACGAGGTGGAGCCGGTGAGCGAGATCGTCAAGCGGTTCGCCACCGGGGCCATGAGCTACGGCTCCATCTCGGCCGAGGCCCACGAGACCCTGGCCATCGCCACCAACCGCATCGGGGCCAAGTCCAACACCGGGGAGGGGGGCGAGGACCCCCGCCGCTATACGCCAGACCCCAACGGCGACTCCCGCCGCAGCGCGGTCAAGCAGGCGGCCAGCGCCCGCTTCGGGGTGACCAGCGAATACCTGGTCAACGCGGACGACATCCAGATCAAGATGGCCCAGGGGGCCAAGCCGGGGGAGGGGGGCCAGCTCCCGGGCCACAAGGTCTACCCCTGGATCGCCGAGACCCGGCACTCCACCCCCGGCGTGGGGCTGATCTCGCCTCCGCCCCACCACGACATCTACTCCATCGAGGACCTGGCCCAGCTCATCTTCGACCTCAAGAACTCCAACCCGGCCGCCCGCATCCACGTGAAGCTGGTGGCCGAGGTGGGGGTGGGCACCGTGGCGGCCGGGGTGGCGAAGGCCCGGGCCGACGTGGTGCTGATCTCCGGCCACGACGGCGGCACCGGGGCGTCGCCGCTCACCTCCATCAAGCACGCCGGGGTGCCCTGGGAGCTGGGGCTGGCCGAGACCCAGCAGACCCTGGTCCTCAACGACCTGCGCGACCGGATCACCGTCCAGGTCGACGGCCAGATCAAGACCGGCCGGGACGTGGTGGTGGCCGCCCTGCTGGGGGCCGAGGAGTTCGGCTTCGCCACCGCGCCGCTGGTGGTCATGGGCTGCGTGATGATGCGGGTGTGCCATCTCGACACCTGCCCGGTGGGGGTGGCCACCCAGAACCCCGAGCTGCGGGCCAAGTTCGCCGGCAAGCCCGAGTTCGTGGTGAACTTCTTCGAGTACGTGGCCGAGGAGGTGCGGGAGCTGCTGGCCGAGCTGGGGTTCCGCACCCTGGACGAGGCGGTGGGCCGGGTGGAGGCCCTCGAGACGGCCGAGGCGGTGGACCACTGGAAGGCCGGCGGCCTGGACCTGTCACCCATCCTGCACCGGCCCGAGCCGCCCCGGGCCGGCGCGGCCCTGCGGCGGGTGAGGGGCCAGGACCACGGGCTGGAGTCGGCCCTGGACCGGACCCTGATCCAGATGGCCGAGTCGTCGCTGGCCCAGGGCCGGCCGGTGACCATCGACATCCCCATCCGCAACGTCAACCGCACCGTGGGGACCATGCTCGGCTACGAGGTGACCCGCCGCCGGGGCTCGGCCGGGCTGCCCGACGACACCATCGTGGTCAACTTCACCGGCTCGGCCGGGACCTCCTTCGGGGCCTTCGTGCCCCGGGGGATCACCCTGCGCCTGGAGGGCGACGCCAACGACTACACCGCCAAGGGGCTCTCGGGGGGCCGGGTGGTGGTGCGGCCCCCGGCCGACGCCTCCTTCGCTGCCGAGGACAACGTGATCGCCGGCAACGTGATCGGCTACGGCGCCACCAGCGGCGAGATCTACCTGCGGGGCCGGGTGGGGGAGAGGTTCTGCGTCCGCAACTCCGGGGCGACGGCGGTGGTGGAGGGGGTGGGCGACCACGGCTGCGAGTACATGACCGGGGGCCGGGCCGTGGTGCTGGGCGGGATCGGCCGCAACTTCGCGGCGGGCATGTCGGGCGGTATCGCCTACCTCTACGACCCCGACGGCCAGTCCCGCCGCCGGGTCAACCCGGAGATGGTGGAGCTCGCCCGGCCCGGCCCCGACGACCTGGAGTGGCTGCGGGACCGGATAGGGCGCCACCGCCACGAGACCGGCAGCCCGCTGGCCGGGCGGATCCTGGCCGACTGGGCCGCGGCCGCGGCCGCCTTCGTCAAGGTGATGCCCGTCGACTACCGGCGGGTGCTGGAGGTCTCGGAGCAGGCCCGGGCCTCCGGCGCCGACGAGGTGGCGGCCGTCATGGCCGCCGTCTCCGGCTGAGGGCCGGCCCCTCCGGCTTATGGGCGACCCGCGCGGCTTCATGGCGCACGACCGGGCCCTGCCCGGCCGCCGGCCGGTGCCGGTGCGGCTGCGCGACTGGCGGGAGGTGTACGAGGACTTCCCGGCCGAGGCCCTGCGCCAGCAGGCGTCGCGCTGCATGGACTGCGGCATCCCGTTCTGCAACAGCGGCTGCCCGCTGGGCAACCTCATCCCCGACTGGAACGACCTGGTGCACCGGGAGCTGTGGCGGGACGCCATCGACCGCCTGCACGCCACCAACAACTTCCCCGAGTTCACCGGCAGGCTGTGCCCGGCCCCCTGCGAGGAGGCCTGCGTGCTCGGCATCAACGAGTCCCCGGTGACCATCAAGCAGGTGGAGGTGGAGATCATCGACCGGGCCTGGGCCGAGGGCTGGGTGGCGCCCCAGCCGCCCGCGGCGGCCACCGGGGCCTCGGTGGCGGTGGTGGGATCGGGGCCGGCCGGGCTGGCCGCGGCCCAGCAGCTCACCCGGGCCGGCCACGACGTCACCGTCTACGAGCGCGACGACCGGCTCGGGGGCCTGCTGCGGTACGGCATCCCGGAGTTCAAGATGGAGAAGCGCCACCTCGACCGGCGCCTGGACCAGATGCGGGCCGAGGGGACCCGGTTCCGCACCGGGGTGGAGGTCGGGGTGGACCTCACCGGGGCCGAGCTGCGGGCGGGCTGCGACGCGGTGGTCCTGGCCGGGGGGGCCACCGCCTGGAGGGACCTGCCCATACCGGGCCGGGACCTGGCCGGGGTGCATCAGGCCATGGAGTACCTGCCGTGGGCCAACCGGGTCCAGCAGGGCGACCTGGCCGAGCCGCCCGTCACCGCGGCGGGCAAGGAGGTGGTGATAATCGGCGGCGGCGACACCGGCGCCGACTGCCTGGGCACCGCCCACCGCCAGGGGGCGGCCCGGGTGGTGCAGTTCGAGATCATGCCCCGGCCCCCCGACTCCCGCCCCGGCGCCAACCCGTGGCCGACCTGGCCGGTGATCTACCGGGTGTCGTCGGCCCACGAGGAGGGCGGGGAGCGGGAGTACGCCATCAACACGGTGGCCTTCGTCGGCGACGGGGCCGGCAACCTGGCCGGGCTGCGGACCGTGCGGGTAGCCCAGACCTTCGCCGACGGGCGCATGGGCTTCGAGCCGGTGGCGGGCAGCGAGCAGGAATGGCCCGCCCAGCTCGCCCTGCTGGCCCTGGGGTTCACCGGCCCCGAGCGGGGGCCGCTGTTGGACCAGCTCGGGGTGGAGCTGACCGAGCGGGGCACGGTGGGCCGGGACCGGCGCTGGGAGACCAACGTGGCGGGGGTCTACGCCTGCGGTGACATGGGGCGGGGGCAGAGCTTGATCGTTTGGGCTATTGCCGAGGGGCGGGCTTGTGCGGCGGCGGTGGACGAGGGGCTCGGCGGGGCGGGCGATCTGCCAGCGCCTGTTTCTCCGACTTCTGTGCCTTTGTCGTAGCGCTGTTTGGGCGGCGGGTCCTGTTAGGGCGTCGTCTTGATTTGGCGTTTTCCTTGTCCGGCCCGGCGGGTCCTGGTAGACATTGCTGTGATTTGGCGTTTTCTTTGTCCGGCCCGGCGGGTCCTGTCACGGGCGCGGTTTTGCCGCGGGGCGGCAAAACCTTGCCCCCGTGCCACCCACCGGCCTAGCGCTTGCCGCTTCCGACGGTGAGGTGACTCCGAGTCCATTTCAATTCACGGGCGTGCCACCCACCGGCCTAGCGCTTGCCGCTTCCGACGGTGAGGTGACTCCGAGTCCATTTCAATTCACGGGCGTGCCACCCACCGGCCTAGTGCTTGCCGCTTCCGGCCCTAGCTAGCGCAATTTCACCTTCGTCGACTCGGGGTACCAACCCCACCGGCCTGGTGGGTGATGAAAATTTTGGTCTCTCAGGTGCGGCGTCTGTTGCGGGTGTGGGTTTGTCTGCCTTGGCGGGGGGTTGTTGATTCTTGGATGTAGGTGGCGGCTATTAGGAGGATGGTGAGCATTCCTAGGATGTTTACTTCTTCGAAGCGTTGGGGCCAGGCGAAGTCGGGGGGGTGGCGGAAGCGGTGTTGGGAGATCATTATCCAGGCGGCGGCGATTCCCAGGGAGGTTGCGGCGGCAGCTAGGGGGAGGGGTCCGGCTCTTTGCCAGTGGAGGGAAATGGCGGTGATGGCGGCTAGGGCGGCGGCCAATGGGAGCCAGGTGGGCCATTGGGGGAGGGTGAGGGCGGCTATGGCGGCGGTGGTTAGGGCGGCGACGGCGGTGGCTTGCCGGGAAGGGGGGCCGGCTTGGGGGGCGGGCTGGGGTTCTGTGAAGGGCCAGATCAGTTGGGGGAGGGCTGGGCCGCATTCGTTGGCTTCGGCGGCATTGACTGGCCCGGGGGGCTCGGAGCGGCGGCCTTTCCAGGCTAGGGCGATTGTTAGGGCGGTGAAGATGGCCGATAGGGCTAGGGCTGCGTCTACTAGGCGCTGGGGGGTCCAGCGCAGCTCTACGGTTGTTTCGTCTCCGGGGGGAAGCCACCAGCCGTTGGCGTAGCCGTCGATCACCACGGGCTCGCCTAGGTCGACTCCGTCGGCGACGGCTTGCCAGCCTCGGTTGTGGCTTTGGGCCAGCACTAGCCAGCGTCCGGCGTCTGAGGAGGGGACGGTGGCGGTGAAGCTGGTGTCGCGGTGGCGCTCTACCTTGACCGCAGCGGTGGTCGAGCCTTTTGCTGGATCTGGCGCCGGTGCTCCTGCTTCTTCAGCCGAATCGGCCGTCGGGGTTGACAATGCCGCTTCCGCCCTCTCGGCCGAATTGGACGCTGCCGCCGGGCCTGCTGGTGTCGGGTTCAGGGGGGCGGGGCTGGTGAATACGAGTTGGTCTATGTCGATGCCGGTGTCGGCGCCTGAGGAGGTGACCACCAGGGTTTCGCCGGGGGTTAGGGTTACCGGCTCGCAGCCCTGCAGGTTTAGGCGGCGGCGGGACTCGGCGTCGGCGGCTGAGCCGGTGATCCTCACTGGTGTCGGGCGGCCGTTTGTTGACACCAGGTCGTTTCGGCAGCCGGTGTCCACCGGGGTCGAAGGGGGCAGTCGAACGGGCGCGGCGCCGATGCGCACCTCGGCGATCGACACCGGCAGGGGCTGGAAGGTGTTGCTGTACCAGTCTCGGGTCAGCCGTTCGCTTACCTCGGCCACCACCAGCCGGAAGGCGCTCCCCGTGGCCTGCACCGGGATTGACACGGTGGCCGTCGAGTCGAGGGGGGCGGCGGCCGCGGCGTCGTCGGCCTTCAGTCCGGTGGCGAAGACGCCGGCGGAGGCGCCGTCCACCAGCACCTCCACGGCGGTCGGGACTGAGTGGAGCCGGTCGGTCACCACGTCGACTTCGATCGCCTCGACCCAACCCTCAACCTCAACTGCGCCGTTGGGCACCGCGTCATGGTTGAGGGTTTGATCGAGGGTTGGCGCGGCTAGGTCGATCTCGATCCAGCGGCCGGTTTGGGGGCCGAAGGCGGCGGTCCAGGCGGTGGCCGGGTTTCCGTCCAGCACGGCTGAGGACCGGCTAGGCAGGTCGCCGGACAGGTGGCCCGACGACTTGGCCGTTACCGCCAGCTCTGAAACCCGCTTTTCGGGCGACTCGGCGGCGCCGGCGCGGCTCCCCGACGACTTGGCCGTTACCGCCGATGCCCCTGAAACGGCTCTCAAGCCCAATAAATCATCTATGACCGGCGACGGGGCCGCGGCCGACAGGCGGGCCGTGCCCCGCAGGGTCGCCTTCCGTTCCACCGGCAGCGGGACGGCTCTGACCATTTGGGGCTCGGGGTCGGCGCGCACCGGCTCGCGGGGGTCGGAGCGCTCTCTGGTGAGCACCACGGCCAGGTCGTGGCGGTCGAGGCTCTCCCCGAGCCGGTCGATGAGGGCCCGGGGGGTGCGGATCACCTCGGTGGTCGGGCCCAGGCCCAGGTCGGCCTCGGCGAAGCCGACCGGGTCGATGCCGGGGTAGGTCCTAAGGTGGTCCAGGTTGGTGGCGGTGATCTCGATCTCGATCACCGAGGCCTCCGTGCCCAGATTTACCGTCTGGCCCGGCTCGGCCCGAGAGCGCTCGTCCAGTCCAACGGTGGCCGCAGTCCGGCCGTTGACGCGGATCTCCACCTCGGTGATGTGGCGGTTGGCCGGGCCCCGGGGCTGGAGCAGCCTCACCGCGGCCACCGGGCCGGGCTCAGCCAGCTCCAGCCGCAAGAACTCGCCCCGGGGGTCGCTGAAGGCGCCGACCACCCAGGCCGTGTCACCCGAGCCGTCGACGGCCAGGGCGGGGCGGTCGTCGACGGTGTAGGTGACGGGGTTGCCGTAGGCGGTGGCCCGGGCCGTCACCGGGCCCCGCTGCTCGCTCACCGTGCGGGTGTCGTCGGCGGGGTCGGCGCCGAACACGGCCAGGCGGTTGTCGGTGGGGTCATAGGCCAGGGGGGTCTCGCCCGCCGTCTCGGTGTGGCCCCGGTTCTCGCGCAGCGTGCCCCAGCGCTGGGCCCGGTGCCGGTTGCTGTCGGTCACCACGATGGCGGCGGGCCGGGCCGCGCCGTCGGGGCCCAGCACCAGTTCGGCCAGTTCGGAGTGGCCCGCCAAGTCGGCGGCGAAGAACACCGGGCCGTCGCCGGCGAAGTCGGCGAGGCCGGCCGCAGCCGCGTCCACGATCCCGTCGGCGTCGCCGACCACTACCACCGCGTCGCCCGCCGAGCGGGTCCCCACCACCGGCCGGGCGCCGTCCACCCCGAACCTGGTCACCGGGGCGGGGTGGACGGCGGTGACCGGCCGGGCCAGGCGGATCTCGTCGATCATGGTCTGCTCGGGGCCGGCCTCGTTGGGGGCCGGGTCGCCGTAGCCGGCCAGCGGGGTCAGGCCCGGGGCCCGCTCCAGCAGAGCCGCGGTCTCCGCCGGGCGCGGGGTCCGGAACCGCTCGAAGGTCAAGTCGGCCCGATGCACGATCTCGCTCGCCCCCATGAGCCGGGCCACCGGGGCCAGGCTCTCGGCCTCCAGCGTCTGCTCCTGGAGGCGGCGGTCCACCGCGGTGAGCAGCGCCGCCGATTGAGGCGAGCCGAAGGGGACCAGCTCCCGGGCCACGTACCCCCGGTCGATCAGGCCGGGGGTGATCGGGTCCACGGTGTTGCCCCACCGGTAGGAGGCGAAATCCGAGCCGGGCGCCTCCCACACCCGGCCCGGCCCGGCCCGGTCCAGGTCGGCGGCCGCCTCCAGCCAGTACACCGGCAGGTCCTCGGGGCGGCGCAGGTGCTCCTCCACCATGCGGACCTTCCACATGGCCGGGTTGTTGAGCACCACGGCCAGCAGCACCCCGGCGCCGACCGCCGCGCCCAGCCGGGGCATCCGCCGGGCCAGAGCGTTGACGCCGGCCGCGGCCAGCACCGCCACCGACAGCGCCACCAGCGGGACGGCCCGGGGGGTGGACCGCAGGGCCAGGCCGGCGTCGGTGCGGGTGAACGCCTTGAACAGGGCCCCGGCCGGCGACGGGCCGTCCCAGGGATGGGCCCCCACCCCGATCAGAGCGCCGACGGCCAGCAGGAGCAGGAAGTAGCCGCGGTGGCGCCAGCGCAGGGCCGAGCCCAGCGCCAGGGTCCCCACCACCAGCCCGAAGCTGACGAACACCAGCCAGAGGCCCTGGGTGTAGTCCACGCTGGGCTCGATCCAGGCGCCGAGCTTGTCGTTGCCGTAGAAGAACCAGTAGCCGAGCCCGCGCAGGATCTCGGGGGCGGTGCTGGCGTCGGCCACCGCCTTGTAGCTCTCGGTGTAGCGGGTGACCGGCAGGCTGTAGGCCCCCTGGACAGCCAGCCCGGCCATCCACCACAGCGACACCCCGACGGTGAGCGCCCCGATGCGGGCGGCGGCGGCCCCGGCCCTCCTCCAGGAGATGCTGCGCTGAACCCACGCCGCGTGGGCCAGCCACAGCGCCGGGGCCAGCCCGACCAGCGCCAGGCTGGTGGCGTTGACGCTTCCGACCGTGACCGCGGCCAAGGCGAACAGGGCCGGGTAGCGCCATCCGCCGGCCCGGGCGGCCCGCACGGTGAGCCCGATCAGCCAGCCCAACCCGGCCCAGGGGGCCAGGACTATCGAGATCCGGGCCGAGTAGTGCAGCAGATAGGGGCTGAGCTGGTAGCCCAGGACCGCGATCAGCAGCCCCCGGCCCTCCCAGCCCAGGGTGCGCAGCAGATACCGCGCACCGAGGCCGGCCGCGGCCAGCAGCGTCCCCAGCCACAGCCGCTGGGCCAGCCAGTCGGGCAGGCCCAGGTTCTCGGCCAGCCAGTAGAAGGGCCCCATCGGCCACAGGTAGCCGATGTTCTGGTGGGTGACGGTGCCCAGGGCCCGGTCGGCGTCCCACAGGGTGGGGGCGCGGGCCAGCAGGCGGCCCGGGTCCAGGTAGAGGTAGGTCTTGGTGTCGGCGCCGACCCAGCCCGGGCTGGAGGCCACCACCGGCCCGTAGGCGGCGGCGACAGAGACCAGCACCGTCCACCGGTCCGGCCACCACCGCGGCCGCCACCCGGCCGCCCGGCGGGGATGCCCGCTCTCGGCGGCCTTCCCCCGGTCCGGCCGCCACCGCGGCCGCTGCCCGGCCGCCCGGCGAGGCCGCCGGGTCACGGCGGCGGCGCGGGGGTCATCGCCATCGGCGGCGGTGGGACTCTTCGGCCAACACGGCCAGGGTGTCGCGGGCGGTTCGCTCCCAGGTGTAGCCAGCCGAGCGCTCCAAGGCGGCCTCGCTCAGGCGTCGGCGGTGCTCGTGGTCGGTGAGGACCCGGGCGAGCGCGGCCAGGAACTCGTCGTCGCTTTCGGCCAGATGGCCGGTGACCCCGTCCGCCACCGCGTCGAGGTGGCCCGGGATCCGGCTGGCCACGGCCGGGGTGCCGCAGGCGGCCGCCTCGGTGACGGTCAGGCCCCAGCCCTCGCTGACCGAGCAGCTCACCAGCGCCCAGGCCCGGCGGTAGAGCCCGACCAAGGCGTCGTCGTCGATTCGGCCGGCCAGATCGCACCACTCCCCGGCATCAAGGCTGTCCACCAGCCCCTCCAACTCGCCCCGCTGATAGCCCTCGCCGGCGATCACCAGCCTCAGGGCCTTCAGGTCGCGGCGCTCGCGCAGCCGGGCCGCGATCCGGATCACCCGGTCCAGGCCCTTGGGGGGCATGAGCCGGGCCACGGCCACCAGCACGGGCTGCTCGCTCCGGAGGCCTCCGGGCCGGAAGCGCTCGTCGACGCCGGGAGGGATCACCCGAACCCGGTCGGCTCGGAACCCGAAGTTGTCGATGAGGTGGCGGCGGGACGACTCCGACAGGGTGACGATGGCGGCGCCCCGGTAGAACCGGGGGGCGAGGTCGCGTTCGAGCCTCATCCCCAGGGCCGCGGGCCGTCGGCCCATGACCATCGGCCACATGTCGGTGTGGGCGTGATGCAGCCAGGTGACCCGCGGCCCCCGGGCCCACAGCGGTGCGAAGAAGGGCACCCCGTTCCATATTTCCACCAGCCCGTCGCGGGGTCCGTGGCGACCGCCGATCTCGGCCAGAGCCGCTCGGGGGAAGACGGCGTACCGTCCGGCCCGTCGCACCGCCCGGTAGCCGCCCCGGGCCGTCTGTTCGGGCGCCCCGGCCGCCGCGGAGGTCCGCATGGCGACCTCGATGCCGGCCTCGGCCCACAGGCGGGCCACCCGATCGGCGTGGAGTTCCGAGCCCCCGGCCTCGGGGTCGTCCAGATCCCGCCAGGCCAGGATGTGGATGCGGCCCAGGCCGGCGCCGGCGGCCAGATCGGCGATCTCGGCCGCCTCGGGCCTCATGCCGTGCTCACGGATCAGCGAGGGTCTTCCGAGCCGGGAGCCGGTAGTGCTTGCTCACCAGCGACACGGCCAGGCGGGCATAGTGGAAGGCGAGCTTGGCCCCGCGGGTGGAGGGGACCCCGCCACTCCGCCGGTTCATCGCCACCGGCGCCTCGGCCACCCGGTACCCGGCTCGGGTGGCCGCCACCAGCGACTCGACCGATTCGAGAAACTCGGCCGGGTAGTCCGAAACGAACACGCTCAGCAAGGGCTCGGCTATGGCTCGGAAACCGGAGCTGGGATCCCGGTAGCGCCGACCGCAGAGGGCTCTCACCTCCCAGCGAAGCAGGGCCATGGCCAGACGCCGGGTGCGCCCGACGCGGTAATCGTCGAAGGCAAACCGGTTGCCGATGACCAGATCGGCCCCGGAGTCTGAGTCGTCCAGAAGCCGATGGATCTGATCGGCCCGGTGCTGGCCGTCGCCATCGACCTGCACCACCCGTTCATATCCCCGTTCAACCGCGTACCGGAACCCTGCCCGCAGGGCGCCGCCTTGGCCCACGTTGAAGGGAAGTCGGACGCAGGCGACGCCGGCCGCACGGGCCACTCGGTCGGTTCCGTCCGCGGATCCGTCGTCCACCACCACAACGTCCAGATCCGGCGTTTCGGCCGCCAGATCGGCCAGAACTCCGGGCAGAGCCTCAGACTCGTTGTAGGCCGGGATCACCACGATGGTGAGAGCCATTCAAGCCCCCTTCGCCCCGGGCGGCGACCCCGACCCGAGAGGCGGATCTCGGGGCTGCGCCTCGCGCGACTCCTCGTGGTACTCGGCTTCGACGTTCACGTCCCAGATGTCGTGGTCGGCGCCGCCCACGATGTTCTCCACCGCCAGCATGGCCGTGTACATCGAGTGGTCCTGGTTGTTGTAGCGGTGCATCCCGTTGCGGCCGACCGGCCAGACGTTGGCGGCGTGCTCGGAGAGCCAGGACCGCAGCGTTTGAACATGATCCCGGTAGCCGGCGTCGTACATCGGGTAGGCCTTGGGCACCCGGACCACGTAGCCGGCCCGCACGGCGGCGGCGGACACCAGCCCGAGCCGGTCGAGCTCGCCCTTGGCCCGCTCCACCAACTCGCCGTCGGGGGCCGACCACAGCTCGTCGCCCTCGAACACGAAGTACTCGAGGCCCAGGCAGGTCCAGCCCTCGTCGCGGACCATGTCGGGGGACCAGGCCCCGAAGTTCTGAACCCGGCCCACCTTCACATCGGGCTCGTGAACATAGATCCAGTTGTCGGGGAAGGCCCGGTCGGCGGGGACCACCAGCGCCACCGTCAGGAAGTCCCGGTAGCCGAGAGCCCGGGCCGCGTCGAGGACGGGGGCGGGCGGAGCCGGCGACATGGCCTGCACCAGCCTGGATATCGGCATGGACGAGATCACGTGGGTGGGGGCCAACTCCAAGTCGGCGCCAGGACCCTCCGCCACCACCGCGGTGGCCCGGCCCCCGCGGTGATGCACGGCCCGGACCGGATGGTCCAGCCGGACTTGGGACCCCCGGGCCGCGACCAGTTCGGCGCAGCGTTCCCACATCATCCCCGGCCCGTGTCGGGGATAGTGGAACTGCTCTATGAGGCTGGTGATCCTGGTCTGCTTGCGGCGGGGGAGTAGCCCGTTGAGGGCGGCCCGGAACAGGTTGAGGTTCTTGATGCGCTGGGCGGCCCAGTCGGCCTGGATCTCGTCGGCGGGCACGCCCCACACCTTCTCGGTGTAGGTCTTGAAGAACGTGCGGTAGAGCCGCCAGCCGAACCGGGCCGCGGTGAAGCCCTCGAAGGTGGACCGGTCGGCGGGAGGATGCAGCCGGACCCAGAGATAGGACGCTGCGCAGCGGGCCGCCTCGACCACGCCCAAGTTGCCCAGGGCGTTGCGCACGTCGAGAGGGTAGTTGTAGAACTTGCCGCGGTAGTAGATGCGGCTCTGCCGGGGACGGACCAGGAAATCCTCGGGGCCCAGGATTTCATGCCAGAGATCCGACACCGCTTTGACCTTGGTGAAGAACCGGTGGCCTCCGATGTCGAAGCGCCAGCCGTCTCGGGCCACGGTTCGGGACAGCCCGCCCACCTGCCCGTCGGCCTCCAGAACGGTGGAGCGGACGCCGCGCTTGGCGAGCTGGTAGGCCGCCGTCAGTCCGGCGGGACCGGCACCGATGACGACCGGACCGGGCCCGTCCGACTCGCCGGTGTCATGGGCCATGAAGTCATGCACCTCAGTGTCCGGCCATGGATGGGGATGAGCCACGGAGTCCGTCCCGCGCCCGCGAAGCAGTTCGAAGTTTACCCGCCGGGCGCGACAAAGCCCCGAGCAGCCTCCCGGATCGGAACCCGGTCAACTTCTCGGGACTTCGCGATGTCCGCCACCGGCCACACCCTCCCGGAGGAGAATGCGGCCAACGAGGGCGGGGGCTGATCTTGGCCCCGCCCCTGGCCCCCGGATCACATGTCTGCATCCGTGGGCCCGAATCTCCCGGCGACACCCGTCGGCGCCTCGTCTCGATCCGGCCGGCTCCGATCCCCGTCGGGACCGGACCGCTCCGGCTCGATCCGGCGCTCTCATCCGAGAAGAGGTTTCCCGTCGGCTCGCCCCTTACTCGAGGTGGGGGGCAGCTTCCGGCTTCCCGGCGAGATGGCACCCGCCTCCGATCTCGGACACCGAATCCCTGGGGCTCGGCGCCCTGGCCCGGAGCCGGGCACCGTGCGCCCGGTCGACCCACCGGCTCCTGGGAGCCGGCCTGGCGGCCATGTCCTCGGCGGACCGCTCCTCCGGCCCCGGCCCGGTCCTTACCGGCTTGCGCCTTACAGATCAGGTCGGTTCCAGAGGCGCTGCTCGCCTCGGACGATCGACATCATGGGGCCTGAAGTCGGCCGCGTCAACCCGAAACGCGAAATCCCCAGCCCTTTCCCCCGAATCGGGGAGAAATCCCCACCCGGCCCCTGGGTTTCCACACCTTTGTCCACATCTGCGGCCCCGCTCGACCATCACCCGGCGGCCGGCCAGCAGCCTCGCCCAGCCATCACCCGGCGGCCATTCCCTCGGCCAACTCGACCATCACCCGGCGGCCGGCCAGCAGCCTCGCTCGATCATCACCCGGCGCAGGGTCTCGGGGCGATCGGTCATGATCCCGTCCACCCCCAAGTCTAAGAGGCGGTGCATCTCGCCGGGATCGTCGATGGTCCAGACGTGAACGACGACGCCGCAGCGGTGAGCCGTCTCGACGAAGCCGGGGGTAACGACGGACACGCCCCTCATCCGAACCGGAACCTGGGCCGCGTGGCAGCGGGGCGGTCCCACCGGCGCCGGCCACGGCAGCGGCCACCGGTCTGCCATCAGCCGGAACACGGCCCGGGGCCCGGCTCCCACGCACAGCCCGGCCCCGAGCCGGTCCCGCACCCGCCGGGTGCGCCGGTCCGAGAACGACGACACGCACACCCGCTCCAGGCTCCCGGTTCGCCGTATGGCCTCGACCAGCGGCTCGACGGCCCGTCCGGACTTGGGGTCGAGGTTGAACCTGGCCTCGGGCATCTCCTCCAGCAGCTCCTCCAGCCGCAGAATGGGGTCTGCGCCGGCCACTCGGGCCCGCCGCACCTCCCGCCAGCTCATGGCCGCGATGCGGCCCGAGCCGTCGGTGGCCCGGTCCAGGGCCGCGTCGTGGAAGACGACGGCCACGCCGTCCGCGGTGGCCCGGACGTCGGTCTCCATGTGGGTGAAACCGAGCGAGGCGGCGTGGGCGAAGGCCCGCATGCTGCTCTCGGGGAACACGCCGGCCCCGCCCCGGTGGGCGAAGGCGATGGGGCCGTCGGCCTCGAGGTAGGGGTGGGCGGCCATCGCCGACCACCGTAGAGGGAGGGCGGCAGCTCCGCCCCGCGCCGCGCCTCTGCGGGCGGCGGGCCATCGCAGGCCGCCGCAGTGCAGGCGGTAGCTTGGGCGCCATGCGGCGCACCAAGGTCGTGGCCACCATCGGCCCGGCCAGCGAGGACGAGACCACCCTGCGGGAGATGATCCGGGCCGGCATGGACGTGGCCCGGATCGGCCTGGCCCACGGAACCCTGGACGAGGCCGTCGAGCGCTACCGGAGCATCCGCCGGATCGCCGCCGAGGAGAGCCGACGGGTGGGGATCCTGGTGGATCTGCCGGGCCCGAAGGTGAGGGCCGGCTCCTTCGGCGACTCCAACGTCGAGCTGGCGGCCGGCGCCGGCGTCGAGCTGCGAGTCGGCAGCGGCACCTCGAGCGCCTCTTTGATCGAGGTCGACTACGAGAACCTGCTGCGGGACATGAAGGTCGGCGACCGGCTCGACATCGGAGACGGGCGGGTGGTGCTCGAGGTGACCGACCGCGGCGGCGACCGTCTGGCCGCCGCCGTCGTCAACGGGGGCGTGCTGTCGGGGCGGCCCGGCATCCACGTCCCGGCCGACCGGCTCAGCGCCCCCACCCCCACGTCCTGGGATCTCAAGGCCCTGGACGCCTTCGTGGAACTGGGCGTGGACATGGTGGCCGTCTCGTTCGTGCGCTCCGCCCACGACATCCGCCGGACGGGCACCGAGCCCCATCCTCAAGGGCCGCTGCTCGTGGCCAAGATCGAGACCAGGGCGGCGGTGGAGAACCTGGCCGGGATCATCGAGGTGTCCGGGGCCATCATGGTGGCCCGGGGCGACCTGGGGCTGGAGTGCAGCATCGAGGAGCTTCCCCACCTCCAGAAGAGCATCATCCAAAAGTGCATCGCCGGAGGTCTTCCGGCCATCACCGCCACTCAGATGCTGGACTCGATGATCACCCAGCCGACGCCCACCCGGGCCGAGGCCAGCGATGTGGCCAACGCCGTGTTCGACGGGTCGTCCGCGCTGATGCTGTCGGGGGAGACGGCGGTGGGCGTCGACCCGGTCAGGGTGGTGCGGACCATGTGCCGAATAGCCAGCCTGGCCGATGAGGAGTTCGACTACGGGGGCTGGGCCAAGCGGCTGGCCGATCTGAGGATGACCGACGACACGACCGGCGACGCGGCCTCGGTCACCGATGCCATGACCATGGCCGCCTGGCGGGCCTCGAGCGAACTGGGCATCTCCACCATCCTGGCCATCTCCGGCACCGGGTTCACGGTCCGGTCCATGGCCCGGTTCAGGCCTGAGGCCCGCATCGTCGGGCTGTCGCACAACCCCCGCACCGTCCAGCAGATATCGCTGAGCTGGGGCACCGTCCCAGTGCTGGTGGACGACAAGGGCTCCAACGACGAGATGGTCCGCCAGGCGGTCCAGGTGGCCCGAGACCGCGAGCTGGTCCGCTCCGGCGAGCTGGTGGCGGTGCTGGCCGGCGCCGACAACCGATCCCGCAGCGCCAACGTCTTGCGCCTCGAACGAGTGCCCTAGGTGCCGGCGAATTCAGACAGGCATGTGAGGCTGCAGGAAAAGTCGTTCAATTCGATTCTGGTCGCACTGAGCATCGGAGGCGCGGCCCTCGTTTTGTTGCGCGAGATCAACTACGGGGTCGGGCTAGGTTCAGATGCCAGAGGGTATGTGGCTATCGCTAGAAGCTTGTCGGAAGGAAATTCGTCCTTAAACTGGGATGGGGTGCCTATTACGAAGGTCCCGCCTCTGCTTTCAGTGATTCTGGCCTTCTTCGGTCTGTTTGGATTTAAGGTAATCACCATAGGAGCTTACGTCAACATATTTGCCTTCGGGATGATTATCCTCACCACAACTGTCTGGCTAAAAAGCTACGTTAAATCTCGTCTTCTTATCATTTGGGCAGGCTGTGCTATAGCACTTTGGGTGCCTCTAGCAGATCTAGCAGCCATCATCATGAGCGAGACATTGTTCATATTTTTTACCATCCTCGCGCTTTATACTCTAGACCGTTTCATTATTACGAGCACTCAATCAATGATGATTCTCTCCGCGGCTTGCGCCTCTCTAGCCTGGCTGACCCGTTATCAAGGAATTGCCGTTGTCGCCACTGCACTTATTATGATCTTTGTGCAGAAAGGTTTCACCTTCAAAATGAAAGCGAGAAATACGGCTATCTATGCTGCTATAACAGGGTTGCCAATGGCTAGTTGGATCGTTCGTAACTTACTTATTTCAGGCACGTTTGCCGGGTCAAGAGAAGGCTTCTATCAGCTTAAGCAAGATCCGCTGATCTGGGATCTTATCACTTCAGAACTAATCTATTGGACATTAGGATACACTGGATCTGAGTACTTCACTAAGCTGTTGGAAACGATATTTGGCATCAACGAAGTCGGGTTGTCTGCGAACATATCTAGGACAATCATCCTGCTCACGATGGCCTTGGGCATCGGATACCTTTTTGTGTACTTATATCGTAGGTGTCGCTGGGATAGCGCTATGGCAGTGGCCGTTCCTGCTTGTTTTGCTTTCATCTACGCCGTTATTACCGCGATACCGCCAATTCTTCAGTACGAGATAGTTGCTGTCAGATATCTGATACCGCTATACATACCTTTACTGATCGCAGTGGTTATGATCCTAGACAAGCTTATAGAGTTAACTTCACAGCTCCGGTGGATGTCAGTGACTATCACTGCTGTGCTCTCTATATGGCTTGTTCAGTATATACCAGAGAATTATAGAAACATAAATGACAGAATTAATAACGGATTCGGTGCCGCGAGCAAGATTTATGCTAAAAGTGACACCATCCGTTATCTAAAGTCAAACCCGCTGAATGGTAGGATCTTTTCCACCAAACACTGGGTCGCGTTCTTCAACGACATGTGCATTAAGGATTGCACTCTAGAGCCTCTACATTATCTAAGGGATCAAGACGGAAAATTGGTTGATCCTCGTCCGGCTGACGAACCGCTACATATAGTTGTTCTGCAGCAAGATGATTACTATAGCCTGTTGATAGAGTTGACTGAATTGCCAGCACTAGAGATAGTTTCGATCAACCTAGACGGTATCGTGCTGAAACTGGCACCAGATATAGCCGACACTGAGAAAAGCTTGCTTCTGAACCAAGACATGATTGCGGATATGATCTTGTCGAACCCCAATCGGTTCGACGGCCGCCTGGTTTTGGAGAAGCTCCCGCTCGAACTCCGATAGGCTGCTCAGCAGTTCGGGTTAGTGTCGGCGGGGACCTGAACCGCTCGGCCGAACAGCGTGCATGAGCAGGTCTGGGCGCAGTCGACCAGGTCGGCCCGCTGCAGCCAAAGCGACACGCCCAGCCCGACCAACACCACCACCAAGGCCACCCGGGTGAGCAGCTTCCCCACGAACCGCACCACCAGATACAGCCCCGCCGCCACCAGGCCGATGGGGGCCAGCAGCAGCCATCGCAGCTTCTCCGTGTCGAGCCAGTCGCCCCAAGCCCCGGACATGGCCCGCACCGTACCGGCCCGACCGGCCCCGGACGGGGACCCGCCGGGTCTGGGCCGGGCTTGTCAGGGCATTCCCCAGAAACTTCTGGCGCCGGACGGGGACCCGCCGGGTTTGGGCCGGGCCGGTAATCTGGCCGCCCGTGACCGACAGCCCCATCTCGTTCACCCCGGCCGGGCCGCCCGAGACCGTCCTCGAGCCCGAGCCGGCCGAGGCCCTGGCGGCGCTGGCCGCGGCGGCCTCTTCCGGCGACCGGGTGGCGGCCATCGGGCTGGTCTGCCTGCGCTGGCCCCGGTTCCTGGAGGCCTGGGCCCGGCTGGGGGAGGCGACCGCCGAGCCGGCCCTGGCCTACGCCGCCTTCCGCACCGGCTACCACCGGGGCTTGGACCGGCTCCGGGCCGAGGGCTGGCGCGGCTCCGGCTACGTTCGCTGGGAGCACCCGCCCAACCGGGGGTTCCTGCGGGCCCTCGAAGGGGTGCGGCGGACGGCGGCCGCCATCGGGGAGGTCGACGAGGCCGAGCGGTGCGCCCTGTTCCTGCGCCAACTCGACCCGTCCTGGCCCCCGCCCGACCTCGACGACGGCCCCAGCGCCGGCCGGTGACGGACCGGGCCCGGCCGGAAGGCTGCGCTCCGGTCCCGCCCGGCTTCACCGACCAGACCCGAGCCGGCCGGTGACGGACCGGGCCGCCGGGGCGGTGCTGGCCGGCGGCGCCAGTTCGCGCATGGGCGCCGACAAGGCCTTCATCGCCGTCGGCGGCGTCCCCATGGTGCTCCGAGCGGTCACCGCCCTGCGAGCGGCCGGCACCGACCCGGTAGCGGTCGTCGGCGGAGACGGGCCCCGCCTGCAAGGGCTCGGGCTGAGCCACGTCTCAGACCGATACCCCGGCGAGGGGCCTCTGGGCGGGATCATCACCGCCCTCGGGGCCGCCGACGCCCCGCTGGTGATGATCTTGTCCTGCGACCTGACCGAGCCCTCGCCCGAGGCCGTGGCCGCGGTGCTGGATCACGCCGCCGCGGTCGAGAGGGCCGACGTGGCCGCGCCGGTGGTCGGCGGCCGGCGGCAGTGGCTGCACGCGGCCTGGCGGCCGGCCTGTCTCCCTGCCCTCGAAGCGGCCTTCGCCCGCGGCGCCCGGGGGCCAAGCCAGGCCGCGTCCGATCTGGCGGTGGCGACCGTGCCCGAACCCGGGGGCGGCTGGCCCCCCGGCGCCTTCTGCGACGCCGACCGCCCCGCCGACCTCCCGGCCCCGCCGTGACCGGCACCGGCGGGCCGGGCCGACGGCGCAACCGCGGCCGAAACCGGGCCTCTTCGGGGGGGCGCTCCCGACCTGCGCCGACGGGCCGGGAGGCCGACACGCTCGCAGCGGGATACCTCTATGTCGATACCGCCGAGGGCCTCGACGAGGTGGTCGCCGCCCTGTCGGGCCAGTCCCGCTACGCCCTCGACACGGAGTTCCACCGGGAGCACAGCTACTGGCCCGACTCGGCGCTGATCCAGATCGCCTGGGCCGACCGGATCGCGCTGATCGATCCGCTGGCCGTCGACCCCGGCCCGCTGGCCCGGGTGATCGGCGGCGCCGCGGTGATGGTGGCCCACGCCGCCGACCAGGACCTCGAGGTGTTGCAGCGGGCCACCGGCGCCGCTCCGAGCCGGATCTTCGACACTCAGATCGCGGCCCGGTTCCTGGGCCCCGACACCCCGTCGCTGGCCGCGCTGTGCGAGCGCGAGCTGGGCCGACAACTCCCCAAGGCGAATCGACTCACCGACTGGCTGGAGCGGCCCCTGCGCCGGTCCCAGCTCGACTATGCGGCGGCCGACGTGGCCTGCCTGCTGGAGATCGCCGACGGCCAGGCGGCCCGGCTCGGCCAGCGGGGCCGGCGGGCCTGGGCCGAAGACGAGTTCGATGCGCTGCTGCGGCGCAGCCGCGAGCCCCGCCGGCCCGAAGAGGCCTGGACGCGGATCAAGGAGGCCCGGCGCCTGCGGGGCCAGGCGCGGTCGGTGGCCCGCTCGCTGGCGGCCTGGCGGGAGCGTCGGGCGGCCGAGACCAACCGGCCGGTCCGCCACGTGCTGTCCGACATGGCGGTGGTGACCATCGCCGAGGCCGCGCCCCGCTCCACCGAGGAGATGGCCGGGCTGCGGGGGGTGGACGCCGGTCTGGCCCGAGGCCGGCTCGGAAACCAGATCCTGGAGGCGGTGGGGGAGGGGATCGAGCTGGACTGGCGCCCGCCGGATCAGCCCCGGCCGGCCCGGCTCGGCCGGGACCTGAAACCGGCGGTGGGCCTGGTGGCGGCCTGGATGCAGCAAACGGCCCGGGACCTCTCCATCGATCCGACCATGCTGGCCACCCGGGCCGATATCGAGGCCCTGATGGGGGGCGACGCCGACGCCCGCCTGGACCGGGGCTGGCGGGCCGATCTGGTGGGCGAGCCCATCCGCCGCCTCGTGGCCGGCGACGCGGCGCTGGCCTTCGAGGACGGGGCGGTGGTGTTCGAGGAGCGCAGCCGCCGCCCCGTCGAGCCTCCCCGGCCCCCAGCCCGCCCCGGAGCTTGACCGCCTCGCGATCCGCGGCCGCCGGTGTCGAGCCTCCCCGGCCCCCGGTCAGCCCCGGAGCTTGACCGCCCCACCCTCGTCGGCACCAGGCCCGAGCGCCCTGGCCGGTGGTGTTCGGCATGAGGCGGCGGGGCTACAATCACGGGCCTGGCGAAGATTTGACCTGCAACTGCCTACCGGGAGCGGAGCCGTGAAGAAGGGGCGACACCGACGGTATGAGGAGGCCCGCAAGTTCAAGCGCTCCCACGGCGACGACCTGCAGGGGCTGATCGAGGAGTTCGACGAGCGGGACACCTACGAGAAGCCCGAGCACGCGGCCTGGGCCGAGGAGTTCGCCCGGCCCGGCGCCGAAGCCGACTCCGGCGCCGAAATCGACGCTGACGCCGAGGCGGCCGACGACGAAGAGAGCTAGCTGCTGTCGGTTCGCGTGAGGTCGTCGGCGTAGCCGGGGCCGGGATCAGACGACCTCCCCGAAGGCCGCCCCTAGCCTTCGGTCTCCTCGAGGATCTCGCCCAGTCTCACCACGTCGTCCTCGGTGACGACCCCCACGAAGCCGGCGTCGTCGTCGGTGACGGCCAGCAGGTCGAGGTCGGCTCTTTCCATGGCCACCACCGCGTCGCGTATGGTCCACGACGGGCGGGCGGTGGGCGCGTCGGTGGCCATCAGCGAGGCCACCGTGGTGGCGTCCCAGTCGTCCCGGTCCACCGACGACAGGTCGGCGAGCTGGACCAGGCCCAGGTAGCGGCTGCCCGACACCACCGGCACGATCCGCTCCCGGCGGCCCAGCACGTGCATGTACACGAACTCCGACACGGTGGCGTCGGGGGGCACGGTCAGCACGTCGGTGATCAGCACCGAGCTCAGCGGCATGGTGAACCGGTGCTCGAGGTGGCCCAGCCGCTCCGACCGCTGGTGCTCGGCCACCGACGACGGCCCGGCCACCACCTGGCTGACCGCCGCGGCCACCAGCGCCGGGACGATGAAGGCCCCGACCCCGCCGGTGGACTCGGCCACGAACATCACCGCGGCGATCGGCACCCGGTAACCGGCGCCGAGGAAGGCGGCCAGGCCCAGGGTGGGGTAGAGGCCGGTCACGTCTTGGCCCAGGACCTCGCCCACGAACTCCCCGACGATGAACCCCAGGGTGGCCAGGGGGATGAACAGCCCGCCGACCCCGCCGCCCACCAGGGTGGCCAGGGTGGCCGCGATCCGCATCCCGAACAGCAGGGCGATCAGGCCCAGGCCCTGGTTGTCGACCACCCAGGACATGGCCTGGACGCCGGGGCCGAGGGTGAGCGCCTCGTCGAACACGGCCTCCGACGCCACCGCCAGGGTGGCCATCACCACGGCGGCGGCCGCCACCCGCTTCGGCCACGACACGCCGATGGCGGTCGCCTTGGCCTTGAGCACCAGCCAGGCGAACACCCGGCCGCCGAGACCGGCCGCGAGGCCCAGCACCAGCGCCCCGAACAGGTCGCCGATCTGCACTCCCAGCACCGACACCAGGCCCCCTTCGCCGATGAGGACCCCGCCCTCGCCCGGGAAGGGGACCACCGGGGCGCTGCCCACGATGGCCACGAAGGTGGCGTAGCTGGCCGCCGAGGCGATCAGCGACGGCAGCAGGGCCCGGCGGGCCACGTCGTCGCGGTAGGGGGCCTCCAGGGCGAAGATCACGCCGGTGGCCGGGGCCTTGAAGACGGCGGCCACCCCGGCCGCGGCCCCGGCGGTGAGCAGGATGCGGGCCTCGTCGCGGAGGAAGAAGCGGCCCAGCCGCTTGTGCAGGAACAGCCCCAGCGACGAGCCGGCGTAGATGGACGGGCCCTCCAGCCCGAGCGCCCCGCCGCCCCCGATGGTGGCCACCCCGGCCAGCAGCTTGGCCGGCAGCTCCCGGATGGGGATGCGGGGCTGGCGCTCGTGGTAGGCCCGGACGTACTCGTCGGAGGTGGATCTGGTCGTGCCCCGGCCCCCCAGCCGCAGGATGAACCGGGCCGCGACGATGCCGGCCACCGGGGCCAGCATCAGCACGGCCAAGGGGGCGCCCAGCACCCGCTTCAGCACCACCAGGTCGGCCAGGGTCTCGAAGCCGGCCACCACGACGGCCACCGCCGCCCCGACGAGGGCCGAGGCGGCCAGCAGCCGGGGATTGCGCGACCGGGTGAGCTTGGTGGCGAGCCGGCGAACGAGTCCGCGCCCCAGATCGGGCGGGCCATGGCTGAACCTCACGGCGCGGTTAGCGTACCGGCGCGGTGGGGCGCCACGATGAGATCCGGGAGCGGCTGGAGGCCATAGGCGAGGAGCTGGCCGACTTGGCCCTGGACCGCCTGCGCCAGTCGGTAGAGGACGGGTGCGACCGGCCCCCGCCCGCCGAGAAGCGGCTCACCCAGGCCCGCCGGGCGGTGGAGAGGGCGGTCAGCGCCCTGCGCGAGATCGACTCGGAGCCCTGACCGCGGCGGTTGCGCGGGACGCGGGCAGCGCCCTGCGGAGGATCGGCTCTGAGGCTTGACCGCGGCGAGAGAGCGGTCAAGCCCCGATGCGGTCGGCCAGCACCTCGATCAGCTCGTCGAAGCTCTTCTCGAAGGCGGCCACCCCCTCATCGATGAGCTGGGCCTCCACCTGGTCGAGGTCCACTCCGACCGCGGCTATTTCGTCGAGGACGGCTCGGGCCTCGTCGATTCCGGCGTCGAGGGTGCGGGCCACGGTGCCGTGGTCCTCGAAGGCCTCCAGGGTGGCCTCGGGCATGGTGTTCACCGTGGCGAGGCCGATGAGCTCGTCGATGTAGAAGGTGTCGGGGTAGGCCGGGTTCTTGGTGGAGGTGCTGGCCCACAGGATCCGCTGGGGCCATGCCCCCCGGTCGGCCAGTGCCTCCCAGCGGGGCCCGGTGAACAGCTCGCGGAACCGCCGGTAGGCCAGCTTGGCGTTGGCCACGGCGGCCTTGCCCCTCAGGGCCAGGGCGGCGTCGGTGCCGATGGCCTCCAGGCGGCGGTCCACCTCGGTGTCGACCCGGGACACGAAGAAAGAGGCCACGCTGGACACCGAGCTCAGGTCGCCCTCGGCCTCCTCCAGCCCGGACAGGAAGGCCTCGGCCACTTCGGCGTAGCGGTCGATGCCGAAGATCAGGGTCACGTTGACGCTGCGCTTCTCGGAGATCATCTGCCGGATGGGGGCCAGCCCCTCGGCCGTGGCCGGGATCTTCACCAGCAGATTGGGGGCGGCGATCCGGTCGCTGAGCATCCGGGCCGCGGCCTCGGTTCCGGCTGAGTCTCGGGCCAGGCCGGGGTCGATCTCCACCGACACGAAGCCGTCGCGCTCCCTCGAGACTTGGTACACCGGCTGCAGGATCTCCGCGGCCGCGGCGATGTCGGAGGACACCAGCCTCCAGTAGGCGGCGTTGGCGTCGAGTCCGGCGGCCGCGGCTGCGGCGATATCGCGGTCGTACGCCTCGGACTCGGCGATGGCCTTGCGGAAGATGGACGGGTTCGAGGTGAGGCCCCTCACCCCTCGCTGCACCCATCTCTCCAGCTCGCCGCCGGTGATCCATCCCCGCCGGATGTTGTCCAGCCAGGGGCTCTGACCCTGTTTCTCCCAGAGATCATGCAATCGGGTCATCGTCCATTGGGTCATCGTCCGCCCCTTGGATCGCCTTCGAGGAGGGCCCGGGCCCTCTCGGCCACGTTGGCGGCCGAGATGCCGAGCTTCTCCATGACGGTAGCGCCCGGTGCCGAGGCCCCGAACCGGTCGATGCCCACCGAGTCGTCAACCCAGCGGCGCCAGCCCATGGTCGAGCCCGCCTCCACCGACAGCGACGGCAGGCCGGGGCCGAGCACCTCGGCCCGCCGTCCGGGGGGCTGCTCGGCGAACAGCTCCCACGACGGCAGCGACACCACCCGGGCGGCGATCTGGTCGGCGGCCAAGGCGGCGGCGGCGTCGCAGCAGACCCCGACCTCGCTGCCGGTGCCCACCAGGGTGAGGCGGGCCTCATCCGGGTCGCGCAGGACGTAGCCCCCGGCCTCCACCGACCCGGCGCTGGTGCCCTCGAGCACCGGCACCTTCTGGCGGGTGAGGATCAGCGCGGTGGGGCCGTCCCGCTCCAAGGCCACCCGCCAGGCCCCCGCCGTCTCGTTGGCGTCGGCGGGCCGGATCACCCGCAGGCCCGGGATGGCCCGCAGCGAGGCGACGTGCTCTATCGGCTGGTGGGTGGGGCCGTCCTCGCCCACCCCGACCGAGTCGTGGCTCCAGACGAAGATCACCTTGGCCCGGGCCAGCGCGGCCAGCCGCACCGCGGGCCGCATGTAGTCGGAGAACACCAGGAAGGTGCCCACCACCGGGACGGCGCCGCCGTGCAGGGCCATGCCGTTGGCCACCGCGCCCATGGCGTGCTCCCGCACCCCGAAGTAGATCTGGCGGCCCCGGCGCTCGGAGGCGGTGAAGGCCGCGGCGCCGGCGATGGCGGTGCCGGTGTTGCCGGTCAGGTCCGCGCCCCCGGCGGTGAGCCCGGGCACCGCCTCCGCCAGGGCCTGCAGGGAGGCGCTGGAGGCCTGGCGGGTGGCCACCTGCTGGCCCGGCGGCCAGCTCGGCAGCTTGTCGGCCCAGCCGTCGAGGCCCGCCCCGGCCAGGCAGGCGTCCAACTCGGCCCGGTCGCCGTCAAAGGCGTCCAGCCGGGACTCCCAGGCCAGCCGGGCCGGGCGGCCCCGGGCCCCGGCCGCCCGGTACATCTCCACCACGTCGCCGGGCGCGCAGAAGGTCTCGTCGGCGGGGAGCCCCATGAGGGCCTTGGTGGCCGCGATCTCCTCGTCGAACAGGGCATATCCGTGGGCGGCCGGGGTCCCGGCCGAGTCGGGGGCGGGGGCGGCGATCACCGAGCGGATGGGGATCAGCGACGGCCGCTCGGCCATCTCGGCGGCCCGGCGGGCCGCGGCCTCGATGGCGTCGAGGTCGTCGGGTTCGGGGCCCGGGTCCTCCACGTGCCAGCCGTAGGCCCGGAAGCGGGCCGGGGCGTCGTCGGACAGGGCCAGGCCGGTCGGCCCGTCGATGGTGACGCGGTTGTCGTCGTAGAAGACGACTAGGCGACCCAGGCCCAGGTGCCCGGCCAGCGAGGCCGCCTCGTGGCTGACGCCCTCGCACAGGTCGCCGTCGGAGGCGATCACGAAGATCCGGTGGTCGCAGAGCCCGGGCCCGAAGCGGGCCCGCATCTGGGCCTCGGCGATGGCCATGCCCACTCCGTTGGCCAGGCCCTGGCCCAGGGGCCCGCTGGTGACCTCGACCCCGGGGGTGCAGCCCGCCTCGGGGTGGCCGGGGGTGTTCGAGCCCCACTGGCGGAAGGCCCTCAGGTCGTCGAGGCTCACCCCGTACCCGGTGAGGTGCAGCATGGCGTACTGGAGGATGGAGGCGTGCCCGGCCGACAGGATGAAGCGGTCCCGGTCGGGCCAGTCCGGGCGCTGCGGGTCGTATCGCATCACCCTGCTCCACAGGACGTGGGCCAGCGGCGCCAGGGCCATGGCCGTGCCCTGGTGGCCGGAGCGGGCCGCGTGGGGGGCGTCCATGGCCAGCCCGCGGATCACGCTGATCCCTCGCTGCTCGAGGCCGGCGGCGCCGGCTTCGGCTTCGGCTCGGACAGCTCGCTGGGCGCCGAGGCCGGTCACGGCTCCTCCCCGTCGTCGTCACCGTCAGCGTCTTCCCCGGAGTCGAACAGCAGCACCGAGGCGGTGAAGCCGTGGACGTGGTTGCGGCCGGCCACCGGCCCCATCTCGCCCGCGCAGAACATGCCGGCCACGGCCCCGCCGCCGGTGGCCTCATGCACCAGGGCGGCGTCGTGGTGGGGCTCGCCGAACAGGTTCACGCCCCGGCCGTTGCAGGTGAACACCAGGGCCCCGGCCCCGCCGGCGTCGGCCAGCATGGCCCGGAGGTCGGCGTCGGCGGTGGTCCGGTCCCGCACGTGGTACTGCAGCGTCGACCCCACCGGCGCCACCCCGCCGATGGCCACCGCCCCGGTGGACCGGTCGGCGCCCAGGACGCTGCGGATGAGGAAGTCGTTGGGCCCGAAGGAGTCCCGGTGCTCGTCGATCACCATCCCTATGTGCAGGCCCCGGCTCAGCAGCTCCCGCTCGCCGGGCTCGGCCGCCCGCACCAAGTCGACCAGCCTGACCAGGGCCGGGCGGCCGCCGAGCTCGCCCACCACGTTGCCCTCCGAGGCGGTGACGGTGTAGGGGGCGCCCACCGGCCGGCACCCCTGCGACACCACGAACCGGCGGCCCACCCCGGCGGGGAGCAGGACGCCCGCCGCGCCGTCGGAGAAGACGTCGCCGTCGAGGGCCAGCCGGTTCGACCCCGGCCCCCCGGCGGAGGCCAGGCCCCCGATGATGCGAAGCCCGGGGTAGCGCTCGGCGGCGTGGTCCATCAGGTCGTCGGCCGGGAACGTGTAGGGGTCGGCCGTCAGCACCAGGGTGCGGTCGGGCCTCGACGCCTCGGCGGGCATGCCCACCAGCTCGGCGCCGTCGGGGGTGGTCACCGCCTCCAGGCGGACCGGGAGGGCCGGCTCGGCCCCTTCGAGGGCGGCGGCCCACAACGACACCCCGGCGGTGTCCTCCACCTCGGTCGGGCCCCCGATGACGCTCACCGCGCTGGCGCCGGCCATCACCTTGGGCCCCAGCGTCCGGCGGACGGCGGCGGCGATGTCGTCGAAGGCGGCGACGTGGTCGCCCGAAACGAACAGCAGCGCCACCGACGGCAGCAGGCCGGCCTGTTCGATCACCTCGCCGATGACCGCGCCGGCCGCCTCCGCCGGCGCCGGGTGGGTGGAGACGGCCGCCCCGTACCGAGCCTTCACCCGACCGGCGGCAGCAGCGTGTAGGGCACGGTGACCACCGGGCCGTCGTCGATCCGGCACCGGGCCTCGACGGTTCCGTAGTCGTCGAACTCCATCTCGGCCCGGACCAGCCGGTAGTTGAACTTGCCCGGATCGACCTGCAGGGGCTGGACGTTGCGGGCGATGCGCTCGTCGCCCCGGTGGTAGACCACCTCCAGCGCGCCCCGGCCCGGCTCGTCGGGGGGGCACCGGACGATCACCACCAAGTGGGGGGCCCACACCAGCGGCGCCGGCGAGGGCGCGGCGGCCGAGAACTGGACGCCGGTAAGGTCGATGCGGGTGGAGGGTCCGGGGACCGGCCGGAGCTCGATGTCGTCGATGAACAGAGCGGCCACGATGTCCATCCCCCGAACATAGCCAGGATGCCCCGCCGAGGCGCGGAACGCCGGGCGGCGCGCCCCGGGCGCTTCATGCCCCTACGATGCAGGGGTGTTTCGCCGTCTGGTGATCCCGGTGCTGCTGCTCGGCTTCGCCGTCTTCGCATACATACAGGCCGGATCCACCGACACCGGCTCGGAGGTCGAGTGGGCCGCCTACACGGGGCCGCCCGAGCGGGTGGTGACCACGCCGCTGCTCAGCGCCCGGCGGATGCCGGAGTGGCTGATGTCCGACATCACCGACCGGAGGCTGGCCTCGGCCGTCGCCGGGGTGGCGTCGGTCCCCTCGGCCCCGGCCCGCACCTGCGTGGTGGCCTACCGCGGCGACGAGCCGGTGACCGTGATCCGGGGCGACGAGCCGCTGGTGCCGGCGTCGCTCAACAAGATCCTCACCGCCGCGGTCATCTTGGATCTGGCCGAGCTCGACGACACCTACGTCACCGAGGTGTTCATCACCAACGAGGCCAGGGACTCGATAGCCGACGGGGTGCTGGAGGGCGACCTGTACCTGGTCGGCGGCGGCGACCCGGTGTTATCGACGCCCGACTACATCGGCCGCTGGGAAGAGCCCCGGGCCCACACCGACATCACCGCCCTGGCCGAGCAGGTGGCGGCCGAGCTCACCCGGCTCGGGGTCGACGACATCAGGGGCGGGGTGGTGGCCGACGAGTCCCGCTACCCCGAGGAGGAGCGCGACTACAGCCGCGAGTTGCCGGACGCCGGCCTGGCCGACGATGAGGCCGGCGACGGCGACGCCGCCGGAGACGAGGCGCTCGAACCGATCTGGAAGCCGTCCTTCGTCTCGGCGAACCAGGCCGGGCCCCTGTCGGCCCTGCTGGTGAACGACGGCTACGTCTCCTACCCGGACGAGCCGAACCGCCGGGCCAACGTGAGGGCCGAGGACCCGGCCCGCCAGGCCGTCGAGCTCTTCGACGACCTGCTCGAGGCCCGCGAGTTCCGCATCCGCAGCCGGACCAGCAAGGGCACCGCCCCCCAGATCCCCGACGAGCGCACCTCCCTGGGCCGGGTGGAGTCGCCCCCCCTGCGGGAGATCGTCGCCCGCATGCTCGCCTACTCCGACAACACCATCGCCGAGATGCTGCTCAAAGAGATCGGGATCAGGTCGGGGCTCGACTCGTCCCGGGCGTCCGCGGTGTTCGGGGTCTACGGGATGCTGCAGGAGTTCGGCTCGCTGGATGAGATCGTGATCAGCGACGGCTCGGGCCTGTCCTCCTACAACCGGATCACCTGCACCCTGGTCGCCGAGGTGCTGCGCCGGGCCGGGCCGGACTCGGCCCTGGTGGAGAGCCTGGCCGAGGTGGGCCAGAGCGGAACCCTGAGCGACTGCCTCCGCCGCAACCCGGCCGTGACCGGAAGGGTCCGGGCCAAGACCGGGACCCTCAACGACGTGACCGCCCTGGCCGGGGTCACCGAGACCGCGGTGGGCGACGTGATCACCTTCGCCATGATCGCCAACGGCGAAGCCGTCGGCGCCCTCGGACTGTGCAACGACCTCCAGCGAGCCATCATCACCGCCACCACCGGCCATCCCTACGACGACGGTGCCGACAAGGTGGTCCCGAAGCCGGCCCGGGCCCCGGACCCCCCGGCGCCGGACGAACCCGACCCGGCCGGGTGACCTGACCGCCGGCCCGAGGCCAGAGACACGACAGTGACGGCTGTGACCCCCATGTTCCCGCTGGGGATGGTGCTGCTGCCGGGGTCGCCGCTGGGGTTGCGGGTGTTCGAGCCCCGCTACCTGACCATGCTCGAGGAGGTGCTGGCCGGTGACGGCGCCTTCGGAGTGGTCTTGATCGAGCGGGGCAGCGAGGTCGGCGGCGGCGACGTCCGCTGCGACATAGGGACCATGGCCCGGGTGGTCGAGGCCTCTCCCATCGGCGGGGGCCAGTGGGGGATCGCGGCCGCCGGAACCGACCGCATCCGAGTGCGGCGCTGGCTGGAGGACGACCCCTATCCCCGGGCGGAGGTGGAGGACTGGCCCGACGAGGACGACGCCGAGCCCTCGCCCGAGACCCTGGGCATGACGGCCGAACTGGCCGCACTGGTGGGGGAGGCCCGGGCCCTGATGGCCCAGGTCCACGGGCTGCCGGGGCCCCGGCCGGTGGAGCTGGGCCATCAGGGCCCGGGCCAGACCGCCTACTCGGCCGCGGCCGCCGCCCCCATCGGCCCGCTGGACCGCTTCGCCGTGCTCGGGGCCCCGACCGCGGCGGCCCGAGCCGAGTTGGTCCACCGCCTGGTGTCCGAGCAGATCGAGCTGCTGCGGGGCCGCGTGGGGATGAGCGGGGGATGAGCGTCCGCCGGGATGTGCGGGCCGGCGGAGACCGCGGGGACGCGCGGGAACGAGCGGGGGTTAGGGTGTCAGACGGCAGGAGGGGTGCGTGGCCCGCAAGAAAGACCTGAAAGAAGTAGCGGAGCTGCTCAAGGCGTACGCCCGCCAGGAGCTGCTCGACCCGCTGGCCGCGGCGCCGCGCTGGCTGGCCGTGGGCATAGCCGGAAGCGTCATGGTCGTCCTCGGCTCGGTGTCGGTGCTGCTGGCCGTCCTGCGGGCCCTGCAGACCGAGACCGGAACCGCGTTGGCGGGCAATCTGTCGTGGGTCCCGTACCTGGTCACCGCGGCGGTTCTAGCCGCGGGGGTCTACGCGGCCATCCGCGGCATCAACAAGAGGAGCCTGGGGTGACCGAGCCCGAGTCCGGACCGATCACCCGCGACACCCTCGAGGACGCCTTCCGCGACCTGCAGGCCGAGGTGGACCGGGCCACCCCGGCGCTGGTGACCCGGGTGCTCCCCGCTCTGGCGGTCGCCGCCGCCGCTCTGGCCGTCGCCGCCTTCTTGCTGGGGCGCCGAGCAGGCCGCAAGCGCTCGACCGTCGTCGAGATCAGGCGGATCTGAAGATTGCGGCTGCTGCCTGCGGGCGCGAGCCGCCGGCTTCGGGCCCGGGCCGTACAGCGCGGCCTTCTGGGCGGGTCGAGGTTCTGGTTCGCGGTTTTTTTGGCCGGCGCCGTCCGGCGGTGGCTGAGCAAGTCCCTCAGCGCCGGAGAGATGCCGGTGGCGCTCTCCGAGCGGCTTCACCCCGGCGAAGGGATGGTGATCCGCCACATCCCGCCGCCGTGACCGACAAGGCCTTCGCACTGCCCCGTCCGCGGCCCTCCCGCCAGCGGGCGAACCCGACCCGCCGCCGTGACCGGCAAAGCTCTTGCCGCGCCGCCTCAGCGCCCGCCCCGCCAGCGGCGAACCCGATCCAGCCGCCATGACCGATAAGGCCTTCGCCGCCGGCGAGCCGGTCCTGCTCGTGGACCGCAAGGGCCGCCGCTACCTGTTCGACCTGGCCGAGGGGACCTCGTTCCACTCCCATGCGGGCGTGATCGACCACGACGCCGTCATCGGAGCCGGCGAGGGCGTGCGGCTGCGGTCCAGCCGAGGGGCTTACTTCACCGCGGTGCGGCCCACCCTGCGCGACTTCGTGCTGAAGATGCCCCGAGGGGCCCAGGTGGTGTACCCCAAGGACCTCGGGGCGATCCTGATGCTGGCCGACGTCTTCCCCGGCGCCCGGGTGTTCGAGTCGGGGCTCGGGTCCGGGGCCCTGTCGGCCGCGCTGCTGCGGGCCGGGGCCGAGGTGGTCGGCTACGAACTGCGCGAGGACTTCTGCGAGCGGGCCCGGGCCAACGTCGAGCGCTTCCTGGGCCCGGAGGCCACGAGCCGGTACCGCACCGAGATCCGAGACGCCTACGCCGGCATCGGCGAGACCGGCCTGGACCGGGCCGTTTTGGATCTGCCCGAGCCCTGGCGGGTGGCGGGCCACGCCGCCCGGGCCCTGCGCCCCGGCGGGATCCTGCTGGCCTACACGCCCAGCATCACCCAGGCGGCCCGGGTGCGCGACGCTCTCGACGGCGCCGGGTTCGGGATGTCTGGGACGGTCGAGGTCCTGCACCGGGGCTGGCACATAGACGGCGCGGCCGTCCGCCCCGACCACCGGATGGTGGCCCACACCGGCTTTTTGACCCACGCCCGCCTCCTGGCACCGTGACCAGCCCAGTTCGGGGCGCCGGCAGGCGGACCAAGGGCCCCGCGACCGGCCGAATTCGGGGTGCCGGCAGGCAAGCCGCCGCCTCAGCGACCGGCCGGGCTCGGGGCCTGGGCGCGGCGCTGGCGGTCGCAGTTTCGGCCGCGGCTTTGAGCGGCGGATGCCAGAGCCCCGCCGCCCCGATCCCGCCAACCGCCCCGGACCCGCCGGTGAGAGCACCGCTGGACGACCCCCCCGACCCGCCGCCCGCGCCCGCCCACGACGGCCTGAGCGACCGGCGGCGATCGGCCGTCGTCGCCTCCACCGTTCGGGTCACCGGCCACTCCTGCGGGGTGCTCAGGGAGGGCAGCGGCTTCGCGGTGGGCGCCAACCTAGTGGCCACCAGCGCCCACCTGCTGCTGGGGGTGGACGAGCCCCAGGTGGAGTTGGCCGACGGCCGCAAGCTGGTCGGGGCGCCGGTGGCCTTCGACCCGGTGAACGACCTGGCCGTGCTGGCCGTGCCCGGGGCCGGCCTGGCCCCCCTCAAGCTGGGCGACGCGTCCGACGGCGCCGTCGGCGCCCTGGTGGGCTGGGAGGACGAGGCCGCCCCCGAGCCGACGCCGTTTCGGATCGACCGGCCCGTGACCGTCCGCATCGATGAGGTCGGCGGCGACGAGCGGGTGGAGCGCAAGTCGTGGCTGGTGGCGGCCCGGATCGACTCGGGCGACTCGGGCGCCGCGCTGGTGGACGGCGACGGGGTGGTGGTGGGCGTGGCCTACGCCGCCACCCGCCGGGACGCCGACGTGGCCTACGCCACCAGGGCCACCGAACTCCGGCGCCTGCTGGAGGTCAGCGACCTGTCCGCGCCGGCCGAGATCCCGAATTGCCGGTGACCGGCCCGAGGCCGTCCCAGACGGAGAGTCCGCCCGACGGGGCCCGAATTGCCGGTGACCGGCCCGAGGCCGTCCCGGATGGAGAGTTCGCCCGACGGTGGTCCCAGCCGGGCCGAGGCTCACACCTCGATGAAGATGCACTCCCCGGGGCATTCCTCGGCCGACTCGATCACGGCCTCCTCCTGGCCGTCGGGCACGTTGGCCAGACCCTCGGGGCCGCCCGGGTCGGAGAACACCTTGTCGCCTTCCACCACATAGGCGAGACCGTCGTCGAGCAGGGTGAACACGTCGGGGGCTATCTCCTCGCACAGGCCGTCACCAGTGCACAGATCCTGATCGATCCAGACCTTCATCGTGCTCACGGGGGTCACCTCGCTAGGGTCGCGGAGCGGCGCCGCTCCAGCTCGTCGGGCCGATCATAACCACCCCGGCGCCCAACGCGGCGCAATTGGGGTGCTGTCCCTTCAACGGCCCGGCTGGCCGCCCCGGACCTGGGGGGTGCGGCTGGAGCGACGCGCGCCCGGTCCGGGCCGGGTGCCGTCCCGCGTCGTCCGGCGCCCATTAGGGTGGCCTCACCGGCACCCGGTACCAGGCCGAGGAGGTGAGCCGTGGCCGACGCCGATCCGCCCCCGCCAACCCCCAACAAGGGCGCGGCCAAGCCCGGTCCGCAGAGAGGCCCGAACCCCGGCGCCGGGCCGACCCCCAGCCAGGGCCGCAAGCAGGCTCAGCCCGGCGGCCCCGCTCCCGGCACTGGCAGGACCTCTGGCGGGCAGACTCCCGGCGCGGGCAGGACTCCCGGCCAGGGCGGCAAGCAGGCCGAGCCCGAGGGCGTGCGCGTTCTCCCCCCCGACCCCCGCGGCGATCAGAAGCGGATCCGCGTCCTCGAAGAGCGTCTGCTGGACACCAAGGGCCAGCTCGCCCGGGCGGCGTCCCAGAACGAGAAGCTCGCCGCCGCCCTGCGCGAGCAGCGGGACCGCTTCGCCGAGCTGCGCGAGGAGGTGGAGAAGCTGACGCAGCCCCCCAACGGCTACGGCACGGTCCTGGGCTGCAACGACGACGACACGGTCGACGTCCACGTGGGCGGGCGCAAGATGCGGGTCTCGGTCCGCCCCGAGGTGGCGGCCGAGCTGGCCCGGGGCCAGGAGGTGGTGCTCAACGAGGCGCTGAACGTCGTCTCGGCCCGCCAGCCCGACCGGACCGGGGAGGTGGCCACCATCAAGGAGCTGCTGGCCGGAGGCGATCGGGCCCGGGTGGTGGGGCGGGCCGACGAGGAGCGGGTGGTCGAGATAGGCGCGGAGATGACCGGGTCGCCCATGCGCAGCGGCGACACCGTGCTGATCGACACCCGGGCCGGGATCGTGCTGGAGCGCCTGCCCCGGCCCGAGGTCGAAGAGCTCATCCTGGAGGAGGTCCCCGACGTCTCCTACGCCGACGTGGGCGGACTCGACGAGCAGATCGAGCAGATCACCGACGCGGTCGAGCTGCCGTTCCTGCACGGCGCCCTGTTCGCCGACTACGACCTGCCCGCCCCCAAGGGAGTCCTGCTCTACGGGCCGCCGGGCTGCGGCAAGACGCTCATCGCCAAGGCGGTGGCCAACAGCCTGGCCGGCAAGGTGGCCGAGGTGTCGGGGGACCGGGAGGCCCGCAGCTTCTTCCTGAACATCAAGGGGCCGGAGCTGCTCAACAAGTACGTGGGCGAGACCGAGCGCCAGATCCGGCTGGTGTTCCAGCGGGCCCGGGAGAAGAGCGAGGAGGGCTGGCCGGTCATCGTGTTCTTCGACGAGATGGAGTCGCTGTTCCGCACCCGGGGCAGCGGCATCAGCTCCGACATCGAGTCCACCATCGTGCCCCAGCTCTTGGCCGAGATCGACGGGGTGGAGGCCCTGCGCAACGTGATCGTGATCGGGGCCTCCAACCGCGAGGACCTCATCGACCCGGCCATCCTGCGCCCGGGCCGCCTCGACGTGAAGATCAAGATCGAGCGGCCCGACGCCGAGGCGGCGACGGCCATCTTCGCCCGCTATCTCAAGCCGGACCTGCCCATCGCCCCGGAGATGGTCGAGACCGTCGGCGGCGGCGATCCGGCCAAGGCGGTGCAGGGGATGATCGAGCGGGCCGCCGAGGAGATGTACAGCGCGGACGAGGCCAGCCAGTTCCTGGAGGTCACCTACCAGAACGGCGACAAGGAGGTCATGTACTTCCGGGACTTCGCCTCGGGGGCCATGATCGAGAGCGTCGTCCGCCGGGCCAAGAAGCTGGCCATCAAGCGCGAGATCGCGGGCGGCGGGCGGGGCATCGACGCCGAGGACCTGCTGGCCTCCATCCGCCAGGAGTTCAGGGAGCACGAGGACCTGCCCAACACCACCAACCCCGACGACTGGGCCAAGATCTCCGGAAAGAAGGGGGAGCGGATCGTCTTCGTGCGGACCCTGGTGTCCTCTGAGGCCGAGCCCGAGGGGGGCCGCTCCATCGAGCGGGTCCAGACCGGCCAATACCTGTAGGGACGAACCGGGCGCCGTGAGCCGGCGGAGAGCGACCGGCCCCCGCGGGAACGGGGATGGGCCAGCCCGGGGGAGCGTCATCGCATCAGCCGCCGCGCTGGCCGTCATGGTGTTGGCAGTTCCCGCGACAGCGACGTGGGCATGGACTTCGGCCCGGTCACCTACTACGACGGCCAGCAGCTCATGGCCCGGACCTCCGACGGATACTCCAACTCCTCGGGCGTGGCCGACCTCGACGGCGCGGTGGTGTGCGCCAACGCCGGCACCACCACCGAGAAGAACATCGCCGACGCGGCCGAGGCCGCCGGCATCGACATCACCCTCAACACCTTCCAAGACCTCGACATCGTCACCCAGAGCTTCATCGACGGGGCCTGCGACGTGCTGACCACCGACGGCTCGGGGCTGGTGGGCCGGCGCAACACCCTGCAGCCGGCCGACCAGGAATGGGTGATCTTCCCGGCCGCCCCCATCTCCAAGGAGCCCCTGGGCCCCATGTACGCCCAGAACGACTCCGCTTTCGCCGACGCGGTGAACTGGGCCGTCTACGCCACCATCATCGCCGACGAGAAGGGCATCACCCAGGCCAACGCGGACGCCGCCGCCGCCAACCCGCCCGACGCCGAGGCGGCCCGCCCGCTCGGCGGCGAGGGCGAGCTGCAGTCCGCCATGGGCCTGGCCCCCGACGCCTTCTTCCAGGCCATCAAGCAGGTCGGCAACTACAACGACATATGGGAGCGCCACCTGGTTCCCGTCGGCCTCGTCCGGGCCGGCTCGGCCAACGCGAGCTGGCTCGACGGCGGCCTGATATACGCGCCGCCGGCCCGCTAGCAACTTCGCCTGATACACGCGCCGCCGGGCCGCTAGACTCCGCCGCCGAGCCGGCCTCCGTTCTCACCGACGACCGGACGCCAGCCCACAGTTCCAAACCAGGAGGAACCGACATGATCAAGACGACCATCCCGCGGTTGGCAGCCGCGCTGCTCACCGTCACGCTGGTGGCCGCGGCCTGCGGCGGCGACGACGGCGAAGAAGCCGACGGCGGCGCCCCGGAGACCACGGCAGCCGCAACGACCACGGAGGCGTCAGACACCGTCGTGGCCACGCAGGGCGGCAACCTGCTGGGCACCATCCAGGACCGGGGAACGCTGAACTGCGGCGTGTCCGGCGCGGCGGTCGCCTTCTCCATGACCCAGCCCGACGGCTCCCAGCAGGGCTTCGACGCCGACTACTGCCGGGTGGTGGCGGCCGCCATCCTCGGCGACGCCGACGCGATCAACTTCGTGTCGCTCACCGCGGCCGAGCGCTTCACCGCCGTGCAGACCGGCGATGTGGACCTGCTGATGCGCAACACCACCTGGACCCAGTCGCGCGACACCGATGTGGGCATGGACTTCGGCCCCACCACCTACTACGACGGCCAGCAGCTCATGGCCCGGACCTCCGACGGATACTCCAACTCCTCGGGCGTGGCCGACATCGCCGGCGCGGTGGTGTGTACCAACGCCGGCACCACCACCGAGAAGAACATCGCCGACGCAGCCGAGGCCGCCGGTATCGACATCACCCTCAACACCTTCGAGGACTTCGACATCGTCACCGACAGCTTCATCAACGGCGCCTGCGACATCATCACCACCGACGGCTCGGGGCTGGTGGGCCGCAAGGCCAACCAGGAGCCCAATGACCAGGATTGGGTGATCTTCCCGGCCACCCCCATCTCCAAGGAGCCCCTGGGCCCGACCTACGGCCAGAACGACTCGGCCTTCGCCGACGCGGTGAACTGGGCCGTCTACGCCACCATCATCGCCGACGAGAAGGGCATCACCCAGGCCAACGTGGACGCCATGGCCGCCAACCCGCCCGACGCCGAGGCGGGCCGCCTGCTCGGCGGCGAGGGCGAGCTGCAGTCCGTCATGGGCCTGGAACCCGACGCCTTCTTGCAGGTCATCAAGCAGGTCGGCAACTACGACGAGATCTACACGCGCAACCTGGGGCCCGTGGGCCTCACCCGGGCCGGCTCGGCCAACGCCGGCTGGCAGGACGGCGGTCTCATCTACGCGCCGCCCGCCCGCTGATCGGGAACCGGTCCCGCTCGCACAGAAGCTGACCGGCATCGGGCGGCGGCCCGGGGGCCTCCCCGGGCCGCCGCCCGGCCGGAAGATGCGGGGGACGCCGAGTGTCTGACAGCTCGAGCCCGACGCTGGCGGCCACGCAGTCCCAGCGCCCGCCGTTCTACCGAGACGCGGTCGTCGTCAAGTGGCTCACCCAGGTGGCGACGCTGCTGCTGGTGCTGGGGGCCCTGTTCTTTCTGACCACCCGGGCCGGGCAGGAACTCGAAGCCAAGAACATCCCCACCGGGTTCGACTTCTTGGGAGTCGACCCCGGCATCGACCTGTCCGAGGGGATCGACACCAACCCCGACACCGGGGGCCGGGCTCTGTGGGTCGGCATGGTCAACACCATCCGGCTGGCCATCGGCGGGATCATGGCCGCCACCGCGCTGGGGGTGGTGGTCGGCGTGGGGCGGCTGTCCAAGAACTGGATCGTGTCCAAGCTCTCCAGCCTCTACATCGAGATGGTGCGCAACGTCCCGCTGCTGGTGCAGATCTTCCTGATCTTCGCGGTGATGACCGCGCTGCCCCGGGCGGTCGAGGACCAAGGCCCGATCCACGGGTGGATCCACCTGTCCAACAAGGGCCTGTCGGTCCCCCGGGTCTTCGTCGGCGACGGCTTCTACCAATGGCTCATCTTCCTGGGCGCCGGGCTGGTCGCCGGCCGGTACGCGTCCCGCTGGCGGCACCGGGTCCAGGATCTGTCCGGGCGCGACGCCTATCCGGGGCTGTGGTTCCTGGGCACTGTGGTCGCCTTCGGGCTGGCCGGCTGGTGGCTCCATCCCGTCTTCGGGTGGCTTAGGCCGGTTTTCGCCGCCGTGGCCGACGCCATCGGCGCGGTGCCGCCCGGGGCGGTCCAGGTGCTGCTCTCGCTCGGCGCGCTGGCCGCGGCCGGATGGTGGATCAAGCGCTTCGTCGACTCCCACCGCACCCCGGCCGGGCTGGCCAAGCTGACCGACGACGACTACTTCCGGATGATCTTCGCCGCCGTCGGCGCCGTCTTGGTCATCGTCGTCGTCTTCGTCGTCTGGCCCGGGCTGGCGAGCTGGCTCGTCAACTCGGGCCGGGACCTGTTCGAGGTGGTGAGCGACAAGTTCGGCGGCGGCCGCACCGGACCGCCCATCGACGGCATGCGGCCCGACATCGAGAAGCTCGGCAACTTCCCCAACTACGGGCCGGCCGGGCTCAACTTCACCCTGGCCATGGCCGCGGTGTACTTCGGCGTGGTCCTGTACACGGCCGCCTTCATCGCCGAGATAGTCCGCGGCGGCATCCTGGCCGTGCCCCGGGGTCAGACCGAGGCGGCCCAGGCCCTGGGGCTGCGCCGGGTGACCATGCTGCGCCGGGTCATCCTGCCCCAGACCTTCAGGATCATCCTGCCCCCGTTGGGGAACCAGTACCTCAACCTGACCAAGAACACCTCGCTGGCCATAGCCGTCGGATACAGCGACCTGGCCCAGGTGGGCCAGACGCTGTTCTCCCAGACCGGCAAGTCGATCGAGATCTTCTCCATCTGGATGCTGTTCTACCTGGCCTGCTCGCTGACCATCTCCGCGGTGGTCAACTGGTTCAACGTCCGCCTGCGGCTGGTGGAGCGATGACGCGGCGACCCCGTATGGGACTGGCGGGAGCGATGACGCGGCGACCGGGATTGGCGGGGCGCTGAGATGGCCGAGATGAGCGAGCCCCCCCACTTCGGGATCGAGCGCCACGACCCCGAGGGGTTCGGCCTCACCGCGGCGGCCGACACGGGGCCGCCGGACGAGCCGAGCCTGCCGGTGGGGGAGTGGCTGCGCAAGAACCTGTTCTCCACCCCGTTCAACACCGCGCTGACGCTGGTGTTCACCGTCCTGTCCCTGGCCGGGCTGCGGGGGCTGCTGAACTTCGCCTTCAGCGAGGAGCGCAACTGGGACGCGGTGCGGATCAACCTGCGCCTGCTGTTCACCCAGGCCTACCCCGAGGAGCAGTACACCCGGGTCTGGGTGTCGGTGGGCATCGTCGTGGCCCTGGCCGGGCTGACGCTGGGCCTGTGGGCCAGACTGAGGGGGGTGCCCGTGGCCCGCCTGGCCATGTGGTCGATGACCGCGGGCGGCCTCATCGCCCTGGGCACGGTGCTGCGCGAGCCGTCGGCCCTCACCGGCCCCGACGGCGGCCCGCTGCTCGACGCGGCCGGGGGCGTGATCCGCGAGTCCTTCGGCGCGGCCATGGCCGACCGCATCTGGTGGTGGCTGGCCGCCGCCGTCCTGTTCGGCGTCGGGGCCGGGCTGTGGCGGGGGTTCGAGGACGAGCGCCGCCGCCACACCTACGTGCCGACCATCCCGCTGGTCTTCGGGTCCCTGGGGCTGGTGGTGGCCGCCCTCTGGCTCTACCGGTGGGGCCACTACGCCTTCACCAGCGACGCCGGCTTCGTGTACCAGCCGGGCCGCAGCGCGGCCTTCTCCACCAAGCTGCCCTGGACGGTCATGTGGCTGGTGCTGATGGCGGGCTGGGCGGCCGGTCGGCTGGGCCGGGACGCCCCGGCGGCGCCCCGCCTCAAGGTCCTGATCAACCTGGCCTGGCTGCTCAGCCCCTTCATCCTGTTCTGGGTGGTGCTGCGGGACCCCGCCATCGACTGGGCCCACGTCTGGTCCACCGACCTGCCCATGGCCATCGGCTTCGTGGTCGGGGGCGGGGCCGTGCTCTACGGGCTGACCCGGCCCGGGCTGGGCGAGGCCGGCCGGGTCATAGCGGTGGGGCTGCTGGCCTTCGCCGGGTTCAACTGGGTGGCCGCCTTCGCGGGCTGGTACCCGATGCTGCAGAAGGCCCGCTTCGGATTCCTGCTGCTGGCCCTGGCCGCCCTGCTGGCCCCCAACTTCACCGGCGAGCGGGCCCAGCGGCTCCGCCTGGTCTGGGGCTGGGTCGGGGCCATGGTCGTGTTCCACTACCTGGTGACCATGGCCAACACCGCCTCCACCCTCGACACCCCGACCTCGGAGTTCCTCGGCGGGTTCAGCGTCACCCTGTTCGTGGCCGTCTTCACGCTGGTCTTCTCGTTCCCCATGGGCGTGCTGCTGGCGCTGGGCCGCACCTCGAAGCTGCCCATCTTCCGGGTGCTGTCCACCGCCTACATAGAGGCGATGAGGGGCATCCCCCTCATCACCGTGCTCTTCTTCTTCGCCAACATGCTCAACCTGTTCCTGCCCTCGAACATGGAGCTGGGGTCGGTGGCCGCGGTGACGGTGGGCTTCTCGCTGTTCTCCGCCGCCTACCTGGCCGAGAACGTGCGGGGCGGCCTGCAGGCCGTGAGGCGGAGCCAGTACGAGGCCTCCGACGCGGTGGGGCTGACCACCGTCCAGCGGACCATGTTCATCGTGCTGCCCCAGGGTCTGCGGGTGTCGATCCCGCCGCTGGTGGGCCAGGTCATCGCCACCTTCAAGGAGACCTCGCTGCTGGCCGTCATCGGCATCTTCGACTTCCTGTTCCTGGCCAACCGGGCCATCCCCAGCCAGTCGGAGTTCCTCGGGGTGAAGCGGGAGGGTCTGCTGTTCGTGTCCATCGTCTACTGGGTCTTCGCCTTCTCCATGTCGAAGTACAGCCAGCGCCTTGAGCGCAGGCTCGGGGTGGGGGAGCGATGACCGCGGGGAGGCAACCATGACCGCCGCCGATGCCCGGCGGCCGTCTCAACCGGGAGGGCAACCATGACCGCCGCCGATGCCGGGGGCCTGGCCTCTGAAGAGACCAGGCCCGACATGATCGTCTGCGAGGGCGTGAGCAAGTGGTTCGGCGACTTCCAGGCCCTCGACGGGGTCACCGCCACCATCGCCGAGCGGGAGGTGGTGGTGGTGCTGGGGCCGTCCGGCTCGGGCAAGTCCACCTGGATCCGCTGCATCAACCACCTGGAGCACCACCAGGAGGGCCGCATCGTGGTGGACGGGGTGGAGCTCACCAACGACCTGCGCAACATCGAGCAGATCCGATCCGAGGTGGGGATGGTCTTCCAGCAGTTCAACCTGTTCCCGCACCTCACCGTGCTGGGCAACATCACCCTGGCCCCCATCTGGGTGCGCAAGAAGCCCCGCCGGGAGGCCGAGGAGGCGGCCCGGGCCCTGCTGGAGCGGGTCGGCATCCCCGAGCAGGCCGACAAGTACCCCGGCCAGCTCTCGGGCGGCCAGCAGCAGCGGGTGGCCATCGCCCGGGCCCTGGCCATGGACCCGCGGGTCATGCTCTTCGACGAGCCCACCTCGGCTTTGGACCCCGAGATGATCAAAGAGGTGCTCGACGTCATGAAGGAACTGGCCCGCTCGGGCATGACCATGATGGTGGTGACCCATGAGATGGGGTTCGCCCGGGAGGTGGCGGATCGGGTGGTTTTCATGGAGGAGGGCCAAGTGGTGGAGATCGGCACCCCCGAGCACTTCTTCACCAACCCGACCGAGGATCGCACCAAGCAGTTCCTTTCCCAGATTCTCTGACGGGTTTCTTTAGCGATTGCTTTGTCCGGCCGGCGGGTCCTGTCACGAAAGTGCTCGTGTCCTCCGGCCGGCGGGTCCTGTCACGAAAGTGCTCGTGTCCTCCGGCCGGCGGGTCCTGTCACGAAAGTGCTCGTGTCCTCCGGCCGGCGGGTCCTGTCACGAAAGTGCTCGTGTCCTCCGGCCGGCGGGTCCTGTCACGGGCGCGGTTTTGCCGCGGGGCGGCAAAACCTTGCCCCCGTGCCACCCACCGGCCTAGCGCGTCTTGCTTGGTGCGCGGCCAGCCGACGGGGGGCGGTAGGGTCCGCGGGTGATGGCTGTTCCTAAGGTTTTGGGGATTGAGACTGAGTTCGGGGTGGCTCATCGGGGGGCTGATGAGGCCAATCCGATTGCTGCTTCTTCGCTGCTTATCAATGCCTATCTGGCTCGGTGCGGGCATGTGGCGGACTCGGGGGCGGGGGCGGTGGGGTGGGACTTCATCGACGAGTCTCCCGGCAACGACGCCCGGGGGTTCACTCCGGCCGGGGCCATGGCCCCCGAGGTGGAGACCCACCTGGTGAACGCGGTGCTCACCAACGGGGCCCGCTATTACGTCGACCACGCCCACCCCGAGCTGTCCAGCCCCGAGTGCGCCGACGCCCGCACCGCGGTGGTCTACGACCGGGCCGCCGAGCTGATCGCGCAGTCCTCCATGAGCGCGGCCTCGTCGCTGCTGCCCGACGGCGAGGACGTGGTGCTCTACAAGAACAACTCCGACGGCAAGGGCAACAGCTACGGCTGCCACGAGAACTACCTGATGGACCGGGCCACGCCGTTCTCCCGCATCGCCACCTGGGCCACCGCCCACTTCGTCACCCGCCAGATCTACACCGGCGCGGGCAAGGTGGGCAGCGAGGCCCCCGGTGCCCGCCTCGACGACGTCGCCTACCAGCTCACCCAGCGGGCCGACTTCTTCGAGGAGGAGATCGGCCTGGAGACCACCCTCAAGCGGCCCATCGTCAACACCCGCGACGAGCCCCACGCCGACGCGGCCAAGTACCGCCGCCTGCACGTGATCGTCGGCGACGCCAACATGTCCCAGACCGCCACCTTCCTGAAGGTCGGGGCCACCGCCGCGGTGCTGGCCCTGGTGGAGGACGACGCCCTGCCCCGGGAGCTGCGCTTCGCCGCGCCGGTGGCGGCGCTGCGCCAGGTCAGCCGGGACCTGACCCTGTCCGAGCCGCTCCGGCTCGACGACGGCCGCACCGTCACCGCCCTGGAGGTCCAGTGGGAGCTGCTGGGCTGCTGCCGCAAGTACGTGGAGGCCAACGGCCCGGCCAACACCGGCGGGGAGGCCACCTACGAGGTCCTGGACCGGTGGGAGGCGGTGCTGGCCGCCCTGGAAGACGACCCGATGGAGCTGGCCCACCAGCTCGACTGGGTGGCCAAGTACCGCCTGCTGGAGGCTTACCGCGGCCGCCACGGGCTCGACTGGGACAGCGACCGCCTCCGGGCCATGGCCATCCAGTACCACGACCTGCGCCCGGAGCGGTCGCTGGCCGACCGGGTGGGCCTGGAGAGGATGGTCGACGACGCCGAGGCGGCCCGGGCGGTCGGCGAACCGCCCTGCGACACCCGGGCCTTCTTCCGGGGCCGGTGCCTGCAGAGCTTCGCCTCCGACGTGGTGGCGGCCAACTGGGACTCCATCGTGTTCGACGCGGGGGCCGACACGCTGCGCCGGGTGCCGATGATGGAGCCGATGCGGGGCACCCGCGACCACGTCGGCACCTTGTTCGACGACTGCGCGTCCGTGGCCGAGTTGCTGCGCCGGTTGGGCGCCTAGGCTCTGCCCCGGTCGGGCAGCGGCATCTCGGCGCGGCGTCCGACCGCCGACATCTGAAATCGAGAGGTGACCGACCGTGGCGGAACGATCCCAGATTCGCAAGCCCGCTCCCTCCGAGAGGGCCGCTGACGTCGAGGAGGCCCCTGCCGGGTCTGACGGCGCCAAGGTCAAGGCCGAGCTGGACGACCTGCTCGACGAGATCGACGAAGTGCTGGAGGCCAACGCCGAGGAGTTCGTCAAGAGCTACATCCAAAAGGGCGGCGAGTGACCCTCCCCGTATTCGGCGCCGGCGACGACCCCGGCCCCGACTTCGCCGCCCTGCTGCGCCGCACCGGCCGGGCCGGGCCGGCGACGCTGCCCGGCCCGCTCCCCGGAGGGCCCGGCCCGCTCCCCGGAGGGCAAGGCCCGCTCTCCGGTGCAAGCCCGCTCCCCAGAGCGGAGGGCTCGCTCCACGGCGCCGAGATCCGCCACGGCACCACCTGTTTGGCCGTCCGCTGCGCCGACGGGGTGGTCATGGCCGGCGACCGGCGGGTCACCTCGGGCAACCTCATAAGCCACCACGCCATAGAGAAGGTCTTCCCCGCCGACCGCTACTCGGGGGTGGCCATAGCCGGCGCGGCCGGCCCGGCCACCGAGATGGTGCGGCTCTTCCAGCTCCAGCTCGAGCACTACGAGAAGGTGGAGGGCACTCCCATCAGCCTGGAGGGCAAGGCCAACCAGCTCGGCCAGATGATCCGGGGCAACCTGCCCGCGGCCATGCAGGGCCTGGCCGTGGTGCCCATCTTCGCCGGGTACGACCCGGCCGAGGGCCGAGGCCGCATCTTCGAGTACGACGTCACCGGCGGCCGCTACGAGGAGAAGGACTACGCCGCCACCGGCTCCGGCGCCCTGCACGCCGGCACGGTCGTCAAGCTGGGCCTGAGGGAGGGCATGGAGGAGGGGCCGGTGGTCGATCTGGCCCTGGAGGCCATGGCGGTGGCGGCCGAGGAGGACGCGGCCACCGGCGGGCCCGACCCGCTGAGGGGCATATACCCGGTGGTGGCCGTCATCGGCGCCGAGGGCTACTCGCGGCTCGACGACGACGATCTCCGCCGCCGCAGCGACGATCTGATGAGCCGCCGGCGCCGCCCGGCCGCGGGGGAGGGGGCCGCGTAATGACCATGCCCTTCTACGTGGCGCCGGAGCAGATGATGAAGGACCGGGCCGACTACGCCCGCAAGGGCATCGCCAAGGGCCGCAGCCTCATCGGCTTCCGCTACGACGACGGCATCGCCATCGTGGCCGAGAACACCTCGGCCAGCCTGCGCAAGGTGAGCGAGATCTACGACCGCATCGCCTTCGCCGGGGTGGGCAAGTACAACGAGTTCGACCAGCTCCGCATCGCCGGGGTCCGCCACGCCGACCTCAAGGGGTTCAACTTCAGCCGGTCCGACGTGGACGCCCGCAGCCTGGCCAACGCCTACGCCCAAAGCCTGGGGCAGGTGTTCACCCACGAGCTAAAGCCCATGGAGGTGGAGATCCTGGTGGCCGAGGTGGGCGCCGACCCCGAGGGCGGCGGCGACCAGCTCTTCCACATCCTCTACGACGGCACCGTCATGGACAAGGACCGCTGGGTGGTGCTGGGCGGCGAGACCGAGGCCATCTCGGAGCGCTTCGAGCCGGCCGCCACCGGGCCGGTCCCGTCGCTGGAGTCGGGGGTGCGCACCGCGGTGGCGGCCCTGGCCGGGCCCGACCGCACGCTGGGGGCCGCCGACTTGGAGGCGGCGGTGCTGGCCCGCAGCCGCGGCCGCCGCACCTTCAGCCGCATCGACGACCCGGACATGGCCGCCATCCTGACCGACGGGTAAGAGAAGCCGCCCGCGCCACCGGCGAGAGGCGCCGACTCGCCCGGAGCTACCGTTTTCGGCATCGCCACCTGTCGGAAGGAGCGCGCGGTGCGGAAGGTGACTGAGACGGATCTGCCCGGTGTGGGCGCTCGCTTCGACCTGGAGACGAACTCGGGTCGCTGCGTCGGCGTGGTCGTGCATCAGTCCGGCCGGCGCGATCTGGTGGTCTACGACGACCGGGACCTGGATCGGGCCTGCGAGAGCGTGGAGCTCAGCGAGGACGAGGGGCACACCCTCGGCGAGATCCTGGGGGGCAGCCCGGTGCTGGAGCATCTCGACGATGCCGTGCATCGGCTGGAGGACCTGGTGATTTCGTGGGTCACGATCGACCCGAAGTCGTCTCTGGCCGGGTTGACGCTGGCGGAGGTTTCGCTGAGGACGCGCACCGGCGCAGGCGTCGTCGCGCTGGTCACCGACTCGGGCTCGATCCCCATCCCGGGCGGAGCGGACCGGCTCGAACCCGGTGACACCGCGGTGGTGGTCGGCGTGCCGTCGGCCGTCAAGGCCGCCACCGCGCTGCTCGCCCGATCCGGCTGAGCGCCCATGGGCAGGCGATCCGAACCGCCCGCGGGGCTTGGCGCTCCCCGGGCGATCGCCCGATTCGGCTAGACGCGTATGGGCGCGGGCCGCGACCTGTTGGTGCTCGAACTGGGCGCGGTGGTGCTGGTCCTGGCGGTCGTCGCCCGGTTGGCCCGGAGGGTCGGGCTTCCCGCGTTGCCGATGTACCTGCTGGTGGGCCTGGCCCTCGGCGAGGGCGGTCTCATCGAGCTGCCGACATCGGCGGACTTCATCGAGGTCGGCGCCGAGATCGGCGTGATCTTGATGCTGCTGATGCTGGGACTCGAGTTCTCGCCCCACGAGCTGGTCGTCAACGTGCGCCGGTCGACCCTGGCCGGACTGGCGGACCTCGCCCTCAACTTCACGCCCGGGCTGGTCGCCGGCTTTCTGCTCGGGTTCGACCCGATCGTGGCCGTCCTGCTGGGCGGCGTCACCTACATCTCGTCGTCGGGAATCGTGGCCAAGCTCGTCGCCGACCTCGACCGGATCGGCAACCACGAGACCCCGGTCGTGCTCAGCGTGCTGGTCATCGAGGACCTGGCCATGGTGCTGTACCTGCCGATCGTGTCGGGCGTGCTCTTCGGGGGCTCGCTCCTCAGCACCACCGTCACCATCTTCGTCTCGCTGGGGGTGGTCCTGGCCATTCTCAGCGTCGCCTACGTGCTCGGCGACCGCCTCAGCGCCATCGCCCTGAGCCCGTCCAGCGAGGCGCTGCTGCTGACCCTGCTCGGGGTGACGCTTCTGGTGGCCGGCCTGGCCGAACGGCTGAACCTCTCGACCGCGGTCGGGGCCTTCGTGGTGGGCGTAGCGCTGTCGGGCGACATCGTCTCGCATGCCCGCGGGCTGCTTCTGCCTCTGCGCAACCTGTTCGCCGCCGTCTTCTTCGTGTTCTTCGGCCTGCAGGTGGACGTCGGGCTCATCCCCGACGTGGCCGCGGCCGCGGCCGCCATCGCCGTCGTCTCTACGGTCACCAAGCTGGCCACCGGCTGGATCGCGGCCGGACGGGTGGGAATCGGCACGCCGGGGCGAGTGCGGGCCGGCGCCGCCCTCGTCGCGCACGGGGAGTTCTCAATCGTCATCGCCGAGCTCGGCATCGCCCGCGAGAGCAATCTCGGCGCCATGGCCGCCGCCTACGTCATCGTCTTGACGTTCACCGGCGCGCTGCTCTACCAATTCTCAGACGCCATCACCTTCACAAGCCTGAGAGGCCGCCGCCCGCCCGACGACCGGAACCGGGCCGCGTCCCGCTGAGCAGTCTGCCAACATCTTTACCCCCTGGGAAGCCATGGTGTGAAGTTGTCAGCGGGGTCGTTCCGGGTCAGGGCGGTGGGGCGGCGGGGTCGGTGGTGGCGAATACTTTGACGGGTTCGCCGACCTCGGCGGGGTTCGCGGTTCGCAGCTCTATCTCGTAGCCGGTGTCTGAGTCGAGGCCGCCGATGGTGAGGGTCCCGTCAGCCGACGTCAGGCCGGTCCATGGGACCCATGTGCCGGATGTGGGCCGGTACCGGTACTGGTAGTAGTGGCCGGCCAGCTCTGTCGGCAGTGGGTCCCATGTGATGGCGACGGACTGGTTCCCGCCCGCCGCGGCCGCCCCGGCGGGCGGCGCCGGCGCCGTCGCGGCGATGGGGACGGCGTTGATCCAGATCACCTCGGCCGACCCGGTGGCGCCGGCGCTGTCGGTGGCAGTGGCAGTCAGGCGGTGACGCCCCGGAGTGAGGCGACGATGCACGATCACATGCCCGCCGGTTCCCAGGTTCCCGTCGATATCGCTGACCCACTGAATGGCCGAGGAGTGGTCCAGCCGTCCATCCTCGGCGTCATAAGCGGTGGCGTCCAGCACCAGCGCCCCGGTCCCGTCGTCAATGAGCACCTCGGTCTCGCCGATCGAACCCTCAGTGAAATTGTGAATAAACACCTCCGGGGCGTTCTGGCTGACCGTGAATATCGGCGACTCGGCGCTGGCAGTTCTGGTGCCGTCAAGGGCGGTCACCTTGATCCTGGCAGTTGTCGACCCCGCCAGCCATTTGCGGTCTATCGTCAACGAGGTCGCCTCGTAATTGCCAGTGATCGCCCTATAGCTGGTGCCGCCGTCTTTGGAATAGGCCACGTTGTATGACAAAGCGTCGCCGTCTGGATCAGAGCCGGTCCACGAAAACGTCACCTCATCACCAGAGAAAACTTGCCCGGCTGCAGGCGCGATGACCGACACCGTCGGAGCGTTGGCGGAACGGGACACCTCCGCCAGCACCGCGCGAGCCGAACCCGAGCCCTCAGCGCCGCCCGAACCCGAACCCGTAGCCGCCGGCTTTGAGACACGATAACTAGCCCAACCGGAAGGCTCTGCGACCGGTACCAACCAAGACTTCCACACCGACCCGGTGCCTGCCGACGTCTTGGTCCCGAATAACACCGAACTCAACACGTTCCCGTCGCCATCGAAGAACTCCAACAAATGATCACCCGGCGAAGCGATCAGCCTCGACTCCAGAGGCAGCGCAAACACAGGCCTAACCACCACCTCACCAGCCGAGGCACCGCCCACACCACCAGACGACACCTTATAACGACCCTGAATCACTATCCGGCGACTAGAAACAGCACCACCCTCAAACTCACTTACCGTCGACGTCGTCGTCGCCAACGAAGAAGCTGAGCTTACAGGCGAAAAAATAGCCGGCTCTGCTGGGGCGGAGCAGGCCGTGCCCGCCGCGGCAACTAGCATTCCACACCAGACCATCCGGGTCGGGGTGGCCGGTTTCACGGGCCGGGGGTGGCTGTGGTTTGGCTGGGTTTGCCGGCGCCGGCGGCGGTTGAGGGCGCGGATCTGGACTTGGTAGCGGAGACCGTTGGTGGTCCACCACAGCAAACGCGCCGACCCGTCCCGGCCCACACTGCCCAACCAGATGCCTCCCATGCCGCGTCTCCCTCCAGCAGCACCGGGAACTCAACCTGAACCTACCCACGGGCCGGACGGGGGTCAACCGAAAGAGAGAGGAGCACCGCCCGACGGCCGGTCGGCACCGCGTCCGAGCCCCAGCCAAGTGCGAAGCAACATCGACGAGTGGGGGAGCATCACCAGCAGTCGGGTCCACAGGGCCGATGACCGCGGGCGCGAGGCTTGATCGGCGCGCGAGAGGTTTCACCGGCGCGGACTCAGGGGCGGGCCTCGGGGTCCGGTACGGTGGCGGCGGTGCAGCGGCGGATCTTCGGGATCGAGAGCGAGTACGGCGTCATCTGCATGCAGCGGGGGCAGCGCCGGCTGAGCCCCGACGAGGTGGCCCGCTACCTGTTCCGACGGGTCGTGTCGTGGGGCCGCAGCAGCAACGTCTTCCTCCAGAACGGCTCCCGGCTGTACCTGGACGTGGGCAGCCACCCCGAGTACGCCACCCCCGAGTGCGACTCCGTACACGACCTGGTGACCCACGACAAGGCGGGGGAGCGGATCCTGGAGCAGCTCCTGGTCAACGCCGAGAAGCGCCTGGCCGAAGAGGGCATCAAGGGCGACATCTACCTGTTCAAGAACAACACCGACTCGGCCGGCAACAGCTACGGCTGCCACGAGAACTACCTGACCAGCCGGCGCGACGACCTGTCGGCCTACTCCGAGGTGCTCATCCCGTTCCTGGTCAGCCGCCAGATCTACGCCGGGGCCGGCAAGGTGCTCCAGACCGCCCGGGGGGCCATGTTCTGCGTGAGCCAGCGGGCCGAGCACATCTGGGAGGGCATATCCTCGGCCACCACCCGCTCCCGCCCCATCATCAACACCCGCGACGAGCCCCACGCCGACGCCGAGCGGTTCCGCCGCCTGCACGTGATCGTGGGCGACTCCAACATGAGCGAGTACACCACCTTCCTCAAGGTCGGGGCCTGCGCGCTGATGCTGCGGATGCTGGAGGAGCCCCGGGTGGTGCTGCGGGACATGACCCTGGAGAACCCCATACGGGCCATCCGCGAGATCAGCCACGACCTCACCTGCCGGCGGCGCATCCGCCTGGCCAACGGGCGCGAGGTGAGCGCCCTGGACATCCAGTCGGAGTACCTGGGCCGGGCCCTGCGCTTCGCCGAGCACCACGAACTGTCCGACGAGGAGGCCAAGGCGCTGGAGATGTGGGAGTACTGCCTCTCCGCCATCGAGAACGACCCGCTGAAGCTGGACCGCGAGGTCGACTGGGTGATCAAGCACAACCTGGTGGAGGAGTACCGGACCCGCCACGGGCTGGCCCTGGCCGACCCCCGGGTGGCCTTGGTGGACCTCCAGTACCACGACGTGAGCTCGGGGACCGTCGACCAGAACCGCCGCCGGGGGCTCTTCTACCTGATGCAGCAGCATTCGAGCGCCGGCGGAGGGGCAGGGGCGGTCGGCGGGGGGGCGGAGCCGCGGCGGGGCTTGGTGGAGCGGACCTCCACCGATGAGGAGATCGAGCAGGCGACCAGGCATCCGCCGGCCACGACCCGGGCCCGGCTCCGGGGCGAGTTCATCAAGCGGGCCAAGGAGCGCAAGCGCGACTACACCGTCGACTGGGTGCATCTGAAGCTCAACGACCAGGCTCAGCGGACCGTGCTGTGCAAAGACCCGTTCAAGGCCCACGACGAGCGGGTCGACAAGCTCATCGCCTCGCTCTGACCGGCCGTGAACCCTTTTGACCATAAACCCTTCGACCGCCACGCACTGAAGCGACTGTGGACAAGCTCGAACGGCTCCTGAACCTCACCGCCGAGTTGTTGAACACGGCCCGGCCGATCACCGCCGAGGAGATCCGCCGGCGGATGGGCGGGGCCTACCCGGAGGCGCTGGACTCGTTCCGCCGCAGCTTCGAGCGCGACAAGGCCGACCTCCGCTCCATCGGCGTCCCCATCCGCAGCTCGCCCGCTCCCGACATCGACCCGCCGGTCGAGGGCTACCGCATCCGGCGCGACGAGTACGCCGGCCGGAACCTCGGCCTGGCCCCCGACGAGCTGGCCGCGCTCCATCTGGCCGCCAACCTGGTGCGCCTGGAGGGGGGCGTGGGCGACGCCTTCACCAAGCTGGGCGGCCCCTTCGCCGGGCCGGGCCGCGGCGACGGGCCGAGCCCCGGCGAGCCAGGCGGCGACGGGACTGAAGGCGCTGGGCCAGACGACGACGGACCGGACGGCGACGGACCGGACGACGACGGGCCCGGCACCGACGGGCCGGAAGCCGCCGGGCCAGGAAGCGCCGCCGCTGGCAGCGCGGCGGTGGGGGCCCTGCCCTTCGACGAGCCTCTGGCCGCGCTGGTGGAGGGCGCGGCCCGGCGGCGGGTGGCGGCCTTCGTCTACAGCGGCGAGGCCCGAACGGTTGAGCCGTGGCACCTGTCGTTCAGCCGGGGCCACTGGTACCTGTCGGGCTGGGACCGGGACCGGGAGGCCGAGCGGCTCTTCCGGGTGGACCGCATGGCCGGGCCGGTGACGCTGGGCGGCCCCGCCGGCCGGGAGCCCCCGCCCCCAGACCCCATCGGCCCCCTGCTGGGCTGGGAGCTGGGCGACGCCGTGCCGGTGGCGGCCAAGGTCTCGGTCGACGCCGATCTGGCCGCCTGGGCCTGCCACATCACCGGGACCGACGGCGAGCCCCAGCCCGACGGGTCGGTGGTGCTGACCCTGAACGTGCGCAACCCCGACGCCTTCCGCTCCCTGGTGCTGAGCTTCCTCGACCGCGCCGAGGTGCTGGCCCCCGAAGAGCTGCGCCGCGACGTGATCGGCTGGCTCGAGGCGCTGGCCGCCGACGGGGGAGCGCAGTGAGCGCCCGGCTCACCGCCGCCGAGCGCATGGCCCGGCTGCTGGGGGTGATCCCCTGGGTGGTGGCCCGAGACGGGGCCCTCATCGACGAGATGACCGCCCGGTTCGACTACCCCCGGGACCAGTTGCTGGCCGATCTGACCGAGGTGCTGTTCTTCGTGGGCGTCCATCCCTACACGCCCGACACCCTCATCGAGGTGGACATAGCCGACGAGGTGGTCCACATCCGCTACGCCGACTGGTTCTCGCAGCCCCTGAAGCTGTCGGCCGAGGAGGCGACCCGGCTGCTGGTCGCCGGGCGCAGCGTGCTGGCCGTCGCTCCCGAGGGGGGCGGCGGATCGGAGAGCGGGGAGGCCGCCGGCGGCGAGGAGGCCGACGACGAGGCCGGGCCGCTGCTGCGGGCCCTGGCCAAGCTCGGCCTGGTTCTGGGCGACGAGGCCGGCGCCCGCGTCGAGGTCAGCCTCGGCTACGCGCCCCGGGCGACGCTGGAGACGCTGCGCCAAGCCGTCGAGGACCGCCGCCGGGTGGAGATCGACTACTACTCCTATCACCGCGACCGGCTGACGGCCCGGGCCGTCGATCCGGCTCTGGTCTTCAGCGACCATGGCCATTGGTACCTGAGCGGGTGGTGCCACCGGGCCGGGGCGGAGCGGGTGTTCCGGGTGGACCGGATCCGCAGCGTCACCCTCACCGAGACCGGCGTCGAAGTCGATCTCAGCCGCCGGGAGGCCCCGACCCCGGCCCCCGACCCGGACGGCCCGGTGGTGACGATCCGGCTGGCCCCCCCGGCGGCCTGGGCGGCCGAGCAGTACCCGGTCCTGAGCCGCCGCGATCTCGACGACGGCGCGGTGGAGGTGAAGATGGTGGCGCCGCAGACGTGGCTGGCCCGGCTGCTGGTGCGCCTGGGCCCCGACGCCGAGGTGATCGAGCGAGACCCCGCCATCCCCCCCGATCTGGCCGCCTCCACCGCGGCCCGCATCCTCGAGCGCTACCGGAGCCGACCATGACCGCCCCCGACGCCGAGGCGATCCCCGCGTGACCGCCCCCGCCCCCGACGCCGAGGCGACCCCCGCGTGACCGCCCCCGCTCCCGAGAACGCTGCGGCTCCCGACGACGAAGCGACGCCCCACGAGTCCGAGCCCGACGGCGAGGCGGCCCCCGACGAGCCCAAGCCCGCTGCGAGGAGGCTCCGCTCCGTCGTGGAGTGGGCGGCGGTTGTGGTTGGGGCTCTGGTCATCGCCGTCCTGGTCAGGACCTTTCTGGTTCAAGCCTTCTCCATCCCGTCGGAGTCCATGGAGTCGACGCTCAACCGGGGGGACCGGCTGCTGGTCGACAAGGTCAGCTACCGCTTCGGCGACGTCCGACGCGGCGACATAGTGGTGTTCGACAGCCCCGGGGGCACGCTGATGAACAGCGACGAACCGCTGATCAAACGAGTCATAGGGCTGGAGGGCGAAACGGTCGGACTGAACGACGGGGTGGTCACCATCGACGGCAATCGTCTGCAGGAGCCCTATCTGGACCAGGGCATTCTCACCTTCTCCCTGGGGCCCATGCCGGGCTGTGCCAGCTACTCTCCCACCCTCTGCACTGTGGCCGAGGGACACGTTTTCGTGCTGGGGGACAACCGTCCGTCGAGCCGGGACAGCCGGTTCTTCGGCCCGGTGGAGATCGAAACCATCGTCGGCCGGGCCTGGCTCAAATACTGGCCCCCCGGCGACATCGGCACCCTCTAGCCGGCGCTGGCGAGCCAGGCCCGCGCCGGCCCGCCAATCGGCGCCGAAGCGGGCCAGACCTTCCGTCAATCCGCGCGATGGCGGGCCAGGACTTCCACCATGCGGTCCACGTGGTCGCCGTAGACGGCGTCGATGCCCATGTCGATCAGCTCGGCGATGTGGTGGGAGTGCTGGGCGTCCCAGCCGAAGGCGAGCACCCCGAAGCGGTGGAACAGGGTGGTGAGGCCCCCGTTCCAGTCCGACCGGCGCATGTTGACCGCATCGACGCCGACTCGGGCCGCCTCGGCCGCCCAGCGCTCGACCGGGCCGCCGATCCGGGCCAGGCGAACCGAGGCGACGAGCTGCACGTCAGGCGCCGCCTCCCGCCAGCCTGCCAGAGCCTCCATGTCGTGGTGGCAGACCCACAGGGCGGACGCGGCGCCGTGGCTGCGGGCCACCGCCACCAGATCGTCGAAGGCGGCGGCGTCCTTGACGTCCACGCTCAGGGGCAGCTCTGAGCCGAAGCGCCGGTAGTACTCGTCCAGGGTCGGTATGTGGGCCGGCAGCCGGTCCCGGTCCAGCGAGCCGATCCGTCGCCGCAACACCCCCCAGCGCCGACACCGGCCGTCGTGGTCGAGGACGATCCGGCCGTCGGCCGTCCGCCAGACATCGGTCTCGATCCCGGTGGCGCCCAGCTTGTGGGCCAGGTCGAACGCCTCCATGGTGTTCTCCCGGGCCCGGGCCCGGGCGCCCCGGTGGGCGAAGGCGATGGGGGGATCGAGCAAAGACGGGATGCGGGTGGCCAAGCCGCCATTGTTACCGGCACCGGACCGCGTCTCGGCCATTTTTCTTTGCTCGGGCGTCTATCTTTCGGGGCGTGTCGGTGTGGATGCTGGCGGCCGCAGCGGTCTCGGTGGCGGCCTTGGCGGCGCTCGCCCTCGGCCTGCGCCGGGTGGGGAGCGAGGCGGCCGCGCTGCGGCGGTCGCTGCGGCGGGCCGGCGCGGTGGCGGTGGCGGCCGACGAGCTGGAGAGGCTGACCGCCGCGGTGTGCGAGCACGGGCGGGCCACCCGACGGTCGGCCCGGCGCGCCGCGGCCCGGCTTCGCCCCCGGGCCCGGCGGCCCACCCTCCACCAGTAGGCCATCCGGCGGCTTCGGGCCCGGCGGCCTGCCTTCCACCGGTTGGGGCCTGTCCGATGGGCAAGTCCACCGCCACCCGGCCGCTTCGGGCCCGGCGGCCTGTCCTCCACCGGTAGACTGGAGGCCATGGGCAACCTGGGCGGGCAGGAGATCCTGGTCATCCTGCTGGTCGGGCTCATCGTGCTGGGACCGACGAAGCTGCCCGCCGCCATCCGCCAGGCCGGGCGGTTTGCCGCCGAGACCCGCCGAGTGGCGGCCGGGTTCAAGCGGGAGTTCCAAGAAGCGCTGGACGAGCCGCTGGCCGAGTCGAAGGCCATGCTGAAAGCGGCCGACCCCCGGTCGCTGGCCACCGAGGCCGCCGCCCCTGCACCGCCAGCGGAACCCGCCAAACCAGCGGCCGAGGCCGCCGCCCCTGCACCGTCGGCGGAAACCGAGAAACCGCCGGCCGAAACCGCTGACTCGGCGCCGGAGGCGGAACCCGCCAAACCCACGGCCGCCTCCGAATCGTCACCAGACGACGGCCCGACCTGACTCCTCCATGACCGGCGCCGAGGCCAACGGCCCCGAGGCCGACGACGGCGAAGGCAAGAGCACCTCCGAGACCCGCGACGACGCCGGGGCCGACCAGCCCGAAGCCAACGGCGGCGGCCCACCAGACAGCAGCAGCGTGTCTCAAGACGGCGGCGGCCCACCAGACAGCGGCAGCGGCGGGCCGCCAGACAGCGGCGGCGAGCCTCAAGACGGCGGCGGCCCACCAGACAGCAGCGGCGGCCCACCCGACAGTGGCAGCAAGTCCCAAGACGGCGGCGGCGAGTCTCGGATGACCCTCATCGAGCATCTGACCGAGCTGCGGAGCCGGATCATCAAGGCGGTCATCGCCGTGGGCGTGGGCGCGCTGGCCTGCTGGTTCCTCTACCCGCTGATACTGGACCTGCTGCTGCGGCCCTACTGCCGGACCTTCCCCATCTCCGAGCGGGTCGACTCCGGCCTGTTCGGGCCCGACGGCGGCTGCAACCTGTTCGTGACCGACCCGCTCGAGCCGTTCGGGGTGCGGCTGACGGTGGCCGGTTACGGGGGCCTGGCCCTGGCCATGCCGGTGGTGCTGTGGCAGGTCTGGCGGTTCGTGGCCCCGGCCCTCTACCGCCGCGAGAAGAAGTACGCCATTCCCTTCGTGCTGATCGGCTTCGCGCTGTTCGTAACCGGGGCCGGCCTGGCCTACTGGAGCCTGCCCCGGGCTCTGGACTTCTTGGCCTCCATCGGCGGCACCGACCTGGTGTCGCTGTTCAGCCCCAAGCGCTATCTGGGCTTCGTGGTGAAGATGATGATCGCCTTCGGGGTCGGCTTCCAGTTCCCGATCGTGCTGATCGGCCTGCAGGCGGCGGAGCTGCTGGAAAACCGCACGCTGCGCCGCAACCGGTCCTACGCGGTGGTCGGCATCGTGGCCCTGGTGGCGGTGATCACCCCCAGCGGCGACCCGTTCACCCTGCTGGCCCTGTCGGTGCCCATGTACGTCTTCTACGAGATATCCATCCTGTTCGGGGTGGTGCGGGACCGCCGGCGGCGACGCTCCGCCCGGACGGGCTCGTGAGCTCGGGCGCCGACGGTGAATTCGTCGACGGTGACTTCATCGACAGTGAATTCGCCGATAGGGGCTTCGTCCTCGACCGGTTCCAGCGAGAGGCCATAGAGCACCTGGACGCCGGCCGGTCGGTGCTGGTGACGGCGCCGACCGGGGCGGGCAAGACGGTGGTGGCCGAGCACGCCATCGACCAGGCCCTGGCCGGCGGCGGCCGGGCCTTCTACACCACCCCGATAAAGGCGCTGTCCAACCAGAAGTTCCACGATCTGACCCGACGGCTCGGGGCCCGGGCCCGGGTCGGCCTGCTGACCGGTGACAACTCCGTCGACGGCGGCGCCGATGTGGTGGTGATGACCACCGAGGTGCTGCGCAACATGCTCTACCGGCCGTCGGGACTCGACGGCTCGGCAGCCCTCGACAGCCCGTTGGGACTCGACGGATCGGCAGCCCTCGACAGCCCGGCAGCCCGCAGCGGGCCGGAAGCATCCGGGGGGCCGTCGGCTCTGGCGGGCCTGGCCGCGGTGATCCTGGACGAGGTCCACTATCTGCAAGACGCCTACCGGGGGCCGGTGTGGGAGGAGGTGATCCTGCACCTGCCCGCCCACGTGACCCTGGTGTGCCTGTCGGCCACCGTCTCCAACGGCGCCGAGCTGGGGGGGTGGATCCGCAGCGTGCGGGGCGAGACCGGGGTGGTGACAGAGACCGAGCGGCCCGTCGGGCTCACCAGCCTCTACGGGGTGCGGGACCGGCGGGACGGCTCGACCCGCCTGGCGCCGATCCTGGACGGGGGCCGCCCCAACCCCCAGTGCCGCCGCTTCAACCCCGACGGCGCCGCGGCCGGAGGCGACCGGCGCCGCCGGCACTGGCGGAGCGGCCGGTGGGGGCCGCCCCGGCGCCGGGAGCTGGTCGCAGAACTCGAGGCCGCCGACATGCTCCCCGCCCTGTGGTTCGTCTTCAGCCGCAGCGGGTGCGAGCAGGCCGCGGCCGGCCTGGTGCGGGCCGGTGTCCGCCTCACCGGCGAAGCCGAGGCGGCCCGGGTCGGGGCCGTCGTCGGGTCCCGCTTGGCCGGATTCGAGCCCGACGAGCTGGCCGCGCTGGGAGTGTCGGGGTGGGTCGAGGCCCTCCGGCGGGGCGTCGCCGTCCATCACGCCGGCCTGGTCGGCGCCTTCAAGGAGGCGGTGGAGCAATGCTTCGTCGAAGGCCTGGTGAAGGTGGTGTTCGCCACCGAGACCCTGGCCCTGGGGGTGAACATGCCGGCCCGCAGCGTGGTGATCGAGAAGCTCACCAAGTTCGACGGGGCCGGCCATTCCCGGCTCAGCCCGGCCCAGTACACCCAGTTCACCGGCCGGGCCGGGCGGCGGGGCATCGACCGGGCCGGCTACGCGGTGGTGGGCTGGTCTCCGTTCACCCCCTTCGAGCAGGTGGCCGAGCTGGCCGCCAGCCGGTCGTTCCACCTCCGCTCCGCCTTCCGGCCCACCTACAACATGGCGGCCAACCTGCTGGCGCGGCTCGACCCGGACCAGGCCCGCCGACTGCTGGCCCGCTCGTTCGCCCAGTACCAGGCCGACCGCGCCTACCGGACCCGGTTCAGGTCGCCCTCGGTGGCGGCGGCCGCCGGGCCGACCGCCACCATGGCCCGGCGGTTCGACGCGGTGGCCGCGGTGCTGCGCGAGCGGGGCCATCTCAACGGATGGAAGCCGACCGAGACCGGGGCATTGGTGGCCCGCGTCTACCACGAGGCCGACCTGGTGGTGGCCGAGGCCGTGGCCGGGGGCCTGCTGGACGGCCTGACCGGGCCGGAGTTGGCCGCGGCGGTGTCGGCGCTGACCCACGAGAGCCGCTCGCCCCGCCCGGGCCCGGCCTCGGCGCTGCCCTCGGCCCGGGTCCGCGACTGCCTGGACTCGCTGGCCGGGCTGGTGGCCGACATCGCCGCCTCGGAGCGCCGCCACGGCCTGTCCGGGCCCGGCCCGGCCGGAGACGGCCCGCCCGACGGGGTCGGGACCCGGCCCGTCGACGCCGGGCTGGCCGACACCGTGGCCCGCTGGGCCGGAGGCTGCGACCTGGCCGACGCGCTCGGCGGTGACTTGGCCCCCGGCGACTTCGTCCGCGGCGTCAAGCAGGTGGCGGACCTGCTGGGCCAGATCTCCGCGGTGGCCCGGCCCCCGCTGGCGGCGACGGCCCGGGAGGCCCTGGCCGCGGTCAACCGCGGGGTGGTGGCCGCGTCCGGGGCGGTGGCGGACTCGTGAGCATCGCCAGGGGCCGGGACTGGGGCGAGGTCGGGCCTATCCCCGACGGGGCGGTGACGGCCGCCACCGACGCCGAGGCGGCCGCGGTGGTGGCCGCGGCCCGCCGGGCCGGGGCGCCCGCGCCGCCGGTGGTGCTGACCGGCGGCGACCTGGCCCGGACCCTGGGCGTGATCGGCCCGCCCCCCGAGAGCGCCGACCCGGGCGCGGCAGACCGGCGGACCGGGCGCGCCGATCCGGGCCCGGCCGCGGCCGACCGGCAGACCGAGAGCGCCGATCCGGCCGCGGCCGACCGGCAGACCGGGCGCGCCGATCCCGGCCCGGCCGCGGGGACCTGCGTCCGAGTCGACGCCGGGGCCGCCCTGGTGGACGGCCGGCTCTGCTGGTTCGTGGCCCATCTGGTGGCTCGCCGGTCGTGGTGGCGGGGGCGGGTGCTGGTGGTGGCCAACGCCGCCTTCATGGGCCCGAACAACGTGGCCCCCCGGGCCCATCCCGGCGACGGGCACCTCGACGTCCTCGACACCAAGTTGCGGCTGGGGGCCCGGATAAGGGCCAAGTCCCGGCTGGCCGCCGGCGCCCACGTCCCCCATCCCGACATCGCCCAGCGCCGGGTGGCCGCGGCCCAGTTCGACTTGGACCCGGCCCTCGACGTGTACGGCGACGGCCTCCGCCTGGGCCGGGCCGCGGCCGTCAGCGTCCGGGTCGAGCCCGCCGCCCTCGAAGTCTGGCTCCCGGTCCCCGGCGCCGGCCCGGCGTGAGGCCGGCCAGGTTCTAGGATTGCCGGCATGGACACAGCCGAAGCCAAGCGCCGGGTCGCCGCCGAGGTGGACCGCCTGACCCCGGTCCTGCTCGACGTCTCCCACCGGATCCACGAGCGCCCCGAGCTCTGCTTCGAGGAGCACTTCGCCCACGACCTGCTCGCCGGGGTGATCGAAGACGCCGGCATCGGCGTCGAGCGGGGGGCCTACGAACTCGAAACCGCCTTCGACGCCAGGGTCGGCGACGGCGACGGGCCCGCGGTGGCGGTGCTGTGCGAGTACGACGCCCTGCCCGACATCGGCCACGCCTGCGGCCACAACATCATCGCCGCGGCCGGGCTCGGGGCCGGGCTGGCCGCCGCGTCGGTGGCCGCCTCCGCCGGGGGCAGGCTGGCGCTGATGGGAACCCCGGCCGAGGAGGGGGGCGGCGGCAAGGAGCTCATGATCCGGCGGGGCGCCTTCGCCGGCGTGGGCGCGGCGATGATGGTCCACCCGGCCAACCACGAGCTGCAGACCTTCCACGCCATAGCCGTGCAGCGCCTGCGGGCCCGCTACACCGGCGCCGCCGCCCACGCGGCCGCCGCCCCGGAGATGGGCCGCAACGCCCTCGACGCGGCGGTGCTGGGCTACAACGCGGTGGCCGCCCTGCGCCAGCACATCCGCGACGACGAGCGCATCCACGGCATCTTCACCGACGGCGGGGCCAAGCCCAACGTGGTGCCGGCCACCGCCGCGGCCGAGTGGTACGTGCGCTCGGCCACGGTCGAGACCCTCCAGCCCCTCAAGGACCGGGTGGCGGCCTGCCTCGCCGGCGCGGCCTCGGCCGCCGGGTGCGAGATCGACCTCGAGTGGATCGACCCGGTCTACTCCGACATGATCGACGACGAGGCGCTGCTGGAGCGCTACGTGGCCAACGTCTCCGCGCTGGGCCGGGACCCGGCCCCCTCCGGCGCCAGGGCCAAGGTGACGGGCAGCACCGACATGGGCAACGTGAGCCATCTGGTCCCGTCCATCCACCCCATGATGAAGGTGGCGCCCGACGACGTGGCCATACACACCCCCGAGTTCGCCGTCTGGGCCCGGGGCGAGTCCGGCGACGCCGCCGTGGTGGACGGGGCCAAGGCCATGGCCATGACCGTCGTCGACTGCTGGGCCTCCGGCGGCGTCCTGGCCGCGGCCCGAGACGGCTCCGGCCGCGGCTAGGCAGGTCCCCGGCCGGGGGCGGGGACTCCCTTATTCTCGGCGGCCTGTGACCGTCTACGCGTCCGAGGACTTCACCGCCGAGGAGTCCGACGTCCTGCGCCGCTACTTCACCAACCTCGACCAGCCGGTGTTCGCCCTGGTGAACCTGCCCGAGGTGGTCAAGGGCGCCCTGTTCGCCCGCTACTCGCGGTCGGCGGCGAGCCTGCGCCGCCTGTTCCTCGACGAGTTCCTCGACGACCTCGACATCGGCGGCGACGAGACGGTGGACGCCACCGTGGGCCTGCGCCGGGCCACCGAGCTCTACGACCGGGTGTTCTACGACTACGGCGACGACTCCGTGGCCCAGCTCGGGGGGGTGCATCTGGCCTGCGAGCAGTCGTCGAACCTGCTCACCAAGGTGCTCGAGTGGGGCCGGCTGATGTCGTATCTGGAGCAGAGCACCCGCTACGTCGCCTACGACAAGCGGCTGGGGGGGCGCTACCGCTACCACCGCGACCCCGAGATCATGGCCTCGCCGCTCGGCACCCGCTACGTAGGCGACATGGACCGCATCTTCGACTCCTATGCGGCCCTGGCCGGCGCCATGGGGGAGTTCTTCAGGGCCAACACGGCCAAGGCCCCGGGCGAGTCCGACTTCGCCTACCGGCGGGCGGTGAAGGCCCGGGCCCTGGACGCGGTCCGGGGGATGCTCCCGGCCGCCTCGCTGAGCAACGTCGGCATCTACGGCACCGGCCAGGCCTACGAGGCGCTGCTGCTGCGGATGCGGGCCCATCCGCTGCCCGAGGCCCGGGCCTATTCCGACTTGATGCTGGCCGAGCTGCGCAAGGTGATCCCGTCGTTCCTGAAGCGGGTGGACGTCGCCGACCGGGGCGGGCGGGCCGTCCAGTACCTGGCCGACAACCGGGCCGGGATGGAGGCCGCGGCCGACCTGGCGTTCGGCGGCGCCGGCGGGGGAGCGGCCGACGACGACATGGTCGAGCTGGTGGACTTCGACCCCGACGGCGAGGTCAAGATGGTGGCGGCCATGCTCTACCCCCACACGTCGCTGCCGGAGAGCGCGGTGCAGGACCGGGTGCGGGCCATGGCCGACGAGGAGCGGATGGAGGTGGTGCGGGCCTACTGCGGGACCCGCCTCAACCGCCGCCACCGGCCGGGGCGGGCCCTGGAGCGCACCGCCTACCGCTTCGACGTGCTGTCCGACTACGGGGCGTTCCGGGACCTCCAGCGGCACCGGATGCTCACCATCGAGTGGCAGCCCCTGTCGCCCCGCCACGGTTACAACCGCCCCCCCGAGGTGGAGGCGGCCGGCGCGGCCGCCGATTTCGACGGGGCCATGGCCCGCTCCGCCGCCCTCTACGAGGCGCTGGCCCCCGACCTGCCCGACCAGGCCCCCTATGCGGTGGCCCTGGCCTACCGGGTGCGCTACGCCATCCAGATGAACGCCAGGGAGGCGATGCACGTGCTCGAGCTGCGCACCACCCCCCAGGGCCACCCCGCCTATCGTCGCCTGTGCCAGCGGATGCACCGGCTGATCGAGGAGGAGGCGGGCCATCGGGCCGTGGCCGAGATGATGAGATTCGTGGACCACAGCCCCGATCCCGGACTGGGCCGCCTGGAGGCGGAGAGGCGCACCGAGCTGCGCCGGTCCCAGGCCGACCGGGGCGGAGCGGCCGAAGGCTGAGAGGATGTGGCGTGTCGCGGCGGCGGTCCTACCGGAGGGCTCCTGCGGGCTTCGGACCGCTGAGGGCTGAGAGGATGCGGCGTGTCGCGGGCGGCGGTCGGGTGTCACCGGGCGATCCGGTGTCTATGATCCCGTCTCCGTCTCATCCCCCTTCGAGCGTTCAGCCCCCGGAGCCGCCGGCGCTCCGAGCCCCCGTTGGACAGAGGTTGAAGTCAGATGGTTGAAGACAAGGACCTCGAGGCAAGCGACCCCGACGAGGAAGCTCTGGATGACGACGACTCGGACGACCTCGACGAGGACCCGCTCAACGACGACCCGCTCGACGACGACGCTTTGGACGATGAAGCGCCGGGCGACGACGAGGACCCGCTCGACGAGGACCCGGAGATCGACGACTCGGACATCGACGAAGACTTTGAGGAGGACGAGGACTTCGAGCCACTGGAGGACTTGGACGTCGACCTCGACGACCATGACGAGGATGTGGTCTCCGAAGACGACGAGGACGACGATGGCGGCGACATCGCCCCGCCCGTCGAGACCGGCGACGAGGAGGACGACGTCGACCCCAACGACGTGGAGGCCGGACTCGACGAGATCCTCAGGGACCGGATCGCGGCCGGCGACGACGAGGACGACGAAGAGGAGGAGGACGACAGCGCCTCCCCGGAGGCGGCGGCCGCAGTCGTGGCCCCCAAGCGCTCCGGCGAATGGACCTGCCCCCAATGCTTCTTGATTGTGAGCATCAGCCAGTTCGGCGACAAGGACGATCCCCGCTGCCCGTCGGGCGAGGACCCCTGCCCGTCCATCAAGAGAGCCCTGAAGGGTTGACCGTGGCCCGAGACGACAGCGTGGTCGAGGGTGGGGTTGAGGGTGTGGTCGAGGGCGGATCGGATGCGGCCGGCCCGCCGTGAACGAGGGGTGCCGCCGGGCTGACTCCGGCGACCTGCCGGTGCTGGAGGCGTTGGCGGAGCTGGCCGCCGAGGAGATGTCGCCCCTCCGGGGAGGATCGGTGTGGTCCCGCCGGGAGGCCCGCCGGCCGCCGGTGGCGGAGGGGTTCCGGGCCGATTTGGCCGACCCCGACGTTTGCGTGGCGGTGGGCGCCATCGACGGAACCGTCGTCGGCTACGGGACGGTGCGGGTCGAGCTGCTCCACGACGGCGCCCCGCTCGGCCGGGTCGAGGACATCTACGTCATGCCCGGCGCCCGGGGGGTGGGAGTGGGGGAGTCGATCATCAACCACCTGATGGACTGGGCCGCCGAGCGGGGCTGCATCGGCATCGACAGCCTGGCCCTGCCCGGCGACCGCCACACCAAGAACTTCTTCGAGACCCACGGCCTGGTGGCCCGGGCCATCATCGTCCACCGCAAGCTGGATCAGACTCGGTGACCGGGCCGCAGCCATGACCGGCGCCCGAGCCCGTGACGGCAATCGCGGTGACTGACAGCCCGAGCCGGTGACCGACGGCCCGAGCCGGTGACGGAGCCCCCGACTCGGTGACCGGGCCCGATGCTCCGCCGGCTCTCCCCGAGTTGGCGGTCGGGGCGGTGGTGCGACGCGACGACGATCTGCTGCTCATCCGGCGGGGCCGCGAACCGGCCGCGGGGGAGTGGTCCATCCCCGGGGGGCGGGTCCGGCGGGGCGAGCTGATGGCCGCGGCGGTGGTGCGCGAGCTGCGTGAGGAAACCGGCCTGGTCGGCGTGTGCGGGCCTCTGATCGACTGGGTAGAGCGGGTGGGCCCCGGCTACCACTACGTGATCCTGGACTTCCAGGTGACCCTGCTCGACAACCGCGCCGACCCGGTGGCCGGCGACGACGCGTCCGAGGCTCGCTGGGTTCCGGTCTACGACGTGGCTGAAATGAACCTGGTGGAGGGACTGGCCGAGTTCCTACACGACAACGGCATCATCCCGACGATCGTGTGACCTCTGCGGGGGCCTCGCCCTCGACCGGCTCGTCCGACGGCGCAGCCTGATCGCCCTCGACTGGCCCGGCCGACGGCGCAGCCTGATCGGCCTCGACTGGCCCGGCCGACGGCGCAGCCTGATCGGCCTCAACCGGCTCGCCAGACGGCTCGGCCACCTCGCCCTCGACCGGCTCGGCTGGCGGCGCAGCCTGATCGCCCTCAACCCGCTCGTCAGAGGGTGGCTTCCGGGGGCCGCGGCGGCGGGCGGGGGGCTCGGGCTCAATGCCGAACAGGCTCGCGATCTGGGGCACTCGGTCGGCCACCTTGCGGACGGCGGCCAGCAGCGGCTCGCCGGGGCGCTCCGGGATGCCGGTGGGGCTCACCTGGGTGCGGACGGGGGAGAAGGCCACCGCGTCCACCACTGCGGCCCAGCGGGCCTGCGATTCCTCGGGCCCCAGGCTCTCCGCGGCCGACTGGGCCAGCCGCTCGGCCATGTCGGGGGGCAGGGGCGAGCCGGCCTTGGGCGGCCGGGAGCTGAGCCGGAGGGCGCGAACGGTGCGGCCGTCGGCCATGGTGGCGGCCAACTCGTCGAGCCACTGGCGGTGCTCGGCCTCCACCCTCGCCGCCAGCCCGGTCCTGAGATTCTCGGCCAGGGCCCGGGTCTCCTCGGTCCGGGCGGCCCGGTCGGCGGCCACGATCACCGAGCGAATGTCCCGCAGGTCGATCTCGTCGATCCCGGCCCAGGCCGCTTCGGCCCGGTCGCGCCATTCGGCCGCTTTCAGTCGGGGGGCCATGCGCTCGGCCAGGGCGATGAGGGGGTCGGCCTTTATGGGGGGCAGGCCCTCGGCCTTGGCCTTCTTGTTCATGCGTCCGATGGCCTGTCGGACGCCGGGCACGCCGCCCCGCAGTACCTCTTCGGCCAGGGGGTGCTGATCGGCGGGCAGGGCATCCAGGGCGGCCCGGCGGTGAATCCGCTTCGGTTTGAGCCGCTTGGGGCGGGGCTGGGCCGGCCGCTCGGCGCGGTCTCGTTCGGGCCGGTCCCGGCGGCGAGAGCGGTCGCGGTCCGAGGCGCCCTTCCGGTCGCGACCCTTGCCGCCGTCCCGGTCCTTGCCGCCATCGCCGTCCTTCCGGCGATCCCGGCTCTTGCCGCGGTCGCCGTCCTTCCGTCCGTCCCGGTCCCTGCCGCGGTCACGGTCCTTCCGTCCGTCCCGGTCCCTGCCGCGGTCGCCGTCCTTCCGTCCGTCCCGGTCCCTGCCGCGGTCGCGGTCCTTCCGTCCGTCGCCGTCCTTTCGGCGATCCCCCTTGCCGTCGCGCGCTCGGCGATCCCCACCGGGTCCCCCCTCGTCCCTCCGATCCTGTCGGGGCCGATCAGAGCGCCGCTTGCGTTCTGGCCGGTCGGGCCGGCCGCCGCTTTCGCCGTCTCCGGAGGTCTCGGAGTCAAGGCGACGGCGGCTCTTCTTGGAGGCGAGCCTGGTCGTCACCAGGGCGCCGACTTCTCGGCCCAGCAGCTCAAGTCGGTCCGGCTCGGGGCGCTCCGGTTTGGGTTCGAAGACGGTGACTATGTCGAGGCCGTCGAGGTGGGCGTCGGCCTCGACCCTGAGGATGTCGCCCACCGAAGCCGTCGCCGGGACCAGGGCGCCGTTCATAGCGCCCTTGGGCCGGCGGGCGCCAGCGGCCCGCCAAGTCCAGGACCCGTCGTCGCGGCGGCTGGTTAGCTCGATGTCGAGCCGGCGAGTCACGGGGCAAACGCTACAGCAGTTAACCGCGTGAGGAAAATCTTTTTAAAGAAATGCTTTGCATTCAACAATTAATGGGCTAATCTCAAGAGCGAATGACAACCATGACATTTACCCACAACATTCGATTGCCTCACGGCGCGCCGGCTGAGATACACCGGGGAGCGGCGGATGCCGTCCTTGCCCGGGCGCAACCGCCGACGAAGTTGCAACCGAGGATAAAGCTCAATCTCAACTACAGGGTTGAAAATCGAAATGGAGACCCCTATGCTGTGCGGCTCAGTCCCGAACCCGGACAGAAAGCAGGTTTGCCAACGATGAAGCTGATCCGGTCTCAAAGCCTCGACCTCCATCGTTGAGATTTCGCAGAAGCTAGTCAAGGCTCTCACAGAAGGTTCGATTGAAGGCAGTGAAGGCTAAGAAGGCGTCTGCCATCCGCTCCGCGGCGGGGCCCGGTAAGGGCATCGCCAGGGCGCGGCGGCCGCTCGCAGCCGCCCTCGTCGCCGTCTCGACAATGCTGCCGACAACTCCGGCGGCCGCGGCGCTCGCTGTGGGACCGGCCGATTCGGGGGCGGCCGGAGTCGAAGGCGCCTTGACCGGCGGTGACTGGGTTTTCGGCATCGGCGGCAGTTGGGCTTACGGCGCCGGCTGGTCGTACACCGCCGAGGAAGTCAATGAATCTCCGGACTCCGCCAGCCTGGAGACATGGATGATCGAAGGGGTTAGGCGCCACTGGGGCTTGGTCGAAGAAGACCACGTCGATCCGGTAATCATCGTCGAACAGTGGGTTAGCGGCGCGTCCTCCGCTGATTACAGCCTCACCACAGGCGCCGACGACCGGCAGGCTTGCACTCTGCTGCTGGAGGGCTACGAGCCGCCTCCGGGGCGTGGAACCAAGGAGTATGTCCTAGCCGGGTTCCTGACCCAGCCCAGCGTCTGCGGAAGGCTGTGGGCGGCGGCCACGGTGTGGGAGCAGTCCGGGGCGGGGGAGAACGCGCTGGAGGATCGCAACCGGCTGGCCGAGGCGTTGTGGCGGGGCGCCGGGTTCGGATCTGCCGACGGCGACGGTTTCGGCGCCATCTACTACGAGCCGGGAACTCCGCCTTATTGCGGTCACCTGCCGGCGGATGTTGCCGATGACGAAGTCATGTTCCCGGTGTCGTGTCCGCGGCTTTATCCGTCGGTGCAATTGTGCCACGCCCAACCTCCGCCCGCGGCGGAAGAGGCCGCAGAAGCAGGCGCAGTCTTGAACGGCGGGCATGAGGTCCCGCCCTCCAGCGGCTCTTTCGACGTGCCGCAATGCTCGGCCATCGAGAGGGCCATGGACGGGCGGCCGAACTCCTCCCAATACAAATGGACGGAGCGCTGGTGGGATCCCGATGGCAACCCCGTCGACTCGCCGGCCGCGGACTCCGGCGTTGAAGACGCAGGGAACTGCGACCGCCCCGCCCGGGCCGGAGCCGGCTGGGTGCTGTCGCTGTGCGCCGACGAGCAGCGCGGCTCCGTGTTGGTGAGGCGCAACGTCCTGCAAGCCGACTGGTTCTGGACTCCGCCGCCGCCCGTCCGGCCCCGGTACGAAACGCTCTTGGACGCGCTGTTGCCGCCGGAGGAGCGGTCGGGCATAGGCGAGGGGGAGCCGAGGCTGAACTGCGACGTGCCTACGTCGAGGCTGAGCCGGGCGGAGGCCGAGCGGCGGGAAGCGAGATGGGTTCAGGTGCGGAACTTCCGAGTGGACCCGTGCATGGTGGACGCCACGGTGGCGCTGTTCGACTTGGCCGAAAGCCACGGCATCCAACTCATCGTCGGCCCCAACGGCGCAGGGCGGACGTGGGGCTATCAGATGTATCTGCGAAGGAACAACTGCCCCGCGGGATGGACCGATTCTCAGTTCGCCAACGCGCCGGCGCCGCAATGCAATCCGGTCACGGCGCTGCCGGGCAAGTCGCGGCACAACATGGGCATGGCCATCGACTTCAACTGCAACAGCTTCGATCACCCCTGTTACCGCTGGCTGGACAAGCACGCCACCCGAATGGGCTTCCACGACCTGCCCAGGTCGGTGAACGAGCCCTGGCACTGGGCGGCCGCCCCGCCTCACTGATCCCCGCGAGCAGCACCCGGACAGAGGCGGGCGATGTGCCGCTGGCACTTGGGCGTCCGCCCCGCCTCATTGATTCTCTATTGATTCTCTTTTCAAAACTCCGTAGCAAACGCCGGAAATCTCCATTATGTAAAGTTAAAGTGGGTTGTGCCCGCCGAGGCGGCTGCAAGTTCTCCCAACGTCCGCCTCACCCAGCGCGAACGAGACTCAAGCCGCCCGCGGAGGGTATGTCCGTAGCTCCCAGTTCCAGCTTCATCGAAGCCCATCCGGGAAGCCCTGAACGCAGGTCCTCCAAGGACTCCTGCTCAGTGTCGCCAAAACCCAACGCACCGACAGCCCCTTCGATCTTCGCCACCCATCTAGGCGGGTCAGCATCGACCATGGTCGCCACGGCACAGGCCATGGCACGGTCGGCCCACTCGTCCACGAGGGCAGCCGGCGCGCTCTTGACAGCGACTTGGCGCTTGCCGGGCATACATTCGAGGGTACCCCTGCCCGCCCGAGGCGGCGGCCCTTCTGGGCTACCCCGATGCCCCTCGTGTGGGCCGCTCGGCCCAGCACTGCGTTGAATGGGCAAAGATCGCCGCCTAACGGGCGCTGGCCTAGGGTGAGCTACTGTGCCGAAATCTAGGGTTGGAGGACTCGATGGCCCAGGAGCCTGACTACCGCCCCGATCCCGACGGCGACTACGCAGAGGGGCGGTACATCACCTGCTACAGCTCGGAGGAGTTCTTGGCAGCTCTGGAGTCCATCCGCCGCATGCCCTACCTATAACTACTCCAGCACCTTCATTGAGGACATCGGGCGGCTCGCTGACCAGGATTGCTCCTCGGTTCGAGCACGACTGTCACACCCACTCCTTAAGATGAGCGTCCAGTAGTTCTCATCGTGCCGGGGCCAGCCAAGGGGCCCGAAGGACCGAAGCAAGGAGGCGAAATGCCCGAACTCACATTCGAGAAGCTGAGTGAGGCGGTGGCCGGAGGCGCCGTGGCCCTGCGGGCCAAGACCACGCTGCAGCCCGCAGGCGGCGAAGGCGACAAGGTGTTCCCGCCCACCTACGCCGCCGGAGACCGGGCGGACCACAAGTACGCGGTCGAGGAGCGCCAGCTCGGCGACAAGTCGTCGGTGGTGGTGCTGCTCGACTCGGTGGCGTCGCAGGCCAATCGGGCCGAGCTGGCGCTGCTGGAAGGCTGGAGAGACCGGGATCTGTCCTTCCCGGTCCCCTACGTGGACTTCACCGTCGATGAGGACGTGCGCGACATCGGGGAGATGACGGTGCTGGAGGCGCCCCACCGTCTGGCCGACGCCATCTTCCGGGACAGCCTGCTGAACGGCACGCTGTTCCGGCTGTCCGACGTGGGCCAGGCCATCACCGACGCCACCCCCCGCGACGCGAGCGCCCTGTTCCGTTACTCCCCCACGGCCCTGCTGTTCGGGATGTGGGACTCCACCGGCCCCAAGGGCGGCCTGGGCTCGAAGTTCCAGCGGGCTTACGTGTCGGAGATCGTCGGCATGGACGCGGTGGTGGGCCGCAAGGTCGGCAGCCGCATCGACCCGCTGCAGATCGAGAAGCTCAACCCCGATGAGAAGGCCTTCAACCACGAAGACCCCCGCCAGGTGTGGACGCTCGACGAGGCCGAAGCCGAGAGAGATGCAAAGGGCAAGCCGGTGGCCGCCTCCCGGGGCAGCGAGAGCGGTGAGGCCGGTCAGCCCTCGAAGATCAACCACGGCAACATCGCCCCCACCATCGACGCCCAGTCCGGCGGGGTCACCATCTCCAAGGCCGTTCAGACCACCGTCATATCGCTGGCCGCCCTGCGGAGGCTCCGGTTCAGCGGCCACGACCGGGCTGCCGAGTCGGCGGCTCGCACCGCCGTCGCCGCGCTGGGCGTGGCCGCCATCGCCTACCAGCATCAGCACGACCACGACTTGCGCTCCCGCTGTCTGCTCATACCCGAGCACGCCCCCCGCCTCGAGCTGGTGGGACGGGACGGTTCCGCCCCCGAGGTGGTGAACGTCGACCGGTCCATCGCCCAAGACATCCTGGCCCGAGCTTCCGAGCAGGCCGCCCGGGCCGGGCTCGGCTGGGAGACCGAGAAGATCCGCTTGGTGCCGGCCCCCAAGCTGGTCGAGTTGATCAAGCGCAGCCGCCAAGTGGCGGCCGCGGAGCAGCCCGCGGAGTGAGCCCATGCTCGCCATCGAGGTGAACTTCCTCACCGAAAGGTTCGTGGCCACCGCTCACCACGACCGCCGGGCGGCCGAGTGGCCTCCCCATCCGGCTCGGCTGTTCTCGGCTCTGGTGGCTGCCTGGGCCGATGACGACTCCCCCAGCCCCGACGAGCGGCGGGCGCTCGAATGGCTGGAGGCCCAGGACCCCCCGTCCATAGCCGCCACCGAAGCCGTAACCCGCAAGGTGCTCACCAACTTCGTCCCGGTGAACGACACGGCCGTTATCGGAACAAGCTGGTACGACAGGAAAGCCTCAGAGGTCGGCCGGCTCATGGATGAGATAGACGCTGCCTCTGAAGATTCAAGCCCCAAGTCCGTGAAGCTTGCCGAAAGGCTCGACGGGAAGCTGGCCAAGGCCCGGGACGTGTCCGATCAGGTGAGCAATCCCGGAAAGACCAACCCGGACGAGGCGATGAAGCTGCTCCCCGATCATCGGGGCAAGCAGGCCCGCGAGTTCCCGTCGGTCACCCCCGACGAGCCCCGTGTCACTTACATATGGGCCGCCCCGGCAAACCCCGAGACGGCCGAGGCCTTGGACGGCCTGTTGGGCCGGGTCACGCGGCTGGGGCACTCATCGTCGCTGGTGTCCTGCCGGCTCGCGCCCGATCCGCCCGACCCGACCTGCGAGCCCGGCCCGATGGGCGAGGCGCTTCGCTCCGTTCGCCGGGGCCAGTTGGCCGCCCTGGAGCGGGAGCACAAGCGGCACCAGGCGGTCAAGCCGAGATCGCTGCCGTTCACCGCGGTTCGCTACCGCCAAGTGGAGCCCGATGCCGCCGAAGATGTCTTGCGGCCAAACACCGCCGGACATCTGATCGTCTTCGAGTTCCTCCGGTCGTCCCGACGCTTCCCGGCGACGAGGGCAGTGCAGATCGCCGCCACCCTCCGGGATGCGATCTTCCACCACGCTGAGAACCCCATCCCGGAGGGCTTGAGCGGCCATGCGGAGGACGGCTCGCCGGTGCCGCTCCCCCACGTGGGGTTCCTTCCCCTCCCCTACGTCGGGTGGGACCACGCCGACGGCCGGATCATGGGAGCTGCCGTTTCCGTGCCGGACTCGCTGGACGAGCCGTCCCGGCGGGCGGTGCTTCGAGCCGTCGGCACCTGGGAATCAGAGGCCAATGCCGCCAACCAGGACCTTCGGCTCACCATGGGCCGATCCGGGGATGTGGACATGAAACGCCTGACCGGGTTCGAGCCCACCCTCGAAACCCTGCGGACCAAGACGTGGGGCCGGTCATCGCGCCGCTGGGTGTCGGCCACGCCGGTGGCGCTCCCCACCAACCCGGGCCGGCTGAGCACCGGCACGGCCGCGGCCCGGGCCAAAGCCTGGGCCAAGGCCGAGCAGGCAGTGGCGGATTCCTGCCGCCATGTCGGCCTGCCCGAGCCCACCGCCGTCACTGTTTCCCATGACCCCTTCATAAGTGGAGTTCGCCCGGCATCCCATTTCCCCGCCTTCCGCCAGCGCGGCCGCGACGGTCAGCCGGTCGCCCGCCGCCTGGTGCATGTTTCGGTGGCCTTCGACCAGCCGGTGGCCGGACCTTTGGTGCTGGGCGCGGGGCGGTACTTCGGCCTCGGGCTCATGCGCCCGGTGCGAGACGACGATGCCGATCTGAATAGTTCCGGCGAGCTTCGCGGGCGTGTCGAAGAGGAGCAGCCGGGTGGCTGAGCTGACCGCCGACGACTTCGGAGCGTTCTTCACCGACGTCCACGGCCAGGTCCCGTTCCCGTGGCAGGAGCGGCTCACCCGCCAGGTCCTGGCCGAGGGGAAATGGCCCGAGGTCATCGACCTCCCCACCGGAACCGGCAAGACCGCGGTCCTAGACACCGCCGTGTTCTCGCTGGCCGCCCGCCCCGATCTGTTCCCCCGCCGAGTCGTCTTCGTGATCGACCGCCGGATAGTCGTCGATCAGGTCTACGAGCGGGCCGAACTCATCCAGAGGCGGGTCACCGAGGCCGACACGGACGTGTTGCGCCGAATCCACGACCGGCTCGCTGATATCAGCGGCGGCAAGCTGCTCGGTGCCGTAGCCATGCGAGGAGGAGGAACACTAGTCCTCGACGAGTGGACCAAGAGCCCCGACCAGCCCTGGGTGGTGGTGTCCACCGTTGATCAGTTCGGCTCGCGGCTGCTGTTCCGCGGCTACGGAGTTAGCCCCGGCATGAGGCCGATCCACGCCGGACTGGCCGGCAACGATTGCCTGGTCGTCCTCGACGAGGTCCATCTGAGCCGCCCCTTCGCCGAAACGCTGACTGAGGTGGCATCCATAAGCGCCGGTCCACTGCCTCGACGTTTCCAGTTGGTGGAGATGTCGGCCACGCCGAAGAGCACCGCGCCCACCCGCCCGAAGGACACTCTCGGCCGCTACCGCACGATGGAGATGTCGGCCACACCAAGCAACCCCGCGGAGAGGCGGTTCACTCTCACCGACGCCGACCTCGCCGATTCCGAAGAGCTCCGCCGGCGGGTGAAGGCGGCCAAGCAGGCCGAGCTGGTGCCAGTCGGCAGGCCCAGAAAGCCTCCCCATGAGGATATTCCGCCTGGCGTTCTCAAGATCATCAAGTCCAGCCTCGACGAGTCGGTCGGCAGTGTCGGGGTGGTGGTCAACCGGGTCCGCACCGCCCGAGAGACTCACCAGGCGCTGATAGATGCTGGCTACGACGCTCACCTGATCACGGGGCGAATGCGGCCGCTGGACCGGATTCAGGCCCTGGATCAGATCTCCGAGGCTGTGAATCCTGAGAGGGATGGCGGCCTCGACGGGCTCAAGGTGGTGGTGGCCACCCAGTCCATAGAGGTCGGGGCCGATTTTAGTTTCGACGCTCTCGTCACCGAGTGCGCCCCTGTAGACAGCCTCAAACAGCGGTTCGGGCGCCTCGACCGCCGGGGCAACTACGCAGCCCGCGCTGGCCGGTCCGCTCAAGCCTGGATTCTGGGTGTCAAATCGCTGCTCGAATCGAAGGCGCCGGACCCGGTGTACGAAGAGTCAGTGAAGGTGACATGGGCAGAGCTGGAGCGTCGGGCCGGGCAGGGCCCACTGGACGTAGGGCCACTGTCGCTTGACTCCTTTCCGCCTGACGCAAACGCCCCTCATTCGCAAGCGCCGTTGCTTTTGCCTACTCACCTGCAGGCATGGGTGCAGACCAGACCCGTGCCCTTGGTAGACCCTCCCATCGAGTGGTTCCTGCACGGCAAGGACCGCTCCGAGCAAGCGGATGTGGCCGTCGTGTGGCGCTGGGACCGCTCCCCCGAGGCGCTGCGCCTCGTGCCTCCCCGGACCGCTGAGTACCTCCAGGTCCCGATTGGCGCGGTCAGGTCATGGCTCGCCGGCGCCCCGGAGACACCGGTTTCCGACGTTTCCGCCAGCGGCGGCGAATCCGACCGCGATGGGGCCGATCAGGCCGACTCACCCGCGGATTGGGTGCGCTGGCGCGGGTTTGGCAATGACCCCGAGGAGAATGTCGATCCCCGCAATATTGAGCCCGGCGATGTTCTGATCGTCACCCCCGACCAAGGCGGAATCACCGCGGGCAACTGGGACCCGAACTCAAAAGAGCCAGTCGAGGATTTGGGCGACATGGCTCAATTTGTATATGGGAAACGGGCCACGCTTCGCCTCGACCCCCAGATCTTCCCAGACTCTCCCAGACCGACTCACGAACCCGAGGAAGCGGACCTGAAGGAGCGGGTTGAGGATTGGCTGGTCGAAGCCGCCGACTCGGCCGATTCTGACTGGATCGTTGAGATGATCAACAAGTTGCGAGGGAACTTCCACATCAAACAGATCGACAAGACGGATGCCGAGAGCACTTATTTGATCCTCATCCAACAGCACTCGGTCGACGAGTTGATCTTTGACGATTCGGATCAGTCGAGTTCGTTCACCGGCACCGCGGTGTCACTCCGCAGCCACCTCGACGGGGTCGGCCACCGAGCCGCCGAGTTCGCCCGAAGGCTGGGCTTGGACGAGGCGATCCAGGAGGACCTGAATCTGGCCGGCCAACTTCACGATGTGGGCAAAGTGGACAGCCGCTTCCAGCTTCAGATGGTCGGCGGTGACCCTGTGAAAGAGGCGATGCTGGACGAGCCGATCGCCAAGTCTCTTCCCGGAGTAAGTACCAGGCCACAAGGTTGGCCGCCGGTGCGGCACGAACTGTCGAGTGTGGCCATGGCCCAGTCCAATTCCGCGATCAGAGCCATGGCCCACGACTGGGACTTGGTGCTGCACTTAGTCGGAACCCACCACGGCTGGGCCCGACCTCTGCCCCCGATAGTCGAGGACAACGAGCCCCAAACTCTTAGTTTCCAGCACGGCGAACACGTCATGAAATCAGATTCCGGCGGGTTGGCCGACAGTCCGCTCGCCATCGAGATGGCTGATCGCTTCTGGCGTCTAGTCGCCAGGTACGGCTACCACGGACTGGCCTGGCTGGAGGCCATCCTTCGCCTCGCCGACCATCGCCAGAGCGCCGAGGAGCAGGGGGGCTCATGACCGGTAGTCACCTGAACGGGCTCGAAGGAACCAATCCTCTCGCCTTCTTGGCCGCCCTGGGCGTGCAGGTGCTCTTCGAGCACGAGCCGGAGCAGCCCCGCCTGTGGTGGAGCGATGATGTGGTACCCCATGCCGTCATCGACTCGGAGTACACGGTGGAGAGAGTAGCCAGCCAGGCGATGAAGATCTTCCCCCGCTGGCTTGAGAGCCCGGCCGTGAGCCCCGAGCTGGCCTCCAAGGACGACGTCAAGTTCAAGCCTGAGGACTTGAAGAAGTATTTGAGCACGGCTCGCCGTCAAGGTCCCGGCAACGCGCTGGCCGCCGCCCTGGTTGCCGAGGGAAGCCTTGACAACAAGGGTGAGGCCAAGCCTTCCGATCTCTACTTCACGGCCGGGCAGCAACGCTTTTTGAAGATGGCTCGTGAAGTCCTAGAGGGAGTCGAACACGACGATTTGGTCCGCGATCTCAACAGTCCGTGGATTTACGAGAGCGATTTGCCGTCGCTGATGTGGGACGTGACCGACGACCGGAACTACGCCCTTTCAGCGACAAATCCTTCGACAGACAAGAAGCTGACGAATCCAGGGGCTGAGTCCTTGGCCGTCCTCGGATTGAGCTGCCAGCCCGTGTTCGCCGGCCGAGACAGAACGCTCACCTCGGGGTGCTCGGGTGGATGGAAGACCGGCGGATCGTACACATGGCCGCTGTGGACCAGACCGGCCGGTCCCGGCGCGGTCCAGTCCCTGCTCGCTCAGGCCACCCACAACGAGCCTGTGTCCGCTTATCAATCTCGCTGGTATCGTTCTTGGTCGCTCTCCAAGGTGATCAAGTCGAGTATCAGGCGCGCCGATCAGGGAGGGTATGGAACATTCGGCCCGCCGGAGACAGTTTGGTCGCGTGAATGATGTACCTGATCTGGTCCCGGCTCGGATGGTCAACGAGTTCGAGTACTGCCAGCGTCTCTTCTATCTCGAGTGGGTTCAGTCTCGATTCGAGGACAATCCCGACACCGTGGAGGGTCGGTACGTCCATCGCAACGTAGACCCGGGCGGGGGGAGGATCGGCGGTCCCGATGATGACGATCCGGTCCGCCGGGCCCGCTCCGTCCAACTCGGCTCCGAACGGCTGGGGCTCATCGCCGTGGCCGACATCATCGAGAGTTCCGGTGGATCGGTTGTTCCAGTTGAGGTCAAGCGCGGCCGACCGCCTCTGCACGGCCCCGCCTGGTCTCCCGAGCTGGTCCAACTCTGCGCCATCGGTCTTCTGTTGAGAGACAACGGCTACAAGTGCGCCGAGGGGGAGATCTACTTCGCCGAAACTCGCGAGAGGCGCACCGTCGAGTTCGATGAGAGGCTCGTATCCCAAACGCTCGATCTAGTCGAGAAGCTGAGAGTGGTGGCCGCCGCGACCGAGGCTCCCCCGCCCCTTGTCGACAGTCCCAAGTGTCCAAGGTGCTCGCTGGTCGGCATATGCCTGCCCGATGAGACCAACCTGCACACCGGCCGCACCGTTTCCGAGCCTCGCCGCCTGACTCCGAGGGATTCCGCGGCTCGGCCGCTGTACGTCACCGAACAGGGGATGAAGGTCGGCATCTCCGAAGGCCGAGCGGTCGTGTCCCGCAAAGGCGAGCAGGTGGAGGCGGTCCGCATGCTCGACGTGTCCCAGGTCTCGGTGTACGGCAACGTGCAGATCAGCTCCCAGTTCATGCGGGCCGCCTTCGCCAAAGAAATCCCGGTCTGCTGGTTCTCCTACGGCGGCTGGTTCCAAGGAATCGCCCACGGTCTCCCATCCAAGCACGTCGAGCTGAGGAGGCGCCAGGCCGCCTTCGCGGCCCAGGCGGGGCTCCCGCTGGCGAAGTTGATGGTCGAGGGCAAGATCAGGAACTCCCGCACCTTCCTCGGCCGCAACTCGCGCGCCGACGTGAAACCGGTGCTGTCTCAGATGAAGGGCCTCGCCGAGCAGACGGCTGAGGCGGAGTCGATCGAATCGCTGCTCGGGATAGAGGGAACGGCAGCCCGGCTCTACTTTTCTGAGTTCTCAACCATGCTCAAGAACGACGGGTTAGGGACATTTGACTTCAATGGCCGCAATCGCAGACCACCTCGGGACGCGATCAATTGCCTGCTGTCATATGCTTACTCTTTGCTAGTGAAGGACCTTACAGCCACAGTCTTTGCCATCGGTTTCGATCCCTATATGGGCATGTTTCATCGGCCCAGGTTCGGCCGTCCTGCTCTGGCCCTTGATCTTGCCGAAGAGTTTCGGCCTCTCATAGCCGATTCTGTGGTGGTTAATGCAGTGAACAACGGCGAGATACATTCGTCTAATCTAATCAAGAGGGCGCAGGGAGTAAGTTTGAATCAGCACGGTCGTCGTGCTTTCATTTCTTCTTATGAGCGCAGACTTGACCATCAAATCACACATCCGACCTACCAATACCGGATCACCTATCGCAGAGTTCTGGAAGTCCAAGCAAGAATGTTAGCAGCGTATCTGTTGGGTGAGATCCCAGAGTACGTGCCTTTTATGACTAGGTGATGATATGGGACGTGGCCGCAAGAGATACTTGCTAGCGTATGATATAAGAGACAGCAAACGTCTTCGCCAAGTTCACAAGATCATGAAGAGTTTCGGCTGGCCGATGCAGTATAGCGTGTTTATCTGCGACCTGGACTCGATGGAGCTGATCGCCTTGCGCACCGAACTCGCGGCCTGCATCCACCACGGGCAGGATTCCGTGGCTATAATCCACCTCGGTGAACCCGAAGAGCGTGGCAAGGATTGCTTCACCTTCATGGGAGTCTCCGCCCCTCTGCCCACCAGCGGGCCCGTCGTCATCTGAGCCGAGTGCTAAGGTCAGGCCATCAACCCCAGTCAGCGCTCGTTTCCCTGCAAAATCAACGCTCTCTACGCTCCTTGACAACCGAAATCAACTTACCAACCGGGGTAGTGGCGGGCGACCGCTCGCAAGTCGTCACAAAAACCCTGGTCAAAGCTAGCGTTTAATGCTAGCAATACGGGGAGGGTCCCCCCTCCCCCTACATTGAAGCCGATCGGCCCGGCACGGCCGAACGGGGCCGTCGCGGCATACGGGGAGGGTCCCCCCTCCCCCTACATTGAAGCCTCTACGCCCAGAGCCTCGCCCCGACGATGCGGCTCAATACGGGGAGGGTCCCCCCTCCCCCTACATTGAAGCAGGGCGACACCGGCGGCGTGGTAGCCCCGCCCGCCGAATACGGGGAGGGTCCCCCCTCCCCCTACATTGAAGCGAGCACCCCGATTTCGCCGTCGAGCAGGCGCTCTACATACGGGGAGGGTCCCCCCTCCCCCTACATTGAAGCAAGCCCCGGCACGGCACCCGCGTCGCCCACACCGGATACGGGGAGGGTCCCCCCTCCCCCTACATTGAAGCATGCCGTCGAAGAACTCGACGGTGGCGGCCCCGCCCATACGGGGAGGGTCCCCCCTCCCCCTACATTGAAGCAGCTTGGTGCCGCTCATGGTGTTCAGGACCTTGCACATACGGGGAGGGTCCCCCCTCCCCCTACATTGAAGCCGCTACGTCTTGCGTGTCGCTTCAATGTAGGGCGGAATACGGGGAGGGTCCCCCCTCCCCCTACATTGAAGCCTGTTCCCACAGGAGTCCGACGCCCGCCAGGTCCATCATACGGGGAGGGTCCCCCCTCCCCCTACATTGAAGCTTCACACAGGCAGGCATCAGAACGGTTCCGGGGGCGGATACGGGGAGGGTCCCCCCTCCCCCTACATTGAAGCCGGCACCAGGCGACCGCCAGATCGAACTCGACCCTCATACGGGGAGGGTCCCCCCTCCCCCTACATTGAAGCGAATGCCGCGAACCTGGCCAGGAATCCGGCTTTGACATACGGGGAGGGTCCCCCCTCCCCCTACATTGAAGCATCCGCGATCTCGTCGAGCATGGCGTCGGTGAACTTATACGGGGAGGGTCCCCCCTCCCCCTACATTGAAGCATTATGACTCTAGTTGTCATTAGCACCGTAGCAAGGATACGGGGAGGGTCCCCCCTCCCCCTACATTGAAGCACCTTGTTTTTCATCTCCGCGAACTTCTCGCCTGTGGATACGGGGAGGGTCCCCCCTCCCCCTACATTGAAGCGACGACGGCGGCGGCGGCTGGCGCTGGCACCTGCCCATACGGGGAGGGTCCCCCCTCCCCCTACATTGAAGCAGCTATCTGGTCAGGTTCCACGATGTCTAACGAGGACATACGGGGAGGGTCCCCCCTCCCCCTACATTGAAGCGCCCAGCTTCTCCGCGAACCGCTCGGTGCCCTTGAATACGGGGAGGGTCCCCCCTCCCCCTACATTGAAGCAAATCCTGGGGGCCGCACCAGGGGGCTGAGCAGAAAATACGGGGAGGGTCCCCCCTCCCCCTACATTGAAGCTCCTTCGGGGGTTGATCTCGGCTACGGTCACGACGGATACGGGGAGGGTCCCCCCTCCCCCTACATTGAAGCGCTTGCTGGTGAAGGCCACGTTCGCCAGGATGGACGGATACGGGGAGGGTCCCCCCTCCCCCTACATTGAAGCACCAGGGTTTGATGGCTCGGCCCGTACTGCATCAGATACGGGGAGGGTCCCCCCTCCCCCTACATTGAAGCACCGACCACAGCGACACGCCCTCGACGATCCCGGCGATACGGGGAGGGTCCCCCCTCCCCCTACATTGAAGCGGCTGAACGGTCAGTCATCGTTTCCTCGTCTCCATATACGGGGAGGGTCCCCCCTCCCCCTACATTGAAGCCCTCGAACCTGCCCTCGCCGGAAACCTGGACTGGCCGATACGGGGAGGGTCCCCCCTCCCCCTACATTGAAGCATGGCGGACATGGAAAAGCAGATCAGGTCCCGGCGGATACGGGGAGGGTCCCCCCTCCCCCTACATTGAAGCTCAGCCACGGCCCGGCGAATGAACGACGACACGGTGATACGGGGAGGGTCCCCCCTCCCCCTACATTGAAGCATACCTCAAGATATCGCCCTCTTCACCAAGCTCATCATACGGGGAGGGTCCCCCCTCCCCCTACATTGAAGCGGCCCTGGAACGGTTGCAGCCCCCGGTCAGTTGCGGATACGGGGAGGGTCCCCCCTCCCCCTACATTGAAGCGCCTCGATGGCCACCGGGACGCAGTTCAGCTCCCTGTATACGGGGAGGGTCCCCCCTCCCCCTACATTGAAGCGCGATGAGCTTGCGGAAGGGTCACCCGGCCGACATCATACGGGGAGGGTCCCCCCTCCCCCTACATTGAAGCCAGGCCGCGCCGGGTTGTCTTCGCGGCGTCGGCGGTAATACGGGGAGGGTCCCCCCTCCCCCTACATTGAAGCTCACATCGGTCATTGTGTTCTCCTTCCGGGGGTTGAATACGGGGAGGGTCCCCCCTCCCCCTACATTGAAGCCCGTCCGGTGACGACTTCGGGCAACCGATCCCCGACATACGGGGAGGGTCCCCCCTCCCCCTACATTGAAGCCCCGTCTTGATGTCAGCGACCACGAGCTGCCCCGGCAATACGGGGAGGGTCCCCCCTCCCCCTACATTGAAGCTCGTCCATCGCCTCGAACTCGAACGTCTTTACCCTCATACGGGGAGGGTCCCCCCTCCCCCTACATTGAAGCGCCCGCTGCTCCACCAGGTAGTCGCAGAGCCAGTCGATACGGGGAGGGTCCCCCCTCCCCCTACATTGAAGCTGCTACTACGAACACCTCGAGGCCGTCAAAGGCCAAATACGGGGAGGGTCCCCCCTCCCCCTACATTGAAGCAGGTTAAAAACCCGCGTGCCTACTTTTTCGCGAGGTTCAAGGATACCCTCACACAGTATCCGACTTGGAAGGGAATTGCGAAATGTCAGCGTCTACTCAAATAGTAAGGTTCTTGCGGACCAACCCTTACGGCCATCTCTACGTTATCGTCGGCTTCGCAAGCACGGCTGGTCTCGCCTGGTTGAACAACCAAACTCAAGGCCGTCCTGTCACTCTCATCATCGGCAATGCCAAGAGTGCATATTTTGCCAAGTCCACTTCGGCTGATCGCTCATCTGCTCTAGAATTCCTGACACGGACCGATGTGCAAGTCAGAAACTGGTACCGTACGGAGAAAGGCGGAGATCCGTCCGAAGCTCATGCCAAGGCGTGGATGGTGCAGAACGACGATCCTAACCTAGCCGGTATATCTGTTATGCTGGGATCGGCAAATCTGACAAAACAAGGGCTATATCACAACATTGAGATGATGGCATTCGTCACCGATGACGAGGCCATCCGGCTCTGGGCAGAGATGCACGACCTTATCTCAGAGTCATGGGACTGCAAGGGTAGTATCATACAGTATCTAGAGAACTCGGACGGCCTAGCTCAACAGAGACGACCGACAACACCGGACCATCGGACTAGACATAGGAGACACAGAAAACGCCAAACTTCGCGCAAGAAGAGGACTGGATGCGCTCGCAGCGTCGCCCTGTTTAGTATGGGGTTGTTGCTTCTCGTAGGATCGATGACCGCCTTGTCAGCTCTCTTGGAATCCCTTTAGAACTAATCCAGGTAGCGGCGGTCGCCGTGAGTGGGCTCATGCCCAGAGACGTGCCCACGGCCTCGCCCGCGATAGCGTCCGGGCCGTGGAGGAGTCGGAACGGCAGATCGAGATCACCCTGCGGCTCTGGAAGGCCGGGGCGGTCCGGGAACTGGAGCGCTACGTCAAGCGGCTGCTGAAGCTCCTTCCCCGCCATCGGGGCAAGCTCGAGCGCCGGGCCCGCGAGGTGGAGGGCGGGCCGGATCGACCCGACGCCGTGCTCGTGCTGTCATTTCCCGACGGCTCGGCCGTCGAAGACTTCCTGCGGGACCCGCGTCGAGACGACTTCGACGACTTGGCATCGCGAGCGCTAGCCCGATCGCTCATCACCAGGGCCAAGACCAACGAAGTCCAAGACCACGATCCCGTCGAGGTCACCGCCTTCCCGCTGACAGAAATCACAGACTAAGCGACGCATAGGAACCGGCCCGGCCAAAGGCGATTGACCACACATAAGTGCTGGTCAACCCGATAATTACTCTATTGAGTATTTTTACTCAACAATCTTACACCGCTGGCATTCACGGGCTGACCGTCACATGGGAGACGGGGCCGGGGCCGCCTACGTCCCAGCTTGCGGACACCTCGATGGCCCGGCGCACGAAGTCGCCCGCCGCCGACGCGGCCTCGGCCAGGTCGCAGCCCAGGGCCAGGGACGCGGCCACCGCGGCCGAGAAGGTGCAGCCGCTCCCCCGCACGTTGTCGGTGCGGATGCGCCGCCTCGGATACACCCGCACCCCCGCCCCGGTCACCACCACGTCGTCGGGCGGGCCATCGAAGCCGCCGCCGGTCACCACCACGTCGGCGCCCAGCGCCCGGAGGGCCTCGGCCCGCTCGGCCACCGCCGCCGAGCCGGGCAGCTCCTCCCCCACCAGCAGCTCGGCCTCGGCCCGGTTCGGCGTCACAACCCGGGCCAGCGGGAACAGCGCCTCCCGGTAGGCCGCCACCACCTCGGCGTCCACGAAGCGGACCCCCCGCCCGTCCACCATCACCGGGTCCACCACCGGCGCGGGCAGCACCCCGTCAGCCACCCGGGCCGCCACCAGCTCCACCACCTCGGGACGGCGCAGCAGCCCGGTCTTCACCGCGGCCACGTCGAACACCGCCGCGGCCTCGTCGATCTGGGCCGCCACCACCCCGGCGTCCACCGGAGCCACCGCCGTCACCGCGGTCAGCGACTGGGCCGTCACCGCCGTCACCGCGCTGGCGCCGTGTACGCCCAGCGCGGCGAAGGTGGTGAGGTCGGCCTGCACTCCGGCGCCGCCCAAGGGGTCCGAGGCCGCCACTGTGAGCGCCACCGGGAACTCCGCCATCAACCGATGGTGCCACAACCGGACTGCCCAGCGCCCCATCCGCTCCCGCCCCACACCTCCGACTCCCATCCGCTCCGCCCCGCCCGCCGGCGGCGCCACAACCGCTACGAGCCGTGGAAGACTCGGACCGTTTCACACGGCGGCGGCGAGGTCGCCGTGAGGGGCTTTCAGGTCCGCTACCGGGTAGTGGAAGACTCGGACCGTTTCACACAGCGGCGGCGAGGCCGCGGTGCGGGCGCCACAAGCCGCTGCGGTCCGTGGAAGACTCAAGACCATGGAATCGGTGCGGGGCAGGCTCCTGGTGTCCACCCCCTCCCTTCTCGACCCCAATTTCCGCCAGACCGTGCTGCTGATGCTCGAGCACCACGAGGAGGGCGCCCTCGGCGTCGTGCTCAACCGGCCCAGCCAACTGAAGGTGCGCAGCGCCATCAAGGAGTGGGCCGGCGCGGTGGCCAGCCCCGAGGTCATCTTCGTGGGCGGCCCCGTCAGCCCGTCCTCGGTGATCGCGCTGGCGTCGGTGGCCCTCGACGACGCCGGCGAGCACTGGTCGCAGGTGATCGGACGCATCGGCACCGTCGACCTGGAGCGCAAGCCGGGCGACGTGGCCGGGCTGGACGAGACCCGCATCTTCGCCGGCTACGCGGCCTGGGCACCGGGCCAGCTCGAGGCCGAACTGGCCCAGGACTCCTGGTTCGTCCTCGACCACCACGGCACCGACCCGTTCGTGCCCGACCCCGGCCAGCTCTGGACGGCCGTGCTCGGCCGCCAAGACGGCCCCATCGGCCGCCTCCGCCTCTACCCCCGCAACCCCTCCGACAACTGATTAGTTTGACTGGTTTTGAATCTGTGGAAAGTAACATAACCCTGTTCAAGTTTCAACTAAGCGTGTGCCGATTGAACCTATCTCAAATTTATACTATCAACGGAAACATTTACTTGCCAACAAGAAGAAAACTTTGTGTACTCCCAAAGAAGCTCAAGGTAGAGTCGGCCGATCCCTCGTATCTAATTGACTGTTCAGGAACAGCAACCGTCCCTGCTTCAATGTAGGAAGGATCGACCGACTCTACTGGTAGTATAGCAGACTAAGTAACCAAACAGGTGCATTTGGTTGTCACAGCGTGAGGTTCTCCCGAGATTCAACAGAATAAGAGATCGAGGCTTTGCCGTCCTTGGGCCATACAGCTAGGACAAGCTGTCACCTGGTTCTAGTATGATAAGGCTAACTTGTAGAAGGTTCACAGGGCAACCTGCCGAAATAGCATCGTCAAACAGTGCTATCTCTTCCTGTCCACGCTTAAAAGAATCTTAGCCTTTCCACAAGCTAAGAGAGATTGCTTAATGATCAGCAAGCAACCTATTGCAATGGAATCAGCGAAAGGACCCCAGTCGCCCCCCTTCCCGGGCGGGATTGAAAACATCACTGTCTTCAATGACATGGTTCGCTTTATGTATCCCCCTCCATGACTTCAAGAAATCATTATTGGCTAATTGTAGCCAACAATGACGGCCAACTTCAAGGGCCGAAGATCGGGCCGATGGGCCGTGAGCCCGCCGCCGATCAGGTCCAGGCCCTCGGCGGCCCTACGGCCCCGAGGTGGGCCGTGAGCCGCGAGCCATGGCCATCAGGCCATCCTACGGCGGCCCGATCTTGAGCCCGGCCCTGGACGGCCCCGAGGTGACCGCGGCCCGTGAGCCGTGAGCCGTGGCCATCAGGCCCGGCCCTCGGCGGCCCGATCTTGAGCCCCACCCCTGGACGGCCCCGAGGTGAGCCGTGAGCCCGCCCCTGGACGGTCGGCCCGATCTTCGGCCCTCGAAGGCCCGGCCATCAGCTCGGCCCTCGGCGGCCCGAGGTTGAGCCCGGCCCTGGACGGTTCGGCCCGATCTTCGGCCCTCGAAGGCCCGGCCCCGCCCCTGGACGGCCCGAGGTGGGCCGTGAGCCGTGAGCCCGCGGGCCGTGGCCATCGGGCCCTCGGCGGCCCGGCTTTGAGCCCTCGAAGGCCCGGCCCGAGGTTCGGCCCTAAAGGCCCTGCGGCGGCCCGAGGTTGAGCCCGGCCCGCCGCCGCCGAGGTGAGCCCGAGGTCCGGACGTCGACGTTGGCCTTCGGGCCGCCGACGTGCGGCCCGAACACGGCCCTGCAGGGGGCCGGTTGCGGCCCCGCGGACCTTCGGCCCTCGAAGATCGGCCCGGCCCTCGGCCGCCCCGCCGAGCTGGACCGGCCCCGAAGCTGGACCGGCCCTCGAAGCTGGACCGGCCCGCCGATCCCTCGGCCCTCGACGGCCGGGCCATCAGCTCCAGGCCCTCGGCGGCCCGATCTTGAGCCCGGCCCTGCGGCGGCCCCTGGACGGCCCGAGGTGGGCCGTGAGCCCGGCCCTGGACGGTCGGCCCGATCTTCGGCCCTCGAAGGCCCGGCCCCGCCCCTGGACGGCCCGAGGTTCGGCCCTAAGGCCCTTCGGCGGCCCCTACGGGCCGAGGTGAGCCGGGAGCGCGTGGCCATCAGGTCCGGGCCGAGGTGACCGCGGCCAGGGAGCCCGTGGCCATCAGGCCCTCGGCGGCCCGAGGTTGAGCCCGCCCCGAGCTGGACGGGCGGCCCGACCTTCGGCCCTCGAAGGCCGGGCCATCAGCTCGGCCCTCGAAGGCCCGGCCCCGGCCCCGGACGGCCCGAGGTTCGGCCCTAAGGCCCTTCGGCGGCCCTGCAGCCCGGGGTGGGCCGTGGGCCGTGAGCCCGCCGCCGATCAGGCCCGGCCCTCGGCGGCCCGAGGTTGAGCCCGGCCCCTGGACGGTCGAGGTGGGCCGTGAGCCCGGCCCGAGCTGGACGGTCGGCCCGATCCTCGGCCCTTCGGCGGCCCGAGGGTGGGCCGTGGGCCGTGGCCATCAGCCCGGCCCGAGGTTGAGCCCGGCCCGAGCTGGACGGTCGGCCCGATCCTCGGCCCTCGAAGGCCGGGCCATCAGCTCGGCCCTTCGGCGGCCCGAGGGTGGGCCGTGGGCCGTGGCCATCAGGCCGGCCCCGAGGTTGAGCCCGGTCCGATCTTATGTTATGTTTGATGTCAACGACGACGGAAGGAGAAACAAAAAAATGACTATAAATAGTCAAAGACTGCTGGCAGCTCTGGCCGTCTTCACTGCGTCTATAGTGGTGAGCCCGGTCAGCGCCCCGGCGGACCAATGCGACCCCGTGTGGCACTGCGATATATTTGGCTCTATACTGCCGGAGAAGATAGAAAACCTCACCGCGTTGAAGTCCCTGAGACTATTAGATGCTACGGGCTCTATACCGCCGGAGATAGGCAACCTCACCAACCTGTCTAGGTTGCAGATATTCGGCGGCGATAACCTCACGGGCTCTATACCGCCGGAGCTGGGCAACCTGTCTAACCTGACCGACCTGATAATAAGGGGCCCTAGTCTCTCGGGCTCTATACCGCCGGAGCTGGGCAACCTGTCTAACCTGACCGACCTGGACCTGTACGGTAATAACTTCTCGGGCTCTATACCGCCGGAGCTGGGCAACCTGTCTAACCTGACCGACCTGGACCTGTACGGTAATAACTTCTCGGGCTCTATACCGCCGGAGCTGGGCAAGCTCGCCAACCTGGGCTACCTGAACCTGAACGGCAATGAGTTTACGGGCTCTATACCGCCGGAGCTGGGCAAGCTCACCAACCTGGGCTACCTGGACCTGAACGGCAATGAGTTTACGGGCTCTATACCGCCGGAGCTGGGCAAGCTCACCAACCTGCGCTACCTGGACCTGAACGGCAATGAGTTTACGGGCTCTATACCGCCGGAGCTGGGCAAGCTCACCAACCTGCGCCGGCTGGACCTGTCCGGCAATGAGTTTACGGGCTCTATACCGCCGGAGCTGGGCAACCTGTCTAACCTGACCTGGCTGGGCCTGTCCGGCAATGGGCTTTCGGGCTCTATACCGCCGGAGCTGGGCAACCTGTCTAACCTGACCTGGCTGGGCCTGTCCGGCAATGGGCTTTCGGGCTCTATACCGCCGGAGCTGGTCAACCTGTCTAACCTGACCTGGCTGGGCCTGTCCGGCAATGGGCTTTCGGGCTCTATACCGCCGGAGCTGGTCAAGCTCACCAACCTGCGCGGGCTGGACCTGTCCGGCAATCGGCTTTCGGGCTCTATACCGCCGGAGCTGGGCAAGCTCACCAACCTGACCGACCTGCACCTGTCCGGCAATGGGCTTTCGGGCTCTATACCGCCGGAGCTGGTCAAGCTCACCAACCTGCGCCGGCTGGACCTGTCGTGTAATCGGCTTTCGGGCTCTATACCGCCGGAGCTGGTCAAGCTCACCAACCTGACCTGGCTGGGCCTGGGCAATGGGCTTTCGGGCTCTATACCGCCGGAGCTGGGCAAGCTCACCAACCTGCGCGACCTGTACCTGTCCGGCAATGGGCTTTCGGGCTCTATACCGCCGGAGCTGGGCAAGCTCACCAACCTGACCGACCTGTACCTGTACGGTAGTAGTCTTTCGGGCTCTATACCGCCGGAGCTGGGCAAGCTCACCAACCTGACCGACCTGCACCTGTACGGTAGTAGTCTTTCGGGCTCTATACCGCCGGAGCTGGGCAAGCTCGCCAACCTGCGCGACCTGGACCTGTCCGGCAATCGGCTTTCGGGCTCTATACCGCCGGAGCTGGGCAAGCTCACCAACCTGGGCTACCTGCACCTGGACCGTAATGGGCTTTCGGGCTCTATACCGCCGGAGCTGGGCAAGCTCGCCAACCTGGGCTACCTGGACCTGTCCGGCAATCGGCTTTCGGGCTCTATACCGCCGGAGCTGGGCAAGCTCACCAACCTGCGGGGCGGCCTGGACCTGTCCGGTAATCGGCTTTCGGGCTCTATACCGCCCGTGGGCAAGTGGTCCCTTAAAAAGTCTTGTGGCCGTTTCTTCGACGATGAGGGCAGCGTCCATGAGGCTAATATCGACCGCATCGCCCGGTGGGGCATCACCGGCGGATGCGCCAACATTAATCGTTATTGCCCCGACAAAACGGTCACGCGGGCCCAGATGGCCGTCTTCTTGCACCGGGCCGCCGTCCGTCTATACGGCGCCCTGGCCCCGGGCGGCGAGGTGCGGCTCTCCGACGTGGCCGCCGACGCCTGGTATCGGGCCGAGGCCCGGTGGGCGGTGGGCAACGACGTGATCCGCGCCCCCGGCGGAGTCTTCGACCCCGGCGGCGCCGTGACCCGGGCCGACATGGCCGAGATGCTCGTGGCCGCCTTCAACCACATCTCCGCCCCGGCCCGGGCCGAGGGCCTGTTCACCGATACGGCCGGGCTCACCGGCGCCGCCGTCCGGGCCGCCGAGGGCATCCGCGCCGCCGGAGTGACCGCCGGATGCGCCGCCGACCCCCCGCGTTACTGCCCCGCCGAAACGGTCACGCGGGCCCAGATGGCCTCCTTCCTGGCCCGAGCGGTTCAATCGGCGCCGTAGGGCCGCGAGCCCGGCCCTCGGGGCGGCCGCCCCCGCCGAGCTGGACCGTCGGCCCGATCCTCGGCCCTCGAAGGCCGGGCCATCAGGTCCAGGCCCTCGCCGGTGACCGCGGGCCATCAGCTCGGCCCGCGGCCCCCCGAGGGGGGCCGTGAGCCGTGAGCGCGTGGCCATCAGGTCCGGGCGGCCCGGCCTTGAGCCCTCGAAGGCCGGGCCATCAGGTCCAGGCCCCCGGCGGCCCTGCGGCGGCCCCCCCGAGCTGGACCGGCCCGAGGTGAGCCCGTGAGCCGTGGGCCGTGGCCCTAAGGCCCTCGGCGGCCCGAGGTTGAGCCGCCCCCCTGGACGGCCCCGGCCCGATCTTGAGCCCGGCCCCGGCCCGGCCCGCCGATCCTCGGCCCTCGGCGGCCCGATCTTGAGCCCGGCCCCGAGCTGGACGGTCGGCCCGATCCTCGGCCCTCGAAGGCCCGGCCATCAGCTCGCGGCCTTGCGGCGGGCCCTGCGGGCCGAGGTGAGCCGGGGGCCGTGGCCATCAGGCCCTGCGGCGGCCCGAGGTTGAGCCCGGCCCTGGACGGCCCGAGGTGGGCCGTGAGCCCGTCCAGGCCCCCGAAGCTGGACCGGCCCGCCGATCTTCGGCCCTCGGCGGCCGGGCCATCAGGTCCAGGCCCTCGACGGTGACCGCGGCCAGTGAGCCCGTGGCCATCAGGGCCGTGGGCCCGTCCGGGCCCTCGGCGGCCCGATCTTGAGCCCGGCCCCGCCCGGCCCGAGGGGTGGGCCGGGGGCCGTGGCCATCAGGTCCGGGCGGCCCGGCCTTGAGCCCTCGAAGACCGGCCCGAGGTTCGGCCCTAAGGCCCTGCGGCGGCCCGGCCTTGAGCCCTCGAAGACCGGCCCGGCCCTCGGCCCCGAAGCTGGACCGGCCCGCCGATCCTCGGCCCTCGACGGCCCGGCCCGAACACGGCCCTGCAGGGCCGGTTGCGGCCCCGCCGATCTTCGGCCCTCGGCGGCCGGGCCACCAGGTCCAGGCCCTCGGCGGCCCGAGGTGGGCCGTGGGGCCGTGAGCCCCTGGGCGGTCGGCCCGATCCTCGGCCCCTCGGCGGCCCGCCGCCGGGGTGAGCCGTGTTCGACCCGGGTTGGACCGGCCCGGCCCGGCCGCCTATCGTGGTGTACGACGACGAAGACCCCGGCCCGCCCCGGCGGGCCGACATACGGCTAGCGACGGGGGGCCGATCCTGATGGACTGGGCGATGTTCGCCACCGTGGTCGGGGCCGCCCTTTCTGTGGTGGCGAGTGTGTGGCAATCCGGGCACCGGACCCGCAAGGCGCTGGCCGCGCACGAAACCCGTTGTGCGGGCGACAAGGCGGCGGTGACGAAGACGTTGAAACGGCTGGACCGCAAGCTGGAGGCGCTGGGGGCGGGCCTGGCCCGGTTCTGCGCTGCGATGCCCGGGCGCTTCCGGCGGCGGCTGGAACGGCTGCCCTAGACCGGCCCGAGGTGACCGCGGCCGGGGCGGGCCGTGAGCCCCGGCCCTGCGGCGGCCGCCCGCCGAGCTGGACCGGCCCGAGGGTCGGCCCTAAGGCCCTAAACGGCGGCCCTGGGCGGCCCGGCCCCGATCCTCGGGGCCCATCAGGCCCCGGCCCCGGACGGCCCGAGGTTCGGCCCTAAGGCCCTGCGGCGGCCCTTGCGGCCCGAGGTGGGCCGTGAGCCCGCCGCCGATCAGGCCCGGCCCTCGGCGGCCCTGCGGCGGCCCTTGCGGCCCGAGGGGGGCCGTGAGCGCGTGGGCCGTGAGCCCGGCCCGTGCTGGACGGCCGGCCCGATCCTCGGCCTTCGAGGGCCGGGCCATCAGGTCCAGGCCCTCGACGGTGACCGCGGGCCATCAGCTCGGCCCTCGGCGGCCCGAGGTGGGCGGGGGCCGTGGCCATCAGGCCCGCCCGAGGTTGAGCCCGGCCCGGCCCTTCGGCGGCCCCGAGCTGGACCGGCCCGAGGTGACTGCGGCCAGTGAGCCGGTGGCCATCAGCTCCAGGCCGCCCCCGAGGTGAGCCGTGGGCCGTGGCCATCAGGCCCTCGGCGGCCCGAGGTTGAGCCCGGCCCCGGTCGGCCCCGAGGTGGGCCGTGAGCCCGCCCGAGCTGGGCGGTCGGCCCGATCCTCGGCCCTCGAAGACCGGGCCCATCAGCTCCAGGCCCTCGACGGTGGCCGCGGGCCGCGGGCCGTGGCCATCAGGCCCGCCCGAGGTTGAGCCCGGCCCTGCGGCGGGCCCCGAGCTGGACCGGCCCGGAGCTGGACCGGCCCGAGGTGACCGCGGCCAGTGAGCCCGTGGCCATCAGGTCCGGGCCGCCCGGCCTTGAGCCCGCCGTCTGGCCCGAGGTGAGTCGTGAGCCGTGGCCATCAGGTCCAGGCCCTCAACGGTGACCGCGGGCCGTCAGCTCGGCCCCTGCGGCCCGAGGTGGGCCGCGGGCCGTGGCCATCAGGCCCTCGGCGGCCCGATCTTGAGCCCGGCCCCGGTCGGCCCCGAGGTGGGCCGTGAGCCCGTGGGCCGTGAGCCCGCCCCGAGCTGGGCGGTCGGCCCGATCTTGAGCCCGGCCCTGGACGGCCCGCCCGATCCTCGGCCCTGCGGCGGCCCGAGGTGGCCGGGGGCCGTGGCCATCAGGTCCGGGCGGCCCGGCCTTGAGCCCGCCGTCTGGCCCGAGGTGGGCCGGGGCCCGTGGCCATCAGCTCCAGGCCCTGGGGCGGCCCTTGCGGGCCGAGGTGGGCCGTGAGCCGGTGGGCCGTGAGCCCGCCCCTGGACGGTCGGCCCGATCCTCGGCCCGCGGCGGCCCGGCCCCCGGCCCTGGACGGCCCGGGGGGGCCGTGGGCCACTTCCTGCCACCGTCCGCACCGGGTGCGGACGGTGAGGGTCAGGTCGCGCAGCTCCAGGCCCTACGGCCCCGAGGGGGGGCCGGGGGGCCGTGAGCCCTCGAAGACCGGCCCGAGGTTCGGCCCTACAGGCCCGGCGGCGGCCGAGGTGACCGCGGCCAGTCAGCCCGCCGCCGATCAGGCCCGGCCCTCGGCGGCCCGATCTTGAGCCCGGCCCGAGTCGGCCCTAAGGCCCTGCGGCGGCCCCGGCGGCCCGAGGGGGGGCCGTGGGCCGTGAGCCCCGGCCCTGCGGCGGCCCCTGCGGGCCGAGGTGGGCCGGTGGCCATCAGGCCACGGGCGGCCCCGATCTTGAGCCCGCCCCCGCCCGGCCCGAGGTTGAGCCCGGCCCGCCGCCGCCGAGGTGAGCCCCGAGGTCCGGACGTCGACGTTGGCCTTCGGGGTTGGCCTTCGGGCCGCCGACGTGGGGGCCCGAACACGGCCCCTGCAGGGCCGGTTGCGGCCCCGCGGACCTTCGGCCCTCGAAGATCGGCCCGGCCCTCGGCCGCCCCGCGGAGCTGGACCGGCCCCGTAGCTGGACCGGCCATGAAGCTGGACCGGCCCGCCGATCCTCGGCCCTCGAAGGCCGGGCCATCAGCTCCAGGCCCCCGGCGGCCCTGCGGCCCCGAGGTGGGCCGTGAGCCGTGAGCCCGTGGCCATCAGGCCCGGGGCGGCCCGGCTTTGAGCCCTCGAAGATCGGCCCCCGAGGTTCGGCCCTAAGGGCCCTGCGGCGGCCCCTGCGGGCCGAGGTAGGCCGTGAGCCCGCCGCCGATCAGGCCCGGCCCTCGGCGGCCCGATCTTGAGCCCGCCCCCTGGACGGCCCGAGGTGGGCCGTGGCCATCAGCCATCGGCGGCCCGAGGTTGAGCCCGGCCCTGGACGGTCGGCCCGATCTTCGGCCCTCGAAGGCCCGGCCCTAAGGCCCGGCGGCGGCCCTGCGGCCCGAGGTGGGCCGTGAGCCCGCCGCCGATCAGGTCCAGGCCCCCGGAAGGCCCGGCCCCGCCCCTGGACGGCCCCGAGGTGGGCCGTGAGCCGTGAGCCCGTGGGCCGTGGCCATCAGCCCTCGGCGGCCCGAGGTTGAGCCCGCCCCCGAGCTGGACGGTCAGCCCGATCTTCGGCCCTCGAAGGCCCGGCCCCCCCCCCCGGGCCCCTGGACGGCCCTGAGGTGGGCCGTGAGCCGTGGCCATCAGCCCGAGGTTGAGCCCGGCCCGTCGCCGCCGAGGTGAGCCCGAGGTCCGGACGTCGACGTTGGCCTTCGGCCCGCCGACGTGCGGCCCGAACACGGCCCTGCAGGGGCCGGTTGCGGCCCCGCCGACCTTCGGCCCTCGGCGGCCCGGCGCCGTCCAGCTTCGGCCCGAGGTTCGGCCCTAAGGCCCTGCGGCCCGAGGTGGGCCGTGAGCCCCGGCCCTGGACGGTCGGCCCGATCTTCGGCCCTCGGCGGCCCGATCTTGAGCCCGCCCCGAGCTGGACGGTCGGCCCGATCCTCGGCCCTCGGCGGCCGGGCCATCAGGTTCCAGGCCCTCGGCGGCCCTACGGTGAGCCCCGGCCCTGGGCGGCCCTACGGCGGCCCTGCGGCCCGAGGTGGGCCGTGGGCCCGCCGCCGATCAGGTCCAGGCCCCCGGGCGGCCCTGCGGCCCGAGGGGGGCCGTGGCCATCAGGTCCAGGCCCTCGGCGGCCCGATCTTGAGCCCGCCCCTGGACGGTCGGCCCGATCTTCGGCCCTCGAAGGCCGGGCCATCAGGTCCAGGCCCTCGAACGGCCCTGCGGCCCCGAGGTGACCGCGGCCAGTGAGCCCGTGGCCGTCAGGCCCTACGGCGGCCCGATCTTTGAGCCCGGCCCTGCGGCGGCCCCTGGACGGCCCGAGGTGGGCCGTGAGCCCGCCGCCGATCAGGTCCAGGCCCCCGGCGGCCCTGCGCCCCGGGGTGGGCCGTGAGCCCGGCCTGTTTAGAACGGTTCTTTGTCTTCTATGGTTTCTAGGGTTTCTTGGGTTTGTGTTTCGGGGACGGCGGGGGGATGCCAGTACCAGCTTCGGGCGCCCGCGTGCATGAGCCGTTCTTTGGTCCAGCCGCGGCGGGTGGCTACTCTGCCTAGTGTTGTGATGTTGAGTTTGTGTTCTTTCCAGTATTCGCGGGCGGTGAAGGTTGACGCTGTTAGCGGGGCGGTGAGCCTGCCTTCGGATATTTCGGTTTCCAGGGTGTTCAGGAATGTTTCGTATTGTTCTTGCACTCGCATTCCTGCTATGGTGGCCGAACGGTACAGGTCCTCGGGCACGTGGACGCTTTCGCCGTCGTTGAGCCGGAACAGGGTTTCGGCGAATAGCTGCTCTCTGTTGGCCTCGAAGTATTCGCGCATGGCCGGGAACAGCCCGGCGGGGTCCAGGGCCATCCGGGCCGCGACTTCGACGACGATGAACCGGCGGGCCAGGCCCTCGTCCAACGGCAAGGGCTTGTCGTCGTTTGAGGTTGCGATGAACACGTGCCGGCACTTGTGCCGGACCGAGTCTTTGCGGTAGGCCAGCCTGGCCACCAGCGTGGAAGAGGTTAGCTGTGCTTTGACTTTGTCGACTTGGTCTCTTCGCACCGATGAGACTTCGGCAATCTCGCAGGCCGCCGCGTGGCCGATGGACTCGATGGCCAGCTTGGGGTCCTTGATGCTTTCGATGGGGATGGCCTCGTTGTAGTACCGCTCGTCGGGCATCAGGAACTTGAGGAACTTCGTCTTGCCCGTTCCGGGCTCGCCGTGGAGCATGACCGTTTGATGGTGTTCGGCGCCCGGGCGCAAAGACCGCTCGACGATCCCGCCCATGAGGCTCCAGCTCGCCAGTTTCGCTATGGCCTCGGCGTCGGGGCCGCCGACGACGTCGAAGACCGTGTCCAGCAGGGGGCCCGAGGGGCAGGAACTCGATGGTCTCGGCCCGTTCGTTGTACCTGATGTCGAGCCCGCAAAACAGCAGGCACCGCCGCAAAGACGCGCCGTGCTTCCAATAGCTGTTATCGGCCCGGGCCGGGCGGTCCAGCACGTAGAAGCCCTCGGCCCGCAAGTCTTCGGGGCCCTGTCTGCGGCGCCGTCCCCGGCCGTTGACCGGCTCGGCCGAGCCGTTGCCGTTGCCGGCGGCGCCGGGCGGGTCGAGCCCCAGTTGGCGGCGGATCGCGGCCAGGGCGTCGGGGTCGCCGCTCACCGGCCCAGCCCCAGCACCGTGCCGATGGTGACGCCGCCGCCGGCCCGGAACGAGCCCCACTTGGCGGCCATCGCGGGCTCGTAGTCGGGGTCGTGGCGCGCCGACCGCCGGCTCCACGCGATCCACAGGTCCGGTTTCAGCTCCAGGCCGATCAGCTCCCGCGGCGCCGGGTCCAGGCGGGCCGTGGCCGACGACGGGGCCGGCGACGTCGGGTCGCCCGGGCGCCCGCACCCCGGCCGGTAGGCCCAGACCAGCCCGTTGCGGGGCCCGCCGGACCGGCGCCAGCCGGTCAGCTTGTCGAGCTTCGCGGACTCGTTGACCTCGTGCGGGGGCCGGGCGCACGACTTCATGCACTGTGCCCACTGAGGTGTTTTCGCTGGCCGGGGGACGTAGGCAGCCCCGGCCACCATCACCCATCGACGGATGCGAGGAACCTGAACTACCTAGAACAGCCGCAAAAATCTCAGGGATGGTTGATGTAGAAGTCAGAAGCTGCTACGGTTCAAATTATGACCTCGGACTGGCTGAAGCCCCAGCCACGGCCACCGCCAACGACTTGCAGCTCATTCGAGCTGCAGGTCCCATCGGCGGGCCACGGCGTCCACCACTAGGTCGGCCACCCACTCCGACGCTTCGCGGCGCAGGTGGACCCCGTCGTCTTGCCGGGCCCGGAACTCCTCGCCGTCGGGCCCGACCACCCGCTCCTGATACTCCCCGTCCCCGCCGAACATCTCCCAGATGTCGATCATGGTGACGTCGTCCCGGCCGGCGGTGATCTCCCTGGCGATCTCGTTCAGCACCGGTGCCCCCTCGCGGAAGGGATCCCTGCGCATGGGGGGCTGGCCCACCCAGACCACATGGCGGTGCTCGCTCTTGAGCACCTCGAGGGTGATGAACAGCCGCCACCCCCACTCCTGCCGCCACTCTTCGGTGCCCCTGCGCAGCAGAGCGCCCTCGCCGGAGATCATGTTCTGCCAGTCGTTGGCCCCCAGGAAGAAGACGATCAGCTCGGGATCGTCGGTCTCGGCCACCTTCTGCACCTCGGCGGGCCAGTTGAAGTAGTCGGGCCGGGCCAGGCTGGTGGAGATCCTGTCGCCCACGGTCACGTCGAGCAGATCCCGAACCCGGCCGCTGTGCAGGGCATGACCCAGGAACGTGGCCTGGCTGTCCCCGGCCACGTAAGTCCGCAGCGGCGCCTCCCGGGTGACCGCCCGGCCCGCCGGGGCCGGGGGCGGGCCGGAGGCCTCCCCGCCGGACGGATCGCCGCCGGAGGGGCCGCCGCCGGGCGGGCCGGTGGCGGTCGAACCGGGACCGGACGGATCGACGCCGCCGGGATCGACGCCGCCGGGATCGACATCGGACGGGTCGGCGCCGGGCGGGCCGGCGACCGTCGGATCGACGCCCTCAGGGCCGGCACCGGGCGAGCCGGTGACCGTCGAGTCGGCGCCCTCGGGATCAACGCCCTCAGGACCCGCACCCCCTAGACCCGCATCCTCGGGGTCGGCGTCGGGCGAGTCGGTTACCGTCGGATCGACCGGCGACGGGTCCCCGACGGGCGGGTCCGGCCCGGCGGTCGAGCCGGCCGGTTCCTGCACCGAGCCAGCCGCGCCCGCCCCCTCTCCGCCGCCCTCCCCGCCGGTGCTCTCCACCGCCGAGGTGTCGGGGTCGATCCCGGCCGCGGCCGCCACCGCCTCGATCGAATCGACCTGCCGGCCGGCGTCGGTCCCCACCCCGCGGACGTCGAGGATCAGGTCGTAAGGCCGGTTGAGCGACAGAAAGTTGGCCGCCCGGTCCACGTCGGTGGCCAGCCCCAGCCACCAGTCCCGGGTCTCCCCCAGCGGCTGGCGCTCGGCGATCTCCACCAGCTTCCCGCTCACCAGCAGCGCGGCCAGCCCCAGGCAGGCCACCGCCGCGGCCATCAGATGGACGATCCGGGTCGCCCGGGCCGCGGGCCGGGCCGCGTCGGGGCCCGGGGCGGTCCCGAGGCGCTCGCCGTCGCCGACCGCCGCCGGCGCGGCGATCTCCACCGAGACCATCGCCGCCATCGTCCCCGACTCCCCCGGGGCCATCTTCCCGGCGATCTCCGTCGAGACCATCGCCGCCGACCGTAACGCCCAGCCGGACCCGATACCAGGACCTCCCGAAATCCGCCCCGACAACCGCCGGTCGGAGCCGGCTCAGAACTGGAAGTAGATGAAGTCCGACACGCCCTCGGGACCCAGGGCCACCACCACCATGATCCAGGCCGCGAAGCCCACCGCGGTGGCGGCCAGCGGTGCCGACGCCGTCGCCGCCGACCATTTCCGGGCCCGCTCCGCCGACACCTGCTGGGCCAGGATCGAGCCGACGATGGCCGCCAGCACCAGCGGGTTCACCAGCTCGGGCCCGGTCCCCCAGCCGTTGAGCAGCCGGCCGAGGAGCTCCCAGGCCCGGTCCAGGGTGTCGCTGTTGAACAGCACCCACCCCCCGCACACGAAGTGGAAGGTCAAGAGCCAGCTCAGGCCGCCGGACCGCACCGAGGGCACCCGCCAGCCCCGCCGGACCCGCCCGTCGTCCACCAGCCGCTCCACGGCCAGGCCCGCGCCGTGGTAGAGCCCCCACATGACGAAGACGCCGGCCGCGCCGTGCCACAGCCCGCCCAGCGCCATGGTGGCCAGCAGGTTGCGGTAGGTGGCCAGCTTGCCCCGGCGGCTGCCCCCGAGCGGGATGTAGAGGTAGTCGCGCAGCCAGCGGGAGAGCGTCATGTGCCAGCGCCGCCAGAAGTCCTGGACCGAGGTGGCGGCGTAGGGCCGGTCGAAGTTCTGGGGGAACCGGAACCCCAGCAGCAGGGCGATGCCGATGGCCATGTCGGTGTAGCCCGAGAAGTCGGCGTAGATCTGCACCGCGTAGCCGTAGATCCCGAACAGCACGTCAAGGGCGCCGTACTCGCTGGGGGCGCCGAAGGCGTCGTCCACGATGGCCCGGGCCAAAAAGTCGGAGATCACCACCTTCTTGAACAGGCCCCGCCCGATGAGCTGCACGGCCCGGCCCGTCTCGGCCCGGTCGGGGCGGCGGGCCGCGGCCAGCTCGGGCATGAACTCGGTGGCCCGCACTATGGGGCCGGCCACGAGCTGGGGGAAGAACGACAGGTACACGGCGAAGTCGAGCAGCCCCACCGGCGGGGTGCGGCCCCGGTGGACGTCCACCACGTAGCTGATGGCTTGGAAGGTGAAGAAGGAGATCCCCACCGGCAGCACGATGTCCAGCGCCGGGCTGGAGAGGCCGAGGTTGCGCTCCAGGCTGTCGGTGAAGAAGTCGTAGTACTTGAAGAAGGAAAGCACCCCCAGGTCCAGCGCCACCCCGGCCGCGACGGCCAGGCGCTTGACCGCCCGGCGGCCGGCCCGGACGCAGGCCACCGCTGCCACCTTGTTGCCGACGGTCATGGCGGCCAGCAGCAGCACGAACCGGGCGTCCCAGGCCGCGTAGAACCAGTACGACGCGGCCAGCATGAACAGCTTCCACGGCGTCGGCCGGCGCCGCAGCGCCCAGCCCACCGGCAGGACGACGGCGAAGAACGCCGCGAATGTGAACGTCGGGAACAGCAATTACATACGCCTGTTCGGGTTAACGGTATGATCGGCGGGATGGCCCGGCTGGGAAACTATCAAGCCGACCTGTTCGCGCAGGGACAGCCCCGGGTGGACGGCTCAGCCGAGATCGCCCGCCACGAACTCGACGGGGCCTCCTGGGTCGATCTGGGGCGGCGCTGGCTGCGGGGCGGCGACGATCTGCTGGCCGATCTGGCCGGGCGGCTCTCCTGGCGGTCGGTGAGGCGGCGGATGTACGGGCGCATGGTGGACGAGCCCCGGCTGGGGGCGGCCTGCCCGGCGGGCGGCTCCGGCGCCCCGGAGGTGATCGGCGAGATGGCCGCCGCCCTCAGCGGGCTCTACGGCGAGGCCATCGACTCGGTGTGGGTCAACTACTACCGCGACGGGCGCGACTCGGTGGCCTGGCACCGCGACCGGCTGGGCCGGCCCGGCTCGCCCCACCGGTTCGGGGCCCACCCCATCGTGGCCATCGTCTCGCTGGGCGGGCCCCGGCGGTTCGCCCTGCGGCCGGACGGAGGGGGCCGGTCCCGGTCCTTCCTGCTCGGCTCCGGCGACCTGCTGGTGATGGGCGGCGACTGCCAGCACAACTGGGAGCACGCCGTGCCCAAGGCGGCGCACGCCCCGCCCCGCATGAGCGTGACCTTCCGCTGCCGTCCCCGAGACTGGAGGCCCCGCCGCAGCGCCGCCCGCTGACCGGAGCGGTTCGGGCCGGGCCGGCCGCCGCCATCCTCAATCTCGATACTCGGGCCGGGCCTGCCGCCCTTGATGGCTGAGCGGACTGGCCGAGGATCCTCCGCACATATGCACCGGGGTTCGGGCCGGGCCCGCCGCTGTCGCTGGCTAGGGTTGGCCCATGGCCCGGTTCGACGGCAAGGCGGCTCTTTTGACCGGGGCCGCGTCGGGGATCGGGCGGGCCGCCTCGATCCGCCTGGCCGTCGAGGGGGCCTCGGTGTTCGGGGTGGACGTGGACGACGCCGGGCTCGAGGCGGTGGCCGAGGAGGTCCGGGCCGGCGGCGGGACCATGCGCACCCAGGCGGCCGACGTGTCGTCGGTGGCGGACTGCCGCCGGGCCGCGGAGGGGTGCGCGGCCGCCTTCGGCCGAATCGACGTGCTGGGCAACATCGCCGGCATCTCCTGGCAGGAGCACGTCGGCGACGTGACCGAGGAGGGCTGGGACGCCATGTTCGGGGTGAACGTGAAAGGCCCGTTCTTCCTGATCCAGGCCGCCCTGCCCCACCTGCTGGAATCGGGCGGCTGCATCGTCAACATCGCCTCCAACACCGCGGTGATGGGCATGGCCTACACCGTTCCCTACGGCGCCACCAAGGGGGCGGTGGCCCTGCTCACCAAGGCTCTGGCCATGGAGCTGATCAAGACCCCGGTGAGAGTCAACGCCATCGCCCCCGGCGGGGTCGACACCCCCATGACCCGGAACTTCTCCATGCCCGCCGACACCGACTTCGACCTGATCCGCCCCGGCATCAGCCCTCGGGGCATGAGCACCCCCGAGCAGATCGCGGCCGTGTTCGCCTTCGTGGCCTCCGACGAGGCGGCCAACGTCCACGGCGCGGTGATCAGCGCCGACCACGGCCTGACCGCCGGCTAACCGGCCCGCCGCGCTTCCGCCCTCAGTCCCGGCGGGGCGGGCGGGCCCGGCGGCCTTCGATCTCGCCGAAGAGTTGGGCGGCCGCCTTCTGGACGCCGTGGGACCAGGTGGGGTAGGCGTGGGCGGTCTGGGCCAGGCGCCCGGCGAAGGCCCGGGTCCGCATGGCCAGCGTCACCTCGGCGATCATCTCGCCGGCCCTCGGCGCCACGACGGTGGCCCCGATAACCCGGCCGCCACCGAGCCGGCGCACCACCGGCCGGGGCCCGGCGATGACCTTGACGTACCCGTCGGTGCGGCCGGCGACGACGGCCCGGTCCACCTCGGCCAAGGGCAGGTAAGCCACCCGGCTCCGGGACGGGGCCTCGACCTCGACGATGCCGACCCGGGCCACCTCCGGGTCGGTGAAGATCACTTGAGGAATCCAATCCTCCCGGAACCGGCCCCGCGGGCCCCGGCCCAGGGCGTTGGCCGCGGCCAGCCGGCCCATCTCGTCGGCGGCGTGGGTGAGCGCCGTCCTCCCGGTGACGTCGCCGGCCGCGTAGACGCCCTTGATCGAGGTGGCGAGTCGGGCGTCGGTGACGACCCAGCCCCGCCGGTCCAGCTTCACCCCCAGCTCCGCAAGGCCGAGGTCGTCGGCAGCCGGGGCCCGGCCCGCGGCCAGCAGCAGCCGCTCCACGGCCGCGGTCTGCGACCCGACCCGCACCGCGATCTTGCCTCCATCCCGGGCGGCACCGGCGACCGGGGCCGAGGTCTGCACCTGCACCCCGTCGGCGGCCAGGGCGGCAGCCACGATGGAGGACGCCTCGGCCTCCTCAGTTGGCAGCACCCGGTCGGCCGCTTCGAACAGACAGACCTTTATCCCAAGCCGGGCCAGGGCCTGGGCCAGCTCGCATCCCGTCGGGCCGCCGCCCACGATTCCCAGCGAAACCGGCCGCGGTTCCAACTCGAACAAGGTGTCGGTGGTGAGCACAGCCCCGCCCGCCAGACTGCCGGAGTCGGCAAGATCGGGCCCGTTCGCCGGACTGCCGGAGTCGGGGCCGGTCGACCCGCAAAGGGCAGCGAGACCCTCAATGGGCGGGATGGCGGGTCGGGAGCCGGTGGCGATCACTATCCGGGGCGCGGTCACCCGCCGGTCGTCCACCGCCACCGTGTCGTGGGTCATCAGCCGGGCTCGGCCCTCCAGCACCGTCACCCCCCGCTGGCGCCACACCTCGGCCGATTCGGTGGCGGCGATGCGCTCGACGACGGCGCGCACCCGGTCCATGGCCTCGCCGAAGCCGAGCCCGGCGGCGGCCGCGGCGATCAGGGTCTTGGATGGCACGCATCCGGTGAAGGTGCAGTCGCCCCCGATGGGGCCGTCGGCCACCAGGGCCACGTCGGCCCCGGCCCACAGCCCGGTGCGGACCGCGGCCAGCCCGGCCGCCCCGCCCCCGACGACGATGAGATCGTGATCCATCACCCGCCCCCGACGACGATGAGATCGTGATCCATCACCCCGGGCCAGCGCCTGCAGGCCGCGGCGGGTCAGCGGCGGTGGGCGGCGTCGAGGGCGGCCCGGAACTCGGCCACCAGCCCGGCCACCGCCTCGGGGTCGTCGCCGTCGAGCATGCGCTGCACCACGGCCGAGCCCACCACCACCCCATCGGCCTCCTGGCAGGCGTCCACGGCCTGGGCGGGCGTGCCCACCCCCACCCCCACCAGCACCGGCAGGTCGGTCACCGCCTTGAGCCGGGCGGCCATCACCTTGGCGCTGGCGGCCAGCTCGGCCCGCACCCCGGTGACGCCCATCAGCCCCACGCCGTACACGAAGCCCCGGGAGCGGGCGCAGATCCGGGGCAGCCGCTCGTCTCCGGCGGTGGGCGCGGCCAACAGCACCGTCTCCACCCCGGCGGCGGCCGCGGCCTCGGCCCACTCGTCCACCTCCTCCAGGGGGAGGTCGGGGAGGATGCAGCCGCTCACTCCGGCGGCGGCCAGCAACGACGCGAACCGCTCGTAGCCCATGTGGTGGGCGATGTTGACGTAGGTCATCACCGCGGTCGGCGCGCCCAGGTCGGCCCCGGACAGGGCCTGCAGGATCGACTGGGGGGTGGCCCCCGCGGCCAGGGCCCGGTCATTGGCCCGCTGGATGACGGGGCCGTCCATCACCGGGTCCGAGAACGGGATGCCGATCTCGATGGCGTCGGCCCCGGCCGCGGCCACCGCCTCCACCGCGTCGAGCCAGCCATCGCCGAGTCCGCCGGTCAGGTAGGACACCAGACACTTGCCCCGGTCCCGGCCCGCCCTCAGAGCAGCCTCGAGCCGACCGGTCACACGGGCCTGCCGATCACACCAACCACCGGGTTACACGGTCCTGCCGGTCGCATGAGCCCCGAGCGGGCGGGGCAGCCTCAAGTCTGCCCGTCACGCGAGCCGCCGACCGATCACGACTCCAGGACGTCCATCATCTGGGCCACGTCCTTGTCGCCCCGGCCGCTGAGGTTCAACAGGACGGTCTGCCCGGCCAGCTCCCGGCGGGCCCGCGACACCCAGGCCAGGGCGTGGACGCACTCCAGGGCGGCGATGATGCCCTCGGTGCGGGCCAGCAGCCCGAAGGCCTCGACCACCTCGTCGTCGGTCACCGACTCGTAGCGGGCCCGGCCGATGTCGGCCAGATGGGCGTGCTCGGGCCCCACCCCCGGATAGTCGAGGCCGGCCGAGATGGAGGCGGCCTCCAGCACCTGGCCCCACTCGTCCTGCATCAGATAGGACCGGGACCCGTGAACGATGCCGGGCGCGGCCCGCCCGACGGCGGCCCCGCCGGCCGGCTCCACCCCCACCAGGGCGGCGCCGGTGTCGACGAAGCCGGCGAAGATGCCGGCCGCGTTCGACCCGCCGCCCACCGCCGCGGTCACCGTGTCGGGCGCCCCGCCGGAGAGGACCTCGGCGCACTGGCGGCGGGCCTCGTCCCCCACCACCCGCTGGAACTCCCGGACCATCCACGGGTACGGATGGGGCCCCATCACCGAGCCGATGCAGTAGTGGGTGGTGTCCACCACCGCCACCCAGTGCCTCATGGCCTCGTTGATGGCGTCCTTGAGGGTGCGCGACCCGGTCTCGGCGGTGCGGACCTCGGCCCCGAGCAGGCGCATCCGGAACACGTTGAGGGCCTGGCGCTCGATGTCCACCGCCCCCATGTAGACGATGCACTCCATGCCGAACAGGGCGGCCGCGGTGGCGGTGGCCACCCCGTGCTGGCCGGCGCCGGTCTCGGCCACCAGGCGGGTCTTGCCCATGCGCCGGGCCAGCAGGGCCTGGCCCAGCACGTTGTTGATCTTGTGGCTGCCGGTGTGGTTGAGGTCCTCGCGCTTGAGCAGCAGCCGCAGGCCCAGCTCCTCCGACAGGTTGGGGCACTCGGTGACCGGGGAGGGGCGGCCGGCGTAGTCGGCCAGCAGACCGTCCAGCTCGGCCCGGAAGGCCGGGTCGGCCCAGGCCGAGCGGAACTGGCGGTCCAGCTCCTGGCAGGCCGGCACCAGGGGCTCGGGCACGAACATCCCGCCGAACTGCCCGAACCGCCCGCCCGGACCGGGCTCAGCCATGACCGAGGGCGCGGAGGCTGCGTCGGCGGCGGGCTCGGCCGCGCCGGTCGGGCCGGTGGCCTCGACAGTCGTGTTGGCGGCGGATTCGACGAGCTCGGCCAAGCCGACGGGCTCAGCCCGGGGATCGGCAGACTCGGCGGCCGCGTCGGCGGCGGTCACGGCCGGTCCTCCTCTTCCCAGTCGTAGGGGCCGGCCGCGGCGGGGGCCGAGGCCGGCCGGTCGTCGTCGCCGTCGGGCGGCGGGGCCGAGCGGGCCGCCTCGATGAAGGCCCGCAGTTTGGCCGGGTCCTTGCGGCCGGGCTCGCTCTCCACCCCCGTGGAGACGTCCACGCCCCAGGGCCTCACCCGGGCGATGGCGGAGCCGACGATGTCGGCGTCGAGCCCGCCGGCCAGGATCACCCGGTAGCGGGACCGGGGGGCGCCTTCGGCCAGCGACCAGTCGAACACCTGGCCCGAGCCGGGCCGGGGCCCGTCCACCAGCACCGTGTCGGTGCCGTAATCGTCAATGCGGTCCAAGCCGGGGTGGCCGGCCGGGAAGGCCTTGATGACGGTGGGGATCTGCTCGGCCACCTGGCGGCAGTCGTCCGCCGACTCGTCGCCGTGGAGCTGCACCGCCTTCAGGCCGGCCCGCTGGACCAGCTCCATCACCCGCTCGGGCAGCTCGTTGCGGAAGACCCCCACGGTGAGGACATCGCCGGGGACGCGCCTGGCGATGTCGCGGACCCGGTCCGGCGCCACCCGCCGGGGCGAGGGAGCCAGCACGAACCCCAGGGCGTCGGCCCCCAGCGCCACCGCCAGCAGAGCGTCCGACTCGTTGGTGACGCCGCAGATCTTGACGAACACGCCCCGACGCTACCCCGGCAGCCCCGATTCTCGGGGGCAGCCATCCTCGGGCCAGCCGCTCACCGGCTCTGTGACTGCACCGCACCGTGCTCAGCAGGTGATCGCCGCGACTCCCGGAGACAGCCGCCCTTGGACTCTGGGACGGCACCGCCACCGTGCCCAGCACTCGGGGACAGCCGCTCACCGGCTCTGTGACTGCACCGCACCGTGCTCAGCAGGTGATCGCCGCGACTCCCGGAGACAGCCGCCCTTGGACTCTGGGACGGCACCGCCACCGTGCCCAGCAGGTGATCGCCGCGACTCCCGGAGACAGCCGCCCTTGGACTCTGGGACGGCACCATCACCTGCCCAGCGGGTGATCGCCGCGACTCCCGAGGTCACACCCTCCGGTTCAGAATCTTCAGCCTATTCAGCGCCCCAAGAGTCGGCGGACGGCGGCCTCGGGGTCGGCGGCAGTCACAAGGGTCTCGCCCACCAGCACCGCGTGGTAGCCGGCGTCGGCTAGGGCAACCACATCGTCGCGGTCACGAATCCCCGACTCGGCCACCCGCACCACCCCGTCCGGGATGGCCTCCGCCACCCGCACCGCCCGGGCCTGATCGACCTCGAAGGTGTACAGGTCACGCTGGTTGACCCCCACCAGCGAGGCGCCGCAGCTCAGGGCTCGCTCCAGTTCGGCCTCGTCGTGGACCTCCACCAGACAGTCGAGGCCGACATCGCGGGCCAGCCCGCTCAGATCGGCCAGCTCAGCCGAGTCGAGGGCGGCCGCGATCAACAACAAGCAGTCAGCGCCCATCAGCCGGGCGTCGATCACATCTCGGGGGTCGACGGTGAAGTCCTTGCGCAGCACCGGCAGCGCCGACGCGGCCCGGGCCCGCCGGAGATCCTCGGCAGAGCCGCCGAACCACTTGGCGTCGGTGAGCACCGACAAGGCCCGGGCCCCGCCCCGCTCGTAGTCGGCGGCCAGCCGGGCCGGGTCGAGGCCAGCCCACAGGTCGCCCTTGGACGGCGACCGCCGCTTGACCTCGGCAATCACCGCCCCCCCGCCCGGCCCGACCGCAGCCAGCGCATCCCGAAACCCGCGGGGAGCGCCATCAACGCGCTCAGCCTCGGCTAACAGCACCTCGACTGAACGCCGGTCGGCCCGTGCCGCGGCCCGATGCCCCTCCAGGATGCGGTCCAGATAAGTACCGCTCACTCGGGGCCCTGCTTGCAGCGGGCCAGGGCTACCAGCGGAGCTACCACGAACATCACCAACGCCACCGCCAGGGCCCCCAACCCCACCGCCACCAGCGGCAGCAGCCCGGCCAGCCCCCCAACCGCCACCAGAAACAGCCCGGCCACCAAGGTCAACGGCGGGGTAAGCCGCAGCCAATCGGGCAGTCCGCCAGGGGTGATGGCCCTGTCGTCAGCTTCAGAGAATCCGGCATAGGGATCAGGGTCATCGAAATCGACATCGTCCAAGTCGGTGGCGGGGCGGGAGCCAGCCGCGGCTGGAGCCCGGGACCCGGCACCTCCAGACCGGACCGGGGACGGCACCCGGAACCCGGGGTCTGAAAGCAGCTCCCAGGCCTGGTTGACCCGGCGCATCCGCTCGGCCGCCTCTGGGTCGTCCCGGCTGACATCAGGATGAAACTGGCGGGCCCGGGCCAAGTAAGCCCGGCGTATCTCCGCCTCCGAAGCATCCCGGTCCACCCCCAGCACGGCGTAAGGGTCCACAACCCCATGTTAGGACCGTCATCTCACCGGGGTCAGATTGGCTCGGCCCTCAACCTGGGACCTAGGGCCGGTCAGCACGGTAGGACCGTCATCTCGCCGAGGTCAGATTGGCCCGGCCCTCAACCTGGGACCCGAGGGCCGGTCAGCACGATAGAACCGTCATCTCACCGGGGGTCAGGTTGGCCCGGCTCCTCCTCTCAAACCCAGAACCCGGAGGCCAGCCAGCATGGTAGGCTCGTCATCTGCCGGGTCAGGTTGGGAAGAGGGCTGGAGCCCTTTCTTGATCTGTGCCTCGATCTCGATCCGGGCGTGGACAGTCCGGGGCGGGCCGGTTCGGATCGGGGTCGGCTCGCTCTGCGGGCGGGGGCCTGCTGTGACCGGGTGGCGGCGGACGGAAACCGCTGTTGCGGGCATCTCGGCCGCCATAACCATGACTCGGGCGAGCGGAGGCCGCTGTTGAGGCATTCCGGCTGTCGTGCTGGTGACTCGGACGCGTGTCGGCGGGGTCGGGGGGTTGAAGGGCCGGTTTGCCTTGGTGATGGGCGATGCGCCAGTTGTGGTCGTGGATGTTGTGATGGCATCGCCAGCAGACCAGCACGAGCTGGTCGATGCCGGTGCGGCGGGATTGGGCGTAGGGCACGGTGTGGTGGGCCTGGCACCACCGGGGCTCGGCGCCGCAGCCGATGCAGCCACCGTCACGGGCGATCAGCATCCGCCACTGGGCCTTGGTGGCGGTGCGCACCGTGGCCCCGTGAAACAGCGGCTTGCCCTCGCTGAACAACACGCCGGTGAGCTCGGCGTCACAAGCGATCCGCTGAAGCACCTCCGGGGGCACCGGGCCCACACCGGGGATCTCGCAGCGTCCGGCCGGGTCGTCGCCGGTGAGCACGCCGATGTCGGCCACCACGATGACCTCGGCCTTGGGTCCGCTCCCGCCGCCACCGTTGCCGGGCTGCCCGGCGTCGCCTGAGGCGAGTTGGTCCAAGGCGTCGGCCTGAAGCTGATCCCAGCTCCGGCGGCCCTCGCCGCCGCCGGTCCCGCCGTCGTCACGGGCGGCCTTGTCGTCTTGGCGGCGGAGAACCTCGGCGAGCCGTTGAAGGCGGGCGCCGATGCGGGTGCCGGCTTCGAGGTCGTACCGGCCGTCGATGCGCATCACGTCGCCCTCCCGGCGCATCCTGAGATAGCGCCGCTGGCGCTGGCGCAGATAGTCGCCGTGGCCGTGATCGGCCTGCTGGCGCTGAGTCCAGGCATCGACCTCGCGGGCGAACCGGTCCGGCGGCAGCTCTTTCGCCTTGGTCAACAGGCCGGGGGCCGCGTCCACGGTCTCGGGGGCAATCTTCTTGGCCGCATCGGCCAGACGCTCGACGTTGGTCAACGACACCTCGCCGGCGTCCACCGCCGAGCGCAACTCGGGCATCTCGTCAAGGGCTCCGGCGACAGCCAAACTCCGGCGGGCCTGAGAACGGGACTTGCCCGCCTGATCGCACAACACCGACGCCCCGCCGTCACCGTGACGCTCCCCCAGAGCGATCAACCGAGCCGCCTCGGTCTGCAGCACCGCCATCTTGGCTTCCACCGAGCGGCTGGCCGCGATCAGATCCCTCAGCCGGGCCAGGGTCATCTCACCGGCGCGCACCCGCCCCAGCAGACAGTCCAAGTCCTTCCCGAAACGCTCAACCGCATCTACTCCAACGAACATGCGATCACTCTACAACAGGGGTGTGACAATGACAACGCAATTCCTCGGAATATCTCAGAATTATTTAAAATAATCATATAGTGACCGAATAAACTCGTCCCCACACCGATCCGCCAAGCCGGAGTAGCGCACTTCAAACCACGGCTTGCGCGTGGCGGCCCCCCGCCCGGGCTTTACCCCAATACGCCAGACCGGGGGTGGCGCGAGGGCAACCCCGATACGCCAGGCCGGGGGGTGGCACGGGGGCCAGGTTTTGCCGCCCCGCGGCAAAACCGCGCCCGTGACAGGACCCGCCGGCCGGGGAGAGCAACCGCCTGGTAGCGACCCTTCAGTCAGCGGGCAGGGCTTGGACACTGGCCTCACGGCCGGCCACTAGGGCAGATGCCGGGGGCTCCACCCGGCGATGCACCGGCCCAAGCCCCACGGTCACCCCAGCGACGGGATCGAACGCGGCCGAGGTGATCTCCCCCACCGTCTCGCCGTCCACGGTCACCGCAGTCCCCGGGCCCAGATCGTCGGCGCCGGCGATCTCGATCAGCCTCAAGGGTCGGGGCACGTTGCCGCCCCGGCTGTCGATCCGGGCCACCAACTCCTGACCGGTGTAGCAGCCCTTGGTGAAGCTCACCGACTTCGAGATCAGGCTCGGGCCCAGCTCGGCCGGGATGGTCCGGGGGCCGATCTCTGCGCCCATGATCGGCCAGCCGGCCCGAATCCGCAGGACCTCCAGGTCGGCCCAGTCGGCCTCGATCAGCTCGTCGGGCCAGGCGTCCGGATCGGGCGCCAGGCCGCTAAACAGCAGGTCAACGCCCTCATATACGGGCCAATCCACCGCGGCCCGCACTTCGGCCGCCGCCAGATCCCCGACTCCGGCCCCCGTCAGTTGCCCAGCCGTCGACTCCTCCGTCCTGGACGCAACCAGACCCTCGACCGCCGAGTTTGCCTGAGGACCCTTGACCACCATCATGTGCCAGCCGTCTAGGGTCTCGACCTCGACGTCGACCCTCAACTTGAACCGCTCCAAGCGCTCGACCAACTCGGCACCGTGCCCGGCGTCCACATCAAGCAGGAACTCGTCGGGGCCGCGGCGGGTGAGGCGGAACCAGGCGTCGATCCGGCCTTGGGGCTGCAAGATCAGCGACCAAGCCGACTCCCCCGCCGCCACCGACTCCACATCCTGAGAGATCTGGCCCTGCAGATAAGCGGAGGCGTCAGACCCGCTGACCCGGATCACATCGCGCTCCACCGTCACGCCCCCGACCCCGGACCGCATGGCTTCTAGACCCGTGATCACAAACTGGGCCCCGACCCGGCCGGGCCGCTCGCGGCTTCGCCGCGGCGGATGGCGGTCATGCGGCGGGCGGCGGGCACTGCGGCCAGCAGGGCCCGGGCCTTGTTGCGGCACTCCTGGTGCTCCTCGGCCGCCACCGAGTCGGCCACAATCCCGGCCCCGGCCTGCACCGAGGCCCGGTTGCCCGACACCAGCATGGTGCGGATGGCGATGGCGGTGTCGATGTTGCCGGAGAAGTCGACATAGCCCACCACCCCGGCGTAGGGGCCCCGCTTCACCGGCTCCAACTCGTCGATTATCTCCATGGCCCGCACCTTGGGCGCCCCCGACACGGTGCCGGCCGGCAGCGTGGCCCGCAGCACGTCCACCGGCGACAGGTCCGGGGCCAGCTTCCCCGACACCTGAGAGGTGAGGTGCATCACGTGGCTGTAGCGCTCCAGGGTCATCATCTCGTCCACCCGCAGCGACCCGAACTGCGCCACCCGGCCCACATCGTTGCGGGCCAGGTCCACCAGCATGACGTGCTCGGCCCGCTCCTTGGGGTGCTCGGCCAGCTCGGCCCCCAGCCGCCGGTCCTCCTCGTCGGTGCGGCCCCGGCGCCGGGTGCCGGCGATGGGCCGGCTGACCACCCGGCCGTCGCGGAGCTGCACCATGGGCTCGGGCGACCCGCCCACCATCTCCAGGGCGCCGCAGCGCAGGAAATACATGTAGGGGCTGGGGTTGATCTGGCGCAGCACCCGGTACAGGTCGAAGGCCTCGGCGTCCAGCTCCAAGTCAAAGCGCTGCGACAGCACCACCTGGTAGATGTCGCCCGCGCCGATGTGCTCCTTGGCCGTGTCCACCGCCCGGGCGTAGGACTCGGGGCTCATGGTGGAGGTCACCGCCGGGGGCTCGGGCTCGGGTCCGGGCGGCTCCAGCAGCGGCTCGTCCAGGGGCTTGGCCCCGTCGGCGGCCAGGACGGCGAGCCGGGCCATGCCCGTGTCGTAGAGGCGGTCGACGGTCTCGCCGCCGGCGCCATCGGGCACGAAGACGTTGGAGATCAGCGTCACCCGCTGGCGCCAGTGGTCGTAGACGGCCAGCTCGCCGGTGACGGCCATCACCGCGTCGGGGTGGCCCAAGTCGTCGGGGGGGCAGCCGGGGAGGTGCTCGATCTCGCGCACCACGTCGTAGCCGAGGTAGCCGACCAGCCCGCCCTGCAGCGGCGGAAGGTCCTCGATCACCGGGGCCCGGCACTGGCCGAGGACGGCCTCCACCGCGGCCAGCATCCCTTCGTCTCGGGGGATGTCGAGGCCGAGGTCGCCGGTCACCGTCACCCGGCGGCCCCGGGCCTCCAGCACCGCCACCGGGTTGCGGCCGATGCAGGACCACCGGCCCCAGCGGTCGCCGTGCTCCACCGACTCCAGCAGGAACCCGTCGGCCTCTCCCACCAGCCGGGCGAAGGCGGCCACCGGGGTGGTCAGGTCGGCCAGCAGCGTCCGCCAGACTGGGACCACCCGCCAGTCCCGGGCCAGCTCCCGGAACCGGTCCCGGGTGGAGGCGCTCACGCGGCGGCCCGGCCGGCGCCGCTCACCGCGGGCCCGGCCCGGTGTCCGGGGCCGATCCCGGACCGAAGAGGCTCACGCCCGCCCGCCGTCGGCGCCGTCGGCGGGGGCCTCGCCGAAGGAGCGGAAGAAGCACGAGAAGGCGCCGGTGTGGCAGGCCCCCTCCCCCTCCTGGTCCACCACGAACAGCAGGGTGTCGCCGTCGCAGTCGTAGTAGGCCTCCCGCACCCGCTGGACGGCCCCCGAGGTGTCGCCCTTGCGCCAGATCTCCCGGCGGGAGCGGCTCCAGAACACGGTGCGGCCCTCGTGGAGGGTGAGCGACAGCGTCTCGGCATTCATCCACGCCATCATCAGCACCCGCCCGGTCCCGGCGTCCTGCACGACGGCGGGGACCAGCCCGTCGTCGTTGTAGGTGACGGCGGCGAGCTGCTCCGCGGTCGCCTCGACGGCGGGCGGGCCGGCGGGCCGAGAGTCGGGAGTCGCCCCTACAGCCACGGCTCTACCGGCTGACTTTCGGTTCCGCAGACACCGGCGCTACCGGCAAGCCCTCGGCTTCACAGGGTGCCATCCGTCCTACAGGTAGAGGCCGGTGCTGGCCTGGTCGAGGCGCTCGGAGGCCACCGCGTGAACGTCGCGCTCTCTCAAGATGATGTAGTCGCGGCCCCGCACCTCCACCTCGTAGCGGTCCTCGGGGTTGAACAGCACTTGGTCGCCCCGCTCTATGGTCCGCACGTTGGGGCCCACCGCCACCACCTCGGCCCAGGACAGCCGCTTGCCCACCTGGGCGGTGGCCGGGATCAGTATCCCCCCGGCCGAGCGGCGCTCCGCCTCGGCCTGGCCCACCCCCACCAGGATGCGGTCGTTGAGCATCTTCACCGGCAGCCGGTCGTCGCCCTCCGGTCCGGGGGCCGAGTCGACCGGGCGCTCGGCGATGGCGGTCACGGCCCCCAACCGTACCCGGTCAGCCGGGCGCACCGGGCCAGACCGGCACACCCGGTCAGACCGGCACACCCGGACATCCGGGCATACCGGGGCAGCCGGGCGCACCCGGCCAGCCAGGCGCTCCGGGCCAGACCGGCATACCGGGGCAGCCGGGCGCACCGGGCCAGACCGGCATACCCGGTCAGTCCGAGTCCTCGTCGTCGAGCAGGTCGCCGGCGGTGGCCAGCACCGCGGCCAGGTTGACGGCCCGGTCGAAGGCCAGCCGGAAGTAGTACTCGCTGGCCGCCTCGTGCCCGGACACCGGGGGCCGGCCCAGCGAGCGGATCACCGCGGAGGGGTCGGGGGAGGTGGCCACCTCGCTCACCGGCGGCAGCTTCTCCGGGTCGCCCCAGAAGTCGCCGGAGCTGCGGGCCGAATCGGGGCCCGAGTTCTTGCCCCGGCCCTTCCGGCCCCGCGCCTGGCCCTGGCCCCGGTCGCCGCCGTTCACGCCCTACCCGGCCCCGTTCTCGCGTTCACGCCCCACCCGGCCCCGGTCGCCGCCGTCCACGCCCTACCCGGCCCCGGTCGCCGCCGTTCACGCCCTACCGGCCCCGTTCTCGTCGTCCACCAGCAGCAGGTCGGGGTCGATGCCCAGCGCGGCCCGGAGCTGGTCGCTGTCGAGGTCGCCGATGGAACTCGCCTTGGGCAGGACCAGATCGGCGATCCGGCGCTTGCCGGCCACGATCTCCTCCACCCGCTCGTCCACCGTGCCCGGGCACACCAGCCGGTGGCACACCACCGTGTTCTTCTGCCCGATGCGCCAGGCCCGGTCCCGGGCCTGGTCCTCCACCGCCGGGTTCCACCACCGGTCGTAGAGCACCACGTGGCTGGCCGCGGTGAGGTTGAGGCCGGTCCCGCCCGCCTTGATGGACAAGACCAGCGCCCCCGGCCCCGTCCCGCGCTGGAACCGGGCCACCATCTCGTCCCGGGTCCGGCGGGCCAGGCCGCCGTGGTAGCAGTCGATGGGCGACCCGGTGAGCTGGGTCAGGTACTCCGCCAGCCGCTCCCCCCAGGTGGCGAAGTGGGTGAAGATCAGCGCCCGCTCGTCGGAGGCGAACACCACCTCGAGGATCTCGTTCAGGCGGGCCAGCTTCCCCGACCGGCCGTCGAGGGGTTCGCCGTCTTCGATGTAGTTGACCGGGTGGTTGCAGATCTGCTTGAGGGCGGTGATGGCGGCCAGCACCGCGCCCTTCTTCTTGGGGTCCGACTCCTGGTCGGCGGTGTCGGCCACCAGCCGGTCGAGCACGGCCTGGTAGAGCCCGATCTGCTCGGCGGTCATGGTGCAGTGGTCGAGCTCGTCGATGCGGTCCGGCAGCTCGGCCGCGATCTGGGGCTCGGCCTTGGTCCGGCGGAACACCAGGATGCCGTTGAGGGCGGCCAGCACCCCCTCCCCGCCGGAGTCGCCCTCGGCGGCCTTGGAGTCCTTGGAGACCTTGGACATCTCGGCCACGAACTGGGCCCGGGCCCCCAGCAGGCCCGGGTTGCAGAAGTCCATGATGGTCCACAGGTCGCCCAGCCCGTTCTCGATGGGGGTGCCGGTGAGGGCCACCCGGCTGCGGGCCGTCAGCCGCCGGAGCTGCTGGCCGGTCTCTCCGGCCGGGTTCTTGATGGCCTGGGCCTCGTCGAGGACCACCTTGGACCAGTCGACCCGCTCGAACCCGTCGATGTCGCGCATGGCGGTGCCGTAGCTGGTGATGACAAGGTGGACGCCGGCGGCCAGGCCCGGCACGTCCGCCTTGTCGATCCGGCTGGGGCCGTGGTGGACGGCGATCTCCAGGTCGGGCACGAACCGCCGGGCCTCCGACGCCCAGTTGCCCACCACCGCGGGCGGGGCGATGACCAGCGACGGCCCCTCGGCCACGCCGTCGGCGATGGCCTTGTCGACGTGGGCCAGCATGGTCGGCGTCTTGCCCAGGCCCATGTCCAGCGCCAGGCACCCGCCCAGCCCGGCGTCCTCGAGGAACCCTAGCCATCCGAGGGCCTCGGACTGGTAGGACCGCAGCGCCCCGCAGAACCCGTCCGGCTGGGCGCCGGCGGCGCCGTCCAGCCTCTGGGCGCTGCGGATCAGGTCGGCGGCCCAGCCGTCGCCCGCGATGGTGACCCCCCCGGCCAGCGGGGAGCCCTCCAGGCCGAGGGTATGCCTCAGCATGTCGGCGCCGGTCAGCCGGGTCTGGTCGGCCCGCTCGGCCAGCGCCTCGGCCGCCTCCACCAGATCGGCCCGCTCGATCTCGACCCACTGGCCCCGGCTCTTCACCAGCGGGCGGGCCTGCGAGGCCAGGCGGCGGATCTCATCCGCGGTGAGATCGACGTCGTCGAAGACCACCGACCAGCGGACGTCGGCGAGCTGGGTGGCGCCCACCATCGAGTCCTGGGCCTCCAGCGAGGTGAGGCGCAGCGACGGCCGGGGCCGGCGGCGGGACAGCGCCGGCACCCTGACGTCGTAGCCGCCGGCGGTGAGGACTAGGCCCTTTTCGGTCATGAGCGTCCAGGCCTCGTCCTGGCCCAGCATCACCTCGCCCCGGCGGCGCCCGCCCAGCCGCAGCAGCTCGGGGTAGAGCCGCTCCAGCCGGGCGAGCTGGTGGCGCACCGAGTGCCGGCGGGCGGGCGAGGCGTTGACCAGGGCCGACTCGACCGGCTGCAGCTCCCCGGCGCTGGAGATCGACAGCACCGACAGGTGCCAGGCGCCGCTCTCGTCCGGCGGGTCGAGCTGGACCACCAGGCCCCGGTCGTGGGGGCCGGTCACCGGGCGCGACCACTGGTCGAGCCGGCGGGCCAGCTCGGACCCGTGCCGGCTGGGGATCTCGAAGGGCTCGCCGTCGAGGTGGGCCAGCATGGCCTCGGCCGCGTCGGCCCGGGTGGAGGGCTCCGGCGGCGGGGCGGGCACGTCGAGCCGCTCGACGGCCTGGCTGACGATGGCGTCCACCAGGTCGGCCAGCGCGGCCTGGGTGAAGGCGATCCGGTCCCGCTGGTTCTCGAAGGCGGCCGCCGTTCCGGGCAGCGAGTCGGCCAGGGAGGACAGGGTCTCGGCCTCCACCAGGGCCGGCGCCCAGCGGACGGCGAAGCTCCCGGCGTCGCGGCGGGGGGCACCGTCACGGGGGGCGCCGTCGCGGGGGGCGCCGTCGCCGTTGTCGCTGCCTGTGTCGCGGCGGCGGAGCTTCTTGAGTTGGGGGACGAAGCGGCCCTGGGCGGTGAGCCGCACGGCCAGGGCGGCGACCAGGCCCAGCCAGGCCACGCTCGGGCCGATCCCCTCCTCGCCGGCCGTGTCGCCCAGCGCCACCAGCCAGCCGAGGCAGCTCTCGACCGGGGCGGAGACGGTCTCGGCCCGGTTGCGGCCCCCGAGCTTGACCGGCCGGTACAGCGCCCACTCCACGGTGGAGCCCCCGCAGTCGTCGAGGCGGGCCCTCACCCCCTCGGCGCTCTCGGGCGGCGCTCCGTGGCCGGCGGCCCAGGCGATGACCCGGCCGGGGATCCACGAGAGCTGCAGCTCCGCCACCCCGGCCTCGGGCGCCCCGTTCTCGGAGCCGCCGCCGAGCGGGGCCCGGGGCGGGCCGACCAGCTCGGACAGCACCCCGTCCACCGCCCTGTAGTCGGCCTCCAGGTCGGCCATGATGACCGCCCGCTGATGGCCGCGGACGGTGGCCCGCACGTCGTCGATCGACTCGGCCACGTCGTCGAGCAGGCGGTACAAAGCTCGGGCCCAAACCTGCCCGTTGGCTTTGAGCAGCTCCAGCTCATCGGCTGTGGCCCGACCGTCCACGTGGCGGCGCACGAGTTCGGCGAAGTCTTCCGACAGGGCCAGGTTCGGGTCCAAGGTGGCGGTTGAAGTTGTCGTCACCATTGGCAGGTCAAGAGCCTACCGCCCCCGCCGCCCTTTCCTTCGGACCTCCTTCTTTCGGACCCCTTCAGGCGGACCCCCTCAGACGGACCCCCCCCCCCCCCCCCCCAGGCGGACCTCCTCAGACGGACCCCTCTCAGGCGGACCCCTTCAGGCGGACCACCCTCTCAGACGGGACCCCCAGGCGGACCCCCCCTCTCAGACGGGACCCCCAGGCGGACCTTTTCTCAGACGGGCCCCCCAGGCGGACCTTTTCTCAGACGGGCCCCCTTCAGGCGGACTCCCCCCTCTGGTTTTTCTGAGCAAAAAATTGCCGTATAGCGACATTTTTTGCTCAGAAAACCCGAAGAGGACGAGAGGTCAGGAGGGCGTGAGGTCGGGGGCGGGCGGGCGGTCAGGGGGGTGGGCGGACGGTTACGCCGGCTGCCAGCAGGCGGGTCTTGGCTTCGGCCACGGTGTGGTGGCCGTAGTGGAAGATGCTGGCCGCCAGCACCGCGTCGGCGCCGCCGTCGACCACGCCCTCCACCAGGTGGTCGAGGGTTCCCACGCCGCCGCTGGCGATCACCGGGACGTTCACCGCCGCGGCGACGGCCGCGGTGAGGGCCAAGTCGAAGCCGTCCCGGGTGCCGTCTCGGTCCATGGAGGTGAGCAGGATCTCGCCCGCCCCCAGCCGCTCGGCCTCGCGGGCCCACTCCAGCGCGTCGATGCCGGTGCGGGTCCGACCGCCGTGGGTGAACACCTCGTAGCCCCCGGCCTGGCGGTCGGAGGCTCGGGCGTCGATGGCCACCACGCAGCACTGGGCCCCGAAGGTGCGGCTGATCTCGGAGACCAGCTCGGGGCGGCGCACCGCCGCGGTGTTGACGCTCACCTTGTCGGCTCCGGCCCGCAGGAGCAGGCGGGCGTCGTCGTCGGTGCGGATGCCGCCGCCGATGGTGAAGGGGATGAACACCTCGTCGGCCACGGCCCGGGCCATGGCCACCGTGGTGTCCCGCCGGTCCGAGGAGGCGGTGATGTCGAGGAACACCAGCTCGTCCGCGCCCTGCTCGTCGTAGCGGGCGGCCAGCTCCACCGGGTCGCCGGCGTCGCGGATGCCGACGAAGTTCACGCCCTTCACCACCCGGCCCCCGTCCACGTCCAGACAGGGGATCACCCGCACCACCTTGGTCATAAGCCACCCCGCAGTCGCTCGACTGCTTCGGCGACGGTGAAGCGGCCCTCGTAGAGGGCTTTGCCCACGATCACACCCTCCAGCCGCCGGCCGCCGCGCTCCAGGCCGGCCAAGGCGTCTAGGTGGTCGAGAGCGCCGACTCCGCCGGAGGCGACCACCGCGGTCTCGGCGGCCTCCAGCAGGACGGCCAGGCCGGCCAAGTCGGGGCCGCCCATGGTTCCGTCTCGGTCGATGTCGGTGGCCACGAAGGCGTCCACCCCGGCATCGGCGAACTCGGCGGCCACCTCCAGCGCGGTCCGGCCGGTGTCGGTCCGCCAGCCGTCGGCGGCCACTCCCCCGCCCCGGGCGTCGAGGCCGACCGCCACCCGGCTCGACCGGGCCAGGTCTCGGACCAGTCCCGGGTCGTCCAGCGCGGCCGTGCCCAGCACCACCCGCTCCACCCCGGCGTCGAACAGGGCCCGGGCGGCCTCGGCCGAGCGGACGCCGCCCCCGGCCTGCACCGGCACGTCCACTGCCGCGGCCACCGCGGCCACCGCGGGCCGGTTCACGGGCGACCCGGTGCGGGCCGCGTCCAGGTCCACCACGTGGATCCAGTCGGCCCCGGCCTCGGCCAACTCCGCCGCCGTCGCCGCCGGGTTGTCGCCGTAGACCGTCTCCTGGTCGTAGTCGCCCTGATGGAGCCGCACGCACCGGCCGCCGCGGATGTCGATGGCCGCAAACAGCTTCACGACCCGGCCTCGGCCGGGTGACCCGAACCGGCCGGAGGGTCCGATCCGTTGCCGAGGCTGGCCACGAAGTTGGCCAGTATCCGCAGGCCGGCGGTCGAGGACTTCTCGGGGTGGAACTGCACTGCCCACAGGTTCTCTCGGGCCACCGCGGCCACCAAGTCGCCGCCGTAGCGGCAGGTGGCGATCACGTCGTCGCCGTCCTCGGGAGCGTAGGAGTGGACGAAATACACCCAGGCCTGCGGGCCCAAGCCCGCGAACATGGGGTGGTCGCCCCGGCGGTCCAGCACGTTCCACTGCATCTGGGGCCGCTTGACCTCTCCCGGGATCAGCCGGACCCACGGGTCGAATAAGCCCAGACCCGGTGTCGACGGGGCCTCCTCGGAGCCGGCGAACAGCAACTGCATGCCCACGCAGATGCCCATGAACGGACGGCCCGCCTCCACCGCCTCCACCGCCACCTCGTCGAGGCCGGTGCGGCCCAGGGCCGTCATGCAGGGGGCGAAGGCCCCCACTCCGGGCAGCACCACGGCTTGGGCCTCGGCGATCAGCCCCCGGTCGGCGGTCAGCCGGGCGTCGGCCCCGGCCCGGGCGAAGCCCTTGCGGGCCGAGGCCAGGTTGCCGATCCCGTAGTCCAAAATGGCGATCAGGGGCCCCGGTGCAGCCCCGTCGACGGTCATGCTCCGAGGCTATGGCTCCTCGGTGCCGGTCATAGGGTTCCCTTGGTGGAGGGCAGGGCCGCGCCCTCCACCCGCACCGCGTCGCGCAGGGCTCGGGCCACTCCCTTGAAGGTCGCCTCCACTATGTGGTGGGTGTTCTTGCCCCGCTTGAGGGTCAGGTGCAGGGTCATGGCCGAGGCGGTGGCGAAGGCCCGCCAGAACTCCTCGGCGAGCTGGGGGTCGAACGGGGGGTCGCCCAGGATCTTCTGGCCGGGGAAGTCGATGTCGTAGTGCAGGAACGGGCGGCCCGACAGGTCCACCACCGCCTCCACCGCGGCCTCGTCGAGGGGCACGGTGATGCTGGCGAAGCGGCGGACGCCGGCCTTGTCGCCCAGGGCCTCCCGGAAGACCCGGCCCAGCACGATGCCCACGTCCTCCACCGTGTGGTGGCTGTCCACTTCGAGGTCGCCGCTGGCCCTGACGGTTAGGTCGAACCCGCCGTGGCGGCCGAGCTGGTCGAGCATGTGGTCGAAGAAGGGCAGGCCGGTGGACACCTCCGCGGCGCCGGCGCCGTCGAGGTTCAGCTCCACCTCTATGCGGGTCTCCTTGGTGACCCGGGACTCCGATGCGGTGCGGGGGCTCATGGGCAGATCTCCTTGACCGGGCGGGGGTCGGATTCAGTGCGGGGCTTCATGGGCGGATCTCCTTGACCGGGCGAGACTGGCGGGGCCAGTGGCGGGGGCGGCGGATCATGTGAGTATCTCCTCCAGCGCTTCCAGGAAGGCGTCGTTCTCGCCGGGGGCGCCGACGGTGACCCGCAGGCAGCCCTCCAGCCCGGGCCACGAGGAGCAGTCCCGGACCAGCACGGAGCGGTCCACCAGGCGCCGCCACACCTCGGCCCCCGGCACCGGGGCGGGCCGGAACAGCACGAAGTTGGCGTCCGACGGCCAGACCTTCACCGGCAGGCGCTCCAGCCCGGCGCTGAGCCGGGAGCGCTCGGCCACCAAGTCGGCCACCCGCCGGTTCATCTCGCCGACGTGGTCGAGGGCGGCGATCCCCGCGGCCTGGGTCATGGCGTCGAGGTGATAGGGCAGGGCCACCTTGTCCAGCTCGGCCACCACCCAGTCGGGGCCGATCAGGTAGCCGAGCCGGGCCCCGGCCATGGCCCAGGTCTTGGAGTAGGTGCGGGTCACCGCCAGCGGCACGTCGGGGCCGGCCAGGTCGAGGGCGGTGTGGGGGCTGAACTGCCCGTAGGCCTCGTCCACGCACAGCAGCCCGCCCGCCGCCGACGCCATCTCCAGCACGGCCGCCGCCGCGCCGGGGTCGTCGGCCATGCCGGTGGGGTTGTTGGGCGAGCACAGGAAGGTCACCTCCGGGCGGCGCCGGTCGATCACGGCCGCCGCCTCGTCGAGGTCGAGGCTCAGGTCGGCGGCGCGGCGGCCCTGGACCGAAGCGGTGCCGGTGACCCGGGCCAGGTGGCTGTGCAGGGCGTAGGTGGGCTCGAAGGTGGCCGCGGCCCGGCCCGGCCCCCCGAAGGCCAACAGCAGGCACTGGATCACCTCGTTGGAGCCGTTGGCCGCGAACACGTTTCCGGGCTCGACGCCGCCGCCGTGCAGGCCGGCGATCTTGGCCTTCAGCTCGCGGGCGGACCGGTCGGGGTAGCGATGCCAGTCGATCCGGCGCACCGCGGCGGCCACGGCCTCGGTGAACTCCTCCGGCGGCGGGACCGGGCTCTCGTTGGTGTTGAGCCGGACCTTCACGTCGAGCTGGGGAGAGTGGTAGCCCGACATCAGGGCGATGTCCGCCCGGGCCTCGATCCTGGGGGTCACGTGCGGCTCCTGTAGGTGCGGGCGGAGGTCTTGCCCGGGCCGGCGCCTGCTTCAGCGACGATCCTGGGAGTCACGCGCGGCTCCCGGTGCGGAGCCGGACGGAGTCGGCGTGGGCGGTCAGGCCCTCGGCCTCGGCCAGGGCGATCACGTGGGGGGCCGCCGCCGCCAGGCCGTCGGGGTCGGCGGTCACCACGTGGACGTCCTTCATGAAGTCGCGCACCCCCAGGGCGCCGGCGAACCGGGCGGTGCCGTTGGTGGGCAGCACGTGGCTGGGCCCGGCCAGGTAGTCGCCCAGCGAGGCCGGCGCCCAGGGGCCGCAGAACACGGCCCCGGCGTTGCGCACCAGCGGCAGCAGCGCCTCGGGGTCGGCCACCTGGAGCTCGAGGTGCTCGGGGGCGATCCGGTTGACCACGTCCATGGCCTGCTGCGGCGACTCGCAGACCACGGCGTAGCCGCAGGACTCCAGGGTGGCGGCGATCTCGCCGGACCGGTCGGCGGCGGCGGCCAGCCGGGCCACCGAGGCCGTGACGGCCTCGGCCGCCTCGTCGTCCCAGGTCACCAGCCAGGCCAGCCCGTCGGGGCCGTGCTCGGCCTGCAGGATCACGTCGATGGCGGCCAGGTCGGGGTCGGCGGAGGCGTCGGCCACCACCACCACCTCCGACGGGCCGGCGAAGGCCGAGGGCACCCCCACCGTCCCGGCCACCTCCCGCATGGCCAGCGCCACGTAGACGTTGCCCGGCCCGGCGATGACGTCCACCGCCGCGACCGACTCGGTGCCGTAGGCCAGGGCCGCCACCGCCTGGGCCCCCCCGACCGGGTGGACCCGGTCCACCCCGGCGATGGCGGCCGCGGCCAGCACGGCGTCGGGAACGGCCCCGCCCGGTCCGGGCGGCACGGCCAAGGCGATCTCGCCCACCCCGGCGGTGCGGGCTGGCACGGCGGTCATTATCACCGTGGACGGGTAGACGGCCCGGCCCCCCGGCACGTAGCAGCCGGCCCGGTCCACCGGCCGGTGCCGCCCCTGCACCATGATCCCGCCGGAGTCGAAGGTGAAGTCGGCGGGCAACTGGCGGGCGCAGTAGCCGGCCACGTTGGCCGCGGCGGTCTCCAGGGCCTCTCTCACCGGCCGGGGCGCCCGCTCCAGTGAGGCCGCGACCTGCTCGTCGCTAACGGTCAGGGACTCGAGCTCGATCCCGTCGAAGCGGCGGGTCAGCTCGATCAGGGCCCGGTCGCCGCCGGCTCTGACCTGCTCGATGATGGCCCGGACCTCCTCGACGGGGCCGTCGGGGAGGCGGCGGGGTCGGGGGAGGACCGAGTCCAGCGGCCTGGTCAGGCCGCGGAGATCCAGGCGGCTGAGCACCCCGCCACGCTACCGGGGCGGCGGCCGCTCATCCGGCGGCGGGGCGGGACACAGGGCGGCTCAGAGGGCGCTGGAGGGGCAGAAGTCGTTGAGGAGGCAGTCCTCGCAGCGGGGGCGGCGGGCGATGCACACCCGGCGGCCGTGGAGGATCATGCGGAGGCTGAAGTCGCCCCGCTCGGCGGCGGGGATCATGGGGTTGAGCTCCTCCTCGATCCGCACCGGGTCGGTCTCGGCGGTGAGGCCCAGCAGGCCCGACAGCCGGGTGACGTGGGTGTCCACCGGCAGGCCGGGCAGCCCCAGGGCCACGCTGCGGATGACGTTGGCCGTCTTGCGGCCCACCCCGGGCAGCTTCACCAGATCGCGCATGTCGCCGGGCACCTCGCCGTCGTGCTCTTCTACCAGCCGGCGGGCCGAGCCCACCAGGCTTTTGGACTTCTGGCGGAACAGGCCGATGGTGCTCACGTAGGGCTCGACTTGCTCGGGCTCCACCGCGGCCAGCGCCCACGGGTCGGGGAAGCGGGCGAACAGCGCCGGGGTGGCCTTGTTGACCCCCACGTCGGTGGCCTGGGCCGACAGGATGGTGGCCACCAGCAGCTCGTACGGGTTGCGATGGTCGAGCTCGCACACCGCCTCCGGGTAGGCCTCGGCCAGCCTCTCGTGGGTGAGTCGGGCCCGCCCCCGGGGCGAGCGGGGCCGTCCCATCTCAGCCGCTCTCCCCCAGCGCTTCCACGAACTCCGCCACCACCCGCAGCTCGCCCTCGTCGGCGTCGGTCAGGACGATGGGCTCGAAGTCGGGGTTGACGGGCCGCAACGCGATGCGGGTGTGCCGCCAGGACTCGCCGTCAGAAGACTTCTGGCTGTCGTACCGCTTGACGGTGTACCGCTGGCCCGTCTCGGGATCGATGGCGTCGCGCAGTTCCACCAGAACGATCCTTCCCTGACGTGCGCCTTCCACCGGGCCGCGGAACAGACACCAGGCCCCGTCGGGGATCAACGGCTCCATCGACTGGCCGACCACCCGGGCGACGAACATGCCCGGACCGAGGCGGTGGCCGGATTCTACGGCCACCCACTCGAAGTCTCCGTCCTCAACGCGCTGGGGCTGGCCGAAAGCCCCGGCGGCCGCTTCGAGCGGGACGAGCGGCACGCAGGTCTTGTAGCGGTCCTCAGCACGGCCTTCTACCAGCCGCAGCCGGGGCGGGAGCGTCCGACCGGGCTGCGGCCCATCTTCTGGCTCCGCGACCCGCAGCCGGCTGTAGGCCTCGGATGCCATCCAGTCGCCGACCGCCCGCTGGAACGCGTCGTCGTTCATGTAGCGGACGAAGATCTCCTCGTTCTGGTCCATGCGTTCCACGAAGAACCGCTCCAAAAGGCCTCTGAACAGCAGCTCGAACTTGCCCTCGGGGTTCACGGCCGCGGCCCGGCGCAGCTCGCCGTCGCTGACCGCCGCCTCGACGATCTGATCGAAGAAGAGCTGGTCGGCGTCGTTGAAGTCGGTGCCGAAACGATCGTTGATCACATCGATGAGCTTCGAGAGCGGCACCGCCTCCTCCCGAGCCGATCCGGTGCCCACCTCGGTGGGGCCGTCAAGGGGTTCGGCCTCGCCCTCCTTGAGCGAGATCGAGCCCTCGCTGATCTTCTGCAGGCGGTAGTACTCGAGCCGCACCTCGTCGTCGAACTGGTATGCCCCGCCGGTCCAGCGCCGGGGCAGTTTCGCGGCCAAGTGGCGCAGGAAGACGTACAAGCGCTCTAGATCCGAGTCCTGATAGGGGATTATCTGGCTGAGGAAGCTGTAGAGGTTGCGGAACGCCTGAACCTTACCCCTCCAAAGCTCCGCTTCGTCCTCCTCGCCCTGCTGCAGGGCGGAGAAGCGGGACACGGCCGGGTCCAGCGCTGCGTTCATGGCCTCGTGGTCCCGGACGGTCTGACGCTGCTTCGGCTTGAAGTAGGTGGCGCAGAACTCCTCGACCTCTTCGGGTAGGTAGATCCCCGATTCGTCCAACTCGCCCTTGACGGCGTACATCCGGGCCGGATCGACCTCCTCGCCCATCTCGGAGCCTTCGTAATAGGCCTTGAACGCCTCGTGGATCTCCCCGCGGTCGTTCACGAAGTCGAGCACGAAGGTGTCCTCTTTGAGCGGGTGGGTGCGGTTCAGCCGCGACAGCGCCTGCACGGCCTGGATGCCGGCGAGCCGCCTGTCCACGTACATCGTGTGCAGCAGGGGCTGGTCGAATCCGGTCTGGTACTTCTCCGCTACAAGCAGCACCTGGTACTCCTGGGTTGCGAACTTCTCCGGGAGCTCCTTCTCCCTGATGCCCGAGTTCATCTTTTCCTCGGTGTATTCCACATCAGGCGCCTTGTCGTCCCGCACCACCCCCGAGAAAGCGACCAGCGTCTTGATCGGGTAGCCCTTCTTCTGGATGTATTCGTCGAAGCTCTGCTTGTACCTCACGGCCTCCAGGCGGGAGCCGGTGAGGACCATGGCCTTGGCCCGGCCGCCGATCCGGTGCCGGGTGACGGCGTGGAAGTGCTCGACCATCACCTCGGTCTTCTGGGCGATGTTGTGGGGGTGAAGGCGCATGAAGCGAACCAGCGCCCTGGCCGCCTTCTTCTGGTTGACGTTCGGATCGTCGTCGCAGGCTTTGAGCAGCCCGTAGTAGGTGGCGTAGGTGGTGTAGTTCCTGAGCACGTCGAGGATGAACCCCTCCTCGATCGCCTGGCGCATCGTGTAGCGGTGGACCGGCTCGCCGTTGCGCCCGAACACGGCGAGGGTCTTGTGCTTGGGCGTGGCCGTGAAGGCGAAGAAGCTCAGATTCGACTGCCGGCCCCGCTTGGCCATGCTGCGGAACAGCTCCTCAAGGTCTTCTCGGCCTTCCTCGGCCGCCCTTCGGCGGGCCTCCTCCCTCAGGTCCTCGCCGCCGAGGACCTCTTTGAGATCCGTGGCCGTCTCCCCGCTCTGGGAGCTGTGGGCCTCGTCGACGATTACCGCGTAGCGCCTAGTCGGCAGCGCCCCGGTCCCCTCGTCGCCCTGTTCCTCGGCCATCTCCAGCAGTTGGCGCGACACGAAGGGGAACTTCTGAAGGGTGGTTATGACTATCGGGACCGCGTCGGCCAGAGCCTCGGCGAGCTGGCGGGAGCGCTCGTCGATCTTTTGCACCACCCCGCGCTTGTGCTCGAACTGGTAGATCGTGTCCTGGAGCTGCTGGTCGAGCACCACCCGGTCGGTCACCACGATCACGCCGTCGAAGACCCGCTCGCTGGCCTCGTTGTGCAGCGAGGCGAGCCGGTGTGCGAGCCAGGCGATGGTGTTGCTCTTGCCGCTGCCGGCTGAGTGCTCAACGAGGTAGTTGTGCCCCACGCCCTCGTCGCGAGCCGTTTTCACCAACCGCCTTACGGCATCGAGCTGGTGATAGCGAGGGAAGATCAGGGTCTCGGCCTTCGTGGTCCGTCCCCGGTCGTCGCGCTTCTCGTCGATCTGCAGGTGAACGAACCGGGCCAGCACGTCGAGCAGGCTGTCCCGCTCGAGCACCTCCTCCCATAGGTAGGCGGTGCGATAGCCGCGGCCGGCCGGATCGGGCGGGTTCCCCGCTCCCCCGTCGCATCCCTTGTCGAAGGGCAGGAACTGGGTCGCGTCGCCGGCCAGCCGCGTGGCCATGCGCACACTCTCGGTGTCGGCGGCGAAGTGGACGAGCGTGCGCCGCTTGAACTCGAAGATCGGCTCGCGGGGATCGCGGTCGCGCCGGTACTGGCGCATGGCGTCGTCGGCGGTTTGCCCGGTGAGCGGGTTCTTGAGCTCGACCGTGGCTACGGGGATGCCGTTGAGGCTCAGGGTCACGTCCAGCGACTGCTCCGACCGGGGCGAGAAGCGGAGTTGGCGGGTGATCCCGAGGCGGTTGGCCGCGTAGCCGGCCTCAAGGTCGGGGTTCAGCTCGTGGGCCGCTTTGAAAAACGCGGCTCGCAGGGTCCGCCCGTAGCACTTGAACCCGTGGCGCAGCACGGCCAGCGAGCCGTTCATGTCCATCCATTTGCACAGGTCGCTCAGGACCTGCGCGCCGGTCTGCTCGCCCAAGAGTCCTTCCAGCCTGGCCCACTCCTTGGGCTGAGTCTCGCGGATGAAGGCCAACAGGGTTTCGGGGAACAATGCCCGTTCCCGGTCGAAGCTCTCTCCGAGAATTGAGACGTAGCCGTTCTCCAATAGCCGGGACTCGATTACGGTCTCGAAGGCGGCCTCGCTGATTCGGCTCACGGCGCCTCCAGCACGAACCGGACCCGTTCGCGCCGCAGCATCTCGAAGGGAGTCATGCAGGTGATCCCCAACGCTACGCACGCGTTGGGGATCTTGATCTTCTTGCGCGAGTTGGCCGGCTTTTCGTGGGTCACCACCGCGTGGCCGTGGGCCAAAGCATGAGCGACCAAGTAGTAGTCCGCCACCGACAGAAAAGTATGCACGGCGGCTTGATCGTAATCTTGCTCGTAGGCCCAGTTGCTCACTCTGTCCAGTGCGGACAACACGTTCTCGTCGGGTTTGAGAAAGAATCCCGTGCCGCGCTGCTCGGCCCAATCCGTCAGCTCGTCTCCCCCGGCTCGGATCTCGCCCTCCACCTTCTCAATGCTGAAGACCCTTCCCGCCCGGTTGGACTCGATCAGCCAGTCCCAGAAGGCGGGACAGAAGTCGAAGCCGTAGTGCAGGTTGCTGGCGCTCATGAACACATTGGCGTCGAGGAGGTAGGCCATCACATGCCCATACCCAGGTTCTCGCTGAGGCTGCGGAAGGTGGACATTTTCTTGAACCCCAGCAGCCTGAAGGCCTCGGTGAAGGACGATCTGCCCTCAAGGGTGCTGGCCACCACCGCGTGAGCGAATCGCTGCCCAACTCGGGCACCGAGGGTCAGATAGAAGTTCCCGCCGCTGCCCGCGGGCAGCCCTCGCAGGCGTTCCAACTCGGCCCCGTAAGCCTCTCGGTACTGCTTCGCAGTGAGGGCGTCAATGTCGCGTAGGCGGCGCAGCACCACCAGCGTGCTCACCTTGAAGCGACGAGCCAGCCGATCCAGTTCGGTCCGTAGCTCAGCCTTCGGCTCGTGAGCGTCGCGTATCGCGGCCAGGGGCACCAGTGTCTCCGCGGCCACCTGGTTGCACCACCTCTCGACGTCGTGGTTCGGAAGTGTTCGAGCATGGCTGTCGGAGAGGGCCGACTGGCCGAGCCAGACATGGGCTAGCTCGTGGGCCAACGTGAACATCTGTGCCGCCTTGGTATCGGCCCCGTTGATGAAGATCAACGGAGCCACATCGTCGATCAGCGTGAAGCCGCGGAACTCTTCTGGATCGAGCTTGCGGCTGGTGTTGCTGCCCACCACTCCGTTGACCATCACCAGCACCCCCGCCGAGTCCGCTTGTTCGATGAATCGGCGCAGCGCCTCAGTCCAAGTGCCGAACTTGCGCCGCTCGTCCAAGTCGAAGCCCAAAGCGTCACGGATAACCGCGGCGGTGCTCACCACATCATCGGTTCTCTGAGCCGAGCCGACGACGGTCGGCAGTTCGTCCCCCACAGACCGGGCGTAGTCGCGATACCAGTCCTGGCGCTGCTGGCAGAGATAAATCGTGTCGAGCAGATTGGGGCTTGGGCGGATCACAGGCTTATCTGCGATGGTGCGGAAGTCGGGAATCGGCACTTGCTCGACTGGAGGTTCGGGAAGGAAGAAATAGCCGATGGGAGTGTGAGTGACCTTGGCGAAGCCTTCGAGTTGTTTGAGTGTCGGTTGCCTCTCACCGCTCTCCCAAGCCAGCAACTGCGGCACGCGACGAGCAACCTCGTCCAACTCGAAACCGGCGCGCTCGCAGGCCCAGCGTAACATCTCAGAACGGACAGTCACACGAAGTGTCAACTCGCGCACCTGCAATTCGGTCGATCCGGCGAACTCACGCCGCCATTTCCTCCACATCTATCTGCCCGGTCACAGCCGCGGTTATAAGGGCTGTTCGCCTCTCCTTGAGCAAGCCAATCGAGTGTTCTGTCTTAAACCTAAGCTTTTCAATCCTTACTATCTCCCGATCTATCTGGGTAACAATATCCCGCTGTTCATCCCACTTTGGTACTGGTATACGTATACTACCCATAAAAGTCCAGTCAGCTCTCGGCATTTTGGAACCGAAAGTAGCGCTATTAACTAATTCAACAAAGTATCGGGAAAGGCAAATATATAGTAGAAAGCGTGACTCAACTTCAAGCGGCTTCATGACAAGAAACTCAGTAGAAGATTGACCTTGAAACTCTGCAATCCATGCCTTCGCAAGATACGGACGCAACTTACCAAAGAGTACATCTCCACTCTCAAAGTTACTACCAACAGACATAACTGACATACAATCATTACTATCTTCTGCACTACGCAGCAACTGGCCGGTCCATGACTCAATATCTTTTAAGCCTACATAAGACCTTCCCATGTAATCCTGAGTTCCAGATCGGCGCAGCCGCACGACATACTTCAGACGTTTAGCGGGAATACAAGAATCAAAGCTACGCACTATGGAGTGAGTAATTAATGCCTGACGCTTCTCATTTAATAAATCCAATATCCGCTCTTTAGCTACTATCAATGCATCTATGCGCTTCGTTTCACGATCCAAATAGTCAGCAATAGTTTTCTGATCCACCAACGGTGGAATCGGTAACATAACGGATAAGATCTCAGATTTAGGTAGCCCAAAGCGCGTAACCCCGTTAGCTGCAAGTTCTAACTGAATAGCAATTGATTCTGCCTGAAAACACCGCAATAAGAATGCTCCAGTTATTTTGAAGCTAGGTCTTAGAAGCGCAAGATGATAACCACATACAAGATCATTGGCAGTCTCTCTTACCAAAGCAGGTACTCCTATATCTTTCCATGTCTCAGAGTCTTTAGTTATTATAACGTCACCTGATTTGAGGCAATAAGTTGCCACTTCTCTTCTAGTAGCGGTTGCTCGCATAAAATCCATAGATAAAGTAATGAATTCATTGTGATAAACGTTCATGTAGTTACAAAGGCGAACTGATTCTTCATTATCCATGCATAATTTATCGACATTGCTGACCATGCAATCCGCCACAGCTCTTAGAGGTTTAACTTTCCACAGCTTAGGCAATGAAGCGATCCATGCCAGATGATTCAAGTTGTTACCTCCCTCAAAAGTCGCACGATCTCTTCTTCGGCCTCTTTAAGGTCAGCGTCTATTTCTTCAAGTGCTCTTGGTGGTTTGTACTTGTAGAAGTGTCGGTTGAAGTTGATTTCGTAACCGATCTTGTCTTTGCTTCTATCCATCCAAGCGTCAGGCAAATGTGGGCGAACCTCGCGCTCAAAGTACAAATCTACATCGTCCGTGAGAGGCACACTTTCGAAGTCACGAAACTTTGGATCAGGCTCATAGTTGGAAGTTCGGCCATCCTTTGTGACCGGATCAGCCTCCGAGTCTTGATCCGTAAACACTTCGCGGAAGAGTTTCTTCTCAGTGTTTTTCCACTTCGATCTACGCTGGTGCAACAAATCTTGGGTTCGGTTCCAAACGGCGTTCCAATCTAGATGGGGTTCACGGCCTAGCATCTCGTTGATGGCTTGCACATCATCGTCGAGATGCGGACACTCGTCATAAAAGCGATCCCTGGCTTCAGTCGTCATCTGATAGCGCAACCGCAATGGGCGCTCCACGGTCACGCGCGTGAAACCGAAGTCAGCATTATCGAAGATCTTCGAATATTCACCGTCTTCGAACCGGCCGTAGATCATTGCGATCTCCTCGATCTGGGGCGAGGTGAGGTGCCGTCTCTTGTCACCGAGGCTGCGCTTGCTCTCTTCACTGCCTCCGGCCGTCCAACAGTGGCGGGCGTCGAGTAACTGGATCTTGCCCTGGCGCTGCCACTCCTTATTAGTGACGATCCAAATGTAAGTTCCGATACTGGTGTTGTAGAACATCTGCTCCGGCAAGGCGATGATGGCTTCGAGCCAATCCTGTTCGATGATCCACTTGCGAATGTTGCTCTCGCCCGATCCGGCACCTCCGATGAACAGCGGAGAGCCGTTGAATACGATGGCCAGGCGCGATCCGTGTCGTTGTTCGGCTGGCCGTACGGGTTCGAACTTGTCGATCATGTGCTGCAAGAAGAGCAGCGACCCGTCGCTCACCCGTGGGAAGCCCGCCCCGAATCGACCGTCGAAACCGTACTTGTCATGCTCCTCTTCAATGTCACTGCGCTGCTTCTTCCAATCCACCCCAAAAGGTGGATTGGTGAGGAAGTAGTCGAAAGTTTGGCCTGCAAACTGGTCATCGGTGAGGCTGTCGCCGAAGCAGACGTTGTCGCCGCTGCCGTTGTGGTCGATCTGTTTCATCAACATGTCTGAGGCGGCAGTGGCGTAGGCGCGGCTGTTGTAGTCCTGCCCGTAACAGTAAAGCCGAGCGGCACCGTGGTGCTCGCGAATGTAGTTCTGGGCCTCGGCCAGCATCCCGCCCGTGCCGCAGGCCGGGTCGAGAATGGTGCGCACCGTGCCGGGAGTGGCCAGGAGGTCGTCGTCGTGGATGAAGAGAATGCTCACCATGAGCCGGATGACCTCGCGCGGCGTGAAGTGATCCCCGGCGGTTTCGTTAGCCAATTCGTTGAAGCGACGGATCAGGTTCTCGAAAATGAGTCCCATCTGCTCGTTGGGCACCCGGTCCGGGTGCAGATCCACTTCCCCGAACTTCGAGACCACCAGATACAAAATGTCGGCCTCCTGCATCTTCTCGATCTCGTTCTCGAACTCGAAGTACTCGAAGATCGAGCGCACGTTGGCCGAGAAGCCCTGAATGTAGCCGACGAGATGCCGGGCGATGTTGTCCGGATCGCCCTTGAGCTTCTCGAAGTCGAGGGGCGAGTGGTTGTGGAAGCGCTGGCCCGAGGCCCGGTTCAGCCTGGCGTCGAGCGCCGCTCCCTCCAGCCTGCCGCCCGACCGCTCGTGCTCGGCCAGCACCCGGGCCTTGGTCGGGGCGAGTACGCAGTCGAACCGGCGCAGAACGGTCATGGGCAGCATGACCCGCTCGTACTGCGGCGGACGGTAGGGGCCCCGCAGCAGGTCGGCGATCTGCCAGATCAGGTTGGCGAAGTAGCCGTGGTCAGGCACGGTACATTTTCACAGAACTCGCAAGTCAGGACCAATCGACACTCCCGGGCAGATCCGATCAAGGACCCGATCAGGCAGATCGACTCGGGCGCTGACTCGGCCCGAGTCGAGCCTCGAACCCGCTCCACCCGCTCGCATTGCCATACACACTAGCCGCCTTCAACGGCGCTGCTTGAGTCGCAGACGAACTCGCGGACAGGCAGGCTCAATACCGTGGCCGGTCCTGAACATCGCCGAAAGACGCCTTCAATCTCAGCTTGCGAACTCCCGGGGCTGATCCTCCAACCGAGTGCTGAAGTCAGTCCGCACGCCTTCGATCTCGGACCACAGCTCGGTGCGGATGCTTTCGATCTCAGCTCTCAACCTTCGTGTCGTCCTGTCCGACCGAGCCCTGGAGTCAGCGCGAATGCGCTGGATCTCAACTCGCAGTTCCCGAACCTGTTTGTCCAACGGGGTGCCGAGGTAGGTGCAGACGCCCTGGGTCTGGGACGGCAACCCGGTCTGGACTCTTTCGAACTCAGCTTGCAGCTCAGTGCGGACGCCTCGGATCTCGGCTTGCAACTCAGTGCGGACATCTCGGATCACTTGAGATCGCTTGTCCCGGCGGTGGACGACGAAGATCAACCCGAACACGGCGACGGCAACCCCCACTCCGGTGCAGACCATCGTGACCATGACGGCGAGGGCCAAGTCTTCCATACCGTCGACACTGTAACAGATCATCCTAAACTATGCAAGTTCCTCGAGGATTTTCAATCAGGGCCTTGATCGGGCCATGTCCGCCCAGCGGTGGCCGCTACGAGATGTGGGCCGGGCCGCGGTTGCGGTGCAGGCGTCTCGCCGCCGGGGTGATGCGCCGGATGGGGCGTCTCAGTGAGCAGTTCCGGTTCTGGCACATCCCCAACCGACTCCAGAGATGCAGCGGACGAAGCCGAAGCAGCGCCCCCGACTGGGCCGGGATAGATCTATTCGCGTCGGTCTTTCCTCGTGCGCCTTGTCAAGATCAGCGGGGTTCACTCGCCGCGATTTCCCAAGTGTACTCACAGTCCAACGGAAGGTTCTGTAGCAACCCATGACTAGAGCGATAATCCGGCCCCTTCAGCATCCGGCGATAAACCTCATCTACCGCCTTTTCGAACTCTGGCCCTTGAGCCGGTTGAAAGTTACCCATCCTAAGGAGTTCTATCGCCGTCCCTCTTGTGATGTCCGCCGTATCATGCATGTGTTCTACTCCAAAGTGGTCGTAACCCTCCCGCGTCAAGCAAAAGTAATCGCTTGGCACGGCGTCACCAGAATTCGAATCCGTAACTTTTAGACTTATACGAATAAACGATTTATCCATGAATACCTTAAACAAAGCGTCAACCTCCTCACGGGTAACTCTTAAGTCACCCATCGCATCTTCAAGGGTCTTGAAGTGAACACGATCCCCAGTAGCGCAATTCACCAAATACTCCCAGAAAGTCCGTTCACTAATTGAAGGTTCAACATAACGATGGCCACCTGAACGTGCCGCACACAGTACCTCGACTGTATGGTGACTTTCTCCCAATTTATACTCAATAACCTGAACGTGTAGCACCCACTGAGATATATCCTCCTCCGCCTTGCGGGATGCAAACAGATCTGTCTTTAGATTGAGGTCATCGTTATCCAGCGCTGGCCTGACTATCACTTCTATCTCAAGACCTTCATGGAAATCAAATCTTACCGAACTCATGAGCGTAAAGTGAACATAAGGGTGATCCTGGCCTAATTCATCCTGCGTTGTAACCCGCACTAGGTAGTCAGTCACATCCACGCCATTGAAAAAGGTCAGCGCCCCGTTCAAGAGGTCAAGAGGCGGACTTACGTCCACGCTCGTCGTATTGATATCGGACACCTTGCTTTCCTTTCGGTCTGGTACGCTCATATTATCTATTCTTTCTTCTCAATCGGGGCTATTGCCTATCCACTGGACCTCGGTCAACACATTCTGGACCTCAGGCCGCATCTCGGCCCGCAGCTCCTGCATCTGCCGGGCCGCCGTAGTCGGCTCTGATTGTCCTGTCAACCCTCTAAAGCAAATCTCACTGGCCCGCTTAGCGTCTTGCCCCGCGGAAGTCAGCCAGTCAGCTCGCTTGGCTGCAGAATGTGCTTCTTGAAGGCTTCTCTGGCAATACGGCGGCCGAACTCTGCCGGATCTTCTAGGTCATCGTATCGTGACACCTGCGTCTCTTCGCGTCCTTCTTTCTCGATCTCTAGGATACCTTTTAGCATTTCTTCAGTGACTGTTGGTAGCATGGTTACCACTCCTTTACATCATCAATAACCGAACTTAGATAGCAGTTCTAAGAGAAAGTGCGCGGATAGCCTCTGATCAGAAAGCTGTCGCTGTCTCATAATTGGCTCCTCCGATCTATGCGAGCACGCTCTAAAAATTGAGGATTCAATTTCGGGTCAAAATAGTTCTTACGTTTGATCCAAACGAATCCATCACCCTTAGAGATCACAGCGACATCAGTTGGACCGCCGACCGTCTCAGCCTGTGGCGTAACCCGACGTTTGAACGAAGTGAGATTCACAAGAGTCTCAGCCATCTCGGCTAGTTCATCCTTGGGCAACCATTCAACCATAGAACGGATCTCTTTATAGTGTGAACTCTGATGAGAATCGATCTGATTGTCTAGCTCTTCTAAGCTAGCAACTCTCATCTGGTTCATCTTGTCGAGTAAGTCAGATCGCTCTGCGCTGGAGAGCGGACTCTTCGTACGATCTTCAAAGTGTTGAAGTAGATCCATTACCATTCTTTCGTAGAAATTATTTCGCGAGATACGGTACCGGTTTAGTAGCTTAGTGTAGACAGGATCTATCCCGTGCAAGAATGTTACGACCATATCGTCTTGGCCAAAAGGCTGGATATAGGAGGGTTGCTGTTCGGTGATCTGCTGGCTATCTAATTGGCGAGTTCGCACTGTTCCAGCTATAACACCGTCCATTGAATAATGTAATAGTGTGGGGAACAATTTGGTTTTACCGAATCCTGTTATAACGATGCCGCTGCGCCAAGGCAGCCATATGTCTGAAGGCAAGACCTGTAAAGAAGTTTCTACCATGGTTGCGGCTCTTTGTATAATTTTGTCATTAGTAGGTAAGCTATTCAAGTATTTATCTATGAACCCAGCCCAATCGTCTATAAAAAGGCTTATCGGTATCCTGTCAACCGATGCATCGTCCTCTATCTGATGATAGATATTCTCCAGCTCTTGGATGCGGTTATTTATACATTCGAGAACCAGGGATCGTAGGTTATTGATGGATTTGCCTACATGTTTAGCCCGTTCAGATTCCTTTGCTATCCTTAATCCCAGGCTTTGAAGTTCCATCATCGCAATTATTTTGACTTGTTCGTTCTGTTTTTCAACAGATATGTCATCAACGAACGATGTAAGGTGATCCATAAACTCCTGCGCGCAATTTTCAATTGTATCATGACGTGTTGACGCGAACTTATGTTGATATTCTTGAACTACAGTTTCCCATGGAATCGTCCCGAAGTCAGCAGATCCGTAAATCATCACGGCCGCAGTCTCAGGTGAGAGGTCGAACAACTTGTTGGTGTTATAGATTTTGCGTTCTTCGAGCCCCATAAGTGTGACAGCGCTGTCGGCAGCAAGGGCCACTGCTTCGCGGTTGAGGATCGCCACTTCAGCGGTCACGGGTGTTCTGCCCAACCTCGCTCATGCCCTCGGCAGGTGCCCCGGCCCAGGCAGACCGCTAGCCGCCGTCCGGTCGCCGCCGGGCGGGAGGCGGCAACCGAGCCTTCGGTCGTGCCGTCCATAGGCCTCCTCCAGTGTATCATGCCTCGCCGCCCGATGACCGGACTGTAGTACCTGGTCACACAAGGATACACAAATGCGACGTGGTCGCCGAAGCCGGTGCCCGGCGTAACCGCGATTGCCGAAACTGGTTTCGGCGTCGAAGCTAGAGCCCCTACTAACCGGGGATTTGCTGTCACTGGCGGGAAAGCCCGGTTGCGCAAGCCCCGCGCCAACCCCGGTTTGCGGCCCCTCTCGCCGACGGGGGACCGCGTCAGCGGTGGCGCTGTCGAGGCCAGACAGATCCCTGTCTCGTCCGAGGACGCGCCCACCTTCCCGTGGCCGGGGGGCATGGGCAGCGACCGCAAGGCACCGCCGTCTGCGAGTGTTCGGGGGCAGGCGCTCTCGTGCGCAGCCCGCGAGCCGCCGGTTAGTTCGAAACGGGCCGTCACCCGGCTTCGGGCCGTGCGCCGGGAGCCAGGTGACGACCCGGGCCGGACGCCGCCAAGCTGCGCGTGGGGCCATCCGGGCCGAGCCGAACCTGGCATCAGCTTTGCGTGTCGTTTCAGATCGTCGCCAGCCGGATCATGGCCACCCGGATGAAGTCGTTGCCACTGCCGGGGGTTGAGTCGGTGCCGTGGGGTGAAGCCTTCGGACACTGAGGATCTCATTCAACCACTCCGGCCTTTTGGTCGGGCGAGGAGGGGCGGGCGCTGGGGTTAGAGTGGGTGGTTTATGGGCATCTCGGCGCAAATATTCGGAGCGTTCGTCGCCTTAGCTGGTGTAGCGATCGCCCAGGTCGTCCAGTTTCACATCCAGATCGGATATGGCCGCAAGAAAGAGAAGACCACCGCCCGTTTGCAGGCCGTGTGCCCGCACGCCGCCATCAACGACGACAAGGTCGAGACGATGTTCAAGATGATCGACCATCAGGAAATGGTCTACTGCATGCGTTGCGGGACGCGTATCCCCAAAGACGCCGTCGAGCCCGTGTGGAACTACGAGTTCCGCCGCAAGCACAACGAAGACATCAAGTCGGTTCAAGCTGCCATCGCCGAGGCCGACGCCTTGTTCGCCCGTTACACCAAAAAATACGGGCGCTTGGCGATAGGCCCAGGCGTGATAAGCGACAATTGAGATAAGCGACAATTGACCTGTCCGCCTGCCCAGGGGCGACTGGGCGTCGGGCAACGGGCTGGCAGGCCCAGGGATTCGAGATTCAGACTGACCGTCGAAGGAGCAGGGCGTGAGCGCCCGTTGATCCCATAGCCGAGTCGGGCTGCTGTGTTCAATCCGACGACTCCACAACCCGCGGCCTTCTGGACTCGGCGCACCGAAGGCTCGGCATCGCGCTGTAGCCCGGCGTCATCCCAGGTCAGGGGCCTAAACGGGTGCCGTGGCCGTTCTCAAAATTCGTTCTCAAAACCCGCGATTTTCGTTCCCGGGCCAGATCCGGCAAATGCCCTGACCTGCGGGGGAGCTAATTCGCGCCAGCCCCATTATCAATGAGCAAGAAGGCAGCCTGCCTTCGCCCGGCCCGTTACGGTGAGACGGTGGAACTGGAGATCGACTCTCCCGGCGGCGGGGAGTTCCAGACCCGGATCACCGCCCCTGAAGACCACGACCCGGCCGGTCTCCGAGGCGCACTGGCCCGAGCGGTTGCCGAACTCGGCGATAGGGACCATCCGGTCCAGCTCTGGATTCGGTCCGCCACCAGCGAAGACGACGCGACGGCGGCCCGGTTCGGGTTCGAGCCCTACCGGGACCTGTGGCAGCTCCGCTGCGAGCTGCCCGCGCCGGGGCCGGTGCTGGACACCCGGGCCTTCACCCCCGCCGACATCGACGACCTCGTGGCCGTGAACAACCGGGCCTTCGCCTGGCATCCCGAGCAGAGCGGGCTCACCGCCGCCGACGTGCGGGAGCGCATGGGCGAGGAGTGGTTCGACCCCGACGGCCTGCGGCTCCATCACGACGGCGGCCGCCTGGCCGGGTTCTGCTGGACCAAGATCCACGCCGGCACCTCCCCCGTCATGGGCGAGATCTACGTGATCGCCCTCGACCCCGACTTCCACGGCCGGGGCCTGGGCGCACCCATGACCCGATCCGGGCTGGCCTGGCTGGCCGACCGGGGTCTGCGAGAAGGCATGCTCTACGTGGAGTCCGACAACCACGCCGCCAACGCCGCCTATGAAAGGATCGGCTTCGTGCATCACCACACCGACCGGGCCTACCGCCGCCCGGCCCGACCGGAGACGGGACAGGCCCCGTGACCACCCGCCAGTGGGTCAACTCCCGTCAGCCCCAGACGCTGTATCTGGCCCAGATCCTCATGTACATCCAGGGCGGCATGGACCTGCTGTTCTCGCTGCTGGCCGGGAGAATCGCCAACAGCACCCTGTTCGGACTGCGGATACTGGCCGTCGCCTACCTGCTGCTGGTCATCGTGGGCAAGCTGGTCGCGGCCTACGGCATCGCCAACTCCATGCGCTGGGCCTATCGGCTGGGGGTGGCCGCCGCGGTCGCCCCGCTGGCCCTTCGGGTGGCCGCCGCCTTTGCTTACGGGCTGGACCGGCTCTGGATCCAGCCCATCGGCCTGCTATTCGACATCGTCCTGGTGGCCCTGCTCCTCCACCGCCAAAGCCGCGACTACCAGAAGCACTGGTTCCGGTGACCCCGGCCGCGGCCCCTCGCGGCAGCACCGGCGACAAGACGGAACCCTCCCCCGGCCTCGGCGTCGGCACCGAGACGGACCGCTCCACCGGCACCGGCACCGAGACGGACCGCTCCACCGGTGCCGGCACCGACATCGGCGACGACTCCCCCGGCGAGGTGACGGGACCCTCCCCCAGCGCCGGTCACAACTCCACCGACGGCGAGGCCGGCCCCGCCCGCGGCCTCGGCGACGAGCTGCCGGAGGGACCGGCCAAGCGCCAGGCGGTGCGGTCGATGTTCGACGCCATCGCCGGCCGCTACGAGCTGGTGAACCGGGTGATGACCCTGGGGCTGGACCGGGGCTGGCGCCGTCGGACGGTCCGGGACTTGGGGCTGCCCGCCGGGTCGATGGTCCTCGACTGCGCCTGCGGGACCGGCGACCTGTGCCGCCGACTCGCAGCCTGCGGCCACCTCCCGGTCGGCCTGGACTTCTCGGCGGGCATGCTCTCGGCCGCCCGGGGACCGGCCCCGCTGGTGCGGGCCGACATCGCCGACCTGCCGGTGCCCGACGGGGCCGCCGACGGGGCGGTCTGCGGCTTCGCCCTGCGCAATCTGGTGGAGATCGGGCCCTTTCTCGCCGAGCTGGCCCGGGCGGTCCGCCCCGGGGGCCGCATCGCCCTGCTGGAGGTGGGCCGGCCGGCCGGGGGCTGGTGGGGCCGGGGCCACCGCCTCTACTTCGAGCGGATCGTCCCCCGGATCGGGGGCCTGCTGTCGGACCCCGACGCCTACCGCTACCTGCCCCGGTCCCTGGCCTACCTGCCCGCCGCTGCCGAGCTCAGCGCCGATATCGCCGCCGCCGGGTTCGACGAGGTGGCCTGCCGCCCCCTCAGCCGCGGCCTAGCCCAGCTCTTCACCGCCACCCGCCGCCGACCTTGAGCGGGGCGCCGGTTGCAGTAGAGCCGGGGGCCTGGACGGGGGCGAGCACCCACCCCCGGAGCCACTGAGCCCGAGCGGGGCGCCGGTTGCTGTGGAAGGTCAGCGATTTCTCCCGGATCATCCATACAACTGGTGTTGTGGCCGGAAGACGGCTGGGGGGCCAGAGTGAGGCCTCGCAAATTCCGCCCACCAAAGATTTCTCCCGACCGCCCCCTGCCCCTGGCGGCCCGGTCCGAGCGGCCACCCCCGCAAATTCCGCCCACCAAAAGATTTCTCCCGACTTTTTTCCGAACTGACGTTGTGACTGTCTCAGGGTTCTGATACATTGTTGTTACCGGTCACGGGACCTCCTGGGCGGATCGTTCGGAGGGTTCCGGTGCTTCCCCGGACTGGTGGCCCGCCGGCTTCGGCCGACGGGTGTCAGGTTCGACTTTCGGTCCCCTTGGGGATCGGCTGGATGGGAGTGCGGCGTGTTCGACCGGATCGTCACCCAACTGAACGCAGTGGATCTGCGGGCTATGAGCCTGGAGGGGCTGCACGGCGCGGCGGCGGGGGTGAAGCGGGTGCGGGCCGCGCTGGACGCCCTGGAGGCCCGGCTGTTGACGGTGGCCGCGGACCGGACCTTCGATCCCGCCGCCGGGCTTGAGATGTTGCGGGCGGGGGGCGGCTGCTCTCAGCGCGAGGCCCGCCGGAAACTGCGCCGAGCCGAGGCCCTAGATGAGATGCCCAAAGTGGCCGACGCGCTGGCCGAAGGCGACATCACCGCCGAACACGCCGACGCCTTGGCCCAAGCCGCCCGGTCCACCTCGTCTGAGGCCGTCGACGGCGATGCGGCCCTGTTGGAGAAGGCCAAATCTTTGCCCGCGGATCTGGCCGCCCGGGAGGTCACCGACTGGACCAGCCGCCGCCAGACCATCGAAGACCGCGAGGCCAAGTTCCGCCGCCAACGCCAGATACGCAGCCACCGCACCTGGAACGACTCCGAGGGCATGGTCAACTTCCGCACCCGCCTGGACCCCGTCACCGGCGCCCAGGCCCGAGCCGTCATCAACGACATAGCCAACCGCCTCCACCGCGCCGACGGCGGCCGAGACGCCAAACCCGGCCAAACCCCCACCTGGGACCAACGCAACGCCGACGCCCTAGCCGCCGCCCTGGGCATAAACCCCACCCCCGCCCTCGGGCCCGGCACCGACCCGCACCCTTCCGCCGAGCCGCCGGACGGGGGCCCCGGCCGCGAGGCCGGCGGGCCAGGCCGGGGGGTGGCACGGAGGCCAGCGTCGGCGCCGACCGCCCCTGTGACAGGACCCGCCGGCCGGAACAACCCCCAACCGCATGTGACCGGACCCGCCGGCAGAGACAGGCCCGGTCCGAGTCTGCGCAACCAGATCCTCGTGATCGCCCACACCGACGCCATCACCGGCGCCGACCCCGACGCCCGCTGCGAAATCCCCGGCACCGGCCCCATACCCCGATCAGAACTCGAACGCCTCGCCTGCGAAGCCGAACTCTTCGGAGCCCTGTTCTCCCGCAACGGCCTGCCCCTATGGCACGGCCGGCGGACCAGAACCGTCACCCCCCAACAATGGCGAACGCTCATCGCCCGAGACCGCGGCTGCGTCCTATGCGCCGCCAGCCCCAGCCACTGCCACGCCCACCACATCGTGGCCTGGACCGCCCCCGCCAAAGGCCCCACCGACATCGACAACCTCGTGCTGGTCTGCAACCGACACCACCACCACATCCACCAACACAACCTCACCCTCACCCGAAACCCCAACGGCCAATGGAACACCCACACCCCCAACAACCCAAACTCAGCCAGCCTCACCCAGCCCCGAGCTACCCGCCCCGCCCGCAAACCCCCAGACCGAAGCGACCAAGGCCGGGCCGATTCCGCCACCCCAGACCCGGCCAGCCACAACAGCCACGCCCAGAACGCGAAGCCGCCAGCCACAATCCGAGCCGGACCATGACCTCCTCGGCCGGGACGACCCGCAACCAGCCCGTGACAGGACTTGCTGGCCGGAAAGCTCTTTAAGAGTCGAGGGCAGTTTCGGTCAGCCAGTTAGGGCCAGGCCCGCGGCTAGGGCTAGGCCTGAGACGAGCTGGAGTCGGCCGGTGGCGGCCAGGGTCGGCACCAGGGCCCGGCCCGAGGCCCCGGCCAGCACCGGCCGGGCTGCGGCGACCGCGAACGGGGCTCCGGCCAGCGCAGCCCACCCGGCCCGGCCCTCGAACAGCAGCCAGATCGATGCCGCGGCCGTGTACCCGGCAGCCAGCAGGGAGACGTACAGACACCGGGAGGCCCGGTCGCCGATGCGGACGGCCAGGGTCCGCTTGCCGATGGCCGAGTCGCCGGGTATGTCCCGCAGGTTGTTGGCCACCAGCAGGGCCGTCGCCCACAGGCCCACCGGAACAGCCGCAGCCGCAGCCAGCGGCTCGACCCGCTCCACCAGCGCGTAGGTGGTGCCAGCGGTGGCCACCAGCCCGAAGAACACGAACACGAACAGCTCGCCCAGGCCCAGATACCCGTAGGGGGCCGGGCCGCCGGTGTAGCCCCAGGCGGCCAGCAGACACAGGGCCCCCACCGCCAGCAGCTCCCAGCCGGCCGCGGCGGCCAGCACCAGCCCGGCAGCGCCGGCGGCGGCGAAGCACAGCGCCGCGGCCCGCTTCACCAGCCGGGGCTCGGCCAGCCCCGACCCCACCAGCCGTACGGGACCGGTGCGGTCGGCGCCGTCGGCGCCCCGAACCCCGTCGGAGTAGTCGTTGGCGAAGTTCACGCCCACCTGCAGGAACAGCGCCACCGCCAGGGCCGGCCCGACCCGCCACCACGCCGGAGCCGGATCGGCCCCCACCGCCGCGGCAGCCCCCACCGCCACCGGCGCCACCGCCACCGCCAGGGTCCGCACCCGGGCCCCGGCCACCCACACCCGCCAACCCGGCTCCATCGGGCTAAACGGCGTACTTGTAGCCGAGGCCGCGGATGGTGATGATCGGCTCGGGCTTGGACCGGTCGGGGTCGATGCGGGACCTCAGCCGCTTGATGTGGACATCCAGGGTCTTGGTGCTGCCCACGTAGTCGAACCCCCACACCTCGTCGATGAGGGTCTCCCGGGTGACCACCCGGCCCGCGTTCTCCATCAGCAGCGCCAGCACCTCGAACTCCTTCAGCGGGAGGTCCACCCTCCGGCCGGCCACCGTCACCTCGTAGCGGTCCCGGTCGAGGGTCACGTCGCCGACGGTCACCGCATCGGCCGACCCGTCCGCGCCCCCGGGTCGGGCCGCGGCCCGGCGCAGCACCGTCCGCATCCGGGCCACCAGCTCCCTCACCCGGTACGGCTTGGCCACGTAGTCGTCGGCGCCTATCTCCAAGCCCACCACCGTGTCGATCTCGGAGCTGCGGGCCGAGACCATGATCACCGGCGTGGCGTCGGCGGCCCGTATCCGCCGGCACACGTCGATCCCGGAGATGCGGGGCAGCATCACGTCCAGCAGCACCAAGTCGGGAGACAGCGACTCGAACATCCGCAGCGCCTCCTCGCCGTCGGCGGCCACCTCCACCGCGAACCCCTCCGCTCCCAGCGCGGCCCGGAGCCCGTCCCGGTAGGCCGGCTCGTCGTCGACCACCAGCACCCGCACTGCCGCGCCCATCGGGCCAATTGTGCCCCGAAACGACCGGTCCAACGGAATCGGCCCCGCCCCCACCCGCCACGAGGACCACGACACTCGCCCGAGCGCCCCGAAACCCCCGGCCCGGCGGAACCGGGCGCCCGGCCTAGGATCGGCCCGTGAACCGGCTCGCCGACGAGGCCAGCCCCTACCTGCGCCAGCACCGCCACAACCCGGTCGACTGGTACCCGTGGGGGCCCGAGGCCTTCGCCGCCGCCGCCGAGCGGGACCGGCCCGTGCTGCTGTCGGTCGGCTACTCGAGCTGCCACTGGTGCCACGTGATGGCCCACGAGTCCTTCGAGGACCACGAAACCGCCGCGGTGATGAACGAGCTGTTCGTCAACGTGAAGGTGGACCGGGAGGAGCGGCCCGACGTGGACGCCGTCTACATGGACTCGGTCCAGGCCCTCACCGGACGGGGCGGCTGGCCCATGACCGTGTTCCTGACCCCCGACGGCCGCCCGTTCTACGGCGGCACCTACTACCCGGACCGGCCCCGGGGCGGCATGGCCTCGTTCCGCCAGGTCATGGCCGCGGTGGACGACGCCTGGCGCAACCGGCGCAGCGACGTCGACGCCCAGGCCGGGCAGCTCACCGAGCTGATCGAGCGGACCGGCCGGACCGGCGCCGCCTCAGCCGGCCCGCCCCCGGCCGAGGCCCTGGACCAGGCCGCGGCCCAGATAAAAGCAGCCTTCGACCCGGTATGGGGCGGCTTCGGCGGGGCGCCCAAGTTCCCGGCCGCCATGACCCTGGCCTCGGCCCTGCGCCTGCACCGCCGCTCCGGCGACCCCGAGCTGCTCGGTGTGGTGACCACCAGCCTCGACGCCATGGCCTCGGGCGGCATCTACGACCACCTCGGGGGCGGCTTCGCCCGCTACTCGGTGGACCAGCGCTGGCTGGTGCCCCACTTCGAGAAGATGCTGTACGACAACGCCCTGCTGGCCCGGGCCTACCTGCACGCCTGGCTGGTGACCGGCAACCCGGCCTACCGGCAGGTGCTCGACGAGACCGTCGGCTACGTGCTGCGGGACCTGCGCCACCCCGACGGAGGGTTCTACTCGGCCGAGGACGCCGACTCCGAGGGGGTGGAGGGCAAGTTCTACGTGTGGTCGGCGGACGAGCTGGCCGCCGTGGCCGGCGAGGGCGCCGCCGAGGCGGCCGAGTGGTGGGGGGTGACCCCCGCCGGCAACTTCGAGGGGGCCAACATCCTGCACCGGCCGGTGCGGGGCGACCTGGCCCGCCCCCCGGCGGTGGAGTCGGCCCGCCGGGCCCTGTTCGAGCACCGGGAGGGCCGGGTGAGGCCCGGTCTGGACGACAAGGTGCTGGCCGAGTGGAACGCGCTGATGCTCCAGGCCCTGTGCGAGGCGGCCGCGGCCACCGGCAACCCCGAATGGGCCGACGCGGCCGCGGCCAACGGCGAGTTCCTTGCGGCCGCCCTGCGCCGGGGCGACGGCCGCTGGCTGCGGTCGTGGCAGGCCGGGAGCGACGGCCGGGAGGCCGGGGCCCGCCACCTGGCCTGCGCCCACGACTACGCGGCCTTGGCCGGAGCCTTCGTCAGCCTGGCCGAGCTGACCGGCCGGGCCCGCTGGATCGAGGAGGCCCGAGCCGCCGCCGACGGGCTGATCGAGCTGTTCTGGGACTCCGAGTCGGGCGGCGTCTACACCACCGGCGCCGACGCCGAGGCGCTGGTGACCAGGCCCAAGGACCTGATGGACAACGCCACCCCGTCGGCCCAGTCCAGCGCGGCCGCCGCCCTGCTGCGGCTGGGCGCCCTCACCGGAGAGGCGGGATATGCCGAGCGGGCCGAAGCCATCTTGGCCCTGCTGGGAGCGGCGGCCTGCCAGCACCCCACCGCCTTCGGCCGCCTGCTGGAGTCGGTGGACATGTCCGCCGGCGGCCTCGACGAGATCGTCGTGACCGGCGACCGCCCCGACCTGGTGGCCGAGGCCCGCGCCCGCTACCGGCCCAACTCAGTGCTGGCCTGGGGCGAGCCCTACCCGTCCCCCCTGTGGACCGGCCGCCCCCCCGGCTTCGCCTACGTCTGCCGTCAATACACCTGCAAAACCCCAGCCGCCACCCCGTCCGAACTAGCCGACCTCCTGGGCTGACCGCGAAGACCGCTCAACGGCCCCAAGGCGATGCGTTTATAACCCGCAACCTATAACCCCGCCTATTCCAGCATACTTCGCCAGCTCGAGATGGCTTCATCTAAAGATTCTCGCAGAGGTTGTATTTCGCTTTCATCTTGAGCAGCTTCTAGGCGTGCAACCATCCGGCATAACTCTGGCGAGGTGCGATTCAACTGCTCAGACAGACTCCATAGCTTATTCTTAGCTATTTCAGAGGCAATATCAGAAGCAGAATTGTAAACAGAGTCTTGCCGATTCATCATCTCGGATAGAGACACTACTCCCAACTGCTGAGAAATTGTATCTATATTGGCCCTCATCTGTTCCCAGATCCAAACTTCTGGCGCATCGTGACCTGGTAGAAATAAAATAGGTCTATCTGGTCCGGCTGCTTCTCGTATCTTGGCCACTATTCGGCTGTTCTGTTTATCTCCGTCAAGAACAAATACGAATTTATCTATCTGTCCGAACTTTTTGAAAGCAGCGGCATGAGTAGGGAACTCTTCAGCTCCGGCATTTCTTCCGATACGGACTGTCTCTCCTCGAATTCCAAGCCGTGGTCTGAGTATGTCTAGAATGCCTTGTAGAAGTGCTTCAGCCGTTTCATCTTCACAAAGCAGGTTAAGTGTGTCACTTAATCTTCCATATAGAGCATCTTGAATCACATCATGATAAGGAGAGCGATTTAAAGACACTCGACCTGTCTCATCTCGTTCCAAAAAGATTCTCCCATTCGAAGGTACCGAGTCTAACACCACTGGGCTATGAGAGGTTACTATGATCTGCAAATCATTTCTCAAAGCGAGTTGCTGCAACTGCAACATCAAAACTTGCTGCACCCAGGGGTGCAGTCCCGTTTCTACTTCATCAATCAAAATGAGTGCTTCTCTGCGTTGAGCAATATCCTTTGATAACCTTAAAATAGATCTCTCCCCAGCGGCCATGTGCAATTCAGAGTATGCGGCACCGTCTGATTGAGAGGCGAATAATAGACCCTTCTTATCGCTAGATAGCTCAACAACTTCCTCATATTTGAAAGAGAGTATCTGCTGAGCAAATTTAATCTGTGAAGCATTTAGAGCTAAAGACTGAGGTTCGGAATCCAGACGAGACATATTGAGCAGACTCCGCACCTCAGACGGGTTGCTGAGATTACTGAGTGTTCGCAGATAGACATCTCGTTTCGGCTGACTGGCATTCTCACGTCTGCCGAAACTGCGGTTCCAGCCCTTGGAACGCCGCCACTTCATATACCTTCGTCCACTGGGAGTCACATAATCAAACTCTAAGACTACCTCGTCTTTATGGTCGGCGCGGCTTCCTACCTTTGGTCGATAATCTGGGAACAAGGTTGAGGGAACAAAGTCCTTGACTCCAGCTCCTGGAACATTGTATGCACAGGCGGCGGCAAAGAGTACAGTGGATTTTCCGCTGGCATTTTCACCGGCTACTACGCTCACCGGATAATCAAATACTACTCGCAGGTTGTCAATGCCACGGATGCCGCTCAGGCCAATTTCCGAGAGAAAATGCGGAAACGATGGCTTCTTGCCTTGTAGGCTGCCCCAAAGGCTTTTCAGGCGTTTTTCTATCATTGGCCGGTCCTCGCCAAGAAGCAGTCTACGCCGCGGCCTTCTCCAGGATGTGGACGCCGCAGGCTGAGCCGAGGCCTATCACGTGGGCCAGGCCGACCTTGGCCCCCGGCACTTGGCGGTCGCCGGCCTCGCCCCGCAGGTGGGCGGCCACCTCGTAGATGTTGGCCACGCCGGTGGCCCCGATGGGGTGGCCCTTGGAGATCAGGCCCCCCGACACGTTCACCGGGGTGGCCCCGTCCCGGAATGGCGCGCCCGAGTCGATGAAGTCCCCGGCCCCGCCCGGCTCGCACAGGCCCAGGTTGTCGTAGTGGATCAGCTCGGCGGTGGCGAAGCAGTCGTGGAGCTCCACTAGGTCGAGGTCGGAAGGGCCGACCCCGGCCGCCTCATAGGCCTGGGCGGCCGCGTTGCGGGTGAGGGTGTTCACGTCAGGCTGGACCTGGCCCCACTCGACGTAGGGGTCCGAGGTCAGCACCGAGGCCGAGAGCTTCACCGCCCGCTGGCGCTGCTCCGCCGACATCCGCCGCAGCCTCTCTCCCGACACCAGCACGACCGCCGCGGCGCCGTCGCCGGTGGGGCAGCACATGAGCAGCGTGTTCGGGTAGCTCATCATCGGCGACTCCATCACCTCGGCCAGGGAGAATTCCTTGCGGTACTGGGCCAGCGGGTTGAGGACGGAGTGGAGGTGGTTCTTGTAGGCCACCCGGGCGAACTGCTCGAATGAGACCCCGCCGTGCTCGCCGGCGTAGGCCATGCCGGCCTGGGCGAATACCCCCGGCATGGTGGCGGTCCCCAGGTAGCCGTCGATGCCGGTGACGGCCCCGTAGCGGCCCGAGGGCTCGAAGACCCGCTTCTCCTTCTTCTTGGCCGCCCCGCCCAGCAGCCCCATCTTGCCCATCTGCTCGACGCCCACCGCCAGCCCGATCTGAGCCTCGCCGGCCTTGATGGCCAGGACCGCGGCCCGCACCGCGGTGGCGCCGGTGGCGCAGGCGTTGGTGACGTTGTAGACGGGTATCCCGGTCTGGCCGACCTGCTTCTGGAGCCGCTGGCCCAGCCCCGGCGGCTGCATCAGCGACCCGGCGGCCAGCACGTCGACGTCGCCGATGGCCACGCCGCCGTCGGCCAGCGCCCCCAGGACGCTCTCAGCGGCCAAGTCGATGGCGTCCAGTTCGGGGTAGCGGGCGAACCGGGTCATGTGGGCCCCGAGGACCCACACGCTGTCGGCGGCGATCTTGGTTCCGGCCATGGTCTCAGTCCTTGTGGTGCTCGTGGTGTTCCGGCCCCCGCCGCGCGACTTCGCCACGCCAGCGGACCGGCCTCAGTGTCCCTGCGGTTCTTCTCATATCCCAGCCCCCGGCCTTCGGAGCGGCTCGTAGCCGAAGGCGACGGCGGTGGTCCCGTTGTCGTCGGTTCCCATCGGATAGGTGGTGAGCCGCACCTTCATCCCCAGGCGGACGGTCTCGGGGTCGGGCTCGCAGTTCACCAGGTTGGACCGCACCGACGTGCCGTCAACCGTCTCGACGACGGCCGACACGAACGGGACGCCGATGCCGGGCGCGGCCCGATGCACGATGGTGAAGGACTTGACCACCCCCTGATTGCGAACCCGGGCCCACCCCATGTCGACCCCCCCGCAGTTAGCGCAGGCGTTGCGGCGATCGAAATATCGGGCCCCACAATCCGCACACTGTCGTACCCGCAGGTAAGGCCGCGCCCCAAGCCGCAGATAATCAACAATAGGAACCAGCCGGGGGCCTTCACCAGAAGGCCCCGTATCAGTAGCCCCTTCACCCTCAGAAGACATCAACCGGCGAGCTTACCAAGCCCCCGGTGGACGGCCCAAGCGGCCCAACGCGCCAGGCCGGGGGTGGCACGGAGGTGCCCGTGACAGGACCCGCCGGCCGGACAACGTACCGGCCCGACGTCAGGGGCCCTCCGCCAGAACGATCCCAGCCACCCGCGCGTCTCCTGCACGGGAGGATGACAGCGCAACCTACTTGAAGCGGGCACGTCAAAATGATCCCCAGCCGCCACGCTGTCTCCTGCCTTTGCGATCGCGCCGAGCCCATCGCCGCGCAGGTATCGCCCGATTCACCTTTGAAGAGGTGAGATGCCAGAGCCCGCAATCGAGGCAGAGATAGGGTTGCTGACCGCGGTTGTGTGCACGGGCTGACTGCTCGTCGTCGAATGCCCGTTTTTCGGCACAGCGCGCCTTCCTAGCTAGGTCTTCGTACTTGTCAGCCATGCGACAACTCGTCTCGCCGGGGGCCATGGGCGTCCGGTTCCTGCGCCGACCGAGCCGCATCTCATGGTCCGCGAGCATATGTGGAGGGCGTGGAAGGCGGCTCCTTGACCCCCGCCCGGCCTGGCCCATCGCTCGCCGATCCTTCAAGCGCAATCACCTGTCCATAAGATTTGCGCCCATGACAGTGCCCCCGGTTGCCCCAACCTCCTTCCAGCCCACTACTGCCCCTCGGGCGTTCCAAGACCCGTGGATCGAGACACCGTGAACCTGGGTATCCTAGCCCCGGTGAACGGTATGCCGCCAGGTTCGGACCCTGCGCCAGACGATCTCAGACCAACCCGGAGCCGTGATGGAATATGAAGCCAGTTACATGCTCAGTGGAGGGTATTACGCCGAGCGCCCACCGCGGGGCAAGAACGGCAGGCGGCTGGCCGTGGCTGGGGCCGCCGTCCCCGGCGCAGGGGTGGGCTTGACGGTCGGTGGCAAGCTCGCGGGGGCAGCGTGGGCGGGAGCGGTCGGGTCCGCGGGCAAGGCCAGTTCCCTGGCCGCTCTCGGCTTGAAGGCCGGGCTAGCTGTGGTCTTCGGGGAGGTTGTCCCCGTTTAGTTGGTTGAGGGTTTGGGTTGGGGTGGCCCAGCCGAGGGCGCCACAGGTTCGGTGGTGATTGTAGTAGTGGATGAACCCGTCGTAGGCCCATCGGCGTTGGGTTTCTGATTCCCAGGGCCAGATGTAGGCCCATTCCTCGGTGAGGATGCGGTGGAAGCGTTCGACTTTGCCGTTGGTCTGGGGCCGGCGGGGTCGGGTGCGGCGGTGGGTCACGCCGGCGGCTTGGAGGGTGTGGGCCCACAGCCGCGACAGGTAGCAGGCGCCGTTGTCGGTGAGGACCTCCTCGACGTCCACGCCGAGGGCGGCGAAGCTGCGCTGGGCCCGCCGCCAGAATCCCGCGGCGGTGACGGCGCGTTCGTCGCCGTGGATTTCGGAGTAGGCGAGGCGGGTGCGGTCGTCGACCGCGGTGTGGATGTAGCGGTACCCGACTTTGGCCCCGGGCCCGGCGTTGCCTTTGCCGTGGACGCGCCAGCCGCCGCCGTCGGGTATCCCGGCGAGCTTCTTGACGTCGACATGGACCAGCTCGCCCGGCCTTTCGCGCTCATAGCGCCGCGCCCGCGGCCGGGGCGCCGTGGCCCGGTCGCCGCGGTCGAGGCGGCCCAGCCCGGCCCGGTTCAAGATGTTTTGCACGGTGGAGGCGGCCAGCTTGACCTCGTGGGCGATGTGGTCCGCGCCCCAGCGCCGCCGGCGCCGCAGCTCGATCACCTCTGAGCGCTTGGCCTCCGGCGTGCGCCACGGGCAGGACCGGGGCCGGCTGGGGCGATCGAACAAGCCCGCCCCGCCCTCCGCGAGGTAGCGGTCCCGCTGCTTGCGCACCGTCTTGGGATCAACCTGGAACCGCTCCGCGGCCGCGGCGACGCTCCAGCGCCGCTCGGTGACGCACGCCACCATCTTGCGGCGCATCTTCGGGGTCAGCGCCGCGTTGGGGTGCTGGGTCCTAACCTTGGCCATGAGCCCTCCTTGTGAGAGTGAGTCCGTGTTTGTGAACCCACAGCTCACTCGGAGGGCTCACCCCACCGGGGGACCCCCGCCCAAACCCTCAACCCAGGGACAACGTCCCCGGTTGTCACAACTAGCCGTGGGGCCCTCGGGAGTGAGCGCGCCCGCGGCTGTAGCCGGAGGGGCCGTGGTCGGTCTGGGAGTGACCGTCGCCCTAGTGCCCCTCAGTCTGGGGGCCGTCGCCCTCGGGAGCAGATTCGCACAGGGGTGCCGTGAGAACGGCTTCACTTGGAAATGGGGCATATGGCCGGGCAACTACTAGGCCGCGCCCCGTGAAACACGCTGGGAGCAAGCCCGCTCGACCAGCCCATCAATACCCCGCGATCCCGGCGAAAGGAACGCAGCCGACGGACCCGTCCGGGGAGCGAGGAACGTGCGATCAGCCGGGCGAGGCATCAGAACGCCACGGGCCCATTGCCTTCCCGTGCCTTCGGCTTGTCCGCCAAAGTGTGGATGCCGACCCGCCAGGCCGGGGGGTGGCACGGGGGCAAGGATTTCGCCGCCCGCGGCGAAATCCGCGCCCGTGACAGGACCCGCCGGGCCGGACAACGCAACCGCCCCCGAGGCGAAAGGACTACCAAGCCCCTCGGTGGACGGCCTCGGCCAACGGCCGGCGACGGCGGCGCAGCGAGGAGGAGGGCCGGTCGGGGGCCGGATGGCCCAACGCCACGGCGCCGACCGCCCTGAGCCCCTCAGGCACCCCGAAGCGACCCCGCACCGCGGCCTCGTGCTCGAACAGGCCGAAGAACAGCGCCCCCAGGCCCCGGTCGGCGCAGGCGCACAGGATGGTCATCACCGCCGCGCCGGCGTCGACGAACCAGTAGGGCACGGGCCAGGCCTCCGGCCCCGCTCCCAGCAGAGTCCGAGACTTGTCGGGCTCGCGGTAGCGGCGCGCGTAGGCGCCCGGGTCGGCCCACACCACCACCACCACCGGCGCGGCCAGCAACCCCGGCCAGGCGAACTCGGCCCGCCGCGGCTCGGGCAGGGTCACATCCCAGTAGGCGGAGGCGGCCGGACCCTCCAGCACCAGGAAGTCGAGGCCGTCGGCGTTGCCCGCCGAGGGGGCCCGCCGGGCCAGCTCCAGTATCCGGTCCACCGCGGCGGGATCGACCGGCTCGCCGGTGAAGGCCCGGACCATCCGCCGGGCCGCCACCGCCTGCTCAAACTCCACGGACCCCCCAAGCGGACCACGCCAAGAACGTCAAGAAAGCGTCCACCGCGCCACCGCCTGCTCGAACTCCACGGAATCTCCGGGCGGGGTTGCCGCAGCCTGGTTGAGGGCTCGGGCCGCGACCCTCTACCCCGCCGAGGCCGACCCTCGACTCTCTACAGGAGCTTCTCGAGATCCTCGGCCAAGGCCCAGCCGCACACGACGAGGGTGTCGCCGTCGGCCGTGTCCAGGCCGTCCAGCAGGGCGGCGGTTTCCGGCGGCGTCTTCGACGGCTTTCCGCTGGCATGGTCGAGCACCACCGGAGGGGCGCCCTTGCCCCGGGCGGTGAAGGCCCGGTCCTCGTAGTCGAACTGGCTCACGCCGAACCGCTTGGCCAGGCGGCGGCCCCAGGCCCGCTCCTCGCCCGACGCCTTGTGGCCGTGGCGGGGGATGATGTCGTGCAGGCTCTTGAAGGCCTCTAGAGCGCCGGGGTCGTTGATTCGGGTCCCGACCAGCACGTCCTCGTCGGGGAAGGCCAGAACGGCCCGGCGCATCTGGTCGGTCATGATGGCCCGCAGCACCGTGTCGCGCTTGGTGTTGCGGCAGATGTGGGCGGCGCCGATGAGGACGCTGGGAGTGCCGCCGATCCGCTCGAGGGTGCAGAACGAGAAGCCTCTGAGGCGGCCGTTCTCGCGGGACTCGGTGAGCAGCACCCAGGCCTCGGCCTGCTTGGACAGCAGCCCCACCTCGTAGTGGTTGGGGGAATCGGCGCACAGGTCGGCCATCTCGGCCAAGTCGGCGTCTCCCAGCGAGGTGCAGTCCTTGGTCTCGACCTCGATTGCCATATGCTCCGCACCCCTCGATGTCGCCGAGGGCGCCAACCGAGGAAATCGCCCGGCGCCCGAAAACCTGTTCCCTCCAGTTTCCTGCATGGGCCGCCGATTCGCAACTCGGCCGACCCTCAACCCCCTGATGTAAGGAGACGACGAGCAGGACCGGGCGCCCAACCGTCAAGCGACGGCGGGCAAGCCCAGACCCCAACCGTCAAGCAAGACGAGCAGGCCCACGACCCCGAACGTCAGGCGAAGACAGCCTCGGCGCCCAGATCCACCCTCAGCTCGGCCAGCACCCCGTTGGTGGTGCAGTCCACCCCGTAGCCCTCGGGCAGCCGCAGCGCCTGCTGGCCGCCGAGCTGGATCTCCACCGGCGACGGGCCCGGGTGGGCCTCGATGATGCGCTTCACCCGGGCGATCCCCTCGCCGTTGAGGTGCTCGGGGGGAAGCCTCACCCTCAGAAGGGGGTCGGCGGCGGGGGCGGCCTCGGCGGAGGCCTCGATCACCTCCAGCTCGAAGGCGAAGAGCTTGGTGGACTCGTCGCGGTTCTCCACCCGGGCCCGCACCAGCGCCACCGAGTCGTTGGCCAGATCCGCCCCAACGCCAGCCAGGGCCTTGGCGAACGCCATCACCTCCACCGCCCCGCCCATGTCCTCGAGGCCGAAGGTGGCCATGGGGTCGCCCTTGCGGGTCCGCTTGCGCTGCAGGCCGGCGACGACACCCACCACGGTGCAGGTCCGGCCGTCCTCCGCGTCGGCCAGGTCGGCCAGGGGGCAGTCGACCCGGGCGGCCAGGGCCTCGTGCAGCCCCCGCAGCGGGTGGTCGGATACGTACAGGCCCAGCATCTCCTTCTCGGCCGCCAGCTTGGGCATCCGGTTCATCTCCACGTCGGGGATGTCGGGGCGCTCCTCGAAGCCGTCCCCGCCGCCGAGCTCCCCGAACAGCGACATGACCCCCTTCTCGCTCTCCCGCCGGCGGCGCAGGGTCAGCTCCATGATCTGCTCGTGGACCTGCAGCAGGCCCTTGCGGGGGTGGTCCAGCCCGTCGAAGGCCCCGGCCTTGATGAGCGACTCGATGGGCCGCTTGTTGATCATCTCCAGCTCGATCCGCTGGCAGAAGTCGACGAAAGACTCGTAGGGGCCGTTGGCCTCCCGCTCGGCGATGACCCGGCCGGCGTAGGAGTCGCCGACGTTGCGGACCGCGGACAGGCCGAACACGATCCGCCCCGGCCCGGAACCCTCGCCGCCCAGGGCGGGAAGGGCGGTGAAGTCGGAGCTGGACCGGTTGATGTCGGGCACCGTCACCTCGATCCCCAGTATCCGGCACTCGTTCAGGTACACGGCCGCGTTCTCGAGCTTGCTCTTGACGCTGGTGAGCAGGGCGGCCATGTACTCCACCGGATAGTTGGCCTTCAGGAAGGCGATCTGGTAGGCGATGTAGCCGTAGCCGTAGCTGTGGCTCTTGTTGAAGGCATAGTCGGCGAACTGCTCGATGATCCCGAACATCTCGGCGCCCAGCGGCCGCCCGTAGCCCTGGGCCTCGACCCCGGCCACGAACTTCTCCCGCTCCTCGGCCATGGCGGCCCGGATCTTCTTGCCCATGGCCTTGCGCAGCGAGTCGGCCTCGGCCAGCGAGTAGCCCGCGAACCGCTGGGCCATGCGCATGACGTCCTCCTGGTAGATCATCAGCCCGTAGGTGTCGGCCAGGATCTCGGCGGCGTCGGGGTGGATGTGCTCGACCCGCCGGCGGCCGTTCTTGCGGTCGGCGTAGTCGTTGTGCATGTTGTGGGCCATCGGGCCGGGCCGGTACAGGGCCACCAGGGCGGCGATGTCGTCGAAGCGGGTGGGGGCCAGCGAGCGGATCAGGGCCCGCACCGGGCCGGACTCGAGCTGGAACACCCCGACGGTGTCCCCCCGGCGCAGCATCTCGAAGGTGGGGCCGTCTTCGAGGTCGACGCTGTCGATGTCGACTTCGATCCCCCTGGTCCGCCGGACCAGATCGACGCAGTCGGTGATGACGTCGAGGTTGCGCAGGCCCAGGAAGTCCATCTTCAGCAGGCCCAGGTCCTCCACCCCATGCATCTCGTACTGGGTGACCAGAGGCACGTCCTCTATGGGCTTGCCCGACTCGGGCTTGCGCTGGATGGGCAGGCAGTCGGTGAGGGGGTCCTTGGTTATCACCACCGCGGCGGCGTGGATGCCGTCCTGGCGCCTCAGCCCCTCCAGCCCCTTGGCCACCTCCACCACCCGGGCCGCGTCGGGGTCGGTCTCCACCATCTCCCGCAGGTCGGCGGCCGAGTTGTAGCCGTCGATGTGGGCGTCGTCGGGCTCGAAGCAGTACTTCAGCGGGGTGTCGCGGCCCATGATCAGCGGCGGCATGGCCTTGGCGATCCGGTCCCCCACCGAGTACTCGTAGCCCAGCACCCGGGCCGCGTCGCGCACCGCGGCCCGGGCCTTGATCCGGCTGAAGGTCACGATCTGGGCCACCCGGTCCCGGCCGTAGCGCTCGGCCGCGTAGCGGATCATCTCGTCCCGGTAGCGGGAGTCGAAGTCCATGTCGATGTCGGGCATCGACACCCGGTCCGGGTTCAGGAACCGCTCGAACAGCAGGTCGTAGCGGATGGGGTCCAAGTCGGTGATCTGCAGGGCGTAGGCCACCGCGCACCCGGCCGCTGAGCCCCGCCCCGGCCCCACCCGGATGCCGTTCTGGCGGGCGTGGCGGATCAGGTCCCAGGTGATGAGGAAGTAGGAGGCGAACCCCATGTTGTTGATGACGTCCAGCTCGTAGGCCAGCCGCTCGGTGATCCGGTCCGGCGGAGGGTCGCCCCACCGCTGCGTGGCCCCCTCCATGGTCAGGTGCTGCAGGTAGGCCCGGTCGCTGTCGAACCCGTCGGGCACCGGGAAGTCGGGCAACTGGGGCTCGCCGAACTCGATGGTCACGTCGGCCCGCTCGGCCACCAGCAGCGTGCTGTCGCAGGCCGAGGCCACCTCGGGGTCGGAGAACAGGTGGCGCATCTCCGCCGCCGACTTCAGGTAGTGCTGGTCGCCGTGGAACTTGAAGCGGCCCTCGTCGGACAGCAGCGAGCCGGTCTGGACGCACAGCAGGACGTCGTGGGCCTCGGCGTCGTGGCGGTGGGTGTAGTGGCTGTCGTTGGTGGCCAGCAGGGGTGCCTCGAGGGTGCGGGCGATCCGCAGCAGCGACGGGTTGACCCGGTGCTGCTCGGGGATGTCGTGGTCTTGCAACTCGACGAAGAAGTTCTCGGGGCCGAAGATCTCCCGGAGCCGGGCCGCCTTCTGCAGGGCCCCGGCCTCGTCGCCCTGCAGCAGGGCCTGGGGCACCTGCGCGCCCAGGCACCCGGTGGTGACTATCAGCCCCTCGCTGTGGTCGGCCAGCATGTCCCAGTCGCAGCGGGGCTTGTAGTAGTAGCCCTCCAGGAAGGACCGGCTGGCGATCTGGATGAGGTTCTTGTAGCCGGCGTTGTTCTCGGCCAGCAGGGTGAGGTGGTAGTAGAGCTTCTTGCCGCCCTCGGTTTCGCCGCCGGAGTCGTCGAGGCGGCCCCGCCGGTTGGGGCGCTCGTGGCGGGACTCGTAGGCCATGTAGGCCTCGGTGCCGATGATGGGCTTGATGCCCGCGTCGCGGCATCCCCGGTAGAAGTCGAGGATGCCGTACATGTTGCCGTGGTCGGTTATGCCCAGGGCGGGCTGTCCGTCGCGGACCGCGGCCTCGATCACCTCGTCGAGCCGGGAGGCGCCGTCGAGCATCGAATACTCGGTGTGGACGTGAAGGTGGACGAATGAGTCCGTCACCGAAGCTCCTGTTCGTTGGGGTTCCCGGGGGGTCGGGCGCGCTGTGGAGGTCTTGTGGACTTCCTGTGGACAAATGACAGGCTTGTCATTCGCCGCTGAGAACATAGCCGGGCAGCCCGGCGCCGTCCATCAGCGGGCCCCGGCAGGTGCTCGGCGTCGCCCCGGCTCAGAGATAGGCGCCGGGGCGGTCCTCGCCGCCGGGACCCCCCGCCGGGGGATGGCCCGGCCCTGAGGGGCTCGGAAGCTGGGCCCGCATGGACGCGAGCTGCTGCTTGGCCGCCATCTGCTGAGCGAACAGCATGGCCTGCATTCCTTGGATCAGGCCCTCCAGCCAGCCCACGAGCTGGGCCTTGACGATCTGCAGCTCGGCCGCGGAGGGGGTGTCGCCGGGGCCGAAGGGCCGGGCCAGCCGGTCGAGCTCCTCCCGCAGATCCGGAGACAGCGCCGATCCGACCTCGGCCAGCGACGTCTCGTAGATCTCCCTGAGCCGGTGGCGGCTGGCCTCGTCCAACTCGGCCCCCCGCACTTCGGCCAGGAGCTGTTTCATCATGGTGCCGATGCGCAGCACCTTGGCCGGGTGGTCGATGCTCTCGTCGTCGCCGTCGGCCCCGCCGTCCTCGGCCGCGTCGGGGTCCACCACCTCGGGCCGCTCCAACTCCAGGGGGTCGGCGGTTCCGGGGGCGTCGTTCACGTCGGATGTCCTTTCGGTCATGGCGCGTTTCTATCCCGCCAGCGGGGCCTCAGTCGGCCACATGGGTCAGGGCCGGCACCAGCATCTCGGCCGAGGTCACCGAGCCGTGCCGCCCCTTGAGCGTCTCGGGGGTGTTGTCGTCGGGGTGGGCGAAGGCCCGGTCGCTTTGGGCCACCAGGGCCACATCGCCCAGCCGGGACCGGGCCGCGTCGGTCACCGCCGGCCCCAGCCACCCCTCCTCCACCACCTCTTCGGCGGCCATCACCCACCCTTGGCCGCCGTGGGCGGACCGGGCCGCTTCGAGCAGGGGGCCGGCCCGGCCGGGCCGGGCGTGGAGCCATCGGAACCGGGCCTCCCCCGATTCGGCGGCGGCCAAAGATCTCACCTCGCCGTCGATCTCTACCGCGCCGCCGGTGCAGTCGATCAATCCGTGGTCGGAGGTCACCACCAGGGCCGAGCCGGCGGGCAGCTCGGACGCCAGATCGGCCACGACCCGGTCGCACATCCGCAGCTCGGCCCGGTAGCGGTCGTCGAACCCGTACTCGTGGGCGACGCGGTCGGGGCCGTCGTAGTAGGCGTACACGAACGACTCCCCGCCGGCCAGGAGCCTGGCCACCTCCACCGTCAGCCCCGACAGCACCAGGCAGCCCGACAGCCGGGCGCCCCCCAGATGGGCCCGGGTGAAGCCGGAGCCGATGAACTTCGACGTGATCACCGCCGGCGCCCGGTGGCCCAGGAAGGGGGGGATGGCCTGGACCTCCTCGGGCGAGATCAGGTCGCGGGCGTCCCCTTCGGGAGTGGTCCAGCGGAGGGTGTTGAGCTTGCCCGCGGGGAACACCATCCGGTATCCGACGATGCCGTGGCGGCCGGGGGCGGCCCCGGTGACGATCGAGGTCAAGGCGGCCGAGGTGGTGCTGGGGGCCACGGTGGTGACCGGACCGCCGGCCATGGCCGCCAGCGTGGGGGCGGCGTCGGCGCAGGCCGCGAGCTGCTCCCAGCCCAGGCCGTCGATGACCAGCAGCACCACCGCTCGGGCGTCGATCACCTCGGGGGGCAGGAAATCGGGCGGCGCCGGCCCCGGTTCCAAGAGGGCGGGGACGATGTCGGCCACGCAGCCGCCGCCGTAGGCGGGGAGGACGGGCCGGCTCTCGTCCGCCGCCGATCCCTCCTGCACGGCGCCCATCTTGCCCCATGCCGTCCGGGGCCGCCTACAACCGCCGGCTCCGGCAGACGGCAGGCGCTCGCCCGCACGGCGAACCGATCCGGCCCGGCGCTCGCCTGAATGGGGCCGAATCCCGCTCGCAACCCCCGGCTCCGGCGGACGGCCCGGCCTAGGATGTCGCCATGAGGGTGTCGACCCGGGGCGACTACGCCTCGCGGGCTCTTCTGTGCCTGGCCCTGCACCGCGAGGAGGCCCCCACCTCGGTCCGGGAGATCGCCGAGCGCACCGCGCTCCCCCAGCCCTACCTGGAGCAGATCCTGCTGGCTCTCAAGGGGGCGGGCCTGGTGCGGTCCAAGCGGGGGGTGGGGGGCGGCTACGTGCTGGACCGCGATCCCGCCGACATCAAGCTCTCGGAGATCGTGAGGGCGGTGGACGGGCCCATAACCGCCGGGGACTTCGGCGAGCCTCACACCGACGGGGCCTGCGACCACGAGGGGCAGTGCGTTCTGCTGGCTATCTGGTCGGCGGCCGGGTCGCACATGCGCCTCTTCCTCGACTCCTACAGCCTGGCTGACATCGCTTCCATGTCTCGCGGCGAATCTGCTTGGCCCTAGCTGCAGAGGCTGAGGGTGGGGATTAGGTCGGGGGGGAGGGGGGCTTGGGCTTGGACTGGGTGGCCTTTGGTTGGGTGGCGGAATTGGAGTTGGCGGGCGTGGAGGAAAGGGCGGCCGGGGTCTAGGCCGGGGCGGCCGCCGTCGTAGGCTCGGTCGCCGACTACGGGGTGGCCAATGGACCGGAGGTGGACCCGGATCTGGTGGGTGCGGCCCGTCTCCAGCCGACAGGTCAACAGGGCCGTCGGCCGGGGGCGGTCGAACCGGCGGTCTACCTCGTAGCGGGTGACGGCCCGGCGGCCGCCGGGGGTCACCGTCATGCGGGTGCGGCGGCGGAGCGAGCGGCCGATGGGGGCGTCGATTACGCCGGCGTCGGCCGCGGGGTGGCCCCACACCAGGGCGGTGTAGACCCGCTCCGGCTCATGGGCCTTCAACTGGGCGATCAGCGACTCGTAGGCACCGGGGGTGCGAGCCGCGACCAGCAGACCGGAGGTGTCCCGGTCGAGGCGGTGCACGATTCCCGGCCGGGAGGGCTCGCCCACGCCGGCCATCTCCGGATAGCGGGCCAGGAGGCCGCCGACCAGGGTGGGGGCCGAGTCCGATGTAGTCGGGCCGGAGCCGGGGTGGACCGTCAGGCCGGCCGGCTTGTTCACCACCACCACCTCGTCGTCCTCGAAGACGATGGCGACGGCCACCGACGGGTCGGGGCCGGGGTTGGGGTCGTCGGGCTCGGGGAGGCGCAGGGCCAGCGACTGGCCTTCGGCCACTCGCCGCGACCCGGACTCGGCCACCGACCCGTCCAGGCGCACCGCGCCCTCCCCCACCAAGCGGGCGGCCCGAGCCCGGCTGACGCCGGCCACCAGGGCCACAACCCGGTCAAGGCGCTCTCCGTCCAGCGCCGCGGGCAGTATCTCCTCGACCGGATCCCCGGTCACTTCGACCGCCGACGCGCGAAGAAGATCAGCGCCGCTCCCCCGACCACGATCCCCATGTCGGCCACGTTCCAGACCGGCCACCACTGCACGTCTATGAAATCGACGACCGCCCCGCCCAGGAAACCGTCCCCGGCTCGGGCCATCCGGTCGACCAGGTTCCCCAGGGCCCCGCCGGCCATCGAGCCCAGGGCGATCGAGGTGCGCCGCTCGGAGGCCAGCATCCCCCGATGCAGCAGCACCGCGGCGATGACCACCGCCACCACCGCGATCACCGGGCCCAGCCCGTCGAACCGGCTGAAGGCGGCACCGGTGTTGAACACGAGGCGCAGGCGCAGGGTCCAGACGATGTCGATTATCCGGCCTCCGTCGAGGGCGCTCACGGCCCACCACTTGGTGAGCTGATCGGCGAGCAGCACCACTGCCGCCGCGAGATAGGGCCAAGCCCAGCCGCGGGAGACTCGCTCGGCCGGGGCCGGAAGGGTCATGGACATGACTGCGGGCCGGGATGCGGGATGCCGGTGATGAGGCCCCACTTGAACCGGCTGCCAGCGGCACATCGCCATCGGCCGGGAGGCGACCAACACGGGTTCATGGCCATGGCTGCGGGCCGGGGGCGGTCAGAGGCGCCCGAAGCCGCCGGCCTTCACCTCCACTCGCTCCGCCGCCCAGGGAATGGCCCGGAGGCGGGCCTGCGGGATGGGCTCGCCGGAGATGACGCAGAGCCCGTAGACCCCGGCCTCTATGCGGGCCAGGGCCGCGTCGATCTGCTCGACGGTGTGGCGGGCCTGGCTGGACAGGGCCAAATCCTGCTCGCGTTCCACCGCGACCGTGTCGCCCTCGCCGCCTTCCTCGTCGAATTTCACGTCTCCGGGCTCGCGGGCCTCCAGCAGCGAATTGGCCTCGGCCTGGTACTCCTCGGCCGAATGCAGATACTTGGCCCTCTCCTTGAGCAGCTTGGCCTTCATCTCGTTGACGAACTTCTCGCTCGGCCTCCGCCGAGCCTTGCGAGTCGTCGTCTTCTTGGCCGCGGTTTTTCTCGCCGGAGCCTTAGCCGTTGCCGAAGCCTTCTTCGCTTTCGCTGAGGTCTTAGCCGCTGTGGCCTTAGCCGCCGCGGCTTTCTTCGCCTGGGCCTCGGCCGCCGAAGCCTTAGACGCCGGGGCTTTGGCTGTGGTCTTAGCCGCCGGAGCCTTCTTCACCGAAGCCGCCGAAGCTTTTTTCGCTGCGGGCTTAGCCGCCGGGGCTCTCGCTGTGGCCTTCGCCGCCGGAGCCTTAGACGCCGAAGTTTTTTTCGCTGCGGGCTTAGCCGCGGAAACCTTCGCTGTAGCCTTAGCCGCTGCCGAGGCTTTCTTCGCTGTGGACCTAGCCGCCGGGGCCTTAGCCGCCGGAGCCTTCTTCACCGAAGCCTTAGCCGCTGTGGCCTTGGCCGCCGGAGCCTTCTTCGCCGGAGCCTTAGACGCCGGGGCTTTCTTCGCCGGAGCCTTAGCCGCCGGGGCTTTCGCTGTGGCCTTCGCCGCCGGGGCCTTAGCTGCCGCTGTGGTCTTGGCCGCCGGAGTCTTAGCCGCCGAAGCCTTCTTCACCTGAGTCTTCTTCGTTGTGGCCTTAGCCGCCGGAGCTTTGCTCGCTGCGGCCTTAGCTGCTGGAGCCTTCTTCGCTGAGGTCTGTCTTGTTGAGGCCATGTCTCTCAGCTCCTGTTCGGGCCCCGGGGGATCAGACCGAGTGAGAATCGGCCCTCATAGGACGTGCCATCCTACGGGTGAAAGCGTCCGGTAGCGCCGTCCAACTCAACCCGTCCGGCCCATCCGCCGCCGGTCAGCGGCGGGCCCGGAACCAGCCTTTGGAACGGGAACCGGGGTCCGCTCCGAAGAAAGCGACCATGGCCTCCTCGGACCCCGGCAAAGGGTCGTTCTCGGTGACGGCCTGCCGGAGTTGGTCGACCAGCAGGCCGCTGTCGGGCTCGTCGTCGAAGAACGAAGGCGCTTTGTCGGCGGCCGCCGGATCGGCGGTGCCATCGGCGATCCTCGGCATGGGCTGGGTGGCCGGACCGGCCATGTCCGGGGCGGCAAGAGCCGAGGCGGAAACCGTCTGTCGGCGGTCCAGGACGTTCAGGCCGGCCGCCACCATGTCGATGTCGGTGGCCGTGACCAGCCGGTTCGGCGGGGTCGGGGGAACCAGGTTGCTGATCTCGGACGTGTCGAAGACCGCGGCTGACGGTTCGCCGCCGGCCGCGGCGCCATTCGAGGGCCCCGCCTCAGGCGAAGAAGCCCCAGCCGCCGCCGGCTCCGGCATCGCCGCCTGGGAGGCAGTCGGTCCGCCCGGCGAGGCCGCATCGTCGCGCATCCCGGCCAGCGGAACCTCAGCGGCTGCCCCCAGGCGAACCTCGGCCGATGGAGACTCAACAGCGGCATCGGCCGACGGGACGGGCGGAGACTCAACGGCGGCATCGCCACGAGGCACGGCCGGCGGAACCCCAACAGCCGCATCCGCCGACGGGCCGGGGGGAACCCCGACAACCGCATCCCCGCGGGACACGGCGGGAGGAGACTCAACGGCGGCATCGCCACGAGACACGGCCGGCGGAACCCCAACAGCCGCATCCGCCGACGGGCCGGGGGGAACCCCGACAACCGCATCCCCGCGGGACACGGCGGGAGGAGACTCAACGGCGGCATCGCCACGAGACACGGCGAGAGGAGACTCAACCGCTGCATCGGCCAGCGGAGCGGGCGGAATCCCAACAGCCACATCCCCGCGGGACACGGCGGGAGGAGACTCAACGGCGGCATCGCCACGAGGCACGGCGACAGGAGGCTCAACGACCGCATCCCCACGAGGCACGGCGGGCGGAGACTCAACAACCGCATCCGCTGGCGGGGCGACTAGCGGGGAGACGCTGGACATGCCTTCGATGGCGGTCTGTATGGCGGCTATCGAGCCGGTGAGCATGGAGAGATGTTCGGACCGGCAGCTTTGCAGGGTGTCGACCTCGGCCTTCAGGCCGGTCCGGGTCGCCTCGAGGCCGCTCACCTCGGCCATGATCCGGTCGCGCTCGGCCTCGGCCACCTCTATGGCCCGGCGCCTGGCCTCCTCCAGTATCCGCTCCCGGTCGGCTTCCGCCTCGGCCCGCAGAAGAGAGCACTGGTACTCGGTTTCCTGGAGCCGAGACCGGGCGTCGCCGTCGGCCTGGGCGATCTGAGCACTGGCTTTGCCGGCCGCCTCGGCCAGAGTCTGCTCGGCTTGTCGGCTGGCCGCTTCGACGACTGAACTCGCCTCTTGGCGGGCCTCGGCCACGGCGGCGTCGGCCGTGCGCTGGGCCAGCGCCAGCACCTGGTAGGGGCTGTGCTCGCCGTCGCCGTTCCCGCCGTCGTCGCTGTTCTCGCCGTCGCCGTTCTGGCCGTTGCCGCTGAGGAGGGCTTCGGCGGCATGGGCTCGCTGCTGGAGTTCCATGAGCCGCCCTTGGAGTTGGGCCGCCGCTTTGGCCACCGCGATCACGTAGGCGTCGACCTCGTCGGAGTCGTAGCCGCGAAAGCGCTCGCGGAACTTTACGTCTTGGAGAAGACCGGTAATAGCTTCCATGGAGACAAATGGTGACACACCCGCAGACGCGATAGGTGGACCCTCGGCTTAAGGCGCCGGTCGGATACCCGAAATCCGGCCGATCATCTCTACTAGCAGACGATCCTCTGAAGAAAAAGGATGGCCACGATCACCACAATGGCCGAAAGATCGAGGGCGAAGCCTCCCAAACGCAGCGGCGGGAGCGATCGCTGAACCGGCCTTATCACCGGATCGGTGAGCAGATGCAAGAACCCCCCGACCGTGGCCATGAGCCCGTTGGGGTCGAGCGGAAACCAGCTCAACAGGACGCGGCCGAAGATCACCAACAAGTAGAGCTGCAAGAGCAGGCAGATGAGGGTCAGTATCATCCGGCGCTCGGGGTCATCAGAAGCTCGGTTTCATCCGGTGTCCGAATCGTCGCCTGTCAGTCGGCCGACGACTTGGCCCCCTCATTGGGAACATCGGCATTGTCGGGGTTTAGCAGGTAAACCTGCTTGGCCACGCGGTCCATCTTGCCGCCGAGGGCGTAGCAGAGGCCGCTGGCGAAATCGACGAGCCGGCGGCGCAAGTCGCGCTCGACGTCTTGGAGGTTCATGATCACCGGCTGCCCGGCTTTGAGCCGGTCCCCGATGGTCTGGGCGTCGTTGAACGCCGTCGGGGACATGGCGTAGGGCTTGGGCGGGGCGGGGCCCAGAGTGCGAACCGCCTTGACCGGCCCGTCCTGGCCGGACGGCTCGGGCGGCAGGGCCCTCACGGTCGTCGGAGAGTCGACAGCCGGTTGGGGGGAGCGGACCGGTTGGCGGTGGACCGGAGGCTGGACTGCCGCCGCGCCGCGGGGCCCGGGGGCGGGGGCGCTCCCCCCCGGATCGGCGGCGGGGGCCGGCCCCGACGCCGGGTAGTCGTCGTAGGCCTCGTCGGGTCCGAGGCCCAGATAGATCATCGCCTTCTTGAACATGACGGTCTCCTCTCCGCCCAATCTAGTGCGCGGACAAAGCGAGCGATCAGATGCTCCCGGCGGCCGGGCGCTCGCCGAACAGGCCCCGACCGATCCGGACCATGGTCGAGCCCTCCTCGATCGCCGCCTCCAGGTCGTCGCTCATGCCCATGGAGCAGTGCCGGAGCCCCAAGTCGTCGACCATGCGCCTCAGTGCTCTGAACCCGGGCCGGGCCTCGGCTTGCGGGCCGGCCGGGCCGATCCCCATGAGGCCCGCCAGCCTCAAGCCGGCGGCCTCGGCGGCCTCGGCCAGAGCGCCGACCACTTCGGGGGCGCACCCGCCCTTGGTGCTCTCGCCGGACACGTTCACCTGGATCATCACCTCGGCCCCCGGCGCCCGGCGGGCGATCTCAGCGACCAGCTCGACCCGGTCGACGGTCTGCCAGACGTCGATGGCGGCGGCCAGGCGCCTGACCTTGTTCCGCTGGAGGCGCCCGATGAGATGGACCCGGGGCCGGCGGTCGAGCCGGGCCGCCCCCAGCTTGGCCAGGCACTCCTGCGCGTAGTTCTCGCCGATGTGGGCGATGCCGCAGGCGGCCGCGGCCTCGACGGCCCCGGGGCCCCAGCCCTTGGTCACGGCCACCAGCTCCACGCCGGCCCCCCCGGCCCGGCGCATTCGCTCCCTGAGCCTCTCGTGGCGCTCGGCCACCACATCAACTGCCGGATCAGGGGCCATGGGCGGGCTCAAGGTCACCGACCCTCACACCGGAGTGCCGAATCCGGGCGAAGGGATCACCCGTCATGGGCGGGCTCGAGCCGACGCCGATCCCGCCGCTGCCAGCACCGGTGCTGACGCGATCAGTCGCCATGGGCGGGTTCGAGCCTTACCGCGGCGACTTGGCGGCCGCGGTCGCCCCGGACTCGGTGCGAGAAGAAGCGCTCGTCGGACGTGTCCAGCCCCAGATCATCCACCTCGTCCACCCCGCAGGCTCTGAGCGCGGCCCGCACCGCGGCGGCCAGATCGAGCGCCGGGGCGCCCCGGGCGGTGACGGCCCTGGCCTCCTCGCCGACGGCCGCGGCCACCGCGTCCAGTTCGACCGGCCCGAACTCGTAGTGCGAGGGCCGGATGACCGGGCCGATCACGGCTCGGCACCGACCGCCGCCGGGCTGCCCGCAGGACCCGACGGCATCTACGACGGCGCCGACGACCCCGGCCAGGATTCCCCTCCATCCGGCGTGGGCGATGCCGACGGCCCCCGAACCGGCGATCACCACCGGGGCGCAGTCGGCGGTCTGCACGGCCAGCACCGCCCCGGGCCGGGCCGTGGCCGCGCCGTCCGCGACCGACCCGGCCCCCTGCCCCGGCCGGCTCACCGCCACCACTCGGGCGCCGTGGACTTGGCGCATCCAGGTCCACCGGCCGCCCATGAACCCCTGGCGGCGGGCCTCCAGCTCGACCGGGTCGCCGTCGACGCTGAAATCCCCCAGGGAGCGGTCCGAGAACCGGATCCGGGCCAGCTTCCCCGGCCCGGCCGGCACCAGCCTCTCGATCACCTGCCCGGCCGCCTGGCACCCGCGGGTCCGATCACCTGCCCCGGTCCGGCCAGCGCCCTCGGCTCGATCACCTGCCCGGCCGCCCGGTCCCCGCGGGTCCGGTCACCTGCCCCGGCCGACCGGCGCCGCCGGATCGATCACCTCGGCTACCGGAGGAAGTCGGGGACGTCGAACTCGTCGTCCACATCCTCCAGAGCGGGATCGGGGTCGGCGGCCAGGGCGAAGACGTCGGTGACGGGCGCGTCCTCGGCGGTGACGATCGGGGGCTGCTGCCGGGTCGGCGGCGTCTGCCGGAGAACGTCGCGGACCGATCCCTGCTCGTCCCAGCGGTCGAACCCGGCCGCTATCACCGTGACCCGGACGCTGTCGCCCATCTCCTCGTCGATGACCGCCCCGAAGATGATGTTGGCGTCCCCGTGGGCCATGCCGTGGATGACCTCGGCCGCCTCGTTCACCTCGAGGAGCCCCAGGTCGGGGCCGCCCGAGATGTTCAGGAGGATGCCCTTGGCGTTCTCGACCGACGTCTCCAGCAGCGGGCTGGAGATGGCGGAGCGGGCCGCCGCCACCGCCCGGCCCTCCCCGCTGCTGGTGCCGATGCCCATGAGGGCGCTGCCCGCGTCGGTCATCACCGCCTTGACGTCGGCGAAGTCGGTGTTTATGAAGCCGGGGGTGGTGATGAGGGTGGTGATGCCCTGAACGCCCTGGAGCAAAACCTCGTCGGCCATCCTGAAGGCGTTGAGCACCGAGGTCTTGTCGTCGGAGACCGACAGCAGGCGGTCGTTGGGGATGACGATCAGCGTGTCCACCTTCTCCTTGAGGCGCTGTATCCCCTGCTCGGCCTGAACGGAGCGGCGCCGGCCCTCGAAGCCGAACGGGCGGGTCACCACCCCGATGGTGAGGGCCCCGACCGAGCGGGACACCTCAGCGATCACCGGCGCCGCGCCGGTCCCGGTCCCGCCCCCCTTGCCCGCGGTGATGAACACCAAGTCCGCGCCGGTGAGCACCTCGCGGATCTCCTCGACGTGGTCCTCCGCGGCCTGGCGGCCGACCTCGGGGTCGCTCCCGGCCCCCAGGCCCTTGGTGAGGTTGCGGCCGATGTCGAGCTTCACGTCGGCGTCGCTCAGCATCAGGGCCTGGGTGTCGGTGTTGGCGGCGATGAAGTCCACGCCTTTGAGCCCGGCGTCGATCATGCGGTTGACGGCGTTGGCCCCGCCTCCCCCCACGCCGACGACTTTGATGACTGCCAAGTAATTCTGCGGGTTTACCATGGCCGAAACGACCTCCCATCGGGTCGATGTCTGCTGGGCCGGCGAAGGCCGGGCGGCTTCGTTCGGGTCGGCGTCGGGCCGACCGGGCGATTTCGCCTGTGACCGTACATCAGGCGGCGGGGTCGGGCGCGGACGGTGCCGCCGCCGGGGGCGGCAGGCAGAGCGGGTCGCGGACCAGCGTGGTGAGGTCGGCCATGGTGGCGTCGATGGCGGTGACGCATTCGAGGTCGACCCCGAACAGCACCGACCGGACCGAGGCCATCTTGTCGTCGAGCCGGGACGGCTCCCCCAGGACGGCCGTCGCCCCCCCGGCCAGATCCAGGCCCACCCGGCCCCGGGGCAGGGCGACGACGGCCCGGGTCCATACTCGGAGGTCGGCGGGCAGGGCGGCCACCACGGCCAGGCCGGGCCCGGCCGCCACGTGGACCGCGCCGGGCTCGCCCGCGAAGGGCACCGAGATCAGGGGGAGGCCCGGCGAGGGCGGGGCCGGGCCGACCACGTAGCCGCCGCTGTCGACCAGGACCAGGCCCCCGCCGCGGGCGGGGGACACCGCCACCGGGACCCGGGGCGTCACTTCGATGTCGACGGCGCCGGGCCAGTCGCGGAGGACCCGCACCTCCCCCACCCAGGCCAGGGCGGCGACGGACCGCTCCAAGTCGCCGGGGTCGATGTCGATCAGCGGGGTTCCCTCGATCTCGCCGACCGCCTGGCGGACGAGCTCGGCCCGGGCCTCCCCCACTCCCGATACGGCCACCCGGTCCACGTCCAGCACCCCCGAGCGGCTCAGCCCCCACCCGCCCGCCAGCAGCCCCGCCAGCGCGGCGGCCGCGATCAGGACTCGCAGCCGGCGCCGCCCCTCGGCCCGCTTGACCTCGGTGCGCCGGGCCCGCAGGCGCGGGTCGATGGCCGCGGCCGCGGCGGCCTTCCCGGCCGACGGCCTGCCCGTGGCCGCGGTCGCGCCGGCCTTCCCGGCCGACGGCCGGCCATTGGCCGCAGTCGCGCCGGCCTTCCCGGCCGACGAACGGCTCGTGGCCGCGGTCACGGCGCCGGGCCCGGCTCGAAGCCGACCAGGCAGGTCTCGGCGACAAGGTCGACGCCGCAGCTCTCGGCCACCCGGCGGCGCACCTCGGCCATCAGCGCGGCCACGTCGGCGGCCGACCCGCCCTCGTCGGACTGGATGAAGTTGGCGTGTTTGGGCGACACCCGGGCCGTGCCCATCCGCAGCCCCCTGGCCCCGGCCGCGTCGATAAGCCGGCCGGCGCTGTCGCCGTCGGGGTTGGTGAAGACCGACCCCGAGTTCTGGCCCCCGGGCTGGTTGGCCCGCCGCCAGGCCACTATCTCCGCCAGCAGGGCCCGCCCGGCGGCGGGGTCGCCGGGGGCCAGCCGCAGCCGGGCCTCCGCCACCACCTGGTGGGGGGCGACGTTGCTGGTCCGGTAGCCGAGCCCGAGGTCGGCGGCCGCCGCGGTGAAGGCGGAGCCCAGGCGGAGATCGACGATCTCGGCCTGGTCCAGCACCGCGGCCGTGTCGGAGCCGTGGCCGCCCGCGTTCATGCGCACCGCCCCGCCCATCGACCCGGGCACCCCCACCGCCCACTCGAACCCGGTCAGCCCCTCGGCCACGGTCCGGCGGGCCAGCTTGGGCAGCGGGGCCCCTCCCCCGGCCCTCACCGTCGTCCCGGACACGCCGAAACCGGCCAGGTCGCCCTCGAGGGCCAGGGCCAGGCCGCAGAAACCGGCGTCGGCCACCAGCAGGTTGGAGCCCCGGCCCAGCACCAGCACCGGCACCGGCGCCTCCGAGCCGGCGGTGCAGGAGGCGACCAGGTCGAGCGCGGCCCGGTTGCGCACCGGGACGAAGAGGCGGGCCGGGCCGCCGACCCGGTAGGTGGTGCGGGGGCCCAGCGGGTGGCGGCGGCGCACCGCGGGCGCCAGCGGCGACCGGGCCAGGCGCTCCTCGAGGTCGGCCACCGCGGCTGCTGCCTCGTTGTCAGACGACTGGGGCGGCCCCGAGTCTGGGGGGGCGGCGGTCACGGCGGCGCGCCCCCGTCGCCAGCCTGGAGCCGCTCCATGACCGCGTCGGGCACGCCGGTCAGGTCGCCGGCGCCGAGGGTCAGGCAGAGATCCCCGGGCCGCAGCCGCCGCTGAAGCCATTCGACCGCGTCGTCGAGGCGGGGCAGCCAGGTCACCGACGACTGCGGGCGGGCGTCGAGCACGGCGTCGACGATGATCTTGGAGGAGACCCCGGGCCGGGGCGCCTCGCCCGCGGCGTATATCTCGGTGACCACCAAGTGGTCGGCGCCCGCGAACGAGCGGGCGAAGTCGGCGCCCAGCGCGGCGGTGCGGCTGTAGCGGTGGGGCTGGAAGACGCACACGATCCGGTCCCACTCGCCCCCGTCGCGGGCCGCGTCCAGCGCGGCCTCCACCTCGCCGGGCAGGTGGGCGTAGTCGTCGACGAAGTCGACCCCTCCGGCGGCGCCGCGGAACTCGAAGCGGCGCGCCACCCCGCCGAAGCGGCTGAGCGCCTCGGCCGCGGCCTCGAACGGGGCCCCCGCGGTCAGCGCCGCCACCGCGGCCGCGGCCGCGTTGCGGGCGTTGTGCAGGCCCGGAGTGGGCAGCTCGATCCGGCCCAGCCGCTCCCCGCGGCGGTCCAGGTCGAAGGAGATGGTCGGCATGGACCGCTCGAGGGCGGTCATCCGATAGTCGGCGCCCTCGCCGGTCCCGTAGGTGACGGCGGTCCCCGACCGGGCCAGACGGGCCGCCACCGGATCGTCGGCGCACACCACCGCGGCTTCGGCCGATCCGAGGAAGGACCTGAAGGCGGCCTCCAACTCGGCCGGGTCACCGCCGTAGGTCTCGAGGTGGTCGGGCTCGACGCTGGTGACGACGGCCACGTCGGGGTCCAGCGACAGGAAGGTGCGGTCGCTCTCGTCGGCCTCGATCACGAACCAGTCGCCGGTGTCCCAGACCCCGCCGGTGCCTATCTCGTTGAGGTCCCCTCCGATGATGAACGACGGGCGCAGCCCGGCCTCGACCAGCACCAGGGCCAGCATGGAGCTGGTGGTGGTCTTGCCGTGGGTGCCCGCCACCGCGATGGTGCGGCTGACCGAGGCGATGGCCGGGAGGATCTGGCTGCGGGTGGCCACCGGGACGCCCGCGGCCCGGGCGGCCCGCACTTCGGGGTTGGCGGCGGAGATGGCCGAGGAGATGGCCACCACCTCGGCGTCGGCCAGGTTGGCCGGATCGTGGCCGATGGCCACCGGCACCCCCTCGGCCCGGAGCCGCTCGGTCACCTGGCTCTCCTTCAGGTCCGAGCCGGTCACGGCGTGGCCCATGGCCTTCAGCACCGAGGCAATGGCCCCCATGCCCGCGCCTCCGGCCCCGACGACGTGAACCCTGGCGGGCCGGGACAGATCCAAACCGGCCGTCGCCGCGCCGCCGCGGTCGCGGGCCGGCGCGCCCCCGGAGGTCTCGGTCGGACCGGACATCGTCACCGCTCCTCGGCGGCCGCGGGCATGGGCCGGCGGGCGCACTGCTCGATCAGGTCCACCACCGCGGCGGCCGCGTCCGGGCGGGCCGCGGCCCGAGCCGCCCGGCCCATGCCGTCGAGGCGGCCGGGGTCGGCGGCCAGGGAGTCGATCTCCGCCGCCAGCCGCAACCCGTCCAGCTCGCCGTCGGCCACGACGACCGCGGCGCCGGCATCGGCCAGGGCCCGGGCGTTGGCCGTCTGGTGGTCGCTCGGAGCGCCCGGCAGCGGCACCAGCACCGCCGGGACGCCCGCCGCGGCCAGCTCGGCCACGCTGGAGGCGCCCGACCGGCTCACCACCAAGTCGGCGGCGGCGTACACGGCGGCCATGTCGTCCTCATACTCCACCAAGTCGTAGCCCAGCTCCCCCCGGTCGACGGATCCGACCCGCTCGGCCACCTGGCCGTAGTCGCGCCGGCCGGCGATGTGGCGGATGTGGCGGTCGGACCGGAGACGCCACTCCTCCGCCATCTCCACCACGGCCTCATTGATCCGCCGGGCGCCCAGCGATCCGCCCAGCGCGGCCACCAGGAACCGGTCCCCGGCCACGCCGAGGGCGGCCCGGGCCGCCGCCCGCTGCCGGGCGCGGTCCACGGCCAGGATCTCGGGCCTCACCGGGTTGCCGGTACACACCGCTCCGGGAAGCGCCGCGGTCGGGAAGCCGACCGCCACCCCCTTGGCCCAGCGGGCCAGCAGCCGGTTGGCCGCGCCGGCGGCGGCGTTCTGCTCGACGACGACCAAAGGCACCCTCCAGGCCGCGGCGGCCAGCCCGCAGGCGACTGAGGCGTAGCCCCCCAGGCCCACCACCACCGCGGGGCGGCGCCGGCGAACCAGGCGCAGGGCCCGGGCCAGGGCCCGGGCCAGCCCGGCGGCCGCGCCCGCATTGGCCGGGGTGAGCCGGCGCTGGATTCCCCGACCGGGCAGGGTGGTGAGACCGAACCCGGCCTCGCCCACCAGTCGGTCCTCGGCGCCCCGCGAGCTGCCCACATAATGCACCGCGTCGGCGGGCGCGCCCCGGCTCGTCATCTCCCGGGCGATGCTCAGCCCGGCCAGCACGTGCCCCGCGGTGCCGCCCCCCGCGATGATCGCCCAAGTCTCAGGGCCGGGGTCGGACGGTCGGGCGGGTCCGGCACCGGCGGCGCGGCCGGGGCCGGCGGAACGGCCGGAGTCGGCGGCGCGGTCGGGGTTCGCGGAGCAGCCGGAGTCGGCGGCGCGGGTCATCGGGTCTGGCGGGCCACGTTGAGCAGCAGGCCCACCGCGGCCATGGTCAGCACCAGCGAAGACCCCCCGAAGGACAGGAACGGCAGGGTCATGCCCAGAACCGGCACCAAGGCCATGGCCGCCCCCATGTTGAGCGCGGCCTGGCTCACAATCCACGCGGTCACGCCGATGGCCAGCAGCATTCCGAAGCGGTCGGGGGCCCGCAGGGCCACCGCCAGGCCGCTCGCCGCCACCACCGCGAACAGGCCCATCACCCCCATCGTGCCCACCATCCCCAGCTCCTCGGCGATGACGGCGAAGATGAAGTCGGTGTGGGCGTAGGGCAAGAAGCCCCACTTGGACCGGCCCGAGCCCAGCCCCACCCCGCTGGTCCCCCCCGTGGCGATGGCCCGCAGGGACTGCAGCGGCTGGTAGCCGTTGCCCAGCGGATCGGCCCAGGGGTCCAAGAACCCGAGCAGGCGCTGCCGCCGCCACGGAGAGGTTCCCACCATGGCCCCGGCCAGGCCCGCTCCGATCAGGCCGGTGACGGTCAAGTGGCGAATGGGGCAGCCGGCCATGAGGAGCATGGCCATGGTGATGGCGGCGATGATGATGGTGGCGCCCAGATGGGGCTGGGCCATCAGCAGCAGGATCATCGTCCCGGCGATGATGGCGACCGGGCCGAGGGTCAGCCGCACGCTGGTGATCGGCCGCGACGACCGAGACAGCAGATCGGCCACGAACAGGATCAGGGCCAGCTTGGCCGCCTCCGACGGCTGGAAGGTGAGCGGTCCGATCCCCAGCCAGCGCCGGGCCCCGTTGGCGGTCACTCCGAACCAGGGCAGGGCCACGACCACCAGCAGGACCAGCGACACCACCAGCCCGGCCGGGGCCAGGCGCTGCCAGCGGCGATAGTCGATCCGCAGCATGACCAGCATGGCGACGGCCCCGGTCCCGGCCCACACCAGATGGCGCCGGAACAGCGACCAGGCCGAGTCGGTGTCGGAGACGCTGGCCGCGGCGGTGGCCGACAGCACCATCACCACCCCGAACAGGGTCAGGGCGGTGACGGCCAGGAATATGACCAGGAACAGCCCGGTGCGCCGCCCCACCGGCCGCCGGGGGCCCCGGCCGTCGGGGGCGGCCCGGGCCGTCGGGTGCCGCAGCCGGGCCGCCTCCTGGGCCCGGGCCCGCTCCCGCGCCGAGGCCATAGGCGTCCTCACCGGAACCGCCTCCTCGCGGCCCGGACCCGCGCCGAAGCCACAGCCATCCTCACCGGGCCGTCGCCGCCTTGGTCCGGGCCCGGGCCCGCACCGCCCGGGCGAAATCGTCGCCGCGCTCGGCATAACTGGAGTACCAGTCGAAGGAGGCGCAGGCCGGGGACAGGACCACCGCCCCGCCGGGGCGGGCCAGGGCCGCGGCCCGGGCCACGGCGTCGTCCATGTCGGCGGCGGCCTCCGCCGGGGCCCGGCCCGAGAACATCTCCGCGATCTCGTCCGCCGTCTCGCCGATGGACACCACGGCCCGCACCCGGCCGGCCGCCGCCAGCAGCGGCGCCAGGTCCAGGCCCTTGTTGCGCCCGCCCGCGATCAGCACCGGGTCGCCCAGGGCCGCCACCGCGGCCAGGGCGGCGTGGGGGGTGGTGGCCGACGAGTCGTCGTAGAACACCACGCCGTCGATCTCGGCCACCCGGTCGATCCGGTGGCCGGTCGGCTCGAAGCCGCTCAGCGCCCGGGCCGTCGCCGCCGGCGATGCTCCGGCCGCCGCCGCCACCGCGGCCGCGGCCAGGGCGTTGGCGATGTCATGGGGCAGGGCCCGGCCCAGGTCGGCCGTCTTCATCAGCGGGCCGTCCGGGCCGCAGAGCCAGCCGCCCGAGCCGCGCCAGTCGGCCGCCCCCGAGGCCGAGAACGTCACCGCGGCCCTATCCGGCCGCAGGCGGCCCATCACCGCCGGGTCATCGGCGCCCGCCACCGCCACCCCGTCGGGGGGGAGGCCGGACCAGACCCTGGCCTTGGCCTCCTCATAGGACCGCAGGTCGCGGTGGACGTCGAGGTGGTCGGGGGCGAAGTTCAGCCAGCACCCCACCCGGGGGCTGAAGCCGCGGCTGTGGGCCAGGCGGAACGACGACGCCTCCACCACGAAGACCTCCACATCGGCCCGGTCGATGGCCGCCACCAGGGGCAGGCCGGTGTTGCCCGCGGCTATAGCCCGGATGCCGGAGGCCTCAAGGGCCGCCGTCACCAGGTCCACCACGGTGGTCTTGCCGTTGGTCCCGGTCACGGCCACCGTCGGCCTGGCATCCCAGGCCCGGGCCAGATCGAGCTCGCTGGCCACGGGGACCCCCAGTTCGGCGGCCGCGGCCAGGGCCCGGTGGCCGTCGGGCAGGCCCGGGGTGGGGACCATCAGGTCGGCGCCGGCCAGCAGGCGGCGGAGCCGGCCGTCGTCTCCGGCGGCGACCAGATCCACCGACATCTCGGCCGCCTCCGCGGCCAGGGCCGACGAGGGCCGGTCGTCGACGGCCACGGCGGTGTGGCCGCGGGACCCGAGGGCCCGGGCCGCGGCCCGGTTGGCCACCCCGAACCCGGCCAGCAGGACCGTCGCCGGACCGGCCGCCAGCCGCTCGACGGCCGTCTGAGTCACCGAAGGCCCCTCTCCGCCGTCGCCAGCCGGCTCACGGGTCGGCCCTCTCCGCCGTTGTCGGGCGGGTCACGGGTCGGCCCTCGCCGCCGTTGTCGGGCGGGTCACGGGTCGGCCCTCGCCGCCTCGCGGGACCGTCACGGGGTGGCCCTCGTTATGGAGTCGACGATGCCGGTGTTCACGGCGTCGGCGTAGAAGAGGCCCAGACCCACCGCGGTACACAGGCCCGAGAGGATCCAGAACCTCACGATCACCGTGGTCTCGGGCCAGCCCCTGAGCTCGAAGTGGTGATGCAGCGGCGCCATCCGGAACAGACGGCGGCCGAAGCCCTTGAAGGAGATCACCTGGAGGATCACCGACCCGGTCTCGATCACGAACAGGCCGCCGATGACCGGCAGCAGCAGGTGGGTGTTCGTGGTGAGGGCCAGCACGGCCAGCCCGCCCCCCACCGCCAGCGACCCGGTGTCGCCCATGAAGATCCGGGCCGGTGCCGCGTTCCACCACAGGAACCCGACGATGCCACCGATCATGGCCGCGCTGACCACGGCTAGGTCCAGGGCGTGGGACACGTCGTAGGCCCCGTAGTGGTCGAACTGCCAGAAGCCGATGATGGTGAAGGCGGCGTAGCCCAGCCCGCCCGCCCCGGCGGCCAGGCCGTCGAGGCCGTCGGTGAGGTTGACGGCGTTGGCCGTGGCCAGGATCAGCAGCACCGCCCACACCCCCCAGACGAACCGGCCCAGCTCCAGTCCCGGGCTGTCGAAGCGGGTGAAGGAGACGCTGGTGTGGATGGAGGTGAACTCGGTGATCAGCACGACGAAGGCGATGCTCACCGCCAGCAGGCCCACGATCTTGGCCCGCTTGTTGAGGCCGAGGTTGCGGCTGGCCTTCACCTTGATCCAGTCGTCCAGCAGGCCGACCAGGCCGGCGCCGACGATGGCGCCCATGGCGATGATGCCGCTGCGGGTGTAGATGCCCCCCACCACGTGGCTGACCACGTAGCCGGTGGCCGCCCCCACCACGATGGCGGCCCCGCCCATGGTCGGCGTGCCCGCCTTGGTCCGGTGGCCTTCGGGGCCGTCGTCGCGGATGGGCTGGCCCAGCCGGTGGCGGGTCAGGAACCGGATGAGGTAGCGGGTGCCGAACAGCGACACGATCATGGAGATGGCGGCGGCGATGAGCAGTCGGATCATCGCTCCCCCGCCGTCGTCTCGCTGACCGCCGCCTCCATGGCCTTGCCTTCCATGGCCCTTCTTTCTGGGGCGGCGCCCGCCCGAGCCGCTTCTCCTCCCGCCGGTCCGGCACCGGCCAGCCGGGCCAGCTCGGCCCGGGCCACCAGGCGGTCGTCGAACTCGACCGTCTCCGACCCGACGGTCTGGGTCGCCTCGTGGCCCTTGCCCGCGATCACGACCACGTCGCCCGGGCCGGCCTCGGCCAGGGCCCGGCGGATGGCCAGCCGCCGGTCGGTCACCACCAGATGGGGAAGCCGGTCCATGCCCGAGACGATCTCGGAGATGATCCGGGCCGGGTCCTCGCCTCGGGGGTTGTCGCTGGTGACCACGGCGCGGTCGGCGGCGGCCGCGGCGACCGCCCCCATGACGGGCCGCTTGTCCGGGTCCCGCTCGCCCCCGGCCCCGAACACCGCCCACAGCCGCCGGCCGGTGATCTCCCGGGCCGCGTCCAGGGCGGCCCTAAGGGCGTCGGGGGTGTGGGCGTAATCGACCACGACGGTGAAGTCCTGGCCGGCGTCGACGATCTCGAAGCGCCCGGGCGCGGGGCCGGCCGCGGCCAGCGCCCCGGCCGCGGCCGCCGGGTCCACTCCCAGCGCCACCGCCGCCTCGGCGGCCAGAACCGCGTTGTGGACGTTGAACCGCCCCCCCAGCTTGATCTCGACCGGCAGGCCCCGCCACCGGAAGCGGGTCGAGCCGGGCTTCAGCTCGAGCACCTGCACGTCTTCGGGGCCGACCTCGGTGACGGGCACGGCCGCGGCTGCGGCAAGCTGCCGGCCCCCGGCCGACCCGGTCCACACCACGGCCCGATCGGACAGGTCCGGTTCGAAGAGCAGTGCCTTAGCCCTCAGGTAAGCGTCGACAGTTCCGTGGTAGTCGAGGTGATCGCGTCCGAGGTTGGTGAAGGCGGCGATCCGGAACCGGCAGCCGCCGACCCGGTGCTGGGCGAGGGCGTGGGACGAGACCTCCATGACCGCGACCCGCCGGCCGTCGGCCACCGAGCGGGCCAGGCGGCGCTGGATCTCGGTGGCCTCGGGGGTGGTGCGGGCCCCGGTGAGGGTGCCCATCTCATCGGCCGGGCGCCCGACGGCGTTGAGTATCCCGGCCAGCAGGCGCACGGTGGTGGTCTTGCCGTCGGTGCCGGTGACCCCGACCAGTTCGAGGCGGCGGCTGGGGTGGCCGTGGACCTCGGCCGCGGCCGGACCGAGGGCGGCCCGCACCGACGGCACGACCAGGCTCGGGACCGGGCCCGGCACCGGCGCCTGGACCAGCAGCGCGGCCGCGCCCCGCCCGACGGCTTGGCCGGCGAAGTCGTGGCCGTCGTGGTTGGCACCCCGGATGCAGGCGAACAGCGCGCCCGGGCGGACTGAGCGGCTGTCGTGCTCGACGTCGACAACGGCGACCTCGCGGGCATCCCGCGACCGGTCGCCGCCCACCACGGCCGCGCCCACCGCCCGGGCCAACCGGTCCAGAGCGATCATTCGGCCGCCTCACAGACGTTGAGCGCCGCTGACCCGATCATCGGGCCGCCTCACAGACGCGGAGCGCCGTCGGCCCCATCATTCGGCCGCCTCGGAGGTTTCCGGCGCCGGCGCCGGATCCGGGGCTTGGGGGGCGGTGACCGTCGCGGCCTGGGCCCGGCGGAGCCGGCCGGGGCCGGTGGCCGAGAAGGCCGGAATGCGGAGCTGGCGGACGGCGTACTCGGCAATCTCCGCCGCCACCGGCGCCGACACCTTGCCCCCCGATATGCGCTCGCCGGTGGGGTCGTCGATCACCACCAGCATGGTCAGAGCCGGCCCCTGCTCGTTGTTGACGATGGCCGCGAAGCTGGCCGTGTAGTGGCGGCCGTCGGGATGGCCCCACTGGTCCAGGCAGGTGTAGCCCTCGTCGCAGGGCTGCCAGGCCGTTCCCGTCTTGCCGGCCATGACGTAGCCGTCGATGGCCGCGGCCCGCCCGGTGCCCGACTCCACCACCGAGGCCAGCATCCGGCGCAGCGCGGCCGCGGTCGAGCTGTCGATCACCCTGGTCTTCTCGATGGCGTCGCCGGAGTCCATCACCAGCCGGGGCGCGGCCAGATAGCCGTCGTTGGCGATGACGTTGTAGATCTGCAGCATCTGCAGCGGGGTGACGGCCACCCCCTGGCCGATGGCCACGTTGGGCAGGGTGAGCAGATTCCAGCGGTTCAGGGGGAGCACGATGCCGTTGGCCTCGCCCTTGAACCCGAGCTGGGTGCGGGTGCCCAGGCCGAAGCCGACCAAGTTGGAGTGCATCTGCCTCTCGCCCTGCAGCAGGGCCAGCTCGATCGCCCCCACGTTCGAGGAGCGGGTGACGATGTCGGTCGGCGTCCACTCGACGGGATCGTGCCAGGGGTCGTCGCGGAAGGTGTGGTCCCAGATGTGGATGCTGGGCTGGATCATCAGGGGGTCGTGCTCGGCGACCAGCCCGGTCGAGAGGGCGCCGGCCACCGTCACGGGCTTGAGGACCGAGCCGGGCTCGAAGCTCCAGGTGACGGCCAGATTCTCCCGGGTGCAGGCCACCGTCCCGTCCGGGCCCCGGTCGACGTTGGCCATGGCCACGATCTCCCCGGTGGACGGGATGGCGATCAGCGCCACCGCCCGGGCCGCACCGGCCCGGATCACCGCGTCGACCAGCGTCTGCTCGGTCTGGTGCTGGACGTTGCGGTCCAGCGTGACCCGGATGTCGCGGCCGGGAACGGGGTCGATGACGAGCTGGGCACCGCCGGGGATGGTGGTGCCGTCGGTGCCGATCTCCTTGACGATCTCGCCGCGGTTGCTGGCCAGATGATCGTCGTAGGCCTCCTCGATCCCGCTCATGCCCGCATGGTCGATGTTCACCCGTCCGACCGCGGCCAGGCCGGAGCAGTCGCCGTTGGGATAGGACCGCCGGGGCTCCTCGATCACGTCGATGCCCACCAAGTCCAGCTCGGCCACCCGCTCCCCCACCTCGGGGTCGAGCTGGCGGACGATGTAGCGGAAGGACTTGTCGTCGGCGAGGGCGGGCAGCAGCTCCTCGGCGGGCAGGCCCAGCGCCTCGGCGAGGGCGGCGGCGACGGCGTCGGGGTCCTCGATCGCCCGGGGGTTGGCGATGACGGTGGCCGCTGGCAGCGACAGGGCGATGGTGCGGCCGTGGCGGTCGAGCACCGCCCCCCGGGGGGCCGGGACGGTGATCCGGCCCAGCGGGATGCGGACCTGGTCGAGCACCCGGGGATCGGGCGTCGCCTGCAGATCGACGGCCCGAACCACCAGGGCCGCCATCACGGCCAACAGCACCCCCGCCGCCAGCACGATCCGACCCGTGCCTACCGGAGGCCGAGCCCGGACCACGGTCCGGCCGGTCCGCGTCCGCCGCTTGGACGGCGCCGATCTCCGTCGGGGCCTGCCGGTCATCCGCTCTGCACCCGCTTCTTCATCCGCTCTTTCACCTGCGCCTCTTCATCCGCTGGTCATCCGCTCTGCTTCTGCGGTCTGGCCCAGAGGCCCGCTTCGATCAGACCGAAGGGATCGGGCCCGGGCAGGCCCAGGACCCCGGACGCGACCGGTGACAGGGTGACCACTTCGGGAGCCAGCACCAGTCCGGCCCCGACGGCCTGCTCGGCCACCCCGGCCGGTGAGTCGAGGATGGCGATCCGGCCCTGCAGGTCGTCGACTCGCTCCTGGCGAGCCCGGTTGGCCGACACCAAGTCGTCGAGCTCGGCCTGGTTCTGCACCAGCACGGCGTGCAGGCCGGCCAACCCCAGCAGGGCCAAGAACAGCAACAGAGCCGCGAAGGTGCCGAAGGACCCCACCGACCGCTTGCTCCGGCCTTCGGAGACGACCTTGAGCTTCGCCGCGGGCTTGGCCGGCGCGGGCTTGGCCGCCGGATCAATGCGAGCGGAGCGGGCGGCCGCCGTCGCAGCCCGGGCCGAGGCAGGAGCCGGACGGGACGACCCAGAACGAGAACGAGCCGGAGCCGGACGGGACGCCCCCGAACCTGAACGAGTGCGAGTGCTGGCAGGTGCCGGGCGAGACGCTCTAGAACTAGTGCGAGCTGGCGCCGTCGCGGGACGGGCCGACCCCGAACCAGAGCGAGTGCGAGCGGGCGCGGGGCGGGCCATTGTCAGGCCGCCTGGGGGATTCGCTCGACCGCCCGCAGGCGGGCCGAGGCGGCCCGCGGGTTGACGGCGGCCTCGGCGGGGCCGGGGGTGCGGGCCCCCCGCCACAGAAGCCGGACCGCGGCCCGGGCGCCGGGAGGGGGAGGAAGACCCGGTCGGGGCGGCGGGGCCTCGCCCGCCTCACGGCGAAAGCGCCCCTTGACGATGCGGTCCTCGCCCGAATGGTAGGACAGGACCGCGCACCGGCCCGAGGGGGCCAGCCGGCCCAGGGCCCGGGCCAGAGCGGCGTCAAGCATGTCCAGCTCGCCGTTGACCTCGATGCGGATGGCCTGAAAGGCGCGCCGGGCCGGATGGCCGCGGCGGCGGGCCCGGGCCGGCACGGCCGCGGCCACGGCCGCGGCCAACTCGGTGGTGGTGGAGAACGGGCGGCGGGCGACGATGGCCCGGGCGATGCGGCGGGCGTGGGGCTCGTCGGCGTTGCGGGCCAGCATGGCCGCCAGGGCGGGCTCGTCGGCGGTGTTGACCACATCGGCCGCGGTGGGCCCGGCGGTGGGGTCCATGCGCATGTCGAGCGGCCCCTCGTGCCGGTAGCTGAAGCCCCGGTCGGGCCGGTCGAGCTGGGGCGAGCTCACGCCGAGGTCGAACAGGCACCCCGAGACGGCGCCGCCGCCCAAGCCGTCGAGCACCTCGTCGAGGGCGTCGAAGCGGGCGTGGCTCAGCGTCACCCGCCCCCGGTGGCGGGCCAGCTTGCGCCGGGCCGCGTCCAGGGCGGCCGGATCGCGGTCCACCCCGACCAGGTCCAGGCCGGGGTGGGCGTCGAGCAGGGCCAGGGCGTGGCCCCCGCCCCCCACGGTGGCGTCGACCATCACCCCGTCGGGCACGGCGCGCAGGGTCTCGACCACCTCGCCGCACATCACCGGCTGATGGTGATATTCGGGCTCAATCGGCTCAGCCCGCGCCCGATCCGACTGGGCGTCCCCGCCCGGCGGAGCCGGTGGGCGGCCGCCGTCGGCCGCGCCGGATGTCAGCGGCCGGCGATGCTCGGAGCGGGTCGAGCGGCCGTCGGGGAAGCTGTTGTCGGGGAAGCTGGTCATCACGGCGGCTCGAGGCGGCCGATGTGCTCGGTCATCCGCAGTCCCCCGACCCAGCGGGCGCACGTCGGGATTTCTCCCCCGATCGAGCTGATGGCAAGCGGGCGGAGTACGGGTCTTTCCATCTGCGGATCGGGAGACTGCGGATGACCGAGCAGTCAGGCGTTATCGGGCCGGTGGCGTCCTTTCTCGTTGCGGGCTTTGCGAGCGATGGGCGGGCACACGAGGCGGAGTCCTTCAGCTCCGGCCGATGCCCCGGCCGCGGGCTATGGCCTCGACCAGGCCCTCGGCCGCGTCGGCCTGGATGGCGGCCCAGCGGTCCGGGTCCCACACCTCGACCCGGTAGATGGCGCCGGTGACGACCACGTTGCGGCCGAGGCCGGCCGCCTCCCGCAGGTGGGGCAGGATGCGCATCCGGCCCTGGGCGTCGGGGACGACGTAGTCGGCCCGGGATGCGAAGGCCCGCAGGGCGTTGACCCCCACTAGGCCCTCGCCGGTCTCGGCTTCGAGGTTGCGGGCCATCTGCTCGAACTCGCCGGGCGGGAGGACGGCCAGACAGTTGTCGATGGGGGTGACGAAGGCTCCGTCAGCCAGCCGGGCCCGGAAATGGGCGGGGAGGATCAGCCGGCCGTTGCCGTCGATCGTGTGCTGATGGCTTCCGACGAACATCGCTCGGCTCGACCTCCTCTCCTGATCGCAACGAAGCGAGCCCGGTTCGGAACCGAACCGGGCCTCGCCCTAACCCAAGCACTCCGTTGTGCTCCATTTCGAACCAGAATACTCCATTCTCCCCCAACCTTGTCAAGGGGTTTTTTGACATTTCAATAAATCCTACGCATGTTCGCTTTTTGGCGCGGCGGCTGAGGCCCGGTTCCGGGCCTGAGTTCGGGCCGTTTTCTCAGCTCGGCAGAAGGCTCAGGAGGGCCTCGACCACCGGTCCGGGCCCGGCGACCAGGGCCCCCGACCGGGCGGCCACAACGGCCCGGCCCCGTGACCTCTCATCCTCGGTCAGCGCCAGCAGAGCGGCCTCGTCGAGGACGGCGCCGGCGCCCGAGCCCGCGCCTCGGTCGGGGCAAGGGCCCGGCCCGGCGCCGACGACCGGGGCCGGAGTCGGCGCGCCCTCACCGGGGGCGATCCGGGCCATGGTCTGAATCCGGGTCCAGTCGCGGCTGCGCCTCTGGCTGATGCCGACGACCTTGCGCCCGCCGACCGTCACCTCGGCCGGGCCGAGGCCGGCGAAGCAGATCAGCCTCCCCCACCGGCCGCCGGCCGACCCGCCCCGGTGGACGGATGCCGGCTCGCCGGCGAGCGAGGCCGCCACCGCCCCCCACAGCTCGCCCGCCCAGATCGCCGCCCGGACCACGTCGTCGTCCCAGAGCCGGTCGCCCCGGGGCACGAGCAGGTCCACCCAGACATGGCGGCCGGGGTCCAGGTACACCGCTCCGCCGCCGCTGCGGCGCCGGGCCACCGCCACCCCGGCGGCGGCGGCCCTCTCCGAGTCGACCAGGCCAACCGGCTGGCTGCTCCCGAGCACCAGGCTCGGCCTGTCCACCTCGAGGACCCGGGCCACTCGGGCCGGCCGGGCCGGGTCGCCCAGGGCGTGCAGCGACGCGGCCGGGCCGAAGCCGCGCTCGACCGCCCACGCCCCCGTCCGCGCCTCCGCCTCTATGCGGACGAGGTCGGACTCGGGCAGCCGCGAGGAGCGCCTCCGCGTTGTGGCCTCCGCCTCCCGGCGGCCGAGGTCAGGCCGACTGGCGATCGAGGTACCGCAGGTAGGGGGCCCACGAGTCGGGCACCCCGCCCGCCGCCACCTCCACCCACGCCCACGGGGAGGGGAACTGGGGCCGGCGGCGGAGCCGCATCCCGCTCTCGGTCAGGAACCGGTCCCGCTTCTTGGCGTTGCACCGCCGGCAGGCGGCCACGACGTTCTCCCAGGTGTGGTCGCCGCCGCGGCTGCGGGGGACGACGTGGTCCACCGTCTCCGCCTTCCCGCCGCAGTACTGGCACGAGCCGCGGTCGCGGGCCAGGACCGCCCGGCGGTTGGGGTTGCGGTACCGGGCCCTCTGGACGTGGACGTAGCGGCTGAGGCGCACCACCGAGGGGACGTCCACCACCGACCGCTCGGACCTGAAGGCCCGGCCCGAGGACTGGAGCGTCTCCACCTTGTCGGCCAACACCAGGCACACCGCCCGGCGGGTGCTCACCACGGCCAGGGGTTCGAAGGTCGCGTTGAGCACCAGCACCCGGGACATGAAGGGGCAGGCTATCGGGCTCGTAGGCGGGACTCGGCCCGGCGCGTCACCCGCAGCCGGGAGCGGTCGATCCGCAGGAGCGCGACACCCGGCCGCCGCCGGGACTCGGCCCGGCGCCGTCACCGGTAGGGCCCCGGCGCCGGGGAAGGGGTAGAGCGGGCTCGCCGGCGGCGGGACTCGGCCCGGCACCACCGCAGCCACCGGACCACGTCGTCGGGCTCGACCGGGGCGTCGGGGCGGCCGTACATGGTGACGGCCCGGAACCGGACCAGGTCCCGGTCGGGAACGGGCAGGAAGGGGGGCCGCCGCCACCACCCGCGGGGGGCGAAGCGACGGGCCTGGGCCAAGGCGACGGGCCACAGACCGGGCCGCAAGGCCACCGCCGCGGCCGCGGCCCGGATCTGGCGGAGCCCGCTCATCGCCCGACTCCCGCCCGCCCCGCTCGACCCCGGCACCGCAGCGCCGTCGCGGCCGCTCCCTGCCTCTGATCCGGGCACTTGCCGCCGCCTCACTCGACCCCGACGTCGCGGCCGGCCCCCCGCCATCCCACGGCCGCGGCCCCGATCAGGGGGCCGTCGGCGCCCAGGCCGGCCGGACGGACCCGGGCGCCGAGCGAGTGGTCGAGCCGGGCCACCCGGTCCACCTCGCGCTGGGCGGCCGCGAAGAAGGGCTTCCCGAAGCCCAGGGCCACCGAGCCGGCCACCAGAACCAGCCGCAGGTCCAGCAGATTGGCCACCGAGCCGACGGCCCGGCCCACCAGCGTCCCGGCCCGGTCGATCTCGGCCGGGTCGGCCTCGGCCGCGGGGCGGCCGGTCCGGAGGGCGATGGCCGGGCCCGACGCCTCGGCCTCCAGCACCCCGGGCACGTGGCCGGGCAGTTCCGAGCCGCCGGGGCGCACCACCACGTGGCCGATGTGGCCGGCGTTGCCCTCGGCTCCCTCCAGCAGCCGCCCGTCGAGCACGATGCCGCCCCCGATCCCGGTGGACACCACCATGGCCATGAAGTTCCTCTCGCCCCGGGCCGCGCCCTTCCACGCCTCGCCGAGGGCCAGGGCCTTGGCGTCGTTGTCTATGTGGACCGGCGCGGGCGCCGCCTCGCTCAGCCGCTCCAGCAGCGGGAACCGGCGCCACGCCCCGATGTTGAGCGGCGACACGGTGGCGCCGGATCGGGTCATGGGCCCGCCCGTGCCGACGCCGCAGGCGACCAGGTCTCGGCCCGCGGCTCCGGCCGCGACCGCTTCGATCAGCCCGACCAGGCGGCCGAAGAGGGCCTCGCCGTCGGCCGCCGGATCGGTTCCGACCCGCCGCCGGGTCAGTATCCGACCGTCGCCGTCGACGATCCCGGCGTCGATCTTGGTGCCGCCGATGTCGATGGCCAAAATCGCGGACATCCTTAATGTTGTAGCCGGGCGGGTCGAGCCTGCACGATGATGGGGCCGAACCGGGAGGCGCGCGTGACCAGCACCCAGAACCAACCCGCCCTGAGGGACTTGAGCGACCCGGTCGGCGCCGGTCGGGCCGCCGACGCGGTCCGGCCGCCGATCACGGGGTTCGAGGAGCGCTTCGAGGCCATCCGGGCCAACGTGGAGCAGGCGGTGAAGGGCAAGGCCGACGTGATCCGCCTGCTGGTGATCGCGCTGGTGTGCGACGGCCACGTGCTCATCGAGGACGTGCCCGGCGTGGGCAAGACCAGCCTGGCCAAGGCCCTGGCCCGCAGCGTGGACGGCGCCTTCGGGCGGGTCCAGTTCACGCCCGACCTGCTGCCGGCCGACGTGACCGGGACGTCGGTGTTCAACCGCTCCAGCGGGAAGTTCGAGTTCCGGGCCGGGCCCGTCTTCGCCAACGTGGTGCTGGCCGACGAGATCAACCGGGCCTCGCCCAAGACCCAGTCCGCGCTCTTGGAGGCCATGGCCGAGCGGCAGGTCACCGTGGACGGCACAACCCGCGACCTGGACTCGCCCTTCACCGTCATCGCCACTCAGAACCCGATCGAGCGCGAGGGCACCTACCCGCTGCCGGAGAGCCAGCTCGACCGCTTCTTCATGCGGCTGGAGGTCGGCTACCCCGACCGCGGCTCCGAGGACCGCATCCTGTTGACCCGGGGCGACCGCGAGCCCGTCGACGACATCGAGCCGGTCACCACCGCCGCCGAGGTGGCCCGGCTGGCGGCCGGCCTCAACGCCGTCCACGTCGCCCCGGCCCTGCGGGACTACCTGCTGGACATCGCCGAGGCCACCCGCCGCCACCCCTCCCTGGCGCTGGGGCTGTCGCCCCGGGGGCTGCTGGCCCTGCAGAGGGGGGTTCGGGCCCAGGCCGCCACCCAGGGCCGGTCCTACGCCACGCCCGACGACGTCAAGGTGCTGGCGCCGGTGATGCTCCCCCACCGGCTGATGGTGGCCCCCGAGGGCCGGATGCGGGGGCGGGACGCCACCGAGGTGGTGACCGAGATCATCGACACGGTGCCGGTTCACCGCGGTCGGCGCTAGAGCCGTGGGGCCGGGCCCGGGGGCGGCGGCGCCGGTCCTCGCCCCGGACCCGGGCGGGAGGGCCTGAAGGTGTGGACCGCGGCCGGGTGGCAGGCCCTGTTTCTGGGCGCGGCCCTGATCGGGGCGGGGCGGGTGTTCGGCCACGTCGAGCTGGTCGTCGTCGGCACGGTGCCGGCCGCCGCCGCGGTCGGGGCGCTGATGGTGCGCAGGCTGCGCCCCTCGTATCTGTCCGTCTCCCGCGCCGTCACCCCCTATCGGGTTCCGGTCGGCGCGCCGGCCCGGGTGGAGCTGGCCGTCCTCAACCGCAGCCGCAGCCCCTGGCGGTCCCCGATCCTGCGCATCTCCGACTCCGTCGCCGACGCGTCCGACGTGCGGCTCTCGGTGGCGCCGCTGGCCGGGGGCCGGGGGGCGAAGGGCGCCTACCGCCTCCCCACCTCCCGCCGCGGGGTGATCGAGATCGGCCCCATGCGCATCGACGATCTCGACCCCTTCGGCCTGGCCCGGCGCTCGCACCGCGTGCCCAACCGGGTCCGCCTGGTCGTCCATCCGCCCATCGAGGCCCTGCCCGTGGCCCCCCTTCGGACCGGCGACGAGCCCCTGGTCGGCGAGCAGTACCAGCAGTCGTTGCCGGGGTCCAGCTCCGACGAGATCGACGGCCTGCGCCCCTACGTCGACGGCGACGACCCCCGCCGCATCCACTGGAGCTCGACCGCCCGCTGCGACGAGCTGATCGTCCGCCAGTACCGGCCCCCCCACGACGTGTGCCTGACCGTGATCATCGACACCCGGCCCCCCGGCCACCTCGAGTCGGCCCAGGACGTGACCGCCTCGGTGGCCGCCTCCATCGCCGCGGCGACCCTGGCCGCCGGGGACGCGGTCCGGGTGCGGACCACCGACGGGCGCGGCACCCCGGTGCTGGCCGGCACGGGCCGACTGGACGAGGCCCTGGAGTTCTTGGCGCTGCTCAAGGACGGGGAGAACCGCATCCACCCCGATGCGGGGGCGGGCCGGTCCACGGGGGTGGCGGTGACGGCCGACCCGGGCGCGGCCCGCGACCCCGAGGCCCGCGCCAAGCTGGTGCGGAGGCTGGGCGTCTCGCTGATCGTCACCTGCGACGCGGCGGGCTGGGACGCCGGCGGCGCCGGAGGGATGGCCGGCGACTGGATCCACCTCGCCGGATCGGGCCAGCTCGGCGACCTGTGGCGCATCCCGGCGCCGGCCCCGGCCGGGGCGTGGAGATGAGCCGCGGCCGGAGGCGCCGACGGCCCGCCCGGGCCGGCGCGGCCTCCTCCGGCGGGATCGGGACATGAGCCGCAGCCCCGGCTGCCGACGGCCCGCTCGGGGCGACCCGGCCCCCGGCGGGACCCGAACATGAGCCGCGCCCTGGCCCGCGGATGGCTGGTCGAGCCGGCCCTGGCGGCCCTCACCGCGGTCGTCGTCGTCGGCATGACCCGCCTGTTCGCCGACACGACTTTTCTGGGCGACACGCTGGGCCTGGCCCTGCTCTCCCATCTGACCGCCACGGCCGCCCGCCGGGCCGGGCTCGGGGTGACGGCGTCGGCGTTGGTCAGCGCAACGGTCGGAGTGCTGGCCGTCACCGCCCTGCTGTACCCGGAGACGGCCTCCTATCTCGCCCTGCCCGCCTCGGCCACCATCGACGCCGTCCGGGCCGATCTGAACGAGGCCTGGGTGGTCTTCAACGAGGAGTCGGCGCCGGTCCCGGTCGTGACCGGCTTCGTCGCCGCGGCCGGCGCCCTGCTGTGGGTGCTGGTCTTCGTGGCCGACTGGGCCGCCCACCGCTTGGAGTCGGCCGTGGAGGCGGTGCTGCCCGCCTTCATGGTCTTCGTCTTCACCGTGGTGCTGGGAACCGGCGATCAGGCCCTCGGCCACGCGGTGGCCTTCAGCGCGGCGGCCACGGCGGTGATGGTGGCCATGCGGGCCGCCCGCCAGGCCCGCCGGGCCTGGATCGAGCCCGGGCCGGGCCGGGGGCCGGCCACCGTGCTGCGGGCCGGGGCCGGGGCCGGGGCCGTCGCCGTGCTGGCCGGGGCGGTGATCGGCCCCAGCCTGCCCGGGGCGGGGGCCGAGGCCCTGATCGACCTGACCGACCTGGAGCCCGGCCCGCAGCGCCGGGTGGTGGTCAGCCCCCTGGTCCAGGTGAGGGCCAAGCTGGTGGAGCAGTCCGACATCGAGCTCTTCTCGGTGGCGGTGGACTCGGGCGACCGGGAGTACTGGCGGCTGATGGCGCTGGACGAGTTCGACGGCGACCTGTGGCGGGCCCGGTCCAGCTTCGACGACGCGGCCGGGCCCCTGCCCAGCGACTTCGACCCCTCCGTGACCGCCCGGCGGATGACCCAGGAGGTGACCGTCGCCAGCCTGGGGAACATCTTCTTGCCCGCCGCCCACGAGGTCCGGGAGGTGATCGACGACGGCGGCGTGGCCATGGAGTACGAGCCGGCCTCGGGGTCGCTGGTCAAGACCCGGGTCGGCGACGCGCTCGGCCCCCGGCGGTTCACCTACGTCGTGGAGTCCGCGGTGCCCGAGATCGACGCCCGCCGCCTGCGCGGCGCCTCCGCCGTCGCCGGGGACTTCCTCGCCTTCAACACCGCGCTCCCCGCGGCCTTCCCCGCGTCGGTGCGGGCCGAGGCCGAGCGGGTGGCGGGCGCCGCCGGCGCCGGCTACGACCGGGCCCTGGCCCTGCAGGACTACTTCCGGGACCCCGGCCGCTTCCGCTACGACCTGAACGTCGCCTTCGACCAGGATTTGGACGACTTGGAGTCTTTCCTGTTCGACGTCAGGGCCGGCTACTGCGAGCAGTTCGCCGCGGCCTTCGCGTCCATGGCCCGCAGCGTCGGCCTGCCGGCCCGGGTGGCGGTCGGCTTCACCTGGGGCGAGTGGGACGCTGCCAGGGGCGCGTACGCGGTGCGAGGCGAGCACGCCCACGCCTGGCCCGAGGTCTACTTCGCGGGCACCGGCTGGGTGCGCTTCGAGCCGACCCCGGGCCGGGGCGGGCCCAACGACTACGGGGTCACCGGCGTCCCTCCCGCCCAGGAGGGCTCCCAGCCCGAGCCGGCGGCGGCGACAACCACCGTCCCGGTCGAGTCCGGCTCGGGGTTCGCCGGGACCGGCGCCGGCTCGGCCCCCCCGGCCCCCACCGCGCCGGCCGCCCCCGATGACCGGCCCGGCGCCGGCCGGAGCCCCTTGGGCTGGCGCGCCCTGGCCTACGCCGGGGCGGCCGCGGCCGCGCTGATGGGGGCGGTGCCGGGCCTGCGACTGCTCCAGCGCCGCTACCGGCGGGCCCGCACGGCCCACGATCCGAGGGAGCGGATAGAGCTGGCCTGGGCCGAAGCCCTCCAGTCCCTGGGGCTGGTGGACATCCGCCACTTGGGCCGAGAGTCGCCCCTGGAGCTGGCGGCCAGGGCCGGGCGCCAGGCCGGCACCGGACCGGTTGAGGCCCTGGCCCGCTGCCTCACCCTGGGCCGATACTCCCCGCAGGTGCCCGAGCGGGCGGCGGCCGAGGCCGAGGCCTCGGCCCGAGCCGTCGCCAAATCGTGCCGGCGGCGTTCGAGCTTCCGCCGGCGCCTGGCCGCCTTCTTCGATCCCCGCACCCTGCTCACCGCCCGGAACCTGAGCGCGCCTTACAGTGTCCAAGTGGCCAAGCCATCAGCCGCGGCCCGGCGATGGTCAGGCTGAATTCATGTTGAAGTCTGGCCTGTTTCGGGGCGATTCCGGTTTGTCGATTGTTCTTGTATTCGTGGCTTTCCTTGGTGCTGCACATGTTCTGATCCGCACTGCCATATATGGAATAGGACAATCTGGAGATGCCAGAATATTTGCAGAATACGAAGATACCAGAATGTATATGGAGTATGCTGAAAATCTGGCGGCCGGAGACGGTTTCCTAAGCGAACTGAAATCTGAAAAACGATATCTGATATGGTGGCCGCCTTTATTCCCCGTGGTATTGGCCTTCTTTCGGTTATTAGGAGTCGAACCGGCTGAAACAGGCCGGTACTTAAATGCTATCGTTTTTGGGTTGATTATCCTGATAGCCGGCTATTGGCTGTATAAGCATATAAAGTCCCGGCTGATTGTAGTCGCGGCATCTATTGCTGTTATGGTCTCCTATCCTCTCCCTCGTATTTCCTCGCATGTGATGACTGAAACGTTGTTCATTTTGGTAACGCTGCTGGCTTTAATTCAAATCGAATCGTTCTTGAGCGACAGGACAGCCAAGACCGGATTTCTGTTGTCAATTGTATTTTCTGCATCAGCCCCGCTGATCCGCTGGATAGGACTTACAGTTATATTCACCGGGATTCTCTTGATTCTGACGCGCCAGGGAACCCCGGCACGCGTCAGATGGAAACTCGCCGTCCTCTACGGTGCCGCGTCGTCGCTGCCTCTAGCGCTCTGGTTGACCAGAAACTGGATCGTTGGCACTATACCGAGGCCTGGAAACGTGGGGTCGGGTCAGTCTCTTTGGGATACGTTGAGCCAGTTCGGCGATATCTTGTATACGTGGGCTTTTGTTCAACAGAGCCCGGGATGGCTAGGCATCTGCTTGTGGGCTGTGGCTGCTCTGATCGCACTGAAAGCAGCCACACTGTTCACTTCTCGCCGGAACCACGGTCGTGACCCTACAAAGAACAGAGGATCAGACAACTCAACCGTGCGGCCCGCCTTTCCCTTTGCTGCGTTCGCAATAGTGTATTCCATAGCTATCACCGTGGTTATTCCGTTAGGGGCTAGTGTGGGAATTATCAGTAGATATGCATCACCCATATATGTGCCCGCCGTTATAGCAGCCGCTGCTTGGCTGGACCGATTCCTGTTGACTGTCTATCAGGACAGTGGGGTCTCGGTGTATAAAGGCTTGGATAGTTGGGGCATACGCTACGACAAAGCTTCCGGCCCGATAGCGGTGATGAAATGGTTATTTATAGGTCTAATATTGAGCATCTTTCTAGCAAACAGCATCCGCAATATAGTGTCACATATAGATGTAATTGTAGCCTATAATCCACTCAACCTATAATCCACTCAAATATTAAGTCTGTCCAGACGCAGAATGTAACTCTCCGTGTCTCGTCACGGGCTGGGACCACCGACTCTCAGCCAACCGGGGCCGACTCGGGCAGGAGCAGTCGGCCAAGCCCGCCACCGCCTGCCACACGGCAGGAGCGGCGGCCCGCGCTCCACCTCCCGGCCTTGGCTAGCAGCCAAAACCTCGGCTTTTGCTTGGGCCATCGCCTCGCCGGTTTGGGAACAGGGCTGAGAACTCGTCTGCGACTTGGTCCCAGGCGTCGCGCACCGCCACGGCCTGGCCTTCGCTCGCGACCCGGCAAGTGGTAGGCTGAATTCATGTTGAAGTCTGGTCTGTTTCGGGGCGATTCCGGTTTGTCGATTGTTCTTGTATTTGTAGCTTTCCTTGGTGCTGCGCATGTTCTGATCCGCACTGCCATGTATGGAATAGAACATTATGGTGATGAGAGAATTTATATGAAGTACGCTGAAAGTCTGGCAGCCGGAGACGGTTTTCAACGCGAAATAAGATCTTATAGGGAAGAACTGATACTGTGGCCGCCTTTATTTCCCATGGTGTTGGCCTTCTTGCGGTTGTCTGGAGTCGAACCGGCTGAAACAGGCCGATATTTTGAGACAGGATGGTATTTAAATGCTATCGTTTTTGGGCTGATTATCCTAATAGCCGGCTATTGGTTGTATAAGCATATAAGGTCCCGGCTGATTGCAACCGCGGCATCTGTAGCCATTATGATCTCCTATCCTCTCACTAGTATTTCCTCGCATGTGATGACTGAAACGCTGTTCATTTTGGTAACGCTGCTGGCTTTAATTCAAATCGAATCGTTCTTGAGCGACAGGACAGCCAAGACCGGATTTCTGTTGTCAATTGTATTTTCCGCATCAGCCCCGCTGATCCGCTGGATAGGACTTACAGTTATATTCACCGGGATTCTCATGATTCTGACGCGCCAGGGAACCCCGGCACGCGTCAGATGGAAACTCGCCGTCCTCTACGGTGCCGCGTCGTCGCTGCCTCTAGCGCTCTGGTTGACCAGAAACTGGATCGTTGGTGGTACTCTAGTTGGACCTAGAGGAGACATCGGAACAGGTCAGTCTATTTGGGATACACTGAGCCAGTTCGGCGATATTTTGCACAGGTGGGCCTTCGCTCGACAGGAGCCCGGATGGCTGGGTATCTGCTTTTGGGCTGTAGCCGCTCTGATCGTGCTGAAGGGCATTCAACTGTTCACTTCTCGCCAGATCACGGTCGTGGCCCTACAAAGCTTCAGAGATCAGACAACTTCAACCGTGCGGGCCGCCTTTCCCTTTGCTGCGTTCGCAATAGTGTATTCCATTGCTCTTATCTGGGCCGTGCCATACGGGAGTGACCATACACTCATCGATAGATTTGCATCACCTGTATACGTGCCCGCCGTTATAGCAGCCGCTACATGGCTGGACCGATTTCTGTTGACTGTCTATCAGGACAGTGGGGTCTCGGTGTATAAAAGCTTGGATAGTTGGGGCATACGCTACGACAAATCTTCCGGTCCGATAGCGGTGATGAAATGGTTATTTATAGGTCTAATATTGAGCATCTTTCTAGCAAACAGCATCCGCAATATAGTATCACATATAGAGGTTGTTGTAGCCTATAATCCACTCAAATATTAATTCTAATGCGGGTCAGTTGTCGTTTTTGCCGTGGCGGCCGCCGAAGCGGTCCCGCATCTTGGCCCCGGCCCCGCCCATCACGTCTCGCAGGCCGCCGCCCCGCATGGTCTCGGTCATCTGGTTGAGGCCGGCTTTGCCCAGCTTGCGGGCGTTGTGCTCCAAGAACAGCAAGGAGACGAGCATGAGCAGGAACCCGCCGAAGGACAGCAGGTACGAAGTCGACAGCAGCAGGACCATCAGCACCACCCCGGCCACGAAGCCCAGACTCGCCCATTTGATGTTGCGGAAGGCGTGGCGGTACACGGTGGTCTCCGCCACCTCGCGGGCCAGCCGGGGGTCGCTCTCGTAGAGATGCGACTCGATCTCGCTGAGGATTCGCTGCTCGTCCTCTGAAAGCGGCACGGTGCTACCTCCGTCCGCCATCCTACCAGAGGCGGGGCCCGACCCGCCCAGTGTGCCTCAGCCGGCGCCGGTTGGCAAGAACCCGGGCCTCATCGGGCTTATTCGGCGGCTGGGCTCGGGCGGGATGGCCGACGGCGCGGGGCAAGAACCCGGGCCTCATCGGCTCAATCGGCGGCTGTACTCCGGGCGGGACGGCCGACGGCGCGGTTGCAAGAACCCGGGCCTCTTCGGGCTTAATCGTCATCTGGGCCCCAGGGCCGGCTCTGGTCGCGGTCCCGGACCCCGAGCCGGTCGCCGGGCCGGGCCAGGGAGGCCGGTCCTATCGACGACGACCCGAACCGGGCCCGGATCTCGTCCACCACCGGATCGGTCTGGTCCCGCCGAACCGACCGATCCGACGAGGAGGCCTCGTCGCCGATCAGGGTCAACTGCTGAACGGACGCTTCGGTCAGCCCGCTGCCGCTGATCCCCAGCAGCCGGACTCCCGGCGCCGGATCGACCCGGTCGAGCAGCCCGGCCGCGGCCGACGCCACCGCCCCGGTGCCGTCCACCGGATCGGGCAGCGTGACCGACCGGGTGATGGTGGTGAAGTCACCGAACCGCACCTTGACGGTGACGGTGCGGGCCCTCACTTCGGCCCCTCTCAGCCGGGAGGCCACCGCGTCGGCCAGCCTGGTCAGCTCCACGTCCAGCTCGGCCCTGCTGGTCAGGTCCCGGGGGTAGGTCTCCTCATGCCCGATCGACTTGGGGCTGCGGTCTGCCGTCACCGGGCTGTCGTCAATGCCGCGGGCCAGGCGGTGCAGCCGATGGCCATTGGCCGCTCCCAGCGCCGCCGCAACCCTCTCGGCCGGCAGCGCGGCCAGATCGCCGACGGTCTCCACCCCCATGGCGGCCAGCCGCCGGGCCGTGGCCGGGCCCACGCCCCACAGGGCGGCGACGGGCAGCGGGCACAGGAAGTCCAGCTCGGCGCCGGCGGCCACCTCGCAGACGCCGGAGCCGAAGACCGGGCCCGAGAGGCTGGGCCGGGGCTTGGCCCGCTCCGTGGCCAGCTTGGCCAACAGCTTGTTGGAGGCCACCCCCACCGAGCAGGTGAGGCCCTCCCGCTCGAGGACGCGCTCCCGGATGGAGGCGGCGATCCGGTCGGCGGGCCCGAGACTGCGGATCGCCCCCCGCACGTCGAGGAACGCCTCATCGAGCGAGAGGGGCTCCACCAGCGGCGTCACCTCCTCCAAGACGGCCATGACCCGGGCCGAGACCTCGCTGTAGCAGCGGTGGTCGCCGGGCAGGAACACGGCGTGGGGGCACAGCTTGCGGGCCCGGGCCGACGGCATGGCCGAGCGGACGCCGAAGACCCGGGCCTCGTAGCTGGCCGCGGCCACCACGCCCCGCCGTCCCGCGCCCCCCACCACCACCGGCTTGCCCCGCAGCTCGGGGCGGCGGCGGATCTCCACCGACGCGAAGAAGGCGTCCATGTCCACGTGCATGAACCCCACCGTGCCGTCCGGGGGCCGCCCGCTGATCCCCACGGAACCCAACGGTAGGCTTCGCCTCGGTGCCCGACCCGTCACCCACCCCCGCGGCCGCGCCCTCCCGGCCGGCCAGGGCGCTGGCCTTGGCCGCCATCGTGGCCGCGGGCGCCTGCGGCGGGCTCATCGGCTTCGCCGTCACCGACATGAGCTGCGACGGGGGATGCGCGGCCGCGGCCGGCCTGGTCGGACTGGCCGGCGCGGTGGCGGCCGCGGTCGGGGTGGCGGTGGTGGCCGTGCTGGCCCTGCGGGCCATGAGCGAGTGGCAGGCCGTCCGCACCGCCCGCCGGGTCGGCGAGCCCGAACCGCGCCGGCGCCGTCCGGGGCCGGCTTGAGCGCGCCGCCGCCGGGGTTTCTGGCAGCATCGGGACCGTGAGCGCCAAGATCCTCGCCGCCGCTGGCTCAGAGCCGTGAGCGCCAATATCCTCGCCGCCGCTGGCTCAGAGCCGTGAGCGCCAATATCTCCGCCGCCGTGGGCTCGGGGCCGTGAGCGTCAAGATCCTCGCCGTCGAGGACGACGAGCTGATCCGCACCGCCGTGCGCCTCGCCCTCGAGGACGAGGGCTGGGAGGTGGAGGAGTCGGCTTCGGGCGAGGAGGCCCTCAACGCCTTCACCCGGGCCCCGGCCGACGTGGTGCTGATCGACATCATGCTGCCCGGCATAGACGGATTCGACGTCTGCCGGTCGATCCGGCGGGTCAGCGACGCGCCCATCGTCATGATCACCGCCCGGGCCGACACCCACGACGTGGTGGCCGGGCTCGAGGCCGGCGCCGACGACTATCTCACCAAGCCGTTCGCGCCCAAGGAGCTCTCCGCCCGCATCCGGGCCCTGCTCCGGCGGGCGCGCACCTCCGAGACCGGCACCCGCCACTTCGCCTTCGGCGACCTGGAGATCTTCCCCGAGGAAGGGGTGGTGAGGGTGCGCGACGCCGAAGTCCACCTCACCAAGACCGAGTTCCGGCTCTTGGTGGAGCTGGGGGCCAGCCCCGGCCGGGTGCTGAGCCGGGAGACCCTGCTCGACCAGGTGTGGGGCCACGGCTATTTCGGGGACGGACGCCTGGTCGACGTCCACATCCGCCGGCTGCGCACCAAGATCGAGCCCGACCCGGCCAATCCCCGCCACGTGGTCACGGTCCGGGGCCTGGGCTACAAGCTCCAAGGCTGAGGCGGCGTGCGCTCCCCGACCCGGACCCGGCGGCAGGGCTGAGAGGCGTGCGCCCTCAGGCCGGGACCCGCCGACAGGGCTGAGGCGTGCGCCCTCAGGCCGGGACCCGCCGACAGGACTGAGGCGTGCGCCTCCCGACCCGGACCCGGACCCGGCGGCTCGGCCTGCGCACCCGCATCACCCTCTCCTTCGCCCTGGGCGGGCTGGCCCTGTCCAGCACCATCTCGGTGGCCACTCTGGCCCTGACCCGCCAGAACCTGCTCGAGGAGCGGGAGGAGACCTCGTTCACGGTGTTCGTCAACAACGGCCGCCGGGTCCGCAACGAGCTGACGGCCGAGACCGACGACGAGGGCCGCCGGGCCATCGTCGAGCGCCTGGGCCAGGCCTCGGGCACCTTCCCGCTGCTGTTCGTGGAGGAAACCTGGACCGCGTCCGAGCCCCTGGTGTTCGACGGCGAGTCGGTGCCGACCCCGCTGAGGGACTTGGTGGCCGCGGGCACGCCCGGCCGGATGCGGGCCGTGATCGGGGGCCGGCCCGCCATCGTCTCGGCTGTGCTGATTCAGGGCTCGGGCACCGAGGCCATCTACTACGAGGCCGCGCCGCTCGACGACATCCAAGACACCCTCGACGCCTTGGCCGCCATCTTGTTCGGCGTGTCCGCCGTCACCACCCTGCTGGCCGCGGCCACCGGCTGGTGGGCGGCCCGGCGGATGCTGAACCCCCTGGCCGAGGTGAGGGCCGCGGCCGAGTCGCTGGCGGCCGGGGCGCTGGACACCCGGCTCGACCCGCCGGCCGACGCCGACCTGGCCTCGCTCAGCGCCTCGTTCAACGAGATGGCCCAGGCCCTCGAGGATCGCATCGAGCGCGACAACCGCTTCGCCTCCGAGGTGAGCCACGAGCTGCGCTCGCCGCTGATGACGCTGATCGCCTCGGTGGAGGTGCTGGCCAACAGCCGCGGCGAGCTGAGCGAGCGGGGCCGCACCGCGCTGGACCTGCTGGCCGCCGACATAGCCCGGTTCAACCAGCTCGTCGAGGACCTGCTGGAGATAAGCCGCTACGACGACGGCACCGCCGCCCTGCACAACGAGTCCATAGACGTCGTGGAGTTCGTGCAGCAGGCCATCGCCCGACAGGGCCGCGACGACGTGGGATTCGCCCCGGACCCCGCGGCCAGCGGGACCACCCTGCTGGCCGACAAGCGCCGGCTGGCCCAAGTGGTGTCCAACCTCATCGACAACGCCGACAAGTACGGGGCGGGCGAGATCGTGGTGGACATCGAGCGCCGGTCGGACCGGGTTCTGCTCGGCGTCGAGGACAACGGCCCCGGAGTGGCGCCCGAGGAGCGCCGGGTCATCTTCGACCGGTTCAACCGGGGAAGGCTCAGCGGGCGCCGGGGCCGGGCCGGCGGCTCCGGCCTGGGGCTGGCGCTGGTGGCCGAGCACGTGGACCTGCACCGGGGCCGGGTGTGGGTGGAGGACCGCCCCGGCGGGGGCCCCGGCGCCCGCTTCGTGGTCGAGTTGCCGGTCCCGGCGGCCGAGGGGTCGACGCCGTGACCGGCCGCGCCCGGGCCCCGTTCCCCGCCGCGGCCGGCCGTTCTGGGTTCGCCGCGGCCGGCCGCCGCCTGGCCGCGGTGGCCGCGGCCGCGGCCGTCCTGGCCGGGGCCTGCGGCATACCGACCGACGAGACGGCCCGGGCCATCGACTCAGAAGACCTGCCCGAGGCTCTGCGACCCGGTTTCACCGCCGCCCCCACCACCTCGGTTCCGGCCGCGCCGGCAACCGAGCCCCACACCGTCTACCTGCTGGCCGACCCCCCCGACATCGAGCGGACCATCGTGGTGGAGGCCGAGCGCCCGGTGGCGGTGGGGGGAACCGTCACCGAGGTCCTGGCCACCCTGTTCGGCCAGACCACCACCGCCGAGGAGCAGGCGGCCGGCTACTTCAACACCCTGGAGCTGTTCGAGCTGACCGGGGCCACGGCGGCCGACGGGGTGGCCACCATCGACTTCGCCCCGCTGTCGCCCGAGGACAACCCGCCACCGGCCGACACCCTGAAGCTGGCCGCGGCCCAGCTCGTGTTCACCGCCACCGAGATCGACGGCATCGACGGAGTGCGCATCCTGCTCGACAGCACCGAGGTCTCCATCCCCACCAGCGACGCCGACGCCGAGCCGGGCGCAGTGCTGCGCCGCGACAACTACGAGCAGTTCGGCCCCGCCTCCCTGGGCGCTTAGAAGTCGCTCAGCAAAGCGCTCGCGAACGAACTTGACCGGGAAGGCGCGAAGCGCGGCTCCATTTGGAGGGGCGCTTAGGCAGTCGACTCCTCGGCGGCCAGCAGGGCCGCTCCGAAAGCGCCGGCCCGGGGGCCGAGGCGGGCGGCCACCACCCGGACCCCGGGCCGGTGGTCGCCCCCGAGGACGTGGGCGCGGGTCCAGCGCTGGATGCCCCGGATCAGAGGCTCGCCGATGTCGACCACCCCGCCGGAGATGATCACCAGCTCGGGGTCGAGCACATGCACCAGGTTGGCCACCCCGATGCCGGCCCAGTAGCACAGCTCGTCCAGCAGGCCCAGGGCCGCGGGGTGGCCGGCGGCCAGCGCGGCGTGGACGTGGTCGCCGTCGATCGCCTCCACCGATCCGGCCTCGGCGGCCAAGTCGGCCAGCTCGCCCCGGGCGGCCAGCTCCCGGGCCCGTCTCACCAGCCCGTTGCCCGACGCGAAGTACTCCCAGGGGCCCCGGGCGCCGGTGAGGTGCTCCGGCCCGTCGTGCTGGACGATCATGTGGCCCGACTCGCCGGCGAAGCCGTTCCAGCCCCGGTGCAGCCGCCCGTCGAACACGAACCCGGTGCCGATCCCGGTGCCCAGGGCCACCAGGGCGACGTGGCGGCTGCCCCGCCCGGCCCCCACCCGCATCTCGGCCCAGACCGCGGCGGTGGCGTCGTTCTCCACCGTCACCGGGCGGGCCAGGTCGGCCTCCAGCCGGGACCGGACGGGCAGGTCGAAGACGCCGGGGATGTTGGGCGAGTAGCGCAGCGTGCCGGTCCGGTCCACGATGCCGGCCACCCCCACCCCCACCGCGTCCATCGGCCGCCCGCAGTCGGACTCCAGCCCGGCGACCACCGCCTTCACGGTCTCGATCAGCGTCTCGCCGTCGTAGACGGTGGCCGCCCGCCGGGAGGCGACCGGCTCGGTGGCGCCGGGGCCCTCGATGGCCAGCCCCAGCACCTTCGTGCCCCCGATGTCGAACCCGCAGTACATAGCACCCTCCGCCGTCGAGGCCGCAGACATCGCCGCCCGCCGGCCTCGCCTAGGAGTCGGCCCCGGCCTCCACGTAGGCCTTCAGGTCGTCGAGGGCGGTGCTCACTATCCGGGCCTCGGCCCGGCGGGCCAGGAAGCCGGGCAGCGGCACGGCCAAGTCGACGCCGATGTTGTACACCACCTCGGTGGCGTCGGGAACGCCCTCGGCGGGCAGGAACTCGTAGGAGCCGTCGAGCCGGCGGGCGGCGTCGCCGTGCTGCAGCCGCCAGGCCAGGCGCAGCGGGTTGGACCCATAGTAGTATCGCAGGACGCAGGTGGTGGACCGGGCCATGGCCGAGACCCGGAACTCGACGTCGGTGGCCAGACCCTGCTCGTCGCGGCCCAGCACCCGGACCCGCTTGACGTCGGTGGCCCACTCGGGGTAGCGCTCGAAGTCGACGGCCGCGTCGAAGCACTGCCGCGGGCTGGCCATGACCGTGGTGCGCTCGGTTGCCTGATCGGCCACCACTGGCTGTCACCTCCCGGCTCGCTCAGGGTGTGACCTTACCGGGCGGCCATGGCGTCTAGGGCGCCGCGCAGCCTGCGGGCCAGAGAGTCGTAGGAGAAGGATTCCTCGGCCCGGCGGCGGGCCGCCGCCCCCATGGCCGCCCGGCGCCGGTCGTCGCCGATGAGCTCGCCGATGGCCCGGGCCGCGGCGGCCGGGCCGGCCTCCTCCAAGACGATCCCCGTCTCGCCGTGGGCCACCGCCTCGGCCGCGCCCCCGCTGCGCCCGGCCACCTGGGGCGCCCCGGCCGCGGCCGCCTCCAGGAAGACGATCCCGAATCCCTCCTGCTCCAGCCCGCCCCAGCGGGTCCGGCACAGCATGGCGAACACGTCGGCGCACCCGTAGAGGCCGCCGAGATCGGCCTCGGGCAACCGGCCCAGCAGCCGGACCGGGGCGCCGAGGCGCTGGGTCAGCCGGGTTATCCGGCTCCGGTCCCGGCCCTCCCCGGCGATCACCACCCGCAGGTCGGGCCAGTAGGGGGCCAGGACGGCGGCGGCCCGCACCAGGGTGTCCATCCCCTTGCGGGGCACCAGCCGGGACACGCTGACTACGGCGGGGGCGCCTTCGTCGAGGCCGAACCGGCGGCGGGCCGCGGCCCGGGCCCGGTCGTCGAGGGGCCGGATGCGGTCGGTGTCGACCCCGGGCGGGATCACCGTCACCGGGAGGCTGCGCCCCGCGGCCCGCTCGGCCTCGTCCGCGGGGTACTGGCCCGCGGCCACCACCCCGGCCGCTGAGGCCAGTACCCGGCCGAGCAGCTTCCGCAGGCCCGGCGACCGGCCCGGCAGGGCCGTCTCGGCCCCGTGGACCACCACCGCGTAGGGCCGCTCGAGGCGGGGGCCGATGAGCCCGGCGGGCACGGCCGGGTCGATCACCACCAAGTCGGCGCCGTGCTCGGCGGCCAGCCGGTTGACCCGGCGCACCAGGTGGGGCCCGGGCAGCAGCCACGGCTCGGCCGAGCGGATCACGGTGAAGTCCTGGCCGCGGTCGAAGCTCGGCCCGTCGGGGTGGGGCGTGGTGTGGACCACCACCTCGTCGGCGGGCAGGCGCCGCCACAGCTCCCACAGGTAGCTCTGGATGCCGCCGATCTTGGGGGGGAAGTCGTTGGTGACCAGCAGGTGCCGGGTCACCGGCCCGGCCCGGAGTCGACATGTGCCCCGGGCTGCGGCGGGCGATCGGAGGACCTGGAGGGCAGCACGTCTTGGAGCGGCACGTCTCGGCGCAGCTCGGCCGCGACCATCGGGTCGTCGGGGCCCCGCAGGGCTTCGAGCCCGAGGCCGAGGCGGCGGGCGCACCACACCGCGTGGGCCCGGATCAGCGGATCGGGGTCGCCCAGGGCCCGATCCACCGCGGCCCGGACCCGGGGGTCGGCGGCGTCGCCGACGTTGGCCAGCACCACCAGCGCGTTGCGGCGCAGGTAGCGGGGCTGTCGCCGGGGTATGTACCACCGGCCGTAGCGCTCCATCAGCTCCCGGTCGTCGGCGGCCAGCACATCGAGCAGCGGCGCCCAGGCCTCGATCTCGCTCGCCGGTTCTCGCCCGGGCCGGGGCGGGCGGCGGAGGCGGACCCGGTTGGGCGGGCAGGCGTCCTGGCAGTCGTCGCACCCGTACAGGCGGTCGCCCAAGGCGACGCGGAAATCGGGGTCGAACACCCCGTCGGCTTGGACCAGCCAGGCCAGGCAGCGGCGGGCGTCCAGCACCCCGGGGGCGACCAGGGCGCCGGTGGGGCACTCGTCCAGGCACTGCCGGCACGGCCCGCACCCGTCGGGCACCGGCTCGGCCTCGGCCGTCTCCACGGGGGCGTCGGTGATGACCGAGCCCAGCACCACCATGCTGCCCGCCCCCCGGACCAGGATGTTGGCGCTCTTGCCCCACCAGCCGATCCCGGCCCGATGGGCCGCGGCCCGGTCCACCAGGCTGTTCTCGTCGCTCGAGACCACCGCCCGGTGGCCGCCGGCGCGCAGGAACTCCGCCACTTCCTCCAGCCCGGCTCGCAGAGGCCGGTAGTTGTCGACCCAGTGGTAGGACGCCACCCGGCCGTGCGGCCCCCCGCCCGCCGGCCGGGGCGGCGCCTCGCGGTGGAAATCGAGGGCGCCCACCACCAGCGCGGTGGCGCCGGGGAGGGTGCGGGACGGATCGGCGGACCGGTCGGGGTTGCGGTAGGTGAACTGCATGCCGCCGTGCAGGCCGTCCCGCTTGCGTCGGTGCAGGGCGGAGGCCGCGGCCTCGAACGGCGAGGCGTCGCAGACCCCGACCGCGTCCAGCCCGGCCCGGAGGCCGACAGCAACCAGCGCGTCGGCGGAGATGGTCACGGATCCTCACGCTACCGGACTCTCCGCCCTAATCTCCGGGGATCGCGAGCCGGCCGGGGTTGCGCGAAACCAGAGCGAAAGGTCGGGGTCCCATGCATGCAGCGCCGAGGACCTGTCAGAGCAGACGGTCAAGGAGATGCTGTCCGCCGCGGTCGTCGGGCTGGCGTCCCAGTCCTACCGGATGGAGGTGACGACGACGATGGACGTCGAGGACCCCGAGGGGTTCGGCGAATTCAGCCAGCGATTCGGCATCGAGGCCACCTCCACGGGGATGAGGGACGCCTCCGGCAACTGGAACTTCGACATCGCCTACGTCAACGGCCCCGTGGACCAGCGGGTCATCCACGTGCGCGACGTCGGGTCCGGGCCCGAGACCTGCTCGGAGGACTTCGACGGATCGTGCCAGTGGGAGGCGGGCGAGGGGCCGCTGACCACGGCCTGCGCGGAGATGGGGGGCGACGAGATGATCACCCACTCCTGCGAGTTCCTGCTGGAGCTGGACCGCGCCGTCCTCCCCTTGGCCAACGCGCTGATCGGGCTGCACCCGGACAAGGACACCAGCGTGGTGGTCGCCGGGCGCGACCCCGGGCCGGGCGGCCAGACCGGAGTACACATGTGGATCACCTCGGAGGTGATGGACGACCTGCCCGGATTCGAGATCTGGGTGGACGACCTGCCCGGATACGAGATATGGGTGGACGAAGAAGCCGGGCGGTTCCAGGCCATCACATGGGACCTGACCGACGCGCTCAACGCGGTGGAGGCGGGCTCGGTCAACGTGCTGACCGCCAAGACCGAGATCATCCTGGGCGACTACGGCCACACCGACACCGTGCCCCGCTGAGGGCTGGGGCGCCGACGGAGAACCGCGCTCGCTGAGGGCTGAGACGCCGAAACCCGCGCCCCGCTGAGGACTCGGGGCGGCCGATAACCACCGCCCCGCTGAGGGCCGGACGCCGAAGGAAACCGCGACCCGCTGAGGGCCGGGGCGCCGAAACCCTCGCCCCGCTACGGGATCAGGGCCTCGAGCTTGGCCGCGGCCCGGCCGTCGTCGATGGCGGCTGCGGCCATCTCGGCCCCGGACCCGAGGTCGCCGGCCATTCCGGCCACCATCAGCCCGGCCGCCGCGTTCAGCACCACGATGTCGCGGTGAGCGCCCCGGTCGCCGGCCAGGACGGCCCTCAGCACCGCGGCGTTGGCCGCGGCGTCGCCGCCCCGCAGGTCCTCGGGCCCGGCTGGGGCCAAGCCGGCGTCGGCCGGGCTCACCTCGTAAGACCGGATCCGGCCGCCGTCCAGCTCGGTCACGGTCGAGGTCCCGGTGAGGCTCAGCTCGTCCAGCGGGCCGTGCCCGTGTACCACCATCGACCGCTCCGACCCGGTGTCTCTGAGAACCTCGGCCACCAGCCGGGCCCGGGCCGGGTCGGCCACCCCCACCACCTGGCGGCGGACTCGGCCGGGGTGCGACAGGGGGCCCAACAGGTTGAACACGCTGGGGATGCCCAGCTCGGTCCGCACCCCGGCCACGTTGCGCATGGCCGGGTGATAGGCCCGGGCGTAGGCGAACCCCAAGCCGACGACGCGGACCTGCTCTCCCAGCTCGTCGGGGCCGGCGCCGACGGGCGCGCCCAGGGCCTCCAGCAGGTCGAAGCTCCCCGAGGTGGACGAGGCCCGGTTGTTGCCGTGCTTGCACACCGCCGCGCCGGCCCCGGCCGCCACCACCGCGGCCATGGTCGACACGTTCAAGGCGCCGGTGCGGCGGCCGGGCGAGCCCCCGGTGCCGACGATGTCGATGGTCCCCGGCGGCAGGTCCAGGGGCACGGCGGCGGCCCGCATGGCCTCCACCAGCCCGCGCAGCTCCTCGGCCGTCTCCCCCTTGGCCCTCAGGGCCACGATGAACCCGGCGATCTGGGCGTCGGTGGCCTCCCCGGCCAGGATGGCCCCCAGCGCGGACCGGGCCGCGTCGGCGCCGATGGCCTCCCCCTCGGTCAGGGACCCCAGCATCTGAGGCCAGCCGCCGTGTTCGTCCAGGTTGCTCACGGCCTCACCTCGCTGCCGCCCCCCGCTTCGGACACGGCGCGAGAATAACCTCGGCCGACCCGAGCGCGGAAAGGGCCCTGGACCCGGCACACTGGTGAGCGGTGGCGGGGAGCCGGCTGGATGGCCGCGGTCCGCTCGACGGATCGAGGAAGGTCGGGACTCCGCAGGGCAGGGTGCTGGCTAGCGGCCAGTCGAGGCGACTCGCAGGAAAGTGCCACAGAGAACAGACCGCCGGCTCTCGGGCCGGCAAGGGTGAAACGGTGCGGTAAGAGCGCACCAGCGCTCCGGGCGACCGGGGCGGCTCGGCAAACCCCACCCGGAGCAAGATCGAGCAGGGAGAGGGCGGCCCGCCCGCCGACACTCCCGGGTAGATCGCACAGATGGATGGTCATCCACGGAGACCCCGGCAACGGGCTCCCGGACAGAATCCCGCCTACAGGCCGGCTCGCCGCCACCACCCCGGCCCGACGGGTATGGCCGGTCCGTTGGCCGGTCTGTTGGCCGTTCCGGCCAGCCGGTCGGTAATGTGCCTGAGAGTCCAGAGCGACGGAAGCCGATCCGAGATGAAGTTCACGGTCGAAGAGCGAACCTGGGAGGGCCGGCTCGATTACATGGGCCGGACCGGCCGCCGCGCCTATGAGGTCCACATACCCCCGAGCATCGCCGACTCCGACTGGCAGAAAGCCGAGAACCGGCTTCGAGGCGATCTTGCGCCGGCGGTGTCCGCGCTGAAGGGGGCCGGCAGCCGGGCCATGACGATCACGGTCAACGAAAGGCTCCTGCTGCGAAGCGAAGCGGTCAACTCCTCGCGCATCGAGGGGATCCGCACCAACGCCAGGAATCTGTCCATCGCCCTAGCCGGCGGGCGGGCCAAAGAGGGGGCGCGGCTCACCGCTCACAACCTGTCGGCCCTGGCCCGGGTGCTGGACGAGTCGCATCCCGGCGAGATGGTCGGGGCGGACTGGATTCTGGGCATTCACCGGACGATCATGGCCGAGGAGAGCTTCGCCGGACTCCTCAGGGAGGAGCAGAACTGGATCGGCGGCAGCGATCTGTCACCGGTTGGCGCCGTCTACGTGCCCCCGCCCCCCGAATACGTCTCCGACCTGTTGGGAGACTTGGTCGCTTTCGTGAACCGCGGCGACGTCCATCCGATCGTTCAGATCGGGGTGGCCCACGCCCAGTTCGAGAGCATCCACCCGTTCCTCGACGGCAACGGGCGGACCGGCCGAGCGCTCACCCAGGCGCTTCTGAGGCGCCAGGGGCTGCCCAGCGTGCCCCTGTCGGCCGGGCTGATGGCGGCTCGGGACGAGTACTACCGATCTCTCGACTCCTACCGCCTCGGCGGGGCCGAGGAGTCCATACGAATCCACGCCCGGGCGCTCGGGGCCGCGGCCGCGGCCCTGGGCGAGGCGACCGACCGCTCTTCGGCCCTCATGGAGGCATGGAGTCATCGAATGCGCGGGCATTCCCCGGGAGCGGACCGGGAGGTCCTGCTGCCCTGGCTGCTCGGCAACCCGGCGTTCACGACTCCGCAGTTCGAGTCGGCCACTCAGATGCCGGAGAGGTCGCGCCGGCGGCTGTTCGGGGCTCTGACCGACGCCGGGGTGGTGCGCCGGGTCGGCTTCACCGTCGGCCCCCCGCCCTCGGTCGCGGTCTGGGAGGTGCCGGAGGCGTTCGGAGTGCTCGACGAACTCGAGCGCCGCACCGTCGCCCTCATGCAGGGCAACTAGCAGATCCGCGACCCCGGTGCGCCTCTTGGGCGGCGATTATGGCGGTCGGTGCAAGGCCGGCAGCGGCCGGGGCAGGTGCGCCCTCATGCAAGGCGGTTGACGGCGGTCAGGTTACGGCGGGGCGGTCCAGACGGGGCAGGCGTCCGTTGGCCCAAAAGTCCCGCAGGCCGCGGCGGCTGGCCAGCCCGCGGCTTCTGGCCAGCCACACCAGCGCCAGCAGGCCCGCCGCCTCCAGCCCCAGGATCACCCCCAAGGGCCGGTCCAGCTCGGGCGGCGGGCCCTGGCCCACTCCCCCGTCGCCGCCGAGGGGCCACCAGAACAAGGCGGCGCGCGACCAGGACCCGCTGGCGGCCAAGAACACCAGGACCCCGATGGGAACCCCGAGCCAGCGGCGGCGGGCCAGCCGCCGGCCCCGGCCGGCAGTGGACGCCATCACCACCCCCAGCAGGGCGGCCGCGCCCAGCAGGGTGTGCAGCAGCCACGGCGACCCCGTCGCCGTCTCGGCTAGGGGCAGCACCGATCCGGCGGCCACGAACCGATAGTCGACCGCGGGGCTGTCGAACACGAACAGCACCACCAGCACCCCGCAGGCCAGGAACCACAGAAACATCAGGGCTCAGCGTCAGCCAGCAAATCCGAGACCGGCCCGCTCGCTCCCGGGCAAGCCGGGGACCTCAGTGGGCATCAAGCCTCAAACGGGTCGGGAACCACAGAAACATTCAGGGCTCAGCGCAGGACGATGCGGCCGCACTCCTCGCATTCGAGGACCGATCCGGGCGGGCAGCGCTTCACCCGGTCGACCTCCACCGCGGGCATGGCGCTGGGGCAGCCGCAGCCCCGGGCCGGGTCGAAGGACACGGCCGTGCTGGACTCGAACACCGGCAGCAGCCGCTCGTAGCGGGCCAGCAGGCCGGAGTCGATGCCGGCCGCGGCCTGAGCCCGGGCCTCGGCCACCGCGCCGAGCCGGCCGTCGATCTCGGCCTCGGCCTCCTCCAGCCGGGCCGACAGCTCGCTCGCCTCCCGGTCGGCGGCGGCTCGGGCCTCTTCCAGCTCCGACATCTGCTCGTTCAGCTTCTCCGCCGCCTCCATGACCTCGATAACCCTGTCCTCCAGGTCGCTCTGGCGGGACCGCAGACCGGCTATCTCGTCTTGGAGGGCCTGGAGGTCCCTCAGGCTCTGGATCTCGCCGGAGTAGAGGCGGTTGTCGTCGCGGTCGGCCCGGGCGGCGACGATGGCCGCCTCGTCCTCGAGCCGCTTCTGGCGGGTGACCGCCTCCACCCGCTCCAGGGCCACCGCGTCGATGAGGCTCTGCTGGCGGGCCTGCTCGGCCCGGGCCCGGCCGAGACCGTCCCGCACCTCCAGGTTGTCCCGCCGGTACCTGAGCTGTCCGGCCTCAATGTCGAGCCGCTGGACCTCCAACAGGGCGTGGTCTCCGCCCGTCACCGCCTCCCCGCCCGAGGCTGCGTCACCGCCCGGCGCCGCGTCACCGCCCGCCGCGTCTTCGCCCATAGCCGCGTCTCCGCTGGTCACAGCTTGGTGTGGTCCCAGCTCGCCACCCGGGCGGGCTCCACCACCACCGCGGTGCGCTTGGCCGACATCTTCTCGGCCGCGGCCTGCAGCGCCTCGGCCGGCGCCCCGGGATGGTTGCGGGCCATGACCGCCCGGGCCAGCGCCGTCACCTCGGCCCGGTCGCGGACCAGCCGGGCCCGGCCCTTGATCATCACTCCCCGGAGGTTCTCGTAGGCGTCGCCGTCCTCGAGGAGCACGGTGATGCGGTCGTCGCGCTCCAGGTTCTTGATCTTCTGGCTCTTGGTGTAGGTCTCGAACACGATCCGGTCGTCGACGACGGCGTACCAAAGGGTGGACAGATGCACCCCGCCGTCCCGGTCGATGGTGCCCACCTGGAGGCTCCTCTGCCCGGCGATGAACGCGGCCACCTCGGCGCCGCTCATGCCTATGGCGCCGCGCCGGTTCCGGCGGCGGGCAGTGGACGCGGCATCGACCGCCTGGTCGCTCATGCCTGCGGCGCCGCGCCGGCCGCTGACGCGCCGTTCGCTGGCGCGCTCACAGCCGGCGGCGCCCGGGTCCCGGATCGGCCGGGGCGGGCTCAGGCCAGGGCCGCGTCCAGGGCCTCCACCGAGGGGGCGAAGTAGAAGGACCCCGAGGCCGGGGTGGAGTAGGCGGTGATGGCGTCCAGCGCCTGGCCGTTGATGCCGTACATGGCCTCCATCCGCTCCCGCATCGGGGCCTGGGTCCGGCAGAAGCCCATGAAGTAGAGCCCGACGGTGCCGTCGTGGAAGGCGTAGGGGGTGGAGCGCCGCACCATCTCGCCCCGCTTGGAGGTGGACTCGTCGGCGGTGGCGCCCTCCCGCAGCTCCACGTGGGCCAGGTGCGACGTGGGCGGCTGCACCGCCAGCTTCACCGAGTCGGCCTTGGTGCGGCCGAAGGTCTCCTCCTCCTGCTGGAGGGTGAGGCTGGCCCAGTAGTCCATGTCGTGGACCCAGCGCTGGGCGATGCAGAACGACCCTCCGGCCCCCGCCTCGCCGTCGCCGATGATGGCCCGGTCGTGCTGGTCCTCGGGCTCGGGGTTGCCGGTGCCGTCGATGTGGCCGGTGAGGTCCAGGCTGTTCTTGTAGATGAAGGTCGGGGTCTCGCGGGCCACGGCCATGTGGCCGGCCACCGCCCGGCGGAAGGTGTGCTGGACCTCCCAGCACAGGTCCTTCTCGTCGTCGTGGACCCAGATGAGCAGCTCCTCCTGGGTGCCTTTGGCCGTCCTGGAGCCGTCGGGCGAGGTGTAGCCCGGATAGGGCTGGAAGTCGTCGCCGGTCTCGATGCCGAGGTCGGCGGCCAGGGTCGGGCCGAGCAGTACGCAGAGGTTGACCCCCTGGGCGGCCGCGTCGGCCCGGGCGTCGCTCAGCGCCCTCTTGATGACGCCGAGATCGGCCCCGTCGACGCGGCTCATGTGGGTGTACCACTGGTACTTCTCGAGATCGGCGAGGATTGCAGCCTGCGGAGTTGCCATCGGTTGTCCCTCTGTTGGTTGGTGGTCGGTTGGTGTCGCCCCGACGATAGACGAACCGGGGCGGCAAGGGAAACCCGAGCGGGTCTCTCCGATCGGCGCCGGGCCCCGCCCCGGGGGAGGCGGCCACAGAAACCCGTCAGGCGCCCTCTCTCAGCTCCCGGCGCAGGATCTTGCCCGAGGCGCTCTTGGGGACGGCCTCCACCACCTCGAGGTGCCTCACCTGCTTGTAGGTGGCCAGGTGCTCGGCGGTGAAGTCGCGCAGTTCGTCCAGGGTGGGCGCCGCCGCGCCGGGGGCGACCACCACGAACGCCTTGGGCGCCTCGCCCGCCTCGTCGTCGGGCACCCCGATCACCGCCGCGTCGGCCACGGCGGGATGTGTGACCAGCACCGCCTCGACCTCGGCCGGGGCCACCTGGAACCCCTTGTACTTGATGAGCTCCTTGATGCGGTCGACGATGGTGACGTGGCCCGCCTCGTCCAGTTCGGCCACGTCGCCGGTGTGCAGCCACCCGTCGGGGTCGATGGTGGCCGCGGTCGCCTCGGGGTTGTTCAGGTAGCCCCTCATCACCTGCGGGCCCCGCACCCACAGCTCCCCGGTCCCCCCCGCGTCCTGGTCGGCCCCGGTGACCGGATCGACGATGCGGATCTCGGTGTTGGGCAGGGTCACCCCGCTGGTGCCGGGCCGGAGCCGGCCCTCGGGGGTGCCGTGGCTCACCGGGCTCATCTCGGTCATGCCGTAGCCCTGGACCACCTCGCAGCCCACCCGGGCCGCGGCCTCGGCGGCCAAGTCGGCGCCGAGGGGGGCGGCCCCGGAGAAGACCTGCTTCAGCGACGACAGGTCGTAGCGGTCCACCGCCGGGTGCCGGGCCAGCCCCAGCACCATGGGGGGCACCGCGAAGAACCGGGTGATCCGCTCGCTCTCCACCAGCCCCAGGGCCGCCTCCATGTCGAAGCGGGGCATGGTCACCACCCGCACGCCGCTGGCCAGCAGGGCGTTCATCAGCACCTGCATCCCGTAGATGTGGAAGAACGGCAGCGCGGCCAGGGCCGCCTCGCCCTCTTCGTAGGTGAGGAACCCGCCGATCTGGGCCACGTTGGCCACCAGGTTGCGGTGGGTCAGCATCACCCCCTTGGGCATCCCGGTGGTGCCCGACGAGTAGGGCAGCACGGCCACGTGGTCGGCGTTGTCCACCGGCACCTGGTCGATGGGCTCGCCGAACAGCGACTCCAGCGCCGCCGCCCCCTCGGCCGCCTCGCCGATCACCGCGATGTCCGACACCGCCGAGCCCTCGGCCGCGGCCCGGGCCGCGGGCAGAAAGGCCGGGACGGTCACCAGCATCGACGCGCCGGCGTCGTCGAGCTGGTAGCGGACCTCGCCGGGCCCGTAGGTGGGGTTGACGGTGGTGACGGTGGCGCCGGCCAGGGCGATGCCGTGGAAGACCACCGCGTAGGCGGGGAGGTTGGGGGCCATGAGGGCCACCGTCGCGCCCGGCCCGACGCCCCGGGCGGCCAGGCCCCCGGCAAGGCGGCGGACCGCCTCGTGCAGCTCGCCGAAGGTGTGGGAGTCACCGCCCCCGTCGGTTATGGCCACCTGGTCCGCCCGGGCCCCGGCGCCGGCGAACACCATCTCGGTGATCGAGCAGTCGGGGATCTCGACGTCGGGCAGGGGGCTTCGGTGGACGATGGGGTTCATGTGAGCACCGGCGCCGCCGCGGCGGCGCGCCAGGGCCGCGCCGAGGCGCGGGAGGGGCGGACGACGGGGCTCACGCCAGCACCGGCACCGATTCCATGGCCGCGGCCACCTCGGACTCGGACAGCTCGTGGTCGGCCAGCGAGCCCTCCAGGTAGGCCTCGTAGGCGCCGAGGTCCAAGTGGCCGTGCCCGCACAGCGCGGTCAGGATCGTCTTGGACTCCCCCGACTCCTTGCAGGCCAGGGCCTCCCGGACGGCCGCGGCCAGGGCGTGGGTGGGCTCGGGGGCCGGGACTATGCCCTCGGCCCGGGCGAAGCTCAGGCCGGCCTCGAAGCACTCCCGCTGGGGTATGGCCACCGCCTCCACCAAGCCCAGCTCGTAGACGTGGGACAGCAGGGGCGACATCCCGTGGTAGCGCAGTCCGCCGGCGTGGATGGGCTCGGGGATGAACGAGTGGCCCAGGGTGTGCATCTTCAGCAGCGGCGTCACCTGGGCCGCGTCGCCGAAGTCGTAGCGGTACTGGCCCTTGGTGAGCGACGGGCACGAGGCCGGCTCGACGCAGCGCACGGTCGGGCTCATGCGCCCGGCCATCTTCTCCCGCAGGAACGGGAAGGCCAAGCCCGCGAAGTTCGACCCGCCGCCGGTGCAGCCCACCAGCACGTCGGGCCGCTCGTCCACCATGGCCATCTGCAGGAGCGCCTCTTCGCCGATGACGGTCTGGTGCATCAGGACGTGGTTCAAGACGCTGCCCAGGCAGTAGCGGGCGGCCGGGTCGGCGGCCGCCATCATGATGGCCTCGGATATGGCCACCCCCAGCGACCCGGGGTGGTCGGGGTCGGCGGCCAGCAGGCCCCGCCCGTACTCGGTGGCCTCCGACGGGCTGGAGTGGACCGTGGCCCCCCACACCTCCATCATCGTCTTGCGGTAGGGCTTCTGGCGGTACGAGGCCGCCACCTGCCACACCTCGCAGTCGATGCCGTACTGGGCGCAGGCGAAGGCCAGGGCGCTCCCCCACTGGCCGGCCCCGGTCTCGGTGGTCAGCCGGGTGACGCCCTCGGAGTGGTTGTAGAAGGCCTGGGCCACCGCGGTGTTGGGCTTGTGGGAGCCGGCCGGGCTCACCCCCTCGTACTTGTAGAAGATCTTGGCCGGGGTGTCGAGGGCGCGCTCGAGCCGGCGGGCCCGCATCAGCGGGCTGGGCCGCCACAGCCTCAGCACGTCGAGGACCCCGCCGGGGATGTCCACGTAGCGCTCCGAGGTCACCTCCTGGGCGATGAGGGCCATCGGGAACAGGGGGGCCAGATCGTCGGGCCCGGCCGGTTCCAGGGTGCCCGGATGCAGGGGCGGGGGCGGGGGCGAGGGCAGATCGGCGTTGATGTTGTACCACTGCGTCGGCTGCTCCGACGCGGGCAGATGCACCCGGTAGTAGTCGTCGGTCATTGGCGCGCCTCCTCAGGCCATTCGGCGGTAGTCGTCGGCCGCGGTCCGGGCCTGCTCGTCCGGCCGGTCCGACATGGCGCGAAGGGTAGACGCGCCGCCGAGCCGCCGTCATGCGCGGCGGTCCGCCGCCCTCAGCCGCCGAAGCTGGGGTCGCGCTTCTCCACGAAGGCGGTGCGGGCCTCTTCGGAGTCGCCGGTGAGGTAGGCCTCGAAGGTGAAGCCCTGCTCCCAGCGGTACTTGTCCTCCAGGGAGCCGTCCTCCACCCCGGTCAGGGAGCGCTTGGCGATCTCGATCATCACCGGCGACTTGGCCGCCATGGTTCCGGCGATGTCCAGGGCCGCCTCCCGCAGCCGGTCCCGGGGGACGACCCGCTCCACCGCCCCGAGCCGGTGGGCCTCGGCCGCGTCCACCGGCAGGCCGGTGAAGTACATGTGGCGCACCTTCTGCACCGGGAACATCCGCTGCAGGTGGGCCCCCATGCCCATCCCGCCCCGGTCCACCTCGGGCACGGCGAAGTAGGCGTCGTCGGCCGCCACCACCACGTCGGCCGAGCCGGCGATGCCGACCCCGCCGCCGAGCACGTATCCGTGGACGGCCGCGATCACCGGGCGGGGGTTGCGGTGGATGGCCGCGAACGTATCGTAGTTGCTGCGGTTGGCGTCGAGGATCTTGGAGGGGTCGGCCGCCACCTCCTTGACGTCGATGCCGGCGCAGAATCCCCGGCCCTCGGCCCGGATGACGATCACCCGCACCCCGTCCCGGCGGCCCAGCGCCCCGATCTCGGCGGCGAGGGCGGCCTGGGCCCCGGTGTCGAAGGCGTTGACCGGCGGGTTGTCGAGCACCAGCTCGGCGATGCCGTCGGAGACAGCGGTGGAGAACGGAGCGGTCACGGCCCCGTGTGTAACACATCGGGCCATAGATTGGGGGTACTTCAGACCGCAGAGGGAGGGCCATGGCCGCGCCGACCTACCAGCTCCATCATCTGTGCATCTTCGAGAGGCGCCCCCGCGAGGCCATGTGGAACTGGCTGCGCTGGTATCACGCCATCCCGGCCTACTACTGGGAGGGGGTCGCCGACCTCCACCACACCGGCGAGGGCGGCGTCGACTACACCTTCCTGGCCTGCGGCGCCCCCTTCCAGATGCAGCTCGAGGCGCCCCCCTACCAATTCGAGTACGAGCGGAGCTGGTTCGCCGAGCACGGCTCGGGCATCAACCACGTGTGCTGGATCGTGCCCAACGCCTACGACACGGTGGGGCACCTCCAGTCGAACGGGGCCGCGGTGGCCATGGAGTACGAGGAGTTCGGCGGCACCTACAACGGCTTCGTGGCCATCGACCCCGAGGGCCGCTGGGTGGAGATCATGGAGTACGTCAACGACTTCAAGACCCCCGACGTGGAGTTCCGCCCGGTCGGCCACGTGGGGCTGCAGACCCTGGGGGTGGTCCAGTTGTGCCGGGACCTCGACGGCCAGGTGGAGTGGTACCGAGACGTGCTGGGGCTGAGGGCGGTGCTCGACGCCCGCAGCGACAACGACGGCCTGGTGTATCTGGCCGACCCCGGCTACGACGGCCGCCGGTGCGTCAACGTGCTGGCCACCCCCCGCACCGAGGCCGAGATGGCTCTGATGGACGAGCACGGGCCGGTCATCTCCTCGGTTCTGTACGAGGCCGGCGACGTGGATCAGGCCTGGGCCGACGCGGCCGCGGCCGGGTTCGAGCCCATATCGGCCCCGGCCGCCGACGACCGCATCGGGGTCCGCACCGGCTATCTGCGCGAGCCCAGCGGCAACATCGTGCAGGTGCGCGAGCCCCTGGCCGCCTGACCGTGCCGCCCCCGGCCGAGCCCCTGGCCGCCTGACCGTGCCGCCCCCGGCCCGGACCCGAGGCCGCCTGACCGCGGCCCCGCATCCCCGTCGGCTTCCGATCAGATGAATGTCAGGGGCATCCATCACGTCGGGCTGGTGGTGGACGATCTCGACGCCGCCATCGGCTTCTACGGGGCCCTGCTCGGCATGGAGGTGATCGAGCGGGACTCCTGGCGGGCCCCGGACCCGGCCGCCGACTCCGCGGTCGGGCTGGCGGGCTCGTCGGCCGACGGAGTGATGATGCGGGGGTCGGGCAGTTACCTGGAGCTGTGGCGGTATCACGCGCCCGCCCCGGTCGGCGACGACCCGGCGGAGCGGGGGGCTCACGAGCGGGGCCTGCGCCATCTCGCCATCGAGGTGGACGACGTGGACGAGGCCCTGGCCCGGGTGGTGGAGCTGGGCGGCGACGTGACGGGCGAGCCGATCCGCTTGGAGGGCGGAGCGGCCGCGGTGTACTGCCGCGACCCCTTCGGCACCATCATCGAGTTGATGTCGGCCGGCTCGGAGCTGGCCTCCCTGGACGACTTGGCCGGATGACCGCGGCCGTCCCGGGCCTCGGCGCCGAGCGCGGCGCGGACCGGGTGAGGGCAACCATCCAAGGGCTCAGAGCCGAGCGGGGCGCCGACTGGTGAGAGCGTGGCTGCGGGGCCCCCGGCTGCGGGGCGCCGACCGGGGGCTGCTGCCGTATCAGATCGTGATGGGGGTGACCACCGGGTCGATCGGCGGGATCATCGTCGTCCTCGGCCCCCTGCGCGACGAGCAGGGGTTCAGCGACACCGAGATCGGGATCGTGGTGGCCGGCGGGTTCCTGGCCGCCTTCGCGGCCCAGGTGGCGCTGGCCCCCTACGCCGACCGGGGCCACGGCCGGGCCATGGCCGTGGCCGGGATGGCGCTGGGGGCCGCGGCCCTGGGGGCGATGGCGGTTCTGGACGGCATCGCGGCCTGGACGGCCAGCCGGGCCGCCCTGGGCTTCTCGGCCGGCCTGGTGCTGCCCGGGCTGCGGAGGGCCGCCTCGGTGATGAACCCGGCGAAGGCGGGCGAGAACCTGGGCCGGCTGATGGTGGGCGAGGTCCTCGGCTTCGTGGCCGGCCCGGTGATATCGGCGGTCATGGTCACCGTCGGCGGCCTCCGGGCGCCCTTCGTCGCCTTCGCCGCGGGCATGGCGCTGTTCCTGCCGGTGGTGGCGCGGCTCCCCGCCGACCGGGGCCTCACCGACGCCCGCCGGAGATCGTCGCTGGACCTGCTGGGGCGGCCCCGGCTGCAAGGGGCGCTGATCATGATCCTCGGGTACTTCGTCGTGGTCGGCGCCTTCGAGGCGGTGCTGCCGGTCATGTTCCAAGACCGGGGCGGCGACCCGATCCACACCAGCATCGCCTTCACCGTGCTGGCCCTGCCCATCGCGGCGGTGGGCCCCCGGGCCGGGCGCATCGCCGACCGGCTGGGACCGGCCCGGATGGCCGCGGCCGGCATGGCCGTGGTGGCCGTCTTGACCTCCACCTACGGCTTCTGGCCCGGCCTGGCCGCGCCGATGGCGGTCATGGCCCTAGTTGGAGTGGCCGACGGCTTCGGCGCCACCGCCGGCCAGGTGGCGGTGGCCCGGGCGGTGCCCGAGCAGCGACAGGCCGGGGCCATGGGCCTCATGGGCGCGGTCGAGGTGCTGGGGGCGGGGGTGGCCGCCATCCCCGCCGCGGTCGCCTACGACCTGTGGGGCGAGCGCCCGGCCTGGGCGGTCACCGGCGCGGCCTCGCTGGTGCTGATCTTCGCCGGATGGCTGCGGATGCGGGACCCAGGCCCCGCCACCGCCGACGGCCGGCCCCCGGCCGGCGCGGGCCAGCCCCCGACTCACCCCGGCGAGCCCTCCGATGACGCCGGCCAGCCCCCGGCCCGACCCGGCGAGTCCTCCGAGGACGCCGGTCAGTCCTCGACCAGGCGCATGGGGTCGCCCATGTCGTGATAGCCGAGATAGCCGCCGCCGACGGCCGAGGCGTCGTAGAGGGCGTATCCCAGCAGTTCCCGGGCCCGCCGGGGCAGTGTCCTCACCAATTCCAGGGGGAGGCTGGTGTAGTTGTTCTCCACCGGGCGCAGCCAGCCGCAGCAGTAGGAGGTGGACAGGGCCCGCCGCCGCCGGTCGGTGCGGTTGGCGCCGCCGGCGTGCAGGGTGTCGCCCCTGAAGAACAGAGTCGAGCCGGCCGGCAGCGAGCAGGCCGTCGTCTCGCCGGGGCCGGGCCAGCGGTCGGGGTCCCAGCGATGGCTGCCCGGCGCCACCAGCGTCCCGCCCATGTCGGGGGTGATGTCCACCAAGGCAGCGATGGTGTTCACCGTCTTGGGGACGGGCGTGGGGGCGAAGTTCCAGGCGTCGTCGTCGCGGTGGAAGGGCTGGGCCGGCTCGCCGGGGCCGATGTCGATCACCTCGCCGTCGCTGAGGATGAGGGTGGGGCTGATGGGGCCGACCACCGCCTCGGCGAAGCCCAGCAGCTTCTCGTCCAACATGATCTCCACGAAGCTGGGGGCCTTGGCGCACAGCGCCTGGAGGCGGCGGGTCCGGCGGCCCAGGAATTCGTCGGAGGCCTCCGATCCGGAGTCGGTGCCGCCCCAGGCGTCGAGCCAGGGCTGGATCTCGGCGTTGAACCGGCAGAGGAGACCGGGCTCGAGCCAACCGTCCACTATCACCCCGCCGTCGCGCTCGTTGGCCTCGACTATGTCGTCGGCGGTGCAGTCGGCGGGCAGGCGCTGCAGTTCTGCCATGATCCCTACGGTAATCAAGGGCCTCGCCCGATCGAGAGAGCGGCCGGCGGGCGCGACCCCGGCCCCGGAGCACTGACCGAGGAGCAGCCATGGGCGGCGCCGCCAGTCCCGATGTCCTGACCGAGGACCCCGATTTCCTGGAGCACTGCTATCGCCGGGTGCTGGGCGAGCTGGGCTTCTCCGAGGAGCACGCCCGGGTGGTGGCGAGCTGCGTCTCCGACGGGGACCGCAACGGCAAGCTCACCCAGGGCCTGGGGGTGTTCGAGATCCCGGTGCTGCTGGCCCGCACCGGCACCCTGGACGTGACCGCCGTCCCGGTGGTGGCCGACGAGGGGCCGACCTGGACGGTGATCGACGCCCGCCGCTCGTCGGGGCAGTGGGCGCTGACCATGGCCGTAGAGGCGTCCATCGCCAAGGCCCGCCGTTGCGCCGTCGCGGTGGGGTTCGTCCGGGACTTCAACGACGCCGGGGCCTTCGGCACCTACGTGCGCATGGCCGCCCGGGCGCAAATGTTCGCCCTGGCCACCAACAACAGCCTGCCGCTGGTGTCGCCCTGGGGCGGCATGGAGAACGTGCTGTCGGGCGCCCCGTTCGCGGCCGCGGCCCCCGGCGGAGAGCATCCGCCCATCGTCGCCGACATCCAGGCCATCGAGGTCCACGACGGCGACCTGAGCCGGGCCTGGTTCCAGGGGGACAGGCTGCCGGGCAAGTTCCTGGCCGACCCCGACACCGGCGAGCTCACCGACGACCCCGGCCCCTACTTCAAGCGCATGGAGGACTTCGGCCGGATCTCCGACTGCGAGGCCCCCTCGGTGTTCGGCTCCCCCCGCCTTTACGCCCTCAACCTGTTCACCGAGATGCTGGCTGCGGTCATCAACCCCGGGGCCCGGCTCAGCCCCCAGATCCCGGGGCCGCCGTCGTACTGGCTGGAGCCCCGCGACGAGGCCCTCACCGGCGGGGCCTGCGTGATCGTGATCGACCCGTCCCACTGGATGCCGGCCGACGAGCCGGGCCGCAAGTCCGACGATCTGGTGGAGGCGGTGAAGGGGGCCAGGCGGAGGCCCGGCGTGGACGAGATCTTCCTGCCCGGCGAGCGGGGCTGGCGGGCCATGGCCTCGGGCGGGCCGGTGGAGATCCTCAGAGCCCACTGGGAGTCCTTCGTGCGGATAGCCGACAGCGTCGGCCTCACCGTGGGCGGGCTGCGAGCCGAATACGAGGAGTCGTCATGAGGGCCGGGCGACGAACCGGCTGCTTCGCCCAGCGGGCCGAGCCAGCCGAATACACCTGGCGCCGGACCGGGCGCGGGGGGCCGTCGTGAGGGCTGCTGTTTACGACGCGCCGGGCGAGCCGCTGCGCATCGCCGAGGTCCCCGACCCCGCGCCCGGCCCCGGTCAGGCCGTCATCAAGGTGGCGGCCTGCGGGGTGTGCGGGTCGGACCTGCACGCCACCACCCCCGCCGGCGACCTGGCCCGCCGGGGCGGGGTGCTGGGCCACGAGGTGACCGGCGAGATCGCCGAGATCGGCCCCGAGCCGGTCGGCGGCTGGTCGCCGGGGGACCGGGTGTACGTCATGCCCGTCGGGGGCTGCGGGCGCTGCCCCCAGTGCGAGCTGGACCGCCCCGAGCTGTGCCCCGGCCAGCGCTCCTTCGGGGCCTTGGGCCCCGACGAGCCCGACGGCGCCTACGCCGAGTACCTGGCCGTCTCGACCGCCGACCTGCTGGCCGTCCCCGCCGGCCTCGGGATGGACGCCGCCGCCCTGTGCGAGCCGCTGGCCACCGGGCTGATGTGCGTCCGCCAAGCCGAGCTGGAGATCGGCGACCGGGTGCTGATCCTGGGCGCGGGGCCGATCGGCCTGGCCGCCGCGGTGTGGGCCCGGTTCTTCGGGGCCCGCCGGGTGGTGGTGTCGGAGCGGGTCGAGCACCGCCTGGGGTTGGCCGAGCGGCTGGGCGCCACCGACGTCATCAACGCCGGCCTTCATGCCGACGTGCCCGGCCGCTTCGCCGAGCTCACCGGGGCCGAGCCCGACGCAGTGATCGAGGCGGTGGGCCGGCCGGGGATGCTCAACGCGGCGATGGCCGCGGTCCGGCCCCAGGGCCGGGTGGTGACCGGCGGAGTGTGCATGGAGCCGGACTCCTTCGACCACCTGCTGGCCTACGCCAAAGAGCCGACCGTGCGGGCCGCCCGGGTGTACACCAAGGCCGAGAACGAGTTCATCCTGGAGATGATGGCCGCGGGCCGCATCGACCCGGCCCCGATGATCAGCCACCGGGTGGGCCTCGACGACCTGCCCGCCGCCTTCGAGGCGCTGCGCTCCCCCACCGACCAGTGCAAGGTGATGGTGACGCCCCACCTGCGTTGATCCGCGTTATGCGCCGACCCCACCGGCGTTGAGGCGAGTTCACCGCCGAACTCCACCTGCGTTGAGTACGGTCGGGGCTATGTCCGCAATCGAACCCCCCGCCCATCTGAGCCCTCAGGCGAGCCAGTTCCTGCTGTCGCCCGACGAACCGCCGCCGGACTTGGACGTGAACGATCCCGAGCTGATGGCCGCGGTAAGGGAGATGCTCGAGGCTCAATGGGCCGAACTGGAGGCCAGGATGGCCGGGCCTTGGGCCAGCCGGGCCGAGACCATCGCCGGGGTGCCCGCCGTCCGCTACGCGGCCGACTCCGAGGCCCTGGATAAGGCGCCGGTCATCGTCCACCTCCACGGCGGTGCCTACATCGTGGGCTCGCCGACGGCCAGCGCCACCATGGCCGTGCCGGTGGCCCAGCGCACCGGCCTGCCGGTGGTGTCGGTGGGCTACCGCCTGGCCCCCGAGCACCCCTGCCCCGCCGCCGTCGATGACGCCGCCGCAGTGTGCCGGGCCCTGGCCGCCGAGGGCGGCGTGGCCGCCATGTACGGCGAGTCGGCCGGGGGCGGCCTGACCCTGGCCACCGCCGTCGCCCTCCGCGACGCCGGGGCGGCGGTGCCCGCCCGGCTGGGGCTGGTGGCCCCCTGGGCCGATCTCACCTGCTCGGGCGACACCTACCGCACCCTGGCCGCCGTCGACCCCATTCTCGGCGCCTTGGAGCCCGCCTCATGGGCCGCGGCCTACGCGGGCGCCGACACCTCCGACCCCCGGGCCTCGCCGCTGTCGGCCGACCTGTCCGGCCTGCCCCCGTGCCTGATCCAGGTCAGCACCCGCGACATCCTGCTGTCGGACGCCTGCCGGCTCGACGCCGCCCTGCGCCAAGCCGGGACGACCAGCACCCTGCAGGTGTGGGACGGCCTGTGGCACGTCTGGCATTCCGTGCCCGACGTGCCCGAGGCCCAGGCAGCCATGGACGACCTAGCCGACTTCCTCGTCAACTAAGTCCCATTGCCCGGCAGGGCGCCGGGTAGTAGACAAAGGATCCATGCCACGGATGTCGAAGCTCAGATGGATGAGATTCCATCTGAGGTCGGCGCTGTGGTCGCTGGCTCTCGCGTTGGGGGCGACAGTCCCGTTGCATGCTGCCGGCTCGGTCTGGGCTCAGACCGGCTCGCCGTGTGACTACGCGACGGTCGTGCCGGCCGGTCAGGATGGGCTGCGAGCCGACTGCCAGGCCCTGTGGGGCTTCTACACTCGACTCGACGACCCCGGCCTGCTGGACGGCCCGGTCGCTGGCCGGTGGGGCCCGGACACCCCCCTTGCGTCCTGGCGAGGCGTGAAGATCGACCCCACATCAAGACGCGTAACCCAGTTGAGCCTTGCTCACCACGAGCTGACCGGACCCATACCGGCCGAACTGAGCCAACTCACCGACCTAACACATTTGAACCTCCATCAAAACGAGTTGACCGGACCCATACCCACCGAACTGAGCCAACTCACCAACCTCACCCACTTGAACCTTTTTGACAACAAGTTGACCGGAACCATACCCGCCGAGCTAGGCCAACTGACCAATCTCACCGATCTGATGCTTGCCAACAACGAGTTGACCGGACCCATACCCACCGAACTGAGCCAACTCACCAACCTCACCCACTTGAACCTTATCAAAAATATGTTGACCGGAACCATACCAGCCGAACTAGGCCAACTGACTAACCTCACCCATCTGAGTCTTGGTTACAATAAGTTGACCGGAACCATACCTACAGAGCTAGGCCAGCTAACCAACCTCACCCACTTGAACCTTCGCTACAACATGTTGACCGGTCCCATACCCGTCGAACTAAGCCAGCTAACCAACTCCGACGATTTAAGCCTTCGGGCAGATCCTTTGGGTCTCATAGTCGACATTGAAAAGTATCGTAAGTTAGCTTTAGTGGACAAAGTCTGGGATGTGTGGTTTTGCGACCATCCCGCCGGGGATGTCACTCTTATTCCAAATGAAATTCTGAGATTTCTGCATCAAGAGATCACTACATACTTTAGTTGGCTGTCACACGGTCGTTACCAACCCCGATTCCAATACATCAACACGGTCAAAGGAAGCGAAGAGGACAGAAATTGGGAAAGATGCCGCGAAGAAATCCGCGAAATCAGAGCTAAAACATCCCATACCGAAACATCGTACATGATTATTACAGATCAGGATAATGCGAGTGGTGCTCCGGCTCTTGGGGGAGTTTATGCCGGTGTTGGAACGACCTACTTTACATTTGCAGGATGGCACAGTAGTGTTGTTGTTCACGAGATGGGTCACGGTTTGGGTTTCCCTCATTCCTACGGAGGTAATTTACCCAATTTAAGCAACGAGTGGGGCTGGGCTATCGCCGATGTGGAACAATATGACAATCCAATGGACGTGATGAGTTCGGGAGCACTCATTGGCACCGTCGCGGTCAATCGATACGCTGCCGGATGGATTGATCCAGTCAACGTCGCCATACACCCGGAAGGTAAGACCCACACTTACGAACTGAGACCTCCGGGATCAGGCGGCACTCAGATGCTGGTCCTACCCGACTCGCTGCCCGGGACCATATACACGCTGGGAGCACGGGTGGCCAAGGGCTACGACTCCACCATCCCAATAGAAGGAATCGAGACATATCGAGTGCGGTCGTTCGCCACAAGAATCCAGCCGTTTCCGCCCGCTACAGATCGGCACCAGTTGACTCAACACGTTCATGGGGTTGGGGAGGTGTTCAAGGTAGGCACCGCAACCGTCGAGGTGTTGGAGCGCATAGGCGACAACTTCAGAGTCCGAGTGATGGACACGGCGGAGCCTCGCTTTGTCGGGCGGTTCTCCGACGATGGCGACAGCGCGCATGAGGCCAATATCGAGGCCATTGCCGCTCGGGGCATCACAACGGGCTGCAGCCCGACCTACCCAGACCGGTTTTGCCCGGATCGAGTGGTCACCAGAGCCCAGATAATGGCCTTCCTGGCCCGGGCCCTGGGCGAGGAGGGCTACACCGCCGTCACCACGAGCCGCTTCGCCGATGTGCCCGGGCGCGCCTGGTACCTGCCCTACCTGGAGCGGCTGGCCGACCTCGGAGTGGTCACCCCCAACGGCGGAGCCTTCCGCCCCTTAGGCCCTCTCACCCGTCGCGACATGGCCGTGTTCCTCACCAGAGCCTTCTCCCACATCTCGCCCGTCACCGAACCGGCCGGAGTGTTCGCCGACGTCCCCGCGGACGCTCCCCACGCAGCCGAAGTGGAAGCCATCTTCGCGGCCGGGGTCACCCGGGGCTGCTCGGCCGAACCGGCGCGCTACTGCCCCGACGAGACCGTTACCCGGGCCCAGATGGCCTCATTCCTGACCCGAGCCCTCCAAGGCTAGGCGCGGTATTCGACGCCGGGGAGGACGCAGATCATCTCGTAGAGCAGGTTGGCCGCGGTGAGCGAGGTGGCGCCGGTGGTGTCGTAGATGGGGGCCACCTCCACCAGGTCGCAGCCCACCAGCTCCAGGCCCCGGCAGCCCCGGATGATCTCCAGGGCCTGGGCGGTGGTCAGCCCGCCCACCTCGGGGGTCCCGGTGCCGGGGGCGTAGGCCGGGTCCAGGCCGTCGATGTCGAAGCTCAGGTAGACCGGCCCGGACCCCAACTGGTCACGGACCTCGGACATGAGCGGGGCCAGGCTCCGGTGCCAGCACTCCTCGGCCTGCACCACCCGAAACCCCTGCCGGCGGGACCAGTCGAAGTCGTCGGCCGCATATCCGGTGCCCCGCACCCCGATCTGCACCACCCGGGGGCCGTCCAGCAGCCCCTCCTCCACCGCCCGGCGGAACGGGGTGCCGTGGGCGATCTTCTCGCCGAACATGGCGTCGTTGATGTCGGTGTGGGCGTCGACGTGGACCAGCCCGACCGGGCCGTGCTCGGCGGCCGCGGCCCGCAGAATGGGCAGGACGACAGTGTGGTCGCCGCCCATGGTGACGGTGACGAGCCCGTCGGCCAGCAGCTCGCGGTAGCGGGCCTCGATCCGGGCCACCGCATCGGCGAGGTTGTAGGGGTTGACAGCCACGTCGCCGATGTCGTCGATGCGCAGGCTGTCGAAGGGGGCGGCCCGGGTGGCCATGTTGTAGGGCCGCAGCAGCACCGACTCGTCCCGGATGCCCCGGGGCCCGAACCGGGCGCCGGGCCGGTTGGAGGTGCCGATGTCGAGGGGCACCCCCACCACCGCCGCGTCCAGATCGGCCGGGTCGGAGGCGCCCGGCAGCCTCATGAAGGTGGCGATGCCGCCGAACCGGGGCATCTCGTTGCCGCCCAGCGGCTGGGGATTGTCGCTCACCGGTCGTGGTCTCCTTCCCGCTCTGGTGTGGGCGGCCCGTCGGCGGCCCCGCCCGCCCGGTTGCCCGCCTGTCCTACTCTTGGGGCAGCAGGTAGATCTTGCCGCATTGGCGGGTCAGCCCGACCTCAAAGGCCTCGGCCGCCCGGCTCATGGGGAAGGTGTGGGTGACCAGGGCGTCGATCCGGCGCTGGGTGTCGGCGTCGCCCAGCATCCGCAGCAGCCCGTCCCGGTCCCGGAACCTCACGTCGTGGCCGCCGGTCCAGGCGACGTGGCGGTCCATGATGTCGTTGAGGAGGTTCACCGAGACCCGCCCGGACCCCTCGAAGCCCAGCGAGAACAGGGCGCCGTAGCGCCGCAGCCCGGCCAGGCACCGCTCCAGGTAGTAGGGCGAGCCCGAGCACTCGAAGGCGACATCGGCGCCCCGGCGGCCTGAGGTGAGGGCGTGGAGCCGGTCGAGCCAGTCGTCGTCGTCGGGGTCGAGCACGGCGTGGGCCCCCAGCCGCCGGCACAACTCCATCCGGTACGGGTTGCGGCCCAGGACAACCACCGTGGCGTTGCGGTACAGGGCGTTGGCCACCGCCCCCATGCCGATGAACCCCGCCCCGGCCACCAAGACCACGTCGCCGGCGCTGACCCCGGTCTCCTCCGCCGCGGTGTAGGTGCAGCCCAGGGTGCAGTTGCCCGCCGCCGCGTGACGGAACGACATCTCGTCGGGCAGCTTCACCACCATGTGCTCGGGGGCCAGCCGGTAGCGGGCCATGCCGAAACCCCCCGAGGAGCTGCCGTTCGCCTTCTCGATGCCCAGCAGGCCCGCGGCCACGTCCTGGGGGGCCATCCCGTCGTCGTGGCTCTCATAGGGGATGCCCAGGCAGTGGGTGGGCGACAGGCCCTCGGTGCATACGAAGCACTCCCGGCAACTGTTGCCCTGGAACACGATGACCCGGTCGCCTCGGGCGAGCCGCGACCCCGGACCGGCCCCGACGACCGTGCCCACGCCCTCGTGGCCCAGGTGCTCGGGGCCGTCGTGCCACTCGAATTGGTGGTCCCGGTAGATGCGGGCCTCGTTGCAGACCGGCGCCACCGCCACCTCCACGATCACGAAGCCGGGTCCGGCTATCGGGTAGGGCTTGGAGGCCAGGGCGGCGGTTCGGGGCTCGGGGATGGTCAGCACGGTGTTGGCGACCGGCACAACCCGCCAGCGTAACCTCGGGCCGTTACCGGCTTCGGACTCGACCGGCCGCAGCGCCCGCCCGCTCCGCCGCCGCCCGCCTAGCCTCGGGCCGCGACCGGGCCTCGGACTCGATCTCGGACGACAGTCCGCCCCGCCTGTGGCCGCCTAGCCTCGGGCCCGTGACCGGCTTTCGCTTCGACCACATCGGGCTGCTCACCTCCGACGTCGACTACGCCGCCGCCTGCTACCGGGCCCTGGGCTGCGAGGTTATGGAGCGCTCCCGGCGGCGGGGCGCCTTCGACGCGGCCTACCTCGGCGCCGGGACCGACGTGCTGGTGGAGCTGCAGGGCCGGCCCCTGCCCGCCGAGTCCGAGGAGTATCTGGCCCGCCAGGGGTGGAGCATCGAGCGGGTGGCGCTGGCCTGCGACGACGTCGCCGCCGCCCACGCCCGGCTGCTGGAGGCCGGGGTGGAGGAGGCCTGGGCCCCGCAGCCGTTCGAGATCGACGGGACCACCCTGGCCGTGGCCGCCGGGGTGTGGTCGCCCGAGGGGCTGATGATCGACCTGGTTCAGCTCGTGGACGCGGCCGTGCCCCGGCCGGCCAGGGGCGGCCGCGGCGACCTGGCTTTGCACCACGTCTGCCTGCTGACCCGGGACCTGGCCGGGGCCGAGGAGTTCTGGACGAAGCACTTCGGCCTGGTGAAGACCTACGATTTCACCGCCCCGCTGGACGATTCGGGCTCCGAGCCGGAGAGACTCGGCGATCACCGATCAGGGGCATCCAGCGGACGGACGGGCTCGGGCCGCCGCAGGGGGTTCGTGATGCTGAGCGACCCGCACTTCGACAGCGCCGGCCATGAGTTCTGCCTTGAGATCATCGGCGGCGAGCACGACAGCATCGACGGGCCGGTGATGGAGCGCCGCGGCCCCTGCTACGACCACGTGTGCTTCACCGCCGACGACGTGGCCGGCGTGTGGCAGCGGGCCGTGGACCTGGGCGTCGAGCCGCTGAGCGAGCCGGCCCACTACCCCGAGTACGGCGCCACCATCGCCTGGCTCTACGACGCCGACGGCACCCACATCGAGCTGATGAGCACCCTCGACCCGGAGTTGATGACCTCCGCCCACCGGCTCGGCCGCTGCGAGAACCACTGGACAGACGACTGGCAGCGCTCGCCGAAGGTGCTGGAGCGCCGCGGCGACCGGCCCGTGCAACTCGTGCGGACCACCGGGCCGCCGGCCTCCTCTCCTCTCGGGCCGTGATCCGGCGATGACCCTTCCATCGGCGGCCGGGGCCGGGCGGGGGGCCAGCGCCGGGCAGTGGACGGCCTGGCACGAGCGGATCAGCGCCGAGCGGCCCAGCGGCGACCCCAACCGGCTCGAGATCTGGGGTTACACGTCCCAGCCGAGCTACGCCCCCGGCGACCGGGTCGGCCTGCACGTGTCCACTACCGCGCCGACCTGGGGGTTCGAGGTGTGGCGGGACGGGGCCCGCTTCGAGCGGGTCCACCGGGCCGTCGGGCTGGCCGGAACCCATCACCCGGCCCCGCCCGACGCGGCCGCCGAGGGCTGCGGCTGGCCGGCGGCGGCCGGCTTCGAGATCCCGGCCGACTGGCCCAGCGGCGGCTACGTGGTGGTCTTCGGGGCCGAGCGGGACGGGGCCGCCGTCACCCAGGACGGCTTCTTCGTCCTGCGGGCCGCCGACCCGGGCCGACGCTCCGGCCTGGCGCTGATGGCGGCCACCTACACCTGGCAGGAGTACAACGACTGGGGCGGGGGCTGTGGCTACTTCTCGGACCGGCTCAGCGACCACAGCGGCGACCCGGCCGAGGTGCGGGAGGTGAGCTTCGAGCCCCGCCTGAGCTTTCGCCGGCCCTGGTCGAGGGGGCTGATCCGCACCCCGGCCGGGGCGCCCCGGCTGACCCAGCCCCCGCCGCCGATGGGGGCGGCGGTGGGGGTGCCCGCCGCGGATTGGGCGGTGGCCAACGGCTACTCGGTGTGGAGCGTCGCCGCGGGCTGGGCCCGCTACGACGCCCTGACCGCCCGCTGGCTGGAGGCCGGCGGATACGAGCCGGAGCTGCTGTCGCAGTGGGACCTGGACCGAGACCCCGGCGTCCTGGACGGCTACGACTGCCTGGTCACCACCGGTCACGACGAGTACTGGACCGCGGCCGGGCGCCGGGCGTTGGACGGCTTCATCGACTCCGGCGGCGGCTACGCCCGGCTGGCCGGCAACATCGTCTGGCAGGTCCGCCTGGAGGACGATCTGGCAACCCAGGTCTGCCACAAGTACGCGCCCGACGGCGACCCCGAGTTCGCCAACCCCGACCCGGCCGCCCGCACCGGCGCCTTCGAGGCCGCCCACATCGACTGGCCCCCGGTCTCCACCTTCGGGGCCAACGGCCTGCGGGGGGTGTACTCGCGCATGGGCGGCCTGTCGCCCCGGGGCCCGGGCGGGTTCATCGTCTACCGGCCCCGGCACTGGTGCTTCGAGGGGGCCGACGTGTACTACGGCGACGTGATCGGCGCCGAGCTGCCCTTGGTCGGCTACGAGACCGACGGGGTGGACTACACGTTCCGGTCCGGCCTGCCCCACCCCACCGGCGACGACGGCGCCCCCGACGGCCTGGAGATACTGGCGCTGACGCCGGTCACCCTCGAGGAGGAGGACCACGGCCACGCAGGCAGCGTCTTGACCATCGCCGACGGCGACTTGGCCTTCGCCGCGGCCGCCGTCGGCGGCGCCGACGACCCGGCCACCCGGGACCGGTTCCGCTACGGCAGCGCGGTGATCACCTCCATGAGCCGGGGCGACGGCCGGGTCTTCTGCGCCGGCACCACCGAGTGGGGCCACGCCCTGGCCCGGGGCCACCCCCAGTGCGAGGTCATCACCGCCAACGTCCTGAACCGCTTCCTCGCCCGCCGCGGCCCCGCCGGGTAGGGGCGCTGGCCGCTGGCTGTTGACCCTGACCGCGGACGACTAGGGCCGGGTTCGCAGGGCGGCCAGGGCGGGGAGGCGGCGGGCGGCCGAGCGGATGGGGCGCAGGTCGTCGAACACCAGGGCGTGGTCGCCCTCAATCTTCACCTGGCCCCGCATGTAGGCCACCTCGAGCGACAGCTCGCCGAACCAGTGGGCCTCGAAGTCCGGATAGGGCCAGGTGAGCACCACGTCGGGCTCGGGCCGCCGACCCGGCGCCAAGACCACCGACCCTCCGTCCTCAATGACGGCGCAGAAGGCGACCGTGCCGGACGGCGAGCCGTTCACCACCGTCTGGACGACGACGCGGCCGGCCCCGGCACCAGCGTCCGCCTGGCCAGCTCCGGCGTCCGCCTCGTCGGCCCCGGCGCCCGACAGACCGGCCAGGGCGGCGCCGACGGCGGCCAGCCATTCGTCGGTCAGCAGCTCGGCCGCCACTTCAGACCTCGGCCAACCTGGCCGGCGGGGCGGGGCCTCAGCCCGCGGCCGGGGCGGCCGCGCCCGCCCGCACCCCCGAGAACAGGTCCCGCTCGGGGTCTTCGTCCGGCGCCGGGCCCCGGGCCAGCATGTAGTCGTCGAAGGGGTGGATCGACCGCTCCACGTCGTCGGGGAGGCCGAACCAGAAAGTGGACTCGGGGTCGACCTGGGTGGCGTGGGCCTTGAGGCCCTCGAGCCGGGCGTCCACGTAGTCGGCCACCGGCACCCGGGTGGTGATCCGGTGGTCCTGGGAGTCCCGCTGGAACCAGCGCTCGTCGTAGGGCGACTCCATCCCGTGGTCCAAGAAGGCCCGGTGGCGCTGCTCGATCCGCTGGCGCGACCACACCGTGTAGTACAGCTTGGCCGGGGCCCAGGCCCGGCCCAGGTCGGGCCGGTGGGAGGGGTCGCCGGCCCGCTCGAAGGCCGGGATCGAGACGTCGTGGACCCGAATGTGGTCGGGGTGCTGGTACAGGCCCTGGTCCTCGGGGTAGGTGACGATCACCTGGGGGCGCTCGCGGCGGATGATCTCCACCAGCCGGTCGGTGGCCTCGTCGAGGTCGGCGTTGGCGAAGCAGTCGGGGTGGGAGTTGGCCTCGGCGCCCTTCATGCCCGAGTCCCGGTACCCCAGCATGACCACCTCGTCGTAGCCGATCACCCGGGCCGCCCGGGCCAGCTCCTCCCGGCGGACCTCGGCCAGGCGTCCCTGCGTCTCGGGGGTGTCCAGGGCCGGGTTGAGGATGTCGCCCTCCTCCCCCCCGGTGCAGCACACCAGCACGGTGCGCACCCCCCGGGCGTGGTACATGGCCACGGTGGAGGCCCCCTTGGACGCCTCGTCGTCGGGGTGGGCATGCACGGTGAGAAGGCAGAGGCGCTCGTCCATCGCCCCGAGAACCTACCGCCCGCCGGGGCCGCTCAGACCGGTTCGAGCCGCAGATGCCCGCCGACGGCCCGGCCCGCGGGCGGTGATCCGGACGCTCCCAGGATCAGACCGGTTCGAGCCGGGTCTCCCCGTCGTCGTGGTCCACCAGCCGGTATCCGCAGATCTCGGCCAGCAGCTCCCGGCCCTCGTCGGGGCCGCTGGCGATCAGCTCGTCGCCGGCCTGCAGGACCGCCGCCCCCCGGGGCCGGTAGCGGTAGCCGCCGCCCCGGCGGACGGCCAGGACGGTGAAGCCGGGCTCCACCCCCAGGCGGAGATCCCGCAGCGACGACCCGTCCGCCCCCGACCCGGCCGCCACCGGCACCCGCATCACCACCTCGTCGCTGTCGCCCAGGGCGATGCCCAGGATCGGATGCACGTCCTCGTTGTGCTCGATGAGCCAGACCATCTGCTGGGCCTGGTCGCCCAGGTCCTCGGCCGCCCGGGACAGGTGCAGCAGCCCCCTCAGCCCGGCCGGGTCGACATCGGCGCCGGCCGCCCGCAGCACCCACAGCTCGAGCTGCTCGTCCATCTCGTCGAGCCGGTCCTCGAGGTGGCGGACCTCGGCGGCCAGCCCCGGGTCGCGCAGCACCAGCGCCGAGTAGGCCAGGCCCACCGCCGCCTCCGACAGGTTCTTCATCTCCACCAGCAGGTCCACCGCCCGGTCCAGGTCGCTCACCCGGGTCCCGGAGGGCTCGACGGAGGGCGGCGCCCAGTCGGGCGAGCCGGCGAGCTGCCGCAGCTCGACGATCCCGGCCGGCGCCCCCCGCAGGAACAGGACGTCGCCGGGCACGATCACCGTATGGCCGTCGACGTCGGTGATCCACTCCCGGTCCCGGCGGACGGCCATGACCCTCATGCCGGTGTGGACCGGGATCTCGTGCTCGGCCAGGGACCGGCCGGCCAGGGCCGAGCCCTCCGAGACCAGCACCCGGTGCGACACCTCCTCGGCCTCGCTGAGGTCGGCCACCAACTGGGCCGGGATGCCGAGCCGGTGGGTGACGATGCGGGCTATGTCCACCGCGTCGTTGGCGATGCGCTCGGTGGCCGACACCACCTGCAGCACCGACGACATGCCCTCAGAGTCCTTGGGGTCGCGCACGGCCATGACGCACACGGCCCGCATGTCCTGCACCAGGTCGCTCATCCGCTCCTCGAGCTCGGCCACCTCGTCGGCCATGTCGGGGTCCCCGAAGTACAGGGCGGCGTAGGCCAAGTCCACCATCAGCTCGGATGTGTCCTTGGCCTCGGCCAGCATCTCCCGCAGATTGCGCGGTCCTTCTTCCATCATCTCTCCCGCAGTGTCGCCATCGTAAATCCCGTCGTCATGCCACCCCCAGCCACACCGCGGCCAGGATCAGGGTGAAGACGCCCACGAAGTCCAGCGAGGACATGACCATGGGCACCCCGTGGGTGTCGGGGTCGAGCCCGAACCTCACCGCGGCCAGCGTGCCGTAGTAGGCCACCGCCGCCACCACCGCAGTGGCCATCAGCCCGCCGATGGCGGCCGCGCCCACCAGGGCGGCCAGCCCGGGGCCGGCCCGGCCGGTGACGGCGGCCGCCGCCTCGGCCATGAGGCCGAGCACCGCGAACACCGGGACCGACAGGGCGAAGACGGCGGCGATGTCGGCCCGGGCCGGGGCGGAGGGCGCCGGGCGGGGGCGGATGAGGCCCAGATGGAGCTTGGTGGACAGGCGGCTCGACAGCACGCCGCCCAGGGCGCCGGCCGTGCCCAGGTAGCCGGGCAGCAGCACCAGCAGCACCGGGAAGGCCAGGAAGGTGCCCAGGCGCTTCTCCATGGTGACGCCCGCCCCGAGGTCCAGCAGCCCGGCCGCCACCAGGACCGGGACCGACTCCCACACCACCCGGCGCAGGGCCTCCAGCCGGGTGCGCGCCGCCCACAGGCCGGCCAGCGCGGCCAGCCCGGCCAGGGACCAGGCCAGGACCGGGGTCACCGTCGGCATGCCGGCCAGCCCGGCCGCCATCACCAGGGCGGGCAGGGTCACCACGTCGGCGGTGGCCGACACCAGGGGCACGGCCACGTTGTCGAGGTCGAGGCCGAAGCGGACGGCGGCGCCGGTCACCACCAGGGTGATGACCAGCACGGCAGCCGAGGCCAGCAGGCCGCCGACGGTGCTCACGGTTACGAAGTCGGCCAGCGACATGGCGGGCGAGAGGTTGAAGGCGACGGCCATGGCCTTGGCCAGCGCGGCCAGGGCGACGCCCATCATCAGGCTCAGCGCCATAGCCGCCGCGACGTTCTGGCCCACCACCGAGTCGAGCCGGGGGGTGAGGCGGAAGGTGCCGGTGTGGATGGCCGTGCCCAGGCGGCTGCCCAACGCGCCGAAGATGTTGCCCCGCAGGGCGATGGCCGCCGGCACCAGCAGCAGCAGGCCGGGCAGCTCCTCGAGGGCGCCGGTGGCCGAGGCCAGGATCAGCCCGGCGGCGATGCCGGCCAGGGCGGCCACCACCAAGGCCGCGAACGCGGCCCCGAACGCGGCCGGGTCGCCGCCCGCCAGCCGGGTCAGCCCCCTCCCCAGTCGGCCGCGGTCCGCCCCGGCGAGGCCAGCGGCGGGTCGGTGACGCGGGGCTGAGCCCTCTCCCGACTGGCTGCGTTCCACTCCGCCAGTGTGCAGGCTGGGGAGACTGAGCCGGGTGATCCCGCCTCGGCGATTTCGTCAGATCGGCGAAAACCCGCAGATCCCGAGACTTTCCTCTTCGTGCTAGAAGGTTTGTTATCGGTGTATCTCAGAGGGAATTTGGCAGAAACCTGACACAGGTTGGCAGAAACCTGACACGGTTTTTGGGCCATCCTGGGGGTGACAGGACAAACCGGCCCAAATCGCCGGGTTCGGCGACGGGCCGCAACCCCCGAGGAGCGATGACATCTCCGACCACCAAACACACAAGCTAAAGAGGCTGATCCGCCGGCTCAGCCCGCTCACCGCGGCAGCCCTGACAGCAGCCGAGTGGAAGGCGTACGGGCGGCGGGTGGCGTTCCAGTTAGCAACCGTTTTTATCGCGGTGGCTGGCTGCTCAGATGATAGCAATCGCCCGACAAGTGACAGCACGATAGAGGATGTAGCGCAGGCGGTGCCGACAGCGTCGCCTGCACCACATCCGGTGCGGACGACATTATCTAAAGATACCATAGTCCCCGATGTCTTCGCTGGCATGTGGGATTATGATGCGGAGGCACCTTTTCACACGGCTGCTGCTGAGGGAATTCTCTCAATAGAAGGGCCTTGCATTTACGTGATAGATGACTATGCATGGCTCTTCCCCGGTACACCGCTGGAAGAACGGCCCGACCCGATCCATATCTTCGTGAATATGCCGCGAGGCCGAACTAAGCATGATCCCGACAACCAATGGGTCTGGGTTCACAATGAGGGTCCCATGACGAGCGGCGACCGGATAGAGATGATCGGAGGCGGCGTTGACCCAAGTCTTCCTGACATCTGCTCTACCGACATTGACCGAGCGTTCAACGTCAAGACTATGGCCCCGAAGCTGTGCGTTCCGTGGCTGTTGCCTGACCATCTCAGTCAGGCCGGATGTAAGCCTGTACCCCTAGATCCCTTCGCAGGCATGTGGTACTACGATGAAGAAGTATCCTTCCATCAAGCAGAGGTAGAGGGGATCCTTTTGATCAAGGAGCCGTGCGTGTATGTCATAAGAGATTTTGGATGGCTCTTCCCCAGTATACCTCTTGAGGAGTTGCCGGATCCAGTTCGTGTTTTTGTGGAGTTGCCACGAGATCAGACACGATACGATCCTGACACGAAATCGATCTGGGTCCACGATGATGGCCCCATGGTCAGCGGTGATCGAGTCGAGATCGGTGGGGGAGGATTCGCACAAGCACTTCCAGACGCATGTTCTGCCGACGTAGGCGACATATTCACCGCGACCAGCATGCAACCTAAACGATGCGATCCGCGGTGGCCACCTGAACATCCGAGCCAAACCGGCTGCAAACCCACAGAAACCCCATAACACTATTGATACTAACTTTGACCGCAGCCTTTGGCTGCTCGAACGACAGTGATCTCTTTGCGGACAGTCGGGCGGCTGCTCGATGGGCCGGGCTTGGCCGGGTCCGGCTACCGTGGGGCTGTGGGCGCGCTGGCGATCGTCAACCAGAAGGGCGGAGTGGGCAAGACCACGGTGGCGCTGGGCCTGGCCTCGGCGGCCTGGTCCCGGCAGCAGCCGAGCCTGGTGGTCGACCTCGACCCCCAGGGCAACGCCACCACCGGACTGGGGGTCTGGGACCCGGCCGCCGGCACCGACGAGGCCCTGGCCGGTGACCGCCCCGGCGCCGCCGCTGAGCTGAGCGTCCCGTCGGGATGGGCCGACGACGGCGGGACCCCGCCCCGGGTGATCCCGGCCACCGCCGCGCTGACCGCCCGGGAGGCCCAGCTCATGGCCGATCCCATCGGGGCCCAGGATCGGCTCCGCATCGCCCTGTCGGGGACCGGCGAGCCGCTGGTGATCATCGACTGCCCCCCGTCGCTGGGGCTGCTCGCCGTCAACGGCCTGTTCGCCGCCGACCGGGTGCTGGTGGTGACCGAGCCGAGCGCCTGGGCCTCCGACGGGGTGGGGCGCATCCTGGCCGCCGTCGAGCGGATCTCGGCCCGGCGGCCTCAGGCGCTCCCAGTGGCCGGGGTGGTGGTCAACCGCCTGGGCCGGACCCGCGACGCCCGCTACTGGTACGAGCAGCTCGCCTCCGACCACGGCGACTTGGTGCTGCCCCCGGTGCGGCTGCGCACCGCCCTGGCCGAGGCGGCCGCCCGCTCCGCGCCGATCCACTCCCTGACCTCCCGGTCCGGCGGGGCCGAGGCGGCCGAAGACCTAGACCGAATCTACGATCTGGTCGTCGGCCCCGAGGACGGCAATGGCCCATGACCACAAGGCATCAGGATCGTGTACAAGTTGACGAGTTGACCTTGGACAGCCATGGCCTATGACCCCCAGCGCGACCGTCGCCGGCCCCAGCCCACCAGCGCTGCCGGCCCAGCCCCCATAGACGCCCTGCTGGACGCCGTCGAGCCCGACGTCGACCCGGCACTCGTGGATGCCACCGAGCCCGTCGACGCCGCGGCGGCCCTCGACGACACTAAAACCGCGGTCACTGGCCCCGGACCCTCGCGCCGCCGGGCGGACCCCGTTCACAGTGCCGACCCTCCCCCGCCGGTGAGCGTCACCCCCGGTCCAGCCGACCCCTGGAGCGACCGCCAGCTTCTGCGGGCTGTCGTCGCGTCGGTGGTCCTCACCCTTACCGGGGTCATCGCCGCCCGGTGGCTGTGGCGGCGGCTGCGGGTCAGCAGGTAACGACGGGGGGCGAAAACCGCCTACCGGTGAAGCGGACCCGGCGGAACACCGGCCGGCCGGGCCGCGGGTGACTGCGCCGGTTGGGCGGCAGGTCGTCCCGTTGAGGGCGACCGCGGGAACGACGGGTAAAGTCGCCCGGATGAGAGCGGAACCGGCGGAGTACCGGCCCGTCGGCGCCGACTACTTCGAGAGGCGCCGGTTACGGCGCAGCGCCGGTTTCTGGTCGCTGTGGGCGCTGGGCGTGGGCGCGGTCATCTCCGGGGACTTCTTCGGCTGGAACTTCGGCCTGGCCGTCGGCGGATTCGGCGGCCTGCTGGTCGCCACGGGAGTCGTGGCCGCGATGTACGTCTGCATGTGCTTCTCCATCGCCGAGATGTCGGCGGCCCTGCCCCACGCGGGCGGGGCCTACTCCTTCGCCAGAACGGCGATGGGGCCCTGGGGCGGGTACATCACCGGCCTGGCCGAGAGCATCGAGTACATCCTCACCCCCGCGGTGATCGTCGTGGGCATAGGCGGCTACGCGGGCGAGGCCATCGACGACATCTTCGGCGCGGACATCCCCGCCCCTGTCTACTGGCTGGTTTTCTACGCCGTCTTCGTGGGGCTGAACATCGCCGGCGCCGCCGCCGCTTTCAGGTTCTCGATCTTCATCACCTTCTGCGCGCTCGGGATTCTCGCGGTCTTCTGGATAGGCGCGGTCGGCAGCTTCAGTTGGGACTTGGCCACCAACATCGACCCGGAGGGGGGCAACCCGCGGTTCTTGCCGTTCGGCTGGACGGGCGCGGCCGAGGCGATGCCGTTCGCCATCTGGTTCTACCTGGCCATAGAGCAGTTGCCGCTGGCCTCGGAGGAGTCCCGCAATCCGGGCCGGGACATGCCCAAGGCGCTGCGCTGGGGCATTCTCGCCCTGATCGTCGCCTCGGTCCTCACCTTGTTCCTCAACTCGGGGATCGCCCCCGGAGCGGCCGAGGTGGGAACCAGCGAGGAGCCGCTGCTGCTGGCCTTCCGGACCATTTTCGGAAGCGGGGTGGGCGCCTCGGTGCTGGCCCTGGCCGCGGTCGCCGGCCTGGCGGCCAGCTTCCACGCCATCATCTACGCCTACGGGCGCAGGATCTATTCGCTGTCGAGGGCGGGCTACCTCTTCCGCGGCCTGTCGCTGACCCACCCCCGAACCGGAACGCCGCACTTCGCCTTGGCAACCGGAGCGGTGATCGGGTTCTTGGTCGCGCTGCTGATCGAGTTCGGCGACGACTGGTTCGGGGCCGACGCGCCGGTGGGGGCGGTGCTATTGAACATGGCCGTGTTCGGAGCGGTCATCGCCTACGTGATGCAGATGATCTCCTTCGTCCGGCTGAGGCGCCGGTTCCCGGAGATCGAGCGCCCCTACGCCAGCCCCCTGGGCCAGCCCGGCGCGGTGGCGGCCGGGCTCATCGCCCTCGCCACGCTGATCTTCCTCTTCCTCAACTCCGACTACCACCTAGGCCTGTACGGGTGCGCGGCCTGGCTCGCGGTCGGCCTGGTCGTCTTCGCCGCCGGTGGCCGCAAGCGGCTGGTCCGCTCCCCCGAAGAGGAGTTCGCCCTCTCAGCCGCCGCCGCGGAGTCGGAGACGGGGCAGGGCTAGCTCGGCGGCCTGGTGGGCTTGCCGCCGTGAACAGACGGCTCCCGACACCATTGGTCGCGCAAAATGGCTAAAGACGGCATTATTTGGTCCCGATCGAAACCAAGCAAGTCGACAAACATCGCCTCATCAAGCTTGCGGCGGCTATCATCATGCCATGCCTCATTGGCAGGCAAGAACTCCGTCGATCTGAACCGGTCAAAAATCTCATCGGCCATCGTCAATTGGCTATCCGTCAAAGCACGGGGATCAAGAGTCATCAACTCTGAGAGTCGTGAGATAGCTACAATAGCCCTTCCCTGCTGCTGAAGGGACCCAGCCCACCAAAACGAAATCAAACCAAGGGTCGTGTTGGCCCATAACACAATTACCCTATCCCAATTCACATCATAGAGTTTAAATGTAGGCCAAGCCCGACCACCTATACAAGGTGTATCTGTGAAGCATGCAGCTAGTGGCTGTGAATTGAGCCGGAAATCACGATTCAAATGAAGTCTAGATGCACTGTCCCAAATCTCGAGAGCCTTGTCTCTAAGACCTGGACGAATCATCCCCTCGTGATCTGGTGCTACTACTATATTGGTTTCATTTCGAGCGGCGTGCTCCCATAGTATCGGATATGCAATGGATTTTCCAGTAGTGATTTTCTCCAGATCAAATGGCCCGCGGGGGGTTTTCTCTTTGTCAGGAGGGGTTTCTTCATCGTGAGAGATTTCCTTATCAGCTTGCCAGCCATTTATATCCATGTGATATGGTCCACGCTCGCCTAATTCCCCTAACTTCACCAAGGCGAAATCGATATCCCTTAAGCGTGGAAGTGACAACTTGCCGTCAACCAGCGAGCGGGCACAGGCTGCTAGATCAATTTGGGTGATCCCAGCGCAGCCGACATCTTGGATATCAGCCCAAATAAAATTACCGATCTGAGCTTCCCCTATATCAATGGAACCTGAGCCTCTAGAATCGGATGTTTTTGAGGCAGTCAGATTTATTCGGCGGGCTTGTTCTACAGCCTTTATCGGGTCGGCAGGACGTTCATACAGATTCACAAACAGAACGTCGTTGTTGTCGAAACTGTCATCTGCGTGACGCCGAGTAGCAACTACCAACACTTCAGCCATACCCGTGTCAGATGAAAAAGCTCGATCGGTTGAACCTGAGTCAGCAATAGCTACGATTGTGATGTTTCTATAGTTGTTAATTAGAAGTTTACGGGCTTTAGCCCAACTGGTGCCTATGGTTATAGTGAAAGGAAGCACAAAGGCAATAGTCCCTCCAGGTTTGATCTTGATATGAGCCAAGTCCAGAAAGTACGAAGCTAAGCCAGCATTGCCATGACCACAGGCTTGTGGTATCTTCCGAGTTAATTTGGTGAGCCTACTTGACATAATTTTTTGATCCTCTTTGTCGGTCCCGAATCCGGCGAAGGCTGGCACCGGCACTCCTACAGCACGAGCTTCTTGGCCAGTGGCACGCGTGAAGGGCGGGTTCATTATCACCAGATCAGCGCTTTGATGTTCCAACACTGAGTCAACCTTGTGCGCTCCGGTACCGCCAATAGATGATCGGTCTTGAGCACCCAACTCCATTGGTCTGTTAAAAACATCACTTAGCATCTCCAATGAACCAATGCTTGGCTTAGCCCTATCTCTCACTCTACCATAAGGCATCAGAAAAATCTTGGTGTCGTCAAAAGTGGATGCTGGGTAGGCTGATGAGAGCAGGGTGGCGGTCAGATGCACAGCGGCGGGCATGATGTCCGCGCCGATCAGTGACCGTTCCATCATCTTCGGATGCAAGTCTTCGTCGTTTGATCCGGCTCGGCGGACCCGGGCCATGATCCGCTGATAGGCGGCAGTGAGCAGCGTCCCGGTTCCGCAGGCCAAGTCCGCCACCCGCAGTGATGCCACATCGTCAGGATCAGCATAGTTAACATCAAGGCGAGCCGCTGCCAGTTCAGCCAGCAGGTGCGCCGACGACGGCAGCGTATAAAATGTGGCCAGGAACTTGCGGTCGGCGATCAGTTTTCCAAACATCTGACCGGCCATGTCACCGGTGGATGTGACACCATATTTGGCTAATTGTGATGTTGCCCTAGTGAGCAAGCCTATTATATGCATAGCTTCGGCGTGAGGTATATCAGCAAGAACTTCGCTGGCAATAGCAAAGATGGGCCAATAGTTGATTTCGAGAACCTCACCCCAAGCTTCCCGCACATCAGCGCGACTATTGCCCTCCTTAGGACTAGGTACTATGTACTCAGAACCATCGCTAAGAGTATGGCTTGATCCTGCGATAGTGGTTTGAAACAATAATGCATTGGCAATGATCGCCACGCCCATGCAAACCGTTTGGTGATCTTCGGCTTGATGCAAAGTCTCAGCAATCAATTCCAAAACAGCTTCGCGGTTTGGTGTCAGCGCAGTGCGAAGTCCTGAGGCAGCCATAGTGATCGTTTCTTCCAACAAAGCCACGGCGCTGTCGAGCAGATGCTCGTTCAGAGCGATCCTCTCGCAGAATCCCGCCAAGTCGTCGACCGTGCCTTGTATCCAACCTTCGGGAGGAAACCGGGCCGGCTCAGCTTCGCCTCTGGCGCTTATGAGCCGGTACCCGAACTCGGCTTTGGCTATCTCAGCAGGAAGATCGGCGGGGCTGACATCGGCCAGCCTGGTAGGCATTCGCAGGGCCACGACTTGCTCGACGACGTAGCCGCTTCTGGCCAGGGCAGATCCGAGCCGAGCGCAGGCATCGGAGTCCACGGTGCCGGCCGGCTCGTACTCGGTCTCGATCAGCACCGGGCCGCCCGCCTCGCCCCCCGAAGGGGTTATGACGATGTCGGGCGCCCGGCCGAGTTGGCCGGCCAACACCCCGGACTGCTCGGCGTTGACCTTCCAACGGGGATGGCGCCACTCAAGCGCCTGGGCCAAGAGCGCGTTGAGCGCCTTCTCGGACGTGTGGGCCATCGGAGCCGCCCCTTTTTGACGGCTCAGCCGGCCATGCGCAGCAGGGACTCCTCCTGCGCGGCCCGCTCGGCCGCCCGGCGCTCGATGTCGGCCGTGCCCTCGGGGCAGTTCGCCGCGTAGGGGCACCAGTTGCAGAGCGGGCCGGTCCGGGGGGCGAATTCGTCGGCCGCGCAGGCGCCGCCGATGTCGGCCCAGGTCGAGGCCAGGTCCTCCACCGTGGACTCCAGGGTCTCGGCGGTGACGTCGGTGTCGACCACCCGCTGGCCCAGATACAGCAGCCGGGCCTTCACCGGCGGCCGGTCCATCTCCTCGGCCACCGCGGCCGCGTACAGCAGCACCTGGGTCAGCCGCTTGGGGGCGAAGCGCAGCGACGGGGCCCGGCCCGACTTGTAGTCGGTGACCACCATGCCGTCGGGCCCCTCGTCGATCCGGTCGACGACGCCCCGGAAGGGCACCCCGCCCAGGGTGGCCTCCACCTTCTCCTCGGTGGCCAGCACCTCGACATCGGCCGGGTCCTCCAGGGCCCACAGGCCCTCTATGGCGGTCCAGGCCTTCCAGCGGAACTCCCGGCTCTCGGCCTCGTCCAGCTCCAGGGCGGCGTAGTCGTAGTCGGCCTCGAACTCCGACCACCGATCCCGGGCCAGGGTCCGGGCCCGGGCCGGGGTCCGGTCCGGCGGGTCCTCCTGCAGGAGCGACTCCAGCACGAGATGGGCGAAGCTGCCCACCAGGGCCGGGACCCCGGGCGGGTCGGGCAGCCGGTCCACGTAGCGGAACCGCCAGCGCCGGGGGCACTGCTCGAACATCGAGGCCCCCGAGGGCGACAGCCTCGCGGGCGGGGCGGGGCGGCCGTCGGACCCGACCGCCCCGATGTTCACCTCGTCGTGCAGGTCGGCGGGATCCAGCTCTAATTCCATGGGTGTAAGTTCTACACCACCGGTGCGACAGCCCGCGGGTTCCGGCGCCGGGCCGTCATCGGACACCCGGCGGGCACGGACCGCTCCGGAGGCGCGGGCTCGCCGCGGTTCCCAGCTCGGGCCGTCAGATGTCGAGGGCGGCCGGGTCGACGATGCTGGACTGCTCGATCAGATAGTCGCGCCGGCCGGCCACGTCGGCGCCCATCAATATCTCGAACATCTTCTCGGCCTCAGCCCCGTCGGCCATGGTCAGCCGGCGCAGGGTGCGGGTGGCGGGGTCCAGGGCGCAGTGGCGCAGCTCGTCCACGTTCATCTCCCCCAGCCCCTTGAACCGCTGCCAGGTGACGTTCTCGGGCCGGCGGCGGCTGCCGTTGCACAGCTCGGCGGTGATCCGCTCCCGCTCCTCGTCGGAGAAGGCCCGATGGGTCTGATCCCCCACCCGGGCGGTGTACAGCGGGGGCTGGGCCGCGAACACCCGGCCATCGGTGAGCATGGGCCGCATGTAGCGGTGGATGAGGGTGAGCAGCAGGCAGCGGATGTGGCTGCCGTCCACGTCGGCGTCGCAGAGGATGACGATGCGCCCGTAGCGGGCCGACTCCAAGTCGAAGTCCTTGCCGGAGCCCGCGCCCATGGCCACGAACAGGGCCTGGGCCTCGGCGTTGTCGAGCACCTGGCGGGGGCTGGCCTTGGCCGCGTTCACGATCTTGCCCCGCAGCGGCAGGATGGCCATGTTGCGGCTGTCGCGGCCCCGCTTGGCCGGGCCGGCGGCGGAGTCCCCCTCCACCAGGATCAGCTCGGCCTCGGGGCCGTGGACCCGGCAGTCGGCCAGCTTGTCGGGCATCCCGCCCGAGCCCATGCTGGCCGCCTTGCGCCGGGTTTCCAGGAGCTGGCGGGAGGCCACCCGGTTCACCACCGCCGAGGCCAGCTTGTCGGTGATGGCCTTCACGTGGGTGCGGGGCCCTCCCCCGGGCTCGAACCACTCCTTGAGCTGCTCGTAGACCACCCGGGACACGATGCCCTCGATGGCCGGGGTGCCCAGCTCCTGCTTGGTCTGGCCCCGGAACTGGGGCTCGGCGAAGGTGACCTTCACCGCGGCCACCAGACCCTCCTGGACGTCCTCCTTGGCCGCCTTGTGCTGGTTCTGGCGGGCCAGGCGGGCCAGCTTGCGGCTGTCCTTGAGCACCACGTTGTTGACCACCCGGGTCAGGGCCTTGTCGAACCCCGTCAGGTGGGTGCCGCCGGAGGGGGTGGGGACGGTGTTGACGTAGGAGGCCACGGTGGAGTCGAAGGTGTCGGTCCACCTCAGGGCCGCGTCCACCTCGCAGACCCGCTCGACCTCGGTCATCTTGCCGTCCACCGGCACCTTCTCGGTGAAGGAGTCGATCCCGTTGACGGTGATGACCCCGCTGACCCGCTCCCCCGCCGACAGGTGGTCGACCAGGTCGGCCAGGCCCCCGCGGCTCACGAACTCGAACGGCTCTGTGGCCGCGCCCGCCCGGCGGTCCTCGACTCTGACCCTCATCCCCTTGACCAGGAAGCACATGCTGGTGGCCCGCTCGCAGATCCGGTCGTAGTCGAAGCGGGCCTCGGGGTCGAAGAGGTCGAGGTCGGGCCAGAACCGCACCCGGGTGCCGGTGCGGTTCTTGGACACCCGCTTGGTCTTGCGCAGCTCGTGGCCGGGTCGGAAGTCCCCGTCCTCGTGCCGGCCGTCGTATTGGCCGGCCACCCGCTGGCTGAACCAGAGCTGGTGGGTGGCCCCGTCGCGGTCCACCTCCACCATGAGCCGGGACGACAGGGCGTTGACCACCGACGCCCCCACGCCGTGCAGCCCGCCGGAGGACGAGTAGGCCCCGCCGCCGAACTTGCCGCCCGCGTGCAGCTCGGTGAACACCACCTCCAGGGCCGAGACCCGCCGCTTGGCGTGGCGGCCCACCGGGATGCCCCGGCCCTCGTCGGACACCTCCACCGAGCCGTTGCGGTGCAGCACGACCGTCACCTTGTTGCCGAATCCGGCCGCGGCCTCGTCCACCGCGTTGTCGAACAGCTCCCACACCAGGTGCATGAGCCCGTCGGTGCCGGTGCCGCCGATGTACATGCCCGGCCGCTTGCGCACCGCCTCCAGGTCTTCCAGGGTCTGGATGGCGTCGGCGTCATAAGCCGCCGCCTCCGGGGCCGAGGCGGTGGCGGGCGGCGCCGGTTCGGTCGTCACCATCGGCCGGTCACCACCGTCACGGGGCCTGCGCCTGAGGCCATCCGGCAGCCGCCCACGACCATCCGGCGGCGACGGCCCCGGCCGGGATCGGGGCGCGTCACCATCGGCTCGGGGCCAGCACCAGGATCTGGCGCTCGGTGCGGGCCGGGACTAGGCCCCGGCCGGTGGGGGCGACCGTCACCGGCACCGGGTGGGGGTCGAGCTTGCGGGGGTCGTCGTCGGCGGCCATCTGGGCCAGCAGTCCGGTCCCGTCGCCCACCGCGGCGATGGTGACCCTCTCCCGGTCGGCCAGCCTGGCGATGCGCACCCCTTGACCGCCCCGGCCCCGGGCGGGCAGATCGCCCAGGGGCGTCGCCTTGAGGCGGGAGTCGCTGGTGACGGTCATCACCACGCCATCGCCCAGGGCCGGGCCGGCGCCCGCCACCGACACCCCGGCCTGCAGCTTGATGCCGGGCGTCGCCGACGCCCCCCGGCCCTTGGCCGGAATGCCGGAGGCCGGGGTGCGCAGGGCTTGGCCGTCGGTGGCCACCATCACGATGTCGGCCCCGTCGGGGGCCATGAAGGCGGCGGCCGCGAAGTCGCCGTCGGCCAGCGGCACGACGGGCAGGCCCGGCTTGGTGGCCAGCACCTCGGCCGGGTCCAGCCGCTTCACCGCGCCGGACGCGGTGACGATCACCAGCCTCTCGGCGCTGGGGCCGACAAGGGCCAGCACCCTCTCGCCCCGGTTGGCGCCCAGGAGCCGGGCCGCGCTGTCGCCCCGGGCCCGCCGGGTGGCGTCGGGCAGGTCCGCCACCGGCACGGCCAGGGCCCGCCCCTGGCTGGTGACCGCGGCCGCCGCGGCCGCGGTGGACGACATCAGCCGGGCCGCGATCAGATCGTGGCGGCCCGGCGAGGCGAGCCGGGCCCCCGCCGCCGGCATCCGGCCCAGGTTGCCGCTGGTGGACAGGGTGATAACGCAGGGCTCGTCGGCCGCCGGGGCACCGCCGTCGGCCCCGGCTCCCTCCGCGGCCGGCCTGCGGTCGGCGATGTCGGACGCGGCCACGATCTGGGACCGCCGGGGGGCGCCGTGGTCCTCCACCACCCGGTGCAGCTCTGACAGCACGATGGTGCGCTGCCGCTGCTCGCTGGCCAGGATCTTCTCGTAGCCGGCGATGTCGGCCCGCAGCCGGTCAGCCTCCTCGGCCAGCCCGAGCCGCTCCAGGGCGGTGAGGCGGCGCAGGGCCATGTCCAGCACGTGGTTGGCCTGTGTCTCGGTGAGGGCGAAGCGCTCCATCAGGGCGGCCCGGGCGTCGGCGGGCCGCCGGGAGGCCCGGATGAGGGCCACCACCTCGTCGATGTTGTCCACCGCGATGAGCAGGCCCTCGAGGATGTGGAGGCGGTCCTTCGCCTTGCCCAGGCGATGCCGGGTGCGGCGGACCACCACCTCCAGGCGGTGGCCGATGTAGTGGCGGCACAGGTCGTAGAGGCCCACCGTGGTGGGCACGCCGTCCACCAGCACCACGTTGTTGATGGCGAAGGTCTCCTCCAGCGGGGTGAGCCGGTAGAGCTCGGCCAGCACCTCGTGGGGGTTGGCCCCGGCCCGGACGTCGATCTGGAGGCGCAGGCCGTCCCGGTCGCTGAGGTCGGTCACGCCCGCGATCCCGGCGGGCCGGCCGGCCGCGGCCGCTTCCTTGATCTTGGCCACCGCCCGCTCCGTCCCCACCAGGTAGGGCAGCTCGGTGACGATGACGGCCTGGCGGGACCGGGTGACCTGCTCGACGTGGGCCCGGGCCCGGATCCGCACCGATCCCCGCCCGGTGGCGTACGCCTCGGCCAGGCCGTCGTCCACCACGATGCCCCCGGTGGGGAAGTCGGGGCCGCCGATGGCCTCCAGCAGCTCGTCGGGGGTGGGCCGGGGGCGGCGCTTGGTCATCACCAGCTCGATGGCCCGGGCCGCGTCGGCCAGGTTGTGGGGGGCCATGCTGGTGGCCATGCCCACGGCGATGCCGGCGGTGCCGTTGACCAGCAGGTTGGGCAGCGCGGCGGGCAGCACGGCCGGCTCCGTCCCCTCGCCGTCGTAGCTGGGCCGGAAGTCGACGGTGTCCTCGTCCAGCTCGCCCACCATGTCCATGGCCGCCTCGCTCAGCCGGCACTCGGTGTAGCGGGCCGCGGCGGGCGGGTCGTCGGGGCTGCCGAAGTTGCCCTGGGGATCGACCAGCGGGACCATCCGGGAGAAGTCCTGGCCCATGCGCACCAGGGTGTCGTAGATGGCGGCGTCGCCGTGGGGGTGGTAGCGGCCCATGGTGTCGCCCACGATCCGGGCCGACTTGCGGTAGGCGCCGCCGGGCCGCACCCCCATCTGCAGCATCGACCAGAGGATGCGGCGCTGCACCGGCTTGAGGCCGTCGCGCACGTCGGGGATGGCCCGGGCGGTGATCACCGACATGGCGTAGGACAGGAACGACTCGCTCAGCTCGGCCGCCACCGGCACGTCGGTGACCTGGCGGGCGAAGGTGGTGTCGTCTTCGGTCAGCAGGCTTTGTTGGTCGGCCACGGCCCTGAAGGTAGCGGCCGCGGCAGCGGCGGCCGGTGATCCCGGCGGTTTTCCACAGCCTGCAGCTTGTCCGGCCCGCTTGTCCGGCCGGCGGGTCCTGTCACGGGCGCGGTTTTGCCGCGGGGCGGCAAAACCTTGCCCCCGTGCCACCCGCCGGCCTGGCGCTCCGGGGCACGACGAGCCGCTCCGACTTGGCGGGCCGGGTACGGGCGGGGCGGGGCCGAAAGGGAGTTGAGATGGGCGGGTTAGTTGATTAGGCGGCGGTGGTAGACGGCTCTTACGGCTAGGGCGGCTCGGAGTTCTTCGGTCATGTCCTCGGCCAGCTCGGACCGGTAGTTGGCGTCGGTCAGCACCGACACCGCGAACTGCAGTCCCGACACCAGGCCGATGAAGCCGGCCACCAGCAGGAGCTGGCGGCTGAACACCACCTGCTCGCCCCACAGCGAGTAGCGGGCCACCCAGTCGGCCGGGCCGGTCAGCTCCGAGGCGGTGGTCCACTGCCGGATGGTCTCCTCCCGGATGGTGAACAGGCCGAACACCAGGTAGAAGGCGGTGACGATCAGCGCCACCAGCGCGATCTGGATGCTCTGGGCCACGAACAGCAGCAGGCTCACGTTCAGGCGCTCCCGCCTGCTCAGGCCGGGGTGGTCGGGCGGGGGCTCGTCGTCGCCGGGGGCCAGGGCCTCCGCCGGGGTGTCGGCGCAGTGGGGGCGGATGTCGCTCCAGTCGGTGAAGCGGGCCAGATCCAAAGTCAGCCGCCGCACCGACAGGGTCACGAAGGACCCGCCGACTCCCACCAGGATGGCCGCCGTGAGGCCGTAGAAGGGAAGGGTGAAGTCGTTGGCCACCTGCCACACCTCGCCGTTCAAGAAGACGAAGGCCGAGAACAGCAGCAGAACCGGCATCAACCGGGCGAACAGCACGGCGACGTTGCCGACCTGGCGCCAGAACTGCACCGTGGACCAGCGGATCATGGGCACCAGGCCCCAGCTCGTCACCAGGTAGGCGATGAGCAGCAGCACCAGGTTGGCGAACAGGACGAAGGCGGCGTCGACGATCACCGCGCCCTGGGCGCCGATGCCGGCGAACACCGTCCCCAGCGCGAGGTAGGCCCCGATCTCGATCAGCCCCACCCGCTCGGGGAGCTGCCAGGCCCGCCGGCCCCGGGCCCGGTTGATCCCGGCGAAGACGGCGACCACGGCCGAGGCCGCGATCACGAAGACGGCGGCCTGGCCCCAGCCCCGCCAGCGCTCGCCGAAGACCAGGAAGAGCTGGACGAAGGCCACGAAGCCGAGGAAGGGCGAGGCCCGGGTGAGGACGTCGCCGGTGATCGAGTAGTCGTGGATCAGGTGGGGCAGGCCCCGGCGGACGAACCAGCGCTCGCAGAACTCCCGGTCGGTGGGATCGGACATGCCCCCAGTGTTCCGCAACCGGCGGCCCGACGCAGCCACCACGGCCGCACGATCCCAACCGGCGGGTTCCGATCCCTTGAAAGGCGTCTCGCAACCGGCGGCCCGACGCAGCGCTAGGGTCGGCGGATGCCTTGCGCCCGGTCGATGCAATCGACCCGGCGGGCGGGGCGGGCTCGGGTCGCCGGGGCTGTCGCGCTGCTGGCCGCGCTAGCCGCGGCGGCTTGCGCGAGCACCGGCGCAGACCGCCAGGTCCGGTCCTTGGACCCACCGATAGAGCAAACCCAGGCCAACGCGCCGGACGCGGCCGCGGGCGAGGGCACCACCGGCGGAGGCACCGCGGAGGCTGAGCCGGGGACCACCGCCGCTGGCCCGGACCGGGCCGGGGCCGACTCCTCGGCGGGCGGGGGCGGGCTGATGGCAGTGGCCGGGCCGACCGGACTGAGGATTCTGCGGTCCGACGGCGAGGTGGTGGCCGAACTGGCCGAGGGTCTGGTGGTGACCCAGCCCACCTGGTCACGGGACGGGGCCCGGCTGGCCGCCACCGTCATCGACCCCGCGGCCGGCACCGCCGAGGTGGCGGTGGTGGACGCGGCCACCTGGGAGATGGCCTCCGCCCGCGCCATCCGCCCGTATTTCTTCTACACCTGGAGCCACGACGGGCGCTTCCTGGCCGCCCTGGGGCCCCGCTCCGGCGGGGGCACCTCGGTGGACGTGCTGAACGCGGCCGGCACCCCGGCCGCCAACTCCTCCATAGAGGGCGGGAGCATGTACGTGGCCTGGGAGCCGGGCGGCGACGACCTGCTCCTGCACGCCGACGACCGGCTCTTCCTGGTGAGCGACCTCCAAGCGGTGGAGACCTCCGCCGACCTGGGCCGGGTGGGGACCCGATTCCAGGCGCCGGCCTGGGTGCCGGGAACCCGGGACTTCGTCTACGTGGAGGGTTCGGGGGACCCGGAGGACACCGAGGGGCGGCTGGTGCGCCGCAACGCCGACACCTCCGAGACCGCCGACCTGGGCCCGGCCAACGGCCCGGTCAACCTGGCCGTGGACCCCCGCGGCCGCCGGGCGGCCCTGTCACACTCCGGGCCGCTGCCCGAGCCCGACCCGGCCGGGGCCGTCGCCGATCTGGCCCTGACCCCGGTGCGGCCCGAGCGGGTCGAGATCGTCGACCTGGACACCGGCCGGCGGACCTCCGTGCTGGACGGGCTGGGCCTGTGGCTGGAGTGGAGCCCCGACGGCGAGCGGCTGCTGGTGGCCGGCATCGACGACTCCGGGTTCGCCTGGCACGTCTGGGCTGGCGGCACCCTCGAAACCCTGAGCAGGCTGGCCCCCACCGAAACCTTCGTGCGCAATTACATGGCCTTCGCCAACCAGTACGTGGAGACGCCCCGCCTGTGGTCCCCCGACGGCCGGACCTTCGGCTTCGGCGCCACCGACGGGGACCGAACCGTCGCCGTGGCCATCGGTGCCGACGGCCAAGGTGCCTCCGCCCTGGGAAGCGGCGAAGTCGCCTTCTGGAACCCCGGCTCAAACTGACTCACAGCTCCAGAGCGAAACTGCGCAAATCAAATAATTCTAGAACAAAGAATATTTCTAAGATGATACCCTGATTACATAAACATCATTTAAGCCGACGCTGTTGTCGCTGACTCCTGAAATCAGGATGTGAGAACCATCCGAAGACCACCACCCCACCTCACGTCCGGGCTGGTCAGTCAATTGAACCATATTTGAACTATGGACATCCACAACATAAAGATTCCAATTGTCGTCATCGCTGTCACCTATTACTAAAACACGGGAGCCATCTGGAGACCACCACCCCAGCATGTGTTCAGGACCTCTCCAGTCGCCGGGCCAATCAGTCAACGGAACCAAGTTCGAACCATCAACGTCCACTACATAAACGTCACCTAGGTGGTGGACGCCCGTTACTAGTACGCGGGAACTATCCGGAGACCACACTCCCCGCTCTGCGCCCGGCCAATCAGTCAACTGAACCAGGTTAGAACCATCAGCATTAACCACATAGAGATCATCCTCCCGGGCGTCTGAGTTGCTTGTTAGCAGGATGCGGGAGTCATCTGGAGACCACACACCCCACACGCTGTAGGATTGATCGGCCAACTGAATCAAACCAGAACTATCAGCTTCCACCACAAAAAAATCACCGTCATGGGAGAATAGTACGCGTGAACCCTCCGTGGACCACTCGGCATCATGCTCTCCGCCGGGCCAATCAGTCAACTGAACTAGATTAGAACCATCAGCTTCTACCACATAAATATTGTATTCCCGGTAGCTATCGATTTCGTCGTTGCCTGTTAGCAGGATGCGGGAGCCATCGGGAGACCATGTCCCCCACTCATTTCCTGGCCAGTCAGTCAACTGAACCAAACCCGAGCCATCAACATTCACCACATAAAGATCATAATCATCATATACCGGCACATCACTTATATTCATCGTAGAACTTTCAGTTCTTGTGGTGTAAGTATTACTTATATCACCGAAAGAGTAAGTCGGTTCTGCCGGATATGTTACGAGTACACGGGAGCCATCTGGAGACCACACTCCTCGCTCGTTTCCCGGCCAATCAGTCACCTGCACCAAATCAGAACCATCAACATCAATCACATAGAGATCGCCCTCCTCGGGATCAGAATTGCTTTTGATGAGGATTCGGGAGCCATCGGGAGACCATGTCCCCCATTCATTTCCGGGCCAATCAGTTAGCTGAACCAAGTCAGAACCATCAACATCCACCAGAAAAATATTCCAGTCCTCTACTTTATTCCAGTTCTCGTAGCCGTCGCTGTCGGTGTTCCCTGTTATTAGGATGCGGGAGCCATCGGGAGACCATGCCATATTCAATACGTAGCCGTGCCAGTAATCCAGATGTATGATCTCTTCTACTCTGGTGTCTACAGTTCGATCTTTGCCGACCGTTTCTTGTGGCGCGTCCGGTTCTGCGAGTGTGCCATCACTGCCGCATGCTCCAGCCAACACAGCCAGGACGACGGCACCAAGACCTCCCAGAACCGCTCTCCTCGGCCGACGCTCATATCGGCTTGAAATTTCTTCTAACTCGCCTCGCCCAACCAAGCCTCGATCTCCAATCCCCGCTGACGAATCACTACTCATCTAAAACACTCTATCACTCAAGTCAGGAACCAGCCCCTCCTTCGGGCAGGTGCCCGAGTGGCGAAAGTTGGGTCGGCCCCGAAGTCATGGCACGGCTAGAGAGAATCCGCGTCCGTCTTCCACTACGAAATTGACGCTGATGTGGTCGCGGAGCAGTTCGGTCACTTCGGCTGCTTTGGCTCTAAACATCTCGTCGGACATCACGGTGGGCTGCGCGCCGTCTAGGCCATCGGGCTCCGCGTCGGCGGCTAGGGCCGGGTCGATGCCGATGCTCACCGCGTTGGCGGCCATGTCGATGCCAGTGAAGGTCACCATGGGCGCCACGCTGGACTCGGGATAACCCGTGGCGTCATTGCGGAACAGACGCTGCTGGGCCGCCAGCAACTCTTCAAGGCTGTAGTCGGCACCCGTGCGAATCTCCACATCATCATGGGCGGCGGCAATGCAGGCCGCCTCCTCGCCGGGCGCGGCGTCACCAGTGAGCCACACCCAGGCGCCGAAGTCGGAGCCATGGTCGATTCCCCACCCGGCCAGCCGAGCACCTTCGAGGTCTCGGATCGAGGCCATAATCTCCTGCAGGGGTTGGTTGCGGTCCATGCGCCGCCGGGCCTCGTCTAGCGACACCGAGTAATCTGACGCATAAGACGACACCGCAAAATCCATCGGCGACTCGGAGTCAGGCAGAGTCGCAGCAATGTCTGCCGCCTCGGTCTCACAGTCGGTCTGGCCCGGATGTTCGGGCGGCTGCTGCGCTACCGCCTCTTCCACGACGACAGGTTTACACCCGACTTGACTTGAATGGTCGGGCGGTAACTGCTGACTGCACAACCTCGGCTGCATGCTTCCTGCGACGAATTGGGCTTCCACACCCGCAGAACACATCTCTGGAGGGACTCGATGCGATGCTACTCTAAGCTGGCTCGAACTTGGTCCAAAACCTCCACCGAGTACCACTCGATCCCCGCTGACCATGGGACCTTCGCCGTGAACCCAGACAGAATCAGTATCGGGATCATAACGAGTCGGGCCCCGCGGCAGTCGCAAGAACACACGCCTCGATTCCGCCAGTTCACCTGGTGGGAGATCTAGTATAAAGTACCCATAATCCTCTATAACGTATACACAAGGTTTTTCAACCAAAAGCAGGCCCTCGAGCATAGCATCATTGGCAGACCCTTGAAAGTCCCATAAGCCAGCCAAGGGGTCAGAAAGGCTGGGATGGCATCCGCTCTGACTCCAATGGTCTGACGGAAACCATAATTCGCATTGTTTGAACATCATGCTCTTGACATTGACCACGCGGTCAACGCCAACAGAGCAAGCACCTGGGAGACTCGGATCGATACCTCCTCCAACTATCTCTATCCGATCGCCGCTGGTGATAGGACCATAATCATGGACCCAGATTGATTCTGTAGCCAGATCATACCGAGTCTGCTCTCGCGGCAGGTTCATAAAGATGAGAACCGGCTCAGGCAGCTCCTCCAGTGGTGTATCTGGAAGAAGCCATGAGTAATCGTCCACAATATACGCGCAAGGCCCCTCAATGGAAAGGAGCCCCTCGACTCTAGCACTGTGGAAGGGTGCCTGCGCATCGTAATCCCACATGCCCGCGAAGACATTTGAGACGACTACTCCGCTAGGCAGAACTGTTTCAACCGTACCTCCAACTTGCTGCACCAACATCAACCCATTATCTACCCCGGTACTGTCACCCGAACAGCCAACAACCGCAGCCCAGAACACACCAGATAGAACCACCGTCCACAACTTAGTCATACATTGCACGATCCTCTCCCATGTGTATTGTCGGTCTTTGTAGACGATTGTCTACTTGATCAGGGTGCAGTTATTGGTACACTAGTCAATATGTCGACTCCGAATGTGGACTCAACATCTCGAATGGCAGAGAACCAGGCGATCCTGTATCGCAGCCACTTAGACTTTCCGCTATGTATACTGTACGCCGGATGCGGTCCAGGCGCCTCTGGGCCTCGGCGAGCGACACCGAGTAGTCAGAAGCATACGAGGTCACCGCCAGATCCGGCGGCGGCTCGGGGTCGGGCGCAGCCGAGGCCCCCGCCGCGCCCGACTGGAGCGCCACGGACGCGGCCAGGGCCGCCGCCACGAACGGGCTAAGCCAACCGATCAGCTTCTTCGGCTTGTGCGTTGGAGTATCGGACATGTCGTCGCCCCTCACCTCGAAGCCAGCCGCCGGACTCCTGATCCACGGCCAGAAACGGAAATTTGGGCGCAAACGGGGGCAGTGGCGGAGGTCGCGCCGTCCCCACGTTGATGGGGCCTAGCCTGCGGTTGGACTCGAGGAGGATCGATGGACTCGCAGGACCTCGCCGACCGGATGGAGATCGCCGACCTGCTGACCCGCTACGCCACCGCGGTGGACCGGCGGGACTGGGACTTGTACCGGTCGGTGTTCACCCCCGACGCCCGCATCGACTACACCTCGGTCGGAGGCACAGCCGGGCCGGTGGGCGAAGTGTGCGACTGGCTGGCTGAGACGCTGGTGATGTTCGAGTCCACTCAGCACATGATTACCAATGTCGAAGTGGAACTCGACGGCGACGCCGCCGCGGTCACCGCCATGGTCTTCAACCCCATGAAGCTCCCCGACGGGTCGGTGTGGTCCACCGGCGGCTGGTACCACCACAAGCTGGTGCGGACCCCCGACGGCTGGCGCAGCCGGGAGCTGCGGGAGGAGGCGAGCTGGTTCCAGGGCCTGCCCGGGCACCCGTCCGGCGGCGAACCGGGCCCGGACCGGGCAAGCTGAGACCAAGGCCGACCCGAGGGAGCGTTGCCATGCCCGGACCGATGGAAGGCGTCTCCATCTTGGAGATGAGCGTGGCCCTCACCGGGCCTCTGGCGGTGGCCATGCTGGTGGACCAGGGTGCGGCGGCGGTCAAGGTGGAGACGCCCGGCTTCGGCGACCAGGGCCGCTACATGGGGGTGGGCGCGGGCGGAATGTCGGCCATGTTCCAGATCTGCAACCGGGGCAAGCGGGCGGTGGCGGTGGACTGCGGCGACCCCCGGGGCCGCGACATCGTGATGGACCTGGCCGCCGGCGCCGACGTGTTCGTCCAGAACATGCGGCCCGGCGCGGTCGAGCGGCTCGGCCTCGGCTATGAGGCGGTGGCCGAGCGCAACCCCGACATCGTCTACGCCTCCATCACCGGCTTCGGGCCCGACGGCCCCTACGCCCACCGCCGGGCCTACGACTCGGTGCTGCAGGCCCAGGCCGGCCTGGCCGCCAACCAGACCGGGCTCAGCGACGACCGGCCCAAGTTCCTCCGCCAGGCCGCGGCCGACAAGATCACCGCCCACACCGCCTGCCAGGCCATCACCGCCGCCCTGTTCGCCCGGGCCCGGGGGGCGGGCGGCCAGCATGTGGAGCTGTCCATGCTCGACGCGACGGTGGCCTATCTGTTCCCCGACTCGGCCGGCCATGAGGTGGCCCTGGACAACGAGCAGCCTCACCTGGGCCAGTCGATCGTGGCCAACCAGAGGGCCATGGCCTTCACCGACGGCCACGCGGTGATCGCCGCCGTGACCGACTCCGAGTTCCACGGCATGGGCCGGGCCTTCGGGGTGGACACCTCCGCCCCGGCCCTGGCCACCATGACCGACCGCTGGAAGAACAAGGAGGCCTACAGCCGGGCGGTGCGGGCCGCCCACGCCGCGGCCGCGTCGATGACGCTGGCCGAGGGGGTGGAGGCCATGGAGCGCGAGGACGTGCCCTACGGGGTGGTGCTGGCCGTGGAGGACCTGGCCGACGACGCCCAGGTGATGCACAACGCCCTGCTGGAGGAGCACGACCACCCGGCGATGGGCCGGGTCCGCCAGCCCCGGGTCCCGGCCCGCTTCGGCGGCACCCCGGCCTCGTTGCGGAACCCCTCGGCGCCGACGGTGGGCCAGCACACCGACGAGGTGCTGACCGAGCTGGGCTGGGGTCACCGCCTGGCCGAGCTGCGGGCCGACAAGGTGGTGGCCTGACCCCCGTGACCGACCCGGCACCGGCCGATCGCGGGTCCGACTTGGCGGTGGCCGCTTCCAGGCCCGGACCAGCGGCATCCGACTCCCGGCCCGGCTCGGCGTCGGCCGCCTCTCAGACCGACCCGGCCGCCGGGTTGATGAGCGCATCGGGGCGGCGGTGGCTCGATGTCGTCCGGATGGGGGAATGGGAGCGGCACTTCGAGAGCCGCGGCGAGGCACCGCCCATACCGGCGGCCACGGTGGTGCTGCTGCGGGACGGCCCCTCGGGGCTGGAGACCCTGATGCTGCGCCGCAATACCGGGATCGACTTCGGCGGGATGTGGGTGTTCCCCGGGGGCCGGATCGACCCCGCCGACCAGGACCCGACCGGCGACGCCATCCGGGCCGCCCGCAACGCCGCCGTCCGGGAGGCCCGCGAGGAGGCGGACGCGGCGGTGGACCCGCAATCCCTGGTCTACTTCGCCTTCTGGCTGCCGCCCCCCATCGCCCCCCGCCGCTACGCCACCTGGTTCTTCGCCGCCCGGGCCGCCGATGCCGCCGTGGTGGTGGACTCCGGCGAGATCGTGCGCCACGAGTGGATGGCCCCGGCCGAGGCCATGGACCGGGCGGAGGTGGAGCTGGCCCCGCCCACCTGGGTCACGCTGCACACCCTGGGCCGGTTCGCCACCACCGAAGCGGCCCTGGAGGGGCTGGCCCGCCGCCGGCCCCGGCGCTATGAGACCAGCATCGGCGAGGGCCCCGACGGGCCGGTGGCCATGTGGTTCGGCGACGCCGGCTACGAGACGGCCGACCCGGCCGCGCCCGGCCCCCGCCACCGGCTGACCATGGCGCCCGGCGCCGGCTACCGCTTCGACGAGTCCGGCTACCGGGACCCTTAGGACCCGGTCAGGCCGGGCGGGCCAGGAGGTCCTCGATCAGCCCGGCCAGCTCCAGGGGCCGGTCGCCCTGGATGGAGTGGCCGGCGCCGTCGACCACCGCGTGGGTCGTCTGCGGACAGCGCCGCATCCACTCGGCCACGTCGGCGTCGTCCACCACGCTCCAGCGGCCCCCCTGCCACAGGGCCACCGGCATCCCCAGCCTGCCGACCATGTCCCACATGGTCCCGAAGGGCGAATCCCCGCCCACGTCGGTGCCGCCGTCCGAGCCTCCGCTGTCACCCGAGCCGCCGCCGTCGGCCGAGCCGGAGTACTCACCGCCGGAGCCGGTGCTGCCGGTGTCCTCCCAGTTGCGGATGCGGTCGTAGTTCCACCGCCAGCGGCCGTCGGGGCCCTCGTGGGCATTGTGGAGCACCCCCCGGCGCAGGGACTGCTCGCTGCGGCCCGGGTTGTGCTCGACGGTGCGGGCCAGGATGGCCTCGAAGCTGTCGAAGTCGTCGGGGCCGTCGATGAAGGCGACGATGGGGCCGGTCTTGGAGCCGTCCACCCCGGGGGTCACGTCCACCACCCCGAGGCGGCGGACCAGGCCGGGGTGCTCGGCGGCCAAGGCGATGGCGGTAAGACCTCCCAGCGACATGCCCACCACCGCCTCGGCCTCGGGGGCCAGGGCGGCTGCGGCCGCGGCCACGTCGGCGGCCATGCTCGCAGGGCCGTAGCGGTGGTCGGGCCGGTGGTCGGAGTGGCCGTGCCCGGGGAGGTCCACCGCCACCAGGGGCCGGTCGAGGGCCAGGGCCACCGTGTCCCAGGTGTGGGCGTTCTGGGCCCCGCCGTGGATGAGCACCAGCTCGGGCGGCCCGACGCCCCACACCAGCGCCGACAGGCTCAGCCCGCTGTCCAGCGGGACCGAAGCCCGGCGCACCTCCGGCGGGCCGCTCCAGTCGATGGAGTACTCGGCCGCGTTCTCGGCCAGCATCCCGAACTCGTCGTAGCCGGCCATCGCCTCAGCCTAGATTTGACCGGGGCGGACCCGGCGCGGCCGACTCGCTCGGACCGGCCCCGGCTGGCTCGGGTCCCGACGACTCGGGCCCGCTTTGGCCGGACCCGGAGCGGCCGGCTCGGGTCCGCCGGCCGACCACGCCCTCGTCCTGCGAACCCGCCGGCGCCCAGCGGAACCGGCGGGCTGCCACCAGCGCGGCGGCGGCCAGCCAGGCCCCCATGACGGCGAGATGGCCCCACTCGAAGGCGGGGGCGTCCGAGAAGGGCGACATGGCCTCCCCGAAGGCGGATGCGAAGTGCTTGAGGGGGAAGAAGTCGCCGATCACCTCCAGCCACCGGGGCGGGTCGCCGGCCGCGCCCAGCGAGATGAAGACGTTGGACACGAAGCCCAGGGGTATGAGGGTGGCGTTGGTGATGGACTGGGCCGCGCCCATGGTCTTGGCCAGGGCCGAGACGGCCACGCCGGCGGTGGCGAAGGCGGCCGAGCCGACGACGAAGGCCAGGACCAGGGCCGGCAGCTTGGCCGCCTCAATGTTCACCCCGTAGGCCAGCACCCCCAGCGCCACCATGACCGCCACGGACACCAGGGCGATCCACACCGCCGATCCCACCACCCCGGCCAGGTAGACCCACGGCGGCAGCGGCGTGCCCCGAACCCGCTTGAGGATGCCCAGCTCGCGGCGGCTGGTGAGGTTGATGCCGATGTTGGTGTAGGTGGCCGAGGCGGCTGCGAACACGGCCAGGCCCGGGGTGTAGAACTGGCTGGTGGTGACCGTCCCGTAGGGGGTGTCGAAGCTCTCGTTGCCGAAGAGGGCGATGAACAGCACCAGCAGCATCACCGGGAAGATCAGGGTGAAGAAGGCGCCGATCGGCACCCGCCAGAAGATCCGGTTCTGGCTGCGGATCTGCGACAGCACCAGGCCGAGCGTCCTCACTGCGGCCCCTCCCCGCCCCCGTTTTCGTTGCCGGCAGCGCTCCCGCCGCGGCTTCCGGCCCTGCCGCCGGTCCCGCCGGTCTCGCCGTCGCCGGCCCTGTCCTCGTCGTTGCCGTCGTCGTCATCGTCATCGTCGTCGCTTACCAGGGCCAGGTAGGCCTCTTCGAGGGTGGGGCTGGTGACGGTCAGCTCGGCCAGCTCGATCCCCCGGTGGAGGGCCCATCCGGTGAGGTGGGCCAGATCGGCGGTGGGGGTCTCGGTGGCCACTTCCAGGTGGCGGCCCCGGCCCTTGGCCCGGCCGGCCAGCGGGCCCACCAGCGACTCCACCGAGTCCGCCCGCTCGGGCAGCCGGAAGCGGATCAGGGTGGTGCCCGAGGCGTCGGCCCGGAGCCGGGCCGGGGTGCCCTCGGCCGCGATCCGGCCCCGGGCCAGCACCGCCACCCGGTCGGCCAAGTGCTCGGCCTCCTCCAGGTAGTGGGTGGTCAGCAGCACGGTCCGGCCCCGGGCGGTGAGGGTCTTCACCAAGTCCCAGCTCCGGCGGCGGGCGGCCGGGTCGAAGCCGGTGGTCGGCTCGTCCAAGAAGATCAGCTCCGGGTCCCCCACCAGCCCCAGGGCCAGGTCGACCCGGCGCTGCTGGCCGCCCGACAGCGATGTCACCCGGGCCGAGGCCTTCTCGGTGAGCTCCACCATCTCGATCATCTCGTCGGTGGGGCGGGGCCGCCGGTAGACCCGGCGGTACAGGTCGATGACCTCGCGCACGGTCAGCTCGGGGTCGATCCCCGAGGACTGCAGCACGATGCCGATCCGGTCCCGGAACCAGCGGGGGGCCGAGCCGGGATCGACGCCCAGCACCTCCACCGACCCGGCGCTGCGGCGGCGGTGGCCCTCCAGGATCTCGACGATGGTGGACTTGCCAGCCCCGTTGGGGCCCAGCAGGGCCACCACCTCCCCCTCCCCCACCTCGAACGACACGCCGTCCACCGCCCGGACGGCCCCGTAGTCCTTGACCAGGCCGTCCACGGCGATCACGGCGCTCACGGCGGGCCACCCTACCGACACCGCGTACCATGGGACGATGAGGCCGATGCGGGGGACGGTGGTGATCGCCGAGTACGCCGACCATCTGGAGGCGAAGGTGGCCGCGGCCCGCCTGACCGAGGCCGGGTTCGAGTCGACCGTGCTGATCGACCCGGCCGCCGGCGTGGCCCCCCATCACGTGACCGACCCGATGGCGGCCGTGGTCGTGGCCGAGGGGGCGGCCGAGGAGGCCGCGGCCGTTCTGGCCGAGGTGCCCGCCGACGAGGAGGCCGAGCGGCTCGACGCCGCCTTCCACCACCGCCGATTCTCGGACCGCCCGGCCTGGGTCCGCTACGCCACCTGGGCCCTCATCCTGGCCATACCCGGCCCCGTCGCCCTCGCCGCCCTGTGGGTGCTGTGGCGGCTGCTGCAGGGCCTTTTCCCCTGATCCGCCTCCGTCATCGAAGGGACCCAAGCCCCATGTCCAAGCCAATAGCCGAGAGTCCGCCTGCCGATTACTTGCAAATAGACCCACCTCCGCTCGACTCGGTACCGAACCCGTCAACGCCCGGTCCCGGCCCGGCGGCGCCGGCCGGCGGGCTGGCCGATCTGGTCGGCTACGCGGGCAAGAAGGTGGTGCTCACCGGCGGGGCCAGCGGGCTGGGGGCGGCCGCGGTCGAGCTGTTGGCCGCCTCGGGCTGCACCGACCTGACCGTGCTGGACGTGAAGGAGCCGACCGGGCCGGCCACCCGCTTCATACCCGCCGACATGAGCGACCCCGACTCGATAGACGCGGCCGCGGCCGAGGTCGGCGGCGGCACCGACGTGCTGTTCAACAACGCCGGAGTGGCCGGGGTCCACGCCGGCGACTTCGTGCTGCGGGTCAACTACCTGGGCCTGCGCCGCCTCAGCGAGAGCCTGCTGCCCACCATGAACTCGGGCGGGGCCATAGTCAACACCGCCTCCATCTACGGCTCTCGCTGGCCCGACCGGCTGGACGTGCTCAAAGAGCTGATCGCCGTCGAGGGCTGGGACAAGGCGGTGGCGTGGATTCTGGACCGCGCCGAGATGGTGGAGGCCGACTCCTACGCCTTGTCCAAGGAGCTGGTGCAGGTGTGGACCATGCACAGCTCCCACCGCAGCCTCACCCGGTTCGGGGTGCGGACCAACAGCCTTTGCCCGGGCCCCATTGACACCCCGCTGATGGCCGACTTCCGCCGCCAGGCCACCGAGAAGGTGATCGACTGGGCCATCGAGCAGTCGGGCGGGATCATCAGCCCCGAGCACATGGCCCGGCTGCTGCTGGTGCTGGGCAGCGACGCGGCCGCGGCCGTCAACGGCGCCAACCTGGTGGCCGACCGGGGCTTCAGCGCCTGGATGGTCACCGACCACGTGGACTTCTCGGCCCTGGCCTGAGATCAGGCTCGGAGCGCCGGACCGCCGTGAACGCCGCGGCCCCGGCGCTGTGAACCCCCCGGTGCCGTGACCACTCCGGCGCTGGGCGAGCGGATGCCGCCCGGCGGCGGCCCCGACGAGCTGCTGGAGGCCTTCGAGCAGTGGGCGGCCGACGCCGGCTTCGAGCTCTACGAGCATCAGCAGGAGGCGATGCTGCACCTGCTGGCCGACGACAACGTGGTGCTGGCCACCCCCACCGGGTCGGGCAAGTCGCTGGTGGCGATGGCCGGGATCTTCGCGGCGCTGGCCCGGGGCCGGCGGGCGGTCTACACCGCGCCGGTCAAGGCGCTGGTGAGCGAGAAGTTCTTCGAGCTGACCGCGGCCTTCGGCGCCGACCGGGTGGGCATGGTCACCGGCGACGCCACCGTCAACGGCAGCGCCCCGGTGATCGCCTGCACGGCCGAGATCCTGGCCAACCGGACCCTGCGGGCCGGGGCCGCCGCCGGCGCCGACTTCGTGGTGATGGACGAGATCCACTACTACGGCGACCGGGACCGGGGCTGGGCCTGGCAGGTGCCGCTGCTGGAGCTGCGCCGGGCCCAGTTCCTGCTCATGTCGGCCACCCTGGGCGACACCGCCCGGATGCGGGACGACCTGGCCGCCCGGACCGGGCGGGACGCCGCCCTGGTGGCCGCGGCGGAGCGGCCGGTGCCCCTGGACTTCGAGTACCGCGAGACCCCGCTGCACGTGTCGGTGGAGAAGCTGCTGGAGCAGGGCAAGGCGCCGGTCTACATCGTCCACTTCACCCAGAAGGAGGCCTCGGCCCGGGCCCAGAGCCTCACCAGCCTCGACGTGCTGGACGCGGCCGGCAAGGCGGCGGTGCGGGAGGCGGTGGGCGGGTTCCGCTTCGACACCCCCGTCGGCAAGGACCTGAGGCGCTTCGTGACCGCCGGCATCGGCGTCCACCACGCCGGCCTGCTCCCCAAGTACCGGCTGCTGGTGGAGAAGCTGGCCCAGCAGGGCCACCTGCGTCTGATATGCGGCACCGACACCTTGGGGGTGGGGGTGAACATGCCGGTCCGCACCGTGCTGTTCACCCAGCTCTTCAAGTACGACGGGCGCCGCACCCGGGTGCTGTCGGTGCGGGACTTCCAGCAGATCGCGGGACGGGCCGGCCGCCGGGGCTTCGACGACGCCGGGAGCGTGTGGGTGCAGGCCCCCGAGCACGTCGTCGAGAACAAGCGGGCCGAGGTCAAGGCGGCGGCCGCGGCGGCGGCCGGCGGGGGCGGCAAGCGCCGCAAGCCGGTCCGCAAGAAGCCGCCCGAGCGGGGCTACGCCCACTACGACGGCGACACCCTGGTCCGCCTGGCCGGCGGGGCGCCCGAGACCCTGGAGTCGAGCTTCCGGGTGACCCATGCCATGATGCTCAACGTCTTGGACCGGCCCGGCGACGGCTGCGCGGCCATGAAGAAGCTGCTGGTGGACAACCACGAGCCCCGGCCCCGCCAGCGCGACCACATCCGCCGGGCGGTGAGCGTGTTCCGGTCGCTGACCGACGCCGGGATCGTCGAGGTGCTGGACGAGCCCGACGAGCTGGGCCGCCCGGTGCGGGTCGGCCTCGACCTCCAGGACGAGTTCCGGCTCAACCAGCCCCTGTCGCTGTTCGCGGTGGAGGCGGTGGCGGTGCTGGACCGGTCCGCGGCCGACTACCACCTGCAGGCGCTCAGCCTGGTGGAGTCGATCGTCGAGGACCCGACGGTGGTGCTGATGGCCCAGCTCGACCGGATCAAGGACGGGTTGATTACCCGGATGAAGGCCGAGGGGATCGAGTACGAGGAACGGATGAGCCGCCTGGCCGAGGTCACCTGGCCCCGGCCCGAGGCCGACTTCATCGAGGGGTCGTTCGAGGTGTTCGCCCGCCACCACCCCTGGGTGGAGCGGGACCGGCCCAGCCCCAAGTCGGTGGTGCGGGACATGCTCGAGTGCGCCGACACCTTCAACCAGTACGTGGCCCGCTACGGCCTGAAGCGCTCGGAGGGGGTGCTGCTGCGCTACCTGTCGGACTGCTACCGGACGCTGACCCAGACCGTGCCGGCCGAGGCGGTCACCGACGAGTTGGACGACGTCATCGCCTGGCTGGGGGCGGTCGTCCGCCACGTCGACTCCAGCCTGCTGGACGAGTGGGAGCGGCTCCGCCATCCCGAGGCGCCCGCGGCCTCCGCGCCGTCCCCCGGCGGCGAAGGAGACGACAGGGGCGAGGGTGGCGAGGAGGGCGACGGCGGCGAGAGCGGCAGGGGTGACGGGGGCGAGGAGGGCCAAGCCGACATCACCGCCGACCGGCGGGCCTTCGAGGTGATGGTCCGCAACGAGATGTTCGGCTGGGTGCAGTTGCTGGCCCGGCGGGCCCACGGCGAGCTGGCGGCCCGGCTGGCCGGCGGAGAGTCGAAGACCTGGACCGAGGCCGACCTCGACTCGGCCATGGCCCCGTACTGGGCCGAGCACGACGCCATCGGGATCGACGGCGAGGCCCGGTCCCGGAACTGGGTCGACATCGACCACGGCACCGGCCGAGTCGCCCAGCGACTGCTCGACCCGGCCGGTCACTGCGAATGGACAGTCGAGGCCCGCATCGACCGGGCCGCATCTCGGGCCCGCCAGCGGGCAGTGCTGGAGCTAGTCGGGATCAGCCGCCTCTAGCCCCGTTCAGCCCCCCTCCCCCGGGTTTTCTGAGCAAAAATCGTCGCTATACGCCAACTATTTGCTCAGAAAAACAGAAGAGGGGGTCAGCCGGACTCGGCGTCGTCGCCCTCGGTGTCGACATCGGCGGCGTCGTCGCCCTCGGTGTCGACATCGGCGGCGTCGTCGCCCTCGGTGTCGACATCGGCGGCGTCGTCGCCCTCGGTGTCGACATCGGCGGCGTCGTCGCCCTCGGTGTCGACATCGGCGGCGTCGTCGCCCTCGGTGTCGACATCGGCGGCGTCGTCGCCCTCGGTGTCGACATCGGCGGCGTCGTCGCCCTCGGTGTCGACATCGGCGGCGTCGTCGCCCTCGGTGTCGACATCGGCGGCGTCGTCGCCCTCGGTGTCGACATCGGCGGCGTCGTCGCCCTCGGTGTCGACATCGGCGGCGTCGTCGCCCTCGGTGTCGACATCGGCGGCGTCGTCGGACGAGGAGTCAGCGTCGGCGGCTTCGTCCGTGTCGGTTGAGCCGGCGGCTTCACCTGCGTCGTCGGCGTCGTCGGCGTCGTCGGTCCGGTCGACCGCCCGGCGCACGACATCGGGGACCCGGCCGCCGGTGAGGTCGTCGATCTTGTCGACCACGGCCTCGGCCACATCGCCGGCCTTGTGGGCGGCCTTGCCCGCCACATCGCCGGCCTTGTCCCAGACATCACCGGCCACGTCGCCGGCCTTGCCGACCAGGTCCCCCGCCTTGTCGCGAGCCTTGCTGGCCAGATCGCCCATCACGCCTTTGGCCTTGTCGGCAAAATCCTTGTCGTCCATGTCGTCCTCTCCCATCGTCGATTCTCTCCTGCCGGGCAAAGCTAACGGGCCCGGAGCCCGATCAGTTCCCCTCGATGCGGCGAGGGCCGAACTCACTCGTCGGGGCTCTCCGCGGACGCCGGAGGGGGAACGGGGGCGAAGTATCCGACGATCAGCAGAAGGACGCCCACCCCTATGAACGAGACCACCCGGCCGAGGGCGTTCTGATCGCTGAGCTCGACGAGAAACAGCTTGAGCACCACCACGCCCATGAACGAGGCGCCCGCCACCCACACGGCCCGGCGGGCGGAGCGCACGCCGACGACCATGCCCGCCAGGGCGATCGCCGCCCAGAGGATGGACAGCGAAACCTGCAGCGCGGTGGAGTCGAACAGCGATTCGCCGTCGAAGGGAACGCCCAGCCAGTGGTGGACGGTGCGGGCCGCCGACATGGTGGCGAGGACGGTGCCCGCCGCGGCCATCGCCGGGGCCCACGGGGCCTCGACGAGGTCTTTGAACGGGTGGTCCCCCTCTTCGAACGCGGCCAGCCTCCTCCACCCGAGCGCCACCGCCAGCAGCAGGGCGGCGAGCAGCCCCAGCGGGTTAAGCAGGGGCAGGTGGGGCAGCGGCGAGAAGTCCCCGTCGGAGAGAACTGCCGCCAAGAACACCAGGGTGGCCAGCAGCACCAGCACCGGGCCGGCGCAGGCGGTGACGTAGCGGCGCCGATGCGCCCCCAGCGGCCACGCGGATGAGCGCAGGCCCCCGAGGGTTCCCCCCACCAGGGCCAGCACCGCGGCCAGCGCGGCGACGGGCGGCCAGGCGCCGTCGGCGATCTGGTCCGTCTGCCAAAGCACTTCGACGCCGATCAACACGGCCATCACCCAGTAGCCGCCCGCGTGCAGCGCGGTCTGGAGCTTGGGGAACTCGCCCTCCCGCAGCCGCAGGAACGCGTAGTAGGCGGCGACGGACACGGGCCATGCGGCCCATCCGTAGTCACCGAGCGGATGGGTCTGCCCGACGACCGAGGCGTAGAGCGCCACGACCATGGTCGGGAGGATCAGGGGCCCCAAGGCGCCGAGGTGCGGCCACCGGAGCCGCCGGGCCGACAGGCCCGCCGCGGCGAAGGAGAGCGCGGCGAAGGCGAGCGAGGCCGACAGCGTCCCGGCCGAGGCCTGGTAGCCGATCTCCATGAGCCCGCCCGCGAGCCACCAGAGGACCCCCCAGGCCAGCGCCAGCCAACAGACCGATTCATCGGCGCCGATGCGGTCCCCGGACCGGTGCAGCAGCCAGCCCGACACCAGGCCCGCGCCGGCCAGCACGACGGCGCCCAAGAAGTACTCGTTGACGATCACCGGCGCGTCGGGCGGATACGGGAGGGACTCGCTCAGATGCGAGCCGAGCGAGGAGCCGGCCAGCGCCTGCAGCACGCCGCCGGCGACGACGGCGAGCAGACGGGATCGGCGGAGGCCGAACCAAACCAGCAGTAGGCCCTGCAGCGCCCAGACGGTGGCGGTGTAGTAGGCGTCCAGCGCGAACGGGACGGCGATGACGGCGAACGCCGCGCCCAGGCCGACGTATGACTCCGTCAGCGCCCGTCCCCCTCCGCCCAGCTTGCGGGCGACCGCGGCCAAGCCGCCGTGGACCAAGGCCAGCGCCAGCGCGCTCGCGGCCAGGCCGTACTCGGTGTGGCCGATCAGGATGGCCTGAAGGCCGAACCCGATGAACGGCGTGCCGAAGACGAGCGGCGCCGTCCGCACGTCCTTCAGGTCGGGGGCCGCCCGAGCGGCGAACAGCACCGGTATCGCCGCGTACATCAGCACGAACAGGGCGATGAACGGCTGGATGGAGGCCCAGTCGTCAGACGTGTGGCGGTCCAGGAGCCAATAGGCGGAGATGGCGAACGTGAAGCCGAGGCCGGCCAGGTTGAGCTCGGGCCAGACCTTGAACCAGGCGACTCCGACGATGGCGGCGTTCAGCACCGCGTAGAAGCTGAAGACCCAGATGTGGTCCTCGGGCCGCGAGTAGGCCAGCACCGGGGCGAGGAATCCGCCGACGATGCCGAGAAGGGCCAGGGTCCGCGAGTCTTGGGTGACGGCGAGGACTCCCGCGCCGACCGTGACCGCCACGACGGCCGCCGCCGCGGGGGCGGGCGCCAGGACGTCGTACACCGCGAAGGCGGCGTACGTCGTCAGGTACAGCACGGCGATGCCCCCGCCTTGGAGGCTCAGGCCGTACACGGGGCGCCGGGCGCGGAGGCGCCAGCCCACGACGAGCAGCGCCAGGCCGAACATCGTGACGGCGGCCAGGATCATCTCGACGGTCAACTCGATGAGGCCGCGCTCGTTGGCCTCCCGAATCAAAAAACCCAGCCCTATGAGCGAGATCAGGACGCCGACCTTCACGGGCACGTTGCCGGTCAAGGCCCACGTCTTGACCGCGTCGGCGAACCGCGTCAGGGGATCGGCGAGTGCGGCCGGAGAGACGGAGGGCACCGGGGCGGGTTCGGCCGCGGGGCGGAACGTCCGCACCGCCTCCGCGGGCTTCTCCGAAGAGGCGGCCGGCGCCGGGGCGGGTTCGGCCGCGGCCGGCTCGGCCTGAGGGGAGGCAGGCGCCGACTGAGCCTCCTCCGACACCCAGGGAGAGACAGTCGGCTGAGCCTCCTCCGAAACCCACGGTGACACAGGCGACAACGCCTCCGGGGCCGGCCTTGAAATATCTGCAGGGCCGGCCGCCTCCGCCGGTGCGGCCTCAGCCTCCTCGCCCCCTTCGCGGGGGTCGGCGGCGGCCGGCTGCTCAACGGTCACCGGCGGCCGGGCCTGAGCCTCTTCAAACCAGGCCTGAGCGCTTCCGAACCAAGACTGGGCCCTTTCGAACCAGGCCTGAGATTGTTCGAACTCGTCGAGTCGTCGCCGCAAATCCCGGCACCGGCTTAAGAGAAAGCCGATGGCGCCGCCGAAGAAGACGCCCGGGAACTGATCGATGATCCCGCCCAGCACCGCGCCGACGACAACGAACAGGCCGGTCAAGTCACTCCCCTTCGGCCCGCCTCCTGGGCACCGGGCCCACTCGCTCCAGCACGGCCAGCAGGCCCGGAAACCCCTCGACGGACGACAGGCGGCGGTCCATGTACAACAGCGCCCCGGCGATGAGGACGAAGGAGACGACGTAGTTCACCACCGACCGGGTGGCCAAGAAGAAGCTCACCCCCGAGTTGTTGAACAGCCAGATGTCCCACACCGACGAGCCGACCTCGTAGACCACCACCAGCCAGGTGACGTTGCGCATGACGGACCTGAACCTCTGGTCGGCCAGCACCGACTCGGGCAGGTCGGCCACCTTGCGGGCCGCCCACAGCATGAAGGGCCGGCCGACGACGATGGTGGCCGCCGCGGCCAGACCGATCAGGAACTTGGTGCCTATGCCTATCCCGAAGTACACCGCCTCGGAGCTGACCCCGAAGTCCACCAGCTCCCGCTCAGCCGCGATGGTGACGGCCGCCCTGACCAGCAGATAGGCGGTTATGGCCGGCAGCCATTTCCCTATGGGCAGGCCCCGGGCCTTCCGGCTGTAGGCCGCCTTGACCGACCATGCGGTGGCGGCCAGCACCGCCGCCTCCGTGTTCACCAGGTTGTACAAGACGATGAACAGCACCACCGGCATGAGCTGGTCGAGGTTGCCTCCGCCCCGCCGCCGCTTGTCCGGCCGGCGGGTCCTGTCACGGGCGCGGATTTCGCCGCGGAGGCGGCGAAATCCTTGCCCCCGTGCCACCCCCCGGCCTGGCGGATCGCCCGCGGGGGATTCGCCCTCCTGGAGCTGCTGGCCCTCTGGGAGCGGCTGGTCTTCCGTCGGCGGCTGGCCTTCTGGGAGTGGCTGATCCAGCGGTGAAGAGCCTTGTGAGGGAGGGGAGCTCACGGGGAGAAGTTGATCCAGCTCTGGGCTGTGGCCTCGTCGCCGAACAGCTCCAGTTCGCTCACCGGCACCCGGCCCCACATGGCCAGGCACAGGGCACCGCCGGGGCCGCGCAGGGCAGCGTCGCCTTTGGCGTGAACGTGCTCGACCGAGACGGCTCCGCCCTCGCTGGTCAGCATCCACTCCCCGGGGCCGTCGGTCCGGTGCAGGTGCAGCGAGCCGGCGGGCAGGACCCGACCCCGGGCCAGCATGGCCGGCGCCAGCACCTCGAACAGCTCGTCGATGCCGTCTGCGCCCTGATCGCCGTCGATGGCGAAGTCACGCCCGGCCGCGGCCTCGGCGTCCCAGCGGTGTACGGCCGTCTCGTGCCACAGGCGCCGGAACCAGAACGCGGCGTCGCGCCGGGCCGTCCAAGTCCACACCGCCTCGGCCGGGTCGATACCGCCGAGAGCGTCCAACAGCGCATCGAGGGCAGCAGAAGCGTACCCCATCAGAGCACCTTCGTCTGAGGCGTCAGGCGGGTTGGGAAGCTCCGAGTCCGACACCATCTCAGTGGCCCGCCGGGACATGACGACAGCGACCCGATTGTGTATCCGACCCATGTGCGCCACCAAGTCCCCGACCGTCCAGTCGCCGCAGGCGGCCACCGGCGCGTCGAGGTTGCCCCGGGCCGCCACCAGCAGCCCTCGGCCGTCGGCGGCGATGCGGCCGATCATGTCACGCTCGTTCATACTGAAAGGGTAAGCCGATCTCGCCTAGTTCAACCGAGTCGCGGAAAGCTCAATCCCGATCGGCCCAGAGTGGTCGCCAAAACGGCGCAGACCCAGCGTGCCGCGGTCGAAGTCGGCCTACCTCTCGCGCTCAGCCGCCGGTCGCGTTGAGTTCGCTTTGCCATGTCTGTCCCCGATGGGTGAACTGGCCGGTGCTGATGCTGGCAATGTCGTAGTCGGGCAGCTTGACCTCCGCTGTGCATCTTCGGCCGTCGATGGATCCGCGCTCAATGAAGGCGAAGTCGAAATTGTCGAATCCGGATTGTCGGCGGTGGTCGGGCAAATCCATTCTGTCGACTGGGAATACGTGTACGAAGAAATCGTCGCTGATATCACCGTTGTGGCATTGCTCTCGAATGTACATCAAGGTTCTATCGCTGGTGAGATAGACATCAAAGCGGCCGCGAACAGCCGCAGTTGTGGGGAGGTTGATGACTTGATCCGCCCGTTGGTGCAACTCGGCATTGGCTACATGGTCAGGCCCGAAGAATCTCCCACCCCAGATAGGTCCTCCACTGCTGGACTGGCCGGTGCTGATGCTGGCAATATCATAATCAGGCAGATCAAAAATCACAACATACCGCTCGGCATCCATAATAAGCCGATCGAGCGGAGTGAAGCCGTAAGATTCGTGATCCTGGCTGGAATCCACAGGGTGGACTATCAAATCGATAGGGCTTGACAGCAGCAGCGGATTTTCTGTGCAGCGATTCCCTATATATATGAGTTTTCTGTCATCGGTGAGGTAGACGTCAAAATCACCCCGAACCGCTGGCCTACTCCTTTCAACAATTTTGTTTATGCGTTCCTCATATGCATGCCGATCATACAGGTACATCACCTGATTGTCCGGCGTCAACAAACCTCGAGCATCGTTTAGCTTGGGCTGAAGAATGAAATCAACTCTGTACGAATTGATGCGACAATCACGGCTATCAAATATGAGGCCACTGCCATGCAGATAATAGAACAAGCCGTCATACGGCCAGACATAAGGATACCAGTCCCAGCCGTGGGGGTCGTATATGGGGATATCAGGGCGAGTATAGACAAGAATATTCCTTCCGTCGGTGAACGAGCGTATCATTTCAATATCATCTGCTATCAACTCTTCTATGTCCATAAACTCGGCACTAGGATCTTCAACCTCAGCATAGGCCACCCTATAGCTAGAGGTCACAAACAACACAAATGCACCCACTGCACTTAGCGGTAACAACTCTTTACCTTTGCCCGACCATTTATATAATAACGACAGAATCAAAGTATAAAAAAACAAGACCGCACCTACATAATACAAACTTTCAAATCCGTACGGATCATGTTGATGAATATTATATCGCATTGGAATTGACCAGCAGAACCCGGAAAGAACTGCGGTCAAAGCCAGCAAACGATGACGCCTGAGATGAACCGCCCCGACTACACACACCCCGACCATGCCGATTCCCGCCAATGCAGCCTGAGGCACCGTCCGACCCGAGCCAGACCATGAACCGAATGGCAAAGCGAAAGGGATTGCCAGATACGACAATCTCTCCAACTGTGAATAAAGAAACGCATCCCACCGTATCCTATAATCATCTGCCAGCCACTCATCCACGCTCCGCAGGTCTATTCCGGTGCGTCTCAACGCGGAGTCGACCGACGGCAGGTTTGATAATGCTAATTGATCGCCTGCCCTAAAGTTGAGGGCATAGTATTCATTGGCGATATTGTAGGTTAATATCAATATCCCGAACCCCAGGGCAACAAACCCTAGAGTAAAATAGCGGCTAGTCATCACTCTCGATAAATAGAGTGAGAGTGAAAATCCTTGAATCGTCTTTGCCTTCTGCGCTTGGATGATCTCCTTGGCCAAGCCGAGAAGCACGAAAGGCAATAGCAACGCCAATACATGCCAGCCCAACAACAAAGCAAGACAGGCCTTAACCACTAACTGCCGAAAACGGCCATCTTGGGAGAAGATCACCATGCCATGGAAGGTAAGGGCGAACCCGAAAAGGTCGGGCATAAGTTCTGGCATTGTCGCGGTAGAATATGTCAACACTGTAGAGGATGCAAACCCCAGTAGAACTGCCGTGGAAGCAATCCATCGGTTTGAGATAAGCCGACATAGCGACCAATAGGCTAACACCACAGTACCGGCGAAGAACGCCACCATAAGCATTTGAACCGCGGCGATACGAGTAGACAGGCCGTCACCCACAACCAAAGTGACTAACTTCATCAGCATATAGCCACCAGGAGGGAATCTATTATATGCCACATAATCGATACCACCAGATACGTCGTAAATCTGATTAAAAAACCCCAGGAAATAGTGACTAGGGGAAAGATTGACGGCCACCGTTAAGTGCTGATAATTCGAACGATATCCTTCGTTTAGAGTGCCAGTTATCCTGCCGAAGAAAAAAAACGTGGACAACCCGATCAACAACAAAACAAGCGGCAACGACCTCAGCCACAAGGCCGACCGATTATGACGCAAGAGAGCCACTGATCTCCTACCTCACTAGCCGCCAGTGGGGTTGAGTTCGCTGCGCCATATTTGTCCTTGATTGGTGAACTGTCCGGTGCTGATGCTGGCGATATCATAGTCGGGCAGTTCGATCTCCCCTACGCATCTTTGGCCGTCGATGGATCCGTATTCGGTGAAGGCGAAGTCGAAATTGTCGAATCCGGATTGTCGGCGATGGTCGGGCAGGTTCATTCTGTCAACTGGGAATATATGCACGAAGAAGTCGTCGCTGATATCACCGTTGTGGCATTGCTCTCGAATGTACATCAAGGTTCTATCGCTGGTGAGATAGACATCAAAGGGGCCGCGAACAGCCTCGATCCGTGAGAGACTGATGACTTGATCCGCCCGTTGGTGCAACTCGGCATTGGCTACATGGTCGGGCCCGAAGAATCTCCCACCCCAGATAGGTCCTTCACTGCTGGACTGGCCGGTGCTGATGCTGGCAATATCATAATCGGGCAGATCAAAAATCACAACATACCGCTCGGCATCCATAATAAGTAGCTCGTGCATAGTGAAACCGTATAATTTGTAATCCTGACTGGAATCGGAGAGAACATTAGTATCCACAGGATAGACCATCAGATGAACATGATTTGACAGCAATAACGGGTTTATTGTGCAGCGATTTCCGACATACAGGAGCTTTCGGTCATCGGTAAGATAGACATCAAAATCACCCCGAACCGCTGGCCCGATTTTTTCGACTATTTTATCTATACGTTCCTCATAAACATGCCGGTCATACAGGTACATCACCTGATTGTCCGGCGTCAACAAGCCTTGAGCGTCGTTCTGCTTAGGCTGAAGAATGAAATCCACTCTGTACGAACTGATGCGACAATCACGGCTATCAAATATAAGTCCACTGCCATGCAGATAATAGAACAACCCGCCATACGGCCAGATATAGGGATACCAATCCCAGCCGTGAGGGTCGTATATAGGGATATCAGGGCGAGTATAGACAAGAATATTCTTTCCATCACTTAACTGTCGGATAGTTTCAACATCATCTACTATCAAACTCTCTATATCAATAAAAGCTTTGTCATTAGGACGCTCGATTTCAGCATAGGCTACCTTGTAGCTGGAGGTCACAAACAACACAAATGCACCTACTGCACTTAGCGGTAACAACTTTTTACCTTTGCCCGACCATTTATATAATAACGACAGAATCAAGGTATAGAAAACCAAAATTACACCTATATAGTACAAACTCTCAAAAAAGTGCGGGCCAGTATTGTATCGCATAGGAATCGACCAGCAAAACCCGGAAAGAACCGCGGTCAGAACCAACAGACGATGACGCCTGAGGTGAACCGCCCCGATCACACATACCCCGATCATGCTGATTCCCGCCGATGCAGCCCAAGGTATTGTTTTAACCAAGACCGTCCTATCCAAGCTAGACCATGAACCGAACGGCAAGGCAAAGGGAATCGCCAAGTACGACAATCTCTCCAACTGCGAATAAAGAAAAATATACCACTGCACCTGATATTCGCTGCTCAGCCATCTCCCTATTTCATCCGGGTTCCCTATGTCTGTTCCGGTGCGTCTCAACGCGGAGTCGATCGATGGCATATCTGATAATGCCAATTGATCGCCCGCCCTAAAGTTGAGGGCATAGTATTCATTGGCGATATTGTAAGTTAATATCAATATCCCGAACCCCAGGGTAACAAACCCCAAGGTGAAATAGCGACTAGTCACCGCTCTCGATAAATAGAGTGACAATGAGAATCCTTGAATCGTCTTTACCTTCCGAGCTTGGATGATTTCCTTAGTCAAGCCGAGAAGTACGAAAGGCAAGAGCAACGCCAATACATGCCAACCCAACAACAAAGCAAGACATGCCTTAACAACCAACTGCCGGAAACGACCATCCTGAACGAAAATCACCATGCCATGAAAGGTGAGCGAAAACCCGAAAAGGTCGGGCATGATTTCCGGTATCGTCGCGGTAGAATATATCAACACCGTAGAGGATGAGAACCCCAACAAAACTGCCGTCGAAGCAATCCACCGGTTTGAGATAAGCCGACATAGCGACCAATAGGCCAACACCGCGGTTCCAGCGAAGAACGCCACCATAAGCATTTGAACAGCCGCGACACGAATAGACAAGCCATCACCTACAACCAAAGTGATCAACTTCATCAGCATATAGCCACCAGGAGGAAATTTATTGTAGGCCGCATAATCGATACTACCAGATACGTCATAAACCTGATTCAGGAACCCCAGGAAATGGTGACTGGGAGAAAGATTGATCGCCGCTGCCATATGTTGATGAGAAAGAAAATAGTTTTCGTTTAGGGTGCCAGTTATCCTGCCGAATAAAAAAATCGTGGACAACCCGATCAACAACAAGATGAGCGGCAACAACCTCAGCCTCGAAGCCAACCGACCTTGACCTAACGGAGCCACCAATCCCCTACCTCACTGCCTTCCCCATAGGCCAGGTCCGGCTCTCAACTCAGACGGTCGCGGAGTTGTGCCACCAAGTGGCGCAGATCCTGCGCGCATCGGTCGAAGTCGGCCTGCTCCCCGGCACCCGGGTCGGCCACCTCCTCCCACGGCTCGGGCCGGACCCCGGCCAAGTCCAGCGCCGCGACCCGCTCCGCCAGCGTTGAAGGGCGGGCCGGCTCGGGTCGGGGCAGGTCCCGGGCCAGCCTCCGCAGCGATCCGACGACGGCCGCCGCAGCCGGGAAACGGGATCGAATCCACGATAGGTGGGCCGGCTCCATGACCGCGATGAGGTCGGCGCCAGCCTCGCCATCCGAGAACTGCCGGGACCGGTGGCCGGGGTCGGCCAAGCCGCAGCCGGCCAGAGCCGTCCGGGTCCTCACCCCCATGGGCTGGCCCTCCACCACATGGGTGCCGGCGCTTAGCACCTCCAGATCCGGCGCCAGGGCCCGCAGCATGGCCGCGGCCATGACCGAGCGGGCCGCGTTGCCGGTGCAGACGAAGCACACCACCGGCCTCTCCGGGGCCGAATCCGGGCTCACCGCGGAAGCCGTCCTAACGGGGCCGAGCCCGCGGGCATCGACGTCGGGGCCGGACCGGACTCACGGGCGGGAGCGGAAGTCGGCTTTGCGGGCCCCGCCGGGGTCGATCACCGACCGGATCAAACCGATCTCGGCTTCGGTGGGAAGCCGGCTGACGGGCACCTCGTCGGGCACGGCCAGCTCGAAGGGGGCGGCGGCCGCCGCCTGGTCGACGGTGACGCCGGGGTGGACCGAGCGCAGGCGCATCCCCCGATCGGGAGTCTCGAAGTCGTAGACGCCCAGATCGGTCACCACCCGGCGCACCTCATGGAAGCGCCGACTCGGCTCGGCCAAGGCCGCCACCCGGTCATACCCCGGCCCCGACACCACGTCCACCGAGGCCGCGAAGGCGCGGGGCTGGTTGGGCACCCAGTAGCTAACGGTGTGGTTGATGACGTTGCCCGGAGCGCCCCTCATGCCCAGCAACTGGGCTTTGGGTCTCCGGTAGTCGCCGATGGCGGCGATGTTCTGGTTGCCGTGCCGGTCGATCTGGCTGGCCCCCATCACCACGTGGCGGCGCCCCGACCACACCTGGTCGAACACGGTGCGGAAGGGCATGTAGCCCTCCACCGCGGCCAAGTCGGGCTCGGCCCCCCACGGCAGGGTTCCGGTGACGGCGTAGGCGATGGTGTCGGTGAGCATCAGGTCGGGCTCGAAGCTGGCCCGGGCCAGCCGGCCCGCGATCACCGGCACCGGCCCCATGGGATGGGCCAGGATCTCGCCGTCGCCCCGGAAGGCCTCGGCCAGCGCCACCACGCAGATCTCGTCCAGGGTGGCGGCCACATCGCCGGCCGCGGAAGGGCTCACGAGGCCCTCCAGCGGGCCAGCCGATGCCGATAGGCACCGTGGGACTCGAACTCCAGCCATTCGGCCCGGAACTGATCCCAAGTTTCGGGGTCGCGGGCCGCAGCCGCGTAGGCGCGCTGGAAGGCCTCGTCCCGGCCGTAGTCGGGCGGGCACTCGGTGAAATGCGCCCCCTCGGGGGCTTCCACCACCCCGTCGACGTGAAGGCGGGGCATGCGCAGGGTGTGGACCGGCCCCTCCTCCAGCAGGCTCTCGGTGGGGACGATCCTCTCGCACGACATGAAGGTGCGCTCGGCGGCCATGGCGAACAGGTCGTCGAAGTACAGGTCAGGCCCAAGGAACTGGCCGTTGCCCCGGGCGTCGGCCCGGTTCATGTGGACCAGCGAGACATCGATGTCGAAGGCGGGCACCGCCACCAGCTCCTCGCCGTCGCCATAGGGGCTCCTCACCGTCTTGAGGCCGGGGTTGACGGTCAACATGTCGGACCCCAGCCCGGCCCGGGTCGGATAAAACGGCATGCGGTGGGAGGCGGCCAGCAGGCCCAGGTAGAAGGCGCCCTCGTCCAGCTCGAACGCCTCGACTGCGCCGGTCTGGCGGGCGGTCCGGAAATGGGGCTCCAGCGGGATCGAATCCAACGACACGAACCCGTAGCTGACCTTGCGGACCCTGCCGGCCGCGCAGAGCAGGCCCACATCGGGCCCGCCGTAGGAGACCACATGCAAATCGTCCACCCCGCGGCGCAACAAGGCCCGCACCAAAGACATGGGCTTGCGGCGGGACCCCCAGCCGCCGATGCCCACCGTCATGCCGCTGGCGATCTCGCCGACGACCTCGTCTTCGGTCATCACCTTGTCGGCCACGGCCCAATCGTACGCGACCGCCGGGCCGTCACGGGCCGCGCTAGCTTCAACCGGGTTGCCGACACCAGGGGGGCAGGGTGCAGGCCTATCCATTCGACATGACCGGGCGGACCGTGATCGTCACCGGCGGCACCGCCGGCCTGGGCCGGGCCGCGGCCGGGGCCTTCCTGGACCACGGCGCCGACGTGGTGATCTGCGCCCGCCGACCGCCGGACGGGCCGGTGACCGGGCCGGGCCGGACGGACCGGACCGCCCGCTTCGTGGCCGCCGACGTCCGAGACTCCGAGCAGATCGCGGCGGTGGTGGCCGCGGCCACCGAAGCGACCGGGCGCATCGACGTGCTGGTAAACAACGCCGGGGGCGCCCCCCCGACCGACTCGGCCGCGGTGTCGCCCCGCTTCAACGAGAAGGTCGTGGCCTTGAACCTGCTGGCCCCGCTCGCCTTCGCCCAGGCCGTGCGGCCGGTGATGGCCGCCCAGGACGACGGCGGCGTGATCGTCAACATCTCGTCGCTGTCGGGGACCCGGCCCAACCCCACCGGCGCCGCCTACGGCGCGTCCAAGTCCGGGCTGGACAACCTGACGCAGACCCTGGCCCACGAGTGGGGGCCGGCCATCCGGGTGGTCAGCGTGACGGTGGGGTTCGTGCTCACCGAGCAGGCCCGCCTCTACTACGGCGACGACGCCGGCATCGAGGCGGTGGGCCGCACGGTGGCCCTGAAGCGGCTGGCCGACCCGGCCGAGGTGGCCAATGTGGTGCTGTTCCTGGCCTCGCCGCTGGCCTCCTACGTCACCGGCGCCACCGTCCCGGTACACGGCGGCGGCGAGGTCCCGGCCTATCTGGCCGCCTCCACCGGCGCCGTCGCCCGCATCGCCCGCCGCCCTGAGCCAGGCAAGACGCCGCCAGGCGAGTCGCAAAGATGAGGCGCAGCCGGGGAAGTCACAGACCAGGAAGCAGCAGCCGGGAGAATCGCAATCCAGCCAGTCGACGCCAGCTTGCCGGGCGGCGCGCGGTCAGTGCAGCCGTCGGCGCGCTCGCGGTCTGCGTCTGGCTGGCCGCGCCCGCCGGTCCAACTCAGGCGTCGGCGGGCGTCGGCGGGCCCCTCTATCACCACCCCGACCACGACGACCTTCCCGACACCACCTTCGTGCCCCAGTCGGACGTGACCGAGGCCGACTTGGCCGATGAGGCCGAAGTCGGCGACCTCCCGCCGGGCGCGGGGCGGATCATCGGCTCGCCCGACCCCGGGCCCGAGCCCCAGCATTCGGGGGACCGGGGCGGCTGGCGCCAGCTCGCGTTGCTGGGCGCGCTGGCCGCGGCGGTGGCCGCCATCATGGTCCGGATCCTGCTGGCCGCCCGCCGCCAGCAGGACCGGGCCGGGTCGGATCAGCCTCAGCCGGCGAGAGCAGCCACCGGCACCGAGACCTGACCCGCGTCGCGCCCGAGTCCGACCGGCGCGACCCGATCCACGTCAGGCCCAGCGGCTGAAGCCTCAGCGGGCCGAGGGGGCGGCCACCGGCACCGGATGGTGACAGGCGACGAAGTGGTCGCCGTCGCCCACCCGGGCCGCGGTCGGCTCGGTGCTGCGGCACAGCTCGTCGGCCCGGGGGCAGCGGGTGTGGAACCGGCACCCCTCGGGCGGGGTCACCGGCGAGGGCAGCTCTCCGGCGATGTCGCCCTCGGCCGGGTCCACGGTGGCGGCGGGATCGGGTATTGAGGCCAGCAGTGCCCGGGTGTAGGGGTGGACCGGCCGCTCGTAGAGCTCGTCGGCCGCCCCGATCTCGCACACCTTGCCCGCGTACATGACCACGATCCGGTCGCTCACGTTCTTGACCACGGCCAAGTCGTGGGAGATGAACAGCACGGTCAGCCCGTAGCGGCGCTTCATGTCCTGGAGCAGGTTCAGGATCTGGGCCTGGATCGACACGTCGAGGGCCGACACCGGCTCGTCGCAGATCAGCACCTCGGGGTCGAGGGCCAGGGCCCGGGCGATGCCGATGCGCTGGCACTGCCCGCCGGAGAACTGGTGGGGGTAGCGGTCGCCGAAGCGGGGGTCCACCCCCACCGCCTCCATCAGCTCGTCGATGCGGTCCCGGCTCCACGTTCCCCGGTCGTCGCCCCAGACGGCCAGGCCCTCGCCGATCACGTCCCGCACCCGGCGGCGAGGGTTGAGCGAGGAGATCGGGTCCTGGAAGATCATCTGCAGGTTGGGCCGCACCCGGCGCAGGGCCTCGCCCTCCAGCTCGGCCAGGTTCTGGCCCCGGTAGGCCACCCGCCCGGAGCGGATCGGGTTGAGCCGGATGATGGACCGGGCCACGGTCGATTTGCCGCACCCTGACTCGCCCACGATGCCCAGGGTCTCGCCCTCGGCCACGTCGAAGCTCACCGACGAGACGGCATGCACTACCTGTTTGCGCCCCGCCGGGAACTCCACCACCAGGTCCTCCACCCCCAGCAGGGCCTCGTCGCCGCGGAGCTGGGCCCGGCCCGAGCCGGCCATCAGCCCGTCACCTCGCGGGTCTCGGTCAGGGACAGGCCCATGGCGTTTTGGCCGGCGGCCTGGTTGGCGGCCAGCGCGGCCCGGCCCCGGTCGGTGCCCACCGGGTGGTAGCAGGAGAAGCGGTGCAGACCCTCCAGCCCGGTCAGCTCGGGCACCGCCTCCAGGCAGTCCCGGCGGGCGTAGCGGCAGCGGTCGGCGAAGCTGCACCGCGGGGGCGGGTCGATCAGGTCGGGGGGCCGGCCGCCGATGGGGTCGAGGCGATGGCCGCTGGGGTCGTCGATGCGGGGGATCGACCGCAGCAGGGCCTCGGTGTAGGGGTGGCGCATCTCGGTGAACAGCGAGACGGTGTCGGCCAGCTCCACGATGCGGCCGGCGTACATGACGGCCACGTCGTCGGTGCGGCCCTTGGCCACCCCCAGGTCGTGGGTGATGAGGATCATGGCCATCTCCCGCTCGGCCCGCAGCCGGTCCAGCAGGTCCAGCAGGTGCTTCTGCACGGTCACGTCCACCGCGGTGGTGGGCTCGTCGGCGATGAGCAGCCGGGGCCGGCAGGCCAGGGCCATGGCGATCACCACCCGCTGGCGGAGCCCGCCCGACAGCTCGTGGGGGTACTGGGCCACCCGGCGGGCCGGCTCGGGCACCCCGACCTGGCCCAGCAGGTCGGCGGCCTCGGCCAGGGCCTCGCCCCGGCTCCGGCCCAGGTGGTAGCGCAGCGTCTCCGCGATCTGCTCGCCCACCTTCTTCACCGGGTTGAGCGAGGTCATGGGGTCCTGGAACACCATGGTCATCTCGACGCCCCAGAAGTGCTTGGCCCCGGCTGCGGCCAGGTCTCGCACGTCTTTGCCCTCATAGAGCACCTCGCCGCTCACCAGGGCGGTGCGGGGCAGCAGGTTCATCAGCGTGCGGGCGGTGACCGACTTGCCCGACCCCGACTCCCCCACGATGCCCAGGGTCTGGCCCGGCCGCAGGTCGAAGCTCAGCCCGTCGACGGCGTGGACGACGCCTCGGGGGGTGGGGAAGCGGACCCGCAGGTCGCGGACCTCCAGCAGCGGCCGGTCGGCCATACCGCCGTCGGACCGGCTGACGCCCGTCTGGGTCCCGGCCATCCCGCCGCCGCCGGACCGGCTGACGCCCGTCTGGGTCCCGGCCATCAGAAGGCCAGCTCGCGCACGTCGAAGTACTCCCGGATGCGGTCGCCCACGAAATTGAGGGCCAGAACGGTGAGAAACATGGCGGCGATCGGGAACATGGCCACGTGGGGAGACTGCTGGAGGTCGCGGAGCTGGGCCCCGTCCACGATCATCTTGCCCCACGAGATGGCCTCGTCGCCCGCCACCGACAGGCCCAGAAAGGCCAGCGCCCCCTCGGCCACCACGGTCACGGCCATGCCCAGCAGGGTCAGGGCCCCCATCGGGATCAGCACGTTGGGGAGCAGCTCCCGCACGATGATGCGGGCCCGGCGGGCGCCCAGCACCCGGGCCGCGGTCACGAACTCCCGCTCGGCGTACACCAGGGTGGTGGCCCGGGCCAGCCGCCCGACCGGGGCGATGGCCAGGATGCCGAGGGTGAGGCTCACCACCAGCAGGGTCCGGTCCAGGGTGGCGGTGATCAGGATGGCCAGCACCAGGGCCGGGAACGACAGCAGCACGAAGAAGACGAAGCCGATGAGCTGGTCGAGGCGGCCCTTGAAGAAGCCGGCCAGGATGCCCAGCCCGCCCCCGAAGACGATCCCGAAGCCGATGGCGAACCCCCCCACGGCCAGGCTGATCCGGGCCCCGTGGACGGTGCGGGCGAACACGTCCCGGCCCAGCGAGTCGGTGCCGAAGAACCAGTCTGTTGACGGCGCCAGCCGGGGGCCGCCCGCCCCCACGTCGGTGGGGTCGGTGAGCGGCAGGACCGGGGCCAGCACCGCGGCCCCCACGACGGCCGCCACCCAGCCCGCGGCCAGCCAGAAGCCGAGCCCGAGCCGGCGTTGCTTCCCGCCGCCCGCGCCGCCCGCGCCGTCCGCCATCTCCTGACCGGCGGAGGTCATGGCACCCGCGCCGTCGGTTGAACCGGCGGGGGTCATGCCGCCCGCACCCTGGGGTCGAGCCACGAGTAGAGCAGGTCCACCACGAAGTTGACCACCACGAAGCCGACCGCGATCACCACCACCGCGGCCAGCACCACCGGGAAGTCGTCGCGGATCACCGCGGTGACGATCTCCCGGCCGATGCCGGGTATGCCGAAGATCTGCTCCACCACCAGCGAGCCCCCGATGAGGGTGCCGGTGTTGAGGCCGAACACGGTCACCATCGAGAACATGGAGGGCCGCAAGGCGTGGCGGAACATGATCCGGACCGGGGTGAGCCCCTTGGCCCGGGCCATGTGGACGAAGTCCTCTTGGAGGGTGGTGATGAGGTCGGTGCGCAGCAGCCGCTGGTAGGCGGCGGCCAGCGGCAGCCCCAGGGTGACCGCGGGCAGGATCAGCGACCGGAGCCGCACCAGCAGGCCGGCGTCGTCAAAGGCGGAGGGGAGGACGCTCCAGCGCAGGGTGAACAGGTACAGCAGCACCACGCCCATGGCGAAGACCGGCACCGACAGCAGCCCGAAGGACCCGATGGTGGAGGCCCGGTCGAAGGAGCGGTTGGCCCGGTAGGCCGAGGCCACCCCCCAGGGGATGGATACCCCCAGCGCCACGGCCTGGGCCATGGCCATCAGCAGCAGCGACTCGGGGAACTTCTCCCGGAGCACCTCGCCCACCGGCTGGTTGTTCTGGAACGAGGTGCCGAAGTCGCCCCGGATCAGATCGCCGAGCCACAGGAAGTAGCGGGGGGCCAGGGGTCGGTCGAGGTGGTATTCGGCCCTGGCCTCGGCGATTATCTCGCAGTCGCCCTTGGGGTTGAGCGACGTGGACCGGTCCTCGGCCGCGCCGGCGTAGACCTCGGTGCAGTCCTTCTCGGCCAGCGGGCCGACGATGTTGACCAAGGGGTCGCCCAGCACGTTCAGGGCCGCGAAGGCGGTGAAGGTGACGGCCAGAAGGACCAGCACCAGCATGGCTGCTCGCCGGGCCACGAACCCGGTCACGGCGACGGCCCCCGCCGGGCGAACCCGGTCCGGGCGACGAACCTGGTCACGGCGCTGACCGGGGCCGGGCGAACCCGGTCACGGCGACGGCCCCCGCCGGGCGAACCCGGTCACGGTGCTGACCCGGGCCGGGCGGACCGGGATGTGCCCGTCACGGAGCGGCGGCGGGCGGGGTCACTCCTGGCTCAGCCAGACGCCCTGCAGCCAGATCCGGCCCTGGTTGTTGCAGAACAGCTCGTCGCCGTCGGGGCCCCTCTGGCCGCAGATGCCCCGGACGTTGTCGCGGGCGCCGACGGTCCAGTTGGCGTGGTTGAAGAAGATGTAGGTGTAGGAGTCCCGCATGTTCTCCTGGACCTGGCGCCAGACCTCCACCCGCCGGTCGAGGTCGTCGCTGGACCGCTGCTCGAACATGAGCGCGTCCCGCTCCGGGTCGCAGTCGCGGGGCCAGTTGATCGAGATGGGGCCGACGGTGGAGCACTGGAGCCACACCACGTCGTTGTCGGGGTCGGGCTCGCCGAACTGGCGCCAGGTGACCACGTTGTACTGGCCGGTGGCCACCTCGATGATGTGCTGGTCTTGGAGCAGCTCCTGTTGGGTGACGTTGAAGTAGTCCTCCCAACTGTCGCTCAGCAGGTCGGCGATGCGGGTCTGGATCACCGAGGGGCCCGAGTACTGGAGCTCCACGTTGATCTTGCCGCCGGTGCAGTTCTCGGGGAAGTCGCCGCAGTATCCGGCCACCAGCGGGGCGGCCCTATCTGGCTGGTTGGTCTCCTGCACCACGTCGGGGTTGTGCCAGATGAGGTCGGGGTGGAACATGGTGTCGGCGGCCGGGGCGGTGCCCTGGCGGATGAGCGACAGGTAGGCGTCCCGGTCGGTGGCGAAGGTGATGGCCTGGCGGGCCCGGATGTCGTCGAAGGGGGGCACCTGGACGTTCAGCATGGCGAACTCCTCGCTGGAGCGAAGGTTCTCGATGGTTCTCACCCCGTCGCCGCCCCTCAGGGTCAAGATGGCCTCGGAGCTGCTGGTGACCACCACGTCGAGATCGCCGGCGATCAGGCGCTCGGAGGCCACGACCGAGTCGGTTATGGGGTAGATCTCGATGCGGTCCAGATAGGCGTCGACCATGTCGGCGGCCCAGTAGTCGGGGTTCTTCGCCAGCACCGTCGACTGGTCCTGGGTCCGGCTCTCGATCATGTAGGGCCCGGTGCCGATCGGCATCTGGTCGAGGCTGGGGTCCTCGGCCCGGAGGGCCAGCCACTCCGACGGGAGTATCTGGCCGAGCTGGCTGGTGAGGCTCTGGGGGAAGAAGGCGAAGGACCGGACGGGATTGAACTGCACCGTGTAGTCGTCGATCTTCTCGATGGCGTCTTCCTTGAACACCCCGTCCACCGTGTAGGTGGGCCTCACCGCCAGGCTGACGACCAGGCTGGCGAGCTGGGCCTGGAAGGTGGCCACCACGTCGTCGGCGTCGAGCTCGGTGCCGTCGTGGAAGCGGATCCCCTCCCGCAGCTTGAGCTGCCACGACGAGCCGTCGCCGATCTTGGTGAACGACTCGGCCAGGTGCGGCACCCAGTTGCCGTTGACGTCCCAGTAGGCCACCGGCTCGACGACCGGGAAGGTCATGACGTAGGCCGAGACGGCGAAGTTGTTGGCGGTGGGGTTCAGGCCGTCGGCTTCGGCCTCCACCCCCACCCGCAGGGTGCCCCCGAACTGGGGCGCCTCCTCGACCGGATCGGCCGGCTCGGCCGGCACCGTGTCGGTGGGCGCGGTCAGCTCGCCCGGGTCCTCCTCTTGGGTGGTGGTGGGTTCGGGCTCGGGTGCGGGGGCGGGGGCGGTTTCGGTGTCGCCCCCCACTTCAGCCTGGCCCCCGCCGGGGTCGGGGGCGGTTTCGCCGTCGCCGCCGCCCCCGCAGGCCGCGGCGGCGAGCCCCAGCACGATCAGAGTGGCGGACAGCGCCGACCGGCTCGTTCGGTGAGATCGGATCATCGAGATGCACCCCCGAGGTGAGAGCTTCCGGGAGCGGGGCCGCGGGTCCCGAGGGGGCCGCGCCGCCGCCGCTCGCCGTTGGTGGATGCCACCACTTTGGCCGCAAAAAGCGCCGCCCGCCACTCCCACCGACCAGCTTTCTTGCGGCAGCCCTCTCCGTGGCAGCTCAGCCCGTGGCCAGAGCGAGGACTAGCACCACCGTGGACGAGGATTCGCTGGCCGTGGCGTCAGGGGTGCTGGCTGCTGACCGACACTGCCTCGCCGGTCATGTAGCCGGACAGGTCGCTGGCCAAGAACACCATCACGTTGGCCACCTCCCAGGGCTCGGCCGCCCGCCCGAAGGGCTCCAGGGCGGCCAGCTCCTCCAGCTTGGCGGGGTCCATCACCCGGTCCAGGAACGGGTGGCGGGCCAGGCTGGGGGCCACGCAGTTGACCCGGACGCCGTGCTCGGCCGCCTCGGCCGCCGCGCAGCGGGTTAGGGCCATCACCCCGGCCTTGGCCGCGGCGTAGTGGGCCTGCTCGGGCTGGGCCCGCCAGCCCAGCACCGAGGCGTTGTTGACGATGGCTCCCCCGCGGCCCTGGTCGATGAGCAGGCGCAGCGCGGCCCGGGTGCAGCGCATGGTCCCCTCCAGGGTGACGCCGACCACGGCCGACCACTGCTCGTCGGTCATGTCCACCAGCCGGACCGAGCCTCCCAGCCCGGCGTTGTTGACCATCACGTCGAGGCCGCCCAGCTCGGCGGCGGCCGCGGCCATCAGCGCCTGCACCTGGGCCTCGACCGTCACGTCGCACAGGGCGGCGGCGGGGCGCGACCCGGTGGCGGCCTCGAGCTGGTCGGCGGCTTCGTGCAGCCGGCGCTCGTGGATGTCGGAGATCAGCACCCGGGCCCCCTCCAGCAGAGCCCGGCGGGCGACGGCCGAGCCGATGCCCGCGCCGGCCGCGGCGGTGACCACCACCCGCTTGTCCTCCAGCAGGCCCCGCCCCGGCGGCTCCGCGGGCAGTGGTTCGGTCAGGACCCGCCCCCGGAGGTCTCGGCCTGGGCGGACATGCGGCGCTCCAAGTCGACGACGAAGGGGTGGGGCTCCTGGCCGACGGCGCCCGGGAGCATCTCGGCTATCTCCGCCGGGGTCCAGCGGTCGCCCGGCGCCCACATCGACCGCAGTTCGGCCGGCTGGTTCCACACCGAGATCCGCCGTCCCACCACGGTGTAGATCTGGGCGTTGACATCGCGGCCGGCGTCGCTCATCAGATAGACGGCCATGGGGGCCACGTCGGCGGGGTCGCCGGTCTCGATCTCGAAGGGCACGTTCTCGCTCATGCGGGTGCGGGCCACCGGGGCGATGCAGTTGGCGTTGATGGGCGGGCCGCCCCGCAGCCTCAGGCTGGCGGCCAGCAGGGCGGCCGAGCGGGTGAGGCTCACCACCCCGCCCTTGGCCGCGGCGTAGTTGGCCTGGGCCACCGAGGCCACGAACGCCCCCGAGGCGAAGCCCACCAGCGACCCGCCGGCGGGCTGCTTGCGCATCCGGGCCAGCCCGGCCCGGTAGAGGTTGAAGTGGCCCTTGAGGTGGACGGCCACCACGTGGTCCCACTCCTGTTCGGCCATGTTGAACAGCATCCGCTCCCGCAGCACCCCGGCCGGGCAGGCGATCCCGTCGATGGCGCCCCAGTTGTCGCAGGCCGCGGCCACGATCTCCTCCCCCACCCCGAAGACCGAGACGTCGCCGGCCACGGCCACCGCCTCGCCCCCGGCCGCGGCGATCTCGTCGGCCACCTGCTGGGCCCGCTCACTCGACGGGTTGGACCCGTCGAGGTCCACCCCGTAGTCGGCCACCACCACGTTGGCCCCCTCGGCCGCGCAGGCCAGCGAAACGGCCCGGCCGATGCCGCTGCCGCCGCCGGTCACGGCGATGCTCTTGCCCTCGAGGTGCCCGCTCATCCGAACCACCGGCGCCGTACGGCCAGCCAGCCGATCAGCGGCGGCGCTCAGTCGGCGGCGTCTTGGGCAACCAGATCGTCGGCCCGGGCCCCGGCCGGGTGTCGGGCGGACGCAGACCGCTGCACACCCTGGCCGGCGCCCCCTCGGTTGCGCAGGGAGGCGAGGAGGTCCACGCCGGTGGCGGCCTCGATCTGCTCGGTCATCGACACCAGCGAGGCCGGGAGCTGGCTCAGCAGCCCGGGGATGCCCCCGGCCGACCCGCCGCCGTTGCCGCCGGACGATCCGGCGCCGCTGTCCACCACCGCCACCCGGTCGATGCTCACGCCCTGCACCGTGGCCACGATCTTGTCGACCAGCTCGGGCAGCATGTTGAGCACCAGCAGGTCGTGGCCGTCCGCGCCGGCGGCCTGGTACTGCTCGGTGAGGCGGCGGAACACCTCGACCTGGGCCTTGCCGTCCTCGACGATCCGGGCCGCGTCGGCTTGGGCCTGGAGCTGGCGGGCCTCGAGATCGGCCCGGGCGGGGATGACCACGTCGGCCTCCACCCGGCGCTTCTCCAGCTCGATGCGCTCCTGCTCGAGCTGCTGGCTGGCCACCGCCTTGGCCGTCTCGCCGGCCACCAGCGCCTCCTCCTCCCGGGCCTTGGAGATGGCCTCCAGCTCGGCGGTGCGCACCCGCAGGGCGTTCTGCTCCTCGACGATGGCCTTGTCGGCCTCGATGGTGGCCACCTGGGCGGCCCGCCGGGCCTCGGCCTCGGCCTGCTCGGACTCGGAGGTGCGGTTGGCCTCGGCCACCCTGGCGTCCTTCACCACCTCGGCGGTGAGCCGCCGCCCCACCGACTCCAGGTAGTTCACGTCGTCGGTGACGTTCTGGATCTTCAGCACGTCCAGCTCCAGGCCCAGGGTCTTGATGTCGTCGTCGGCCTCGTCGATGAGCTGCTGGCTGAACTTGAGCCGGTCCTCGTTCACCTCTTCGGGCGACAGGGTGGCCAGCACGCCGCGGAGGTTGGCCTCGAGGGTCTCCTTGGCGATCTGGCCGATGGCCTGGTGCGGGACGTTCAGGAACCGCTCGGCCGCGTTCTCCAGCAGGCTCTCGGTGCTCGACACCTTCACGTTGGCGATGCCCTGGACGTTGAGTGGGATGGTGCCCCTGGAGTAGGCGTTTGACACCGAGACCTCCAGCGGGATGGTGTTGAGGTCCATCCACGAAACCTTCTCGATGATGGGGATGCGCATGGTCCGGCCCCCCCGCAGGACGCGGTAGCCGACCAGCCGACCGTCGGACAGCGCCCGCTTGCGGCCGGAGATCACCGCCACCCGGTTGGGGGGGCAGATGATGATCAGCCGCTTGATGATCAACACGATGAAGATCACGATCAGGGCCAGGATCAGCCCCAGCGTTGTTGGAGTGTTCACGTTGATGTCCTCGCTTTCATTCCTCGAGCTCGTTGTCGGCTCTCGTTCTTCGAGCGCTTTCGAGTCCTCATTCCCCGAGCTATTCCTCGAGCTCGTTCATGCCCTCGAGCTCGGGGGCCAGCCGGGTCACCAGCGCGACGCCGTCCTTGACCCCCACCACGATGACCCGGGCGCCCGCCTCGATCTCGCCGCCCTCGCCCTCGTCGACGGGGGCGGCGGTCATCCGGGCCTGCGACCCGCCGACGTCGAGCACGATCCGGCCCCGGTGTACCGATGAGACGGGCAGGGCCACCCGGGCGATGGTCCCCTCCAGCTCCTTGTCGGTCACCTCGCTGGACACCTCGGTGCGGCGGAGCCAGGCGAACACGGTGCTGTTGAGGACGCCGGCCACCACCCCGACGGCCAGGGCCAGGCCCAGCGCGGTCACCGGCCCCGAGCCGGCCCAGCGGGTCAGCAGCCCGGTGACGCCGAAGAAGGTGAGCACGAAGGCCAGGGTGCTCAAGGGGATGACCGACATGACTCCGCCGCCGTCGCCGTCGGCGTCGGCGTTGCCGCCCAGGTCGGCGTCTCCCCCGCTGAAGGCGAACCACACCAGCAGCGGGGCCCCGGCCATCAGCGCGAAGAGGAACAGCCCGTTCACTCTCCTGAAGCTAGTGTCTGGCCGTGGATTCTGCTCGCCCAGTGCCTGAGTTCTCTGCTGTCTTCGGACTCGCCGTCCCGAGGCGGCGCCGTGAGTTCTCCGTGAGCCCCAGCCCCGTCGTCCCGGGGCGGCGCCGTGAGTCGTCGGTGGGCTTCGGACTCGCTTACCCGGCGGCGGCGCCGTGAGTTTCAGCCCGGCTTTCTTCGAGGTCAGGGACCGGGTCCGCAACTGGGGGCGGTGGGGGGACGACGACCGGCTCGGCACCTTGAACCTGATCGACGACGCGGCGGTGGCCCATGCCGCCTCGCTGGTGCGGTCCGGGCGGCGGGTGTCGTGCGCCCTGGAACTGAAGCACGAGGGCGGGGTGCAGATCGGGCAGATGCACGGCCGGATCAACCCGCTGCACGCCATGGTGAAGATCGACAGCCCCGACCTCGGCGACCCCGACGGCAAGGGGCTGGTCGCCCACTTCTCCGACGACATCGTGACCATGGCTCTGCAGGCCGCCACCCACTGGGACGGGCTGTCCCACGTGAGCTACGAGCACACCCTCTACAACGGGGTGTCGGTCGACACCATCACCGCGGTGGGCGGGGCCACGGTGCTGGGCATCGAGAACGTCCGCTGGCTGACCGGGCGGGGCGTGCTGCTGGACGTGGCCGCGGCCCGGGGGGTGGAGCGGCTGCCCAGCGACTGCGAGGTCACCGGGGCCGACCTCGACGAGGCGGCGGAGTTCGGGGGGGTGGAGATGCGGCCGGGCGACATCGTGCTGCTGCGGACCGGGCGGATGCAGGTGTTCCGCGAGATGGGGGCCACGGAGTACGTCGCCGGCCCCGACCGCGACGGCACCAGCCCCGGGCCGGGCCTGGACGCGGTGGAGTGGTTCCACCGCCGCGACGTGGCCGCCGTGGCCAACGACACCTACATCTTCGAGGCGTTCCCCGGCCCCAGATGGGACGACGCCCTGGCCGTTCACTGCCTGCACGTGGTGGACATGGGCATGACCCAGGGCCAGAACTGGGACCTGGAGGAGCTGTCGGCAGCCTGCGCGGCCGAGGGCCGCTACGAGTTCCTGTTGGCCGCCAACCCCGAGCCGTTCGTCGGCGGCTGCGGCTCCCCAGTCAACCCGGTGGCGATCTTCTAACCAGAGGTTGTTTCGGCGACGGGCTCGGCCGCCGACTCGCAGCTCGACCGCAGTCTCCTCGTGTCCGACCCACAGTGTCCGCCGAGTGGTGGGCTTTGCGGTAGCCGCAGGGGTCCGCCCCGAGTGGGCCATCGGCGAGGTGTACGCTGGTGACAATGGGGGGAGGAGCCATCGGTGCCCAGATCCGGGGGCTGAGGGAGGCTGTGGGTTGCGAGCGATCGGCTCTGGCTGAGGCGCTGGGGCTCGATCCCGCCGAGATGGCGGAGATGGAGTTCGGCCGCCGGGCTGTCCGGGCGGAGGATGTCGCGGCCGCTGCTGAGTTCTTGGGCGTCTCACAACTGGCGATCCTGCAGCCGGGGTCGCTGCTCGGACGGCTCGCGGTGGCTGCCCGCACGAACGGTCACGGTGAACCGGACCGGGGGGCGGTGATGCGCCTGACGGCTCTGGCGGAACTGAGCCATGTGCTGACCCAAGGCGGCCACCCCCCTCCTCTTGCCCCGTCCGGCACCGACGGGGCACCTGAGGGTAAGCCGGGCCAGTCGTGGCTGAGCCGCGCTCGCGACCTGGCCGAATGGGCCGTCGGGCAGTTCGGCTCAGGTTGGAGGCAGGGCCACCCGCTGCCCGATCTGGCCGAAGCCATAGAGGACAGCCTGAGCGTTGATGTGATGGTGGAGGGCCTCGGCGGCACCGGGGCGCCGCTAGGCGTTTCCATAACCGACGCGGATTTCCCCTTCATCATGGTCAACGCCGATCAGCCCACCCCTCGGGCGCTGTTCTCCCTGGCCCACGAGTTGGGCCACGTTTTGAGCCGAGACGGCTACGCGCTGCGAATCGACAACCACTTTCGGGCGCCCAACGACAGCGAACGGGCAGCCAACGCCTTCGCCGCCAGCCTGCTGATGCCCGAGGACGACGTGCGCCGCACCGTCGCCCAGCACGGTCGCACTGCCGAGTCTTTGGCCCGGATGCTCATTGACTTCGGTGTGAGCTATGAGTCGCTCATCTACCGGTTGCACAATCTGAGACTCATCAACGCCAACGGCCGAGACCGTCTCAAAGCCGTGGGCTGGGCTGGCCTCATGAACGCCGTCAACGACGCCGGTGTCACCAAAGCGTTGCTCTCTGCTCGGGGCACTCGACCGGCGCGACGGCCTCCCATCCTGCTGGCGAGGCGATGTCTGCGCGGAGCGCTGGACGGAACGGTGAGCGCGGCCCCGCTGGCAAGGCTGCTCAACGCCGACATCGACGAAATAATCGACAAGATCGACTCGATAGGACCTGAATCCGCTGCCGCGATCAACGATAACTACTCGTCGCCACCCGATCCTGACGATGTCGCCCACTCGGCTTTAGACGACGATCCCTTAGCCGTGTAGGCCCGATCGGGCTTCGGTGGCGACGATGAAACCGGTGCTGCACGACGCGGTCACCTTGCGCCACTTTGCCGCTGTATCTAGAATCGATATTCTAGAAGCCCGGCACGGACAACGGCCGCCGCCTCTGTGGGCAGAAGCCGTGCATGAAGAAATACGATCTGGCGTGGAAGCGGGCAACGCATACTGTTCTGATGTGCTTGAAGCCTCATGGCTTGGGAACCCTGCGCCTGTGCAAGAAGCCGACTTAGAGCCTATCTTCTTCTTACAGGTGGGCATAAATCAAGGTATCTATCCTCCCGATATGAAGCGTAACCGAGGAGAGGCAGAAAGCATCTATTTTGCTGAAAGACACGACGGACAATTCGCCACTGACGACAACGCGGCTTACAAGTTCGCCTGTCGGCGGCCTTCACTCGGCCCTGGCAGAGTGATCGACTCCATCGACATCTTAAGAACCGCCGTCGCCCTAGGAGAGATCACCGCGACTGACGCCTTCACCGTCGCTGAAAACATAGAAGCAGAAGGGCGATTCTTCCGACCAGAACATCGCATCCCCAGAAAACCCAGCTACTTCACCTAAGAGCATGCGCGGATTGCTCAGGGGTTTGGGTTCCAGCGGTTGCGGTGGTTGATGAGTTTGGCGGTGAGGATGCAGGCGATGGCGAGGGCGAGTTGGGCTCGTCGGTGGTGGGGACGGCGGTCGGTGTTGCGTCGGAGTTGCCCGAAGTTCGACAGCCATGAGTTGGTGCGTTCGATGCTCCAGCGCCGGCCGAGGGGCACGGGCCGGGGCCCGGCGGCGCCTGGGGAGCGTCTTTGGGGGCAGGCGACGTCGGCGATGCCCGCGTCGGCGCACAGGCGGCGCGCAGTGGCGCTGTCATAGCCGCGGTCTAGGTGCAGGGTCTCGATGCCCTGGAGCAGTCCCCGCCGGCCGGCGGCTCGCAGGGTGGGTTCCAGCAGGGTCAGGTCACAGCGGTTGGCGCCGTCGAGCGCGGCTACGGCCGGTATGCCCCAACGGTCGGTCAAAAGCGACCACTTGAACCCGAGTTTGCCCCTGTCAACAGGGCTTTTGCCGGTTCCTTCGCCTCCGCAGGGGGCCTTGTGGATTGACCCGTCGATGCAGGCTTCGGTCAGGTCCAGCCCCACGATGCGGTCATAGGCCTCGACGGCTTCGTCTTCGAGGTCCTCGAACACCCCCGCGGCGATCCATTCGTCGCGGCGGGCCCGCATGGTGGTGTCAGACACCCGGCCCCCCAACAGCTTCTCCGCGGTGACCCATGAGCAGCCGGTGACCAGCCGGGTGAGCATCCCCCAAAAACAGATCCGGTCCGGGATCCGCGGCCTGTGCCCCCGGGTTGAGGGTCTCTGTGCCCGGACCGGGACCCGGGACTTGATCGCGGCCCACACCGCATCCACCACCTCAGGAACCAACGCGCGCATGATGTAGCCGGCCTCCACGGTCGTCTTGTTGCTGACACCCCGACATACAAGCCGGGACAACCAGACGACCCGTGGATGGTCAATCCGCGCGCGCTCTAAGCCGGGCGACATCGTGCTGCCGCAGAAGGCGGAAGCAGTAGCCGTGGATCGTGCCCACGAACAGGCCCCCGATCCGTGAGATGGCCACCTCGGTGCTTGACAGCGGCCAGTGCGTCGCCCTCCAGGGTTGGCACGTCCATCCGCTCATTGTGCCGGGAGGATGCTCTACCCGCCGCAGCCTCAAAGATTTTTCCGAACGGGCGTTGTGACTGTCACAGGGGTCTGATACATTGTCGCTACCGGTCGTGGAACCTCGCAGGCGGAATCGTCAGCGGGTTCCGGCGCTTCCCCGGACCGGTGAAATCGCCAGCGCAGGCCGGCCCCAGGACCGACCCGGCTCCTTCGGGAGTTGGGCTTGCGAGGAAGCGCAACATGTTCGAAGCATTCAAGACCTTCATCGACACACTGAACGGCTCCGATGTGGGGGCCTTGGACCGGGCCGGGCTGGACGAAGCCGCCGGCTGGACCAAGCGGGCCCGCTCGGCCCTCGACGCCTACGAAGCCCGGCTGCTGACCGCCGCCAACCGGGCCTTCGACGGCGGCGCGGCCGGCGCCGAACTGATGCGAACCGCCGCCGGATGCTCCCAGCGCGAGGCCCGCCGCCGGGCCCGCCGAGCCGAAACCCTGGCCGACATGCCCGCCGTGGCCCAAGCCCTGTCGGATGGCGCCATCACCGCCGAACACGCCGACGCGTTGGTGAAGGCCGCCGAGGCCACCTCGACAGCGGCGGTGGACGCCGACCCGTCCCTGCTGGCCAAGGCCGAGTCGCTGCCCGCCGATTTGGCCGCCCGAGAGGTCGCGGATTGGGCTCACCGCCGCCAATCCGAACAAGACCGCGAAGCCAAGCTCCGCCGCCAGCGGGCGCTGCGCAGCCACCGAACCTGGATCGACGCCGACGGCATGTTCAACACCAGAGGCCGCTTCGACCCCGTCACCGGCGCCAGCATCCGAGCCGTCATCGACGACACCGCCAACCGCCTCTACCGAACCGACGGAGGCCGAGACGGCGGCAACAAAATCCGCACCTGGGACCAGCGCAACGCCGACGCCCTAGCCGCCGCCCTAGGAGTGATCCCCACCCCCGTGACAGGACCCGCCGGCCGGGACAACCCGCAACCCGCCAGCCGAGATGAACACCAACTTGCCATCACGAACCGGCACGGCCCCAGCCTGCGCAACCAGATCCTCGTCATCGCCCACACCGACGCCATCACCGGCGCCGACCCCGACGCCCCCTGCGAAATCCCCGGAACCGGCCCCATACCCCGCTCTGAACTCGAACGGCTTGCCTGCGAGTCGGAATTGTTCGGAATCCTCTTCGACGGCCGCGGCCTGCCCCTATGGCACGGACGACGAACCCGAACCGTCACCCCCCAGCAATGGCGAACCCTGGTAGCCCGAGACCGCGGCTGCGTCCTCTGCGGCACCAACCCCTCCTACTGCCACGCCCACCACATCGTGCCATGGACCGCCCCCGCCGAAGGCCCCACCGACATCGACAACCTCGTGCTGGTCTGCAACCGGCACCACCACCACATCCACCAACACCACCTCACCCTCACCCGCCACCCCGACGGCCACTGGACAACGGCCGACTCCAGCCACCGAAAACCCGCCCACAGCAACCACCACAACAACGGCACGAGACCGGCTAGCCGCGACCACACTCCGGCAGCCAAGCCGCCAACCGGTATCAGAGCCGGACCATGACCACCGAGGCCCCGGGGCCGGGTTTGGCAGCCGATCCGCCAGGCCGGGGGTGGCACGGGGGCAAGGTTTTTGCCGCCCCGCGGCGAAAACCGCGCCCGTGACAGGACCCGCCGGCCGGGACGAACGGCAACGACCTACACGGAACAGCCGCCTCAGCCGGGACCAGCCCCCCGGCCGGAGCGGACAGCGGCCCGGCGGTTTAGTCTTGGCCCGTGAGCAGCAGCGTCGTCGCGGCTCCGGTGTGCGCCGATCCGGTGGCTTTGAACCTGTGGCATCCGGTGGCGGCGGTGACCGACACCGCCCCCGGCGTCGTGCATGAGACCCGGCTGCTCGAAGAGCCCCTGTCTTATGCGGTGACCGCCGGCGGCGAGGTCTGCGCCTGGCGGCCGGTCCCGCCGCTGGCGCCGGGCTCGCCGTTCGAGGCCGCCCCGGTGGCCGAGCCGCTTCCCGCCGTCACCCGGTACGGCTACCTCTGGGCCAGCTACGGCACACCGCCCGACAACCTCTTCGACCTGCCCGAATTCCACGAACCCGACCGCCACAACGTCTGCGGCGCCACCATCGGAGTCCGCACCTCCGCCCCCCGGGCAGTGGAGAACTTCCTGGACATGGGCCACTTCCCCTACGTCCACACCGGCTACCTCGGCATCGAGCCCCACACCGAGGTGGCCGACTACGACGTGAACCTGAGCCCCGACGGCTCACAGATCGTGGCCACCCGCTGCCAGTTCTTCCAGCCGATGGGCGCGGTCAACTCCTCCGGCGGAATGATGGTGGGCTACGTGTACCGGGTGCCCCACCCCTACTGCGCCATCCTCTACAAGTCAAACCCCCTCGACACCTCCCGCAGCGACGTCATAGCCCTCTTCTGCCAGCCAGTCGACGAAGTGACCATCCGGGCCCACATGCTGATGTCAATGCTCGACGACAGCGACCACCGGCTCATCAAATGGTTCCAATTGCTCATCTTCGGCCAAGACAAGCCCATCCTCGAAAACCAACACCCCCAACGCCTGCCCCTGCACCCCCGAGCAGAAACACCAATCCGCGCCGACAAAATGGCCATCGCCTACCGGCGCTGGCTGACCGACATGGGCCTCGCCTACGGCGTCATCCCGGCCGAGGTGACAGGCAACGGGCACCGCGGCACCTGGCCGTTGCCGACCCGGAAGTGAGACCCACAGCGAAAGCCGTGGTGAAACCCGCAACCGCGCCAGCCGCGGCCCCCACCCCGCTCGCCGGGGGGCCGGAGGTGGCCGTGGTGGGCAGCGCCAACCTGGATCTGGTGGTGGAGGTGGAGGCCGTCCCGGTGGCGGGCCAGACGGTGATGGGCGGCGACCTGGCCCGGATTCCCGGCGGCAAGGGGGCCAACCAGGCCGTGGCCGCGGCCCGGCTGGGCCGCCGGGTGGCCATGGTCGGGCGGGTCGGCGACGACGAGGCCGGGGCCATGCTGCGGGAGGCGCTGGCCGCCGCCGGGGTGGACGTCGCCTGCCTGCGGACTGCGCCCGGCGCCCCCAGCGGGGTGGCGCTCATCGCGGTGGCCGCCGACGGTGACAACGCCATAGTGGTCAGCCCCGGCGCCAACGGCCGGGTGGCCCGCGGCGACGTGATCTCGGCCGGGTCGGTTCTGGCCCGGGCCAAGGTGACCCTGCTGCAGCTCGAGATCCCCCTCGACGCGGTGGCCGACGCGGCCTCGGCCTCGGCCGGGACGGTGGTGCTGAACCCGGCCCCGGCCACTCCCCTGCCCGACGGCCTGCTCGAACGGGTGGACGTGCTGGTCCCCAACCAGACCGAGCTGGCCGCGCTGGTCGGCCACGACGGGCCGGTGGACGCCGAGGCGGCCGCCGCCCTGGCCCGCCAGCTCCCGACGGCCGCCGTGGTCGTCACCCTGGGGGCCGAGGGCGCGCTGGTGGTGGCCGACGGCGACGCCACCCTGGTGCCGGCGCCGCCGGTGACCCCCAAAGACACCACCGCAGCCGGCGACGCCTTCTGCGGCGCCTTGGCCGACGCGCTGGTGGACGGCGCCGATCTGGTGGAGGCAACCCGCTGGGCCGTGCGGGTGGGCGCGGCCGCCACTCTGCGCCCCGGCGCCCAGCCCTCGCTCCCCACCCGCCCCGAAGTAGACCGCCTACTAACAGAAGCCGCCAACGACCGTGCCTGAATGAGCTAAACCCGAGATGCGGCGGCAGAGGTGAGCGGTACGGGCTGCCTACTGTCGGTTCGGGTTGCGATCGAGCCAGATCTGGAGCGTTTCGGTGGTCCAAGTAGGCACGCCAGTACCCAGGTAGTCGTTGTCGTTGGTCCAGATACCCGCCGACAGCACCAACGCGCAGGCGACCGCGGGCCAGTCGTCGGGGTCGCGCCGTGACCGGGCGAGAGCCTCGTCCTCGGCAGCGGCGTAGACGGCCTTGTCAATCACGGTGATGTTGGCTCGGACAGTCCCGAGGCAAATGGAGGTCAACTCTTCGACGATCTCGTATCGGAGCTGCCGAGCGCGCCCGAACGCTGCGGCCCGCCGGGGCAGTTCCACGGTTGTCTCAATCCACATCTGGTCAGGCAAGAACAATTCGAGCCGGTCATCCTCTAGACGTTGACGGCCCTTGACGCGAAGCAACTCGCCGACGAGCACGCTGGTGTCGACGACCAGTCGCATCAACACCAGCCGCGGGTTACCTCTTCGACCAACTCGTCTTCGTTGAGGCCGGTCCTGGCCAGGATGTCCTCGACCACATCGCCCAAACGCTCGAGAGCTTCCCGGCCAGCGCGTCGGTCTTTCGCCGAGATGGGGACGAAGAACCCGATGGGCTCGCCGCGGCGCTCTATGACAAGCATCTCTCCCGCGCTCATCATCCGCGTCGCCCCGTCTCTGAACTCTCTCACTCCGACGGTCCTCATAGAACACTCCTCAACGGTTGTGGTCACCAATGTAGCCACAACATGAATGTAACAGCGATGCCGGGTGATCCCGTTACTTGAATCCCATGCGCCAGGCCGGGGGGTGGCACGGGGGTTAGCGTCGGCGCCGCTCGCGGCGACGACCGCCCCCGTGACAGGACCCGCCGGCCGGGACGATCCGCAACCGCCCGCGACGGACAATCCCAGAAGTCGAATCTCCGAGAGATCGGCGACCCGGCACCTAGGCTCAGACCATGAGCGCTGGGTCTGGCGATCGGCCCCGGATGCTGCTCGACTGCGATCCGGGGCTCGACGACGCCGTCGCCATCCTGACCGCCGCCCATTACGGCGACTTGGTGGGTATCACCACCGTCAGCGGGAACGTGGGGCTCGACCACACCACCCGCAACGCCCTGGCCGTCGCCGAACTCGCCGGACTCGACGTGCCGGTGCATCGGGGCGCGGCCCGGCCCCTGGTGGCCCCGGCCCAGGACGCGGCCCGCGTCCACGGACCCACCGGGCTGGGCGACGCCGTCCTGCCCGAGCCCGTCCGGTCGGCCGGCCCCGGAAGTGCCGCCGACTTCATATCCGAGACGGCCCGGACGGTCGACGGCCTTCACCTGGTGGCGATCGGCCCGTTCACCAACGTGGCGCTGGCGCTGCGCAACGACCCCGACTTGGCCGGGCATCTGGACGGGATCACCGTCATGGGCGGGTCGGCCGCCGGCGGCAATGTCACCGCGGCCGCCGAGTTCAACGTCTGGGCCGACCCCGAGGCGGCCGCCATCGTCTTCGCCGACGCCGCCCCGACCACCCCGGTCACCATGGTCGGGCTCGACGCCACCGGCCAGGTGCTGTTCGGCCCGCCCGAGGCCGACCGGATGCGGGCTTCGGGCATCCCGGCGGCCGCCTTGGCCGCCGACTTGGTGGACTACGCCCACCGGCGGTGCCTGGAGGCCGGGCGCCCGGCCACCCCCCTGCACGACGCGGTGGCCGTCATCGCCGTCACCCATCGGGGCCTGTTCACCACATCGCGCCGCCCGGTGGAGGTGGAACTGCGGGGCGAGCACACCCGGGGCATGACCGTGGTGGACGACCGTCCCGGTGCCGAGGGCACAGGAGCCTGCGACGTGGTGCGCGAAGTTCAAGCCGACCGGGTCAAAGAACTCATAATCGAGGCGGTGACCGCAGCGCCAGCCACCCCGTAGAGGGCAACCGGCTATGGCATCCGATGTGATCCCCGGCGCGAGCCCGCGTTAGAGATTGCCCGTGGCGAGCTTCCCTTCAGAGGCGGTTAACCCAGAACCGCTCTCAGTCAGAGCGAGTCGAGCCCCGAAGGGTCGATGCGGCGGCGGGCCCGCTTGGTCTCGGACCGGCGGCGCTTCCCGTCGAGCCGCCGCCGACGGGCCCGGCCGGACGGGCGAGTAGGCCGTCTCGGCTCGGCAGAGGCGAGGCCGTCCCGCAGCCGCTGCTCCAGCCGGTCAAGGGCAATGTCGCGGTTGCGGGCCTGCGAGCGGGTGTCGTCGACTGCCACCCGCAGGTCGGGGCCGTACTGCTCGACCAGTTTGCGGCGGGTCTCGGGCGACATGGACCCAGCCTCGCCCAAGTCGATCACCGCCTCCGCCCTGGTGCTCGAGCGGTTGGCGTGCTGCCCGCCCGGCCCGCCGGAGGGGCTGAACCGCCAGGAGACCTCCGCGGCCGACACGCTCCCGCCCGAAAAAGTGAGCACGCGTTCCACCCACCCGAACCTACCGGTGCGCTCCGACCCCAGTCAGCGGGGGCGGTGGATTTCGGCTAGCCAGTTGTCGTCGATCTCGATTGGGCACAGCGACCAGCAGGCGCTCACCAGCCAGGCCACCACCTCGGCGGGGCCGGTGCCGGAGGCAACTTCGGCCACGATCCCCCGCTTGGCGTGGTCCTGCACCTTCCGCCAGCCCGTGGGCAGGTCCAGTCCGGCGTCCCGCAGCCGGTCCAGGGCTTTGGGCCCGGCCCCGTGGGCGACGCCGACCACGGCCGGCGACGGCTTCCGGCCCGCCCGGCCCCCGGCGGGCTCACCGGTCTTCACCGCCGGGGTCCAGGTGCCCATGGGCACGACCGGGCCCCGGCCCGAGAACCACCGGCCCAGCGCGGACGGCGCCGGAAGCCGGTCGATCTGGTCGTCTCGCAGCCCCGGCCCCAGGTTGATCCAGCCCCGGCCCAGGGCCTCTAGTTCGATCATGGCCGCCTCGACCGGCCCCGGCGACGCCGAGGTGAAGGCAACCGTCTCGGTCTCGAACGATCTCACCGCCGCCGACGGTACCCTCCGACCTGCTATGGCCGACCGATCCTGGGGCTTCAGGACCAGGGCCCTGCACGCCGGCGCCCCGCCCGATCCCACCACCGGGGCCCGGGCCCTGCCCATCTACCAGTCGACCAGCTTCGTGTTCGAGGACACCGCCGACGCCGCCGACCTGTTCGCCCTCCAGAAGTACGGCACCATCTACACTCGCATCTCCAACCCCACCACCGCCGCCTTCGAGGAGCGCATGGCCAGCCTGGAGGGGGGCATCGGGGCGGTGGCCACGGCCAGCGGCCAGGCCGCCGAGTTCCTCACCGCCACCGCCCTGGCCTCGGCCGGCGACCACATGGTGGCCTCAGCCGGGCTCTACGGCGGCACCTACACCCAGTTCGACGTGACCCTGCGCCGCCTCGGCATCGACACCACCTTCGTGGACGGCACCGACCCGTGCGCCTTCGCCGCCGCGGTCCGGCCCGAGACCAAGCTGCTGTACACCGAGATAATCGCCAACCCGTCGGGGGCCATCGCCGACGTGGAGGCCCTGGCCGAGGTGGCCCGGGCCCACAAGCTCCCCCTGGCCGTCGACTCCACCTTCGCCACCCCGTATCTGTGCCGGCCCCTCGATCACGGGGCCGACATCGCCCTGCACTCGGCCACCAAGTTCCTGGGCGGCCACGGCACTTCCATCGCCGGGGTGATCGCCGAGGCGGGCCGGTTCGACTGGGCGTCGGGCCGGTTCCCGGAGTTCACCGAGCCGATACCGAGCTACAACGGCCTGCGGTGGTGGGGCAACTTCGGCGAGTACGCCTTCTGCACCAAGGTGAGGGCCGAGCAGCTGCGGGACGTGGGGGCCTGCCTGTCGCCGTTCAACGCCTTTCTGCTCATGCAGGGGCTGGAGACGCTGGCGCTGCGCATGGACGCCCACGTGGCCAACGCCCGGGCTGTAGCCGAGTGGCTCGACGCCGACCCCAGGGTGACCTGGGTGAAGTGGGCCGGACTGGAGGACCACCCCCACCACGAGCTGGCCCGCCGCTATCTGCCCAAGGGTCCGGGGGCCGTCTTCACCTTCGGGGTGAGGGGCGGGCGGGCGGCCGGGGCGCGCTTCATCGAGTCGCTGCAGCTCATCTCTCATTTGGCCAACGTGGGCGACGCCAAGTCGCTGGTGATCCACCCGGCCTCCACCACCCATCAGCAGCTCTCCGACGACGAGCTGGCCGCGGCCGGGGTGGGCGAGGACATGGTGCGCATCTCAGTCGGGCTGGAGGACATCGACGACATCCTGTGGGACCTCGACCAGGCACTGACCGCCGCCGCGGCCGACCGAGGCTGACCGTGGCTGACCAGCCCAGACGCCGGGCCGTGGCTGAGACCCGAAACAAGGCCGGAACCGCCCCGAGAGCAAACCATGGCTGACCGCACCGACGAACTGCGCCCCGAGGAGGCCGAGGCCGTCGAGGGCTGGGCGCCGCCCACCGCCCAGCAGCGGCGGGCGATCCTGCGGCGGTCGAAGTCGGTGGCCATGGTGGGGGCGTCGTCGAACCCGGCCCGGGCCAGCAACTTCGTGGCCACCTACCTGCTGTCGTCCTCCACCGACTACGACGTGTACTTCGTCAACCCCCGGGAGAGCGAGATCTACGGCCGGCCGGTGTACGACTCCCTGGAGGACCTGCCGGTGACGCCCGACATCGTCGACGTGTTCCGCCGCTCCGAGGACCTGCCCGAGGCGGCCGACGCCGCCATCGCGGCCGGGGCCCGCACTTTCTGGGCCCAGCTCGGCCTGTGGAGCCCCGAGGCCGTCCGCCGGTGCGCAGCCGCCGGCCTGGACGTGGTGATGAACCGCTGCCTGAAGATCGAGCACGCCCGCTTCGCCGGCGGGCTGAACCTGGCCGGCTTCGACACCGGAGTCATCACCTCCCGCCGCTTCGCCCGCCTCTGACCGCGCCATGACGCAATGACCGGCAACAAGTCGCCCGAAGACGCCCGCGACGCTGAAACTGCCGTAAGCGAAGCATCAAGCGAAGCATCAACAGATGAAGCATCAACAGACGTTGACCGCATACAAGGCGGTGAGCATCCAAACGACCGGGTTGTCTTCAGCGACAACATGGAAGTGCTGCCCTCGCTGCCCGCCGCCTCGGCCCGGCTGATCTACATCGACCCGCCGTTCAACACCGGCACGACCCGGGTGAGGCGAACGCTGGAGACAGTGCGCAGCGACGACGGCGACCGCACCGGCTTCGGGGGCCGCAGCTACCGGTCCGCCGAACTGGGACGCACCGAGTACGGCGACAGCTTCGACAGCTTTCTCGACTTCATCGGGCCCCGCCTGCGCCAGGCCCGCCGCCTGCTAACCGACGACGGCACCCTCTACCTGCACCTCGACTACCGCGAGGCCCATTACTGCAAGGTGCTGCTCGATCAAATCTTCGGGCGGGAGTGCTTCATAAACGAGATCATCTGGGCCTACGACTACGGCGGGCGCTCCAAGCGGCGCTGGCCCGCCAAACACGACACCATCCTCATGTACGCCAAGGACCCGGACCGCTATTTCTTCGACCAAGACGCCATCGAGCGCATCCCCTACATGGCGCCGGGGCTGGTGTCGGCCGAGAAGGCCAGCCGGGGCAAGCTGCCCACCGACGTGTGGTGGCACACCATCGTCGCCACCAACGGCTCGGAGAAGACCGGCTACGCCACCCAGAAGCCCGAAGGAGTGCTACGCCGCATAATCATGGCGTCCTCGCAGCCCGGCGACCTAGTGGTGGACTTCTTCGCCGGATCGGGAACCACCGGGGCGGTGGCCCGCCAGCTAGATCGCTCGTTCCTGCTGGTCGACAGCAACTGGACGGCGATCGAGACCATCGCCCGCCGGCTGGGCCTCGCCGGCATCGCCTACACCGACGCCGCCGGCCGCCCCATCGACGACAAACACCTTCTCTCGCTGGGAACGACTTAGAGCGTCACTCCGCGATCCTCGTCAAGCACATCCGCGGTGCGTCGCTTGGCCTTGCATCGAACGACCGGTTCCAAGCGATGGCGCTTCGGAGGGGTGATCCACCCCTCTTCGATTCCCCGGTCGAGTATTGAGCCGTCGGAATAGTCGATCTGCTTCATGGATCACCTCATGGAAGAGTCAAGGCATCGGCCAACATATCGTGGGCGCATTCGCCGGCGGGGGTGGCGGTGAGGATCTGGGCCCCGCCGTCGACGCAGGCCAGGGTGTGCTCGAACTGGGCGGTGCGGCGGCCGTCCCGGGTGACCGCGGTCCACTGGTCGTCCCAGATCACCACCTCGGGCGAGCCGAGGGTGAGCATGGGCTCGATGGTGAAGGTCATACCCTCGGCCAGGGCGGTGTCGGCGAAGCGGTCGTAGTAGTGGGGTATCTGCAGGCTGGCGTGGAACTCGGTCCCGACTCCGTGGCCGATGAACTCCCGCACCACCCCCAGGCCGGAGCGGCCGGCGCGGGTCTCGATGGCCCGGCCGATGGCCGACACCGGCGCCCCCGGCCGCACCGCCTCGATCCCGGCGTAGAGCGCGGCCCGGGTCTCGGTCACCAGCCGCCGGGAGTGCTCGTCCACGTCGCCCACCATCACCGTGACCGAGGTGTCGCCGTGAACCCCCTCGCGGTACACGGTGACGTCGATGTTGACGATGTCGCCGTCGGCCAACTCGCGGGAGTCGGGGATGCCGTGGCAGATCACCTCGTTCACCGAGGTGCACACCGACTTGGGGAACCCCCGGTAGCCGAGCGGGCTCGGGTAGGCGCCGGCCGCCACCGCCGCGTCGTGTACGAAGCGGTCCAGCGAATCGGTGGTGACCCCCGGCGCCGCCCGCTCGCAGGCCCGGATGAGTATCTCCGCGGCCAGCGCCCCGGTGCGGGCCATGGCCTCCAGCTCCGCCGGGGTCCGCACCGGTGAAGATGTCGGCCGGCCGGGTTCGCCCGAGGGGGCCAGGGCGTAGGGGGGCCGGTCGATCCCCCGGGGAACCGGCCGGCGGGGGCTGACCAGGCCGGCCCGCACCGGCGGCTCCGACGGCGGAATGCGGGCCGCGCCCGCCGGCACTGCAGGCCGCCGCTTGCGCTTAGCCACAGCCGCTCTCAGCCACGGTTGCGCTCGCCGGTTCTATTCGGCTCCAGCCGCGCTCACGCCCGGTCAATTGATCGCGCTCCGGCTGGCATGCTCCAGCGAGTGCGTGGCGCGTCCCGGCTTGGCACGCTCCGACGTAGGCGCTCTCAGCCACGGCCGCGCCTGGTCATTCATCGCGCTTGGCGCGGCGAACTCGGCCATGACTCAAGGGTAGGACTCAGGGCAGGAACCGGCTGACCGACTCGACCACGCAGGCCGGCTTCTCCGCGCCCTCGATCTCCACGGTGATGGTGATGACCGCCTGCACTCCCCCGCCGGGCAGTTCGGATACCTCGGTGACCACGGCCGAGCCCCGAACCCTAGACCCCGCCGTCACCGGATGCGGGAACCTCACCCGGTTGACGCCGTAGTTGATCCCCATCGAGATCCCCTCCACCCGCATGACCTCCGGGAGGAAGAGGCTGGTGAGGGCCAGGGTCAGATAGCCGTGGGCGATAGTGGCCCCGAACGGCCCCTTCGCCGCGGCCTGCGGATCGACGTGGATCCACTGGTGGTCGCCGGTGGCCTCCGCGAACAGGTTTATGCGGTCCTGGTCGATGGTGATCCAGTCGCTGTTCCCGAGATGGCGGCCGACGGCGCCGAGCAGTTCCCGGGGGGAGGCGAACACGGCAGTCACCCGCCCGACGCTACCGGGCCACCGGCCGAGGTCACCGGCCGAGGTCACCGGCCGAGGTCACCGGCCGCCCTGGCCCGACCAAGCGAGGCACCACCGCCGCCTAACCTCGAACAGGCGGACCGCCGCCCGGCCGCCCAGCCCGGATCACCAACGACCGAGCGGGCGGCGCTACCCTGGCCCGGCGTGGCGGCAGGCGGAGGCACCAAGGCGATCCTGGCCGCCCTGTTCGCCAACCTCGGGATAGCCATCGCCAAGTTCGTCGCCTTCGCCTTCACCCGGTCGTCGTCGATGCTGGCTGAGGCCATCCACAGCGTGGCCGACACCTCCAACCAGGCCCTGCTGCTGCTGGGCGGCCGCCTGGCCCGCCGGGACGCCACCGACGAGCACCAGTTCGGGTTCGGGCGGGAGCGCTACTTCTGGTCCTTCGTGGTGGCCTTGGTGCTGTTCTCGGTGGGATCGCTGTTCGCCCTCTGGGAGGGCGTGGAGAAGATCCGCCACCCCCACGAGATCGACTCGCCCCTCTGGGCCATCTCGGTGCTGTCCATCGGCATCGTGCTGGAGGGCTTTTCCTTCAGAACCGCCATCGTCGAGTCGAACCGCATCCGGGGCTCGGCCTCCTGGACGGCCTTCATCCGCCGATCCCGGACCCCGGAGCTGCCGGTGGTGCTGCTGGAGGATCTCGGCGCCATGATCGGCCTGGTTTTCGCCCTGACCGCGGTGAGCATCGCCACCGTCTTCGACGCCCCGGTGTGGGACGGGATCGGCACCCTGTCCATCGGCGTGCTGCTGGGGGCCATCGCCGTGGTGCTGATGGTGGAGATGCGCAGCCTGCTGCTGGGAGAGTCGGCCGGCAAGGCCGACGCCGCCGCCATCCGGGCCGCCATCTCCTCCACCGAGGGGGTGGAGAGGCTGATCCACCTGCGCACCCAGCACCTCGGGCCCGACGAGCTGCTGGTGGCGGCCAAGGTGCAGTTCGACCCCGGCTACACCACCGCCGAACTGGCCGCGGCCATCGACCGGGTGGAAACCAACACCCGCCGGGCCGTGCCCATCGCCAGCCCCATGTACGTGGAACCCGGCATCGGGCAGGTCGAGGGCTCCGAGGAAGAGCACTCCGAAGGCGACGGCCCCGAAGGCGAACACTCCGAGGACGGCCAAGCCCGGGGCAGCGAAGGCAGCGGTTTCGCAAGCGAGAGCCCCGAAGGCGGCGAGGACGACGGCCCCGAAGGCGGCGAGGACGACGGCCCCGAAGGCGGCGACCGGGCCCGAGACCGGGAATGACCGAGCTTCACGCCACAACCACCGGCTCGGGGCCGCCGGTGGTGCTGCTGCACGGCATGGGCGACGACTCGTCGGTGTGGGACCAGACGGTGGCCGACCTGGCCGGCGACTTCGCCTGCACCGCGGTGGACCTCCCGGGCCACGGCCGCTCCCCCGTCCCCGACGACCCCGACGCCTACCGGCGCGAGGCGGTGCTCGAAGCCCTCGACGCGGTGCTGGAGCAAACCGGCCCCGCCCTGGTGGTGGGCCACTCCCTCGGCGGCTACCTGGCCCTGGCCCACCGGATCACCCGCCAGGACGGCCCGACGGCCGCCGGTCTGGTGCTGGTCTCGACCGGCCCCGGGTTCCGGGACGCCGACTCCATGGCCCAGTGGAACGACCGGGTGAACGCCAACGCCCCCAATCTCTCCGTGCCCCCCGCCGCGGCCATCGGCCTCCACGTCGATTCGATGGTGATCGACCGGCTGGAGGAGGTGACGGTCCCGGTGGGGCTGGTGGTGGGCGACGGCGACCGCAACTTCATGGGGGCCAACGACTACATGGAGGCCCGGCTGTCCGACGTGAGGCGGGTGACCGTCGAGGGCGGCCGCCACCGGGTGATGCTGACCCATCCCGGCGAAGTGGCGGCCATGGCCCGCCGAGTGGCCGCCGCGGCCGGCATGTGAGCACCCGGACTGTGACATGGGACGAAGACTGACACCGGGGTGTGACAGCGCAGGCCGCGGGGCCGCCGAGAACTGACGCGAACAGGCAGGAGGCATCGGGGTGAGACATCGCAAGACCCTCATCAAAGGTTGAACACGGAGACGGACGTAACACCGACAACATGAGCACAAATGACATGGGCTTAGACACGGACACATTCGGGCCGGTAGTAGCTGCCGGCTGGCTGGCCGACAACCTCGACTCGGTGGTGGTCGCCGACGTGCGGTGGTACCTGGACGGCCGCTCGGGCCGGGACGCCTACGACCGGGGCCACCTGCCGGGGGCCCGCTTCGTGGACCTCGACACCGACCTATCCGGGCGCTCCACAACCGTCGGGGGCCGCCATCCCCTGCCCGACCCCAACCGCTTCGCCGAGGCCATGGGCCGCCTCGGCATTGGCGACGGCGACCCGGTGGTGGTCTACGACGACGCCGGCGGGGTGATCGCGGGTCGGATGTGGTGGATGCTCGACTCGCTGGGACATCCCGCGGCGGTGCTCGACGGCGGCATCGGGGCCTGGGCCGGGCCGCTGGAGACGGCCCCGGCCGCCTGGGCGCCGGCTGAGTTCACCCCCCGGCCCTGGCCCGAGAACCGCTTCGTCGGCATCGACGAGATGGACCGCCTCCGGGACCGGCCCGGCGCCGTGGTCATCGACGCCCGCTCGCCCGAGCGCTACCGGGGCGACCCCAACCCCATCGACCCCCGCTTCGGCCATGTGCCCGGGGCGCTGAACATGCCCGCCACCGCCAACCTGGCCGCCAACGGCAGGCTGCTGCCCGCGACCGAACTGCGGGCCCGCTACACGGCCATCGGCGCCGCCGAACCGGGCGCAGAAACACCAGGCGCCGAGGCGGAAACATCGGGCGCAGAAACACCGGGCGCAGAATCCCCCGACCCAGGGGCGTCCAACTCCTCCAACATCATCGCCTACTGCGGCAGCGGCGTGTCGGCCTGCTGCGATCTGCTGGCCCTGCGCCGGGCCGGACTGGGCAACGGGCGGCTGTTCGTGGGGTCGTGGTCGGCCTGGGGCGCCGATCCCGCCCGGCCCGTCGAAACCAGCCAGCCTGCGGTCGGCGGCAGCCACGGCGGTTGATGCCGCCAGCCGCCACCGACACCGGCGCCGACCCGCTGCGCCCAAACCCCGCCTGATGCCGCACCCAGCCACCGACACGGGCGCCGACCCGCTGCGCCCAAACCCCGCCTGATGCCGCACCCCGCCACCGACACGGGCGCCGACCCGCTGCGCCCAGACCCCAAACCGCTGGCCGCCATCGACGTGGGCACCAACTCGGTACACATGGTGGTGGCCCGGCCCGTTCCCGGCGGTCCGCCCGACTTCCTGGCCACAGAACGCATGCCGGTGCGGCTGGGCTCGGGCGGCAACGACATGAAGCGGCTCCACCCCGACGCCGTCGACCGGGCCGTGGCCGCCCTCGACGAGTGCCGCCGCATCGCCGAGGCCCACCAGGCCGACGTGGTGGCGGTGGCCACCAGCGCGGTGCGCGAGGCGGCCAACGCCGCCGACTTCCTGCGCCGGGCCCGCACCGAGGCCGGCGTGGCGGTGGAGGTGGTGTCGGGGGTGGAGGAGGCCCGCCTGATCCACCTGGGGGCCATGAGCGCGGTGCCCATCGCGGGCCGGCCCCATCTGGTGATCGACATCGGGGGCGGGTCCACCGAGGTGATCGCCGGCACCGGCACCGAGCCGGCCCTGGCCCGCAGCCTGAAGCTGGGCCACATCCGCCTCACCGACCGGTTCTTCCCCGGCGGAGTCGTCAAGCCCGGGGCGGTGAAGTCCTGCCGCCGCCACATCCAGTCCTTCATCGCCCCGTTCCTGCGGGAGATGCCCGAGTTCGAGACGGCGGTGGGCTGCTCGGGCACCATCGAGGCCCTGGCCCTGATGGGGGCGGCCCGCCGGGGCGCGCCCCTGCGGACGGTGGGCAACGCCGCCCTCGCCCGCGGTGACCTCGACGCGGTGGTGGCCGACCTCGTGTCCCGTCCCCGCCCGGCCGACCGGGCCGGGGCGCCCGGACTCGACCCGGGCCGGGCCGAGGTGATCGTGGCCGGCGCCGTCCTGCTCCGCCAGATGTTCAAGGCCCTGGGCATTCGCACCCTAACCGTGTCCACCGGGGCGCTGCGGGAGGGGCTGCTGCTGGACAGGTTTCACCGGAGGGACCGGTCGCCGGCCCGCGGGCTGCACCACCTCAACGACCTGCGGCGGTCCAGCGTGCTGGCCGTCGCCCGCCGCTACGACCAGGACCTCGCCCACGCCGAGCACTCCACCAACCTGGCCCTGGAGCTCTTCGACGAGACCCGGCCGATCCACGGGCTGGACGAGGCCGAGCGGGAGGTGCTGGAGGCGGCCGGGCTGCTGCACAACATCGGGCGGTTCGTGGCCCACGCCGCCCACCACCAGCACTCCTACTACCTGATCCGCCACAGCGAGCAGCTCGCCGGGTTCACCGAGAACGAGCTGGAGCTGATCGCCCAGGTGGCCCGCTACCACCGCAAGAGCGCCCCCCGCAAGTCCCACCCGAGCTTCGCCGGGCTGGACCGGGCCGATCAGCGGCGGGTCCGGCTGCTGGCCGGGATGCTGCGGGTGGGGATCGCCCTGGACCGCACCTACCGGCGTGCGGTGCGCCACGTCTCCGCCGACACCGACGACCGGGGCCTGCGGATCGCAGGTCCACACGATCGCCGGCACCGACGCCGAGCTGGAGATGTTCACCGCCCGGGACCGCTGCGGCCTGCTGGCCGACGCCCTGGACCGCCCGGTGCGCTTCGAGATAACGCCATACGGCCTCGGGCAGTCCGGGCAAACCGAAGCCGCCGCGGCGACCGAGACCGCGCCGTCGGCCCTCAGCCGCAGAGCCGGATGACGCCACCGGACCGCCCCGGCGTGCTTTCCAGGCTGGTTCCAGGCCGGGCGCGATCCCAGCTCAGCCGCAGGGCTGGATGACCGAGCGGCCGAAGTCGGCCAGGGCCTCCTCGGTGTGGCGGAAATAGCGGAAGGCCGGCGCCAGCAGCCGGTGTACGCCCCACGACTCGGCCTCAGCCACCGCGGCGGACGGGTCGTCGCCCAGCAGCCCGGGATGGAACGTGGTCACCTCGATCGATGCGGGGTCCCGGCCGGCCTCGGCCGCCTCGGCCCGGGCCATCTGGGCCAGGGAGGCCACGTCCCCCTCGGCCGGGAAGAAGCCGTCGCCCACCCGGCCAGCCCGGCGGGCCGAGGCCGGGCTATGGCCGCCGATGTGGACCGGCACCCGGCCCGCGGCCGGCTTGGGGTTGGAGCTGACCCGCTCGAACGACACGAACTCGCCCTCGAAGGACACGTCGTCCTCGGCCCACACCCGCCGCATCACCTCCAGGTACTCCTCGGTGCGGGCCCCCCGCCGGGCCCAGGGCACGCCCAGTGCCTCGAACTCCTCCCGCAGCCAGCCCACGCCGATCCCCAGCTCCACCCGTCCCCCCGACATGGAGTCGACGGTGGCCACCTCCTTGGCGAAGACGAGGGGGTGGCGCTCGGCCAGCAGCGAGATGCCGGTGGCCAGCCGGATTTCGGAGGTGGCGGCGGCCACGTGGCCCAGCCAGGCCAGCGGGTCGGGGATGGGGTTGCGGCCCGACCCCGGCATCTTCCCGCTGGGCCCGTAGGGGTACACCGACTCGTACCCCTCGGGGTAGACGACGTGCTCCACCGTCCACAGCGACTCGAACCCGGCCGCCTCGGCCGAGGCGGCCAGCTTGACGGCCCCGGGCCCGGAGGCGAAGGGCCCGGTGTTGGCGAACCCGATGCCGAACTTCACCGCACCCCCGCTCTATCCAATCGCCGCCAATCCGAGCGGTACCCTAACCAGCCGTGACCGGACCCGGCCCCCTCACCGCCTCGACCAACCACCCCGGACCAACCTCGATCAAAGACATCGAACCGTGACCGGACCCGGCACCCTCAACCACGTCGACACCGAAGCCGACTCGGCTGCCCTTGACCGCGGAGACAGCAGGGCCGACCCGACCGCCTTCCACCGCGCCGACGCCGGAGCCGACCCGGTCGCCTTCGATCACGTCGACGTCGGGGGCAAGCGCAGCCCCCACAACGCCAAGTGGTCCCAATACGGCCCCGACGTTCTGCCGGCCTGGGTGGCCGAGCACGACTTCCGCCAGCCCGACTCGGTGATAGAGGCCATGCGGGCCACGATCGACCGGGGCGAGCTGGGCTATCACCGCCGCGACTCTGAGGTGGCCGAGGCCTTCGGGGGCTGGGCCCGGTCCCGCTACGGCTGGGACCCCGACCCGGCGCTGGCCGCGGTGTGCGTGGACGCCCTCCAGGGCGTCGTCGCCGCGGTCACCGCACTGGCCGGCCCCGGCGAGGGGGTGATCCTGACGCCGCCCGTCTACCACGTGTTCTGGCAGATCTGCCCCACCTCGGGGCGGCGGCCGGTGGAGTGGCCGATGCGGCAAGGCCCCGGCGGATGGCGCCTCGACCCCGACGACCTCGAAGCGGTGGCCGCGGCCGACCCCGGCGCCAAGGTGCTGTTGCTGTCGCACCCCCAGAACCCCACCGGCCGGGTGGCCGACCGAGACACCCTGGCCCGCATCGTCGAGGTGGCCCGCGATCGCGGCCTCTACGTCGTGTCCGACGAGATTCACGGCGACATGGTGTACCCCCCGGCCGAATTCGTGCCCATGCTGTCGCTGGACGGCGCCGCCGACCGGGTGATAACCGTGACCTCGCCGGCCAAGACCTTCGCCCTGTCGGGGCTGCGCTGCGCCCTAACCGTCTTCGGCTGCCCGGAGCTGCGCCGCCGGGTGATCGAGGCCCACCCTCCCCTGCTGCTGGGCCACGCCTCCCGGACGGGCATCGACGCCTCGGTGGCGGCCTGGACCGAGGGCGGGGCCTGGGCCGACCGGCTGCTCGACCAGCTCCGGGCGAACCGCGACCATCTGGCCCGGCGGCTGGCGGCCGAGGCCCCGGCGGTGCGGATGCACCTGCCGGAGTCGACGTTTCTGGCCTGGCTGGACGTGTCGGCCTGCGGCCTGGGCCACCGGCCCGCCGCCGCCCTGCTGGAGCGGGCCCGGGTGGCGCTGCTGGAGGGAACCGAGTTCGGGACCGGCGGCGAAGGCTGCGTGCGGCTCAACTTCGGGACGTCTGAGGCGCTGCTAGACGCCATAATAGACCGGCTCATCCCCCATCTGCGATGACCGACCACCAGGGCCGTAGGTTCGAAATGCTCTTGCAGCGGTGTCCGTGGCTGGCTTGCGCGCTGTTTGTGGGAGTCGCGCTCGTCCATAACGATACCCCCACCCCGCAGGATACAGTCTGGACCGCCCAAGCGACGACACCGGCCGAGACGACGGTGCAAGACTCGGCTAGATTATTAGGATCTATTGCCCCAGTTGAGGACGATCAAGGTTCGGATAAGGGCTCGATAGTTTTGTCATGGCCTAATCTTGGTGATACTTCAATCACTCATTATCAGTATAGATTCAGGAGTGCATCAAAGGCAGGGTACGGTCCGTGGATAGATGTTCCCTTCAACTATGAGACCACCACTGTAAATACCATCACCAACCTTAAAACGGATATGGCCTATCATATACGATATCGAGCCTGCAGGCCGACCAAATGCGGAATTGCGAGAGTTAAATGGCATGTAAGAGCTTGCAACACGGGCGAATGTAAAGCTAAAAAGCTTCAAATAAGGGTTCCAGTGTTTCCGTCGGATGTTCCCCCTCCACCTGGTTTCTGGTTCTTAGACGATGACGGCAGTATCCACGAGGGCGCCATTGAGGCACTCGCGGCCGTGGGCGTCGCCCGAGGGTGCCGATACGACCTCTATTGCCCCGATGAGGAGGTGACCCGCGGCCAGTTCGCCGCGCTATTGGCGCGGGCCTTTCCCGGCTTGGTCCCCGACGACGCCGACGACTTCTTCGGCGACGACGACGGCAGCGTCCACGAGGCCGCCGTCAACGGCCTCGCCGCTGCGGGGATCGCGAGCGGCTGCGGGCCGGGCCGTTACTGCCCCGCCGAACCGATGACCCGAGCCCAGATGGCGACACTGCTGGCCCGGGCCCTCCCCGGTTTGGCTTCCCCCGACCGGGATCATTTCTCCGATGACGACGGGACCGTCCATGAGGTCGCCATCAACGCGTTGGCCGAAAACGGCATCGTCTCCGGCTGCGGACCGGGCCGGTACTGCCCCGACGATCCGATGCGGCGCGATCAGGCGGCGACGCTGCTGGCCCGGGCACTGGACCTGAAGCCGACCCAGCCTGAGCCGAGCCCGTGGCGGCTCGAGCCGGTGGCCGACGGCATCGACGGCGGCCCCACCGACCTCCAAGCCCCAGACGGCGACGACCGCTTGTTCCTGGCAACCAAACAGGGGGCGATCCTCATAATCGCCGACGGCGCCCTATTGACCGAACCGTTTCTTGACTTGACCAGCGAAGTCATGTCCGCGGGCGGCGAACAAGGTCTGCTCGGGATGGCATTCCACCCCCACTACGACACCAGCTTCAGGTTCTATGTCTTTTATACCGACTTAGACGGCCATAGCCAAATATATGAGTACCGGACCGACCCCGAGAACCCGAACCAGGCCGACGCTTCCACCGCCCGTCACATCATCACCATCGAACAGACCAACGCTATACATATGGGCGGACAGCTTCAATTCGGCGCTGACGGCTACCTATACATAGCCGTCGGTGACGACCTGCTCTCTAACAACGGACAGAACCCCAGAACAGCGCCGGGAACCATCCTCCGCATAGATATAGACGACGTCGACTCCTACTCGATTCCTGCCGACAACCCCTTCGCCGACGGCCAAGAAGGTCTACCCGAAGTCTGGGCCTACGGGCTGCGTAACCCCTGGCGATTCAGCTTCGACGGCTCCAACATCTACATCGCTGATGTAGGGCATAATGAACGAGAGGAAATCAACATCGTCGACACCTCAAGGGGTGGAATAAACTACGGCTGGCCCATCGTGGGTGATACCCAATGCATCAACTCAAACTCGAACTGCGCCGGACTGTTCACCCCTCAAATCGAATACTACCGCAACGATGGGTTTGCCGTCATCGGCGGCTACGTATATCGAGGCACCGCCATAGGTGAGATGACCGGCCGATACTTCTACTCCGACATCAGCGGCCGATGGATCCGCACCTTCGCCTACCAAGACGGCGAGATCACCGAGCACTATGACTGGTCCCAGGCGATCGAAGATCTCGGGCAGGTGTGGTCATTCGGCAAAGACGGCCACGGAGAGCTCTACGTGCTGACCAGCGACGCCGTCTACAAGATCGCCCCCGCTAGCCTCAACCCATGACCTCCGATCGAACAGCCCACCCGTCTTGCACGCGCGTTGAAATCATGTGCATCGTTATCTGCTTCTTGATCTGTGCGCTAGTCGCCGGACTGTTACCACAAATGGTAATTCCCCGTACGGCTCATGCTCAGGCCGCGAACAATGCGGCGGTTCCAGGGGAACCGTGTGGGTTGTCGGCTGTGGGTAGGAACGGCTCGGGTTCTGGCGATGGTTCAATTGTCCTGTCATGGGATGATCCCGGCGACTCTTCAATCAATGGTTATCAGTACCGGCTGAGGACCCCTGATACGTCTGAAGAATACGGCTCGTGGATCGACATCCCTGGCAGCGGAGCCTCCACCACCGGCCACACCATCACCGGCCTTAACAACCACACGCGCTATAATGTGCGGCTGCGGGCTGGCAACACAGCCGGGTGGGGGGCCAGTCGGGTCTATTTTAGTGCTCGGACGACCACGGTTCCTGCCACCACTGCGACATATGTTCCAAGCCGGCCGGTCCTATTGGCCTCGTCTTTCTACGACGGCACCATTACCATTGCCTGGGATTGCCCGCGGACGCAAGACCAAGTCCTCTGGTACCAATACCGATACAAGATCGGGCCCGGCATGTGGTCAGACTGGATTACATTGCCACCGACGGACCGCAGCCTTACCCTGGCCGTCCTGGACCGTGACACTCGGCACTACGTGGTTCTGCGAGCCGTCAACAGCGCGGGCTTCGGCAGCAGCATCTTAGCCTTTCCCCGGGTTCCCCCTCCACCTGGTTTTTGGTTCTCAGACGACGATGGGAGCATCCACGAGGGCGCTATTGAGGCCGTCGCCGCCGCGGGCGTCGCCCCGGGTTGCCAGCACAACCTCTATTGCCCTGCCGATTCGATGACCAGGGCCCAGTTCGCTTCCCTCTTGGTACGAGCCTTCCCCGATCTGATCCCCGAAGACGCCGAAAACTATTTCAGCGACGACGACGGGACCGTTGACGAGAGTGCCATCAACCGGCTGGCCGCCGCGGGGATAACCGCGGGCTGTGGGCCCCGGCGGTATTGCCCCGACGATTCGATGACCCGGGCCCAGGCGGCGACGCTGCTGGCCCGGGCCCTCTCCGGCCTGGCTCCGCCCGACCGGGATCATTTCTCCGACGACGACGGGACCGTCCATGAGATCGCCATCAACGCGTTGGCCGAAAACGGCATCGTCTCCGACTGCGGGGCGGGCCGGTACTGCCCCGACGATCCGATGCGGCGCGACCAAGCGGCGACACTGCTGGCCCGGGCCCTCAACCTGGAGCCGACCCAGCCGGCACCGAGCCCCTGGCAACTCGAGTCGGTGGCCGACGGCATCGACGGCGGCCCCACCGACCTTCAGGCCCCAGCCAGCGACGACCGCTTGTTCCTGGCAACCAAACAGGGGGCGATCCGCATAATCGCCGACGGCGCCTTATTGCTCGAACCGCTCCTCGATTTGACCGGCAAAGTCAATTCCGAGACCGTCGAAGAAGGCCTGCTCGGGCTGGCCTTCCACCCCCACTACGCCACCAACCACAAGTTCTATGTCTTTTATACCGACTTAGACGGTCACAATCAGGTCTACGAGTACAGGACCGACCCCTCCGACCCCAACCGGGCCGACTCCTCCACCGCCCGCCACATCATCACCTTCACCCAGGAATGCCTCTGGCACAATGGCGGACAGCTCCAATTCGGTGCCGACGGCTACCTATACATAGCCGTCGGCGACGGAGCATGCTTCAATCTTGGCAACAAGCCAGAAACTTTGGACCAAACCCCCCACAACATCCTAGGGACCATCGTTCGCATAGATGTAGACAATGGTGACCCCTACTCGATTCCTGCCGATAACCCCTTCGCCGACGGCCAAGATGGCCTGCCAGAAGTGTGGGCCTACGGACTGCGCAACCCCTGGAGATTCAGCTTCGACGGCCCCAACATTTACATCGCTGATGTAGGGCACCACGAACGGGAGGAGATCAACATCGCCGACGTCTCAAGGGGCGGAATAAACTACGGCTGGCCCATCGTGGGTGATACCCAATGCATCAACTCGAACTCGAACTGCGCCGGACTGTTCACCCCTCAAATCGAATACTATCGCAACGATGGGTTCGTCGTCATCGGCGGCTACGTATATCGAGGAACTGCCATAGGTGAGATGGTCGGCCGATACTTCTACGCCGACTACACCGGATGGATACGCACCTTCGCCTACCAAGACGGCGAGATCACCGAGCACTATGACTGGTCCCAGGCGATCGAAGATCTCGGGCAGGTGTGGTCATTCGGCAAAGACGGCCACGGGGAGCTCTACGTGCTGACCAGCGACGCCGTCTACAAGATCGCCCCCACTAGCCTCAACCCATGACCTCCGATCAACCTGCTCATCCCCCACCTGCAATGACCGACCACCAGAGCCGTAAATTCAAAATGCTCTTGCTGAGATGTCCGTGGCTGACTTGCGCACTGTTTGCGGGAATCGCGTTCGTCCATAACAATACCCCCCCCCGCAGGATGCGGTCCAGACCGCTCAAGCGGCGACACCGTCCAAGACGATGACACAAGATTCGGCTAAATTAGTGGGATCAGTTGCCTCAGTTGAGGATGATCAAGGTTCGAATAAGGGCTCGATAGTTTTGTCATGGTCTAATCCTGGTAATCCTTCAATCACTCATTATCAGTATCAATTCAGAAGTGCATCAGAGGTAGGATACGGTCCGTGGATTGATATTCCTGACAGCAGAGCGTCCACTACTGAATATACCATCACCGGCCTTAGAACCAATGCAATATATAATGTAAGACTTAGAGCCTGTAAGAGATCTGTATGTTGGGATTTCAGTAGTTTATGGCATGTAAGAGTCTGTGAAATGACCGAATCGACCAAATGTGAAGTTACTGCGATAGGCTACCCAGTGATCGCGCCAACTGTTCCCCCTCCACCTGGTTTCTGGTTCTCAGACGATGACGGCAGCCGCCATGAGGGGGCCATTGAAGCTCTCGCGGCCGCGAGAATCGCATCTGGGTGCGGACGGCACCTTTATTGCCCCGCTGAGGAGACGACCCGGGGCCAGTTCGCCTCGCTGTTGGCGCGGGCCTTCCCCGACTTGGTCCCCGACTACACCGGAGACTTCTTCGGCGACGACAACGGCAGCGTCCACGAGGCCGACATCAACAGGCTGGCCGCAGTGGAGATCGCGGCCGGCTGCGGGCCGAGCCGGTTCTGCCCCGACGACCCGATACGGCGCGACCAAGCGGCGACGCTGCTGGCCCGGGCCCTCCCCGGCCTGGCTCCGCCCGAACGGGATCACTTCTCCGACGACGACGGCAGCATCCACGAGATCGCCGTCAACGCCATGGCCGAAAACGGCATCCTCGCCGGCTGCGGGCCGAGCCGGTTCTGCCCCGACGACCCGATACGGCGCGACCAGGCCGCGACCCTGCTCGCCCGGGTCCTCAACCTGAATCGGGCCGAACCTCAACTAAGCCTGTGGCGGCTCGAGCTAGTGGCCGACGGGATTGTCGGCGGCGTCACCGACCTGCAGGCCCCCATCGGCGACGACCGGGCATTTCTGGCCACCAGACGAGGGATGATCCGTGTGATGGCCGACGGCGCCCTTTTACCCGGGCCATTCCTCGACTTGACCAGTAAAATCTCAGGGGGCCTGTTCGGGCTGGCCTTCCACCCCCGCTACGACACCAACGGCAAGTTCTACGTCTTCTATATTGCCTTAGACGGCAACATCCGAATATACGAGTACCGGGCCGACTCCGAGAACCCCAACCGGGCCGATCCTTCGACCGCCCGCCACATCGTCACCATAGAGCGAGACACAAGTACTCACCACGGAGGGCAGCTCCAATTCGGTCCTGATGGCTACCTATACATCGGCATCGGTGACAACAACAACCCCGAAAGCAGTCAGAATTTGCAAACCGCGCATGGGACCATCCTCCGCATAGATGTAGACAACGGTGAACCCTACTCCATCCCTGCCGATAACCCCTTCGCCGACGGCCAAGATGGCCTACCTGAAGTGTGGGCCTACGGGCTGCGCCATCCTTGGCGATTCAGCTTCGACGGCCCCAATATCTACATCGCCGACGTGGGAGATGTCCACATTGAGGAGATCAACATCGCCAAGGCTTCCCAGGGTGGAATAAACTACGGCTCGCCGGTCATGGACGGCTCCATATGCGTCAGTCCAACCTCAAACTGCGCCGGGCTGTTCACTCCTCAAATCGAATACTACCATGCCCAGGGTTTTGCCGTCATCGGCGGCTACGTATACCGAGGCACTGCCTTACCTGAAATGGTCGGCCGATACTTCTACTCCGACTACACCGGCGCATGGATCCGCACATTCCTCTACAACGACGACGGCGAGGTGACAGAGCACTACGACTGGTCCTCAGCAGTCGAAAACGTCGCGCAGATGCAGTCATTCGGCAAAGACGGCCACGGAGAGCTCTACGTGCTGACCGGCTACGCCGTCTACAAGATCGTCCCCCGCTAGCCTCAGCCCATGATCTCCGATCGCCAGGCCCACCCGTCCTGCAATCGCCTTCAAATGGGTCGGGGCATAGAAATCCCGGCCGGTTCGGCCAGCATTAGGTCCTGGCCAGCCTCTGGTATTGTCAAGATAGCCCACGGTGCATGCGATGATCGGGAACGGCGCAAGACCCATATGCCTCGTTTGACTACTTTACTGGTCTGTGCGCTGATCGCTGGACTATTGTCACAAGTGACAACTCCCGTAGTAGTCCATGCTCAGGCGGCGAGCAATGCGGCGATTCCAAGAGAACCGTGCATGGTGTCTGCAACCACTGAAGACGTAGTTTCACGGCCAAGACGACCGGTCCTATTGGCCTCGTCTTTCTACAGCGGCACCATTACTGTCGCATGGGACTGCCCGCGGGCGCAAGACCAAGTCCTCTGGTACCAATACCGCTACAAGATCGGGCCTGGCATGTCGTCAGGCTGGATTAAATTGCCACCGACGGCTCGTAGCCTGACCCTGACCGTCCTGGACCGTGACACCCGGCACTACGTGGTTCTGCGAGCCGTCAACAGCGCGGGTCCAGGCAACAGTGTCTTAGCCTACCCCCGGGTTCCCCCTCCACCTGGTTTCTGGTTCTCCGACGACGGCGGGAGCGTCTACGAGGGCGCTATTGAGGCCGTCGCCGCCGCGGGCATCGCCCCCGGGTGCCGACACAACCTCTATTGCCCCGCCGATCCGATGACCAGAGGCCAGTTCGCTTCCCTCCTGGTACGAGCCTTCCCCGACCTGATCCCCGACGACGCCGAAAACTACTTCTCCGACGACAACGGGACCGTCCACGAGATCGCCATCAACCGGCTGGCCTCCGCGGGTATAACCGCGGGCTGCAAGCCGGGCCGGTACTGCCCCGCCGATCCGATGCGGCGCGACCAAGCGGCGACGCTGCTGGCCCGGGCCCTCCCCGGCCTGATTCCGCCCAACGGGGATCATTTCTCCGACGACGACGGGACCGTCCACGAGATCGCCATCAACGTGTTGGCTGAAAACGGCATCGTCTCCGGCTGCGGGCCGGGCCGGTACTGCCCCGCCGATCCGATGCGGCGCGATCAGGCGGCGGCGCTGCTGGCCCGGGCCCTCAACCTGGAGACAACCCAGTCGGCACCGAGCCCTTGGCAACTCGAGCCGGTGGCCGACGGCGTCGACGGCGGCCCCACCGACCTTCAAGCCCCAGCCGGCGACGACCGCCTGTTCTTGACAACCAAACAAGGGGCGATCCGCATAATCGTCGACGGCACCCTATTGCCCGAACCGTTTCTCGACTTGTCCCAGCAAGTTATATCCGCGGGCTTCGAACGAGGCATGCTCGGGCTGGCTTTCCACCCTAACTACGGTACCAACCACAAGTTCTATGTCTTTTACACCGACTTAGAAGGCCACAGCCAGGTTTATGAGTACCGGACCGACCCCGGCGATCCCAACCGGGCCGACGCCTCCACTGCCCGCCACATCATCACCATCGAACAAGGCGACCCCCTACATATGAGCGGGCAGCTCCAGTTCCACGCCGACGGCTACCTCTACATATCCGTCGGCGACGACAACGCGCTAGCTGTACTAACAACGGAACAGGGCTCCACCCTCAGAATAGATCCCAGAACCGCGCTGGGAACCATCCTCCGTATAGATGTAGACAACAGCGAACCCTACTCCATCCCAGCCGATAACCCCTTCGCCGACGGCCAAGAACGTCTACCCGAAGTCTGGGCCTACGGGCTGCGCAACCCCTGGAGATTCAGCTTCGATGGCCCACATATCTACATCGCTGATGTGGGGGGGGACAAATGGGAGGAGATCAACATCGCCGATGTCTCAAGGGGCGGAATCAACTACGGCTGGCCCGCCATGGAAGGCAGCCGTTGCCGCCAACCAAATTGCGCCGGGCTATTATTCACCCCTCAAATAGAATACGACCACGGCCAGGGACTCGCCGTCATCGGCGGCTACGTATATCGGGGCACCGCCATAGGCGAGATGGTCGGCCGATACTTCTACTCCGACTACACCGGCGCATGGATCCGCACATTCCTCTACAACGACGGCCAAGTGGCGGAGCACTACGACTGGTCCTCAGCAGTCGAAAACATCGGGCCGGTGCAGTCATTCGGCAAAGACGGCCACGGAGAGCTCTACGTGCTGACTGACAACGCCGTCTACAAGATCGTCCCCCGCTAGCCTCAGCCCATGACCTCCCATCGCCCGGCCCACCCGTTCCTGCACGCCTTCGCCTGCCCGGCCAAGCCCGAGGCCGACTTCGTGAACATCGTCCGGGGCCGGGGGTCGGTGGTCTACGACGATGCGGGCAAGGACTACATCGACGCCCTGGCCAGCCTCTGGTACTGCCAGATCGGCCACGGCCGAGCCGAGATGACCGAGGCGGTCACCGCGCAGATGGAGCGCCTGGCCGCCTACCAGACCTTCGACCCGTTCACCAACGAGCCCGCGGCCCGGCTGGCGGAGATGGTCGCCGAGCGCTCCCCGCTGCCCGACGGGCGGGTCTTCTTGGGCTGCTCGGGGTCCGAGGCAGTGGACACCGCCCTGAAGCTGGCCCGCCTCGTCGCCCAGCGCCGGGGCGAGCCCGACCGGCAGGTGATCATCAAGCGGGCCCACGGCTACCACGGCACCAACTTCGGCGGCACCTCCGCCCAGGGCATCGCCCCCAACCGAGAAGGCTGGGGCGACCTCGTGCCCCACTTCGCGGAGGTCCCCAACGACGACATCGAGGCCGTGGCCACCGCTTTCGCCCGCCACGGCGAGCGGGTGGCCGCGGTGATAGCCGAGCCGGTGCAGGGCGGCGGCGGCATACACCCGCCCCCCGACGGCTACCTGGAGGGGATGCGGCGGCTCTGCGACCGGCACGGGGCGCTGATGATCCTCGACGAGGTGATCTGCGGGTTCGGCCGCACCGGCGAGTGGTTCGGGGCCCAGACCTTCGGCGTGACCCCCGATTTGATGACCTTCGCCAAGGGCGTCACCTCGGGCTACCTGCCCCTCAGCGGGGTGATCGCCTCGCGCCGGGTGTGCGAGGCCATAGAGGAGCCCGGCTTCGTGCTGCGCACCGGCTACACCTACTCGGGCCATCCCACCGCGGCCGCGGCGGCCATCCGCAACCTCGAGATCATCAAGGACGAGAGCCTGGTGGAGCGGGCCCGCCATGTGGGCCGGGCGCTGACCGAGGGGCTCGACGCCCTGGCCGGCGACGGGCTGATCGCCTCTCACCGGGGTGTGGGCGCGGTGCGGGGCGCGATGCTGGACCGGGACGCGGCCCCGGTGCGGGCCGACATGCTGGAGCGGGGCGTGATAGTGCGGCCCATCGGCAACCTGCTGGCCCTGTGCCCGCCGCTGGTCATCACCGACGACGAGATCGGCCGGGTCATCGACACCATGGCCGCCTCGCTGCGGGCGGTGAGCTGACGGTCACCTCGACAACGTCCAGGGAGCAGACCTCGGCGCCTCGCTGCGAACAGCGAACGAGGCGGTGGGCTGAGGCAACTAGGTCAGGGCAGAGCGATCCCGGTTCGCTCGGCCCGGCACTCGGACCGGGCGAAGCAGCCCGGGACGTGGTCGTTGACCATGCCCACCGACTGCATGAAGGCATACACCGTGGTGGGTCCCACGAAGGTCCAGCCCCGGCGCTTGAGGTCACGGGCCAGGGCGGTGGAGGCCGCCGTGACCGACGGCATGGACCACCCGGCCGCGTCTTCGACGGCGGCCCTCGCGTCGTCGCTCTCAGAGGCGACTTCCGCGGCCTCTCCCCCGCCAGCGGCGTTCCCATCGGCGGCGGCACTTCCGGCAGCCGGGGCCCAGCTCCAGAGGTAGGCGGCCAGCGAGCCGAACTCGGCGATCAGGTCGGCCGCCCGGCGGGCGTTGTTGACCGCCGAGGCGATCTTTCCCCGATGCCGGACGATCCCGGCGTCGCCCATCAGCCGCTCCACGTCGCCGGGGCCGAAAGCGGCCACCGCGGCGATGTCGAATCCGGCGAAGGCGGCCCGGAAGTTCTCCCGCTTGCGCAGGATGGTCAGCCACGACAGGCCGGCCTGGAACCCCTCCAGGCAAAGCTTCTCGAACAGCCGGGCGTCGTCGGTCACCGGGCGCCCCCACTCGCGGTCGTGATAGGCCAGATAGCCGGGGTCGGCGCCGGGCCACCAGCACCGGGCCCGCCCGTCGGCCCCGTAGATCAGCCGGGCCCCGGTCACAGCCGGAGACTCCCCGAGATCAGCCGGGCCCCGGTCACAGCCGGAGACTCCCCGAGATCAGCCGGGCCCCGGTCACAGCCCGGAGACCGGGATTTAGCCGGCTCAGGCCGCCGCTCAGACCAGCAGCACGCCGGTGAACAGGGCGAACAGGGCGCTCAGCAGGGCCACCGCCGCGGTGGCGGCCCGGACCGGCAGCGACGAGGTCAGCGAGTGCCAGGCCGCGGCCGCCCCCGAGACCATCACCGCCACCAGCTTCAGACCCAGCGTCATGTGGTAGCTCGCCTCCAAGTCGCCCAGGTTCACCTCGAACAGGTTCCATATGCCGGTGAAGACGGCCACCGCGAAGGCGGGCCAGGCCACCAGGGCGAAGCGCCGGGCCGCCAGCCTGGGCGCCTCGCCGCCCAGCCCCCGCAGCAGCGGGATCAGCCCGGCCATGACGATCTGGCCGCCCACCCACACCGAGACGGCCAGCACGTGCAGCGAGACCCGCACCGAGTCGAGATCGATCTCCACCATCCGTCAGAGCCTCCGTCCGCCGTACTCCGGAACAGCGGCCGTCGGGCCGCCCGTCTCCGCCATCCGCTCAGGCCGCCCGCCGGGTCAGGGCCAGCCCGTTGTCTCGCATGATCATCCGTATCTCCTCATCGGAGAAGCCCTCCAAGTCGTCGACGAAGGATACGGGTTCGGCCAGGCCCTCGGCGTGGGGGAAGTCCGAGCCGAACAGCATGTGGTCGGCCCCGATGAGGTCCCGCAGGGCGATCAGGTCGTCCTCGTAGTAGGGCGACACCCACACCTGGCGGCGGAAGGTCTCCACCGGGTCCTCGGCGAAGGCGGACCGCTGCTGGCGGTACACCTTCTCCAGCTTGCGGGCCAGGGGCCCGACCCAGTCCGAGCCGGACTCGATGGTGGCCACCCGCAGGTTCGGGTGCCGCGACAGCACCCCCTCGGCGATCAGCGACGACAAGGCGTCGGAGATGGGCGAGTAGGTGAGCAGGCTCTTGAGCGGGCTGAACCGGAACGACTCGAACTCGGCGTCGATGCCCCAGTTCTCCAGCGCGAACCCGTACCCGGAGTCGCCGGAGTGCATGGCCACGGTGATCCCGGCCCGGTCGAGCTTGCGCCATACGGGCTCGTGGGCGGGATGGCCCAGCGACCGTCGGCGGCCGTTGTCGGCCACCGACGCGGGGCGCACGTTCACCACCCTCACGTCGCGCTCGATCAGCCAGTCGAGCTCGTCGAGGGCCCAGTCGGGGTCGGCCAGGGTGAGGTAGCCGGCCGCGAACAGCCGCTCGTCGTGGGCGAACCCCCAGTCGTCGGCCAGCCAGCGGTTGAACCCGCCGAAGGCGGCGGTCAGGGCCTCACGATCGCCCTCCAGGGCCGCCTCCATCCCCACCCCCAGCGTCGGGAACAAGAAGCACGCCTCCAAGCCCTGGGAGTCCATGAGCTCGAGGCGCCGGCCGCGGTCCCTGAAGGCGGCGGGCAGCGGCACCAGCTCGCCGAAGGCCTCCCGCATGTCGGAGCGGGGCATCCGGCCCCGGAAGTAGTCGTCCAGACAGCCGGGCCGGGCCACCGGGTCGAAGGTGGGGTTGGGGATGAACCGGTTGACGCGCCCGGCCACCAGCAGCCGCTGCCGCCCGTCGATCACCGCCCACTGCATGCAGCGCTTGCGCATCTCGGGGGCGACGTGGCGGGTGAAGGCGTCGACCGCCTCGTAATAGTGGTTGTCGGCGTCGAAGGCGGCGAAGTCGACCTCGGCCATGGCCGGTCTCCTTCCTGCAGGGGGCGGGGCGCCCGGGTAAGCGCTTTCGGGGCCGCGCCGCCAACCTACGATGACGGCCGGATGGAGCCAACCTCGGCCTTCGATCAGGCTCCGGCGGGACCGGACCCGGGCCCGGCGCCGATTCCCGCCGCCGCGGGGTGGCGGAGGCTCGCCGGGCTGGCCGCGCTGGCCGCGGTCGCGGCCGTCGGGTCGGCCTGCAGCATCGAGGAGGTCATCGGGGTCGAGCCGGTGGAGGACCCGGCGGCCGCGGCCGCGGCCCGGGCCGCGGCGGAGGTCACCGCCCCGGCCACCACCGCCGACGAAGACAGCGGTGACGAGGACGACGACGAGGCGATCAGCCCCCTGGACATCGCCGGCGAGATCATCACCCGATACGACTTGGTCTCCGGCGACTGCTTCAACCAGGTGGACAACGTCAGGGACGGACGCAAAGTGACGATCACCTCGCGCCTGGACTGCGACGAGCCCCACTGGGCCGAGGTGTTCTACACCTTCGAGGTGGACGCCCCCCACCCGGCCATCTACCCGGGCACCAGGGCCATGGAGGACCTGGCCCGGCGGGGCTGCTACGAGCGGTTCGAGAGCTTCGTGGGCCAGATCTACGAACTGTCGGTGTTCAGGATCGGGATATTCATCCCCGACCGCGGCAACTTCGAGCACCCGGATGCCCGCTACCGGGGCATCCACTGCTGGCTGTACCACGGCGAAGAGGAGACGATCGAGGGATCGGTCAGGGGTCTGGGAACCTAGAGCGCAGGGTCCACCAGCGCCGGTTGGTCCGAAATTACCCTCGGCGGGGTGGGACCAGTCTCAATGTCCGCCGTCGCTCCGGTGGCCGCGTTCGCGGCGGTCGGGCTGGCCGCGGGCGGGATAAGGCGGGGCAGGCTGGCCTCTGTGCTGCGGGCCCGGCCCCGGCTGTGGGGCCTGGCCGCGGCGGCGCTGGTCATCACCGTGGTCGCCGACGCCCTGGGCACGGGCTTCCTCGGATTCGAGTTGGCCGGCGTGCCCGGACCGGTCCTGCTGGCCTTGGTGGGGATGGGGGCCGGCCTCGCCTTCGTGGCCTCGAATCTGGCGGTGGGAGGGATGGCCGTGATCGGGGCGGGGATCGCGGCCAACCTGATTCCGCTGGTGGCCAACCGGGCCACCCCGGTCCGGGCCACCGCCCTGGTGAGAGCCCGGATCGCGGCGGCCGAGGACGTGGACCGGGCCGTGCTGGGCGGACCTCGGGAGATAGCCGACTCCGGCACCGTCCTGGAGATCCTGGGCGATGTGATCCCGGTGCCCCCGCTGGGCCTGGTGGTGAGCTTCGGCGACCTGATCATCCTGGTCGGGCTGGCCGCGGCGATCCACAACCTCATGCGCCGCCGCCCCGCAGGGGCGCTGCCCCAGGGCGCCGAGCAGGTCTTGGCCGTCCTGAACTGGAGCCCGCCGCCAACTGCGGTCGAGCCCGCCTGGACCCTGAGCCCGACACCAACACTGACACCCGAGCCTGTCCTTACCACGAGCCCAGCGCCGACAGCCGAACCCGCCCCGAGCCCGACGCCGGCAGCCGAACCGGCCCTGAGCATGGCCCCAACGTCGGCGGCCGAGCCCGTCAGGGGCTGATCGGGCAGATCGCGGCCGTCCTCGCCTGGGGAAGTCCCCCGGCCGGAGCGGGCCTCGGAAGCGGTCAGACCGGCGCCGGGCGGTGCCGCACCGCGGAGGTGACCCGGATGGTCACCCTGGCGCCCGGTCGGGGCTCGCCGTCCACCACGGCAGCGCCGTCGGCGATGAGGCTGTAGCCGTCGGCGGCCGGGGGCCACAGCACGCACACGTCGGGCCGAGCCGCGGCGTTGGCCGCCGCGCCCCGACCGACCTCAGCGGTGATGGCACCGTCGGCGGCCACCTCCACGGCCACGTGGATCACCCGGGGCCGGCCGTCGTCGCCGACGGTGAGCACATAGGCGGCCGGCCCGTGAGCGGCCGACACAGCAGCTAGCTCTGCGGGCTCTACGGCGATGCTCACGGCCCCACTCTAACGGTCTCTCGCACCTCGCAGAGGCCCTCGCCCGGATAGCGACCGACAGCGATGTTCACGGCCTTACGCCAACGGTCTCTCGCAACTTCAAAGTAGCGAACGGCTTCGGGCCACAGTAGCCTGTGTGGTCGAGTTCAAATGACAGATTCTAATAAGATGCATATAGGGAATGGCATGGACCAGTGGTTTCGATGGTTGTTGCAACGACTTCCGCTGCTTATTTGCGCACTTTTGGCCGTTGCCGGAGTTGTTGTCAATAGCGATACCCCCCCCCCGCAGATAACTATCTATCCCTCCCAAGAGGCAACACGAATTCCGACTCAACCGTATGGATTTGTAGCTTTTGGTGATGTCAGTCCGATAACCAACAACGGTTTACTGATGTTGTCTTGGTCTGATTCCAATGATGAGTCGATCACAGGGTATCAGTATAAGTTGAGGCGACCTAGCATTCAGAAAGAATATGGTCCATGGATAGATATCCCAGGCAGTGGAGCTACAACTACCGACTATATCATCACCGGTCTGATGGTAGATCAGTATTATAATGTACGGTTGCGGGCTGGCAATGCTGCCGGATGGGGAGATGAAGCTGTAGCCTTCCGCGTCAGGGTGAGCATAACACCCGCGAATTATGACTTCACCTCTGACTCTGTTTATCATTCACCAGGTTACTGGTTTTTAGATGATGACAACAACATGCATGAGGGTGCCATTGAAGCCCTCGCGGCCACTGGCATCACCCGCGGCTGCCGGAAGAACTACTACTGCCCTGTTGAGGAGGTGACCAGGGCCCAGTTCGCCTCGCTGCTAGTGCGGGCTTTCCCCGACTTGGTCCCCGACAACGCCGAGGACTTCTTTGATGACGACGACGCCAGCGCACACCAGGGTGCCATCAACCGGCTGGCTTCCGCCGGGATAACAGTTGGCTGCGGAACTCGCCGATTCTGCCCCGGCGAATCGCTGACCCGGGCCCAGATGGCCACGCCGCTGGCCCGGGCCCTCCCCAGTCTGGTCTCCGCCACCCGAGACCACTTCTCAGACGACGACGACCATGCCCATGAGGCCGCTATCAACGTGCTGGCCCAGAACGGCGTCTTATCCGGCTGCGGCCCCGGCCGGTTCTGCCCCGACGATCTGGTGCGACGCGACCAAATGGCGACCTTGCTGACCCGAGTCCTCGCAATCGAGACCTCCCAACCCCCGCCAACCCCGTGGCGGCTCGAACTCGTGGTGGGCGGCACCACCAACCTGGGAGCAGGCCCCACCGATCTGCAGGCCCCGGCCAGCGAGGACCGGCTGTTCTTGACTACCAGGGACGGGACTATCCGCATCATCGTCAGCGGCGATTTGTTGCCCGAACCGTTTCTCGACCTAACCCACAAAGTCCTGAGCCTGGAGAGCGGGAGCATAGAAAAAGGCCTGCTCGGTCTGGCCTTCCACCCTCACTACGCCGCCAACCACAAATTCTACGTATTCTACACGGACCTCGACGGCCACAGCCAGGTATACGAATACCAAACCGACTCCGGCGACCCAGACCGGGCAGATCCCTCCACTGCCCGCCACATTATCACTTTCGAACAAGACTCAAACTCAAACTATCATAAGGGTGGGCAGCTTCAGTTCGGCACAGACGGCTACCTCTACATATCCGTCGGTGACGGGGAAAACTCAAGAGCCAGCCAGAATCCGCACACCGAGCTGGGGACCATCATCCGCATCGACATAGACAACGGCGAATCCTACTCTATACCAGCCGACAATCCCTTCGCCGACGGCAGGCAAGGTCTACCCGAAGTCTGGGCCTACGGGCTGCGCAACCCGTGGCGGTTCAGCTTCGACGGACCCCACATCTACATTGCCGACGTTGGGTCAACCCTCAGGGAGGAGGTCAACGTCGCCGACGCCTCCCAAGGAGGGATCAACTACGGCTGGCCCATCATGGAGGGCGCCAACTGCTCAACACCGACAAGATGCGACACCGCTGGGCTTGTTGTCCCCCAAGTCTCCTATCCCCGCACCGAAGGGACCGCAGTCATCGGCGGCTACGTCTACCGAGGCGCGGCCATCCCCGAGATGACCGGACGATACTTCTACTCCGACTACGCCGCCAGATGGATACGCACCTTCGCCTACCAAGACGGCAAGATCACCCAACACTACGACTGGACCCGAGCCATCGGAAGACCCGACACGCCCGCGTACTCATTCGGGATCGACGGCCACGGAGAACTCTACCTGCTGACCTTCCGATCCGTCTACAAAATCGTTCCGAGGTAGCAGCCCAGCCCGCTGCCCGGCGGTCATGGGCCCCGCAGGTGGGACATGAGGTTTCCCCGGCGGGCGTAGCGCACCTCCCCGACGCCGACGAATTCGGCCAGCTCGGCCAGGCGGGGGCGGATCCGCTCGGCCGCCGCGGCCCGGTCGGCGCCGGGCTCGGCGAAAGCGCCCAGCACCCGCAGCGCCCCGGCGGCCCGGTCGGTCTTGAGGTCGAGGCGCCCCACCAGCGAGTCGCCCACCAGCACCGGCAGCACGTAGTAGCCGTACACCCGCTTGGCCGCCGGGGTGTAGATCTCGATCCGGTACTCGAAGTCCCACAGCCGGGCGGCCCGGTCCCGCTTCCACACCACCGGGTCGAAGGGCGACAGCACCGTCGCCGCGTCCACCGAGCGGGGCAGCCGGGCCTGCGGGTGCAGGTAGGCGGGCTCCGACCACCCCTGCACCTCGACGACCTCCAGCTCGCCCGCCTCCACCGCCTCCGCCAGCCGGGCCCGCCCGTCGCGCACCGGCATCCGGTAGTAGTCGATCAGGTCGGCGGCCGCGCCCACCCCCAGGGCCCGGGCCGACCGCACCAGCAGCGCCCGCTGGGCGTCGGCCGGATCGGGGTCGGGGCGGGCCAGCACCTCGGCCGGCACCACCCGCTCGATCAGGTCGTACTCCTTGACGAAGTTGCCCCGCCGGCGCACCCCCACCGCGCCGGTGCGGAACAGCCACTCCAGGGCCACCGACCCCAGCGAGCGGCTCCCCCACCACTCGCCGGACCGGGGCCGGGGGTCGGCCAGCTCGCCCGCGGCCAAGGGGCGCTCGGCCACCTGGGCCAGCACCTCGGCCACATAGCCGGGCTCGGTGCGGGCCACCCTCACCAGGCTCTCCCAGGTGCGGCCCTCCGCCGCCCGCCGCTTCTCCCATCGCAACAGCGGCTCGTCGGCCACCGGCGCCAGCGAGGCCTCGTGGGCCCAGGTCTCGAACCACTCCCCGTCGGCGTAGGCCATCTGGTCCAACAGGCCGGCCCGGTAGACCCCCAGGCGGGAGAAGAGGGGCAGGTACTGGGTGCGGATCACCGCCGGCACCGAGTCGATCTGCAGCAGGTTGAGCCGCCCCATCACCCGGCGGAGATGGCGCCGGTCGACCCGGCCGCCGGGCTCGGGGTCGGCGAAGCCCTGGGCGGCCAGGGCCACCCGGCGGGCCTCGGCGATCGACAGGCTGCGGCTCACCCGCCTCGGGCCGGGCCGCCCGGCTCGCTCACCCCCCGCTCGCCGCCGGTCCGAGCCGCCAATCGTCGCAGCTCGCCGCCGGCCCGGGCCGCTCAATCGTCGTTGCCCGCCGCCAGGGCCGCTCAGACCACCAGCGTGATCATGCGGCCCGGCACGTAGATCCGCCGGCGGGGGTCCCGGCCCCCCAGATGGGCGGCCACGTTGGGCTCGGCCACCGCCGCGGCCACCGCCGCGGCCTCGTCGGCGTCGGCCGGGATCGTCACCCGGCCCCTCACCTTGCCGTTCACCTGCACCGGCACCTCCACGGTGTCGTCGGCCAGCCAGGCGGGGTCCGCGTCCGGGAAGGCGGTCCGGGTCACCGAGCCCTCGCCGCCGAGGCGATGCCACAGCTCCTCGGCGAAGTGCGGGGCCAGCGGGGCCAGCATCCGGGCCAGGGCGCCGGCCGCCTCCCGGGGGGCGGGGCCCGCCCGCCGGGTCAGCTCGTTGTTCAGCTCGGTGATCTTGGCGATGGCGGTGTTGAACCGCAGCCCCTCCATGTCGGAGCGGACCCCGGCGATGGTGCGGTGCATCGCCCGGCGCAGGCCGTCGTCCGCCGGCTCGTCGCTCACCCGCAGCTCGCCGGTGTCCTCGTCCACCACGTTGCGCCACACCCGCTGAAGCATCCGCTGGGACCCCACCACCGAGCGGGTCTCCCAGGGCCGGTCCTGGTCGACGGGGCCCATGGACATCTCGTAGAGGCGCAGCGTGTCGGCCCCGAAGGCCGCGTACATGTCGTCGGGGGTGACCGAGTTCTTCAGCGACTTGCCCATCTTGCCGAACGCCCGGGTGACGGGGCGGCCCCGGTGGGTGAAACCGGCCGCGGCCGTGCCCTCCACCTCCTCCGCGGGCACGTACACGCCCCGTTCGTCCTGGTAGGCCGCGGCCTGGATGTAGCCCTGGTTGACCAGCCGTCGGAACGGCTCGGGGCCCGACACGTGGCCCAAGTCGTAGAGGACCTTGTGCCAGAACCGGGCGTAGAGCAGGTGCAGCACGGCGTGCTCCACCCCGCCCACGTACAGGTCCACCCCGCCGGGCCCGCCCGGGGAGGGGTCGGCCATCCAGTAGCGCTCGACGGCGGGGTCGACCAGGGCCTCGGAGTTGGTCGGGTCGAGGTAGCGCAGGTAGTACCAGCACGACCCGGCCCACTGGGGCATGGTGTTGAGCTCCCGGCGGTAGCGGCGGGGCCCGTCGCCCAGGTCGAGCTCGGCCTCGGCCCAGTCCGGCACCCGCCCCAGGGGCAGCTCCGGCTCGGAGCCCTCGTCCAGGGACCGGGGGGCCCAGTCGTCCAAGTCGGGCAGCTCCAGGGGGAGCTCGCTCTCGGGCAGGGCCACCGGCAGGCCGTGATCGTCGAAGACGACGGGGAACGGCTCGCCCCAGTAGCGCTGGCGGCTGAACAGCCAGTCCCGCAGCTTGTAGGTGACCGCGCCCGAGCCCGACCCGTTCTCCTCCAGCCACTCGATGACGCGGGCCTTGGCCTCGGCCACGCCGAGGCCGTCGAGGAACCCGGAGTTGATGGACGGGCCCTCGCCCGAATAGGCCTCTCCGGCGGGGTGGCCGGGCGGGGGCTGCACGGTGCGGATGATCCCCAGGCCGTACTTCTCGGCCAGCTCCCAGTCCCGCTGGTCCTCCCCCGGCACCCCCATGACCGCGCCGGTGCCGTAGTCCATCAGCACGTAGTCGGCCACGAACACCGGGACCCGGCTGCCGTTGACGGGCACGACGGCCTCGCAGCCCAGATACACCGCCGTCTTGTCCCGGCCCTCGGCCCGCTCGGCTTCGGCCATGCCGGCGGTCCGGGCCCGGTAGTCGGCCACCGCCTCGGCCGGGGCGGCCGCGCCGCCGGTCCAGGACCCGGGGGTGCCGTCGGGCCAGGCCGGGGCGGTGAGCTTGTCCACCAGCGGGTGCTCGGGGGCCAGCACCATGAAGGTGGTGCCGAACACGGTGTCGGGCCGGGTGGTGAACACCTCGATGGCCTCGCCGGCCCCCGGCCCCGGGGCTCCGGCCGCCTCGGCGGGGGCGGCAGCGAAGGAGACGAAGGCGCCGGCGGAGCGGCCGATCCAGTTGCGCTGCATGGTCTTGATCGAGTCGGACCACTCCAGCAGGCCGAGGTCGTCCAACAGCCGGTCGGCGTAGGCGGTGATGCGCATCATCCACTGCTTGAGCGGGCGCCGGAACACCGGGTGGTTGCCCCGCTCGGACCGGCCCTCGGCCGTCACCTCCTCGTTGGCCAGCACCGTGCCCAGGGCCGGGCACCAGTTGACCGGCACCTCGGCCACGTAGGCCAGCCGTCGGTCGTCGATCACCCGCCGCCGGGCCGTCTCGCCGAGGGACCCCCAGTCCCCGGCCCCGGAGGCGCCGGGCGGGGCGGAGGCCCCGGGGGGGCGGGTGTCGCCGGGGGTGCGGGCCCCGGCGTCGAGATCGGCCGCCAGCTCGGCGACGGGCCGGGCCCGGTTCTGGACGGGGTCGAACCAACTGTTGAAGATCTGCAGGAAGATCCACTGGGTCCAGCGGTAGTAGTCGACGTCGGTGGTGGCGATGGCCCGGCGCTTGTCGTGGCCCAGCCCGAGCCGGTCGAGCTGGCGGGACATGTTGGCGATGTTGGCCTCGGTGTTGGCCCGGGGGTGCTGGCCGGTCTGGCGGGCGTGCTCCTCGGCCGGGAGCCCGAAGGCGTCGAAGCCCATGGTGTGCAGGACGTTGAACCCGGTCATCCGCTTGAACCGGGCGTACACGTCGGTGGCGATGTAGCCGAGGGGATGGCCGACGTGCAGCCCCGACCCCGACGGGTACGGGAACATGTCCATGATGAACAGCTTGGGCCGCCCTTCGGCGGCGCCGGTCTCGGACCCGGCAGCGGCAGCCCCGGCCTCGGCCCCGGCAGCCAGGGGGCCTGAGGGGTTGGGCGCCTCGTAGATCCGCTCGCGGGCCCACCAGTCCTGCCAGCGGGCCTCTATCTCGCCGGCCAGGGCCGCGTCGTAGCGGTGCGGGGGCGTGTCGGGCGGGGGCGCGTCCACACGGTCCGGGTCGGGTTCGGCCATGACCGGACAGGGTAGGGAGTTCTCAGGCCAGGGCCCGCATCAGCAGCGAAGCCATCTGGGCCCGGGTGACGGGATCGTCGGGGCAGAACCGGGCCGGCGGACCGGCCGAGCAGCCCCGGGTGATGCCGGCGGCGGCCAGAGCCGATACCGCCGCCTCGGCCTCGGCGCCGGGGGCCACGTCGGCGAAGGCGCCGTCGGCGCCGGGGGGCAGGCCCAGGGCCCGGGCGAGCATCACCGCCAGCTCGGCCCGGGTGACGGCCTCGGCGGGGCGGTACTGGCCGCCGGCGGTGACGATTCCGGCGCCGACCAGCGCGTTCAGGTGTCCCGCGTACCAGGCGGCGGGGTCGACGTCGGCGAACTCGGCGGCCGGGCCGACAGCGGGGGCCAGGTCCGTGGCCCGGGCCACGAACGCGGCGGCCTGGGCTCGGGTCACCCGGTCGCCGGGGCAATACCGGTAGCGGTCGCAGCCCTGGGTGAGCCCGGCGGCGGCCAGCCACTCGATGGCGGCCTCGTGCACCGAGCCGTCGTCGTCGAAGAAGGCGCCGGTCAGCGGGCCTGACCCGACCCAGACCGAGTACCCGGACTCGCCGGGGGCGGGGGCCAGCACCCGGACTCGGGTGTCGCCCAGCACGATGTCCTCCCCCGCCGCGAACACGTGGACGACATCGCCGGTCCGGCCGGCCAAGTCCAGGGGCTGGGTGCGCCGATCCAGCCCCCAGCACGCGTCCAGCCAGGGGTCGTCGCAGGCATCAGCCGACTGATCGATCAGGTAAGCCTCCACCCCCTCGACGGGGATGCCGGCGTCGTAGCTCGCCCTGACCCTGGCCTCGAAGGTGTAGAACACCCCGGGCCGGCCGGTGGGCAGCACCAGCATCTGGAGTCCGGGCTGGCCCACGGGCGCCAGGTCGTAGAGGGCGCCCGGCCCGGTGTCGCCCGCCGCCGGGTGGACGGCTACCTGCTCGGGGGGGATCCACCCGGCCGCGTAGCGGTTCACGGCCGGGGTGCCCACGAGTTGATAGCTGCCGCTCATCACGTCCATGAGATTGTCGTACTGGTCGTACCGGTCTTCGGAGGAGTGGAAGCTGTGGGGCCAGCCCAGCGCGTGGCCTATCTCATGGGCCAGCGTCTTGCCGACGAGAGTGACGCCCGGGACCGGGACGACGGCCACCGCGCCGAGGATGATGGTGCGGTTGTTCTTGGGCCATTGGCAGGGCGCCTCGGGCTCGACGCCGCCGACGGCTGAATCTCCGCACGGGGCCGCCCCGAACGAGGCGGCGCCAATGGCGGTGATGTCGGTCACTAGGCCGACCAGGGTCAGGGTGTCCACGGCGACGACGGCCCCGCTGACGGGCGGATTGGTCTCGAATTGCTCGGCGGCCTCGTCGCACCCATTCGCACCGGCGGCGTCGACGGTGTGGGCGGCCAGGAACTCCGGCGCGTACCGCCCCCCCGACAGCCAGTCGAAGTAGGGCTGGGCCCAGGTCGCAAACGACTGGGCCGCCTCAACCGGGTCGGCCAGGTATTGGTTGCGGGCCTGGGTGTCGCACGCCCACACCGCGAACAGGTTCGCGTCGGCGGTGTAGGCGCGGGTCAGCTCGCCCCAAGCGATCAGACCGAGCGGGTCGGCCTGATAGGCGGGCGCGGTCTGCTCAACGGAACCGCTCTGGTCGACAGGACCGGTCTGGTCGACGGAACCGGTCTGGTCGACGGGCGCGGTCTGCTCAACGGAACCGGTCTGCTCGACGGGCGCGGCCTGCTCAACGGAACCGCTCTGGTCGACGGGACCGGTCTGGGCCGCGGCCGGCGGGGGGGCCAGGATGAACCCGGGCAGCACGGCCAGCGCGGCCGCCGCCGTCGCCGCTTTCGGTCCGAATCTGATGGTGCACCTCCCCGGCCGCCACCGGCGGGAGAGAGGCTAACTGCCAAATCCCGGAAGCTGAGTCAGCCCGCGGCGATCCGTCGCAGGCCGGTTCCCCGTCTCAGTCGGTGAGCGCCCGATAGAACCGGGCCAACAACGTGGCCATCTGAGCCCTCGCCACCGGCTGCCACGGCAAGAACTCCCCAGTCGTCGTGCCCCTGACGACCCCCAGGGCCGTCATGCATTCGATCCCCGAGGCATGGCCCCCGGCCACGTCATCGAAGGTCAGGACGGCCGTGGTGGGACAAGTTCGGCCCGCGGCCACCCAGAGCCGGGCCAGCATCGTGGCCACCTGAGCCCTCGCCACCGGCTGCCACGGCGAGAAAGTGGCGGCCGAAGTCCCCCGGGTGACCCCCAAGGCCGACAGGCAGCCGATGTTCGCCGCGTGGCTAGAGCTCTCGGCCACGTCGGTAAAGGCCGAGGCGGACGAGCCCGGGCAGGTCCAGCCGGCCGCCCTCCAGAGCCGGGCCAGCATCGTGGCCACCTGAGCCCTCGCCACCGGCTGCCACGGCGAGAAAGTCGTGGCCGAAGTCCCTCGGGTGATCCCGAGACTTCTGATCGTCACGATGCTCTCGTAGTGAACCGAATCCTCGTCCACGTCCTCAAACTCAGGCGGAGGACCGGTCGGATCCGAAGGACCCGACGGCCCGGTCGGACCCGACGGCCCCGACGGCCCGGTCGAGGGCGGGGGCGGGGCCGGCGGAGGCGTGTATGGGATCGTTGAAGTCGCTCCTGTTCTGAGTTTGTACACGTGGACGGAGCCCTGAGGCACGTTGGCCAAGTCGCTTTGGTCGGCGTTGTCGCCGTACAGGCCCCCGGCGGGCAGTTCGGACAGGCCGTCTTTTTGGTACAGGGCCCAGACCTGGGAGATCTGGCCCAGCACCAGAGCGTCCTCGCCGACGAACGCCAGCCCCCGGCCCCCGAACCCGTAGCGGTGGTTCGGGTAGGTGTCGGCGCCTGCGGCGGTCAGCACCCGCACGTTGTCGCCCGCGCCGTCGAGATCATCGGCCCAGCCCCTCGCCGGCTTGGTGTACACATACGCCGAGCCCCGATAGTTGCTCGAACGCGAGTCCGGGTTGCCCACCGCGATCTTGTCGCCGCTGGCGCTGATGGCCACCCCCGCCCCGAACTCGTCGTATTTGTGGCCGAAAGTGGTCAGCTTGGCCGTCTCAGTAGCGTCGGCCCAGCCTCCTGAAGGTCTCACGAACACATACGCCGCCCCCACCGCATCAGCGGGTATCCGGCTGTCGATGGGGCGGCCCTTGCTCCAAGCCACCGCCGCGCCAACCACCAGCGTCGATCCGTCACGCGACAGCGCCAGGCCCTTGGAACCCAGCCGCTGCTGAGGGTGGCGGCCCGTCACCTCCAACGTCACCGGAGTGTCGGTATAGGAGCTAGAAGACCAGCCCGTTTCCGGCTTCTCATACATATGGACATAACCCAAAGCGTCGCCCCCGAAGGGATTTGACACCGCGATCGTCTCGCCGTCGCCTGAGATCCACACCTGCTTGCCGAACGCCGCATACCTCTGCTTCTTGGTCCCCGCGAACAGCCTCACCACCCCCGCATCGTCAGTGCTCGCATCAGCCCAACCCCCGGCGGGCCTGGTGAACACGAACACCGCGCCCTCCCGGTCCATGCCGCCGATATCGGACCCGGCGGTATCGCCCTCGTTGGTATCGCCGGGGTCGTCGTACTGCCAGTGCGCCGCGCCCACCACGATCGTGGCCCCGTCATCGGACACCGACAAACCCGCACCGAACTCCACGCCCCCCAACCCGGTCCCCGCATCATCAGGCGCGCTGTTCGGACCCGGCGTCAACGTCGCCGCCGGCGTGCTGGTGTCCGCCCAGCCCCCAGCGGGCTTGTTGAACACATACACCCGCCCCGCCGCGGCCACCCCCGAAACCCTCTCCAGATTCGCCGCCACCACAATCATGTCGCCCACCACCTCAACCTCCCAGCCGAACCCGCCGCCGGCCACCGCGTTGGGCGAATCCAGCCGGGCCAACTGCCGCCCGCTGTCGGCGTCGAACACATACGCCGCCCCCGGACCATCGCTCCAACCCGAACCGGTCATCCCCGAAGCCATCGACGTCGAGTGATCCCCCAACCACGACCCCACCACGATCACCTCGTCATCAGCGTCCACCGAAACCCCGAACCAGTCATTGGCCGACCCGTCATCGGCCGTCATCGAACGGGCCTGCACCCAGGAGTGCTCGCGCGGGCGCCGGCCCAGCGAAGTCACATGAATCACCACATCCGTCGTAACCGTCGCTGAGCCGTCCGACGCCGACACCCTCACCCGATACACGCCCCGGGGCGTGTTCGCCCTGCGGGAAATTTGCCCGGTGGCTCGATCGATCGTGAACAAACGAGCATGCCCCAGATCCCCGTCCGACAGCGAATAGGCCAACGCGTCGCCGTTGGCGTCATAGGCCCGCACCGGCGGACCCACCTTGGTCTGGTTGTCGCCCACCGCCAGCAGCGTCACCGCCGCCGACTCTGAAACCAAGTCGCTCGTGAGGTCGCTCTCAAGGAACACCGGAGCAGCGGGCGGCGCCGGTCTGAGTTTGAACAGGTAGGCGGAGCCCTGGAGCATGTTGGCCCGGCTGCTCATGTCGACGTTGTCGCCGTACAGGCCCCCCATGGGCAGCGAAGACAGGGCGTCGTTTTTGTGCAGGGCCCAGATATGGGCGTTCTGGCCCACCGCCAGGGCGTCCTCGCCGACGAACACCAGCCCCCGGCCCCCGAACCCGTAGCGGTGGTCGGCGTTGGTGTCGGCGTCGGCGGCGGTCAGCACCCGCACGTTGGCGCCCTGGCTGGTGAGGTCGTCGGTCCAGCCCCCCGCGGGCTTGGTGTACACATACGCCGAGCCCCGATAGTTGCTCGAACGCGAATCCGAGTTGGACACCGCGATCTTGTTCCCGCTGGCGCTGATGGCGATCCCGTTGCCGAACTCGTCGTACTTGTGGCCGAACTTGGTCAGCTTCGCCGTCTCCGTCGCATCAACCCAGACCCCATCGGCGGGCCTGGTGAACACATACGCCGCCCCCACCGCGTCAGCCGGTATCCGCGAGTCGTCGGATTGGCCCTTGCGCCACGCCACCGGAGCGCCGGCCACCACCGTGGACCCGTCGGCGGAAATGTCCAACCCCTTCTGGCTCAGCCGCTGCTGACGGTGCCGGCCCGTCACCGACAACCTCGGCGGAGTGTCGGTGAAAGCAATATCAGCCCAGCCCCCGTCGGGCCTGGTGAACATGTACACCCAGCCCTCTGCGTCCGCCTCCCCGAATGCGCCCACGGTGATAGTGCCGCCGTTGTCCGAGACGGCAATCGTATTGCCGAACTTGGCCCACTTCTTGACCCTGGAGCCGGCGAACAGCTTGAACACCCCGTTGTCGTCGGTGTCGGCGTCAGCCCAGCTCGCGCCGGCGGCCTTGGTGAACACGAACACCGCGCCGTCCTGGTCAAGGCGGCCGGCCTCATCAAAGGAGTCCCCCACGTACTCCCAATGCGTGGCGCCCACCGCCACCGTGTTGCCGTCACCCGACACCGACAAACCAGTGCCGAACTGAATGCCCCCCATAGACACAAGAGTGGAATCAGGCGCCAAAGTCGCCGCCACCGTGCTCGTGTCGGCCCAACCCGTGGAAGGCTTGTCGAACACATAAACCCGGCCCACGCCGGAATTCTCATTCTTGGCGGCCACGAAAATCCGGTCGCCCACCAGCTCAACCTCCCAGCCGAACCAGCCGCCGTCCGCCGCATTCGGCGAATCCAACCGGGCCACCTGCGCCCCGCTGTCGGCGTCGAACACATACGCCGCCCCCGTACCAGCCGTGCCGCCGCCCCAATCCCCCGGGCCCACGTGAATGCCGCCGTCGGCGAACGGCGCCCCCACCACAATCACCTCATCATCAGCATCAACCGAAACCCCGAACCAGTCATTGGCCGAACCGTCACCGGCCGTCATCGACGAACTCGGATACCAGTGGCTCTCATGCCAGCTCTGACCCGCAGAAGTGACATGAATCGTCACATCAACCGTCGCCGTGTCCGTGGCGTCCGACACCGACACCCTCACCCGATACACGCCTCTGTTGGTCCCCACCTTGCGCAATATCTGACCGGTGGAAGAGTCAATCGTGAACAGGCCGGCATGGCCAGACCCCGCATCCGCATCCGATATGGAATAGGTCAACGCGTCACCGTCGGAGTCACGGGCCCGCACCGGCGGACCCGCCTTGGTCTGGTTGTCGCCCACCGCCAGCAGCGTCACCGCCGCCGCCTCCGGCGCGCTGTCAGCCGTCAAGAACTCAGGCGCCGCCGCCCGAGCCGCCGACGACCCCGCCACAACCACAGCCGCCGCCGTCGCCACGGCCGAAGAGGCGGCATACAAGATCGCCTTGACCAAAGGCGATCTTGAAATGCTACATGAAAGACTGAAACAGCGCATTACTCCAACTCCGCACTTTAGGCGAGTCGAATGCGGCACCGGCGGACCTGTCAGGTCTGATTGCCGGCCGCCGCCAACAGCGTTCCCACCCGCGCCGAAAAAATCAAATCCGGCGACCAAAGATCGGGTGGGTCGGGCAGGGGTGCGGCAGCGGCTCGGGCGATGAGGGCCGGGCAGAGTCGGGCTGCTCTTCCCATCACCGGCGTCGTCCTCTGGGCGGTGTAGTGTTTCACGATGCGGTACAGGTCCATAATGCGGAACGCTGGCCGTAACGTGCGATAGCGTGAGAGCGCGAGGCGAAGCGCGGAGGAGGGCGAAGGAATGGACAGCGACAACACGACAGTCGGCGGCACCGCCGCCGACGCCGACGACGAGATCGACCTGGCCAGTCTCGACGACGGCGAGCTGACCGCCCAGATGCACGACGACCTCTACGACGGGCTGGCCGACGAGATCGCCGAGGGCACCAACATCCTGCTGAGCCGGGGCTGGAGCGCCGACAAGGTTCTCAACGACGCCCTGGTGGAGGGCATGCGCATCGTCGGCATCGACTTCCGGGACGGCATCCTGTTCGTGCCCGAGGTGCTGCTGGCCGCCAACGCCATGAAGGCGGGCATGGCCATCCTGCGGCCCCTGCTGGCCGAGACCGGGGCCGAGCCGGTCGGGTCAGTGGTCATCGGCACCGTCAAGGGCGACATCCACGACATCGGCAAGAACCTGGTGGCCATGATGCTGGAGGGCGCCGGCTTCGAGGTGTTCGACTTGGGCATCAACACCGACGTGGACGAGTTCCTAGGAGCCCTCGACGAGCACCAGCCCGACATCTTGGGCATGTCGGCCCTGCTCACCACCACCATGGGATACATGAGGGTGGTCATCGACACCCTCATCGAGAAGGGCCGGCGCGACGACTTCATCATCCTGGTCGGCGGCGCCCCCCTGAACGAGGAGTTCGGCCAGGCCATCGGGGCCGACGCCTACTGCCGGGACGCGGCCATCGCCTCCGAGACCGCCACCCGGCTAGTGAAAGCGCGGCGGGCCGCGGCCTGACGGCCGCCCCGACAACCGCGGGGGCGGGATCATCGGCGGCATGGCCCGCGAACACGGGGCGAGCCGCGGGCTGATGGGGGCCTCGGCCTCCTCCAGGCCGTCCGGACCGCCCGGAGCGAAGAGCCCGGCGGAACCGGACCGGGGCCGGGTCTTGGTCATAGCCTGCGGCGCCTTGGCCCGCGAGCTGGGCTGGGTCGTGGACGCCAACCGCCTCGACGCCATCGACGTGGAGTACCTGCCGGCCATCCTCCACAACCGGCCGGAGCGGATCGCCGGCGCGGTCTGGGACCGCCTGCGCCGGGTCCGGGCCGCGGGCCGGTCCTACCGCACCGTGCTGGTCGGGTACATGGGCTGCGGCCTGGCCGAGCTGGACCGGCTGTGCGCCCGCGAGGGGCTCGAGCGCCTGCCCGGCGCCCACTGCTACGAGCTGTACGCCGGCCCCGAGGTCTTCGAGGGGCTCCAGCGGGACGAGCCCGGCTCCTTCTACCTCACCGACTACCTGGCGAGGCACTTCGACCGCCTGATCATCGAGGGCCTGGGCATCGCCGAGCACCCCGAGCTGCTCGAGGCGTACTTCGGCAACTACACCAGGGTGGTTCACCTGGCCCAGGCCGACGACCCGGATCTGGATCGCCGGGCCCACCGGGCGGCCGAGCGCCTCGGGCTCGGCCACCGCCGGGTCTTCACCGGCTGCGGCGGGCTGGAACGACCCCTGGTGGAGCTGCACCGCCGGGCCTCGGCCGGCTCGCACGCTCGGACCCGCTCGGCCCCCGTCGGCGCACCGTGAACGACACAGAGCTTCCAGAGGGCTCCGACCAACAGCGCGCCGTGAACGAACCCGAGCTTCCAGATGGCTCCGACCAACAGCGCGCTGTGAACGACTCCGAGCCGCGGCAGGGCCAACCCGGGCGGAGCACCGTGAACAAAAATGAACCCACGACGCGGCGGGACGGGCCCGGGCGGCGCAAGCGGGGCGGGCGGCGCGGCGGCGACGATGGCCAGATCGTGTTGATCTGCTGGCGCGACATCCCGGCTCAGGTCAACGCCGGGTCGGGGGAGAGTCGGGCTCAGCGCATCCTGCCCCGCCGGTTCCAGCGGGCCATCGACCGGGCCGCCATGGTGGCGGGCAAGACCCAGGCCTCCCAGTACGTGGGCGAGTGGCGACGGGTGCTCCTGCCCGGCGATCCCGCCGACCCCGAGGCCGCGGCCGTCGCGGTCGCGGCCCGGCTCGAGGACGAGTTCCCCCGATCTCGCCTCGACGCCTTCGTGGCCGCCAGCGGATGGGACCCAGACCGCGGCCAAGAGGCCGACCAGAAGACCGGCCGCGACACCGACCCGAACGGCGACCCAGACCCCCACTTGGAGGCCGCGACGTGACCGACACCATCGTCAGCTCCGCCACCCGGGAGGTGGCGATCGGCTTCGACCGGCCCTTCGTGATGATCGGCGAGCGGATCAACCCCACCGGCCGCAAGCTGCTGGCCGAGGAGATGCGCAACGGCGACTTCGCCCGGGTGGAGGCCGACGCCCTCGACCAAGTGGCGGCCGGAGCCCACATGCTCGACGTCAACGCCGGCATCCCCCTGGCCGACGAGCCGGCCCTGCTGGCCCAGGCCGTCAAGCTGGTCCAGTCGGTGACCGACGTGCCCCTGTCCATCGACTCCTCCATCACCGAGGCCCTCGAGTCCGGGATCGCGGCGTACGAGGGCAAGCCCCTCATCAACTCGGTCACCGGCGAGGAGGAGGTGCTGGAGCGGGTCCTGCCGCTGGTGGCCCGCCACGGCGCGGCGGTGGTGGCCATCTCCAACGACGAGACCGGCATCAGTGAGGACCCCGACGTCCGCTTCGAGGTGGCCCGCCGGATCGTGCAGCGGGCCGCCGACCACGGCATCCCCCGAGCCGACGTGGTGGTCGACCCCCTGGTCATGCCGATCGGGGCCATGGCCACCGCCGGGCAGCAGGTGTTTCGGCTGGTCCGCAGGCTGCGCGACGAGCTGGGCGTCAACACCGTCTGCGGGGCCAGCAACGTGAGCTTCGGCCTCCCCAACCGGCACGTGATCACCGGCACCTTCCTGGCCATGGCCATCGGCGCGGGCATGACCTCGGCCATCATGAACCCGCTGCACCCGGAGGCCAAGAGCGCGGTGATGGCGGCCGACGTGCTGGCCGGCCACGACCGGGACTGCGCGGCCTGGATCCGGATGCACCGGGCCACGGGCCCGGCCGGGGCGGCTGGCGGGCGCCGCCGGGGCGGGCGCCGCCGCGGCGGCGGGCCGGACCCGGCCCCGTGACGCGGCCGACCCCGAAGTGACCGGACCCGCCGACCCGGACGCGGCCCCCGAGCACCGGGTGGTGTTCACCCCGGCGGGGACGACGGTGACGGCGCCGGCGGGCACGACCGTTCTGGACGCGGCCCGCTCGGGGGGGGTCGACCTCGATTCGGTCTGCGGCGGGCGGGGCCTGTGCGGGCGCTGCCAGGTGGCGCCGGTGCTCGGGGAGATGGCCAAGTGGGGGGTCGTCGCCCGGGCCGGCGCCCTGACCGAGCCCGGGCCCACCGAGCTCGGCTACCGGGGCCGCCGGCCGATGGCGCCCGGCCACCGGCTGGGCTGCCAGGCCGCGGTGCGGGGCGACGCGGTGATAGACGTCCCGCCCCAGAGCCAGGTCCACCGGCCGGTGGTGCGCAAGGACATCGACCTCGGCCCGGTGACCGTCGATCCCATGGTCACCCTGCACTATCTGGAGCTGCCCGAGCCGGAGCTGGGGGCCGAGACCGCCACCGCCGAGGCGCTGGCCGACGGGCTGAGCCGCGAATGGGGCCTGGAGTCCGCCGCCGTCGACATCTCGGCGCTGAGCAAGCTGCAAGCCGCGGCCGGCGCCGGAGGAGGGGCGGTGACCGCGGCGGTACACGGCCGGGCCCGGGTGATCGACGTCCGCCCGGGGTACTCCGACGAGGCTTGCGGCCTGGCCTTCGACGTGGGCTCCACCACCATCGCCGGCTATCTGCTGGACCTGGCCACCGGCGCGGTGTTGGCCACCGAGGGCCTGATGAACCCCCAGATCCGCTTCGGCGAGGACCTGATGAGCCGGGTCTCCTACGCCATGGCCAACCCCGGCGGCGCGGCCGAGCTCACCGCCGCGGTCCGGGCCGCGGTGAACGAGCTGGCCGGCGGGCTCTGCCGGAAGGCGGGGGCGGACCCCGACTGCGTCCACGACGTGGTGGTGGTGGGCAACCCGGTCATGCACCACCTGGTGCTGGGCCTCGACCCGTCGCCTTTGGGCGCGGCCCCCTTCACCCTGGCCGTCAGCGGGGCCGTCAACGGCGCCGCCGCCGACATCGGCCTCGACCTGCCGAGGGCCCGCCTCTACGCCGGGCCGTGCATCGCCGGCCACGTCGGCGCCGACGCGGCCGCGGCCGTCCTGGCCGCCGGGCCCCACCGCTCGGCGGACAGGAGGCTGGTGGTGGACGTGGGCACCAACGCCGAGATCGTGCTGAGCGACCGGGGCAGGCTGCTGGCCGCCTCCAGCCCCACCGGGCCGGCCTTCGAGGGCGCCCAGACAAGCTGCGGGCGCCGGGCCGCGCCCGGGGCCATCGAGCGGGTCCGCATCGACCCCGCCACCGCCGAGCCCCGGTTCAAGGTGATCGGCTGCGACCTGTGGTCCGACGAAGCGGGCTTCGCCGAGGCCAGCGCCGGGCTGGAGGTCTCGGGGCTGTGCGGATCGGGCATCGTCGAGGCCATCGCCCAGATGTTCCTGGCCGGGATAATCGACAGCGCCGGCGTGATCCAGGGCGGTCTGGCCGAGCGGACCCCCAGGGTGGCGCCCGACGGCCGGACCTTCTCCTATGCGCTGGCCTCGGCGCCGGTCCCGATCTCGGTGACCCAGAACGACGTGAGGGCGATCCAGCTCGCCAAGGCGGCCCTGCGGGCCGGGATCGACCTGCTCATGGACCGGGGCGGCGTGGCCGAGCTGGACGGCATCGCCCTGGCCGGCGCCTTCGGGGCCCACATCGATCCGGTCCACGCCATGGTGCTGGGCCTCATCCCCGACGTCCCGGCCGACTCGGTGAGAGCAGTCGGCAACGCGGCCGGGGCGGGGGCGGCCCGCATGCTGGTGTCGCGCCGGCAGCGGGCCGAGATCGAGGGCGTCGTCCGGTCGGTGACCAAGATCGAGACGGCCACCGAGGACCGGTTCCAGGAGCTGTTCGTGGCCGCCCTGGCCATCCCCCACTCCACCGCCGACTCCCCGCACCTGGCATCGTTGGTGGACCTTCCCGAGCCGCCCGGCCCGGCCCGGCCCGGCCCCCGCCGCCGCCGGCGGCAGAACACGTCCGCTAGAGATATAGAGCATGAGAGAAATGAGCGAGATATGAGCATTGAGACAGCGGGCGTTGAGAAGACGAGAGTCAGACCATGACCAGAGCGCAGCGAAGGGGCGGGGGGCGCTCCGCCCGCCAGGCCTCCCGATCGGCCCGGGCCCAGCAGATCGCCACCCATCTGGAGCGGGCCGTGGCGCCGGTGGAGATCCTCGACGAGGAGGGGCTGGCCCAGATCGAGCGCAACGCCGAGACCATCCTGTCCGAGATCGGCATCGCCTACCAGGACTACCCCGAGGCGCTGAGCCTGTGGCGGGAGGCCGGGGCCGAGGTGGAGGGCGACCTGGTGAAGTGCCCCCCCGGCATGTGCCGGCAGATCGTGCGGGAGAGCGCCCCCGCCTCCTACGTCCAGCACGCCCGCAACCCGGAGCGCAGCGTGCCCGTCGGCGGCCGGGCCACCGTCTTCGCCCCCAGCTACGGCTCGCCCTTCGTCACCGACCTGGACCGGGGCCGCCGCTACGCCACCATCGAGGACTTCACCAACGCGGTGAAGCTCACCTACGGCCTGCCCCACCTCCACCACAGCGGGGGCACGGTGTGCGAGCCGGTGGACGTGCCGGTCAACAAGCGGCACCTCGACATGGTGTACGCCCACCTCCGCTACAGCGACAAGCCGTTCATGGGCTCGGTCACCGCGGCCGAGCGGGCCGCCGACTCGGTGGAGATGGCCCGGATCGCCTTCGGCGGCGACCTCGGCGACCGCACCGTCATGACCTCGCTGATAAACGCCTCGTCGCCGATGCGCTGGGACTCCACCATGCTGGGGGCGGCCACCGTCTACGCCCGGGCCAACCAGGCCTGCGTGATCAGCCCCTTCATCCTGGCCGGGGCCATGTCACCGGTGACGGTGGCGGGCCTGGCCGCCCAGGCCTTGGCCGAGGCCCTCTCCGGCATGGCCTACCTGCAGCTCGTGCGGCCCGGCGCGCCGGTGGTGTTCGGCACCTTCGCGTCGTCGATGTCGATGGCCACCGGGGCCCCCACCTTCGGCACGCCCGAGGCGGGCCAGGCCATCTACGTCATGGCCGCCCTGGCCCGCCGGGCGAGGGTGCCGTTCCGCTCGGGCGGCCAGCTTTCCTCCTCCAAGGCCGCCGACGCCCAGGCCGCCTACGAGTCGGCCCACACCCTGCTGCCCACCGTCCAGGCCGGGGTGAACTTCGTGCTGCACGCGGCGGGCTGGCTCGAGGGCGGCCTCAGCCTGGGCTACGAGAAGCTGATCATGGACGCCGACCAGCTCGGGGCCATGGCCGTCCACGGGCGGGGCGTGGACCTCAGCGAGAACGGCCAGGCCATGGAGGCGTTCCGCGCCAACGCCCACGGCGACCACTTCTTGGGCAACGCCCACACCCTGGCCAACTTCGAGACCGCCTTCTGGCGCTCGGAGCTGGCCGACAACAACAGCTTCGAGCAGTGGGAGGAGGAGGGGTCGCAGACCACGGCCCAGCGGGCCAACGCCCGCTGGAAGCAGATGCTGGCCGACTACGAGCCCCCGCCCATCGACGACGCCGTCGACGCCGAGCTGCGCGACTACATAGCCCGCCGCAAAGCCGAGATGCCCGACGAGATCGGCTGACGCCCCCGCGGGCCCCGACCGCCCCAACTCCTAACCACCTGCTAACAACCTCCTAACTAGCAGATCAACCGCCCAAGGCGCCCCAACTCCCAACCACCTGCCAACAACCTCCTAACTAGCAGAAGAACTTGACTTGCGGCGGGGGCGGTGCATGGACTTGCGGACCAGGTTGGCGGCCATGGCCGAGGCCCGGGCCGGCCACGGCGCGAACTTGCCCTGTTTCGACGGCCTGGCGGTGCGGGCCAGTATCCGCCCGCCGACGTACAGGGCGATCACCCCGTGGGCCCCGGCCAGCACCACGAAGAACGCCCCGGGCCCGGTGGCGGCCATCGCCACCCCCGCCGTCACCGGGCCCGCCACCGCCCCCACCCCCACGCTGCGGACCAGCACCGCCGTCCCGCCGTTGAACTGGTCGGGGGTGAGCCAGTCGGCCGTGTAGGCCAGTGCCAGCGAGTAGAGCGGGAAGGTGGCCCCGCCGAAAACGAACAGGACGGCCAGGGCCGGCAGCGAGCCGGGATCGATCCGGGTCATGGCCGCGGCGGCGGCCACCGCGGCCAGGGCCACCGCGCAGATCACCCCCCGGCGCGACACCCGGTCCGAGATCAGGCCCACCGGCCACTGGAAGGCGATGGCGCCGAGGGTGGGCACGGCCATGAACAGGGCGATCCGGGAGGCGGGCAGCCCGGCGGCCGCGGCGTACAGGGCGCCCACGCCCAAAAAGGTCCCGTGGGCCACCCCGGTCCAAAAGGAGGTGACGACCCCGGCGGGCACGGTGCTCAGGAGTTGGCGGAACGAGACGGGCTCGGGCTCGGTCAAGGGCGGGGAGCTGGTGGCCGACAGGGTTATGGGCACCAGGGCCAGCGAGATCAGGGCCGAGGCGCCGATGAACAGCCGGATGCCGCCCGGGTCTCCGCCGACCAGCAGCAACTGACCGACCGAGAGCCCGCCCATGGTCACCACCATGTACATGCTCAGTATCCGGCCCCGGTTGGAGGGGGTGGACATGTCGTTGAGCCACGACTCCACCGTCACGAACACCCCGGCCATGCACAGGCCGAAGACGAACCGGAGCGCGGCCCACGACAGGGGGTTGATCCACACCAGGTGCAGGATGGCCGCGGTGGAGGACAGCGAGGCCAAGGCGGCGAACACCCGGACGTGGCCCACCGCGGCGAGCTGGGTCTCGGCCGTTTTGGTTCCCAGCAGGAAGCCCAGGTAGTAGGCGGCCATGATCAGACCGCCGACGGCCAGGCCGAACCCCTCCTGTTCGGTCCGCACCCCCAGCACCGCCGACTGGAGGCCGTTGCCGACCATGATCAGGCCCATGCCCAGCAGCAGGGCCCGGGCCGCGGCCAGGCCGGTCCGGGACTCGATCAAGGGGCCGCCGGCCACGCCTGACCCCGGGCGCACCACCGCGCTGCCGGCCATCGCCGCCAGCGTACCGCCCCGGCGAAGACGCCAACCCCGACCGGCGGACAGATTCAGAGGCGGACAGATTCAGAGCAGAATCAAGACCCGGCGGATTCTCAGAGCGGTGGGCGGATGAACCGGCGGACTCTCGGAGCGGCGAGCAGATTCAAACCGGCGGATTCTCGGAGCGGACGACCGGCCTCGAACCGGCGACCTCAACCTTGGCAAGGTTGCGCTCTACCAACTGAGCTACGTCCGCGACGGGAATGACTCTACCAGAGAGGCATCCGAGTTCGTCCGGCCCCGAAGCGGTCAGTCCCGGGCTTCGGGGGGGCGCAGGTCGATGGTGAGGCGCAGGATGCCGCCCTCGAGGGAGCCCTCGGCGTCGCCGATCATGGCGTAGTCCTGGAAGTCGACGCGGGCCCGCTCCAAGAACTGCTTGCGCTCGTCGCCGCCCACCGGAGGGAGGTTGCGGCGCTTCACCATCTCGGCCCGTTCCCGGAACCGGCCGATCATGGCGGCTACGTCGAAGGCCTCATCGGCCATCGCCGCCGTCCCCGCCCCCGATCAGCTCCCTCAGCTCGTCGACCCGGCTGTCGGCCCGGCGGCGGGCCACCAGAAGCCTCCGCCGGGGGCTGGTGTGCCACAGGAAGAGCCCGAGCATGACCGTCATGAAGGCGGCGATGGACATCAGGCTGGCCACGACCATATCGACTTGGCCGTCGGCCGCCCGGCCGTCGTAGAACGGGTAGTCGGCCTGCTGCTCGTCTTGGGACTGCTCCTGGAAATCGGCTTGGGATTCGGCGGGGTCGGCCTGGGCTCCGGCCGGTCCGGCGGCAGCCCCGAAGGCCACCGCCAGCGACAGCGCCGCCGCCACAAGCAGCCGAAGAGCGGACTTCACGGGCAGTTACGCTACCGCACGCGCGCCGGATGGGGCGGGCACCCTCACGGCACCGCCGGTTCGAAGCGGAGCGGCCCGCGGCGCTCACACACGGATTTTCGGCGGGGCGGGCGCCTCACGACTGATGGAGCGGGCACCACTAGGCGGTGCGGCCCCCGCCACGGCAAACTCGGGCGGGCGCCTCACGACTGATGGAGCGGGCACCAGTAGGCGGGTGCGGCCCCCGCCACGGCGAACTCGGGCGGGCGCCTCACGACTGATGGAGCGGGCACCAGTAGGTGGTGCGGCCCCCCACTTGGTCCCGGCGCAGCTCGGCGCCGTCGCGGGGGCAATGGCCGCCCCTGACCCGGGCGGGCTGGAGGTCGCCGGTGTGCGACCCGCCCCGCCGGCCGAGCACGGTCAAGGTAGCGCCGATGGCCGCGTGCAGGCCCTCCAGTTCGGCGGGGTCCAAGCCGCCGGCGGGCCTGGTCGGGGCCAGCCCGGCCCGCCACAGCGACTCGTCGGCCAGCAGGTTGCCCAGGCCGGCCAGCCGGGACTGGTCCAGCAGCCGGGCCTTGAGCGGCGCGGCCGAGCCGGCCAGGCATCCCCGGAGCTGGTCGGCGCCGACGGCGGCGGCGTCGGGGCCGAGGCGGGACTCGTCGGGGTCGAGCTCGACGCCGCCCAGCCGACGGGGGTCTCGCACCACCAGCGCTCCCCCGCCGTCGAAGCGCAAGCCGAAGCGGTCCCAGCTCGGATCGTCGCCGTTGCCGCCGTATATCAAGGCCTCGATCGGAGCCGATCCGTCCACCACGATCCGGCCGGTCATCCCGAACCGCAGGCCCAGCCGGGGCCCGTCGGTGTCGAGCACCAGCAGCTTGCCGATCCGCCGGGCGGCGGCGACCCGGACCCCGGTCAGCTCGGCGGCCAGCGCCTCCGGGGTGGCGCCCCGCTTGGCGAACAAGCTGTCGGGGGCCCAGACCTCGGCCACGGTCCGCCCCGCCGCGGCCGCCGCCGCCCGCCGATAGACCTCGACCTCCAGCAGCTCGGGCATCGGGCTCAGCCGCGGCCGGCGCCGTCAGCCGACTCGGCACCGCCAGCGGAATTGGCACCGTCGGCCGGCTCGGAGCGGCCGGTCCGGGCGAGGCGGTCGAGGGCGGCGGTCACGTCGGCCACCACGTCGTCGGGATGCTCCAGCCCGGCCGAGAACCGCACCGTGGACGGGTTGATACCGGCCTCGGCCAGCTCGTCGGGCCGCAGGCCGGAGTGAGTGGTGGACGCCGGGTGGGTGACGATGCTCTCGGGGCCGCCCAGCGAAGTGGCGTGCTGCACGATGCCGACCCCCTCCACGAAGGCCTTGCCCGCCTCGTACCCGCCGGCGAGGTCGAAGGCCACCAAGCCGCCGGCCAGGTCCATCTGCCGGCGGGCCAGATCGTGCTGGGGGTGGGAGGGCAGGCCCGGGTAGTACACCGCCTCCACCGCGCCGTGGGCGGCCAGGGCTTCGGCCACTGCCAGTGCCACCGCCGACTGGTGGCGGAGCCTCACCGCCAGGGTGCGCAGCCCCCGGAGGGCGTTGAGGGCGTCGAAGGGCGAGGCGGTGGCCCCGGCCAGCACGGCGTAGCCCCACAGCCACTCCAGCAGCTCCTCGCGGCCGGCCACCACCCCGATGGTGGCGTCGTTGTGGCCGGCCATGGCCTTGGTGGCCGAATGGACCACCAGATCGACCCCGTGGTCGGCCGGGCGCTGGGCCAGCGGGGTGGCGAAGGTGGAGTCGACCGCGGTCATCGGCCCCTTGATGGCGCCGATCTCGGCCAGGTCCACCAGGTCGAGGCGGGGGTTGGCCGGGGTCTCGGCCAGCACCAGCATGGTCCGGCCCTGTATCACCGCCCGCTCGAAGGCGCCCGGCTCGGCGCCGTCCACGAAGGCGACCTCGATGCCGAACCGGGGGCAGACGGCGCCGAGCAGCAGCCGGGTGCCGGCGTAGAGCTGGCGCTGGGCCACGATGTGGTCCCCGGCCGAGCAAAGGCCCAGCACCACCGCGCTCAGCGCCCCCATGCCCGAGGCGAAGGCCCGGGCCCCCTCGGTGCCCTCCAAGTCGGCCACCGCCGTCTCGAAAGCCCGGACCGTCGGGTTGCCGTAGCGGGTGTAGAACCGGCTGGAGTGGGTGTCGACGGCCAGGGCGTGGGCCTCCTCCACCGTGGCCGCGGTGAAGGTGCTGGTGGCCCACAGGATGGGGGCCAGCGCGTTCTGGTTGTCGGCCCGGCCCGAGCGGATGGCCCTGGTCTCCGGGCGCAGACTCTCCGGGCCCTCCGAGCCGGGCGCCTTGGAGTCAGGCGCCTCCGGGCCGGGCGCCTCGGAGTCCGCCGCGGCGGGGTCGGGCGCCTCAGGCATCGGCCTTCTCCATCTCTTCGAGGAAATCGGCCACCGGGCCCTCCAGACTCTCGGTCTCCAGCAGGAAGCCGTCGTGGCCCTGGGGGCTGTCGATCATCACCAGGCGGCAGTCCCCCCCGGCCGCGTTCACGCCGCGGCGGATCTGCTCCTGCTGGTCGGGCGGGTAGAGCCGGTCGCTGGTGATGGAGGCGGTGAGCACGGGAACGCCGATGCGGGCCAGCGCCGCCTCGGCCCCGCCCCGGCCCCGGCCCAGGTCGTGGAGGTCCATTGCCCGGTTGAGGACCAGGTAGGTGTTGGCGTCGAAGCGGCGGACCAGCTTGCGGCCGTGGTGGTCGAGGTAGGACTCGATCTGGAATCGGCCCCACGGGGCGAGCTCGTTCTCGGGGTCGAACAGGTCCCGGCCGAAGCGCTGGTCGAACACTTCGCCCGACCGGTAGGTGACCTGGGCGAGCTGGCGGGCGATGGCCAGGCCCATGGCCGGCCCGGCGGGGCGGTCGTAGTAGTCGCCGCCGTTCCAGCCGGGGTCGTTGACCACGGCCAGCCGGCCGATGGCGCTCCAGGCGATCTGGAGCGGGCTGGCCGCGGCCGCGGTGGCCAAGGGCAGGATCGACCTGACCCTCCCCGGGTACATCACCGCCCACTCCAGCACCTGCATCCCCCCCATCGAGCCGCCGACCACGGCCAGCCAGCGGCCGATCCCGAGCCGGTCGGCCAGCCGGGCCTGGACCCTCACCATGTCGCGCACGGTCACGGTCGGGAACCGGGGCCCGTAGCGGCGACCGGCGGAGGGGTCGAGGTCGGCGGGGCCGGTGGTCCCCTGGCAGCCGCCCAGGACGTTGCTGCACACCACGTGGTAGCGGTCGGTGTCCAGGGCCCGGCCCGGCCCGATCAGGTCGCTCCACCAGCCCCCGGTCGGGTGCGAGGGTCCGCTGTCGCCGGCCGCGTGGGAGTCGCCGGTGAGGGCGTGGCACACCAGCACCGCGTTGGACGCCGAGCGGTCCAGCTCCCCCCAGGTCTCATACGCGACCCTGACCTCGTCCAGCCTCCCCGTTCCCTCCAGCGCGAAGGGCCGGGACCCGGTGACGGTGACGAATCGGCGGTCGCCGGGGGGGTCTCCGGGCTGCCAGGCACCGGTGGCCGGGAAGGCGGGCGGGAACCGGTCGGCCAGCGTCCGCGGAAGGCCGCCCGCGGCGCCGGCGTCCGGGGCCTGCTCACCTTCCGGAGCGGCGTCATCCGGGGCCTGCTCACCGCCAGCAGCGAGACCAGCTTCCGCGGCAGCACCGCCCGCGGCGGCGCCGGAGGGCCCGGGGGGTTCGGGTTCGTCGGTGCGCTGGGCTGTGGTCATTGCCGTCCTCGCAACAGGGTCTGCCTGTTGGCCGAACCGGGAACGGCGCTGATGCCTCAGCGGCGGCGGAGGTCCGCCGGACACTTCGTTGCGCCCTTCGGGGCGCCGCATCCCCGTCCGAAGACGGGAGGCACCTTGGGTGTCCGTCCCAGGTTGCCGGGCCCGACCTCGGGGATCGGGCCGCTCGTGATGGTGGTTGGCTTCGGTTCCTCGTCGTATCGCGGGCGGAGCCGGGGCCCGAGGCGGGCGGCCTCAGACGGCCGGGTCACTGCAGTATAGGCCCCGCGCCGGAGAGTCAGCCGCCATGCGGGTCGGCTTGGCGAAGCCGGCCTGAGAGCCCACAATGCCGTCTGGCCCCTCAGCCATGCGGAGTCCTGGCTTGGCGGAGCCAGTCTGCGGCGAGGTCAGGTCCAGGGGTTCAAGACTTGAAGGCCGGCGAAGCGCTCGAAGCTGCCCGGGTCCTTGGTGGCCAGGGTCATGTCGTGGTGGAGGGCGGTGGCCGCTATGAGCGCGTCCCGGAACGGGGCCGGGTCCGGCACGTTGAGCGCGGCCGCCTGCCTGGCTACGCCGACGGTGACCGGAAGGATGCGGTCCCGGAAGGCCGGGGCCACGCTGGCGTCGATCCAAGACCTCAGGAGCTGGCCCTGCTCGGGGTCGCGGCGCTCGGCCAAGAGCACCCCGAGCTCGAGCTCGTGAAGCGAGACGACCGACATGAACATCAAAGCCGGCGGGAGGGCTGCGGCCCACTCGGCCACGCCGGAGTTGGCCTTTTGTGTCTTCGCCTTTCTCAGTTCGGAGACGATGTCGGTGTCGAGGAGGAACATCAGAGGAGAAACGCCAGTCCCGGAGGAGGCATCAGAGCGGGAGCGTCAGCCGAGGAGGGCGCAACATAAGGACGAGGAGAGGGGAAGTCAGTCGAGGAAGGGTCGCCATCACAACGGGAGCGTCAGTCGAGGAAGGGTCGCCATCACAACGGGAGCGTCAGTCGAGGAAGGGTCGCCATCACAACGGGAGCGTCAGTCGAGGAGTGGACGCCATCACAACGGGAGCGTCAGTCGAGGAGTGGACGCCATCACAACGGGAGCGTCAGTCGATCCCGATGGGGCGGGCCGCGCCCGGACCGACCGAGATACTGAGGTTCAAGGACCTGAGATAGGCGTTCTCGACGCCCACCGGCTCGGCCAGCATGTCGACGATGCTCTCCTCGCTCTCAGTCAGGCGCTGGTAGTCGTCGAAGCTCAGCAGCACATGGGAGGGACGGCCTCGGTCGGTGATGTATACCGGGCCGCCCAAGGCCGCCTTCTTGGCCCCGCCGGTGTCCCGGTTGAACTCCCTGCTGGTCAGTCTCTTCGCCGTCATCGCTTACCCCTCCTGCGCCTGCAACCTCAGGCGCCTCGACTTCCGGCGCCTAACCCTCTGCGCCCGAACTCTAAAGTAGTAACGGTTTCTATATTACCCTCCTGGTCGGAGAAAAACCATGATCGGACAGAGACGCGGGATCGCGGTGGCGCCGGACACCCGGCCGGTCATGCACGCCGCCTTCGTCGAGGCCGTTGCTTCGGCCGGAGGCGAACTAGCGCCGGTGGGCGAGGCCGGGGCGCTGGTGTGGGCCGATCCCCACACGGCCGACGGCTTTCCCGAGATCATCGCCCGGGCCCCCCATGTCGAATGGATACAACTTCCCTATGCCGGGATCGAGCTCTTCGCCAAGCACCTCGACCGCCGCCATGTCTGGACTTGCGGCAAGGGGGTGTACGCCGAGCCGGTGGCCGAGTACGCGATGGCCGCCTTGCTCACCGCCTTCCGGGACTTCCACCTGTTCGCCCGAGCACGCTCGTGGCCGGCCCAGACCGGGCGCACCCTGATGGGCGCCGACATCACCGTGCTGGGCGCGGGCGGCATCACCCGGTCGCTGATGCGCCTGCTGGAGCCATGGGGCTGCTCGGTGACGGTGGTGCGGCGCTCGCCCGAGCCGTTCGAGGGGGCCCGGCGCACCCTGACCCTGGCCGACCGCCACTCGGCCGTGGCCGGCGCCGACGCGGTGGTGGTGGCCCTGTCCCTCACCGATGAGACCCGCCGGGTGGTGGACGCCGCCCTGCTCGAAGCCATGCCCGCCGACGCCTGGCTGGTCAACGTGGGCCGGGGCGGCCACGTCGATCACGACGCCCTGGCCCGGGCCCTGCGCACCGGGGCCATCGCCGGCGCGGTGCTCGACGTGACCGAGCCGGAGCCGCTGCCGGATTCCTCGGAGCTGTGGTCGCTGCCCAACTGCATCATCTCGCCCCACATCGGCAACACCCCCGAGATGGGGCTGCCGCTCATCGCCGAGCGAGTCCGCGAGAACACCGCCCGCTGGCTGGCCGGCCGGGACTTGATCGGCCTAGTAGACCCCGCCTCCGGCTACTGACCCCAACCCGCCCCCCTTTTCCAGGTTTTTCTGAGCATCCAGTCGCGCTATAGCGCCAATTTTTGCTCAGAAAACCTTTGGGCGAGCCCAACCCGCCCTCTACCGCCCTCTACCCGCCCCCAACCCGTCCTCTACCCGCCCCCAACCTGCCCTTTTCCAGGTTTTTCTGAGCATCCGTTTGCGCTATAGCGATGATTTTTGCTCAGAAAAACCGAGAGAGAGAGAGAGAGAGAGAGGTCAGGGTTCGGGGGTCCAGGTGGCTAGGTCGGCTAGGCGCTCGTCGTTGGAGAACATCTCGACTATGGGCACCTCTAGGCCCAGTCGCTTCTGGATGCGCTTGACCTCCAGCTCCTGATCCCACAGCGACAGGGTGACCACCAGTCCGGTCTCGCCGGCCCGGGCGGTGCGGCCGGACCGGTGCAGGTAGGCCTTGTGGTCCGAGGGCGGGTCGTAGTGGATCACCACGTCGACGTCGTCGACGTGGATGCCGCGGGCGGCCACGTCGGTGGCCACCAGCACCGGCAGCTTGCCCGCCGAGAAGTCCCCCAGCGCCCGCTCCCGGACGGCCTGGGGCAGGTCGCCGTGGATGGACGCGGCCTTCACCTTCAGTCCGGTCAGGTCGCGGGCCAGCCGGTCGGCGGCCGCCCTGGTGCGGGTGAACATCAGCGTCCGCCGGGCCGGGCCGGCGACGGCGGCGGCCACCTTGGCCTTGTCGAGCCGGTGGACCCCGACGAAGCGGTGGGTCATCTCCTCGACGGTGATCCGGCGGGAGGTGACGTCGTGGGTGATCGGGTCGCGCTGGTAGCGGCTCACCAGGGAGTTGACCGCCCCGTCGAGGGTGGCCGAGAACAGCAGCGTCTGGTGGTCGGTCTCGATCCGGCGCAGGATCCACTCGACCTGGGGCAGGAACCCCATGTCGGCCATGCGGTCGGCCTCGTCGATCACCACGTGGGCCACCGCGGCCACCGAGACGGCGCTGCGCTCGAGCAGGTCGATCATCCGGCCCGGCGTGGCCACGACCAGGTCGACGCCCCGGTTCAGCCGGTCGATCTGCTTGCCGATGGGGGCGCCGCCGTACACGGCCAGCACCTTGCGCTTCATCACCCGAGCGGGCGCGGCCAGCTCGGCCTCGATCTGGCTGGCCAGCTCCCGGGTGGGGGCCAGCACCAGGCCGGTCGGCCGGCGGGGAGCGGCCGCGGCCATGATCTGGAGCACGGGCAGGCCGAAGGCCAGGGTCTTGCCCGAGCCGGTCTTGGCCTTGCCGCAGACGTCGCGGCCGGCCAGGACGTCGGGGATGGTCATCGTCTGCACCGGGAACGGCTCGGTTATGCCCCGCTCGGCCAGGGCCGCCACGATCCCGTCTCCAACTCCCAGATCAGAGAAGCAGGCGGCGGCGTCGAGCACAGGGGTTCCGGTCATTCGCCCCACCAATCTACCGGCCGGAGTCTCTAGCCTGAGGTATGCCGCCGGCGGGCGCTCCCACCCTCGAGCAGATCCGCGCCGCTCCCAAGGTGCTGCTGCACGACCATCTCGACGGCGGGCTGCGCCCGGAGACCGTCATCGAGCTGGCCGATGAGACCGGCTACCGGGGCCTGCCCAGCACCGACCCGGGGCGGCTGACGGCCTGGATGCGGCGGGGGGCGGACCGCAAGAACCTCGAGCTGTACCTGGAGACGTTCGCCCACACCGTCGGGGTGATGCAGACCCCCGGCGCCATCTGCCGGGCGGCCCGGGAGTGCGCCGAGGACCTGGCCGCCGACGGCGTCGTCTACGCCGAGGTCCGGTTCGGGCCCGAGCTGCACGGCGAGGCCGGGCTGAGCCTCGACGACACCATAGAGGCGGTTCTGGAGGGATTCGAGCAGGGGGCCAGGGGCACCGGTTTGACGGTGCGGCTGATCTGCTCGGCCCTGCGCCACCTGGACCGGTCCCTGGAGGTGGCCGAGGCCGCGGTCCGCTGGCGGGACCGGGGGGTGGTGGGCTTCGACATCGCCGGACCCGAGCGGGGCCATCCCCCCGACGACCACCTGCGGGCCTTCCAGTACTGCCGGCGGGAGAACTTCCACATCACCGTCCACGCCGGCGAGGCCTACGGGCCCCGCTCCATCTGGAAGGCCGTGCAGTTCTGCGGAGCCGAGCGCCTGGGCCACGGGATCCGCATCACCGACGACATCGCCGCCGACCCCGACGGCGGCCGCACCCTGGGCCGCCTGGCCCACTGGCTGCGGGACCGGCGCATCCCCCTGGAGGTGTGCCCCACCTCCAACGTCAACACCGGCGTGGTGGCCTCCATCGCCGATCACCCGATCGACCTGCTCGTCGACCTGCGGTTCCGGGTCACGGTCAACACCGACAACCGGCTGATGTCGGGCGTGTCGATGTCGTCGGAGATGGCGGCCCTGGCCGACGAGTTCGGCTACGACTGGGCCCGGCTCCGGTGGCTCGCCGTCAACGCCATGAAGTCGAGCTTCCTGCCCTTCCGGGAGCGGCTGGAGCTGATAGAGCAGGTCATCAAGCCCGGCTACGCCCCCCTGGAGGCGGCCCAGCTCGCCCCGCCCGGCTGACCAGAGCGCCCCCCCCCGGGGGGGCGGGTCAGCCCGCGAGGAGGCTTCGGCTCGGCGAGGTCAGCCCGGCGTGGATTCGGCTCGGCCGGGCAGCCCGTACGGTTCGGCCCGAACAATTTCAGCCCAGCAGGGACCTCAGCTCGGCCAGGCGGGGGGCGATCACCTCGGCGATCACCGCGGGGCGCTGGTCGGCCGCGGCCGTCACCGCCTCGGCCCACAGGGCCCGGCCGGCCATGAACCCCGAGCACCCCTCCCCCATGGCCACCTCGAGCTGGCCCCGGAAGCTCGGGTAGGCGCCGCCGCCGGACAGCAGCACCCAGGGACCCGACCACCGCCGGGAGATCTCCCGGCAGGCCCGGGCCCCCGCCCCGGGGTCGGCGCCGTCGCCGGCCGGGGCCGGGAACGGCAGCTTCAACAGATCGGGTTCGAGGGGCGCGAACCGCCGGACTGTCTCCAGCACCAGCCCCTCCCGCTCGCCGGGATCGACGGGGCGGCCGCCGACGCCGTAGAACAGCGGCTCCAGCACCAGCGGCATCCCGGCCCGGCGGCACCCGGCCAGGATCTCGGCCGCCGCCGCCTCCTGGACGGCGGCGTGGGGGCGGTCGGGCCGGTAGGAGACGAACAGCTTGGCCGCGGCTGCGCCGGCAGCGGCGGCCGCGGCCGGCGACCACCCCTCCAGGACCGAGACCGGGCCGGCCTCGGGGTCGGCTAGATAGCCCTGAGCCTCCAGGGCGGCCACGAAGCCGACCCCGGCGGGCAGGGCGCCGGCCAACTGCGGGATCGAGTACTCGGGCTCGAGCATGACGCCGGTGGCCCCGCCGGCCAGCCCGGTCACCAGGTCGCGCTTGAAGGCGACTATGTCGGCGGCCGGCACCCCGTCGGGATCGGCGGGGTCCATGACCCGCCGCAGCGAGTCGCGGTGGTCGGCGGCCAGGACCCCGAACCGCCCCCCCTCGGAGATCCGCTCCAGGCTCACAGCCCGACCGCCAGCGGGAACGGGGGCGGGCGCCTCACGGCCCGGCCGCCACCGGCAGGCCCCGCGCCGATCCGCCCCGCCTGGGCCGCAGCGGGCGCCTCACGACTGGGCCGTGACCACCGGCAGGCCCCACTCGCCGGCCGTCCAGTCGGCTTCGATCCAGGTGTGCTCGGCCGCGAAGCACGGCGGGGTCCGCCGGTCGTCGCCGGTCAGCTCCCCGGCCAGATAGTTGAGGAAGTACATGTTGGCGCCGGGGCAGGCCACCGAGGTGTGGTAGCCCTTGGGCACCAGCGCCATGTCGCCGTCGGTGACCACCACCGTCTCGTCAAAGCCCTCGTCGGCCCGCCAGTTGCGGTGGATGGCGTAGCCCTCGGGCCGGTCCAGGCGGAAGTAGTAGACCTCCTCCAGGTAGGGCGAGCCGTCCCGGCCGTCGTGGCAGTGCGGGGGCCAGCCCGACCAGGTGCCCCTGGGCACGTACACCTCGTAGAGGATCAGCCGCTCGGCCTCCAGCGGGTGGGCCAGCGAGTGGACCACCTGGCGGTAGGCCTGGCCCCCGCCCCTGATCTCGACGCGCATCTCCGACGGCTCGATCACCCGGAGCCCGTAGCGGCCCTCGGCCCGGGCCGAGCCCACCGCCACCCGCAGCCCGCGGTCGGACTCGATCCGGTAGGCCACCCCGGGCGGCAGGTAGACGATCCTCGACAGTTCCTCGAACACCGACGTCCGGCTCAGCTCCACCGTGCGGCCGCCCGCCAGTACCCGGCCCGACCCGGACTGGGCCACCACCGCCGTCTCCCGGTCGGCCTCCAGCCCCGACCAGGGCGCGTCGGCGGTCACGTCCACCACCGCCATCTCCAGGTGCTCCCACCCGGCCGAGGCCGGGGTGACGTGCAAGATCCGGCCCGGCGAGTTCCCGGGCCGCAGCGGCCCCGACGCCAGTCCGGAGACGGGGGCGGCGGACCCAGCGGCGGGGCCGGTGCCCGAGCCGGGTGCGGCGGCGGCGGAAGTTCGAGGTTCCATGGTCGTGCTCCTAATGGACTAGGGCGCCGGCGGCCCGCTCGGCCCGGAGGCGCTCGAGCTGGGCCCGGACGCCCAGGGGCTCATAGCCGAGGATCTCGGCGGTGCGGCCGACCCGGAGGCTGGTGTCTTTGGGGATGGCGGCCCCGGCCATGCAGCCGGGGTCGGGCGGGCCGGAGGTCACCCGGTCGGGGTCGAGCCCGAACACCTCGCAGGCCAGCCGGGCCAGCTCCACCCGCCCGATCGGCTCCGAGCCGCAGCAGTGGAAGATGCCGGCGGCGGCCTCGTCGGACGCGATCCGCCACATCATCTCGGCGCACTCGCTGGCCAGGCTGGGGGTGGCCACCATGTTGACCTGCTCGCCGCCGGCGTCGGTCCAGACCTCGAAGGTCGCCCCCGAGCCCACCGCCTCGATCACGGTGGTCACGAAGTAGCCGAACCCCCGGTCCTGGGGGCGGGGCATGGCGGGCCGGGCCCAGTGGACCCCGTTCACGGCCGAGACCCTGGCCACCGCGGCCCTCTCCGCCCCGGCCAGGGCGGCCTGCTCGCTCACCGCCTTCAGGAACCCGTAGTAGTTGACCGGGTTGGGGGGAGCGTCCTCGTCGGCGTCGGGGGTGGCGCCGTCGAACACCCAGTCGGTGGACACCAGCACCAGCTTGGCCCCGGCCCGGTCGGCGGCGGCGGCCAGCGTGCGGGTGACCTCCACGTAGGACCGCCAGCCCGCGGCCCGGTCGGCGTGGATGCGGTCGAAGTCGTTGAGGATCATGGCGTGGACGATCACGTCGGGCCCGAAGCGGGCCACGTCGGCCGCCGCCGCTTCGGGGTCGGTCAGATCGACCCGCTCGGCGGTGTAGCCGGCGGCGCCGTCGGGCGCGAAGGAGTGGACCGGGCAGTGGACCACCGCCCCGTGGCGCTCGGCGAACACCTTGACGATGTTGGACCCGACGAAGCCGGTCCCCCCCGTGACGTAGGCCCGCAGGCCGCCGTTGCCGCTGTTCATTTCAGCGCCCTCCGATCGGGCCCGGCCGCCCCATCGCCGTTGTCGGTTGCAAGCCCCATGTCGGCGCTCATCAGCCGATCTCCTCGACGGGCACGGGGCGGTTCTCCCGCAGGGACCGCTGGGCGGCCAGGCCGATCACCAGCGGGGCCCGGCCGTCGGCCATGCTCACCGGGGAGGGGGCCCCGGCCGCGGTGGCCGCGAAGGCCGACCACTCGGCCTCATAGGACGGCAGGTACCGCTCCAAGAAGAAGTGGGGCAGCGCCGAGCCCTGCCACCCGGCCCCGGTGAGCAGCACCGCGGTGTCGGCGGTCGGGTTCTGGGAGGCGACCAGGCCCTCGGACCCGAAGACCTCCACCCGCTGGTCGTAGCCGTAGGCGGCCCGGCGGCTGTTGTCGATGACGGTGATGGCGCCGCAGGCGTGGGTGAGGGTGACGACGGCGGTGTCGATGTCGCCGATGGCGCCGATGGCCTCGTCCACCCGGACCGCCCCGGCCGCGTACACCTCGACCACCTCGCTGGCGGTGACGAACCGGGCCATGTCGAAGTCGTGGACGGTCATGTCCAAGAAGATCCCGCCCGACACCTTCAGATACTCGACGGGCGGCGGCGCCGGGTCCCGGCTGGAGATCCTCACCAGATGCACTTCGCCGGCGTCGCCGGTGGCCACCCGGTCCCGGACCCGGCGGTGGCTGGGGTCGAAGCGGCGGTTGAACCCCACCTGCACCGCCACCTTAGCCTCGGCGCAGGCCGAGGCGGCCCGGTCCAGCGCGGCCAGGTCCAGCGACACCGGCTTCTCCACGAAGATCGGCTTGCCCGCGGCGGCCGCCGCCTCCATCAGCTCGACGTGGGTGTCGGTGGACGAGCAGATCGCCGCCGCGTCGATGTCGTCGGCGCCGATGGCCTCGGCCGCCGACGCAGCCCGGCGCACCCCCAGCTCGGCGCTCACCCTCGCCGCGGCCTCGTCGTCCACGTCGAACACCGCCCCCAGCTCGACGCCCGCGACCCGGCCGGCGATCAGCTCGGCGTGCATCCGGCCGATGCGTCCGCACCCCACCAGCCCGATCCGCACCGGCGGAGCGGTCACGGCGCCTCGCTCACGGCACCGTCGGGACGGGCCGAACTCACGACGCGGGCAGGGCGGGCAGGCGAGTGCGGGCGGGCCTGGCGAGCCGAGCTCACGGCGCCTCGGGTCCATCGCCGCGGTGGCGGGGGGTCAGGGAGCTGAGAATCCGGCCGTCGGCCACCTCGGCCTCATAGACGGCGATCGGCGCCCGGGCCGGCCGCCGTACCGCCTCGCCGGTGCGGGCGTCGAAGCGGCCGTTGTGCTTGGGGCACTCGATCTCACAGCCCTCCACCCGCCCCTCGGCCAGATGGGCCCGGCCGTGGGTGCAGATCCCGTCGGTCACCGCGTAGGCGCCGTCGTCGAGCCGGCACACGGCGAAGGTGCGGTCGTCCACGTCCACCCGGCGCATCTGCCCCGCGGCCAGGTCGGCGGCCGGGCCGAGGTCGAAGCGGCGGCCGGAGCGGGCCCCGGACCACAGGTACTGGCCCACGTCGATGCGGCCGGGCCCGCCGGAGGACGGCCCGGCTTCGGGCACCGGGCGGTCGGCCTCATAGGCCGGGTCGCGGGCCTGGCGGGCCAGCGATCCGAGGATCTCGCGGTAGGCGGCGACGGTGTTGGGCGCCGGCGGGGCCAAGTGCCGGCCCACCTCGGCGTGCAGGGCGGGCAGGGCGTGGTAGGGCACGGTGGGGAACATGTGGTGCTCGACGTGGTAGTTCATGTTCGAGTACAGGAACCGGAAGACGGGGTTCATGTACACGGTGCGGGTGTTGAGGCGGTGGTCGAGCACGTCCTCGCGGAGCCCGGCGTGCTGGGTGAGCCCGAAGAACACCACCAGCCAAAAGCCGTACATGGTGGGCAGGCCGACGTAGAGCAGAGGCACCACCGACCAAGCGACCGCGGCCCATGCGCCCGCCCCGAGCAGAACGGCCGCGAACGCCCTGGCCTCCCACTTCACCCGGGCCCAGTCCGACCGGGGGACGAAGTCGGCCACGTCGGCGTCGAGGCGGCCGGCCGCGTGCCTGAAGATGCGAGCCGTCTGGGACGGCGCCGTCCGCAGCCCCAGAAAGGTGGCGGCCACCAGCCAGCGGCTGGTGGGGCGGGGGAAGGCGATCTCGGGGTCGCGGCCCACCACGATGGTGTCGGTGTGGTGGCGGGCGTGGGACCAGCGCCACACCGTCGGCTCCCGCAGCATCATGAAGGAGGCGAGGCAGTAGACGGCGTCGTTGAGCCAGCCGGTCCTGAAGGCGGTGCCGTGGCCCATCTCGTGCCAGCGGGAGTCGGAGGCCCCGCCGTACAGCGCCCCGTAGGCGGCGAAGGCCGGAACCGCCCACCACGAGCCCAGGGCCAGCCAGGCCAGCGCCCCCGCTCCGGCCAGCAGGCCCAGCCACAGCGCGGTGTCCGCCGCGGCCCGCCGGTTGGCGCGGGCGGTCAGCTCGTGCAGCCGGTCGGGGTCGATGGGGGGCCGGTACCACTGGGCTTCGACCAGGCCCCGGGCGGCGGCCCGGCCGGCCTCGGGCCCGGTGAGGCTGTAGTCCCGGCGAACGGCGGCGGCAGCGGTCACGGCGCCTCCCCGGCCTCGGCGGTCTCGGTCACAGCAGTCTTGGTCACGGGGCCTCCCGGGCACTGGGCGTATCGGCCGCCCGGTCCGGCAGCGGTCACGGCGCCGGTCCGAATTCGGGGCCGGGCCGGTCGGGCTCGCCCGCCCCTATCACCGTCTGGGCCCAGTCGAAGACGGCGCCGGTCAGCATCCCCGACTCGTCGGTGGCCAGATGGGCGATGGTGCGGGCCACCTCGGCCGGGTCGATGAGCCGGCCGTGGGGCAGAGCGGCCCCGGCCCGCTCCCTCCACCCGTCGGAGGCCCCCTCGTAGCGGCGCTGGATGCGGTCCTCGGCCGGGGTGTCCATCCACCCCGGGCACAGCAGGTTGACCCGGACCCGGTGGCGCATCAACTGGAAGGCCAGGTTGCGGGTCATGGCCGCCAGGGCGCCCTTGGACGTGGCGTAGGGGAGCAGCCGGGGCTGGCCCCCGTGCCCGGCTATCGACCCGATCAGCACGATGGCGCCGCCGGTGCGCTCCCGGGCCATGATCCGGGCCACTCCCTGGCTGAGCAGCCCCGGCGCCCGCACGTTCACGGCCAGCATGGCGGTCCACAGTTCGGGGGCGGTGTCCCACACCGTGCCCCGGTCGGTTATGGCCGCGCAGTTCACGAAGGCCTGGCAGGTGCCGAAGGCGGCGTCGAGCGAGTCGATCGCCGCCTGGCAGCCATCGACTTCGGCCAGGTCGGCCGAGGTGAAGACGGCCCGGCATCCGTCGCCGCTCAGGGCCGCGGCCGCGGCCTCGCCCTTGGCCGCGTCCCGGCCCACCAGCATCAACCCCGACGCGCCCCGGGCCGCCAGCAGCTCGGCGGTGGCGTACCCCAGGCCCTGGGCGCCCCCGGTGACCAGGGCCACCCCGCCGGCGAAGGTCCGGGGCTCAAAGCCCGCCCGGTCCGTCATCGGCTGACCCGGCTCACCAGCCCACCCGCTGGGCCTGTTTGCCCGCGTCCATGGCCGAGCGGGCCGCCATCACGCTGGGACGGGGGTGGGACTCGGGCACCCCCACCTCCCAGAACGAGCCCCCCTCGGTCCAGGCGTAGGGGTCGGTCCGCAGGGCGATCACATAGGTGCGGTCGGCGGCTCTGGCCCGGACCAGGGCCGCCTCCAGCTCGGCCACCGTGGCCACCGTCTCGCTCAGACAGCCCATGGAGGCGGCGTGGGCGGCGAAGTCGACGGCCGCCGGCTCGGCCGTCCGGCAGTCGGCGATGAGGTTGTTGAACGGGACCCCGCCCTGGGCGGTCTGGAGCCGGTTGATGACCGCGTAGCCGCCGTTGTCGCAGACGACCACGATGAGCTTGTGGCCGGTCAGCACCGAGCTGTGCAGATCGCTGTTCATCATCAGATAGGAGCCGTCGCCGACCAGCACCACCACCTCCCGGTCGGGCATGGCCATCTTGGCCCCCCAGCCGCCGGAGATCTCGTACCCCATGCACGAGTAGCCGTACTCGCAGTCGAAGGAGCCGACCGTCTCGGACCGCCAGCCGGCCACCAGCTCGCCGGGCAGCCCCCCGGCCGCGGTGACCACGTAGGTGGAGGCGTCGGCGGCCCGGTCCAGGGCCCCCACCACCTGGGCGTAGGTGACCGGCTCGCCGCGGCCGCCGCCGGCGGGGCTGGGCGCGGCGATCTTGTCGATGTAGGCGTGGTACTGGGCCGTCTCGGCCGCGGCCCGGTCCGACCAGTCGTCGGGGGCCCGATAGCCGCCCAGGGCGGCGCCCAGCTCGCCCAGGGCCTCGCGGGCGTCGGCCACCACCGGCAGGCACCGGTGCTTGGTGGCGTCGAAGCGGGCGGCGTTGACGGCCACGATCCGGGCCTCGGGGTCGGCGAACACCGTCCAGGAGCCGGTGGCGAAGTCGCCGAGGCGGGTGCCCACCGCCAGCACGGCGTCGGCCTCGGCGGCCAGGGCGTTGGCCGAGGCGGCGCCGGTGACGCCGATCGGCCCGCAGTTGAGCCGGTGGCGGGCGGCCATGGTGGTGCGCCCGGCCACCGTCTCGACCACCGGGATGTCGTGGGCCTCGGCGAAGGCGGCGAGGGCGGCCTCGGCCCCGGACCAGCGCACTCCCCCGCCGGCGATGATCAGCGGCCGGGCCGCGGCGGCCAGGGCGGACGCGGCCGCGGCCAGCTCGGCCCGGTCGGGGCGGGGGCGGCGGATGCGGTGCACCGTCGGCTCGAAGAACCGGGCCGGGTAGTCGTAGGCCTGGCCCTGGACGTCTTGGGGCAGGGCGATGAAGGCGGGCCCGCAGTCGGCCGGGTCGAGCATGGTGTTCACCGCGTTGGGCAGCGCATGCACCACCTGGGCCGGGTCGGTGATCCGGTCCCAGTACCGCACCACGGCCCGGAAGGCGTCGTTGACGGTGGTGGCCGGGGCCCCGAAGTGCTCGACCTGCTGGAGGACCGGGTCCGGGACCCGGTGGTTGAAGGTGTCGCCGGCCAGCAGCAGCAGCGGCAGCCGGTTGGCCATGGCCGCCGCGGCCGCGGTCACCATGTTGGTGGCCCCCGGGCCTATCGAGCTGGTGGCCACCATGATCCGGCGCCGCCGCCGGGCTTTGGCGTAGGCGGCGGCGGCCAGGGCCATGCCCTGCTCGTTCTGGCCCCGCCAGGTGGGCAGGGCGTCCCTCACGCCCTCCAGGTCGGCCCCCAGGCAGGTGACGTTGCCGTGGCCGAAGATGGCGAACACCCCGCCGAACAGCGGCTCGGCGCCGCCGTCGTCCTCGATCCTCTGGGCGGTCAGGTACCGCACGACGGCGGCGCTGGCCGTCAACCGCACCGTCTGCATGGCCGCATCCTCCTCAGTCGATCCGCAGCGACGCCACGTCGGTCCAGGCCCCGGTCTGCCAGCTTTCCAGCAGGGCGGCCTGCACGCCGGCGTAGTCCAGCGCCGCCTCCAGCCCGGCCGAGTGGGGCCGGCCCTCGGTGGCCGCGGTCAAGAACTCGTAGTCCTCTATGGCCACCAGGTCCTCGAACCCGATGGAGTTGGCGTCGCCGGGAACGAACAGCCTCTGGTAGGGGTGGCGCTCGCCGGCCCGGACGGTGGTGTAGCCCCGGGCCTGGTCGCGGTCCAAGAACACCCTCAGCTCGTTCATCGTCTCCAGGTTCCAGCTCACCGCGCCCTCGGTGCCGTGGACGTCGAAGGCCATCTGGCTCTCGGGGCCGAAGATGGTGCGGCTCGCCTCGAAGGCGCCCCGGCTGCCGTTGGCGAAGACGGCCAGGGCCCCGAAGTAGTCCTCGTTGGTGACCGCGCCGGCCGGATCGCCCGGAGCGCCCCGGTCGTAGTGAGTGCCCCCGTCGGAGGGCAGGGGCCGCTGCTTGATGAAGGTCTCGCCCGCGCCGACGACCCGGGCGATGGGGCCGTTGAGCATCATGGCCAAGTCCACGGCGTGGCTGAGGATGTCGCTGGTGGCGCCGGGGCCGGCCCGGCCGATGTCGTAGCGCCACGACAGCACCCCGCTCGGGTCGGCGCCGTACATGGAGAAGAACCGGCCCCGGTAGTTGGTGACGGCCCCCAGGTCGCCGCGGTCGATGAGGTCCTTGGCGTGGCGGACCAGGGGGGCGAAGCGGTAGTTGTAGCCGACGCCGGTGACCACGCCCGCGTCCCGGCAGGCCTTCTCCATGCGGGCCGTCTGGCCGGGGGCGGCGCCGGCCGGCTTCTCGCAGAAGACGTGGCGCCCGGCGGCGGCGGCGGCCGCGGTCATCTCCTCGTGGAACATGTTGGGCGCGCAGATGACCACCGCGTCCACCCCGGGGGCGTCCACCGCGGCCCGCCAGTCGTCGAAGGCCCGCTGGAAGCCGTAGGCGCCGACGGCCGCCTCCCGCTGGGACTCGAGGCGGTCGGCGCAGGCCACCAGGACGGGGTCGAAGGCCCGGTCCTCGAACAGCAGCGGGATGCGGATGCAGGACCGGGCGTGGGCCTGGCCCATCCAGCCGAACCCCAACACGGCGATGCCAAGCCGTTTGCGGCTCACGGCCCGACTCCCCGTCCCAGCCGTCGCTGGCTCACAGCCCGGCTCCCGGTCCCAGCCGCCGCCGGCTCACGGCCAGACTCCGCTCAGCCGTCGGCTCACGGCCGGGCGCCCGCCGTTCGGCGGTCGGCGGCCGGGTCGAGGGCGGCGGGGTCGAGCAGGTGCTCGGGGGTTCCGCCCCGCAGCCAGCACAGGGCCTGGTCGAGGGCTTGGGAGACGAGGCGGGCCCGGCCGGCCACGGTGGCCGAGGCCACGTGGGGGGTGACGATCACGTCGTCGCGGCCCAGCAGCGGGTGGCCGGTCGGCAGCGGCTCGGGATCGGTGACGTCCAAGCCCGCTCCGGCCACCCGGCCGGACTCGAGCCCGGCCAGCAGGGCGCCGTGGTCCACCAGCGACCCCCGGGCGCAGTTGACGATCACCACCCCCGGGCGCATCCGGGCCAGCGCGGCGGCGTCGACGATCCGAAGGGTCTGGGGCGTGGCCGGGGCGTGCAGGGAGATCACGTCGCCGGCCGCCCACAGCGCCTCGAGATCGACCAGCTCCCCGTGCTCGAAGGCGTCCAAGCGGGGGTCGCAGGCCACGACCCTCATGCCCAGGGCCCGGGCGTAGCCGGCCAGCCTGGACCCGATGCGGCCCGCGCCCAACAGGCCCAGGGTGCGGCCGTCGAGCTCGAGGCCGCGGTGGGCGGCCAGGTAGCCGCCTCGGCCCTCGGCCAGCCTCTGCGCCGAGGGCTTGAGCCGCTTGGCCACGGCCAGCATCAGGGCCAGGGCGTGCTCGGCGGTGGAGACGGTGGGGGCGTCGGGGGTGTTGCAGGCCGCCACCCCCCGGGCGGCGCAGGCGGCCGGGTCCACGTTGTCGTAGCCGACGCCGGAGCGGGCCACCACCTTCAGGTCCGGGTAGCGGTCGCAGGCCTCGGCGGCCCAGGGCAGGATCGAGCCCACCACCACCCCGTCGGCCTGCTCGGGGCCGTCGACGAGCTGCACGTCGCCGGGGATCTCCACCTCGGGCGGAGGGTCGTTGTCGATCCAGATCCGCAGGGCAGGTCCCTTGACGCCGCTCACGATCCGGCCCCGGTTGGCATCTCGTCCGCCCCGGCGCCGCGCAGGGCCCGGCACCGGTCGGCATCCCGGCCCTTGACGCCGCTCACGATCCGGCCCCGGCCAGCATTTCGTCGATCTCGGCCCGGGTGGGCATGGCGTGCGAGCAGGCCAATCGGCCGGCCACTATGGCCCCGGCGGCGTTGGCCCTGGTCACGATGTCCGCCGGGTCGTCGCCGGCCAGCAGCCCGTCGGCCAGCGCCCCGCCGAAGGCGTCGCCCGCGCCGAGGCCGCACACCACCTCGACGGCGAGGGGCGGCACCCTCACCCGCCGGCCGGGCGCAGCCGCCAGCACGCCGTCGGCGCCCATCTTCACCACGGCCAGGTCGACTCCCCGCTCCAGCAGCCGGTCGGCCGCCTCGTCGGGGTCGGAGGCGCCCACCGCGATCTCGCACTCGACCCGGTTGCCCACCGCCACCGTCACCCGGTCCAGGGCCGCCCCGATGTGACGGCCGGCCTCGGCCGGCGAACTCCAGAACGCGGCCCGATAGTCGAGGTCCAGCACGGTGTGGGGCCGGCGGGCCCGCCGCTCCAGCACCGCCCGGATCGTCGAGCGGGACGGCTCCTCGGCGAACCGCGAGCCGGTGATCCACACCACCCCGGCCCCGTCCACCGCCTCCCAGGGAATGTCGGCGGCGGCGAGGGTCATGTCGGGCCCCCGAGGCTGGCGGTAGAACAGCAGGGGCGGGTCCTCGGGCGGGTCGAGGGCGCAGAAGGCCAGGGCGGTCCGCAGCTCGGGGTGGGTGGACACGTAGTCGGTCACCACCCCGAACTCCCGGTTCAGCTCGCTCCGCACGTACTCCCCGAAGCCGTCGTCGCCCACCTTGGTCACCAGCGCGGCCCGGCGGCCGAGGCGGGCGGCGGCCACGGCCACGTTGGCGGGCGGGCCGCCCACCGACTTGGCGAACGACTCCACCCCGGACAGGGGCACGCCGCTCTGCTGGGGGTAGAGGTCGACGCTCACCCGGCCGATGGTGAGGACCTCCGGGGCGTCCGCCCCGCCCGGGGCCCCGTCCGCCGACGCCTCCGGGGCGTCCGCCCCGCCCGGGGCCCCGTCCGCCGGGGCCTCCGGGGCCTCCCGGGGGCTCACTCCTCCCGGCTGCCGGCGGAGGCCAGCTCGTGCTGGAGGGCGTCCAGCTCGGCCCCGCCGGCCATCATCTGGGTGAGCTCGGTCTGGGACAGTTCCTCCTTGGCGAAGTTGCCCATGGAGTGGCCCCGGTTCAGGATCACGAAGCGGTCGCCGACCGGGTAGGCGTGGTTGGGGTTGTGGGTGATGAAGATCACGGCCAGCCCCCGGTCCCGGGCCTCGATGATGCGGCGCAGCACCACCCCGGACTGCTTGACCCCCAGAGCCGAGGTGGGCTCGTCGAGGATCAGCACCCTGGCCCCGAAGTAGCTGGCCCGGGCGATGGCCACCGACTGGCGCTCGCCCCCCGACAGGGTGCCCACCGACTGCTCGGTGTCGCGGATGTCGATGCCCATCTTGGCCATCTCGTCCTTGGATATCTGCTTGGCCTTGGGGATGTCGAGGGACCGGAAGGGCCACACCCCGGTCTTGGGCTCGGCGCCCAGGAAGAAGTTCCGCCACACCGACATGAGCGGCACCATGGCCAGGTCCTGGTACACGGTGGCGATGCCCTTGCCCAGAGCCTCGCGGGGCGAGCTGAACTTCACCTCCTCGCCCTCGATCAGGAACTGGCCCTCGTCGTGCTGGTGCACCCCGGCCAGGATCTTGATGAAGGTGGACTTGCCCGCCCCGTTGTCGCCCAGCACGCAGGTGACCTCGCCCGGGCTGACGTTGGTGGTAACCCCCTTGAGGGCGATGATGTTGCCGTAGAACTTCGACACGTTGCGCAGTTCCAGCAGCGGGGTGCTCATGGGAGACCTCCCGTCTTGACGGCCGCCGGATCGGCGGACGGGGTGTTCGTAGTCGTCGTGTTCGGAGTCGTCTTTCGGACCGCCATCGTCACTTCATCCTCTCGGCCCGGCCCCGGACGTAGTTGTTGACGATCACCGCCACCAGCAGCAGGAAGCCCAGGACTAGGAACCGCCAGTCGGTGTTCCACCCGGCGAAGCCGATGCCCTGGGTGATCATCCCCCAGATCAGGGCGCCCAGCGCGGCGCCGGCCGCCGAGCCGTAGCCGCCGGTGAGCAGGCAGCCTCCCACCACGGCCACGATGATGTAGCGGAACTCGTTGCCGTCGCCGACGTTGGACTGCACCGAGTTGAGCCGGAAGGCGATGACCATGCCGGTCACGAAGGCGGCCACCGACACCATCATGAACAGCGTCGTCTTGGTCCGGGCCGCGGGCACCCCCACCGAGCGGGCCGCGTCCTTGTTGCCGCCCACCGCGAAGGTCCAGCTCCCGAACTGGGTGCGGGTCAGTATCCAGGTGCCGATGGCCGCGAACACCAGGTAGTACAGCACCGAGACCCTGAACCGGGTGACGGCCGTGGTGGCGGCCGCCTCGACGGTGGTGCTGAACAGCAGCTTGGAGGCCAGGCCCAGCCCCAGCGCGGTGGCGCCCACCGTGATGAGGGGCCGGCCCGCGCCCTCGTCCGAGGTGAACAGCAGGCGGTAGAGCACCCCGGCGGCGTAGACGACCAGCGCCACGACGGCGCCCTTGGCCACGCTGGTGACCAGGGCGAAGATCACCCCCTCGTCGGGGTAGACGTCGATGAGGCTCGGGCCCACGTCGGCCAGCTCGCCGATCAGGTTGACGACTATGGCCGCCACCGCGGCGATGCCGGCCGCCCGGGTGAAGCCGCCGAGCTGGGCGTGGGGGGCGTCGACGGTGCGCTGTTTGCCGGCGAAGTTGGCCACCGCCATGGCCGCCACCGCCAGAGCGGCCAGCAGGATGGCCGCGGTCAGCTCCACCCTGATCTTGCGGGAGTCGCCCTGGGACTGGATGAACAGAGCCAGCCCGGCCATGGCCGCGGCGGTGAGAACCGAGACGGCCAGACCGGCCACGGCCGAGACAGCCCGCAGCCGCCGGGCCGCGGCGGCCAGGACGAACAGGCCGCCCACCGCCAGCAGGACGAACAGGATGACTCGGGCGGCCTGGACGGTGACCAGGTAGCTCACGGCCGGGACGGCCGAGATGGCCGTCCCGATCAGGGGCGTGCCCGGCGTGACCCGGCCGATGGCGGCCAGCAGGGCCAGCACGCCCATCACCGCGATGCCGACGAAGAAGATGAACCGGGCCAGCCCGTGACTGAGGAAGTCGAGGCGTTCGCTGTTGCCCGAGTCCATCACCGCGGCGACCACCATGGCCACCACGACGGCGGCCACGCCGACCCCGATCATTCGCAGGGTCCGCGGATCCGCCGATCCCCTGGCCTTCTCAGCCGGCGCGTACCGCCACCGGCACCAGCCCCAGACGCCGACCAGCACGCCGGCGGCGGTGACGATCCCCAGCCCCCAGTCGGCCCCCGCGCCGCTGGCGGCGAGCAGGCCCGCGAAGCCGGCCACGCCGATCGCCGCGCCCGCGACCAGAACCGCCAGACCGGCCCGATGGCCGGACGGGCGGCGCTGGAAGGTGAGGTCGAGCACGCCGCAGAGCAGGGCCGCCCCGCCGAACACGAACAGGATGGCCCAGGCCCAGTCCCGGCCGTCCCAGATGTGGGAGTTGCGGATCCACTCGGCCCCGAAGATGTCGTTCCAGAAGTCGTACCCGGGGGCCTCGTCGAGGCCTTCGACGATGACCTTGTTGGTGAACAGCTTGGAGAAGCTGAGCTTGCCGCCGATGAGGACGAAGAAGGTGCCCAGCGTGACGATGAAGCTGGGCAGGGACGTCTTGTCCACCATCGTGCCGTTGAACCAGCCCACGATCAGGGCGAAGGCCAGCCCCAGCGGCACGGCGATGTGCAGCGACAGCCCGGCCCCGCCGAACTCGCCGATCTCCTTGCTCAACAACACCACCACGATGGCGGTGGCGCCGGTCATGGCCCCCGAGGACAGGTCGAACTCGCCGCCGATCATCAGCAGGGCCACCGGCACGGCCATGATGCCCAAGGTGGCGGCCACGTCGAAGAAGTTGGCGGTGCCGCCCACCGTGCCGAACCGCTCCGACGCCTGCCAGAACAGGATCCACACCGACAGGACCCCGAGCAGGGCCCCGATCTCGGGGCGGGTCAGGACTTGCTGTATCGGCGCCCTGAAGGCCAGGCGCTCGTCGCCGGCACCTGGATCGGGACCGGACTCGGATGCCTCGGTCTCGGTGGTCTCTTCAGCCACGAAGCCTCCCTTCGCGCCGCGGCGCGGCTATCTGTCCTCGACTGTTTTGGGGATTGTCCTTTTGAGAATCTTTGCTGAGAATCTCGGTTGGAGCCCAGGGTGCGACCCCCGGCGGCCAGCGGAATTATGGCCCGCCGCCGCCGGTTTGTCAGCCGGTCGGCCCGGTCGCCCCGGCCGCCGTGAGGGGCCGGGACGACCGGATCGACGGGCCGGAGTGGATCAGCGGGTGCCGGCCTCGACCAGAGCCGACACCTGGGCCGCGTTGGCGGTGTCCACGAAACCGGGGCCGGTGAGAACCGGCTCGCCGCCGCCCGCGGTGTTCAGGTTGACGGCCTGCAGGTACATCAGCATGACCGGGATGAAGCCCTGCAGGTACTGCTGCTGGTCGACGGTGAAGGCCACGTCGCCGGCCTCGATGGCCGACAGCAGGTCGCCGGAGAGGTCGAAGCCGCCGATGACCAGATCGCGGCCGGCCGACTCGCCGGCGGCCACCGCCCGCAGCGGCAGGTTGGGGCCGACGCCGAGCACGGCGTCGATGTCGGAATCGCCCTGGAGTATGGCGGCGATGGTGTTCTCCTGCTCGTCGGGATTCTGGTCGAGGCCCACGAACTCGCTCACCACGTCGCCGTTGAAGGTCTCAGCCGCGCCGTCGCACCGCTCCTCCAGCGCCACGTTGGTCTGCTCCTGGCGGGCGCATAGGAGCTTGGTGGCGCCGGCCTCGTTGAAGCGCCGGCCCGCGCCCCATCCGGCCACGATCTCGTCTTGGCCGACATGGGTGACCGCGCCGAGCTCCCGGTAGTTGTTCAGGCCCGAGTTGATGGTGTAGAGGGGGATGCCCGCCTCCACCACGGCCCGAGCGGCCGCCTCCACGCCGGCCGGGTCGGCCAGCGAGATGGCGATGCCGTCGGAGCCGGCGGCGATGGCGGCCTCGATCTCCTGGGACTGGGCCTGGGCGTCGTTGATGGACCCGAAGTAGTTGACATCGCAGCCGATGAGCGCCTCGGCGTCGGTGACGGCCGCCTCCACCACCGACCAGAACGTGCCCGCGTCGCCGTGGGTTATCACGTGGAAGGTCTTGTCGCAGCCCTGGGTGTCCACCACCTCGTCGGTGGAGTCCGGGGCGGCGGTGGTGGCCGTGCCCGAATCGGTGGATCCGGCGGCGGGCTCGTCGCCGTCGTCGCCGCCGCAGGCCGTCGCCACCAGCGTTATGGCCGATAGCAGGGCGAGCAGCTTCCAAAGCATGGACGTGTGGCTCCTGGTCATGTGAGCGTCCCTCCTGTGGGTGGTTGTGGTTGGGGTAGGTGGTTCGGTTGGGTTGTGGTTCGGTCGCGTTGTGGTCGCGGTTTGGCTGTGTGTTCTGGTCGTTGCGTTGGGGTGGGCGATCATGCTGTTTGCATGTGCCGTCGGGGTTCGCCCCCGGCTCCGGCCCCGACGGGCTCGGATTCCAGGGACCGCAGGAAGTCGATGCTGGCGGCCATGCCCAGCTTGGGCCCGGCCCTCCCCGAGGGGTTGTCCTCGGCGATCACCGCATCCTGCTCCAGGACGTACCAGAGGTCGCGTCCCGATTGCTCGAGGTAAGCGACGATCTCGGCGATCGGCGCCCCCCCTCGACCCAGGGGCGGGAAGAGGCCGCGCCCGACCGCTTCCACGAACGTCAGCTCTCCCGCCGTCAGATTCTCGGCCAGGGCCGGGTCCACGTCCTTCAGGTGGACCAGGCCGATGCGCTCGGCGTGGCGCTTCGCCATCTCGACTATGTCGCTGCCGCCGAGGCGCAGATGGGCGGTGTCGAGCACCAGCGACGCGCCGGAGCAGTCGAGCAGGCGCCGGGTCTCGGCGTCGAGCTCGATGAGCGAGCCGACGTGGGGGTGGACGGCCTGGGTCAGGCCGTAGGCCCCGACTGTCTCGTCGATCTCGTCCAGAAATCGCCAGATGGCGTCCCACTGCCGGCGGTCGAGGCCGGGCCGCTCCCAGCGGTCGAAGCCCGACACGGCGCAGGTGACGAAGAACTGGCCGCCGGCGCCGGAGATGAGGGCCGCGGCGCGGCGGGCGGCGGCCCGGGTCTGGTCGGCCCGGTCGGGGTCGTGCAGCACCAGGGGGACGAACCCGCCCAGCAGCCCCAGGCCGTGGCCGCCGAGGACGGCCCGCAGCTCGGCCGGGTCGGTGGGCAGGAAGCCGATGGAGCCCAGCTCGGTGTGGGTGAACCCGAGCGACGCCATCTCCGACAGCACCTGCTCCACCGGGAGCTGGTGGCCCCAGCCGGGGACCTCGCAGATGCCCCAGCTAATGGGCGCGGCGGCGATTCGATCGAGCAGGGCCATGCGCGTCTTGCGGCTCCCCCCGTTGTCGTCGAATGGCCCCCGACCCGGCCCGGTCGGCCCGCGCCGATCGTCGAGGCCCCGCCCCTTTGGATTGGAGCGCTTCAACACTTTATCGTTCCGACCGTGGATGTCAACTTGAACGCCGTCGACGTGAATTTCAAGGGAAAGGCCGCCGGGCCGTGAGCCGCCCGACTGGCCGCCGGGCCGACGAACCGCCGGCCCGGCCGCCCGGCCGGCCCACGATGGAGGACGTGGCCGAGCGGGCCGGCGTGTCCCGGGCCCTGGTCTCCTTGGTGATCAACGGCTCCCCCAAGGTCTCCGAGCAGAAGCGGCGCCGGGTGCGGGAGGCGGCCCGGGCGCTCGGCTACCGGCCCAACCTGATGGCCCGAAGCCTGGCCCAGCAGCGGACCCGGATCATCGGAGTGCTGGTCAACGACTTGCGCAACCCGTTCTTCGCCGAGGTGGTCGAGGGCATAGAGATGGCGGCCGAGAGCGGCGAGTTCGGCATCGTGGTGCTCAACGGCCGGCGCGACCGCGGCCGCGAGCTGACCGCGGTGGAGACCCTGGTCCAGCTCCAGGTGGAGGGGCTGGCCCTGGTCGGGGCCCAGCTCGACGGCGACGACTTGGACGAGATCACCGACATCGTGCCCACCGTGGTGGTGGCCAGCGACCTGGGCCGCCCCGTGGACCACTCCGGGGTGGACACCATCGTCACCGACGGCCGGCGGGGGGCCGAGCTGGTGGTGGAGCACCTGGCGTCTTTGGGGCATGAGCGCATCCTGCACATCGACGGGGCCGGCAACGCCTCGGCCGCCGAGCGGCGCCAGGGCTACCGCCGGGGCATGGAGGCGGCCGGGCTGGGCGAGCTGGCCGACGTCCGGACCGGCGGCGACGACGAGGCGGCCGCCTTCGCCGCCATCGACGAGATCCTGGCCGAGCCAGCCCCGCCCACCGCCGTCTTCGCCTTCAACGACCTGCTGGCCGCGGGGGTGCTGGACCGGCTGGACGACGCCGGGGTTCCGGTCCCCGGCGGCATGTCGCTGGTCGGCTTCGACAACACCTTCATCTCGGCCCTGCACCATCTGGCCCTCACCACCGTCAACCAGCCCCGCCTGACCATGGGCCGCATGGCCGTCGACGCCCTGCTGGAGCGGCTCAACGACGGACGGGACGAGCCCGTGCGCCACACCCTCGAGCCCGAGCTGGTGGTGCGGGGCACCACCGGCCCCCCGCCCCCCTAGGGCCAGCCGCCGTGCTCGACCACGTGTTCACCGACGCCATCGGCGCCCTGCGCGACGCCTTCGCCGACGCCCGGCTCGAGCGCCTGGCCTTCGAGGAGCGCTTCCAGACCGACCTGCTGCTGGGCGACATCACCTGGGAGACCTCCTACGGACTGCCCGGCGAGAGCCTGCCCGCCCGGGTCCAGGCCGAGGTGACCTGCGTGTGGCCCACCTGGTCGCAGACCGCCTACCGGAACTGGTACATCGACGACTACACCGAGCCGTCCTGGATACTGATCGCCATCGTGCTGCGCGTCCAGGGTCTGGCCGAGATGCCGGCGGCGGCCCCGATGCTGGAGGCGCTGCCCGCCCTCAGCCCCCCGATCGGGGCCGAGCCCCTGGTGCGGACCGGGCCGACCGTGGAGTCGATCTACGGGGCCGACCTCGACGACATCAAGTACGCGGCCGAAGTCGGCTACGAGGGCACCTACGAACTCGACGAGGCCGGGCTGGCCGACGGCTCGGCTCTCGACCGCCACTTCAACGCGCTGGGCGGGTGGATCGCCTCGCTGCTGGTGAAGCTGGGCGACATGGACCTCCGCCACAGCGCCTGACGGGCGCGTCCGGCTCGGTCCGAGCCCGGTCAGGCTCGCCCTCGAGCAATCGATTGCGCAAGCAGTTGCGCATGTTGTTTGGCGGAGGAGGAGAAGGGGGAGGAGGGTAGGGTGCCTCGTTGTTGCCGATCACCATGGGGGGTGCGAACGATGACCAAGGCGCTGCTCGAAGACGGCAAGCACTGCTCGAAGAAGGCCAGGCACGCCTTGACAGCCGTAGCGGCGGCTATCTCGCTTCTCGCGGCCCTCCCGGCCCCGGTCTCGGCTCAGACCAGCCCACCGTGTGACGATGACGATGTCGTGGTGCAAACCAATGACGCCCTGCGAGCCGACTGCAGGGCACTTTGGGCCTTCTACAACCGGCTCAGCGATCCCGGCACGTTAGACGATGCCGGCTACGGCCAGTGGGGAGCAAGCAATTCCATTTTCGCCTGGAGCGGCCTGTTAGTCGGCGCCAAAGGCGGCGACACTGTAGCAAGAGTAAGGGAACTGGATTTGACCAATTTCGGTCTTCAAGGGTCAATTTCTGCTGAAATAGGCAAACTCACACAACTCGAAAAACTAAATCTGAGTTACAACAGTCTGTCGGGATCTATACCCGCCGCAATAGGCAAACTCACAAAACTCAGAGAACTAGAACTCGGTGACAATAATCTCAGGGGAAGAATCCCCACCGACATCGGCAAACTCACAAACCTCGAGCGTTTACAACTAAGAGACAACGATCTGTCGGGTTCTATACCAGCCGCAATAGGCAAACTCACTAACGTCGAATACTTAAACGTCAGTGATAATAGATTGTCGGGAAGGATCCCCACCGACATCGGCAAACTCACAAAACTCAGATACCTAAATCTCAGTCGTAACATTGGGGTGCGAGGATCTATACCCTCCGCTATAGGCAGCCTTACGAATCTTGAGGATCTGAACCTCTCATATATGAATTTGTCAGGTTCCTTGCCCACGACAATGGGCAATCTCACAAACCTCGAAAATTTGTATCTCCAATATAATCGGCTGCGAATGAACGTCTTGCCTGGATCAATCCCGGCAGCTCTAAGCTCACTAAACCTGGCATATTTAAACCTTGACAATAACATCTTCCTCAACCCGCCGCCGCCACCTCCTCCTCCACCGCCTCCGACTGACGAGAACGGCGACGACGGCGAAGTCGACGACGGAGACGAAGACGGCGACGACGGCGGAGACGACGGAGACGACGACGGCGAAGACGACGGAGACGACGACGGCGAAGACGACGGAGACGACGACGGCGAAGACGACGGAGACGACGACGGCGAAGACGACGAAGGCGAAGACGACGGCACCGGCCCGGTCACCAACGTCGACGACGGCGAAGGCGGCGACGGCGAAGGCGATCGGGTTCGCATTGGCCCGGGCCGCTATCGCGACAGCGAAGGCCGAGTCTTCATCGGTCCGGGGGGCGACAGCGGAATCGGCCCGGTCGCCGAAGTCGGCGAAATCGACGATGACTCAGAACCCGATTCCGGGCCTGGCGAAGACGCAGAGCCCGTCGGGCGATTCGCTGACGACGACCGCAGCGTTCATCAAGCCAACATAGAGGTCATCGCCGATCGGGGCATAACATTGGGCTGCGACCCGACGCACCTGGACCGGTTCTGCCCCAACCGAGAGGTCACCAGAGCCCAGATGATGGCCTTCTTGGCCCGGGCCCTGGGCGAGAGCGGATCCCAGGCTGCAAGCTCGTTCTCCGACGTCGCCGACGACGCCTGGTACCTGCCCTACCTGGCGCGGCTGGCCGAGCTCGGAGTGGCCGAGGCCGACTCAGACGGCGCCTTCCGGCCCCTCGACCCCCTCACCCGGGCCGACATGGCCGTGCTCCTCACCCGGGCCTTCCCCCACATCACCGCAGTAGCCGAACCCACCGGAGTGTTCGACGACGTGCCCGCCGACGCCCCCTACGCCGGCGAAGTGGAAGCCACCTTCGCCGCCGGAGTCACCCGAGGCTGCTCGAGCCAGCCCAGTCTCTACTGCCCCGACAACACCGTCACCCGCGCCCAGATGGCCTCATTCCTAGCCCGAGCCCTCGAAGACACCCCATAGATGACAAGGCACAATTCGAAGAAGGTTCCGAAGCACGCGGCGCTGGCCGTAGCGGCGGCTGTCTCGCTTCTCGCGGCCGTTCCGGCCCCGGGCTCGGCTCAGACCAGCTCGCCATGTGACGACAACCGAGTCGTGCCTGCAGAACAAGACGACCTGAAAGCCGACTGCAAGGCACTTTGGGCCTTCTACAACCGGCTCAGCGATCCCGGTCGGCTGGCCGAGGCAGGCAGCGGTCAGTGGGGACCGAACAGATATCTTGGATTCTGGGAGGGCGTGACAGTGACAGTCGACTCCACAATCAAATCAAATCGAGTAACAAAACTGTCCGTCAGAGATGCCGGTCTTCAAGGGACGATTTCTGCCGACATGGGCAAACTCACAGGCCTCACACATCTGCTCCTTGATGAAAATAACCTGTCGGGAACTATATCCGTACTGAGCAAGCTCACAAACCTGGAAATGCTGAACCTAAGGGGCAATAGATTGACGGGTACCATACCCACCGACGTAGGCAAACTCACAAACCTCACACATCTGCTCCTTGATGAAAATAGATTGTCAGGAGCTATACCCACCGACATAGGCAAACTCACAAACCTTATACACTTGAGCCTCGGCACTAATAGGTTGTCGGGAACTATACCTGCAGAGATCGGCAAACTCACAAACCTAGAGCAACTGGAGATCTATAAGACCGGGTTGTCGGGAACTATACCTGCCGACATAGGCAAACTTACAAACCTCACACGACTAACGCTCAGTAACAGCAAGCTATCGGGAACTATACCCGCAGAAATCGGCAAACTCACAAACCTCGAAGTACTGTCACTCGGTTACAATAGATTATCGGGTACTATCCCCACAGAAATCGGCAAACTCACAAACCTCATACAACTGGACCTCGGTCGTAATAGTTTGACAGGAAGTATCCCTTCCAACATAGGCAAACTCACAAACCTCGGCGACCTGAACCTGAGAATCAATAGGCTGACAGGCACCATACCCACTGACATAGGCAAACTCACAGGACTCCGACACCTGTACCTCGATAGAAATCGATTGTCGGGAACGATCCCCGCCGACATAGGCAAACTCACAAACCTCATACAACTGGACCTCGGCGATAATAGGTTGTCGGGGACGATCCCCGCCGAAATGGGCGAGATCACATCCCTACAGATATTGTATCTCAATAACAACCGGTTGCGTATTGATATCTTGCCGAGATCGGTCCGAATAGATAGACGAGTAGATAGATCTGAATCGTTCCCGACACAACTAAGACCACTGATCAACCTGACAGAATTGGATCTTCGTGGCAACATCCTCCGCAGCCCGCCTCCTCCGCCACCGACTACCCAACCTCCTCCACCGCCACCGACTACCCAGCCTCCTCCTCCTCCTCCACCACCACCGCCACCGACTGACGGTGACGGTGGCGACAACGGCGACGGAAACGGCCCGGTCACCAATGTCGACGGCGGCGACGACGAGAACGGCAACGAAGGCGAGAACGGCGACGACGAAGGCGACGGCAACGGCCCAGTCACCAATGTCGACGGCGGCGAGAACGGCGACGACGAGAACGGCGGCGACGAAGGCGACGACGGCGAGAACGGACCGGTCACCAATGTCGACTCCCCAGGGCCCTTGCCCGACCCGGGACCGCTACCCGACCCCGAACCCGGCGATGAGGGCGGGCCGCCGGTGCAGTCGGGCGAAGACGGCGACGGCAGCGAGCCACCCGGCCCGTCAGGCAGCGTCGGAAGGTTCGCCGATGACGACCGCAGCGTTCATCAAGCCAACATCGAGGTCATCGCCGATCGGGGCATAACATTGGGCTGCGACCCCAATCACCTAGACCGGTTCTGCCCCAACCAAGAGATCACCAGAGCCCAGATGATGGCCTTCTTGGCCCGGGCCCTGGGCGAGGAGGGCAACCCCGAGGCTGAGAACTCCTTCACCGACGTCGCCGACGAAGCCTGGTATCTGCCCTACCTGGCCCGGCTGGCCGAGCTCGGAGTGGCCGAGGCCGACTCAGACGGCGCCTTCCGGCCCCTCGATCCCCTCACCCGGGCCGACATGGCCGTGCTCCTCACCCGGGCCTTCCCCCACATCACCGCGGTCGCCGAACCCACCGGGGTGTTCGACGACGTCCCCGCCGACGCCCCCTACGCCGGCGAAGTGGAGGCCACCTTCGCCGCCGGGGTCACCCGAGGCTGCTCGAGCCAGCCCAGTCTCTACTGCCCCGACAACACCGTCACCCGCGCCCAGATGGCCTCATTCCTAGCCCGAGCCCTCGAAGACGACTCATAGCCATCTGGAAATGGGCGAGCGCCGCCCCCGATGCTCGCCCACCCAGGCACCGCGGCTCTGGACTCAGCGATGTCGTCGGATCAATGACGGCCATTGTCGGCGGCCATGCTGGTAGGGTCCGGTGCGATTGTCGAGCAATGAGAAACGACCGGTGAGACTCCGTTCGAGAGCGGTTCTGCGGCTGGCCGCGCTCGCAGCCGCAATTACGGCCTCGCTGCTCGCGGCCGCCCCGGCCCGGACTCAGACCGTTTCGCCGTGCAGTTCTCGGACGGTTGTGCCCGGGGGCCAGAGCATCATGCGAGCCGACTGCGAGGCCCTGTGGGCCTTCTACGCCCGGCTCGACGACCCCGGTCAACTAGACGATGCGGGCCCCGGTCAATGGGGGCCGAACACTCCCCTTTCAGCCTGGCGCGGCGTGGCGGTCGGCTCCTCGTCCGGGCGCGTAGTCGCCCTGCGCCTCTACAACACCGGCTTGGTCGGACCGATATCCCCTGAGTTGGGGCGGCTGGCCCAGCTCACCGACTTGAGCCTCTTCGGCAACAAGTTGACCGGGCCGATACCGCCAGAGCTGGGACGGCTCACCAACCTCACCGACCTGAGCCTCTCCGACAACAACCTGACCGGCGCCATACCACCACAACTCGCACAACTAACCAACCTCACCACCCTGAATCTCTCTAGTAACAGGTTGACCGGCGCCATACCACCACAACTCGCACAACTAACCAACCTCACTTTCCTGAGCCTCTTCAGCAACAGGTTGACCGGTGCCATACCGCCAGAGCTGGGACGGCTCACCAATCTCACCGACCTGAGCCTCTCCGACAACAACCTGACCGGTGCCATACCACCACAACTCGGACAACTAACCAACCTCACCCACTGGTACCTCTACAACAACAACCTGACCGGCGCCATACCACCACAACTCGGACAACTAACCAACCTCACCCACTGGTACCTCTACAACAACAACCTGACCGGCGCCATACCACCACAACTCGGACAACTAACCAACCTCACCCACTGGTACCTCTACAACAACAACCTGACCGGTGCCATACCACCACAACTCGGACAACTAACCAACCTCACCGTTTTTGATTTCAGTGGCAACCGATTAGCAGGGAAATTACCACATGCGCTGAGGCAGTTCGATCCCTATATATCGGATCCTCTGGATCTGATTGCCAATTACGAGACCTCCCAAAGATTCACTCTGGGGAGTGAGATCTGGAGTGTATGGATTTGTGACAAACCTTCTGGTGAAGTTATACGTGATGGGTATGAGATCACGGCCTTACTTAACCAAGACATGACTAATTACTATCTGTGGCTATCTAACGAGCGTTACCGACCTACATTTCAGTATATCTCAACGGTGAAGGGCTCTAGCCTATTAGAGTGCGATGCCGCAATCAGGTCCAACCCTTTCAATGCTGATTCTTCCAATCGCTACATCATCCTTGATGACACCGGAGCTAACATTAGCTTCGGAGTAATTTCATATGGCGACTCAACGTCAGGTTCTAGTCCTGAATTGAAATCGCTGCTTCCCGCCATTGCCCATGAGATCGGTCATGCCTTGGGATTGCCCCACTCCTTCGGCGGACTAATATATCGGTGGGAGGACATTAAATTTGAGGATCGAATTGTATTCTCAAATGGTGAAGTCTATGAGTATGACAACCCGATGGACATCATGAGCGGATTGCAGAGCTTAGGTGCCACTATCGCCATAAACCGCTATGCGGCCGGGTGGATCGATCCGAACAATGTTGTCATACACCCCAAAGGAAAGTCATACATATATGAGCTAAGCCCTCCGGGATCCGGCGGCCTTCAGATGCTGGTTCTTTCCTCCCCGCAATTGGGGGTGTTCACCACATTGGGCGCCCGGGTGGCGGCCGGTTACGATTCAGACATCCCCAAGGAAGGCGTTGAAGTATACCGCATAGACCAGCTTTCACGGGGCCGGGGCCGGTGCGCGTCCCCGAGTTCGGACCACCGGCCCAGCCTCAACGCATGCTGGGGCCGAAGCCGATGGAACCAGACGTTTCCCGCCGCGGAGACCGACGCCGGCGATCTCGCCCTGATCCATGTTCGTTCAATCGGCGACCGATTCCAAGCGGACACGGCGATGATCGAAGTCTTGGGGCGAGTCGGCGACCGCTTCAGGGTAAGAGTCACCGACACCGGGGGGCCGCCGCCCTTCCCCGGATGGTTTTCCGACGACGATGAGAGCGTCCATGAGGCCAACATCAACGCCATGGCAGCCCGCGGCATCACCGTGGGCTGCAGCCCGGTCCGCCCCGACCGGTTCTGCCCCGACCGGGTGGTCACCAGGGCCCAGATGATGGCCTTTCTGGCCCGGGCCCTGCTGGACGACGAGGACAGCCTCCCCGATGTTGAGAGAAGCCAGTTCCTCGATGTGCCCAGAGGCGCTTCGTACCTGCGCCACCTCGAATGGCTGGTCGAAACCGGCGTGGTTGAGCCCCACTGGAGCAGGCGTTTCAGACCCTCCGAGCCCCTCACCCGCCTCGACATGGCCGTGTTCCTGACCCGAGCCTTCCCGCACATCTCGCCGCCCGACGCCCCGACGGGCGCGTTCAGAGACGTTTCCCCGTCCTCCCCCAACGCAGCCGAAGTGGAGGCCATCATGGCCGCCGGAGTCACCCAGGGGTGCTCGGTCCAGGCCCGGCTCTACTGCCCCGACAGGCCGGTCACCCGGGCCCAGATGGCCTCGTTCCTGGCCCGAGCCCTCGAAGGCGCGCCGTAGCCGCCTGGTCCGCTTAGCCGCCTGATCCGCCAGAGACCGCGGCCGGCCTCTCGGCCTCAGGCCGCGGCGGCCCCGGACTCGGCGATGTCGTAGGCGAGGAAGTCATCGGCGGTGTCGGGGGAATGCTCGTAGTCGATGATGCCGATCTCGGTGTACTTGCGGCGCAGCCACCCGTCGCCCGCGTCGAGCAGGCCGAGCTTGCGGCAGTTGGGGACGATCTTGGAGAACAGCAGCGGCTGGAACTGCATTTCGTCGGGGGAGACGTCGAAGAGCAGTCGGCGGGTTATCTCCCGGGTGTCCACCCCGAAGTAGTCCCACACCTCCTGCTGGAGGAACCGGTCCCGCATCCTCACCGTGGCCTCGAAGGCGAACTCCTGGCGCTCCCGGATCTCGGAGGCGGTCATGCCCGCGTATATCTCCCGCAGCGACAGCACCCCGAAGGCCACGTGGCGGGCCTCGTCGCTCATCACGTAGCGCAGCATCTTCTTCAGCAGCGGCTCGTCGGTCAGCGAGTGCATGAGCCCGAAGGCGGCCAGGGCCAGCCCCTCCACCATGATCTGCATGCCCAGGTAGGTCATGTCCCAGCGGCTGTCGTTGATGATGTCGTCGAGCAGGAGCCTCAGGTGGGGGTTGATCGGGTAGCCGCCGCCGAGCTTCTCCTCCAGGTACCTCGAGAACACCTCCACGTGGCGGGCCTCGTCGATGACCTGGGTGCTGGCGTAGTACTTGGCGTCGATCCAGGGCACCGTCTCCACGATCTTGGCCGTACACAGCAGGGCCCCCTGCTCGCCGTGCATGAACTGCGACATGCGCCACTTGAGCGACTGGTGCCCGAACTCGCGCCACTCGTCGTCGCCCCACGAGGCCACCGGGGAGGTCGGGTCGTCGGTGAGCACCGAGCCTCCGGCCATCTCCTCCTGCAGGTTCAGGGCGGTGTAGGGGTCCACCTCGATCGACCAGTCCAGGTCGGTGGTGGCGTTCCACTGGGAGGTCTTGGCCTTCTCGTAGAGCTTGTCGAGCTGGGCCCGCTCCCCCTTGCCGTAGTCCCAGGTGAAGATGGCGTCGGCGTTGTCCTCCACGGCGTGGATCACCGAGGTGACGTCGTCGTTGAACCGGGAGATGTCCATGATGGCGTCGAGGTCGTTGGCGTGGCCGCGGCCCAGGATCTGCCGATCGGTTGCGTGATCGGTGGCGGTCATCGCGGCCTCCGGGGGAAGAGGATGGATTTTGAAAATGACCTTACAGGAGTCGGGCCAGTTTCGTGCGGGGCCGGGCCCCGACGCAGCCGATCACCTCGGACGCGGCCAGGCTGCCCAGCTCGGCGCAGCTCACCAGGGGGGCGCCCGCGGCGAGGCCGTGCAGGAACCCCGAGGCGTACAGGTCGCCGGCCCCGGTGACGTCCACCACCTCGGAGGCGGGGCGGGCGGGCACCTCGGCCGCCCCGGCGGGCGACACCACCACCGAGCCCCGGGGGCCGCGGGTCACTGCCGCCGCCTCCACCACGCCGGCCAGGCTCTTGAGGGCCGCGGCGGGGTCGTCGGTCTCGAACAGGGCCTGCGCCTCGGCCTCGTTGGCCAAGACCAGATCGACCTTGTCGTCGATGAGGTCGAGCCACTCGGCGCGGTGGCGGTCCACGCACAGGGAGTCGGACAGGGTGAGCGACACCAGCCGCCCCGCGTCGCGGGCCGCGTCCATGGCGGTGCGGATGGCGTCTTTGGCCACGTCCACGTCCCAGAGATAGCCCTCGCAGTAGGTGATGGCGGCCGAGGCGACCAGGTCGGCGTCGATGTCGGCCGGGGCCAGCAGGGCCGAGATACCCAGGAACGTGTTCATGGTCCGCTCGGCGTCGGGGGTGACCTGGATGAGGCAGCGGGCGGTGGGGGGGCCGTCGGGCCCGGGGGCCACGTCGAAGGCCACGCCCGCCGATTTGATGTCGCGGGCGAACACCCCGCCGAGCCGGTCGTCGCGGACCTTGCCCACATAGGCGGCCGAGCCGCCCAGGGAGGCCACCCCGGCCATGGTGTTGGCGGCCGAGCCCCCCGAGGTCTCCACGGCCGGGGGCATGGCCGCGTAGAGCTGGTCGGAGCGCTCGGCGTCCACCAGGGTCATGGCCCCCTTGGCCAGGCCGTGGCGGGCGATGAAGGCCTCGGGCACGGCGGCGATCACGTCCACGATGGCGTTGCCGACGCCGACCACGTCGATCACAGGATCCACCGAACCTCCGCCCTCCCCCGCTTTCCGGCGGCGGCCGGCCCGAGACTCTACAACAGCGAACCACTGCGCCCGTCGGCCAGGGCCGCGCCGACCGCGCCCGCCCAACGTGCCGCCCGACCGCGCCCGCCTAACCTGAGCGGTCAGACACCGGAGTCAGTCGAGCCAGCGGCGCTACCATGACGGCATGGCGACGATCCAAGTACGCAACATCCCCGACGATGCTTACGAGATCATCCGTCGGCGAGCCCGGGCCGCGGGTCAGTCAATCCAGGCTTACATGAGAATCGAGATAGAGCGACTGGCTAGAGAATCGATCGATTCCGACCTGTTCTCCGAGATCGAGCGCCACATCGCCGATGACGGCATCGTTCTGGATCGAACGACGCTTCAGGCAGACATCGACTCTGGTCGGAGTTGATGGCTGATCTGATCGTCGTCGATGCCTCCACCCTGATCACGGCCGTCACCGACGCCACTGAGTCTGGTAATGGTGCCCGTGATGCGATCCGAGGCCATCAACGACATGCTCCCCACCTTGTTGACGCAGAAGTCGGCAATGTGATCCGGCGCATGGCTCGTCGAGGCGATCTGACCGATTCCGCCGCCGCACGGGCGCGCCAGTTGGCAGAGCGCTGTGTCGACCGGCGCTACGAGCACCACGGACGGCTGGCCGAGCGGGCCTGGCACTTCAGAGAGAACCTCACTTTCTACGACGCCCTTTACGTTGCGCTCGCCGAATTTCTGGGATGCACCCTCGTCACCTCCGACGCGCGGCTGGCCCGGGCCCTGCCCGACAAACCGGTGCTGATCGTCTGATTGCGGTTCGGCACCATTTCAAGACCAATAACGAGTGGATAATGGGGCCGTGAGCCCGCGGCTGCCGGGCGGGGTCGTGCCCCGCCATTACCGGATCGAGTTGGACGTGGACCTCGACGGGGCCGCTTTCACCGGCACGGTCGGCATCGACATCGACATCTCCGAAGCCGTCGGCGCCATCGTGTGCAACGCCGCCGACTTGGACGTCGCCGAGGCCTTCATCACTCGGAGCGACTGCCTCAGCGGGGGCGGCGAATCGGCCGGTCCGGGCGGCGGTCTCGGCTCGGGTGCCGACGGCGACCGGGCCGGGGCCGGCGAACCGGCCGGGCCGGGGGCGGGCGCCCGGCGGCTCGGCGTCGCCCTTGACCCCGAGAACGAGCGCCTCGTCCTCACCGACCCGGCGGGCGCCGGCTTCGGGCCGGGGCCGGCCCGGCTCGACATCTCCTTCAGCGGCGCCCTCAACGACCAGCTCCGGGGCTTCTACCGCTCCACCTACACCGACGACGCCGGCCGCACCCGCACCATCGCCGCCACCCAGTTCCAGTCCACCGACGCCCGGCGGGCCTTCCCGTGCTGGGACGAGCCCGCCTTCAAGGCCACCTTCGAGGCCGCCCTGGTGGTGGACGACGCTCTGCTGGCCGTCTCCAACACGGCCGAGACCGGCCGCCGCCCGGCCGGCGACGGGCGGGCGCGGATCAGCTTCGCCCCCACCATGGCGATGTCCACCTACCTGGTGGCCTTCGTGGTCGGCCCCTTGGAGGCCACCGGGCCGGTGACGGTCGACGGGGTGCCGATCCGGGTGGTGCATCGGCCGGGCCGGGCCGCCCAGACCGCCTTCGCCCTGGAGACGGCCGCCCACGCCCTGGGGTGGTACAGCCGCTACTACGGCATCGCCTACCCCTCCGACAAGGTGGACCTGGTGGCCCTGCCCGACTTCGCCTTCGGGGCCATGGAGAACCTGGGCTGCGTCACCTTCCGGGAGGTCCTGCTGCTGGTGGACCCCGCCGCCGCCAGCCAGCCCGAGCTGGAGCGGGTGGCCACGGTGATCAACCACGAGCTGGCCCACATGTGGTTCGGGGACCTGGTCACCATGGCCTGGTGGGAGGGCATCTGGCTCAACGAGGCGTTCGCCACCTTCATGGAGACGGCCTGCACCGACGCCTACCGGCCCGAATGGAAGGTGTGGTCCTCCTTCGGGCGGGCCCGGGCCGCGGCCCTGGCCACCGACGCCCTGGCCGCCACCCGGCCGGTCGAGTACCCGGTGGCCACCCCCGCCGACGCCGAGGACATGTTCGACGTCTTGACCTACGAGAAGGGGGCGGCGGTGGTCCGCATGCTGGAGCAGTACCTGGGCCCCGAGGCGTTCCGGGACGGGGTGCGGCTCTACCTGCGCCGCCACGCCTACGCCAACACCGCCACCACCGACCTGTGGGACGCGCTGGAGGAGGTTTCGGGCCAGCCGGTGCGGTCGATGATGGACGGCTGGATCTATCAGGGCGGCTATCCGGCGGTGAGCGCCCGTCCCGACGGCGAGGGCGGCCTGGCCGTCGCCCAGCGCCACTTCACCCTGGATGCGGCCCAGGCCGACGGCGCCCGGACCTGGACGGTGCCCCTGCGCATCCGCACATCCGACGGCGAGACCCGGTTCCTGCTGGAGGGGCCCCGAGGGGTGGTGCCCGGGGTTTACGGCCCGGTGGCCACCCTCAACGCGGGCGGCACCGGCTTCTACCGGTCGGAGTTGGACGCCGGCGCCCGGGCCGCGGTCGCGGCCGACGGTCCGGGGCCGCGGTCGGCCGAGGAGCGCCACGGCCTGATCGACGACGCCTGGGCCCTGACCCTGTCGGGGGCGGTGACCGCGCCCGAGCTGGTGGAGCTGATGGCCGGCGGGTTCGCCGCCGAGCGGGACCTGAACGTGTGGCAGGCGATGGCCGCGGCCTGGGCCGGGCTGCGGCGCATCGTCGACGGCCAGGCCGCCGCCGGGCTGGGCCGGATCATCACCGCGTCCAGCGACGAGGCCATGGCCGCGGTCGGGTGGGACGCCCGGCCCGGAGACGACGACCGCACCCGGGAGCTGCGGGCCGTCCTGGTGCGGCTGCGGGGGGCCACCGCCGATGACCCGGCCGCCGTGGATGCCTGCCGGTCCCGCCTCGACGACCCCGACCCGTCGATGGCCGCGGCCGCCCTGACGGTGACCGCCCACCACGGCGCCGACGACGACTTCGCCCGCATCCGGGACCGCTTCGCCCGAGCCGCCGACCCCCAGAGCGAGCAGCGCCACCTAATGGCCCTGGCCGACTTCGGCCACCCCGAACTGGTAACCGGCTTCCTCGAAGGCACGCTCGACGGCGCGGTGAGGGCCCAGGACGGCCCCTACCTCATCCGCCGAGCCCTGGCCAACCGGCGCGTCGGCACCGCAGCCTGGGATTTCACCGCCGCCAATTGGGACGAGCTAGCCCGGATCTTCCCCAGCAATTCGCTGGCCCGGATGCTGGAGGGGATCGTCGGCCTAGACCGCCCCGAGCAGGCCGAGCGGGTCCGCTCCTTCTTGGCCGACCACCCCGTCCCCCAGGGCGCCAAGCAAATCGCCCAGCACCTAGAGCGCCTGGAGATAAACGTCGCCTTCCGCCACCGCGAAGCCGACCGCCTAGCCACCGCCATCACCGAACGATCCCCCTACCGGGTTTTCTGAGCAAAAATCATCGTTATACGCCAAAAATATGCTCAGAAAAACCGATGTCCGGCCAAGACATGGCCCCCGCATCCCACTAATGGCTTCCTAACCAGGCGATCCGCCGAGCACCCTCACTAACGGCTCCCCGGAATCGACGGTCGAAGCGGCACGGATGCTGCCATTAATTAGGGGTGATAACCGAGGGAAGCCATCCTTTCGGTGCCCATAGTTTCCGGCCTTCTATATCCTCGACTGGGTTGGGGAGGCGGCACGACCGGATCAAGTTTTTGCCTATAGGGTAACTGCCATTAGCGACAGCTCCTAGATGGGATGACTTACGACTCGGCGGGAATACCACAACAGCCTGTTTGTTGGGATGACGATCTTTTATATGCATTATTGCTGGCACAAGATCCGAATCTCCTGAAATGATGATAGCGACCTCAAACCTATTATCGATGGCATCCTCTATCACACGCCTCACGATGTTAGAATCAGTCTGCTTCTCCTCCCACTTCGATCCATGTCGAGCAATAACTCCATAATCTATCTCTATGCATCCCCGCGCATAAAGAGCGTCTAAGTATACTCTCTGACGCTCGCCGCGTGATCCTGATACCCTGGCAGTGAAGTAGCGGACGAGAGACAGCCGCTGATTTGGTCTAATTAACTTCTCACTCATCGCCACCAAGTCAAGCCAACGCGATGTATGCAGGCCAACGGTCCTCAGTCCATAGTATAAGTTAAACCCATCGATATATACAACTACTCTTTCAAGTCCGCCTTTGACAGATCGATCAGAAGCCACGTAACCAGCCTACTGATAAAATTGCAAATGGCTTGCAAAGCGTGACCGATTCCGATATCGTGGCGAAGTACCACCCCGGGGTTAGCGCCTCGGGCCGACGGCCCCGGCAGCAGCCGGGGCCGTCTAGCATCTTACGCCAGCGCTCATCGCGAACGAGGCCATCGGCACGACCCGCTACGGGCGCACTGATGCTCGGGGGGAGCGAGCGCAACGGGCACCGACGGCGGCTGTTGGCGAACCCGGCCAGCCGCGAGGCCGACCGCCTAGCCACCGCCATCACCGACACCCTCCCCCACCGGGTTTTCTGAGCAAAAATCGTCGTTATACGCCAAAAATATGCTCAGAAAAACCGAGGGTCAGCCAGAATGCGGCCATCGCATCGCGGTTAATGGCCCCCTAATCGCATTAATGGTTCCTTAATCTCACTAGTGGCTCCTTTGCCTCACTAATGGCCCCTCAGCCTCACAGTGGTAACCTTGCAAGATGAGCGACTTGGGAGGCCACCACCCCGACACCAACCCGTTCACGCCCGACTTCGGTCAGGCGCCCCCGGTGATGGTGGGCCGCGACGGCGTGATGGGGGCGCTGCTCACAAGTTGGGCCACCGGGCCCCGCGATCCCGGCTTCACGTCCTTGCTGCTGGGCCCGCGCGGCACGGGCAAGACCGCCCTGATGGGGGCGTTGGCCGAAACGGCCCGGCGGTCGGGGTGGATCATCATCTCGGTGAAGGCCAACACCCGCGGCCTGCCGGATCGCATAGCCGAAGAGCTGGACGCCATAGACCGGGCGCTCCAGCCCGAAAGCCAGCGCGGGAGGATCACCGGGGTGCAGGTGATGGGAATCGGCACCCAGTGGGCACCTCCGTCAGATGCAAAGCGGCAGCCGATCCGCCATCGTCTGGCCCGGTTGGCCGACCACGCCGCCGAACACGATGCCGGAGTTCTGCTGGCGGTGGACGAGGTTCATGGGAGCAACCCCGAGGAGATGCGCGGGCTGTGCAGCGACGTACAGCAGATCACCAAGGAAGACGGCCGCAGTCTGGCCTTTCTGGCGGCCGGGCTGGGCGACTTCCAGTACCGGATCATGTCAGACCAGAAGATGACCTTTCTCCAGAGGTGCGCGTGGCAGGAGATCGGAAGCCTGGCCCCCGAGGACGTGGTGCGCGGCCTGCGGATACCGATCGAGGACGCGGGCGGGCAGATCGACCACGACGCCCTGGAGTCGGCGGCCGACGCGGCGCCGATGCTGCCGTTTCACATGCAGATGGTCGGCCGCAAGGCGTGGCAGATGGCCCCCGCTCCGAGGCGGCCGGTGAGCCGATGGGCGGTGGCCGAGGCGCTCAGGCAGTCAGAGGCCGAGATGGAGCGGCGCGTGTATGAGCCGGTCTGGGGCGGACTTCCCGAATCGTGCCAGACCATGCTGGCCGCCCTAGCAGAAGAGGGCGGGGCATGCGACCGACATGTCCTCGTCCAGCGGCTGGGGATGAACCGCAAGGCGTTCAGCGGAACATTGCGGCGACTGGAAGCGGGCGGCCACCTCAATCAGGACGGCAACACGGTGAGCGGCACCGGCCTGATCCCTCAGCAGACCATTCGGCAGATGGCCCACCGCGATTTGGCCGACAACGGGGCCGCAGAATCAGGCACCAACGGTAAAGGCGACGCCCCACAGGACCGTTGCGGGAAGCCGATGCAACGCGTCCCCGGCCGCTGCGTGCTGCCAGCGGACCACGCCGGAGGCTGCCGGTCGCGCCTCTGAACGACCAGACTGGGCGACTCCGAGCGCGGGTCAAAACTCGGTGGATGTCGCCGCCCGGTGGCATCATGGACATAACCCGAGGGAGGGCTTATGGCCGTTGAAATGGCGATCTGGCGGATGACCGACGCCGGGCCTCACGAGTTGGCGCCGTCGCCGCTCAAACTTGAGCAACGTCTGGAGGACATGCTCGCCGATGACCCCGGCATGTGCGGAATCGACCTGTTCATCATCGGGAGGCAGGTGCGCACCGCCCATGGGGGATACATCGATCTTCTGGCTCTCGACTCCGATGGGCGCGCCCATGTCCTGGAACTCAAACGCGACCGGACCCCCCGAGACGTTGTCGCCCAAACGCTCGACTACGGATCCTGGGTGAAGAACCTCAGCCTCGAGGAACTCGAGCAGATCTATCTCGACCACCACGGCGACGAAAAAGACCTCGACGAGGCCTTCGCCGAGCGATTCGGCAGCCCTCTGCCGGACATCGTGAATGCGGACCAGCAGTTCACGATCGTCGCGTCGGAACTCGATCCCACCTCTGACCGCATCGTCGAGTTCCTCGCGGAATCCTACGGCGTACCCGTCAACGCAGTCTTTTTCCGCCACTTCAGCGACGACGGCCGCGACTACCTCGCCCGGACATGGCTGCTCGATCCACAGCCGACCGAGGACAAGGCGGCTCGACTATCACCTCGACCATCACGCAGCAAGAGCCGGCCGTGGAACGGCCAGGACTTCTACATCGTGCTCGGCAACGCCGGCGATCCCCACCGCTGGTCTGTGGCAAGCAAGTACGGGGTGCTCAACGCAGGCGGCAGATCGTGGTACTGGAAGCCGCTGCGGAACCTCACGCCGAAAAAGCGCGTCTTCGCCCATGTGGGCGGAGTCGGTTATGTCGGCATAGGGCGAGTCACCGGCGAGATGATCCCCGCACGCGATGCCACTGTCGAGATCGACGGGCAGAGTCAGCCGCTGCTGGATCAACCAGAGTTGAGCACGGAGAGATGGGCTTATGCAGCTTCAGAGGACCCGGAGGCAACCGAGATGGTCGTACCAGTCGAGTGGCTTGCCACTCGTACTCTCGATCAGGCTGTCTGGGAGAAGGGGCTGTTCGCCTCACGGATCACCGTCTGCAAGCTGCGCGACGAGCACACCATCAAGACAGTCGAACAAGCACTGGGGATCGACACAGGCAGCGACTGATCCGCCTGCACTGACTTCGAAGCCCGGAACCGTCCATGCCTCGGCAAACGGCCACGGCTGCACCTTGCACCGCCCATCAGAGCGAGCCGCCATGCTGCTCGGGGCGTCCTCCCGGATGCCGCATGGTCCCGGTCTCGCGGGCGCGGATCGTCGAATCCAGCGCAACGGCGATGCCGCCCGTGTCATAGCCGCGCCTGGCCCTGATCTGTTTCAGCGTTTCCACTGGGAGATGGGTCAGCGCCCAGTTGCGGGCCGCTATGTCCGGGCCGCTGAGCATCGTGGCTGCCACCGCCGAGGCGTGCTCGGGAAGCCGTAGATCGGCGGCGTTGGCACCCGACCAGAACAGCCACCAGAACTCCGGGGGCACCCGCTCGGGGCACTCCTCGACAGTCACCGGGCGCCACGGCAGATAGGCGAGCGCCTCAGCACATGACTCAGACGGCGACAGCGACCACACCTGCGCTCGCGTCGGCTGGTAGCCGCGCTGCACCGTCGTTTCCTTGCAGACCGCGTAGCCGAGTTCCGCCAATGCGTTCAAGCAGCGCCGGACGTGACCCGGCGAGAGCCGCGCCTCTTCGGCGATCCGGCCCGCGGTCGCGCCCCGATAGCAACTCCGCAGCACGGCCATGACCGTCCGCTGCCCGGCCGTCAGCGCCTCGATCGGGTTCTTGTCCGGGTCGAGATACCACGGCAGCCTCTCCGTCACGGCCGATTCGACATCGGAAGGCATGCGCAGCAGAGCCTCAAGGCAACCACACCCGGCGGCCAGCGTTAGGCCAGGCCTAGGTGGGTGCGGGCTTGGGTTATGTCTCGGGCCAACTGCTCGGCTAGTTGGTCGATCCCTTCGAACTTGCGCTCGCTGCGGATGAAGTCGACGAACTCCACCCTCACCTCGCGGCCGTACAGGTCACCGTCGAAGTCCAGCAGATGGGCCTCCAGCAGCGAGTGCTCGGCGTGCTCGTGGAAGGTGGGGCGGCGGCCGAGGTTGATGGCGCAGCCGTGGCGGCTGCCGTCGTCGAGGGTGCCCCAGCCCGAGTAGACGGCGTCGGCGGGCCAGGCCATGAGACCCGACACCGGGATGTTGGCGGTGGGGAAGCCGATGGTGCGGCCCCGCTGCTCGCCCAGCACCACCTCGCCCCTCACCTCGTAGGGCCGGCCCAGCATCCGGGCCGCCCGGGCCACGTCGCCCCCGGCCAGCGCCCGCCGTATGGCGGTGGACGACACCGGCTCGGGCGCGTCCGAGCGGTGCCGGATTAGCTGCACCGGCACCACCTCGAAGTCCCACTCCCGGCCCAGTCGGACCAGCTCGTCCACGTTGCCGGAGCGGCCCTTGCCGAAATGGAAGTCCTCGCCCACCACGATGGCCCGGGCGTGCAGGGCGTCCAGGAACACCTGCTCCACGAAATCCTCGGGATTGGTGCCGGCCCGGGTCTCGTCGAAGTGGATGACGTAGGCGTAGTCCAGGCCCTGGGCCTCCAGCAGCTCCAGCTTCTGGTCGAGGGTGGTGAGCAGCTTGGGCGCGTTCTCGGGCCGCACCACGTGGGCGGGGTGGATGTCGAAGGTGACCACGGCCGAGGCCACCTCCAGCCGGGCCGCGGCCGCGGCCACCTGGGAGAACACCTCCTGATGCCCGAGGTGGACGCCGTCGAACACGCCGACGGTGGCCGCCACTGACACCGCGGTCGGCAGCCGGTCGCGTTGATCGTGCAGCAGCTCCATAGCCAGCCGACGCTACCCAGAACCTCTCACCCGGCCACCACCGACCCGGACCGGTCGGCTGAGACGGCCGTTGCCATCGCGGTCAGCAGAACCTCTCATCCGGCCACCACCACCATGGGCTTGGCCGCCTCGCCGAAGGGTTCGTACACGGCCAGCAGCTCTCCGCCGGGGCCGTGGACGGCCCACGGGCCGTCGCCGTCCACCCCGAGGCGGCCGCGGTCCAGCACCTTGCCGTGGCGGACATCGGCGGCGCCGGCCTCGTCCACGCTCACGCCGCCGAGGTGGGCCACGGCCGCGGCCATCGGCAGCACTACCGGGTCGTCCATCGGGCGGGCCTGCTCCAGGGTGAAGCCCCCCACCGCGGTGCGGCGCAGCGACCGCAGATGGGCGCCGCCCCCCAGGGCCCGGCCCAGGTCCGAGGCCAGAGCCCTCACGTAGGTGCCCGACGAGCACTCGACCGTGGCCCGCCACACCCCCTCGCCGGCTGCGGGGGCGATGTCGAAGCGGTGAACGGTCACCGGCCGGGCCGGGCGCTCCACCTCGACGCCCTCGCGGGCCAGCTCGTACAGCTTCCGGCCCCCCACCTTCACCGCCGACACCATGGGCGGCACCTGCATGATCTCGCCGGTGAGGTCGGCGGCCGCCGCCCGCACCGCCGCCTCCGTCACCCCGGCCATGTCCCAGCGGGCGACGACAGACCCCGAGGAGTCCCCGGTGTCGGTCTCGGCACCGAGCGCTATCTCGGCCTCGTAGCTCTTGGGCAGCTCGGTGAGGAAGCGCAGCAGCCGGGTGGCCCGCCCCACCCCCAGCACCAGCACGCCGGTGGCGTCGGGGTCGAGCGTCCCGCTGTGGCCGACCCGGCGGGTGCCCAGCACGCCGCGGGCCTTGGCCACCACGTCGTGGCTGGTCCATCCGGCCGGCTTGTCGACAACGGCCACCCCGCTCGGGCCGTCGCCCCGCCCCTGGCTCACGGTCGATCAAATCCCGAGCCGGGCCGGATCACGACCCGAGGGACCCCGCCCCACCACCAGCTCGCGGCCGATGAGGCCTCGCCCCTGGCGCCGGGTCACGCCTCGCGCTGATCGTCCGGGCCGGGCCGCCGGTCGGGGTGGTCGTCCAGCTCCCCCAGCAGCATGTCGATGCGCTCGCCGGTGCGCACCGAGGCGTCGGGCCGGAACCGCAGGGCCGGGATCTTGCGGAGCCTGGCCTCGTCGCCCACCGTCCGGCGCAGCCGGGCCCCGTGCTCCTCGAAGGCCTCGGTGATCTCGGGGGCGTCGTCGCCGTCGAGGGTGGTGAACCACACCGTCGCCCGGTCCAGGTCGCGGTCCACGTCCACCCCGGTCACCGACACCAGCCCCAGGCGCTCGTCGTCGATCTCCTCCAGGGCCTCGGCCACGATGCGGCGGATCAGCTCGGCCACCCGGGCGGGGCGGTGGCCTGCCCGGTGGTCGGGATGCGACCAGGACTCGCGTGGTCGGCGGGAGCGGCGGGCCATCCCCGATCACCCCTCGGGGGTGCGGACGATCTCGCGCTCCTCGTAGGTCTCGATGATGTCGCCCGACCTCAGATCCTGGAAGTCGCTCAGCCCCACCCCGCACTCATAGCCGCCCGAGACGCTGCGCACGTCGTCCTTGAACCGCTTGAGCGACGACACCACGCCCTTCCAGATGACGGCCCCGTCCCGCAGGAACCGAACCTTCGAACCCCGCCTGATCTCGCCGTTCTGCACGTAGCAGCCGGCGATGGCCCCCACCCGGGGGACCCTGAATATCTCCCGCACCTCGGCCTCGCCGGTGACGACCTCCTCGAACTCGGGGGCGAGCATCCCGGCCCGGGCCGACTCCATGTCCTCGAGGAGCTTGTAGATGATCTCGTAGGTGCGGATCTCGACGTTCTCGGCCTCGGCCGTCTCCCGGGCCTTGCGGTCGGGGCGCACGTTGAACCCGATGATGGTGGCGTTGGCCGCGGCGGCCAGCCCGACGTCGCTCTCGGTGATGCCGCCCACCCCCCGATGCACGAACCCGATCCTCACGTCGTCGCCCTCGAGCTTGCGCACGCTGCCGGTGACCGCCTCCAGCGACCCGTTGGCGTCGGCCTTCACGATCAGGTTCAGCGTGGCCGCCTCGCCCCGGTTGATCCGGGTGAAGATGTCCTCCAGCCGGGCCCCGCCGGAGAGGGCGTGGGCCTCCCGGCCCAGGCTCGACTGGCGCTGCCAGTGCTCGCGGGCGCCGGCCACCCGGCCCGCCACCTTGTCGTTGGGGGCCACAACGAACGAATCGCCGGCCTCGGCCACCTCGGAGAGCCCGAGCACCTGCGCCGGGGTGGACGGCCCGGCCCGGTCGAGGGCGCCGCCCCGGTCGTCGAGCAGGGCCCGGACCCGGCCCCAGGCCGCCCCGGCCACCACCGGGTCGCCGACCTCCAGCACCCCCCGCTGCACCAGCACCGTGGCTATCGGGCCCCGGCCGATGTCGAGGTGGGCCTCCAGCACGACGCCGCTGGCCCGGCCCGCGGCCGCGGCCCGCAGGTCCTCCACCTCGGCCACCAGCAGAACCTGGTCGAGCAGCTCGTCGAGGCCGACCTCCTGCAGGGCCGAGACCTCGCAGAAGATGGTGTCGCCGCCCCAGGCCTCGGGGACGAGGCCGTGCTCGGCCACCCCGGAAATGGTCTTCTGCACGTCGGCGCTGTCCCGGTCGATCTTGTTGACGGCCACCACGATGGGGACCTCGGCCGCCTTGGCGTGGTCGATGGCCTCGATGGTCTGGGGCATGACCCCGTCGTCGGCGGCCACCACCAGCACCACGATGTCGGTGGCCCCCGCGCCCCGGGCCCGCATGGCCGTGAACGCCTCGTGGCCGGGGGTGTCGATGAAGGTGACCTTCTTGCCGTTGCGCTCCACCTGGTAGGCGCCGATGTGCTGGGTGATGCCGCCCGCCTCGCCGGCCACGACGTTGGAGCTGCGGATGCGGTCGAGCAGCAGCGTCTTGCCGTGGTCCACGTGGCCCATCACCGTGACCACCGGCGGGCGGGCGGGGGCGTCGGAGTCCCCGTCGGCCTCGACCTCGAGGATCTTCTGCAGCTCCAGCTCCTGCTCCTCGCCGGGGTCCACCAGCCGGACCTCGGCCCCCAGCTCGGCGGCGAAGAGCTCGATCATGTCGTCGCTGAGGGACTGGGTGGCGGTGACCATCTCGCCCTGGTGCATCAGGAAGCGGACCACGTCGGCCGCGGTGCGGTTGAGCTTGGGGCCGAGGTCCTGGGCGGTGGAGGCCCGCTCCACCACCACCTCCCCGGCGGGCACCGGGGCGTCGACGGGGGTGTAGGACGGGACGTCCATGGGCTGGAGCTCTTCCCGCACCCGGCGCCGGCGGGTCTTGCGCCGGGGCGGTCGGCGCTGGCCCCCTCCGGGGCCGCTTCGGCCGCGGCCCCCGCCGGGGGGTCCGGGCTGGGGCCCGGCGCCCGGCACCGATTGGCGGGGGCCGCCGCTGGGTCGGGGGCCGGCCGGGAAGGGGCTTCGCCTGGGCCCTGCCGGGGACCGCTCGCCGGGGCGGTCGGACGGACGGCGGGGACCACCGGCGCCCGCCGGGCGGGAGGACTGGCGGCGGGGAGGCGGGCCGGAACCGGGCGGGCGGCCCGGGGGCGACCGGAGCGGAGGGGGCGGGGGCGGAATCGGCTTGCCCGTGCGCGACACCGGAGGGGGCGGAATCGGCTTGCCCGAACGCGACACCGGAGGAGGCTGGCCCGGCTGACCGGACGGCGGGGCACCCGGCGGCGGAGCCGAGCCTTGTCGGCCCGACGGGGCGGCGGATGACGGGGGCGCCCCCTGCCGACCCGACGGCGGGGCGCCCGACGGCGGAGCCGGGGGTTGCCGACTCGGCGGGGCGCCCGACGGCGGAGCCGAAGCTTGCCGACCTGACGGCGGAGCCGGGGGTTGCCGACTCGGCGGGGCGCCCGACGGCGGAGCGGAAGCCTGTCGGCCCGGCGGGGCAGCACCCGGCGGTGCCGGGGCTTGCCGTCCTGACGGCGGCGGCGGGGACTGGCGGCCCGGCAGAGCAGCACCCGGCGGCGGAGCCGAAGGCTGTCGGCCTGACGGCGGGGCGGCGGCACCGGAGGGCGCAGCCGATTGACCTGGCGGAGCACCAGCCGAGGGCGGCGCACGCCGGGCCTGCGGCTTCTCCGGAGCAGAGGGTCCGGCGGCGGCCGGTTGCGGCCGGTCGCCGGGCAGCGGGGCCGGTTCCTCTTCGGCCGGGCGGCGGGGAGGGGCCACGCTACCGCTGGAGGAGATGGCCAGACGAGGCGGCTCGGGCGACGGGCCCGCCGCGGGCTCCGCTCTCTTCGGCGCAGCTTGCTTGGGCACCGCCCTCTCAGACTCCACCATCGCCACAGGCTGCTTGGGCTCCGCCTCCTCGGGTTCCGCCTTCTTCGCAGCCTGCTTGGGCACCGCTCTAGTCGGCGCAGCCTCCTCGGACTCCGCCTTCTTCACCGCAGCCTGCTCAGGCACCGCTCTAGTCGGCGCAGCCTGCTTGGACGCCGCCTCCTCGGGCTCCGCCTCCTTCGTGGCCTGCTTGGACCCCGCTCTAGTCGGCACAGCTTGCTTGGACGCCTTCTCGGGCTCCGCCTCCTTCGCCGCTGCCTGCTCAGACTCAGCCTGCTTGGGCTCCGCCTTCTTCGGCGCAGCCTTCTTGGGTTCTGCCTTCGTGGATGCCGCCCCCCGGGCTTTGGTTTTCCCGGCGGTCGGCTCGGCTTCGTCGGCATCGGCCCCCGGACCGGCGTCAGCGACTACCGCGGCCGCCTCGACCGCCGCCGCCGGGTCCTCCTCGGCACCGGGGTCGGAGACCCGGACCCCGGCTGCGGCTGCCGCCTCATCAACGGCAGCGGCCTCAGGGGCGGGAGCGGTCTGCGGGGGGGCTGATTCGGCGGGAGGCTCCGGCTCGGGGAGCAGTCCCTCCCGCTCGGCCTTGCGGCGGACCCGGTCGGCTTGGGCCTCCACGATGCTGGACGAGTGGGATTTCACCCCGATGCCGAGCTGGCCGCAGAGGTCCAAGACCTGCTGGTTGGGTATGCCGAGTTCTCGGGCCAGTTCGTAGACGCGGATGTTGCTTGGCACGGTGCTTCTCTCGCCCCTCGGCTCTACCTGCCGTCACCGGGGCCGGGCCCGACCCGGGGCGACGGCCACGAGTCTTGAAGCCTAGCCACCGCATCCCGGTTCACATCAGCCCTCAGCGCCCGCCCGAAGGCCCGCCGCTTGACCGCCGCGTCCAGGCAGGCCGCGTCGGGGCAGAGCCAGGCCCCCCGGCCGGGGCCGGCGCCCAGCGCCAGCTCGCCGTCCGGGCCGAGCCGGACTCGGCGCAGTTCGGCGGCCGGAGCGCGCTCGCCGCAGCCGATGCAGGTTCGGATCGGGCTCAGCGCTCGGTCGCCCGCTCGTCGCCCGCCCCGGCCGCAGAACTCCCGACCGCCGAGTCCACCGTCTCAGGGACGGCGGCGCCGACAGCCGGGGCCTCGGCCTCAGCCGCAGCACCGGAGGACTCCACGGCCCCACCGCCGGACGGCGGACCCCCGGCCTCAGCCCCAGCCGCACCGCCGGACGGCGGCCCCCCGGCCTCAGCCCCAGCCGCAGCACCGGAGGGCTCGCCGGCCGGGACCTCGGCTTCGGCCCCGGCGGCGGCCACGGCCGCGGACCAGTCCTCGACGCTGAGGGCCTCTCCCCCATCCGCGGGCTTCCACACCTGCTCCCCGGTGGCGGAATCGACCACCCACTCCCCCTCGGCCCAATCCACGTCGGCGTAGGCCGCCTCCTCGGCGAGCTGGGTCTCGCTCTTGATGTTGACGCCCCAGCCGGTCAGCCGGCTGGCCAGGCGGGCGTTCTGGCCCTCCTTGCCGATGGCCAGCGACAACTGGTAGTCGGGGACCACCACCACGCAGTCGCCGGTGGACTCGTCCACCCGCACCTCCTTCACCCGGGCCGGAGACAGGGCCTTCATCACGTATTCCTCGAGGTCGGCGTTGTAGGGGACGATGTCGATCTTCTCGCCCCTCAGCTCGTTGACCACTTGGCGGACCCGGGCCCCCCTGGCCCCCACGCAGGCCCCGACCGGGTCGACGTTGGGGTCGTTGGAGACGACGGAGATCTTGGTCCGGTGGCCCGGCTCGCGGGCGCAGGCCTTTATCTCCACCACCCCGTCGGCGATCTCGGGCACCTCCAGCTCGAACAGGCGCTTCACCAGGCCGGGATGGGTTCGGCTCACCACGATCTGGGGGCCCTTGGAGGTCTTGCGGACCTCCACTATGTAGGCCTTGAGGCGGGCGTTGGAGTCGGGCCGCTCGTAGGGGACCTGCTCGGCCTGGGGCAGCAGCGCCTCCACCCGGCCCAGGTCGAGCAGGGTGTAGCGGGCGTCGGTCTGCTGGATCATGCCGGTGACGATGTCGCCCTCCCGGCCCGCGTACTCCTCGTACTTGAGCTCCCGCTCGGCCTCCCGGATGCGCTGGGTCATGACCTGGCGGGCGGTCGTGGCCGCTATCCGCCCGAAGTCGTCGGGGGTTACCTCGAACTCCTCGCCCACCGGCTCGCCCATCTCGTCGAGGTCCTGGGCGAAGACCCGGAACTCCATGGTCTCGGGGTAGACGGTGACCCAGGCGTACTCGTGCGCGCCCGGCATGCGCTTGTAGGCCGATTCCAGCGCGTCGGCCAGGGCCGCGAGCAGGGAGTCGACGGTGATCCCCCGCTCGGCGGCCAGAGCCTGGAGCGCTTCCATCATCTCGGCGTTCATGGCATCTCGGCGTTCATGGCGCCGCCTCTCTTTGGTGTGAGCTTCTCGGGGACGATGACCGGCCGGCCGGGGCGCCGCGGGCCTGCGACCGGCGGGACCCGGCAGCGGCGGCTCGGCCCGGCTTGGGGGCCGGCCCCCATTCGAAGACGGTGCGGGCCCAGGCGATGTCGTCGTAGCCGAGCCGGAGGTCGGCGCCGGCGGGGCCGGCCTCGGCGCCGTCACCCGTTGCCGCGTCTCGGATCTCCACCCCGTCGTCGTCGGCGCCGGCCAGCACGCCGGTGACGCGCCGGGGGCCGTCGAAGTCACCGACGGTCTTCACCTTGACCCGGGCGCCGACCGCGCCCCGGAAGTGCTCGGGGGTGCGCAGCCGCCGCTCCAGGCCCGGACTCGAAACCTCCAGCGTGTAGCGGCCCGGGATGGGGTCGTGCTCGTCGAGCTCGCGGCCGATCGCCCGGGCCAGCCGGGTGATGGCGTCGAGGCCGATGCCGCCGTCGGCGTCGACCAGCACTCTCAGCACTCCCCCGTTGTGCTCCACGTCGTAGAGCCGGGCCGATTCGGCCTCCACCAGCGGCGCGGCCAAGTCGCGGACCCGCTCGGCCGCCGACGCGCCCTCAGCCACGACCGCTCCCGGCCCTGCCGACGCGCCCTCAGCCACGGCCGCTCCCGGTCCTGCCGCGCTCCTCAAAACGCCGCCGCGCCCTCAGCCACGGCCCCGGCGCAGCCCGGCCACCGCCGCCTCGGCGCCGTTGGCGTCAGCGCCGAGCACGGCCAGGTTCCGGCGCCGGTCCTCGTCGGCGGCCCGGGCGGCCTCGGCCCGCATCCCCCGGGCCCGCTCCAGGGCCGCCTCTGGACCCTGCTCGCAGATCAGCTCGGCCCACTCCACCAGGGTGTCGACCATCTCGTCCTCGGGGACGACGGCCACGTTCTGGCCCTTCACGAACAGATGGCCCCGCTTGTTGCCGGCCGCGATGCCCAAGTCGGCGTGGCGGGCCTCGCCGGGCCCGTTCACCACGCAGCCCATGACCGCCACCTGGAGCGGTATCCGGCGCGACTCGAAGGCCTCCATGGCCTCTGAGGCTATGGAGAACACGTCCACCTCGGCCCGACCGCAGCTCGGGCAGGCGATCAGGTCCACGCTGCGGCGCTCCCGCAGCCCCATCGCCTCCAGCAACTGGCGGCCGGCCCGGGCCTCCTCCACCGGGTCGGCGGTGAGCGAGTATCTGATGGTGTCGCCTATCCCCTCGGCCAGCAGGGCGGCGATGCCGGCCGTGGACTTGACCACCCCGACCGGGGGCGGGCCGGCCTCGGTGACCCCCAAGTGCAGCGGGTGGTCGGTGACCTCGGCCAGGCGCCGGTAGGCGTCGATCATCAGCGGCACGTTCGACGCCTTCACCGAGATCTTCACCAAGTCGAAGCCGACCTCGGCGAAATAGGACAGCTCCCGCAGGGCGGAGTCCACCATGGCCTCGGGGGTCACACCCCGCTCGGGGTCGTAAAGGTCGGGGTCGAGCGAGCCGCCGTTGACGCCGATGCGGACGGGCACGCCCCGGTCCCGGCACTCCCGGGCCACCAGCTTGATGTGGGCCGGGTTGCGGATGTTGCCGGGGTTGAGCCGCAGGCAGTGGACGCCGGCGTCGAGGGCGGCCAGGGCCATCTTGTGGCTGTTGTGGATGTCGGCCACGATCGGCACCGGCGACCGGGGCACGATCCGGGCCAGGCCCTCGGCCGCCTCGGGCCGGTTGCAGGTGCATCGGACGATGTCGGCGCCCGCGCCGGCCAGGGCGTAGATCTGGGCCAGGGTGGCTTCGTGGTCGGCGGTGCGGGTCACGGTCATGGACTGGACGGTGACCGGCGCGCCCCCGCCCACCGGCACCGGCCCCACCATGATCCGGCGGGTCGGCCGTCGCGTGAAGCCAGCCTGGAAGTCCACAGAAAGAATCTACCGACGCGACCCGCCGATCAGCCGGACCTCCCCCCAGCCGAACCGCCCCGCCAACCGGACCTCCCCGGGTTTTCTGAGCAAAAAGTTGCGCTATAGCGACGATTTTTGCTCAGAAAACCCGGGGGGTCAGCCAGACCACTGGGGTAGAACGGCCGGAAACGCCAGGCCGGGGGGTGGCACGGGGGCAAGGTTTTGCCGCCCCGCGGCAAAACCGCGCCCGTGACAGGACCCGCCGGCCGGACAACGAATCAGCCGAAGTTGATGGGGTCGATGATGTCTCGCACCAGGGCCACGCTGGCGATCACCATCAGCAGCGCCACCACCGCGTAGGTGACGGGCAGCAGCTTGGCCGCGTCCACCCGGTGCTGGCGGCCGCCGAAGGAGCGGAGCCGCTCGTAGGTGGCCACCGCCGCGTGGCCGCCGTCGAGGGGCAGCAGCGGAATCAGGTTGAACATCCCCAGCACGATGTTCACCAGGGCCAAGACCTCGAGGCCCTCCACCAGCCCGCTCTCGGCGGCCGACACCCCCAGGCGGGCCACGCCGTAGATGGAGATGATCCGATAGGCGTCGTCGATCCCGGCGTCGAGCCGGCGGGTTTCGAGCTCCCGGGCCGTGTCGGGGCCGGCCGGGTCGTCGGCGCCGTCGCGGAGCCAGTCGAAGGCGCCGCTGAACCCGTCGGTGAAAGCCCGGGGGATGGTTGCGGCGATGTCGGCGGTGATCGACGCCACCAGCCCCACCGACGAGCCCAGGGAGTCGGCCAGCCCCGCCCCCCGGCGCTGGTAGCGGGCCGAGACGCCGAAGAACCCGGTGGTGGCCCGGGCCGGGTCGACCAGCTCGGCCACCACCGCGCCCTCCACCACGCTGGGCTCGCCGGTGCGGGCATCGACGAAGACGATGTCGATCGGCCGGCCCGGTTGGGACCGGGCGAAGTCGGCCAGCTCCTCATAGGTGGGCGGCCTGTCGGCAGCCAGGCCCTCCACGGCCAGGATGCGGTCGTTGGCGATCAGGCCGACGATCCCGGCTGCGCCCTCGCCGGTGAGGCGCTCGCCGATCTTCACCGCGGCGGTGCGCTCGACGCCGCCGCGCCGGTAGACGACGGTCACATCCTCGCCCCCGAGGCCCGAGACCAGCAGCCCGAAGTGCTCGAAGGTGGACAGCTCGACGCCGTCCACCGATACCAGCTCGTCGCCGGGCCGCAGACCGGCCCGGGCCGCGGCACTGTCGGCCGAGACGGTGGCCAGGGTCCAGTCGTCGTGCTCGGAGGCCGCCTCGGTGTGGTTGAAGGCCCGGTCGTCGATCATCAGCACCGCGAAGATCACCGCCGCCGCCATCACGAAGTGCATGCCGGGTCCGGCCACCAGCACCAGCATCCGCCGGGGGTAGCTCTTGGACCGGAAGCTGCGGGACTCCTCGGAGGGGTCCACCTCGTCGAGGCTGTTCATCCCGATGATCCTCACGTAGGCCCCCAGCCACAGCGCCTTGACGCCGTAGGTGGTCTCGCCCCGGCGGAACGACCAGATGCGGGGACCGAACCCGATGAACATCTCGGTGACCTTCATGCCGGTCCACCGGGCGGTCAGGAAATGCCCCAGCTCGTGCAAAAAGACCATCACCACCAAGGCGACGACGACCACCACCCAGCTCCACCCGGCGAAGAGGCCCAGGGCGATCAGCCCGGCCAGCAGCCCCACCGGCCCGAGCCAGCCGTGGCGCGACTCCTCCGGCGGGCTGGGGGGACGAGCGGCCAGCGCGGCCAGCCGCCGCCGGGAGCCGTCGCCGCCGCTCACGCCTGCTTCCCCGTCGGAAGCGCCGCCGCTCATGCCGCTCTCCGGCGGACGGACTCGGCCGACGCGCCCCCCTGCTCCCCCGCTGGAGGCGCCACCGCTCATCTCCGCCTCACCGCCGGAGGAGCCGCCGCTCACGCTGCTCTCCGGTCGATGATCTGGGCGGCCGCTACCCGGGCCCGGCCGTCGCAGTCGATGACCGCGTCCGCGCTCTCGGCCGCCGATCCCGGCCACCGGTCCAGGGCCTCCGACAGCACCGCGGCGATGTCGAGCCAGCCGATGCGGCCGCCCAGGAACGCCTCCACCGCCACCTCGTTGGCGGCGTTGAGCCAGGCCGGGGCGGTCTCGCCGGCCCGGCCGGCCGCGAAGGCCAGGTCCAGGCATCCGAACGCCTCACGGTCGGGGGGCTCGAAGTCGAGTCGGCGCAGTTCGCTCCAGTCGATGGGCCCGAAGGCTAAGTCGAGCCGGTCCGGGCAGGCCAGGGCGTAGCCGATGCAGAGCCGCATGTCGGGCTTGGAGAGCTGGGCCATGGTGGCGCCGTCGGTGTAGGTCACCATCGAGTGAACCACCGACTGGGGATGCACCACCACGTCGATGCGGTCGTAGCCGACGCCGAACAGCTCATGGGCCTCGATGACCTCGAGCCCCTTGTTCATGAGCGTGCTGGAGTCGATGGTGACCTTGGGGCCCATCGACCAGGTCGGGTGGGCCAGGGCGTCGGCCGGCGTCACCGCCTCCAGCTCGGCCCTGCTCCGGCCCCGGAAGGGGCCACCGCTGGCGGTCAGCACCACGGCCGCCACCCGGCGGGGGTCGTCGTTGGCCCGCAGGCACTGGTGGACGGCGCAGTGCTCGGAGTCCACCGGGATGATCTCGGCCCCCGGAGCGGCCCGGGCCCGCTGCACCACCGGGCCGGCCGCCACCAGCGACTCCTTGTTGGCCAGCCCGAGCCGCTTGCCCGCCTCCAGGGCGGCCAGGGTGACCGGCAGCCCGGCGAAGCCGACCACCCCGTTGATCACCGTGTCGGCCAGCCGGGCCGCCGCGGCCATGGCCCCGTCGCCGGCCATCAGCTCTGTTCCGGCCGGGAGCCGTCCGGCCAGGGCCGGGGCCAGATCGGCGTCGGCGATCGCCACCGCGTCCGGGCGGAACTCGAGGGCCTGCTCGGCCAGCCGGTCCACCGAGCGGGCCGCCCCCAGCGCGGCCACCCGGTACCGGTCCGGCCGGGCCCGCACGATGTCGAGGGCCTGGGTCCCGATGGAGCCGGTGGACCCGAGCACGGCCACCGAGACGGTCACCGGGCCTCCCGCTCAGCCCAGCTCACCCGGGCCGACCCCGACCCAGGGGCGCCGGAGGCAAGGGATCGGACGGGAGGGCTCAGATGATGTCGGCGATCAGGGCCACGTAGTAGGTGACGGGCAGCACGAACAGCAGCCCGTCGATGCGGTCCAGCACCCCCCCGTGGCCGGGAAGCAGGGCGCCCATGTTCTTGATGCCCAGATCCCGCTTGAGCAGCGACTCGGCCAGATCGCCGATGGGGGCGGCGATGGCGATGGCGATGGCCATGATGATGGAGGTCCACAGGTCGCCGGGGCCGTCGGCCACCGGCGCGGGCGCGGCCAGGATGCCCATGACCACCCCCGCGCCCACCGCCACCACGCAGCCGCCGAGCAGGCCCTCGAGGGTCTTGGCCGGGCTGGCCGACGACAGCGGCGTCCGGCCCGCGGCCCGGCCCACGAACAGCCCGCCGACGTCGTAGCCGGCGGTGACGACGATGGCCGTCGTGAGCAGGCCGGTCCCGTGGTCGCCGAGGGCCAGCATCAGGGCGGCGTGGGAGCCGAGCACGCCGATGTAGACGACGCCGAAGAGGGTGGTGGCCAGACCCCGCAACGGCCCCTCCACCCCGATCCCGGTCAGATACCACAGCGCCCCGAACACCACCGTGAGCACGCAGACCACCGGTATGGCCGCCTCGCCCCGCCAGTAGACGGCCAGCGGCATGGCCACCACCCCGGCCAGCCCCAGCAGGACGGCGGGCTGGTATCCGGCCAAGCGCACGGCGTTGAGCCACTCGATGGCGGCCAGGCCCAGCGCCACGGTGACCACTATCAGGGTCACCGCCGGGCCGGCGGTCATGGCCAGCAGGATGGCCGCGGCCAACACCACTCCCACCACCACGGCCATGGGCATGTCGCGCTCGTCTCCGCCGACGGCGACGGCCGCGGCGGGCATCCCGTACCCGGCGCCGGCCGCCCCCTCGTCGTACACGAAGAAGTCGTCTCCGGCCATGGCCTGCTCGTTCGGGTCCTGAGTTCCCACCTGCGGAACGCTCCCTTCGCTTTCGGACCATTGCGGGGACGGAGGCAGGTCGGACCAGACCTCCATCTCGTCGGCGCCTGCCTCCATCAGCATCGGCTCGGCCGGCGCCCGGGCCGACCCCTCCGGCGCCACCTGGGGGGCCGCACCGGTGGGCGGCTCGCTCCAGTGGGGCAGCAGGTCGTCGCCCGCGGAGAACAATTCCTCGCCGGCCTCGAACACCGACCGGCCCGGCGCCACGTCCTCGACCTCGGGATCGGCCCCCGGGTCGGGCTGGGCCCCGCCGATCTGGAACCCCTCGCCCGCGTTTTCGTCTCTGGTCTCGTCGCTCACGGAATCATCCTTCCGGGGTTCCAGCTCGATCAGACTTCGAGCAGCTCTTCTTCCTTTTGGGCCTGGGCTTCGTCGATCTCCCTGGCATGCTTGCGGGTCAGCTCCTCGAGGCTCTCGCCGGCTCTCTCGATGTCGTCGGAGGAGACCCCGCCCTCCTTGGTGAGCTGATCCAGATCCTTGCGGGCCTGGCGGCGCACCCCCCGCAGCCGGTTCTTGGAGTCCTCGGCCATGCCCCCGACGATCCGGGCCAGCTCCCGGCGGCGCTCCTCGGTGAGGGGCGGGAAGGACAGGCGGATGGTCCGGCCGTCGTTGCTGGGGACGAGGCCGAGCTGGGACTGCTGTATGGCCCGCTCCACCGCGGCGATGTTGGCCGGGTCGTGGGGGGTGATCAGCAACTGCCGGGCCTCGGGGATGGAGAAGCCGGCCAGGTCCCGCAGGTTCATCGCCACGCCGTAGGCCTCGACCTGCACCCGCTCCACCAGAGCCGAGCTGGCCCGGCCGGTCCTCACCGTGGAGAACTCGCGCCGGGCGTGGGCGACGGCGCCGCCCATCTTCTCGCCCGCGTCGGCGAGGATCATGTCGATGAGCTCCTGGCTCATTTGCCGCGCTCCCGGTTGTCCACCAGAGTACCGATCCGGCCCCCTTCGAGCAGGGATCTGAGGTTTCCGGGGCCCATCAGGTCGAACACCACTATGGGGATTTCGTTGTCCATGCACAAGGTGATGGCAGTGGCGTCCATCACCTCCAGGCCCCGGTTGAGCACCTCGAGGTAGCTCAGCCGGTCGAACTTGGTTGCGGCGGGATCGGCCCTGGGGTCGGCGGTGTAGATGCCGTCGGTGCCGCCGTGGGTTCCCTTGAGCACCACCTCGGCCTCCACCTCGGCCGCTCTGAGGGCGGCGGCGGTGTCGGTGGTGAAGAACGGGTTGCCGGTGCCCCCGGCGAAGATCACCACCCGGCCCTTCTCCAGGTGGCGGGTGGCCCGGCGGCGGATGTAGGGCTCGGCGATCTGGGCCATGTGGACGGCGGTCTGGACCCGGGTGGGCTGATCGAGCCGCTCCAGGGTGTCTTGGAGGGCCAGGGCGTTCATGACCGTGGCCAGCATCCCCATGTAATCGGCCTGGGACCGGTCCATGCCCGCGCCCTCGCCGTGGATGCCCCGCCAGATGTTGCCCCCGCCCACCACCACGGCCACGTCCACGTCGAAGCGGGCCCGGGCGTCGGCGATGTCGGCGGCGATGGCCCGGACGGCGGCGCCGTCGATGCCGGCGTCGAGGGGCCCGGCGAAGGCCTCGCCCGAGAGCTTCAGCAGCACCCGGCCCCATCGAGCCGACAAGGGCTCCGCGACCGCGGCCGCGCGCACGGTCAACCGCCCGCCACGACTTGCACGAACCTGACGATCTCTCCTCCTCCGAGGCTGTCCTTGACCAGGGCCTTGTCGCCGTACAGGCCCTGCTCGAGCAGGACCCGCTCGCCGTACCAGGCCCGCAGGCGGCCCTCGACGATCCGCTCCAGCACCCGCTCGGGCTTGCCCTCGGCCTTGGTGATCTCGGTCAGGGCGGCGCGCTCGCGCTCCACCTCGTCGGCCGGCACCTCATCGACGCTGAGGAAGAGGGGCCGGGCGAAGGCGACGTGCAGGGCCACCTTGTGCAGGTCGTCGGGGCTCGCATCCCGGCCCTCCACCACCACCGCGTTCACGCCCCGGCCGTCCTGGACGTGCAGGTAGGTGTCCACCCGGTTGCCGTCGGCGGCCCGGACCAGCTCGACCCTGCCCACCTCGACGTGCTCTTTGAGCTTGAGCCTCAGGTCGTCGATGGCGCCCGAGTGGGCCTCGACCGCGCCGGGGCCGCCGGCCAGCACCGCGTCGGCCAGAGCGGCCGCCAGGGCGGTGAAGTCCTCGTTCTTGGCCGAGAAGTCGGTCTCGCAGCGCAACTCGACCACGGCGGCGGCCGCGTCGGAGTCCCGGGCGACGGCCACCGCGCCCTGGTCGTTGTCGCGGCCCGATCGGGCATCGGCCTTGGCCAGGCCCCTCTCCCGGAGGATCTGCTTGGCCGCCTCGGCGTCCCCGGACGCCTCGGTCAGGGCCTTCTTGGCGTCCATCATCCCCGCGCCGGTGGCGTCGCGCAGCTCCTTCACGGCTTGGGCGGTGACGGCCACGCCTACTCCTCGGCCCCGGCGGCGGCCGCGCCGACGACCTCCGGGGAGGGCTCTTCGGCGGAAGACCCGGGGGCGGCTGCGTCTTCGGAAGTGGGCGGCGCTTCGGAAGACGACTCGGAGGAGGGCGCGGCGTCCTCGGGAGCGGGCGGCTCGGCGGATTCGGGGGCGGACTCGACGACGGCGGCAGTCTCGGGGAGCGTCGGCATCTCGGCGGCGAGGACCACCTCCGGGGCCGACGACTCGGCCTCGGCCTCAGCCGGCGCATCGGCGGCGGGCTCAGCCTCGGCGGCCGGCGCCTCGGATGCGGGCGCCTCGGCGGCGGGCTCATCGGATGCCACCACCGCGGCCGCCACCCTGGCCTCGCGCTCGGCCGCCGCCTCGGCCGCCTGGGCCCGGGCCCGGGCCTGCTCTGCGGCCGCCTCGGCCTCCTCCAGGGCGCTGCGGGCCGTCTCGTCAGCCTCGCGGCGCTTCGAATATATGAAGCGGCCCTCTTGGACCGCGTCGGAGACGACCCGGCTCATGAGCTGGCCCGAGCGAATGGCGTCGTCGTTGCCGGGTATGGCGTAGTTCACCAAGTCGGGGTCGCAGTTGGTGTCGACGACGGCCACGATGGGCACCCCCAGCTTGCGGGCCTCGGTCACCGCGATGTGCTCCTTTTTGGTGTCGAGGATGAACACCGCGTCGGGCGGCCTCTCCATGTCGCGGATCCCGCCCAGGTTGCGCTCCAGCTTGGTCAGCTCCCGCCCGTAGTGCAGCGCCTCCTTCTTGGGCATGGCGTCCATCTCGCCCGAGTCCCGCATGCGCTGGTATTCCTTCATCTTGGAGATCCGCTTGGCGATGGTGTGGAAGTTGGTCAACATCCCGCCCTGCCATCGCTCGTTCACATAGGGCATGTTGCAGCGCTCGGCGTAGGACTGGATGGAGTCCTGGGCCTGCTTCTTGGTGCCGACGAACATCACCACCCCGCCGTCGGCCACCAGGTCCCGGATGAACACGTAGGCCCGCTTCAGGTGGTCGAGGGTCTGATGGAGGTCGACGATGTGGATGCCGGACCGCTCGCCGTGGATGAACCGCTTCATCTTCGGGTTCCACCGGCGGGTCTGGTGGCCGAAGTGGACCCCGGCCTCCAAGAGCTGCTTCATGGTGACGACAGCCATGCCTGTCTTCCTCCCCGGTTGGACGTGGCCCGCGCCCGACGCCGCGAGGCGACCGGGTGAACGGCGCGGGTTGCGTGATGATTCGCCGACGCCGCTCGGCGCCGTCGGGCCCGTTGCCGGACCGCCGGGCAGTGTAACCCCGACCGGGCCGGTCCAGCCCGGGGCCGATCTAGTCCAAGGGGACGAGCCGGACGGTGACGACGCCGACGGCGGTCAGCGAGGCCGGATCGACGTAGGCGCCGTCGACCCGCACCCCGAAGTGCAGCCTCTCCGAAGCCGTCCCGACCGGGTCGCCCCGGGCCACCCGGGCGCCGACGGGCACGGCGATGCGCTCCAAGTACGAGTAGGAGCTGACCACGCCGCCGCCGTGGTCGACGGTCACGTGCAGGCTGCCGGCCACAGACCCGGCGAAGACCACCTCGCCGGCCGCGGCCGCGGCCACCGCATCGCCGGGCTCGGTGTCGTACTCGATTCCCCGGTTGCCGGGCCCGTAGGGGCCCTCGGGCAGCCGGAACGGGTCGCTCACCGGCGCCGACACCGGAGCCCGGAACATGGGCTCGGCCGGCGGTTCGGGAGGCGGTCCGGCCGGCGCCGCCGGGACCGGCCGCGGCGCGGACGCCGCCGGAGGGATCGGCTGCGGCTCGGGCGCCGACAGGTCCAGGCCGCAAGCGGACGGCGACAGGGCCGCGGCCAACACAACGGCCGCCGACCGGCAGGCAAAGCGCACGGGGCCACCTCCGAGAGTCTCGGGTCTCTTCGGGGGGAAGCGGCGCCTACAGCGGCGCGTCGATCATAGGGGGCGATCCGGGCCTCAGGCGTCTTCCGGCGGCCCGGCGGCGGCTTGGCAGGAGGCGATGACGGCCACGGTGACGATGTCGTCGGCGCGGCAGCCCCGGGAGAGGTCGTGGATCACCCCGGCGGTGCCCTGCAGCAGCGGCCCGTAGGCCCGGGCCCGGCCCAGGCGCTCGGTGATCTTGTAGGCGATGTTGCCCGAGTCGAGGTCGGGGAAGACGAACACGTTGGCCCTGCCCGCCACCGGCGACCCCGGCGCCTTGGCTTCGGCCACCTCCGGCACCCAGGCCGCGTCGAACTGCAGCTCGCCGTCCACCGCCAGCCCCGGCGCCAGCCGCCGGGCCGCCTCGACCGCGGCCCGCACCCGATCCACCCGGGGCCCCTGGGCGCTTCCCTTGGTGGAGTACGACAGCATCGCCACCCGGGGCTCGCCGCCCGCCAAGCCCTCATAGGTGGCCGCGCTGGCCACCGCGATGGAGGCGAGCTGCTCCGGGCTCGGCTCGGGCACCACCCCGCAGTCGCCGTAGACCACCGGGGCGCCGTCGGGCAGCACCAAGAGGAAGCTGCTGCTCACCAGGCTGCCGGGGGCGGTGCCGATGCAGAAGAGGGCGGCCCGCACAACGTCGGGCGTGGGCCGGGTGGCGCCGGCCACGCAGGCCGAGGCCTCGCCGGCGGCCACCATGAGCGCGGCCACGTGCAGCGGGTCGCCGAGGTCGATCCGCTCCTGCTGCTCGGAGGCCGCGGCCGCGGCCCGCACCGCCGGCGAGCAGAAGGCGGACGGGTCGTCGACCAGCACCGGGACGGCCAGGCCCTCACGGTCCAACCGCTCGGCCGCGGCCCGAGCCCGCCGGTCGAGGCCGTCGGCCAGCGCCACCCTGACCGGCGCGGCCCGGGCCCGCTCGAACCACGACTCGACGACCGCGGGCCGGCCCGTCATCGCCGCCCGGGCCTAGCTAGTCAGCCCGGCCCGGCCGCCGGACGCGCCAAGCGCAGGCCACCCTTTGCCCGGCCGCCCGCGATTCGCCAGCCGGTCCCCGCCCCGCCACCGGCGCGGGGTGGCGCTAGTCAGCCTTTGCCCCGCCAGGGGATGAGCCGCTTCTCGGCCAGGCGCATGGCCACGTCCATGAGCACCCCGAGGATGCTGATGAGGATCACCGCCGACAGCATCAGATCGAGCAGGAAGAACTGGCGGGCCTTGAAGATGGTGAACCCCAGCCCGGCGCTGGACCCGAGCAGCTCGGCCGCCACCAGCGTGCCCCAGCACACGCCGATGGCCACCCGCAGCCCGGTGAAGATCTCGGGCAGGGCGTTGGGCAGGATGACGTGGCGCAGCACCTGGGCCTTGGACGCGCCCAGCGAATAGGCGGCGTGGACCTTGGTGGGGTTCACCGCTGCCACTCCAGACCGGGCCGCGATCACCATGATCCAGACGGCCGCGAACAGCAGCAGGTTGACCTTGCCCTCCTCCCCGATGCCGAACCACACGATGAACAGCGGGATCAGCGCCAGCGGCGGGATGGGCCGCAGCAGCTCCACCACCGGGTCGAAGATGCCCCGCCAGCGGTTGGACAGGCCCATGGCGAAGCCGACGGGCACGCCGATGGCCACCCCCCAGAACAGGCCCTTCATCAGCCGGCTGAAGCTCAGCCACAGGTGCTGCCACAGCGTGAAGCCGCTGTAGCCGTCACGGGCGAACTCCCAGGCCGCGTTCCAGACCTGGCCGGGACTGGGCAGGGTCCTCTCGCTCAGCCACTGTGTGTAGGAGCAGGCGGGCAGCCCCGGGAACTCGGCCGGGTCCTCGGCCGCCCGGTCGCAGTCGCGCAGCAGGTCGCGCTGGCCGTAGCTCTCGTCGGCGGAGAGCCCGGCCCTCACCTCCTCGGCGTGGTCGGCCCATTCGGGGGGCAGCCCCCACACCCGGGTGGCCACGAACCACAGGGCGATGATGACCACCAAGCTGGCCACGGTCCAGACCGCGGCGCCGCTCACCTCGGCCGCGTCGCCGAAGGTGACGGTCTTGCGGGCGCTCCGGCCGGAGCGGCGCGACTTCGACAGCTTCTCCAGCGGCCCCGAGCCCCGGCCGAACTTCACGTCGCTGTGGCCCTGGCCGCCGTGGCCCTCGCCCTCGGCCGGTCCGGGGTCCATCCCGCCGCCGCCCTGCTCTTCGGAATTCGCTCCCATCACGCCGCCACCTCGCCCCTCGGGGCGCTCGCCCCCATCACTCCGCCCCCGTGCCCATGATCTGCTCTTCCATCTCCCAGATGAGCGAGAGGATCTCCTCGCGGGTGCGGATGAACTCGGGCGAGGTCTTCAGCTCCCGGGGGTCGGCGGTCAGCGCCTCCCGGGCGAAGGGCAGGTCGTAGACCCGCTCGACCCGGCCGGGCCGGGGCGCCATCACGAAGAGCTGGTCGCCCAGATACAGCGCCTCCTCCACGCTGTGGGTGACCAGCACGATGGTCTTGCCGGTCTCGTTCCAGAGCTCGAGCACCAGGGCCTGCATCTTCTCGCGGGTCAGCGCGTCGAGGGCGCCCAGGGGCTCGTCCATGAGGATGATCCTGGGGTCGTTGGCCAGACAGCGGGCCAGCGCCACCCGCTGCTGCATCCCCCCGGATAGCTCGTAGACGGCCTTCTCGCCGAAGTCTTTGAGGCCCACGATGCGGAGCAGGTCCTGCACCGCCTCCCGGGAGGCGGGGCGGGAGCGGCCGTTCACGCGGGCGCCGAAGCCCACGTTGTCGTTGACGCTGAGCCACTCGAACAGCGCCCCCCGCTGGAACACCATGCCCCGGTCCTGGCCGGGGCCCCGGATCGGGTCGTCGCCCAGCCTCACCTCACCCGAGGTCGGGGCCAGGAACCCGGCGACGATGTTGAGCAGCGTGGTCTTGCCGCAGCCCGACGGCCCCAGCAGGGTGAGCAGGCGCCCGGGCTCCAGCGTGAAGGACACGTCGGCCAAGGCCTCCACCCGGCCGCCGTCGGGCAGCTCGTAGACCATGCCCAAGCCCTCCACCACCAAGGGGGTCTCGGTCCTGGACTCGGTGACGTACGGCACCTTCGTCGGGTCGAAGCGCACTTCGGGGCGGCCCAGCGCGAACCAGGACCGGGCCAGTGCCAGAGACACGCCCAGCAGCATCATGTAGGGAATGGAGGAGTCGGAGCGCTGCTGATAGGCCAGGGCGGCGGAGGCCACCGCGCCGACGGCCAGGGCCAGCCACACGTAGTGGGTCAGACGGGCCCGGGCGGCCTCGCCGGCCCGGCGGTAGGCCACCATGAGGGCCAGCAGGCCCGCACCGACGCATATGCACACGGCCGGCAGCCACCACGACACCGTGTCCCGGAAGGCCAGCACCACGCCGCCGACCACCGCGCCGACGCCCATGAGCTGACCGACCAGGACGATCCCGTCGGAGGGCTGGGCGGCCCGGTCGGCGGCCGGGAAACGGCGGGAGGGGGTGGCGAGCAGGTCGACGACCATGGCCACCGAGGCCGCGGCCGCGGCCACCAGCAGCAGGACCCCGAACCAGGCCGCACCCCTGGCCACGCCGGCGCTGAAGGCGCCCACCGCGTCGGCTAGGGCCTGGACCACTGATTCCATAGCCGTCTCACCTCAGGCTGGGCGGACTCGCCGGACGGGTGTCCCGCCCGGCGAGCACCACCTTAGCCGAGCCCGCCAGCCGCTTCAGGCCAGCGGCTCAAGGGTTGCTCGACCGCTTCGGTTACTCGACCGCTTCGGTTACTCGACCCCTTCGAGGAAGCTGGTGTCCACGAAAGAGTCGTAGCTGGACAGGGCCGACTCGATCTCGCCCTGGGCCACGAAGAAGTCCATCTGCTCCTTCATCACCGCTTGGACGGTGCCGCCCAGCCAGTCCCCGGAGAGCTGGACGTCTTTCTCCGGGAAGGCGAAAGCGTCGAGCAGGGCGATGGTGGCGGCGCGGTCCATCTCAGCCGCGCCGGCGATGGTGTCGAGGAAGGGCTCCCGGTCGGCGTTGTAGGCCCGGTTGGCGTCCTCGGTCACCTGCAGGAAACCGGTCACCACGTCGGGATAGGCCTCGGCGAAGTCGCCGGTGGTGGAGATGATGTCGAAGACCCGGATGCCGATGGCCTCCTGCTCGGAGCCGGTCATCACCAGGTTGCCGCCGTTAGCGATCATCTGGTTGACCGCGCCGCCGAAGGCGCAGGCCATGGCCACCTCGCCCGCTTCCAGGGCTGCCACCGCGGCCGGTCCGCCCTCGGACTGGATGAGCTCGACGGAGCCGGTGTCCACCCCGAGATGCTCGAGCATCTTCAGCAGCTTGAAGTGGGTGACGTTGCCCAGCGGGGTGTAGATGCTCTGGCCGGCCAGCGTGTCGGCCGCATTCTCTTGGGTGATCCCCAAGTCGGGGTTGGCCACGCAGTTGTCGGCGTCGGCGTAGGTGACCGCCACCCCCACGATCAGCAGGTCCGAGCCGCCGGTCACGAAGTTGGCGAACGGGGTCAGGCCCTGGGAGTAGGAGATGTCGATGTCTCCGGCCTCCATGGCCTGGGCCATGTCGCCCCCGCTGGCGAAGGGCGTCCAGTTCACCGTCATGCCCAGCTCGGCGTCGTAGGTCTTCTCGGCCTGGGCGACTTGGTTGGCGGTCGGCCACTCCAAGAAGTAGGCGACGTTGAGCTCGTCGAGCCCCGAGCCCGCCATTTCGTCGGCGGTCGTCGTGGGCGCGGCGGTCGTCGGCGCGGCCGCTTCGGTGCTCGGCGAAGAGTCGTCGTCGCCGCCGCAGGCGGCGGCGATCAGGCTCAGCGCCATCAGCGCTGCCATCAGTTTCCTCATCGGGATTCCCCTCCCCAGTTTGTTGTTGGCTCCCCATTTGGTTGGAGCACCTTGGATGGAGCACCCCGTACGGGATTTGAACCCGTGCTACCACCTTGAGAGGGTGGCGTCCTAGGCCGCTAGACGAACGGGGCGGGAGCTCGGGGAGGAGGACTCGAACCCCCAATGACTGGACCAGAACCAGTAGTGTTGCCGATTACACCATCCCCGAATCACCGCGAAGCGTAGCGCCGCAAACCGGGATGCAACGCTTTGCCGGTGCCAGGTTTTGCGATCCGCGGAGGACGGGATGCAACCCCGGTCAGCTACTCGGTTTCCCGATCTTCGCCGCCCGGTTCGGCCAGCCGGGCCCGAGCCCGCCTGAGCCGGGCCAGCGTCTCGTCCCGGCCCAGCAGCCGCATCGGCGCCCACAGCGGCAGGCCGACGTTGGACCCGCTCAGGGCCACCCGCACCGGGGCCTGGGACAGCACCCGGGCCCCGAGGCGGGCCCCGATCTCGTCGCCCGCCCCCATGACGATGGACTCCAGGCGCTCCGCCGAGGAGAAGTCGTCGGCGGCCAGCCGCTCGGCGACCAGATCGAGCACCTCGGCCGCGGCCCGGCCCTTCACCATGGCCTTGCGCCAAGCCCCGGGGTCGTAGTCGACCTCGTCGGCCATGATCCACTCCACCCAGCCCGCCACCTCGCCCAGCTTGGACACCCGCGGCTGGATCTCCGGGGCCAGCGCCCGCACCGCCTCGGGGTCGTAGCGCCCGGACCGCCCGCCGGGGCCGAACCGCCCCCGCACGAACGGCTCAGCCCGCTCCGCCAGCTCGTCGGGGCTCAGCGCCCTCAGATAGGCGGCGTTTACGTGGTTCAGCTTTCGGGGGTCGAAGAAGGCGGGCGACTTGGTGACCGCCCCCAGGTCGAACAGGTCGACGATCTCGGCCACGGGCCGGATCTCGGTCTTGTCGGGCGGGCCCCAGCCCAGCAGGGCCAGGTAGTTGGCCATGGCCTCGGGCAGGTATCCCTGCTCCCGGTAGTGGCCGAGCGAGACGTCGTCGCGCCGCTTCGACAGCTTCTGGCGCTTCTCGTTCACCAGCAGGGGCAGATGGGCGTAGGCGGGGGGCGGCCCGTAGCCGAGCGCCTCCCACAGCAGCCTCACCTTGGGGGTGGTGTTGAGCAGGTCCTCGCCCCGGATGACGTGGCTGATGCCCATGTGGCGGTCGTCCACCGCGTTGGCCAGCAGGAAGGTGGCCGAGCCGTCGGCCCGGCGGATCACGAAGTCCTCCAAGGCGGGGTTGGGGAACGAGACCCGGCCCCGGATCAGGTCGTCCACCTCGGTGGCGCCGGAGTCGGGGGCGCGGAAGCGGACCACCGCGCCGGGGCCGTCTTGGACGCCGCGGTCCCGGGACCAGCCGTGGTAGCCGCCGGGCAGGCCGGCCTCGGCCGCCCGGGCCTCGATTTCGGGGCCGGTCAGGTCGCAGAAGTAGGCGGCCCCGGCGGCCAGCAGCCGGTCGATGGCCTCGGCGTACAGGCCGCCCCGCTCGGACTGGAAGAAGGGCCCCTCGTCCCAGTCGATGCCGAGCCAGCCCAGCGGCTCGACGATGGCGTCGACGTATTCGGGGGCCTTCAGCGAGGCGTCGGTGTCCTCGATCCGCAGCACCACGGCGCCCCCCCGGCTGCGGGCGAACAGCCAGTTGAACAAGGCGGTGCGGGCGCTGCCCACATGCAGGTAGCCGGTGGGCGCCGGCGCGAACCTGACTCTCGGGGCGGGCACGGAACGAGGGTACCGGCGGGCTCGGCCCCAATTGCCCCATCCGCACCGGGCGGGCTCGGCCCCCGTTCGCCCCAATCCTCACGCGGCCAGCCCGCCGGTTGTAGCCTGAACGTCGCTGCGACAACTCCCCACACAGTCAGGAGCCCGCCCGTGTCCAACATGCCCCCGCCTCCGCCCCCGCCGAGCCCGGGCCCCCCCGGCCCTCCGCCGGACCCGGGCTCCTACGGTCCTAGCGGCATGACCGGCTGGGCGATGACCGGCACCGGTCAGCAGTTGGAACTGGCCGGCGCCGGAGCACGACTCGGCGCCCGGATAATCGACATCGTGATCATGGCCGTAGTGATGATTCTCTTGCTCATCATCGGTGTCATGGCGCTGTTCGGGCTGGACTCCGGGAACTCCGGCACCGATGACGAAACAACGGTCGGAGTGGCCTTCTTCTTCGGCATCGCAGGGGTGGCAGCGGCGATCGGCTTGCTTTATGAGGTCGTGCTGATCGCCACGCGAGGGCAGACCCTGGGCAAGATGATGACGAGCGTCAAGGTAGTGCGGGCCGATGACGGGTCCGTGCCCGGATGGGGCAAGTCGATCGGCCGCTGGATCATACCCGCGGTATTGGGTTTCGTCCCGGCTGTCGGGTGGCTGTTGTCCCTGCTCGTCTATCTCTCCCTCCTTTGGGACTCGGCCCGGCAAGGCTGGCACGACAAGGCCGCGGGGACGTTAGTAATAAAGGTGTGAAACCATCCTATCGATTCTCTTGAGGGCGCTATAGCGCTAGGGCTCTATAGCGCTTCAGCGAGAGGTAGGCTCTCAGCTAAGAATCCAAGCGAGCGGAAACGACGGCCACGCGCGGCATTGTCATGCGAGGTCTAGCTGTGCTTATCTGACTTACCCGGTGTAGACGACATGGCTGCGGGCTATACTGTCGTGCCAGGTCTGGTTGCTGTCTTTCAGCACCTTTTTGCCAAACATGGCTGACAGGTGATCGAACAGATAAAGCACAACTATGACAAGGGCTGGAATTACAAGAAACAGAGCTATCACGAGTACGTATGGGCTACACAGGATAAATCTGGTCTCTCTGATCATTCCTCTCCAGAAACCTATGGTAAGACTGTGGTCGTCGGCCCGCACCACCTTCAGCTTCAGGGCAATTTTTCCCGGAGTCCGGCCCCGAAGGCCTGTGAACACGCCGCCCCAGGCCAAGGCAGCAAGCGATGAGAGCGCGGGGAGGGCGACATTTATGGCTCCCAACATATAGGTGGAGGAATTGTCTGTGTTCAATACGGGCTCTAATGCGCCCCACAATCCGATCCCAACGAAGAAGACAGCCACCCAGATAACCACGAAGCAGGCCAGGTCGATCATAAGGGCCCAGGCACGCCTCTTCAGATCAGCCAGCGGCAGTCGCAGCCCGTCCACCCCGGTGCCGTCCAGCGACAGGGGCCCGTCGCTAGGCCCTCGGCGTAGGTGGAGCGACGACGACATGACTGCGGGTCAGCGTGTCGTGCAGGGTTTGCCTGTGGTCGCCTCGCAGAAGCCACAGGTGATCAGCCAGCCACAGCACGATGATTATAGGCAATACCACGGTGCCGAAGGGAAGCGCTAACAAGACCCAGAAAGGCCCGAAAGGAACGAAAAAGATCAAACAGACGAACCTGGCGTCTCTGGCCATTCCCGGCCAGAAGCCGAGGGTGCGGCTGTGGTCGCCCGCCGTCACCACCTTGGTCTTCAGGGCGGCCTTGCCCGGCGTCCGGCCAACCAGTCCCGTGAGCAGGCCGCCCCAGGCCAAGGCGGCGAGCAATGAGAGCGCGGGGTAGGTGAAGGTGAAAACGCCCTCCGCGTAAATGAGCGAATCGTCGGGGTCGAGGATGGGGGCCAGGGGGCCCCAGAGAAACGTGCTGGCCAAGAGGACGAGCAACAAACCCACGCCGAAGCAGATCACGTCGACGAGGAAGGCGCCGACGCGCTGATCCAAGCCGGCCAGCGGCAGCCGCGGCCCGTCAGCCCCGGGTTCGCCCGGCGATCGAGGCCCGCCTTCGGAAGCCGTCGGCGCACGATCCGATACCTCCGGCGGAGGAGCCAGAGGAAGGTCGCTCATTCCCGAGAAAGCTACTAGGTCAGGCCCAGAGGACGGCGCCAGTCGCTTCGGCAAGCCTCAGCCACCGTCTCCAGCGAGGCCCGCAGCGTCTCCTCGGGCACCAAGTGGGCCAGCCAGCGGGACGAGCCGTAGCCGTGCTCGCCCGCCATTCCGGTGAAGCAGGCTCCGCGCCACTCCACCAGACCCCGAGGGGCCCGGCGCAGGAAGCCGAACAGCTCCAGGGCCAGCCTCACGTCGTGGACCACCGGGGCCCGGGCGAACAGCGAGGCCCGGCGCAGGGCCACCGCCACGCATCCTGCCAGCGCGTCGTCGCGGCTCTCGCCGTCGGCCAGGATCAGGTGATCGGCGAAGCGGCGGGCCAGCCCGAGGGCGTAGCCCTGGTCGGGGCCGGGGCTGCCCAGCCCGGGCCCGCGGGGCTGGGGTTCGCCCACCACCTCGCCGGGCCGGTCCGCCGTCCACGGGCCCCGGCGCCGGGGCGGCGACTTGTAGACGGAGGGCGGCCGGTCGGCGGCCGGCACGTACGACGGGGCGGACACGTCCGCCAGCCTAGAGGCTGAGGGCGGCCCTCAAGGAGGGCGCGCCGCCGGAGGCGGGGCCGCCCGCCGCCCTCAGTCGGCGGCGTGGAGCAGGCCGTAGACGATGGAGTCGGCCAGGGCCTGCCAGGAGGCCTCGATGATGTTGGTCGACACCCCGATGGTGGTCCACGTGCTGCGGTGGTCGGTGGAGTCGATCAGCACCCGGGTGATGGCCCCGGTGCCGCTCTGGGTGTCGAGCACCCGGACCTTGAAGTCGGTCAAGGTGATGCGGTCCAGGGCCGGATACAGCCCGTTCAGAGCCGACCGCAGCGCCGAGTCCAGGGCGTTGACCGGTCCGTTGCCCTCCCCCACCGCGGTGCGGCGCTCGTCGCCCACCCAGATCTTGACGGTGGCCTCGGTCTCCACGTCGACGGCCACGTCGTTCCAGGCCCGGGCCCCGGTGCCGGACCGGTGGTCCAGCGACACCCGGAACGACTCCAGCCGGAAGAAGTCCTGCTCCCAGCCGGCCGCGCCCCGCATCAGCAGCTCCAGGGAGGCGTCGGCCGCCTCGAAGTGGTAGCCGGCGTGCTCGAGCCGCTTCAGGGTGTCGATCACGTCGCCCAGCACGCGGCCGTCTATGTCGATGCCCAGGTCGGTCGCCTTCATCTGCAGGGTGCTGCGGCCCGACATCTCCGAGACCAGCACCCGGGTGCCGTTGCCGACCAGGGCCGGGGCCACGTGCTCGTAGGAGTCGGGGCGGCGGCTGAGGGCGCTGGCGTGCAGGCCGGCCTTGTGGGCGAAAGCGCTGGCCCCCGCGTAGGGCTGCTGGGGGTTGAGGGGGATGTTGACCAGCTCGGCCACGTGGCGGGCCACCGAGGTCAGCCGCTGCAGGCGCCCCGGCGGCAGGGCCTTCACCCCCATCTTCAGCTCCAGGTTGGCGATGATGGGCACCAGGTCGCAGTTGCCGACCCGCTCGCCGTAGCCGTTGATGGTGCCCTGCACCTGGGTGGCCCCGGCCCGCACCGCGGCCAGGGCGTTGGCCACCCCGCAGCCGGTGTCGTTGTGGACGTGGATGCCCACCCCGCAGTCGACGTGGGCGACCACGTCGGCCACCGCCGCCTCCACCGCGGGGGGCAGCGTGCCGCCGTTGGTGTCGCACAGCACCACCGCCTCGGCCCCGGCCATGGCCGCGGCCTCGATCACCCGCAGGCTGAACTCCCGGTTGTGCCGGTGGCCGTCGAAGAAGTGCTCGGCGTCGAACAGCACCCGCTTGCCCTCGGCGGCCAGGAAGGCGACCGAGTCGGCCACCATGGCCACCCCATCCTCCAGGGTGGTGCGCAGCGCCTCGGTGACGTGGTAGTCCCAGCACTTGCCGACGATGCACACGATGCCGGTGCCGGCCTCGGCCAGGCGGGCCAGCGTGGGGTCGGAGTCGACCCGGCCCTTGGGCCGGCGGGTGGAGCCGAAGGCGACCAGCTCGCTGGCGGCCAGCCTCAGCTCGCCGGCCCGGGCGAAGAACTCGTCGTCTTTGGGGTTGGCGCCAGGCCAGCCCCCCTCGATGAACGACACCCCCAGGTAGTCGAGCTGCTCGGCGATGCGCAGCTTGTCGGCCACGGTGAGCGAGATGCCCTCGAGCTGGGAGCCGTCCCGCAGGGTGGTGTCGTAGATGTCCACCGCCTCCGGCCACGACGGGTTCCGGGCCGGGGCGGCCCCGGCCTCGGCCTCGGTCTCAGCGCTCGCCGCGCTCGTCGTTGCCGACTCAGTCATCGTTCCCGCTCACGGTCTCGGCTCAGCGCCGTTCCGGCTCAGTCATCGACGTGCTCCACCCAGGTCTTGTACCGGTCGATCCGGCCCCGCACCGCGTCGGCGTAGACCTCGGCGATGGCCAGGGTCCGGGGGCCGGGGCAGTCCAGGGGCCGGTCGTCGATGGAGTTGACCGCGCTCACCTCGGCGGCGGTGCCGGTCAGGAACACCTCGTCGGCCAGGTACAGGTCGCTGCGGGCCAGGTCGGCCACCCGGACCTCGATGCCGGCGTCGGCGGCGATGGCCATCACCGAGTCCCGGGTTATGCCGGGCAGCGCCCCCGCCGATATGGGCGGGGTGACCATGACCTCGCCCAGCCCGGCGAAGATGTTCTCGCCCGAGCCCTCGGCCACCAGGCCGGCGCCGTTCAACATGATGGCCTCGTCGTAGCCGGCGTTGACCGCCTCCATCTTGGCCAGAGTGGAGTTTACGTAGGTGCCGGTGGCCTTGGTGGCCGGGGGCACGGTGTTGTGGCTGGGGCGTATCCACGATGAGATCTTCAGGCGCACGCCCTTGGTGAGGACGTCATCGCCGAGGTAGGCGCCCCAGGGCCACACCGCGATGGCCACGTCGGTGACGCAGCCGGTGGTGGCCAGCCCTATCTCCCCGTATCCGTAGTAGGCGATGGGGCGGATGTAGCAAGACGGCAGCCCGCTGTCGCGCACCACCAGCTTGCAGGCCTCGACGATCTCGGCCACCGAGTAGGGCATGGCCATCCCCAGGACCCGGGCCGAGCGGTGGAACCTCTCGATGTGGTCGGTGAGGCGGAACACGGCCGGACCGGACTCGGTCTCATAGGCCCGGATGCCCTCGAACACGCCGGTGCCGTAGTGCAAGGTGTGAGTGAGCACGTGGACCTTGGCGTCTTCCCAGGCAACGAGCTCGCCGTTCATCCAGATGTTCTTGGTGGGGGTGATGGGCATCGGTCGGAGCTTTCTCTTTCGATGGGTGATCTCGTTCAGTGAGGCGGGCGGGCTGTCGGCGGGGGGTTGGGTCTAGAGGCGGGCGGGCTGTCGGGCGGTGGCCGGGTCTAGAGACGGGCGGCGATGGCGTCGCCGATCTCGGCGGTGGCGCCGGCGAGGGTCTCGGGGCGGGCGCAGGCCTTGCGGATCCGCTCGGCGGCCGCGGCCTCGCCCAGGTGGTCCAGCATCATGGCCCCCGACAGCACCGCCGCCACCGGGTTGGCCCGGCCGGTGCCGGCGATGTCGGGGGCCGAGCCGTGGACGGGCTCGAACATCGACACCCGGCCGGGGTGCAGGTTGGCGGTGGGGGCCAGCCCGATCCCGCCCGACACCGCTCCCCCCAGGTCGGTCAGGATGTCGCCGAAGAGGTTGTCGGTGACCACCACGTCGTAGCGGCCCGGGTCCTCCACGAAGTAGATGCAGGCCGCGTCCACGTGGTGGTAGGCGGTGGTGACTTTGGGGTATTCGGCGGCCACCTCGTCGAAGGCGCGCTGCCACAGGTCGCCGGCGAAGGTGAGCACGTTGGTCTTGTGGACCAGGGTGAGGTGGCCGCGCCGGGCCGAGGCCAGGTCGAAGGCGTAGCGGATGGCCCGCTCCACCCCCCGGCGGGTGTTGACCGAGCCCTGGGTGGCGATCTCGTGGGGGGTGTGGCGGCGCAGGAACCCGCCCTCCCCGGCGTAGGTTCCCTCGGTGTTCTCGCGGATGACGGTGAAGTCGTGGCCCTCGGCCGCGAAGGGCCGCAGGTTTACGTAGAGGTCGAGCTCGAAGCGCATCTTCAGCAGCAGGCCCCTCTCGATGACCCCCGGGGGCACGTCGGGGTGGCCGACCGCCCCGAAGTACAGGGCGTCGAGGCCCCGCCACTCCTCGACGGTGGCGTCGTCGAGCACGGTGCCGTCGGCCAGGTAGCGGGCCCCGCCCAGGTCGTAGCGGACCAGGTCGAGCTCCACCCCGGCGGCGGCGATGGCCTTCAGCCCCTCGGCCACGACCTCGGGGCCGATGCCGTCGCCGCCGACCACTCCCACTGTGTGCGCCATGGCTGCTCGCTTTCGGTCGGTCGCTTTCGCTGGGCGGCCTCGGGGCCGATTGGGGGCTTACAAGAACAAACCGCCCACCGGAGTGGACGGTAGGGACGCACGCCGGGGTCGGCGTGCGTCAGGCAATCACGATGATGGCGTCGGTTATGGCGGCTCGATTCGTCACGGGCCTCAGTATACCCGAAGCGGGCCGCGAACGGCCCCGCGTGGCCCGGCGGTAGGATCGGCCCATGGCTGAAGCCGAGCGGCTCTCGGCGGCCGCCCACCAGCGGCTGTCCGACGAGCTGGAGGACCTCACCACTCGGGGCCGCACCGACATAGCCGCCAAGATCGAGGCGGCCCGGGCCCACGGCGACCTGTCCGAGAACGGCGACTACCACGCGGCCAAGGAAACCCAGGGCCTGATGGAGGCCCGCATCCAGCACCTGACCCGGCTCCTGGACAACGCCGAGATCATGGAGCAGGCCTCCGACGGGGGCGTGGTCGGCCCCGGGTCGATCGTGGAGGTCAGCTACGACGGCGACGAGCCAGAGCGCTTCTTAGTGGGCTCCATCGAGGAGCAGCGCGACGACCTCACCGTGGTCTCCCCCGGCTCGCCCATGGGCCAGTCCCTGCTGGGGGCGTCGGCGGGCGACGAGGTGGCCTACGAGTCACCGGCCGGGCCGGTGCGGATCACCGTGACCGCCGTCGAATGACGCCCGGATGGACGGCGACGACCGAACCGGCGGGGACGGGGCCCGGTCCCAGCCGGGGGACGCGGCGGCCCGGTCGAAGAATCTGCGCCGGGCCCGGATCGCCTTGGTGATCGGCGGGGTGCTGCTGGCCGCGGGCGCGGGCCTGGCCGTGTGGGACGCGGCCGGCGACGACTCCCCCGCCCCGGTGGTCATCACCGGGCAGGGCGGCTAGCCGCCGCAGATGCACGAGGACTGAAAGGACGGGCGCTGTGGCCGAGCCGAGAACCCTCAGCGAGAAGATCTGGGACCGCCACGTGGTGGCGGAGGGCGGCGACGGCCAGCCCGACTTGCTGTACATCGACCTGCACCTGGTCCACGAGGTCACCTCACCCCAGGCCTTCGAGGGGCTGCGCCTCTCGGGGCGGGGCGTGCGGCGGCCCGACCTCACCGTGGCCACCGAGGACCACAACGTGCCCACCGCCGACATCGACCGGCCCATCGCCGACGAGATCAGCCGAGTCCAGGTGGAGACCCTGCGCCGCAACGCCGACGATCAGGGCATCGTCAACTACCCGATGGGCCACCCCAAGCAGGGCATCGTGCATGTGATCGGCCCCGAGCAGGGCTGGACCCAGCCGGGGATGACCATCGTCTGCGGCGACTCCCACACCTCCACCCACGGCGCCTTCGGGGCCATCGCCTTCGGGATCGGCACCAGCGAGGTGGAGCACGTCCTGGCCACCCAGACCCTGCCCCAGATGCGCCCGGGCACCATGGCCGTGACCGTCGGCGGGGAGCTGCCCGCCGACGCCGCGGCCAAGGACGTGATCCTGGCCATCATCGGCCGGATCGGCACCGGAGGCGGCATCGGCAAGATCATCGAGTACCGGGGGCCGGTCATCGAGTCGCTGTCGATGGAGGGGCGGATGACGGTGTGCAACATGTCGATCGAGGCCGGGGCCCGGGCCGGCCTGATCGCCCCCGACGACACGACCTTCGACTATCTCAAGGGCCGGGAGCGGGCCCCGTCGGGCCCGGCCTTCGCCGAGGCGGCCGCCGACTGGCGGTCCCTGGCCACCGATCCCGGCGCCGCCTTCGATGAGGAGGTGGTGCTAGACGGATCGGCCATCGGGCCCATGGTCACCTGGGGCACCAACCCGGGCCAGGTGACCCGCCTGGACGGCTCGGTGCCCAGCCCCGACGAGATCGACGACCCCGGCGGGCGCGACAGCGCGGCCAGGGCTCTCCACTACATGGACCTGGCCGCGGGGACGGCCCTGCGCGACATCGCGGTGGACACCGTCTTCATCGGCTCGTGTACCAACAGCCGCATCGAGGACCTGCGGGCGGCCGCGGCGGTGGCCGAGGGCCGCCGGGCGGCCGCCGGGGTGCGGACCCTGGTGGTGCCCGGGTCGGGCCAGGTCAAGGCCCAGGCCGAGGCCGAGGGCCTCGACGACGTGTTCAGGGCCGCCGGCTTCGACTGGCGCGAGCCGGGCTGCTCGATGTGCCTGGCCATGAACCCCGACAAGCTGGCGCCCGGCGAGCGGGCGGCCAGCACCTCCAACCGCAACTTCGAGGGCCGCCAGGGCCGGGGGGGCCGCACCCATCTGGTGTCGCCCCAGGTGGCGGCGGCCACCGCCATCGCCGGCGCCTTCGCCAGCCCCGGGGACCTGCCGTGAGAGCGGCGGGCAAGCTGACCGGCGCCGGGACGAGCGGATTCGGCCGCGCCGGGACGGTGGCGCCATGAGGGCGGTGAGCGTCGTCGCCGGCACGGCGGTGCCCTTGGACCGCTCCGACGTGGACACCGACCAGATCATCCCGTCGGACTGGCTCAAGCGGGTGGAGCGCACCGGCTTCGAGAGGGGCCTGTTCTCGCAGTGGCGCGACGACCGGGGCTTCGTGCTCAACGACGAGCGCTACGCCGGGGCCTCCATCCTGGTGGCCGGGGCCAATTTCGGCACCGGGTCGTCCCGGGAGCACGCGGTGTGGGCCATCCAGCAGTACGGGTTCGAGGCGGTGGTCAGCCCCCGCTTCGCCGACATCTTCCGCAACAACTGCACCAAGAACGGCCTGGTGCCGGTGCAGGTAGACTCCGAGGTGGGTGCCCGGCTCATGGCCGCGGTGCAGGCCGACCCGACCCTGGAGATCACCGTCGACGTGACCCGCCTCCGCCTCGAGGCCCCCGCCATCGGCCTGGAGGCCGGCTTCCCCCTCGACTCCGGCACCCAGACCCGGTTCTTGGAGGGCCTCGACGACATCGACCTGACCCTGCGCCACGCCGACGCCATCGCCTCCTACGAGCAGACCCGCCGGCCCTGGCTCCCGTCGGCCGTCTGACGAACTCTCGTCGGAGGGGTAGGCTGTCCGGCCATGCGGCCCATGCTGGCCCGGATGTTCCGGCTGATCAAGATCGGCGCCATCGGCGGGCTGGTCGTCGGCGCGGTTCGCATGCTGCTGGGCCGGAGACAGCCCCCGGTCACCGGAGAGGCGTCCTGGCCCACCCTGGCCGAGCAAGCCGCCGCCTCCCAGACCCAGCCGAGCGAGCCCGCAGCCGACGAGCAAGCCGGTCAGGCCGAGAGGTCAGCCGACGAGCCGGCCGAGGAGGCTGAGCAAGCCGAGGATGCCGGCGACGAACCAGCCGACGACGAGGGTTGGGTCGAGCCGGTGGACGGGGCTTGCCCGGCCACCCACCCCGTGAAGGGCAAGCCCGGCTCGGGCATCTACCACGAGCCCGGCGGCCTCTTCTACGACCGGACCGTGCCCCAGCGCTGCTACCGGTCGGCCGAGGCCGCCGAAGCCGACGGACTCCGAGCGGCCAAACGCTGAAGCCGGTTACCGAAACCGGCGTTTCACCAGATCCGGTTTATGCCATAGCCGTCGAAGACCTTCTCGGTCGAAACGAGAAGGAGGTCTTGACCCATGGCCTGCGCGATCAACATGCGGTCGAAGGGATCGCGGTGAGGCCCCGGCAGGCGGCCGGCCCGCTCGCCGTCGCGAACGGTGACGGCCAACTCCTGGAACCCCTGGCCGGCGATGCAGCCGACCACATCGAGGGCCACGGCCTCAGCTCCCGGGAGCTTTCCCAAGCGATACTTCGTAGCGATCTCCCAGGCGGACGCAGCGCTCACCAAGATGTCGTTATCCGGATCCGCGATTGCCTCAAAGGCAGGTCCTGACAATCGCTCGCTACCCGCCAACCACCACAAGAAGGCATGCGTGTCGAGCAGAACACGCACGGTTGCTCACGACTCCCAAGCAGCTAGTTCGTCCTCAGAAAGCGGCTCGAAGAACCGGTCGTCAACTTCGAATCGACCCTTCATGGCGCCAAACCGCCGTGCGCCCGGACGGCTCTCGTAACGAACGAGCCGCGCCACAGGCGTCCCGTTGCGGGCGATCACAACCTCTTCGCCCGCCTCAGCCTGGACCAAGAGACGAGAAAGCTGAGTCTTGGCATCGTGTACGTTCACAACCGACATCGTCAATGTTCTCCTGAGCGTGGATCTTGACTCCACAAACTTAGTCAACCGTATAGCTAAACACAACAATCCCTAAAGTTAGCCCGGCCCCTCGGGGTGGGTCGGCACCCCCTCAGCCGTCAAGGCCACGGATTTCTACGGGGGGCAGGTTGTCGGCGGGTTCGAATCCCAGCACCCGGCCGAAGAAGGCCAGCTCCGACTCCAGCGCGGCCACGATGGTCTCGGCTCGCCGGAACCCGTGCTGCTCCCCGTCGAAGAGCAGGTAGGCCACCGGGACGCCCCTGGACTCCAGGGCGGCGACGACGGCCGAGGACTGGTCGGGGGGCACGATGGCGTCCTCTGAGCCCTGCAGCACGATCAGGGGAGCGGCTATGGAATCCACATGGTTGATCGGGGAGCGCTCCTCGTAGAGGGGGCGGGCCTCGGGGTAGGGGCCGACCAGGGTGTCGAGGTAGCGGGACTCGAACTTGTGGGTGTCGGCGGCCAACGCGGTCAGGTCGGCCACGCCGTAGCGGCTGGCGCCGGCCGCGAAGGCGTCGTGGAGGGCCAGGGCGGCCAACACGGTTAGGCCCCCGGCGCTGGAGCCCCGGATGATGAGCCGCTCGGGGTCGGCCTCGCCCCGGTCCACCAGGTAGCGGGCCGCGGCCGCGCAGTCGGCCACGTCGATCACCCCCCAGCCTCCGTCGAGGGCCCGGCGGTACGGGCGCCCGTAGCCGGTGGAGCCCCGGTAGTCGACGTCCACCACCGCTATGCCCCTCGACGTCCAGTACAGGATGGAGGGCTGGAGCTGGCGGCGGGCCGCGGCGGTGGGGCCTCCGTGGGCCAGCACCAGCAGCGGGGGCAGCTCGCCGGGCGGTCCGACACAGCCGGGGTTGGCGGGCCGGTAGAAGAGGCCGTGGGCCCGGTCGGCGGCACCCGACCCGGCGGCGCCGACACCAACGGCGGGGAAGGCGATGGCCTCGGGCGGCGGCGCGAACCCCGGGCCGAACCCCAGGGGGGGGGACGGCCGGATCACCCGCCGCTCCGGTGCCGGCCCCCCGCCGGCGTCGGCTCCGACGGTGACGGCGACCACTTCAGGCTCGTGGGCCCAGCCCGCCGCCGCGTAGGCCACGGTCATGGTCCCGTCGTGATCCGCCACCGACACCGAGGCGATGGCCGAATCGGCGGCGGCCGCGGCGATCGGGGCAGCCGGCGAGCCGGAGGCCGCGCCAGCGCCGGGCGAAACGGCCGCTGAGCCCGAATCGGCGGCGGCCGCGGCGCTCAGAGCGGGCGCTGAACTGGCCGAGTCACCCGGCGGAACGGCCGCTGAGCCCGGTTCGGCAGCCACGCCTGAACCGGGCAGTGCTGCCGACACGCCATCGGCGGCGAAAACCAGCTCGTCGCCGGTCGGGCGGCCGACGGCGGTGACGATTCCGGCCGGGCCCGCCGCCCAGCGCTGTATTCCCAGCACCCAGGCCGGGCCGCCGGCCACGTCGCACTCCCCGGTCATCACCCCGGCCAGGGCGCCGGCAACCAGATCGACCTCGTAGAGGTTCCACCAGTCGTCGTGGTCGCTGCACACCAGCAGGCGGTCTCCCCGCCAGTCGGGCTGGACCAGGCTCCGGTCCTCCCCCTCCCCCACCACGGCCAGCTCGGCCCCCAACGCCCCGTCGCCCAGCTCGTGAACGTGCAGCCGGGTGGCGTCCCAGGGCATGTGGGGGTGGTCCCAGGTGATCCAGGCCAGCCGGTCGCCGGCGGGCGAGGGCCGGGGGGCCATCACGAAGTCGGACTCCGACCACAGCATCTCAATCCGCTGGGATCCGTCGGCGGCCACCGCCACCAGCTCGTTGACCGGCTCTGAGTCGGCCGCCCCCGCCGCGTCGGGGTCATCGGCGGCCCCGGTCACCCGCTCGTTGACCGGCTCTCGGGGCTCGGCGCCGTGGCGCTCCCGCACGCACACGCACCAGCGCCCGTCGGGGGTCACCCGGCCGTCGGCATAGCGCCAGGCCCGGGGCTCGGGCGGCTGAGGGGTCAGCATCACCGGCTCGGCGCCGGGGCGGTCCAGGCGGCGCAGGCGCTGGTCGGCGCGGTCGACGTAGAAGAGGCGGCCGTCGTGGGGCCACCAGGCCCCGCCCCCGTACTCATGCACCAGGGTGCGCACGTCGGCGTCGGGCCCGGTGAATTCCTCGGTGAGTCCGGTGCGCAGGCAGTGGCGCATCACCGCGGTGCGGCCCCCCTCGTCGGGGCGGGTCTCGGCCCACCACAGGTAGCGGGACTGGGCCGGGTCGGCCATCACCTCGGCGATCCCGACCGCCCCGGCCACCAGGGACTCGGCGCTGATGGGCGACGGCCAGGCCCCGTAGGACGCGACCGCCGGACCGGTCACCGGCGCCCGCCTCGATCGACGGCCGGCGACGCGTTCACCGGCACCCGCCCAGAGGATCGACGATGCAGCCCGACGGCCTTGACGACGCGACGGCGTCCCGCGGCGCGTTCACCGGGCGGCGCCCAGCAGATCGACGATGCGGCCCACCCCCTCGACCAGGTCGTCGTCGGCCAGGGCGAAGGAGAGCCGGATGCCGCCGGGGGCGCCGAACACCTCGCCGGGCACCACCGCCACCTTGGCCTGCTCCAGCAGGATTCGGGCCAGTTCCAGGGTGGTGGCGGGGGCGGTCCCGCCGAGGTCGCGGCCCAGCACCCCGGCCATGTCCGGGAAGGCGTAGAAGGCGCCCTGGGGCTCGGGGCAGACCACCCCGTCGACGCCGCTCAGCATCTCGTGCATCCTCCGCCGCCGCCGGTCGAAGTGGCTGCGCATCTCCGCCACCGCGTCGAGCGGGCCCGACACCGCGGCCAGGGCCGCGGCCTGGGCCACGTTGCAGACGTTGGCGGTGGTGTGGGACTGCAGGGCCAGCGCGGCCTTCACCACGTCGGGCGGCCCGATCATCCAGCCCACCCGCCATCCGGTCATGGCGTAGGTCTTGGCCACCCCGTTGACCACGATGCATCTGTCGCGGACCTCCGGGACCAGCACCGGCAGGGAATGGTGCCGGTCGTCGCCGTACACCAGGTGCTCGTAGATCTCGTCGGCGATCACCCAGACGCCGTGCTCGGCCGCCCACCGGCCGATGGCGGCGATCTCCGCCTCGGGGTAGACGGCGCCGGTGGGGTTGGAGGGCGACGTGAAGATCAAGGCCTTGGTGCGGGGGGTGCGGGCCGCCTCGAGCTGCTCGACGGTCACCCGGTAGCCCTGGGACGCGCCAGCGGGCACCGGCACGGTCACCCCGCCGGAGAGGGCGACGGGCTCGGGGTAGGTGAGCCAGTACGGGGCCGGCAGCAGCACCTCGTCGCCGGGGTCGACGACGGCGGACACGGCGTTGAAGACGGCGTGCTTGCCCCCGTTGCTCACCAGCACCTGCGACGGCGCCGCCTCCAGGCCCGAGTCGCGGGCGGTTTTGGCGGCGATGGCCTCTTTGAGCTCGGGCAGGCCGCCGGCCGGGGAGTACTTGTGGTTCTTGGGGTCCCGGCAGGCGGCGGCGGCCGCTTCCACGATGTAGTCGGGGGTGGAGAAGTCGGGCTCGCCCGCGCCAAACCCGATCACGCTCTCCCCCGCGGCCCGCAGCTCCTGGGCCTTGGCGGTGATGGCGAGGGTGGCCGACGGGGTGATGGCGCCGACCCGGCGGGAGATTCGAGACTCGGTCATGGCCCGAGCGTACCGACGGGCGGCGGGCTGGGGCGGCGCCATCGGAATCGACGAGTCCACGCCCGGGTCACATCACCCTCCACCGGGAACTTGCTCGCCTGCATCGATTACGCCGCCGGGCAGTTGATACGCCGCCGGGCAGTTGATACGATCTCTTGTTGGTATGATCTTGCGTTGGGTTGCGGCTGTTCAATGCATTGTTTTGGTTCTGTCGTCTGGCGCGGCTGCGGCTTCTGAGAGCATTTTCAGCGATGTTGACGGCAGTGTTCATGCATACAACATTGAGCGGGTGGCGGAGTGGGGGATCGATGAAGGATGCGGTAATGGGCGATTCTGTCCGTCCGAGCCCATTAGTCGCGCTGAGGCGGCAGCTTGGTTACATCGAGCTGCAGTGAGGATTTCCCCTACCCCCCCCCCGCAGGATCAAAGAGTTGAGTTCTTGGATGTAGCTGAAGATGCATGGTATCTGACTTATGCCCGATGGGCTATCGGCAGCAACATCATGAAGGCTACTGGTGGGTATTTTGATCCCGGTGGGTCGGTAACCCGGGCCAATATGGCGGAGATGCTCGTCGCCGCCTTCGACCACCTCTCAGCCTCCCCGCATATCCAGGGGATCTTCGCGGACACCGACAGCATCCCCGAGACAGCCGTGAGTGCCATAGAGGGCATACACGCCGTCGGAATTACCAAAGGATGCGACACCCGGCCGCTGCGATACTGCCCGTCCGAGCAAATTACCCGAGGCCAAGCGGCTGTTTTTATCGCCCGAGCCGTGCAGCGGGCCGAGCCCACTGTGGGGTTGATCACAAACCTACCAGAATCAGCCCAAGGATACACTCTGCTCAATTCAAACCTTCATCAAACTGTGTACTTGATAGACAACCTCGGAAGAGAAGTGCATACTTGGAAGATGCCAGGAAAAATATTGGCAAATTCTGAGCTGCTTGAAAATGGAAACTTGTTAGTCCGTTTTAGAGATGCCGTACGGCCACCGCATCATGATCCTCACATAGCAGAATTGAGCCCAACCAGTAGCATCGTGTGGAGTTACAGTACTTATAGAACCCATCACGACCTATTAAAGATGCCAAGCGGGAATGTACTGCTACTCAAAGAAGCGCAAATGAACCAAGAGGAGGCCATCGCCGCCGGAGCTGACCCCAAATATCTCACCCCAGCCGGGTTGTCGTACGATCACCTGATCGAGATAAAGGCAACAGGGCCTGACAACGGCGAGATTGTGTGGGAGTGGTCCATGCTAGATCACCTGATCCAAGACCACGACCCGACAAAGCCTAGTTACGGGGCGATCGCCGATCATCCTGGACGCATCAATATCAACTACAACCTCTCTTCACTGTCAAACTGGTACTCAAAAGACGACTTATCACACTCCAACGCTATAGACTATAATCCGGTCCTTGACCAGATCATAATATCGGTCAGAAACTACAGCGAGTTATGGATCATTGACCACAACACTACAATCGACGAAGCCGCCGGGGATAAGGGAGACCTGCTGTACCGATGGGGCAACCCCCGTGCCTACGGAGCCGGATCCTATGAAGACCAGAAGATGTTCTTCCAGCATGATACCCATTGGATACGACCAGGACTGCCCGGAGAGGGCAACATCTTGATATTCAATAACGGATACGAATTTCGAGGATTTGAACGCTTTTACTCTTCCATCGACGAAATCTCCCTTCCACCCTTTGAGGCCAACGACATCCGCAAAACCTCGGCGGTGTTCTTCGAAGCTCCTGACCATGTATGGACCTATACCCACCCTACACCCACTGACTTTTACGCTCCTACAAGGTCATCAATTCAACGGTTACCCAACGGCAACACCTTGATCTTTGATGACCACAAAGACACCATCTCCCAAGTCACTCCAGACGGAACAATAGTCTGGAGATACATCAGTCCTTTAGAGCAGGGACATGCCTTCGCTCCGGAAAATATACCGACACATCAAGGCGATCCGCCAAACTCGTATTTAAGCAAACCACATTGGTACCCGTCAGACTACCCCGGACTTAAATACCTAAACCTAGCGCCCAAAGGCCCCATTGAACTCTACCGCTAAACCCATACCCAGGACTCCTGGAACCAGATGCGGCGCTGAACTTGGCCAAGGCTCTAACGACTGGCCGGAGCGGAGCCACCGGAAGGATGTCTCGGGCTGCCAGAATGGAGGGGTGACCGCCGCCAGCCCTGCCAGCCCCTCTCCCGGCGGCCATGCCACCGACGTTCCCGACATCGGCGGCGCTGGCGGCCGCCCACGCCGGGCCGCCGAAGACTTCGTCATCCCGGCTGGGCTCCGGCCCTCCGACGGGCGGTTCGGCTGCGGGCCCGCCAAGGTGCGGCCCGAGGCGGTGGCCGAACTGGCCCGCCGGGCCGTCGACTACATGGGCACCAGCCACCGCCGGGCCGGGGTGAGGTCGGTGGCGGCCGACCTGCGCGGCGGCGTGGCCGAGCTGCTGCGGGCCCCCGACGGCTACGAGATCGTCTTGGGCAACGGCGGGGCCACCGCCTTTTGGGACGCGGCCTCCTTCGGCCTGATCGAGCGGCGCAGCCACCACCTGTCGCTGGGCGAGTTCAGCTCGAAGTTCACCGCCGTGACCCGGGCCGCGCCCCACCTCGACGACCCGTCGGTGGACGAGTCCGAGCCCGGGTCCCGTCCCCCGATCACCGCCCCGCCCGGAACCGACGCCTGCTGCTACCCCCACAACGAGACCTCCACCGGGGTGATGATCCGCCCCGAGCGGCCCGGCGCCGCCCCGGAGGCGCTGACGCTGGTGGACGCCACCTCGGCGGCGGGCGGTCTCGAATTCGACCCGGCCGCGGTCGACGCCTACTACTTCGCGCCCCAGAAGGCCCTGTCCAGCGACGGCGGGCTCTGGATCGCCATGGTCTCGCCCGCCGCGGTGGAGCGGATCGAGCGCATCTCCGCCTCGGGGCGCTGGACGCCGGCCTTCCTCGACCTCAAGGCCGCCCTGGACAACTCCCGCAAGGACCAGACTTACAACACCCCGGCGCTGGCCACCCTGTTCCTCACCGCGGCCCAGGTGGGCTGGATCAACGGCAACGGGGGCCTGGAGTGGGCCGCGGCCCGGTGCCGGCAGTCGTCGGAGATCCTCTACGGCTGGGCCGAGGCGTCGGAGATCGCCGCCCCCTTCGTGGCCGACCCGGCCCATCGCAGCCCGCTGGTGGGCACCATCGACTTCGATCCCCGCCTCGACGCCGACGCCCTGGCCGGGGTGCTGCGGGCCAACGGGATCGTCGACACCGAGGGCTACCGCAAGCTGGGCCGCAACCAGCTCCGGATCGGCACATTCCCCGCGGTGGAGCCCTCCGATGTGGAGGCCCTGACCGCCTGCATCGACTACGCCGCCGAACGCCTAATGTGACCCTCTAAGGTTTTTCTGAGCAAGAATTAGCCGTATAGCGACGATCTTTGCTCAGAAAACCCGGGGCGGCTGGTTTTCTGAGCAAGAATTTGCTGTATAGCGACGATTTTTGCTCAGAAAACCCGAAAGGGGGAGGAGGCGGGGGCCGTGGGAACTGAGGAACCGACTGGCGAGACGGTGGAGATCCGGCCCGGGGCCCGCTACCGGTGCCCGGACTGCCCCACCGAGGTGGTGGTGGTCAAGGGCGATGGCCGGGGCCGCCTGACCTGCGGCGGAACCCCCATGGCCGACCCCGCCGCCGTGGAAGAGGCCTCAGGCGGCACCCCTCCGGATGGCGATGACCCCGAGACCGCCACTCTGCTGGGCAAGCGCTACGGCGATCCGGGTGACACCGTGGAGGTGCTGTGTACCAAGGCCGGGTCCGGACCCCTGGGCCTGGACGGAGAGGCGTTGTCGGTCAAAGCCCCCAAGCCCCTGCCCGCCTCGGACTGAAGCCCACGCGGTGAGACGCCGGACCGTGAACTGCAACAGAACCGCCGGCTCAGTGAGGTGCCGCCGGTGAACCTGATGATGCTGCTGGACATGGCCGCCGCCGCGGGCGGCGACCGGACAGCGGCCGGGTCGGGGCCCGGCGCCGTCACCTACCGGCAGTTCATGGACGAGGCCGCGGCCGCCGCCGGGCGGATGCGGGCCTCGGGGGCGGAGTATCTGACGGTGTGCGACGAGTCGGGCCCGGCCCTGATCACCGCCCTGTTCGGGGCGGCCTGGGCCGGAGCGCCCTACGTACCCCTCAACTACCGGCTGGCGGAGAGCGAACTGGCCGCCCTGGCCGCCCGGACCCGCCCGGCGGTGGCCCTCGTCGGCGACGGCGACCCGGCCGGGCTGGGGGCCGTCGACGGCATCGAGGCCGTCGAAAGGGCCGAACTGCGGGCCGGCCCCGGCGGCGGCGCCGAGCCAGCCGAGCCGGGCTCCTGGCCCACCGACCCCGATGCGGTCGCCGTGCTGCTGTACACCAGCGGCACCACCGGCCCGCCCAAGTCGGCGGTGCTGAGGCACCGCCACCTGACGTCCTACATATTCGGGGCGTCGGAGCTGATGAGCGCGGGGCCCGACGAGGCCAACCTGATCGCGGTGCCGCCGTATCACATCGCCGGGGTGGCCATCACCCTGTCGCAGATCTATGTGGGACGGCGGATCGTGTACATGCCCCGCTTCGACCCCGACGGCTGGATCGACCTGGTCCGCTCCGAGGGGATCACCCACGCCATGGTGGTGCCGACCATGCTGGCCCGCATCGTCGACGCCCTCGACCGGCGGGGCGAGACCATCGACTCGCTGCGCTCGCTGGCCTACGGCGGGGGCCGGGCCCACCCCTCGGTGGTGGAGAAGGCCCTGGGCCTGTTCCCCGAGACCGGCTTCGTGAACGCCTACGGGCTCACCGAGACCAGCGCCACCGTCAGCCTGCTCGGCCCCGACGACCACCGGGCCGCGGCCGCCTCCGCCGATCCCGGGGCCCGGGCCCGGCTGGCCTCAGCGGGGCGGCCCATCCCGGCGGTGGAGGTGTCGATACGCGACGGCGACGGGGCCGAGGCGCCGGCGGGCGCCCCCGGCGAGGTATGGGTCCGGGGGGCGCAGGTGGCCGGCGAGTACCTGGAGGGCGGGGCCCGGCTCGACCCCGACGGCTGGTTCGCCACCCGCGACACCGGCTACACCGACGCCGACGGCTACCTGTACCTGCTGGGCCGCGACGACGACATCATCATCCGGGGGGGCGAGAACCTGTCGCCGGGCGAGATCGAGGACGTGCTGCTCGGCCACGACCGAGTGCTGGACGCGGCCGCGGTGGGGATGGCCAGCCGGGAGTGGGGCGAGGAGGTGGCGGTGTTCGTGGTGGCCTCCGAGCCGGCGCCGTCGGAGGCCGAGCTGTGCGAGCTGGTGCGGTCCCGGCTCCGGTCCAGCCGGGTCCCCGCCCGGGTGGTCTTCACCGACGAGCTCCCCTACAACGAGACGGGCAAGATCCTGCGCCGGGTCCTGAGAGACCGTCTGGCCGACCCCGATCGGTGACCGGGCCCGCAGGCTCGCCGCGACCGAGCCCCGGCCTGAGGCTGTGACCGAGGGCCCGGCGAGTCCGTGACCGAAGGCCCCTGGCGCTGGGAGATGGCCGACGCCCTAGCCGACGCCGACCGGCCCCCGGCCTGAGGCTGTGGCCAAAGACCTCCGGTGATGGTGAGCGAACCCCGGCGGGGGCGGAAGCTGCGCTGGTCGCTGGATGAGGCCCGGGCGGCCGCGGCCGGGCCCGACCTGGACCGGATCGTCGCCGAGGCCGGGGCCGCGGCGGTGGCGGTAGACACCGGCGGCGACCCGGCCGACGACGTGGGCCGGGCCCTGGCCCGGCTGCCGACCGTGGCGGTGGCGGCCGGGGCGGGCGGCGGCGCCTGGGACGCGGCGGCCGCCGACCCGGCCGCGCTGCTGGCCGGGGTGGAGGCCAACCCCGACGCGGCGGTGGTCGCGGCCCAGACCCTGCGCCGCACCGCGTCGCTGGGCTTGGCCGACGGCCTGCTGGTGGAGAGCCTGGCCTACGCCGTCCTTCAGGCCGGGCCCGAGCACCGGCGCTGGCTGGCCGGCCGGGGCCGGCGGGTCCGGCGCGACCGGGGCCGGCCGAGGGTGACGGTCCGCGACGACGGCGCCGCGGTGACCGTCACACTGGACCGGCCCCGGCTGTTGAACCTGTTCGACGCGGCCATGCGCGACGAGCTGGCCGAGGTGCTGAGGGCCTTGGGGGCCGGATCGGACCGGCGGCCGGTGGTGCTCACCGGGGCCGGCGGCGCCTTCTGCGCGGGCGGCGACCCGGCCGAGTTCGGCACGGTGGACGATCCGGTCCGGGCCCACCTGATCCGCTCGCAGGCCTCCGTGGCCCGGCCGCTGGCCGCGGTCGCCCCCCGGGTCACCGCCCTGGTGGACGGGCCCTGCGTGGGGGCCGGGGTGGAGCTGGCCGCCTTCTGCGGCGCGGTGCGGGCCACCCGGCGGGCCCGGTTCCGGCTGCCGGAGCTGTCCATGGGCCTGATCTGCGGAGCGGGCGGGATGGTGAGCATCCCCCGCCGCATCGGCCGCCAGCGCACCCTCGAATGGCTGCTCACCGGCGCCGAGCTGGACCCGGACACCGCCCTGCGCTGGGGCCTGGCAGACGAGATCGCCGACGAAAGTTCTTAAGACTCCGCCGCCCGAGGCCGCCAGGCGTCGGGGTTGCCGGAGCGGCTGAAATCGACGCGGAGCCGGCCCATCTGGACCCTCCCGCGGGCGGGCTCGTCGGCGGCGAGGGAGCGGATGAGCCGGCCCGCGGCCACGGCCTCGACCAGGCTGGCGGGCAGGTCGCCGCTCAGCTTGACCTCGAAAGACCCGCCCGACTGCCCGAGCTGGGACCGGGTGGCCACCAGCAGCACCTCCGAAGGCGTGGTCACCACGAAATGCCGCCGGTAGTGAACGGCCAGCATCCCCCAGATGGCGGCATGGGTCTTGGTGTCCTCGGCCAGCTCGCTGGGCAGCACCAGCGCCAGCACACCCCCCTGGCGGATGAAGTCGTGAGCCCGGCGGATCACGAACTCCGAGATGGTGGCCTTGGACGACGGCGGGTGCATTATCACCAGATCGCTGCTGTCGTCGGGGGTGACGCACTCCCCCTCGTCGTCGAAGCCCATGGAGGCGAGGCGGACCTGCAGCCGCTCCAGCGGCTGGCCGGGATAGCGGATGGCCAGCAGAGACGCGGTGAGCGTCACCGCCGACGGGCTGATGTCGGCGCCGACTAGGACGTTCTCGAGCATCTCGGAGTGGAGGGCCTCGTCGTCGAGCCCCGCGGCCCGCATCCGGGCGGCCATGCGGTCGTAGGCGGCGTCCAGCAGCACCCCGGTGCCGCAGGCGAAGTCCACCGCCCTCAGCTCGCCGATGCGGTCCGGATCGCCCCAGTCGGCGCCCATCTCGGCCACGGCCAGCTCGGCCAGCAGGTGGGCGGTGGGCGGTCTGGTGAAGTCGCCCGCCGGCAGGCCCGCGTGCTTCGCGGCCAAAGAGACGGCGGCCGGGCCGGTCAGGTTCCCGTCGGCCCAGAACCGGCTGGCCAGCCTGAGGGCCACCGGATTCACTTTGCGGAAGAGCTGCCCGACGTCGTCGGCGTGCAGGCACTCCAACAGCTTGACGGGCAGGTCGAAGACGACGGCGTGGCTGGGCGCCGCGGCGATCCGCCGCCAGACCTCGAGCATCTCGTCTGAGCCGTCGCCGGGATCGGGCAGGGGCACCGTGTAGTCGTCGTCCAGCCGGGTCCCGGCCATGGCCGCCTGGCACATCACCGCGTTCAGGACGAGCGTCCACACCCGGCGGGGAAGGTCCCGGTCGAGGGGGCTCTGCATGTGCTCGGCCGCCTCCCGCATCCCCGCGGTGGTGTGGGACGACCGGTGTATCCGGACGGACTTCACCATGGCCGCCGCGGCCGCCTCCACCATGTCGCCGGGTGGCGCGAAAAGCTCGCAGTCGTCAGAGATGTCGGTGACGGTGCCGCTGAGCCACCCGCTGCGGGGGACCTCGCCGAACACCAGGTCGCTGAACGGCCCGTCCACCGACAGCAGCCGGTACTGGCAGCGGATCGAGCCGGGGTCCTCCCCGGTCTCTGCCCCCGCGGCATCGTCGTCGGGCGCCGGCAGTTCGGGGCGCACCGCCGCCACCCGCACGATGGGGCGGCCCGACGGCATCAACTGGGCGACCCGGATCAGCCTCCGGGCCGCCTTGTCCAAGTCGTCGGGGGCGCCCGCGGCGGTGTGGACCACGACGGGGCGGCTGGCGTTGCCGCTGACCGGCGTGATGACCGCGGCCAGGGTGGTGATGTCGCCTTGGTCGTCAACCGCCACCGCGCCGGTCTCCACCTCCCAGAGCCGGGGCGGGAACCGGCGGCGCAGGGCCTCGGCGAGCTGCGAGTTGAACCGGTCGATCGGCGTCACGGCTCGGGGCGGTCAGCGGCCTCGGGCGCGTGCGGATCGGGCACCGGGGTCACTTGTGGCCGAAGGACTGGGACAGGGACGAGCCCTCGAATCCCTGGGGGACCACTCCGGTGGTGGCGTACATGTAGAGGGCGGTCTGGAAGATGGCGTTGAGGGCGGTGATGACCACGGCCACCACGACCACCCAGGCCACGGCCAGGGGTATCCCGACCCAGGCCGCCCCCACCGACGTGGCCAACACCGCCACGATCACCGCCGGTATCACCAGGACGAACCCGAGCAGGCCGAAGCCGACCCGGGCGATCAGGTTCTCGCCCCAGGTCTGGCGCAGCAGCGAGGCCGAGCGCTTGAGCCCGTCCACCGCGCCCATCTCGTCGATGACCACCGCCGGCACCACCAGAAACGTCACCACCTCCCAGGCCATGCCGATCATGTCGACCACGATGCGGCCCAGGAACCCGGCCCGCTCCCGCATGGCCTGCAGCACCAGGCCGACGGTGGTGGTCATCAGGGCCCAGGGCACCAGCCCGGCCAGCCGGCCGAAGGCCCGGCGGATGGAACTGCCGACGGTGGGATCGCCCCCGGTCAGCCGCTCGTGGGCGCCGGCCACCAAGGCCCCGTTGAAGAACACCGAGGTGATCCCCAGGGCCAGGGCGGCGGCGATGCCCACCACCACGGCCGCCGGGCCGACGGTGGCGCCGTCGGCCGCGCCCGACGCAACCGGGGCCGCGGAGCGGGTGACCACGACCACGGCCAGAGCGGCGCCGCCCAACGCGGCCGACACCAGAAACGACAGGACCGGGAGCCACATCAGCTCCCGGTCCTTCTTCAGCACGAACCAGGAGGTCTTGGCCAGCGCCAGGGTGTTTTGAATGCGTCCCATGGCCTCAGACTACCACCGCCCCCGCGGCCCCGGCGGGACCGAAACGGCGAGTCAGGCTCGCTCGCGGCGCAACCGCCGGAGGCCGTTCAGCGAGGGCCGCGGGGCAGCCCCAGCACCCGTTCGGCGATGACGTTGCGCTGGATCTGGTTGGAGCCCCCGTAGATGGTGTGGGCCCGGGAGAACAGGAAGGTCCGCTGCCAGCGGTCGAGCCGGTAGCCGAGCCCGCCGCCGCCGTCGCGGGCGCCGTCGCTAGCTGTCATCCCGGCCGCCCCCCGCACCATCATGGCCAGCTCGCCCAGGCGGCGGTGCCACGTCGCCCACCAGAGCTTGCCGATCGACTGCTCGGGGCCGGGCAGGCCGTCGTGGGCCAAGGCGGTGAGCATCCGCAGGTGGTTGTAGCCCATGATCTCCAGCTCCACGTAAGACCGCATCAGCTCGTCGCGCACCGCCGGGTCGTCCCAGCGGCCGGTCGATCGGGCCTCGGCCATCAGGTCGTCCAGCTCGGCCCGGAAGCCGATCTGCTGGCCCAGGGTGCTGGCCCCCCGCTCGAAGCCGAGGGTGCCCATGGCCACTTTCCAGCCGTTGCCGGCGCCGCCCACCACCAAGTCCTCGTCGGTGGCGGCGTCGGTGAAGAAGACATGGTTGAAATCGTCGGCGCCGTTGATCTGGACTATGGGCCTCACCTCGATGCCGGGCTGGTCCATGGGCACCAGCAGGTAGGACAGACCGGCGTGGCGGGCCGATCTCTCGACGGTGCGGGCCAGCACGAAGATCCAGTCGGCGTGCTGGGCCAGCGACGTCCACACCTTCTGGCCGTTGATAACCCACCGGCCGTCGTCAAGGGCGGCCCGGGTGGCGACGTTGGCCAGGTCGCTGCCCGCGTCGGGCTCGGAGTAGCCCTGGCACCACAGCTCTTCGGCGGCCAGGATCGGGGGCACGAACCGGCGCTGCTGCTCGGGCGACCCGAAGGCCATGAGGGTGGGGCCGAGCAGGGTCAGGCCCATGTTGGGCAGCCGGCCGGGGGCCCGGGCCTCGACGTAGACGGCGTGGAACGCCGCCTGCTGAGCCAGGGTGCATTCCCGGCCCCCGATCCAGGCCGGGTAGTCCAGCCCGAGCCAGCCGCCGCCGGCCAGCTCGGACTCCCAGGCCAGTTGCACCTCGACGGGGATGTCGTCCTGGCCGGTCAGGCCTTGGCCCCGGTACCGGCCGAACTCGCCGGCCAGATGCTCCTCCAGCCAGGTCCGGGCCTCGGCGGCGAAATCGGCCAGGTCCGGGTCCCATCCGATGTCCACCCCGCCAGCGTAGGCCCGCTCCCCCGCCGGCCCCGGACCGCCCGGCCAACCCGTCGAGATGTTGACCGAGCGGCTCCCACCCCGCTCTCCCGCCGGCCCCGGACCTACCATCGGGGCGTGCCCGCCGAGCCCGACCTGCTCACCGAGGCGGCCCGACGGGCGGCCCGCACGCACGGCGACCGGGCCGCCTTCGCCACCCCCGACGGGTGGCGCCTGAGCTTCGCCGCCCTGGACCGGGCCGCGGACGAGATCGCGGCCGGCCTGCGGGCCCGGGGGCTGGGGCCGGAGTCGACGGTGGCCCTGGTGCTCGACTCCGGCGTGGACTACGCGGCCCTGTATCTGGCCGCGGCCCGCATCGGGGCCGTCACCGCGGGCATCAACCCGGCGGCCTCAGCGTTGGAGGCGGCCGGGTGCCTTCAGACCGTCCGCCCCGATCTGGTCGCGGTCCACCGCCATCTGGCCGGTCTGGTCCCAGCGGGCGCCGCGCCCCTGGTAGAGCCGCTGGCGCCGGCCGCAAGCCCGGACTCGGTGGGAGGCGCGCTGCGCTCCGGTCTGGACTGCGCAACCGGCGGACTCGACACCGGGCCGAGTCAGACCGCCGCCGCGGGCGGCCCCAGAACGGTCGGACTTGGTCACGGCGGCGGGCCCGATCACAGCGGCGGGCCCAGCCCGAAGGGCGGGTCCCGCGAGCGGCCGGTGTGCATCTGCTTCACCTCGGGATCGACGGGTGTGCCTAAGGCGGTCTGGTTCGGCGACCGCCAGCTCAGGGCCATCGCCGCCGTCGACGCCAAGGGGTCCTGGGGCGGAGGCGGCCACGGGCTGGCCATCACCCCCATGGCCCACGTCGGCTTCATGACCAAGCTGCCGTGGCTGCTGGACGGGGGCCAGACCGCCCAGCTTCTCGGGCGCTGGTCGGCCGGCGGGGCCCTGGAGGCCATCGCCCGGCACCGGATGCCGGCGGTGACCGGGGTGGCGCCTCAGATCGCGCTCATGGTCCGCCACCGGCTGATCGACGAGCTCGACTTCTCGGCGGTGAGGGCGGTCATCGCCGGGGGCGGGCCGTCGGCGCCCGATCTGGTGAAGGCCGCCCGCCGGGCTTTCGGCGCCGGATACTCGATCCGCTACTCCTCCACCGAGTCGGGGGGCGTGGGGCTGGCCACCGCCCTCGACGCCGACGACGACGAGGCCTGCTGGTCGATAGGGCGGCCCCGGCCCGGCGTGGAGGCCGGCGTCCGGGACTCCGACGGGGCCGAGCTGCCGCCCGGGCGGGTCGGGGAGCTGTGGCTGCGGTCGCCGACGGTGATGTCGGGCTACTGGGGCGACCCGACCGCCACCGCACAAGCTCTGAACGGCGGCTGGCTCCGCACCGGGGACCTGGCCTCGGCTGACAAGCGGGGCCTCTATCGCCTGGCCGGCCGCCTCGACGAGATGTACGTCAGGGGCGGCTACAACGTGTACCCGCTGGAGGTCGAGAACGCGCTGGGCGGCCACCCCGGGGTGGCCGACATCGCGGTCATGGGGCGGCCCGACCCGGTGATGGGCCACACCGGCCTGGCCGTGGTCGTGCCCGCCGACGGGCGCCCGCCGCCGATCCTGGAGGAGCTGAGGGCCTTCGGGGCGCAGAGGCTGGCCCGCCACAAGCTGCCCGAGGCGCTGGCCGTGGCGGGCGAACTCCCCCGCCGGCCCAACGGCAAACTCGACCGGGTCCGCCTGACCGAGCAATGGGGCTGACCGCCGCAGAGCCCGGCCCACACCTCTGTCGTCCAACCTCGAAGCCGCCCTGATGCTCGACATGGGGCTGACCGCCGCAGAGCCCGGCCCACAGCGCGAATCCCGGCGCCGAAGCAGTGAGGCTGACCGCCGCCGGTCAGTCCCGTTGCCCGGGCCGCGAGTTCAGGCGCAGGCCCGAAGTCACCTCCGGTATGGCCATGATCGGATGCTCGCTGGAAGCGGCGGAGTACAGGTCCAGCAGCGCCGCGGCCTCGTAGCCCCGGCGGCCCTTGCCGATGCTGCGGGAGGCGAGGACCCCCGCCTGGCCCAGCGTCTGCAGCGCCTGCCGGGCCCGGCGCTCGGTCCGCCCGTACCGCTCCGCCACCATCTTGGAGTCGAGCACCGGGTGCAAGGTCAGGTCGCGCAGGATCTGGCCGACCAGGGACTTCCGCTTGGGGGCCACCGCCTGCTCCCACCGGTCGCGTATCTCGGTTGCAGCGGAGCGGATGGCCGAACCCAGATGACAGGCGAAGACCGTGGCCTCCTCCAGCAGGCCGATCATCGGACCCCAGATCCGGTCCGGCTCGGCGGCGCCGTCGGCGATCGCCCGATGCGACCGGCTCAGCGCCTCGAAGTACTCGTCGCGGCGACGGGCCAGATGGGCGCTGACCGGCACCGTGCTCGTGTCGGTGACCAGGCCGCGGCGGGCCCAGAGCATGTGGATCAGCGCTCGCCCGGCCCGACCGTTGCCGTCGGGGAAGGGATGGATGTGCTCGAACCGGGCGTGGGCCACCGCGGCCTGGACCAGGGCCCGCTCCGTGCCGCTCGTGTTCATGTAGTCCACGAGGTCGTCCATCAACTCGCCGACGGCGTCTGGGGGTGGAGAGACGAAATCCGCCTTCGCCGGGGTCGGGTGCAGATCGCCGCCCCCTATCCAGTTCTGGGTTCGGCGGACCGCACCCGGCGTCGCCCACTCGTATTCAGGGTCGTCGGCCATCAGCGTCTCATGGACCGCGCAGATGTCCTCCACGGCGAACGGGCGGCTCGCGTCCGACCCGATCCGCAGCGCCTGCTCGGTGGCGGCGATGTTGCGGAGGGCGGCCTTCTCCGGCTGCCTGCCCTCGCCGGTGGCCTCGGATCTGGCCAATCGGCGCAGCGACGGATGGACCCCTTCGACGGTGGTGGAGGAGGCGCCCTCGGTGTGGCTGATCAGCCAATCGCTCACCGGAGACCGCTCGTCATGGGCGAAGGCCCTGACCTCCTCCTCGGCGGATCTGAGCCGGTCGAACTCGGCCGAGTCCATGCGCACGACCGTTCCGGCGACCGGCGGCGGCACGAAGCACCGGTACGGGACCCGCTCCCCCTGAGGGCTCGTCCAGATCCGCTCCGCCCAATGCCCGGCCATGACACAACCTTCTCATCGTGGCTCTGACCCGTCGGCGGGCCGCCCAAGACTTCCGCTACGCCGGAGTTTCGGCGCGTTTACGCCGTTCAAGCTATCGAAATTTCCGCGACTGGCGGGCAGGCGGGCGGCCTATCGGCGGCGGGGCTTCTGGTCGGCCAGCTCGCGGCGCAGGGCCAGGTAGCGGTCGAAGCGGCGGGGGTCGAGGTCGCCGGCGGACACCGCGGACCGCACCGCGCAGTCGGGCTCGGCCCCGTGGGCGCAGTCCGAGAACCGGCAGCGGGCGCTCAGCCGCTGGAGGTCGGCGAACACCCGCTGAAGGGCCGCCTCGGCGTCCCAGGGGGACAGGGAGCGCAGGCCGGGGGTGTCGATGACCAGGCCGCCGTCACCGGGCAGCAGGATCAGCTCCCGGGCGATGGTGGTGTGACGGCCCCGGGCGTCGGAGGGGCGGACCGGGCCGGTGGCGGCCGCCTGGGCCCCGGCCAGGGCGTTGATCAGGCTGGACTTCCCGGACCCGCTGGCCCCCACCAGCACCATGGTGCGGCCCGGCCCCAGCCGCTCCCGGATCGGATCGAGGCCCGAGCCGGGCGGGGTGTCGGCCGTCCGGGCCGGCGCCGCGGGGCCGGGCCGGTCGGCCGGGGCGCTGGTCACCGCGATGGGCGCGCCGCCGGCCACCGCGGCCACGCCGGCCCTGTGCTCGGCGGGGTCGGCGCACAGGTCGGCCTTGGTCAGGATTATCAGCGCGGGGGCGCCGCTGTCGTCGGCTATCACCAGCATGCGCTCGAACCATCCGGGGGGAAGGGGCCGGTCCAGGCCGGCCACGATGCCGACCGCGTCGAAGTTGGCGGCCAGGGCCTGGCTGCGGCCGCCGGGGCCGAGCCGGCGGAGCTCGGTGCGGCGGGGCAGGACCCGGTCGATCACCCGGTCGCCGTCCCGGCGGGCCACCTCCACCCAGTCGCCGGTGACCGGGGCCAGGTCGGGCGAGGCCCGCACCGAGCTGGACAGCACCCGGACTAGCTCGGGGCCGGTGGTCACGTCGCACTCGCCCCGGTCCACCCGCACCACCCGGCCCACGACGGCGCCGGGCCGGGCCCCGCCCGCCGTCCGGTCGTCCCAGCCCCACCGTTGAAGCTCGGGGCAGGCCGCGCCCTCATCCATGGCCGGTGCCCATCGGTCCAAATGTTGACTCAAACGCGCCAATCCGCCAAGCCGAAACCGGGCCAGTCGGGCTCGGCCCCGTTAGAGTCGGCCAAACTCACCCGATAACGGCCGCTCGGCATCGGGCGGGCCGCAGCGATCAGGGACGGGGGCAGGCATGGCAGACGTCCAAGAACCACCCGCCTCGAACTCGGGGCCCACTCCGACGAGGCTGGCACGGCTTCTCACTCACAGGGTCATGGGCTTCATGGCCGGGGTGGTCTCGGCCGGTCTGTCCCTGGCCTTCGGCGAGGTCATCGACGGCATGAACAACGCCCATCCGTCGATGGTGGTGGCGGTGGGCGAGCTGATCACCGACTACACCCCCGGCGACGTGGTGGCGACCAGCATCGACAACCTGGGCGGCAGTCAGAAATGGCTGCTGCTCGCCGGCATCACCGTGGTGACCCTGCTGGTGGGCGGGTACATGGGCCAGCTCGCGGTGAGGGGCCGCAAGGACATAGCCATGGGCGGCTTCGTCGTCTTCGGGCTGCTGGGGGGCTGGGCTGTGGCCCGCAATCCCTTCAGCTATGCGTCGGCGTCTTGGCTGGTGACCGTGCTGGTGACCGGCATCGGGGCGGTGACCCTTTTGGTCTTGACCGACAAGATCCTCCTCTGGTTCCCCACATCAGCTCCGGACAGGGCCGTCCCAGAATCACCGCCGATGCCCGCCGCGGTTCCACACGGGATCTACCCGGACTCAACGCCGGCGCCCGCTGCGGCCGCGGCGAAGGCCGAATCGAACCGGCGGACCTTCTTGGCCTACATCGGCTCCATGACGGCGGTGTCCGGGATCTTGGTGGGAATCGGGCGCCTGGTCAAGCAGTCGCCGGCCGAGCTGGCCCGCGCCAACGTCGAGTTGCCCCTCGCCCGACCCTGGACCGAAACCCGCGAGGCCCCGACGACCGGCCCGAGCGTCATGGACCAAGTGGCCGGGCTCGAGAACTTCGACCAGATCGACCGCGTCTCGACCTACCTGACCCCCAACCTGTCCTTCTACCGGATCGACACCGCCCTGACGCCCCCCTCGGTGGACCCGGTCTTCTGGAATCTGCGCATCACCGGCATGGTCGACAATCCCTACGAACTCACCTTCGAAGAGATCCTGGACATGGACCTCGAAGACCACGTCATCACCCTGCAGTGCGTCTCCAACCAGGTGGGCGGGAAGCTGGTCGGCAACGCGGTGTGGACCGGCGTGCCCCTGACCACCCTGTTGGAAAGGGCCGGGGTGCAGCCCGGCGCCACCCAGATCGTGGGCCGGTCGGTGGACGACTGGACGGCCGGGTTCCCCACCGGGCTGATCGGCGACGGCCGCAACGCGCTGCTGGCCATCGGCATGAACGGCGAGCCCCTGCCGGTGGCCCACGGGTTCCCGGCCCGGCTGATCGTGGCCGGGCTCTACGGCTACGTGTCGGCGGTGAAGTGGATCTCGGAGATAGAGCTCACCACCTGGGAGGGCTTCGACGCTTACTGGGTGCCCAGGGGCTGGTCCAAGGAGGGCCCCATGAAGACCCAGAGCCGCATCGACGTGCCCAGGGTCTCCGACCGGCTGGCGGCGGGCGAGGAGGCCGTCATCGCCGGCGTGGCCTGGGCCCCCACCCGGGGCGTCCAGGCGGTGCATGTGCGGGTGGACGGCGGGGACTGGCAGCCCTGCGAGCTGGCCGAGGCCCTGGGCGACGAGAGCTGGGTGCAGTGGCGCCGGCCGTGGACTCCCGCGGCGGGCCGCCACACCATCGAGGTGCGGGCCACCGACGGCACCGGCGCGGTGCAGAGCGAGGGCCCGGTCCCGCCCCGCCCCGACGGCGCCGAGGGCTGGCACTCCGTCGAGGTGAACGCCGCCTGAGCAGGCCGTCGGGGGACATGCCGAACCTGGCCTGGCGTTGGGGTCTTCTTTGGCGGTTGCGTTGTCCGGCCGGCGGGTCCTGTCACGGGCGCGGTTTTGCCGCGGGGCGGCAAAACCTTGCCCCCGTGCCACCCCCCGGCCTGGCGCTGGCCGAGGGGTGCCTTCAACGGCGACGGCTGCGCACGGGGTGAAACCGTGCCACTCCCGGCTTGGCGCTGGCCGGTGCTGGCCCCTGTCCGACCTTTGGTGTATCGTTAGTCATCGTCGTGTCATAGGTTGTCGGTAACAATAATAGGGCGTTATAATGGCTGTGATGACATCTGAGATGATACACCCGATCGGCCGGGAGATCGAAGCTCACTTCGGTGAGGGCCGGGGGTGGACGGCCCAGCCCGGTTTGTCCGCCGTCGTCTGGGAGACCCCCGCCTACCAGCTTCTCTGGGCCGACGGCGGGAGCGAGACCGACTTGAGGAGGCTCTGGGAGGCCAGGCAGGGCCGCCGGGGCTGGGTGGTGATCCTGCTGTCCGCTACAGACCACCCGGACAGGGTTCGAGTGGTCGGGCCCCAGTCCGCCCACCCGGTGCGGGTGATTCCCGCCGAGATCGTCTGGAACCTGCTGCGAAGAAGCCGCGACTACGCGCCCCGCGAGGCGGCCGCGCTCTTCGCCGGCGAGTTCGGCCGCATCGAGGAGTCGGTGGTGCCGGGGATCAGGGTCAAAGACCTGCTCACCCCCCACTTCGTGCGCGACCGCCTGCGCCGGCCCGAGAACCAGAGCCACCTGGCCGAGGCAGTCGCCGACGTCGAGAGCGCGAGCAATCTGGGTTGGCACTCGCTGTTCGGGAAGCTCGGCTACCGGGTCCAGCAGCTTCCCCAACGCGGCTATCTGCTTCGCCACGACGACAAGCCGGTGGCGGTGGTTCACCCGTACCGCAACCCGTCCTTGTTCAGCCGCCTCACCCGCAACGGCGAGCTGCCCGAGGGCCTAGTCTTAGCCGACTGCCAGAGCCACGGGGCCCGATGGGCGGTGCTGGCCTCTGGGAACCGCTTCCGGCTGTTTTCGAGCAAGCCGTCGGTGGGATCGGCGTCCGGCCAATACGTCGAGTTGGACGCCGGCGATCTGGAACGCGAGAACCGCTTCTACCTGGGTCTTCTAGCGCCGGAGTCGTTACAGGAGGAGGGCTGGCTCACCAAGTGGCTCAAGGAGGCCAAAGACTTCGGCGAGGAGCTGCGCAAGGGCTTGGAGGAGCGGCTGATCAAGGACGCCCTCCCCCCCATCGCCCGGGGTTTGGGCGAGCACTTGGAGTCGCAGGGCGCCGATCTCAGCGACCGGGAGCAGCTCCGCCGGATCGAGGAGGCGGCACTCACCCTGGTGTTCCGGTTCATGTTCCTGCTCCACACCGAGGCCAGGGGTCACCTTCCCGTCTCCTCGGCCGCCTACCGGCCCCACAGCGCCCGCCAGCTCGCTGCGGACTCACTCTCGGCCCTAAAGCGCCTGAGCTCAAGATCTACCCAGCGGTGGGACCGGCTGCGGACCCTGGTGCATATGATCCGCAACGGGGACCGATCCGTCGGGGTGCCGGTGTACAACGGCAGCCTGTTCGCCGCCGACGGCTTCCCCGGCGGCGACCTGCTGGAGCAGGCGGAGATAACCGACGACCATCTCGCCCCGGCGCTGGTGGCCATCGCCTACCAAAACTCCGAGCCGGGACATCCGGGCCTGGACTACGCCGGACTGCAGATCGGCCACATGGGGGCCATCTACGAAGCCTTGCTCGCCTTGCGGCTCACTCGAGCCCCGGACGATCTGATCTACGACACCAAAGCCAAGAACAAGAAGAAAAGAGTGTTCCGGCCGGTGCAGGACGGCGAGCAGCCAGATGTAGTCAAAGCTCAGCTCTATTACCAGTCCGAGGCTGGAGGACGCAAGGCCGAAGGTGTGTTCTACACGCGCCACGAGTTCGTGAGCCACCTGCTTAAATATTCTCTCGAGCCCGCCCTTGAAGAGCACTTGGACAGACTGAGGAAAATGGCCGAGCGGGAACCCGACGAGGCGGCGCGTCGGCTCTTCGACTTCACGGTGGTCGATCCGGCCATGGGCAGCGCCCACTTCCTCACCGCCGCCTTGGACATGATGGCCGACCGAGTCGAAACCTTCCTGGCCGAGGTCGGGGGCCTCCCCCCCATTGTCGAGATGCTCAACGAGCTAGGACGCGATGCCAAGTGGGCGACGCAGCGGCCTGAGGATGGGGATCTGCTTAGAAGGCTTATCCTCAAGCGCTGCATATACGGCGTCGACCTCTCCCCCATGGCGGTGGAGGTGGCCAACGTCACCCTGTGGCTGACATCCTTCGTTCCCGGCCTGCCGCTGTCTTATCTGGGCAGCAACCTCAAGTGCGGCAACGCCCTCATCGGCGTGGCCGACTGCTCCGTCGTCGGCGCCAACGACAGCCCCCTGCTCACCGGCGAAGCGGTGAACTCAGCCATGAGGCGCGCCGCCGAGTTGCAACACGAATTGGCCGAGACCCTCGACCGGACTCCTGACGAAGTGCAGCGATCCGAGCAGTTGGATGCTGAATTGCGCGAGTCGACGGTCGGTCTTCGAAGAGCTTTCGATCTATGGGCTGCTGAGCCACTGGGGGTGGAAAGCGCCCGCCACACACTAGAGATCAACATCCCGCCGATAATAGAAAACAACGGAGAACGAACGACTGATGTCAACGCCAAAATTGACGAGGCTGAGAAAATCGCCAACCGCTACGGCTTCTTCCACTGGCCGCTGGAGTTCCCGCACCTCTTCCACCGAGACTGCCCCGGCTTCAACGTGGTGGTGGGCAACCCGCCGTGGAACAAGGTCAAGTTCGAGATGCCCAGCTTTCTGGCCATCCACGATCCCGGCATCCGCGGGCTGCGCTCCGGCCTGGACAGAGATGAACGAGCCGAGCGGCTTTTTAGGGAGAAACCCGAATTGCATCAGGAGATGGAGGACACCAAGCGACAGGCCGAAGAAGAACGCAAGTTCTTCAAGCCCGAGAACGGCTACACCATCCAGGGCCGCGGTGACGCCGACCTCTACAAGCTGTTCAGCGAGCGCTATACATCCATTCTCCGCGGCCAAGGTTTCATGGGCGTTGTCTTGCCTCGGGTAGCTTTCCTGAACGATGGCAGCCGCGGATTTAGGCGTTGGCTGTTTAAAAAATGCCGCCCTAGCAGGATCGATACCCTGCTGAACAAAAAGCGCTGGGCCTTTGATATCCACCCGCAATGGACCATCGCCTTAGTGACGGCTCAGGCGGGCGTTACCGCCGACGGGTTGATGACCGTGACCGGCCCAGCCCGCGACGAATCGGAGTTTGCGGACTGCATCGCTGGCTCCGGGGTTCAAGTCGATTCGAGTAAACTCGCCTCTTGGACCCCGGCTCCTGCCAAGGATTCCAACAAGGAACCGGGATGGGAACTGCCGCTACTACCAAGGCAATCCCATGCAGACGTGTTAGGTAAAATACGGTTGGGAGTTCGTTTCGATAAGTTGCATCATTCGGACGTAACTGGCCAAGAAAAGCATTCGAACTCAAATGCTTATAACTTAGCTATCTGTATTGAATTACATGAAGCTAAGCAACGAGATCTTTTTACCAACCTGCCAGGTGATGACAGAATTCCTGTATGGAAGGGTCGATCTTTTGACCAGTATGAGCCCCATGGCAGAGAATTGGCTGGGTTCGGTCAATGGACAGATATCTTAGAGTTCGTACAGACCAACCGGAAAGGCTCGTCTACTTTCAAGCACATGTTTCCTCCCTCCGTCCTTGCCAATCCTGACACTCATCCAATACAGCAATGCCGTATTGCATTTCGCAATGTAACCAATCGAACGAACTCTCGGACAGTAATAGCTTGTCTTATACCACCACATACTCCGTTAACTGATAAAGCTCCTTATATCCTTTTTGGTAGTTGGAAGACACTCAATACGGTTGGAATCCTAGCCGTGCTTAATAGCATTTCCTTCGATTGGCTAGCACGTAGGTACATAGAAACTACCCTGAACTACTTCATCCTGAACAGCCTTACCTTCCCGTCGCCAGAAAATACTCCCTGGGAACAAATCGGCACACTGGCAGCTCGGTTGTCGTGTGTGGACGATCGGTTCGCTGAATTCGCCGCTGAGGCCGGGGTGGAGTGCGGGCCGCTGACTGATGCTGAGCGGGACGATATGAGGGCCGAGATCGACGCGCTGGTGGCCCGCGCCTACGGGCTCACCGCCGACGAACTCCGCTTCATCTTCACCGATTTCACTGTAAGGGCCGTCACCACCGCCTACCGGGAGCGGGTGCTGAGCAGGTTCGAGAGCCTGTAGGGCATGGCGTCGGCGTCCCAACAGGACGGCCCCGACCCCCCGGGCAGGCCGTTCGAGCTGGTCGACAACGTTGAGTACGGCAACCACGAGCAGGCGCTGGCGTGGCTGGCCGGGCACTACTCGGGGCCGCTGAACGTCGCCACCGGCTATGTCGGGCTGGAGGGGCTGGACTCGCTGGCTCAGATCGCCGCGGACCGGCCGGGGGGCGGGCGGCTGCTCGTCGGCGCGGCCCCGTCTTCGGAAGCACTGACCGGCCCGGTGTCGGAGACCGCGGTCGGCCGGTTCGAGCAGTCGGTGGCCGCGCTCCGACGCGAGCGGGACTTCTCGGCTTTCCCCGCCGCCCGGAGGGTCGTGCTGGAGAGGGTCAGCCGGTTCATCGAGTCCGACGGCGTGGAGGTGCGGCGCTATGTGCAGCGCTTCTTGCACGGCAAGGCTTACGCCATCGGCGAGCTGGACGAATCCGGGGCCGCCGCGGGTCCGGGCGCGGCGCTGGTGTCGTCGGCCAACCTCACCCGGGGCGGCCTCGTCGCCAACCTGGAGCTGGGCATGGTGCATTACCAGCCCAACGTGGTGCAGATGACGCTGGCCTGGTATCAGCGGATGTGGGCGGAGGCCCAGAACTACCGGAGCGAACTGCTCGACTTGCTTCAGCCCCAGGTTTTGGAGAGCGACCCCCAAACCGTCTTCTTGAGAGCGCTGCTGGAGCTTTACGGGGACGACTTCGGCCCGGACGCCCCGCCGGTTCCCGAGCTTCACACGCTGACCGGGTTCCAGCAGGACGGGTTCGTCCGAGCCAAACGGATTCTGAACCGCTACGGCGGAGTGGTCTACGCCGACGGGGTCGGCATGGGCAAGACCGAGGTCGGCATGCACTTCATTCGCGAGCACGCCGGGGAGCAGGGCCAGCACATCCTGATCATCTCCCCCGCCCAACTCCGCGACGATCTCTGGAAGCAGCGCCTCAGCGAGGCCAACCTGCCCGGCACGGTGGTCTCCTACCAGGAGCTGGCCCAAGACCGGCAGTTGTCGCGGACCGGAGGCAGGCGGGTGCTGCCGGTGAACAAAGACGTGTACCGCCTCGTCGTCATCGACGAGGCCCACGCCTACCGCAACACCGGCAACACCTGGTACGCGGCGCTCGACCGGCTCATGGGCGGCGCGCCCAAGAACCTGCTGCTGCTGACAGCAACGCCGGTCAACAACTCGCTGTGGGACCTTCACAGCCTCTTCCTGCTCTTCGTCCGCCATGACGGCGCCTTCGCCGGCGGGCCGCTGCGGATTCCCAGCCTGCGCAAGTTCTTCGCCGAGGCGGGCGCCTCCGATCCCGAGCGCCTGTCAGAGACGATGCTCTTCCCGCTGATCGACGCCCTGACGGTGCGCCGGGACCGGGCCTTCATCCAGGACCAGTACCCGAACGAGCGGTTCACCGATGGGACAGTCGTGCGATTCCCGACGCCGGAGCTGCACGAGCGCCGCTACGACCTCGACAGCGCCCACCCGGGCCTTGTGCGGGAAATGGCCGCGGGGATCGGCGCCTTGACCATGGCCCGCTATCGCCCGTCGGCCTACCGGACGGACGTGCCGACAGAGGCCGCAGCCGAGACGGCGCTGGCCGGGCTGATCCAGTCGCAAGTGCTCAAGCGCTTCGAGTCGTCGTGGTACTCGGCCCTTCAGACCGTCAAGAAGATGCACAACGCTAACCTGTTGCTCACCCGCACGCTGCGGGAGAAAGGGGGGATGCCGGCCGCGGAGGTCGTCCGGGCGGCCGTCGAGGACGCGGACGACGACTTATCGTTCGGCGGTCTGGCGGAGGAGGCCCTGGCCGGGTCGGAGGGCTGGGTTCCGGCCGAGAAGTTCAGGGACGGTTTGGCGGCCGACTTGAAAAAGGACGCGGAACGGCTGGGCGAGATGACGGAGTTGTTGGAGGGGCTGGAGGGCCAGACAGACCCGAAGATCGAGGCTCTAAAGGAACTCATGGCCGACACGCCGTCGCGGAAAGTGGCCATCTTCACGACGTTCCAAGACACGGCCGTCTACCTGAAGGAACTCATCGAGAACGACCCGACCCTGCTGGGAGACAGGCCGTGGACGGTGGTCATCGGGTCGGAGACCGACGCCAATGCCCGCACCATCGAACTGGAGCGCTTCTGCCCCGAGTCGGTGAACGGCCAACCCGGCTTCCGCCCGCCCGGCGGCGAGGTGGACGTGCTGTTGAGCACCGACGTCCTCTCGGAGGGCCAGAACCTCCAGCAGGCCCAGGCGGTGCTCTCCTTCGACATGCCGTGGAACCCGCAGCGAGTGGTGCAGCGCAACGGGCGGGTCATAAGGCTGCGCAGCCCCCACGACACGGCGTACCTCTACACGCTGCTGCCCACCCAGGGCGACCTGGACCGGCTGCTGCATCTGGAGGCCTCGCTTCAGGCGAAGATACTGGCCGCCAACGTCTCGGTGGGCATGGAGACCCCGGTGCTGGCCGGGGTGGTCTCGGAGTCGCAGATCTACGCGGACCTGGACGATTTCGTGAGCCGGTTGTCCAGCGGTGACTCGTCGGTGCTCGACGAACAGGACGCGAGCGGCTCCGCCTTCGCCGGAGAGATGTTCCGCGCCCGCCTCCATCGGGTGGCCGATGAGGGGGAGATGGACGCCCTGCGAAGCCTGCCCTGGGGAATCGGCGCCGCTTTCGAGGCACCGTCGGCGCGGTCGGAGCCGGCGGTGTTCTTCGCCTGCCGCACCCGTCGGGACGAGCGGTACTGGCGGGTCGTGTCGGGGACCGGCGACATCCTCCACCGGGAGGTCCTGCCCATGCTCCGGCTCATCGACCCGAAGGACCGGCCCGGCTGCCCCGTGCCCGACGACTTGGACTTGGAGCGCCTGTTCGCCGCGGCCGCGGCCGACATCTGCGCGGAGCACAACGCTCTGCTCGACCCCGAAGCCGGGGCCGCGTCCCTGCCCGCCAGCCAGCGGTGGGCGCAGGACATCCTGCGATCGCCCGACGCGGTCCCCGCCGGCGAAGAGGAGCAGTACGACGCCGCCGACCAGGCCCTCTCGGCGGGCCGCAACAACCTGGTGCGCCGCGAGCTCTCCGACCTGCGCCGACAGCACGCCGCCGGAGAGACGAGCCCGCTCGACTGCGCCCGTCAGATCGTCGAGGTGGTCGAACGCTACGGCCTGCGCCCGGTCGACCCGCCCGAGACCCCCAAGCCCATCACCGAAGAAGACCTGGCCGTCGTCTGCTACCAAGTAATATTGCCGGCCTGATGATTCTTTTTGACCCTTCTGAGATAGCCAACTGGGCAGATACTCCTGACGCTAAACATCAACTGCCCATCCTTTTGAGGCGATTGATCATGGCTACTGTCCCGATGCCGTCTCTTTTAGAACTACCCAGTGGCAGTTCGGTAAATATGCCAGGGTGGGATGGCTTGCTAGCGGTTGAAACCGGTAACGCCTGGGTGCCATCCGGCCATTCTGCATGGGAGATGAGTTGCGAGAAGGATTTCAAAAGTAAAGCTGATAAGGACTACAGAAAGCGCACTATAGAACCTAGGGGCGTGACTATCGAAACCACAACATTCATATTCGTGACTCCCAGAAGATGGACTAACAAAAAAACCTGGGAACAAATTTCTAAACAAGAAAACTCATGGGCCAATAAACGAATACTAGACGCTGACGATTTAGTATCATGGCTTGAACAGGCTCCAGCGGTGGCAGCTTGGTTTGCTAAAATGATCGGTAAACTTCCCGAAACAGGCTATCTGCCGTTGAGGGAATGGTGGGAAAACTGGTCACTAGTTACCACTCCTGAGATTTCACCTGAATTAGTAATCGCAGGACGTCGTGATCATGTTGAGAAAATAACTCCCTGGATCGTAGAGGAACCAGTCAGTCGGTATATACAAGGAAGTACTCGATATGAAGCGATCGCTTTCCTAGCTGCATGCGCACTCACCGAGAGTGCTCAATGGGGTGAGCCATTAATGAACCGAGCTATAGTAATTCAGTCATCTGAGGCTTGGAAAAGCCTTGAAAATCATCCCTCCCCCTTAGTTCTAATACGTGACTTCTCGGATGATAATATATCCTCTAAAATAGCTGTCAGCAACGGCCATCACGTGCTGATTCCTCTCCACAGTATTGATAGCATCGCAGGCAGCGGTCTTACGTTGTCTCGGCTTGGTCGTGACGAAACCTTGAGAGCTCTAAGCAAGATGGGCCTCAGCGAGACACGAACCCGTAAGCTTATTCAAAGCACAGCAAGACACTTGCCGGTTCTATATCGCAGTATGATAGACGAAGCAGGAGGTATGAACCCTGAATGGGCATCCTGTGAAATATCTCATTCCACTTCCACTGTTCTCACACTAATAAGTCAATGGGATAGCAGCAACGAATGCGACCAAGAAATTGTCGCCAAAGTATCTGGACAACCATACGAGTTAGTTGAGCAGGAAATGGGAGATTTAATCTTGATCCCAGACTCACCCTTGACCAAAATCGGTAACCTATGGCGTGTCATCTCTCACGAAGAGGTTTGGCATATTTTTGCATCAAGATTGACTTCTACTGATATCGGTAGATTCGAGCAGATAGCTAGCTTTGTTCTTAGTAAAATATCGCCAAAGCTTGAGTTGCCTATCGAAGAACGCTATATGGCGAACATCAAGGGCGCGGTACTTCCGCACAGTGCAACTGCGTGGAGGAATAGCTAGGAGTCTAGTTCTGATGACTATCTACTCCCATTGCATAAGAAACTTCGATAACCCGTCATATGTGTCACAACGCGTGATATCTGACATTTTGGAAGAGAGCAAAGGATGGCAGATCTGGGCGACACTATCTTCAGATCTAACATCGCTAGCTGAAGCAGCACCTGAAACTTTGATGGACGCTATAGAGCGGGACTTAGACGCTGATTTGAGCCCATTCATCGAACTCTTTAATCAAGAAAGCGATTCCTTACTAGGGGGTGAACATCCGCATATCGGTTTACTATGGGCATTGGAGCGACTTGCATGGTCTAAAGACCATTTTTCTAGAGTTGCAAAGATACTAGCTCGCCTCACTGAAATTGATCCGGGTGGTCATATAGCTAACAGGCCTGCTGCAAGCTTGCAGAGACTCTTTCTCTCATGGATTAGATTATCGGAAGCACCAGATGAGCACCGATTACAAACAATAAGAATGCTGATAAATGCCTTTGCGAATGGCACGAATCCCTTATATCCCGTATGGAGATCCTTAATTAAGGCATACTCAGCCACAACTGCTACCAGCTATAATCAACCGCCGCTCTGGCGGCCATGGGCTCAAGATAGTGCGCAAACTATACAAGGGGCTCAGTTCTTTCAAGACCAATTTAGTCGGATATTGTTGGATAGCATCGGGACCGACGCAGATATGTGGACTGACTTGATGGATATTGTTCCCAAGTTTAATCCTGAGATGAGGCAGCAGGCAATCGGGCTGCTGTCTGAGAGTGTTGAATCCCTGAAACAACAAGCTGCTTGTAATAACCTTTGGGATAGACTACGTAAGCAGCTACACTACCACTACCGTGCTTCGTCGCTAGATTATGATTGGGCTATGGATATCAAAGATCTAGATGCTCTTTATGGCATTTACGATAGCTTAAAGCCATCCGATCCAATTTTAGCCAATGCGTGGCTGTTTGGTAATTGGCCTCTCTGGCCAGATGGTAAGACTTTGCTAGATTCTACCGATACAGACTCTACTGATACAGACCAATTGATATATGACGAACGACGATCAGCTATTGAGGCCGTATATGAAAACGACGGAATATCAGCGGTCCTAAACATGGCAGAGGTTGTAGAGCAACCACATCTAATTGGTGCTTTCATAGTTGATTTTATGGATCGCGACTCTGTTTTTGAAATTGTTTTAGAGCATTCTGGGACAATCGAATCTCAACTAGGGTACATGACGCGTGGTGCATTTACCAAGTTAGTCAGTAGATACGGTCAGGAGATATTTGAACAAGCCATCAGTAGGGCTAGAAAAAGGGATTCTATGCCGCAAGTGCTGGCAAACATATATCTTACCGCTCCTGCGAGCCAAGAAGTATGGCAACAACTTGAACAAGAAAATGAAGAAGTACAAACAGCTTATTGGCAGAACCTGACGATTCATAGTGTCTTCTATGAGTCAAATAGCTCAACAGATATAGCATTCGCCTTTCAGAAGTTGCTTGATGTCCGTAGATCACCAGAGATTATCGGACGACTAGGCTATTCAAATTGCGAACGGGTACCTGATGAAGTTCTTATTCAAGTATTAGAAGCATTTCCTGCTGATGTAGCGATATGTAGAAAGGACGATTCCAAATTATCTGTTGACGATTACAGTATTAGTCACCTCTTTGAGAAGTTGGACCAGTCTGAAAGTATTTGCTCCGAAACAATCGCTGGACTTGAGATACCGTACATTCAGATTCTGGGAAGCCACCGAACTAATTTAGCACTTCATCGGGAGGTTATCCGAAGCCCTTCACTTTTTGCAGATTTGATTACTTGGACTTCCGGAATTCCTAATGTATTGGGAGAATTTGGTGAGCAAGCTGGAGAACCTATCAACGAACTGCCTCAGAGGAACCGTGCTGAATTTGCCTGGCATGTTCTTTGTAAATTACGAGGAATTCCAGGTACGACAGACGATGGAGTTGTTGAAACTGAAAAACTATTTAGTTGGGTAGACGAAGCTCGACATCTATTGAGAGAACGCGGCTGCGAGACGATCGGGGACGAGTGCATTGGACAACTTTTAGCCAACGCTCCATCAGATATTGATAAGATATGGCCCTGCGAACCTGTGCGTGACCTGCTTGACCACATCAGATCATTCCATATAGATAACGGATTCGTCATTGGGAAGCGCAATCTTCGCGGAATCACAACAAGAGGTGCCTTCGACGGTGGAGATCAAGAACGATTTCTAGCACATAACTATCGCGAGAATGCGACAAAGATCGCAGCAACGTGGCCATACACAGCCAAATTATTAAGAAAAATAGCAGATAGCTATGAGTTCGAAGCCGGAGAGCACGACAACCGTGCTGAGCAGTTTGATTATGGACTATGATCTCTCATCCGGTCCCGGGTGCTGAATCCAGCCGCCGCGCCCCTAGTCGGTGTCGGCCTGAGCGCACCAGCACCAAACCGACTCCACTCCATAGCTGGGCTTATCCGCCACCCGGCGCACCGTTCCGTAATCGGTGCCAGCACAGCGCGCAACTGGCGCACCAGCCGCACCGCCTGGGACTTCTCCACAGCCAAGCACTCCTTCCTGTAGAAAGAACGAGAGGCGTTCGAGATCGGGCGGGCCGGAGGCGGGTCTAACCTGTTCGGGGTGAGGCGCGACTTAGGCGTCACCGAGTTCGTCTGCAACGGGGCGGCGGCGCGCGTCGGAGAGCACCCCCACCTGCTGGCCGCGCTGCGCGAGGAGCTGGACTTGGTGGCGGCCAAGGACGGCTGCTCGCCGTCGGGGCAGTGCGGGGCCTGCACCGTGCTGATCGACGGCAAGGCCAGGGTGGCCTGCCAGGTTCCGCTGGAGAAGGCGGCCGGGGCCTCCGTTGTCACCCCCGAGGGGCTCTCGGGCGACGAGCGGGAGCGCTTCGCCGCGGCCTTCGGGGCGGCCGGGGCGGTGCAGTGCGGGTTCTGCATCCCCGGCATCGTCATGCGGGCCAAGGCCCTGATCGACCGGCACGGCCCCGACCTCACCCGGGAGCAGGCCTCCCGCCACCTGGGGGCCCACCTGTGCCGCTGCACCGGCTACCTCAAGATCCTCGACGCGGTGGAGATGCTGGCCTCCGGGGCCGACGGCCTGGCCGGGCCGCCGCTTGAGCCCGTCCGGGGCATCGGGTCCCGGTCGGCCCGCTACGAGTCCAACGAACTCACCCTGGGCGACAAGCTCTTCATCGACGACATGAAGGTCCCGGGCCTGCTGCACGGGGCGGTCCGCCTGGCCGACCACGCCCGGGCCGACGTGATCTCCATCGACACCAGCCGGGCCGCCGCCGCCCCCGGCGTGGTGAGAGTGTTCACCGCGGCCGACGTGCCCGGCGACCGGCTGATCGGGCTCATCGACAAGGACTGGCCCGTGTTCGTCGGCGTCGGGGGCCGCACCGCCTACCTGGGCGACGTCATGGCCCTAGTGGTGGCCGAGGACCGGGAATCGGCCCGGCGGGCCGCCCCCCTCATCGACATCGCCTATGAGCCGCTGGAACCCGTCACCGACCCGGAGGCGGCCGTCCTGCCCGGCGCCGAGGACGCGGTGGGCCACCTCGACGGCAACGTCTTGTCGGTGTCGTCCTACCGGCGGGGCGGCGACGTGGAGGAGGCCCTGGCCCGCTCGGCCCATGTGGTGAGCGAGACCTTCCGCACCCAGCGGGTGGAGCAGGCCTTCCTGGAGCCCGAGTCCACCCTGGCCGTGCCCGCCGCCGGCGCCGACTGCACCCGCCGCCTCGACGTGTGGTCCGGGGGCCAGGGGGTGTGGGACGACCGGGACCAGATCGCGGCGGTGCTCGGCGTGGGCCCCGAGGCGGTCCGGGTCACCCAGGTGGCCAACGGCGGGGCCTTCGGCGGCAAGGAAGACTGCTCCAACCAGGCCCAGACCGCCCTGGCCGCCTGGCTGCTGGACCGCCCGGTGAAGACCACCTTCTCCCGCACCGAGTCCCTGCTCGTTCACCCCAAGCGCCACCCGGTGCGCATCGAGCTGTCGGCGGGCTGCGACGCCGACGGCCGCCTCACCGCCCTGCGGGCCCGGATGCTGGGCGACTCCGGCCCCTACGCCTCGGTGGGCATGAAGGTGCTGGAGCGGGCGGCGGGCCACGCCTGCGGCCCCTACGCCGTGCCGGTCGTGGACGTGGAGGCCGTCGCCGCCCGCACCAACAACAGCATCGGCGGGGCCTTCCGGGGCTTCGGCGCCAACCAGGCCCAGTTCGCCACCGAGGGGGCCATGGACCGGCTGGCCGCCGCCGCGGGGATCAGCGGCTGGGAGATCCGCTCCCGCAACGCGGTCGAGCCCGGGGCGGTGTGGGGGCCGGGCCAGGTCATGGACTCCGGCTCGGCCGGCGCCCGCCAGTGCCTCGACGCCGTCCGCCCCGCCTACGAGCAGGCCCGGGCCGCGGGCCGGGCCGTCGGGCTCGGGCTGGGGCTGAAGAACTCCGGGCTCGGCAACGGCTACGTCGAGGTGAGCCGGGCCGTGGTGCATTTCGCAGCCGACGAGCGCCGCCCGCCGGGGACCCCGGCCGGGCCCGACACCGCGGTGGAGGTCCGCCACGGCTGGACCGAGATGGGCCAGGGGGTTCACACCGTGGCCCTCCAGGTGGCGGTGGACGAGCTGGGCGCCGACCCGGAGCGGGTGAAGGTGGTGGTGGACACCAGCCGCGAGCTGGGCGACGGCCAGACCACCGGGTCGCGGGGCACGCTCATGGGGGCGGGGGCGGTGGCCGACGCCTGCCGGGCCGCCCTGGCCGGGGGCTGCCTGACCGGGATCGACTACGCCGGGGAGTACCGGGTGGACTGGACCAACCGCCTCGACGAGGGCGCGGCCAACCCGGTCATCCACTCCACCTTCTCCTACGCGGCCCAGGTGGTGGTGGCCGACCCCGACACCGGCCGGATCGAGAAGGTGGTGGCCGCCCACGACGTGGGCCGGGCCGTCAACCCGCTGCTGTGCGAGGGCCAGATCGAGGGCAGCGTTCACATGGGCCTGGGCTACGCCCTGGGCGAGGACTTCCCCTGCGACGCTGACGGGCGGCCCGGGCCCGACACCCTGCGGGGCCTCAACATCATCCGGCCCAAGGACATGCCGCCGGTGGAGGTGATCCTCGTCGAGGCCCCCCAGCCCGACTCCCCCTACGGCATCAAGGGGGTGGGTGAGATCGGCCTGGTGCCCACCGCCGGGGCGGTGGCCGAGGCCATGCGCCAGGTCGACGGCTGCTGGCGGGACCGGCTCCCCATCGGCGCCCACCAGCCGGTGACCGCGGCGGCGCCATCCGCCCGGCCGTGACCCCGCCGTCTCCGACCCGACAAACCCGCCCGACGCTCCGAGCCGTGACCCCCGAGCCGTGACCCCGCCGCCCGCCGCCCCCGACCCCGACGAGAACGCCCCTCAGTCCGGCGGGACGGCCCCGAGCCCCGGCGAGCCGGGCACGACTCCGGGGCTGGTTTGCGCCCACCACCACCTTTATTCGGCGCTGGCCCGGGGGATGCCCGCCCCGCCCCGCACCCCCCGGTCGTTCCTGGACATCCTGGAGCTGATCTGGTGGCGCCTGGACCGGGCCCTGGACCTCGACGCCATCAAATGGTCGGCCAAGTTGGGGGCGCTGGAGGCCCTGGAGTCGGGCACCACCGCCATCATCGACCACCACGAGTCGCCCAACGCCATCGAGGGCTCGCTGGACGTCATCGCCGCCGCCTGCACCGAGGTGGGGGTGAGGGCTGACTGCGCCTACGGCGTCACCGACCGCCACGGCCCAGAAGGGGCCGCGGCCGGCCTGGCCGAGAACGACCGGTTCCTGCGGGCCGGGGGCCGGGGCCGGGTCGGCGTCCACGCCGCCTTCACCTGCTCGCAGGCCACCCTGGAGGCGGCCGCCGGCCTGGCCGCCGACCACGGCGTCGGCGTCCACGTCCACGTGGCCGAGGGGCCCGACGACGCCGACGCCGGCCGGCGGCTGGCCCCCCTGGCCGCCGACGACTGGCTGCTGGTCCACGCCGTTCACCTCGACCGGGACCTGCCGGGCGCCATCGCGCACAACCCGAGGTCCAACATGAACAACGCGGTGGGCTACGCCCGGCCCGCGGCCTGGCCCAACCCGGTGGCGCTGGGCACCGACGGGATCGGGGCCGACATGCTCGACGAGTTCCGGGTGGCCTACGCCCGCCACCGAGAGGACGACGTCACCGCCACCCCGGAGGCGGCCTGGGGGTGGCTGGAGACGGGCTGGGAGCTGTTCCCCGAGGCCCGCGCCGACGTGGTCCGCTGGTCTTACGGGGCCACGGACCCGTGGTCGCTGGCCTTCACCACCGGGGTGCGGGCCGTCGACGCCACGGTCGGCGGCGAGGCGGTGCTGGTCAACGGCCGCCCCACCCGGGTCGATCCCGACGAGATAAGGGCCAAGGCGGCCGAGGCGGCGGCCCGGCTGTTCGCCCGACTCGACGAGATACCGTGACCGCCGCACCGGAACCGCACCGACCGACCGCCCCCGACCGGACCAGACCGCCACACCGACCGACCGCCGCACCGTCCGCCCCCGAACCGTGACCGCCGTCGACGAAGCGAGGAACCGCCCATGACCCGACCCGTGGCCATCTACCTCCAGGACGCCCACCCCATCGGGGAGTCCATAGAGCACGTGCGCTACGCCGAGGCCAGGGGGTTCGATGCGGTGTGGCAGGCCGACTGCCGGCTGGTGCGCGACGCGGTGGTGCCCATGGCCGCCTTCGCGGCCTGCACCGAGCGGATCCGCATCGGCAGCGGCGTGGTGGACTGCTGGACCCGCAACCCGGCCCGCCTGGCCGCCACCTTCTCCACCCTCGACGATCTGGCCCCGGGCCGGGTGATCCTGGGCCTGGGGGCCTGGTGGGACCCGCTGGCCGCCCGGGTGGGGGTGAGCCGGGCCCGCCCGCTGAAGGCCATGCGGGAGATCGTCACCGCCTGCCGGGCCCTGCTCAACGACGAGACCGTCACCTTCGACGGCGAGTTCGTGCAGCTCGACGGGGCCGAGCTCGACTACGTCCAGCAGGAGCGCCGCCCCAAGGACGTGCCCATCTACATCGGGGCCACCGGCATGAAGATGATGGCCCTCACCGGCGAGATCGCCGACGGGGTGGTGTTCAACTACCTGGTGTCGCCCCAATACAACCAGCAGGCCATGGAGGCCCTGGCCGAGGGCGCGGCCCGGGCGGGCCGGGGCGTAGACGACCTCGACCGGCCCCAGCTCGTGGTGTGCTCGGTGGCGTCGTCTGACTCCGAGTCCGACCGCCGGGCCGCCCTGGACGGGGCCCGGATGCTGGTCACCCAGTACCTGGGCCAGCAGCCCCACATCATGAAGGCGTCGGGGGTGCCCCGCAGCCTCCTCGACGAGGTGGGGTCGGTGCTGACCTGGCCCGCCACCCACGAGCAGGTGACGGCCGCCTCCAAGCTGGTGCCCGACGAGATCGTGCAGATGCTGTGCGCGGCGGGGACGGCCGAGGAGTGCCGGGACAAGGTGCGCCACTACATCGACAACGGCTGCACCACCCCGGTGCTGTACCCGCTCGGCCCCGACCCTAGGGTGATGATCGACGCCTTCGCCGACTGGGACTGAGGACCGCCGATGCCAGAGCCGACGACCGGGCCTGAGCCCGCCGCCGGGCCCCCGCCGACCGGGCCTGAGCCCGCCGCCGATGCCTGAGCCGACCGGGCCTGATCCCGCCGCCGATGCCTGAGCCGACCGGCGACGAGCGCGAGGAGCTGGACTGGGAGTCCTACGGGCGGGCGGTGCGGGAGCTGGCCGCCATGGTGGCCGATGACGGCTACCGGGCCGACATGGTGCTGGCCATCGCCCGGGGCGGGCTGTTCTGCGCCGGCTCGCTGGGGTACGCCCTGTCGGTGAAGAACATCTACGTGATGAACTGCGAGTACTACACCGGTGTGGGCGAGCGGCTCCCGGTGCCGGTGATCCTGCCCCCCGCCATCGATCTGGTGGACCACACCAACTCGAAGATCCTCATAGCCGACGACGTGGCCGACACCGGCCACACCCTGAAGATGGTCCGGGACTTCTGCGTTGAGCGGGTGGGCGAGGTCCGCTCCGCCGTGCTGTATGAGAAGTCGCACTCGCTGGTGAAGTGCGACTATGTGTGGAAGCGCACCGACTTGTGGATCAACTTCCCGTGGTCGACGCTGCCGCCGGTGGTCGGCGACGCCGGCCAGTGGGTCCTCGACGCCTGACCTCCGGCGCTGGGGCGGTCCGGCCGGCGGGTCCTGTCACGGGCGCGGTTTTGCCGCGGGGCGGCAAAACCTTGCCCCCGTGCCACCCCCCGGCCTGGCGCTTCGGCTGCTCTTGTTACGCCTGACCTCTCTGCCCGCCGACGGGCGGCCGGGTTGAAGTAGAATCTCGGGCCGATGAGCCCGACGACCAACAGCCCCATCGACGTCTCAAGCCTTGAGATCAACGGCGAGCGCCTCATGCGCAGGCTGCGGGAGCTGGCCGAGATCGGCCCCATCGAGGGGGGCGGGGTCAGCCGGCTGGCCCTGACCGACGCCGACAAGGCCGGCCGGGACCTGGTGGTCACCTGGATGCGGGACCTGGGCCTGGAGGTGAGCATCGACGCCATCGGCAACGTGGTGGCGACGGGCCGGGGCCGCACCGACGGGCCGCCGGTGATGACCGGGTCCCACATCGACACGGTGGCCACCGGCGGGATCTACGACGGCAACCTGGGGGTGCTGTCGGGCCTGGAGGTGATCGAGACCCTGGCCGAGCGGGGCATCGTCACCGACCGGCCGATAGCGGTGGCCTTCTTCACCAACGAGGAGGGGGCCCGGTTCCCGCCCGACATGATGGGCAGCCTCTGCTACGTGGGCGGCATGACCGTCGAGGAGGCCATGTCCACCGCCGCGGCCGACGGGGCGGTGGTGGGCGACGATCTGGAGCGGATCGGCTACCGGGGCCCGATGCCGTGCCCCGGCCCGGCCCCCCACGCCTTCGTGGAATACCACATCGAGCAGGGCCCGGTGCTGGAGGAGGAGGGCCTCGCCGTCGGGGCGGTGGAGGGGGTGCAGGGCATCTCCTGGACCGAGGTGACCATCGAGGGCCAGTCCAACCACGCCGGCACCACCCCCATGCGGCTGCGCCGCGACGCGGGCCTGGCCGCCGGGGAGGTGGCGGTGGCGGTGCGCCGCATCGCCCGCGAGCTGGGCGGCGACCAGGTGGGCACGGTCGGGTCGATCCGGCTGCACCCCAGCCTGGTCAACGTGGTGGCCGCCCGGGCGGTGGTCACCGTCGATCTCCGCAACACCGACGAGCAGGCCCTCCAGGATGCCGAGCGCCGCCTGGCCGCCGAGCTGGACCGGATCGCCGAGGCCGAGGGGGTGACCGTCACCACTCGGTCCACGGCCCGCTTCGAGCCGGTGACCTTCGACCCCGCGGTGGTGGATCTGGTGGCCTCCACCGCCGCCGACATGGGCCTGTCGGTGCGGCGCATGCCCTCCGGCGCGGGCCACGACGCCCAGATGATGGCCAGGGTCTGCCCCACCGGCATGGTCTTCGTGCCCAGCGTGAAGGGCATCAGCCACAACCCGGCCGAGCACACCGAGCCCGAGGACTTGGTGGCCGGGGCCAACGTCTTGCTCCGCACCCTGGTGAAGCTGGCCGCCATCGACGACGGCGCCGATGCCTGACCGGGGTTCCGCCATGACCGCACGGGCCGCCATCACCGGCTGGGGCAAATGCACCCCCCCGGTGAAGCTCACCAACGCCGACCTCGAGCGGCTGGTCGACACCAGCGACGAGTGGATCACCGACCGCACCGGCATCCGCGAGCGCCGCATCTCCCATGTGGAGGTGGTGGACATGGCCGAGGTGGCCGCCCGCGGGGCCCTGGCCGCGGCCGGGCTCGAGCCGACCGACCTGGACTTGGTGGTGGTGTCCACCATGTCGCCCGAGATCATCTGCCCCAGCACGGCCTGCCTGCTTCAGGAGCGCCTGGGGGCGGCCAACGCGGCCGGCTTCGACGTGAACGCGGCCTGCAGCGGCTGGGTTTACGGCACCGCCGCCGCGGCCTCGATGATCGCGGCCGGCGCGGCCGGGCGGGCGCTGCTGGTGGGGGCCGAGAAGCTGCACTGGATGATGGACTACTGGGACCGCTCCACCTGCGTGCTGTTCGGCGACGGGGCCGGGGCGGTGGTGCTGGAGCCAGCGGCGGGCGACGAGGGGGTGCTGGCCGTCGATCTCGGGGCCGACGGGCCGGCCGGCCGGACCATGGTGATCCCCACCATGGGCACCCGGGGTACCCTCACCGCCGAGCGCAACCCCTACGACCACTTCTTCCACTTCGAGGGCCAGGCCGTGTTCAAGATCGCGGTCAAGGGCATGGAGGCCTCGGTGCGCCGGGTGCTGGACCGGGCCGGGCTGGACCCCGGCGACGTAGATCTGGTCGTCCCCCATCAGGCCAACAAGCGGATTATCGACGCGGTGGTGAAGCGGCTGGGCGTCGACCCCGACCGGGTGATGGTCAACATCGGCACCCACGCCAACACCGCGGCCGCCTCCATCCCCATGGCCCTGAGCGACGCGGTGGACCAGGGCCGGGTGGCGCCGGGGGCGGTGATCGTGCAGACCGCTTTCGGCGGCGGGGTCACCTGGGGGTCGACCGCCATCCGCTGGGGCGAGCGCACCGAGCCCCTCGGCTCCTCGGACTTCGAGCTGCCCCCCTGCGACAAGTCGGTGTTCGAGCTGCTGCGAGCCAGCCGGGAGTTCTTCGGCCCCATGCACGGAAAAACCAACGCCGAAGCCGTCCCCGGAGAGTGACCGCAGACCCAGAGATGCGATCATGACAAAGATAACCGAAATAAGACTTAAAGATTATCGGTGCTTCCACAACGAGCAAACCGCTATCTTGAAGCCATTGACGCTGCTAGTGGGAGAGAATAGTACAGGAAAAACCTCACTCATGGCGATGGTCAGAGCACTATACGATGCATCATTTTATCATATAATACCTGACTTTAAGGAGTCACCATACGATCTGGGAAGCTTTGACGATATTGCCCACAAGAGAGGTTCAAAGGGTGGTAAGGCTAACGAATTCAGTGCCGGCTTTGATGCCATAATTGATGATAAAGATGAGGAAGAAGAAGTCACATCAAATCTATATAAATTTGATGTGACTTTTGCAAAACAAGGTGCAACTCCAGTCCCTAAAATTCAGAATCATAACTACAAAAATGTATCGGTTGAAGAACGGTTTAGTGCTGGCAGAGTCGAAAAAATCATCGGAAGAACTTCTAACGGTGCTTGGGAAATGCAAGTACCTTACAGAATCGTTCGTAGTGTAGGTACAAGGCAACAGTTCCCACCGCTCTTACTCTACTTGGAGACACCTAGTTTGGAAGGCAAACCAGAGTACTCTGACTACAAGCCCCTACCTGGAAATCCGGATATGAAGGAAGAAGACTATATCCAAATTCAGCGACTAGGTTTAGCTATATTTTATCATCAATCTAGACCCCCTAACGCAAGCGCTCCCGTTCGTTCGAAGCCACAACGAACTTATAACCCATCACCTTATGAACCTGATTCTGAAGGTAACTATGTACCCATGTACTTTGCAGATCTGCATACGCAAGATAAAGACGGGTGGAAAGAATTGAAGTCCGCCTTAGAGGGATTTGGCAAATCTGCTGGTCTCTTTGACCAGATTCTTATAAAGCAATTCGGTAACGAAGAAAGTGAACCTTTCCAAGTACGGGTAAGAAAGTTTGATCGTAAGACAAGAGGGCCATTTCACAATATAATTGATGTAGGTTATGGGGTAAGTCAGATTTTACCCATAATAACAGAATTGTGGAGCAAAAACCGCGACGGCTCGTCTCTCTTTTTATTGCAACAACCAGAGGTACATCTCCACCCTAAGGCTCAAGCTGCCCTTGGGACTCTTTTCACTTCCCTTGCTAGTTCGGGCAATCAATTAATTGTCGAGACTCATAGCGACCATTTGGTTGACAGAGTACGAATGGAAGTGAGAGACGGAACTACACTACTTCCTGAAGACGTATCAATTCTATTTTTTGAGCGAGTAGGATTAGATGTTGTCATACGCTCACTTGGGTTTGATAAACAAGGTAACGTGATTGGAGCACCACCCAGTTATAGGAAATTTTTCCTTGAAGAAATGAAACGCTCTGTGGGCCTAATTTGATGTGTGCGATTCTCGATGCTAATGTAGCTCATGAAGTGTTTGGCAACCCCAACGATGCCGGTAAAGCATTCTTAGACTGGATAACAGAAGGAAGCCATCGTTTAGTTATAGGAGGAAAGAATCGTGAAGAATTGGGCGAACGACAAGGCTTCATTGGGGAATTGATTCGGCGGGGAAACATTAGAAGATTTGAAGATACTGAGGTTGATGCTATAACTCAACAGCTCCGTGAAGACAGATCATGCAGATCGGATGACGAGCACATCATAGCACTAGCAAAGATCAGTGGTGCTAGATTACTCTATTCCAATGACCAGTTATTGCAACGTGACTTTAATGAGAAAGAGCTGATCGACAAACCGCGTGGCAAGGTATACTCTACACACAAGACCGATGAATATGATAACTCTAAGTTTGATGAAGCTAAGAGACGACTTCTGAACAGAAATCTGTGCCAACAAATATAATGCTCAACAACTTAGCCAGCTTCAAAAGTTTATCGGTCAGGGATTCGAGAGGCTTGGGTTTAGGTCTACGTGGTCGCCGACGGTTATCTCTCCGTCGGTGAGGACCCGGCATATCACTCCGGCCCGGCGGCGCATGGCGGCCCGGCTGCCGTCGCCGAAGATCTCGTCCATGCGCCGACAGGGGGGCGCGTCGCGCACCACCTCCAGCTCCACCGGGCCGATCCGCCAGCGGTGGCCGGGGTCTCGGGGCACCGACTCCGCGGTGACGGTGATGTTGCGCCGGGTCAGGCCCGGGTCGATCTCCCGGCCGGCGTCGGCGGACGCGGCGGCCAGCTCCCCGGCGGCCTGGACGGTGACCTGGAGCTTGGAGGAGCCGTGGTAGCGGTCCCCCACCAGGCCCATGCCAGCCTCGGCCGCCACCCGCTCCACCGGGGTCATGGGCGAGCCGGGGGTGGCGGCGATGTGGATGGTCTGCACTCGGTCGGTCACCGCGGCTCCTTGTGGTCGAATGCGTTCATGTAAAGGCTGCAACCGGGATCGGCCCGCGACGGCTCAGGGTTTCTCGGGGCTGGGTTCAAGGCGTTCATGCGGGCTGCAGGGTGTTGAGGTGCTCGACGTTGTCGAGGAGGATCTTGCGCCGGTCGGCGTCGGAGAAGCCCTCCAGGTCGGCCAGGTAGTCGAGCGGGGCGCACAGGCCCTCGATGTGGGGCCAGTCCGAGCCGAACACCACCCGGTCGGCGCCCATCAGCTCCACCACCTCGGCCACGTCGTCCTCCCAGAACGGGTTGATCCAGACGTGCTCGCGGAAGGTGTCGACGGGATGGTCGTCGAACCACCAGTAGTGCTTGCGGGCCATCTGGTCGAGCTTGCGGAAGGTGGGGGCCAAGAAGTCGGACCCGTTCTCCACCGAGGCCACCCGCAGGTTGGGGAACCGGTCGTAGATCTTCTCGAAAACCGACTGTATGAGCCAGTCCTGGGCGGCCCGCTCGATGGCGAAGGCCCTCAGGCTGGGCCGGCCGCCGTCGCCCATGTGTGACGAGAACCCGTCGGGGGCGTATCCCTGCGATGAGTACCCCGAGTCGGAGGCGTGGATCACCACGGTGACCCCCGCGGCGTGGATGCGCCCCCAGACCGGGTCGAAGGCCGGGTCGAACGGCGACAGGACCCCGGTCCGGGTGGTGACCGCGGCGGGCCGCATCACCAGCACCCTGGCCCCCAGCCCGAGCACCCGGTCGATCTCGGCCGCGGCCGCGTCTACATCTCCCAGGGCGATGTATGGAGCGGCGAAGATCCGGCCCGCCCGGTCGTAGCCCCAGTCGTCGTGGAGCCACCGGTTGAAACCGCCCATCAGCGCAACCACCGCGTCCAAGTCGTGCTTGAGCAGCTCCTCATAGAGCACGCCCAGGGTGGGGAACAGCCAGACGGCCCGCAGACCCTGGGCGTCCATGGCCTCGATCCGGGCCTCGGGGCTCATGTAGCAGTCGGGCAGGGGCTCCCGGTCGGCCAGCATCTCCAGGGGGTTGCGGCCCTCGGGGTTGCCCCGGAAGTAGTCCCTCAGCGCCCCCGGCTTGGCGATCGGGTTCCAGGTGGGGTTGGTGACGGCCCGGGCCAGCCTGCCGCCCACTAGGTGGTGCTTGCGCCCGCCGATGTCGACCCACTGGACCACCCGGGGCTGCATGGCCGGATCGACGTGGCGGGTGAAGGCGTCGAGGGCCTCGTAGTAGTGGTTGTCGGCGTCGAACGGGCGGTAGCCGAGCCGCTCAGACTCGGCCGCGCCGGCCGCGGGACGGTCGGGCCCTCCTCCGGCGCCGTCACCGGCCGGGCCGGCCGTCGGCGAATCGGTGGTCACGGGTTCACCGTAGCGCCGCGGGGCCGCTACTTTGTGGGCATGGCGTCGGAGGCGACCACGGCCGAGATGCAGGCCCGGACCCTGGTGCGGGGCGAGAAGGTGAGGCTGGTGGCCGACCGGCCCGGCCTGGACGCCGGGGCCGGGGGGAAGGTGGCCATGGCCAACGGCTTCGCCTGGCGCCGTTACTGGGTCCGCTTCGACGACGGCCGGGTGGTGGGCCACATCGACCACGGCGACCTGGTGCGGGCCCGCGACTACGACGGCTTCCTGGCCGCCCGCAACCGGGAGGCCGAGCAGGCCGAGGCCGCCGCCGCTCTAGCCGAGGCGTCGGCCGCGGCCGGCGCCGAAGTCGAGGCGGGCCCGGCCGCGGCCGGCGACACCGGCGAGACGGTGGTCAACGGCGTGACCGTCCCCGCCTACCTGCTCCAGCGCTCGGCCGACGCCCGGACCCGGCTCGGCGCCTGATCCCGCGCTCCTTTGACCCGCCGCGTCGGGGCCAACCCCTCCGCCGGATGCCTCAGCCGCCTCGCCGCTATTTCGCCGGTCAGCCGGGGGCGGTGGGCCTTGCCGAGGTCTGAGCGGGGCGGCCAGGGCCGGCGGGGCTCATGGCCCGCAACTGGACCTCATAGCTGATTCCGTTGGTCAAATCCGGCATCGTGTGGCTGGTCGTGGAGGCGCCGCTCCCATAAATGCGGCGCCAGCAGTGCCAGCCGAACGTTTCGCTGAACCACTCTCGGAACTGGTACTCGGTGATGGAATCGTCGCCGGGATCGTCCCAGCTCAAAGCGATTGACTGATCCCCGCCCGCCGCCGCGAGACCGGACGGCGCCTCGGGGGGCGATGACGACGACGCGGGCAGGGCGGCGGAGGCTTCGCTTGCGGTGCTGGCGCCGGCGCCGTTCAAGGCCCGCAACTGGATCTGGTAAGTGGCGCCGTTCGGCAGCCCCTTCAAGGTGCGGCTGGAGATCGTGGCCGAACCGCTCGAGAAGGTGGTCCAGCACCACCAGTCGTCGTCGAACGAAGCCCGCTCCCGGAACTGATACTCGGTGATGGAGCCGTCATCGGTTTCGCCCCAGCTCAAGACGATCTCACCGTCACCGGCCGCGGCCGTCAGCCCGGACGGCGCGTCGGGAACCGTCGAAGGCGACGAGGAGCACGCGCCACCCCACAGCGCCGCCGCCAGCAAGACCAGCAGGGTGCGGAAACAGCGGAAACAGCGGTTGGGCATGGCACCCATGATATTAATTCAGCCCCCGGCCCACTCTGAAAGACGGCTCACCGCCTCGGTCATGTCGGCGGTGGACCCGGCGAAGGAGAAGCGCACGAACTCGTGGCCCCGGCCGGGGTCGAAGTCGATGCCGGGGGTGGCGGCGATCCCCAGCTCGTCCAGCCACACCCGGCACAGCTCCTGGCTGTCGTCGGCCAGGCCGGATACGTCGGCGTACACGTAGAAGGCCCCGTCGGCGGGGGCCAGCCGGTCCAGGCCCGCGGCGGGCAGCCCGTCCAGCAGCACCCGGCGGTTGGCCGCGTAGCGCTCCACGTTGGCCCGCAGTTCGTCGTGGCAGTCGAAGGCGGCCAGCGCGGCCAACTGGGACGCGGTGGGGGCCGAGATGAAGAAGTTCTGGGCCAGCCGGGTGACCGGCGCCACCAGATTCTCGGGCACCACCGCCCAGCCCAGCCGCCAGCCGGTCATCGAGAAGTACTTGGAGAAGCTGTTCACCACCACCGCATCGGGGTCGCAGGCCAGGGCGGTGGCCGCGGGCGGGCCGTAGGTGATCCCGTGGTAGATCTCGTCGGAGACGAGCCGGACGCCGCGCTCGCCGCACCAGCTCGCCAGCGAGCCCAGGGCCTCGGCGTCGAGCATGGTGCCCGAGGGGTTGGACGGCGACGCCACCACCACCCCGTCGATGGGGCCCAGCGACTCGAGGCCGGCGGGGTCGGGCTGGAAGCGGGTCTCGGGGCCGGTGGCCAAATCGACCACCTCCGCCCCCAGGGCCCCGAGGGCGTTGCGGTAGCAGGGGTAGCCCGGCGAGGGCGCCGCCACCCGGTCGCCGGGGTCGAAGCAGGCCATGAAGGCCAGCACGAAGGCGCCGGAGGCCCCCAGCGTCACCACCACCCGGTCGGGGTCTACCTCGACGCCGTACCAGTCCCGGTAGTGGTGGGCGATGCGGCGGCGGAGCGGCTCGGTCCCGGCCGCGGTGGTGTAGCCCAGCACGTCGGAGTCCAGGGCGGCGTGGGCCGCCTCGATCACCTTGGCCGGGGCGGGGGTGGACGGCTGGCCCACCTCCAGGTGCAGCACCTCGCCGCCGGCCGCTTCCCGCCGCTCGGCCGCCCGCATGACCTCCATCACGTAGAACGGGCTGATCGCCCCCCGGCGGGCCGGCTCGAGTGCCATAGCCGCCATGATGCCACGGACCAACCGCATCCAACGGCGCGCTCCCCGGGTTTTCTGAGCAAAAAGGGCAGCTATAGCGCAAATAGATGCTCAGAAAACCCGGGAGGCCGGCGTTCAGAGCCGCGGCGGCCTGCGGCCCGGCGGCCGCGGCCAGCGGCCCGAGCCTCGCCCGAACCGGCGGCGTTAGGGTGCGGAGGTGCCCGAGGCGCTGTTCGACCGCACCGCCGGAGACGTGGGCAACATCCTGGAGCTGGAGCACGTGAACGTGACCGTGCCCGACCAGCGGGCGGCGGAGCGGTTCTACGTCGAAGGGCTGGGCCTGACTCGCGACCCCCATATGGACTTCGGCGGGGCCAACATCTGGATCAACGCCGGATCGCAGCAATTCCATCTGCCCACCGCCTCGGCCCCGCAGCGGCTGCGGGGCACGGTCGGCCTGGTGGCGCCCAGCCTGGACCGGGTCCGCCGGGGCCTCGACGGAATCGGGGCCGGCTGCGAGCCGGGACCGGACGGGACGCTGCTGGTCCGCTGCCCCTGGGGCAACCGGATAAGGGTGTATCAGGCCGGCGAGGCGTTCGGGGCCATGGCCCTGGGCATCCCGTACGTCGAATTGGACGCAGCCGCCGGGACTGCGGCCGGCATCGCCCGCTTCTATGAGTCGGTGCTGGAGGCGCCCGCCTCGGTGCGGCAGAACACCGACGGCGCCGTCGCCCGGGTGGGGATAGGCCCCCACCAGGCGCTGGTGTTCCGCGAGGGTGCCGACCCCCCGCCCTACGACGGTCACCATGTGGCTGTCTATGTGGCCCAGTTCTCGCGGCCCCACGCCCGGCTGGCCGCCGCCGGCCTCATCACCGCCGAGACCAGCGAGCACGAGTACCGGTTCTGCGCGGTCGTCGACCCCGACACGGGCGAGGTACTGACCGAGATCGAACACGAGGTGCGCAGCCTGCGCCACCCCCTCCGGGTTTCCACCCCATCCGGGGTTTCCACCCCCCTCCGGGTTTTCTGAGCAAAAAGGGCAGCTATAGCGCAAATAGATGCTCAGAAAACCCGGGAGGGAAGGAAGCGGGCTTCGAAGCGGGCCCCGCCCAGGGGCGAGTCGCCCACCGTCACCGTCCCGCCCATCTCCCGGACCAGCGAGGCCACCACGGCCAGGCCCAGCCCGGCACCGCCGTTGTCTCGGGTGCGGGCCTCGCCGAGCCGGGTGAACCGCTCGAACACCCGCCGGCGATCCTCGGGGGCTATGCCATCGCCGTCGTCGTCCACGGTGAGGACCACCTCCCCGGACGGCTCGGTCCGCAGGGCCACCGCCACCCGGCTGCGGGCGTGGCGGGCCGCGTTGTCGAGCAGGTGGGCCACCACCCGGGCGGCCGAGTCGGCCGGGCCGGACACCCGCCCGGCCGACACCGCGGCCACGTCCACGGGCACGGCCCGGGCCCGCTCCACCTCGGCCAGCACCACGTCGTCGAGGTCGATCTCCTCGGCGCCGGGCCGGGGGGCGGCGGCGCCGGAGCCGGCCTCGCCGGGGCTGGTCTCGTCGTGGCGGGCCAGCACCAGCAGGTCGTCGACGATGCGCTGGAGGCGCAGCGACTCAGCCAGCACCCCCGAGGCCAGGTCGGGCGCAGACGGATCAGACACAGACGGGTCGGGCCCAGATGGGTCGGGCGCAGACGGGTCGGGCGCAGACGGGTCGGGCGCAGACGGGTCGGCGCCGCGGCGCAGGGCCACTTCGGCCTCGGCCCGCAGCACCGCCACCGGGGTCCGCAGCTCGTGGGCGGCGTCGGTCACGAAGCGGCGCAGCCGGACGTCGTGGCTCTCGATCCGCTCCAGCATGGAGTTCATGGTCCCGGCCAGCCGGTCGATCTCGTCGCCGGTGCCGGGGCTCGGGACCCGCTCGTGGAGGGTGCCGGCGTTGATGGCCCGGACTCGCTCGGTCATCCGGTCCACCGGCCGCAGGGCCCGGCCGGTGAGCAGCCAGGTCACCAGCGCGGCCGCGGCGGCCATGATCGGCGCCGCCGCCCACAGGATCACCTCCACCTGCTCGACGCTGCGGGCCACGTCGCTGGTGTCGGCGGCCACCAGGATCTCGGCCCCGCCGACCCGGCGGGTGTCGAGCACGAACCGGGACACGTCCCGGAACGCCCCGGCGGACGGCGCGGCCGGGGCGTCGATCAGCTCGTCGAGGTCGCCCCGTCCGGCGCCGCCCGACGCCTCATAGGCCAGGTCGGCCAAGGCGGAGCCGGTGACGACCGGCGCGCCCAGCTCGTCGGGCTTCAGCGGCAGGACGGCGGCCTTGCCGGCCAGGGGCACCCTCACCACCCGCCCGGTCCTCATGAGCACCGGCAGGGCGGCGCCATCATCGGCTTTGAGGGCGGCGGCGACATCGCCGAGCAGCCCGGCCCGCCGGAGGCGGCGCATGGAGTCCCGAGCGTCGGTCACGCCCTGGTAGGTGGCCACCTCCTCCATGGCCGCCGCCCCTTTGGCCAGCCAGCCTTCGATCGTCTCCCGGTCCCAGACTTGGTCGTCGAGGGCCCAGTCGGCGGGGATCTGGGCGCTCCAGTCCTTCCAAGCCCCCTCAATCGCGCCGGGGGGCACCCAGGCCCGGATCGACTCGTCGATGATCTTGGCCACCCCTTCAAGTTCCGCCGCTCCCTCGCGGTCCGCCAGCTCGGCTTCGGCTCCGCGGGCGTCCTCGGCGTGCATCGCCTCGTGGGCGTGCAGCACTTCGTGGGCGGCGGCCTGGGCGGCCGCGGCGTCGTCGAGCACGCCGGAGACGAGCGACTGCCCGATCAGGCCGGGGCCGACTACGGCGGCCGCCGACAGCACCGCAGCCGTGGCCAGCCCCACCAGCAGGGTCAGCCGGGCCCGCACCGACATCTTTGTCAGCGCCTTCACGGCTCTCACCCCCCTGGCTTTGGCACCCTCAGCGGCCCCGCTCTCGGCGGCCTCGGTCTCGGCGGTCTCAGCGGCTCTCACGGCGGCACCACCTGGTAGCCCACGGCCCGCACGGTGCGGATGGAGGCGACCCCGAAGGGGCGGTCGATCTTGCGGCGGAGGTAGCCGACGTAGACCTCGACGATGTTGGGGTCGCCCTCGAAGTCCATGCCCCACACCGCGTCGAGCAGCTCCTGCTTGCCCACCACCTCGGGGGCCCGGCTCATCAGCGTCTCCAGCACGGCGTGCTCCCGAGGGGTGAGGTCGATGGCGGTCTCGCCCCGCCGCACCAGCCGGGTCCGGGGGTTGAGGGTGAGGTCGCCCACCTCCAGGGCCGCGGCCGGCTCCAGCCGTCCCCGCCGCACCAGGGCCCGCAGCCGGGCCACCAGCACGACCAGGGAGAACGGCTTGCGCAGGTAGTCGTCGGCACCCAGCTCGAAGCCCTCGGCCTCGTCGTACTCGCCCTCCTTGGCGGTGAGCATGAGGATGGGAATCCAGTTGCCCTCTTCTCGGAGGGTGCGGCAGATCTCGTAGCCGTTCTTGCCCGGCAGCATGATGTCGAGGACCATGGCCGCGTAGCTGCCCTCCCGGGCCCGCCACAGGCCCTCCAGCCCGTCGTGGACCACGTCGGCCCCGAAGCCCTCGGCCTCCAGGCCGCGCCGGATCGACTCGGCCAGCCTGACTTCGTCGTCCACCACCAGTATCCGCATGCGCCAAGTCTGCCGTCCGGCGGCGGCCAACCCCCGGTTGGATGCTGAGAGCATTCTCAGACAGATAAGAGACTCTCAGCCAGTCTCAGCTTGGCTTCAGGGGGGATCGGCCATCTTGGGGGGCGTCCGGGATCACCCGGATGTTCGATCCCTCCGCTCGGTGCTCCGGGCGGCGAGCGAAAGGAAACCACGATGGACAACCAGACACCCGAGATGAACCAGCATCCCGACCCGGCCGAGGCGCCGACCGCCGAGGCCGCCCGCAAGTCGGGCCTGAGGCGGCTGTTCAAGCGCCGGCCGGTGATGACCGGATCGGCCATAGGGGCTGTCGGCATGGCCCTGGCGCTGGCCGTGGCCGGGGTGATGAGCGCCGGGGCCCAGAGCTCCGACGACGACCCGGCCTCGAACCCGCCGGCCGCCGCCCCGGCCGACGACGACGGCGACGACGGCCACAGCGACGGCGCTGACGACGACAGCGACGGCGACGACGGCGACTCGGCCCCCGGGCACAGAGGCCGCGGCTTCCTGCACCGGTTCTGGGCGCCGACCGCGGAGGAGCGGGCCGCGCTCGAGTCCTTCAGGACGTGCCTGGCCGACGCCGGGGTGTCGGAGGGGTTCGAGCATGACAAGGACGGCACCGAAATCTCGGTGATGGGGCCCGACGGCTTCTCGATCGTCCAGCTCGGCGACGGCAGCGTCACCGTCACCCGCGACGGCGACGACGTGACCATCACCACCACCGGCGACGCCACCGTGATGACCAAGGAAGACCTGAGGACGGCCTGGCAGGCCGAGGCCGCGGCCTGGAAGGCGGCCTACGAAGGCTGCCGGGACCAGCTTCCCGAGAGGTTCCGAGGCATGGCCGACGCCGGCAAGAGGCTGGGCGAGCGCTTCGCCGAGGAGTTCTCGGACTTCGACGAGCCCGAGATCCTGGGAGGTCTCGGGATCGATGCCGGCGAACTGGCCGGGATCGGCGAGCTCTTCGCCGAGGAATTCGCCGGGATCGGCGAGCACTTCGCCGAGGAGTTCTCCGGCCGCGGCTGGTGGTAGTCGCACTCCCATAGCCGGGACCGCCGCGGGGTACGGTGCGGCCCCGTGGCGGTTCCGGTATGGGGCATCTGCGGCGGGTCGGGGTCGGGCAAGACCACCCTGACCCGCCGTTTGCGCGCCCGGCTGGGCGACGGCGAGGTGAGCGTCCTCAACTTCGACGCCTACTATCGCGACCTCTCCCATCTGGCCCCCGACCAGCGCCGGGGCCGCAACTACGACCATCCCGACGCCCTGGACCACGAGCTGTTCATCGCCCATCTCGACCGGCTTGCCGCCGGGTCCGGCGTCGAGGTTCCGGTCTATGACTTCTCCACCCACACCCGCAACGGGAGCTATGAGGCGGTGCCGGCCGCTCCCCTGGTGGCGGCGGAGGGCATCTTGCTGTTCGCCTTCCCCGAGGTGGCGTCCCGGTTGGATCTCACCGTGTTTTTGGACGTTCCCGAGCCGGTGCGGCTCCGGCGCCGCATCCGCCGGGACACCACCGAGCGGGGCCGGGACCCCGAGGGCGTGCGCCGTCAGTTCGCGGCCACGGTGGCGCCCATGCACGACGCCTTCGTGCAGCCCCACCGGGATCGGGCCGATCTGATCTTCGGGCCCGAGGTGGACTACGAGGCCGTCGTCGACGAGCTGACCGCCCGGCTGGGTTAGTCCTCGGGGGTTGGCCGGTGGCCGGGGAACGGCCTCGGCACCGTCAGGGCCGCAGGGTCAGGGCCGGGCGCCCTCCCGGTGCAGCAGGGCCTCCTTGCGGCGGGGGCCCAGGCCGTAGTTGCCCACGCCCCCGGCGGCCGGGACCACCCGGTGGCAGGGCACCAGCAGCGGCACGGGGTTGCGGGCCACGGCGGTGCCCACCGCCCGATGGGCCCGGGGCCGGCCCACCGCCGCGGCCACCTGCCCGTAGGTGCGCACCTCCCCTTTGGGGATGGTCACGAGGTGTTCCAGCACCTCCCGGTGGAACGGGGTGCGCGACCCGAGGTCGACCGGGACGTCGGTGCGGCCCTCGTCCAGCGCGGCCCGGACCCGCTCCACGAAGGCCGGGTCGGGATCGGGGTCGGGGGCCGTCTCCACCCCCACCTCCCGGCGCATCCAGGCCTCGAACCCGCCGTTGCCGTCGAAGCGTCCGGCCAGGGCCAGCCCCGTGACCCGGCCCGAGGCGTAAGCCACGCAGACTTCGCCCAGCGGCCCGGCCACGCTGAACCAGCGATGGACTTCGGGGTCTGAGCCCGTCGAACTGATCTCGTCTCTCATCCCGGTGAAGCTAACACCGAGACGAGCGATCACGGGGCGGGTCGTCGGCCACAGGGGGCGGCGGTCTGGTGGCGGCGGCCGGGCGGACACTGGGCCAGACAGCGGCAGCCGGGCGGACACTGGGCGGACCGACGGCAGCCGGGCGATCACGGGAGGGGGCTCGGCGGGTTCGGTAGGTTGCGGGCGCTATGACCGGACCGCTGCGGGTCGCCCTCGACGTCACTCCCCTGCTGGGGCCGCCCACCGGGATACACCAGGCCACCGCCGGCCTGCTGGGGGCCCTGCGGGACCTGCCCGGCGTCGAGCCCAGCGGATACGTGCTGTCGGGGCGGGCCCGCCGGGCCCCCGACTGCGGCACAGCAGTACGGCGCCGCCGCCGGCCGGCCGGGCTGTGCCATCTGATCTGGGCCGCCCCCCTCCCGGCGCCGGCGGCCCGGCTCACGGCCCGGGGCCTGACCCTGCCCGCCGATCTGGTTCACGGCACCAACTACACCGTCCCGCCGGGGCGGACCCCCCGGCTGGTGACCGTCCACGACCTGACCCCGGTGACCGACCCGCAGTGGTGTCCGCCCGCGGTGCGGCGGATGGGCCGGGCCCTGCGCCGGGCGGTGGCCACCGGCGCCCACGTCCACGTGACCTCGCGGTCGGTGGCGGAGGCCGCGCCCGGCCTGCTGGGCGCCGACCCCGGCCGGGTCCACACCGTGCCGGTGGGGTTGGCCGAGGTGGGGCCCGGCGACGGGGCCGAGGCCCGCCGCCTGGCCGGCGCCGACCGGTACGTGCTGGCGCTGGGGGCCACGGAGCCCCGCAAGGGGCTGGCCGGGTTGCCCCAGGCGGTGGCCGGCCTCGATCCCGACGTGGGGCTGGTGGTGGCCGGTCCGGTCGGGGCCGGCGAGGCCGCGCTGGCCGCCGCGGCCGACGCGGCCGGGCTGGGCCGGCGCTACGTGCGGCTGGAGGCGGTGGACGGCGCGGTGCGGGCCGGCCTGCTGCGGGGCGCGGCGGCGGTGGCCTACCCGTCGCTTAGGGAGGGCTTCGGCCTGGTGCCGCTGGAGGCGGTGTCGGTGGGGGTCCCGGTGGTGGCCACCGCGGTGGGGGCGCTGCCCGAGCTGCTGGGCGACGAGATCGACCTGATCCCCCCCGGCGACGGCCCGGCCCTGGCCGCCGGGCTGGCCGCGGCGCTGGAGTCGGCCGCGGCGCCGTCGCCGGCCCTGCGGAACCGCTTGGCCGATCTGGCCTGGCCCCGGGTGGCCGCTCAGATGACCGCCGTGTACCGCCGCGTCATCGACGGCTGAAGCCGAGGCGGGACGGCCCAGCCGGCCGGGTTAGTTGGTGAGGGCTTGGTGGAAGCGGACCAGGAAGGTGGCCATCTGGGCTCTCGTGACCGTGTCTGAGGGCGAGAAAGTCCCGGAGGCGGTGCCTCTGGTGATTCCCAAGGCGGCCATGCAGGCGACGCCGGCGGCGTGGGCGGAGTCGGCGGGCACGTCGTCGAAGAAGGCGCCGGCCGCGGCACTGGAGCATTCCCGGCCGGCTGCTTGCCAGGCCCGGGCCAGGAAGGTGGCCATCTGGGCTCTGGTCACGGGCTCTGTCGGTGAGAACGTCCGGTCTGCGGTGCCGGCGGTGATCCCCAGCGCGGATGTGCAGTCGATGCCCGCGGCATGGGTCGAGCCCGAGGCCACGTCGGCGAAGGACGAGGCCCCCGATGTGGGGCAGTCCCTTCCGGCTGCTTGCCAGGTGCGGGCCACAAAGGTGGCCATCTGGGCCCGCGTCACCGTGTCTGACGGCGAGAAGGTGGTGGCCGTGGTGCCCGCGGTGATCCCCAGCGCCGCCACCTTCTCGATGCTCTGGGCGTGAACGGACTCTTCGTCCACGTCCGCGAATTCGGGGGGCGGGGCCGGCCCCTCCGGCTCGTCGGGCCCGTCGGTTCCGTCATCGGGCGGCAGCGGGGGCGGCGGGGGCGGCGGGGGCGCTGCGGGCTGTTGTTGGGAGGCTTGGCGGAGTTTGAACAGATGCACCGAGCCCGGGCGTATGTTGGAGTTGCTGCTGTGGTCGTCGTTGTCGCCGTAGAGGCCCCCGTCTGGCAGCGTGGTCAGTTCGTCTTTTTGTTTGAGGGCTTCGACATAGCCGTCTTGTGACGCCACTAGCTGGTTTTCGCCGATGAAGACTATGCCGTGGTCGCCGAAGGAGTAGCGGTGATTGGGGTCGCTGTCGGCGCTGGCCAGGGTCAAAACCCGCAGATTGTCGGCGTCGAGGCCGCCGGCCCAACCCCTCGCCGGTTTGGTGTACACGTACAGCGAGCCCCGGTAGTTGCTTGAGCGCGACATGGGGTTGCTCACCGCGATCCGATCGCCGCTGGCGCTGATGGCCACGCCCCGGCCGAAGAAGTCGTATTTGTGGCCGAAGCCGGCGGCCAGCTCAGCCGTCTCCGTCGCGTCGGCCCAGCCCGCCTGAGGCCTCACATACACGAAGGCCGAGCCGTAGGCGTCGTCGGGGATCTGCGAGTCGTCGCCTTCGCCTTTGCGCCACCTCCCCGAGGCCGCGGCCACCAGCGTCGAGCCGTCACCAGACAAGGCCAGGCCGAAGTACCCCAGTTCCTGACGGCGGAACGCGTCCTCGACCGTCAACCGGGCAACGACGTCAGAGCCGGTGGTGCTCGTCCAGCCCGTATCGGGTTTGGTGTACACGTAGATCGCGCCTCGGTTGAAGACCCCGCCGGAGTCCTCGTAGGCGGCGGACACCGCGATCGTGTTGCCGTCGCCTGAGATCGCAGAGGAATATCCCAAGAAGTGCCCGCTTTGGGTCCTGGTGCCAGCGCTCAACTGGACCACCCCGGCGGCCTGCGCGGTGGTGTTCTCCCAGCCCGTCGCCGGTTTGGTGAACACAAAGGCCGCGCCGGTGCTGGAGGTGTGCCCGCACATGCCGACCACCAGCGTTTCGCCGTCATCTGACACCGCAAGGCTGCAAGCGAAATAGTTCTGGTTGATCCCCGAGGTGATCACCGCCGTCGCCGTGTTAATGGTGCCAGCCCAGCCCCCCTCGGGCTTGGAGAACACGTAAACCCGGCCCCTGTTGGAGTTGTCGGACCAACTGCCCGTGAAGATCGTGTCGCCCGCCACCAACACCGAACCGCCGAAGAAGCCGTTGGCCTGCGGGCTGGGCGGCGTCAGCTTGGCCAACTGAGCGCCACTGTCGGGATCGAACACGTACACCGCGCCGGCTTGGCTCGGCCCCGCCTCATAGGCGCCCACCACGACCACCTCAGAAGTGGCATCCATCCACCACCCCAAACGGTTGTAAGCCGTCTCGCCAGCCGCCGTCATCGACCGGGCATGCACCCAAGCATCCTCCCACGGGTAATGGCCCGGCGAAGTCACATGAATCGTCACATCCACCGTCGCCGTATCCGAATCGTCGGAGTCGAACTCGTCGTCTGACACCGACACCCTCACCCGATACACCCCCGAGCGCGTGTCCGGATTCATCGAAATCTGCCCACTCGACGAATCAATCGTGAAGAAGAACGCATGCAGCGGATCCCCGTCCGACAGCGAATACGTCAACGAGTCGCCGTCAGCGTCCACCGCCCGCACCGGCGGCCCCACCTTCGTCTGGCCCTCGCCCCCCGCCAAAACCGTCACCGTCGCCGACTCGTTCATGACCGGGTCGTTGTCAGAAGTCGGAAACACCGGCGCCGCCGCCCAAGCCGCCGACGCCCCCACCACAACCACCGCCGCAACCGCGGCCGCCGCAACCGCGGCCCGCAGCACCCACCCGGCCCGCCGAGCCCCCAAAGCCCGACCCGAACCCGACACCAACGCAGAACTCAACGAGGACTCAGACACCGCGACACCGCCTTTGCACAGACCAACAGCCAACGAATCGACCCCAGCAACCGACATCAAAATGCACGCTAGCCCCCCCCCCCCCCCCGAAAATCAACCTCAGTCAGCCAACTCAACCCCCAAGCGCCGAAGCCGACCAAAGGCGAAACCACCAGGCCGGGGGGTGGCACGGGGGCAAGGTTTTGCCGCCCCGCGGCAAAACCGCGCCCGTGACAGGACCCGCCGGCCGGAGGGAACACCCTGCCGACGACAACGGCACGCTGGAGGGCCAGTCCGCGCCCGTGACAGGACCCGCCGGCCGGAGGAACTGCCGTCAAACTGGACAGGACCGCAGGAAGTGAGACTCGAGGCGCGGCCCCTACCCTGCGGGCGCTTTAGACGATCCGCGACAGCAGGGCCTCGTAGCGGCGCTTGACCGCGGGCCATGAGAAGGCTTCGGTCACATAGGCCCGGCCGGCCGCAGCCAGGCGGCGACGGGCTCCGGCGTCGTCCAGCAGCAGCCGCAGGGCGGCCCGGAACTCGGCCTCGCCGCAGTACCACAGACCTCCGCCGCCGGCCCGGCAGTGCTCGACCAGCGGCGGGCACTCCCCGTTCACCAGCACCGGGGTACCGGCCAGCCAGGCCTCCAGCACCACCAGCGAGAACGACTCCAGCCGCGACGGCTGCACCAGCACATCGGCCGCGGCCAGCAGCCCCCACTTGTCCCGGTCGGTCACCGGGCCCAGCGACCTCACCCTCCCCCCCGAGGGGGGCCGACCGCGCCCGGGCCCGGCCAGCACCAGGGTCGCCCCCTCGAATCGGCCCCGCCCGAAGGCATCGGCCAGGGCGCGGGCCCCCTTGCCGGGATCGACCCGGCCCAGGCACAGCACGATCCGGCCTTCGCCCAAGTCGAAGCGCCGCCGCAGAGATTCCTCGGTGCCGATCACCGCCGGCCGGCCCTCGGCCGCTCCGCTCAGTTCGGCCGCCTCAGCCGGGCCTCCGACCGGACCTGCCTCCCTCAGCCGGCCCTCGGCCGCTTCGCCCAGCCCGGCCGCCTCGGCTGCTCCAGCCGCCAAGGGGTCGCCGGGGGCGGGGACGGGCAGGCCGACCACCGCCTGCGGGACGGTCGAGACGGCCGAGCGCTCGGCGATCAGCCGCTGCTCGGCCCGGCTGTGGAAGGCCAGGGCGTCCACCGAGGTGAAAAGCTCGTCGAACACGCACAGGCCGAGGGGGGGCTCGGGGTGGGCCGCGGGGTGAAGAACGGTCGGGGCCGAAGCCACCATGGCCCCCCGCACCGCGGGCTGGTACAGGCACGGGTACAGCGCCAGCACGCCGTCTCGCACCGAGGCGACCGCGTCGATCAGGCCGGGGCTGTCGGGGCCTTGGCGGTCGATCCATTCCAGGGCGGTGTGGTGGTCGGCGGCGCCGGACCGGGCCAAAACCGGGGCCGACCAGGCGTCGAAGTCCACGGGTCGGGTGCGGGCGGTGGCGAAGCGGTGGACGGCAACCCCGTCCTCGGTCTCGGTTCTAGCCGGGTATTGGTTGGCCCAGGTGAGCGCGGAGAGGGCGCAGGTGGTGAGCACCTGCACGTCCCAGCCGTCGGCGGCCAGTCCGACGGCCAGCGAGCGGGCCCCGGTCTCGGCCCCCCCGTGGATCTCCCGGCCGTAGCGGGGAACGACGAAAGTGATGTCGGTCATGGCCCAGGCTCGCCGAGCCAGCCGTTGGCGGTCACAGCAAATTCGGGAGGTCGGCCGGCACCAGTCATGGCTCGGCGCTGGGCTGGTCAGCCGGTTGCAGCAGCGGGGCCAGAGCCTCGGCGTAGGCCGCCGCGGCCCGGTCCGGACCCAGCTCCGCCGCCCGGCGCCGACCCGCAGCCGCCAACCCGCGGCGCAGCGCCTCATCGCCCAACACCCGCCGCACCGCCGCCGCCACCGACGCCGGCGACTTGTCCCCCAACAACACCCCCGCACCCCCCAACGTCTCACCCACCGCCCCCGCATCAAACGCCACCACCGGCAAACCCGCCCCCATCGCCTCCACCAACGGCACCCCGAACCCCTCATGATCCGACAAACACACCAACACATCCGCCGCCCGATACCAACCCCCCAACACCCCACCGGGAACCGAACCCGCCCACACCACCGAACCACCCAACCCCAACACATCCCCCAACGCCCGCACCGCCCCCCCATAGGACCCATCCCCACCCGAACCCACCAACACCAACCGAGCCTGATCCCCCACCAACCCCCTAAACACCGCGAACGCCGCCAACAAATCATGAAAACCCTTATTCGCAACCACCCGCCCCACAAACAACCACACCGCACCAACCCCCGAACCCAAACCCGCCCGCAACCCCCCCGCCACCGACCCGCCGCACGCCGCCGGACCGCCACCCGACGCCGACCCGCCACCCGACGCAGCCGCCGCCGACCCACCGCCTGCCGAAGGCCCGCCATCACCCGCAACCGCCGAGGCCGCGTCGAACAACACCGGAACCACCACCACCCCACCCGACCCCGCCCCCACCAACTCCGAGGCCGCTAACCCAGAGCGAGCCCCTTCACCAGGCCGACAAACCCGCCCACCCGCGCAAGCCCCCGCCAACTCCGACGCCGCAAACCCAGAATGAGCCAGCACCAGCCCCGCCAACGGAACCAACCGGCACAACTGATCACGACCCCAGCGAAGCTGGACGACCTGCTCAGGAGGCACCCAAGGCTCGGCCATCTCGGGCGGCGTGATGCAGTGGTAGTCGAGCACCACCGGGACCCGGTGTTCGATCACCGCCTCAGCGACCCCTGAGCCGATGGCGTGCTGGAGCACGGTCACATCGGCGCCGCCGCGCCAGCGGCGCAGGCCGACCGCCCCCCGGGCGCGGCCGAAGTCGGTGGTGGCCCCTGTGTACAGGCGCACATCCGCCTCGAAGCGGTCGGCCAGCAAATCTCGCAGCCCCAGGGTGTGGGCAGAGACCGCGTCCCGGTCGCTCAGCTCCGGCACCAGCAGATCCACGACCGGGCCCCGGGCTCTCCGGCGCGAGCGGTTGCCGGTCAGGGCTCGGGAGCGGCCGGCACCAGTCATGGCTCGTTTCGGAGACAGCAGTCGGCGGTCATGGCTCGGCACCAATCCGGCTCGCTGGTCGCGGTCACGGCCCTTTCGGGGGCCGGCCGGTGCTGTCATGGCTCGGCGCTGGGCTGGTCAGCCGGTTGCAGCAGCGGGGCCAGAGCCTCGGCGTAGGCCGCCGCGGCCCGGTCCGGACCCAGCTCCGCCGCCCGGCGCCGACCCGCAGCCGCCAACCCGCGGCGCAGCGCCTCATCGCCCAACACCCGCCGCACCGCCGCCGCCACCGACGCCGGCGACTTGTCCCCCAACAACACCCCCGCACCCCCCAACGTCTCACCCACCGCCCCCGCATCAAACGCCACCACCGGCAAACCCGCCCCCATCGCCTCCACCAACGGCACCCCGAACCCCTCATGATCCGACAAACACACCAACACATCCGCCGCCCGATACCAACCCCCCAACACCCCACCGGGAACCGAACCCGCCCACACCACCGAACCACCCAACCCCAACACATCCCCCAACGCCCGCACCGCCCCCCCATAGGACCCATCCCCACCCGAACCCACCAACACCAACCGAGCCTGATCCCCCACCAACCCCCTAAACACCGCGAACGCCGCCAACAAATCATGAAAACCCTTATTCGCAACCACCCGCCCCACAAACAACCACACCGCACCAACCCCCGAACCCAAACCCGCCCGCAACCCCCCCGCCACCGACCCGCCGCACGCCGCCGCCGCGTCCAATAACACCGGAACCACCGCCACCCCACCTGCCCCCGGCCCCGACAAACCCGACGCCGTTAACTCAGAACAAGCCGCTTTACCAGGTTGGCTAACTCCCCCACCTGCGCAAGTCTCGACCAACTCCGACGCCGCGAACCCAGAATGAGCCAGCATCAGCCGCGCCAACGGCCCCAACCGGCACAACTGATCACGACCCCAACGGGCGGCGGCGGCCATTGCCGGGTCCCAGCCGTCGAAGAACTCGGGCGGGGTCACCCCGTGGTAGTCGATCACCAACGGCTCGGGGCGGGTAAGCAAGTAGTCGGCCACCGGGGAGCCCACCGAGGCCTGGTAGATCACCAGGTCGGGCGGAGGGTGCCGGGGGTGATCGCGGAAGTCGCCGCCTAGCCGCCGAGCCGCTCCTACCCGCTGGGCCGCGAAGACGGCGGCGTCGCAGCCCAAGTCTTCGGTCAAAAGCCGGTGCAGGGCCAGGGTGTGGGCCCCCACCGCGTCCCGGTCGGTCAAGACCGCGGTGAACTGGTGAACCCGGGGCCGCCGGGTCACAGGCGGCGGGCGAGGATCAGCTCCGCGGCCTCGCCGGCAGCGGCGATCGGCTGCCGGGTCACGGTCCAGCCGGCCCGCTCCAGCAGGTGGGCCCAGGTGGCCGGGGCCAGGCCTCGGCCCGCCCGCAGGTCTCGCTGCACCGGGTCCCGGGCGGCCGGGTCGGCGGCCACCACCGCCACCGCGCCGGGAACCCGCACCGCGCCGGTGACCGCGGCCACCGCCGCGCCGGCCGCCCCGACGGTCAGGTCCTCGACGAAGCCGGTCAGCACCGCGCCGGCCAGGGTGCCGCCGGCCAGGCCCCGCAGATGGGCCATGGGGTCGTCGCGGCGCAAGTCCAGGCCCTCTCGGACGCCGGCCAGGATCCGCTCGGGGTCGCGGTCCACGCCGTAGGCCGAGACCCCGGCCCTCCCAAAGGCAGCCACCACCGCCCCCCCGGCGCAGCCCAGCACCGCCACCGGGCCGCCGGTCGGCTCCATGGCCGCGGCCACCTCGTCGGCCGCGGTCTCGGACAGATCCGGGGCGGCGCCGATCAGGTCGGCCAAGCCGAACCGGTCCGGCCCGCCGTCGTCACCGGCGCCGGCGCCGGGGATCGACAGCGGGGCCAGCCCCAGGGCCTCCTCGGCGGCCCGGAGCCGGTCGTCGGTGCGGCTCATCCACCGCACCACCACATCGTGCCAACTGTTGAGCTGGTCGGCCAGATGGCGCAGATACCAGTGGACGAGGCGGCGCACCGCCCCCTTGACCTGGCGCACCCCGGCCCTGGCCCCCAGCGGGACGTCCACATCGGCGTAGGCCAGGCGCCCAGCCAGGCGCAGCAGCCGCGCCGACGGCTCGGCGTCGTCGCCGAGCTGGGCTATGGCCTCCCACTGGCGGCCGGCCTCGCGCTCGATCCGGGCGATGTCGGGCCGGTCCCGCCGCAGCGCCGCCGCCTCGGCCTCGATCTCGGCCTGAAGGCGCCGGGCAAAGGCGAGCGGATCGCCGTTCTTGTCGGGGGCGGGCACCGAGGGCAGGCTAATGGCCTGGCGCCCACCGGCTAGGATTGACGGCGAGCCGACGGTCCCACGGCTGCTGGCGGTGACTGTGATCAGCCCTCTCGACAGCCTGTTGCACCGGCTCGGCCTGCCCGGCGCGGCGCCGCCGACGCCCCCCGAGCCCGCCTTCACGGTGATCGTGCGCACCCAGGGGCGGCGGCCCCGCACCCTGCGGGAGGCGATGGCCTCCCTGGCCGCCCAGAGCCGGCCGCCGGACTTCGACGCGGTGGTGGCCGCCCACGGCCCCGAGGGCACGGCCGCCTCCGTCGAGTCGGCGCTGGCCGAGGCGGCCGAGGCCGACGCGGGCTCGATGCCGGCCCACTGGTCGGTCATCGCCGTCCAGGGCGGAGGCCGCTGCCGGCCCCTCAACGCCGGGCTGGACGCGGCCGCCGGCGACTACGTCGCCTTCCTCGACGACGACGACCTGGCCGGCCCCGACTGGCTGGCGGCCTTCGCCCGGGGGGCGGCCGAGGCCCCGGGCCGGATCATCCGGGCCGCCTGCGGGGTGCAGACCTGGGCGGCGGCCGGCACCGCCGAGCCCCAGGCCCCCCTCGGGCCGGTGGAGCACCCCTACGCCGAGGAGTTCGACCTGCTGGCCCACCTGTCCCACAGCGAGACCCCGATCTGCTCGGTCGCCCTGCCCCGCCCGGGGCTGGAACGCTTCGGCCTGCGCTTCGACGAGGACCTGCAGGTGTGCGAGGACTGGGACCTGATCGTGCGGGCCGCCCTGCTGATCGGCGTCCACTCGATCCCCGAGCCGACCTCGCTGTACCGCCGGGCCGACGGCGCCAACTCCCGCAGCGAGGCCGACGAGGCCCAGTGGCGGCGCGACCGGGAGAAGGTGATCCGCAAACTGGAGGCCGAGGCGTTCGTGCTCGACGGTCCCGCGGCCCGGCGCCTGGCCGTGGCCCATTTCACCTCCGGCGGCGGCCCCGAGGCCATGGTGGAGGCCATCCCCACCCGGACACTGCTGGCCGCGCTGCCCAAGCGGCTGCGGGCCCGCCTGGCCCTGACGCTGCGCCGGCCGGGTGCCGGGGATGATCCGGGGGCCGGAAGCGACCCGGGGGCCGGAAGCGGCTCGGGGGCCGGAAGCGGCTCGGGGGCCGGGGATGATCCGGCGGGCGGGACGGCGCGGGGGCCCCGATGATCCGCACCGGGCTCATGCTCGTCCGCAACTTCGCCGAGCGGGAGACGAAGGCCCGCTACAAGCGCAGCGCCCTGGGCTGGCTGTGGTCGCTGATCAAGCCGCTGGTGACGGTGGCGGTCTACAGCCTGGTGTTCGGGGTGATCTACCGGGCCGCCCCGCCGGTCACCGCCAACGGGCGGGCCGAGACCTTCGCCCTCTACCTGTTCACCGGGCTGGTGGTGTGGAACCTGTTCACCGAGGTCGTGACCGGGTCGATGCAGTGGCTCCAGGGGGTCAGCGATCTGCGCAAGAAGATCTACTTCCCCACCGAGACGGTGATCCTGGGCGGCGCGGTGTCCACGTTCCTGCAGAGCGTGCTGGAGGCGCTGGTGCTGGTGGCGATCATGATCGGCTTCGGCAACATCTCGGCCACGGTGCTGTTCCTGCCCGTGGCGCTGGTGCTGGTGGCCGTGTTCGGGCTCGGCGTCGGGTTCGTTGTGTCGATCTTCAACGCCCGCTACCGCGACACCGAGCACCTGGTGGGGATCGTGCTCAGCGTCACCTTCTTCCTCATCCCCATAGTCTTCACCCCCGACTTGGTGCCCGAGGAGGCCTACGGCCTGCCCGTGCGGAGGATGATGGAGCTGAACCCCCTGAACGCCATCGTGGCCGTGTCCCGGGACGCGGTGTATTTCCTGGAGGTCCCGTCGCTGTCGAGGCTGGCTACCGCGGCCGGGTGGGCGGCCGCCTCTTTCGTTCTGGGCCTGCTGTATTTCCGGCGCCGCTCCATGCAGATAAGCGAGGAGCCGTGAGCGCGGGCGCAGGTGCCGCCGTCAGCCCCGCCGCTGCCCCCGCTAGACAAGGCGAGGGGCCGTGAGCGCGGGCGCGGATGGGGCCGCGGCCATCGCCGTGGAGGGGGTGTCGAAGCAGTTCCGGCTGGAGCTGGACCGGCCCGGGTCGCTCAAGGAGGCCATCCTGCGGTTCGGCCGCCGGGATGTGCGCGACTTCTGGGTGCTGCGGGACGTGTCGCTGCGGGTGCGGTCGGGCTCGTTCTTCGGGCTGATCGGCCACAACGGCAGCGGCAAGTCCACCCTGCTGCGGCTGATCGCCGGCATCCACCGGGCCACCAAGGGCGAGATACGCACCGCCGGGCGGCTCTCGGCCCTGCTGGAGCTGGGCTCGGGGTTCCATCCCGACCTGACCGGCCGGGAGAACGTGTTCCTCAACGGGGCCATGCTGGGGCTGGGCCGCCGCCAGATGGCCGCGGCCATGGACGACATCATCGAGTTCAGCGGGATCGGCGAGCAGATCGACGCCCCGGTGAAGATCTACTCCAGCGGCATGTACGTGAGGCTCGGCTTCGCGGTGGCCGTCAACGTCGATCCCCAGATCCTGCTGGTGGACGAGGTGATCGCGGTGGGCGACGAGGAGTTCCAGCAGAAGTGCCTGCGCCACATGGACCGGATCCGGGCCGCGGGCAAGACGGTGCTGGTGGTGTCGCACGACTCGGCCCTGATCCGGGAGCTCTGCGACGAGGCGGCCTGGCTCGACCACGGCCGCCTGCGCTGCACCGGCGATCCCGACGAGGTGGTGGACCGCTATCTAGACCACGTGGCCTCGGGCGCCTCCGAGCCGACCCTCACCGCCCGGGACTGACGCCATGACCGGACCCGCCGAGCCAGCGAACCCGCCGGAGCCCTCTGAAGCGGCGGCCGGGCAGGACGAGCCAGACGCCGGACCCGCCGAGCCAGCGAACCCGCCACAGCCCCGGCTGTCGGTGGTGATGCCCTGTTACAACGAGTCGGCGACCATCGATGAGATCGTGGCCAGGGTCCTGTCCAGCCCCCACACCGCTGAGCTGGTGATAGTGGACGACGGCTCCACCGACGGCACCCGTGACCGGCTGGCCCGTTTGGACGATGAGAGGGTGCGGGTTCTGCTCCAGCCCCGCAATCAGGGCAAGGGAGCGGCGCTGCGCTGGGGATTCGCCGAAGCCTCAGGCGACTTCGTGATCGTGCAGGACGCCGACTTGGAATACGACCCCGCCGACTGGGACGCGTTGCTGGACCCGATGGTCAGGGGCCTGGCCGACGTGGTCTACGGCTCGCGCTTTTATTCGGGACAGCCCCACCGGGTGATGTACTTCTGGCACTACGTGGGCAACAAGTTCCTGACCACGCTGTCGAACATGTTCACCAACCTGAACCTCACCGACATGGAGACCTGCTACAAGCTCTTCCGCCGCGAGGTGATCCAGTCCATCACCCTTGAGGAGGACCGCTTCGGGTTCGAGCCCGAGGTCACGGCCAAGGTGGCGGCCGGGGGCTGGCGGGTCTGGGAGGTGGGGGTCTCCTACTCGGGCCGCACCTACGCCGAGGGCAAGAAGATCAACTGGATCGACGGCGCGAGGGCGCTGATCTGCATCGTCAAGTACGGGGTCGCCGCCCTCCTCCAACGCCGAAAGCAGTAGCGCACGGCCCAGCGGGCTGAAGGGCCAACCACGGAGCCACTCCAGGCTGAGTTGGTCTGATTGAATTATCTTGATATTATTTGAAAATCTCTGAAACTCCCCTGAGCCCTGAACGCCGCCGCCTGCTCGGGTGGCTCGCGTCGGAGACTGCGGCGCTGGCACCGGTGTACGAAGGTGCTGTCAGGATGGCCTTGGACCCCGAGTTCCCGGGCCGGGTCCGTTTCGTAGTCTACGCGGTCCGGGAAATCTGGAATCGACTGCCCGACGAGATCGTCCCATCGCCAGGGACGTCTCGAACGGACTACTCCCGGCTCACGGACGAGATCGCGGCCCAGTGGGAGAAAGAGGAAGGTCTTCCTGGCACCTACCAGCCGATCAGGGTGGATCAGTTTGTTTCGGTCCGCTTTCTCAAGGCAGTGGCCGAACTCCTCATAGGCCGCCTGAACGCTTCCCGGAACAAGGAGGCCAAAGCAGAACGATTGTTCACGACCATGGCGGACACGCCGCAGACCGAGTACGATGTGAGACAGTGGACAGGTGTCCACGATTGGGCCGTCCGCTTGGTCCATGTAGGCACAAAACGGATCAGAGCGAAAGACGAGGACTCGCTCGTCGAGCGTTTTCGGGCCTTTGAGGAGGGGCTAACAGCAATCATGAACCGGCATCACGAGAACAAGTCGTGAACTCGATGGGTTCATGGGCACCGCCAACGCCTGAACAGTTGGAGAAGGTCGCAGCCCTAACGGACGTACCGAGAAAAAGAGCCCACTTCTTCAATCGCCTCAAGAATCCAGAGTGGGTGGAGCCGCTGCGAGAACGCGGCTTCTTTAACAGCCCTCCAGCACCATTTAGGGACGAACAAAATACCACCTTTTTTCCAATCTGGCCTGAAGGTTATTACCTAACTCGCATGGCCACATCTGCACCCGACGCGGTCGTCACCGTTCTAGAAGAGATCGTTCCTAGCGAGAACCCGAAAGTAACCGGTCATATCCTGAGAACAGCCTGGTACCTGCCTGACGATCACCTTCGCCAGATCTCGAAGAAAGTAGCCAGGTGGCTTGAGACTTCGGAACCGGAGTATTACGCGTTGGATGCAATAGACATGGTATCACGTCTTTTTGATGCTGGCCAGATAGACGACGGATTGGCCGCGGCCAAAGCGATATTAGAGTTGCGGCCTGACTTACGAAACAACAAACGGCTAGAAACTCTTCTTCATGCCCGTCCTCAACCAGTGGCCCGCTTCCCAGAGTACGATTATGAATATCCAGAGCTAGAATACGGAAATGTAATTGAAGATTTGAGCAATATAATCCTAAGAACCGGGTTGAAAGGTCTGCAACTGTTGTCATCTACTCTTGAAAACATGCTCCGCTTAAATGATAGAGATAATGAATGTTCTAAGTCGGGTGACTATTCATACATATGGAGACCTACATTAGATCGCTCCTCAGATGTTAGATACCGAGGCATAGAGCACGTTCTTGTGTCAGGTGTCTGCGATGCAGCAAGAAAGTTGTCGCAACGAAGCAAGAGCGATCTCGAATCCGTGGTCCGACACCTCGAATCCAGCACGCTCCTTCATGTAAGAATCGCCTTGCATGTTCTGGCCTTCTCCGAACACGGAGCCAACCTGGCCGCCGAGCGGATCGCCGATCGGGCGCTGTTCGACGATCACCGGTTGAGACACGAGTACGCCACGCTGCTTCGCCAGCGTTTCGGCGATGTGGATGCCGATGCTCAAAGAGAGGTGCTCGGCTGGATCGCGGCCGGTCCCGACATCAAGGACTACGTGCGCTACGGCACGGTATGGGCTGATTCACCGCCCAGCGACGTCGACGCACATCGCTATGCCGACTCCTGGCGGCGAGACTGGTACGGCGCTGTCGAGGGGCATCTAGACGACTCGGCCCGAGAGACCTGCCTGAGGCTTGTGTCCGAGCTAGGACCGCCCGAGGACCCTGACTTCCCGAAGCTCGGGTGTTCGGGCTGGACCGGCCCGGAGAGCCCTCTGACCATCGATGAGATGCGGGCCCGCTCGCCCCGAAGCATCGTCGATTATCTGCGAAGATGGCAGCCTGCCGACGATCCCGGCCGTCTGGAGATGCCCTCGGTCGAGGGTCTGGGGCTCGCCTTGGAAGAAGCCGTGCCGTGGCGAGCCGATGACTACGCCCCCATCGCCGAGTCCTTCATCGACCTGCACCCGGCTTACGTGGCGGGCTTCTTCGCCGGGCTCGACAAAGGCTTGAGAAGGAGCGCCTTTTCTTGGTGTGAGCCGCTGAAGCTCGCCGATCTGGTGACATCGCACCCGCTCGGACCCGCGGGGGATGCTGCGCCCCGAGGGCAGCGTCGCGGGTGGCAGCGGTGTCGGCGCGAGATTACCGCGCTCCTCAATTCAGGCCTCTCCGATCCTGACCACCAGATCCCGTTTGAGTTGCGGGCGTCGGTGTGGCGGGTGCTGGCAAGGCTTGCGACCGATCCGTGCCCGCCGCCAGAGCACGGGGGAAGCAACGCCGATCCCGGCGATGCTTTCGCTAGGTCCATGGACGACAACCCAGCCATGGCGATGCACGCGGTGATCGGATACGCCACGTGGTGCAGGCGGCAGCTTGAGTCGTCGGGCGCCGACGTGAGCGGAGGGTTCGATCTCATGCCCGAGGTCCGGCTGATCCTCGAACACCATCTCGATCCCCAGCGCAGCCCCTCCCCGGTCGTTCACTCGGTTTACGGGAGCTGGCTGTCCCGGCTGATCCTCTTGGACGAAGCCTGGGTGGCTGAGCACCTCGACCGCATATTCCCAGAGGCGCCGGAGTCGGCGGCTCTGCTCGACGCGGCGTGGACCGCGTACATCGGCAGTTGCCGAGCCCAGGGTCAGGTGTTCTGCGTGCTCCGCGCCCATTACGAGGCAGCCATCCGACGCATGCAGGCCCAACCCGTGCCGTCGGGCCGCGGCCGCTCCAACACGAATGACCTGAGGCTGGGCGAGCATCTCGTCACCATGTTCTGGGAGGGCGCGGCCGACATCGGCATCATCCGCGAATACTTCCACCGAGCCGGGGACAAGTTGGCGAGCGAAGTGATGGAGTTCGTCGACGCCAAACTGACTAGCACCGAGGGCGCGGTCTCCGGGGCAGCGAGGAATCGCGTCCAGAAGCTCCGCGATCTGATCCGGTCGCTCGAACCCGCGGCAGACGGCTGACCGGGACGGCGGCGGCGGCAACTGTGGGGGTCAGCGAGGGGTCGGACTATCTCACGCCTGAGGGGCGGGCCCGGGCGGCCATCGACGCGCAGCTCCAGGCCTGCGGGTGGGCGGTGCAGGACTACGGGCGCGCCGCGGTGGGAGCGGCCAGGGGGGTGGCGGTCCGGGAGGTGCCCACCGGGGCCGGGCCGGCCGACTACGTGCTGTTCGTGGACCGCCAGGCGGTGGGGGTGATCGAGGCCAAGCGGACCGGCGCCACCCTCACCGGGGTGGAGCCCCAGACCCTCCGCTACCGCACCGCCTTCCCCGACGAGCTGCCCGCCTTCACCGTGGACGGCGCCCTGCCCTTCGGCTACGAGTCCACCGGCGCCGAGACCCGCTTCACCTCCGGGCTGGACCCCGAGCCCGCCTCCCGGCGGGTGTTCGCCTTCCACCGGCCCGAGACCCTGGCCCGCTGGCACGACGACCACACCGAAGGCCGGGGCTCGCTGCGGGCCGGGCTGAGGCTGCTGCCCGAGCTGGACCCGGAGGCGGCCAAGCTGTGGCCGGCCCAGGCCACCGCCATCGCCAACCTGGAGGAGTCGCTGAGGGCGAACCGGCCCCGGGCCCTGATCCAGATGGCCACCGGCTCGGGCAAGACCTTCACCGCCGCCAACGTGACCTACCGGCTGCTGCGCCACGCCGGGGCCCGGCGGGTCCTGTTCCTGGTGGACCGGGCCAACCTGGGCCGCCAGACCGTCAGGGAGCTGGAGGGGTTCGACACCCCCGACGACGGCCGCAAGTTCACCGAGCTCTACAACGCCCGCCGGCTCGACTCGTCGGGGCTCGACATGGCCGGCGAGGACGCCTACAAGGTCCACGTGTCCACCATCCAGCGCCTCCACTCGATCCTGCGGGGCGACAGCGACGACGCCAGCGCCAACGACGGTGTCGACGACGAAGACACGGGCGGCGGTAGAGGCGGCGAGCACCCGGGCGACAAGCCCGGCCGCGGCGGCTTCGCCAGCCTCAACGACGACGACCTCGACGAGCGGTCCGGCTTCGACATCGCCCCCGACCAGCCGGTGGAGGTGGCCTACAACCCGGCGGTGCCCATCGAGTCCTACGACGCGATCGTCATCGACGAGTGCCACCGGTCGATCTACGGGGTGTGGCGGCAGGTGCTGGAGTATTTCGACGCCTTTTTGATCGGGCTCACCGCCACGCCGGGCAAGCAGACCTTCGGGTTCTTCGACCAGAACCTGGTGATGGAATACGGCCACGAGCAGGCGGTGGCCGACCGGGTGAATGTGGACTTCGACGTGTTCCGCATCCGCACCGAGATCACCGAGTCGGGCAGCACGGTGGACAAGGGCCAGGTGACCGAGTTCCGCGACCGGGAGACCCGACAGCAGCGGTTCGAGCTCATCGACGACGACATCGACTACTCGCCCGCCGAACTCGACCGCAAGGTGGTGGCCCCCGACCAGATCCGCACCGTCGTGGCCGCCCTGCGGGACTCGCTGCCGGAGATGTTCGGCGACCGCAACCGCCGCCCCGACGGCCGGCTCGAGCACATCCCCAAGACGCTGATCTTCGCCAAGGACGACAGCCACGCCGACGACATAGTGCAGATCGTCCGCGAGGAGTTCGGGCTGTCGAATACCGGCGCGGTGAAGATCACCTATAGGTCCGGGTCGTCGGGGCAGCGGCCCGAGGATCTGATCCAGCAGTTCCGCACCGGATACGACACCCGCATCGCGGTGACGGTGGACATGATCGCCACCGGCACCGACGTGAGGCCCATCGAGTGCGTGGTGTTCATGCGCATGGTCCGCAGCCGCAACTTCTTCGAGCAGATGAAGGGCCGGGGCGTGCGGGTGATCGACGCCGAAGACCTGCGCATCGTCACCCCCGACGCCGCCGCCAAGGACCGGTTCGTGCTGGTGGACGCGGTGGGGGTGACCGAGACGGCGCTGGCCGACACCGTGCCGCTGGAGCGTTGCCCCCACATGGGCTTCGACCGGCTCTTGAACCGGGTGGGCCTGGGCAGCACCGCTGATGACGTGATCTCGTCTCTGGCGTCGCGGCTGGCCCGGCTGGACAAGCGCATCACCGCCCCCGACCGGGCCGAGGTGGAGGAGGTGGCCGGGGTGGGCCTGGGCGAGCTGGCCCGCCGTCTGGTGGACTCCCTGGACCCCGACCGCCACCGGGCCGCGGCCAGCGCCGCCGCCGGCGGGGCGGACCCCGATGACCTCGACGCCGAGCAGGTGGCCGCCGCCCGCCGGAGGATGGTGGAGGAGGCGGTGCGGCCCATCGCCGCCAACCCCGAGCTGCGGGACAAGCTGGCCGAGATCCGCCGCAGCTACGAGCAGATCATCGACGCCGCGTCGCGGGACCGGCTGATCGCCGGCGAGTTCTCCGCCGACGCCGCCGACCGGGCCCGGCGCACGGTCGAGTCGTTCCGGCAGTTCATAGATAACCACCGCGACGAGATCACCGCCCTGCAGGTGCTGTACAGCCAGCCCTACGGCGGCGGGCTCACCTTCGGCGACATCAAGGAGCTGGCCAACGCCGTCGGGCGGCCGCCCCGAAGCTGGACGCCCGCGGACCTGTGGGCCGCCTACGAGACGCTGGACGCCAGCCGGGTGCGGGGGTCGGGCCGCCGGGTGACCACCGACCTGGTGAGCCTGGTGCGGTTCGCCCTGGGCCGCGCCGAGGAGCTGGTGGCCTACCCCGACCTGGTGAGCGAGCGCTTCGAGGCCTGGCTGGCCCAGCAGGCCGACGCCGGCGCCCGCTTCGGTGACGACCAGCTCAAGTTCTTGGAGCTGATCCGCGACCACCTGGCCGCCAGCCTCACCGTCGAGCCCCGCGACCTGACCGGCGCCCCCTTCAGCCAGCACGGGGGCTTAGGCCGAGCCCGTCAACTCTTCGGCCCCGATTTGGACCCCCTGCTAGAAGAACTAACCAAGGCGTTGGCCGCATGACCGAGCCACTCCCCTCAGGCTGGGCATGGTCGACGGTGGGCGAGGTCTTCAAAATCGTCGGTGGGTCTACACCTCGAACCGATAATCCAGATTATTGGGATGGCGACATCTCATGGATAACGCCAGATGATCTGTCACGCCACAAAGGAGCATTTGTTAGTGAGGGGTGCCGGTCAATCACTACAGAAGGGTTCGAATCTACATCGACGCAGATGTTGCCTCAAGATTCAGTGCTCTTTTCGTCCCGAGCTCCCATCGGCTATGTAGCGATCGCCGCTAACTCGCTATGCACCAATCAAGGATTCAAGAGCTTAATCCCGCCAGTTGGAATCCAATCTAAATACGTTTATTGGTATCTGCGCTATGCAACTCCTACAATTCAAGATATGGGAAGTGGCACAACTTTCAAGGAGATCTCCAAGAAACGAATGGCTATCGTACCGTTCTTACTGCCGCCTACCAACGAACAAGGGCGGATCGTCGCCGCCGTTGAAGAACACCTCTCCCGCATCGACGCCGCCGAGTCAGCCGCACAAACAGCACTTGTCAGACTGGACACCCTCAGCCGAGCAATACTAACCGCCGCCTTCTCCGGCCACCTCGTCGACCAAGACCCCGACGACGAGCCCGCTTCCATCCTGCTTGAACGAATCGCAGCCGAACGTCCACAACGCCAAACTCGCTACGCTGCTCATGGTGCTAACCAAGGCCCTTACTCCGAGAGCAAAAAACTCCCTCCCGGCTGGAAGTGGGCAACAGTAGGTGAGTTGTCAACCTTCGTTAGAGGCGTCACCTTTAAGAAATCGGATGCATCCTCAGAGCTATCTTCCGGTTTAGTGCCAATTGCACGAGCAGGGAACGTGGAATCTGGTCGTTCAAAATTAGACCAAGATCTTGTCTATGTGCCCAAGGAGCGTGTTGCCATAGATCAATATCTGCGTACCGGAGATATCCTAGTCGCTACCTCAAGTGGCAGTCCTAAAGTTGTTGGTAAGTCAGCAATTATATCTGAAGATTGGCAAGGTGCTCATGGCGCTTTTATGGGCGTTATCCGCTCTAATCCTGATATTTGCTCGGCTTATCTGGGGTTCTACGTACAGTCAGAATGCGTTCGGCTTATGTGGAGAGAGCTTGCAGCAGGCACAAACATTAATAATCTGAAACGAGATGACATTATTGCAACCACAGTGCCGCTTCCGCCAGTTGCAGAACAAAAACGAATCGTCGCAGCCATTGAGATGTGCTTCACCCGCATCGACACGGTCAAAGCATCCCTCGAACGCTGTTTGCAGCGGTGCGGCGTTCTACGGCAGACCGTCTTGGCGGCGGCGTTCTCGGGTCGGTTGGTCGAACAAGACCCCAGCGACGAGCCCGCTTCCGTCCTACTCGAACGAATCGCAGCCGAACAGCCGAAGCGCCGCACCAGAAGGAAGTCCGCATGAGCACTGACCTCCAGCAAGCAAGTCTCCCCATCCTCGGCCCGCACCACCACACTCAGAGGCAATCCGCATGAACACCAACCCCCGGCGAGCAAGCCTCCCCATCCCTGGCCCGCATCGCCACACCCGTAGGAAGTCCGCATGAGCGTCGACCCGAAGGCCATGGTCCAGAAGCTTTGGGACTACTGCGATGTGTTGCGCGACGACGGGCTGTCCTATGGCGACTATCTGGAGCAGCTCACCTATCTGCTGTTCCTGAAGATGGCCGACGAACATCACCATTTGCTGGACGAGTGGGTAGTGCCGCCCGAATATGGCTGGCAGTCCCTGCTCAACCGGTCCGGCGTCAACTTGGAGGAGCACTACAACGAGGCGCTGGCCGAGCTGGGCCAAGGCGACGACATGCTCGGGGTGGTGTTCCGCAAGGCCCGCAACCGGGTCCAGAACCCGGCCAAGCTCGAGCTGCTGATCAAGGACTTCATCGACGGCCACGAGTGGCTTAGCCTCGACGCCGACCTCAAGGGCGACGCCTATGAGGGCCTGATCGAGAAGACGGCCCGGGAGGGGGCCAGGGGCGCGGGCCAGTACTTCACCCCCAGGGCGCTGATCGCCGCCATCGTCGATGTGATGGCCCCCGGCCCCGAGGACCGGATCTGCGACCCGGCCTGTGGCACCGGCGGTTTCTTCCTGGGCGCCTACCGGTCGATAATCGAGCGCTATCCGTCTCTCAACCCCGATCAGACCCGCCATTTGCGATCCAGGGCCTTCACCGGCTGGGAGATCGCCGAGCTTCCGGCCCGGCTGTGCGCCATGAACCTGCTGCTGCACGGCATCCAGAGTCCCAAGTCGGTCTCGCCCGTGCATGTCGACGACGCCCTGCGGGACGATCCCGGGGTGCGCTTCGACATGGTGCTCACCAATCCGCCGTTCGGACGGTCGTCGTCGGACAGCTACGAGCGGGAGAGCTTCTGGGCCGCCACCCGCAACAAGCAGCTCAACTTCGTGCAGCACGTGGTGGGCCTGCTGCGGGTGGGCGGCCGGGCCGCGGTGGTGGTGCCCGACAACGTGCTGTTTGAGGCCGGGGCGGGCGAGGCCATCCGCCGGCGGCTCCTGCACGACTGCGACGTGCATACCCTGCTGCGCCTGCCCACCGGCATCTTCTACGCCCAGGGCGTGAAGGCCAACGTGTTGTTCTTCGAGCGCCGGGAGGGGTCCGAGCGGCCCTGGACCCGGGACCTGTGGGTGTACGACCTGCGCACCAACCGGCACTTCACCCTCAAGCAGAACCCGCTCACCCGGGCCGACCTCGACGACTTCGTGGCCTGCTACGGGCCGCCCGGCGAACGCCACCGGCGGACCGAGACCGAGCGGTTCAAGCGGTACGGCTACGACGAGTTGATCGCCCGCGACAAGGTGAGCCTCGACGTGTTCTGGCTCCGCGACGAGAGCCTGGAGGACACCGACGACCTGCCCGCCCCCGGCGTGATCGCCGCCGAAATCGTAGAAGACCTGGAGTCGGCCCTATCTGAGCTCCAAACCCTGGCCGAAGGCCTTGAGGGTGTGGGCGCGCCAGCCGGCGAAGGCGAGGCTGAAGAGTGAGGCTGTCACACCCCGTACGTATGATCGTGTCGTATGCCTTATCGGGCTCAGATGGCGACGAGGGCGAGGGGAACGCTCATGGCTGACCGGTCCGGGATCGAGTGGACCGAGACCACCTGGAACCCGACCACGGGCTGCGACCGGATGTCGCCGGGCTGCGACAACTGCTACGCGCTCACCCTGGCCAAGCGGCTCAAGGCCATGGGCCTAGCCAAGTACCAGAGCGACGGCGACTCCCGCACCAGCGGCCCCGGCTTCGGTCTGACCCTGCACCCCGACACCCTGAGGGCGCCCGTGGCGTGGAGGGCGCCTAGGCTGATCTTCGTAAACTCAATGAGCGACCTGTTCCACCCCGAGGTGCCGCTGGGTTTCATCCAAGATGTCTTCGAGGTGATGGCCGACACCCCACAGCACACCTACCAGATACTCACCAAGCGCTCGAAGCGCCTGGCCGCCGTGGCCCCTGATCTGCGTTGGCCTCCCAACGTGTGGATGGGCGTAAGCGTCGAGACCGAGCGCTACGCCTTCCGCATCGACCATCTGCGCTCGGTGGGAGCGGCGGTCCGCTTCGTAAGCGCCGAGCCTCTGCTAGGCCCCCTCCCCCACCTCAACCTGGAAGGCATTCACTGGCTGATAGTCGGCGGCGAAAGCGGCCCCGGCGCCCGCCCCATGGCCAAGACCTGGGCCCGCGACCTGCGCGACCAGTGTCACACCGCCGGCGTAGCCTTCTTCTTCAAGCAATGGGGAGGCCGAACCCCCAAATCCAACGGCCGAGAACTAGACGGTGTGTCTCATGACAATCTGCCAGCAGAACATCAGCATTTAACTCGAGTAGAAATTGGAGGGTGACAAGTGGCAGCCGACAAGGCAACCTGGGCAATTAAGCCACATACAAGTGCAAAACACGAAATACTACGCAAACATCTCGGTGCTTGGTTTCCGATTTTGGCCTCACCTGGACACTATAGACGAATCATATATCTGGACGGTTTCGCTGGCCCGGGAGTTTATAGCGATGGTGAACAAGGGTCGCCATTTGTTGCACTCAAGGCCCTGCTGGATCATCCGCTTTTCAATAGATGGTCGAAAACTGAGTTTGTATTTATATTCATTGAAGCTAATAGAGAAAGGTGTCAAGTACTGCACAATGAAGTAGCCAAGTTCTGGAACAACCGAAAAGAAGGTAAGCCTGATAACGTCAGCGTTGACATATTCAATGGTGTATTTACCGATTCAGCCAGTCAAATCCTGGCTGAATACCGACTCAATCGAGTTCAAACACCAACTTTTGCATTCATCGATCCCTTCGGCTGGTCAGACACACCAATGACCACAATAAGTAATCTGCTTTCTTTTTCAGATAAGTGCGAAATGCTTTTTAGTTTCATGTACGACAGCATAAACCGATTTCTGACATATGACAATCCCAATACAACGAACCATTTGACTGAACTCTTTGACACCACTGAGTATCAAGAGGTTGGAGATTATCCGCATGGTGAGCCTAGGAAAGAATTCATTCGAAAGTTATATATGAGCCAGCTTAAGAACAACAGTGGGCTTAAGCTAATGAGGTCTTTCGATCTGAATGATGTCAAACGTCGGCGTACTGTCAATATACTCATGTTCGGAACCAAGAACCTCAAAGGTCTAAAGGTTATGAAGGAAGCTATGTGGTCACTTGACCCTGTTAATGGATATTCATTTCATGGGTTTGCTGGTGATCAACAGATGCTATTCTCACCAGAACCTGATATTATGCCATTACGAAATGCCATACTAGATAGATTTTCAGGAACTACGGTATCGGTCAGGACTATTGAAAGATTTGTAATTGAAGAGACCGACTACTTGACAACTCACTATAATAAACAATTAAAGGTCTTAGAAGAGGAGGGTTTAATTGAATGCATATCACCACGAAAGAAAAGGTATTCTTACCGTCTAGATACAATGCTTGAGTTCAAGCTGGATGGCACTGGTCAATTATTTTAAAATTACAAACACGGCTAATAGACGAGAATACGGTCTATAGATTTTATGTAGAAGGGATGAAAATCAATGACAACTAAAATGGAATTAGACCCGGATCGCATGGTTCTCCTGTCGCTCAAGCCTAGATTCGCAGAAGCCATTCTCGAAGGCGTAAAGACTGTTGAACTGCGCCGCACTGAACCGAAGATTGAAACCCCGACGCTGGCTCTGCTGTATGTAGCGTCGCCGGTGCGATCGCTCATCGGCACATGTATCATAACTAGCATCTGCTCTGCCGATCTCGGAAACCTTTGGCGCAAGCACGAACGGGAAGTCGGTTTGCCCTATCACGAGTTTCAACAGTACTTCAAGGGCGTGGATAAAGGCACTGCCCTTGCTCTGGCTGAACCACAGACGTTCAGCCGATGGGTTCCTCTCCAAGATTTGCGAGCAAGGTGGAAGAGCTTTCATCCGCCCCAGAGCTTCGCCTACGTCGACACCAAGACAGGTGGTCAATTCATACAAATGGCCGCGTAGCCGAAAGTGCCCAATCTACCCTTCGTCAGTTCGCGTGACATGGAGGGCACCCAGGCTCATATTCGTCAATTCAATGAGTTACCTATTCCACTCCGAGGCACCGCTGGGTTTCGTCCAGGACGTCTTCAAGGTGACGGACGACACCCTTAGCACACCTACCAGATCCTCACCAAGCGCTCGAAACGCCTAGCCGCCGTAGTCCCCGATCTGTGTTCGCCGCCCAACGTGTAGATGGGCGTAGGCATTGAGACCGAGCGCTACGCCTTCCGCTACTATATTTTGGTCATCTGTAAATTCGGGTATATTTTTCAACTAGACTTGAAGCTGTCAAATGCTGGAGCCGTAACGCCCTTACAACAGCTTCATCGTTTTCAAGAGTTGACCCGTACGCCAATGAACGAGCGAGTTGTAACAAGGCTTCACAAAGTATTTGCAAATTATCGTTGTCGAGGATGCGCATCTTTGGGTCAGGTACCGCACTAGATGAGCAGCGACCAGTAGGGTGAACTAGCAGAGGGATTGCCTCGCATGTCGTATCATACTTTCTCTTAAACCAATGAAGCGATTGAGTCAGTTGTCCAACATCTCTTTTGCGGATATCAGAATTAGCTTCACTCTTACACTCTATAATTAAATACTTCAAATTTCCTAAACTCCAGAGAACATCAGGTCCCATTCCCATCTCATGGTCAGGTCTCTGCGATCCGAAACCAAGCAAATATCCTAGTTCTCCAAAAGCCTTTTCAAACTCATAAGCGTTGCCGGCGCCAAAAGTCAATTTATCGTGCAGATCACGAAAACCTAAAACCATAGCACTTGTGTTGCTAAATAAACTCCTTAGTCTATCGCGCATACTGACAACTTGATCTATCTCTAACGGCATCCTAACATAGCTAATACCATCCACAGGTCTCATGACGTTAGGATTGTCTTTAATGGCTCCTGCGAGGACCGTCTGAGCATGCGAAGGGTTGACTATATGCATGTATGTAGCAAGTTGTTCTTTAAGCCAGCCTTTAGATTTCTTATCTTCAACTAGGTTTATAGCATCACTCATCTTTCTACAGGCCGCCTCATATTGTCCTGTAGTTGACTCAACAAATGCTCGTCTGACATGATATGCAAAAGGTTCAACTGAACTAGGAGCATAGGTGATACCTGTCAAGCAGTCTCGACTAGCTTGAATCCAATCTCTATCGCGACTTAAACATTGACTGATAACCTGAATCATTTGATCTATACCACTGCCCTTAATCTGGTTAGCAGCGTATTTCGATAGCTCAAGTTGGGCGCGGGTAGTTGATCCGAGCCTATCACTCACATTAGTGTCTGCTAATATCTTCGAAAGACTGGCTCCAAGCAACAACACTACGCAGTAGTCTCTAGAGCTACGTACTCCTCGGCCCATTCCCTGTTCAATTCGCTGTAGCTTGCGGTGATTAAACATGTCGCTTCCTGCGAGCAGTTGAGCTTCACGACGCTCCGAGTTACTAACCGCTTCCGGCAATCTATCAATCACCAGAATTCTACAGGCATCATCTGGTAGATCAATTCCATCGTACTTGTTTACAAACACAACTAAGCCAACATGACCAGAATTTAGTGAATCAACTGCTTCAGATATGTCATCTGCACCAACGATTCGGCTAGCATAACCTTCCCATTCTTTTGCGCGTCTATAACTTGGTACTAAAATAACGACGTTGTAATCTTTAGCAAGCGAAACCACGGCTTTCCGTATGTCAAGTTCGTCCGTAATTGGATTCAATTCAAGAGGCGAAAGAATCAACCTATCACCTATATCTGCTGCTCTGCTAGGAGTTATAGGGTTCTTAGCAGACTTCTCTGAAGCCCCAAAGTGGGTTATAATGATACTGTCGTCAGCGAGTGTTGCAGTAAGATATAATCGGCGATCAGCTTCTTCAAGGCTGGATATCATATTTGTTGGTGGACATAGAGGTTGTATTTCAAAGTATTCTCTTGAGAAAATCGCTTGACATGAGGTAAGTATTTCTTGAACAAATGGCCAGCTAAATTTGACCGGATCAACCTCACGAAACGGTTTAATTATCTCCACCACTTGTGAAATTTTACTTGCCCAAGCTGCTATGGGTATCCGAAAGATAACTCCATGCACTTGGTCTTCAAGTTCAGCTAAACGAGAAGCCGAGTACTTTTTAAGATCAGATCTAAATAATTCTAATACTTCGCCATATATCGAATGTTCATGTGGAATCTTGGTAGTCGTTTGTTCTTCAATTGCATTCGCACACGCATGAGCATCATCTATTGCTACGGACGATATAGGAGTAGGATTAACTCTATAGTTTCCGGGACCGCCGAAAATAGACCGCCCGTTGACCAATTTATGTATGTTAGTAATACCAATTGCATTACCAGAATAATAGTCTGATGATTCTACATCTTCTGTATATGGTATACCAAAATTCTTAGCCTGAGATACGACTTGCTCCGTAAGAAACTTATTAGGTGTGATATATAGAGCTGGTTTCTGTCCATCATTCATACTACTATGTAAAGCCAACAATCCCACTGCTGTCTTACCTGTCCCAGTGTTCATTTTTATTACGACATCGCGTTCATTTCTTCTATCGTACCAAGCATCAAGCACCTGCCCCTGGACATCTCTTAGATAACCAAAATCGGAACGGCGCCCACTCAGAGAGTCAAACACATCTCTGGGGTGAGATTGTAACTGACCGCTATGGGGTTGAAATTTCGTGAAATCTATTGACATTTCAGGGATTCTCCTACCGCTATTTTGTCAGGGCCTCTTTATCCATTGATCAATGCTACCTACCGCCCCGGTGAATGACAACCCGGTAATTTCGGCTCAGGCGAAGGAAATAGCCCATAGAAGTCAGGACGGGCACAGCAATCGGGCAAAGCAGCCCTCACTTCGCATGCAAATTGCCTCATCGGCAGTGTCCTGCTAAGAGGCCTTCGGCATCGGCGGGGCGCGGAGCTGGTGCGCGACGCGGTGCGCTTGGTGCTCCAGGAGCTGATCAAAGGCGAGACCGCCGACGCCGTCAAAGGTGCGGCGGTCTCGCCGACCGACGCTGATGCCACCCTTGAGATCCCCGGCCCCACGCTCCGTCTAATGGTCGACATCCCGCCACCCGGTGGAGCAAGGGCCTTTGATCCCCCCAGTCTCGGTGCTCCGCGAACAGACACTCACAGAGCAGGCGCAGATCAAACCATCGCCACCCCGGCCGACCACGACCGCAGAGTTCCCGGCCTACATAGAACAGGTTCAACCCGTCAATGTATGCAACCAACCCTCATGACGCTCCGACCAGCCCGGCGTCTAGGAGGTCGTGAGCCCCCACCAGGGCTGGGGATTTGGGCATGGCGGGCATAGTACCCAGTGGTTTGCGGGGTCTCGCCAACTTTATCAGCATATTTAAGGAATTTACAAGAAATTTTCTGAAATGAAGTTGTTTCTGTCACACCCCTGTTGTAGAGTGATCGTATGTTCACGAGAGCGGTGAAATCGGTTGAATGCGCCGACGGGGATCTGGCCAGGGCGCTGGAAGCGGTCCGACGCGGCGAGGCGACGCTGACGGATCTCAAGGACCTGATCGCGGCCAGCCGGGCGGTGGAGGCCAAGGCGACGGCGCTGCAGACCGAGGCGGCCCGGCTGATCGCCATGCGGGAGCGCCACGGCGACGGCGGGGCTTCGGTGATGCGCGACCAGGCCGGCAAATCCCGGGCCCAGGCCCGCCGCCGCCTCCACACCGCCGAGGTGCTCGACAAGATGCCCGAGGCGCGAGCCGCCACCGAGGCGGGTGAGGTGTCGCTGGCCAACGCCGAGCGCTTGGCCGACGCGGCCAAGGCGGTCGCCCCCGAGACGGTGAACGACGCCTCCGATCTCTTGACCATGGCCCGGGAGCTGCCGCCGGACCGCTTCGCCCGCGAGGCCAACGCCTGGACCCAGCGCCATGAGGCCGACCACGGCCATTCCCGCTACCTGCGCCAGCGTCGGCGGCGCTACCTCAAGACCTGGCAGGACAAGGACGGGACGGTCTGCATGGACGGCCGGTTCGACCCCGAGGCCGGCGCTCGCATCTGCTCCAACATCCGGGGGATAGCCGAAGAGCTCCGCCGCCAAGACCGGGCGGCGGCCCGCAACGGCAGCAGCCCGGACAGCCGCGGTGAACCGGCTGCTAGCGAGAGCCCAGCCGCTGGCCCGGGGGATCTGGCCGTCGGCGAGAGCTTGTCCGGCGAGAGCCCGACCGGCCGCGACGACTCCGCCAGCGGCGAGGGGCCCCGGACCTGGGACCAGCTCATGGCCGACGCCTTAGACATGCTCGCCTCAGGCACGGCCGGCTCTAAGAATCGGGGCGGCGCCGGCGGCCGGCCCAAAGCCGAGGTGATCGTGGTGGCCGACATCGGCGTGCTCACCGGCGACGACCCGGCCGGGCGCTGCGAGATCCCCGGCGTCGGCCCCGTGCCCCCGGAGGTGCTGCAGCGCATCGCCTGCGACGCCCGCCTCACCGGCCTCTTGTTCGACAAGGGCGAGCCCCTCTACCACGGAGCGACCGTGCGCACCGCCACCACCGCTCAGTGGCGGATGCTGATAGCCCGAGACGGAGGCTGCATCGGCTGCGGCGCCCCGCACAACTGGTGCCAGGCCCACCACACCGTCCCCTTCGCCCAGTCCCGCCGGACCGGCATCGACCAACTCGTGCTCGTCTGCTGGCGCTGCCACCACAACATCCACGACCACCACTGGAGGGTCGTCCGCCGCAACGGCAAATTCGCCCTCGAACCCCCCAACCTCACCGACCCCCGCCCCGGCTCCAGCGACCGCCACCGCCCCGACGCCGGCCGCAACGCGTCGTCCACCCAGGACCGTGCAAGTCCCGATTCGCGCCACGCCGACTCGGGCGCAGCGAATCTCGGCAATCCGGCCCGGCAACGAGCCCCCGCCCTCTTCACAGCCTGAAACCCGGACTGGGGGTCGGGATCAGTGAGACAGTCCCTGCGACCAGCAAACGCTCCGTGCCGGTTCACGGACCCCGCAACCGCCAATTAGCAGTTCCCTAGCACCAAATTAGCAGTTCACGGCCCCGCAACCGCCAACTGCTAATTAGCAGTTCCCTAGCAGCCCAACAAGCTGGTCGCGAAGCGGCGTCGTCACGGCGTCGAGTCCTGATTCCTCAGCGCCGGCACTCCGGCCACACCAGGCACGGTGGGCACGATACCCACCCTCCTGCTCGGCACCGGCGCGCTCTCCGCCGCCGCGCCACCATCCCCGATTTGGGGTGGGGTGACCATTAAGCTTCGGGCGGTAGAGCGGGCGGCTCGCCAGATCAGGTTGCCCATGCGCCAGTTCCACGCCCGTCATGTCCTCGCCGCGGTGGCGGCCGTCCTTGCCGTATCGGGACTGGCCGTCGCCCCGGCCGCCGCCCAGGACGAGCACGAGGTCCCCGACAACCCGGAGGGCGGCCAGGCCGAGGCGGCGACTCCCGACGAGGCGCCGGTGGCCGAGGAGGACCTGACCGACGGCCAAGACGAAGCCCAAGACGACCAAGACGGGGCCGACAGCCCGAGCGGCAGCGACGACTCTCCCCGGGACTCGTTCACCTTCGAGGGCGGGGGCTGGGGCCACGGCGTCGGGATGAGCCAGTACGGGGCGCTGGGGCGGGCCGAGGCCGGGTTCACCCACACCGAGATACTCGCCTTCTACTACGACGGCACCACCGTCATCACCGAGCCGGCCCTGGCCTCCGACGACGTGGACGTGCGCATCTCCGTGGACCGGGCCACCCGGTTCATAGCCCGCAACGGGACCATCACGGTGATCGGCGACGGGGAGGAGCTGGCCGTCGGCGCCGCCAACGTGCTGACCGACTTCGAGAGCGGGGCCTGGGCCATAACCGCAGACGGCGGGGCCCTCTGCGGCGGCCTCTGCGGCCACCGGCGGATCGTCCTGCGGTTCACCGACGGGGCGCTGGTCACCACCCGCCACACCCGCAACGCGGGCGGGTCCAGGGTCAACTCGGAGGGCCTCACCTACGCCCACGGCGAGTTCCAGCTCACCCGGGCCGCCGACGCCTCCCGCTGCGGGAAGACCTCCCTGGAGGAGTACTGCCTGGTGATCGGCGAGCTCACCATGCAGGAATACCTCTACGGGCTGGCCGAGGTTCCGGCCTCCTGGCACTCCGAGGCGCTGAAGGCCCAGGCCATAGCCGGCCGCAGCTATGCGGCGGCCAAGATGGCCGAGCGGTCCCGGTGGGGCCAGCCCTTCGACCTCTACTCCGACCAGTACGACCAGGTTTACCGGGCCTGGAACAAGGAGTCGGCGCTACACCCGGCCCGGCCCTGGCCGGACGCGGTGGACGCCACCGACGACATGGTGATCGTGGAGCTCACCAGCATCGCCGCCACCGGCTACATCGCCAGCGCCGGGGGCAACAGCGACTGCGACAGCGACCCCGACGGCGGCGACCCGGTAGCCAGCGACCCCGAGGGCGACAACCCTTACGGCGCCGATCCCATGTTCAGCGACCCCGACGGCGCCGGCACCGAAGACGACGACACCGAGGACGGCGATCCCGAAGACGACGGCACGGAAGACGACGACTCCGAGGACGACGGCACGGAAGACGACGGCACCGAGGACGGCACCGACGACGAGCCCGAGAACACCTGCGAACCCGCCGAGGACGGCCGCGTCCTGCCGGAGGTAGTGACCGCCTTCTACACCTCCTCCAACGGGGGCCACACCGCCTCCTCGGACGAGCCCTGGAACGACGCCCTGCCCTACCTGCTGGCCAAGCCCGACCCCTACGACGCCGCGGTCGACGTCAACGGGGAGCCCCAGAACCCCCTGCACCAGTGGTACCGCACCTACACGGCCGACGAGATCAGCCGCTGGCTGGCCAACTACCGCAGGCTGACCGGATACGCCAACCTGGACGTCGGCCGCATCCAACGGATAACCATCGAGAACCCGAGCGCCTCGGGGCGCATCGACGACGCCCTGGTCACCCTGGTGGGAAGCGACCGCACCCTCGAGGTGCGCGACTCCGCCGGAAACCCGTTCGGGTACCGCTTCTACAAGGCGCTGGTGGTGGGCTGCGACAACGACCGAGCCCGCGGCGCCTCCAACTGCCGGCGGCCCCTCACCACCAAGCTGTCCCTGCTCAGCGGCGGCCGACCGGCCCCAGACAACGAGCCTCCGGAAGACGAAGACGACGAAGACGACGAAGGCGACGAAGGCGAGGAAGGCGAAACGTCCCCCGCGGAAGCCCGGCCGTCCACCATCTACGACGAGGCGGTGAGTTTCCTGGTGGACATCGGCGTCTACGACCAATCGGCGCTGACCGACTTCGAGCCCCACCGGGCGGTCACCCGCGCCCGCATGGCCGAACTCCTATGGGCCTTCGCCGAATGGCGCCCCGAGCGGGCCCCGCTGGACTTCCTGGACGTGTCCGACAACCACCCTCAATGGGAGGCGATCTCCTGGCTGGTGTTCACCGGCATCACCCAGGGGACCAGCGACCAACACTTCTCTCCCGACCAGACGCTGACCCGAAGCCAGACGGCCAGGTTCCTGTGGCGGCTGGCCGGCCGCCCGTCCGGCCCCCCGGACATCGCCTTCGACGACGTCGAAAGGAACGGGACGCTGGGCGAGGCGGTGGCGTGGATGGTCGAGCACGGCATCACCCACGGGACCAGCCCCACCGCCTTCTCCCCCTACAACACGGTCACCGAAGGCCACATGGCCCTGTTCCTGTGGCGGCTGGACTCACGCCCCGAAGCCCTGGCCCCCAGCAGCATCCTCTACTGACCCGGCGGAGGTCAGGCGGCGTCGACGGAGGACTCGTAGGCCGCGGTCACCGCGGCGGGATCGCCCTGGTCCCGGATCACCCCGGCGTCGAGCCATATGGCCCGGTCGCAGCCGTCGGTGACCTCGTTCAGGTCGTGGGTCACCAGCACCACCGACCCGGCCGAGGCCCTGATCTCGTCGATGCGCCGCCGGCTGCGGTTGCGGAACTGCTGGTCGCCGACGGCCAGCGCCTCGTCGATCAGCAGCACCTCGGGTATGCGCACGGTGGCGATGGCGAACAGCAGGCGGGCCCGCATCCCCGAGGAGTAGGTCCGCATGGGCAGGTCCAAGAAGTCGCCCAGACCGGCGAAGTCGGCGATCTCGTCGAGGCGCTCCCGCACCTCCTCCCGGGTCATCCCCAGGGCCAGCCCGCCGATCATGATGTTGCGCCGCCCCGACAGCGACGGGCGCAGCGCGGCCGACACCCCCAGCAGGGCGGGCCGGCTGCGGCCCCGTATCAGCCCCGACTCCAGCGGCAGCAGGCCGGTCATGGCGGACAGCAGGGTGGACTTGCCCGACCCGTTGGGGCCGATGACGCCCAGGGTCTCCCCCCGGCGCAGGTCGAAGCTGACCCCCCGCAGGGCCCGGATGGTGCGGAACCGGCGCCGGCGGCCGCCGGCCACGATCTGCTTGAGCCCGGTATCGGGGTCGTCGTACACCCGGTAGCAGACGTGGACGTCCTCCACCCGCACCGTCACCTCGTCCTCCAACAGCACCTCACCCGGATCCGGGGCCGCTGAAGCAGGCGCCGCCGAGCCTGAGGCCGGGGCCGCTGAAGCAGGCGCCGCCGGGGCGGCCGGGGCCGAGGCCTGGGTCATCGCCCGAAGCTGCGCTCGGCCCGGCTGAACACCACGAAGCCGCACACCGCCAGCGCCAGCGACCAGACGACGAAGCCGACCACCACCGACGCCGGGGCCGAGTCGCCCAGCAGGCACCAGCGGGCGCAGGTGATGATGTCGTAGACCGGGTTGAGGGCGAACAGCCGCCGCCAGGTCTCGTCGGTGACGAACGCCTCGACGCTGAACAGCACCCCCGAGACGTAGAAGAGCAGCCGGAACACGTGGGGCAGGAGCTGGTTCACGTCCTTGACCACCGCCCCCAGCCGGGCCACGATCAGCGCCGCCCCCAGGTTGAACACGTATTGGCCAGCCAGCACCGCGATCAGCGCCAGCCAGCGCCAGCGGGGAACCTCGCCGGTGGCCAGCAGCGTCACCGCGGCCACCCCCAGGGCGGGCAGAAAGCCCAGGGTCTGGCCGTTGACGGTGGACAGCGGCAGCAGTATTCGGGGGAACTGGATGGAGCGGATCAGGCCCTCGTTGCGGGAGAGGCTCACCGCCGCGTCCTGGACGATCCGCTGGGTGAGGTGGAACACCACCACCCCGATCACCAGGAAGCCGAGGTAGTTGTCCACCCCGGCCCGGGCGTCGAGCACCACCCCGAAGATCAGGAAGTAGACGCCCACCATCAGCGCCGGGTTGACCAGGTGCCAGAGCTGGCCCAAGGCGGTGTCCATGTTCAGGGCCCGAAGGTCCTGGGCCGGAACCACCATGGCGAACTCGCGCCGCCGCCACACGTCTCGCAGATATTCGGATACCGACGGCGGGGCGGTCAGATCGAGCAGCGGGGCCCCCTCGTCGCCGTCGGTCACAAAGCCAGTCTAGGAGACGGGCCGCAGCCCGACGGGCCAACAACGCCGCAGACCAAGCCACAGCCGCCAGTCCACCGCGACCGAGACCACGACCACCGCCCCACTAATACGCGGCTGAGACCGGACACAACAGCCAGCCAACCGCGGCTGAGACCGGGCACAACAGCCAGCCGACCGCGACCAGACACGGCCACAGCACACCAGCGACTGCGGCCCAGACTGAGCCGAAGCGACGGGCGAACCTACGATTGCCGCCGTGCCCCGACCGCTGCGGTACGCCGCCGTCGCCGCTGCCCTGCTGGTCTTCACCAACGGGCCGGTGTTCTTCGCCGCCCGCAACCTCACCGCCGACTCGGGGGGCTGGGAGGGCGACCTGATCCGGCCCGCCATCATCGCCGCCGCGCTGCTGGCCGCCGTAACGGCCGCCCTCGACCTGGCCTGGAAGGGCTCAGCCGGTCGGGGCCCGGCGGGTCTCCGACCACACGGACCCGCCGCGGCCGATCGGGCGCGCCCCGGCCCGGCGGGCCTGATCCGGCCCCCCGGACCGGCCGCCGCGGCCATAGCCGTCTACACGCTGATAGCCATCGCATCGGCGGCGTGGAGCGTGGCACCCGGGCTGACTCTGTGGCGGTCGCTGACGTACGCGGGCCTGGTGCTGTTGGCCTGGGTGATGGCCGACATGGGCGCCGAGGCCCGGGCCCCGCTGGGGCTGATGGCCGCGGCCGCGGTGGGGGCCAGTCTGCTGGCGCTGGCCGCGGCCCCGAACCAGGCCTTCGACATCCGCGGCTACTGGCGGGGCGTCTACATCACCCGCAACTCCCTAGCCCCGCTGGCCGCCCTGGGCCTGCTGGTGGGCATCCGCTACCTGCTAGCCCGCCCCCGCGCCGGGGCCGATGGGCCGGACCGGCCGGCGGCCTGGCGGAGCAGCTACTGGCGGGCACGAGCAGCGGGGGCGGCGCTGGGGGTGGTGTCGCTGGTAGTGCTGATCGGGGCCGGGAGCCGGACGGCCTGGCTGGCGCTGGTGGGGGCGCTGGCCGTCTCCGCCCTGGGCCGGGCCTACCCGTCAATGCGCAGGCGCTTCGGGGCCCGGGCGGCCATCGGTGCCGTTGCCAGCGCAGCCGCGGCCGGGGTGGCCGGGCTAGTAGCGGTCACCGCCGCCCTGTGGCAGGAGCCGACGTTCGCCGAGCGCCGCGAGATCTGGGGCCTGGTGTGGGACCGCATCGTCGACCGCCCCTTAGCCGGCCACGGGTTCTTCGCCTTCTGGGACGTCCCCGAGCTGACCGAGGCCCACGAGCTGCTGCTGTTGGGCAGCGCCCACAACAGCGCCCTGGAGGTGCTGCTCGGGACGGGTCTGATCGGGCTGGCGCCCTTCGCGGTGATCGCCGCCGCGGCCGCCCTCAACGCCGGCCGCGACCTAGTGCGCAACCCCGGCGCCGACACCTGGCTGTGGGCGGCAGTGGTGGCCTTCGCCCTGTTCGAGAACGCGAGCGAGAGCTTCGTGCTGTGGTTCTCCTACAACTGGGTGATCGTCATGGCCGCCGCCCTGCGCACCCCCAGCCCCCAGCGCCCGCGCATGAGTCTCATGGGCGCGAAGGCGCAGGCCCCGGTCTAGGGTGCGGCGCGACAGCATGGGCCCGCCCGCGAATGAGTCAGCTCCCGGCTCCCGGTCTAGGGTGCGGGCCGTGGCCGGCCGAGTCGAGATCGCCCCGTCGATGCTGGCCGCCGACGCCTCCGAGCTGGGCCGGGAGTGCCGGGCGGCGGAGGCGGCCGGGGCCGACCGGGTCCACTGGGACGTGATGGACGGCGTATTCGTGCCCAACCTCACCTTCGGACCCGATCTGGTGGCCGCCTGCCGCCCCCACACCGACCTCCCCTTCGAGGCCCACCTGATGGTGACCGACCCCGACCATCTAGCCCCCCGCTACGTAGAGGCGGGCTGCGGCACCGTGCTGATCCACGTCGAGACCTGCCCCCACCTGCACCGCTCGCTAACCGCCATACGCGACCTAGGTGCCCGGCCCGGAGTAGTGCTCAACCCCCACACCCCCGCGAGCGCCATCGCCGAGGTGCTGGGCCTAGTCGACGAAGTGCTGGTGATGACAGTGAACCCCGGCTTCGGAGGCCAGAGCTACCTAGAGTCAACAGAGTCCAAGATCACCGAGGTCAGGCGCTTGATCTCCAACTCCGGCCGCCCCATAGACCTAGAAGTAGACGGCGGCATAGACGACGAAACGGCACCCCGGGCCACCGCCGCCGGCGCCAACGTCCTAGTAGCCGGCTCATCCATATTCAGCCACCCCGCCGGCCCAACCCAAGCCATCCCCAACCTACGCAACGCCGCCCTTAGTGCATCTCGCCGCGCTTGACGATTACGTGATCGATGATGCCGTAGTCCTTGGCCTCGGTCGCAGTGAACCAGCAGTCCCGGTCGGAGTCGGCCTCAACCTGCTCCACGGTCTGACCGGTGTGATGAGCGATGCGCTCCTGCAGCAGGCGCTTGGTGTAGGCCATCTGCTCGGCCTGGATGGCGATGTCGGTGGCCTGGCCCCGAACGCCGCCTAAGATCTGATGCATCATGATCCGGGCGTGGGGCAGGGCGTAGCGCTTGCCGGGCGCCCCGGCGCACAGCAGGAACTGCCCCATCGACGCCCCCAGCCCCAGGCAGATGGTGCCCACGTCGGGCTGCACGAACTGCATGGTGTCGTAGATGGCCATGCCAGAGGTGACCGACCCGCCGCGGCTGTTGATGTAGAGCCAGATCGGCTTGGTCGCGTCCTGGCCCTCCAGGTAGAGGAGCTGGGCCATCACGAAATTGGCGATCTCGTCGTCCACATCAGACCCCAGAACCACGATGCGGTCCTGCAGCAGCCGGTTGAACACCTCGATCTGGGGGTTGGGCGCCGGGGGGGCGGCAAGGTCGAGGCGAGCCGGAGCGGGCCCCCGTTCCCGGGCTTCGAGGCGGGGTGATTGGGGCCGCGGGCCGAGGGCTTCGGGGCGGGGCGGGGTGGTCATGGCCGCTCAGGCTACCGGCGCAGTCCCAGCCGCAATCCCGGCGGCAGTTCCCGGCCGCCTCGGGCAGCCGCCGTTCTCTCCGGCCACATCGGTGCGGCCACCACTCTCCCGGGCGCCGCGGGGGCGGCGGTAGCCTGATTTCGCTTCGCGGACGTGGCGGAATCTGGCAGACGCGCTGGGTTTAGGTCCCAGTGCCCTCCGGGGTGTGGGGGTTCGAATCCCCCCGTCCGCACTCTCGCAGGGCCTCGGCCAGAGCCCGGAAGGCCCGGCCCCGGTGGCTGATGGCGTGCTTGGCGGCGTCGCTCATCTCGGCGAAGGTGCGGCCGTCGCCCTCGGCGGGGACGAACACCGGGTCGTAGCCGAACCCGCCCCGGCCCCTGGGCTCGGCCGCGATCAGGCCCTCCACCGCGCCGGCCGCCGACAGCTCGGCCCCGTCGGGCCAGACCACCAGGGCCACCGTGCGGAACCGGGCGGTGCGCCGGGCGGGGGCCACGTCCCGCATCTCGGCCAGGAGTCGCTCGACGTTGTCGGCGTAGCTGGCGCCGGGTCCGGCATAGCGGGCGGTGCGCACCCCGGGCGCGCCCCCCAGCGCGTCCACCTCCAAGCCGGTGTCGTCGGCCACCGCCGGAGCCCCGGCGAAGGCGCACACCGCGGCCGCCTTCAGCCGGGCGTTGCCCTCCAAGTCGTCGGCGTCCTCGGCCACATCGCCCAAGGCGGCGGGCCGGGGGACCAGTTCGACCACCCCGTCGAGCAGGGCCTCGATCTCGGCCGCCTTGTCGGGATTGGCGCTGGCGCAGACCAGCCGGATCACGGCTCTCGGGGCTGAGGGCAGGCGGGACCGATCACAGCTCTGGGGGCCTGGGGGCAGGCGGGACCGATCACGGCTCTCGGCTCGGGACCCGCGGGCAGGCGGGACCGATCACGGCCCCTCGGCCCCGGGGCGGGGGTCGGGCGGCTGGGCCAGCACGGCCCGCTGGACCTCGACTATCTCGGCTATGCCCCGGGCGGCCAAGTCGATCATCTCGTCGAGGCGGCCCCGGTCGAAGGCCCGGCCCTCGGCCGTTCCCTGCACCTCCACGAAGCGCCCCGAGCCGGTCATCACCACGTTGAAGTCCACCTCGGCCCCGGCGTCCTCGGCGTAGGGCAGGTCGAGCACCACCTCGCCGCCGACGATGCCCACGCTCACCGCCGCGCACTGGTCGAATATGGGGTTGGCGGCGAGCTTGCCCGCCCCGATCAGCCGGGTGACGGCGTCGTGCAGGGCCAGGTAGCCGCCGCATATGGAGGCGGTGCGGGTGCCGCCGTCGGCCTGCAGCACGTCGCAGTCCACCACGATCCGGCGCTCCCCCAGGGCGTTTAGGTCCACCACCGACCGCAGCGACCGGCCGATGAGGCGCTGGATCTCCTGGTCGCGGCCGCTGGTGCCCCGTCTGACCCGCTCCGGCGAGGAGCCGGGCAGCATCGAGTACTCGGCGGTGACCCAGGCCCCGCCCCTGTCCCGCAGCCAGCGGGGGACGTCTTCGTCCACCGAAGCGGTACACAGCACCCGGGTGCGGCCGAACACGGCCAGCGCCGACCCGTCGGCCATCTCGGTGTAGTCGCGGCGCAGCTCCAGCGGGCGCAGCTCGTCGGGCCGCCGGCCGTCGGGTCTGGTCATCGGATCGCTCCGGATAGCTCGATTGCCCGAAGCCTCAGCGCCGCCGCGGACGGGATGACGGGTCTGGTCATCGGATCGCTCCAGTCGGCGGTCATACCTCGATCACCAGGCCGGGGCGGGCCACCTCCACCGGGCCGCGCCAGGCGGTCTCGGCCTCAGCCCGCTGGCCGTCGGGGTCGACCCCGGGGGCCAGATGGGTGAGCACCAGCCGCCCCGTGTCGGCGGCGGCGGCCGCGGCGGCGGCCTGGCGGGCGCTCATGTGGGGGATGCCGCGGCCCTCGAAGGCGGCGGGGTGGCTGGCGTCGCAGAGGGCCGCGTCTATGCCCGGCCCCAGGGGCCGGAAGTCCCAGCCCGGCCCGGTGTCGGAGCTGAAGGCGAAGGACCGGCCCGCCGCGTCCGCCCGCACGGCCAGGGTCTCCACCGGGTGGTCGGTGAGGGCGAACCGCCAGCGCTGGTCGCCCACGGCCACCTCCGAGGAGGCGTCGATCACCGTCCACTCGAAGGGGTCGGCCCGGTCGGGGGACCGCACCGTTATGGCCTCGTCCATGGCCCGGGTCTCGGCCGTGCCGTACACCGGCACCCCGGAGCGGGGATGGAAGTAGGTGAGGACGTTGCGCAGCACCGGCAGCTCCAGCCAGTGGTCGGGGTGGCAGTGGGTCAGCACCACCGCGTCGAGATCGGCGAAGTCGGCGGCGGCCTGCAGGGGCCCGAGCGAGCCGGGGCCGCAGTCGAGCAGCACCGCGGCGTCGGGGCTGCGCACCAGGTAGCTGGTGCAGGGGTTGCCGGGGGCGGCGTAGGAGCCGCTGCACCCCAGCACGGTCACCGACAGGCCCGCCGCGGTCACCGGCTCAAACCCGCCTCTCGGACCTGCTGGTCCTCACGGGCTCAGATGTCGCAGCGCCCGGCGGCCCTGTCACCGGCCCGGCCTAGCTTCAGTTGCCTCGGTCACAGGCCATCGCCGCTCAGTCGCCGACAGGCCGCTCAGGCTCAGGGCCTACGGCTCAGCGCTCTTCCTTGAACACCACGTGCTTGCGGAGCACCGGGTCGTACTTCTTGATCTCGATCCGCTCCCGGGTGTTGGTCTTGTTCTTGGTGGTCACGTAGGTGTAGCCGGTGCCGGCCGTGGACCGCAGCTTGATGATGGGACGCTTGTCGCTGGCCATCTCCGGCCTCCTTGGATTCCGTGGCGGATTCTGCGGCTCAGATCTTCTGGCCGTTGCGGCGCATCTCGGCCACCACGCTCTCGATGCCCCGCTTGTCGATGGTCTTGATGGCCTTGGTGCTCAGGGTGAGCTTGATCCAGCGCTTCTCGCTGGGCAGGTAGAAGCGCTTGGTCTGGATGTTGGGGTTCCAGCGCCGGCTGCTGCGCCGGTGGGAGTGGGAGAGCTGCTTGCCGAAGCGCGGCTTCTTGCCCGTGACCTGGCAGATCTTCGACATCGAGAGGCTCCGTGCGGCAGTAGCGGGCTGGACCGGCGGATCAGCCTACCGGCACCGGGCCGCAACCGGATCAGAAGTAGATCGTCTCGGCCGCCCGGGCGGCCACCTCGGCCAGATCGCCGGTCCAGGCCCGGCTGGACAGGTACTTCCAGCCACCGTCGGCCACCACGAACACCACCACGGCCCGCTCGGCCCGCTCGGCCACCCGCATGGCCCCGGCCAGGGCCGCCCCGGCCGACAGGCCCGCGAACACCCCCGCCGAGGCCAGCCTCCGGGTCTGGGCCACCGACTCCTCCACCCGCACGATGCGCTTGCCGTCGAGCAGGTCCACCCCGCCCCACTTGTCGTAGACGGGGGGGATGAACCCGTCGTCGAGGCTGCGCAGGCCGTCCACCGTCTCCCCGGCGGGGGGCTCCACCGCCAGCACCTGAACGTCGGGGTTCTGCTCCTTGAGGTAGGTGCCGACCCCCATGAGGGTGCCGCTGGTGCCCAGGCCGGCCACGAAGTGGGTCACGTCGCCCGCGTCTCGCCAGATCTCCGGGCCGGTGGTCTCGTAGTGGGTGCGGGGGTTCACGTCGTTGGAGTACTGGTCGAGGAAAACCCAGTCGGGGTGCTCCAGGGACAGCTCCCGGGCCCGGCGCACCGCGCCGTTGGAGCCCTCGGCGCCGGGCGTGGCCACCACGTCGGCCCCGAACACCTCCAGCATCCGGCGCCGCTCGTCCGAAACGTTCTCGGGCATGACGATGGTGATGGCGTAGCCCTTCATCCGGGCCATCAGGGCCAGCGAGATGCCGGTGTTGCCCGACGAGGGCTCCAGGATCCGCCGTCCCGGCGCCAGGGCGCCGTCGGCCTCGGCCTCTTCCAGCATGGCCTTGGCGATCCGGTCCTTCACCGAGCCGGTCGGGTTGGCGCTCTCCAGCTTGGCCACCAGGCGGACGCCGGGGTTGGGGCTCAGGGCCGAGACGTCCACCGCCGGGGTGTTGCCGACGAGATCGAGCGGGCTGGCGTGAGCGGCCATGTCGGGTCCGTTCGCTGGGGGGCCTGGAGACAACCGGGCGGTCGAATCCTGAGCGTTCTAGTCAACATTATAGGCCGCGGCGGCACCACCCCTACCCGACTGCCTCTTTGATCCTGAGGGGGACCCCTTTCCGGGCCGGGTGGCGCGGGGTCGGGCGCCGGCGCTCTCAGCCTCCGCTAGGGACTGGGCGGGTCGCCGATGTCGGAGCCCGGCCTGAGAGAGACGCTGAAGACGCTGAACCCGCCCTTGGTCCGGTACAGGTGAATCGCCACTTGAGTCTCGGAGTCAGCGGCCGAGGCGAACCGCCCGGCGGCGATGCCGTCGGCCAGGTGCTTGGAGAGCCGGTCCTCGAAGGCGGCGGTGGATATCCACCTCTCCCCCTGATCGTCGGGATCGCCGGCGCCGTCTCTGACGTAGTACCGGAAGATGTCGTTGCCTTTGTAGCTGAACGCCCTGTGTCTGATCGGCACCCAGTTGTCGCCCGGCTGATTGGTGTCCTTGACGATGGTGTTTCGGCGGAAGTCGACCATCCGGACCAGCCGATGGGCCGCGTTGTCGTTGCCGTCGCCGCCGACGGGGGCAGTGCCCGCACCCGCGTCCCAGCCGATCAGGCCCATGGCCCAGAAATGTTCGGCCTCGGCCCTTTCTCCGGCGTCGGCCACGCTGCCGTCGCCGTCGAGGTCGGCGGCCACCCGGTAGGTGGCATTGTTCGGCGTGACGGGCACGTTCGGGTTGCTGGTCGTGTCGGCCGCGGTGCGGCGCGAGGCGGTGACGATGGCAACGCCGCTGGAGCGGGTCGTGCGCTTGGCCGTGCCGAGGATGTTCCCATCGGTGATGGTGGTCTGCCCGCTGGTGCAGGCCTGGTCGGAGCACCCGAAGTTGCCGTCGCCGTCGAGGTCGAAATAGACGGCCTGCTTCGGCATGGGATTGCCGTACTGGTCGGTGACCTTGCCGGTCACCCCCAGCCTGGGGGCGGACCCCGACGCCGGGAGAATGGTCACGGACCGGCGCAGTTCGATGCTCACCTTGTGAGGCTCGGGGGCGTCGTCTTCGAATTCCACGACGCCTTGCCGCTGGTCGAACCCGATGTCGGGGTTGTCGGCGGGATAGGCGGCGTCGCCCACTGGGGCGATGTGGTAGTCCCAGACGGTGAGGTCGTCGTCGTCGCCGTCTGGGTCTAATCCGGCGTCGTCGGTCTCGTCGGTGTCGGGGTCGGCCTGGGTGAAGGTGAAAGAAGCCCGGCCTCTGGCGTCGGTGGTGACCGTATCGGTCTCGGTCACGCCGAGCTGGCGGGTGGCGTGTTGCGTGACGTGCCTGCGGGAGGCCCACCAGGTGTAGGACTGGCCGGCGAGGCGGAAGTCCTCGCCCTCGCTGTCGACGAGCTGGAGGGTGACCGTCACCTTGGCGCCGTAGGCGGCCTTGTTGCCGCCCTCGGCCCCCTCGGGGAGGCTGAGGGTCACTCTGGCGCGGTCGGGGGTGGCGATCGTGCCCACCGTCACCGAGGCGGCGCCGGAGGTGGCGGTGTTGTCCATGGACAGACTCGGGGCGTTCCAGTCCAGCTTGTCGCCATCGCGGCCGGTCCAGGCCCAGTACACGGTGCTCTCCGTGGGATGGTGGGCGACCGCCACCGTCAGGTTGCCGTCAAACATGGTCTGCTCGTCATCGGTCTCGATGACGCAGGCCTCGACGCCGGATGTGTCGGCCACCACGACGGAGGAGCCGGTGTTGCAGGTGCCGTCGGACTTGAAGGCCCTCGCCGCGTTCTTGGCCAGGTAACTGAAGACCTCAACCGGGGCGCTGTTCATGGGAGCGAAATCGCTGTCCCGCAGCGAGATCACCAAATCCAGATTGTCGTGGCGGGTCACCGCCGCCTTGCTGGCCTGCACGGTTAGACCGACCGGGCGGGCGTTGGTGTGAGCCAAAGCCCGGGTGATGAACGCCGCGGCCTGGGCCCGGGTGACCGAACTCGCCGGGTTGAACCTCTCGTCGCTGTCGCCCGGCACCACTCCCATCTCAGCCATGACCCGAATCGCCCTATTTGCGGCGTAGGGCACCGTCCAGATGTCGAGGAACTCCTCATCGACGGCGATCTCCGGCGCTAACGGGTCCGCGCTCTCCTTTACCGTGAAGCTCCCGTCGTCGTTCACCGACAGCACCCTGCCGCCCGGGCCCGCCTCGGCGTTGGCCAAGAACCGGGCCAAGAACTCCGCCGCCGCCGCCCGAGACACCGCCCGGTCCGGGGCGAACGACGCAGCCGTAACGCCGCTCATCACCCCCAGAGCGGCCATCTGGTTGACCGCGGCCTGAGACGAGGCCCCCAAACCGCCGATGTCGGTGAAACCCTCATCCGACGCGGCCGGCAGCGTCACCCCCGCCAGTCCCGCGGCCCGCTGTAGCATCACCGCCAACTCCCAGCGCGTAATCGTCCGATTCGGTGAGAACGTCCCCTCCCCGGTGCCCTGAGTAATCCCGTAGTGAGCGACGCAGTTGACCGCCGCGGCGTGCTGGCTGCGGGCGGCAACGTCACCGAATCCGGCGTCGGCCGTCGCCGGGCCCACGCAGGCCGAATACTGCGCCGCCGCGTCCGCCTCCCCATCCTCGGCCGCAACCGGCGCTGAAGCCACGGCCAAAAGCGAAGCAGCCACGGCCAACACGACCAACACAGCCAGAGACGGCCGAGAACTCATTAGCCGGACATCATAAGAAGCGGCAACCACGGGTTGTGGCACTGGCGCCGGGGAGCGGCCGCGACACCGTGGCCGTCGTGCGGGACTGAGCGGCAACCACGGGATGCTGCACCTAGCGCTTCGGGGGCCTCTCCCGGTTCCGGACCAGCGCCACCGCGGTGGGCAGGCCCAAGACCGACAGGGCGGCCGCCGCGGCCAGCGCCCAGGCGTAGGCCGACTCCAGGGCCTGCGCCGCGGCCAGGCTCAGGGTCGCGCCCTTGCGGCTGAGCAGGTCCCGCACCGCCTCCACGTCGCCGATGCGGCTGCCCACCACCGCGAACAGAACCAGCCCGGCCACGGCCGCCCCGTAGGTGAACCCGAGGGAGCGGATGAACTGGTGGGCGGCGCTGACCCGGCCCATCTCGTGGTCCTGGGCCCGGTGCTGCAGCAAGTTGAGGCCCGACACGGCCACCGACCCGATCCCGCATCCCACCAGGGTGAAGCCGGCCGCCACCACCGGCACCGGGGCCCCGGCCGACACCGCCAAGGCTAGGCCCAGCCCGGCCGCGCCCTGCAGAACCGCGCCCATCAAGATGACGGTCTCAGAGCTCAGGCGCTCCTGGAGCTTGCTGGCCGCCCACGACGAGAGCCCCCACCCCAGCGACAGCCACACCACCGAGAAGGCGGCCGCCGCGGTGGAGGCGCCCCTGGCCCCCCGCAGATACAGCGGCAGGAAGGCGGCCGCCCCCGTGCCCCCGGCCAGGATGAGGCCCGACGTGATGTGCAGCGACCGCCAGCGGGGCCCGGCGATGTGGGCCACCCTCACCACCGGCGCCGGATGGGAGCGGGCGTGGCGGACATAGACGGCGACGACCGCCGCCCCCGCGGCCAGCAGGGCCAGGCTCCACCACTCGGCCCAGGAGGAGGCGGCCAGCAGGGCCACGGTGGCCGCGCTGGCCAGCAGCAGGCCCCGGCGGTCGAGCCGCTCGGGGTCGGCGGCGGCCTGCTCGGGCAGCTTGCGCCAGCCGACCGCGCCGGCCGCCGCCGCCACCGGCAGGTTGACCGCGAAGACGGACCGCCAGCCCAGGGCGCCGACCAGCCCGGCGGCCAGGGCCGGGCCGCCGACGCTCATCACGCCCCACATGGCCGACACCACCGCGTAGATCCGGGGCCGGATCCGGTCGTCGGCGATCAACCCGATGCTGGTGATGGCCGTCCCCAGCAGGGCGCCGGTCCCCAGCCCCTGGAGGACCCGGGCCGCCACCAGCAGCTCCATGGTGGGGGCGGCGGCGCACAGGAACGAGGCGACCGCGAACCCCACGATGGTGACCCGGAAGGTGCGGGAGGCGCCGGACCCGTCGATGTAGGGGCCCACGGCCAGCACCGCGATGGCCGCGGCCAGCAGCTCCACGGTGATGACCCAGGGCAGCAGGGCCACCGAGCCCAGGTCCTCGCCGATGTCGGGCAGGGCCGCGGTGGCGGCCATGTTGTTGTAGGAGACCAGGGCCACCCCGGCCAGCAGGGCCAGCACCACTTGGCGGTAAGCCGATGAGAACAGGCCGGGACCCTTGCCGGCCCCAGGGTCTGTGCCGCCGGTCACGGCCCGGGGAGCTTGCCAGTTGCGGGGCCCGCGCCGTCGGTCACGGGGCGACGCTACCGGGGGGCGGGCGATCCCGGAGAAGCGAGCGCGGCGGCCCGCCCTCAGGCGACGACTACCGGCTCCTCGGTGATGGCCCCGTCGAGGATCCGGTAGGAGCGCAGCACCGGGTCGGGGTGGCGCAGCGACACGATCACGAACCGCCAAGCCCCGAACGGGTCGAAGCGGGCCGCGTCGGCCACGTCGGTGGGCGACGGATAGGCGTCGGTGCGGACGTGGGAGTGCATGACCCCCATGACGGCGAGGCCGGCGGCGTCGGCGGCCCGCTCCACCCCCATCATCTCGGCTCCGTCAAGCTGGTAGATCTTGTCGGAGGCGGCCGCGTTGCGCATCGGGTAGAACCGCTCGGCCCGGTCGCCGCCGCCGGGCCCGGCGAAGAGCCCGCACGCCTCGTTGGGCAGCCCGGCCAGGGCGTGGGCCACCATCTCCGCATGCACCGCCGCCGGCATCTCCAACATGGCCGAGCCACCCTAACGGCGGTATCCGAAAGGACTGGCCAACGGGGCCCGCCGTCCGAGGGCGATCATCTCGGGGCACCAGCAGCCCGACATCCCAATTCCTATTCCTAATGCGATGGAGTTCCTAATGCGATGGAGTTACCATTATGCAATTTCAGTTACCATAATGCGACGGAGTTACCACGAACACCGCCGGTTGTCACACCAGGCCCAAAGCTAGCCCGGCGGGGGGCGTTAGCGTGAGGCCGTGGCCCGGTCTTCTAAGCGGCGTGACGTGCCCGAGGGGGCTGTGGCGGTGGCCGCCAACCGGCGGGCCCGCCGCGACTATGAGATCCTCGACACCCTCGAGGTGGGGATGGTGCTGGTCGGCAGCGAGGTGAAGTCGCTGCGCGAGAGCAAGGTGCAGCTCGCCGAGTCGTGGGCCAACGTCGACGCCGGCGAGCTGTGGCTGCACGGCCTGCACATCGGCCCCTACTCGAGCGCCGCGGCCGCCTTCGCCCACGACCCCGACCGGGCCCGCAAGCTCCTGGCCCATCGGGGCGAGATCGCCGGGCTGAAGGCGAGGATCGACCGGGAGCGGCTGGCGCTGGTGCCGCTGGCGCTGTACTTCGCCGACGGCCGGGCCAAGCTGACCCTGGCCCTGGCCCGGGGCCGCACCCGGGCCGACCGGCGCCAGGAGATCGCCCGCCGCGACGCCGACCTAGAGGCCCGGCGGGCCATGGCCGCAGGACAGCGGCGACCGTCCGGGCGAGACCGCGACGGATGAAGCCGGCACCGGCAGCCGGGGCGGCGAGGCCCCTATGACCGCGGCGACCACGGCCCCGGTTGTCGCACCTAGAGGTCGTGACGACCCTATGACCGCGGCAACCACGGCTCTGGCCGTCAGGAGGGCAAGGCCCAGATGACGGCGACGACGGTGGCCTGGGCCGTCGGGGTGGCGGCGACCGTCCTCACCTGCGTGCTGCTCATTCCCCAGATCGCCCGGCTGCTCAAGACCAGGCGGACCGAGGGGGTGTCGCCGGGGTGGGCCGTTTTGGGCGTGGTCATCAACTCCGGGTGGCTGATCTTCCTCGCGGCCGAGGCGGTGTGGCTGCCCATGCTGGCCTGCGCCATCGCCAACGCCGGCTTCGCCATCACCGTCTGGCTGCTGCGCCGCAACGGGGCCGATGTCCGGGCCGGCCTGGGGGTGAGCGCGGCCGCCGCCGTCGTCCTGGGCGCCATCGGGGCGGGATGGGGCTGGACCGTGTTGGGCGCGGCCCTGGCCGTGGCCACCATGGTGCAGTTCCTTCCCTCCATCGTCGCCGCTTGGCGGACGTACGCGCCGGTCGGCCTGTCGCTGGCCACGTGGACCCTAACTCTGGCCGAGACGGTCGGGTGGATGGCCTACGGAGTGCTGATCGATCAGATCCCGATCATCCTCTACGGACTGACCGGGATAACGGCGTCGATTCTGATCCTGGCCCGGATGGCGCTCACCCGGCGCCGAGTCCAGGCCGTCCTGGCCGACGGTTAGGCTGGCCCACTTGTCCGACTGTCGGCGAATTCAAACACGCATATGACAACCGGGGATGTGTCGTCGTTGATCAGTCCATCGAAGCTGATGTGGAGTTTGGCGGTTGTCGCCGCGTTGGTTGGCGCGACGGCGATCCCGGCCGGCGCCAACGGCGAACAGGCACCTTCTCACGACGCTTTCAACGGGACCTTCAGCGACGACGACGACAATACCCATGAGAAAAACATCGATCGCATCGCTGAATGGGGCATCACCTCAGGATGCGGAGGCGACCGGTTCTGCCCCTCCGAGATCGTCACGCGGGCTCAGATGTCCGTCTTCCTATACCGGGCTGCCGAGCACCTATACGGAACTCCAGCTCAAGACGCCACGGTCCAGCTCGCCGATGTACCTGACGATACCTGGTACCAACCTTACGCGCAATGGGCTGTCGGCAACAACGTGATACGCGCCATCGGCGGTAACTTCAACCCTGGCGGTGCCGTCACCCGGGTCGATATGGCCGAGATGCTTATAGCCGCCTTTGACCATCTCACCACCTCCGTTCGGCCTCAAGGTATCTTCGCCGATATGGTAGACATGGCCGAAACTACCGTCGGAGCCGTAGAGGGCATTCACGCCGCCGGAATCACTCAAGGATGCATAGCTGACACCCTGCTATACTGCCCCTATAGAGGAGTCACTCGAGCTGAGATGGCCTCATTCATCGCCCGAGCTATACTGCGGAGCGAACCCACCGTTGGATTGATCGTCAATCAACCCAAAGCCGCCGAAGGATACTTGCTATTTACACCGCGGTCGAGTTCTAATATATACTTGATAGATTCCTTCGGAAGAAAAGTTCATACTTGGGAGCCCAAGGATACCAGACATTTTCACCACGCAAGATTGCTCGCAAACGGAAACCTGATGGTCATGATTCATGGGGATACTAGTAGCATAGCGGAACTAGACTCTACAGGTCATATCGTCTGGGAGTATAATCATCCGGGAATGCATCACGATTTCCTTACGTTGCCGAACGGGAACATACTTCTGCTTCTTAACGCTACAAAGACACGTCAAGAAGCCATCGCCGCTGGTGCCAATCCAAAATACATCACCACATGGGGTCTGTACTACGATTATCTGTTGGAAATCAAACCGACCGGTCCCGACGAAGCCGAGATCGTATGGGAATGGTCGGTGTGGGATCACTTAATCCAAGACTATGACCCCAGTAAAGAGAATTATGGTGCCGTAGCCGAACACCCCGAGCGCATAGACATCAACTTCATTAGCGCAGGAGATTGGACACACGGTAACGCGATCGATTACAACCCCGCACTAGACCAGGTCATGCTGTCACCCAAGCATTACGGCGAGTTGTGGATCATTGACCACTCTACGACCATTGAAGAAGCAGCCAGCGAGAAAGGGGATCTATTGTACCGGTGGGGGAACCCGCGCGCCTATGGGGCCGGAGGCTACGAGGACCAGCAGTTGTTCTGGGCCCACGACAGCCAATGGATACCACCCGGACTTCCCGGAGAGGACAACATTCTGATATTCAACAACGGAGCCGAGTTTCAAGGATTCGAACGCTGGTATTCGTCGGTTGACGAGATCACCCCCCCTCCATTCAACGGCGGCTCATACCAGCGTGAGTTCGGCACCCCCTTCGGCCCTATGCAGCCGGTATGGACCTACACCGCCGAGAACCCCACCGACTTCTACGCTCGCAACACTTCGGGAGCACAACGACTCCCCAACGGCAACACTCTGATCCTAGACGGCCCCCATGGTACCGCTTTCCAAGTTACTCCCGAAGGAGCAACCGTCTGGAAGTACATAAACCCCGTTGTGGGCGCCGGGCCCATGCACCAAGGCGACGCCATACCGATCCGCAACACAAGAGTGACACCCTATGGCCCCGCCCGCGTGTTGCACAACACCCTGCATCTTGTCGAGTGGCACCCACCGGAACACCCGGGACTGCGAGCACTGAGCCTCATCCCACAGGGGCCTATCGAACTCTACCCGTAGGAGTCCCGCCGCGGTCAGCCCCGCTTGCGGGCCAGGTTGCGCAGTCTCAGGGCGCTGAGCTTGATGAAGCCGTCGGCGTCGGCTTGGTCGTAGGCGCCCTCGTCGGACTCGAAGGTGACGATCTTGGAGTCGAACAGCGAGTCGTCGGAGCGGCGGCCGGCGATGGTGACGTTGCCCTTGTAGAGCTTCACTCGCACCTCGCCGTTCACGTGGGCCTGGCTGTGGTCGATGGCGGTTTGGAGCATCACCCGCTCGGGGCTCCACCAGTAGCCGTTGTAGATCAGCTCGGCGTAGCGGGGCATGAGCGAATCCTTGAGGTGGGCCACCTCGCGGTCGAGGGTGATCGACTCGATGGCCCGGTGGGCCCGCAGCATGATGGTCCCGCCCGGGGTCTCGTAGGCGCCCCGGCTCTTCATGCCCACGTGGCGGTTCTCGACGATGTCGATGCGGCCCACGCCGTGGGCCCCGCCCGCCCGGTTGAGGGCGGCCAGCGCCTGGGCCGGGGTCACGGGTTGGCCGTCGATGGCCGCGATGTCGCCGCCGGAGTAGGAGAGGTCGAGATAGGCGGCCTCGTCGGGGGCGAACTCGGGGCTCACCGACCAGCGCCACATCTCGGCCGGGGGCTCCTTCCAGGGGTCCTCGAGGGGCCCGCCCTCGTAGGAGATGTGCAGCATGTTGGCGTCCATGGAGAACGGCGACTCGGCTCCCCGGGTCTGCTCTATGGGTATGCCGCGGGCGGCCGCGTAGGCCATGAGCGACTCCCTGGAGTCGAGGTCCCACAGCCGCCAGGGGGCGATGACCTTGATGTCGGGGGCCAGGGCGTAGGCCCCGAGCTCGAAGCGGACCTGGTCGTTGCCCTTGCCGGTGGCGCCGTGGCTGATGGCGTCGGCCGAGGTCTCGGCCGCGATCTCCACCAGCCGCTTGGCGATGAGCGGGCGGGCGATGGAGGAGCCCAGCAGGTACTCGCCCTCGTAGACGGCGTTGGCCCGGAACATGGGGAAGACGAAATCCCGCACGAACTCCTCGCGGAGGTCCTCGATGTAGATCCGGTCGGGGGGCACCCCCATCAGCTCGGCCTTGGACCGGGCCGGCTCCAGCTCGTCGCCCTGGCCGAGGTCGGCGGTGAAGGTGACCACCTCGCAGCCGTAGGTCTCCCGCAGCCAGTGCAGGATGATCGAGGTGTCGAGCCCCCCCGAGTAGGCCAGAACGACCCTGGAGACACCGCCGCCGGGGCCAGAGCCGGTCGTGCCGGTCACGGGCGGGCCCGCAGTCCGGCCAGGTCACGCAGGCGGTCGGCCAGGGCCGAGCCGGCCACGCCCTCGGCGGCCACGATGATCACGGTGTCGTCGCCGGCCACGGTGCCCAGCATGCCATCGAGCCCGGCCCGGTCCAGCGCCGAGGCCACCACGTGGGCCGATCCCGGCGGGGTTCGCACCACCACCAGGTTCTGGGAGGCGCCGATGTCGGCCGCCCAGTCGGCCAGCACCCGGCGCAGGTGGTCCTCGGGGGCGATGCGGTCGGCCGGGTGCTCGGGTATGGCGTACACGGTCTCCCCGCCGGGGGCCCGGACCTTGACCGCGCCCAGCTCGTCGAGGTCGCGCGACACGGTGGCCTGGGTGGCGGACACCCCTTCGCCCTCCAACAGCTCCACCAGCCGGGGCTGGCTGGCCACCGCGTGCTCGGCCAGCAGCTTGGAGATCAGGTGCTGGCGGCGGGCCTTGGTCACCGCCGCTCCCCCTCGCTCGCCGAACTGCCCGAGGCGGCCGGTCGCTCCCTCCCGGCAGCGGGGGCGGAGCCGGAGGCGCTTTCGGCGGAGGCCGGGCCGGCGTTGGCGGCCAGCCACATGAGCAGGCCCCGGGCGGCGTGCATCCGGTTGGCGGCCTGGGCCCACACCCGGCTGCGGGGCCCGTCGATCACCTCGGCGGCCACCTCCTCGCCCCGGCGGGCGGGCAGGCAGTGCAGGAACACCGCGCCGGGCCGGGCCCCGGCCATCAGGTCCTCGTCCACCGTGTACCCCTCGAAGGCCTCCAGGCGCCGGGCCGTCTCGGCCTCCTGGCCCATGGAGGTCCACACGTCGGTGTAGACGGCGTCGGCGCCGGCCACCGCCTCGGCCGGGTCATCAGTGAGGATCGGGTCGCAGCCCGCGGCCCGGATGCGGTCCACAGAGGGCGGGTCGAACCCGTAGCCGGGCGGGCCGGCCACCGCCACCTCCATCCGGGCCATGGCCGCGGCGATCGCCAGCGAGCGGGCCGTGTTGTTGGCGTCGCCCACATAGGCCAGCTTGCGGCCCTCGAGGGGTCCCAGCTCCTGGGCCAGGGTGGCCAGGTCGGCCAGGGCCTGCATGGGATGGGCCCGGTCGCTGAGCAGGTTGACCACCGGGGCGGCCCCCACCGCGGCCATGCGCTCCACGGTGGAGTGGTCGAGCACCCGGGCCCCGATGAACCGGTGGTAGCAGGCCAGGGTGGCGGCCACATCCTCGACGCTCTCGCGCTCGTCCAGGCCCACCTCGGCGCCCTGTATGTAGACGGGGTGCCCGCCCAGGGCCGCCACCGCCATCTCCATCGAGTTGCGGGTGCGGGCCGAGGGCTTCTCGAACACCAGGGCCACGCCCTGCCCGGCCAGCACCGGCTCGGGCTCGGGGTCGGCGGTCAGCTCCATGACCCGGGCGAACTCGTCGGGGGCCAGGTCGTCGATCTCCAGCAGGTGGCGCATCACGACTCTCCCGGGATCGGCTCGTCGATTTCAAGCAGCCCGCGGTCTTTCTCCAGCAGGTGGCGCATCACCGCTCCTCCAGCACCGATTCGACGACGGCGATGCCTTCGGCCAGTTCGGCGTCGGTGACGACGAAGGGGGGCGCGAAGCGCAGGGCGGTGGGGGTGACGCCGTTGACCACCAGACCCCGCTCCAGGCAGGCCCGGGCGATCTCGGGGGCGGTGCGGGCGCCCCGAGCCTCGGGGGTCAGCTCAGCCGCCAGCAGCAGGCCCTGCCCCCTCACCCGCTCCACCCCGTCAAGGGCCTCCAGCCCGGCGCGCAGCGTCTCGCCCTTGGCCCGGGCCACCGCCGGCGCGTCCATGGCCTCCATGGTCTCCAGCACCGCCCGGACCGCGGCCAGGGCCAGGGGTTGGCCCGCAAAGGTGGAGCCGTGGTCGCCGGGGCCGAAGGCGGCCGCCACCTCGGGCCGGGCCCACACCGCCCCCACCGGCATGCCGTTGCCGAGGGCCTTGGCCATGGTCACTATGTCGGGGGCGATCTGATGGTGCTGGAAGCCGAACCACTCCCCGGTGCGGGCCAGGCCGGTCTGGATCTCGTCCATCACCAGCGTGATCCCCCGCTGGTCGCAGAGGTCGCGCACGCCCCGCAGGTAGCCGTCGGCGGCCGGGTTCACCCCGCCCTCGCCCTGGAGGGGCTCCAGCAGCACCGTTCCCACTTCGGGGCCCAGGGCGGACTCGAGCTCGTCGAGGTCGTTCCACGGCACATGGCGGAAGCCCTCCGGCAGGGGCTGGAACGGCTCGTGCTTCTCGGGCTGGCCGGTGGCGGCCAGGGTGGCCAGGGTGCGGCCGTGGAACGACCGCAGGGCGCTGACCACCGCGTGGCGGCCCCGGCCCTGGTATTTGCGGGCCAGCTTGATGGCCGCCTCGTTGGCCTCGGCCCCGGAGTTCTGGAACAGGACCCGGCCCGGCTCGCCGGCGCCGCCCCGGATCAGCCGGTCGATGTGCTCCACCACCTCGGCGGTGACCTCGTTGGCGAAGAGGTTGGAGACGTGCATCAGCCTGCCGGCCTGGGCCTGCAGGGCGGCGGTGACCGCGGGGTGGGCGTGGCCGAGGCTGGTGACGGCCAGCCCGCTGAGGAAGTCGAGGTAGCGTCGGCCGCCGTCGTCGTACAGCTCGGCGCCCGCGCCCCTGGCGAAGGTGACGGGCTGGATCCCGTAGTTGCCCATCAGGGCCGCCCCGCTCATGGCGATCCCTCCTTGTCATCGGCATCGTCGGCATCGGCGTCGGCGTCCCCGCCGCCGTCATCGTCGGAAACGCTGTCGCCGCCGTCGGGGTCGGCATCGGCGGTGACCATGGTGCCGATGCCGGCGTCGGTGAACAGCTCCAGCAGCACCACGTGGGGGACCCGCCCGTCCAGCAGGTGGGCCGACCCGCACCCGGCCCGGATGGCGTCCGCGCAGGCCCGGGCCTTGGGCACCATCCCGCCGCTCACCGCCCCGGCTTCGATCATGGCCTCCAGCTCGGCCGCGGTGACCCGGCCCAGGACGGAGTCCGGGTCCTCGGGGTCGGCCAGCAGACCGGGCACGTCGGTGAGATAGACCACCTTCTCGGCTCGCAGCGCCCCGGCCAGGGCGGCCGCCACCGTGTCGGCGTTGATGTTGTAGGCCTGGCCGGACGGGTCGGCGCCGATGGAGGAGACCACCGGGATCATGCCTTCGTCGAGGAGCTGGTTCACGACGGTGGGGTCGGCCCGGGCCACGTCGCCCACGAATCCCAGGTCGGGGTGGCGGGGGGCGGCGGTGATGAGCCGGCCGTCCTCGCCCGACAGGCCCATGGCCCGGGCGCCGTGGCTGTTGAGGGCGGACACGATGTCGCGGCCCACCTTGCCCACCAGCACCATCCTGACCACCTCGAGGGTCTCGGCGTCGGTCACCCGCAGCCCGTCTAGGAACCGGCTGGGGAGTCCGAGCCGGTCGAGGTGGGCGCCGATCTGGGGGCCGCCGCCGTGTACGACCACCGGCCGCAGCCCGACCGACCGCAGCAGCATCACGTCCTGGGCGAAGGTGGAGGCCAGGGCCGGATCGACCATGGCGTGGCCGCCCAGCTTCACCACCACCGCCGCGTCCCGGAAGCGCTGGATGTAGGGCAGGGCCTCCACCAGCGCCCGAGCCCTCCGGTCGGGCTCGAAGCCCCTAGCCGCCGTCGTCCCGACCGCGGCCGAGCCGGTCGCGGCCGACGGGACGGGCTGAGTCTCCGGCCCGGTCGGGACTGGACCTTCGGGTCGAGCGGTCTGACCGGTCATGACCGGTACCCGGCGTTGATGTCGATGTAGGCGTGGGTGAGGTCGCAGGTCCACACCGTGGCCGATCCGGTCCCGACCCCCACATCCGCCCGGATGTCGATCTCAGACCCCCGCAGGTGGCGGGTGGCCCGGTCCTCGTCGTAGCCGGGCCGAGGGGCCCCGGCCTCGGCGCATTGCTCGTCACCGATCCAGATGGCCAGCCGGTCCCGGTCGGCGGGCTGCCCCGACTTGCCCACCGCCATCACGATGCGGCCCCAGTTGGCGTCGGCCGCGGCCAGCGCCGTCTTGACCAGCGGCGAGTCGGCGATGGCCCGGGCGGTGACGGCCGCGGCCCCGTCGTCGGCCGCGCCGGTGACGGTGACGGCCACGAACTTGGTGGCCCCCTCGCCGTCGCGCACGATCTGGTGGGCCAAGTCGAGGGTCACCGCGTCAAGGGCGGCCTGGAAGGCGGCCCACGGCCCGGAGTCGCCGGTCTCGTCACCGGCGGGTTCGGCGGCCGCCTCCCTGCCGGCTGCACCCCTCGCGACGGCCCTGGTCTCGTTGTGGGCCGCGGCCCCCGGCGCGCCGGTCTCGTCCGCTGCCGCTCCCCCGGCGGCGCCGGTGGCGGCCAGCAGCACCGTGTCGCTGGTGGAGGTGTCGGAGTCGACGGTGATCCGGTTGAAGCTGGCGCCCACCGACCGGCGCAGCGCCTCCTGCAGGACCGGGGCGGGCACGGCCAGGTCGGTGAACACGAAGGCCAGCATGGTGGCCATGTCCGGCGAGATCATCCCCGAGCCCTTGGCGATGCCCGCCACGCTGGCCTTCGTTCCCGCCACCGGGGCCCACGCCCCCTTGGGGAAGGTGTCGGTGGTTCTGATGGCCTCGGCCGCAGCCAGCCAGCCCGCCGGGGCGGCGTCGGCCAGGCCTGAGACCAGGCCGCCCACGGCGGCCAGCAGCGGCCCGGTGTCCATCGGCTCGCCGATCACCCCGGTGGAGGCCAGCAGAACCTGGCCGGGGTCGATCCCCAGCCGTCCGGCGACGGCCTCGGCGGTGAGCCGGGCCGCGTCCCGGCCGGCCGCGCCGGTGAAGGCGTTGGCGTTGCCCGCGTTGCACACGATGGCCCGGCCCCGGCCTCCGCCGACAGCCAGCGCCTGGCGGCACCACTCCACCGGAGCCGAGGGGCACAAAGACCGGGTGAGCACCCCGGCCACCGTCGTGTCGGCGGGCAGGGCGGCCAGCATCAGGTCGGGGCGGCCGACGTAGCGCAGCCCGGCTTCGGCGGTGGCCAGGCGCACGCCGCCGACCGGGGGAAGGTCGGCGAAGGCGGCCGGGGCCAGCGGAGAGACGGCGGGGGCGGTCACGGCCCGGTCACTTCTAGGGGCACAGGCCGGCCGCGGCCAGCCCGGCCGTCTCGTCGAGGCCCAGGGCCAGGTTGGCGCACTGGACGGCCTGGCCCGAGGCGCCCTTAACCAAGTTGTCGAGGGCGGCGATGGCGATGACCCAGCCGGTGCGGGGGTCGGCCCGGGCGGTGAGGTGGACGCTGTTGGACCCCAGGGTGGCCTTGGTGGACGGGGGCCTCTCGCCGACGGTGACGAAGGGCTCGTCTGAGTAGGCGTCGGCTAGCAGGCCGAGGGCGTCGCCAGTGCTCGGCGCTCCGGCCGGGCGGGCGTAGCAGGTGGCCAGGATGCCCCGGTTCATGGGGGCCAAGTGCGGCGTGAACAGGATCTCCACCTCGGTTTCGGCGTGGCGAGACAGGGCCATCTCCATCTCGGGGGTGTGGCGGTGGTCGAGCAGCCCGTAGGCCCGGAAGTCCTCGTCGACCGCGCAGAAGGCGGTGTCGGGCCGGGGGGGCCGGCCCGCGCCGGACACGCCGCTGGCCGCGTCCACGACGATGCCCGTGGATTCGACGGCCCCAGCCGCCAGCAGCGGGGCCAGAGCCAGCGCGGCCGCGGTCACATAGCAGCCGGGGGCGGCGATCAGCTCGGCTTGGCGTATGTCGCCGCGGAACAGCTCGGGCAGGCCGAAGGCGAATTGGCCCAGCAGCTCGGGCGCGGTGTGGGGGCTTCCGTACCAGGCCGGGTAGAGGCCGGGGTCGTCCAGCCGGAAGTCGGCGGCCAGGTCCACGACGACGCCAGCCCGGTCGCGTATCTCGGGCACGATCTTCTGAGAGGCGCCGTGGGGCAGCCCGCAGAACACCACGTCGCACCCGTCGGCCACCTCCGGCCGGTAGGCCTCCAGCTCAAGGCTCGGGTAGACGGGGGCCAGCCCCGGGTGGACCTTAGCCACCGACTGCCCGGCGGTGGAGTCGCCAGTGGCCCGCACCACCTCGAAGGAGGGATGGCCCGCGCAGATCCGCAGCAGCTCGGCCCCGGTGAACCCCGACGCCCCGACAATCGCCACCCGATGCATCCGCCCACTCTACCGGGTCACTGCATAATCATGCAACCCTCCGCATAATTTTTCTCTAAGCCAGCGCATTCGCCCCCCTTCGCGTTTTCTGAGCAAAAAGCATCGCTATACGGCAAACGGATGCTCAGAAAACGCGTGACCAAGATTTTTCTGAGCAAGAAATGTCGCTATACGCCAAGCGGATGCTCAGAAAACGCGTGACCAAGATTTTTCTGAGCAAGAAATGTCGCTATACGCCAAGCGGATGCTCAGAAAACGCGTGACCAAGATTTTTCTGAGCAAGAAATGTCGCTATACCGCAAACGGATGCTCAGAAAAACCGGAGGGGGATTGGACCCACGGCGGTACTCCCAAGGCGGTTCGAGGGGTCAGGTGCGGAGGGGGGCGCCGGTCTTCTGAGCCACTCGGTCGATGCAGGACTGGCGGAGGGTTGACACCTCGGCATCGGTGAGGGTGCGGTCGGGGGCGCGGAAGCGGAGGCGGTAGGCCAGGCTGCGGGCGCCGGGGGGCAGGCCGGGGCCCCGGTAGGCGTCGAACAGCTCCAGCTCGGCCAGCAGCGGCCCCGCGCCGGAGCGCAGCGACCGCTCCACCGCGGCGGCGGCCACATCGTCGGGTACGACGAAGGCCAGATCGACGTCGCTGGGCGGGTACTTGCTCACCGGCTGGTAGGTCCGGTTGCCGTGGGGGCCGCCGAGCACCGCGGTGAGATCGAGCTGGAGCCACCCCACGGGGCCGGCGATCCCGAAGCGCTCCAGCACCGCCGGGTCCACCTCCCCCACCTCGCCCACCGGGCGGCCGGCCACCGCCACCTCGGCCGAGCGGGTGGAGTGCACTCCGGGCCGGGGCCCGGCCCGCAGTTCCAGACCGGGCAGGGCCAGAGCCTCGGCCAGCACCGACAGCACCGCCGCCGCCTCGGGGGCCTCCTCGCCGGCCAGGGCCACGGCCAGGCGCTCCGGCTCGTCGGGCAGAAGCTGGCCCTCGGGGGGCGGCAGGTACACGTGGCCGATCTCGAAGAACCGCACCGACGGGTTGAAGTGCCGCTGGTTGTAGGACACGGCCCGGAGCTGGCCGGGCAGCAGCGACGTGCGCAGCACCGACTCGCCCGCGTCGAGCGGGTTGGCGAGCACGATGCCGTCGGAGGGCAGCCCCGCCGCGGCCAGATCGCCCGGGGCCAGGAAGGGCATGGGCTGGGTCTCGTCGCAGCCCGCCCCCACCAAGACCTGGCGCACCAGCCGCCGGTCCTGCTGGTAGGCGCTGAGCGACCCGGCGTCGCTGCTGCGGGGCACGGTGCGCTCGATGTTGTGATAGCCGTGGAGGCGGGCCACCTCCTCGGCCACGTCGGTCTCGGTGGAGGTGTCCCAGCGCCAGGTGGGCACGGTCACGTCCAAGTCCTCGCCGCCTTCGCCGGCCGGGGCCGCCTCGAAGCCGATGGAGCGAAGATGGGCGGCGATGGCGTCGGCGCCGAGGTCGGTGCCGAGCAGGCCGTTGATCCGGGCGGTGCGCACCCGCAGCGGGGACCGGTCGGGGAGGTCGCCCCATTCATCCACCGCCCCCGACGCGGCGGTCATCCCCAGTTCGGCGGCGAGCTGGCAGAACCGGTCCGCGGCCCGCTCCACGTTGTCGCCCCAGTCGGCCCCACGGCGGAACCGGGTGGCGGCCTCGCTGGACAGGTTCAGCCGCTTGGCGGTGCGGGACACCGACGGCGGGTCCCACCACGCCATCTCCATGAGCACGTCGGCGGTGTCGGGGCCGATCTCGGTGGAGAGGCCCCCCATGATCCCGGCGATGCCGACCGGCCTGTCGTCGCCGTCGGCGATCACGCCGTCGCCTGCGGCCAGGATGCGCTCCACCCCGTCGAGGGTGGCGATCCGCTCGCCGTCGGCGGCCCGGCGCACCCGCAGACGGCCGCCGGGCAGCTTGGCTAGGTCGAAGGCGTGGCTGGGCTGGCCCAGCTCGAGCATCACGTAGTTGGAGACGTCGACGATGGCGTTGACCGGGCGCATCCCCAGAGCGATCAGCCGCCGCTTCATCCAGGCCGGCGACTCGGCCCCGGCCACGACGCCCCGCAGGAGCCGGGCGTGGAAGCGCCCGCACAGGGTGGGGTCGACGATCTCCACCGATATGGCCTCGGCGGCCAGCTCGCCCGATGCGGGCGGGGTCCAGTCCGGGGCGGCGAAGTCGGTCCCGAGGGCGGCGGCCAGGTCTCGGGCCACGCCCATGACCGACATGGCGTCGGGCCGGTTGGCGTTCACCTCCAGATCCCACAGCACGTCGGGGCGCAGCCCCAGCGCATCGGCCAGCGGGGTTCCCGGATCAGGCCGGCGGCTGCCGTCGGGGCCGCCGTCTACGCCGTCGTCCGGAAGCAGGTCGTCGAGGATCAGGATGCCGTCAGCGTCGTCGCTCAGCCCCAGCTCGGCCCCCGAGCAGCACATGCCGAAGGAGTCTTGACCCCGGATGGTGCGCTGGCGGATCTCGGCGCCGCCGCCCAGCACGGCGCCCACTCTGGCCAGGGGCACCAGATCGCCCACCGCCATGTTGAAGGCGCCGCAGCACACCTGGACGGCGTCGCCGCGGCCGTCGTCGACGTCCACGAGCTGGATGCGGTCGGCGCCGGGGTGGGGCCGCAGTCCCAGCACCCGGGCCACCACCACCCCCTCGGGGACCTCGCCGGTGACGGTCATGGCCTCGACGGCCAAGCCCAAGTCGCTGAGAGTGTCGGCCAGATCGGCCGGGTCGCCGTCAATGCCGGGCGCGAACTCCCGCAGCCACGACAGCAGCACTTTCACGACAACCGCCTCCGCAGAACCGCCGGATGAACCGGACATCCTCGGGGAGGCGTCCTCGGCCGGATTTCGAGCCCCACGACGACTGCCTCAGAACTGCCGGATGAACCGGACGTCGTTGTTGACGAGCTCGCGGATGTCGTCGAGCCCGTAGCGCATCACCGCCAGCCGGTCGATGCCGAACCCGAAGGCGAAGCCCTGCCACTCCTCGGGGTCGATCCCGCAGTTGCTCAGCACCCGGGGGTGGACCATCCCGCAGCCCCCCAGCTCCAGCCACGACCCGTCGGGGCGGGAGATGTCGAACTCGGCCGAGGGCTCGGTGAACGGGAAGTAGGACGGCCGCAGCCGGCTCTTCACCTCGCACCCGAAGAAGGCCTTCACGAACTCGTCGATGGTTCCGGCCAGATCGCCCATGGTTATGCCCCGGTCCACCACCAGCCCCTCGATCTGACTGAAGGCGGGCAGGTGGGTGGCGTCTGCGGTGTCGGCCCGGAAGGTCCGCCCCGGCGCCACCACGTATATGGGGGGCCGGCGGGACTCCATGGTCCGGATCTGCACCGGCGAGGTGTGGGACCGCAGCATCACCTCCTCGGGCTGGCCCAGGTTCACGAAGATGGTGTCGAACTCGCCCCGGGCCGGGTGCCACTCGGGGATGTTGAGGGCCTCAAAGTTGTACCAGGCCGTCTCCACCTCGGGGCCCTCCACCACGGTGAAGCCCATCCCCACGAACACGTCCTCCAGCCGGTCCCGGGCCTGGGTCACCAAATGCAGGCGGCCCCGGCGCACCGGCTTCAGGCTCTCGGTGAGGTCGAGCCGCTCGGACTCGTAGCGAGCGGATCGGGCCTGCTCGGCCAGCCGATCCCGGGCCTCGGCGGCGGCCGCCTCCAGGCGATCCCGCACCCCGTTGAGGACCCGCCCCGCCTCCCGGCGCCGGTCGGGGTCGAGTTGGCCCAGGCTCTTCTTGGCTTCGGCCAGCACCGAGCGCCGACCCAGGACCTCCCGCTCGACGGCGGCCACCGCCTCAAGGGATTCAGCCGCGGCCAGCCGCCCCTCGGCCTCCGCCGCGGCCCGCTCCAGTTCGGAGATCAGCTCTGAGGCCTGAGTCATCCGACACAGGCTAGAGCCCGATGAGCCTGATTTATCGCGTCGGGCTGCGAAGGAACCGGCCGAAGCGCCCTAAGCCGAGTTGTCACCCGGTTGTCGTCATTGATATAAGACTGCCCATGTTGCGCAGGCGGCCATTAGCAGTCCTCGTTTTGGCCGTTTTGGCCAACCTGTTCATTTCAACTTCCTCTACCACGGCTCAATTGGGCGACGACCTCTACTTCGATCTGGCCCGCTTCGATGCGCCTTACTCTGGAGATACCGACTCAAACGACCTTCCGGTAATAGTGCAATACTGGAACGGGCAAATTGAGTCGAGCGATACTCGAACAAGATTAAGCACTCGCACTGCATCATATACCCTTCAGCCAATCGGCGCGGCTGGAGTTAAAATGCTGGTGATCCCATCGGCAACTCAACTAGAAGATTATGTATATGGCCCTCAACTCGACGAACCGTATATGTATGTCCTCGGTGTGCCAGTGCGATCTGATGCTGGCAACGACAGGGCACTCAGAGGAGCGGGCGTAGAGGTTGATTTCGTAAGCTTCAGCGAGAACTCATGTCGGGGTGCTGATAATTGCTGGCAAGCATTCTTATTCGACCAAGAAGTATATGCATCGGTGGATATCTTGACAGAAACAGTGTCAGGCGCAACTAATTCCGCCAACCTGTATGGCGTAGGCGACTCGTTTTGGATCGAGAGCAACCTTGTGTCAGTCAATGAACGAGCCGGCGACGCTTTCGAGGTGACAGTCACGCCCTATAATGAAATCGACTGGGACTCCCTTGATCCATGGTGGAAGGGGCGCTTCCGCGACGACGAGGGCAGTGTGCATGAAGGTGCCATGGACGCTCTGGCCGAGCGGGGAATCCTCATCGGCCGATCGGACAGGACCATCAGACCCGGAGCCACCGTCACCCGGGCCGAAATGGCCGTCACGCTGACGCGCGCCCTCGGTGCTGAGCCAACGCCCGGCGAGAACTCGCGCTTCTCCGACGTTCCCCCCGATTCCTGGTTCGGGCCCGCCATCAATCACCTGGCATCGATCAACGTGGTCAACGGCTACCCCGACGGCACGTTCAAGCCGTATGCCCCGGTCACCAGAGCCCAGTTCGCCTCGTTCATCGTGCGGGCCTTCTCCCAGTTCTCGCCAGTCGAAGAACCGACCGGCATCTTCGCCGACGTTGCAGCCTCCTCTGCCCACGCCCCCACCGTCGAGGCGCTGTATGAGGCCGGAGTCACCAAGGGGTGCAGAGCCGAGCCCCTGCGATTCTGCCCGTCCAAGCTGGTCAAACGAGACCAAACCGCCTCGTTCCTGGCCCGGGTGCTCGGCCTGGTCTCCTAACGCCGATCAGGGCGCGAAGATCGCGCCTCGTAGGCCAGCAAGGTGGCGGCCATGGCCACGTTGAGCGACTCGGCCCGGCCGACCATGTCGATGCGGACCCAGTCGTCGACCAGGCCGTCGATGGCGGCGCGGTCCAGGCCGCGGGGCTCCGATCCCAGCACCACGGCGATGCCGCCTCCGGCCAGAGGGCCCGAGTCGTGGGGGCGGCCGGAGCGGGGGTCGGCGGCCACGATCCGGGCCCCGGCCCGGCGGAGCCCCGACAGGGCCTCGGCGGCGCCGAGCCCGGTAACGACCGGGACCCGCAGGACCGACCCGGCCGAGGCCCGCACCGCCTTGGGCCCCCAGGGGTCGGCGCCTTCGACCGCCACCACCGCAGCGGCCCCGAAGGCGTCGGCCGCCCTGACGATGGTGCCCACATTGCCGGGATCGGCCACGCCGATCAGCACCAGCACCAGATCGTCGGCGCCGACGGCGGACGGGAGCTCCGCCGCCGGGCGGTCTGCCACGGCCAGCATCGGCTGGGGGCTGACCGAGGGGGCCAGCCGCTCGAAGACCGGATCGGCCACTACCAGCACGTCGGCGTCCGGGCCCAACCGCTCGCACACCCCGACCACCGCGCCGGCGGCGGCCTGAGACTCCGGGACGGCCACGGTGCGGAGCGACAGCCCGGCGTCGAGGGCCTCGCCCACCGTTCTCGGCCCCTCCAGCACCACCGCGCCCGACCGGGGGCCGAGCCCGGCGATCAGGCGGCGCAGCTCGGCCACTCGCCGGTTGCGGGCTCCCAGCGCGGGCCGGGCGCCCGGTGCCGCCCGGGCGGTCAGCTCGCCTTCACCTCGCTGACCTCGGCGTCGGGCTCGGCCTCAACCCCGTCAGCTTGCACTCCGTCGGACTCAGCCGTATCGCCAGACGCCTCGCTTCCACCGTCGTCGGGCTCGGCCGTCTCGGCCCCGCCGGTCTGAGCTTCGTCAGTCTGCGCCTTGGCGGCGTCAGCCCCGTTGCCGACGGCCTTTCGGACCAGGGCTGAGAAGGCGGCGGGGTCGTCCACGGCCAACTCGGCCAGGATCTTGCGGTCCACCTCCATGCCCGACGCCTTCAGACCGGCGATGAACCGACTGTAGGTGGTGCCGTTCTGGCGGCAGGCGGCGTTGATCCGCTGAATCCACAGCTTGCGGAACTGGCCCTTGCGGGCCCGCCGGTCCCGGAAGGCGTAGTTGCCCGAGTGCATGAGCTGCTCGTTGGCCGACCGCCACGAGCGGGACTTGTTGCCGTAGTAGCCCTTGGCCCGCTCCAGCACCACCCGGCGCCGCTTCCGGGAATGAACCGACCTCTTCACTCTCGCCATCGTTCGTCTCCTTCGTGAGCTGGTATCGCCAGGGCGGGCTCACAGGCCCAGGTCCCGGACCAGGGCCCGGTCGGCCCCCGACACCTCGGTGCGGCCCCGGAGCTGGCGCTTGCGCTTGGGGCTCTTCTTCTCGAGTATGTGGTTCTTGTTGGCCCGGCGGCGGCGGAGCTTGCCGGTGCCGGTGCGCCGGAACCGCTTGGCCGCGCCTCTGTGCGTCTTCATCTTGGGCATGGGTTGACCTCCTGGGTCTGTCCGCTCTCAAGAGCCGGGCCGGGCGGGGCCGGACCGGTCAGGCTTCGGCGGCGTCCGGCTCCGGCTCGGGCTCGGGGGCGGCGGCCGCCTCGGCTTCCAGTTGGCGGCGGTGACGGGCCTTGGCCTGCTTGTCGGGGGCCAGCACCATCACCAGGTTCCGGCCGTCCTGGCGGGGCTGGAACTCGACCTTGCCGACGTGGGAGACGGTGGAGGCCACGTTCTCGAGGATCTTGCGACCCAGCTCGGGATGCTGCATCTCCCGTCCCCTGAACATGATCGTCACCTTCACCTTGTTGCCGGCGTCCAAGAACTTCTCGACCTTGCGGGTCTTGGTGTCGAAATCGCCGGGCCCGATCTTGGGCCGGTACTTCATCTCCTTGACCGCGACGTTGGACGACTTGCGCCTGGACTCCTTGGCCCGCTGGGCCGCCTCATACTTGAACTTGCCGTAGTCCATGATGCGGCAGACGGGCGGGTTGGCCTGATCCGCGACCTCCACGAGATCGAGTCCCGCGGCCCGGGCCAGGTTCAGCGCCTCCGGCAGCGGCCGTATGCCGACCTGCTGGCCGTCCTCGCCGACCAGGCGCACGTTCAGGGCCCGGATCTGGTCGTTGATCCTCGGCTCTTCGCTGGCCGGTGCTATCGCCGTTCACTCCTCGTGAGCACGGAACCTCCGTTGTCGATGGAAACGCCCTTGACCCCTGCCAATGGGTTCCACCGGCAGCGTGCGGGCGCCGGAAAGCCGACGCCCGCGGCCCGCACCGAGAGGGTGGGCTGCCGGGTCGACCCGGACGCACCGCCTGCGTGAAGCGGTGGCCGGGTGGGGGCTGGGCCCCGCTTCCCGTTGGATTGTCGCCGGTAGGGTATCAGGCCGTAGGGCATTCAAACTCCACAAGGCACCGAGAGGCACCATGAGCACTCTTTGGACACCCGGCGGCGAGGTCCCGGTCGACCGCAACCCCCCGCCCCCCGACGCCGGCCCCGCCGTGGACTCTGGCTCCGGCGAAAAGGCGGGCGCCGGGGCGGCCTCGGCCCCGAAGGCGGACCTCGACGACCTGTCGCCCGAGGAGCGGGAGCAGGCCGAGCAGATGATCCGCGACATGGCCGAGGCCCGGGAGCGGCTGCTGTCGGCGCCGGCCGCGGCGGTGGTGGCCAACCACGGCATGGGCCTGTACGAGCTGGCCGCCCTGCACCTGACCCAGCAGCCCCCGAACTTCTCGGAGGCGGTGGTGGCCATCGACGCCATGGGGGCGGTGACCGGCGCGCTGGCGGGAAGGCTGGGCGACGCCGAGGCCACCCTGAACGACGCCCTCGGCCAGATCCGCAAGGCCTACGTCCAGCTCAAGAGCCAGACCGCGGCTTCCGGCGAGGCCCAAGCCGCCGACTCCGAGAAGCCTCAGAAACCCGAGAGCTCCGAGGAGCCTGAGGAATCCGAGAGTTCCGAGACCGAGGAGCCTGAGGAATCCGAGAGTTCCGAGACCGAGGAGCCTGAGGAATCCGAGAGTTCCGAGACCGAGGAGCCTGAGGAATCCGAGAGTTCCGAGACCGAGGAGCCTGGGGAATCCGAGAGTTCCGAGACCGAGGAGTCCGATCCCGCCTGACGCTTCCGGTCAGGGCACGATCTTGGAGATCGGCATCTCCACGATGTCGGTGGCCCCCAGATCGCGCAGGGCCGGTATCAGCACGTTGATGTCGCGGCGGGGCACCACCGTCTCCACCGCGAAGCCCTGGCCCCCGAACAGCTCGTTGACAGTGGGGGCCTTCATGGCCGGCAGGACCCCGATCACCGCGTCCAGGGCGTCCGCGGGCACATTGACCTTCACCAGCACCTTGCCCCGGGCGTCCAGCACCCCTTGCAGGAGCGTGTGGATCTGGCCCATGGCGTGGGCTTTGGCCGGGTCGGCGAAGGACGCCGGGTTGGCGATCAGCTCGGTGTAGGAGGTGAGCAGCGTGCCGATGACCCTCAGCCCGGCCGCGGCCAGGGCCCGGCCGGTCTCGGTGAGATCGACCACCGCGTCCACGATGTCGGGCACCTTGGCCTCGGTGGCCCCGTAGCTCAAGGCGATGCGGGCCTCGACCCCGGCGTCGGCGAAGAAGCGGCGGGTCAGCTCGGGGTACTCGGTGGACACCCGGACGCCGGCGGGCAGGTCCGCCACCGAGGAATACGGCGAGTCCCGGCCGACGGCCAGCACCACCCGCACCGGGTTGGCCGTGGCCTTCGAGTAGCGCAGCTCGCCCAGCGACTCCACCGCGCTGTCGGTCTCGGCGATCCAGTCGCGGCCGGTGACGCCCAAGTCGAAGAGGCCGTCGGCCACGTACACCGGGATCTCCTGGGGGCGCAGGATGCGGACCTCGTCGATGCGGGGGTCGTCGATGCGGGCCCGGTAGGCCACCGAGGACGACCGGATCACCCCCAGATCGGCCTCTTGGAACAACTCCAGGGTGGCCTGTTCGAGCGATCCCTTGGGCAGAACGAGCTTCAACACGGCCAGTCCCTCATCGCCGATCGCCGGGGCTTGGGGACGAGGCTACCGGGCGCCGGGGCCTGACCGTGCCCCGGCGGACTTCTCCAGCGGACTTCTCCAGCGGACTTTCCTGGCCGAGGTTTTGCGAGAACTACCGGGCGCCGGGGTTTTTACCGGTGATGGGTGTGGGGATGGGGGTCGTAGTTGTCGACCAGCAGGCGCACGGCGTGGCCCACCACGTCGAGCACCGCCTTCAGAGTCTCGACGCAGCCCGACGACGACCCCGGGGTGTTGAGGATCAGGGCCTGGCCGCAGGTGCCGGCCACCCCCCGCGACAGCCGCCCCAGCGGGTTCACCAGGCGCATGGCCTCGGCCAGGCCCGGCGCCTCCCGGTCCAGCACCGCCCGGGTGCCCTCGGGGGTGAAGTCGCGGGGGCCGAACCCGGTCCCCCCGGTGGTGACGATCAGGCCGTTGAAACCCTCGGCCAACCGCCGCAGCTCCGAGGCCACCGACTCGGCCCCGTCGGCGATGGCCGTCCGCTCCGCCACTTCCCAGCCCGCGGCTTCAAGGCACCGCTCCAAGGCGGCGCCGCTGGCGTCGTCGCGGGTGCCGGCCACCACCCCGTCAGACACGGTCAGCACCTTGGCCCGCATGGCCGGGGCCGGGTCAGTGGTCATGGCGACCTCGGGTCTTGCGCCAGCGGAACAGGGCCATGCCGTCGTGGCCGGGCTCGGGCAGCAGGATGCCCCCGGTTCCGTGGGGTCGCCAGGGCTCTGGAGGCGCCTCGTCGGGCTCGAGATCGCCCCGCCCGGCGGCGTAGTCGGCCACTTCGAGCGTCTCGGCCGCGGTGAGGGTGCAGACGCTGTAGGCGAGCGAGCCGCCCGGACGCAGCAGGCCGGCGGCCGCGTCGATCAGGTCGCGCTGCAGTCCGGCCAGGCGGGCCACCGAGTCGGGTTCGACCCGCCAGCGGGCGTCGGAGCGGCGCCGCAGCGTCCCCAGGCCGCTGCAGGGGGCGTCCACCAGCACAGCGTCGAACCGGCCCGGCCCAAAGGGCGGGTTCCGGCCGTCGGCGGCCAGCACGCCCATGGACCCGATCCCGGCCTCGTCTCGGTTGCGGGCCAGCAGCCGGGCCCGGTTGCGGTGCAGCTCTCCGGCCATCACCGTCGCGCCCCGGCCGGCCAGGGCCAGCGCCTTGCCGCCCGGAGAGGCGCACATGTCATACACCAAGTCACCGGGGCTCACGGCCACCGCGTCCGCCACCAGCCGGGAGGCGAGGTCCGGCTGATAGCCGCCGCCTCCGCCTTCGCCGCCGCCGGGCGCGCCCGGGCCCGTCGGAGCGCCGCTGCCGCCGTTGCCGCCAGCCGCATCCGAGTTCGCCGGAGCGCCACTGTCACCGCCGCCGGCCGCGTCCGGGCCAGCCGGAACACTGCTGTCGCCGTTGCCTCTGGCGGGCGGAGGGGGCGGCCGGTTCATCGCCTCCAGCGCCTTCAGGGCGTCGTCGCGGCCGAGGTCGGCGGCGAGGACCTTCACGATCCAGTCCGGGTAGCTCAGCCGGGTGGCGTCATTGGGCCACGGCAGCGAGCCGTCGCGGTAGGCGGGCGCCACCTCGGCCACCCGGCGCAGCACCGCGTTGGCCAGGCCCCGGTACCGCTCGGGAGCGGCGTCCACCGTGGTGGAGACGGCCGCGTGGGCGGCCATGTTCATCTCCAGCAACTGGTAGGCCCCCAGCCTCAGCACGGCCCGGGCGGGCGGGGGCGGGGGCCTGCTCAGGAACCGGTCCACCACCCAGTCCAGGGCCCGGCGGCGCCGGGTGGCGCCGTTGACCAGCTCGGTAACCAGCGCCCGGTCCCGCGCCGACAGCCCGGAGCGGTCCAGGGTCCGGGGCAGGGCCAGATGGGCGAAGGCCCCCTCGGTGTCGATGCGGATCAGCACCGCCACCGCCACCGACCGGGCCGTGCCGATCATCGGACCGGCCTCAGTCTCATTGGCCCAGCCGCTCGCCGGGGGCGAGCCGGGCCCCGTTGAGCCAGTCGGCCGCGCTCAGAGCCCTGCGGCCCTCGGGCTGGACGGTCACCAGCTCGATCCCGTCGCCGTCGCCGGTCGCCACCGCCGTTCCCGAGACGGTCCCGGGCGGTCCGAGGCCGCTCCCCGCCGCCCGGCGCCGGGCCGCGCCGATCTTCAGCCTCCGGCCCCGGACCGTGGTCCACGCCCCGCCGGCCCGGATCACCCGGTGGACCGTTTCGGCCGGGGCGGTCCAGTCGATGCACAGCTCGGCCGGTTCGATCTTGGCCGCGTGGGTTGCCTCCCCGGACTGGGGCACCGGCGAGTCGAACCCGTCGGCCAGCGCTCCCATCAGCAGCTCCACCCCCAGAGCGACGAGGCGGTCCCGCAGCTCGTCGGCCGTCTCGTCGGGGCCGATCGGCGTCGATGTCCGCCGGTGGACGGGGCCGGCGTCCACCTCGGGGACGAGCCCCATGAGGCACACGCCCGTCTCGGCATCGCCGGCCAGGATGGCCCGCTCCACCGGGGCCGGGCCCCGCCACCGGGGCAGGAGAGAGAAGTGGACGTTGACGAAGGCCAGACGGTCGAGGAGCCGGGCGGGGACGATCCCCCCGTAGGCGACGACCACGGCCAGATCGGCGCCCGCCGACGCCGTCTCGTCCAGGCGATCGGTCACCGTCAGCCCCAGCTCGGCCGCGGCCCTCCCCACCGGGGTGGGCTCGGCCGCGCCGCCCCGGCCCCGACGCCGGTCGGGGCGGGTGACCACCAACGGCACCTCGTAGCCGGCCTCGTGCAGGGCCAGCAGGAACGGCACGGAGGCCGAAGGCGAGCCCAGGAAGGCGACACGCCGGATCTCCTCCGGCACCGGCAAGGTCATCAAGGCCTGGGGCCATCGTCAGCGCTCGGAACCGGTGGCCCGCCCACCGAAGCCGGAACCCCCGAACCGACACCACAGACACCAAAGCCAAACCCATCGTCAGCGCTCGCAACCGACAGTCCAGTCACGGAAGCCAAAGCATACGATCAGCGCTCGGAAACTAGCACCGCAGTCACGGAAGCCGGAGGCCGCCGTCGGTGCTCGGGGGCGGCGGCGAGGCGGGCGGCGGTCCGACGCCGTTCTGGCGCAGCGTTCGGAGGGCCGTCCGGCGGGTGTCGTCGTCGAGGTGCTCGATGAGCAGGGTGCCGTCCAGGTGGTCCAGCTCGTGCTGGAACAGCCGGGCCTCCAGCTCGTCGGCCTCGATGGACATCTCGTTGCCGTCGAGGTCGCGGCCGACCACATGCACCTGCTTGGGCCGCACCACATCCCAGGAGAGCCCGGGTATGGACAGGCACCCCTCCTCGAAGGTCCACTCGCCGTCGGACTCGACGATCTCGGGGTTGACGATGATGCGGGGTCCCTCGCCCACGTCCCACACGAACAGCCGCTTGCCCACCCCGACCTGGGGCGCGGCCAACCCAATCCCGGAGGCCCCGTACATCGTCTCGACCATCCCCTGGGCCAGCCGCACCAGCGCCGAGTCGACCTCCTCGACATCCCGGGCCCGCCTCTTGAGCACCGGATCACCGATGACGCGAATGTCGTAGAGGGCCACGAGGCCAGGCTACCGGCCCCGACCCGACCGCCCCGAACCGGCACCCGGGCCAGCAGGGCGCTCAGCCCGCGGGCCCGTCGAGTGTCACAGGCGCCTCCTACGGTCAGGAGCGTTTCAATCCCAATGAAAAGCACGGTAAAGACATTATGGCGTTGAACGACAGTTCGCCTCAAACCTCGGTGGTCCCCGGCGGGTCGCGGCCGATTGCCCTTCCGGGGAGCGAGGCATGGTCTACCGTGGCCGGCGTGGGCCCGTCACCACGCCCGAGTTCGAACGGCGCGATGAACACGCTGCTCTCGGCGGACGGGCCTGCGCACGACTGGTACCGCTTCGTCCTGTCATTTCCGCCGCACCTCGTGCGCGACTACATCGACCGATTCGAACTCGGACCCTCGAGCCGACTGCTGGACCCCTTCTGCGGCACGGGCACGACTCTGGTCGAAGCCAAGAAGTCGGAGATCCCCAGTTGCGGGATCGAAGCCGTGCCAATGTCCCGGCTCGCCGCCGGCACGAAAGTGGACTGGACGCCGGACCCAGACCGGTTGGCGCACCATGCCGGCCTCGTCGCGGAGGAGGCCCTGGCCCGACTGGCCGCCGACGGGATCACCGACGAGCCAATGGCCGGACCCCCCCGCAGGCGTGCGGCTCAAGTCGCTGCCCGCCGAGAGTTCCAAGCTTCTGCTCAAGAACTCCATAAGCCCTCTGCCGCTCCACAAGACGCTCGTGTTGCGCGAAGTGCTCGACGCCCATCGAGACCCGGCCTTGGCCGACCACGAGCGGCTCGCTCTGGCCCGCATCCTGCCGACAGTCGTCGGCAATCTTCGTTTCGGCCCGGAGGTCGGCGTCGGGACCATCAAACAAGATGCCCCAGTCATCGCACCCTGGCTGGCCCGGGTGCGCTCCATGTCCGACGACCTCTGTCAACTCAGACACCTTGAAGACACACCGGCATCAGCCGTCAATGGAGACGCCCGTTCCGTCGAACGCCGTCTGGAGCCCAACAGCATCGACGCAGTCATCACCTCGCCGCCCTATCCGAATGAGAAGGACTATTCGCGCACCGTCCGGCTCGAATCGGTGCTTCTCGGCCATTTGCACAATCGGTCCGACCTTCAAACTATGAAACGCAATCCGGTTCGCTCCAACACTAGAAGCGTTTACCGGAGCGACGATGACGACATTTGGGTTCGTGAGCACACCGAGGTCGACCGCATCGCAACCGCCATAGAGACCCGGAGAATCTCACTCGGCAAGAAATCCGGATTCGAGCGCATGTATCATCGCGTCACGAGGCTCTACTTCGGCGGCATGGCCCGGCATTTCATATCTATGAGCAAAGTTCTCAAGCCGGGGGCGCGCCTAGCCTACGTGGTCGGCGACCAGGCTTCTTATCTTCGAGTGATGATCCGCACCGGACAGATCCTGGCCGATATAGCCGAAAGCATCGGATACGAGGTTGAATCAATCGACCTGTTCCGCACTCGCCAGGCCACCGCCACCCGAGAGCAGCTCCGCGAGGAAGTGCTAGTGCTCCGCTGGCCCGGCCGGGGAACCCAAACTGAATGCAACGGTTCAAACCCGGAGGGGGTCTACTTCTATGCGCACTCTTTCGGAGGGGCGGTTGGCGGTGGCTAGGGCGTCTAGCAGGGTTGCCTGCTCGGGGGCTCGCAGCAGGTAGCGGTTCTGGCGCGGGCCTCGGACTTCGATGGCGGCGGCGGGGTCTAAGGCGGCGATCAGGGCCTCGGCCCCGGGCCCGGAGACTTGGGCCTGGGCGCCGTAGGGGGGGATGCCCAGAAGCCGTCGGCGGTCTCGCTCGGCCACGGCCACCACCGACGGGTCGGCCCCGCGGGCCGCGGCCAGCACGATGTGGTCGGGCTGGCGGGTCTGGACGATGAGGCGGCCCCGGGCCGAACGGCCCCCCAGCACCCGGGCGGCCCGGGCCAGCAGGGCCAGGGCCTGCTCGGCCGCCCGCTGGCGGGGGGCCAGCAGCTCTTGGTCGAAGTCCAAGAAGGCCACGGCCGCAGCCGAACTCGCCCGGTAGAGGACGGCGTCGGTGCCGATCACCACCCGGGGGCCGGCGCCGGGGTCGGCGGGCGGAGTGGCGGCCGTCACCTCCTCCACCGGCTCGCCCAGCAGCGCCTCCAGCTCCTCCCGGGCCCGGGCCACCCCGGCCCTGAGGTTGCGCAGCACCGTCGATCCGCACTCCAGGCACACCGCCGGGCGCTCCTCGCCCCCGTCGGCGGACACCAGCACCCCCTCGGTGATCATCATGGCCGCCCGGCCGTCGGCGGTGCGGACCAGCTCGCCGCAGGCCCGGCAGGCCAGCAGCCGAGACCGGCCGGTGCGGTTGAGCACGCAGACCACCCGCCCGGCCCGGGGCAACCGGGACGGCAGGGCCTCGGCGAGCAGCCCGCCCTTGACCGGATCGTCGTCGCGGCGGTCGATCACCTCCACCAGAGGCCAGCCCGCCCGCTCCGATTCCCGGTCGGGGCTGAGGAGCCGCCCGGCCCGCAGCGCCTCCAGGGAGGGGACCGGCGAAGTGAGCACAGCCGGGCACCCTGCTCGGCGGGCCCGCTCCAGGGCCACGTCCCGGGCGTTCCAGGCTGGCATCTGCGAGGACTTCAGGGTCTCGTCGTGCTCGTCGAACACCGCCACCGCGGCCAGACGGGGCATCGGCATCCAGGCCGCGGCCCGCGAACCCACCACGGTGCAGCCGCCCCCAGCCGCCTCCGCCCAGCCATCGGGGGCCGCGGCCACCCGGGCCCCGGCCCGGCGCAGGGCCCGGGCCACCCGCCGGGCCGCGGCCGCCTCGGGGACGATCACCAAGGCGTCGCCCCGGCTGGCCGCGGCCAGCGCCACCGGCACTGGGTCCTGGACGGGCGGCAGCCGCAGGACCGAGACCGCTCCCCTCGGGGCCCCCGGCCCCGGTGTCGAGTCCGGGACGGCTGCACTGGACAGGGCAGCGGTCACGGCGTCGAACACGGCCGCGTCGCCGGCGCCCAGCCCCGCTCGAAACTTCGAGGTCCACGAACCCGATCCCGTCCCAAACCCGTCCGAGGTCCCCGAATCTGATGCCGCCGGGAACATCAAGGCCTCTGAACTCGAACCTGCTCGGAATCCGTCCGAGAAGCCAGAAGCCGAACCCGATCCGGGACGGCCACCGACCGACACCGACCGGGCCGACACCGCGCCAGCCACCGCCCGGGGCGGCGACGCCAGCCGCAGGAAGGTGACCTCTGAGCCGGCCCAGCGCCAAGCCGCCCACCGGGCCAGGTCCATCAGATCCGGCGGAGGGCCAAGCCCGCGCAGCCGGGCCAGCGGCTGCAGCTCCACCCCGTCCGGCGGCACCACCCCAACCTCGGTTACCCATCCCCCGACCCGGCGGCCGTGCAGGTTGATCCGCACCATCGACCCCACCTCCAGCCGACCAGCTCGGCCGTCGGCCTGCCAGACCCCGGGAACGGCGTAAGTGAAGGCCCTTTCAATTGCGACCACATCGGCCCGGACGTTCACCGCGGCCGGTTCTCCCATAGAAAGGGTCACCCGTTGCTCTGATCCCAAAATCGGACTTCACGGTCAAGCCGCGGCTGGCCCGGGCAGTCTTCAACCCCGTAGCTCAAAGCTAAACCCGGACTTCACAGCCCGCTTCCCACAGCCTGCCTCGCCGTGGTCGCCCGGACTCAGTCGGACCGGTTCGAGTGCCAGCTAGGGAAGGCACTCGACCAACAATCGACCTTGCCCTAGACACTCCAGGGATCAGAGCCCGAGCTCGGACTTCAGGGCGTCGACCCGGTCGGTCCTCTCCCAGGTGAAGAACCCGTCGAGGGCGGGGCGGCCGAAGTGACCGTAGGCCGCGGTGGGCCGGTAGATGGGCCGGGCCAGGTCCAGGTCACGGACGATGGCGGCCGGGCGGAGATCGAAGACGGCGTCCACCGCGGCCACGATCCGGCCCCGGTCAACCGTCTCGGTGCCGAACGTCTCCACCAGCACCGACAGGGGCCGGGCCCGGCCTATGGCGTAGGCGATCTGCACCTCGCAGCGCGACGCCGCCCCGGCCGCCACCACGTTCTTGGCCACCCAGCGGGCCGCGTAGGCGGCCGAGCGGTCGACCTTGGACGGGTCCTTGCCCGAGAAGGCGCCGCCCCCGTGGCGGGCCATGCCGCCGTAGGTGTCGACGATGATCTTGCGGCCGGTGAGCCCGGTGTCGCCCACCGGGCCGCCGATGACGAAGCGGCCGGTCGGGTTGACGTGGATCTCGTAGTCGCCGCAGTCCACCTCGCCGCCGCCGAGCTGCTCGGCCACCACCGGGGCGATCACCTGCTCGATCACGTCGGGGCGGATCATGTTGTCGCGGTGGATGCCGTCGCGGTGCTGGGTGGAGACCAGCACCGACTCCAGCCGGATCGGCCGGCCGTCCTCGTACTCCAGGGTGACCATGGTCTTGCCGTCGGGCCCCAGGTAGGGGATGGTGCCGGCTTTGCGCACCTCGGCGTGGCGCTCGGCCAGGCGGTGGGCCAGATGGATGGGCAGCGGCATCAGCGCCGGCGTCTCGTCGCAGGCGTAGCCGAACATCATGCCCTGGTCGCCCGCGCCCTGGCGGTCGAGATCGTCGGCGCCGGAGGCCCGGCCGGTGCGGGACTCCTCGGAGTCGGTGACGCCCTGTGCGATGTCGGGCGACTGGTCGTCGATGGCCGTCAGCACCGCGCAGGTGTTGCCGTCGTAGCCGGAGGAGGGGCCGTCGTAGCCGATGTCGCAGATGGTCCGGCGGACGATGCCGGGTATGTCGACGTAGGACCCGGTGGATATCTCGCCGGCCACCAAGGCCAGGCCGGTGGTGACCAGGGCCTCGCATGCCACCCGGCTGTTCGGGTCCTCGCCCAGCAGCTCGTCGAGGATGGCGTCGGAGATCTGGTCGGCCATCTTGTCGGGATGGCCCTCGGTGACCGATTCCGAGGTCATCCTCCAGCGGGTCACGGGCCCTCCCCGCCCCCGGCGGGACCGGCGGCGCCGTCAGCGTCCGGCCCGGCCAGCCGGGCGCCCATCTCCAAAGCGGTGTCCAGCACGATCTTGGCCACCTCCCGCTTGGTGGTCAGCGGCACGTGTCGGCGGCCCCCGGCCGCGGTCAGCACCAGCACCTCGTTGGTGCCGTGCTCGAACCCGGCCCCGGACTTGGTGACGTCGTTGGCCACGATCACGTCCAGCCTCTTGGCCTCCAGCTTGGCCCGGGCGTTGGCTTCGAGGTCGCCGGTCTCGGCCGCGAAGCCGACCACCACCCGGCCGTCTCTCCCGTTCGAGCCCAGCGAGGCCAGGATGTCGGCGGTGGGGGCCAGGCGCACCTCGGGCGCGCCGGCGGCCTTCTTGATCTTGTCCGGGGCGGGATCGGCGGGCCGGAAGTCGGCCACGGCCGCGGCCATGACCACCACGTCGGCGGCGGTCGCCTCTGAGTCCACCGCCGCCGCCATCTCCGCGGCCGTCTCCACCGGGATCACCCGCACCCCCGCCGGCGCCCGCTCCGGGCGGGTGGTGACCAGCACCACCTCGGCCCCCCGGGCCGCGGCCTCCTCGGCCAACGCGCCGCCCTGGCGGCCCGAGGAGCGGTTGCCGATGAAGCGGACCGCGTCGATGGGCTCGCGGGTCCCGCCCGCGGTCACCAGCACCCGCCAGCCCTCGAAGTCCCGAACCGGGCCGCTCGCCGAACCGCCCTCGCCCTCGGAGCCCCCCGACTGGCCGCCGCCTGAGCCCTCGGGGCCCCCCGACTGTCCGTCGAGCGCGGCCTGCACGGCCGAGACGATGACGGACGGCTCGGCCATGCGGCCCATGCCCACGTCGCCCCCGGCCAGACGGCCGTGAGCGGGCGGGACGACGGTCACCCCCCGGCCGGCCAGCACCTCCAGATTCTCCTGCACCGACGGCTGCTCCCACATCTCGGCGTGCATGGCCGGGGCCACCACCACCGGGGCCCGGGTGGCCAGCAGGGTCGCGGTCAGCAGGTCGCCGGACCGGCCCGTCCGGTAGTCGGCCAGCAGGCGGGCGGTGGCCGGGGCCACCACCACGGCGTCGGCGCCGCGGCCCAGCTCGGTGTGGGGTATGGGCGAGCGGGGGTCGTCCCACAGAGAGGTGCGGGCCGGCTCGGAGGCCAGGGCCGAGAAGGTGGCCTCCCCCACCATCCGCCTAGCCCCGCCGGTGAGCACCGGGACCACGTGAGCGCCCGCGTCCACAAGCCGCCGGCACACCTCGACCGCCTTGTAGGCGGCGATGCCGCCGGTCACCCCCAAGACGATGCGGCTTCCGGCCAGGGTGCCCACTGCGGACCGGACGGGCTCAGGCGCTGGCGTCGCCGTCGGTGGTCACGGTGTCGAGGGCGAAGAGTTCAGCGGCGTCGGCTGCGGCCGCGGCCTCGGCGTCCGCTGCGGCCGCGGCTTCGGCCTCGGGGTCGATCTCCATGGCCTGGATCTTGTCGGCCGCGATCTCCTCGAAGGCGATCGACAGCGCCTTGGAGGCCGTCGAGGTCACCTGGGGCGGGACGGAGGCCCCCAGGCCGAAGCCGAGCTGGCCGAAGTAATCGGTGATCTCCCGGCTGCGCAGAGCCGACAGCGTCACCAGGGTGAACTTGGAGCCGGTCTTCTCGAGGAGCCCCTCGACCGGCGGGGTCATCATCGTGTCGTAGCCGTGGGCCATGGCGCCTCTCTCAGAACTCGATGCTCGACCGGCGGCTCAGGCTACCAGCCCGCCGGGACAACGACCCGGCCCGGCCCGAGTTTCAAACCCGCCCGACGACCCGGAGAGCAGAGGCGACGGCCAGCCACGCCGCCCGGGCCCGGCCGGAGTTTCAAACCCGCCCCCGGCGGCGCCGGTCGGCCTCGATGATCTCCTCGACGGCGGCCACGGCCCGGCCCAGGTCGTCGTTGACCACCGTCTGATACCCCAGCGACTCGGCTGTGGCCCGCTCCTCGCCGGCCTTGGCCAGACGGGCCGCGACCTGCTCGTCGGAGTCGCCCCGGCCCCGCAGGCGGGCCTGCTGGGCCCCGGTGCTGGGGGCCTCGACGAAGACCAGCACCGCCTCGGGGTAGCGGGCCCTCACCTGGGCCCCGCCCTGCACGTCGATCTCCAGGATCACATCGGCGCCGGGGGGCGGCTCGGGCAGGGGCGTGCCCTGGCGGTAGTCGAGGAACTCGACCCATTCCAGGAACCGGCCCGCCGCCACCGCCGCGTCGAAGGCGGCCCGGTCGACGAAGCGGTAGGCGCCGGCGGGCTCGCCGGCCCGGCGGGGGCGGGTGGTCCACGACCGCGACAGCCAGAGCCGGGGGTCCCGGGCCGTCAGCTCGTCGACGATCGTCCCCTTGCCGACCCCGCCCGGCCCGGAGATGACGACGATGGTCCTGCCGTCGAGGCCGACCACCTAGGAGAGCGCGTTCAGAAGCCGGTCTCTCTGGTTGCGGCCCAGGCCCTGCAGGCGGCGGCTCTCGGAGATCCCGCACTGCTCCATGATCCGGCGGGACTTGACCTTGCCCACTCCGGGCATGGACTCGACCACGGACAGCACCTTCATCTTGCCGATCAGGTCGTCGTCGACTTGTTCGAGCAGGGCGGGCAGGCCTATCGCCCCCGATTTGAGCCGGGTTCGGATTTCGGCTCGCACGCGCCGGGCTTCGGCCGCTTTGGCCAGCGCGGCCCGTCGAGCATCGTCGGAGAGTACGGGTGGTTGAGGCATGGCCGGGGACCGTATCAGATGCCGCCGCCGTCAAGCCGCGGTCCAGCGAGACGGGCCGGGCGACGACGAGGACGCGGCTGAGCGAGACGAGCCGAGCCGGGCGGGTCAGGCCTCCGCGCCGAGCACGGCCCGGTGGAGCCGGTCGGCCGCCTCGACGGGGTCGGGGGCGGCGGTGACCGAGCGGCCCACCACGATCACATCGGCGCCCGCGGCCAGGGCGTCGCCGGGCGACGCCGTCCGCCGCTGGTCGTCGGCGGGATCGCCGGGGAGCCGGATGCCCGGCACCACCCGGATCAGGCCGGGGCCGCGGCGGGCCGCCTCGGCCAGGTCGGCGGCCGCGCAGACCACGCCCGCGCACCCGGCCGCCGCGGCCGCCTCCACCCGCCGGCCCAGGTCGGCGGCCGCGTCCGCCTCGCTGGTGAGCACGGTGACGGCCAGCGAGGCGGGCTCGTCCAGCCCGGCGTTGTCCGCCCCGGTCCGCAGCCCGTCCACCCCGGCCCGCAGCATGTCGGCCCCCCCGGCGGCGTGCATGGTGAGATACGACGCCCCCAGGGCCCCCAGCACCCGGGCGGCCCGGCCCACCGTGGTGGGGATGTCGTGGAGCTTCAGGTCCAAGAAAACGTCGTAGCCGAGGCTCCCGACCGCGCCGATCGACTCGGGGCCAGCCGCGCTGTACAGCTCCAGCCCGATCTTGGCCACCCCGAAGTGGCCGTTGAGGGCCCGGGCCAGCCGCATGGCGGCCACCAGGTCGTCTGAGTCCAGGGCCAGCGCCAGCCGCGGCCGCAGGTCCGTCGATGCGCTATCCATGAGCGACTCCGATCAATTCGTCGATTCGGGGGCGGGTCCTATCCATAAGAGACGCCGATCAGCTCGTCGATTCGGGTGAAGCCGACGGCGGCTCCGGCGGCCCGGCGGCCTTCGGATTAGCGACTCCTATCAGCTCGTCGACTCGGGTGAAGCCGGCCCGCCGGCACCATGTAACCATCTCCGACAGGACCCGGTTCGGGGCCCGGGGGTCGGCGAAGGTCGCCGTGCCCACCTGCACCGCGGCCGCGCCGGCCATCATCAGCTCCACCGCGTCGGCCCCGGAGGCCACCCCGCCCACCCCCACGATGGGGATGTCGGGCCGGGCGGAGGTCACGTCGTGGACGGCCCGGACCGCCACCGGGTGCAGGACCGCCCCGCTCACCCCCCCGCCGGGGCCCCCCAGCACCGGCCGGCGGGTCTCGATGTCGATGACCAAGCCGGGCAGGGTGTTGGTCAGCACCACCGCCTCGGCCCCGCCCGCCGCCGCCGCGGCGGCCACATCGGCCATGCCCGGCCCGGTCGGGCTCAGCTTGGCCCAGCGGGGCCGCCCGCAACCGGAAGTGGCGGCCATCACCGCCTCAACGGACGCGGCCGAGTGCGAGAACATGCGGCTGCCGTCCTCGGTGTTGGGGCACGAGACGTTGACCTCCACCGCCACCACCGACGGCGGGGCCGGGGCCAGCAGTTCGGCGGCCCGGCGGTATTCGTCGACGGTGTTGCCCCATATGCTGGCCACCACATCGCAGCCGGTGGCCAGCAGTCCGGGCAGGTCGGTGTCGAGCCAGCGCTGCACACCGGGGCCCTGGAGGCCGACGCTGTTGATCATGCCCGCGGCCACGGGATGCAGCCGGGGGGCCGGGTTGCCGGGGCAGGGGTCGGCGTGCAGGGATTTCACCACCATGGCCCCCAGCTTCTCCGGCTCCAGGTAGCGGGCCAGCTCGGCTCCGCACCCGGCCGTGCCCGACGCGGTGAGCACCGGGGCCCGCAGTTCCACCGACCCCACCCGAGTGCGCAGATCGACGCCGCTCTCGGCCATCGCCTTCACCGCCCCTGGCTTAGCCGGTGGTACTCCTGGAGGCTGCGCACCGCGGGCTGGTGATGCCTGAGGTCCCGCAGGCCCCGGGCCGCGGCCAGCGCCGCCGCCCCGGTGGTGAACAGGGGAATGCCGGCCCGTCCGGCCGCGGCCCGGATGTGCTCCCCGTCGGCCCGAGGCCCCCGGCCGCTGGGCGTGTTGATCACCAGCCCCACCTCCCCGGCCTCGATGAGATCGACGGCGTGGCGGCCCGGCTCGCCGGTTCCGATCTTGGCCACATCCGTCGCCACCTCCACCCCGCAGGACCGCAGGCGGGCGGCGGTGCCGGCGGTGGCCGCGATCTCATAGCCCAGTCCGGCGAGGATCTGCCCGATCTCGGGGACCAGCGGCTTGTCCCGGTCGGCCATCGACATGAAGACGGCGCCGTCGTCGGGCAGCCGGGCGCCCGCCGCGGCCTGGGCCTTCACGAAGGCCAGCCCGGCGGTGAGGTCGATGCCCATGACCTCGCCGGTCGATCTCATCTCGGGCCCGAGCACGGCGTCGGTCTCGGGGAAGCGGTTGAAGGGCAGCACCGCCTCCTTGACCGCCACGTAGCCGGCGCTCCCGCTCCCGTCGTCCCGGCCCGACGCCCCCGCCTCCGCCGACCGCTCCCCCGCCGGTCGCTGCCCGCTGGCCGGGCACTGGCCGATCATGCCCTCGGCCCGCAGCTCGGCCAGGGTCGCCCCCGCCATCACCCGGGCGGCCGCCTTGGCCAGCGGCACCCCGGTGGCCTTGGCCGCGAAGGGCACCGTGCGCGAGGCCCGGGGGTTGGCCTCCAGCACGTACACCGTGCCGTCCTGCAACGCGTACTGCACGTTGAGCAGGCCCTTCACCTCCAGCGCCTCGGCTATCCGCCGGGTGTGGCCCTCGATCACCGCCACCGTCTCGCCGCTCAGGGTGGCCGGGGGGATGGAGCAGGCCGAGTCGCCGGAGTGGACCCCGGCCTGCTCCACATGCTCCATCACCGCGCCGATGAGAACCTCCCCGGCCCCGTCGCGGACGGCGTCGACGTCCACCTCCACCGCGTCCTCCAGGAACCGGTCCACCAGCACCGGATGCTCGGCCGCCGGGTCCCCCGCCGAGGCTAGGGCCCCCGAAGAGGCCAGGGCGGCCATGGCCTCGGCCAGGCCGTCGTCGTCGTAGACGATCTCCATGGCCCGGCCCCCCAGCACGTAGGAGGGGCGGACCAGGGCGGGGTAGCCGATCCGGGCCGTCACCGCCCGGGCCCCCTCCAGGTCGGCGGCCGCGCCCCCGGGCGGCTGGGGGATGCCCAGGCGGGCGCACAGGCCGTTCCAGCGCTGGCGGTCCTCGGCCCGATCGATGGACTCCGGCGAGGTGCCCATCACCAGATCGGGGGGGAGGCGGCCGGCCAGCCCCAGAGGGGTCTGCCCGCCCAGGGCCACGATCACCCCGACCGGCGCCTCGGCTTCGATCACGTTGGACACATCCTCGAGGGTGAGGGGCTCGAAGTAGAGCCGGTCGCTGGTGTCGTAGTCGGTGGAGACGGTCTCGGGGTTGCAGTTGACCATCACCGTCTCGTAGCCGGCGTCCCGCAGGGCCAGGCTGGCATGCACGCAGCAGTAGTCGAACTCGATCCCCTGGCCGATCCGGTTCGGCCCCGACCCCAGGATCACCACCCTGCGCCGCTCCCCGGCCGCCACCTCGTCGGCGTCCTCGTAGGTGGAGTAGTGGTAGGGGGTGTCGGCCTCGAACTCGGCCGCGCAGGTGTCGACCGTCTTGAAGGTGGGCCGCACCCCGGCGGCCAGCCGGGCCCGCCTCGCCTCGGCCTCGGTCCGGCCCCACAGCCAGGCGAGCTGGCCGTCGGAGAACCCCAGCCGCTTGGCCCGCCGCCACCCGGCGCGGTCCAGCCCCTCCGGTGACGACCCCTCTAGGCGGAGGCGCTCCTCGGCGATCAGCGCCATCTGGTCGAGGAACCAGCCGTCGATGCCGGTGGCGGAGGCCAGGGCCTCGACGGTCTCGCCCCGCCGCAGCAGGGCTTCGACGCAGAAGAGCCGGTCCGGGTGGGGCCGGGCGGCCCGGGCCCGCAGATCGCCGTCGCCCAGGCGGTCGAGGGCGGCCTCGGCCGGGTCGGCGTTGAGCCCGAGCCGGCCCGTCTCCAGCGACCGCAGGCCTTTCTGCAGCGATTCCGGGAAGGTGCGCCCGATGGCCATGGCCTCGCCCACCGACTGCATGGACGGGCCCAGCACCCCGCCGGCGCCGGGGAACTTCTCGAAGGCCCACCGGGGGATCTTGGTCACCACGTAGTCGATGGCGGGCTCGAAGCAGGCCGGGGTCTTGCCGGTGATGTCGTTGGGGATCTCGTCGAGCGTGTAGCCGACGGCCAGCTTGGCCGCCATCTTGGCGATGGGGAACCCGGTGGACTTGGAGGCCAGGGCCGAGGACCGGCTCACCCGCGGGTTCATCTCGATGACGACCTGGCGGCCGGCGCGGGGATCGACCGCGAACTGCACGTTGGACCCGCCGGTGGCCACCCCCACCCGGCGCAGCACCGCGAAGGCGGCGTCGCGCAGCCTCTGGTACTCGACGTCGGTGAGGGTCTGGGCCGGGGCCACGGTGATCGAGTCGCCGGTGTGGACGCCCATGGGGTCGAGGTTCTCGATGGAGCAGACCACCACGCAGTTGTCGCGCTGGTCCCGCATCACCTCCAGCTCGTACTCCTTCCAGCCGGCGATGGACTCCTCGATGAGGATCTCGCCGATGGGGCTGGCGGCCAGGCCGGCCTCGGCGCACCGGACCAGCTCCTCGTCGGTGGCGGCCATCGCCGCGCCCCGGCCGCCCAGGATGAAGGCGGGCCGGATGATGACGGGCAGGCCCACCGATCCGGCTACGGCCCGGGCCTCGTCGGCCGAGCGGGCCGTGCCCGACCGGGGCACCTCCAGGCCGGCGCCGATCATGGCCCGCTTGAACAGCTCCCGGTTCTCGGCCACGGCGATGGCCTCGGCGTCGGCCCCGATCAGCTCGGCCCCGGCCTCGGCCAGCGCGCCCGACTCCCACAGCTCCATGGCCAGGTTGAGCCCGGTCTGGCCCCCCAGGGTGGCCAGCACCGCGTCGGGGCGCTCCCGCTCGACGACGCGGGTCAGGCTCGGGGCGTCGAGGGGCTCGACGTAGGTGGCGTCGGCCAGCTCGGGGTCGGTCATGATGGTGGCCGGGTTCGAGTTGGCCAGGACCACCCGGTAGCCCTCGGCCCGCAGCACCCGGCAGGCCTGGGCGCCGGAGTAGTCGAACTCGCAGGCCTGGCCGATGACGATGGGGCCCGAGCCGATCACCAGGATCGACTCGATGTCCTCACGCCGGGGCACGGCCGCCCCTCTGGGGCGCGGCCGGGGCGGCCGGCCCGCGGCCGGGCGGAGCCGTCACCGGCCGGCACCGATCAGCCGATCCAGCTCGGCGAAGAGCCGGAAGCTGTCGTGGGGGCCGGGGCCGGCCTCGGGGTGGTACTGCACCGCGAAGGCGTCGGCGCCGGCGACTCGGAAGCCCTCCAGCGAGGAGTCGTTGAGGCACAGGTGGGTCTCGACTGCGCCGGGCACCGAGCCGGGCTCCACCGCGAAGTTGTGGTTCTGGCTGGTGATCTCCACCGCGCCGGTGCGCAGGTCCTTGACCGGGACGTTGCCCCCGTGGTGGCCGAACTTCATCTTGAAGGTGCGCCCGCCCAGCGCCAGCGCCATCACCTGGTGGCCCAGGCAGATGCCGAACACCGGGACCGCGCCCAGCAGGGCGTCGATCTCGCCGACGATCCCGCCGGCCATCTCCGGGTCGCCGGGGCCGTTGCTGATCAGCACCCCGTCGGGGTCCAGGGCCAGGGCGTCGGCGGCGGGGGTGTGGGCGGGCACCACCGTCACCGCGGCCCGCTCCTGAAGCTTGCGCAGCATGGAGGCCTTGATCCCCAGGTCGTAGGCCACGATCCGGGCCGGGCCGGACCCGACCGTGTAGGGGCGGGCGGCGGTGACCTCGCTCACCAGGTCCACCCCGGCGGTGCCGGGCTCGGCCTTGGCCGCGGCGGCCAGCGTGTCGGCGCCGGCGGTCCCGAAGGCGCCGGGCATGGACCCGGCCTCGCGGATGTGGCGGGTCAGGCGGCGGGTGTCGATCCCGGCCAGGCCGGCCACGCCGTGGCGGGTCAGGAACTCCTCCAGGGACTCCGCCGCCCGCCAGTTGCTGGGGCGCCGGGCTAGGTCCCTGACGATCACGCCCCGGCAGCGGGGCCGGGCCGACTCGTCGTCGGCCGGGTTGGCCCCGCAGTTGCCGACGTGGGGCACGGTGAAGGCGATGATCTGGCCCGCGTAGGAGGGGTCGGTGATCACCTCCTGGTAGCCGCTCATGACGGTGTTGAACACCACCTCGCCGGAGGCGACCTCGGCGGGGGCGCCGACGGCTTCGCCCTCGAACACCTCGCCGTCGGCCAGCACCAACCGGGCGGGGGCTCTCGGCTTCATCGGCGGGTCCGGGCTCCGGCTCTCGCCCTCATCGGCGGCGGCCCCGGCCCCGGTCCCGGGCGCTCGCCACCCTCACCGGCCCCTGCCCCGGTCTCGGGCGCTCATCGGCCCAGGCTCCGGTCTCGGTATCGAGCGCTCAAGCCTGGGCTTCCCCGTCGACCACCACCGCCTCGCCCCGCCGGATGGTGTGGCGGACCCGGCCCTTCACCGTTCGGCCCTCGAAGGGGGTGTTGCGGCTGGGGCCGGCCATGGCCGCGCCGCTCACCGTCCATTCGGCGTCGGGGTCGAGCACGCACAGGTTGGCGGGGGCGCCGGGGGCGATCGGCCCCCCGTGGCGGCCGGCCAGGCCAGCGATGGCCGCGGGCTGCCACGACAGCAGGGCCAGGACGGCCTCGATGGGCAGGTCCAGCTCGGTGCGGGCCAGGGCGAAGGCGGTCTCGAGGCCCATCATCCCCGGCGGGGCGGAGTCGAAGGGCTTCTCCTTGTCGGCCGCGGTGTGGGGGGCGTGGTCGGTGGCGATGGCGTCGATGGTCCCGTCGGCCAGGCCCTCTTTGACCGCGGTTGTGTCGGCCGCGGTCCGCAGCGGCGGATGCACCTTGAACACCGGGGCGTAGGCGGCGCAGCACTCGTCGGTGAGGGTGAAGTGGTGGGGGGTGGCCTCGGCGGTGATCGGCAGCCCCGCGGCCTTGGCCGCCTTCACCATGGCCACCGACCCGGCGGTGGACAGGTGCTGGAAGTGGACCCGGCCGCCGGTGAGGCGGGCCAGGGCGATGTCGCGCATCACCATCAGCTCCTCGGCCTCGGCGGGCTGGCCCCCGATGCCCAGGCGGCTCGACCACTCGCCCTCGTGCATGTAGCCGCCCTCGGTGAGGGCCGACACCTCGCAGTGCTGGGCCAGCACCACCGGCTGCCCGCCGGCCAGGTGGCCGAGGCCCCGGGCGTACTCCAGGGCGTTGCGCATGATGGCGGCGTCTTGGACCCCGTCGCCGTCGTCGGTGAAGATCCGCACCCCCAGGCCCACCAGCTCGGCCATCGGGGACAGCGCCTCGCCGCGGCGGCCCACGGTGATGGCCGCCGACGGGTAGACCTCGCAGCAGGCGCCGGCCGCGAGCTGGAGGACCTCGGTGACCACCGCCGCGCTGTCGGCGGGCGGGGTGGTGTTGGGCATGGCCACCACCGCGGTGAACCCGCCCAGGGCCGCGCCCCTGGCCCCGGTGGCGATGGTCTCGGCGTCCTCGCGTCCGGGCTGGCGGAGATGGGCGTGCAGGTCCACGAAACCGGGCGAGACGATGCAGCCGTCGGCGTCGAGGCTGCGGTCGCCGTCGAGGGACGCGTCCACGGCCAGGACGGCGCCGTCGTCGCTCACCACCACGTCGGCCCGGCGGGACCCGGTGGAGTCGATGACCGTCCCGCCCCGCACGGCGATGGTGGTCACGCCGCCGCCCCGGTCGCGCTGCTCGTCTCGGTCACTCTGCCCGCCTTTCTGGTCACGCCGCCGCCCCGGTCGCGCCCGACGCCCCGGTCACGCCGCCGCCATCTGGTCGTCGAGTTGGTCCAGGCCCGACCCGAGCAGCAGGAACAGCACGGCCATGCGCACCGCCACCCCGTTGGCCACCTGCTCGGTGATGACCGCGTTGGGCCGGTCGGCCACGTCGCCGTCGATCTCCACGCCCCGGTTCATGGGGCCGGGGTGCATGATGAGGGCGCGGCCCAGCCGGTCGGCCCGGCGGGCGTCGATGCCGTAGGTGGCCCGGTACTCCCGCAGCGACGGCACCAGGGCCCGCTCTTGGCGCTCTCGCTGCATCCGCAGCAGGTAGCAGATGTCGGTGTCGGCCAGCGTGGCGTCGAGGTCGTGGGACACCGACACCGGCCACCCCTCCAGGCTGGGGGGCAGCAGCGGGCCCGGCGCCACCAGCGTCACCGACGCGCCCACCGCCGTGAACCCGAGCACGTTGGAGCGGGCCACCCGCGAGTGGCGGATGTCGCCCACGATGGTCACCTTCTTGCCGGCCAGGCCGCCGAGCCGGGTGCGGGCCGTGTAGAGGTCGAGCAGGGCCTGGGTGGGGTGCTCGTGCCAGCCGTCGCCCGCGTTGATGACCGAGGCGTCGATCCAGCCGCCGACCTGGCGGGGCACCCCGGCGCAGTGGTGGCGCACGACGATGGCGTCGATGCCCATGGCCTCGATGGTCTCCACCGTGTCCCGCAGCGACTCGCCCTTGTTGACCGACGAGGTGCTCACCGAGAAGTTCACGGTGTCGGCGGAGAGGCGCTTGGCCGCGGTCTCGAAGGAGAGGCGGGTGCGGGTGCTGTCCTCGTAGAACAGCCAGGCCACCGTCTTGCCCCGCAGGGCCGGCACCCGGGGGATCTTCCGCTCGCTCACCTCCGCGAACTTCTCGGACAGGTCGAGGATGGCCTCGATCTGCTCGGGCTCGAGATCGGCGATCGACAGCAGGTGGCGGCTCACGTCACTTCTCTGCTCATGTCGCGGCTCCAGCCCGTGGCGCCTCCCGGTGTCGTGTTTTCCGGCTCGTGGCGCTCGGTGGCGCTTCCCGGCTCACGTCACGTCTCCCAGGTCGACCCCGTCGGGGCCGACGTCCACCATCTCGTCCCTGCGGGTGGGAAGGTTCTTGCCCACGAAGTCGGGGCGGATGGGCAGCTCCCGGTGGCCCCGGTCCACCATCACCGCGAGCTGCACGGCCCGGGGCCGGCCCCAGGTGTGCAGGGCGTCGAGGGCGGCCCGCACGGTGCGTCCGGTGAACAGCACGTCGTCCACCAGCACCACGATGCGGTCGTCGAGATCGACGGGGATGTCGGTGACGGCCTGGGGCAGGACGGGGCGGAGCCCGATGTCGTCTCGGTGCAGGGCCACGTCTAGCGAGCCGACCGGCACCGAGGCGCCCTCGATGGCCTCAAGGTCGGCACCGATGCTGCGGGCCAATCCGACGCCGCCGGTCTGAAGGCCGATGAGCACCACCGACCCGAGGCCGTGGTTGCGCTCGAGGATCTCGTGGGCCATGCGCCGAATGGCCCTGCTCACGCCGGCGCCGTCCATAACACGGGTGCGGGCCCGGAAGGCTCCCGCGGGCACCGCCATACGCCGTTCTCGGTCGGCCATGTTGTCCTCTCGTCCGTTCGGGCCTCACCGGACCCGTTTCACGGTCGAAAGAGCAACGTACCACGCCGCCACAGGAATTCGCGCATGGTCGCGTAAACGCAGGTCAGAGCCATTATCGAGTCTTCCCGTTGCTGGTAGTCGGGTTTCGTCCCGGCCAGCGGGTCATCGCTCCGTCCCAGCCAGCGGGTCCTGTCATGGGCGCAACCCTCCGCCAGACTCGCCACTCAATCTTCAAGGGGCACCGCAGCCAGCGAGGGGCGAACGCGCCGGTGTTCGGCGTGTGGTGCTTAGGCTTTGCTTCATGGGAGTTGGCCTCTCTGAGCACAGACCCCGGCCGCCGGCTAGCTCCGACCGGGCCGAGCCCGAGCTGGTCGGCCTCTTGAAGCGGCCTGATTTCTACAAAGTCAGCGAGATGCCCCAGAGGATGGCCGAACCGAACCTGCGCGGCCAGTTTCGGCCCCTGATCCAGTTCGTGATGTGCTGGAACCACCGAGACGACCGCCGGGCCGAAATGCTCGACGGGCCGCCCCCCGATGACGGCGACCCGTTCCACCTGGCCACCATCGCCTCGGTCGTCCACGCGCTCACGGCCCGCGACGGCCTCGAAGTCCCCGATTGGGTACACCTCTACAAAGCCGACCCCGAGGCGACGATGTCGGGCATACCGGTGACCACGGACTTCGGCCAGCTCGTCAAGGCCGAGGCGCCGCCCACCTGCGCTGAGCACGGCGTCTATTTCGAGCACGAAGTCCTCAACAGGTGACCGGCCCGGCCGACCATTTCAGCTATGCAGAGCTAACCGGCGAGGAGTTGCTCGGTTGTCTGGCTGAAGTAGACGCCGAACTGCCCGTAGAATCTTGGGTTGAGATAGCAGTAATAGGCGGCGGTGCTCTCGCCTTTCGATGGCCAACCCGGACAACGATGGATCTTGATGTCGTTTCGGAAGGGATGCCTCAAATACTGCGCGCTGCTTCAGCGGTCGTAGCCGAACGTCACGGGCTGAGGCCAGACTGGATCAACGACGCTGCTAAAGTAACGATGCCAGAACTTGATCCGAAACTCGAAGTAGTTTATGTCGGTGAACATCTGAAAGTGTTTGTCGCCGGGACCCAATATTTGTTGGCGACTAAGCTCTTCTCAAGCCGAGACGCTGACTTTGATGACACTGTTCGGTTAGCTGTAGAAGAGGGCGTTTCCACTGCTGAAGAGATGCTTGATCTCCTTAGTGACGCCTACCCTTCATGGCTGCTGACCCCCAAAGTAGAATACTACGCACGCCAAGTTGCCGAAACAGTCCGTCAGCGAATCATTTCACCGCCGACTTCATGACCGAAGAAAGTCTTGTTTCCACATTGGGCCTCCTATTTGAGACCTCATCAAAAAGATCGAGTTTCATCGGAAACTACAGTAGCCTTTCGATAGGGGGAAGGTCACAAATCCGGGGGTGGGCGACCGCGGGATTCTTTGGCGACGGCGGACAGGAGGCCGTTTAGGAAGCGGGGGGACTCGGCGCTGCAGTATTGGGTGGCCAACTCGACCAGCTCCGACGTCCACCATCTCGTCTCGGCGGGTGGGGAGGTTCTTGCCCACGAAGTCGGGGCGGATGGGCAGCTCCCGGTGGCCCCGGTCCACCATCACCGCGAGCTGCACGGCCCGGGGCCGGCCCCAGGTGTGCAGGGCGTCGAGGGCGGCCCGCACGGTGCGCCCGGTGAACAACACGTCGTCCACCAGCACCACGATGCGGTCGTCGAGATCGACGGGGATGTCGGTGACGGCCTGGGGCAGGACGGGACGGAGCCCGATGTCGTCTCGGTGCAGGGCCACGTCCAGCGAGCCGACCGGCACCGAGGCGCCCTCGATGGCCTCAAGGTCGGCACCGATGCTGCGGGCCAATCCGACGCCGCCGGTCTGAAGGCCGATGAGCACCACCGACCCGAGGCCGTGGTTGCGCTCGAGGATCTCGTGGGCCATGCGCCGAATGGCCCTGCTCACGCCGGCGCCGTCCATAACACGGGTGCGGGCCCGGAAGGCTCCCGCGGGCACCGCCATACGCCGTTCTCGGTCGGCCATGTTGTCCTCTCGTCCGTTCGGGCCTCACCGGACCCGTTTCACGGTCGAAAGAGCAACGTACCACGCCGCCACAGGAATTCGCGCATAGTCGCGAAAGCGCAGGTCAGATTATGATTGCAGTTTCTATCGTGCCCTCCCAAGCCGACCAGCCGCACGCGATTGGAAGGTCGTTGCTCCGTCCGGCTGGCGGGTCCTGTCACGGGCGCGGTTTTGCCGCGGAGCGGCAAAACCGCGCCCCCCGTGCCACCCCCCGGCCTAGCTCATCGGGCCCGTCCAGGCTTTCGCCCCAGCGGGTGCCGGGCCGGTGCTGGCCCCGTGCCCAACTCCGGGCCACCCGTGCTTCGGCACCGAAACATGGCTGTCAACGCTCCCGATATGGTGGTTCGGTATGAGTGATCAGAAAATTTCGGGGCTTGCGGGGTTGTTCAGGGGGCGGCTGCCGATCAACCGCAAGGAGCGCTACTACACGGGCACCGTGCTGCCCATGATCGTGGCCAGTGACGGGTTCAAATACTTCGGCCGGTTCTTGGCCTTGTGCGGAGTGCCGGAGGTTGCGGTGGAGGCCGACCCAGCCTTCACCAACGTTCAGTTCTTCACCGAGTACGGGTTCAAGGAATCGCTGGTGGACGGGGCCGAGAAGCGGTTCCGCGACCCCGGCGGCCGGGACACCCCGGATCTGGTCGTCTACATAGAGGGCGACATTCCCCTGCTCCTCGGCGTCGAGGCCAAAGTCTTCCACCGGCCCTCAATCGCAGATCTTGAGAAGCAGGTGCGCACTCAGGCCGAACTGCTGTCCGTCATGGCCGATGGCGTGGGAACTCGACCGTCGGTTCATCAGGTCGCGCTGCTTCCATCCGGGTTCGGCGCACCTGAACGAATCAACGAGGTGCCCGTTCTCACCTGGGAGCGGGTTGCTGACACCTTCCGTGACATCGCCCCTGCCTACTGGATCGGAGTCCTGGACGAAGCGCTCCGCCGATACAGCCGATTGGCGTCACAAGCCGGAAGCGGCGACACCTACAGGCAGAACTGCGACGCCATGATCGCAGGCGGTCAGATTCAGCAACTTTGGGGATCGGGTGACCGGACATTCAACACAATGGGGCGTAGTGGAGGCCTGCAGGGTGACCGTCTGCGTGACGATATCGCTTCGGGAAGTTGGACTACCCAGGAGTACGAGGTCCGTCAAGATCCAAGACCGGTTAACCGAAACTGGTTTGCCATAGCCGATTTCATCAAGCTGGTTGATCAATCGACTGCAACCCAGAGTCAGTCATCCTCAGCTTCTTCAAGAATAGACCGTCCTCGTCATGCTAACACCACACACAAGCAACATCGAACTGGATTCGACACATTCGGACAGAACTGCGATACGAAGATATCCGGCCAAGAGATCTACGACCGTCACCAGCGAGCTGACACGACCTATACCTGGATGGGAAGGAACCGGGGTTTGCACGGACCGGAACTTCAGAAGGATGTTGAAACTGGTAAGTGGAGAACGCAGAGGTATGAGGTTCGTCACAATCCTCTCAGGGGCAATCGCAACTGGTTTCCTATTGAGAACTTCATCAAGAAGATCGAGTTCTATCGGAGGATCAAAGAAACCTCTCGATAAACCGAAGGTCATAGATGACGGTCTAGGGCACAGCGGCTGCGGGCCTGTTCGTCAGCTTCGGGATTCTTTGGCGACGGCGGACAGGAGGCCGTTTAGGAAGCGGGGGGACTCGGCGCTGCAGTATTGGGTGGCCAACTCGACTAGCTCCGACATCACCGCGCCGACCGGCACGTCGGGGCGCTCCATCAGCTCCCAGGCCGCCATCCGGGCCAGGGTCCGGTCCACCACCGCCAGGCGGTCCAGGTCCCAGCCCCGCAGGTGCCGGGCCAGCGCCTCGTCGATCCGGTCTTGGCCCTCGCCCACGCCGGTCACCATGTCCACGGCGTAGTCCGACAGGGAAACCCGGCGCCGCTCGAGGATTTCGGGCCCTTCGTCGCCGGTGATCTCGATCTCATACAGCACGGCCAGGGCGTCTTCCCGGGCCTCTCGGCGGGTCCCGAGGGCGGGTGGGGGGATCAGCTCCGGGCGCTCCCCGTCGGGGACCACCGAAGTCACGCCCGGCTGCCGTCGGGAACCACTGTGGTCACGCCCAGCCGCCGTCGGAGGCCACCAGAATCACGCCCGGCCGCCGTCGCGGGCTGCCGGGGTCACGCCCGGCTGCCGTCGGGGGCTGCCGGGGTCATGCCCGGCTGATGTAGGCGGCGGTGCGGGTGTCCACCTTCACCCGCTGCCCCGGCTCCACGAACAGCGGGACCTGCACCACCAGCCCCGTCTCCAGGGTGGCCGGCTTGGTGGCGCCCGACACCCGGTCGCCCTGGACCCCCGGCTCGGTCTCGGCGATGGCCAACTCCACCGCGGCCGCCAGCTCGGTGCCGACGATCTCGGACCCGAACATCAGCATCACCGCCGGCGACCCGTCCACCAGGAAGCGGGCCGCGTCGCCGATGACCTCCGGTGCCACCGTCATCTGCTCGAACGACTCATTGTCCATGAACACCAAGTCGGCGCCGTCGCGGTACAGCAACTGCATCTCCCGCTTGTCGATGGTGGCCCGCTCGACCTTCTCGCCGGCCCGGAAGGTGCGGTCGATGACGGCTCCGGACCGCAGGTTCTTGAGCGTGGTCCGCACGAAGGCGTGGCCCTTGCCCGGCTTCACGTGCTGAAACTCGACCACCTCGAAGAGGTCGCCGTCGAGGTCCAAGGCGATGCCGTTGCGCAGGTCGTTGGTGGTGATGACGGGCATCGGCTGCCTCCGGTTTCAGACTCTCGGGTCCTTGGGGTGCCGGGTCAGGCTGCGGCACCCGTCTTCGGTCACGGCCACCGAGTCCTCGACCCGGACCCCGCCCCGGCCCTCGACGTACACGCCGGGCTCGACGGTGAGCACGTGGCCGGGCCGCAGGATAGCGGCAGAGCCGGACCGGACCCGGGGCAGCTCGTGGATGTCGAGCCCCACCCCGTGGCCGGTGCCGTGGACGAAGGCGTCGCCCATGCCGGCCTCGCCGATGACCGACCGGCAGGCGGCATCGACCTCGCCGGCCTCGGCGCCGGGCCGCACCGCGGCCACCCCGGCGGCTTGGGCCCGGGTGACCAGCTCGATCATGTCGGCCGCCTCGGCGGAGGGCTCGCCCAGCACGAACGTGCGGGTCATGTCGCTGCGGTAGCCGTCGACTGCGGCCCCGGCGTCGATGATCAACAGGTCGCCGGGGGCCAGCTCCCGGCGGGTGGGGCGGGCGTGGGGGCGGGCCGAGTTGGGCCCCGACGCCACGATCGTGTCGTAGGCCGGGCCGGTTGCGCCCCGGGCCCGGATGGCGTCGTCGATCCCCCGCTGGATCTCGATCTCGCTGACCCCGGGCCGCAGCCGGGGCCGGATCTCCTCCAGGGCCTCGTCGGCGACGGCGGCGGCGGCCTCGATGCGGGCCAGCTCGGCCGGGTCCTTGACCGCCCTCAGCTCCTCGACCACCTCGGCCATGGGGGTCAGCTCGGCGGTTGTGGCCGCCGCCCAGCGCCTCTGTTCGCCCCAGGCGACAGCCGCCTCCAGCCCGACGGCGGCCGCCGACCCGAATCGCTCGACGCCGACGGACACCGGATCGCCGGCGATCACCACCTCGGCGTCGCACCCGGCCGCCTCGAGCTGCTCGGGGGCCTGCTCGGCGTAGCGGGAGTCGGTGACCAGCACGGCCCCGTCGCCGGTCACCACCAGCGTGCCGTTGGAGCCGCCGAACCCGGTGAGCCAAAAGACGTTGGCCGCGGCGGTGACGACCGCGGCGTCGATCCCGTCGTCGGCCAGCCGGGACCGCAGCCTGGCGACGCGGCCGTCGACCCGCAGGGGGGGCAGGGAGCCGAGCCGGGCCGACGGAGTCATCGCAGCGCGTCCAGCGCCTGGCGGAGCGCCGGCTCGGGCACCCCGGCCACCGGCTCCACCCCGTCGGGGCCGTCCAGCACCATGGTCAGGCCGGTCACCGCCTTCTTGTCCCGGCGGAACGACTCGATGAGGCGGTCGTGGTCGAGGCCGGGCGGCAGGACCAGGGGCAGGTCGTAGGAGGCCACCACCCGGCGGTGCTCGGCCACCCTGGCCTCGTCGATGCGGCCCAGGGCCCGGGCCACCTCGGCCGCGTACACCAGCCCGACGGCCACCGCCTCGCCGTGGCGGAGGTCGTAGCCGCCCTCGGTCTCGATGGCGTGGGCCAGGGTGTGGCCGTAGTTGAGGACGGCCCGCCGTCCGCCCTCCCGCTCGTCGCCGGCCACCACCGAGGCCTTGACGGCCACCGCCCCGGCAATGCGCTCTTCCAGCGGAAGGCCGTCGAGGTGCTCGCCCCCGATGAAGTGGTATTTGGCCAGCTCGCCCCGCCCGCTGCGCATCTCCCGCTCGGGCAGGGTGGCCAGGGTGGCGGTGTCGCACAGCACGGCCCGGGGCTGCCAGAAGGCCCCGACCAGGTTCTTGCCCTCGGCCAGGTTCACCCCGGTCTTGCCCCCGATGGCCGCGTCCACCTGGGCCAGCAGGGTGGTGGGCACCGAGACGTAGTCGATGCCGCGGTGGTACACGGCGGCCACGAACCCGGCCAGGTCGGTGACCGCCCCCCCGCCCACGGCCACGACCACATCGGCCCGGGTGAACCCGGCCTCGACCATGGCCCGGCACAGGCGCTCGACTTCGCCCAGCGACTTGGCCGACTCGCCCTCGGCCGCCTCGAACACGGCGCAGTCGATGCCGGGATCGACGCTCCACCCCACCCGGGCCTGGGTGATGACCGCGGCCCGCCGAGCCGACGGCGGGATCACCGATCCGAGCATCCCCCGGACGCCGGGCCCGACATGGACGTCATAGGAGCGTTCACCGAGATCGACCCGGATTGCAGTCGGATCGGACATTCTCACCCGGAGGACCGGGGCGGCTTCCAGGGCAGCACGAAGGTCTGCCCGTCTTCGGCGTCGGCGACGGGCAGTTGTGGCATCGCCGGGTGCCGCCACTTCTTGACCTCCGACGTGTTGCCCTTGCGTTTATTGCAGTAGGTGTGGGCGATCTGCAAGTTGTCGAACTTGTGCAGGCGGCTCTTCCAGCGGGTGCCCGCCTCAGCCTTGCCGCCTTTGCGGACATCAAACACGGCGAACACCTTGGGCACGATGTGCTCGATCTGCATGCCCTTCGGATCTCGCTTCATCTCGCCAGCGCACAGGCCGCATCGTCCCTCATCTCGCCGGTAGAGATAGCGAAGCCTCTTGAGGCGATCCGCATCGTCCCAGCGGCCGGTTGCATCTGGCTCACCAGACTCCAGATACCAGCGCTCAACCTTGCCGACGGTTTCAGTCACCTTGGAGAGGAATCCGCGGGGCTTGCCGCCTGAGTCCGAATCCGGCGGCAGCTTCTCTTCGGTAGTGTCGCCGACTCCGTCGACGGAGGCACCGTCGTCAGAGTCGTCAGCAGGCTGGTAGCCGCGCACGGTGCCACGGCATCTCGGGAAATCGGAACACCCCCAGAACTCGTTGCCTGCGTTTGGGCCCCGCTGCGCCGTGCGCTTCACCATGGGCCGGTCGCACTGCGGGCACCTCGGGGTCATCGCCCCAACCGTACAGAAAGGGCCGGGCGGGTGACACCGGGACCGTACGGAGTAAGCGAGTCAGTCGGTGCGGATGCCCGACCCGTGACCATCGATCCACGGCGATAGCGGACCGGGCCAAACAGCGGGGCAACTCCTACTGGCTCCGGTTACGACAAACCTGGCATGTGACCAAGCGACATCGGGCCGGGCTAGGTCGGCGGGTCAGCCCACTAAGGCTTTGGAGAACAGCACCGCGACCATGGTGCCGACGGCCAGGGCGGGGCCGAACGGGAAACTGGTGTGGACCAGCTTGTGGGGCCGGGCCCGGTCGGGTCGTTGGGAGCCGGGCTCGGCACACGACGGGGCAGCGAGATCGGGACTGGGTGAGGCGATCGGGCCGGGGGCGGCGTCGGGCGAGGCGGCAAGGTCGTGATCCGGCGGGGCGGAAGGACCGGGATCGGTGTCCGGCGGGGCGGCGGGGTCGGGGAGCACTTGGTGGCCGCGGCGGCGCAGCCAGGCCACGACTAGGCCGCCAGCCACGCCCACTAGGCCGGCCAGCAGCAGGGCCCCGGCCACCAAGCCGACCACCGGCGACCATCCGGCGTGGAAAGCGCCGGCCGTCCAGCCCAAGTGCAGCCCACACACGAAGCCCAGCTTCACGTCACCGAAGCCCATGCCCCGGGGCGAGACCTCGTGGGCGGCCCACAACACCGCCCCGAACCCGGCCGAACCGGCCAGTGCCGTCGGCAGGGTCCCAAACCCGCCCACAGTGGGTGCCACCGCGGCCATGGCCGCCAGGCTGGCTCCAAAGGCGCCGAAAGTGATCGGATCGGGCAGCCGATAGCAGCACAGATCGATGGCCGACAGGGCCATCAGGGCCGCGGCCAGGATCAGCGGGACGATCACCGCCCAGGTGAACCCGAACCGGGCTCCGACGGCCGCGAAGACGGCCGCAGTGACCACGACCACCGTCGTCCGGGCCAGCCGGTTCAGGGACCCTGGGCCCACCATCCGCACGGCCAGCCCGACGACGAGCCAGCCCGCCGCCAGCCCTACCGGGACGGCCAGTCCGGCCGCCGCCCCTGCAGGCAGTTCACCCATCGGGGTGCCTCGGCCCCGCCTGACCCACCAAGCCGTCAAGCCACCTCGGTCCCACCGAACAGCGGCGGTCATCAAGGCAACCAAGCCCCGCCCAACTCACGATGCAGTCGAGTCGTCTCGGCCTCACCCGGCGGTTAGGGCGGCTCGGCGCATGACCTCCACCGGCGCGGCTGCTCCGGTCCACAGCTCGAAGGCGGTGGCGGCCTGGTACACCAGCATCGACAGCCCGTTGTGGGCTTCGATCCCGGTGGCGCGCAGGGCGGCCAGCCACGGGGTCACCAGCGGCTCGTAGATGAGGTCGACCGCCACTTGGCCCCGGTGCAGCAGGCTCGGGTCACACGGCATGGCCGCGTCGGACCCCATGCCGGCCGGGGTGGCGTTGACCACCAGATCGGCGGCCGGGATGTCGTCGGCGGCTCGGCCCAGCCGTCCGACCGGGCCGGCCAGGGCGGCTGCGGCCACCGCTTTCGACTCGGTCCGGTTGACCACGGTCACGTCGACGGCACCGGCCGCGCCGAGGGCTCGGATCACGGCCCGGGCCGCCCCGCCCGCTCCGATCACCGCCGCCCGCCTGCCCTGCGGGCTCAGGCCGGCGTCGGCGGCCAACCCGGCCACGAACCCGGTCCCGTCGGTGTTCTCGGCCCGGAGCCGGCCGTCGGCGCCGACGACCACGCAGTTGGCCGCGTCCAGCTCCCGGACGGCTTCGCTGGCCTCGTCGGCGGCCGCGGCCGCCTCGGCTTTGAGGGGCATGGTCACCGACAGCCCGGCCAGGCCCAGCGTCCTAGCCGCCTCCAGGGCCCGAGCCCCGGACCCGGCCGGGACTTCGAAGGCGGCGAAAACCCAGTCGAGTCCCACCTCGGCGAAGGCGGCGTTGTGGATGGCCGGGGACCGGGAATGGCGCACCGGATCGCCGATCACCGCGGCCACCCTGGGGCTCACCAGCCGGCCCGTACCGCTCATCAGCAGTATCCGAGCTGGCGGCAGATCTCGACGTGACGAAGGTGCTCCTCATAGGTGGTCGAGAAGTGGTGGGCACCTTCCACACCGCCCTCGTCGGTCAGCACGTAGAACAGCCAGTCACCCTCGGCCGGCTGCAGGGCCGCCTGCAGCGAGGCCTCGCCGGGCGCGGAGATCGGGGTGGGGGGCAGGCCCGCCACCGCCCGGGTATTCCAGGGCGACGGGTTCTCGAGGTCGGCGGTGGTGAGCTGGTCGCAGGACTTGTTGGCCGCGTAGCAGGCGGTGGCGTCAATGCCCAGGATCTCGCCCTCGGCCAGGCGGTTGTAGATGACCCGGGCGATCTTGGGCCGCTCCTCGGCGACGCGGGCCTCCTCCTCGATCAAAGAGGCCACGATCACCACCTCATAGGGCCCCAGCCCCAGCTCGGTGACGTCGGGATGGGGGCCGGGGTCCTCCAGCAGCCGGGCCAGCCGGCGGTCGAGCTCGTCGGACATGCGCCGCAGCAGCGAGTACTCGTCGCCCAGGTCGTCCTCGGCCACGTCGTAGGTGGCCGGGAACAGCAGTCCCTCCATGGTGCGCACCGGCGCGTCCTCGGGCAGGTAGTCGCCGTTGGCCTCGACCAGCACGAACGCCCTCTCCAGGTCGACCAGGTCGAACAGGGGGTTCTCCCGCAGCAGGCGGGCCGACATCTGCGTCCAGCGCATCCCCTCGGGGATGGTGATCTTCTGGAACACCTCGGGCAGGGGGCCCTGGTCGAGGATGGCGGTGGCCGACTCGAAGTCCATGCCGGTGCGCAGCCGGTAGTCGCCGGCCTGGAAGGTCTTCTCGGCCTCGCACCCCAGGAACCCGGTGATGGACAGTTCCCCCTCGCAGCGCAGCCAGTAGCGGTAGACGGTGGCGTTGGAGATCACCCCTAACGCGTCGAGCTCGGCGGCCACCTCGTTCACCGACGCCCCCGAGGGGATGGTCAGCTCCACCTCCTCGCCCATCTCGCCGACCGGGTCGACCTGGGCTTCGACCCATTGGTAGACCCGGCCCCGGGCCCACAGGACGCCCCCGACCACCAGACCGGCGAAGATCACCAGCCGCACGAACCCGCCCCAGGCCGGCCGGTACCGGACCCAGTGGCGGTCGACCATGTCGTAGCCGGGGTCGACTATGGGGTCGGCCTCCGGGTCGGCGCCGGCCACCACCGCTCCGGCCTCGCCGGTGTAGGGGGCACCGGCGTAGGGACTGCCGGTATAAGGGTCGCCGGCGTAAGGGCCGTCCGCGTACGGGGACCCCGGGCCGTAGGCCCCGGTGTCGTAGGCGGAAGCGTCGTAGGCGGAAGAGCCCGGCCTGGCCGCGTCGGGGGAGCCCGGGCCGGCCAGGCCGGGGGGGGTGCGGCCGGTCTGGGTCTGCCCGGTGAAGAACCCGGCGGCCCGGCGGCCCCAGCCCGGCCGGCGGGTCCGGTTCTCGGGGTCCTCAGCCACGGGGGAGGCCCGCGTCCAGCCAGGCTTGCAGGATCACCGCGGCAGCCACCCGGTCCACCACCCGCCGGCGGGCCGGTCCGGTCAGTTGCTGGGCGGCCAGGCTGCGCTCGGCGCTGACCGTGGTGAGCCGCTCGTCATGGGTGACCACCGGCACGGCCAGAGCCTCGGTCAGCCGGGCCACCTCGTCGAGCACCGACCGGGCCGACGGCCCCGCCGTCCCGTCCAGGCTCAACGGCAGCCCCACCACCACTATCTCGGCCTCCCACTCGGCCACCAGCTCGGCGATGCCCCGGTGGTCGTCGGCGGGGCGGCCCGACCGCTCCAGGGTCTCCACGGGGGTGGCTACCGCCCCGGCCGAGTCGCTGACCGACACCCCGATGCGCCGAGAGCCCAGATCGAGCCCGAGGGCCCGCACATCACCGACCGGCGGCCGCCGCCGCCCGGGGCAGCACGAGGGCACCCACGTCACCCGCCGCCGATCTCCGCCGCGGTGGCCCGGGCCTGACCGAAAGCGCCCACGTCACCCGCCGCCAACCGCGGCCGCCGCGGCCCGGGCCTGGTCGAGGGCTTGGTCGAGCCGGTCGGCGTGCTTGCCGCCGGCGGTGGACAGATCGGGCCGGGACCGGCCGCCCCCGCCGATGGTCCGCTTGGCCTCGTCGATCAGCGCGCCGGCGTCGAAGCGGCCGGAGCCGTCGGCGGCCGCGGCCAAAGCCGCCCCGCCCGAGCCCAGCGCCGCGCCCAGCACCACCGCCTGCACGCCGTCGCGATCCCTGACCGATAGGGCCAGGTCCCGCAGCCCGTCGCGGTCCACGCCGTCCACTCTGGCCACCACCACCCCGTCCACCGCGGCGGCGGCCAGCTCGCCGGCCCGGCCCAGGGCAGCCTCCCGTCCGAGCCGGGCCACCTCGTCCCGCAAGGCCTTGGTCTCGGCCTGACGTTTGGCCACCCCCTCGGCCAGCTCCCCAGCGGGAACCCCCAGAGCCTGGGCCGCCTCGGTTATGGACGCCTCCTGGCGGCGCACCAGCTCCAGCACCGCCCGCCCGGTGACGGCCTCGACCCGGCGGATGTTGGAGCCGATGGACGACTCGGCGGTGATCTTGAAGGCCCCGATGTCGCCCAGGGCCCGCACATGGGTGCCGCCGCACAGCTCCACCGAGTGGCGGCCGGCCTCGAGCACCCGCACGGTGTCGCCGTATTTGTCGCCGAAGAAGGCGATGGCGCCGAGCTGCTGGGCCTGGGCCATGGTGGTCTCGAAGTGCCGGCACGGGTCGTTGGCCAGGATCTCGTCGTTGACCAGGTCCTCCACCTCGGCGATCTGGGCCGGGGTCATGGCCGCGTAATGGCTGAAGTCGAAGCGCAGCCGGTCGGGCCCCACCTCCGAGCCCTGCTGCTTGACGTGATCGCCCAGCGCCTGGCGCAGAGCCCAGTGCAGCAGGTGGGTGGCGGTGTGGTTACGCCGGATGGCGGCCCGCCGGTCGGCGTCGATGGCGGCGGTGACCTCGTCGCCGGGCCGCAGCTCGCCCTCGACCGGCTCGACGTGGTGGACGTGCAGGCCGGGCACCCCGTAGCGGGTGTCGGCCACCCGGGCCCGGGCCCCGGCGGCCGAGACGATCTCGCCGGTGTCGCCGATCTGGCCGCCGCTCTCGGCGTAGAACGGGGTGCGGTCCAGCACCAGTTTCCCGTCGGCGGCATGGAGCACCCGGGCGGTGGACGACGTCTGGTCGCGGCCGGTGAACTCGGTCTCGCCGTGGTCGTCCACCAGCCGGGCGAAGGGGGACACGTCGTCGGCGGCGGCGGTCTTGCGGGCCTGCTTGGCCCGCTGCTGCTGGGCCGACATGGCCTCCCGGAACCCCTCGGCGTCCACCTCGATGCCCCGCTCGGCGGTGATCTCCTCGGTCACCTCCAGGGGGAAGCCGTAGGTGTCGTGCAGCAGGAAGGCGACGTCGCCGGCCAGGGTGGCGCCGGGGGCCAGCCCGTCGAGGCGCTCGTCGAGGATGGCCTGGCCGGTGCGCAGGGTCTCGGCGAAGCGGCGCTCCTCCTGGTCGATCACGTCGCGCACGTAACCGTGGTTGCGGGCCAGGTCGGGGTGGGCGCCGCCCATCACCTCCACGACGGCGTCCACCATCGGGCCCATGACCGGCTCGGTGACCCCGAGCAGGTAGGCGTGGCGCACGGCCCGGCGGATGATGCGGCGCAAGACGTAGCCCCGGGCCTCGTTGGACGGGAAGACCCCGTCGCTCACCAGCATGGCCGTGGACCGGGCGTGGTCGGCCAGGATGCGCAGCGACACCTCAGCCGAAGAGGCCCCGGCGGCCCCGTTGGCGTCGCGGCCAGCCGACCCGGCCGCCCGGTCGGGCACTTCGGCGCTGCTGCCGTCGCCGTCGGAGGAGGGCCGGACCCGGGCGCCGGTGATCTTCTCGGCCGCGGCCAGCAGGCGGGCCAGCTCGTCGGTCTCCCACACCGAGTCGACGCCCTGGAGCACGGCCAGGGTGCGCTCCAGCCCCAGCCCGGTGTCGATGGAGGGCTTGGGCAGCGGCTGCTCGGCGCCGTCGGCGGTGGTCTCGAACTGCATGAACACCAGGTTCCAGATTTCGATGTAGCGCTCGTCGCCGCCGAACGCCGGGCCGCCGCCGGGTCCGTATTCGGGGCCCCGGTCCCAGAAGATCTCCGAGCAGGGGCCGCAGGGGCCGGTGTCGGCCATGCGCCAGTAGTTGTCCTCGTCGAGGCGCTGGATGCGCTCGGCCGGCACCCCGATCTGGTCTCGCCAGATGGCCTCGGCCTCGTCGTCGCTGACGTGGACGGTCACCCAGAGCCGGTCGGGGTCGAGCCCGAGCGGGCCGGTCACCAGCTCCCAGGCCCAGGCGACGGCCTCGGGCTTGAAGTAGTCGCCGAAGCTGAAGTTGCCCAGCATCTCGAAGTAGGTGAGGTGCCGGGAGGTGCGGCCGATCTCGTCGAGGTCGTTGTGCTTGCCCCCGGCCCGCACGCACTTCTGGACGGTGACGGCCCGGGGGAACGGCGGGGGCTCCTCGCCCACGAAGTAGGGCTTGAACGGGACCATGCCCGCCACCGTGAACAGCAGGGTGGGGTCGTGCGGGATGAGGCTGGCCGACGGCTGGTGGGAGTGGCCCCGCTCGACGAAGAAATCGACGAACGCCTGGCGGACCTGGCTGGCCTTCATGCCCCCAGCCTACGGCCCCGTCCAGCGACCACCGGCGGGGCCTAGACGGCCGGCGTCACCCGGGGAGGTCGAGGATGAGGCCGAGCATCTCACGGATCTGCAGGAGTGCGGACTTTCCGACGTTGCCCCGCCTGCTCTCAATGCGGCTCGCCGAAACAGCGCGGATGTGCTGGCATTGAGCGGCCGACGGGCGGTCCAGCCCGTTCTCGGGATCAGCTTCGAGTTCCACCTCCGATGCAAATCCTCGAAGCGCGGATGTCAGCGGCACCACCTGAACGACACTCGGCCCGGCGTCGAGCACCCGCTGGGCCGACACCACGACCGCCGGGTGATGAAAGCCGGCTTCTCGCCCGGCAGGCAACCCGAGGTCCAAGTCGACGACATCACCCGAGGTCAGCATCAAGCCAATCGACTTCCGCCTCAGTGAGATCGCCGCGCAATTCAGCGCCGATCTCGTCCTGGCGCAGCCGCCGCACGGCGAGCGCCACCGTGCAGCCCACGGTGATGCCGAGGAAGGCTGCGAGCTTCTTCAACTCCCGATGCGTTGTGGCATCGATTCGCACGCTCGTGCTCTGCATACACTCACGTTAGCAAATTTGCATACATGTAGCGAATTGCCTCACGGACCTCGGCTCTAGGAGTCCAGTTCTTCTCGGAGTTCGTCTTCGGTGGCGCGCATGGCGGCTCGGCCGTCCTCTACCGCGTCGCGCAGGTCGGCGGCGGCTCGGCGGGCCCCCTCCCCTATCCGCCGGGCCCCGTCTCCGACCCGGCGGGACTGCTCGGTGACGGCCTGGCGCATCCGCTCGGGGACGCGCTGGGCCTGGCGGCGGGCCCACACCACTGAACCCAGGCCGGCGCAGTAGCCGACCCCCACCCAGAACAGCCGCCTCACCGACGGTGCTCCACGGTCCGACCGGGCCGGTCGCCGCTGCCGTTCGTTCGCCCCGCGGCCACCTCGCGGTGCTCGCGCCCAGTCGCCCCGCGGCCGGGCACCGGAGGGCTGTCGGGCTCCCAGCCGGCCACCTCGATGGCCCGGCGGGTGCGGCGGTGCCTGAGGCGGCGGGTGGCCCGCCCCACTCCCGACACCAGCGCCAGGCCCTTGATGAGGGGAGGGGCGAAGGCCCGGTAGGTGAGGCGGCTGGCGTGATCGACGGTGGTGGAGATCCGCTCGGCCCGGCCGATCACGCCGTCCACCCGGTCCAGCTCTGCCCCGGCCCGGGCCACGGTGCCGCGCAGGTCCTCGACCATGGGCAGGGCCGACTGGCGCAGTTCGTCGACGGTTTCCCTCAGCTCGCGCATGGTCCGCACCATCGAGATCACGGCCAGCACCAACACCACCACCACCGCTAAGCACACCCCGGTGACGATCACCGCGGCCAGGTCGGCGGCGCTCACCGCGGCCCACCCGCCGGACGGCTGGCCGGAACCCGGACCGCGCCTCTCATGGCCCCATTACAGCCGACCGAGCCAGCCGCTGCCCAAGCGCGTCAACTCCAGTCGGGCCGGTAGCCATCCAAGCGCATCGTTTCCGGCGAGGCCAGCGGTCGCCCAAGTAGGTCCCGACGGCCGGGCCCAGCAGTCGTCCAAGTCGGGCTGTCGGCCCGTCCAACCAGTCAACTCCGACCGGGCCAGCGGGCACCCAACCCGTCACTTCCGGCCGGGCCAGCGGTCGTCCAGGCCGGCCTCGGCGCCCTGGTCGGAGGGCTCGTAGTAGACGTGATCGGCTGTCTCGTCCGGGCGGTGGGCCTGGTCCACCCAGCCGCCCTCGGCGTCGTGGGGGTACTGGTAGCCGGCGCCGTGGCCCAGGCCTTTGGCCCCCGAGTAGTGGGAGTCGCGCAGGTGGATCGGGACCTCTCCGGCCCCGGCCGCCTCGGCGTCGGCCCGGGCCCGGCCCAGGGCCACGGTGACCCGGTTGGACTTGGGGGCGGTGGCCAGGCGGACCACGGCGTGGGCCAGGTTGAGCTGGGCCTCGGGCAGCCCCACGAACTCGACCGCCCGGGCGGCGGCGTCGGCCACCACCAGGGCGCCGGAGTCGGCCATGCCGATGTCCTCTGAGGCCAGTATCACCAGCCGCCGGGCGATGAACCGGGGGTCCTCGCCGGCCTGGAGCATCCGGGCCAGCCAGTACAGGCCGGCGTCGGGGTCGGAGCCCCGGATGCTCTTGATGAAGGCGCTGATCACGTCGTAGTGGCCGTCGCGCCCGTAGCGGACCGCCTTGGCGTCGGCCGCGCCCTCGGCGTCGGCCAGCTCCACGTGGGGCGGCTGGCCCCGCCGGGCGGCCAGGGCCACCGCCACCTCCACCCCGGTGAGGGCGTGGCGGCCGTCGCCGCCGCTGCGGGCCACCAAGTGCTCTATGGCCTCATCGTCGGCGTCGGCGTCCTCGGCGGCCAGCCCCCGGCGCACCAGCTCGGCCAGGGCGGGGGCGTCGAGGGGGTGGAGGCGGAACAGCGTCGAGCGGGATAACAGGGGCGGGTTGACCTCGAAGTGGGGGTTCTCGGTGGTGGCGCCCACCAGGGTGATCAGGCCGTCCTCCACCGCGGGCAGCAGCGTGTCTTGCTGGGCCTTGTTGAACCGGTGGACCTCGTCGAGGAACAAGATGGTGCCGGCGCCGTGCTCGCCCAGGAGGCGGCGGGCCCGCTCAATGGCCGCCCGGGCGTCCTTGACGGTGGCGGCCACCGCCGAGAGCTCCTCGAAGGCCTTGGCGGTGGCGGCGGCCACCACCCGGGCCAGGGTGGTCTTGCCCGTCCCGGGCGGCCCCCACAGGATCACCGAGGACAGCCGGTCGGCCTCGATCAGCTCCCGCAGCGGCCGGCCGGGGCCGATCAGGTGGTCCTGGCCAACGATCTCGTCCAGGGTGCGGGGCCGCAGCCGGGCGGCCAGCGGGGCTCGGCGGTTCAGCCGTTCGGCGGCCGCGGCGTCGAACAGGTCCCCGTCCACCCCGCCGAGACTATGGCCCGAGCGGCCCGCTGCGCCGGGCGGCTCACCGGTCTATGACGAGTTGCACGCCTCCCATGCTGGGAATGTCGTCGTCGCCGTTCTTGAGCTTGTCGTCGGCCCAGCCGATCAGCGCCGAGTTGAGCGCCTCCAGCGCTTCTTCGGGCGAATGGCCTAAGCCCCGTGGTCCGTTGATGCCTACAACGGAGGCCACCACGCCGACAGGATCGTCGATATCGCGGACCATGGCGTGAAAGAGGGCCTTTTCAGCCCATAGCACAATCAGGCGTTGAAGAGCCTCCTCGTAAGACGGACGCGGCTCAGTGTCATCGTAGTCTTGGTCAGACCTTAATAACCGAGTACCAGCGGGGCCCGAACCGTTCAGTTCGTTCTCGCCGGAAGATAACATGCGTTTCCTGAGTTCGTGGACATCAAACCGTGGTCCTGTTGATCCACTGGGACCCATAAGCCTGGTAGTCGGTGTGGCAGTTAGTATTTGACCCATCATTACTCCTAGCTCTCAAGAGGTGAAACAGCAAGCACCTCAGTGGAATCGACATAGTAAACAGGATCTCCGCTGTGATCAAAATGCCCATCCCAACGATATACGTGCAATACTACCGGTTTCAAGCGTATCACGGTACCATCGTCGAGCAGATATTCATTCCACCGTTCACCATGATCTCGAAAGCCGATTTCTGTTACGTTGATCGGCTCACCGTCAGGGCCCGGGATGCGTCGCCTGCGCTCCATGGCTCTGCTCCTACTCTAGCAGTTCCAAGGGCTGGACCAGTTTCCAGCGAAGACCCTGAAAGCAGTGTAACAACCTTCATACCTACTTACAACCCTCAAAGTTGATTTTATAGCACCAATCTAGGGTTTAACCGCTTTGACCTGGACTTTTGCAAGGATCACGACGCTGTGAGGGTCTGCTGCAGGAATCTCTCGGCGGCTGCCGCGGGGATGACCAGCCCCACTTCGCCCACCCCGCCGGTGGGAACGCCGACGAACGCGCCCGAGCTGTCGAAGGCGGCGCCCCCGCTGTTGCCCTCGGCCAAGTCGGCGTCGGTCTTGATGTAGTCGCCATCGTCCATGACTCCTGAGTACACGCCCTGGGTAAGGGTCATCCTCAGCCCGCCGTTGCCGGGGTACCCGAGCACGGTTATCAGCTCTCCGGGGTCGAGTCGCCGCGGGTCGATCCTGACCGGTTCTCGGCCTCGGACCGGCCGCCCGGTCAATCGCAACAAGGCCAGGTCATGGACGGGATCGGCATCAACGAACCGAGCCGGCACCCATTCGGCTGGCTCCCGGTCGAAGGAGTCGGTGAACCAGACCCCGAGGTCGGAGCACTGCGACCCGTAGTCGTCTTGAACCACGTGGGCGTTCGTGAGCACATGTCCGCTGTCGTCGACGATGCTCCCGGAACCCTCCCACCCGCAATCGTTGGCTGACACCAACACAATCGACAGGGCCAGCGCACCCCAGTCGGCGCTGGTCTGCGCCGACGGCACCGCGGCCAAAGGTTCGGTCTCTGACCGCGGAGAAGGGTCCGAAGAGGGCTCGGGCGGAGGAGAAGACGGCTCAGGCTGCGAAAGCGGAAGCTCAGAAGACGACTCAGGCTCCGGTTCTGGCGTCGCGGTCGGCTCCGATCTCGGCAGCGCAGCCTGTGACTCGGATTCGACGGCTTCCTCAGTGGTCGCCACGGACGGAGCCCGCTCGTTCAAAAGGCTCCGACCCACCCCGAAAGCTGCTAATCCGGCCGCCGCCAAGGCGGCCGCGACCCAGACCGGCCGCGAGATTCGGCGTCGCCGCGGCGGTGTCCGGCCCGGACCCGCCGGTGAGAAACCGCCCGGTCGGCGGTTCGGCCGAGCCGGCCCGTCTTGCGATTCAGGTGACCAAGGCGGGCGCGGGGGTCGGGGCGGCGGCGCTCCACCTCGATCTGCACCAGACGGGCTGCGTCCGACCGTCGGCCGGCGAGGCGACGGACGATGATGCAGAGGACTCGATGGCATCTGTCCTCTCAGTGGAGGAGGTCATGGTCCGGCGGTACATCAGGGGGCACGGGCGCGTCCGGGTGCCGCTCTGGGCACCCCAAGTCGGACCACAAGATCGGGTCGGAAACGTCGACTCTGACCGCTTGATAGAGCCGGGCGCCAACGGCCGCCACCATCCGCGACGGCAGCGGCCCTACACCTGAGCCCCCGCCATCCTGCGCCAACGAGATCGCCTCGGGCGGCAGCCAGCTTGTCGTGTGCATAGTCACATCGCCGACGCGTGCCGCCGCGTCCCCGATGTACCCGGCCCGCACCGAGCCGTCGCGTCCGACTAGCAACGCGGCCATCGCCCTGCGGTCGGCCTCGACTAGAGCCGGCGAGTCGACGGCGACGATCTCGGAGAGCAGATCATCAAACTCACCGTCCCGAAGCCTGCGGGCGTAGTCCCACCGCGGCTCTTGGACGTTCTCGGCAGAGAGCGGCGCATCGTCTAGGGCGAGAACGAGCCTGGACTGCTCCGGCGGACCACCGCCGTAAGTGCGGTCATAGGAGTCCGCGGTCCGTCGGTACTGGCTGTAAAGCCATCCCGGAGGCACCGGCGAGCGATCCGTCTCCCGGTCGATGACCCGCAGCCCGTGTATCTGAGGACGGCATTCCCCGACGCTGGGGACGGTAACGGAGACGCGCCCGTACGGGTGCCCGATCAGGTAGTCCAGCGCCGCGGCCGATCCCATCCAGTTTGATCTGACAGCGATCAGAGCCGGTAGATGATCCGCTTCCCACTCCCCGTCGTCTTTTAGGCGATGGGCTCTCTCAATCCATTCCGACCGGTCCCGCCGGATCTGGTTCATGGCCCGCCCGATGATGAACACCGATACCACGAACGTGGCCGTGGCAACAGACAGCAAAACGAACAGATACGTGGGCCTTCCATTGAAATCAGCACCGTTGATGGCTCCGGCGGTCATGCAACTGAGATACACGGCGAGGACAAGCACAGCCGCCAATCTCACAGATATCCGCCTCTCGGCCTCTTCTTTAGATGTCCAAGGGTTGAATGCAGTCATCACCAGCAGCACTGCCGCGCCGACCACGATCAAGCCGCCCACCCATAGGGATCGCCCGACCCAATGGGGCTGGCTTACAACAAGCGCGGTCGCGAACGCTCCCACGGCCGCGCTTGCTACCAAGAAAATCCTGCCATGTGCGATGTTTGTCGGCCTGAGGGCGACAAGTGCCGGGGCAATGGCGAGGGCTGTAACAATCGCAAACCCGCGCACTCTGACATCAGGGTCTAGGAGTTCGGGGTTGAGCCAATCGTAGAGCAGCGGGAACCCGGTAGCCAAGGCGAACGCGGCGACCCACATAGCGGCGATAGGTGCCCATCTGACCACTACCTGAATGGTCACCTTCGCTGGATCCAAGCTACGAACGTGGTCGACCAAAGCCTGTTTAGTGGCGTAGAAGCGGTTGCGGCACTGATCGATCTCGGCTTGGAACCGCTGTGACATGGCGCTTAGCAGTGTGCGGCTGTCGAAACGAAGATCTCCTTCGTCGCTTCGGCCTTCTTCTCCTTCTTCGCTTGCCTCTTGTTCTTCGCCCTCATATTCGTCATATTCACCATCTTCGACATCCTCGGCGTCTTCGTCTCTTTCTCTTTCGCTCCCGCTGGCACCGGTCATCTCCCCGACACAGTCTCGGTTTGTCCCGGCCCGCGATGATTCCAGTGCCTCACTCAGAGCTTCGTCGCTGGTCAGGTACGCCCGGTCCACTGCCACGAACGACTCGCTGCCTAGATGGTCGCGGCGGCCAGCAGCGGCGGCAGGTCCTCCCCCGCCGTCAGCCATTCCGAGTACATCTTGCAGCAGACGGGGCCAAATCTGCTGGTCAAAGCTCGGCAGCGACGCTACCGGACGAGGGGTCTCCACGTCGACGACCTTGGCCTCCAGCGGGTCGGCACCGCCGATGTCGTCGATCAAGCTCTGATGCAGATTGGACGCCACTCGCTGCAGCCCGTATCTGATCACCCTCGAGATTTCCATCGGACCCGTCGCCGCGTCCATGTCAGCGAACTCGGGCGCACGCACAGTAGGCGCGATGACCTGGAAGTCGGCAGGGTGAAGCAGGTCGACGGCGTCAGCGACACGACTGGGCAACGGCGCCGCATGCATGCCCCCTGGTACGAGCAGGTTGCCCGCGGCCACCGACTCGTTGCGAGGTTCCACGAACCGCGCGGTCACACACCACGACCGAACGAGATGGACCGCCGGATCTGATGTGCCGCTCATTGTCGGCCTAAGCCCGAGCCCGGAGCTTTCATCAATCCCGGACCACGAGCACGACACCACCGCTATGGACAGGGCCGCGTGCCACTCGAAAATCATCCCCCCGGCGAGCCAGACGGGGACGCTCGTCGTGGTCGGGTCCTGTTGGTCGACCGGCAGAACGATCAGGTTCACAGCGTCCTGGGTGAAATAGCCCGGCACCGGGCAAAGGCCCCGCTCGCCGCCGTATTCGGGGACGAAGACCCGATGCTCGACGACGCCGGAGGGGCGGAACGACGAGCATTGCCGAGACAAAGAGCTGGCGGCTTGAGCTAATTCCTTCTGATGGTCATCGCCCAGCGCTGCGGTGGCTATGGTGAAGAAAGCTTGCTCGCCGTCTTCAGGCATCTGGGCGAGCAGGAACCAGAATCGGTCAGGACGGCGCTGCCCGCCGGACAGGACGACAGCCTCAAGCCCGGACTCGGCCGCCCCGATGTGATAAGCGCCGCGGTCATCGCCAATCTCGACGAGAATCATGTCGCGGATAATTCTCGCCGACGATAATGCGGCCAGGCAATCGTCGATGCTGCGGACTGCGGCGTTGTCAGCTTGGTGGTAGAAGATCACCGCCGCGCCCCCGCCGGCTGGGACCGGACGGCTATCGGCATCCGGCGGCATCAGTGCAGCAGGTCCTCAATGCCACCGGCAGCCGTCTGGCAACGCTTGTCAGCGGCATCGCGGATCTGGGCGAGAGAGCGGCTGATCAGCGGCCAGCAACCGGTCCACAGTGGAGCCAGGCTAAGACGGCTCGAATGCTGCCCCCACTCCCTCCGGTATTCCTCGAATCGCTCCGTGTAATGCTCAATAGCCCTCTCAAGGATCTCCAGGAGGTGCCGCGCTCGACCGACCGGACCAGCGTCGGGGGCGACGTCGCCGATCCGCGGCTCGCAGATCCGGTGTGCGAACACGCCCGAGGACACCCAGTTGCCCAGTTCAGCGGTTAGGTCGTCGTAATCCCATAGCCTTTGGCTCCCGACCGAACGGCCCAACTCTCTCAATTGTATGTACGGCTTGAAAGGATCAAGGCTGGACAGCCTCGATGCCTCTACATAGGCCAAGGACAGAGACTCCAGCACCAACGCGAGGTGCTCAAGCGGGTCGGACGAGCGAGTGGGGAATGGGCGAAGAAAATCGACAGCCGCGCCCATATCCACACACATGATGCGCGGCGGCTCGCTGGTATCGATCATGCCCAAGAGCCGGCCCACGAACCAGCCCCGGACCATACAGGCTAACAGAGCTTGCGAACAAGGGACGAACCGATGCAGCGGGCGGGATCGACGCTGCTTCCAGAATTCCCGTTCATCGTCGCTTCCGGGGGCAGCCTGGCTCCAGTCGTCAGCGATGGGCTTCAACAAAGACTTCATGGCCAGTACCGACATGGGCGCGCTGAAAGCCGATGTGATGTCGATGGTGGTGACGCCCTCGTCCGTAGTGAACCAATCGTCGGCTCGATGCGGATCCTGGCCAGCAGATTGAAGCGCCGATTTGACTTCATCGGCAATTGGGAGGTTCTCCAAAGGGATGGCACTGAAATGCAGGTCGTGCTGCTGCGGATTGGGGTGGACTGTGCCCAGCAAGGTCCGGTCAAGGTCGATCAGAGGCGCCGACGCTTCGATGGCCGCTCCGATCTGAGCCAAGAACCGCCTCTTGAATTCCGCCACCCTGCTCACTGAGACCACTGCGTGGGCAGATGTGGACGGGTCAGGATCAGAGAGACACTGACGGAAGCACAGTCCGAGGAACCGCCCGATAGTGGTGCCGGGGGTGCGGACCCACGACCGGGCACGCCTCCCCAAGGCTTCAATATCAGTGGCGACTTTGACCGCGACTGATCGCGCCACCTCCGTCATGCGCCGCGACGATGTCATCTTCGGCCACCACGACTGATCAACGTCAATCAGCCGATCACCGCCGGGCCGACTGCCGATGATGGCATCGCGAGCCTGCCGCTGAGGTTGCGATGCGCCACCGGCGTCTCCGAAAGTGTCGCTCAAAAGGCTTCGCAACAGGGTCGGGAATTCGTCGGACGAGAGCAGAGTGAACTCTCCCCGTGGAAGAGCAACGTGTGCGGACTGCGCTGCCTGCTCGACTTCTTCAGAGGCCTGAATCCACGCTTCTTCTAGAGCCTGTGCAATGGGCGACAGCAGCCGTAGCGCTGTCTCCCGCGACATGTCAGCGGCGCGTATCGCCAAAACCGCTTCAAGTTCGTACATGCGGTACCGAACGCACTCTGACGCATAGCGGTCAAGTCGTTCGTCGCCGCCGAATACACGTCCCGTGATCTCACCCAGATCTTCCGCCGCCCAAGTATTTCCTTGCTGCGACCAGTCCATATACTGCGGTACATCCCGTTGCTTGATGTCGTCATATACCTGATCTGACAAATAAGCGACGGTCTGTCGACAGAGGTTTGAAGCAACTTTCAATCCGAAGTTGACCACAGCCTCCTCTGCGGCACTGATTATTGAATCCTGTACTTTATTGATCCAAGCTTCTGTTGATGCTTCAAGATCATCCTCAAACTTCCTATAATGTATCGCGAAGCATTCTTCAACCGTTTGATTTATCTGATCAATCCATTCTTCAGCCGTACTCTGGTAATCTGGACGGCTTAGCCCGGCCACTTCGGTGACATTGGCTTTGAATTCGGCTGCAATCCTCGGCATAGTGTCGGGTCGTAACGCGTCAACGATCTGGTTCTCGTCAGGTCCGAATTCAGAAAGCTGCGCTTTATGTAGGAACCTCGGTAAATATGGTGTGGCAAGTTCGTTGATAATATCTTCTGGTACATTGCGACCCTTGCTCTTTATGGCCCGCAGGGCTTCCTCTGAGTCCACATGGTAGTTAACCAGATGACGCCACGCATCTTGTTGAAACTGCCCTACTATGTAACGCTCAAAATGCTCAACCCCGACAGACAGTCTTGAAAAGCCCAAAGCGGAGAAAGGCGGATAGCCTACCTCTTGATGGTCACCCGCATTTACAAGAACATGGCCCATCGTATTGCTGCTCGCAGCCTGTGCCCAGTTGCCCGTCGTATAGGAGATGAACTTGGAATAAACGCGCATGTCGGTCACCCATGACAGCAACGACCTTCCCACCGTCTCATAAAGCTGATCAAAAGTGCCGTGCTCAACACCGTGGGCGTTCTTAGCACCGACTAAGAAAGGAAAGGCTGGGCCGCTGCGAGACAGCAGCTTTGTGCATCCTGCGCTTTGTAGACACCCGTCATGGATTGGATTAACATAACTATCAGTTCTGGTCACCGAGCCGCCCCACCAGTGGCCATTGAGGATCTCGGATATAGCAGCTAAGCTGTTAGCTTGAATCCCCCTTGCCAACTTCAATTCCCGGAATGTTTCTGGAGTATACAAGAGCGCGAAGACATGGTCGCCTGCTACAGACAGCACAGATCGCAACACATCACACACGATGTTGACTAGTCCTGAGCCGGTCCCTCCCGCCAGCGATGAGATCACTATGACGGCTGGTTCTTGTGCCTTGACACCACCCGGAGTAGGCCCAGTGATGTTGGCGAACAGTTCGATCAGCTCGGCGTTGGCTTTACCGGTTTGGCAAGTGTTGACAGATTGCTCCAGTTTGCTCTTTATCCTGGGGATCGATGCCATGCCCAGTGTATTACCGATTGCCCGGTATTGTCCGGCCCCCTGATTGAGGGGAACATACAGAGAGGTCGGGTCCACGCGCCAAGTGGCCAAGTCCTCCATCCACCCTCCCCTCTGGGATTCAGCATCAAGTTGGTTCTGTATCGATGTGAAGGTCATGCCCGAGGTGGTGAGACCGAGATATTCGTTAGCCGCCAATTGTGGGGCTAGATTGTCAATCTCCTGCCCATCGGGCTGCGGCTGTGTGTCAATGTGCAAAAACTGCCAGGCGTCAGGAATTTTGTCTGGCTGTTCATGCTTTTCCATCCATCGGCGCATTTCGCGCTTCAGGAACCGGAGTGTCTTCCCACCCGATCCTCCTAGGCCGATGAACAAGAAACGACTATACATAGACTGAGCCTCCCTCATGTTGTGTGCTCATATGATCATGCCTTTTCCCAGGGTGCCGGACCACTTGGGCGGCGAGGGGCGCGGTCGTCGTCCGGCTTGCCCGAGGGTGGCTCGCCGAGAACCGGGCGACGGTCGCCCTCACCCCGATTATCCTCGAGCGGGGACAGCGACTCCGGCGGTTGTCGGGGTTCGTAACCTCGAGAAGGTGGGGGTGGTCTGCCCGATGTCTCCGATCCGTCGTTCGTTCCAGGGCCGTCCAGCAGCTCGTCACCCCGGGAACGGCGGTCTGCGGCCCGTTGGAGCATCTGCGTTGGGTTAGCAGCCGCGAGTGCTTCCTGCCACGCTCCCCCTCGGGGGTAGACGGCCCACAGCGCTCCCTCGCCGCCATTAGGCGGCAAACCCAAGACCACGGCACCGCGATGCAACTTCGCCACGGCCAGCGTGCCCGGCTCGGGCCCCTGAGGCCATGCCTCCATCGTCCATCCGCTCGGCCCCGAGACCCGGGCCGCGCGCCCGCCGACCACACTATGGAAATCAAAGAACGACGGCCTGACTGACTGGACTTTCATTCCTTCGACGGAGAGGAGGTCGCCGTCGGACCGGACCCCAGCCGTCTGCACAGACCAAGACTGCCAGCTTCGGAGTTCTTGGGCGTCGACGCCGCCAGGCGGACCTGTTCCCACCGTAAACGCGTGTCTCCATCCGTATACCCGGTCGGCGTCGGGTAGTCGGTCCCGGCGGGCGAACATCCAATACCAAGCCGCCCATGTTAACGCAGCAGCCAGCAGCAGGGCTACCAGGGTCAGGAGCAAGGCCAGGAGATTGTTGCTCCTGGCCTTGAAATCGAGGCGGAAGGAGATCAGTTGCTCTTCAACCTTCTCGCCGAGCTCGATCCCGGGCGCCTGCCACTCTGCTCGCAGCTTCAGGCTCACCGAATCGTCAAACCTGGCGTTGGGCAGCGGCCCGTCGGTGAGCACTGTGAGGTGCACCGCGTCATCGCCCCGTCGGAGCGTCACCGCGCCGCCCGGCAGCATCCAGCCGACACCGCCCGCGGAGCTGTCGCCCTCGACGAGTTCGGCGGTGACCTGCCCGCCGGTGGGCGGTCGCAGAATGCAGCCGGTGTCCACCCGCAACGGCTCATCGGGCACCTCGCCCCCGCTTCCCGCCACCTCGGGGGGATCGCCTGAGCAATCGAGGTGTGGAGGCTCGGCCTGGCCCAGATCGACCTCTACGGCCACCTCCTCCAAATCGTCACGGTCACCCGCCCCGCGGCCATCCTCGTCAATGCCCGACCAGAGCAGGGCACCGGACGGCGAGCGCCACTCAAGCCCGACCAGCACCTTCTCCTCAAACGGTGCGTACGTCAACCCGTCGGTCAGATCCGACCTGAGCGACCACGACCGGCAGTCGCCGCTTTCGCACGGAACCGGTCTCCAATCCAGCCGGTCACCGACAGGCACAAGGGCGGTCTCACCCGCGCCCGTGGAGCTGACTTCACAGACATCGTCGGCTACAACCGATAAAGATCGCTCATCGTTGGGCACGACCGACGCCGTTGTCCAGTCTTTGCAGGCCAGGTTCGGCTGGAAGTGTGCATCGCGGTCGTACTCGATCTCGACGGGCGGAGACCGAATCGCTTGAACATCGGACTGGCCCGACTCCGGTCGCCACTCGATGCTCACAATCAGCGTCGCTCTCGACGAGTTGGAGAGACGGTCGTCAGGAAATCGGGTGGACAGGGCATGGAGATCCCGCTCGCCGTCTCCCGACTGGATCTCCACCCGGTCCTCGCCTCCCGGATCAGAACCTGAATCAAAACTCAGGCCCCAGTCGATCTCGCCTGCATCGTCGGCTATCTCTGAGACGGAGATGTAAGCCCGTCCGTCCTCAGGCGCTTCGACCGTGCAGATGCTTTCAGCGACCGCGTGGCCGGGCCAGACGCCGAATATCTCCGCCCCAGAAGGCACCGGCCGGCAGTCGAGCTTCGGCTGTCTCTTCACCAAGTCGATCTCCTCGCCGACCGCTTCGATGGCTTCCACCAAGCCGCCGACGTCGTCCAAGGAGATCACCAGCCCATCGGACTCGCTGGCAGCCGACTTGTCGCCACTCGAGCCATCAGAGGCACTCGGATCGCTGGGATCGCCACTGGACCCAGACTGAGAATCGCCAGAATCGCCACCAGACCCGGACTGAGAATCGCCGTCGCCGGACCCAGCCGCGGAATCGCCGGGAACGCCCGCGGCTCCACCGCCCGTCCATTGCTCACAAGCGGGATGGGGCGCGATATCACGGATCAACTCAGACGTCAAATGTCTGGTGAGAGCCTGAATCAACTGAAGAGACTTCACCGTCATCGAGCCCCGATGACTGGCGTCACGCTGCTTGAAAGATTCGCCCAGAAGCACGGCGATGGTCGTCACATCCAAGTCTTCTAACCGATCCTTGTATGAGCCCGATCCGAGACAGGCATCACTGACCAACTCTTCGGCATGGGCTTCGGCTGCCGCCACCCTCGAATCGCTGGCCCGAAGATTGCCCAATCGAGTGACCGTGTTGAACGGATCTAAGACTCCGTCGGTGAAGAAGAAGAGTATCCGGCAGATGTTCCGGTCTCTGGACTGTGGGGAGTTCTCGAACAAGTCAAGCGCTTTTTCCAACGCATCCAGATAATCCGTGTCGCCAATTCCGTCGGCGATGGCTGCGGTGATGTCTTCATCTGAAGGATGCGTGCTTGAGATCCGTCCGAATCCGGCGTGGAGTCTTGCCTCGGTGTCAAAGCTCAACAACGCCAGATCGATGCTGAAGTCGTCATCCTGGGTGAATCGGGAGCGTATGGACTCAATGGCTCTCCGGCGACTTCTCCCTTCCGGGTCCTCTATCGTCAGCGATCCCGACCGGTCCAACGCCAACACCACCTCGATGCCTCCCGTATTGGCGGGGCAGAGTTGGAAGGCTCCGAGAACCTCGTCGGTTCTTATCACCGCACCGCCGGCGTCATCTTGCCCCGCGGCGGGGATGGCATAAAGCGGTATGGCGAAACCGGCGGCCAGCGAGAAGGCCGCGGCCACCGAGATGATCCGAACCCGGCCGGTCATCTCGTCAGCTCCTGGGCCAGGAAGAAGACGTGGATGCCGCCGAAGAGCCAGCCCAGCGCGCAAACGGCCCACGCCAGCCGACGAGCGGGGAGGAGGGGCCAGTCGCCGTAGCGTCCGGCGGCCCGCCGGGCGTTGTCATCGGCCAGGAACCAGCCGAGCATCACCGGCCCCAAGAGGGAACCAGCCAGAAACCCGGCTGCATTGAAAGGGCTGCCCTCAAAAAGGAACAGCACCAGGGTCACGATGGCGGCGGCCGCCAAGATGACGATCCCCGACGCCGACGGCACCTGCGTCCGGGGGCCAGGCCCACCGGCCCGGCCCGGAGATAAAGGCGGTCGTTGACCGCTTCCGCCCTGCACAGGCGATCGTCTGCCGGGCGGAGGCGGTGGCCTTTCGCCGACGCGAGGTGGTCGAGGCGGTCGGCTTCCGCCGGGGCGGGCCGGCTCACCCGGTCGAGGGGGGCGTTCGAACATGTTTGATCCGACCTCTCCTGATGTCCGATCCTTGATTCCGACGGAACCAATCTGCCCGCCAAGCTAGTGAGGGGGTGTGACAGTAGCCCCAGTCAGGAAGGGGGCGCCACTCGCAGGCCCAACACGCCGAAGGTGGGGGGCGGGGGCGTTGACGAGGGGGCCCCGGACTGGGTCTTGGGGAAGGCGATCACCAGCCTGGGAGCGCACATCGAGCAGTTCGGGGGTCCGCACCCCGCTCTAGTCGGTCGAGGTCGTCGCTACGGGGGCGTGGTGACGAACTCGCCATCTCACTGACTCTGCGTATCTGGATCACCTTTAGCTTCTACCCAGTCTCGATAAATGCGTAGAGCGCCTCGCTCCATCTCTCCCAAATTCACAGGCGTTTCACCCTTCGGTACTATTCCTCCGTCTATAGCCATCTGCTGAACCTTTCGGAGGTTGAGCAGTTTACGGCCTTTCATTGCATTACATGACGGGCAGAGGGGTGCTCGATTGACGATTTCATCCATCCCTTCTTCGCTTTTTGGAGTAATGTGGTCAAGATGAAAATTGCGAGTTGTCTCAATGATAGAACCATCGGTGTTGCGATTGGCAAACCCACAGCACCAAGCTTTCCAGCCAGACAGCTTCAGTAGTTCTTCTAACATTCGCTTGTCAGGAATAAGTCTCTCTTCTTTGAATTGGCGCGGCTGGTCTAATACATCTGCCGCCATATCCATTGTGGGATCAGGGTCAGCATCCGTACGATCTGGTAGTTGGTTAGGCCCACGGATCGTGATGTTCACTTCTGACAACAAACGACCTTCACCAGGATCATCATCTACCGCATAATGAAACTTATGGAACTGTCGTCGTAAGACTGTCATAGCGCGCGGACTAATGTCACAGGCAATCCACTGCCGGTTGTTTCTCTCGGCGGCAACTGGAACATACGCGCAGCCAGCAAAGCAGTCCAGCACTACATCACCCGGATTAGTAGAGGAAAGGATAATTCGCTCGGCTAGTTTGACCGGTTTCTGGGTAGGGTAGCCAGTTGGTTCATGTTGCGACTGGGTGACCACAGCAATATCTGACCACCATGAGGGGACAGGACGACCTCTGCTTTCATCAAGATACGTGCGCTTGCCTTTGAAATCCTTGTATTGGCGGTCCTGATCATCAACCCATGAGAATTTCGCTTTTTGTTTGTCGTCCAATTCGGTGTACTGGCGGTCAAATATGCCTTTATCGGGAGTTTTGCCATAATAGAGAATGATATCATGCTTACGATGAAAACCTAATTTCGGTCCTTTTCCCTTTGGAGGATATGCCCACACGATTTCGTTGCGGAAACAGTTCTTGCCGAACACAGCGTCCATTGCCGCCCGTAAGTAGGAGTCAGCTTCATAGTCACAATGAATGTAAATACTACCGGTTGATTTCAATACCCGCTTCATCTCAAGCATGCGAATGCCCATATAGGTAATATAGGCACCATGAGATTCAGAGTGAACAATGCGAATAGCTTCTATCAACTGATGTAAGGCAGGGCACTTCTGACTGATAATATCCAACCACTTAGCATGAATGTCCCCCGCCCACGTAAAAGTATCAGTGAAGGCCGCGGAATCGTGTCTATTATCTGGCCATTCCACGCCAACTAGAGACGCCAAGCTCTTATTCTCAGCACCCCATTCGATCATCTTTTGCCGTTCAGCAGTCATCTCATCTTCAGAAATAGCGGGCTTAAGCTTGCCGACGAAAGTTTTGTTTTTGGAGAATGGCGGATCAATGCATATCAGGTCAACCGTCTCATTGTCCATCCGTCGCAGTAGCTTTAGATTGTCAACAATGAACAGATGACGATTGAAGGGGTGAGTCTTGATATCCATTTCGGCTCCTCCTTTACCCTAGCGGTCTTGCCAATGCCGGATCAAGCATCCCTGGATCGTGCTTGCACCGTCACCGTAACCAGGGGGTGTGACAGTAGCCCCGGTCAGGAGGGGGGCGCCACTCGCAGGCCCAGTTCGGAGAGGTGGGCGGCACCGATGGGGCCGGGGGCGTTGGTGAGGGGGTCGGCCCCGGACTGGGTCTTGGGGAAGGCGATCACCTCCCGGATGTTCTCCTCGCCCGCCAACAGGGCGGTGAGGCGGTCGAGGCCCACTGCGAAGCCGGCGTGGGGCGGCACCCCGAAGCGGAAGGCGTCGAGCAGGAACCCGAACCGGGCCTGGGCCTGCTCCGGGCCGATCCCCAGCAGCTCGAAGATGCGCCGCTGGATATCGGCCCGGTGAATCCGGACGCTGCCCGAGCCCAGCTCCCAGCCGTTCACCACCAAGTCGTAAGCCTGGGAGCGCACATCAAGCAGGTCCGGGCCCGAGCCCTGCTCCAGCCGGTCAAGGTCGTCGGCGTGGGGCATGGTGAAGGGATGGTGCGACGGCACCGGCCTCCCCTCGCCGTCTAGCCCCTCGAACAGGGGGAAGTCCACCACCCACAAGAAGTCGAGCCCGCCCTCGCCCACCGGGGGCCGGCCCAGCTCCAGGCGCAGCGAGCCCAGCACTTGGCGGACCACCGGCCGCTGGTCGGCCACCAGGAACACCATGTCGCCGGGCTCGGCCCCCAGGGCTGAGATCACCCCGGCGCTCTCGGCGGGCGACAGGAGCTTGGCGATACCGGCGTCCAAGGCCGCTCCGCCGCCACTGGCAGCCACCCCGCCGCCATCAGCGCCGCCGCCGCCGGCCGCTCCCCCGCCGTCACCAGCACCGCCGTCAGCCGCCTTGCCGCCAGGCTCATCGCCGGCACCGTCAACCTCGCCCACGGCGGGCACGACCCGCATCCAGGCCAGGCCCTTGGCCCCCCAGCGCTTGGCCGCCTCCACCAGCTCGTCCACTCGGCTGCGGGTCAAGGCCGCCGGCCCGGCCGCTCCGCCGGGCAGGCGGATCCCCTTCACGCACGGGGCCTGCAGCACCCTGGCCCCGGTGCGCTCGAACAGCGGGGTCAGCTCCACCAGCTCCATGCCGAAGCGGGTGTCGGGCTTGTCGGACCCGTACCGCTCCATGGCCTCTTCCCAGGTCATGCGCCCGGGCTCGGCCGGTCGCTGGCCGGTCACCGCCTCGGCGGCCGCGGCCACCGCCTCGCCGACCGCCCCGAACACGTCATCGGGGGCGGCGAAGCTCATCTCCACGTCGAGCTGCATGAACTCGAACTGGCGGTCGGCCCGCAGGTCCTCGTCCCGCAGGCAGCGGGCGATCTGGTAGTAGCGGTCGATCCCGCCCACCATGCAGAGCTGCTTGAAGAGCTGCGGGCTCTGGGGCAGGGCGTAGAAGGCACCCGGCTCCTTGCGGGACGGCACCACGAAATCGCGGGCCCCCTCGGGCATGGAGGCGATCAGCATGGGGGTCTCCACCTCCACGAACCCCTGGGCCTCCATGGCCCGGCGCACCGCGCTGTTGACCGCGGCCCGGGCCCGCAGGTTGCGCTGGAGCCGCTCGGTGCGCAGATCGACGTAGCGGTAGCGGAGGCGGATGGTCTCGTCCACCTCGGTCCGCTCGTGCAGGGGGAACGGCGGCGGCTCGGAGGCCGACAGCACCTCCACCTCGCAGTCGGCCAGCTCGATCTGGCCGGTGGCCAGCCGGTCGTTGGCCGTGCCCTCGGGGCGGGGCCTCACCGTGCCGGTGACCCGCACCACGTACTCGCCCCGCAGATCCCGGGCCCCGTCCACCACGCACTGCACCACGCCGGTGCGGTCGCGCAGATCAACGAAGGCCAGGTGCTCGCTGTGCTCCCGCCGCCGGTCCACCCAGCCGCACACGGTCACGGTCCGGCCCTCGTCGGCCAGCCGCAGCTCCCCGCACAGGTCGGTGCGCATGGCGGTGGCGTCGCCGATCACCGGCCCGCCCCCGGTTCGGACCCGGCGCCGCCGCCCGACTCCGACACCCCCGGTTCGGACCCAGTGCCGCCGACCGACTCCGACACCCCCGCTTCGGACTCGTCGCCGCCGGACGCCTCGGGCGGACTCGACTCGCCGGGCACCGGACGGGCCAGCTCGTCTTCGACCGCTGAGACCGCGCCGTCAAGGCCCACCCGGTACTGGCGGCCCGAGCCGCGCAGGTCGCGCACGGTCGCCTCGCCCGCGGCCAGCTCGTCGGGGCCGACTATGACAGCCAGCGCCGCCCCCGAGCGGTCGGCCAGCTTCATCTGGGCCTTCATCGACCGGCCGCCGAAGGCCCGGTCCGCGCCCAGCCCGGCCCGCCGGAGCCGGTCGCACAGCTTCGTCGCCGCCGCCCCGCCGGCCACGTCCACCACGAACACCTCCACCGCCGGCGGCGGCGGCCCGAAGGCGCCCTCGGCGTCGCAGGCCAGCAGCACCCGGTCCACGCCCAGCGCGAAGCCGATCCCGCCGGCGGGCGGCCCGCCCAGGTCCTCCACCAGCCCGTCGTAGCGGCCGCCGCCGCCCACCGCGTCCTGGGCGGCGTCGAGGGAGGGGGCCGCGAACTCGAAGGCGGTGCGGACGTAGTAGTCGAGGCCCCGCACCAGCCGGGGGCAGACCTCGTATTCGACCCCCAGATCGTCGAGCCCGGCCCTCACCGCCCCGAAGTGCTCGGCCGCCGCCGGCGACAGGTGGTCGATCATCACCGGGGCCGAGGCCACCACCGCCTGATCCTCAGGCCGCTTGGAGTCGAGCACCCGCAGCGGGTTGCGCGCCGCGGTGGCCCGGGCCTGCTCCGACAAATCGCCGCCGCGGGCCTCGAAATAAGCGCCTAGAGCGACCAGGTAAGCGGAGCGATCGGCGGGATCGCCCAAGCTGTTGACCAGCAGCCGCACCCCGGCGAGCCCGAGGGCCTCGAAGAATCGGACCGCCAGGGTGATCGCCTCCACGTCGGCAGCCGGATCGTCGGCGCCGATCACCTCCGCCCCCACCTGGCTGAACTGGCGGTAGCGCCCGGCCTGAGGCCGCTCATAGCGGAACTGCGGCCCCTCATACCAGATCTTCCAGGGGGGCGTGGGCCGGTGCTCGGCATAAGCCCGGCAGGCGCTGGCGGTCAGCTCCGGCCGCAGGGCCAGATGCTGAGGAGGGTCGCCCCGGTCGTGCAGCTCGAACATCTCCTTGGCCACCACATCGGTGTCAGGCCCCAGCCGCTGAAACACCCCGACATCCTCAAAGACGGGCGACTCAAGCTGCCCATAGCCGGCCCGGTCCGCCAAGTCGGCGAACCGCCCCACCAACTCCCGCCGCCGACCCGACTCAGGCGGAAGAATGTCACGAGTGCCCCGAGGAGCACGAAACCGAGGCTGCGCCACGCCCCCGAGGGTACCGGCCTGGTCGCCAGCGGGTCAGGCTCCTTCGCGGGCGGGTTCGGCGGCGGCCCGGCCGGGGACCACCCGGTAGGCGTCGTACACCGTCTCCACGGCCAGTATCGACGACAGCACCGAGTCGAGCTGGGACACGTCGGCCAGCTCGAACTCGAAGCGCATCCGGGCGATCCGGTCGGCGCCGGTGTCGGTGACGGAGCTGACCACGCTGAGACGGTGGTCGGCCAGCACCTGGGTCACGTCCCGCAGCAGGGCGGGCCGGTCGAAGGCCACCACCTCAATGGTCGAGGAGAAGAACCCCTCGTGGGCGGCGTCCCACTCCACCTCGATGAGCCGGTCGGGCTGGCCCTCGGACAGGCCGATGGCGTTGAGGCAGTCGGCCAGGTGAACCGACACCCCCCGGCCCCGGGTGACGAACCCGATGATCTCATCGGGGGGCACCGGACTGCAGCATCGCGACAGGCGGATCATGATGTCGTCGAGCCCCTCGACGTGGACCCCGACGTCGCCGCGGGCCTGGCGGCGGCGGGGCGGCCTCACCACCGTGGTCGGCAGCCGCCCCCGCTCGGGGTCGTCGGAGTCGGGGTCGGGCTCCCGCAGCGCCCGGGCGAACCGGCCCGCCACCGAGGCGGCCGACTGATGGCCCTCCCCGATGGCCGCGTACAGGGCGTCGGCGTCGTTGTAGTTGAGCTGGTCGGCTACCTCGTCCAGCAGCTTGTCCTTCAGCAGCCGCTGGGCGGGCAGCCCCTCCCGGCGCAGGGCCTGCACCAGGTCGTCGCGGCCGTGCTCGATGGCGTCGGCCCGGCGCTCCCGCAGGTACCACTGCCTGATCTTGTTGGCCGCCCGGCGGCTGGCCACGAACTTGAGCCAGTCCCGGCTGGGCCCGGCCCCCTCGGTCTTGGACGTGAACACCTCCACCGTCTGGCCCGACTCCAGCCGCCGGTCCAGCGGCACCAGCCGGCCGTCCACCCTGGCCCCCACACAAGCGTGGCCCACGTCGGTGTGGATGGAGTAGGCGAAGTCCACCGGGGTGGCCCCCACCGGCAGCTCCAGCACCTTCCCCTTGGGGGTGAAGACGTAAACCTCGTCGGTGTCTAGCTCGGTCTTGAGGTTGGACATGAACTCCGACGGGTCCGAAGTCTCCTGCTCCCAGTCGACGATGCGGGCCAGCCAGGCCATGTCGTCGCCGGGCGACTCGTCCTTGTACTCCCAGTGGGCGGCCACCCCGTACTCGGCCCGGGCGTGCATCTCCCGGGTGCGTATCTGCACCTCCAGGGTCTTGCCCTGGGGCCCCACCACGGTGGTGTGCAGCGACTGGTAGAGGTTGAACTTGGGCATGGCTATGTAGTCCTTGAACCGGCCCTGCACCGGCCGCCAGGTGGCGTGGATGGAGCCCAGGGCCGCGTAGCAGTCCCGCACCGACCCGGCGATGACCCGGATGCCCACCAGGTCGAATATCTCGTCGAAGGGGCGGTCCTTCACCACCATCTTCTCGTAGATGGACCACAGGTGCTTGGGCCGGCCGGTGATGTCGGCGGCGATCCCCAGCTCGTCGAGCCTCATTTGAACCTCGCCCAGCACCTGGGTGAGGTATATCTCCCGCTCGGGGGCCCGCAGCTCCACCATCTGGTCGATCTCGGCGTAGCGGCGGGGCTCCAGGGCGGCGAAGGAGAGGTCTTCGAGCTGCTGGCGCAGGTCCTGCATCCCCAGGCGGTGGGCCAGCGGCGCGTAGACGTCGAGGGTCTCCCGGGCGGTCCGCTCCTGTTTGAACTGAGGCAGGCCGGCGATGGTGCGCAGGTTGTGGAGCCGGTCGGCCAGCTTGATGATCAGCACCCTCAGGTCCTGGGCGATGGCCACGATCATCTTGCGCATCGACGCCGCCTGCTGCTGCTCCCGGGTGTCGTAGTGGACCCGGTCGAGCTTGGTGGCCCCGTCCACGATGCGGGCCACGTCGGGCCCGGCGACGGCCTCGACCTCGGCCAGGTCCACGTCGGTGTCCTCCACCGCGTCGTGCAGCAGCGCCCCGGCCACGGTCACGTCGTCGAGCCCCAGGCGGGCCACGATGGTGGCCACCGCCACCGGATGGCGGATGTAGGGCTCGCCCGACTTGCGCATCTGCCCGGCATGGGCCCGGGCCGCCACCGCGAAGGACCGCTCGATCAGGTCGGTGGGGGCGCCGGGGCGGCGGTCCCGGTAGACCGAAAGCAGCTCGGCGATCTCCGCCGAAGCCGGGCGGTTGGCCGGCCGCCGCCACGGCAGGACCCGGGTCACCGCCGCCATCTGGCCTCCCCCAGGTGTCAGCGCTTTTTGCGCTTCTTGCGCAGGGGGGGCGCGGCGCCCGGCCCCGGGCCGCCGCCAGCGGCGGCCGAGCCGGTCGGGCCGGTGGAGGCCGCGGCCCGGGCGGAGCTGACCTTGCGGCGGGACTCCACCTTGCGGGCCAGCTCGGCCTGGTCGGGCTCCCAGCGCTCCTTCATCCAGGCCACCAGCGACGCGGCCACGAACAGCGACGAGTAGGTGCCCACGATGATGCCCACCAGCAGCGCCACCGCGAATTCCTGCAGGGTGAGGGCCCCGAGCACGAACGAGCCGATCACCAGCATCGACGCCACCGGCAGCACCGACGTGATCGAGGTGTTCACCGACCGCATCAGCACCCGGTTGAGCGACAGGTTCATCATCTCGGTGTAGGTGTAGCGGCCGGTGGCCGCGGTCCGGCCCACCACCTCGCGCACCTTGTCGTACACCACGATGGTGTCGTACAGCGAGTAGCCCATGATGGTGAGGAAGGCGATCACGGTGGCCGGGGTGATCTCGAACTGGAACACCGAGTAGAAGCCGACGGAGATGACGATGTCGTGGATCACCGCGGCCAGGGCCCCCACCGCCATCTTCCACTCCAGCCGAACGGCTATGTAGAGGGCCACGATCACGAAGAACCAGGCCAGCGCCCACGCCGCCTTGCGGGTTATCTCCGCCCCCCACGACGGCCCCACGGTGGTGACGCTCACCTCGTTGATGCTCGCCCCGGTCAGATCCACCAGGGCCTGGCGCACCTCGTCCACCGCCTCGGTCCCCTCGATGTCGGAGCGCACCCTGATGGTGTCGGTCCCGACGATCTGGATCTTGGCCCCGGCCGCCCCGGTGTCCCTCAGCCCGTCCCGGGCCTCGGCCACCGACACCCCGGGGGCGGGGACCTCCCACGCCGTGCCGCCCGCGAACTCGATGCCGAAGTCCAGGCCCCGCAGCCCGAAGCTGGCCGTGCTCACCAGCAGCGCGGCCAGCGAGCCGATCAGCGCCGGCTTCCACAGCTTCGGGAAGTCGATCTCCTGCTCGCCCCGGAACAGCCTGCCCAGCCCGGCGAGGATGCGGCTCACTGGGCCGCCCTCCGGGAACCAACCCCGAGCCGGATCATCGAACCGGCTCCGGCGAGCGAACCGCGAACCCCGACCCGGCTCATTGGGCCGGCTCCGCGACTAAGGACCGGGGGATGCCGAAGCGGGCCGGGTTGGCGTTCGGCCCCGAGGCGTGGGCCAGGATCCGTATGGCCGGGCCCATGAAGAAGTAGGTGGCCACCAGGTCGAGGATGGTTGCCACCCCCAGGTAGAGGGCGAAGCCCCTCACCTGGCCGACGGTGAGGAAGTACAGCACCGCGGCGGCGATGAGCGAGGCCACGTCGGCCTTCACGATGGTGGAGAAGGCGATGGGGAAGGCCCGGTCCACGGCCGAGCGCACGGTGCGGCCCGACCGCACGTCCTCCTTGAGGTGCTCGAAGTACACGACGTTGGAGTCCACCGACACGCCGATGGCCACGATCAGGCCGGTCACCCCGGCCAAGGTCAGGGCCAGACCCCTCGATTCGCCCAGCCAGGAGATGATGGTCCACAGCAGCGCCCCGGAGACGGCCAGGCTCATGATGGCGATCAGCCCCAGCAGGCGGTAGTAGAAGAGCAGATACAGCGACACCCCGATCAGGCCGATGATCCCGGCCACCACCCCGGCGTCGAGGGCGTCGGTGCCCAGCGAGGCCGACACGATGCGGCTCTGCTGGGCCTCCAGCTCCACCGGCAGGGCCCCGTAGTCGAGCACCAGGGCCAGGTCCTCGGCCTCGGACTGGGTGAAGGAGCCGGTGATGGTGATCCTGTCCCGCTCGAAAGGCGTGAAGGAGGCTTCGCCTCCTTGGATCACGGGAGCGCTCACCACCTCGTTGTCCATCTCGATGGCCACCTGCTGGGTGGGACAGGTCTCGCCCCGCCAGAAGCACTCCGCGCCCAGGGCGTTGAAGAGGTCGATGCCGGCCGCCCCGGACTTGAACACCGGGGCCACAAACCAGCCGGTCAGGCCGTCGAAGCGGCTCTCGGCGCTCTCGAGGCCGTCGCCGGTGACGCCGGTGGGGCCGAGGAGGTAGCGGACCGTCACGTTGCGCTCGTCGTCGTATTGGGCCAGCACCGCCACCGAGTCGGCGGCCGCGTCGGGCGTCAACGCGAACTGGGCCTCGATGCCGGCCGCGGCCTCTCCGTCGGCGGCGGCCTCGTCACCCTCGCCGCCGCCGGCGGCCTCGGCGGCCGCCTCGACCGCGGCCTGGTACCCGGACTCGTTGATGGCGCCCAGCACCGGCCGGAACCGCAGCTCGGCCGTCTGTCCCACCAGGTCGATGGCCCGCTGCTGGTCCTGCACCCCCGGCAACTGGACCAGGATGTTGCCGCCCTGGGTGCTGATCTCGGGCTCGACCACGCCCAGACCGTCCACCCGGTTGCGGACGATCTCCACCGCCTTGTCGAGGTCTTCGTCGGAGGCGGGCCGGGTCGGCTCCAGCACCACGCTGGCGCCGCCCTGCAGGTCGAGGCCCAGCAGGGGCTCGTTGCCGGACCACAGCGTGTAGCCGACCCCGGCGCCGGCCAGGGCGACGATGCCGATGGCGAAGGCGAGCTGGCGCCTTCTCCCGGTCACGCCCCGCTGGGCCCGATGGCCCGGTCAAGCCCGGCGGTCACGCCCCGCCGCCGCTCGCCTCGCCGGGCCCGGCCGCCCCGGTCGAGCCTGTGGGTCACGCCCCGGCGTCATCCGAATCGTCGGACTCGGCCTCCGGTTCGGGCTTGGCGTCGGACTCCTCCAAGCGCTCGGACACCGCGTTGCGGCTCACCTTCAGCTCCACGTCGGGAGCGACCTCCAGCCACACCACTTGGTCTTCCACCTCGGCCACGGCGCCGTGGATGCCCGAGTTGGTCACCACCACGTCGCCCGGCTTCAGCGAGCGCATCAGGGCCTGATGGGCCCTCATCCGCTTCTGCTGGGGGCGGAAGAAGACGAAGTAGAACAGGGCGAAGATGGCGAAGAGGAAAAGGAAACTGGGATCCATGGCACGTCCCCGGGGCTAGCCGACCGCAACAGGCTAGCCAGCCCGCCCCCGTTCCACGTTCCACCCCCGGTCCGCGGCCACCTGCCGCGGCCGCGCTCCACGGCGATGTGCCCCCGTTCCCCCTGCTCCAAGGCAACCTGCCGCGGCGATGTGCCCCGTCCTACCCGGTCCGCGGTCCCCGGGGGCTCAGGGCTCGTCCACCGACGGCGCCGCCTGCTCGGCGAAGGCGTCGATCTGATCGAGGTACTCGGCCAGGGTCCGGCCCCGGAACTTCAGGTGGAAGGCGTTGGCCCCCGCCGAGCGGGCGGCGCGCATGTCGGCGGCCAGCGGCTCGGGCCCGAACACCCCGGCCGGCGGCAGCCCCTCGGGGGCGGCGTCGCCCAGCAGGTAGGCCCACGGCGGCATGTAGCCGACGTCGAAAGAGGCGCCGCCGCGGCCCGCAGACTCGGCTGCCGAGGCCATGGTCTCGATGATCTCGGGATACTGGTCCTTGGGGTTGCCCATGGGTATGTAGCCGTCGCAGTATCGGCCGGCCCGCCGCCACGCGGCCCGGCCCCGGCCCCCCACCCATACGGGCAGCTCCCGGCGGGGCCGCGGCGCCACCCCCATGCGCTCATAGGAGAAGTGCTCGCCCCGATGGGTGGCGTAGTCGGACTCGAAGGCGCCCCGCACCGCTTCGAGGATCTCGTCGAGGAGGCGGCCCCGGCCGGCGAAGTCCACCCCCAGGGCCTCGAACTCGGCCTCCACGTGGCCGGCCCCCACCCCCAGGACGGCCCGACCCCCCGACAGGTGGTCGAGGGTGGCGAACGCCTTGGCCGTGTGCAGGGGGTGCCGGTAGGCCGCGATCCACACCACCGAGGCCAGGTTGACCGTGGTAGTGCGGGCGGCCAGGTAGGCCAGCGTCGCCACCGTGTCGTACCAGGTGGTGTTCATGTGGGCGGCGTAGTCGTTGTCGGGTATGGCCACGTGGTCGCACACGCCGACGAAGGCGCCGCCCGCGGCCTCGACCCGCCGGGCGACGGCCACCAGGTCCGCGACGGTGGCGGAGTCCTCCCAGGGGTCGGCCAGCATCCGGCTCAGCGTCTGGACCGGCAACTGGATGCCCCAGATCCACTCTCCCGGTGGCGTGATCGACCCCATGGGGGCCATGCTATGGGCCGTGAGCTACAGGACCGTCTTCACCGACCAGGCCGTGATCGCCTACGCCGAGCGCTTCTCCACCGGCCCCGACGAGATCCAGCGGGACCTCATCGAGACCACCCGGGCCCTGGGCGACCCCGCCGTCATGCAGATCGGGCCGCTGCAGGGGGCGTTCATGGCCGTGCTGGCCAGGGTCCTGCGGCCCCGGCTGGCGGTGGAGGTGGGGACGTTCACCGGCTACTCGGCTTTGGCCGTGGCCAGGGAGCTGGACCCCGGCGCCCGCCTGGTGTGCTGCGACGTGTCCGAGGAGTGGACCGGCATCGCCCGCCGGTTCTGGGAGCGGGCCGGGGTGGCCGACCGCATCGACCTGCGGATCGGTCCGGCGTTGGACACGCTGCGGGCCCTTCCCTTCGATCCCCCCGTCGACCTGGCCTTCATCGACGCGGCCAAGGCCGAGTACGTCGACTACTACGAGGAGCTGGTGCCGCGGCTGTCGGAGCGGGGGGTGATCCTGGCCGACAACGTGCTGTGGGACGGCCTCGTGGCCGATCCCGAGCAGGGCGACGCCCCGACCGAGGCCCTGCGTGCCTTCTCGGTCCACGTGGCGGCCGACCCCCGGACGACGGTGGCGCTGCTGCCGGTGGGCGACGGCCTGTCGATGATCACCCGGGCCCGGCCCTAAGCCTGGGGCCGCGCCCCGACCGCCCGGCACGGCCGCCCCGCCCTATGCCGACCGGTCCTGATCGCCCGCCGCTCCCCTAAGCCGGGGCCGGGCCCGGCACGGCCGCCTCGGCGGAGTCGCCGAACCACACCGTCTGCTGCGGGAACGGGATCTCGATCCCGGCCTCGTCGAAGGCCTCCTTGAGGCGTATGCGCAGCTCCCGCTCGACGCCCCACTGCATGGACGGCTCGGTCTTGACCGCCAGCCGGACGGCGATGCCCGAGGCCCCCAGCGACTGGACCCCCCACACCGAGGGCTGGTCCATGAGCTCGTCGCCGCCCCACTCGGGGTCCTCCCACATCTCGTCGGCCACCCGCTGCATCACCTCCATGGCCCGGCGGAGGTCGGTGTCGTAGGCGACCTCTATGTCGATGAGGGCCCGGGACCAGAGCTGGGAGAAGTTGCCGATGCGGGCGATCTCGCCGTTGGGGATGTGCCAGACGGTGCCGTGGACGTCGCGGATGGTGGTGGAGCGCAGCGACACCTCTTCGACGGTGCCGGTGGCGGCGCCCACGTCGATCACATCGCCCACCCCGTAGTGGTCTTCGATGAGCATGAACAGGCCCGACAGGAAGTCCTTGACCACCGACTGGGCGCCGAAGCCCAGCGCGATCCCGCCGATGCCCGCCCCGGCGATGAGGGGGCCGAGGTCGATCCCGAGCTGGCCCAGGACGGTGAGGGAGGCGAAGGTCCAGATCACCGCCGCGGCCACGCTGCGCAGCACCAGGCTAATGGTGCGGGCCCGGGCCTCGGCCCGCAGCGACTCCTTCTCCTCGATGAGGACCCGGCCCGGCCCGCGCTCCCGCAGCGACTTGAGCCGGTCGGCTGAGCGGACGGTGGCGATGCTCCGGGTGAACCGGGCGATGGCCCGCTGGGCCAGCTTGGACAGCACCCAGGCCAGGGCCACGATGAAGGCGATGCGGATGGGCCGGTCCAGGACCCACTCGGCGCCGGCGGCCAGGAAGCTGTTGCCGGTCCAGTCCCAGACCCGCTCGCACGCCAAGCCGCGGTCGGCCTCGCCGCAGGCGTCGATCAGGCCCTGATCGGTGGCCGGGGCCTGCAAGAGGGGCGCAAGAGCGGCCATGGCCAGACCATACGATCCGACCCGGCCCCGCCGGTGGATACCTGCCACTATGACCAGCGCCCATGAGAGTCACCCGGGGCCTGGCTCCCTTCCGCACTGCCGCGCCGGTTTCAGGCTTGGCCGCGCTCGGGCTGGCCCTGACCGCGCTGGCCCTGGCGGGCTGCGGCGGAAGCGGTAGGGGCGACGGCAGCGAGGGCGGGACCGTGGTGGTGATGGCTGCCTCCTCCCTCACCGACGTTTTAGAGGAGGTCTCGACCGCCTTCGAGAGCCTCGTGGACTCGGGTCCGGCCGACGGACCTGGCGCGGTGACCGTCACGGCCGTGCTGGCCGGGAGCTCGGCGCTGGTGGCCCAGCTCGCCGAGGGGGCCGAGGCCGATGTCTTGATGACGGCGGACGCCGCCACCATGCAGCAGGCCGTCGAGGACGGCTCGGTACGGGGCTCGGTGGCGACGGTGGCCACCAACGCCCTGGTGTTGGCCGTGGCTCCCGGCAACCCGGGCCGGGTCGGGTCCTTGGAAGACCTGGGCCGGACCGACTTGCTGGTCGGGCTGTGCGCGGCAGGCGTCCCCTGCGGCACCCTGGCCGACCGGGCCCTCAGCGAGCTGGGGGTGGAGCCGACTGTCGACACCCGAGAGCTGAACGCACGGGCCCTGGCCGCCAAGATCGCTTTGGGCGAACTGGATGCCGGTCTGGTCTACGCCACCGACCCCTCCGCCTCGGGCCTGGAGACCATCGCCGCCGCCGACCTGGGCCGTTTCGCCAACCCTTACCTGATGGCTTCTATCGACGCCGACCCCTCGGCCGCGGTGCGGGCCGTGCTGGAGGCGTTCGAGCCAGGCGGCCCCGGGGCCGAGGCCCTGCTAGAAGCAGGTTTCGGTCCGCCATGAAAGCCAGAACCGAGCGCCCTCCAGCCCTGCTAGCTGGAGTGGGGGTGCTGGCCTTGGTCCTTCTGGCCCTGCCCGTGGCGGGACTGGTGCAACGAGCACCGTGGTCTGCCCTGCCCGGGCTGCTCGCCGACCCCACGGTGCTGGAGGCTCTGCGAACGTCGCTGGTGGTCAGCGTGGCCGCCACCGCGGTGTGCGCGGCGCTGGGGGTGCCGCTGGCCTTGGTCTTGGCCCGGGCTCGGCTTCCGCTCCCCCGCCTGGTCCGGGCCTTCGTGATGCTGCCCATGGTGATGCCCCCGGTGGTGGGGGGCACGGCGCTGCTGTTCGCGTTGGGCCGCCGGGGCCTGGTCGGCCAGTGGCTCGACTCGTGGTTCGGCCTGCGTCTGCCCTTCACCACCGCCGGAGCGGTAGTTGCCGCCAGCTTTGTGGCCCTCCCCTTCTTGGTGGTCACTGTGGAGGCCGCCCTCCGGCAGGCGGGCCGCGACCTGGAGGAGGCCGGGGCGGTGCTGGGCGCGGGCACCTGGACCAACCTGGCGCACGTCACCCTGCCCGCCATCCGGCCCGCCCTGGGGGCCGGGTTGGCGCTGGCCTGGGCCCGGGCCATCGGCGAGTTCGGCGCCACCATCACCTTCGCCGGCAACCTGCCCGGCCGAACCCGAACCCTCCCCCTTCAGACCTTCCTGGCCCTCGAGCAAGACCCCGAAGCGGCCATAGCCATCAGCCTCGTGTTACTGGCCGTGTCCCTAGCCGTATTAGTAACCCTGAGAACCCGCTGGTTCCCGCGATGACCACCGAGCGAGCTGATTCCAGCCTCGACGGTAGCAAAGCCAGGCCGCAAACCACAGGCCGATTCTGTTTGACGGCACCGTCGACCGGGGCGGCTGAGGGCTGGAGCTAATCGGCGTCATCTTATGTGGGGTTATAAAGTTATACGGGGTTATAAAGATCTTTAAGTTCATCTGGTATTTCGTCTAACCAATTATTGCCTGAGAGATCAAGGTGGATAAGACTTGTAAGGGTGCTCATCAATTCAGGGGGTATCTCACCAGACAACTTGTTATGTGAAAGATCGAGAAATCGCAGGTTAAAAAGCCCGCTAAACTCAACTGGAATACTACCCGATAGCTCATTACCAGAAAGATCCAGATAATCTAACAACTCAAGGGAACTCAATTCAACCGGAATACCACCCGATAGCTCATTACCGGAAAGTCTCAAGAAGTCCAATAACTCAAGAGAACTCAATTCAACGGGAATACTACCCGATAGCTCATTATCACCAATATCGAGGGCCTGCAGGTTAGAAAGCCCTCCCAACTCAACCGGAATACCACCCGACAACCCATTATCAGAAAGACTGAGGGTCCTCAGGTTTGAAAGCCCACCCAACTCAACCGTAACACCACCCGAAAACCTATTATCAAAAAGAACAAGATCTCGTAGGTTTGAAAGCCCGCCCAACTCAACCGGAATACCACCCGATAGCTCATTAAGACCAAGATCGAGAACCCGCAGGTTTGAAAGCCCGCCCAACTCAACCGGAATACCACCCGATAGCTCATTAACACGAAGGGCGAGAACCCGCAGGTTTGAAAGCCCACCCAACTCAACCGGAATACCACCCGATAGCTCATTAACACGAAGATCGAGAACCCGAAGGTTGGAAAGCCCACCCAACTCAACCGGAATACCACCCGACAACTCGTTATTATAAAGACGGAGATTATACAGTTCAGAAAGCCTACCTAACTCGACCGGAACACTACCCGACAACCCATTACCAGAAAGATCAAGGGTCCGTAGTTTGGAAAGCTCGCCTAATCCACTGGGAATGTTACTCGATAGCTCATTATGACTAAGATCGAGAACCCGAAGGTTGGAAAGCCCACCCAACTCAACCGGGATACTACCCGATATCTCATTACCGGAAAGATTGAGGGTACGCAGTTTGGAAAGGCCGCCAAACTTAACCGGAATGCTACCAGACAATTCCATATCCTTAACACTTATGCCCACTATTCTTTGGGGATTTTCACCTAGATTCACGCCAATCCAACTATCTACAGGATTAGATATGCTCCAGTTTAAGAAGACCCAGTCTGACTCTCCTATCAGAACATCTACAGATGCAATCAGGGCTTCGCAATCGGTCATTAGCCCGACATTATCTTCACACATAACATCGGTGCTTTCAGGACTGACAACCGTCTCCAGCTCGGACGGTTCCACCTCTGATATCTCAGAATCATCCTCCGATGCCTCGAGATCGGGTGCTTCCTCAATACCAGACACCTCTTCGGGCTCAACCACTTCTTCAGGCTCAAACACATCCACAGACTTGGGAGCCTCGGTCGCCGGCCCGGTAGAATCGGACTGTTCGGGTGCCTCGATCGAACATCCGGCTGCGACCCAGACGACCGCAGCCAAAATCGTCACGCTGAAACGGGTCCTCCCCATATGGTCAGAAACTATAGCGAAAACGGCGAGGCGATTCTGTTTGACGGGGCCGTCGGCCGGGGCGGCTGGACGCTGGAGGTTGACGGCGTCGAGATCGAGGCCGGGGTCACCGCGGTGGTGGGAGCCAACGGAGCGGGCAAGACCACCCTGGGCCGGGCCGTGGCCGGGCTGGAGGCCCTCGACGCCGGCCGGATCGTCATCGCGGGCCGCACGGTGGACGAGCCCGCCCGGGGCCGCTTCGTGCCCGCCGCCGACCGCCGTGTCGGCGTCGTGTTCCAAGACCAGCGGCTCTTCGGCCATCTCCGGGCCGTCGACAACGTGGCCTTCGGGCTGCGCCGCCGGGGAGCGGGCCGGAAGGAGGCCCGGCGCCAGGCGGCGGAGATGCTGGATCTGGTGGGGCTGCCGCCCGGGCTGGCCGTCGCCCGGCCGGCCGCGCTGTCGGGGGGCCAGCGGCAGCGGGTGGCCATCGCCAGGGCTCTGGCCCCCGGCCCGGAGGCGCTGATCTTGGACGAGCCCCTGGCCTCGGTGGACGAGATCGGGCGAGGCGAGCTTCGAACGATGCTGTCCGACGCCGGCCCGGCCCACACCCTGCTCATCACCCACGATCCCGTGGACCTGCGGACCATGGCCGACCGGGTGCTGGTCCTCGACGAGGGCCGGGTGGCCGGCTTCGGATCGCCCGACGAGGCGGCCGGCACCGTCACCAGCCGGTGGGCCGCCGCCTTCTTGGGCGCCAACGTCGTGGCCGGAACCGGCCGGGGCACGACGGTGACGACCGAGGCCGGGTTCACCGTCACCGTGGCCGCTCCGGCCCGGGGCCCGGTGCATCTGGTGTTCCCGGCCCACGCCGTGGCGCTGCACCCGGCCCGGCCCGAAGGCAGCGCCCGCAACGCCTGGCCCGCCACCGTCGTTCGCATCGACCTCGACGGCGAGCGGGCCCGGGTAGGCCTGCAGGGCCCCATCGACGTGCGGGCCGACATCACCGCCGGCGCCATAGACGGGCTCGGGCTGAGGCCGGGATCGCCGGTGTGGGCCTCGCTCAAGGCCACTGAGATAACCGTCGTCACCTGACTGGAGGCAACGAGATGCCTGACGAGACGCCCGGCGAGAGCCGCCGCTTCGATCCCCCGGCCGCCTTCGACATCGGCGGCCGGGTGGCCATCGTCACCGGGGCCAGCTCGGGACTCGGGGCCCGGTTCGCCCGGGTGCTGGCCGCGGCCGGGGCCCGGCTAGTGGTCACCGCCCGCCGGGCCGAAAAGCTCGACGAACTGGCCGCCGAGCTGCCCGACACCGTGGTCGTGGCCGTCGACATAACCGCCGAGGACGCGGCCGACGACATCATGGCCGCCGCCCTCGACCATCACGGCCAAGCCGACATCCTGGTCAACAACGCCGGCATGGTCACCATCGCCCCGGCGCTGGACTTCGACCCGGGCCGATTCCGCCGCGAGATCGAGGTGGATCTGATCGCGCCCTACGCCCTGGCCCGGGCCTTCGCCGCCCACGTCATCGGGCGGTCCGGGACGGGCGCGGTGGTCAACATCGGGTCGATCATGGGCACGGTTTCGGGCGGGAAGCTGAGGATGCCGGGATACGCCGCGGCCAAGGGCGGTCTGCACAACCTCACCCGGGAGCTGGCCGCCCAGTGGGCCCGCAAGGGCGTCCGGGTCAACGCGCTGGCGCCGGGCTGGTTCGAGACGGAGATGACCGGCCCCTCATGGGACGACGACGCCTTCGCGGCCCACGTCGCCAGCAGCCCCATGGGGCGGGGCGGCCAGCCCCACGAGCTGGACGGGGCTCTGCTCTTTCTGTGCTCGGACGCCTCCAGCTTCGTGACCGGCCAGGTGCTCCAAGTCGACGGGGGCTGGACCATCGTGTAGCGGTCCGGTCGGGGCGGCCCCGGTCGGCCCGCCCGATCCAGTCAGACCCGGCCTAGTCAGGCCCGCCAATCGGACCGGCCGGTTGGGCGGTCCCGGTCGGTCCAGCCCGACCGCCTGCGGGGTTCAGTCCGGGCTCAGCTCGGCCAGGGGCACCAGCTTGCAGGCGACCTCCACCGGGGCGGCGGGCTGCACGAACCGCAGGCCCATCACCCCGTGGTCGTGGTCGCCGGGATTGACCCAGTTGGCCACTCCGGGATCGGCGGCCGCCACTGCGATCCGCACCCGGCCGCCGGAGCGGGCCGCCTTCTGCCGGTCGACGTAACCCCGGCCCCGGGCGTAGTCGGCCAGGTTCTCCATCCAGTGGTTGCAGAGCTGGAAGTTCCAGTGCAGGCAGTCGGGCTCGGCGAACTCCACCACCAGGGCGCAGCCGGGCCGGAGCCGCCAGTAGCCGAACAGGAAGTGCCGGTCGTCGGGCGACCCGCCGATCCGCTCGTACCACTCCTGGGTCAGCCCGAGCTGGTTGGGCCGGGACATGAGGTCCCTGGTCCAGCCCGCGTAGTCGCTCTGAAGGCCGAGCACGAGCTGGGCGGCCACGGCCAGCCGGGCGGCCATGTCGTCGGGCTCGGGCACGGCGGGCTGGGGGTGGTCGTCGAGGCACCGGATCGTCAGCCGGGGCGGGCTCTGGGCGGCCCGGTCCTCGTAGACGACCCGGCCCATGAGCTCCCGGGTTTCAGCGACCATGGGGAACCAGACCTCGCCCGGGCCGGGGTCGCCGACCGACAGCACGAAATCGACGGCGCCGTCGTCGCCGGCCAGGTCCGACAGTACGATGCTGTGGGGGGTGCGGGCCCGGTTGGGGTTGAAGCGGTCGAGGGAGGCCTCGGCGTCGAGCCCGAGCCCGAAGGCGCCGGCGTCGTCGGGCACGGGCGGGCTCCAGGCCGACAGGTGGGCGTAAGCGTCGCCGGCCGTGCCGGTGACCCGGTACCGGTAGCGGGAGTCGACGGGCTGGACGATGTGATCCTGATTGGGGGACTGCACCCCCTGGCCGCCCCGCACCGGGGGCGGGATGAGCCGGAGGGGCCGGGGCGCCGCCGTCGGGGTCCGCCGCTCGATGACCCTGGCCCCGGCCATGGCCGTCATGCGGGTCAGGTAGCGGTACCCCTCGACCAGATCCCGGGGGTCGCCGCCGGGTGCCTCCCGCTCGACGATGCGGCCCGCGGCCTTGAGCGTGTCGCAGAAGTCGTCCCAGGCCCGCCCGTCCAACAGCCGAGCCGCCCGCTCCCCCGCCACCGCCTCGTAGCGCCCGGTCCCACCCGGCCCAGCGTCATCCCGCTCTACATCCATCTTTAAAGAGAACCCGGCCCAAATAGGGCCGGGTGGAAAATCACCCCTGAAACACGGAATCGCGCTGCAGGTGCGAAGAGCTCTCGGTCACGATGTTACCACCTCGACCGCGGCTCAGCAACAACTGTGCCCGTATTTTTTGTCGTGTCAGCGTTCACCAGCCTGTGCCCGTATTTTCGTCGTGTTAGCGTTCACCAGCCATCCGGACGCCGACAGTGGCCCACCGACTCGGGGAGCTGGCACGAGAAGAAGTCGTCTTTGGTCAGCCCGTGCCACCAGTGCCTTCCGGCCCCTTCGACAGGTTGGCCGCGCAGATCCCCGGGAATGGTGCCTGGACCCGGGTTGACGGTTCCGACGGGAACCCTCTGCCGGGCCCGCTGAAGCGGCAACCGCAGGTCGCTGTCATTGGAGATCACGATCGCCGCGTCCACTCGCCCATCCAGCACATCCATGAGCAAGTGCGCGGCCACATTCACGTCCGATCCCTTCTCCTGCAGGTCTTGAAACGACACCATGAACCGGGCCTTGTGAACAGGGCGCCCATTGCTGTCTTGCACTTGAACCGGCCAGCCCGACAGGGCGATCGCCGGCTGACCCCGATTGTCGGCTGTGGCCAAGAGCCCTCGCCGCACTCGAGCAACGAACTTTCCCTGCTCCAAGTGGTCGATGGAACCGTGGGCGCGTAGGGCCTCTGCGTAGACCCTTTGCCGCTTTCTGCCCGCCTCGTTGATGCTTCCGTCGATGAACGCCGTGCAGTACACCACCCGTTGGACCACAGGATTGTGGTCGGCCCAATCGGAACACCTTCCGATCAGCCTCTGGCTGAGTCGGCGCAGGTCAAGCCACCGCCAACCCGGACGACGGCGGCCGCAGAGTTGCCGACCGCCGTAGTACAGGTTCATCCCGTCGACGTACACGCCCACCCGCATACCCGGCCCCTGTCATTTCTTCATCAGGCCGAATCCGGCCTCGTAATCCGATTTAGCTATACTACATGAAAAATGTTGAAACGGGATTAGAGGTGTGGCGCGAGGCCTAGGGCGGTTTGGAGGAAGTGGAGTTCTCGGAGCAGGAGGTTCTCGGCCACCTTCTCTTGGGGGGTCATGTGGGTGACGCCGGACAGGGGCAGCACGGTGTGGGGGCGGCCGGCCTCCAGCAGGGACCGGGACAGCCTCAGGGTGTGGGCGGCGGCCACGTTGTCGTCGGCCAGGCCGTGGATCAGCAGCAGCGGGCGCTCCAGGCCGGGCGCGGCCGGGGTGAGGTCGGTGCGGTCGTAGTTAGCGGGCTCGGTGTCGGGATGGCCCAGGTAGCGCTCGGTGTAGTGGGTGTCATACAGCCGCCAGTCGGTGACCGGCGCCCCGGCCACGGCCGCGTGGAAGACATCGGGGCGGCGCAGGACGGCCAAGGCGGCCAGATACCCCCCGAACGACCATCCCCGGATGGCCACCCGGCTGAGGTCGAGCCGAGGGTCGCGGGCGGCTGCCGCCTCCAGGCCGTCGATCTGGTCCTGCAGCACCGGCCCGGCCAGATCGCCCCGGACGGCCCGCTCGAACTCGGGCCCCCGCCCCGGCGTGCCCCGGCCGTCGACGATCACCACCGCGAAGCCCTGCTCGGCGAACCACTGCGGGACGTCGAACAGGGCCCGCGACCGCATCACCCTCTGGGCGTGGGGCCCGCCGTAGGGATCGACCAGAACCGGCAGCCGGTCGGCCGCACCGGCAGCGGCCGGCAGCACGACCGCCGCGGTGAGGGACCGGGGCCCAAGTGCGACGATCTCGACGTTGTGATCTAACCCGGAGGCAGCGGCCTGGTTGGCGATGACCCGATCGGCGGCCCGGTCGGATCGCACCGTCACCACCGAGCCGGGGTGCTCCAGCGACCTCCGCGCCAGCACCGCGGTGCCGCCGCCGGCCGCGGCGCCGTTCACACCCGGGCCCTCGGTGAGCCATTCCAGTTCGCCCTCCCAGGACACCCGGGCCACTTGCACGTCGGCCGGGTCGGTGGAGGCGGTCACCACCGCCCCCGCCTCGTCGGCGGCCACCACCCGGCGGACCTGCACCCCGTCGGGGGTGAGGGCCCGGCCGTCGGCGCAGAGCCGGCGAGACGATCCCCGGTCCTCCACCGTCACCAGCCTCCCGGCGGCCAACCGGAAAGCGCCCGGCACCAAGTCCACCCAGCAGTCGTGGGAGACCAGGCGGCGGAGGCGGCAGGCACCGGTGTCGGGATCGACATCAAGGACGGCAAGCCGCCGCTGGTCCCGGCTCTGGACAACAAGCACCAGCCCGTCGGCGCTCCAGTCCACCCCGGCCAGGTACTCCCAGCCGCCGCTGCCCTCAACGGGGGCGCCGACCAGGCCAGCAGCGGCGGACACTCCGGCCGACCTGGCACCGGGAGTTCTGTCGGAGTCGGGGGCAGAGGGCGCTCCGGCCGACCCGGCACCGGAAGTCGCGTCGAGGTCGGGGGCGGCGGGCGCTCCGGCTGAGCCAGCGACGGCAGTCCCGTCAAGGGCGGCGGGCCAGTCCACGTCTACCCGGCTGCCGTCTTCTAGGTTGAAGATGGCCAGGGCGACCTCGGCGTTGGCCGTGCCTGCGGCCGGGTAGCGGATCTCGGCGGGGGTCAGGTCGGGATCGGCCGGCGACGAGATCCACCACATCTGGACACGGGTCTCGTCCGTCCGCTGCACGATCAGCCGCGTGCTGTCCGGCGACCACCAGAATCCGCGGGTCCGGCCCATCTCCTCGGCCGCCACCAGCTCGGCCCGACCCCAGGTGACGGCGCCGACGGGCTCGTCGATCACCCAACGGTCAGCACCGTGTTCGTCCACCACCCGCAGGCCCGAGCCGGAGCCGTAGGCCACTCGTCGGCCGTCGGGGCTGAGCCGGGGGTCGAAGGCACCGGGGCGGGCGGGCAGGGCGGTCGCTGACCCGGTGTCGAGATCGGCCCGCCACAGCGAGCCCCCCAAGGCGAACACGGCGACGGCTAGCCCGGAGTCGGCGTCGTAGGAGACCACCCCCTCCCCCGTCTCCCGGACCCGTTCCCGGCGGGCCCGCTCGGCCGCGGGCAGGTCCGACTCGTCGGTGAGCTGATCTCGGCCAGCCTCTCCCGACTCGTCAGCGAGTCGGTCTCTCGGCTCGTCGGTGAGCTGATCTCGGCCGCCGACGGCCTGGCGCGGGTCGAAGATGAGGCGCTCTTCGCCGGTGTCGACGTCCAGCACCCATAGGCAATTGAGGGGGTCTTCCGGGCCTTGCGACCGCAGGAAGGCGACCCGGGCCCCGTCGGCCGACACCTTGACGTCGCGGGGCTCGCCCAGGCTGAACCGACGGGTGCGGGCCCAGCGCCGGGGGAAAGACTGGGCGGATTCGCTCACGTCCCCTATGTTGGCCCCGATGCAGCCAGCCGACCCCCACCGGGGGCCCATCCGCTGGGCCGTGGCCGCCACCGGCGCCATCGCCGACCGCTTCGCCCGGGAGTTTCCCGCCGTGGCCGACCCCGGCGCCGAGCTGGTGGCGGTCGGCTCCCGAGCCTCTGAGACGGCCGAGGCCTTCGCCGCCCGCCACGGCATCGCCCGGGCCCACGCCAGCTACGAGACCCTGGCCGCCGACGACGGGGTGGACGCGGTGTACGTGGCCAACCTGGCCCCCTTCCACTGCCCGCTGACCAAGCTGTTCCTGGAGGCGGGCAAGCACGTGCTGGTGGAGAAGCCCATGGCGCTGAACGCGGCCGAGGCCGCTGAGATGGCGGCGGCGGCCGAGGCCAACGACCGCTTCTTGATGGAGGCGATGTGGATGCGGTTCAACCCGCTGCACCGCCAGGTGGCCTCTCTGGTCGCCGACGGGGCCATCGGCGAGGTCCACCGAATCGGGGCCGACTTCTCCATCGCGGTGGGCTTCGACCCCGGCCACCGGCTCTGGTCGCTGGAAGCGGGGGGCGGGGCGCTGCTGGACCTCGGCATCTACCCGGTGTCGCTGGCCTGGTGGCTGCTGGGCGAGCCGTCCGCCGTCGATCACGTCACCCATGTGGGCCCCACCGGCGTCGACGACGACGTGAGCCTGCTGCTGGGCTGGGAGACGGGCGCGGCAGCGGTCCTCACCACCTCCATCCGCTCCACCGGATCGACGGCGGCCCGCATCGACGGCTCGGCCGGATGGATCGCCATCGAACCCCGGTTCCACTCCGCGGCCTCGGCCACCGTGCATGCCGCCGACGGCTCGACCGAGCTGACCGCCGAGGCGTCGTCGCTGCACTGGCAGGTGGACGAGGTGAACCGCTGCCTGCGGTCGGGCCTGCGCCAGAGCCCCGATCACCCCAACTCCACCCCGAGGGCCATGCTGGCCCGCTTCGACGCCATAAGGGCCGACGCCGGAATCCGCTACCCCACCGAGCCGCCCCGGCCCTGACCGGACGCCTCCATCTACGGCCGGGCTGTGGCACCTGAATCCGGCACCTGCCCGGCGCGGGCAGCAACTGAGCCCGGTCCCGGCTCTCCCACCAGGGCGATCTGGGCCACGGCCGCGTCGCCGGCCGACACCACCACCCCCCGGCCGGCCACGGCGGGCAGGTCGAGGCGGGCAGGCAGGGCGGCGCCCAGCAGGTCGCCGTCCACCGGGCCGGGCCGGAACAGCACCCCGGACCGGCTGGACCGCAGTTCCGAGAGCCAGCCGCCGTAGGCGGAGCGCAGCCGGTCGGTCCGGGCGGCGGCCACTATGTGAAGACGGGCGGCGGCGTCGGCCGCGATCCGGCCCAGGGCGCCGTCGGGGTCGGCCACCCGGTCGGCGTCGTCCACCAGCAGCACCCGGCGGCCCGGGCCGAGCGGCTCCAAATCTTGCGGGGCTCCCGGTTCGCCTCGCTGCACCCGGCGGCCCGGGCCGAGCGGCTCCAAGTCATGCGGGGCTCCCGGTTCGCCTCGCTGCGCCCGGCGGTCCGGGCCGAGCAGCCGCTCCAAGTCCGCGGCCGGCACCGGGGCCAGCCCGAGGCGGCGGCACAGGTCGGTGGGCTCATCCGCCACCACCACCGCCCGGGGACCGGCTGCGGCCCCGATGGCGGCCAGCGCCGAGGTCCGGCCCGAGCCGGGCGGGCCCAGCACCAGTGCGTGCTCGCCGTCGTGGAGGGCGAACCCGACCGGGGCCAGGCCCAGGTCGCCCAAGGCGAAACGCAGGGCGATCCGATTGTGAGACTCCTCGGCCGACACCGGCAGGCCGGCCGCCGACACCACCGACGGCAGCGATCCGATGGCAGTCGGGGCTCGGGCCGGGTCGGCAGCCCCGGCGGCGGCGACTAGGGCCCGCACCGCCGCGGCCTCGTCGCCGCCGGCGAACCTGGCCACCTGCAGTTCCCGGCGGTCGGAGACCCTGACCGCCCGGCCCGGGCCGAGGTCGGACGTGTCGGCCCGGAGCCCGAACCTCGACCCGTCACCGGGTTCGCCGGTGGCGTGAACCAGGACCACTCCGGCCGAGGCGGCCATGTCGCCGGACAGGTCGGCGGCCCGGCCGACGCTCGCCGCCACCCTCAGCCCCACCGACGGCCCGTCGCTCCAGATCCGCTCCAGCCACCGGTGGGGCTCGCCGTCGCGCACCGGGTCGTGGGCCCGGGCCAGCCCGGCCAGCCCGTCTATTAAAAGGACGATCTCGGGATCGATACCGGCACCGGATTTGGGGGTTCGACGGGCGCGGCGGGCCGCCACCTCGGAGTCGAGATGGCGCAGCAGGCGGACCCGGCGCTCCCGGTCGGCGGGCGCGACCACCGCGCCGGTGTGGGGCAGCCCGCTCAGCGCCGCCAGCCGACCGCTGTCGAGGTCGATCCCGTACAGATGCAGGTCGCCGGGCGGTCGGGTGCGGGCCAAGTCCAGCCCGGCCGTCATCAGGGTGGTGGTGGTGCCCGATCCGGGTCCGCCCACCACCACGAGATGGCCGCAGCCGGGCTGCCATCCGTCGGTGAACTGGCGCTGGCCGTCGGGGTCGTCCACCAGCCAGGCCGCGGGCGCGCCCGGCTCGACCGTTCCGGCCAGCTCCTCGGCCTCCACCGCCTCCGGCAGCGGCGGAGGCCACGGCGACCGGGGCCGGACCCCGCCCCGGCGCCGGTGGGCGGCGTTCACCGCCCTCACCACCCGGGCGATGTCCGGCTCGCCCTCCGGCCCGGGACGCGCCCCGCCGCCCCCCGGCTCCGGTTCGGAGCGCGGCCGGCTCGCCGCCCCGTCCTCGGTTACGGGGGCGGCCCGATCCGGCACCGGGGTCTCGTCGAGGACGCGGACCCGCAGGCCCCGGTCGGCCGGGGGTGTGACCCCGGTGACCAGGGCCGACTGGAACGCGGTCAGCTCGCCGGGGCCGAACCGGGCCAGGGCCCGGCCCGGCCGGGACCGGGGGATGGCCGCGGCGTCGGCCGCTCCGATCACGTCGTTGGAGTCGTGGCGGTCGGTGACCCGCAGGGCGATCCGGCAGTTGGTGTTGGCTCTGATGTCCTCGGTCACCGCTCCGGCCGGGCGCTGGGTGGCCAGCACCAGATGGACCCCGAGGCTGCGGCCCCGCTGGCCGACGCTCACCAGGGAGTCGACGAACTCCGGCAGCTCGGCGGCCAGGGTGGCGAACTCGTCCACGACCACCACCAGCCGGGGCAGCGGGTCCTCGCCGCCTCCCGCCCCCTCAACCGAGCACGTCTCTGGGTCTCCGCTACCGCCCCCGCCCGGGCCCTTCGCCGCCTGGGCCTGGTACGCCAGCGGGTTCCCGCCGCCGGCCGCCGTTTGAGCCCGGAACGCCTCCAGGTCCTCAGCGCCTGCTCGGCGCAGCCGCTCCTCCCGGTGGCGCAGCTCGGCCTCCAGGCAGCGCAGGGCCCGCTCGGCCAGCCGGTCGTCGAGGTCGGTGACCAGGCCGGCCACGTGGGCTAGGTCGGCGCAGCAGTCGAAGGCGGCTCCGCCCTTGTAGTCCACCAGCACGAAGGCCAGATGGTCGGGATCGGCCGACAGGGCCAGGCCGGCCACCAGCGACCGCAGCAGTTCCGACTTCCCCGACCCGGTGGTGCCCCCGATCAGCAGATGGGGCCCGTCGGCCACCAGATCCAGCTCCAGCGGGCCCTCGGAGTCCGCCCCGACGGGCGCGGCCAACCCGGCCGTGCCCCGGGTCCGGGCCCAGCGCCGCTCCACCGCCTCGGGCGCCAGCTCGCCCCCGACCAGATCCACCAGCGCCACCGAGTCGGGCAAGTCGGCGCCGGTGGGGCCCAGCTCGGGGTCGTCGAGGCGGGCAAGCTGGGCCGCGACGGCCGAGGCGGTGGCCGTCGTCATGCCCCAGGCGGTGATGGAGTCCCAGACGGCCGCGGAGCGCGGCTCGATCAGCCTCAGCCCCCCGGCCGGGTGGACGACATCCACGATGGCGGTACACGAGGAGGGCAGCTCGTGGACGTCGGCGGCCACGACGATGGCGGCCACCCGGTCGGCGCCCAGCAGGGCCCGCCCCGGCGCGGCCCGCCCCACCAGGGCCGCGGAGCCGTCCATCACCACCAGGCGGAGCCGGTCGGCGCCGTCGGCGGCGACGGCCTCGGCCGCGTCGGCCATGGCCGCGGCCTCGGCGGCCACCAGAGCCCCGGCGCCGCCTCCGGCCGAATCGGCGGTGTGGGGCAGCCACCTGAGCCACGACCAGTCGCCGTCGGGGTCGGGGGCCAGGGCGGCGACGGCCACATCGGCGGGACCGTGGAGCACCGCGGCCTGCACCACCAGACACCGGGCCACCGCCCGGGCCGGGCCGGGCGGCCCGACCACCCCGACCACATCGCCATCGGCCAGGCAAACGGTGACGGGCACGCCGGCCATCAGCGGCAGGGCCGCGATCATCTCGGCCGCGGCCGCGGCCGGAGGTCCGCCGCCGGAGGTTTGCAGCGGCGGGTCGTAGGCCATGTCTGAGGCACCGACGCCCAGCACCATGAAGTCGGGATCGCCCCGGCGCCGCTCCCAGCACCGCACCGAGGGGCCCTCTGCCCGGCGGGTCAGTTCGGCCGGGTCGGGGGCCAGAGCCAACCGCCGCTGGTGGTCGGCCGCCCGGGCCTCCGGCAGCGCCGCCTCCAGGAGCTTGATCTCGCCGGCCGCGGCCCGCACCGCGGCCCGGTGGGCCCGGGTGGCCCGTCGGCGGCGCTCCAGCCAGGTTCCCACGGTCAGCACCGGCCCCAGCGCGGCGAACACGGCCATGATCGGCGACCAAACCAGGGCCAGCACCGCCCCGGCCGCCACCGGCAGGACGATGCCGGCCCACGACAGCGGCTCGGGGTCGGGCCGGGGCGGGGCCTGGGCGGGGGCAGCCAGCGGCGCGGGCTCGGTCGGCGGCGCCCGCCGGGGCGGCCGGTTGAACGGGACCCGGCCCCCGGCCGCGCCCAAGCCAGCCCGGACGGCGGCGGGCACGTCGTCGGGCTCGGTCCGCCAGGCCAGGCTGGTAGCCCCGACCTGGAACGCGGTCCCGGGCAGGACCGGAGTCGGTTGGGCCAGGGCCCGCCGCACCCCGTCGGCGCCGCGCACCGTGGTGGGGTTGCGGGCGCCGAGGTCGGTCAGGACCGGCGCCGGGCCCGACTTCACCCGCAGGTGGCGCCGGGACAGGGTCGGGTCGTCGATGACCACGTTGCAGCCCCGGTCGCGCCCCACCACCCAAGTCTCAGCCGTGGGCAGGGCCAGCCGCTCGCCAGCCCGCAGCCCGCCGACCACGGCCAAAACCGGGCCGGGCTCGGCCCGTTCCGGCTGCCCATCTGAAGGCGACTGCGTCCAAAGTTCGGGCCGCGGGCCCACTTTGACCCGGGACCCTTCCCGCAGGGCCACCGTTGCCAACGATGTGTCGGCGGGATGCCAGAGGCCGTCCACGACCATGCCCGGGACCGAGTTAAGGTCAGACCGGACACCGTCAGGGCACCGGTCGGGCTCGAGGGCCGAGGCCAAGTCGGCCGCGGTGTATCTGTCGAGGCCCGAGCCGATCTCGACTATGCGCTCGGCGCCCTCACGGCAGTGCCGGATCCGCACGGGGGCCGCACGATTCGCGCCGGCGGACGGTCACACCGTGTCGAGGGCGCTGACCCCGGCTTGGAGCTCGGCGCCGATGAAGGCCGAGTGCTCGCCCAGCGCTTCGCACAGGTTGCGCAGGTTGGGCCGGAACTCGGTCTCCCAGAGCTGGCGGAAGCGGTCGGCCCGGGCCCCCTGCCAGGTGGTGGCGTCGATGCCGGCTCCGATGGCGGCGATCACCTCCTCGAGGGTCTGCCTCTGGCGGGCGAAGACCGCCACCAACTGCTCCATCTGCGACTTCGACATCATCAACATGTCACCGGCCATCGGGTACCTCCTTGTGGATTTCCGATATTTCAATATATTACATTGTTCACTATGCCAGAACGGTGAGACAGATTGCAACCCGCTGCCGATTTCCCCGGCCCCGGTCCGGTCGGCCGGTACGCTTTCGGGCGATGAAGGCGCTGCGCTTCGACCGCAAGGAGGTCCGCTACGCGGCCGCGGCCGTCGCCTCCCGCCTGCGGCCCGGCGCCGGGGCCCGGTGGGGGCCGCTGGAGCTGGTGGAGGACGACCCGCCCGAGCTGCCCGGCGACGACTGGCGCCGGGTGTACCCCCGCCTCACCGGCATCTGCGGCTCGGACCTGGCCACCGTGGACGGCCGGGCGGCCCGCTACTTCGATGACTTCGTCTCGTTCCCGTTCGTGTTGGGCCACGAGATCGTCGGGGAGCTGGCCGGGGGCCGCCGGGTGGTCGTCGAGCCGGTGCTGGGACATGAGGCCCGGGGCTTCGACCCGCCCTTCGAGGGGGCCGCCCCCGGCGATGGCGACGACTACCGGCATCTGGTGTGCGGCCACCTCCAGCCCGGCCTGCAGACCGGCTTCTGCCAGTCCACGGGGGGCGGCTGGGCCACCGAGCTGGTGGCCCACCGGTCCCAGCTCCACGACGTGCCCGATGAGATGAGCGACGAGCTGGCCGTCATGATCGAGCCGGTGGCGGGCGGGGTTCACGCCGCCCTGCGGGCCGAAGTCGAGCCGGGGGCCACGGTGGCGGTGCTGGGGGCCGGGACCATGGGGCTGGTGGCGGTGGCCGCCCTGCGCCATCTCACCGAGGCGGGCTCCATCGTCTGCGGGGCCCGCTACCCCGTCCAGCGGGAGCTGGCCCGCGAGTTAGGCGCCGACGTGGTGGTCGGCTCAGACGAGCTGAAGCGGGCGGTGCGCCGGGCCGGGGGCTCGTTTCAGATCGGCGAGCACCTGTCGGGCGGGGCCGACGCGGTGATCGACGCGGTCGGGTCGGCCTCCTCCATCGCCGAGGCCCTGGCGATATGCCGGCCCCGGGGGCGGGTGGTGCTGCTGGGCATGCCCGGCGCGGTCACGGTGGAACTCACCGGCCTGTGGCACCGAGAGACCGAGCTGGTGGGCTGCTACACCTACGGAACCGAGACCCTGCCCGACGGCCGCCGGGCCACCGGCTTCGAGCTGGCCTTCGAGCTAGCCGGCAAGGTCTCCTTCGACCGGCTGGTGTCGGCCGCCTACCCGCTGGACCGCTACCGCGACGCCTTGGACCACGCCGCCGAGGCCGGCCGCCGAGGCGCGGCCAAGATCGCCTTCGACCTGCGCCAAGAACGCCGCCGCGGCCTCTAACCAGCCGTCCTGCCCCCTCCCCATCCGGTTTTTCTGAGCAAAAATGTTCGCTATACGGCGAAAAAATGCTCAGAAAAACCGAGAGGAGAAGGGGGCGGGGGTCTGAGTTCGCCTGAGGTGGTACGCCTGAGGTCTGGGGTTCAGCTTGCGGCGCGGGCGGTGTCCAGCCAGTCGTTGACGGTGTCGCGGTTGTCGGCGATCCAGTCGGCGGCGAGCTGGGCGATCTCGGCCTCAGTATCCTGGCCGGATTGCTGTTGGACAATGGCCAGAGTCACATCGATGGGCGACAGGACGACTGCCTCCCACAGCGCTTTGGCCACCGGGTGGGACGCCAAGAACTCCTTGTTGGCCGTGACCAGGATGTCGGCGGTCACCCAGCCCACCTGACAGGTGCCGGCCTCGGCGGCCGCCGGGCACTGATCCGGGCCGAAGGGGGCTCGACCGGGCCGCTGGTCGTGGCCCTCGCCGCCCTCGATGCCGAGCGGGTTGGAGTCGTCTATGACCTCCTCCACCGCCAGCCAGTACACGTTGTCACCGGGCCGGAGCTGGTTGATGTAGGCGCTGGGCGCCCACGTGTACACCACCGCCGGCTCGCCCGCGTTCACCTTGGCCGATGCCTCCGCGAACATGGCGTCGTAGCCGGCTATGACCTGCTCGATGTTGTCCCAGCCCGAGAAGGCGATCTGGTTTTCGATTGTGTCGTCGCAGGTCCAGCTCTCCGGGCAGCCGTAGATCTCGGCCAGGCCGTCGCCGTCGATGTCGAACAGGGCGGTGATCTCGGGATCGTCGTTGATCTGATCGAGATGGGTGATGCCGTACTCGTCGGCCACCGACTTGGTGATCAGATAGCCCTGAGGGGCTCCGGCCACCATCTGGGCACCCACGACTTCGACATGGTCGCCCACTAGTGAACCGTCGGGCATCCCGTTCGCCAGCCACGAATTGTGGAGGGGATACCAGCTATTGGCCCAGAAGTCGATGTCGCCCTGAGCCATGGCCAGATAGGCCAGCGACGGCCCAAGCTCCAGCTCCGACGGCTCGGTCACCTCATAGCCCAGCTCCTCCAGCAACTGCTTGTGGACCTGAGCCTGGAAGTATCCGGTCGACCAATCAGCCCGGGCCATGGTGATCGTCGTGCCCTCACCGGGGGTGTCGCCGCCGTCGCCGCCGCACGCCGTCGCGACCACAGCCAGCGCTGCCAGTATCGCCGGCCACCGACGACCCATACACCTCCCACTGTGGGGATGGGGAGCCGATCTCATGGACAAATTCGGACCTCTCTTTCAGAGCCGGCGATTCAAGCAGATGAGGAGGCAGGATCCAAGTCCCGCCCCCTCATCTGCTCAATGATCGGACCGCTGTGGCTCCCTTATGGGCTCAGCCAGCGGCAGCGAGAGCGCCCGAGAGCCACTCGTCGACCGTGCCGCGATTATCGGCGATCCAGTCGGCCGCAAGCTGCGCGATCTCGGCCTCGGTGTCCTTTCCGGCTTCCTGCTCTACGTTGGCCAGCGACACGTCAATGACCGACAGCTTCGCGAGGCGCAAAAGCTCCGCGGCGGCCGGGTTGGCTGCCAGCCAGTCCTTGTTGGCGGTCACCTGAATGTCAGCCGGAACCCAGCCCACCCGGCAGAAGCCGTCCTCGGCTGCGGCCGGACACTGCTCAGCGGGAATGTCGAGCATGACCGGCTCACCAGTGCTGGCATAGAACCTCTGATCCAATTCCTCACCACCGTCAAGGCCGAGTGGATTGGAATCGTCAAGAACATCCTCCACCGCCAGCCAGTACACGTTGTCACCAGGACGGAGTTGAGTGATGTACGCGCTGGGCGTCCAAGTATAAGCCACCGCAGGCTCGCCAGCATTCACCTTGGCCGTCGCTTCCGCCCACATGGCGTCGTAGCCAGCTATGGTCTGCTCGACGTTCTCCCAGCCCGAAAAGGCGATCTGGCTGTTCAAAATGTCGTCACAGGTCCAACTCTCCTGGCACCCGTAAATCTCGGCCACACCATCGCCGTCGGTGTCGAACAAGGCGTTGATCTCCGGATCGTCATTGAGCTGATCAAGATGAGTGATGCCGTATTCATCGGCCACCGACTTGGTGATCAGCAGACCCTGGAGACCGCCCCCGAGGAAGACCGCGCCCACCTTCTCAAGGTGATCGCCCACCTGCGAACCGTCAGGCATTTCTGGCTCCCACCACGAATTGTGGCCCGGATACCAGCTATTGGCCCAGAAATCAACATCACCCTGAGCCATGGCCAAGTAAGCCAACGACGGGCCCAGTTCCCTCTCCGAAGGCTCGGTCACCTCATAGCCGAGCTCCTCAAGCATCTGCTTGTAGACCTGAGCCTGGAAGTAGCCCGTCGACCAGTCGGCCCGAGCCATGTTGATGGTCTCGCCCTCACCGGGCAGCATCACCTCTGGCTCGGTCACCTGCTCAGCAGGCGGCTCAGTGGTCGTGACCTCTGGCTCGGTCACCTGCTCAGCAGGCGGCTCAGTGGTCGTGACCTCTGGCTCGGTCACCTGCTCAGCAGGCGGCTCAGTGGTCGTGGCGGTAGTGCCGCCGTCATCGTCACCGCACGACGCCGCGACCACAGCCAACACGGCCAGCAGCGCCAACCACAGGCGATTGCGCTTGTTCTTCATTGTTGATCTCTCCCCTCCTGGGCGTTGATCCTTCACAGCCCCAAGCGGTGGTGCCCGGCGCCGCGCGTGAATGCTACCTCAAAGCGCTCGGCGCTGCTCTCGTCCGATCTAATCTCGCCCCAGTCGGACCAGCGGCTGGTCTCACCGCCTCGTCGGCTCGGCCTGCTCCACGTACACCCTGGAGCGGCGGAACTCCTTGAGCACACTGGCCGCCATGGCCACCAGCACGCACCCGCCGACCATGGCGAAGAACGAGCCCACGCCGCTCAGGTAATTGTCGTCGGCTGACCGGACTTGGGTGAACACCCATCCGAACGCAACGCAAACGATGCCAGCGCCGACACCAGCGGTGATGGCGCTCCATCGCCACTGCCGATGCTCATGGCGGCCGAAGACACCGGCCGCGGGGAGCGTGACGGCGAGCCCAGCCAACCCGGCCAGCAAGGTCCAGATGCCTAACCCGGTGCCTTCCCCGCTGACCCCGTCAGTGATGATCTGGTCCGCCGTCTCCGTCGACAAAATCTGTATCTCCGTCGCCACTACACCGGACTGGGACGGGTCTGCTTCGGCTTGCGCCTTGAGCTCTTCAATCCTGGCCTGCTTTTCGGGCGTGATGATCACATCGGCCCTGCGGTCGAAGCTCCACGCCGAGACGGCGCCGATGCCGATGAGCACGACCGCGACGGCCGATCCGATCACTCGGCCCCACCCGATGCGGGCGCTGAGCGGATGGATGGGCGAGTGGGGGGCGAGACGGATCCACCGCAGGGAACCGACCGTCGCCATCAGCGCGCCGATGAGAGCCAGGTACACCCCTATGCCGGTGGTCTGCCCGACCGTCAGATCCGAAGGCGAGGCCAGCAGGTAGCAGACCATCATCACCAGCGAGGCCAGCGCTGCGATCACCGCGCCGTCCGCGGTCCACCAGCGCGGGCCCCGGCCCGGAGCCATCATCGTGGTGATCGCGGCCGCCGCCACCAACAGTCCGAGCGCAAAGGCGAGAAAGCCGAACCACGAGCCGCCCGCGGCCGAGAATCCGTTGAAGGACTGCCCAGCCAGTTCCTCATCGCCGCGGCGGCCGTAGGCGCTGAGGAATCCGGCACCGCTGCTCCAAGTGAGGAACACCGACAGGGCAGTCAGCGCACCGCCAACAGCTGCGATCACCATGGGCCTGCGTTCGGCAGGCGTGACCGCGGCGAAGCTGCCTTCATCCGCTTCGTCCGAGGAAGTCCCCTCCACGAACCGCGTCTCAGCAGGAAGCAGAGCTTCGGGATCGCGGCGGTGGGCCCAGGCCAGGCGAATGCGGCGCAGCAGGCCCACCTTGTCATCGCCCTCCCTCTGCGAGATTCGGTCGAGCACGACGGCGACGAGGAAAAAGGCCAGGCCGCTGGCCGCGCCTTTGGCTACATCTTGGTTGGATATGGCATTGAAGAGTAGACGGCCCAGACCGCCCGCGCCCATGATAGCGGCGATGCCTAGCATGGAGATGGCCAGTAGTAGAGTCTGGTTGATCCCGGTCATGATGGCGGGGCGGGCCAGCGGGATCTGCACATCGGCCAGCACCCGCCATTCTGGGGCGCCGTAGGCCCGGCTTGCCTCCACCACGTCGCCGGGCACCTGGCGAATGCCGAGGTTGGTGAGGCGCACTAGCGGAGGCAGCGCGAACACCATCGTCACCATGGTGGCCGACACCTCACCGATGCCGAAGAAGTAGATGAACGGCAGCATGTACACGAAGGAGTGGACCACCTGCATGGCGTCCAGCACCGGCCTTACCACCTGCCAGACGGAATCCACCCGCCCGCAGACGATGCCCAGCGGTATGCCAATGATCACGCACAGCAGCACGGCCACCCCGATGAAGCCGATGGTGCGAGCCGTCTCCAGCCAATAGGCGTTGCCGAGGATTCCGCACACGCCTAGGCCCAAAGCGGCGAAGGCTCCCACTTTGAGGGTGCGAACCCAGGAGCCGATAATGAAGAAGGCCAGCACCACCACTATCCACGAGATCGGCTCAAGGATGTCATCCACGAGAAAGCTGATGAGCGTTTCAAAAGGCCACTCGATGAGCGAGAGCAGCCACTTGAGGTTGACTGCAATCCAGTCCACTGACTGATCCATCCATTCGCCGAACGGAATCTCGAACTGGTCGAGGACCAGGTTGTCGGTCAGAGAGGGATCGGGTAGTTCCCTCCCGGTTTCCTGGGCTAGAACTCTCACAGGAACACCTCTCGCTCGAAGTCGTCGATCAGGTTCTCCACCCGGCCCATCTCTTCCATGATGTGGCGGGGATCGAGGTTACCGACGAGGGTGCCCGAGTCATCGCAGACCGCGACGGGCAGTCCTCGTCCCGCAGCCGCATATACGGTGTTCAGCCGGTCGTTCCGCTTGCACTTATCGAAATCGCTTCTGAACACGGAGGCGAGGTTGTCGCCCCGGCTAGCGGCTCGGGCGCAGTCTTGGGCGGTGACCACATGGGTGGGCACCCCAGCCGAATCGACCACGAAGGCACCAGCCCGATCCTGGCCAAGGTGGGCCACTGCCGCCTCGATCGTCGCGTCCGCAGAGATCGGGTCGGGTTGGAGCATCACCTCGTGGACTTGGATCACCCGGCCCTGGTCGACGTCTTGGACGAACTCGGCCACGTAGCCGGTGGCAGGCTGGGTGAGTATCTCCTCGGGGGTGCCGATCTGGACGACGGCGCCGTCCTTCATGATGCAGACCCGGTCGCCGATGCGTAGCGCTTCGTTGAGGTCGTGGGTTATGAACAGAATCGTCTTGTGGAGCTGGTTCTGGATCTCCATCATCTCGTCCTGCATCTGGCGGCGGATGAGGGGATCGAGGGCGCTGAAGGCCTCGTCCATCAACAGGATGTCGGGGTCGGAGGCCAGGGCCCGGGCCAGCCCGACCCGCTGCTGCATCCCGCCCGACAGTTCGGACGGCGCGCTCTCGGCGTAGGCGTCGAGCCCGACCAGCGCCAAGGCCCGCATGGCCGCCTCGTCGCGTTCGGCCTTGTGCGTCTTCTGCACCTTCAGGCCGTAGCCGACGTTATCGATGACGCTGCGGTGGGGGAACAGAGCGAAGTGCTGGAACACCATGCCCATGTAGCGGCGCCGGAAGGCCTGGAGCTCGGCGCCGTCGAGCTGTTGGACATCGGTGCCCTCGACGATGACCGAGCCCGCGGTGATGTGGAAGAGCTTGTTGACCGTGCGCAGCGCCGTGGACTTGCCCGAGCCCGACAGCCCCATCACCACGAAGATCTCGCCCTGGTTGACCGAGAACGAGACGTCGTCGAGCCCTACGACGTGGCCGGTCTCGGCTTGGACCCGGTCCTTGGACGCCCCAGCCCGGACCAGATCGAAGGCCCGCCCCCGGGGCTGAGGGCCGAAGATCTTGTAAACGCCGTCGAGGACAACGATCCCCTCACCCGAATCAGTCATGCGATGCCCTTTCTGACGAGCGGATCATGCTTACCGGCTTAGAGCGTGCGCGGGTTGCTCGAAGAAACCATACGCGAGCCATGCGTTGCAACGATCCGGCGCGGCGTGGAAGGTCAATTCGCGCACGCTTTTAGCCAACTCCGGCCGACAACTTTATGGTCCGGGTGGCGTGGCGGTGGGGGTGGCTGCGGTCTGGCTGGCGGGTCCTGCGCCTGCGGCGTTGAGCGCCCGGACTTGGACTTGGTAGTTGATCCCGTTGGTGATCCATCTCATGGTGTAGCTGGTACTGGCCGAGGTACTGCTCCAGATGCGCCGCCAGCACCGCCAGGCGGTCTGGCCCGAGGGCCGCTCCCGGAACTGGTACTCGGTGATGGTGCTGTCAGAAGGGTTGCTCCAGCTCAGCGCGATGGACCGGTCGCCGCCGACGCCGGTCAGCCCCGCCGGCGCGGCCGGCGCGGCCGCCGGGGGCGAGGCCGCAGCCGCCGTGGTGGCGGCAACCTCGCTGGCCGCGCCAGCGCCGCGGGCGTTGGCGGCCCGGATCTGGAACCGGTAGGCGGTGGAGCCAGGAATGCCCGTGACTGTGTGGGCGACGGTACCGGGCCCCGAGCGCCAGATCGAAGTCCAGCACCACCAGCCCGATTCGGAGGCGGACCGCAGCCGGACCTGATAACGGGTGATCGAGCTATCGCCGGGGTTGTCCCAGCTCAACGCAACCGAACCCGCCCCCGCAGAAGCCCTCAACCCCGAAGGCGCACCCGGAATCGCCGCAGGCACCGTCGTCGTAGTGGTAGTGGTCGTCGTCGTAGTCGTCGTGGTGGTAGTGGTCGTCGTCGTGGTTGCCGTAGAGGGCGGCACCGTGGTGGTGGTCGTCGTGGTGGAGGCGGGGTTGGTCCGCACCCACCAAGCAGCCCGACTTGGGCCCCACCCGGCCGCGTTACCCGCCCGAACCCGCACGTTGTGCGCAGTGCCGGCGGCCAAGCCCGTGATGGTGTGGCCCGTGGTGGAGGCCCCGCTGCCAGAGATGTCGATCCACGGGCCATACGAACTCTCCGTGGGCGGGCGCCTCAACTTGTACTGATAACCCGTGATAGACGAATCACCCGGATCAGACCACGACAAAACAATCGAACCGCTGCCGCCCACCCCGGACAACCCCGACGGCTTCGCCGGAACCGCCGCAGTCGTAGTCGTCGACGGCACCGTAGTAGTCGTGGATGTAGTAGTCGCGGGCGGTGCCGTCGTCGTAGTGGAAGTCGTGGTCGTCGTAGTCGTCGTCGTCGCCGGTGGTGCCGTCGTCGTAGTCGTAGTCGTGGTCGTCGTAGTCGTGGCGGGGTTGGTCCGCACCCACCAGGCAACCCTGGAGGGACCCCACCCGACCGAGTTGCCCGCCCGAACCCGCACGTTGTGCGCAGTGTCGGCGGCCAAGCCCGTGATGGTGTGGCCCGTGGTGGAGGCCCCGCTGCCAGAGATGTCGATCCACGGGCCATACGAACTCTCTGTGGCTGGGCGCCACAACTTGTACTGATAACCCGTGATCGACGGATCACCCGGATCATCCCACGACAAAACAATCGAACCGCTGCCACCCACCCCGGACAACCCCGACAACACCCCCGGAACCGCGGTCGCGGGCGGCGCCGTCGTCGCGGTCGCGGGCGGCGCCGTCGTCGCGGTCGCGGGCGCCGTCGTCGCGGTCGCGGGCGGCGCCGTCGTAGCCGGCGCGGGCGGCGCCGTCGTCGCGGTCGCGGGCGGCGCCGTCGTCGTCAAAGGCCTCTCCTCAGGCTCCTCCGCCTGTGGCTGTGAGCATCCCGCGAACGGATGGCACCCTCGCGGGGCCGTAGTCGTCGAGCCAGACGAGGTAGTTGATACTTGAAAGTAACTTCCCACAGTAGAAAAACCTATAGAGTCACTGTATCCCCAAGCACCATGTGATGTCGACCCAAAACCATCTAATGCTATAGACTTAGCCCTTGATGTAACGGAACGGCCGAACATAATTGTGTCAGATTGATTGGGGATCGTTATGTTGTGTACAAAGCTAGAGCTTGCAACGTATCGCTCAAGGTTCGCCATATCTTTCCCATCTAATACCCGCGTGGTGAGAATAACAGCTTCGCCTAATATCTTCAAAAAATGATCCGCCAAACTCTCTCGGTCCTGACCTTCTTCCTCCATTTCCACTTCAGCGACAAATGCAGTACAGTAAGTAGAGGATCCTTGAGATGGATTGGATTCTGTTTTACGTGGCCATAATTTATTCACCGAAGTAGCCCAACCACCGAGATCCTTAATGCATATAGTCGGAACAAGACCAAGGAACTGGTCTAACCCGTTGCACTTTAGCCCATATGTTATTTTCGCTTGTATCTGGTTACTAATAACTTGTGTATCTACATCCGTATAATATAGGCAGTTTGATAGGCTATTAGGGGCTACTAGACCAAGTGAAATGTAGGTTTCTCCTACTTCTATGGACGGCGGAGCCGTCGGCGTAGCCGTCACCCGATTGGATGCAGGACCGAGGCCAGCCGTGTTCCTCGCCTTCACCTCAAAACTATAAGAAACCCCATTCGTGAGACCGGTAATGGTACACCTCGGGCTCGTTGTGGTAACGTCCGGGGTCCAAGACACGCTGGACGCGGGCCGGTAAAAGCACCGATAATAAAGCTGCGCCACCCCGCCGTCGCTCGACGGCGCCGACCAACTAAGCGCCGCCCGCCCATCACCAGCCGTGACAGAAAGACCCCTAGGCGCACTAGGCGGAGCCGTCGGCGTAGCCGTCACCCGATTGGACGCAGCGCTGAGCCCAGCCGTGTTCCTCGCCTTCACCTCGAAACTGTAAGAAACCCCATTCGTGAGACCGGTAACAGCGCATCCCAGCTTCGTAGTCCCACCAGTCTTACTCCAAGACCCGCCGGACGCCGGCCGGTAAAAGCACACATAATAAAGCTGCGCCACCCCGCCGTCGCTCGACGGCGCCGACCAACTAAGCGCCGCCCGCCCATCACCAGCCGTGACAGAAAGACCCCTAGGCGCACTAGGCGGAGCCGTCGGCGTAGCTAGCCCCCCCTCCGACGGTGGCCTAGCTGTCGTAGCAGGTGGCGTAGTAGCAGGTGGCCTAGACAACTCCGACGGAGGCCTAGACGCCGTATCCGACGGCGGCTTAGCCGTCGTCGCAGGCGGCCGCCTGGACAACTCCGACGGAGGCCTCGCCGCAGGCGCCGTCGTCGTAGCAGGTGGCCTAGACAACTCCGACGGAGGCCTAGATGCCGTATCCGACGGCGGCTTAGCCGTCGTGGCGGGTGCCGCCGTCGTCGCGGGCGGCCGCCTGGACAACTCCGACGGAGGCCTCGCCACCGTAGTCGTAGCAGGCGCCGCCGTCGTCGCGGGCGGCCGCCTGGACAACTCCGACGGAGGCCTCGCCACCGTAGTCGTAGCAGGCGCCGCCGTCGTCGCGGGCGGCCGCCTGGACAACTCCGACGGAGGCCTCGCCACCGTAGTCGTAGCAGGCGCCGCCGTCGTCGTCGTGGCGCATGCGCCATTGATCCACCGGCCGCCAACGAGACCGCAAATGGCAATCCACGGATTAGTGGTGGTTGGTGCCGCCGTGGTAGTCGGCGGCCTAGACCTCTCCGACGGAGGCCTGGCCACCGTCGGCTCCACCACCACCACGAAGCTGGCTAACAACGCGCAAAGCAGCGCCCCCGCCAAAACCCATCGGCCCTTGCGCCACTCGGAGTGCTCTACACCCACGAGCCGGAACCTAACTCAAGGACACGCCAGCGTCAAACCGACGAGTTCGAAAACGATTCCCGGGGCCGACACGATCGACGTGGCGCTGTGGGACGAGCACTTCAACCGCAGCGACCTGGCCTTCGCCAGCGCCACCATCGCCGGGTTCTCCGACGACTTGGGCGAGGCCGACCAAGCCGTGCTGGTGGACCGCAGCCGGGCCGCCATCGACGAGGCCCTGGCCGACTACCCGACGGTGACCGCCGAGAACCGGGTGGAGTTCCGCCAGAGCCAGCAGACCCGGCTCAACTCGTTCCTCATCGTCATCACCCTGCTGCTGGGGCTGGCGCTGGTGATCGCCCTGGTGGGCATCGCCAACACCCTGGCCCTGTCGGTGTTCGAGCGCACCCGCGAGATCGGGCTGCTGCGAGCGGTGGGCATGACCCGCCGCCAGCTCCGCCGGTCCATCCGCTGGGAGGCGGCCATAGTGGCCGTCTTCGGGGCCCTGCTCGGAGTGGCGGTGGGCGTGGTCTTCGGGGTGGCCGCCACCCTGGCTTTGCCCGACGCCTTCGTGAGCGACGTCCAGATCCCCTGGGTCACCCTGGCCGTCTACGTGGCCGTCTCAGCCGCCGCCGGCCTAGTAGCCGCCATCCTCCCCGCCCGCCGAGCCGGCCGCATGAACGTCCTAGACGCCATCGCCTACGAATAGACGTGGGCCGCTCTCCCAACTTCGGCTCCTCGAACACCTTCCCACCGGCACTGTGGGCCCGGTGGTGGAGCCGCCCCTGATTTGATCTTTGACGCCGGAGGGAGGTCTGTGGCAAGGTTTTTAGGATGTATGTGGCTTGGAGGGTGTGCCGCGATCGCGGCAGCCTTTGTCGAGGTGGTGGCCACCGGGGCGTTGGGGCCGGGGGGAGCGGGGCCGGTGCTCGTCGGGCTTGGCGGAAGGTCGCGGTTTGGGCTGGGTTCGTGTTGGTGGCGGGGGGTTGCGGTGCGGGTTTGGGGGTGACGGTGACCGCCGGGGATGAGCCGGGGGGCGGCGGGCCTCTCTTGGTGGGCGGCGACCAAAGCGGCGAGGGTTCTCAGGACCCGGATCCGGGTTCAGGCCCTCAGGAGCAGCCGGGCGGCGCCGGTTCGGGTTCCCAGGAGCGGTCGGGCGGCGGCGGAGAGCCGGGCGGCGGTGGGCAGCCGGGGGCCCAAGAGCCCGGGTCGGGTGCTGATGAGCCGGGTTCTCGGGGCGGGTCGGGCGGCGGTGGCGGACCCGGCGGCGGAGAGCCGGGCGGGGGAGATTCCGGCGACGGGGGGCCTTCGGGGCCCGGCGGCGGGGGACAGGGGCCGTCGGGCGGGTCGGTGGGCGGCACGGGCGACGCGGGGCCGGGCGACGGGGGGCCTTCGGGTCCCGGCGAGGAAGAACCGGGCGGCGATGGGCCGGTGGGGGTTGTGGAGGGCGGTGGTGATGTTTGGGAGCCGTTGTTTCCCGGTGATTATGACGTGCCGTGGGGTTGGCTGGTGAGCGGCCGGGTGGTGCTGGGCGACGACGGGGAGGTGACGTTTCCCGGCGGGGAGTTCGGGAGCTTTTGGAGCAGTTGGCCGCGGTTTGAGGCGGTGGCCAATGAGATCTGGGACGTGTGCGACGACGCCGAGGCGCTGGCCGCGGTGGAGGGCTACAGGCTGGGCCCCGGTGAGGAGATTTTTGCCGGCGAGATGGAGCGGATTGAGCATTTTCGTTGGAGTCGTGGGGTATCTTGTGTGCCGGGGGGGAAGCGGTATGTGTATGTGACCTCGGGCGGGCCGGGCCCGCCGGGGGTGTCGCCCGATGACGCGGTGGCCGAGCTGAACCGGGTGGCGGAGTGGTCGAGGAGCCAGCCCGGTTTCGGCGGGCCGCTGAAGGAGCCGCCGGGGCATGTGGTGGGGTATGAGGGCCCGTATTATCATGTGGACGAGCCCGCCGACGATGTGGTGGTGCTGACCGACACGGTGTCGGTGGACGCCACGGTGGTCAGGGGCCTGGTCCAGAACCGCTCACGGGGCCTGTGGGCCCGGGACGTGGTCGTGTCCGCGGGGGGTCTGCGGTGGGAGTGGCCGCTGACGATGCAGCCCTGGGAGGTGGCCCCGTTCGAGATGCAGGGCTGGGTCGGGCCCGCGGACCCCGCCGCCGTTGACGTGCAGGTGACCGCCAGCCTGTCGCCGGCGGTGGACATCAAAAGAGCCCTGGGTTTCGTCGTCGTCCGCTATTGGCAAGAGGGAGGTTGGGAGGAGTATCTGGAATGGGGCAACCCGGCCTTCGCGGTGCCCGATCCCCCCGAAGGAGGGTACTTCGTCTATGTCCGAGGCATCGCCGATCTTTGGCCGGTTACGTCTCATCCTGAGCTGGAGGCTCAGATCATGGGCCAGACCATCGACGACCTGAGGGCCTACACGGCTTTCACCGACCGAGACGGCAAGGTAATCGACGTTTTCCAGGCCGCCGCCTATAGAACCGACTGGACCGCCGACCCGCTCAGGCATGTCAGAATCGACCAGTTGCCCGACCCTGACCACCCGCACTATGCCAATGGAATAACCGAGTTCTATGTGGGTTTCCTACAACAAGGCAACGGTGACTACGGGCAACTGATGTGGCTGGGAGGGGCGAACTAGCTGTGACAACCGGGGACGTTGTCCCTGGGTTGAGGGTTTGGGCGGGGGTCCCCCGGTGGGGTGAGCCCTCCGAGTGAGCTGTGGGTTCACAAACACGGACTCACTCTCACAAGGAGGGCTCATGGCCAAGGTTAGGACCCAGCACCCCAACGCGGCGCTGACCCCGAAGATGCGCCGCAAGATGGTGGCGTGCGTCACCGAGCGGCGCTGGAGCGTCGCCGCGGCCGCGGAGCGGTTCCAGGTTGATCCCAAGACGGTGCGCAAGCAGCGGGACCGCTACCTCGCGGAGGGCGGGGCGGGCTTGTTCGATCGCCCCAGCCGGCCCCGGTCCTGCCCGTGGCGCACGCCGGAGGCCAAGCGCTCAGAGGTGATCGAGCTGCGGCGCCGGCGGCGCTGGGGCGCGGACCACATCGCCCACGAGGTCAAGCTGGCCGCCTCCACCGTGCAAAACATCTTGAACCGGGCCGGGCTGGGCCGCCTCGACCGCGGCGACCGGGCCACGGCGCCCCGGCCGCGGGCGCGGCGCTATGAGCGCGAAAGGCCGGGCGAGCTGGTCCATGTCGACGTCAAGAAGCTCGCCGGGATACCCGACGGCGGCGGCTGGCGCGTCCACGGCAAAGGCAACGCCGGGCCCGGGGCCAAAGTCGGGTACCGCTACATCCACACCGCGGTCGACGACCGCACCCGCCTCGCCTACTCCGAAATCCACGGCGACGAACGCGCCGTCACCGCCGCGGGATTCTGGCGGCGGGCCCAGCGCAGCTTCGCCGCCCTCGGCGTGGACGTCGAGGAGGTCCTCACCGACAACGGCGCCTGCTACCTGTCGCGGCTGTGGGCCCACACCCTCCAAGCCGCCGGCGTGACCCACCGCCGCACCCGACCCCGCCGGCCCCAGACCAACGGCAAAGTCGAACGCTTCCACCGCATCCTCACCGAGGAATGGGCCTACATCTGGCCCTGGGAATCAGAAACCCAACGCCGATGGGCCTACGACGGGTTCATCCACTACTACAATCACCACCGAACCTGTGGCGCCCTCGGCTGGGCCACCCCAACCCAAACCCTCAACCAACTAAACGGGGACAACCTCCCCGAAGACCACAATTAGCGGGCTGGGCTTGGTCTTGTCCGCCAGGTTAGGCGTGTGGCCCATGCCAGTCCGGCCAGGGTCAGCAGCATCGCGAACAGTTCCACTGGACTGCGGCCGTATTTGAGGGTGACTTCCTGCGCGGTGGGCACTATTGCCATGAGGTTGGGGGTGACTCGGTAGGGGCCGTCGGCGCCGGTGGCGGTCCAGTTGGGGAAGTACGAGGCCCGCACCAGGACTGGTGTGCCGGTCCGGTCCACCCGGAACGAGATCGACTGGTTCTCCCAGGTGAGGTCGCTCACCGCGGCCGGGGGTACCGGTTGGCGGGGCGCGGTTTGGGCGAGCCGGCCGGTCAGGGCCTGGATGACCGCGACCCGGCCGGCCGGGGACGCCCGGGGGGCGATCAGGCCGGCGCCGGGGCCAACCTCGGCGAGATTCAGGGTGGGCCACTCGTCGGGGCCGTCGGCGGCCAGCACGGGGCCGTCGGGGATTTGGAAGGCCCCGACTGAGACCTCCAGCCAGTCGTAGCCTGCGCTTTCGAGGTCGTCGATCACCACCGGCAGCTCGTCGAGGCCGACGACCAGGTCGCTGTCGGCCACCTCGAAAATCACCCAGGGGCCGGCGGTGGCGACCTCTCGCAGGTCGGGCTCAGCCCAGGCCTGTTGCAGGGCCGGCCCGGAGAAGGCCAGGTAGTAGCGGACGCCCATGCGCTGGAGGTGATCGACCCCCGCGGCGACGTCGAGTTCGCGGTAGGGGAGGTCGCGCTGGGATCTGGAGGGGGCCGCCGACAGCTCCGACTGCATGAGGAAGTGATAGGGGGTGGTGGCCGACGCCTCGAAGTAGAGGCCCTCCATGGAGCCGATGCAGCCGTCGGTCCAGTACGGCAGCAGCATCGGGGCCATGGGGGTGCCGTAGGACCCGAGCCGCTCGAGTTCGTACTCCCACAGCGACCGGCCGCAGCCGCGCTCGCGGCCCACTTCGGCCATGGTGTTGACCAGGGCGGTGTACTCGGGGGTTCCGCCCCCGGCCGCGGTGGGGTCTCTGCGCTCGTAGCCCTCGAAGTTGTACTCGACCCAAAAACCCCCAAGGCTGAACTCCTCGGTGCCGAACGGCCCCCACCGGTAGAGGCCCTGGTCGTTCACCCGGCCCCCCGGCAGCGAGCGAAGCGGCAGCCCCACCATCACCAGCACCGCCACCACCCCGGCCCCGGCCACTCCGGCGGCGACGGCCGCCGGCAGCCACCCGGGCAGCCCGCGCGGCGCCGAACCGGCGCCGGCCCCGGGGGGCTGCCAACGCAACCCGGCGGCCAGCCAGCCCAACAGCCTGGCCGCCTCGCCCAAACCGACCGCCGCCATCACATATATCGAAAAATAGTAATACGGCAGAATTCTCACGTTCCAGAGGCGGCCCTCGGGCAGGACCACGAACGCCGCCGCCAGCATCGCCGCGGTCAAAGCCAGCGCCACCCCGAACCGCACCCGCCGGATCACACAGATCACCGCCCCCGCCGCGGCCATCACCACAAAGAGCTGCAAGGGAGGATCGTTGGCCAAAAAGTCGTAGTCAAAAACAACGCGAGACCACAACGCCGACGCGTACTCCCGCTGCTTGCCCCAACCCATGTCGTTGAGCATCCCCCGGTTCCAAAAGAACGGCAGCACCCACCAAGCGCTCAACAACCCGGCCACAGGCCCCACCACCGAAACCCAGCGGAGCCCGTCCCGGACCCCCGGGCCGCGGCCCGGGGCCCGCGCCGCCGCGGATCCCGGCTTCGGGCCCCGCGCCCACGCGAGCCCGCGCTGGGCCCAGCCCACCGACAGGAAAGCCGCGGTGAAGGCCAAGGCCAGAAAAACCGAGAACAGATGGGTCAGCCCGGCGAGAGCCAACAAGACACCGGCAACGACCCGGCGGCCGCCGGTGGTGAGCCCCCTAGACACCACCCCCATATAGAAAACCGTTCCCAGCAAACCGAGGGAATAGGCGAACTCCCCCGCCATCGTCGACATCAAATTGCCGCCGTAAATGTTGAACGACCGGTCAAAGACAAACGGGACAACAGCCGCCGCCGCCAGCGCCGGCCCGGGAAAAGCCAGACCCCCGAGCCGAGCCATCAAATACACGGCAACGGGCAGAGCCACGAGCCCGGCGACGGCCACCAGCTTGAAAGCGACGCCATAGGGAACCGGAGTGACCAAAACCACGACCGCCACCGCCATAGCGGTCGCGGGCAGACAAGCCCACCCAGCCCGGTCCCGGAGCCGAGGCCAGGACCAGACCAAACAGCCGGCCGCGACCGGGCCCACCACCGACGCCATGAACAGATCGAAAGCCGCGTCGTCGTAGTTGAAGCCGGGCCCGATCCGCAGCCTCACCGTGTGACGGTCGAGCCGGTCCAGAACCCCCATCGCCACCACCGCCAGACCAACAGCCGCCGCCCCCGCCACCGCCGGGCCCCGGCTCGTGCCGCCCAAGCGCTGCCCCACGAAACCAAGCCACCCCGCGGGCAGCCTGCGCGCCCCCACCAAAGCCGCGGCCGCGGCGGCCAAGTAGGCGAAAACCGAGACCGGCAAGCCCAGGCCCGCCTCCACCACCACCACCAGCAGCGACGGGACCACCATGTAGAAAGCGAAAGCCGGGAACCCCGCATACCAGTCATGGCTCCAGCCCGTGAGCCGCAGATCCCCCAACAGCACATCCCTCAAATAGGCCGGCGCCCACACATGAGCGCCCATGTCACCGCCGGTAGGAGTTGTGTCGAGAAACCACGCCCACGGCCTCAAATTCACCACCACAAAAAGCGTGACGGCAACCACGACCACGCCAGTGACCACCCGGCGAACCCCGACACCCCCAGCCATCACGGCGGCATCGACACCGCCGCCCTCACCGGCCACATCGGCGCCATCCCCCGCGCCGCCGCCTCGACCAGCCACCACACCCCCATTCATACCACCACCCACCCCTACCACATGAGCCCCGGCGGCCCACACCGGGCGGCCCTCCGACGCGGGCCAGGCCAGGACCGACCCGTAGGTCTGGGTCGGGTCGGCGACAGCCAAAGCCACAACCGCAGGCGGGCCGGGGCCGCCGTTGTCGGAGCGAGGGCGGGGCTTCGAAGCCCTGCCCTCTGCCGCGTCTGGCGTCGGATCGGCCGCGCCGAGCGAACGATCTCCCCGTCCGCCATGATGGAGGGCATGGCCGAGGCACCGTCTGCTCCCCCGCTCGACGACGAGACCGCCGCCGCGCTGACGCGGTTCAATGCTTACGTGGAGGCCGACCGAGAGCGCCAGCGGCGCGAGAAGGCGCTGGCCAAGGCGGAGCGGGTCAAGGACGAGGCGGCCGCCGCCGTCCGCAACCTGGACTCGAGCCGGGCCTCGGCTGACGAGAAGACCGCGGCCGAGGCTGCCTACCGCGAGGCCGCCGACGCACTCAAGCGCCTCCGCGACGGCGCCAGTGAGGAGCAACCACCGGAGGAAGAAAGTTCGAAGGGCAAAGAGAAGAAGCCGACGAGTGAGTCTGCGTAACTTCTTCTGGCTGCTGCGGCACGGGTCGCTGCCCGATCGGCGTGTGGACGACTCCCTGGCCAAGGCGGCCAAGGACTCGGTCCATGTGTGTACTTCGTGGTCCGGGCCCCGGTCACCGACATCAGGCGTCTACCGGCGCATCGAGGAGGGCCACAAGAACTACGCCGAGTCCTTCAAGAAGAACAAGAAGTAGGAGCGCCAGCCGGGGCCCGTCACTCGGCCGCAAGCCTGAGAGCTGTGGGGCGGCGCGGGCCGGTCAGCGCAGCAGGCTGTAGAGCATCGAGAAGAAGGCCTCGCTGGGGTAGTCGGTCACCACGGTGGCATTGGGGGTTCGGCCGGTGAAGCCAAGCCGGTCCACCGACATGGCCCCTCGGGCCGGGCCGTCGCCGTCGATGATGTCCACCGGAACCCGCACCGTCGTGGCCGGGGCCGGGTCGAGGGCGTGGGCCATGGCTATGGGGTCGGGCAGGTCGGGGCCCTCCAAGCCGTCGTAGCCCGACACGGCTTCGGCCACCGCAGCCTGGATGTCGAGGGCGAAATCGGCCACCGGGGTGCCGATGGCCCTTATCACCGCGGCCCGCTCACCGGTGATCACCGCCGAGGCGATCGAGATGTCCCAGCCCACCAGCTCCACCGGCAGACCCGAGCGCATCACCACCGCGGCGGCATCGGGGTCGGCCCAGAAGTTGTACTCCGCCATCAGGGTGACGTTGCCCGGACCGTCCACCCCGGTGCCGCCCATCACCACCACCCGCTGCACCGCCCCGGCGATCTCGGGGGCCCGCAGCACCGCGGTGGCCACGTTGGTGAGCGGCCCCAGAGTCACCAGGGTGATCCGGCCCGGCGAACCCAGCACGGCATCGACGATCACATCCGCGGCCCGGCCCTCCGCCGGGACCCGGCCGGACAGGTCCAGCCCGCAGTCGCCCATGCCGTCGGCACCATGCACGTTCTGGGCCGTCCGGAGGTCCCGCAGCAGCGGCCGGGCCGCGCCCGCATAAACCGGGACCTCAGACCCGCACAACTCCGCGGTGTAGAGCGCGTTCTGCACGGCCTGGTCCAGCCCCACGTTGCCCGCGACGACGGTGATCGCCTCCACCGCCACGTCGGGATGGCGCAAGGCCATCACCAGCGCCACCGCATCGTCCGAAGCGGTGTCGGTGTCGATCACAAACCGTCGCACCCGACCGATCCTAGAGGTCCTGCCGGTGCTTGCTCACCCGGTTGATGCGGTTGCGGGGCCGCTAGGGCCCCCGAGACTGCGCCTGAGGGCTCGCAACTGGACGACGCGGCGCTCCGACCCGGTCACTCCGCTAATTGTGTAGCTGGCAGTCGAAGCATCGCTATTGGGAATGTCGGTCCAATTGCTCCATGTGGTGCCGGTGACCGTCTTGATCCGATACTGATACTTCGATATGGAGCCGTCGTAGGGGTTGTCCCAGCTCAGAGAAACCGAACCCCCGCTCAACGACGCACTCAGCCCCGACGGCACCGCCAAAGCCGGCCAAACCGGCTTCACGTTGACGACCTGGGTGGCCGACACCCCTGCGCTGTTCACGGCCCGCAGACGAACACGATACATCTCAGGCGTGAGAAAAACAAACGTATGGCTGGTAGTGGAAGCCCCGCTGCCGGGAATATCGATCCAATTACTATTCCCACCAGGGAGGCTCTGCGCCCTGAACCTGTACTGATACTTGACGATCGACTCATCACCGGGATCAGACCAGCTCACAACTATCATGCCCTGCGGTGAAGTAGCCGCAGCATCCAACACCCTATAACCAGCCTGCTGCGAAAACGAACCCCCCGGAGTCGTAAACCCAGACGGTCGCGCCGGAGGCCCCGTCGATGCCGACGCGGGGCTGCCAGTGCCTGCGAGGCTGCGCCTGTGGGCTCGCAACTGGACGACGCGGCGCTCCGACCCAGTCACTCCGCTGATTGTGTAGCTAGCGGTCGAACCATCGCTATTGGGAATGCCGGTCCAATTGCTCCAGGCGTTGCTGGCACCGATCGTCTTGATCCGATAACTATAACCCGTTATGGAGCCGTCGTAGGGGTTGTTCCAGCTCAAAGAAACCGACCCCCCGCTCAACGACGCCTTCAGCCCCGATGGCGCCGCCAAAGTCGGCCATGGCGGATGCACGTTGACAGTCCAGCGGTCCGACGCTCCTGCGCTGTTCACGGCCCGCAGACGAACACGATACATCTCAGCCGTGGGGAAAACAAACTTATAGCTAGTTGTGGAAGCCCCGCTGCCGGGAATGTCGATCCACTGACTATAACCATTAGGGATTCTCTGCACTCTGAAGCTGTACTGATATTTGACGATCGACTCATCACCGGGATCAGACCAGTGCAGATCCGCCTCGCCCTTCGGGGAATTAGCCGGAGCCGCTACCGCACTCCCACCATACGCGCCGCCCGGTATATGGAACCCAGACATCCGCGCTGGCGGTCCTGTTGATGCCCAAGCGGAATGGTAGGCCGCCCCCCAGCCGAGGCGGCTCGCGGGCCGGGCCTGCAACTCGACGACGCGCCGCTCCGACCCGGTCACTCCGCTGATCGTGGCGCTGACAGTCGAGGCGCCGCTATCGGCAACGTCGGCCCAAAGGCTCCAGGCGTTGCCGGCCCCGGCCGTCTTGATCCGATACTGATACTTCCCAATGGAGTCATCGCCGGGATCGTCCCAGCTCAAAGAAACCGAACCCCCGCTCAACGACGCCCTAAACCTCGACGGCGCCGCCGGCGCATCAGTGGTGGCAACCGCATAGCCGCCGGCCCCGCCGGAATTGACGGCCCGCAGCCGCACATTGCGGCGCCCCGACCCGGTGACCGGAATCGAATACACGACAGTCGAAGCGCCGCTGCCGGGGACATCCGTCCATGTCTCGCCATAATCGCCACCGGCGTCCACATCCCTGATCTGATACTGATACTTGGTGATCGCGACATCACCGGGATTGCCCCAGCCCAAAACAACCGACCCCGCATACAGCGCCGCATCCAGCCCCGACGGCACCCCCGGAGGATCAACCGAAGCCGACGTCGACGGAGCCGCCGACGTCGACGGAGTCGCCGGCGGCGAAGACTGAGAGCCCCCCGACTGATCAGACGCCGCCCCCGCGGGGCGCCCCGGCGACCACACCGCCACCGCCACAACAGCCGACAACGCGCACAACAGCGCCGCCGCCAACCGCCAGCCCCCACCCACCGAGCGCGGGCCCACCCCGTGTCGCTGCCTGTGCATAATGAATCATCTCCTCAGTTCAGGCGCTCAACGCGCAAACCCCGATATCACAGCATGACCAGCCCGACACCCCAACCGCAAACCCGCCCCACCCCCCCACCACGCAACCACCCGCACCCCCACCCGACGGGGCCACACCCCGAGTGCGCCAACCTGGATTTCCGCCCCGACCACGCAGCCGCCTCACCTCACCCCGACGGCCAGCTCGGTGAAGTCCGACCGGCCCGCGGCCACATGAGCGCCGGTAGCCTGAGCGCCCGTGAGCGACGCCGCGCCCCCGTCAGAGCACCCGCCGTCCGACAGTCCCTCGTCCGACAACCCCCCCTCCGGCGACACCCCGCCCGGCTCCCCGGCCACCAACCCGCCCGGCCCCTACCCCCATGTGGGCGCCGCCGACTTTCCGGCCATCGAGCGGCGGGTGCTGGAGCGGTGGGCCGCCGAGGGCGCCTTTGCCGCCTCAGTGGAGGCCCGGCCCCCCGAGACCGAGTACGTCTTCTACGATGGCCCGCCCTTCGCCAACGGCCTGCCCCACCACGGCCACCTGCTCACCGGCTACGTCAAGGACGTGGTGCCCCGCTACCAGACCATGCGGGGCCGCCGGGTGGAGCGCCGCTTCGGCTGGGACTGCCACGGCCTCCCGGCCGAGATGGAAATCGAGAAGGAGCTGGGCGTGTCGGGCCGGGCCGCCATCACCGAGATGGGCATCGACCGGTTCAACGCCGCCTGCCGGTCCTCGGTGCTGCGCTACACCGCCGAATGGCGCCAGACGGTCACCCGCCAGGCCCGCTGGGTCGACTTCGACCACGACTACAAGACCATGGACCTGGCCTACATGGAGTCGGTCATGTGGGCCTTCGCCGAGCTCTACCGCAAGGGCCTGGTGTACGAGGCCTACCGGGTGCTCCCCTATAGCTGGGGGGCGGAGACGCCGCTGTCGAACTTCGAGATCCGCCTCGACGACGCCACCCGGCCCCGCCAGGACCCGGCCATCACCGTGGCCTTCGACCTGGAGCCCGCCCCCGGCGACCCCGGCCCCATGCGCCTGTGGACCTGGACCACCACCCCCTGGACCCTGCCCTCCAACCTGGCTATGGCGGTGGGCCCCGAGGTGGAGTACGCGGTGATGGCCGCCGACGGCGCCTATCACATCCTGGGGGCCGAGACCGTCGAGGCCTACGGCGCCCAGCTCGCCGGGGCCGAGCGCTGCGGAACCGTCGCCGGCGCCGAGCTGGCCGGACGCCGCTACCGGCCCCTGTTCGACTACTTCGCCGACCGGGCCGACGCCTTCCGGGTGCTGACCGCCGACTTCGTCGACACCTCCGAGGGCACCGGCGTCGTCCACATGGCCCCCGGCTTCGGCGAGGAGGACCAGGCGCTGTGCGAGGCGGCCGGGATCGAGATCGGCCGGGCCGTGCCGGTGGACGACCGGGGCCGCTTCACCGACGAGGTGGCCGACTGGGCCGGCGTCAACGTGTTCGAGGCCAACCCCGGCATCATCGACCATCTGAAGCGGGCGGGCCGCATCGTCCGCCACGACAGCTTCGAGCACAACTACCCGCACTGCTGGCGCACCGACACCCCCATCATCTACAAGGCCATAACGAGCTGGTACGTGGAGGTCACCGCCATCCGGGACCGGCTGTGCGAGCTGAACCAGCAGATCAACTGGATACCCGACCACGTCCGCGATGGCCGCTTCGGCATGTGGCTGGAGGGGGCCAGGGACTGGTCGATCAGCCGCAACCGCTTCTGGGGCTCGCCCATCCCGGTGTGGCGCAGCGACGACCCGGCCTTCCCCCGCACCGACGTGTACGGCTCCCTGGACGAGATCGAGCGCGACTTCGGGGTCCGCCCAACCGACCTGCACCGGCCCCACGTGGACGAGCTGGTGCGGCCCAACCCCGACGACCCGACCGGCCGGTCGCTGATGCGGCGGGTGCCCGAGGTGCTCGACTGCTGGTTCGAGTCGGGCTCCATGCCCTTCGCCCAGGTCCACTACCCGTTCGAGCACGCCGAGTGGTTCGAGAGCCACTTCCCGGCCGACTTCATCGTCGAGTACATCAACCAGACCCGGGGCTGGTTCTACACCCTGCACGTGCTGGCCGGGGCCCTGTTCGACCAGCCCGCCTTCAAGAACGTGATCTGCCACGGCATCCTGCTGGCCGACGACGGGGCCAAGCTCTCCAAGAAGCTCCGCAACTACACCGAGCCGGCCGAGATATTCGAGACCAAGGGCTCCGACGCCATGCGCTGGTACCTCATGGCCGCCAACATCGTGCGGGGCGGCGACCTGCGGATATCGGACCACGGCATCGCCGAGGTCACCCGCCAGGTGCTGCTGCCCATCTGGAACGCCTATGCGTTCTTCACCCTCTACGCCAACGCCGAGGGCTATGAGGCCCGGGCCCGCACCGACAGCGGCCACCTCCTGGACCGCTACATCCTGGCCAAGACCCGGGCCATGGCGGAGGCGGTGACCGAGCGGATGGACGCCTACGACCTGCCCGGGGCGGCGGCCGAGATCCGGGCCTTCATCGGGGCCTTGAACAACTGGTACATCCGCCGGTCCCGGGACCGGTTCTGGAACGCGGGCGGGGGCCGCACCGACGCCGACGCCTTCGACACCCTCTACACCGTGCTGACCGCCCTGACCCGCACGGCCGCCCCGTTCCTGCCCATGATCGCCGAGGAGGTCCACGGCGGTCTGACCGGCGGGGCCTCGGTTCATCTGGCCGACTGGCCCGACCCCGACGCCGAGGGCCTGCCCGCCGACCCCGATCTGGTGGCCCGCATGGACCGCCTGCGGGACGCGGCCTCCACCGCCCTGCGCCTGCGGGAGCAGGCCGGGCTGCGGGTGCGCCTGCCCCTGGCCTCCGCCACGGTGGCCGGCCCCGGCGCTCGTGACTTGGCCCCGATGGCCGACCTGCTGGCCGACGAGATCAACGTGAAACAAGTGGAGCTGACCGACGAGATCGGCGACCGGGCCTCCTTCATGCTGCGGCCCGACGGCAAAGTGCTGGGCCCCCGCCTCGGCCCCGAGGCCCAGGCCGTGTTCGCCGCCGCCCGGGCGGGCCGGTGGACCCGCAACGACGACGGCACCGTGACCGCGGCCGACTGCGTGCTCGCCCCCGGCGAGTTCGAGATCACCCTGGCCCCGGCCGACGGGGTGGTGGCCGGCGCGCTGGGCTCGGGCGACGCGGTGGTGATCCTCGACGCGGCGGTGACCTCCGAGCTGGAGGCCGAGGGGCTGGCCCGCGACGCGGTGCGGCTGATCCAGAACGCCCGCCGGGACCAGGGCCTGGTGGTGACCGACCGGGTGGCAGTGGAGATCGCCGAGGCGTCGGAGGCAGTGGCCGCCGCGGTCGATGAGTGGCGCGGCTACGTGGCCGAGCAGGTGCTGGCCGCCTCCATCACCGGGCCGGGGGCGGCCGGCGGACCCGACGATGGCGGCGGACCCGGGGCCGAGACGGCCGACGGCGGGGTGGCCCACGACACCAAGCTCGACGGCCCCTTCCGCTTCACCCTCCGCCGCGTCTGACCCGTCCCTGGGGCCAGCCGAGGGTCGGCATACTTGCTCGCCGTCACAAGGCCCCCTCTCGCCGCGTCTGACCCGGCCCCGGGGCAGGCCGAAAAGGCCGAGGGCGGGAAAACTTCCAGCTAGGAGGCTATAACACACCCCTGTAATTTCGCTGGTGTAATCTATTTCTCCCGTGCCAGAAACGAGAGGGGCAGTTGCTCGTGACGATCACTGAGAGCCGGTTGGTGGCCGTCGACGAGACCGACCCGGCCACGGCGGCGGCAACGTCGATGAGGGTCCGCAAGCGCAACGGCACCCTCGAGCCGGTGAATCTCAACAAGATCGTCAACGCGGTGGCCAGGGCGGCCGAGGGCCTGCTCGGCGTCGATCCCATGGTGGTCAGCACCCGCACCATCGCCGCCCTGGCCGACGGGTCCACCACCCGGGAGCTCGACGAGCTGAGCATCCGCACCGCGGCCGGGCTCATCGTCGAGGAGCCCAACTACTCCAAGCTGGCCGCCCGGCTGCTGTCGGTCTACATCGACAAGGAGGTGCGCAACCAGAACGTGCCCTGGTTCTCCGAGTCGGTCGCTCTCGGCCGCCGGCTGGGCCTGATCGGGGCCGAGACCGCCGATTTCGTCGAGGCCCACGCCCCCGACCTCAACGCCGCCATCGACTCGGGGCGGGACCGCAACTTCGAGTTCTTCGGCCTGCGCACCACCTACGACCGCTACCTGCTCCGCCACCCCGAGACCCGGCAGGTGATCGAGACCCCCCAGCACTTCTTCCTCCGGGTGGCCTGCGGGCTCAGCACCGACCCCGACGAGGCCGTGTCGCTGTACGACCTGATGTCGTCGCTGGCCTATCTGCCGTCGAGCCCGACCCTGTTCAACTCCGGCACCGCCCACCCCCAGATGTCGAGCTGTTATCTGCTCGACTCGCCCGAGGACTCCCTGGAGGGCATCTACCGGCGCTACACCGACATCGCCCAGCTCTCGAAGTTCGCGGGCGGCATCGGCGTGGCCTGGCACCGGGTGAGGTCCAAGGGGTCGCTGATCCGGGGCACCAACGGGCTGTCCAACGGCATCGTGCCGTGGCTGAAGACCCTCGACTCCTCGGTGGCCGCCGTCAACCAGGGCGGGCGGCGCAAGGGGGCGGCCTGCGTTTACCTGGAGGCCTGGCACGCCGACGTGGAGCAGTTCCTGGAGCTGCGGGACAACACCGGGGACCACTCCCGCCGCACCCACAACATCAACCTGGCCAACTGGGTGCCGGACCTGTTCATGGAGCGGGTCGAGAAGGACTGGCAGTGGAGCCTGTTCGACCCCAAGGAGGTCCCCGAGCTCACCGACACCTACGGCGAGGAGTTCCGGGCCGTCTATGAGAAGGCCGAGGTCGACGGCCGCTACGTGCGCCAGATCCCGGCCCGGCGGCTCTACACCCGCATGATGCGCACCCTGGCCGAGACCGGCAACGGGTGGATGACCTTCAAGGACTCGGCCAACGCCAAGTGCAACCAGACCGGCCCCAGCGACGACGGCGACAGCGGGGATGGCGGCGGGGGCGGCGGGGGCAACGACCGGGGCCGGGTGGTGCATCTGTCCAACCTGTGTACCGAGATCGTGGAGGTCACCAGCCAGGGCGAGACCGCGGTGTGCAACCTGGGGTCGGTCAACCTGAGCGCCTTCGTCGTCCCCGGCGAGCCCGGCAACAACGGCGACGGCGCCCGCGCCGGCTTCGACTACGAGCGGCTCGGGCGGGTGGTCCGAACGGTGGTGCCGTTCCTGGACCGGGTGATCGACATCAACTACTACCCCACCGACGAGGCCGAGGCGTCCAACCGGCGCTGGCGACCGGTCGGGCTGGGGGTGATGGGCCTCCAGGACGTGTTCTTCGCCATGGGCCTGGCCTTCGACTCCGCCGAGGCCCGGGCCCTCAGCCGCCGCATCGCCGAGGAGGTCTACTTCAACGCCCTGCGGGCCTCCGCCGACATGGCCGAGGCCCGCGGCCCCCACCCCGCCTTCGGCTCGACCCGGGCCGCGGCCGGCCGCCTCCAGTTCGACCTGTGGGGGGCCGAGCCCGCCGACCCGGGCCGCTGGGTCGACCTGCGGGGGCGGATCGCCCGCGTCGGCCTGCGCAACTCGCTGCTCATCGCCGTCGCCCCCACCGCCACCATCGCCTCCATCGCCGGCTGCTACGAGTGCATCGAGCCCCAGTTGTCCAACCTGTTCAAGCGGGAGACCCTCTCGGGCGAGTTCCTCCAGATCAACCGGCACCTGGTGGCCGAGCTGCAGGCCCGGGGACTGTGGGACGCCCGCATGATCGCCGACGTCAAGAAAGCCGAGGGTTCGATCCAGGACATCGACCGCATCCCCGGCGATCTCAAAGCCGTCTACCGCACGGTGTGGGAGATCTCGCAGAAGTCGCTGATCGAGATGGCGGCCGACCGGGGGGCTTTCATCGACCAGAGCCAGTCGCTCAACCTGTTTATGGAGTCGCCCACCATCGGCAAGCTCTCGTCGATGTACATGTACGCCTGGAAGGAGGGGCTCAAGACCACCTACTACCTGCGGTCCCGCCCCGCCACCCGCATCACCCAGACCACCACCAACGGCGCGGGCCGCCCGGGCGGCGACGGGGCCGTGGTGGCCGCGGCCGCCGCGGGCGGGCAGTCCTTCGAGGCCGATGAGGCGGTGGCCTGCTCGCTGGAGAACCCCGAGACCTGCGAGGCCTGCGACTGATGGCCGTCACCGACGCCTCCAACCCGTCGCTGGTCCGGGTGGCCGGCCCCGAGGCGGAGGTCGGTCCCTCGCTGGTCCTCCCGGCCGATCTGGCCGAGGCGCTGCCTTTGGGGGGCTCGCCCGCCGAAGGGGCCGCCGAGCCCCGCCCCAACATCTTGGACCCGGGCTTCGACCTCACCCTGCGGCCCATGCGCTACCCGCAGTTCTTCGAGATGTACAAGGACGCCATCAAGAACACCTGGACGGTGGACGAGATCGACTTCTCCGACGACCTGGTCGACTTGGACCGCAAGCTCATGCCCGCCGAGAAGCACCTGATACGGCGACTGGTGGCCTTCTTCGCCACCGGCGACTCCATCGTGGCCAACAACCTGGTGCTCAACCTCTACGAGCACATCAACGCGCCCGAGGCCCGCATGTACCTGTCGCGCCAGCTCTATGAGGAGGCGCTGCACGTCCAGTTCTACCTGAACCTGCTGGACAGCTACATCCCCGACCACGACGAGCGGGCCGAGGCCTTCGCCGCGGTGGAGAACATCCCCTCCATCCGGGCCAAGGCCGAGTTCTGCTTCAAGTGGATGAACGGGGTGGGGCGGGGGCCGCTGCGCACGGCCGAGGACCGCCGGCGGTTCCTGATGAACCTGATCTGCTTCGCCACCTGCATAGAGGGGCTGTTCTTCTTCGCCGCCTTCGCCTACGTCTACTTCCTGCGGTCCAAGGGCCTGCTCAACGGGCTGGCGGCCGGCACCAACTGGGTGTTTCGGGACGAGTCCATGCACATGAACTTCGCCCTGGCCGTGATCGCCACCGTCCGGCGGGAGGAGCCCGAGCTGTTCGACGAGGAGCTGGGGCGGCGGATCACCACCATGATGGAGGAGGCGGTGGAGGCCGAGTTCGGGTTCGCCGAGGACCTGCTGGGCGAGGGGGTGCCGGGCATGTCCGCCGCCGACACCCGGTCCTACCTGGAGTACGTGGCCGACCAGCGCTTGGCCCAGTTGGGCCTGCCCAAGCGGTTCGGGTCGTCCAACCCCTTCTCGTTCATGGAGCTGCAGGATGTGCAGGAGATGACCAACTTCTTCGAGCGCACCGTCTCGGCCTACCGGGTGGGGGTGGAGGGCGAAGTCACCTTCGACGAGGACTTCTGAGCCCGGCGCCCGGGGGCGCATGGCCCTCCTCGCTATGATCCCAGCAGTGAGCGCCGCATCCGACATCATCGGGCGTTACGCCGAAGCGGTTCACAAAAACTTCACACAGCCGGTCGACGCTCAACCGGAAGACCAGTTGAAAGCACCGGTGGGCGATCTGCTTGAGGCCGTAGGCCGCACAACCAGACGCGATGTCGCCCATCGGACAGAGGTGCGCCTCGACGACATCAACGGGCGGCCTGACATCGGCGTGATAGTCGATCAATTACTGACCGGACATGTCGAACTGAAGCGTCCGGGGTTGGGGGCCCGCCCTGAGCATTTCAAAAAGGCGAACCGCGACCAGTGGGAGCGGTTCAAGGCACTGCCCAATCTGATATACACAGACGGCTCTGAATGGAGTCTGTACCGGTCTGGTGAATTGAAGAACCGAGTCCGAATCGCCGACGACGTGAGCGAGAACGGCAAGGCCGGAATCGACCAGGACAGCGCGGAATCACTCGGCGAGCTGATCCGAGATTTCCTGTACTGGGAGCCGATCGTCCCCAGCACGGCTAAGGGACTGGCCGAATTTTTGGCGCCGTTGGCTCGGATCCTTCGCGATGAGGTGCGCAAAGCCCTGAAACGCGACACCAGCACCCTGCGAGAGCTGGCCGACCAGTGGAGTGAGATACTGTTTCCCGAAGGCGACGAAGCCCAGTTCGCCGACGCTTACGCGCAAACCGTCACCTATGCGCTTTTGCTGGCCAGGTTCGAGGGGGCCGAATCGCTACGCCCGCTGGCCGCGGCCGACGCCCTTCAACAAGAGCACGTATTGCTGGCCGAAGCACTGCAGTTGCTGGAAGCCCGGCCGGTTCGCCAAGAACTGATCATGCCCATCGAATTGCTGGAAAGAGCCATCCGTTCAGTGGAGCCGATAGCAGTGCAAGACGGCAGCGATCCGTGGCTGTACTTTTATGAGCAATTCTTAGGCGCTTACGATCCTGAGCTGCGCAAGAGCAGGGGCGTGTACTATACGCCGGTTCCGGTAGTACAGGCTCAAGTTCGGTTGGCCGGAGAATTGCTGAGCACGCGTTTCGGCAAGTCGTTGTCATTCGCCGACGACGATATAGTAGTGCTCGGACCCGGCGGTGGGAACTGGGACCTATCCGTTGGCGGTGATAGACCACGCGGCGGAAGCGGTTCAAGATCGGCTCGGCCCGGGCGCTGTAAAAGAGAAATTGCGAAGTCTGGCCGACCGGCTATACGGCTTTGAGATACTAGTCGGATCTTATTCGGTTGCGCATTTGCGGTTGGCGCAACGGCTTGATAATGCCGGAGTAAACGGCAAGTCAGCCAAGATTTATCTGACCGATACGTTGGAGTCACCCTACCGGCTGACCGAATGGAGATCCAGTCTGCTGCAAGCGCAGATGACAGAGGAGCGATCTCGAGCGCTTACAGTGAAAAAGGATGTGCGAGTGTTCGTCTGTTTGGGAAACCCTCCATATGATCGAGAGGAACAGAACCAGAATAATAACATTAGGAGGCGCAAGGGCGGCTGGGTTCGTTACGGAGACGAGGATCGAGCCGAGCCACCGCTCCTGGAAGATTTCTCAAAACCCGTGCAAGAAGCCAGAAACGGTATTCATCTCAAAAATCTGTACAACGATTATGTGTACTTCTGGCGCTGGGCTCTGTGGAAAGTGCTCGATTCAACAGAGAACGCAGGCATTGTCACTTTCATTACCGCTTCTTCATATCTTCAAGGTCCGGGCTTTGCCGGTATGCGCCGCAAGATGCGCGAGGTCTTCGATGATCTATGGATAATTGATTTAGAAGGTGATAGCCGAGGGACGCGCCGGACAGAAAACGTGTTTGACATCCAAACTCCTGTAGCCATCGCCATTGGCATTCGAGATGGGGCGCCTAATCCGGGACAGCCCGCCAGAGTGAAAAAAGCCAAGCTAACTGGATCAGCGGCATCGAAATTGGCGGTTCTAGCTGATGACAGCGTATCCTTCGCTACATTCGATTGGCAAGAATGCATGAATGAGTGGGATGCTCCTTTCCATCACAAGAACAAGAAGAATTATGACAGTTGGCCTAAGGTTACAGAGATCTTTCCATGGCAGCATTCCGGTGTTCAGCTCAAGCGAACTTGGCCTATCGGTGAAACCCGTACTTTACTTATAGATCGATGGAGGCAACTCAAGGGTTCAGATACTATAGGTCTTTATTTCAAAGAGACTGATGATAGGAGGGTAAACAAGTCTTATCAACATTTGATAAATCTAGAACTACTTACCCCCCCTATATCTGCCATGGAACCCGAAGATCTATCACCAGATCTAGCGCGTTACGGACATCGATCTCTAGACCGTCAATGGATAATAGCTGATTCGCGAGTTGGGGATCGTATGCGCCCTGAACTGTGGCGTTCTCATGGGCCACGGCAGGTGTACATAGTGGGCCTGTTGACTGACATAGTTGGTGTGGGGCCAGCGGCCATGGCTACGGCTGACATCCCAGATTTGCACTACTTCAGTGGTCGCGGCGGTAAGAATGTTATTCCGCTCTGGCGTGATATACCTTGCACTCTACCAAATGTTACCCTGGGTTTACTAACTTGTTTAAGCGAATTATACGGAATAGATGTTTCGGCTGAACAGCTATTTGCTTATACTTACGGTATTCTAGCTCAACCCGCTTATGTTGAACGCTTTTGGGATGCGCTTGAACTGCCGCCGCCTCGTCTACCGCTGACCAAGAACAAAGAGCTGTTCCGACAAATAGTCGACCATGGGTCGAAATTGCTGTACTTGCACACATACGGCCGCAGGTTCAGCCACTCCGACATCGGATATATAGAATCGGGCTCAGCTTGTTGCATGAAAGGGATCTCCCCAAACGGGTTTGAGGACTTTTCGTATGACCCTGAGACTGGAGTTCTGCGAGTTGGGGATGGAGAGTTCTCACCGGTGTCCCCAGAAGTTTGGGATTACTCTGTCTCCGGCCTTCAGGTGGTCAAATCCTGGCTGGGTTATCGCAAACGAAAGCGGTCCGGGCGAAAGTCCTCACCCTTGGACGAAGTCCGACCGGAGCGGTGGGAAGCAAAGATGACCGAAGAGTTGCTGGAGTTGCTATGGGTTCTCGAGGGGACTCTCGCCCTCCAACCCGAGGGCGAGAGGCTTCTCGAGCTGGCTTGCCGCTCCGACCTGTTCTCACATGACGAGTTGCCTGCTCCAACCCCCCAAGAGCGCCAGCCGCCCCGGTCGGCGGCCGCCGATCGACGACAGCAAGAGCTTCCTTCGACGGATCAAACCTGAGATCGCCCGCAAAATCGGGCCACGCCTTCGCCGCGGATCGTCCGGTCAAGGCTCGCTCGGCTCACACCCGCTGCGCGCCTCTAAACTCTTACCCCGTGACGGCGCCGCTGATCGGGATCTCGGGGCGCAGCAGCCTGGCCGGGGAGCTGGGAGTGGCCCCCAAGAGCATGGCCGGCCGGCCGGTGGACTTGTACTTCCGCGATTACGCCCTGGGGGTGATGGCCGCGGGCGGGCTGCCGGTGTACATGCCCGAGCCGGCGGATCCCGAGGCCGTCGTCGGCCGCCTCGACGGGCTGCTGCTCACCGGGGGCACCGACATAGACCCGGCCCGGTACGGGCAGGAGGTCCGGGCCGACCTGTTCCCGCCCGAGCCGGACCGCGACGCCTTCGAGCTGGGGCTGATGGACGCGGCGGCCGCCTCCGGCATCCCGGTGGCGGGGATCTGCCGGGGCATCCAGCTCCTCAACGTGTACGGCGGGGGGACGCTGCACCAGCACGTCGGGGCCCACGCCTGCTTCGACGGGCCGCCCGACGAGGCGGTCCACACAGTGACCTTCGCCGAGGGGTCGCAGATGGCCGGGCTGTACGGCCCGTCCCGGCGGGTCAACTCCCTGCACCACCAGACCATCGACGAGGCGGGCGAGGGGTTCTTGGCCACGGGCCGGTCCGAGGACGGCGCGGTGGAGGCCATCGAAGCCGTCGGCCGGCCCTGGCTGGGGGTCCAGTGGCACCCCGAGATGATGGACGGCCGCGACCGGGACCCGCTGTTCTCCTGGCTGGTGGCCGCGGCCGCAAGCTGACAAGCGAGGGTTTCGGGTCGGGCGCTTCGCCCGGCCGCCAGATCTCAGCCGAAGGGTCCTAGGCCGGGCGCTCCACCTGGCTGCAGGCTGAAGACTCTAGGCCGGGCGCTTCAGGTGGCCGCGGGCTGAAAGGCTCTAGGCCGGGCGCTCCACGTGGCCGCCGTAGCCGGGGGTGCCGGAGGCGCCGGCCGCGGATCCGAGCCGGTCCATGCTGGCCGTGTTGAGCGACGGGGTCGGCGTGTAGGCCACCAGCAGCTCCTTGACCCCGCCGATGAAGTTTGAGCGCAGGTAGTTGGGCTCGCCCACGGGGTGGATGTCGGGCATGCGCCTGGCGATCTCCCTGAACATCAGCCGGATCTCCATCTTGGCCAGGTTGGCCCCCAGGCAGTAGTGCGGGCCGCCGCCGCCGAACCCGACGTGGTCGTTGGGGCTGCGCTCTATGTCGAACCGCCACGGGTCGTCGAAGGCCCTGGGGTCGCGGTTGGCGGCGATGTGCCACATCACCACCTTGTCGCCCGCCGCGATCTTCACCCCGCCCAGCTCGCAGTCCTTCACGGCCTGGCGGCGGAAGTGCAGCACCGGCGTGGCCCACCGCACGATCTCCTCCACCGCGGTGGCCATGTGCCGGTCGGGGTCGGCGGCGAACTTGGCCCACTGGTCGGGGAAGTCGAAGAAGGCCATCATCCCCCGGGTGATCGAGTTGCGGGTGGTCTCGTTGCCCGCCACCGACAGGATCAAAAAGAACATGTCGAACTCGTTCTCGCTGAGGGCCTCGCCGTCCACGTCGGCGGTGAGCAGGGTGGTGACGATGTCCTCGGCCGGGCGGCCCCGACGGTCGGCCTGGAGCTGGTGGGAGTAGCTGTAGAGGTCCACCGCGGCCTGGGTCACCTCTTCGTGGGAGGCCACCATGTCGGGGTCTTCGCGGCCGATGAACATGTTGGTCCACTCGAAGATCCGGGCCCGGTCCTCCACCGGGATGCCCATCATCTCGGCGATGGCCTGCAGGGGCAGCTCGGCCGCCACCTCGGTGACGAAGTCGCAGCGGCCCCGCTCGGTGACCTGGTCGAGTATCAGGGCGGTGCGGTTCTGGAGGTAGTCCTCGAGCAGGCCGATCATGCGGGGGGTGAAGCCCCGGTTGACCAGCCGCCGGTAGCGGGTGTGGGCGGGCGGGTCCATGTCGATGAGCATGTGGTCCCGCTGGTACTGGCTCATCGTGTCGGACGTGTCGGGCTCGAACATCTGGGTGCCGCTGTGGTTGGACGAGAACACCTCGGGGGTGCGGTTCACCTCCTTGAGGTGGGCGTGGCGGGTGATGGCCCAGTAGCCGGGGCCCATGTCGCCCTCGTCGATCCAGTGGACGCCGGGGTCGGTCTCGCGCAGCCGCTCCAGGGCCCGGTGGTGCTCTTGGCGCTGGAACATGTCGTGGTCCCAGAGGTCGACGTCGATGTCGGGGGCCTCTATCACGGCGGCTTCTGAGGTTTTGGCGGTCATGGGGAGAAACGGTAGACGACGGGGAGCTGCGACGGGTCGGTGACGGCGGAGTCGGTGTGGCGGGTGATCTGGACCCGGCCGGTGCCGCAGTCGCCGAATTCGTCGCAGGAGTACGTGCCGGCGATGCCGGCGAAGTCGGCCGCCCCGGCGAGGGCGTCGCGGAGCTGTTGGCGGTCGATGTACACGGTGTCGCCGTCAAGCACCGCCACCTGCTCGACGGCCCACAGCAACAGGGTGGCAGCGTCGTAGGCCCGGGGCAGGTAGATCGACGCGGGCGCCTCGCCGTGGCGCTCGGCGTAGACGGCGGCGAGCTGGTCGCCGGTGCGGCCGGTGATGGCGTTGGTGCCGTCGAAGGAGGTCTCCGGGCCGGCGAAGTAGACGCCCTCGGACTCGGGGACGGCGAGGAAGTCCGACACCTGCAGGGAGCTGGCACTGAGCAGCTCCGCGTCCTCGAGGCCGGGCACCGAGCCGATCTGTTGGACGATGCGGGTCCCCTCTTCGGGGAAGATCGGGAAGAAGACGCCTTCGGGGCCGGTGGCCGCGGCCTGGGCGAGCACGGGCGCCATGTCGGTGTCGCCCTTGGCGATGGAGAAGACATCGGCCTGGCCGCCGAGCTCTCGGAACGAGTCGGCGAAGGCCGCGGCCGTGGCGGAGGTGTAGGGGTCGCCGTCGTGGATGGCCGCCACCCGGCGCAGACCGAGCTCTTCGTAGGCGAAGCGGGCCACGGCCAGCGCCCGGTACAGGGCGTTGTTGGAGATCCGGTAGAAGCCGGGGTTGTGGTCGGCGCCGGGGTTGCCGGCCAGGTCCGAGGTGAGCGAGGGGGCGACGACGGCCGCGGATATGGCCACCAAGCCGGCGTCGCCGACGACCGGGGAGACGCCGGTGGCGGCCACCGAGCAGGAGGGGCCGATGATGCCGACGACCTGGGGGTCGGAGGCCGCGGTGGCGGCCGCGGTGCGGCCCCCGGCTTCGGAGCACTCCGAGTCGAGTCCCGCCCCCACCCATACTTCACGGCCCGAGATGGGGCCGTAGTCCTCCGCGGCCAGGGCCACGGCCCGCTGGCTGGGGACGCCCAGGTTCGAGGAGCGGCTGAGCGTGTGCGCCGAGCGGATCTGGATGGCCTCCCCCGGCCCGACCTCGACCACCCCCAGAGGCCCGTCCCCGGACCCACCCGAATCGCTGCAAGCCGCCGCGGCGAAGGCGGCCGCCGCTGCCAGAGCGGCGAGGCCGAGTCGGCCCGCCGAGCCGATCCGATGCCGACGCTGCGAGGTCATAGGCTGCTTCACCCTACCGCCTTTCTCCGCCGCACCGCACGAGCGCCTCGGTTCTGGTCTCTAGTTCTGGTTTCTTCGCTAGACGGAATCGGGAGGGCGACGCGCTCTCAGCCTGCCTTGGCGTATTGCTCGCCGATGTGGGCCCGCCGGCCGCGGGTGGCGATGCGCTCTCGGGCAACGTCGGCGTAGTGCTGGTGCAACTCGATCCCGCCAGCCCGACGGCCGTGCTTCAGGGCTGTGGCCACGGTGGTGCCAGACCCGGCGAAGGGGTCGACCACGGTGCCACCGGGCGGGCACACGGCCTTGACGAAGAACTCGGCCAGTCCTTCGGGCATGACCGCGGTGTGCTGGCCCGCGGGGCCTGCGTGCTGGTTGTAGGTCTGGCTGACTGAGATGACGTTGCCCGGATCGGCACCGCCGTGCTCGTAGGTTTTGGTCCTGTCTCGGCCGAACCCGGCTTCAGTGTTGCGGCGGCCGTTGGTGTCGCGGCTGCGTCGTTTTATCTCGGCCGAGTCGGCCTTGTAAGGGACTCGCACCGCGTCGAGGTTGAAATAGGGCTTGGGCCCTTTGGAGAAGTGATAGACGTATTCGAAGCTGTCTTTGGTGCGCGGCCCGAACCTGCCGCAGATGGCGTTGGGTTTGGACCATATGTACGATTCCACCCAGCGCCAGCCCATCTTTTGCAGGGCGAGCACCAGCTCATAGACGTATGGGTGCCTTTGGCCTCGCAGCGGACCCGACTTGGCCACTCGGTTCTTTATGTTCAACACGAACGAGCCCGTGTCCTTGGCGGCTGAGAGCATGTCCTCGGCGAAGGGCAGGAACCACTCCACATAGTCATCGGGGCCGATCCTCATGTAGGACCGGGCGTCGGCGTAGGGCGGCGATGTGAAGAAGAGGTCCACCGACTCCTCGGGGAGCCGGGGCAGCCACTGGGCGGAATCGCCCCAGACGACGCCCTCGGCCAGCAGCCTTCGGAGGGCTTCGCCCCCGTCCTTCGGCGGGGCCGGAACCGATTTCGCTGCTTCGCCGCCCACGGCGGCGATCCTACATACCGCCTGCGACAGCGGGAGCGGATGGCCGCCCGAGCGCTACCGCCTACTCCGGGGCGGCCAGCAGGGTCTCCACCGCGGCGAGCGCGGTGGTCTCGCCGGCCAGCACGGATTCAGTGAGTTCGGCCCGCCGCCGGGCCAGATCGGGATCGGCCTCGAACTGCTCCAGCAGCCGCTGCCTCAGCAGTTCGTTCAACCAGGCCAGCTCCTGGCCAGCCCGTTTGCGAACTAGCTCGCCCGACGCCTCCAAGGTTTCCCGGTGCCCGGCGATGTGCTCCCAGAGTTCATCCACGCCCGCGCCGGCCGCCGCGGACACGGTAACGACCGGGGGCGACCAGTCAGGATCGGCCGGCTCCGCCAGCTCCAGCGCCCGGCGGATCTCGGCCGCGGCCAGACGGGCCGGCTGCTCGTTGGTTCCGTCGGCCTTGGTGACGGCCACCGCGTCGGCCAGCTCCAGCACCCCCCGTTTGATCATCTGGAGGCCGTCGCCGCCGTCGGTCGGGGCCAGCACCACAAAGGTGTCGACCATGCCGTGGACCACGGTCTCGGACTGGCCCACGCCCACTGTCTCCACCAGCACCACGTCATATCCGGCCGCCTCCACCACCGTGATGGCCTGGCGGGTGGCGGCGGTCACTCCCCCCGGGGCCCCGGCCGAGGGAGAGGGCCGGATGAAGGCGTCGTCGTCGGCGGCCAGCCGGGCCATCCGGGTCTTGTCGCCCAGGATGGAGCCGCCGGTGCGGGGGCTGGTCGGGTCCACGGCCAGCACGGCCACCCGCCGCCCCCGGTCGGTGAGCATGGTGCCCAGCGTCTCGATCAGCGTCGACTTGCCCACCCCGGGCACCCCGGTGACCCCCACCCGGTGAGCCCCCCCGGCGTGAGGCAGCAGCCGCCCCAGCAGAGCGGCCGCAGTGCGGCGATCCTCCAGGCGGGCCGACTCCACCAAAGTGACGGCCCGCCCTAGCGCGGTCCGGTCGCCGGCCCGAACCCCGGCGATTAGCTCATCAATGCCAGCTTCGACCACGGAGGCGCTCCAGGGGTCGGGTCGATCGCCCCACTCTACGCCCGAACTTCAGGTTGCGGTTGCGCCGGCATCGGGCGGGGAGTATCTTGGCTGATGTCCCCCCCGAAGGGAGGGCGGCCTCGTGGCTTCAGCCCTGATCGCTCGGTGTCCGCGAAAGAAACGGTGGGGTTTCCTTGTTTTCGCCGCCGTTGTTCTAGCGGCGCTGAATATCACCCGCTCAGTCCTGCCTCAGTCCAGCCGGCCTCAGCCCGACGAACCTCAATCAGCCCAATCCCAGCCCGACGAGCCCCAGTCAGCCCAGCACCAGCCCGATCAGCCTCAGTCCGACCAGCCCCAGCCTGAATCGCCGTGTGAATTAGAAGCTGTGGTTCCCCAAGACCAAGAGGAATTGAAAGCCGACTGCGAAGCGTTGTGGGAGTTCTTCACCAACCTGGACGGACGCGGGATACTGGACGATCCAGACAGATCTGATGCCTGGGGTCGGAATACTCCTTTACATGAATGGCACGGTGTATACGTAGGCGATAACCGCGTGGAGACAATATTTCTGCTCACCGGCACTGGACTGGCTGGATCAACCAGTAAGACCTTGCCATCACTTGCCAAGCTGACCAATCTCTGGTGGATGGAAATTGAAGGATCTGAATTGAGCGGACCAATTCCACCGGAGATAGGTGACCTTAATAGCCTACGAGCCATTAGCCTATCAAGTAACGAACTAAGTGGGCCAATCCCACCTGAAATGGGAGAGCTTACAAACCTGATCGCGCTAAACCTGGGGCATAACCGCCTTACCGGCCACATTCCTCTTGAGCTTGCTAAACTTACCAATCTTGAATACTTATCGTTGCATGAAAACTACCTGGAGGGATCGATTCCACCCGAGCTTGGACAACTTACCAACCTTCGTGAGCTTCATTTGTTCAATAATAGGTTGACCGGCGTAGTACCAGAAGAAATAAATCAGATACCTAATCTCGAAATACTCTCTGTTGAAGGCAATTCACTCTCTGTTGAGGGCAATTCCGAACCGCCATGTGAACTAGAAGCTGTGGTTCCCCAAGACCAAGAGGAATTGAAGGCCGACTGCGAAGCGTTGTGGGAGTTCTTCACAAGCTTTGACGAACGCGGGATGTTGGACGATCCTGACAATCCCGATGCCTGGGGTCGGAATACTCCTTTGCATGAATGGCACGGTATAGCTGTAGTAAACAACCGAGTAGAAGAACTATTTCTGCTAACTCATACTGGATCATCTGGGTCAATCAGCGAGTCTATACCACTTCTCTCCCGACTTGACAGTCTCAGATGGTTGGAAATAGAGGGGTTTGGATCAGGCGGTCCCATCCCGCCAGAGATCGGCGATTTCTCCAACCTGCGCGGCCTAAGCCTGCTGGGCAACAACCTGAGCGGATCGATTCCGCCCGAAGTGGGACAACTCACTAACTTGATAGCATTGAACTTCGGCTATAACAACCTGACAGGTCTGATACCACCTGAACTAGCCAGACTCAGCAACCTCGAGTACTTATTGTTGCATGAAAATCATTTGGAGATATTAATCCCGCCGGAGCTTAGTCAACTTACCAACCTTCGTGAGCTTTATTTGTCAAAAATAGATTAACCTACTCCGCAGTGTGCTTGAGGATGCGCCCGCCGATGCCGAGCACGCAGGAATATATCAGTAGAGGCCGGCTAGGTCGAGGTCGTGGGCTGCTCGCACTAGCCGGGAGTTCATCAACTCGATCAGGGCGTGCTGGCGGGGGTCGTCGAGGTCCATGCCCCGGCTGGCGATCACCGGATAGGCCAGGCACCACAGCGCCGCCACCCGGTACTGGCGCTCGGCGGCGGCCATGTCCGCCCCGGGCACCCCCAGGGCCTCCAGCCCGGCCCGCCACCGGTCGAACAGGGCCCGCTCGCAAGACCGGGCCACCGCCGCGTCGAGGCTGCAGGTGACGAAGTAGGCCAGGTCGTAGGCGGCCGCCACGGAGCCCACGAGCTGGAAGTCCAGCACGGCCGGCATCCCGGCCGGGTCGAACAGCATGTTGTCGGCCCGGAAGTCGCCGTGGACGAAGGCGTTGGGGCCCTCGTTCAGGTCAGCGATCATGCGGGGCAGCAGCTCCGTCCAGCGCTCCGCCAACTCGATGATCTCGGGCGCCAGCTCCATGGCCGCCGACACCTTGGCCCAGCCCTCGTCGAACACCGGGGGCAGCACCGCCGGGTAGATGGGATGGTCGATGGACAACCCCACCCCGGCCTCCACCATCTCATCGCCCCGGCCCCACCAGCGGGCGTGCCAGCGGGCCAAGGCGTCCACGGCCCGCTCGGCGTCAGCCGCAGCCATGCCCGCCGTCTGATCCACCGCCCGCAGCCCGCCCAGGTCCTCCATCACCACCACGAACCGGCTGGTCTCGGGATCGACGGCGGCGTGGTGGCACTCGGGCACCCGCACCGGCGCGTCGGCCGCCACCCGCTCGAAGAAGCGGACCTCGCGTATGTACATCTCCAAGATGGTCGAGGTGAACACCGCCTCCTCGGCCAAGGCCGGCAGCTTGGCCACGACCGTGGCCGGGCAGCCCGACCCGTCCAGACTGAGGCGGTACAGGGCGCTGCTCACCCCCACCCCCGCCCCGATCTGGGCAGCCTCAAGCGAATCGACCGACCAGCCGGTGGCCCCGGCTAGCCAAGCCGCGTCAATGTCGTCAATGGAGCTGGGAATCTCAGAGGTCACGCTGCCAACCTACCCACCGACCGCGGCAAGCGCGGGCTCACCTTGAGAGTGGGGCGGCAATCACCGCGACCTCTTTTGACGAGTTATGTGATCTTTGTCGATTTACGAACACGGTGGTCAGAAATCAGACAAATCTTTCATAACTTGGCATAACGCCTCCCTCAGCAAGAGCCGCCACTACCGGGCACGGGAGGGACCTCTAGCCACACATAGTGCGACCCTCGTTTGGAACCGCGCATTTCAAGGAGCCCGTCATCGACCAACTCCCCGAGCAGGACGCTCGTCTCATTTCGAGACAAACCCGTTTCGCTCCGTACCGTCGAATTCGTGATCGGGCCGTCAGCAGCCATGTCGAGTATCATCCTGCGGAGCCCGGCCCTGTCCAATCCAACGCCGGCGGGCCGTCGGATGCCGGGCGCAATGCGGTAGCGAGCCCCGCCGCGTTCACCTTCCTGTTCGAGGAATCCAGCGTCGCGCAAGCGTTGGAGGCTCCCGCGTGCGGCAATGTGATCGACGTTCAATAGGAAGCGCACGACGGCGTTCGTGAGCACCCGGCCGCGTGCAGCCTCGATCAGCACGCGCCGATCGGAGGGGCGCAGTTCGGACTGGGATTCCTGCTCGATGACCCACGCCCGCTCTTCAGGCGACACCGGGCTCTCGATGGGCAGTCGCACAGTGACGTGCCCCGGTGGCTGCTCCTCGAAGATCGGCTCGGAGCGTAGGTCGGCAGCCATCTCGTCGAGAATGACCTTGATCCCGCGGCCGGCATCTTCAGCTAGTCCGAAGGCGCGCAGTGACTGAAGCACGCGCCGGTTCCGGGCCGCGTGGGCATTACGAAGATTCTCGCTGGTCACGGGAGCAACGAATCCGCCCGGCGACACGACCACGACCTCGTTCGGAGTGATGCGGACTTCGACGGCTGAGCCCGTAAGTTGGTAGTCGCGGTGGGCGACGGCGTTGGCGATGGCCTCTCTGAGCGCCTTGACCGGCAGTCGTCTCAGATCGTGGCGTTTGACTCCGACTACCACGAGATCGAAGCCCAGTTCTTCGTCGATCCAGGCGGTCGCGTCATCTACCTGCTGCGCCGGAGTGCCTCCGAATGCGATGCGCCGGTCATATTCGGCCGCTCCCTGCTGGAAGCGAAAGACCTCGACGAAGCACTTGCCGAACGCATCGGGCGCGGCAGGCACGAGGAACAACGCTCCCGACTTGGTGAGCACGCCATCGCCAGCTTGGCGTACGAGCATGCCGCGCTCTTCAAGGGCATCGGCGACGGCCGGATCGCTCGTCTCCTGGTCGATCTCGAACGCCTTGCAGAGCTGGGCCAGGAGGCCGGGGTCTGCGTCGGCGAGAGACCACGGCGAGGGGCTACCGTCAAAGCTCTCATGGACTCTCTGCGACACCAGTTCGGCAAGCCCGGCGCTTTTCAAGGGCAAGTTCTGTTTGCCCCGTCGAATGAGCACCGTGCCGCTCGATGTCAGCGCCACCCCCTGTCGACCCTTGGAGACGGAGATGACGGTTATCTCCACCGATCCGACTTTGAGACCGTTCAGCGCAACGTTGCCGGGCGACTCAACTTGATTGACGATTTCCCAGAGCTTCTGCTCAAGCCCCTCGGTGAAGGGCATGCCCGTCGGTCTGCCACGATCGTCCACTCCGAGCAGCAAGACACCGCCCTCGGCGTTGGAGAAAGCGACGATCGCCTTCTGGATCGCCGTGCCACCGGTTCCCGACTTCCACTCGACATAGCGGCTCTCGCTGGGGAACTCCGCGGCGAAGGCATCGATTGTCATCTCTGAGGGGCGGTCGTCCCTTGATGGATGAAACAGAGGATATGATGGATTTATCATATTCTGAGTATACGCTATCAGAAATCAACAAATCCAGCATATCGCCGCAAAACCGGATTCGGGCCTCGCAAGCCGAGCGCGGGCCCGGTCAGGGTAGGCGGTCTAGGAGGTCGGCGGCGGCGGCGGCGGCGGCGGCGATGACGGTGCCGGGGCCGAACACGGCGGCCACGCCCATCTCGGTGAAGGCCTCCACGGCGCCGGGGGGCACCACCCCAGCCACCACGGCGGTGATGTCACCCCGGCCCAGGGCGGCCAGCTCGCCGAACAGCTCGGGCACCAGGGCCAGATGGCCAGCCGCCAGCGACGACACCCCCACCACAGGCACATCGGCCGCGGCTGCGACCCGACCGCATCACGCGTCAATAACCTCACGCATATTTACTACCAATCGATTATCTTATTTCATACTTTCCTCATATTCTTCTATGTCTTCGACTGAAGGCCAGCATTGTTCTTCATCAAAGACATCTACATTCGGCAGAGAATCAAAGTCCTTGTACGGGAGCTGACTATAATCTACGCCAATAAACCCCACAGCTTCAGCCTGTTCTTCGATAGCTTTAACCCATTCAAAGAAAGCCTTTGCAAACACTTGGAGTTCTTCGGAAAGACTCTGATCATCTATGACTCCTATTATTTGGGGTTCGCTTATAGAGTCTAATGCATCTAGAAACCCATACGTGTCAGTTGCAGAGATAGACTCTTCCGATTCTTCGTTAGCGACTCCTACAGGACCAACCGGATCATCTTCACCCTCAGCGATCCCGTTCAGATTTGAATCAGCTACCTCAAACTGCTCTGGATTAGCCGCTGCAATAGCGCCAATGACTTCTACATATCCCATCCTAAGGAATTCCCAGACTGCCCAGCAGAGACGACCGAGTGGCGTCGAACGATCATTAAGATTCGTCAGAACTAGGTCTGGATGTTGATAAATAAAAGGATCTGGTTCCGTAGATGTAGATCCAGGCGAAGAATCCGGTTCTGTAGTCTCAGGAATAGGATTGGTGGTGGTGGGTGGGCTGCTTGTCGCCGTGGTGTCGCCGTGGTGTCGCCGTGGTGTCGCCTGGGGCGGCGGTGATGGGTGTTCGGTCTGTGGCGGAGCAGGCTGTGCTGGCCAGCATCAGCGTCGCCAGCAATATGGCGGCGAAGCTGCTGTGGTAGTTGTTGTGTGGCATTGGTGTAGTCCTCAATTCATTTGACGCAAGGTGAACACAGCCTCCTCGGCCACCTGGCTTAATCAGATATATTATTCACCTCATTCAGTTGATCCCTCCAGTCTTCCATTATCTGCTCTGTGTCTTGGTCAGGTGAGGGACACTGTGTTGGGTTTTCTGCCACTGCTTTGTAAAAGATATCTAAATTAGGCAGTGATTCGATATCTTTGTATGGGAGCTGACTGTGATCTATGTTTCTGTATCCGACAATTCTTGCCTGTTCCTCGACAGCCGCAATCATCTCAAAGAGACCCTTCGCGAATACTTGGAGTTCTTCAGAAAGACCAGGGTCATCCACGACTCTTACTATTCGGGGTTCTTGTATTGCACCTAATGCGTCAAGATATGTGTCAGTGTCTTGGGTTGGCACCTTTATGCTTGAGTCAACGATTACCGCAGCCGGAGATGCAGCAATAGTACCAAAAGATTCAATAAACTCTATTCTAACAAACTCCACTAGAGCCCAGCAGAGTTGTCCGAGCGGCGTTGAAGTATCGTAAGGATTAGTTAGCCAATAATCGGGAAGTTGAGGAAGGTAGAAATACGAATCCGACTCTTTGGACACGGGTTCGAGAGAGGGTTCCGATGTTGAGGGTTCAGTAGTCGGGGTAGCAGTGCCGTTCGGTGCGGCGGGTTCGGTTGGTGCGGCGGCGCCGTCACCTGAAGCTGCAGTTGTTTCCTCACTGATCGAGCAGGCTGTGCTCAGCATCAGCGCGGCGCAACACCACAGGATCAGGCGCTTGAGACGACTCATACACACCCCTCGGTCGGCAGGGGCTCGCACCATCAGGAAACACCAAAACCGGGGGCTTGTCAAGACCCAATCCGCTACCCCAGCGAAAGCCCGCCCGTCAACAGGGTGCCGACGAGGCCCGGCTCAGTACAGCCTGGCTAGGTCGAGGTCGTGGGCTGCTCGCACTAGCCGGGAGTTCATCAGCTCGATCAGGGCGTGCTGGCGGGGGTCGTCGAGGTCCATGCCCCGGCTGGCGATCACCGGATAGGCCAAACACCACAGCGCCGCCACCCGGTACTGGCGCTCGGCGGCGGCCATGTCCGCCCCGGGCGCCCCCAGGGCCTCCAGCCCGGCCCGCCACCGGTCGAACAGGGCCCGCTCACAAGACCGCGCCACCACCGCATCCAAGCTGCAGGTAACAAAATAGGCCAGGTCGTAGGCGGCCGCCGCCGAGCCCACGAGCTGGAAGTCCAGCACCGCCAGCGACCCGGCCGGATCAAACAGCATGTTGTCGTCTCGGAAGTCGCCGTGGACGAAGGCATTGGGCCCCTCGTTCAGATCGACGATCATGCGGGGCAGCAACTCCGTCCAGCGCTCCGCCTCGACCGCGACAAGCGCAGACTTCTGCGTTGAGGCGGCTGACAAGCGCCGGGCAACTCTTTTGATGCGTTATGTGACTTTTGTGATTTCGTGGACCTTGAAGTTCCAGATCGCGCAAATTATTCATAAAGAGCCATAAATACAGCGTTTTTATGAACTTTTTGTTTGCCGGGCGAAGTGTGGCCGGGGTTAGGGGAGGCGGTTTAGGAGGTTGGCGGCGGCGGTGGCTACGCCCATCTTGGTGAGGGTCTCGATGTCGCCGGGGGGATCACTCCGCCTACCACAACGGTGATGTCGTCTCGGCCCAGGGCGGCAGCTCGCCGAACAGCTCGGGCACCAAGGCCAGGTGGCTGGCCACCAGCGACGACATCCCCATCACGTGCATATCGGCCTCGGCGGCGATCCGCCCGCATCACGCGCCAATAACCTCACGCAATTTACTCCCAGTATTCCTTATATTCTTCTAGATCTTCGACTGAAGGCCAGCATTGTGCTTCATCAAAGACATCTACATTCGGCAGAGAATCAAAGTCCTTGTACGGGAGCTGACTATAACCTATGCCAATAAAGCCCACAGCTTTAGCCTGTTCTTCGATAGCTTCGACCCATTCAAAGAAAGCCTTCGCAAACACTTGAAGTTCTTCGGAAAGACTCTGATCATCTACGACTCCTATTATTTGAGGTTCGCTTATAGAGTCTAGGGCATCTAGAAACCCATACGTGTCAGTTGCAGAGATAGACTCTTCCGATTCTTCGTTAGCGACTCCTACAGGACCAACCGGATCATCTTCACCCTCAGCGATCCCGTTCAGATTTGAATCAGCTACCTCAAACTGCTCTGGATTAGCCGCTGCAATAGCGCCAATGACTTCTACATATCCCATCCTAAGGAATTCCCAGACTGCCCAGCAGAGACGACCGAGTGGCGTCGAACGATCATTAAGATTCGTCAGAACTAGGTCTGGATGTTGATAAATAAAAGGATCTGGTTCAGTAGACATAGATCCGAGTGAAGAATCCGGCACTGTAGACTCAGGAATAGGGTTGGTAGGGGTAGGTGGGCTGCTTGGTGGCGAGGCGGTGCCATCGCCCGGCGTCGCCGTGGTGTCGTCTGGGGTGGCGGTGATGGTTGTCTGGTCTGTGGTGGAGCAGGCTGTGCTGGCCAGCATCAGCATCGCCAGCAATATGGTGGCGAAGCTGCTGTGGTGGTGGCTGTGTGGCATGGGTGTCGTCCTCGATTCATTTGACGCAGACGGTGCCGTTGTCATGGTCCGGGTAGTCTGAACGCTTGAGACGACCCATGCGCACCTCCCTCGGTTTGCAGGGGATCGCACCACCCTCAATACACCAAAACCCGAAACCTGTCAAGACCCAATCCCGCGGGTGCCAGCCAGGGCTAATCCAACCCTCCAACCAGAGCTCCGCTCAGTAGGCGTTGAAGGGCGGCTGATCAGCGCGGGCAACTCTTTTGATGAGTTATGTGACTTTTGTGATTTTCGGGACCCTCAAAGTTCCAGATCGCGCAAATCTTTCATAAAGAGCCATAAATCCAGCGTTTTTATGAACGTTTTGTTTGACGGGCGAGCAGGCCGGGGTCAGGGGAGGCGGTCTAAGAGGTCGGCGGCGGCGGCGGCGATGACGGTGCCGGGGCCGAACACGGCGGCTACGCCCATCTCGGTGAGGGTCTCGACGTCGCCGGGGGGCACCACCCCGCCCACCACGACGGTGATGTCGCCCCGGCCCAGGGCGGCCAGCTCGCCGAACAGCTCGGGCACCAGGGCCAGATGGCCGGCCGCCAGCGACGATACCCCCACCACATGCACGTCGGCCTCCGCGGCCTGGCGGGCCACCTCGGCCGGGGTGGCGAACAGCGGGCCCACGTCCACATCGAAGCCCAGATCGGCGAAGGCGGTGGCGATCACCTTCTGGCCCCGGTCGTGGCCGTCCTGGCCCATCTTGGCCACCAGTATCCGGGGGCGGCGGCCCCGGCGGCGGGCGAACTCGTCGGTGCGGGCCCGCACCGCGTCGGCGTCGGCCGCGGCCCCGCTCACCTCGGCCACCTCTCGGCGGTAGACGCCCCCGACCGTTCGTATCTCGGCAACGTGACGACCGTAGACGATCTCCAGCGCGTCGCTCATCTCCCCCACCGTGGCCCCGGCCCGGGCGGCCGCCACCGACCGCTCCAGCAAGTTCTGGGCCCGGTCGGACGCGGCCTCCGTCAGCGCCTCCAGGGCGGCCTGCACGGCACCGGCGTCGCGCTGGCGCCGCAGCTTCTCCAGCCCGGCGATCTGGCGGCGGCGCACCTCGGCGTTGTCGATCGACAGCACCTCCACCTCTTGGACCGAGCCGCCGCCAGCCTGGCCGTCTGGGCGGTATTTGTTGACGCCGATCACAGCTTGGCGGCCGGAGTCGATGCGGGCCTGGGTGCGGGCCGCGGCCTCCTCGATGCGGGCCTTGGGCACCCCGGCGGAGATGGCCGCGGCCATGCCGCCCATCTCCTCCACCTCGGTTATGTGGGCCCAGGCCCGCTCGGCGAGCCGCCCGGTGAGCCGCTCCACGTGATAGCTGCCCCCCCACGGGTCCACGGGGCGGACGGCGCCCGACTCCTGCTGGAGGAACAACTGAGTGTTGCGGGCGATGCGGGCCGAGAAGTCGGTGGGCAGGCCCAGCGCCTCGTCGAAGGCGTTGGTGTGCAGCGACTGGGTGTGGCCCCCGACCGCGGCCATGGCCTCCACGCCGGTGCGGACCACGTTGTTGTACACGTCTTGGGCGGTGAGGCTCCAGCCGCTGGTCTGGCAGTGGGTGCGCAGGCTGAGCGACCGGGGGTTGCGGGGCCCGAACGGCTTCATCAGCTTGGCCCACAGCATCCGGGCCGCCCGCAGCTTGGCCACCTCCATGAAGAAGTTCATGCCGATGCACCAGAAGAAGCTGAGCCGGGGGGCGAAGTCGTCTATGTCGAGGCCGGCGTCCAACCCGGCCCGCACGTATTCCACCCCGTCGGCCAGGGTGTAGGCCAGCTCCAGGTCCAGGGTGGCCCCGGCCTCCTGCATGTGGTAGCCCGAGACCGATATCGAGTTGAACTTCGGCATCCGGGCCGCGGCGAAGGCCATGATGTCGGAGACGATCCGCATCGACGGCCCCGGCGGGTAGATGAAGGTGTTGCGGACCATCAGCTCCTTGAGGATGTCGTTCTGGATGGTGCCGGCCAGCCTCTCGGGGGCGACGCCCTGCTCCTCGGCGGCCACGATGTACAGGGCCATGACCGGCAGCACCGCCCCGTTCATGGTCATCGACACGGTGGTGTCGCCCAGGGGTATGCCGTCGAAGAGGCGGCGCATGTCCAGGATCGAGTCGATGGCCACCCCGGCCATGCCCACATCGCCAGCCACCCTGGGGTTGTCGGAGTCGTATCCCCGGTGGGTGGCCAGGTCGAAGGCCACCGACAGGCCCTTCTGGCCCGCGGCCAGGTTGCGGCGGTAGAAGGCGTTGGACTCCTCGGCGGTGGAGAATCCGGCGTACTGGCGGATGGTCCAGGGCTGGTTCACGTACATGGTGGGGTACGGGCCCCGCAGGAACGGGGGCAGGCCCGGGTAGGTGTCCAGGTAGTCGGCGGCGGCGATGTCGGCGGCGGTGGCCACCGGGGGCAAGGCGATGCCCTCGGGGGTCTCGAAGCTCCCCTCGGTTGGGGTGCCGTGGTCGGCGGGACCGGCCGGGTCTTGGGAGGCGTCCGGCTCGGCGAGGTCGGCAGAGTCTTGGGAGACAGCCGGCTCGGCAGGGTCGGCAGCCGGCTCGGCAGGGCCTGCGAGGTCCTGAGCGATACCGAAGGCGGCGGGGTCGAAGGGGTCAGCGGGGTCGGCGAAGAGATCGACGGAGGTGAAGTCGGGGACGGCGGACACGGCTCTGGTCGGGCTCAGCCCGCGAGGTCGCCGATGTCGATGGCGGCCAGGATCACCAGCAGGATCACCACCCCGGTGTTGAGCACGGTGATCGGCCACCGGTAGCGGTGGCGCAGGGCCCAGGCCCGCCGGATGCTGACCAGGTTGAAGCCGATGGCCACCACCCCGATCGCCAGTCCCAGGCCGGGGCCCGCGCCGCCGGCCCATCCGGCCGCGGGCAGCAGCCAGGGGAAGACCACATAGGTGAGGGCGCAGCGGACGCCCGATACCACTATCGAGAAGCTGAAAGTGCGTTCGGCTCGCCGGGCCTCGACCGGGGGGGCCTGATCCGTGGCTATCACCCGGACAGCCTGCCACGCGAGCAAGCCGTAGCCACCGCGGGGCGGGGCGAGCCCGAGGAGCCTAGAGTCTCCTAGAGTCAGGGGAGTCAGAGCGCCGCCGGCCGACAGAGGGGGTGCGGATATGCCACCGGCGACACCGGCGGTCGAGACGGTGGGATTGGCCGGGACCGGCGTGATCGGCGCGGGCTGGGCGGTGCGGGCCCTGGCCCGGGGCTGCGAAGTGGTGGCCTGGGACCCGGCCGACGGGGCCGAGGGCCGGCTGCGGGCCGCGGTGGACCGGGCCTGGCCGTCGGCGGTGAGGCTGGGCCTGTTCCCCGGCGCCGACCGGCGCAAGCTCCGCTGGGCCGACTCGGCCGAGGAGGTGGCCGTCGACGCCGACTGGATACAGGAGAACGCCCCCGAGGACGAGGAGCTCAAACGTCACCTCCTGCGGAGGCTGGCCGCGGCCGCCGGCCCGGGCGCGGTCATCGCCTCCAGCTCGTCGGGGCTGCTGCCGTCGCGGCTCCAGTCGGGCTGCCGCCACCCCGAGCGGATACTGATCGGCCATCCGTTCAACCCGGTGTACCTGCTGCCGCTGGTGGAGGTGGTGGCCGGGCGCGACACCAGCCCGGCCGCCGTCGAGCGGGCCGTGGCCTTCTACGACGACCTGGTGATGCACCCCCTGGTGGTCCGCAACGAGATCGAGGGGTATCTGTCGGACCGCCTCCAGGAGGCCCTGTGGCGGGAGATCCTGCACTTGGTCAACGACGGGGTGGCCACCACCGGCGAGCTCGACGACGCTGTGGTCTACGGCCCCGGCCTGCGCTGGGCGGCCATGGGCACCAACCTCACCTTCCACTTGGCCGGGGGGGCGGGGGGCATGGCCCACATGCTGAGCCAGTTCGGGCCGGCGCTGAAGCTTCCGTGGACCAAGCTGGCCGCCCCCGAGCTGACCGCCGACCTGGCCCGGGCCTTGGCCACCGGCTGCGCCGAGCAGGCCGCGGGCCGCTCCGTGGAGGAGCTGGAGGAGCTGCGGGACGAGTACCTGCTGGCCGTCATGCGGGCCCTGCGCCCGGTGGGGATCGGCGCCGGTCGGCTGGTGGCCGAGCGGGAGGCTCGCATCCACGCCGCGGCGGCCGCGGCCGGGCCGGCGGGGGCGGGCGGAGCGGACGGCGCTGGCAGGGGCGGGATAGGCGGGGCGGGCGGCGGCGGGCCCTGGACCCCCGGCGCCGAGGTGGGCGCCCCCTTGGAGCTGTACGAGGCCCAAGTGGAGCCGGACTGGGTGGACTACAACGACCACATGACCGAGGCCGCCTTCCTGGTCGCCTTCGGCTGGGCGTCGGACAAGCTGTTCCGCTACGTCGGCATCGACGAGGCCTACCGGGACGCTGGACACTCCTTCTACACAGTCGAGACCCACCTCAACTATCTGCGGGAGGCGGCTCTGGGGGAGCCGATCCGGGTCTCGACCCAGGTGCTGGGCGTCGACGCCAAGCGGCTGCACTTCTTCCACTCGATGCGCCACGGGTCCTCGGGCGAGCTGCTGTGTACCACCGAGCAGATGCTGGTGCATGTGGACACCGCCGCGGGCCGCTCCGCCCCCATCCGGCCCGGCCCGGCCGCGGCCCTGGCCGCGGTGGCCGAAGCCCACGCCTCCTTGCCCGCCCCGCCCCAGGCCGGAAGCCGCATGTCCATCGGCTGACCCGAGCCCGTCCCCGCCCTCGGTTCGGCCGCCCGGCCCTGCGGCCGGACCCGCAGCCCCAGTCCCCGACCACGATCCGCAGTCCTGATCCCCGACTCGCCGCAGTCCGGTCCCCGCCCCGATCCGCAGTCCTGATCCGCTGCAGTCCCGATACCCGCCCCCCCCATACGCAGTCCTGATCCCCGCCGAAGGAGCCCGTCTATGGACTTCGCCGTCAGCCAAGAGCAGGAGATGGTGGTCGACACCGTCCGGGCGTTCGTGGAGCGCGAGCTGGTGGGCCACGAGGCCGAGGTGGAGCGCACCGGAGAGGTCCCCCCCGAGCTGGTGGACCAGATCCGCAGCCGGGCGCTGAAGGCCGGCATCTACGCGGCCAACATGCCGGCCGAGTTGGGCGGGGGCGGGCTCGACGACCTGACCATGGCCATGGCCGAGCGGGCCTTCGGCTGGACCAGCTACGCCCTTCAGTACATCGTGGCCCGCCCCTCCAACATCCTGCAGGCCTGCGCCGGCGACCAGATCGAGGAATACCTGCTGCCCACCGTCAGGGGCGAGCGGACCGAGTGCCTGGCCATGAGCGAGCCCGACGCTGGGTCGGACCTGCGGGGGATGAAGTGCCGGGCCCGCCGCCAGGGGGGCGATTTCGTGATCAGCGGCACCAAGCACTTCATCAGCCACGCCGACCTGGCCGACTACGTGATCCTGTTCGCCGCCACCGGATCGGTCGAGACCCCCCGCGGCCCCCGCACCGCCATCTCGGCCTTCCTGGTGGACTTCGACACCCCCGGCGTGCGGCGCCTGCCCGGCTACAACTGCGTGTCCAACCGGGGCTACCACAACCTGATCATCGAGTTCGACGAGGCCCGGGTGCCGGACTCGAAGCTGCTCGGCCCCGAGGACGGCGGCTTCGAGGTGGCCAACCAGTGGCTGGGCAACACCCGCCTGCAGGTGGCCGCCGTCTGTTTGGGCCGGGCCGACCGGGCCCTGGACGTGGCCCGGAGCTGGGCCGCCGACCGGGAGCAGTTCGGCCAGAAGATCGGCAAGTTCCAGGGCGTGTCGTTCAAGCTGGCCGACATGGCCACCCGGCTGCTGGAAGCCGAGCTGGTGACCTACCGGGCGGCCTGGCTGTCGGCCCGGGGGGAGATGACCGACAGCGACGCGGCCATGGCCAAGATCTCGGCCACCGAGATGCTGCAGTTCGTGTCGGACGAGGCCATCCAGATCCTGGGCGGCATGGGCCTGATGGACGAACTGCCCCTGGAGCGGATCTGGCGGGACGCCCGGGTTGACCGCATCTGGGACGGCACCAGCGAGATCCAGCGCCACATCATCTCCCGGGCCATGCTGCGCCCCCTGGGGGCCTGAGGGCGTGACGCCGGAGGCGGGGTCCGGGCGGGGCGGCTCCTGGGTTGTGACGACATGACGGCGTCGGGGCGGCCGCGTGACCGGGCCGGGGCCGAGAACGGACAGCCCTGGGTCGTGACGACATGACGGCGGGGGCCGAATCGTGACCGGGCGGCTGGGGCGGCTGCTGCGGCCGGGCTCGATTGCCTTCGTGGGGGGCGAGGCGGCCGGGCGGGCCGCCGACCAGTGCCTCGCCTTGGGCTTTGAGGGCGACATGTGGATGGTGAACCCCCGCCGGGCCCCTCGGCCGGACTTGCCAACGGCGGCCTCGGTGGCCGACCTGCCCGCCGCGGTGGACGCCGCCTTCGTGGGGGTGAACCGGTCGGCCGCCGTCGAGGTGGTGCGGGACTTGGCCGCGGGCGGGGCGGGCGGGGCAGTGTGCCACGCGTCGGGGTTCGCCGAGACCGGGGAGCGGGGGGTGGCCCTGCAGCGCGATCTGGTGGCCGCCGCGGCGGGGATGCCGGTGGTGGGGCCCAACTGCTACGGCATCGTGTCGGCCGTCGCCGGGGCGGCGCTGTGGCCCGACCAGCAGGGGTTGAGCCGCTGTGAGCGGGGCGCGGCCCTCGTGACCCAGAGCGGCAACATCGCCTTGAACCTCACCATGCAGCAGCGGAGTTTGGACGTGGCCTACGTGGCGGCCCTCGGCAATCAGGCCGACGTGGGGGTCGAGGAGGCGCTGGAGGCCCTGGCCGCCGACGAGGCGGTGACCGCGGTGGGGATCTGCATCGAGGCTCTGGGCGATTCGGCCCGCTTCGCCGAGGCGGTGGGGCGGGCCCAGGCCCGGGGGGTGCCGGTGGCGGCCCTCAAGTCGGGGGTGACGCCGGGCGGCGGGGCCATCGCCGCGTCGCACACCTCTTCGCTGGTGGGCGACGACGACGCCTACGGCGCCCTGTTCCGCCGCCTGGGGGTGCGCCGGGTGGAGTCGATCCCCGAACTGCTCGACACCCTGGCGGTGGTTACCGCGGTCGGGGCCCTGGGGGGCAACCGGCTGGTGTCGCTGAGCTGCTCGGGCGGGGAGGCGGCCCTGGTGGCCGACCGGGCCCGGGGCCGCGATCTAGTTTTTCCCCCCTTCGGGGCCGACCACCGGGACCGGGTGGCGGCCACGCTGAACGAGATGGTGGCCGTCACCAACCCGCTCGACTACCACACCTTCATCTGGGGCGACCGGCCCCGGCTGGAGGCGTGCTTCACCGCCGTGCTCGACGGCGGATTCGACGCGGCCGTGCTGGTGCTCGACTTCCCCCGGGCCGGGCTGGACCGGTCCCGGTGGTGGCCGACGCTTTCGGCTTTCGGGGCGGCCGCGGCCGCCACCGGGGTGCCCGGGGTGGTGGCCGCCTCCATGGCCGAGAACCTGCCAGCCGAGGCCCGGACTGCGGCAGCCGAGGCCGGCCTGGCCGCGGTGGGAGACATCGACGCCGCCCTGTCCGGCCTGGAGGCGGCCGCCGAACTGGGCCGTGCCTGTCGCCAGGGTGTAGGACCGGCCCGGCTGCTGCCCCCGGCACCGGTTGCGACCGGTGACGAGCCGGGACGGCAGCCGAAGCCAGCGCTTGCTACGACCGCCGAGACAGCCGAGGCGAGTCAGCCACCAGCCCCAGCAGCCGCCGCGATGGTGAGCGTGACAGCCGAGGCGAGTCAGCCACCAACCCCAGCAGCATCGACCAGGTTGGCCGATTCCAAGCCAAGACGGTTGGACGAGCCTGAGGCCAAGGCCCTGCTGGCCTCGGTCGGGATCGCGGTGCCCGCCGGGGAGGTGGTCGAAGCCGCTGACGCGGCCGAGGCCGCGGCCCGGATCGGCTTCCCGGCGGTGGTCAAGACCGTCGGCCTCGATCACAAGTCCGATGTCGGCGGGGTGGCCGTCAACCTGACCAGCCCCGAGGCCGTGGCCGAGGCAGCCCGGAGATTGTCAGGCCTGGGTCCCGGCGGGAAGGTGCTGGTGGAATCGCAGGTGGAGGAGAGGCTGGGCGGCCATCAAGATCATCAACACCGACATGGCGGGAAGGTGCTGGTGGAGTCGCATGTGGAGGGGGTTCTGGCAGAGCTGCTGGTGAGCGTGCGCTCGTCTCATCCCATCGGCTGGCTGCTGACTATGGGCGCGGGCGGCGAGCTGGTAGAGGTCCTCAACGACACCGCCTGTCTCTTGCTGCCGGAGAGCCCCGAAGCGGTCCGGTCCGCCCTGGAGCAGCTCCGGGTATGGCCGCTGCTGGCCGGTTTCCGGGGTCGGCCCGCGGCCGCGGTCGATGCCGTGATCGCCGTCACCGACCGCCTCACTGATCTGGTGCGAGACCGACCCGAGTTAATCGAGATAGAGGTGAACCCGCTGGTGGTCACCGCCGACCGGGCCGTGGCCGTCGATGCCCTGGCCGTCGTGGACGGCGCCGGGACCGACGGGATGCCGAAACAGACAGGAGCCGACCCGTGACTGACTCCGTCATAACCACCGTTCGGGGGCCGGTGCTGGAGGTCGTCTTGGACCGGCCCAAGGCCAACGCCATCGACGCCGCCACCAGCCGGGAGCTGGGCGCCGTCTTCTCCTCCTTCTTGGACGACGACGACCTGCAGGCGGCCATCCTCACCGGCGCGGGCGACCGCTTCTTCTCCGCGGGCTGGGACCTGAAGGCGGCGTCGGACGGGGAGGACTACGAGGCCGACTACGGCCCCGGCGGGTTCGGCGGGTTCGGCGAGCTGCCCGACCGTCACAAACCGGTGATCTGCGCGGTCAACGGGATGGCGGTGGGGGGCGGCTTCGAGATCGCGCTGGCCGCCGACTTGGTGGTGGCCGCCGACCACGCCCGGTTCTGGCTGCCAGAAGCGGGGCTGGGGATCATTCCCGACGCCGGGGCCGTGCGGCTTCCCCGGATGCTCCCCCCGGTGATCGCCAACGAGGTGCTGTGGGCCGGGCGCAGGCTGGACGCGGCCGAGGCGCTGCGCTGGGGCCTGGTGAACTCGGTGGTGCCCGGCGCCGATCTGATAGAGGAGGCCAGGGCCTTGGCCCAGCGGACGGCTGAGGCCGCCCCCTTGGCCGTGGCCGCGGTGATGGAAATCGGGACCCGGACCGGCCATCTCGGCCTGGCCGAGGCTTTCGAGCTTCTGCGCTCAGGGAAGATGGCCCGCTACGAAGCCATGCTCATCTCCGAGGACGCCCAAGAGGGCCCCAGAGCCTTCACCGAAGGCCGCCCACCCCGCTGGTCCAGCCGCTAACCGGGGCGGACCGCCTGCCAGCAGATCAGGCGGATGTCTTCCGACAGCAGGCCGGGCTCCAGTCCGTCGCGAGGTACTCTGGCAACGATCCCGTGCTCGTCGAGGATGTTCTCCACCGCTTCCAGCAACCAAGCGGACTGACGGTGGTTTGCGTTGTACTCCTTCAATTTCTTGTTGACGGCCTCTTCGGGCTTCTTGGACAGTGGCACGGTGGCCAGCCGGTCTCTGACCGGTTTGGACCGTTGACCCAGGTGTTCAAGCACCCCAGACGCCTTCTCAAACGCCTCCGGAGGCTTCGAACTCTGTTCCTCTCCCAGCTTCTTCACATAAGCAGCGTGTGCGTGGGCCCGCGCCCGCTCCCAAGCGGTGAAAGCACCCGCGTAGATATGCCGGGGAAGATGCCTGGGCGCGGGACCTTCGCCGGCGGGATCAGGGTCAGCCAGCCTCAGCGCTGAGGAGTGCTTATCGTCAATGGCCGTTTCTTCGTGCGGGTGGAGATCCAGTGAGAGCGTCTCATCGGCCTGTCGATTGCCACGGGGCAGCGGTTTCCAGTCATCGTCGCAGAACACAGTGCGGAACCAGACCGGACCGTCTTCGCCCATCCGCAGACAAAACACGTACGCGGGTCTGACTACAGCCGCAGACTTGTTGATGAACCCCGACCCAGCCGTGTGAGGCAAGTCGTCGACGTCGGAACCGAGTTCATCGCGCAGAGTGCCGAGCCGATATCTCATCTCCTGTGGCGACCGGGCCTGGCGGTCGATCTCGTTGTCGATCAGTGAGGCCAGGTCGTCGCTACCTTCCGTGATCGACTGCTCTTCGTTGAAGGTCTTGCCGCCCGAAGCTGGATGGTCTGACAGCAGGATCTTCTCCACGCCGACGGCAGCGTCGGCGGCTGAGAGCTTCCGGTTGAGCTTCCTGAGCAGCCGCAGCCAACGATCAATTTGATCACCAGGGTAGAAGCACCTCAGATCCACTTTGGAGTGTAGAGACCGGAGCCGGTCAACTCGCCCAAACCGCTGCACAACCCTCATCGGGTTCCACGGCAGGTCGTAGTTGATGCACCGACCAGCGGCTTGGAGATTGACGCCTTCGGCGAGAGTGTCGGTGGAAATGATGAGGTCATAGCGGTCATCGCCTGCCTTGGCCTCAGCGGGATCGAAGCTCTTGATGAGGTTCGAGTGCTGACTCCGATTTCTCCCAGTCACGGCCTCATTTGAGACACGGCCCTTGAATTTGCCCAGCGGGTCGTTCCGCGGGGCGATTTCAACCTGTCTGTGTACCCACTCCGCTAAGTCGATCGCTGAATCTGCTGACTCCGTAAACACCAGGGTCTTGCGGGCCATGCGCCCATCATCATCTTGGCTGATCGGTCTAGCGGTTGCCGCTTGGTTACGCAGATATTCGGCCAGCACCAGCCGTTTCGGATCGTTTATCTGTGCCCTCTCTGCCAGGTCGCGCAGTCGGCTCAGCAGCTCGATGTCGTGCTCTACGGCCGTCCGCATAGCCCGCAGGTCGTAGCCGCGACCGAGCTGACCGTCGTCGCCCTCACCATAGTTGTCGTCGCTGTCGTCCTCGTCGTCATCAAACAAGTTGGCCAGCTCGGCCGGGTCTGACACCAATGAGATATCTGGAAGTTTGCCTGCTCTGAGCACTCGAAGCGCCCGGTCGTGTCGCCTCTCCATCCTCTCCAATGAACGGGCCAGGGCGTGGGGCGACGAGTCGAGTCGTTTTAGCAGCAGCGTACGCAGGAACCCGTCGGTGAACCGGTCGGTGACGCTTTCATCTAGGTCGTCATCAGCGCGGGCTTCGCTCCGCTCCCACCGCCGTCTGCTGACCTCATATCGGTTGGGGCGGTAGAGCGCGAATATCAATCGGCCCGCTTGAATGTAGTCGTCATCGGTTTCTTCGTTGTGCTCATGGCCTCCTATCAGTGCTTGTTCGAGCTTCGACAGCACTTCCAGACCTGGGCCGTCAGGTTCGTATTTGAGCTTTGTGATGTGGCGCTCAGGGAATTTGACAAGAGTGCCGTCATCAAGTTCGGTGCCCGGATAGGTTTTCTCCACAAATCCGCGGGTGTAGCGGACCGTGAAAGCGTCCATGAGTTGTTCCACATGATCAGGACGCAGTTCCCCTTGTTTATCGCGGCGACGGGCTGCGTTGAAGTAGCCGCGCAGCGAAGGTATGCCCCGCGGACGGAAAGTCTCATCATCCCTCACTGCCAGTGAGATGATCGACTCCATATCGCCTATCCCGTTGTTCACCGGAGTGGCGGTCATCATCAGCGCGTGCTTGGGGGTGCCGTTCCCGGCGATAAGTCTGTCGATTTCTTTGGTCCTCTTGGCCCCAGGGTTGCGGAGGTGATGTGCCTCATCGCACACAACCATCGCATACTTGTCAAATTCGTCCAGATTCTCGTGAATCTGTCTGCGTGCCTTGTCGTAAGACAAGACCTTGACACGGCTGGCGACACCTTGTTCGTGCAGCACTGATTCCCAAGTGGACTCCATCGCCGCGGGACAGACGACCAAAACCCATGGTGCGCCGACGCCACGTTCCCTGCGCCTTGTGTAGTGGCTTATGACTTTGGCTGCGGTATGGGTCTTGCCGAGACCCACATCGTCAGCTAGCAAGGCACCGCCGTAGGTCTGCATCATCTCGAAAGCAGTCTCCGCCCCCGCTTTCTGCCAGTCAGTCAACAGCATGTCAGTTACGCCGTCGAAGGCAGTGTCGGCTTCTAGTCCCTGCCCGTAGTACTCGGCCAGCATCCGGGCGTAGATCAACTCGGGCGGATGCTCGCGGATCCTCTGGTCAAACAGATCGGCCAAGTCAAAGACCTCAGCGCTAGCCCAGTGTTCGTTGAACCATCCGATCACGGCGTCAGTGGTCTCTGACGCATGGTGGCCGACTACAAGTTCTTTATTGCGCCTCAGCCCGGCATACGTCAGATTCGCTGACCCGACCAGAGTGGCCACAAACGGACGGGGGTTTTCCACGATGAATGCCTTGCCGTACAGGAAGGCTCCAGTGGGCCGCCTGACCTCCACCCGCGGCCGCTCGTCGCTGTCGACAGTCCTCAGCCATTCGATGAGGGCGCGCACATGCTGTTCGTCATCGGTAGTGAACGCCACGCGATCACGTTCGGTCTTGATCCACTCCTCCAGCGACGACGGGTCAGGTGAAGGGGTCGCCCGCCGGCCGGTCTGATCGGCGGTCGGGTCGGGCGCGACGCCGAGAAGCAGCCTCACTCGCGGCACCGAACTCAACTCGTCAGCTATCTCCAGCCAGCCGCCCAGATTGAAATAAGCGGATGCGATAGCCACCGAGTAGTCGCCGTACCCGGCCACTTGACGCAATGTGTCGTTGATGGCGTCGGCCACCGTGGGGCCGGACCTAGGTGGAAGAGGGTTGGTAGCGAAGGGGGCCGGGTAGCGGTTACCAGGCATTGTCTCCCTCCCCCTCAACTGCTCCGTCGGCTTGGAAGGGCCCCGCCACAGGCGTCCGCCCCAACGCTTACCCGCACCCAGCGAAGGGCTGTTCGCTCGGTTCGGAATTCGAGATTCTAGGCTGACTCTAAGCGAGAGGGCCATTTTGTAATAAAATTGTAACATATTTCGCTCTCCGAAAGGCCCTTGACTGTCACACCCCTTATTTATAGTGGTCATTATGGATGAACACCTGTTCCGGGATGCGGGGGCAGAGCCGTTGGCCGACGTTGATCGGGGGCGGGCGGTGGTGAGGTTGCTCGACGCCATGTCGCCGGTGGGCTCGGTGCCTGAGCTGCGCGACCTGGCCTCGGTCCTGGGGCGGGCTCGGGTCAAGATCGACTCGCTCATGTGCCGGATCGCCGCCGAGATGGAGCAGTCCGGCAGCGGTGCTGGGGCGGCTTCGGTGTTGCAGGAAAGCGGGCGGCTGTCGGGCCGGGATGCTCGCCGGGTCGCCAAGGTGGCCGGGAAGCTGGCCGAGATGCCCAACACGGCCGGGCGGCTGGCCGCCGGAGAAATCACCATGGATAATGCGTCGGCTCTGGTGACCGCGGCCGAGCAGTGCGGAACCGGGGTCGTCGACGGCGATGCCGGGCTGCTGGAACGAGCCGGCACGGCATCGTCGGAGTCGTTCGCCCGGGAGGCCCGCCGGTTCGCGGGGGCCAAGTCGCCGGACCGGGGGGAGGCCCTGCTGGAGCGTCAGCGCCGGGGCCGCACCGCGTCGGCCTTCGTGGACGCCGACACCGGCATGGGCAGGGTCTTCGGCACCTTCGACCCGATCAGCTTCAACCTGATCGAGCAGGTCGTCGACGGCCACACCGACGCCCTGTGGCGGGCCGACGGCGGGCGCGATGGCCGGCCTGAGGAGGTCCGCACCTGCGAGCGACGACTCGGGCGACATCTGCTACTGGCCCGAGGACACGCCCCTCGAGGGCCTGGCCCCCGCCGTCCGAGCCGTCTCCAAGGCGGTCTTCAAGCACCTGAAGAAGGCAGGCCCCGAAGTGGGGATGGACGACCTCAGGTCCGCCGCCATCGCAGCCGCCGAACGGGTCGGCGGCCCGGTCCCCTGCTCATACCCGGACCCGAGGGGCGCAGCGCCGTGAGCCGCCGTGCCGCTGCCCTCGTGGCCAAGGCCGAGCGTTCCGACAAGCAGGATGCCGCGCCCCAAAGTGTGCGACTTCGTACAGGTCGTTTCTGGGGTCCTTAGGACAACCCTTCGATTAAAGAAGACATCGGATTGAGCGTCACAATGACGCACATTTTGAGTGGGCGCCCGCCGAGCCCGCCGAGCCCGTTGCCCCGCCGCCTGTCGCGCTCTCTCCGTCTCTCCCGTTCTGCGCCCTGCCCGCTGTCTGCTGGCCGCCCCTTACGGGCGGGTCGGCGTGTCGCCCGCCGCGGCGCAGGGCCGCAGGGCGCAGCCGCGGGGCGGAGGGGCGCGACGGGCGGTGCGGCGCCGGGGCTGGCGGGCCCGACGTTCTCTCTTTTCATGCCCTCGGCGGGCGCGGGGTTCGCTTCGGCTGCGGGGCCCGCGGGGCGGGCGGGCGCAGCCGCAGCGGGAGGGGCCGCTACGGCGCCCAGACGTGGTAGACGGCCCAGACGCGTTCGTGTTCGTCGCCGTCGGCGCCGTCGGCGCCGGTGCGCAGGCATTCGGGCCGGTCTTTGACCTCCATCGCCTCGCGGTCCTGGGCCTGCTGGTAGGTGAGCCCCTTCGCCAGGACGCTGGAATGCGTGTAGCCCTCCCGGCGCTTCCAGCGCTCGATCCGGTCGTGAAGGTCGGGCTCTCTCGCCACACCGATCCTGCACCGGGCCCGGGCGCGGCCGGTCAAGGGAGCCAAAACCGGCCCTGCCCGCCGGCGGCTATCCCGGCACCAATCAGCCGAAACACGAAAAGCGACGCTGGAAGTGGGCTGGCGGGTAATCCATCAGCATCGCCATAAAATATTGAATTATTTGCTGTTGGCGGTCAGCGGATAGCTTATCCCATAACGCCGGCGATATGACGAAGTTTTCTGTGGACAAAACAGCTCGAGTTAACTCTTCACGGAATCGTTTGCTCGTCGGCGGGGCGTTCAGATGCCGGCCGGCGTAGCTTTCGAGTTCCGGGTAATCGTCTGCTGTAGAAGAAAAAATAACGACGACTCCCTGCGCCGCAGGCAGAATTGTCAGCACGGCCATCGCCGTAGAGTCCCGATCTATATCATCTAAGGGAATCAGGTCAGCGGCCGCCAGGTTTGGTGTCACCTTGTCCGCTTGGAATATCTTGTGCCGCATCCCAGCCCAGTCACCGGCCACTAGCATTTTGTCGATACGCTCTTTGTATTCTATGATCTGTTTAGGCACGACCTGCATTTGAAAAGTGAACTGGTCTATCAGCCCGCCATCAGCCGTTCTCCTTACAGGCATCCTCTTGTCCTTGAAGTGATGCAACCCACATTTTTGCTCATATGTCTTGCGTAATATGGCCCTATACGCCAGCCGAAAAAGATATTCTTGATTCCCTGTATCTATGTCCCCGTTATCTATCATCTCGAAAATCGAATTGTCATGTTCGCCGCAAAGCCCGGTGAAAGTCGTCGCTTCGCCTATCCCGATCAGCTTGAACGGAGAGACAACCTCATAAGTGCCGTCTTCTTTGTTCGGGCCGCCTTCGCCATGCAGCGCCCACACTTTCCCATCTATAGCTAACCGCCTAAGCACCTTGCCTTGAGAGAGCGAGTGCGCTTTGATGATGGCTTTGCCTTTTGCGGCGCATCCGGGAGCCAGGCACAGCTTGAGCCCCTTCCTCAACTGCTGGATGCTCTTATGGAACTCGGCCAGTTGTTCCGCCGACGGCGGCCCGGCTGGCGGCGCGTCGTCGTACATGGCGACTACATCTACACCCCCACTGGCTAGGGCATCCGGATACATGACCTCCGCCGGGATAGGGATGCCCGGCGGCGGGAACGCCTGCGGGGGCGTGTGCCCTGCTTTGACTTTCTTGCGCTTCCGGTGCTTGGCCATATGCAGGATTACTCCTCTAGACGCCCCGGCACGTGGACCGGAACGAGGGCGGAACGCTGCTGGGAATGTCTGTCATCGGGTGTGTTCTTTCTCTGAGCGGTGGGAGTGTCTGTCAATTATCTCCGCGGCCTGGCGAGATGTCGCTTCCAGCGGTGCCGTCGGAGATCGCCTGGCCTGCGTTGTCGGCCACCATCTCCATGAGGTCTGGGACGCACAGCTTGCCGACGAGTCCCTCAGCGGCCCTGTCGGCCACCATCTCCATGAGGTCGGGGCCGTACAGATTGCCGACGAGAACCGCAGCGGCCTTCTCCGCTGTCATATCGGCCAACTCCAGCCTGTCCATGGCCTCTTCAGCAGCGGACAAAGCGGCAGCCTTAGTGTCCTCGACTCCACTCCGGCTGTATCCACTGCTTAGCCAGGCGTTCCACGACCAACCATCTTGGTTATGGAAGCGGTCCGCTCGTATCTTCCCCGTGCCGATGTAGTAGCAGACATGCTCATCGCTGGTATCAAGGAAATAGCCACAGCGGTGACAACTGCCGGAAAGGCGTTTCGTGTCTGTCATCTCTGTTGTGTTCTTTCTGGTCGCGTTGGAGGTTTATCGGGGAGGACGATCAGTGTACAGGACCGGGAGCGGGTAGCCAACAAACCGGCGCCTTTTTCTTGGCCCGAGCCTCGCTGCGGCGGGCCGTTAGAGCAGGTCGCTGCAGCCCTCGCTGCCCCCGGCGAACCCGGGCGCCGAGCCCTGGCCCGGCTCCGCTCTGAAGACGCCGCCGAGCCGTCCTGACGGCTGCTGAGATCACATCCCGCAGACTTTGTAGAGGTAGCTAGCTACAGCGGCGAGGCCGTCGGTGTTGGACCAGCGGTGTGTGGTGGTAACACCTGCGTCGACATATCCGAAGAGGAGGTCACTGGGGTGGTCGATGATGTTCCGCAGGAACGCCCCCCGACTCAAGGACGAAGGCTGTACCAGCCGGTCGCGCTGCGCTCCCCATGTCCTTATCTCCCAAACGGCTGTGGTTATGCCTCCGTCGCCGGGCCAGTAGTTCACCCGGATGCTGCCAGTGGCGACCAGCGAAGGCACAGCAATATGGATCTCGGGAGAACCGTCCGCCCAGCACACAACGCTTAGAAAAGCGAAGTCCCAGTTGTGGCCGTTCCAGTTGCCGTCGCTGATCAACGAGTAGGCCACCGTCCCGACGTCGTGAACGCTCCGCGTCCAATCGCCGGTGTCCGCTGGGGCCACGGGGGCGGTGGTCGTAGGCGTTCTCGGGGCAGTGGCCGTGCCGCAGTCGCCGTCGAGCCCGCAGACCCCGTAGGCGAGCAGCGCGGCGGCTTGGCCTCTGGTGAGGGTGGAGTCGCCGTCGTCGTCTTGGTATCTGTCGAGCAGCCTTCGGAGCACGACCTCGGACTGCCGGTTGGTGAGCTTGCGGTCCGGCCTGAAAGAGCCGTCGTCGTATCCGGCGAACAGGCCCTTGGCGTTAGCGGCCCGTATCGCCTGCTCGTGCTCGTGGCCGACGATGTCGGTGAACAGCGCGACCGTGGCCGCCCCGGCCGCGGCAGCGCCCACGGCTACAGCGGCGGCGATCAGCGCCGCGGTTCAACGATTTACGCATCGGGATGCCTCCTATGTCGCGGCCCCGCCGGAACGAACTGTAAGTCATCGGAGAAGCAACGGCCGGGGCCGGCCTGTGCCCGCCGCCTCACCCGGCAACGCGCCGCGAGGATCAGCGGCCGGAGAACCCCGGAGCCCGCTCCAGCGCCGGCGCGCCGAGACCGGCCCAAGAACCCAAAAGTCTTCGCCATTCCTCGCCACCGCCAGCGACCCCTCAACCCCTAGACAGGCAGGCGCCAGCCCCCGCAGCCGCAGCGGCGGCAAGCCCGGCACGGCCCCCGGCGGCGAAGGAAGCAGGCAGCGGGAGGGCGGCCCGGCGAAGAAACCAGAGGGCCGGGGAAAGCCGACGAAGCGGCGGGGCAGCAGCGCCGGGCCGACGCCCTGTTCGAGCTCATCACCGGCCGGGACGCCCTCACCCGTCAGCCACTGGCGGTCGGTGCCGACGGCGGAGCCGGCAAGGCCATCAGAGCCAAGGCGTCGGCCCAGTTGGTGGTGGTGGCCGACATCGGCGTGATCGACGGCACCGATCCCGACGGATGCTGTGAGATCATCGGCACCGGGCCCGTGCCGGCGAGCATCCTCGCCGAGCTGTCGCCCGACACCCGGCTGACCGGCATGATCTTCGCCGGCCGGGGGCGGCCGCTGTGGATGGGGCGCAGCCTCCGGCTGGCCAACGTCCACCAGCACCTGGCCGTGGCGGTGCGGGACCGAGGATGCGTGACCTGCGGCGCCCCGATGCAGCGCTGCGAGATCCATCACGTCCGGGAGTGGGAGAACGGCGGCGTCACCGACATCGACAACCTGATGGCGCTGTGCGGCCCCCATCACCGAGCGCACCATCGCAAGAACAGTCGGCCAGCCGCCAGCGCTCCGAGCGGGAGCCGCGAACCGGCGGCCAACACCCGAAGCGGAAACGGCCAAGCGATCGGTCGGCGGCGGCAGAACCGGACCCGGGACGGGCCCGGGTAAGAGGGTGGGGCGGGCCGGCGGCTGTTGTAGGTACCGCCGCCGGCCCGCCCTGTTCCCCCGGGCTCCATCCCCTCCGCTGGAAGCCGGGAGATCCTTTAGCCGATTCCGGTTGTGTCGCCGCCTATCTGGCGGACGGTGAGGATCAGGTCGAGCAGCTCTTCGGTGTCGGGGTCCTCGGGCAGGGACTCCGCCACCGAGATGGCCGCCTTGGCCAAGTCGAGCATCCCCGTGTCGGCGAAGGGGCTGCCGCCGAGGGTTTCGGCCAGCTCGGCGGCCACCGCGGCCAGCCGGAAGTGCGGGGCGGCCGACTCGAAAGACGGCGCGATGTCGGCGGCCGAGAGCCTGGCCGTCACCTCGCTGACCGCCCCGCTCCTCGGCCTCTGGTAGCGCAGCGTCGCCACCGCCACCGGGTCCGACGGGCCCAACCCCGATCCGCCGCCGGCCAGTGCCACCTCGTAGAGGGCGGTCGAGCTCTGGCCCAGGCCGACCTCGCCCGCGTCGCGGGTGTCGTCGCGGAAGTCCTCGTCGTCAATGGCCCGGTTCTCGAAGCCGAGCAGCCGGTACGACCGGACGGCCTCGGGGTCGAAGGCCACCTGGATGCGGGCGTCGCGGGCGGCCAAGGACAGCAGGCTGCCCAGGTCGTCCACGAAGACGCGCCGGGCCTCGTCGGGGCTGTCGATGTAGTGGTAGGTGCCGTCGGCCCGGTTGGCCAACTGCTCCATGAGCACGTCGTTGAACGGCCCCAGGCCCACGCCGACGGTGGACAGCCCGATGTCGGACCGCTCGCCTATCTCCTCGAGGATGTCGTCGGTGCGGGTGGCCCCCACGTTGGCCACTCCGTCGGACAGCAGCAGGACCAGAACCGACCGGTCCTGATCGGCCTCGCGCCTGGCCATCTCGTAGCCGCGCGTCAGCCCCGCCTCGGCGTTGGTGCTGCCCCCGGGGGCCACCCGCCAGCGGATCTCATCCATGATCTCGTCTCGGTTGCCCCCGATTTGGGTGGGCTCAACGATGATGTCGGCGTTGTTGTCGTAGGCGACGACACCCACCCGGGCGCTGTCGGGCAGGCCCGACACCAGGAAGTCCACCGCCCGATGGGCCAGGGCCATCCTCTCGATGGGCTCGGAGTCGGGCCCGGCCCACTCGCCCATCGACCCGGACCGGTCTATCACCAGCACCACCGTCTGGGGGATCACCACGTCGGACAGGGCGTCGGGGGCCTGCACGCCCACCCGCACCAGCACCTGCCCGGCGCCGGAGAAGGGGGAGGGGGCCGCGTCAATGTCGACCAGCAGCTCGTCCAGCACCGGCCGGTATCCGCCGTCGAAGTAGTTGACGAACTCCTCAACCCTCACCGCTTCGGGAGGCGGCAGCCGCCCGCCCTCGAGATGGTTGCGGGCCACGACGTAGGACGCCGTGTCCACGTCCAGGGCGAAGGTGGAGAACGGGTCCTCGGAGGCGTCCACCACCGGGTTGTCGCCGTAGTCCAAGAAGATGTCGGGCCCGCATCCCGAGCACGCCGCGCCAAGGGGCGCGGTCGTTGCGGCAGCGGGGCCAGCGGCGTCGTCCGCGCTCACGTCGCCCATTTCCATGGCATAAGTGCCGGCTTCCGGCTCAGCCGGCGCCCAGAGAGCCTCGTCCGAAGGGGCCGCGGTCGTTGCGGCGGCAGTTGAGCCGCTCTCGCCGCCCGCGGCGTCGCCGTCGCCGGAAATGCTGCACGACAGCGCCACCAGGCTCAGGCCGATGACAGCCCCCACGGCAGAAACGGCCCGGCGTCGGACGAGCGGTCGCAGCCGCGGCCTCAGACTGAATCGGCTCTCGCTGAGCACCCCAGCGGACGGGCGGCCCCGGCTGGCGGCAAGTCGCAGCCGCGGCCTCCGACCGAATCGGCTCTCGCCCGAGGCACCCGGTCCGAGCCGATTTGCGTTCGCGGTTTCCGCGGCCGTGGCCTTCGCAGCCGTAGCTCTCGTGCCCATGACCTTCGTGGTTGCGGCTTGCATGTCTCCCCCTTTGCTCCGGCCCCGTCGTTGGGGTCGGTCGGTCGAGGGGATTGGACGACTCGAACGGCGCGTCGGTTCCCGAGCCGGACAACTTCATCGGGCCTGCCGGTGGCGGAGCGACACCCGGGACTCGACGGCGGCCGGGCCGCGCCGACAAGGCCGTGGACGCGGAAAGCGCTGACCCCGGACTCGCCGCCGGGCCCGAGGCTCACGGAGACCCACCCCGCCTGCGGAGACACAAGGCCGCAAACCCAGGACTCGGCCCGCCCGGGTCCGAGGTCCGCGGGTGTCGCCCTTACCAGTACTCCTCGTAGTGGATGTTGCCGGGGCGGTTGCGGCGGTCTAGGACGAAGCCCATGCGCTCAAGGACGGCCACCACTCCCTCGGGCTCGGGGTAGACGGGGCCTTCGGGGGTGTCGGCGGGCAGGCCGATCATGGCCGGGTTGCCGCAGCAGAAGACGTGGGCGGTCTCGGGGTCGAGGGCGACGCCCAGCTCCGAGGACAGCTCGCCGCGGCGGAGCACATCCTGCAGGTAGCGCTTCGCCACGTCGGGCTCCCGGGTGGGCAGGGGCAGGTAGTGGTAGTTCGGGTAGCGGGCCTCGAGCGTCCGGTGCTGCTCCAAGTAGCCGAGATCGGCCCACTGGCGCACCGACACCGCCGACACCAGCGGGCCCATGTGCCCCTTGCGCAGCAGTTCCACCACCATGGAGTTGTGGGGGGCCTCGCCGGTGCCGGTGCCCAGAAAAACCACGGTGGCGGTCGGGTCGGTGACCGCGGCCAGGGTGTAGCGGCCCGCCACCTTGGGTCCCAGATAGATGCGGTCGCCGGGCCGCTTCAGGGCCAGCCGGGGGGTGAGGGCGGACACGTTGTGGCCGTCGGGGCGCACCAACACGATGTAGAACTCCAGCTCGTCGCTGCGGTGGGCGTCGGCCAGGTACCCGTGCTCGTCGAGGATGCGGCTCGATATGGAATAGGACCGGCGGATGAGCTTGTCCCAGCGGTCGTCCAGATCGCGGTCCTCGGCGTCGTCGGACCTGGGCTCCCAGAACCCCAGGCCCAGCGAGGCGTACTGGCCGGCCACGTAGGAGGTGTCGCCCCGGTCGGGCCGGACCCGCAGGACCCACAGGTCGGAGTGGGCCGGCTCGAAGTGGGTGATGACGGCGTTGTAGTGCTCGGCCCGCAGTTCGGCCATGGCCCCCCGGTGGCGGACTCGGCGCACGATGGACGGCGCGGGCGGGGCCAGGTCCAGCTCCGGGAAGCAGTGCTCGGCGATGGCCACCCCGATCCGATGGCCCGGCGCGATGGGAACCGGCCCGGGGGCTTCGGGCTCGCCCAGGAACCAGACCCGGCCGGTGGCCAGGGCCTCGGGGGTGCAGCCGACCTCGTCGGGGGTGAGGGTCCGGCGCAGGGAGGCGAAGATCACGTGGTCGAACTGGAGGTCGGGGGTGCGGCGGTCGCCGAAGTAGGCCATCGGGTAGCCGCCCACGTCGCCGATGTACTCGGGCACGGCCCGGTACAGCAGCGTGGCCCGGCGCTCCCGCTCCAGCCGGCGCAGCATGTTGTCGCCCGCCGGTGACAGCTTGGTCGGGTCCATCCCCCCGGCGGCCAGCACCACCCTGGCCCCGGCCGCGCAGGCCGTGGCGGTGTACTCCACCGCGTGGTCGGTGTAGCCGACGATCATCACGTCGTCCTCGGGGCCGACCGGCATCTCGTCCACGTGGACCCGGTCGGTCACCTCCACCGGGATGGGCGGCCGCCAGTCCTCGGCGGTGCGGCGGTCGGCGATCAAGCAGACCCGGGTCCGGTAGCTCGACTTGGAGGTGTTCACCACCACCAGGCCGTCGCCGGGGCCGCCGTCCCGAGACCTGTCACTCTCAGAGCCCTCGCCGCCGCCGTCGGCATCACCGTCGGTGCCACCGTCAAAGCCAGCACGTCCGTCGAGGCCATGGCCGCCCCCGTCGCTGAGGGCCTCCACCGAGACCACCGGCTCGCCGTAGCCGATGTCCAGCTCGGACTCCCCCACCAGCTCGGGGAACACCACGGCGTGGCCGGACTCGACGATGCGGATGCGGTCCAGCCCGGAGCGCAGCGACGACACCGCCACCGACAGCCCCCCGGCGGTGCCGCCCACGATCACGATGTCATAGACGCCGATCACGCTGAGGTCATGAAGAGTGGGTCGGGCCGGTCATCACGCCGGACCACAGTCCGGGGTCGGGCCGGAGTCGTCGGGGCCGAGTCATGGCCGGTTGTCGGAACGGGTGGCGGCGGGACCGGGGCGAGCCGGAGGCGACGGAACCCGGTCATCACACCAGGTCACGGCCGGTCGTGCCGGAGTCCTGGGCCGAGTCATGGCCGGCCATCGGGGCCCGTGCCGTGGCGGGATTGGCTCGGCTGGCGGCCGCCTCGGAAGCGGCGCAGGCGGAGGCTGTTGGACACCACGAACAGCGACGACAGGCCCATGGCCGCGGCCGCCACCATGGGGTCGAGGGCCCCGGCCGCGGCCAGGGGGATGGCGGCGGAGTTGTAGGCGAAGGCCCACACCAAGTTGACCTTGATGGTGGCCAGGGTCCGCCGGGCCAAGTCGATGGCGTCGACCGCGGCCCGCAGGTCGCCGCCCACCACGGTCAGGTCCGACGCCTCCATGGCCACGTCGGCCCCGGTGCCCACCGCGATGCCCAGATCGGCCCGGGCCAGCGCGGGGGCGTCGTTCACGCCGTCGCCGACCATGGCCACTCGGCGGCCCCGGTCCTGGAGCCGGGCCACCGCCGCCTCCTTCTCGGCCGGGAGCACCTCGGCGATCACCTCGTCGACCCCCACCTCGGCCCCGACCGCGGCGGCCGTGGCCCGGTTGTCGCCGGTGAGCAGGGTGACCTCAAAGCCCCGGTCGTGCAGGGCGGCCACCGCCTCAGCCGAGGTCGGCTTCACCGCGTCGGCCAGCGCCACCACCGCCTCGGCCGTCGCCCCCCGGCCCACCAGCACCGCGGTGCGGCCGGCTTCCTCGGCCGAGGCCGCAGCCGCTTCGACCGCAGCGGGCACGGTGTCGAACAACTGCCGCCGACCGACCCGCACCTCGGTTCCGTCCACCCGGCCCACCACTCCCAGGCCGGGCCGGTCTTCGAACTCCTCGACGGTCCCTGTCGGCGGCCACCGACGGGCCACAGCCTCGCCCACGGGATGCCCGGACCGGGCCTCCACCGCGGCAGCCAGCGAACCCAGGCCCCCTAGGTCGTCGTCCAAGCCCTCTGGGTGCAAGCCGTCCGGGCGGCCTGGACCGCGCCAGTCCTCTGGGTTGTCCGGGTGATCGGCGGCGCCAGAGCGGACGGCAGAGCGGTCCAAGCCCTCATGGCCGCCCAAGTGGTCTGCCGCGCCGGGGCGGGCGCCAGAGTCGTCCACGACCTCTGGGGCGTTCGGGCGGTCGGCACCGCCGAGGCAGGCGGCAGAGTCGTCCAAACCCTCGTAACCAGCCGAGTGGTCTGCCGCGCCGGGGCGGACGGCACCGACTACCTCTAGGCGGCCTTCGGTGACGGTGCCGGTTTTGTCCAGGACGACGGCGTCGATCCGCCCGGAGCTCTCCAGCGCCTCGGCCCCCCGGATGATCACGCCGAGCTGGGCCCCCCGGCCGGTTCCCACCATCACCGCCAGCGGGGTGGCCAGGCCCAGCGCGCACGGGCAAGAGATGATCAGCACCGCCACCGCGGCGGTGAACGCCTCGTCGGCCGAGCCGCCCAGCACCAGCCACCCGGACATGGTGACCACGGCGATGCCGATCACGACCGGCACGAACACCGCCGCCACCCGGTCGGCCAGGCGCTGCACCGCAGCCCGGCCCCCCTGGGCCTCGGCCACCAGCCGCACGATCTGGGCCAGGGCGGTGTCGGCGCCCACCCGGGTGGCCTCCACCACCAGCGTGCCGTTGGCGTTGACCGTGGCCCCGATCACCTCGTCACCCTCGGCCACGTCCACCGGCACCGGCTCGCCGGTGATCATCGAGCAGTCCACAGCCGAGGCGCCGCTCACCACCCGGCCGTCGGTGGCGATCCTCTCCCCCGGCCGCACCACGAACCGCATGCCGACGGCCAAGTCGGCTGCGGGCACGTCGCTGCCGTCCTCCAGCCGGGCCTCGGCGATCCCCAGGCCGGCCAGGGCCCGCACCGCGTCGCCCGAGCGGCGGGTGGCCCGGGCCTCGAGCCACTTGCCGGCCAGGACCAGGGTCACGATCATCGCCCCGGTCTCGAAGTAGACATGCCCGACGGCCTCGCTGCTGGCCCCGCCGTCAGCCGAGCCGCCGGCCGCATCGCCGGCCAGCACCACCGCCGACCACAGCCAGGACGCAGCCGTGCCCAGCGACACCAGGGTGTCCATGGTGGCGGGCCGGCGGAGGTGGCGGAGGGCGGTGTAGTGGAACGACCGGCCCGCTCCGAAGACCACCAGGCCGGCAGCGGCGGCCGCGAGCCACCGCCAGCCCTCGAACCGCAGCGGCGGCACCATGGAGACGGCCGCCACCGGCAGGGTCAGGACCATGGCGGCGATGAACCGTCGGTGCAGGTCGGCGGCCCGGCGCCGCTGGAGCTCGTCGGCGTCGGCGGCGTCGGGGGCCTCGTACCCGGCCCCGGTGACCGCGGCCCGCAGGTCGGCGCCGGTGATGATCGGGCTGTGCATGACCGTGGCCCGACCAGCGGCGAAGTTCACCCTGGCCTCGTCGACCCCGTCCAGGGCCGTCAGCGCCGCCTCGACCCGGCCGGCACAGGCCGCGCACGACATGCCCCCCACCGCCAGATCGCTGCGCACGGGGCTGGCAGGCACATCCGCGGCGGTGACCTTGCCGGGAGGGTATTCCACCGGCTCAGCCTACTGTTAGGGCATGGCATCCACCGGCGCGGACCAGCCCCCGGACCCGTCCCCCGGACCGCCCTCGGGCCGACCGGCGGGGCGGCCCTCGCCTCGTCCGGCCATCGGGGCGCTGATCGGCTACCGGCCGGGGCGGTCGGCCAGCCAGGCCAACCGGGACCACGGCATCACCGACGCGGTCAAGCTGGCCAGCAACGAGAACCCCTACCCGCCGGTGCCGGCCGTGACCGAGGCGGTGACCAGGGAGATGGAGTCGGCCAACCTGTACCGCGACCACCGGGCCGTCGCCCTGCGGGAGGCCATCGCCGGCTGGGTGGGCGTCGGCGCCGACCGGGTGACGGTGGGGGCCGGGTCGATCGCCATCATCTACCAGCTCGCCGTCGCCTACCTCGACCCCGGCGACGAGGTGCTAACCCCGTGGATCTCCTTCGAGGCCTTCCCGGTGATAGCCCAGACGATGGGCGCCGCCCTGGTGCAGGTCCCGCTGGTCGATTGCGCCTACGACCTCGACGCGGTGGCCGGCGCGGTGGGCGAGCGGACCCGGATGATCACCCTGGCCAACCCCAACAACCCCACCGGCACGGCCGCGTCCACCGATGAGATCGCCAAGCTGCTGGCCCGGGTGCCCGACGACGTGGTGGTGCTGGTGGACGAGGCCTACCGGGAGTTCACAGACCCGGCCCTGGGCGACCCGCTCGACGGCCTGCTCGACGACCACACCAACGTCATCGTCACCCGGACCTTCTCCAAGGCCTATTCGCTGGCCGGGGTGAGGGTCGGCTACGCCATCGCCGACCCGGAGATCATCGCCGCGGTGGACCGCTGCCTGATCCCGTTCAACGTCAACGGCCCGGCCCAGGCCGCGGCCCTGGCCGCGCTGGAGGCCCGGGACCAGATCCGGGGCCGGGTGGCGGCCCTGGTGGCCGAGCGGGAGCGGGTGACCGCCGCACTGAGGGAGAGGGGATGGACGATCCCCGACTCCCAGGCCAACTTCGTGTTCCTGCCCGCCGGGGATCGAACCGACGACATCTGCGCCGGCCTGGAGAGCCGGGGGGTGGTGACCCGCCCGTTCACGGGGTGGGGCATCCGGGTGACCACCAGCCTGCCGCCCCACAACGACCGCTTCCTGGCCGCCCTGGACGAAGTGGCCCCCGAGCCCCCGGCCTGAGCCCCTCGACCTCGGCCGCTCAGCCGCCGCTGGGCTGGTGGATGAAGTAGACCTCGGACCCGTCGGCCACGGGCTCGTAGTCGGGGTGGGCGATCACCTCGCCGTCGAGCATCACCGCCGTCCCGGCACCCAGACGCTCGCCCAAGCCGGGGAAGCGCCGGTCAAGGCTGGCCACCAGCTCCCGCACCGTGGCCCCGGGATCGTCCACCTCCACCTCGGTCAGCCCGCCGGTGAGCTGGCGCAGGTCCGAGCTGAAATGAACCCTGACCGTCACCCGTCGGCCGGGCCGTCGCCGTTGACTATGGCGTCTAGCACCCGCATCGGCGATATGGGCAGGTCCCGTATCCGGCGGCCGGTGGCGGCGGCCACCGCGTTGGCCACCGCGGCCAGCGGCGGGACGATGCTGGTCTCGCCCACGCCCCGCACCCCGTAGGGGTGGTTGGGGTTGGGCACCTCGACGATCACCGCGTCGATCATGGGCAGGTCCGACGCCACCGGCACCCGGTAGTCGAGGAAGCCCGGGTTCTCCATCACCCCGTCGCCGTCGTACATGTACTCCTCGTTGAGGGCCCAGCCGATCCCCTGGGCGGCCCCGCCCTGGATCTGGCCCTCCACGTAGCTGGGGTGGATGGCCGTGCCCGCGTCCTGGGCCGCGGTGTAGCGCACCACCCGCACCACCCCGGTCTCGGGGTCCGCCTCCACGTCGCAGAGATGCACCGCGAACGAGGGGCCGACCCCCTTGGCGTCCAGCGAGCCGGTGGCGGTGATGGGTCCGCCCGTCTTCTTGGCCTCGGCGGTGATGGCGGCCAGCGGCAGCGGGTCGTGGGCCCCGCCGGAGTGGACGGCCGAGCCGTCGGCCCACTCCACCTCGGCCACGTCGACGCCCATCATCTTGGCCGCCCGGCCCCGCAGGTCGTCCACCACCTGCCGGCACGCCTCCACCACGGCCATGCCGGTGGCGAAGGTGGCCCGGCTGCCCTCGGTGATGTCGGTGAACCCGACCGACTCGGTGTCGCCCACCACCGGGGTGATGTCGTACACGTCGATGCCCAGCTCCTCGGCCGCCATCAGGGCCATGGAGGCCCGGCTGCCGCCGATGTCGGGGCTGCCGGTCACCACCGTGGCCGTGCCGTCCTCGTTGAGGTTGACGGTGGCGCTGGACGACTCGCCGATGTTGAACCAGTGGCCCGAGGCCACCCCCCGGCCCTGGTTGGGGCCCAGCGGGGCCGAGTAGTGGGGATGGTCCCGGATGGCCTCCAGGCACTCGGCGAAGCCGACCCGGGGGAACGGCGCCCCCAGCGTGTTGATGTCGCCCTCGGCCACGGCGTTGAGCAGCCGCATCTCTATCGGGTCGATGCCCAGCCCCTGGGCCAGCTCGTCCACGATGGTCTCGGTGGCCAGGGCGGACATGGGCGCGGACGGGGCCCGGTAGGCGGCCGAGCGGGGCGTGTTCAGCACCACGTTGCGGGCCTCGATCTCGAAGTTGGCGATGTCGTAGGACTCGAAGACGGTCCAGGCGCCGAGGAAGGCGGCGTAGCCGGGGAAGACGCCCGACGAGTAGACCATCTCGGCCTTTCCGGCCGTCAGCGTGCCGTCGGAGCGGGCCCCCAGCTTCACCTTGAACCTCGAGCCCGGGGCCGGGCCGGTGGCCCTGAACACCTCGCTGCGGGTCATGACCATCTTGACCGGCCGGCCCGCCTTGGCCGAGAGCCTCACCGCCAGCGGCTCCAGGTAGACGGTGGTCTTGCCCCCGAACCCGCCGCCGATCTCGGCCGGGACCACCTTGATCCGGGCCGTCTCCCATCCCAGCATGGCCGCGGTCTGGGCCCGGACGTTGAAGTGGCCCTGCGACGAGCACCACACGGTGGCCTTGCCGTCCTGGCCGGCGTCGGCGGTGACGGCGTGGGGCTCGATGTAGCCCTGATGCACCGGCTGGGTGGTGAACTCCCGCTCGATGACCGTGTCGGCCTCGGCGAACCCGGCCTCGACATCGCCCCGGGCGAAGTTGGTGAGCTGGCTGACGTTGGACGGCTCGGCAGGGGCCGGGTCGACGCCGGAGGTGCGCATGTGGTCGTGGATGGCCGGGACGGCCGGGTTTAGGGCGTCGTCGATGGTGAGCACCGGCGGCAGCGGCTCGTACTGCACCTTCACCGCCGCCGCGGCGGCCCGGGCCTGCTCGGCGCTGACCGCGGCCACCGCGGCCACCGCGTGACCCTCGTACAGGGCCCGGTCCCGGGCCATGAGGTTGACGCACATGTCGTAGTTGGCGTCGCCGGGGGCGACGGACGGGAAGTCGGCGCCGGTGATCACCGCCTTGACGCCGGGCATGGCCTCGGCCTCGGCGGTGTCTATGGCCGCGATGCGGGCGTGGGCGTGCGGCGAGCGGACCACATAACCGTCGAGCTGGCCGGGCAGGTCGCAGTCGGCCGCGAACCGGGCCCGGCCCGTCACCTTGTCCAGGCCGTCGTGGCGGACCGGCCGGGTGCCGACGAAGCGGTACTGCGGTCGTTCGGTGGCGGTCTCGGTGGCGGTCACGGGGCCTCCTCGTTGCTTGCGGTGTTGCTGGCGGCGCTGCTGCCAGCGGCACCGCTGGCGGCCAGCACCGACCGGACGATCTTGTCGTAGCCGGTGCAGCGGCACAGGTTGCCGGCCAGCCCGTAGCGGACCTCGGTCTCGGTGGGGTCGGGGTTGCGGTCCAGCAGCGCCTTGGCCGCCATCAAGAACCCCGGCGTACACACCCCGCACTGCAGGGCCGCGCCCTCCAGGAAGCACTGCTGGAGCGGGTGGAGGTCGTCGCCGGCGGCCAGGCCCTCGACGGTCTCGATGGCCGCGCCCTGGGCCTCGGGGGCCAGCACCAGACACGAGCAGGTGAGGCGGCCGTCGAGGATCACCGAGCAGGACCCGCAGTCGCCGGTGCCGCAGCCCTCCTTGGCCCCGGTGAGGCCGACCTCGTCCCGCAGGGCGTTCAGCAGGGTCTGGCCCCCGTCGCACAGGAACTCGGTCTCGTCGCCGTTGACGGTGCAGGTGACGTGGACCCGGCTCATGACGAGGCTCCTCTCTGGACTCTCTGGGCGGCCCGCTCGGCGGCGATGGCCGCGGCCCGCCGGGCCAGCACCCCGGCCACCCGGCGGCGGTAGGCGATGGTGCCGCGCTTGTCGTCGATGGGGTTGCAGGCCGCCGACGCGGCCTCGGCCACCGCCTCGAGGGCCTCGCCGGTGACCGGCTTGTCCAGCAGGGCGGCCTCGGCCTCGGGCACCCGCACCACAGTGGGCGCCACCGCCCCCAGGGCCACCGCCGCGGCCGTCACCGTCCCGTCGGCGGCGAGGGTCACCCGGGCGGCGGCCCCCACCACCGCGATGTCCATCTCGGTGCGGGGTATGAGCCGCAGGTAGGCGTCGGCGGTGCGGGCCGGCGGCGAGTCCAGGGTGAACTCGACGATGATCTCGTCGCCGCCCAGGCTGGTGGCGCCGGGGCCGGTGGGCACCTCGGACACGGCCGCGGCGCGCTCGCCGCCGGGCCCGGCGATCACCGCCGCCGCGCCGTTGACGATCAGAGCGGGCGGGACGTCGGCGGCGGGCGAGGCGTTGACCAGGTTGCCGCCCCAGGTGCAGCGGCTCTGGATCTGGTCGGAGCCGATCAGCCCGCTGGCCTCGGCCAGGCCGGGGAACTCGGCGGCGAAGGCGGCGTGGGCCACGATGTCGGCGGTGGGGGTGGCCGCGCCGACGGTCCAGCCGCCATCGCGGCGGGCGATGCCGGTGAGCCGGTCGATCCGCTTGAGGTCGACCATCACGCTGGGCTCGGGCCGGCCGGCCCGGATCTGCGGGATCAAGTCGGTGGCGCCGGCGAACACCCGGGCGCCGCCGTCGGCGGCCAGCAGGGCCCGGGCCTCCTCGACCGTGGCGGGGGCGGCGTATCTCATGGCCGCGAGCATAGGCCCGCGGATCACGGGAGTCTCAGTTGGCGGGGCCGGGAGCCAGGGCTCGGCGGCGGGTGCCTCAGGCGGTCGGAGGCTCAGACAGCCCGAGCCTCAGCCAGCCGGGGGCTCGGGCAGCAGGATCCGGCCCTCAAAGGGGGGGTCGGGCGGGAAGAAGGCGCCGTCGGCGTGGACCAGGCGGCCGTGGACCCACACCGCGTCGATCCCCGACGGGGGGATGAGCGGGTTGAGGAAGTTGTTGCGCTCGGTCACGTTGTCCCAGTCGACGAGGGTGAGCGAGGCGTCGGCGCCGGGCCGCAGCACCGGGCTCTCCAGCCCCAGGAACTCACACGGCAGCGTGCTCATCCGATAGACGATCTCGGCGGCCGGGATCTGCATCTGGCGGGCCATGCGCAGGGCCTTGGGGAAGGAGCCCAGGGATCGGGGGTGGGGCTTGCGGCCGGGGCCGGGCACCAGCCCGTCGGTGCAGACGGCCATGGTGGGCCGGCGGAAGAACCGCTCCATGGTGGCCTCGTTGCCGTAGTGGGTGATGATGCCCACGTCGCCCCGGTTGATGAGGACGAAGTCGAACACCGCCTCGTAGGCCTCGAACGAGTCCATGTCGTAGCAGCCGAAGGCCCGGGCCACGTCGCCGAGCCGCTCGCCCAGGAAGTCGTCGCCGATGCCGGGCAGCACCTCGGCGATCCGGACGCCGTCGAGGCCGTCGCAGAATCCCACGAAGTTGTCCCAGGTGGTGGTGTCGGTCCGCATCTTCTCGTAGGCGGCCCGGCGGCAGTCGGGGTCGAGCAGGCGGGCCAGGAACTCCTCCCGGCTGCCGGCCCGGATCTCGGGGGGGAACAGGACGTCGCCGGTGGTGGACCCCGACGGCCACGGGTACATGTTCTCCATGGTGGGTATGACGCCGGCGGCGTCGTCGATCTTGGCCTCCACCTCCTCGAACTTGTCCCAGTTGCGGCGGCCGGCGATCTTGGAGTGCTCGTTGCAGTAGCCGCCGCCGCCGTCCACCGCCGCGGTGATGACCTCGTCGAGCGCGTTGAGGATCAGGTCGCTCTCGGAGCGGATGTGGGGGAACAGCGCGGCGGGGCGGACCTGGTTGAAGGCCCGGACCAGCTCGGCCAGCTCGCGCTCGTCGGAGTAGACGGCCGGGTTGTAGATCAGCCCGGTGGACAGGCCCAGGGTCCAGGGGGCCTCGCGGCGCACCACCTCGGCCATGTCCCGGAGCTGCTCGTCGCCGGCCTCGGCGGCCAGGTTGCCCATCACCGCCCGGCGCACCGCGCTGTGGCCCAGGTACAGGCCCATGTCGGTGACCGAGCGGCCCCGGTGCCAGCGGTAGAACTCCTCCACCGTCGACCATTCCCACTCGCCGTCGATGGTGCCGTCGAGGGGCTCGAGCTGGGCCGCGTACTCCTGGCGCTGGTCGGGGGCCACCGGGGCCGGGGACAGGCCGTCCACCCCGCAGATGCGCTTGGTGACCCCGCCCCGCAGGGCCATCTCGCAGGTCATCGGGACCCCGTGGGGGCCGATGCGGGTGCCGGCCAGGGCGCCGTGGTTGTGGGTGTCGACGAAGCCGGGGCACAGCATCCTCTGGCGGCCGTCGACGGTCGTGTCGGCGGTGCGGGCCTCGGTGGGCGGCACCGAGCCCAGATGGGCGATGCGGTCGCCGTCGATCAGGGCGTCGCCCTCGTAGGGCTCGGTGCGCCCGTCGCCGTTGACGATCACCACATCGGAGATCAACTGCCGCATCGGTGTTCAGGTCCTCGGGACGCGGATCAACCGCCGCATCGGTTTCAGCCCCGCCGCGCCGTGGATCAACTGCCGCATGGGGATTCACCCTAGGGCGGCCAGGGCGGTCTTCAGGCGTAGCCTGCCGGGGTGAGCACAGCCCCGGCCTGGCCCTGGCGGTTGCCGGGCCGGAGCGGCCCGGGCGGCCGGAGCGGCGGCAACGGCAGCAGCAACGGCGGCGGCGACCGGAGCGATATGGGCCGCATGGGCGAGCGCGAGTTCGTGTTCTGCATGGCGCTGATGACGGCCATGGCCGCTTTGGGCATAGACCTGATCCTGCCCGCCTTCGCCGACATGCGGCCCGCCTTCGGGCTGGCCGACGACTCGACCCGGCTGTCGCTGGCCGTCACCTTCTTCTTCTTCGGCTCCGGCGTGGGGAACCTGCTCTTCGGCCCTCTGGCCGACGCCCTGGGCCGCAAGCCGGTGCTGCTGGGGGCCCTGGCCCTGTACGCGGCCTCGGCCCTGTCGGCTGCCCTATCGGCGTCGCTGACCATGCTCTTGGCCAGCCGGTTCGTGTGGGGGCTGGCCGCGGCCGGGCCCCGGTCGCTGGCCCAGGCCATCGTGCGCGACCGCTTCGCCGGGGACGCCATGGCCCGGGTGATGGCCCTGATCCAGGCCGTGTTCTTCTTCACCCCGGTGGCCGCCCCGCTCATCGGCAAGGCCCTGGTGGAGGCCGGGTCGTGGCGCTGGGTGATGGGCTTCGGGGTGGTCACGGCCACCGCGGCCGCGCTGTGGTCGGCCAGGCTGCCTGAGACCCTGGCCCCCGACCGGCGCCGCTCCCTGAGGCCGGCGACGATCCTGGGCGGGTTCCGGTCGGTGATGGCCAACCGGGTCACGCTGGGCTACGCCATGACCCTCACCTTCGGCTTCGGCGCCTTCCTGCCCTTTTTGGGCAGCACGGAGCTGGTGTTCGAGACCGTGTTCGACCGGGCGGGCTGGTTCGTCCCCTACTTCTCGGTCATGGGGCTGATGCTGGTGGTGGCCACCCTGGGGGCCAGCCGGCTTCTGCACAGGGTGTCGGCCGACCGGTTCGCCCTGTTCATGGGCGCGTCTTTGGTGGCCAGCGCCGGGCTGATGCTGGCGGTGGCCGTTTTGGGGGGCGGACGGCCCCCGATCGGGCTGTGGCTGGCCGCCTTCTCGCTGACCGTGTGCTGCCACGGCGCCTATTTCCCGATCTGCTACAGCCTGGCCCTGGAGCCGATGGGCGACATGGCCGGCACCGCGGCCGCCACCATCGGCTTCTTCAACATGCTGGTGGGGGCCACGCTGGCCTCGTTCGTGGACCGGGCCATCGACGACACCATCACCCCCATAGCCGTCGGCTACCTCGGCTACGGATCAATCGCCCTGCTGTTCCAACTCTGGGCCCGATCCGCCCGCCCCGCGGCAGCACCCGCCCCGGTTGTGAGATGATGACGCGATAGACTGTCGGCTTCGTATTGCATGTCTAAGCCCCCATAGCAGATCCATGCTCTGACCTGCTAAAGTATAGAAACTATAGCGAAGTATAGAACCCGCTTAAATAAGCTCCAACCCATCCAGCAAGTAACATATAATTACTCTTTGAGGAGGTATCTATAGTGGAAAAAGCAGAAGATAAAGAGCTTTGCTGATATAACTGCTGTATCTCATGAACAATCGCTAGATTCTTCATGCTTCGGATTGTTGGTCTCGGGCAACTCTTGCATTCATACCACTTTCAAATATGACCCATGGCTTTGCCAGATCGTCCATAACCACCGCGACATCGCCCATCACGGTTTCCCAGTCTCTAGCGAGCGCTTCACCAAGCTCTAGGCCAGACCGGATGTGACGGAGCCCCCGGGCCCGTGAGGCTCCGGCCGGGTGGTCAGTTGTAGCAGCGCAGCCAGCCGGGAATCAGGTCACGCCGTGGATGCGTAGGAAGTCGAGGGCGCGCTGTCGGGCCAGTTCGGCTGAGACCGGGTGGTAGGAGGCGCGGTCGTCGCAGTTGAACCCGTGGTCGGTGCCCTCGTAGACGTGAACGGTCACGCCGGGGTGGGCGGCGGCCACCGCCGCCACATCGGAGAGCGATCCCGGGTCAGCTCCGGGCAAACTGCGGCGTGGTTCGCAGCCGGTCGACTGCGACGGGCTGACATCTCACTCCGCTTGACAGGCCAGCATCAGCGGTGAAGCGTTCGCGCAACCGGGCTTGACGCGTCATCTCCAGTTCAGAGCGGTTTCAGGTTCGACGCCGGGCCAGCTTGGGCAGGCACGGTCGCGTTTGTGTAGCGTGAACTGCACACGGGTGTCAACCGTCCGGGCAGCGGACGGCGCAATCTGCCACACTGGAGGGAGGGAGCTATGAGAGGCATCTCAGCCGAAGGCGTAGTTTCGCGTTGGGCCCGGTGCATGCAACCATCGGTAGCCCAGACGGCCAACTACTGGCAGCCGACCATGGTCGGCCACAGTGGCGGTGCTGCGCTGATAACCTCTCAGGGCGCGCAGAGCCTGGTTTCTTACAGGTTGTTTTTGTGGCGTTACGAACACCAACTATTTTCGTGCGCTCAACGCGAACCACAGAGTGACAGGGTTGCTAATCAAGCCCGAGAAAGATTCTACGAGATATGACACAGCAATTAATTCTATGGGGTATTGCTGTGGCGGCTGGAGCAGGGTTTGTCTGGGGCCGTGAAAGGCACATGCCATCTTACGGCCAACTTTCACCAGATCGCAGGATGCGGTTAGCTTTACCGGGGGTTATTAGTCTGGGAGTATTCTTCTGGCCAATACATATTGTTTATGCAAATTACTTTTCAACGTTTACTTCTGATAATCCAAAGAACCCTCCAGTAGTGGTCTGGGTATTGTGCTCAGTGGCTCCGTCCTTACCTTGGCTCGTGGGTCATTTGTTCGGGTGGTCGCAAAAGATGCGGTGGGAGCGGCGGAGGGATCGGCAACTCGTGTCGAAAGAGCGATTCAAAGGACGACGTCAACAACTAAGAAAGTTGCGACGTGAGCGACGACAAAAGGAACTAATTCCCCATCGGACATACCCGACAGCACTTGATTATGCGATGGAGCGGATAACGGGCGAACTGACAATAGATCCTCCATCAATGGTAACGATTGTATTCACTTATCCCAATAGTTCCGAACTTTACGTTGTGTTGGGATACGTCGGATACGCGCCCTCCGGTCCGAACAACCAAGATATATATCTAGATACGGTGTATTTCTTGGGCACCTACGAAGCGTGGAGAGAGTTTGTGGAATACAATAAGAACTATACTCTTATGAAGAGTGGGTTTCTGATCAATTATGAACAGGTAGTTTATATCCAGGTAGACCCTAGTGTATAGTTCCCCCCATCCCCAATTACCACGCAAGGAGAGTAACAATGCCAAGAACATCAGTGCCCGCCGAGTACACACGCGGCTATAGGAGGAACCCCGAGTTCAATCCTCCCGAGACAATCCCCACAGATCGTTTCAGGCCGCCTCAGTCCATTGCGACCTCAAGCGACGAGGCCCCAAGCGACGATCCAGCAGCCGCCCACCAGGAGCGCGACAGGGTAGAGCAGACTGATACGCCTGAAACCGACAGTTAGGCACCGTTGCAGCCGGGCGCTGTCGTCTTTACGTCTGCGCCCTTAGTAGCTCATCGTTGAAATAGTGAGGCGTATAGTGTTGGGGTTCCTGCCCGCGGGCGGGACTCACTGCCCACGCGGCATGCCAGACTCCATACCTGACACGCCAGAGGACATCGCGCGAGCCATCATGCAAACTCCGCCACAAACCGGCTGTGGATACATCAACAACCATCTATAAAGGGCGCTCAATTTGGTTCTACGCCTAAAGTATAGCTGAGGTGGAGAACAGAGATAAAGATCAAGGAGGATGGATAATGCTAAAGCGAGAATCTAGGCCACGTTATTTCTGTGCGAAGTGTGGTTTTACTCATGATGAAAAATATCGGTGGTCCATTGGATTATGTAAGAAATGCGATAGTCAGTTATCACAAGAAGAGATAAAAATATTAAAGCTTTTGACTAGTAGTATATCGGGCACTATATCTGAGGATTTATACAATGCTAAAATGAGAAAGAAGATTCTTTCTAGTAAGTGGCTATATAAGCAAGATAAAATTCAAGCGTGTAAGGACATATATATTTCAATATCTATGTTGGGTGCATTGAGTTCTGAGTATGTTCTTCGGTCGATAAGCCAGAATAGTGCGGATTTTTTTGTTGTAGAGAATTGGCTTAATATGCCTATAGGCGAAATCGTGAAGAAAGGAGTGAAGGCCAAGAAGAAGTTAAACTGGAGAGTGGGTTCAGATAGCCTAAGAGCGAGACTTTCCTTGTGGGGACACAGGAAACATGTATTTTTTAAATATGTTATTAAAGCTTGGTCTAAGTTCTTAAAAAGAGTGGTCCCTTTCTATTGTAGCAAGATCAAACATTGGTTTTTATCGCCACATAGCTGGGTAGTCGATTCAGAACGTAATCTGGGATTAAGATTTGCTGAAAGAGGTTTAATACTTGTAGATGAGTTCCCTTTGTTGCCATTCCGAAAGGGTGTAACTCAGTTGGAGTTATGGGTTAGTAAGTATGATCCAGAGAAGTGGATCCCTTTTGAGACTAAAATTGAGTGGCGCTTAGCAGGCAAGTATTATGACCCCGTTGAGGATCGTGAGAGATATAATGGATATGATGGAGGGTATTTACTGTATTATGGTCAGAGTTGGGATTCTGTTGTTGCGTATTTACGGGAACGTTCTTTGCGGGTGAGAGATGGCAGAATATTTAGTCCTATGTGGAAGGGTGGGATTTTAGGCGTGACAGGATTGTTATTGGTCCAGAATTTTGTTCCAGCAGTGATCAATCTAGTTCAGAGTATCGTATCAATATTATATAATTCAGTTGCAAGCCTATTTTAGCCATAAGTAGGCCGAACCGCTCAACTCGGTTTCGCGCCTTTTGAGCTGGCAGCGACCAGCTCACACACGGACTCGGGGATCAGACAGATATGGGAAATGGGGCTGATTGCCTGCCCTGGCATCGCGGCGGGAATTCGGCACCGTCCCAGGTCAGGGGTCAGAAACCGGGCGCGCGGGCTGGTGGGTGCGAAGGCTGCCGAAGCGTGCATGCGCCGCGGCTCACGACCGCCGACGGCACCGAGACGCGGCGGGACGCGGCCCGGCGGGCCGTCCGTGATCTGGAGGCCGGTTACAGCGCCCTGGCTGAGGCGCTGATCGCGTTCTATGAGAATCAGGCTGGCCGCTCCCGCGGCGGCGACCGGCGCGTCTCGCACCTCAAAGTGGCCGTCGGGCTGAAGTCGGCCGCCGCCGAGTCGATGTCCGGGGGGCGTTGAGCGGCGGGCGGCGATCCAGGCCGCCCACGGGGTCGAGAAGACCGAGCAGCACGAGTTGAGAACAGGTCCTCAACGGTCCCGAGGAACACCGGGCCCTCGCGGGTGTGGATCTGTTGGAAATCCCCGACCCATTTTCTGGGTCGACCCGGGCGCTGAACCAGACGACCCATGGATGGTCTATCCGCGCGCTCTTAGGTGATTTTCCTTCTGTAGTCCGCGTGATCAGAACGAATTTTCACTTCATCAATCGTCAACCCCTTCTTGGTCAAAGACCAATGTCCTCTTGACGTGTTCACCACAACGCCGATGCCCTTGAGAGCTGTAAGTACCCATCCCAAGCGCCTTTCTAGAGCCATTAGCTCCCTACTGGAACCATATCCTTCAGTTTCAATAACCTTTCTCACCAATTCCGTTTTGCGACCAGAGCCGCCGAGATCACGAAGGGCGCACACGGTCGGGTATAAAAGATCGACCTCGCTCGGAATGGATGGACTGTCTTGTCGCATAGCCAGATCTTAGACGACGACAGTGTGAAGTTTCAACCCTGGAATCACTGTTATCACCCGCATGTTGCACTGTGATCGGCTAGGGCCAGCCGTGGCGGCAGTAGCGCAGCCAGTTCGGCGATTCGAGAGGCACGATGGCGCAGACGGGCCGGTGGGCGAACCTGACACAGGGCGAGATGTCCGCCGAGCCAGTGGGCCGCCGCCTAGGCGCTTGTCCGGCACCGGCCCAGCGCGGCGTGTGCAGGTAACCGGGGGCCCTGCGCGTCTAGGCGCGGATTGGGATTAGCAAGACTTATCCACAGGACGCCCGTCTTCTCGACGGCAGCCTGCCGGAGTTTTTGGGTACCCTGAGCTGGAGTTTTGCCGGGCTCATCTTGTCAGCGGTGCCACGTTTACCGGGTCAGGCAATTCCTGGTTTGTGCCGGGACGGGGCGACTCGGCAGCCTAGATAAAATGACAATAATGGAAGTTGGACGATGTACCCCGCGGGCAGTGCCGGACCCTCTTGCCCCGGCATCGGCCGAGGACAGCCCCGGCGAAGGGTGACCGCCGACCGCTGACACCGCCCGCAACGGGCCGCCGCCCCTGGGAGGGCACAGCCAGGGTTCGATCCCCCGGGCGGCGCTGTCTCCGCCGAACGGGCGGGGCGGACAAGAAAGGACCTGAGCGTCATGTCCAGCAAATATCTCGTCACCACCACGGGTCTGGGAACGGTGGTGAAGGGCATCGAGGCCAAGTGCCGAAAACGCTTGGTGGCCTCCTCCCCGCTGCCCGAGCGCAGGAGACAGCGGATGCAGGAGGTGAAAGTCGAATCCTCCGTCATCAAAGACGACGAGGCCGGCGCACGGCTGCGGATTGAATGGACGGACGAAATCTACGAACTGCCATTGCCGCCCGCCGCTGACAACAGCGAGCGCGGGCAACATATCTGGGCGCTCGAAGGGCCGCGGCTAGGTGTGGTCTTCGGGGAGGTTGTCCCCGTTTAGTTGGTTGAGGGTTTGGGTTGGGGTGGCCCAGCCGAGGGCGCCGTGGGATCGGTGGTGATTGTAGTAGTGGATGAACCCGTCGTAGGCCCATCGGCGTTGGGTTTCTGATTCCCAGGGCCAGATGTAGGCCCATTCCTCGGTGAGGATGCGGTGGAAGCGTTCGACTTTGCCGTTGGTCTGGGGCCGGCGGGGTCGGGTGCGGCGGTGGGTCACGCCGGCGGCTTGGAGGGTGTGGGCCCACAGCCGCGACAGGTAGCAGGCGCCGTTGTCGGTGAGGACCTCCTCGACGTCCACGCCGAGGGCGGCGAAGCTGCGCTGGGCCCGCCGCCAGAATCCCGCGGCGGTGACGGCGCGTTCGTCGCCGTGGATTTCGGAGTAGGCGAGGCGGGTGCGGTCGTCGACCGCGGTGTGGATGTAGCGGTACCCGACTTTGGCCCCGGGCCCGGCGTTGCCTTTGCCGTGGACGCGCCAGCCGCCGCCGTCGGGTATCCCGGCGAGCTTCTTGACGTCGACATGGACCAGCTCGCCCGGCCTTTCGCGCTCATAGCGCCGCGCCCGCGGCCGGGGCGCCGTGGCCCGGTCGCCGCGGTCGAGGCGGCCCAGCCCGGCCCGGTTCAAGATGTTTTGCACGGTGGAGGCGGCCAGCTTGACCTCGTGGGCGATGTGGTCCGCGCCCCAGCGCCGCCGGCGCCGCAGCTCGATCACCTCTGAGCGCTTGGCCTCCGGCGTGCGCCACGGGCAGGACCGGGGCCGGCTGGGGCGATCGAACAAGCCCGCCCCGCCCTCCGCGAGGTAGCGGTCCCGCTGCTTGCGCACCGTCTTGGGATCAACCTGGAACCGCTCCGCGGCCGCGGCGACGCTCCAGCGCCGCTCGGTGACGCACGCCACCATCTTGCGGCGCATCTTCGGGGTCAGCGCCGCGTTGGGGTGCTGGGTCCTAACCTTGGCCATGAGCCCTCCTTGTGAGAGTGAGTCCGTGTTTGTGAACCCACAGCTCACTCGGAGGGCTCACCCCACCGGGGGACCCCCGCCCAAACCCTCAACCCAGGGACAACGTCCCCGGTTGTCACAACAGAGACGGTGGTGAAGGCGATAGACAATCACCTCAGGCGTTGGGTAGCGGACTATCAGCGCATAGAACGCCTGGGGGAGGTTCTCTTTTCTGCCGTCGATTCGCGGCTGGTCATCGACTGGACCGGCACCGGACCACACGACGACCCGCTCGAAATCCAGTGGAAAGGCATGACAGCGAAGGCCATCGCTTCGAGGCACGGAGCCGGCACGCTGGCGGAGGGGAATTGACCCCCCGCCGGCGGCTCAGATGTCCCAGGCTGGCGGGGCGGACAGTTCGATAAGTGGCGGTCATGGTGAGGGTGAGGGGCATCGTCGATGATCCCGCAGTTGGTGTGCGTGCCGCACGAGTCGCACGAGCCGCCCGGCGGGGCTGTTCATCTCGTGGAGTTGTACATGCGGGCCTGGACCTGCCAGGTGATCGCCTTCGCGGCCGACGGCGGGGATCACGACCAGCCAACAGTTGCTGCAATAGGGCGTCGCCCGTCCTGAGGTGGCGCTGCCGCTCAGGGTCTGGGACCGCGTCGACACGCCGGTGTCGCCGAGGAACCAGCGCAGGCTCTATTCGCCGTCGCCGTCGCGCCGCCAGTCCGACGCCTTGCAGCCGAAGGTGCCGCCTTCGAGGGCGATGCTGATGCTCACCGGCCAGCTCTGGATGTAGCCGCAGGTGCGCTGCTGGTCAAGGCCGTCGTAGGTTCTGGCGTAGGTGAGGGTGCGCCAGCCAGTGTTCGGGCGCGGCGAATCCCGGTAGTTGGTCCAGTACAGATGATTCGCGTACGACAGGTAGCTCCATCCGGCGGTGACCTCGTACACCCTGTCGCTGTCATTAAAGTCGTCGCCGTCGCCGGGCCCGTTGGCCCTCTGGCTGAGTCAGCGCCGCTCCCATTCGATGTGGGTGCGCTTGGTGATGCGCACCGGCGCGAAGTACCTCCACTTGTGCTGCGCGGAGGAGTCAGCGATGCCGTTTGCGGCTTCGCCTCGGCCATGGCGGAGCGGGCAGGGCGCGCTGCACTTTCCAGGACGCGAGATGCCACTTGCCGCAGACACGGCACCGGTATGGGCGCTGTCCTTTGTTGTGCCGCTTGGCAGATGCTTTGTCGTGGAATGCCCGCTTACCAGCGCAGATCCTTTCAGCCTCTTCGCGGCGCGCCTCCTTTGCCTTGTCTTTATATCTGTCGGCCATTCGCCAGGTTAAAGGTCAGGGTGGGGTACAGGTGTCGGAGTCCCGCACGGCTTCCAAGTGGGACAATTCTCCCGTGCATAAGAGATTGACATAGAGGCTGGGGTCGGCATCTACAGCTACGCATTCATTCGCCACCGCTGGGAAATCCACATCGATGCTGTCCAACGTTATTGGGCCAGTGCCGTTGGGCTGGACCCACACATCTCCCTCAGGGTGCGGTCGCCAGTTCTTGTATTGAGAAGACCAACACGCCAGCCCGAAATAAGGACTGGCATCAGACGACCTCGACCGCGCCTCGCGCACGGCCACGGCGCACCAGCCGGAGCCGTCCGCCCGCTGCGTGAAGATGTGGTCGTGGTGATACTCGAGCCGATGGCTATTCGGTCCTTCTAGTCGGACCCATGGGTTGACCGAGTAGTCGATTGTGACACCTGTCACCCCGCGCGGTCGGGCCTGTTCGAGACAGTCGGCCCGTGCTACCGACTCAGGCGGGCGCGGCGGCGGGTCTGGGTTGGCTGCCAGCGCGGCTTGCCCAGCTCGTATGAACGAAGCGAACTGGGCGCGGGTCATGCCGTCGAAGGCCCTGTCGAGCACCAGCGCCATCTGCCCGGCGGTGATGTCCTTCTCGGGCTTGAACGTACCGTCGGGGTACCCCCTGAACCATCCCTGCTGCGACACGAACCGTATGTCCTCGACACGGTGGTGGTCGTGTCTCACGTCGGAGAAACCGGCTGCCGCCCAGGCCAGTCCAGCGGCGGCCAGCAGCACTACGCCAACGGCGGCCACTGTCAGCGTGCGTTTCATCGGGGTATGCCTCAAGTGTGAAGAGGGGCGATCAGGTCACGCCGTGGGAGCGCAGGAAGTCGAGGGTTCACTGTTGGGCCAGTTCGGCTGAGGCCGGGTGGTGGCAGGCTCGGGCATCGCAGTTCAACCCGTGGTCGGCGCCCTCGTAGACGTGAACGGCCACGCCGGGGTGGGCGGCGGCCACCTCCTCCACATCGGAGAGCGGGATCATGGGGTCCTCCGCGCCGAAATGCAGCATGGTCAGCGCGTCCGGGATCCTGTCGATAAACTGATGCATCTGCCCACCGTAGTAGCCGATCGCGGCAGCCGCCACCATCGGCTTCTTCAACATGCTGGTGGGGGCCACGCTGGCCTCGTTCGTGGACCGAGCCATCGACGACACCATCACCCCCATAGCCATCGGCTACCTCGATCTCCCTGCTGTTCCGACTCTGGGGCTCGATCCGCCCGCCCCGCACCGGCGTCCGCCCCGGCCGCCTGACCGCGGCCAGCTCACGACTTCGGATCGTCCCTTCCTGTGTAACTACCTTTATGGGTAGTGATAGTGAATATCGAATCTTGATACGGCAATTCAACGCAATATTTTCAAGGATGATTCGCGCAACACTCGTAAGTCACTAGTAAGCTATCAAGGTTAAGGATTTCTTTTTAATAAGACGATGCGATTTGTGTTAGTTCCTGCTTGATTGTTGGCGATACCCCATAGATTTGAGGTCTTAGTAAAATTTTGTTGGTTGATGAGCACCTCTTCAGGAGCCAACGGTAGTCCCTCCACCGCTTGTAGCACTATTTCTTCTAATTGCACCTTACCGTTTCGTACTTCACCGACTTCAAAAGCAATACGACCCCCCTCACGCACAACTCTACACATTTCTTCAAAGGCACCTCGGATAAAGGCTTTCCATTCTTCAATAGAAGAATACACACTTATCTTCAGATCTCCAGGATCTATGTCTACGAACCAACATCGGAGCCAGTTGTCTTTCTTATAGTCAACGACATTAAGAAAGGGAGGAGACGTTACGACAAGGTCAGTTGAGGAATCCTCCAAATAAAAGAGATTATCGGCCACAGTAGTTTCAAGTATTGGGTTACACAGTTCAGCTTCTATCTGTCCGAATAGTGTATCTCTTTGCACTGAACGAAGGAGAGAGCGAGATTTCTTTACCACAATTTTGGATACTTCTCTAGGCTCAGGTTGCTGATGGTTCCGATCGTTGATTTGACGCTGTGATTTGGCTGAAACCGCTTGATTGGGGGGCATAGTGCGCACAGAAAAGAATCCTGAAGAGTGGCCACTGAGTCTGTTGATACACACCATCCTTATCCAATTATCTATATCATCAAAAGTGTCTTCAATAGTTCGATCAACAAACCAGTTCTTTATCACAATCAACTGGGCTAGAGTGATGGGGTGGTAAAAAGCCAGCAAATCATCGAGTGAAATGTTTCCGTTAGATCCAACTTGTTGGGAGTCAGAATGAATCGCATCTAAAACAACACAGATAGCTTCGGATTGACCCAAAATTAAATTTAGCCGTGATTCTACTTCACTTAGAAGAGGCGGATTGAACCTAGGCAAAGTGAGCATGACACAAAGAGGATTGACATCACTTCCTGCTGTTCTGCGACCCATTAAGTGGGCCTGGATAGACGTCGTGCCCCGTCCCAAGAACGGGTCAACGACTAGATCACCTGGCTGAGTATACTGCTCAATAAAATATTCAGGCAACTGAGGTTTGAAACAAGCCCTGTAGCTGATTTCGTGCAGACTATGACCTTGTCTCTGTCTAGCGGTCCAAAACTCACGAGTTTTTTTGTTCTCAATGGCAGTGTGAAGGTTACCTTGACTGTTCAACATGGCTCACTGACCAACACTCTGCATTCGTCATACAGATATCGATTGGTTGATTGCCACTCTTCTTTGAGTCTACAGGGTAAATCATACAGATCAACTAGCTTGTAGAAACAGGGTGTATATGTGTCTCCACTTCGCTGCATTTCATAAGAGATGACGACATGTAGGGCATCGCAGTCGACCTTTGATCTTATTGCAGGACCAGGAGATAGGTAAAAAGATCTCATTACTGTCGCTTCGTCTACCCTAATGACATCGTAACTTGTCAGTTCTTTTATCACTTCATGGAAGGCTTGCAAGTTATCTAACCTCTCCTAGGTAAGATCAGCACTTTATCTATGTAGCTTAGTATATCAGATACATCATGTTTAATCAAGCACTGTCTTATTGCGACTGTAGCCGACTAGTAGAACAAGCCTATCTTTAGTGGCAACCGACGACAATAGTTCTAAGCCCTCCGGGCCGCGGGGTGTCCTAGCCCGGGTGGTCCGATCAGGTCATGCTGTAGGTGCGCAGGAAACAGCATTTCCTGCTGATCATGGCAGGTATTTGTGGAAGATCACTTGGGCGCGCTGCCACTCGCAGGCCCCACCTCCCTCACAGAAATGGACGACGACGACCTCAGGGGGCTCGCCGTCAGTCTCGAGCGACACCGGCATGACGCCACCCTTGCGCACATAGTCCGGTTGCGTTCGCGAGGTCGTGCCGTCAACCTCTCGCTCTAGGACGTAGAATCCGGCAGACGGCGCATATAGGGTAACGTGGACGGTGTAGCATTTATCGTATGTCCGGCCGTTCTGGTACCCGATGGCATAGGACCAGTGGATAGTGTCGCAATAGTTGGGCGGCTCGGTCGAGGTGGGGGGAAGGTTATCGTCCACTGGCGTGCCGATCGAGGGAGGCGGGCTCGGGGCCGAATCCCGTTGAGTCCTCACAATCTCGGCACCGGCGACCACGAAGGCGGCCGCCTCGGCTCGGGTGATGCCGTCGCATTCGGCGGTCGGACATTCAAGGTCGTCGAAAACTCGGCTCAGAACCTTCCCAAACTGGCGCTCAGTGAGCGGCGCATCGGGACGGAACGTGCCGTCGGAGTAGCCGAGCATCCAGCGCTCGGCGTTGGCCTGGGCGATCTCGTCAGCCTGCGGGTGGTCGGTGTCCACATCGGTGAACAGCGGGGAGGCCGCCAGGGCGGTCCCCGCCGAGCCCAGCGCCGCTCCGATCAGAGCGGCTGCCGCCAATCGGGTCTTGGTCATTGCAGGTTCCTTTCTGGCCTTCGTCTCCATGAGGTCGGTTAGCGGCGCGATGGGGTGAGGACTTGATGGGACACTGCCAACCTTGCAGGCGTTCCACAATCAGTCTGAGCTGTTCCAGTCCCAGAGCCAGTCGAGGTCTGAGAATGCAAGTTTTTTCTGAAAGTTGACGACGTTGTCATCAACGTCAAGAATAAGGCACCGGTCATTGCCGCCGTTCTTGACACCACGCAGACCTCTGCCTATCATCTGGAAGTAAAGATTAGGGCTGTATACTGGACGAGCAATTATTACAGCTCGGGTTTTTGGAGCGTCAAATCCCTCCCGGAATATACCATAGTTCACCAGAACCTCTATCTCGCCATTGCGAAATCCTTCAACTGTTCGACGACGAGTGCGGGTATCGGTGTTAGCACTTATAGCTCGAGCCTTAACTCTCTTAGTGACCAGCAATGCGGCAATTATTTGAGAATGCTCTACCGAAGTGGCGTATATCAGAGTGGGCCAACCATGACCAGTCCTATCCAAGCACGCTTGCACGATACGACGGGTCCGGTCGGCATCTCCAGCTATGCGATTCTCAACGCTCCGCGGCAGCCAGTAGGGAGTCTTTTCGGATTCTTGCAACTCTTCGCGATTCATATAGAATTCACCACCTTCTATGGTGGCATGATCGGCTTTGGCAAGCACATTCATGTCTTGGAGCTCTTGCACCACTTTTTCAGGGTCATCACTTGAGAATGCACCAGCATCTAAGCGATTCTTGCCATAGCGGTTGACGAGACGCGCTGTCTCTTGTTGATTATGCCCCCGGTATGGAGTAGCGGTCAAACCGATCAGAATCGGTTCGTCCGATCTCTGCCTAGGGTCTAATCCCAACTCCTTCATTACTGTCGTGTGCGAGTGAGCAATTGATCGATGGGCTTCATCAAAGACTAGCAGCTTCAGGTCCGTAAGAAACTCTAGAGTCGCTCGTCGATCGGCTATTCTATAGTAGACGGTCTGAACCGATGCGATCACAACATGTATATCTTCAGTGGGCAGGGGGTTGGGCTGGCCTCCCCACATTCTAGAAATACGCAACCGGGTAGCTTTAACACCTTCACTTGACCATACTTGTGTCCACGCTTCAACTGCTTGTTCACACAGTTCATCGCGATCAGCTATCCATAGAATATTACCCCTGAATTTACTTTCGCGAATAGCCTCCACTATGGCCTGAACAGCAACTCGTGTCTTTCCTGAACCAGTGGGCATGCTAATCATGCCTCGTCCTTCGCCTTGCCGCTCACGAGATCTGATCAAATTTTTTACATTGTCAACGATTATGCGTTGAAAGCTATGAAGCGGCGGTAGGGAGTATGGGCCCACAACCTCAACATAGGGAGTGCGCTTCGTTTTCTTGCCTCCAGCCCAATCTTCCCCGAAACCTAAAGACTGAACAAATTTAACTGCCTTAGATGATCCAGCCCACTGCCCTGGAGGGCCCAAATAATCAAGTTCACGACGATATTCACGGAGCGCACCTGTGTGGAACGTGGCAATCGCCGCTTGAGCGATCTGAACACCCGTGAGATATCCCTGATCTTGCTCCATTATTTCAAGCAATCCCCATGGTAGACGCTGCCGCAGTGCTGTCTCTCCCACGGCAGCTAGGAGCCGTCCTTCATCGGTTGTGCATTCGCGAATTCGGGCGCGATCCTGCTCGACTTCCTCTGGAGTCTTATACTCAAGGACGTCTCTTACAGATGCAAATCTTACAGATGCAAAGATTCCTGACTCCTTCTTTAACTCCTCCAACATATGCTGAAGTTCTTCCTCTTCATTCTGCCTGACAACATAGATAGTACTATTTATTAGCGAACAATTTAGTCTGAGATCATCGGTTCTCGTTCCAAATTGTAAAAGTTCATCACAGCGAACAACTTGAAGGTTCATCTGTTGGTCTGACAAGTACAGCTTAAATCCCGGCCATATATCAATCAAGGGTATCGATTCGTCTTCACCGATCGCCTCCACCGATATCTGGTCTTCGACGCATAGATCCAATGCTTTTACAATTCGATCAGCACTGTGATGACGAAGCAGCGCTTTTATTACCAAACTATCAGGATTCGGAGAGCGACCTTCTTGGAGATTTAAAATTCCTCTTTCTGTTTGAACTCTACCATATTCAAGGAGTGCTTCTATAGCAGGCGACTGGAACTCTTGAGTTCCATATTCGCTTCTAGATTTATGCCTCATTTCCCACATCGTATAGGTATCAGGAATATCCAATAACTTATCAGTATATAGCAACTTACCCTCTTCAGAGAGCAATTCAAATAGATCCAAAGGGCCACTCGTTGAGAGTCCCTCCCATGATCTAAATTCTAATTTCCCTTCCTGTGGAATACGATTAATATTCGGGTTCTGACTGATCGCTCGGATGAACTTCGTCCGACAGGATTGAAAGAACCTAAAGTAACGATCCGATGACAAAGGATAATTGGCCGTTGGAATATCCGCCGCACCAAGTTCTTGAAGCAGGGGCACATCAGCATCGTGAAAATTCAAATCAATAGCAATTTCACTATCCCTGCTCCCATCTCCTGGAACAATGCTACCCGGAAGTAAGGTCCTAGACAGTGGAGACCAACTGCTAGAAACGGTGTGAACATGCAGTAAATCATGCCAGTCTCTACGTTGACCACTGTGTGAATATTCATTCACATTAGCTTTAATAAGTTGGGCTGCCTTTGCCTGATCTATGGACCTGACTTGTTCCCAAAGACGGACCCAATCATCATCGTCCCAGTCGCAGATGCTATCTGATTTTATTTTGGATAATAACGCTTTAAGCGCTACTTCAGGTGAAAAATATTGTAAGCCTAACTGCTCTAAGCACAGCAATATTTTGGGATCACGACATAAGTAAGGATGCACAGTTTCAGTGCCAAAAGGAGGGTCAGTGTCTTCATTCAGAAAGACTGTGCTAGGATCAGGTGTTACCCATTTACCCTGTGATGTGAATATAATCGATCCTAATCTATCGTAACGGGTTTTCGATTTGTCATCGATAAGAACCGCGGTTTGAATTGCGGCAGTTGAAGCTTCAACAGCAAGTTCTTGCCAATTCGATTCCCTTTTCATTCGGCACTCCTTAGCATGAAGGGTGAGCGATTCCAGCCATTCAGCGATCGGCTGTCTGGGAATGCCAGTGCCGGAACTAGGAGACTGTTGCATATGATTTTCAAGATAAGCTCCGTACAGGTAATCAAGCCTAGCCAGACGACGGCGGGTAATCGCTCTAAGGTGTAACCACTTATCGGGCCGATAGCGATATGCAGCCCAACTTTCAAACAGATCCATGTCAATACTATCAGTTAATTCTTTTGGCGGATATAGAGCATCTTCTACGTGAACCAGATTTCCTTTTTGGTCGGGAACGAGTTCATAATCTTGTAATTGATTATATAACTCAGATCTCAGTCGGCTGAAGTGTTCTGGGTCGCCTGGTTCTGATCTGCGTGGCAAAGCATCCAAATGCTTGGCCGGGTCGACCTTTGTCTGCAGCTTGGGGATAGTCTTAGCAGCCAGACCAGCGGCAAAATCGATCAGCTCATTGTTATAGACACCTGTAAGCAAGTTTTGACGATCCTCGTTAGTTTTCCATAGCGCGTTTAAAATACCCGGCAAAGGGCTCGTAGTCATTGTTGGGAAGAAAGCCCAGAAGTGCCCGGTGGAGTCCAACTTGTTGACCGGTATTGCCCATGATATCTGGATATCGTCAATATCGTCTAAGCTTCTGCGGTCGCTCTTGGCGTCTTCTGAAAGCCTGTGCTCATCGCTGACTACCAGCCATTGTGATTCGTCTCCCCCGTCCTTGAGGACGCTTATTTCGCCTTGCCGATTTAAGCTGAACGTACGGACAACTTTGTCTCTCACTTCCATAGTCAACTGAGATACATGATTGACAAAAAGAAGGAACTCTTGGGGGAAGTCAGTGATCTGTCGCTTCAAGGCTTCGTTAGATCCAGGTTTCAACGGCAGGCGAACTATATTAGTGGCCCAACCCATGAACTCATGCAGCATCGGATCATTTTCGGCCGCTGGTGCCGGATCAATCGCCTTCGGCAGCCTCAGGATCGGACAGCGCTCAGAGTTGGGAACTACAGATCTGATGAGTCTAAGTGACTCGTCTCGGTCAAATCTGAAGGACCCAGATCGGCTGAAGAACTCGGGGCAGTCGGTTACTCCTATGACCGATTTAAATCCCAGCCCAAATCTGCCGATCTCAGCCGTTCCCCGCTTACTTGACATGTGAGAGGACTTGAGCGCTCTCACCCCGTCCTCGTCGACCGGCTTTCCTTCGTCAGCGCAGTAGAGATATTTGGATGTCAGCCGGATGCAGATGCGCCCACCATTCGATCCAGCTAAAGCGTCGGCGCTATTCTGCACCAATTCGAACAATTGGCGGTGGGCATATCCGCCTCTAGCTGTGTCCTCTTCATGATTGGCATGCTCAAGGATCAAGTCCGGTTGGCTGCGATAGGCTTCAAGAGTCTTTCTCGTATCTTTGCTGATATAGGTCCCGATGGGACCGCTCGGACCCGCCCAATCCCGCGAAAGTGACCTTCGGCTCATAGATTGCGAGGAGGGCCTAGCTCAGGTCACGCCGTGGGAGCGCAGGAAATCTAGGGTGCGCTGTTGGGCCAGTTCGGCTGCGGCTGGGTGGTAGGAGGCTCGGGCATCGCAGTTGAATCCGTGGTCGGCACCATCGTAGACGTGGACGGCCACGCCGGGGTGGGCGGCGGCCACCTCCTCCACATCCGACAGCGGGATCATGGGGTCCTCCGCGCCGAAGTGCAGCATGGTCGGCGCGGCCGGGGCCCGGTTCATGAACTGATGCACCTGCCCGCCGTAGTAGCCGACGGCGGCGGCCACCGGCAGGGCGTGGGCGGCCAGCCAGGCCAGGCTGCCACCGTAGCAGTAGCCCACCACCGCCACCGGGCCGGTGGCCGAGCAGCGCTCCACGGCGGCGCCCATGTCGAGCACCGAGTCGTCCCAATCCAGATCGCCCCGCAACCCGCGGCCCCGCTGCATCCCCTCGGGGGTGTAGTCCAGTTCCACGCCCCGCTCGCCGGCCCGGTCGAACATGGCCGGCGCCACCGCCCGGTAGCCGAGCCCGGCGAACCGGTCAACCACCGACCGGACGTGGGCGTTGACCCCGAACACCTCCTGCAGCACCACCACCGAGGACCGGGCCCCGCCGGGATGCACCTCGTAACCGGACAGAACGTGCCCGTCGCTGGCCTGCATCTCCACTGTCGTCATGGCCGACAGCCTAGGGCGGGCCGCCAGAAATCGAGAGGCGAGCGCCCCGCCCGGCCTATCGCAGTCCACAGGGAGACCACCCGCCACGGGCCGTCAGAAATCGAGAGGCGAACGCCCCTCTCGGCTACTCCTCGTCGGGGTCGTCGAGTCGGGCGCCTTTGGGGAGCCGGACCTCGAAGATGCTGAGGCCGGGCTCGTACCGGATGACGGCCAGTTCGGCGTTGGGCGCGCCGCCGGACCTCGCGGCGTGGCGGGCGAACCTGGCCTCGAAGTCGGCCGCGTTCAGCCACCGATGGCCCTCAGGGTCGTCGGCGACGAAGTACCTGAAGACGTTCGTCCCGCCGTAGCGGTAGACCCTGGGCGCGGCCTCCCCCGCATCGGTGGCGCGGATGAAGGCGTTGCTGGCCAAGTCCACGGCGTGGAGAGGGGCGAAGCTGGCCGTCCGGGGGGCGGCGCCGGTCGTCGGGTTGAATCCCACCGGCGGCTCGACCCAGTAGTGGACCGCGCTCTCCACCTCTGAGCTGCCGATCCGGCTGTCGTTGCTCAGATCGGCCCCCGCCCGGTAGACGGCCGTTCTCGTCGAGGCCCCCGGCTCGAAGAAGGCGGTTGCCGCGGCCCTGCCGTCCGGTCCGGTGACGAGCGCGGTCGTGCCCGGGACGGCGCCGTCGGTTATGTCGCCGGGGAAGGCGTCGGCCCCCGCGGTCTCGAAGAACACCGAGCGGCCTCTCACGGGGTGGCCGTACTGGTCGGTGACCTTGCCGATCACGCTCGCGCCGACGGTTCCCGATGCGGGAATCAGGGTCCACTTGCGGGGCAGCTCCACGGTCAGCTTGCTGCCCCTCGGCGGGTCGTCGTCGAAGACCACGGTGCCGCTGCGGCTGTGGGCGAAGAACCGGATGTCGGGGTTGGCCACGAGGTCCGGGGCGTCGTCCACCGGGTTGATCGTGTAGGTCCAGGTGGTCTTGTCGTCGCCGTCGGCGTCGAACCCGGGGGCGACCCTCCGGTTGGAGTCGGGATCGGCCTGGGTCAGAGTGAAGGAGGCCCGGCCGTTGGAGTCGGTGGTGATGGCCCCCAAAGCGATCCCGTCAACGGGGCGAGCGGAGTGGTCCGACTCGTGCTCGCCGACGGCCGACCAGGTGTAGGACAGTCCAGCGGCGCCGGTGGGATTGTTCTGGTCGTCCAGTATCTGGACGGTGACCGTCACCCTCGTGCCGTAACGGGCGGTGTGGCCGTCTTTGGAGTCCTCGGGGAGGCTGAGGGTGACCTGGGCCCGGGCCGGCATGATCGTGCCCACGGTGACCGAGGCCACGCTCGAGGCCGCGGCGGCACCCAGCGGCTGCCCCCGGCCGCCGTCCCAGTCGAGCTTGCCGCCGACTTGGCCGGTCCAAGCCCAGAACACGGTGCCCTCGGCGATGGTCTGGCCGTCCACCATCAGGTTGCCGGCGGGCCCGGTGACTCCATCGGCCGATTCGATGGTGCAGGGCCCGGTGCCGCCGCCCACCGCGGACACTCCGAAGGACCCGACGTTGCAGGTGCCGTCGGCCTTGAACGCCAACCAGGCGTCCTCCACCGCGTGGCTGAACACATCGACCGGAACGCCGACGACGGGCATGAAGTCGGGGCCCCGCAGCGAGACGGCCAGCTCGAACTCGGCGCCGGCCTCCACCGAGGACTTCTCAGCCTGCATGGTCAGCCCGGCCGGGCGGGCATCCGTGTGGGCCAAAGCCCGAGTGATGAACGCCGCGGCCTGGGCCCGGGTCACCGACCCGACCGGGTTGAACGTCCCGTCGCCGCGTCCCTGGGCCACGCCCATCTCGGCCATAGCCCGAATGGCCTGATTGGTGGCATAAGGCACCGAGCCGAGGTCTCGAAAGCTCTCATCTATGGCGATCGTCTCGTCCGAGGCCGAGCTCTCCAGGATGGCGAACCGTCTGTCGGGGCCCACCGACAGGGCCTTGCCGCCCGGGCCGATCCGGGCGTGGGTCAAGAACTGGGCCAGAGACTCCACGATCACCGCCCTGGACACCAGCCCCTGGGGATCGAAGGCGGTGGCCGAGACTCCCCTCATCACCCCCATGGCGGCCATCTGGTTGATCGCATCCTGAAACGGGCCGTCCAGCCTCGAGATGTCGGCGAAGCCCGCGTTCTGGGCCGCGGGCAGCCTCACCCCCGCCGGGCCGGCCGCCCGCTGCAGCATCACCGCCAACTGCCAGCGGGGAATCGTCCGGCCCGGCGAGAACATGCCGGGCGCCGTGCCCCGGGTGATTCCGTAGTAGGCGATGCAGTTGATGGCCGCGTCGTGGACGCTGCCCGTGGCCACATCCGCGAAGCCCGCGTCCGCAGCGGCCGGGCCCACGCAGGCCGAGTACTTCGCCGCCGCGTCGGCCCGAGCGGCCGTTGCCCCGGCTGGTGAGCTGGTCCCGGCCACGGCCACGACGGATGCGGCCAGGCTCAAACCGCCCAGCACCCCCAGACGCAAGCGCCACCCGTTCAACCGAGGCATCGGCCTCTTGCTTGCGGCGTCGGAGCCCCGGCGGCCAGCCGTCACGGCGTCAAACTACCATCGGGGACCGTCGGGGCCCGCCGGGCTGATCGGCCTTCGGGGGCCGCAGGAGCCTCGGAGGCCCGACCCGGCTTTCACGTAACCTGATCGCCGTGAACGGGAAGAGCGAACGCAGAGCGTCTATGAACCGGGGGCCGCTGGGCAAGTGGGCACCAGTCGGCGACTGGCCAGAGACGAGGGCGGGGCGTCTATGAACCGGGGGCCGCTGGACATGCAGGCGCCGGTCGGCGGCTGGGCGGAGGCGGGAGCGAGGGCGGAGGCACCCCCGCGCCGGGGGGCCTTGGCCGGTCTGGCCGCGTTGATGATGTTCGCCGGGGCGGTGGCCGCGATACCCCCGGCGGCCGGGGCGCAGGAGCCGCAGACCGACGGGGGCGGCGCGGGCGACACCGGCAACGACGGAGGCGAGGTCGGCAGCGACGACGGCGGTGCCTTCACCCTGGTCGTTCTGCACAACAACGACGGGGAGTCGAAGCTCCTGCCCGACTCCGAGGCCGGGTTCCCCGGAGTGGCCCGGTTCGCGGCCCTGCTGAAGGAGTTGCGGGCCGAGGCAACGGGGGCCGCCGACGGCGTCGTCGCCCTCACCTCGGGCGACAACTTCCTGTCCTCCCGGGAGCTGGGGGTCTCGCTGGAGCGGGCCGGCCCCCTCTACGACTCGACCGCCCTGAGCGGCCTGTACGACGCCATGGGCCTGGGCAACCACGACTTCGACCTGGGGCCGGAGGTGACGGCCCGCTTCATCGGGGGGTTCGACCCGCCGACGCCGTTCGTGGCCGCCAACCTGGACTTCACCGCCGAGCCGGCGCTGCAAGCCCTGGTTGACGACGGCAGGCTGGCGGCCAGCGCCGTGGTCGAGGCGGGCGGGCAGCCGATAGGGGTGATCGGGGCGGTCACCCCCCAGCTCCCCAACATCTCCTCCCCCCGCCGGGTGGCCGTCTCGGCGGTGCTCCCGGCGGTGGCGGCCGAGGTCGAGTCCCTGACCGCCCGGGGCGTCGACAAGATCATCCTGGTCAGCCACCTCCAAGACGTGGCCGCCGAGATGGCCCTGATCCCCCGCCTGGCCGGGGTGGACGCGGTGATCGCCGGGGGCGGCGACGACCTGCTGCGCAACCCCGGCGACACCTGCATGCCCACCGCCGAGCCGGTCGGCGGATACCCGATCCTGGTGGCCGACTCCGAGGGCGTCGAGGTCCCGCTGGTCACCGCGCCGGGGGGCTACCGGTGCATCGGGGCGCTCACCGTCGTCTTCGACGCCGCCGGATGGGTGACGGAGGCGACCGGCCGGTCCGTCGGGGTGGGCGCGGAGGTTGCCCCCGATCCCGGAGTGCAGGCCGGAGTGGTCGAGCCCCTGACCGAGGCGGTGGCCGCAGCCGACTCCCAGGTGATCGGGGTCGCCCGGGTGGACCTCGACGGCCGCCGGGGCGTGGTTCGCACCGTCGCCACCAACCAGGGCAACCTGCACGCCGACGCTCTGCGGGCCGCGGCCGCCGACCTGTGGCGGTCAGCCGGGGCCCCGGCGCCGGACGCGGCCGTGCAGAACGGCGGGGGCATCCGCAACGACGCGGTGCTGAGGGCCGGGCCGGTGACCGTGGGCGACACCTGGGACATCGCCCCGTTCGGCAATTTGGTGGCGGTGGGCGAGGTCCCGAGGGAGACCTTCCGGGTGCTGCTGGAGCAGGCGGTGGACCGGGCGCCGCGGGCTGCGGGCCACTTCGCCCAGGTCTCGGGGTTCGCCTTCGCCTACGACCCGTCGGCGCCGGCCCGGACGATCGACCGGGACGGCGACTGCTCGGTGTCGGGGCATCCCGGCGGTCGGGTTCGCGATGTGGTCCTCGGCGACGGGACGGTCATAGTGGCCGACGGCGCGGTGGTGCCCGGCGACCCGGTGGTGCTGGCCACCGTGGACTTTCTGGCCGATGGGGGCGACTGCTACCCGCTGGCCGACATCCCGTTCACCAAGCTGGGCATCACCGACCAGCAGGCCCTGGCCAACTACGTGTCCGTCCACCTGGACGGCGTGATCTCCGCCGACCGCTACCCGCCCGGCGGCGGGTCCCGGATCACCGCGCTGGATTCCGGCGACGATGAGCCCCGAGATGAAGAACCCGAGGCCGAAGATCCCGGGGCGGGTGAGACCGGGGCGGCCCGGCAGGTGACAGTGGCCCCCGGCGACAGCCTGTGGAGGATCGCGGCCGCCTATCTGGACGCCGGGACCCGCTGGCGGCAGATCTTCTCCCTGAACGCGGACCGGGTGCAGGGTGACGGCCGGAAGTTGACCGACCCGAACCTGATCCTGCCCGGCTGGGTGCTGGAACTCCCGCCCGACTGAGCAGCAAGGGCTAGTGACGTGAACGCCATCGCCCGCAACCTAGCGAACTCGGACTCCACCGCGGCCAACACGCCCAGCCCGTCGCTGATCGGGGCAGGCTGGTGACATAAGCGCGCCGTGCGTCGGCTTATCCCCTACTCGGTCCGCACTCGTCAGGAGACTGGTGACATGAGCACGCCACACCCAAGGCCAACCGTCGCATTGGGCACGCTGGTGACGTGAGAAAGGATGGCCGCCGCTGCTCTCCAAGCACTCTGGGCCGCTATCAGATCGCTTCGGGCAGGTTGGTGACGTGAGCGTCGATCAGGTCTCGATCTTTCTGGCCGTCGAGCCGTTCCCCGGGTCGGTGGAGCTGGAGGGGTGACATGAGCGTCGATCAGGTCTCGATCTTCTTGGCGCTGCTGGCCTTGGTGGCGTCGGCGGTGGGGGCTACCGCCCTGGCCGCCTGCCTCGCCACCGGCCTGCGGGAGCGGCTGGCCGACTTCCGACCCCTGCTGCTGCCGCTGGCGCTGGCCGTGGCGACGGTGGCGACCGCCGGGAGCCTCTACTACTCCGAGGTGGCCGGTTATCCCCCCTGCGAGCTGTGCTGGTACCAGCGGATCTGCATGTATCCCCTGGTGCCGGTACTGGCAGTGGGTCTGTGGCGCCGCGGGCGGGCCGCGGGCTGGTACGCGCTGCCTCTGGCGGTGGTCGGCCTGGGCGTCTCGGCGTATCACTATCAGCTCCAGCTCTTCGACAGCGGCAGCACGTCGTGCGACCCGAGCGCGCCCTGCGCCTTCCAATGGGTGGACGCCTTGGGGTTCGCGTCCATCCCCTTCATGGCTGGCTGCGGGTTCCTGGCCATCGCCGGTCTGGCCCTTCTTTCGATACGGTCAGACCATGCGACGGTCTGACCCATGAGCAACCGCCCCGGCCGCCAGTCCTCCGGCCGCCCGGCCCCCGGGACCGGCACCGACCGCCCCCGCAGGCTGAGCACCCCGGTGAAGGCGGCAGTCGTGGTGCTGGCCGGCCTGGCCGTGGCCGCGCTGGTGATCGCCGTCACCTCCGGCACCAGCCAAAACGACGACGCCGACACTGACGTGGGCGTGACCCAGACCGCGCCGGTGGAGGTCATCGGCGACCCGCTCCCCCGCTTTGAGGGTTCCCAGCCGGACCCGGCCGCGGGCCTCACCGCCCCGAGGGTTCTGGCCAGCGGGTTCGACGGCGCCAAGCACTCGATCCAGCCCGGCGACGGCCGGGCCAAGGTGATCGCCTTCTTCGCCCACTGGTGCCCCCACTGCCAGCGGGAGCTGCCCCGGATAACGGCCTGGCTGGCCGACAACGATCTACCTGCCGGGGTGGACCTAGTGGCCGTGAATACCGCCGTAGCCGACGACCGCCCGAACTACCCGCCCTCAGCCTGGTTCGAGAACGAGGGCTGGCCCCTGCCGGTGCTGCGCGACTCCCTTACCACCGAGATAGCCGAGGCCTACGGCCTGTACAGCTTCCCCTACATGGTGGTGCTAGACGGCACCGGCGCGGTCGTCCTCCGAGTCAGCGGCGAACTCTCCACCCCCCAATGGGAGGCCCTCCTAACCACCGCCGCCGGCTGACCGTGGTGACTCCCCCACGGTGACGGGGCGGCGGTCACTGGTCAGGGGTCGAACAGGGCGGGGGCTCTTTGCCGGGGCGGGGCTTGGCGGTTCGGGGCGGGGGTGGTTGAGGCCTTAGCGGAGAGTTGTCGACGGGCGTCCCGGGTGGCATGGCCGTCCTGGATGTCGTGGGGGTGTCGGCCGTAGGCGGGGCTGGGCGGACGCAGAGGGTCGGGGGGCTCTAGGGCGGGTTTGCCCCGGCGGTGAGTGACCCGCCAGTTGTGGTCGTGGATGTTGTGGTGGCAGCGCCAGCAGACGAGCACCAAGTTGTCGATGTCAGTCCGCCGGGATTTGGCGTAGGGGACGATGTGGTGGGCCTGGCAGCGGCTCGGTTCGGCACCGCAGCCGATGCAGCCGCCGTCGCGGGCGATGAGGGATCGCCATTGCTTGGTGGTGGCGGTGCGCACGGTGGACCCGTGGTAGAGCGGTTTGCCGTTGGCGAATATGAGGCCGGTGAGCTGGGCGTCGCAGGCGATGCGCTGAAGCACCGCCGGGGGCACCGGCCCGGCGCCGGGTATCTCGCAGCGCCCGGAGGGATCGTCGCCGGTGAGCGCGCCGATGTCGGCCACCACGATCACCTCGGCCTTGGGCCGCCCGCCGGAGCCGCCGCCGCTCTTGGACTCGTCGGCGGCATCGGATGTGAGCAGGTCGAGGGCGTCGGCCCGGAGCTGATCCCAGGACCGGGGCCCATCGGCACCCTCCGAACCGGCACCAGATGCAGATCCCTGGCCATGGGTCGGGCCGTCGCCGGTGTCTGAGTCACGGCCGACGCGGGCCGACTGCTGGTCTTGGCGGTGGAGAGCTTCGGCGGCGCCTTGGAGTCGGGAGCAGATCCGGGTGCCGGTCTCGGGGTCGAGCAGGCCGTCCAGGCGCACCATGCCGTCCTGTTGCTTCCAGGTTTTCAAGTACCGGCGGCGGCGCTTTTGCAGATAATCCTCGTGGCCGTGGTCGGGCTGATGGCGCTGGGTCCAGGCGCTGGCCTCGCGGGCGAACTGGTCCGGGGGCAGCTCCTTGGCCTGGGCCAACAGGTCAGCGGCGGAGTCCACCGCCTCGGGATCGGTGCGCTTGGCCGCGTCGGCCAAGCGTTCGGCGTTGGCCAAAGGCACCTCGCCGGCGTCCACCGCCGAGCGCAGCCCGGGCATCTCATCAAGCACCTCGGCCGCGCCCAAGCTGCGGCGGGCCTGGAACTTCGACTTGCCGGCCTGGTCGCGCAGCACCGAGGCCCCGCCGTCGCCGTGGCCCTCGCGCAAAGAGATCGACCGGGCCGCATCGGTCTGCAGCGCCGACACCTTCGCCTCCCACGACCGGCTCACGGCAATCAGATCTTTCAACCGGGCCACCGGCAGCTCCCCCGACCGGACCGCCTCCAGCAGCCGAGTCAACCCCTTGTCGACGCCTTCGACCGTTTCAGTGAACATACGATCACTCTACAGCATGGGTAAGACAATCACACCCCATATCCCGAAATTATTTGGAAATTATCTAAAAAATTTTTAGAGGGTCAACGGCAGGCCCGCGCCGTGGAGTCAAGCCGGGTTGACGATCACCACTGGGTCCGCGGGCACCGCTGCCGTAGGTCAACGGTAGCCCCGCGCCGTGAAGTCAGGCCGGGGGGTGGCACGGGGGCAAGGTTTTGCCGACCCGCGGCAAAACCGCGCCCGTGACAGGACCCGCCGGCCGGAGGGAGCAAACGCCCAGCAGGGAGCAAGCGCTCCAGTCAGGATGACGGCACGATGTGCAGGCGCCGACTGGGTTCGGAGAAGGGGTTGTCGGTCGCGGTTGTGGCGAAGCCTGCGATCTCGGCGATCTCTTCGGCGGTGAGGCCGCGCTCGGCCAGCGCCCGGCCGATGTCGGCGGCCAACCGGGGCTGCTCGGGCGCAAGCTCGTCGCTCGCCGGCTCCCGCTTGCGCCAGCCGAGATAGCTGAACTGCTTGTAGAACCCGGTCCGGCGGCGGGCGTCGATGGTCTCGAGCCGGTAGGCCCTCTCGACGAGCGCCTGCGCCGAAACGCCCCACTGACGCTTCAAGTCCAAGAGCTTGCCGGTGCTCAGGTTGCGGAACTGCGGGCGGATCACCACCTCCGGCATCAGGAACTCGGCCGCGAAGTCGTTGGCGTCTGCCTCCATGTCGGGCATCGGCTCAAGGTTGTGAAGACACAGGTGGCCCAGCTCGTGCGCCAGGGTCAGGCGCCGCCGGTCGGTGGGCATTTGCTCGTTCACCAGGATCAGCGGATGGTCGCTGCTCCACTGCGAGAGGCCGTCGACCCGGGTGGTGGCGAAGTCGCGGTCGATGACCATGCACCCGGCCGATTCGAGCCAGCCGACGAGATCGCGAACCGGCCCCGACGGCATCCTCCACTGGGCCCGAACCATGCGGGCCGCGTCGGCGGGCGGCGTCTCAATCGGATCAAACTGGGGAACCCGGTGCGCGGCCCGAACCGATATCTCCTCGCCGAGGAGCTTGGCGTGCAGGTCGTACATGTTGAGCTGCGCCTCAAGACGGCGCCACGCCGTGGCCTTGGCCGTGGCCCGCCGGCGCATGTGGACGTCGATGGCCACCGCGCCCCGCACCCTGCTCGCACTCTGCAGCAGCCGCGCGGTCACGCCGAGGCGGTCGGCAATGGCACCGAGAGCAGCCCGCGACGGCTCCCGCAGGCCGTTCTCGTATCTCGAAAGCGCGGCCTGGGTGATGCCGGTCCGATGCGCGAGCTCTTCCTGAGTGATTCCGCAGGCCCGACGGGCGGTCTTGATCGCGTCACCGATGCTCACCGGAAGCCTCCGGGCCAGAAGTTACACCTCCCCGCGGATGCACATCGACCATTGGACGCGATGGCGACTGAACAGGCGGGACCATTGGCGTGACGGCCTCGGCGTGCTCGTCCTCAAGAACGACGAGCCATACAAGGTTGTCGATGCCGTCTCGCATCGATAGCACGGTCCGGCCGATCTCGAATCGCCCTTGATCCCATTCGTAACCGACGATCAAATGATGTTCGGTTGAGCTATCAAATCCGAACAGTTGCGGTTGCTCCATGAACTCCAGAGCGGCCCGTGTCGGGTAGCTGGCTACCGCACCCTTCCGACTGTGGCGCTTGACCCGGACGCGGTACCTTTCGTTTATGTAGATCTCTCGTGTGGGTCCCCTGTCAAGGATCCTCACATCATCTTGCTCTTCCAACTCTGTAACCAGGTGATGCCAGAGGCGATCATGTATCCAGTTGGCGAGACCTCGCGGGCTGTGGGAGGCCACAATGTCAGGAAGCCTCTGGCGATAGAGGCTCAGGTCGGCGCGAGTCGCAGAAACCGCCCCTACGATCGCCTCGAGGGCCTTGTCGCCGAGCGTCTCCAGCACTACTTCCGATAAAGGGTAGGATTTCATACCAGAAAATATACCACAACTCCGGGGAGAACGGCAACCTCGACAAGGGTCGGCGAGCGTTGTCTCGAATCTGAACCTCGCGGGGCGGTTGGCGGGGCGGTCCGGGGGGCCGTAGTCGCGCCGTTACTATGGCCAGGGTGGGAGGCCTGCTCGACGGGTACCGGCCCGGGCCGTGGTTCGACGAGGCCTTCGACTCCAACGGGGCGGTGCGGGCCGCCTACCGGCGGGTGGCCGAGCGGTTCGCGGAGATCGACGGCGACGAGCTGCGCCGGATCGAGCAGTTGGTGTCGGCCGAGTTCCGCCGCCAGGGCATCACCTTCACCGTCTACTCCGACGACGAGGGCACCGAGCGCACCTGGCCCATGGACCTGTTCCCCCGCATCATCGAGGCGGCCGAGTGGCGGGAGCTGGAGGCCGGCCTGGCCCAGCGCATCGCGGCCCTGAACCGGTTCCTCGACGACCTCTACGCCGGCGAGCAGGCCGCCCTCAACGACGGGATCGTGCCCCGCTGGCTGGTCACCTCCTCGGGGGGCTTCGAGCGCAACGCCTTCGGCGTCGAGGTCCCCTTCGGGGCCCGCTGCATGGTGGCCGGCATCGACATCGTGCGCGACGCCGACGGGGCCTACGCCGTGCTGGAGGACAACCTGCGCAACCCCAGCGGCATCAGCTACGTCATCGAAAACCGCACCGCCATGGTCAAGGCCTTCCCCCGGCTGTTCAGCGACCACACCGTGCGCCCCGTCGACCAGTACGGCCAGCTCCTGCGGGCCACCCTCACCGACGCCGCCCCCCCGGCGGCCGGCGACGACCCCAGCATCGTCATCCTCACCCCCGGCATCCACAACAGCGCCTACTTCGAGCACGCCTTCCTGGCCCGGCTCATGGGGGTGGAGCTGGTGGAGGGCCGGGACCTGATCGTGGACGAACAGGTGGTGTACGCCCGCACCGTCGGCGGCCTCTCCCCCGTCGACGTGATCTATAGGCGCATCGACGACTCCTTCTTAGACCCGGTGTCGTTCCGGCCCGACTCCACCCTGGGGGTGTCGGGGTTGCTGGCCGCGGCCCGGGCCGGCACCGTCACCATCTGCAACGCCATCGGCAACGGGGTGGCCGACGACAAGGCCTTCTACCCCTACGTCCCCGACCTGATCCGCTACTACATGAGCGAGGAGCCGCGGCTGCCCAACGTGGCCACCTACGTGATGTGGGACCCCGACCAGCGGGCCGCCTGCCTGGAGAGGCTCGGCGAGCTGGTGGTGAAGCCGGTGGGCGAGTCGGGCGGCTACGGCATCGTCATCGGACCCCGGGCGGCCGAGGGCGAGCTGGAGGCGGCCCGGCAGGCCATCGAGGCCGACCCCCGGGGGTGGATCGCCCAGGAGCTGGTGGGGCTGTCCAGCCTCCCGGCCCAGGCCGGGGCCGGGCTGGCCCCCCGCCACCTCGACCTGCGGCCCTTCGTGCTGACCGGCGAGCGCACCCGGGTCTTCCCCGGCGGGCTGACCAGGGTGGCCATGCGGGAGGGGTCGCTGATCGTCAACTCGTCCCAGGGCGGCGGCTCCAAGGACACCTGGGTGCTGGCCGACGACGGGCCCGCTGGCGCTGGCGGCGGCGCGGCCGCGGCAGCCGACGCTGGCCGGGGCCGGAACCGGGGCGAGGGTGAGGGGGCGCGGACCGGGGCGGCGGGGGCGGCGGGGGCGGCGGCTTGATCCTGGCCCGCCACGCCGAGGCCCTCTACTGGGCTGGCCGCCTGCTTGAGCGCAGCGAGCACGCCACCCGGGCGCTGGACGTGGTGGTCCGCAACACCATGCACTACCGGATGCCCCGGGCTCTGGCCGAGTGGAAGCTGCTGCTCGACGTGTTCGCCCTGGCCTACCGGTACCGGGAGTCGGGCGGCGCCTTCGGCCGGGACCTCGACCGGGAGCGGGTGGCCGACTTCCTGTTCGCCGAGGCCGACAACCCGGGCTCGGTGGTGTCGTCGGTGCGGCAGTTGCGGGAGAACGTCCGGGCCGTGCGGGACCGGGTCCCGGTGGAGCTGTGGGAGGCGACCAACCGGCTGCACCTCGATCTGGCCGCCACCGACGCCGTCGGCCTGCTGCAAGAGGGCCCCTACCAGCTCTTCTCCTCGGTGCGCCGGGGCTGCCAGGCCATCTCCGGGGTGGTGGCCGAGGCCATGCCCCGAGACGACGGCTTCGTCTTCTTCGACTCGGGCCGCATGATCGAGCGGTCGATAACCACCTGCCGGGTCGTCCAGTTCGGCCTGATCGCCCCGGCCCGCGACCGCGGCGGCGCCCCCGGCCCCGACGGCCCTGCTCCCGCCGCCCTCGCCGCCGATCCGGGCCCGGGCGCTGTCATCGACGATGCCCCCCACGCTCACGCCTCCGACCCCGGCCCGGGCGCCGTCATCGACGATGCCGCCCATGCTCACGCCCCCGCTCCTAGCCCCGCTTTTGACGACGACGCCGCCCTCGAGGACGCCGTCTTCGACCACTCCATCCTGTTGCGCCTGGTGACTTCGCTGCAGGCCTACCGCCGGATGGTCGGCTACGACGAGGACCCGGCGGCGCTGGCCGAGTTCCTGCTGCGGGCCGAGCCGGTGCCCCGGTCGGTGCTGTACTGCCTGCGCCGGGTGGGCGGCCACCTCGACGGGCTCCAGGCCGCGGCGCCGGGCCTGGACCCGGCCCGGCGGATCTGCGGCCGGGTCCGCTCCCTGCTGGAGTTCGGCGAAGTGGAGCGGTCGCTGGCCGACGACCCGGCCGACTACCTGACCGGCATAGAGGCCGGCGTGATCAGCCTCGGCGACTCCATCGCCCGGGCCTTCAACCCGGTCCACGCCCCCGACCAGCACTCCCAGTTCGTGCGCCCGGGCGGCGGGCCGTGAGCCAGGAGGCCGACCGCCGGTGAGGCTGGAAAGGCGTCGGGCGCCGTGAGGCCGGAAGGCGGCAGGGCCGTGAGCCGGAGAGTAGGCCGCCGGTGAGGCTGGACATCCGCTACCGGATGTGGTTCCGCTACGACGGGATGGTGCGAGAGGCCCACAACGAGATCAGGGTCCGGCCCCGGGACCGGCCCGAGCAGCGGCTGCTCGACCACCGCCTCACCACCGTCCCGGCGGCCCGGGTGCTGTCGTTCACCGACTACTGGGGCACCACCGTGGACTGCTTCGGTCACACCGCCGAGCACGACCAACTCGAGATCGTGGCCGAGTCCTCGGTGGAGACCAGGCCCCGGGCCCCGGTGGCCACCGCCCCGGTGGAGGCCCTGCGGGACCCGGGCTTCGCCGTGGGCCACGCCGAGATGCTCGGGCCGTCCCCCCACGTGGAGTGGGACGACGACATCGCCGCTCTGGCCGCCGAAGCCGTCCGCGGCGCGGGCGACGTGAAGACGGCGGTGGCCGCGGCGGTGGCCGCCGCCCGGGACCGCCTGGAGTACCGGCGAGGCTCGACCCGCATCGGCATCCCCCTGCCCGAGCTGGTGGCCGGGGGCGGCGGGGTGTGCCAGGACTTCGCCCACCTCACCATCGGCCTGCTGAGGGCGGCCGGCATCCCGGCCCGCTACGTGTCGGGCTACCTCTTCGCCGCCGACGAGACCGACGGCGGCGCCGAGGACGGCGGCGGGGGCGACGACATCGTGGAGGTCCAGACCCACGCCTGGGTGGAGGCGGCCGTGCCCGGCGAGGGCTGGCAGCCGGTGGACCCCACCAACGACCGCCCGGTGGGCGAGCGCCACGTGGTCATCGGCGCGGGCCGGGACTACGACGACGTGGCCCCGGTGAGGGGCACCTACCAGGGCCACGCCCTGCCCGAGGTGGTGACCACCGTGGAGATCCGGCGCATGGAGCCGGTGGAGCGCACCCTCACCGACCGCCCCCGCCGCCGGGGCCTGATCCAGGTCACCGCCCCCGCCCCGCCCGACCCCATCATCGGCCACCAACAGCAGTGACCCGGCCCCGGCGACGGCAAGACAGCGCCGGAAATGCCACAGGGATCACGGCCATAGTGGTCGCATTGATCGCAACTTCGATGTTGGTGCTTGCGGCGTGCTCAAGATCATCACAGCCCCCGGGCGGCTTGACCGGATCGAGCCTCGCAACCGAAACCGACCCGAGCGTCGGCGAAACCTCTGGAGAAACCCCGCTCGCATCAAGCCCGGCAACCTCTCAAAGCGCTACGGGACAAGGCTCTGATGCCATCTCTGAGGAAACCCCACCCACATCGAAACCCGCAACCAGCGCCGACGATGAGTTGACAGATCCAGAGGACCCTCAAGCCGTGCCCGTCTCGTTGCTCTCATTCGACGACTGCGAGAGTCTGCTGAGTCACCTGAGCTATGAATACAACAATCAGGCAGGTTACAACCCTGAATACATGGACAGCTCCTTCAAGAATCCGCCTTTGAATGAAGGGCCTATCTCCGGGGCTTTGGAGTCGAATCTTACCTTTAGCGCATTTGCAACAGATGGCCGACGAATCTACACAGTGTCGGCGGACCGGTTCAGCCGTCCGCGGTTAGTTGTAATAGATGTGCATACCAAACAAGTTGTGGGAGAAGTTGTGATCCCTTGGACAGCAATCAAAGTATTGTTCCTCAACGGCGATAATCTACTGGTGATTGGAGATTATTATCCTCCTGATACGTACGAAGATGAGAAAGTTACGGTAATACAACGCATGCAAGTTGAGAACAATACTCCCAAAATCATAGAGACAATTAGAGTTGAGGGCCGATATATTATTGCCGATAAGGTCGAAGGGATGGTCCGATTAGTGGTCAGTGGAGATTACGGCAAATATCCACGCCTAGATGACTCTGGACAGGTACGAACCACTAGCACATTAGAAGACTGGCTACCCACTTACACGCTGACTAAGAATGCTACTGAATATGAAAGTGGAATGTTGACAGACTGTAAGAGGGTCTATGTCCCTTCAGAGTTCTCGGAGACCAAGATGACCACTGTACTGAATCTGCCGATCAGCGGACCGCTGAGCGGCGATGGTGCCGTGTCAGTGATGGCCTCTGGTCCGGTGCATGTTACATCCGAGTCCTTCTACGTGACCTCTTTCGCCCGGACGACTTGGCTCGCCAAGGAGGAGAAATCCCGATATGGAACCACTGTATATCGTTATAAAGGCGGCCAAGTCAGTCTTCATAGCTTTGATATTTCTGGATCGAACCGAATTGATTACAGGGCTTCGGGCACCCTCCCTGACCTCATCGTGAGTCGGGTCTCGATTGATGCATACGATGGACATCTGCGAGTTGTGATTACCGACAGGTGGGAAGGATCAATGCCATCGAGTCGAATGAGGGTGCTGCAAGAGAAAGATGGTAGCTTGATCGAAGTGAGCAGCGTTGAAGATATCGGTCGCGGCAAGAAGGTAGCATACGTACACTTTGCAGATGATTTAGGTTACGTAGTGACTCGTGATATGGTGGACAATTTCTATCCTATTGTAGATCCTTTCTATGTCATTGACCTGTCCGATCCCAAGAATCCCTCCGCCGTCGGTGAGCTGAAGGTTCCAGGCTTCTCCAGCTACCTGCACGCGCTCGATCTCAGTTCAATGCTCGTCGTCGGCTTTAACACCTACGACCATTTCTCTGTCAAGGGTGGCACGATATCTCTATTAAATGTGCGTGATCCTTCCATGCCTGATGAGCGGGCTATTTGGACAGCCTCTGCAACCTTCGGAGATTCGAACTGGAACCAACGCGCCTTCCTGTGGCTGGAATCGGCCAAGCTCGCCTTGTTTGTCATCAATGACTGGGACACCATCAATGACTGGAGAAATCCGTGGGCGGGTGCGATCGTGCTGGAAGTAGGCGACAACTCAATCACTGAACTAGGCCGGATCACTCACCGCGACGAGACTACGATAAGTGACGAACCGCCCACGTTCGAAGACGACTGGCCCTCATGGACAGACTGCCGGGTGTTGGACCACGACCCGGCCGAGGTGCAAGACGACCTTCTCCGATTCATTCTCTCCGACCGCCTCGTTATCGCCTGTGAACCGGACGAGAACTTCATCATCAAAGACGACTACTTCTCGTGCTCAATCATGGGTTCCCATCTGCATGAGGTGGCAGAACTACACGATCTCCTCACCGAAGACGAGTTGATGTGGGACTGCGACGGCGTCAACATTTGGAGCCCGCCCGTGATCAGGGGCGGCTTTGCGATCGGCGACGAGTTGTGGACCCTAAGCGGGGGCAGAATCGCCGTCAACGACTTGACCACGCTCGAACGGATCGCTCTGATCAACTTGACAGAGACCGACGAATGGCCGATCAGCGCCTTCCGGCCCGCCGGGAATCAGTAAGTGGGCCAGCCACGTTTGTTATGTTTCGGGCTGATCCCCCCCCCCCCGCCGCCTGTCCACGAAAAACCTGACCGAAGTCGAGAGGGCGGTGTGGGCCGGATCGGGATCGGCCGTTCGGCTTCGCCGCCATGTCGGTGATCGCCAACATCTACCGGACTGCCACCGCCTTCCGCGGCCTCTATGTCGGCGGCGGGGGCGGCGGGGTTACACCTTGGCTGCGAGTGCGATCTCGCCGTCGCGTATCTGGAGGATGTACACGGGGGCGTCGGGCACCCCGTTGGTGCCTGCGTAGCCGAGGGTGCCGGTGATGGCATCCACCCCGGAGAGGCCGGCGATGGCCCGGGCGATCTCCTCGGGATCGGCGGAGCCGGCGTCGAGGAAGCCCTGAACGGCGACGGTCACCGCGTCGGCGGCCAGGGCCGCGAACCCGGGGGCGCTGCTGGGCTTGCCCGCGGCGGCCAGCGAATCGTTGAGCCGCTCGAAGCGGTTGCCGCTCTCGCCTAAGCCGTGACCGGTCCAGTAGACGCCCTCGTTGTTGGCGATCTCGGTGATGCCGCTGACGCCGAGGGAGTCGGCCCCGATGTAGCCGATCTCGACGCCCCGCTCCTCGATGGCGCCCCTCAGCGCGTCGAGCTGCGGCGCGGTCATGGCGGTGTAGAGGACCTCGGAGCCGTCAGCGGCCTGGGCCACTTCGACGGCCTGGACGGCGAAGTCGAAGTCCTCGAAGGGGACGTAGCTCTGGTCGAGCACCACCTCGCCGCCCAGCTCCTCGAACTCGGCTGCGAACTTCTCGGGGTTGTAGCCGAAATACGGCCCCTCGGCGGAGAAGGTGATGGCCCGGGCGAAGCCCTGGTCGATGGCGAACCGGGCGGCCGCTTCGGCTTGGCGGGTGTCGTCGAAGGTGACCAGGAACGAGTAGACCGACGGGTCGGGGAGCGCCGGCTCGGTGGAGCTGACGAATATGACAGCCCGACTGGCTCCGACCGCCTGCAGGACGGAAGTCCCCGTGTCGGCGAACGGCGGCCCCAGGATGACGTGGGCGCCGGCGTCGAGCAGGTCGGCGGTGGCCCGCCGGGCCGTCTCGGGATCGCCCTGGACATCGGCGACCGCGAACTCCATCGGAACGCCGCCGGCCCCTCCCGTGCAGTTGATCAGGTCGATGTAGTGGGCCGCCGCCTCCGAGCCGGCGGTGTCGGCGTAGCCGGCCGTCTCGGAGAGGTCGGCGGCGTAGCCGACGACGAGCGGGGCCCCGCGGGGCGGCTCGGCGCAGTCGCCGAGGTCGGCGGCCAGCACGGCGTCCACGTCGAGCGCCCCGGCCCCAGCCGCCGGGGCCGCGCCAGGATCGGCGGCGGAGTCATCGGAGTCGTCGCCAGCGCAAGCCGCCGCGACCAGGGCCACAACGGCCAGCAGAGCGACGAGCGGGCTTTTCACGATGCATTTCTCCCGTGGTTGACCGCCAGTGTGAGGAATGTAGGGGGCAGGTCCGCATCTGGGCGTCGCTGATCGACGACGACGCGCTGATCGCCGGTCCAGTGTGAGGACTGTAGTGACAAGCCCGCATCTGGTTCGATCGGTGAGCATTTGAGCGCTCACCGGGCAAGACTCGGCCCGAGGAACGGGTAGCGGCCCGGACGAGGAACACGGGCGGGAACCGCGGGCGGGCTTTGATCGTCCAAACCAGTATCTGAACAAGACCGAAGGGGCAGGGGCCGGGGAAATGGGCAAGACAAGGGCAACGATCAGGATCGCGGCGATGGCCGTCTCCGCGGCGCTGCTGGCCGCAGCGTGCGGCGGGTCGTCGGCGCCGGGGGGCGTCACCGGGCCGGGCTCGGGCGACGGCGGCGCGGAGGCACCCGGCACCGACGGCGCCGGCTCGGGTTCGGGATCGGAGACGGTGACCGGCTCGGGGACTGAGACCGGCGCCGGCGGCGAGGCGGTGATCGACCTCGGCGACGACGAGATCGTGTTGACCGCCGCGCTGAGCGCCTTCGACGAGTGCGGCAGCCTGCTGGAACATCTGCGCGCGGAGTACGCCGAGCGGGTCGGCCCCTGGGGCTTCGAGGGCGAGGGCTGGTACGGGCCCGGCATCCCCGAGTTGGCCATGGAGACCGAAGCCATGGACGACGCAGCCGCGCCCGCGCCCACGGCTGGTGCCGACGGCCCGGACTCGGGCAGCGCCGAGTCGGCCGCCGCCGGCCTGGTGGAGGGGGTCGACTACTCCGGCACGAACGTACAAGAGGCCGGGGTGGACGAGGCCGACCTGGTGAAGACCGACGGCCGCCGGATCTTCGCGGTGTCCGACGGTCTGCTCCTGGTGGTCGACGCCGCCTCCCGGCAGATCGAGGGGTCGTCCCGGCTGGCCTCGGGGCAGAGCGCCGAGATGCTGCTCGACGGCGACGACCTGCTGGTGGTCCTGAACAGCTACTCGCCCCCGGTCAGGCTCGCGCTCGAACCCGCCGCCGACCAGCCCGTCGGATACGACCAGCCGGTCACCGTCGTCCAGCGGGTCCGGGTGGACGGCAACATCCCGCGGATAATCGAGACGCTGCGGATCGACGGCGCCTACGTCAGCACCCGCAGCGTCGACGGGGTGGCCCGGGTGGTGACCCGCCACGACCCGTCGTGGTCGTTCCCGTTCGTGTACCCCCGGGGGGGCAGCGGCAGCGAGCGGGTGGCCGAAGAGGCCAACCGGGCCGCGGTCCTGGCCAGCACGCTGGAGGACTGGCTGCCCTCCTACACCGTCACCGCCGGCGCAGGCGCCAACCCCCCGTCCGGCGGCGGACTGCTGCCGTCCTGCGAGAACGTCTACGTGCCCTCGGAGTTCGCCGGGTTCGGGGTGACCACGGTGCTGAGCCTGCCGGTGGGCGGGCGGCTGGCCGGCGACGGCGCGGTGTCGGTGATGGCGCCGGGCGACACCGTCTACGCCACGCCCCGGTCGCTGTATGTGGCCACCTCGGCCTGGATCGCCCCCGAACTCCTCGAGGACGAGGCCGTCCGAGCGCGGGTGGCCCAGGAATGGCAGGCGGCCATCCACCGCTTCGACCTCACCGACCCGGCCCGGGCCGCCTACGCCGCCTCGGGCCTGGTGCCGGGCCGGATCCACAACCAGTTCTCGCTATCCGAGCACGACGAGCACCTGCGGGTGGTCACCACCACCGGCGACCTCTGGTGGGGCCAAGACGGCACGGAGCCGTCCAGCCAGGTCCGGGTGCTGCGCCAGACCGGCGACCGCCTGGTGGAGGTGGGCAGCGTGGGCGACATCGGCCGGGGCGAGCAGGTCCAGTCGGTGCGCTTCACCGGCGACATCGGCTATGTGGTCACCTTCCGCCAAGTCGATCCCTTCTACACCCTGGACCTGTCCGACCCCGAGAACCCCGCCGTCGTGGGCGAGTTGAAGATCCCCGGCTTCTCCAGCTACCTGCACCCCATCAGCGACGACCTCGTGCTCGGCGTCGGCTTCGACGCCGACGAGACCACCGGCGCCACCACGGGAAGCAAAGTCTCGCTGTTCGACGTGAGCGACCTGGCCGACCCCCTGGAGCTTGACGTGTGGATCGCCCCCGACGCCTACAACGACGCCGGCTGGGACCACCGTGCCTTCCTGTGGTGGGAGCCAGCCCGCATGGCCGTGTTCGGCATCTCCTCCTGGACCGACCAGACCGCCGAGGCGGTGGCGCTGCGGGTCGAGGGGGGGTCGCTCGCCGAGATCGGCCGAATCGACCACATCGACCCGAGCGTTGACATCGGCTCGACCGACTGCCGGAGGCTGGACCGGAGCCCGCCCGCCGAGGTGGAGACGGAGTCCGACCTGTGGTACACGCTCACCTACGCCGACACCATCGCCTGCGAGCCGGACGAGAGCCCGGCCATGGTCGGCTTCGACTGCTGGCCGGTGGACTGGGTGCAGGAGGAGGCCAGGTCCACGGGCGTGGCGGCCGACGGCGAGACGCTGTTCTCCTGCCAGTTCGGCAGCCTGGACGTCATCGTGCGCAGCATGGTGATCGGCGACGAGCTGTGGACCCTCAGCTACCGGAACGGCGACGCCTGGTCATCGGCGACCGGCAAGCTGGCCGCCAGCGACCTAGCCACCCTCCAGCGGGTCGCCCTAATCAACCTGTTCTGACCGCCTCCGCCCCGAGCGCGAGCGACCCGGGTTGCTCGTGCCGTTCACCCTTCGGACGGGCTTTGAGTCGCTCGGGGCACCGCTCCAAGCGGGCCCGGTCACTCGGGCGGGAACCACAGGCGAGCTTTGATCGTCCAACCCGGTATCGGCACCTAACCGAAGGGCGGGGTCAGCAGAATGGACAGACAGTCGCAATGACCGGGATCGCCATGATGAGGATCGCCGTTATGGCCACCATGGCGGCGCCGCTGACCGCGGCGTGCGTCGCGGTGGTCGATCTCGGTGACGACGACGTGGTTCTCACCACCTTCGACGAGTGCGGAAGCCTGCTGGACCATCTGCGCTCGGAGTACGCCGAGCGGGTCGGCCCCTGGGGCTTCGGGTCCAGGCCATCCATAGCAGACATCGGGGAAACCAGGTTGGAACCAACAGATGACCTGTTCGAGACCGACGGCCACCGGATATTCACGGTGTCCAAGGGCCGGCTCACGGTGGTCGACGCCGCCTCTCGCCAGATCGAGGGATCGGCCCGGCTCGCTTCGGAGTACGCCACCGAGCTGTTGTTCGACGGCGATGACTTGTTGGTGATCCTGAACGACCGCTCTCCCCCGGTCCGGTTCGCGCTCAAACCCGCCGACGGCTCGCCCGCTGACGGCTCGCCCGCCGCCGACCAGTCCGCCTCACCCGCTGGCGAACAGCCCGCGGGGTACGACCAGCCGGTCGTCACCGTCGTGCAGAGAGTCCGGGTGGACGGCTACACCCCCAGGGTGGTCGAGACGCTGCGGATCGACGGGGCCCACGTCAGCACCCACCGCATCGACGAGGTGGCCCGGGTGGTGGCCCACCACGATCCGTCGTGGTCGGTTCCGTTCTCGCACCCCAACGGCAGCGCCAGCGAACGGGAGGCCGAGGAGGCCAACCGGGCCGCCATCCTGGCCGGCACGCTGGAAGACTGGCTTCCCTCCTACGCCGTCGGCCCCGGCGGCGGCCGGCCCCCGGTCGGGGGCGGGCTGCTGGCGGACTGCGAGGACGTCTACGTGCCCTCGGTGTTCGCCGGGTTCGGGGTTATCACCGTGATGAGCCTGCCCGTCGGCGGGCCGCTGGCCGGCAACGACGCCACGGCGGTGATGACATCCGGCGACATCGTCCACGCCACGCCCCGGTCGCTTTACGTGGCCACGTCGGCCTGGGTCGACCCTGAACTCCTCGAGGACTACGACGCCCGGCGGCAGATCATCAGGAATCGGCGGACCGCCGTACACCGTTTCGACCTCACCGACCCCGCCCGGGCCGTCTACACCGCCTCGGACACCGTGTCGGGCCGGATCCACGACCAGTCCTCGCTGTCCCGTCTCGTGGAGATGGGCGGGCTCGGTGGTTCTGCGGGTGGCTGACGGCTCGATCGCCGAGATCGGCCGGATCAAGACCACCGGCTCAACTGAATGCCGGAAGCTGGACGGCAGCCCGTCTGTAGGGGCGCCTCCAAGAGTTCTTGAACTACCGGCCAACCCCGATCCGACCTCATCGTCTGCGAGCCGGACGAGAGCCTCGCTTCGCCTTCGGACGGGCTTCGAGCCGCTCGGGGCGCCGTTCCAAAGTGGCCCGGTCATTCGGGCGGGAACCACGGGCGAGCTTTGATCGTCCAACCCGATATGCGCACCGAACCTGGGGGAGAGCCGCGTGGACATGACAGTCGCCGCTAACAGGACCGCTATGACGAAGGGCGCCGTGATCGCGGTCTCGATGGGGCTACTGGCCACAGCGTGCGCCGGATCGTCGGACCCACCGGGCACTGTCACCGGGTTGGACTCGAATCCAGGCGCGGTCGAAGCGCCCGGAAAAGAGGGGGTTGGGTCAGGCTCAGAGGTTGACACGGGCTCCGTACCGGATTCGGGCTCGGGCCTGAGTTCGGAGCCGGACTCGGGCTCGGAGACTGAGACCGACGGCGGTGGCGAGGCGGTGGTCGATCCCGGAAACGGCGAGAGCGGGCTCACCGCCGGGTTGAGCACTTTCGACGACTGCGGGAGCCTGCTGGATCATCTGCGCACGGAATACGCCGAGCGGGTCGGCCCTTGGGGCTTCGAGTCCGGGGGCTGGCGCGAGTCTTGGGTAACCAGGTCGGAGACAGCAGACGAGGACACGGCTGACGGCTCGGACCCGGACAGCGCCGAAGCGACCTCGGACTACCGGTTCATAGGGGTCGTCGATTCCAGTCCGGACCTACAGGAGGCCGGGGTGGACGGGGCCGACCTGGTCAAGACCGACGGCCGCCGGATTTTCGCGGTGTCCAACGGCTTGCTCCTAGTGGTCGATGTCGGCTCCCGGCAGGTCAAGGGGTCGACCCGGCTCGCCTCGGGGCAAGGGGCCGGATTGCTGCTCGACGGCGACGACCTGCTGGTGATCCTGAGCGATGACTCGCTCCCGGTCAGAGCCGCGCTCGAACCCGACGACGGCTCGGACGCCGCCGACCAGCCGAGGAGAAACGACCTGTCGGTCACCGTCGTGCAGCGGGTCCGGGTGGACGGCTACGAACCCCGGGTGGTCGAGACGCTGCGTATGGACGGCACCTACCGCAGCGCCCGCAGCATCGACGGCGTGGCCCGAGTGGTGACCCGCCACCACCCGTCGGGGTCGTTCTCGTTTGTGTCCCCCCAGGGGAGCACCAGCGAGTGGGAGGCCGAGCAGGCCAACCGGGCCGCCGTCGCAGCCAGCACCCTGGAGGACTGGCTCCCCTCCTACGCCATCATCGGTGGCGACGGTGCCAGCCCCCCGGTCGAGGGCGGCCTGCTGTCGGCATGTGAGAACGTGTACGTGCCATCGGAGTTCTCCGGATTCGGGACGATCAACGTGATGAGTCTGCCCATCGGCGGGCCGCTGGCCAGCGACAGCGCCGTGTCGGTGGCGGTGCATAGCAGCTCCGTCCACGCCACGCCCCAGTCGTTGTACGTGGTCCCTTCGGCCTGGGTCGCCCCGGAAGTCTTCGCGGACAAGTTCGCCTGGACACAGACGGCCATAGACAGGCGGGACGCCATCCACCGCTTCGACCTCACCAACCCCGCCCGGGCCGCCTATGCGTCCTCGGGGAGCGTCCCGGGCCGGATCCGCAATTATTCGCTGTCCGAGCACGACGGCCATCTGCGGGTAGTGACCACCACCGGCGACCTCTGGTGGCAGCAGTCGTTGAGCCAGGTCCGGGTGCTGCGCCAGGACGGCAACCGCTTGGTGGAGGTGGGCGCCGTCGACGACATCGGCCAGAGCGAGCGGATCGAGTTGGTGCGCTTCGCCGGCGACATCGTCTACGTCATCCCCACCCGCCGAGCCGACCCTCTCTACACCCTCGACCTGTCCGACCCCGAGAACCCCGCCATCGGCGGCGAGTTCGAGATCCCCGACTTCTCCAACTACCAACTCCACCACATCGGCAACGACTTGGTGGTCGGCGTCGGCAATGACACCTACGCGTCCACCGCCGACTACACCAGAAGCGAGATCTCACTGTTCGACGTGAGCGACCTGGCCTATCCCCGAGAGCTGGACGTGTGGACCGCCCCCGGCCCCTGGGCCTATGCGATCGGGGACCACCTGTGGCCGGGACTGGGCCGCGTGTTCACCGTCTCCACTTGGACCAACGGGACGGCGGGGGCGTTAGCACTGCGGATCGAGGAGAACTCAATCACCGAGATCGGCCGGGTCGACCACATCGGCCCGAACACCGGCCCGCGCATAGGCTCGACCAACTGCCGGAAGCTGATCTGGGAAACGGTGTCCGAGGCGGCCGAGCCGGAATCGGACCTGTGGCGCACGCTCTACTACACCGACACCATCGCCTGTAAGCCTGGCGAGAGCCCCGTCATGGCTGGCTTCGACTGCTGGTCGGTGGATTCGGTGCAGGAGGATGCCCGGTCTCTCGGCGTGATCGTCGGCGACGAGACGCTGTTCTCCTGCCAGTTCGGCATCAGCCTGAACAGCATCGTGCGCAGCCTGGTGATCGGCGACGAGCTGTGGACCCTCAGCTACCGGAACGGCGACTCCCGGGAATCCCTGGCCGGGAAGCTGGCGGTCAGCGACCTGGCCACCTTCGAGCGGGTGGCCCTGATCGATCTTTTCTGAGCGCAACCACTCGAGGCAGAAGAAATGACCATGGGCAGGAACACTTCGATGAGCAGGGCCGCGATGAGGACCGCCGTGATCGCGGTCACGGCGTCGCTGCTGGCCGCGGCGTGCGCCAAATCGCCGGACACTCCCGGCGAACTCACCGGGCCGGACTCGAGCACCGGCAGCAGCGAGGCGGTGATCGACCTCGGTGACGACGAGATCATGTTCACCGCCGCGCTGAGCGCGTTCGACGAATGCGACAGCCTGCTGGATCATCTGCGCTCGGAATACGCCGAGCGGGTCGGCCCCTGGGGATTCGAGGCCAGTGGCAGGCACGGGCCCGGGATCCCCGAGCTGGCCGGGGCCGATGTCATGGAAGCGTCCGGTGTCGTCACCGACGACTCGGATCAGAGCAGCACCGAGGCGGTCAGGGCCGGTTTGGTCGAGGGGGTCGACTACTCGGGCACGAACGTCCAGGAGGCCGGGGTGGACGAGGCCGATCTGGTCAAGACCGACGGCCGCCGGATTTTCGCGGTGTCCGACGGCCGGCTCTCGGTGATCGACGCGGCCGCCAGGCGGGTGGTCGGGTCGGTCGGCATCGCCTCGGGTTTCAGCGCCGAGATGTTCTTGGACGGCGACGACCTGCTGGTGATCCTGAGCGGCTATTCGTCGCTGTACGAGACCGCGGCCGACGACGGCGACGGTGACGGCAACGGGTCGGCGGAGCACGACCAGCCGGTCACCGTCGTCCAGCGGGTCCGGGTGGACGGCGACACCCCCAGTGTGGTCGAGACGCTGCGGATGGAAGGCGCCTATGTCAGCGCTCGCAGCGTCGGCGGGGTGGCTCGGGTGGTGACCCGCCACGACCCTCCGATGTCGTTCCCGTTCGTGTTCCCTCAGGGGGGCATCGGCAGCGAGCAGGCGGCCGAGGAGGCCAACCGGGCCGCGGTGCTCGCCAGCACCCTGGAGGACTGGCTGCCCTCTTACGCCGTCGCCGATGGCGCCAGCGCGTCCAGCCCGGTAGAGGGCAGCCAACGGCCAGCCTGCGGGAACGTGTACGTGCCCTCGGAGTTCGCCGGGTTCGGGGTGACCACCGTGATGAGTCTGCCGGTCGGCGGGCCGCTGGCCGGTGACAGCACCGTGTCGGTGACAGCCCCCGGCGACATCGTCTACGCCACGCCCCGGTCGCTCTATGTGGCCACCTCGGCCTGGATCGCCCCTGAGGTCCTAGAAGACGAAGCCACTCGCCAGCGAATTGCCGAGGACTGGCAGGCGGCGATCCACCGCTTCGACCTCACCGACCCCGCCCGGGCCGCCTACGCCGCCTCAGGCCTGGTGCCGGGCCAGATACACAACCAGTTCTCGCTGTCCGAGCACGACGGCCACCTGCGAGTGGTTACCACCACCGGCGACCTCTGGTGGGGCCAAGACGACGAGGCGCCGTCGTCGAGCCAGGTCCGGGTGCTGCGCCAGACCGGCGACCGCCTGGTGGAGGTGGGCAGCGTGGGCGACATCGGCCGGGGCGAGCAGGTCCAGTCGGTGCGCTTCACCGGCGACGTCGGCTATGTGGTCACCTTCCGCCAAGTCGATCCCTTCTACACCCTGGACCTGTCCGACCCTGAGAACCCCGCCGTCGTGGGCGAGTTGAAAATCCCCGGCTTCTCCAGCTACCTGCACCCCATCAGCGACGATCTCGTTCTTGGCGTCGGCTTCGACGCCGACGAGACCGCCGGGGTTGTCACCGGAAGCAAAGTCTCGCTGTTCGACGTGAGCGACCTGGCCAACCCCCAAGAACTGGACGTGTGGATCGCCCCCGACGACTACAACGACGCCGGCTGGGATCACCGGGCCTTCCTGTGGTGGGAACCGGCCCGCATGGCCGTGTTCGGCATCTCCTCCTGGAACCGCCAGACCGCCGAGGCGGTGGCGCTGCGGGTCGAGGACGGCTCGCTCACCGAGGTCGGGAGGATCGACCACACCGAGGGATGCCAGATACTCAACATGGGCATGGCGGAGGAATTGAAGCATGACGATCATCTATACGAACTGTGGGAAACGCTCACCGACCTGAACGTCATCGTCTGCGAACCGGATGAGAGCCCCTCCGTAGTCGACTTCGACTGCCGGACGGTGGGCTGGACGCCGTTGGACTGGGTGTTCGAGGAAGCCGGGATCTACGACCTGATCTCTGGCGACGAGACGCTGTTCTCCTGCGAACCCGACCCTGACCTGGACTACCTAAGTCCTGTCCCCAGACCACACCTTGACGTCATCGTGCGCAGCATGGTGATCGGCGACGAGCTGTGGACCCTCAGCTACAGCAACGGCAACACCCAGGAGTCCCCAGCCGGCAAACTAGCAACCAGCGACCTAACCACCCTAGAGCGGACAGCCCTAATCGGACTGCCATAAGCGTCTGCCGAGTGCGAGCCCCAGGGTTACTCGGACTGTGGGGGTGCGATATGGGCACAAGACCATGCGACCTTCCATCCGGTACCGGTCCAACTCGCTGGGGTGCAGGTCAATCTCCACATCGATGACCGGGCCTTTTGAGCCGACGTTCCCGGTGAGGAGCGAGTAACCGACCTCGTCAGAGCTGATCGGCTCTAACCACCCGCGGAACGCTGATCACTGGATCTTGCTCCAACACCGCTTTGACGAGGAAGCGCCTGCCGATCGGGCTCTGGAAGCCGGCCGCGCAGGCCTCCGTCTCGACATCGAAGCAGCCTACGAACTCGGGCCGCCGACGCCGGTCGTACGGCTGCACGAACAGCGCCCAGCGGCCGGCGTCGCTAGCCAGCAGCGCGGCGCGGTGCTTCGAGAACGCCCTCTCAAGCCGATCGAGCACCGCGGTGGAAGCCACGCTTCCATTGTGGCGCCGCCTGCCGGCGCCGCGGTAGAACGGCCGGCCAGGTCGCTCAGCCAGCGGGTTGGGGCTGGGGACGGTGTCGAGCTTGGCACGGCCGAGTCGGCGGCAGGCAAGAAGAGGCACCGCGCGACCGGAGCTGTCGCTGGACTTGGCCGGGAGAGCTTGGGCCCCGGGGGGCAGAGCCGAGGTTGAGGGGCTCAGGCCGGTCGGGGGGCGTCGGCGGGCGGATCGGGGTCCTCGTAGCCGGACAGGTGGGCCCGGGCCGACCGGGCCGCGCCGGGCGGGACCCCGGTGACGACGACGGCGACCCCGGTCCCGGACAGCTCGTCCAGGATTCGGCGCAGGGCAGCGGCCCCGGAGTAGTCGAGGCGCCCCACCCCGCCTAGCTGCACGGTGACGGCGGCCAGGTCGGGGTGGCCGGCCAGCTCGGTGCGGATGAGCCGGTCGATCTGGGGGACGGTGGCGAACCACAGCACCCCCCTGGGCGACACGGTCAGGGTGTCGCCGGCCCGCTCGCCGTCCACGGTGACGTTCAGCTCCCGGTAGAGGTGGACGGCCACGGCCAGGCCGATGCCCACCAGCACCCCCCGCTCGACCCTGGGGGCCAACACCAGGGTGGCGGCCAGCGTGCCCGCCCCCACCAGGGCCTGGGCCGGCGACTGGGCCGCGATCTCCCACAGGCCCCGGACGTCCACCAGCCTCACCACCGCCGAGATGACGACGGCGCCGAGAATGGCCCGGGGCAGGTCGGCTATCAGGGGCAGCAGCGGCAGGGCGGCCAGCACGAAGGCCCCGGTCACCGCCCCCGACCAGGCGCTGGTGGCCCCGGCCAGCCGGTTGAGCGAACTGCGCGAGAAGGAGCCCCCCACCGGGAAGGCGCCCGACACCCCGGCGGCCAGGTTGGCCACGCCCTGGCCGATCATCTCCCGGTCGGCGTTCCAGGCCAGCCGGTCGGTGCGGGCCAGGGTCCGGGCGATGGACGCCGGCTCGGCGAACCCGACCAGGGCGATGACCGCGGCCGGCACGGCCAGGTCGGCCGCCGAGGACCACTCGAAGGCGATCCCCAGGGGAACGAACCCGCCCTCCAGCCTGCCGACGACAGACCCCGAGTAGCCGGCGGCGGCGCTCACCGCCACCCCGGCCACCACCGCGGCCAGCACGCCCGGGAACAGGCGGTGCAGCCTCGGGCCGGCCCAGATAACCGCCGCGGCGCCGGCCGCGAACCCGACCGCGGGCCAGCTCCACTCCGAGGGCCTAGACAGGGCCGAGGCCGCGCCGGCCAGCACCCCCCGGCCCTCGACGGCGACGTCGAACACCTTGGGGAGTTGCGAGGCCACGATCAGCACGGCCGCCCCGCCGGTGAACCCGGTCAGCACCGGCTCCGACAGCAGATAGGCGGCCCGGCCCAGGCGGACCAGCCCCAGCGCCACCCGGAAGGCGCCGACCAGCACGGCCAGCAGCGCCGCCCTGGCGATGTAGTCGCCGTCGCCGGGCTCGGCCATGGTCGACAGCGCCCCGAAGGTGAGCAGCGAGGTCAGCGCCACCGGGCCGGTCTGCAGATACGGCGACGAGGCGAAGGCGGCGGCGGCCAGGGCCGGCAGGGCCAGGGCGTAGAGCCCGTAAACGGGGGGGAGGCCGGCCAGTTCGGCGTAGGCCAGGGACTGGGGGATGGCCACCAGCGCCACCGACACCCCGGCGACGACGTCGCCGGAGCTGGGCCGAACCATCCGCATCGGTGGTTTCTACCGCACCGAGGCCGCACCGGGCCCAGCGGCCCGCCTTCTGTCCGACCGCGCCCGCCTTCCCCCGACGCGCCCGCTCCGCCCGGGTTAGTCTGGGCCCATGGCCCATGACACCCCCGAGTACCACCCGGGCTTCGAGGAGTACAGCGAGACGGTCTACGAGCTGGCCGAGGACGGGGTGGAGGTCATCCAGGCCCGCATCGCCGAGCGGCTCGACGTGTCAAGGCCGGCGGTGTCGGAGATGATCCGCCGCATGCAGACGGCCGGGCTGGTGGACGTGGACGACCGGTCCCACATCACCCTCACCGATGACGGCAGCGAGCTGGCCACCACCGTGGTGCGCCGGCACCGGCTGGCCGAGCGCTTCCTCACCGACGTGCTGCACCTGAGCTGGGCCGACGCCCACCATGAGGCCGGGCGCTGGGAGCATGTCATCTCCCCGGTGGTCGAAGAGGCGATGATGCGGATCCTGGGCGACCCCAACACCTGCCCCCACGGCAACCCCATACCCGGCACCGACTACACCCAGCCGGCCAACGTGCGGCCGCTGGTGGCCGTCGGCGTCCGCGAGGCCTTCACGGTGGAGCGCATACCCGAGGAGCTGGAGTTCCAGCCCGGCCAGCTCGACTTCCTGGAGGAGGCCGGGGTGATGCCGGGACGGGACGGGACGGTGGTCTCCGTCGCCCCCGACGGCACCACCACCGTCTCCATGGGCGAGAGCACCACCGGGATCGGCGCCTTCGCCGCCGCCCGCATCCTCGTCTCCTCCGGGTAAGGCCACTAGGCAGAACTCCAGCCAGCGCCGCCGGCCTCGGACGCCGGGCTGAAGACACCGGGCTGACTTTCTACCGGGCCGACTTCTACCCGGCCGCCTTCTACCGAACTGACTTCCCGCCCGCGCTGACTTCGCGCCGGGCCGTCTTTCCAGCCGGTGTCAGGCTACCCTTCCAACTCATGTCTGGCGAGGGTGGCGGCAACGGCCCCGTCCCGGTGGTGATCGAGGGCCTCAGCCACTCCTACGGGTCCGGGCCGGTCTTGGACGGCGTCGGGCTCGAGGTCGCCCCGGGCGAGCACCTGTCCCTGCTGGGGCCGAGCGGGTGCGGCAAGACGACGCTGCTGCGGGCCATCGCCGGCCTGGAGCGGCCCGAGCGGGGCGCGATCAGGCTTGGCTCCGCAGAAGTGACGGGGCCCGGCGCCTGGGTCCCCCCCGAGCGGCGCCGGGTGGGCATGGTCTTCCAGGACTGGGCCCTGTTCCCCCACATGACGGTGGCGGAGAACGTCTCCTACGGGCTGAACCGGAACGGGCGCGGCGGCGAGCGGGCGGCCGAGGCCCTGGCCATGGTGGGGCTGAGCGGGATGGAGGACCGGATGCCCGGCACCCTGTCGGGCGGCGAGCGCCAGCGGGTGGCCCTGGCCCGGGCCCTCGCCCCCCGGCCCCAGGTGCTGCTGCTCGACGAGCCCTTCTCCAGCCTCGACACGGCGCTGCGGGTCGAGATCCGCACCGACATGCACCGTCTGCTGGTGAAGCTGGGGATCACCTCGGTCTTCGTCACCCACGACCAAGAGGCCGCCTTCGTGGTGGGCGACCGGATCGCGGTGATGACCGAGGGCCGCATCGTCCAAGTGGACACCCCCCACGGCCTGTACGCCCGGCCAGCCGACCGGTGGGTGGCCTCGTTCGTGGGCGAAGGCAGCCTGCTGCCGGGCCAGGCCGCCGACGGGGTGGCCGCCACCCCCATCGGCCCCGTGCCGGTGACCGGGGCGAACGGGGGGCCGGTGGACGTGCTGGTGCGGCCCGAGGACCTGGCCGTGGTGCCGGGCGACGCCGGCACGGTCGAGATGATCGAGTTCTACGGCCACGACGCCATGGTCTTCGTCGCCCTCAACGGCGGGACCCTCAAGGTCAGGACCGGGCCCGATCCGGGCGTGGGCCGGGGCCAGCGGGTGGGGGTCGAGTTCTCGGTCGCCCGGGCTCGGGCTTTTCCGGCCGCCTGAAGACCCCCTCGGCCGGTGGCGCTGCCTGTTGAGGCCCGGCGGCGGGCCCGGCCCGGCCCCGCTCCGCCCTGGCTCCGAGCAGCCGGGGTGGCCGCGGCCGTCTGCTTCGCCTTCCCCGGGGCCTACCTGGTTTGGCGCAACTTCACCGAGGGCGCCGATCCCCTGGGCCTGCTCTTCTCCTCGCGCACCATGGGCCCGCTCGGCCGCACTCTGCGCCTGGCCGCGGCCGTGTCGGCGGCCGCGTCGGTTCTGGGGACGACCCTGGCCTGGCTGACCGCCCGAACCGATCTGCCGGGCCGGCGGCTCTGGCGGGTGGTGCTGCCGGTGCCGCTGGTGCTGCCCACCTTCATCGGGGCGGCCGCCTTCATCCGCACCTTCAACCCCGGCGGGCTGGCCAGCGACCTCCTCTCGGGGCTCGGGCTGGGCCGGACCCCGGAGCTGAGGGGCTTTTTCGGGGCCTGGCTGGTGCTCACCCTGTTCACCTACCCCTACGTGTACCTGCCGGTGGCGGCCCGCCTGCGCCAGCTCCCCGGCGCCTTGGAGGAGAGCGCCAGGCTGCTGGGCGACACGGCCTGGCAAGCCTTCAGGCGGATCTGCCTGCCCCAGATGATGACCGCGGTGGGGGCGGGAACCCTGCTGGTCTTCCTGTACACGGTCAGCGACTTCGGGGCGGTGCAGCTCATGCGCTACGACACCCTGACCCGGGCCATCGACACCTATCACCTGGCCAACCCGTCGGTCGCCCTGGCCCTGAGCCTCCTGCTGTTGGCGGTGGCGGCCGGGGTGGTGGCGGCCGAGCGGCTGCTGTCCCGCGACCCGGGCGGCGCCGACCCCAAGATGAGCGGCCGCCCGGTCATCTACCGGCTCGGCCGGCTGCGGATGCCGGCCCTGGGCTTCGCGGCCGCCGCGGCCGCCTTCGGGGTGGGGGCGCCGCTGGCCGCGCTGTTGGACTGGTCCGCCGAGGGGCTGCTGCGGGTGGTCAGAGGCGGCCGGCCGCTGACCATCGGCGCCGGCGACGTGGCCGCCGCCGCGTGGAACACGGTGAGCGTCAGCGCGGTCGCCGCGGCCGCGGCCGTGGCCGCGGTGCTGCCCGTCGCCTACCTGGTGGGCCGCTACCGGTCCCGGGCCGGGGCCGCGGCCCATGCGGTGATCATCAGCACCTTCGCGCTGCCGGGGATCCTCATCGCCCTGTCGATGCTGTTCTGGACGCTGAGATCCGACTTCTTCGGCGCGCTGAACAACACCATGGCCCTGCTCGTGTTCGCCTACGTCGTGCGCTTCGGGTCCCTGGCCCTGGGCGTCGCGGTGGTGGCGGTGCAGTCGGTGCCGGCCTGGCTGCACGACGCGGCCCGCACCTTGAAGGCCGGCCCGGCTCGCCGGTTCGCCACCATCGACCTGCCGATCATGGGGCCGGGACTGCTGGCCGCAACCGGCCTGGTGCTCCTGTCGGTGATGAAGGAGCTGCCCATCAGCCTGCTCATCTCGCCCCTGGGCTTCTCCACCCTGGCCACCCGGACCTTCGACTCCTTCCGGGACGCCTTCGTGGCCGAGGCCGGGATCATGGCCGCCGTCTTGGTCCTGCTGTCGCTGCCGCTGTCGTGGTTGCTGGTCCTGCGCCGATCCGACCTCCTCTGACCGTTTTCGCCGCCCGCCCGCCGTCTGGCCGCCCCCCGGCTCTGAGCCGCTCCGACTCCCGAGCCCCGCTCCGACTCCCCTGAGCCGCTCCGACTCCGAACCCCGCTCCGACTCCCCTGAGCCGCTCCGACTCCGAGCCCGCTCCGACTCCCCTGAGCCGCTCCGACTCCGACCCGGCCCGGCAACTCCCCTGCTCGGGGCGCGGCGGCGGTACGATGGGGGGGTGCCGCTGCCCCCTCCGGTCGATGACACCTGGCTCGGCCTGTCGGGCGAACCGCTCCCGGCGGCCGAGGCCGGCGCCTGGGCGGTGTCGCCGGACTGCGGGGCGGTGGTGGTCTTCACCGGCACGGCCCGGGACCACGCTCCGGGGCGGCCCGGGGTCGACCTGCTCACCTATGAGGCCTACGAGGAGCACGCCGGGCCCCGGCTGGCCGCGGTCGCCGGCGAGATGCGGGAGCGCTGGCCCGACCTGGGCCGAATCGCCATGCTGCACCGGGTCGGCGACGTGGCCGTGGGCGAGGCGGCCGTGGTGGTGGCCGTCTCCTCCCCCCACCGCGACAGCGCCTTCGACGCCGCCCGCTACGGGATAGGCGCCCTCAAGTCCACCGTCCCGATCTGGAAGCGGGAGCGCTGGGAGGGCGGGGAGAGCTGGGGCCTGGAGGCCCAGCACCTCACCGAGGCCGGGAAGGTCGCCGCCGGGCCGCCCCCCGCCCCGGCCGGCGCGGCCGCCGGAGGGCGGCAGCCATGAGCACCGCGGTGATCTTCCTGCTCCTGGCCATGGCCATGGCCGGCGCGGGATCGCTCCTGGTGTGGGCCGTCCACCGCTTCCCCCGGCGGCGGGAACCCGGCTACTGGGAGCAGCTCGAGGCCATCGCCCCGGTCAACAACCGGCCCGCCGAACCGCCCAGCGGCATCGCCGCGCTGGTCCCGCTGGCCGATGAGGAGCACTGACCGCTGTCCCGCGATCTGGCCATCGACCTCGGCACGGCCAACACCCTGGTGTACGCCCGAGGAGAGGGCATCGTGCTGAACGAGCCCTCGGTGATCGCCCTGAACACCAAGACCAACGAAGTCCTGGCCGTGGGGCACGAGGCTTGGCGCATGATCGGGCGGACGCCCAGCTACGTCGGCGCGGTGCGCCCGCTGCGCAAGGGGGCGATCACCGACTTCGACGTGACCCAGCGCATGATCAGGCTGCTGCTCCAGCGGGTCGGGGTGAGCCGCCTCAACCGGCCCAGGGTGGTGATCTGCGTGCCCTCGGCCATAACCGCGGTGGAGCGCAGGGCGGTGACCGAGGCGGCCCGGCGGGCGGGGGCGTCCGACGCCCAGCTCATCGAGCAGCCGCTGGCCGCGGCCATCGGCGCCGACATGCCCATCAACGAGCCCCGCGGGTCGATGGTCACCGACATCGGCGGGGGAACCACCGAGACGGCCCTGCTGAGCATGGGCGGCGTGGTGGCGCTGGAGGCGATCCGGGTCGGCTCGTTCGACATCGACGCCGCCGTCCAGAGCTTTGTGCGGCGCGAGTACGGGATCGCCATCGGCGAGCGCACCGCCGAGGAAGCCAAGAAGGTGCTCGGCTCGGCGGCGGCGGCCGAGAACGAGATCCGGGCCGAGATACGGGGGCGGGAGCTGATGTCGGGGCTGCCCAAGACCGTGATCCTCACCGCCGCGGAGATGCGCAACGCCATCGACGAACCGGTCACCACCATGGTCGACTCGGTGATTAGCTGCCTGGCCCAGGCGCCTCCCGAGCTGGCCCAAGACCTCATAGTGGAGGGCATCCACCTGGTCGGCGGGGGGAGCCTGCTGCGGGGCATGGACGCCCGCATCCACCGAGAGACGAAGATCCCGGTTCATTTGGTCCCGTCCCCGCTGGAGGCGGTGGTGCTGGGCGCGGGCCGCTGCATCGAGTCCTTCGATTCGGTGCGGGCCATGTTCATGGGCCAGCGGCCCTGAGCCCGCCCGGAGCGCCCGGCTGAGGAGCGTCCGCAAATAGGCCCTCATCCTTCATGCTTTCACCTGGCCGGGCCTGTTTCGCTCCGCCTAGTTGCGCGCCCTTTATGAAGCGCCGCCGCCCGGCGAGGGGCTGAGGCCCAGCATCTCCTCGACGGCCTCGCGCACTTGGCGGTCGCGGTCGGAGCGGGCCCGATCGAGGGCGGCGTCGGCATCGGGGCCGTCGAAGGCGGCCAGGGCGATCACGGCCCGGCGGCGCACCGCCGGCTTGTCGTCGAGGCCGGCGACGACGGCGGGCAGGCCCGACGGATGGGCCAGCGAGCCGAGGGCGGCCACCGCCGACTCGCGGCACAAGGCGTCGACGTGGCCGGCGGCCACGGAGGCCAGCGCCGAGATAACGCCGGAGAGGTCGGCGCCGCCGGCATCCGAACCGAGCTCGCCGCAATCGCCTCCGCTGACATCTCCGACCAGATCGGCGGCGTCGGCGCCGTCGGCATCCGAACCGAGCTCGCCGCAGGCCCAGGCCGCGACCTCGACCACTCGGGGGTCGGGGTCCTCCAGCCCGGCCGCCACCGATGCAGCGGGGATTTCCGGCCGGCCCGCGGCCAGCTCCAGGGCCGCCATGCGCACCGCGGGATGCTCGTCGGCCAAGGCCCGCTCCAGATCGTCCCGGCCCGCCGCCCCGGTCCGGTCCAGGGCCCTCAGGGCCGCTTCCCGCACCTTGGGGTCGGGGTCGTCCAGATGGACGCGGGCCGCGTTCTCATCGCCCCGATGCCCGGCCACGGCCGCGGCCCGCCGGCGCCGGACCGGATCCGAGCGGCCCGAGGCGTTCATCCCGTTTCCGGCCCGCCGCCAGATGCGGCCGCGGCCCATGGCGGGCTCGAGCTCGTCTCCGGCATCCCCGCCGGGCCTTAGCTGATGGCCTGCTCGAGCAGGAAACCGGCCCCCAGGGCGACGAACCCGACGACCGCGGCCAGGGCCACCCCCAGGCCGGCGACCACGACGGCCAGCATCACGGCGGCCCCGAGGCGCTGCCACCAGCGCACGAAAGCTTTGTGACCGACCACCGGCCGGGGAACGCCCCGCCGGGCCAGACCGAAGAACCTCAACACGTCGATCACGCCGAATCGGCGAACCGGCCGGGCCCCCGGCGGCGAAGGGCGGTGAGAGGGCGGCTCGGGCGACGGCGGTCGCCCAACGCCTCTGCCCGCGGCCATCAGCGCCTCCCCAGGCGATGAGAGGGCGGCTCGGGCGACGGCGGTCGCCCGGAACCGTGGCACCGATCGGCATCGGGGCCGTGGCAGGCTAAAGGGTCCACGGCGACCGGAGCGCGATCTCGAATGCCTCGAAGGCGATGAGCGAACCCGACACGGCAACCGAAACGCTACCGGTCCCGCCGCCGCGGCGATGGCGCCGTCGGCGGCGGCTGCTCCCGGTGCTGTTGTCGCTCGCCGCGGCGGCGGCCGCAGTGGTGGCGGTCATGCTGGCGCCGGCCCGATGGGCGGGCCGGTTGATACCGGGGCACTCGATCGTCGACGACGGGGCGGTGGCCTTCAAGCCCGGGGGGGCCAACACCACCGTCGACCGTCTGGAGATCTCCGGGCTCGAGTTCTTCGAGCCGGCCGGAACGATCCTGTTCACCACCGTGTCGATCGACGACGAGCTCACCGTGGCCGAATGGGTCCAGTCATGGCTGAGCGAGGGCACCGAGCTGTACACCCGGGAGTCCGTCTTCGGGGACCGCACCTCCGAGGAGCAGCGGGAGTACAACCTCGACCTCATGGCCGCGTCGGTCGACACCGCGGTGCTCGTGGCCCTCGACCACCTGGGGATCGACCTGTTCGACGCCACCGGCCTGAGCTTCGACTCCACCGTCGAGGGGGCGCCTGCCGACGGGACGCTCGACCCGGGCTGGGTGATCGTGGCCGTCGACGGCGCCCCGATCACCACCCTGAACTCGCTGCAGGATCTGCTGGCCGACCGCGAGCCCGGCTCGGCCGCGACCCTCACCGTCGAAGTGGACGCGACGGCCGGGACCCGAGACGTCTCGGTCACCCTGGCCGCCCATCCCGACAAGGACGGCGGCTTCATCGGCATACGCGGGGTGAGGGAGCGCCTGGTCCGCCGGCAGCTCCCCTTCGACGTGAACATCGAGTCGGGCTCGTTCAGCGGCCCCTCGGCCGGTCTCGCCTTCACCCTGGCCATAATCGACGCCCTGACCGCCGGAGAGCTCACCGGCGGCGGCACGGTGGCGGTGACGGGCACCATCGCCGTCGACGGCTCGGTGGGTTCGGTGGGCGGGGTCACCCAGAAGGCGGCGGCGGCCAACCGGGCCGGCGCCGACCTGTTCATAGTCCCGGCCCGGTCGGTGCCCGATGCGGTGGCCGGCGCCGCAGACACGACGGTGGTGGGGGTGTCGTCGCTGGCCGAGGCCCTGGCCGCTCTGGAGGCCTACGGCGGCGACCCCGCCGAACCCGTCCTTCCGGAAGGCGGCTGAACGGACGGAGAACCCGGCGAGTCGCGGTCGGCGGCGAACCGTCCTGCCGGGCGGCGGCTGAACAGGACGGAGACCGGCGAGGCGCGGTGGCGGCGGAGGCCCACTGAACCCGTCCTTCCGGGGGCCGGCGCGGTGACCGGGTAGCATTGGGGCTATGGACGGCGGCGGCCAGCTCGACCTGAACCGGCTGGAGGCGGCCAGCCTGCCGGTGGTGCGGCGCGGCTTCGACCGGGTCTCGGTGGCCACCCTCCTGCGGCAGGCCGCCGCCGAGATCCGCCGGTTGCGGACCCAGGCCGACGCCCTGAGGCGCCGGGCCGACGAGCTGGAGGCCGCCCCCCAGCCCGAACTGGAGGCCGAGCGCATCGCCGAGGCGCTGGGGCAGGAGGCGGTGCGGGTGTTGGAGGCCGCCCGGGCCGCGGCCGCGGAGCGGGCCGGCCGGGCCGAGCAGGAGCGGGGGCGGATGATCGAGCAGGCCCGGGCCGACGGCGCCCAGATCGTGGAGGAGAGCCGGGCCCAGGGCCGCGACATCGTGGCCGAGGCCCGATCGGTGCGCAAACAGATCCTGGGCGACCTGGTGCGCAAGCGCCAGTCCTACCGGATCGAGCTGGAGCAGCTCCGGGCCGCGGGCGACCGGCTGCTGGAGTCATTGGCCGGGCTCCGCCGGGAGATCGACGACTCGGCGGTGAGGCTGGTCCAGTCCGTGCCCGAGGCCCAGGCCGCCGCGGAGCGGGTCGGCCTGCTGTTGACCGGACCCGAGCCGACCCCGGAGCAGGTGGAGGCCGAGATAACCGAAATCGAGGACGCTCTGTCCGAAGTGTCCGAAGTGCGCCCGTGGGCTGAGGCGCCCGAACGGCCAGGCCCCGCCGACGACGGCGCCGTCCTCTACGACGTGGAGGCCGAGGACGACGCGGGCGCCGAGGACGAAGACCCCTTCGACGGCGAAAGCAGCGAGCCGGCCGGGGTCGGCGACATCTTCGCCCGGCTGCGGTCGGCCCCCGCCGCCGAGGCCGCGGCGGCCCCCGATGATCCGGCCGACGGCGGCACCCGCTCGGCGGCGGCCGCCAGCAACGACCCGGCCGACGGCGGCACCCGCTCGGCGGCACCCGCAACGGATGACCCGGCCGGCCGCGGCGGCGAGGCCGAGCCCGCGCCCGACGAGAGCGGGAAGGGCGCCGAAGAGCCCGCGCCCGACGGGAGCGGGAAGGGCGCCGAAGACGAGAAAGGCGGCCCGTCCGAAGCGGCCCGGTCGGCCGCCGCGGGCGAGATCGCCCGGGCTCTCAAGCAGAAGGTGGTGGACGAGCAGGGCGAGCTGCTCGACGCCCTCCGGCGGGACGGGACCCAGGCCCTGACCGAGATGCTGGCCGACGATGAAGCGGCCGCCGCCTTCGCCGCCTTGGCGCCGGGGCCCTTGGAGAACTATGCATCCGACATCGACGTGAAGACCAGCGAGCTGGACGTCGGCGCCGCCGCCGCCGCCATCGAGGAGAGCCTGGTGACGCCCATGCGCAACCGGCTGCGGGAGGCCTTGGACCGCACCGACGACGCCGACGAGCTGAGCGAGATCGCCCGCGCCGTCTATCGGGAGTCCCGGACCCGGCTGGCCCCCCTGGCCGCCGAGGAGTGCCTGGCCGCCGCCGACCGGGCCCGGAGCTCGGCCGCAAGCTGATGGCGCGACCGGCCACGACCATGCCCGGAGGAGGGGGAAGCCGGTTCGGGCGCCGCGGGCGGATCATCGCCCTGGCCGTGTTCGCCGGGCTGGTGGTGCTGGGCCTCTCGCTGCGGGGCATCGCCCGCTTCTACACCGACTACCTGTGGTTCGACTCGCTGGAGCGCACCGACGTGTGGGGGCGGGTGCTGGTGGCCAAGATCGCGCTGGCCCTGATCTTCGGCGCCGCCTTCTTCGTGCTGATGTGGTTGAACCTGCTCATCGCCGACCGGCTGGCCCCCCGGTCCCGGCCCCCCGGGCCCGAGGAGGAGCTGCTGAGCCGCTACCACGCGGCGGTGAGGGGCAGGACCATGCTGGTGCGCACGGCCGTGTCGCTGCTGTTCACCTTCATGGTCTGCGCCGGGGTGTCGAGCCAGTGGGAGAAGTGGCTGCTGTTCGTCAACCGCAAGGACTTCGGCATCGACGACCCGCTGTTCAACACCGACATCGGCTTCTACGTCTTCCAGCTCCCGTTCCTGTCCTTCGTGGTGGGCTGGGCCTTCGCCGCCTTCGTCGTCATCTTCCTGTTGGTGGCCGCCGCCCATTACGTGAACGGCGGCATCCGCGTCCAGACCCCGGTCAGGGGCGCGGAGCGGGTCACCCCGCAGGTGAAGGTGCACCTCTCGGCCATCCTGGCCGTGCTGGCCCTCATCAAGGCGGCCGACTACTGGCTGGCCCGCTACGAGCTCACCACCTCTAGCTCGGGCGTGGTCGACGGCGCCCTCTACACCGACGTGAACGCCCGGCTCCCGGCCCTGGGGCTGCTGCTGCTCATCTCGCTGTTCGCCGTCGTGCTGCTGGTGGTGAACCTCCGGCGGCGGGGCTGGGTGCTGCCGGTGCTGGCCGTGGGGCTGTGGGCCTTCGTGGCCGTCGTGGTGGGCGGCATGTACCCGGCCTTCGTGCAGCGGTTCCGGGTCGATCCCAACGAGACGGCCCGGGAGGCCGAGTACACGATCGACAACATCGCGGCCACCCGGTCCGCCTACTCGCTGACCCCGGGCGCCGACGTGGCCCTCGAGGAGTTCAACTACCGCGAGAACCTGGACCCCGCCCAGATCCGGTCGGCGGAGCCCACCGTACGCAACGCCCGGATCCTCGACCCCGTCACCCTCACCGACACGTTCGAGAAGGACCAGGGCGAGCGCGACTTCTACCAGTTCTCGGAGGTCCTCGACGTGGACCGCTACGAGATAGACGGCGAGCTGACCCAGGTGGTGCTGGCCGCCCGGGAGCTGAACCTGAGCGAGCTGAGCTCGTGGGAGCGCCAGCACGTGGCCATCACCCACGGCTACGGGCTGGCCATGGCCCAGGCCAACGTCACCGACGTCAGGGGCAGCCCCGAGTTCGTCACCGCGGGCCTGCCCGTGGACGTGGACCCCCGCCTGGGCATCGATCTGACCGAGCCCCAGATCTACGTGGGCGAGAACATCTCGGGCTACGCGCTGGTGGGCGCCACCCGAGACGAGGTGGACTACGTCGACGGCAACGGCCAAGACGTCAGCTTCCGCTACGACGGAGAGGGCGGCGTGGCCATGGGCTCGTTCCTGCGGCGGACCGCGTTCGCGCTGCGCTTCGCCGAGCTCGACCCGCTGATCTCAAACTTCGTGGGCGGCGAGACCAGCATCATCTACCTGCGCGACGTGCGGGAGCGGGTGTCGCAGGTGATCCCGTTCCTGGAGCTGGACTCCGACGTGTACCCGGTGGTGTTCGAGGGCCGCATCCACTACGTGGTCGACGCCTACACCACCACCGGCGGCTACCCGTACTCCCAGAAGGCCGACACCAGGGGCCTGGCGGACGGAGCCGACCTGCAGGCGGCGGGGACCAACTACGTTCGCAACTCGGTCAAGGCCATAGTCGACGGCTACGACGGCGACGTGACCCTGTACGTGATGCCGGGGCGGGACCCGATCATCGAGGCCTGGCAGGGCGCCTTCCCCGACCTCTTCGAGGACTTCGAGACCATGCCGGCCGAGCTGCGCGACCATCTCCGCTACCCGCACGACCTGTTCACCGTGCAGACCAACATGTGGGCCTCCTACCAGGTGACCGAGCCGGAGGCGCTGATCATCGGCACCGAGAAGTGGGCGGTGGCCCAGGACCCGGGCCGCAGCGTCGCCGCCGGCAACACCGCCGAGACGGTGGTGGACGAGACCGGGGTGGTCAGCAGCCGGGAGCGGCGGGTGTCGGCCTACTACTCGCTCATCCAGTTGCCGGGCGAGGAGGACGTGTCGTACGTGATCCTGCGCTCCTTCGTGCCGGTGTCCGACGACGACAGCCGCAAGGAGCTGACCGCCTTCATGGTGGCCGAGACCCGCCCGGACGGGTCCTCGAGGCTGGTGTCCTATGAGATGTCCAACCTGCTGGCCCCCGGCCCGGCCATCGTGGCCTCCAACATCTCCACCAACCCCGAAATCAGCGCCCGTCTCACCCTGCTCAACGACCAGGGCTCCTCGGTGGACTTCGGGGACCTGCTGCTGCTGCCGGTGGACGATTCGGTGCTGTACGTGCGGTCCCTGTACGTGAGGGCCCAGGGCACCCAGATCCCGCTGCTGGCCGGGGTGATCGCGGCGGTGGGCGACCGCACCGCCCTGGCCGACACCTTCGAGGAGGCGCTGGAGGCGCTGTACCCGAACGAGGACTTCAGCGACATCATCCTGCCCCCCGCGGCCGACCTGGGCTCCCAGCCCGGCCCCGACCCTGCCCCGGCACCCGACCCAGAGACCGACCCGGCGCCCGACGGCGAGCAGCCGGACCCGGGCGATTCCGACGTGGCCGACCTCGTCGCCCGGCTGCAGGAGCTCCAAGCCCGGCAGGCCGAGACCTCGGCCTCGATAGAGTCCCTGATCGACCAGATCCTCGAGCAGCTCGACCCGCCCGCCGACCAGGGGAGCGCCGACGAGCCCGAGCCCGAATCGGACGCCTGAGGCCGAGGCAACCTGACAGCGGGCCCGGGGACCGCGGCCGAAGAAGCGGGTTGAAGAAGCGGGTTCGGGCCTGAGGCCTTCGGAGCCTGAGGCCTCGGGTCTAGGCGACCGTCGTTTCAGTCTTGGAAGGCGTCCGCCGACCGGCGGCGGGCGTCCCAGGCCTCTGGCCCGTAGCCCACGGCCTCCAGCAGCGGCGTCAGGCGGCCGTCGGGGCCTCTGACCTCCACCCCGCTGGGGTCGACCAGGGACGGGTGAGTCGAGCCCATGGCCTGGGCCAGCCGGGACAGCTCGGCCCGCAGGCCGGCCACGTAGTTGGCCAGCCGCACCGACTTGTCGGCCGGGTCCAGGCCCCGGGCCAGCCACCGGCCCTGGGTGGCCACCCCGGTGGGGCAATGGCCGGTGTGGCAGCGCTGGGCCTGGATGCAGCCGACGGCCATCATGGCCTCCCGGCCGACGTTGATCAGATCGACGCCCATGGCCATGGCCATCATGGCCTCGGGGGCGAATCCGAGCTTGCCCGAGCCCACGAACACGACGTCGCGGTGCAGGTCCGCCGCGACGAAGGTCTGGTACACCTCGGCGAAGCCGGCCCGGAACGGCAGGGCCACGTGGTCGGTGAAGGTGAGCGGCCCGGCCCCGGTCCCGCCCTCGCCGCCGTCGACGGCGATGAAGTCGGGGCCCCGGCCGGTGGAGGCCATGTGCCAGGCCAGCTCGACCCAGAAGCTGCGGACCCCTACGGCGGACTTGATCCCCACCGGCAGCCCGCTGGCGTCGGCCAGCCGCTCCACGAAGTCGACCAGGCCGGCCACGTCGTCGAACTCGGGATGGCGGTTGGGGCTGCGCACGGTCACGCCCACCGGCACCCCCCGGGCCGCGGCGATGGCGGGCGTCACCTTGGCCCCCGGCAGCACGCCGCCCAGGCCGGGCTTGGCCCCCTGGCTGAGCTTCACCTCGATGGCCTTCACCGGGGCCGAGGCGACCGAGTCCATGAAGGCGTCCATGCTGAAACGGCCGTCGGGGCCGCGGGCCCCGAAGTATCCGGTGCCGATCTGGAACACCAGGTTGCCTCCGCCGCGGTGGTGGCGGCTGATGCCGCCCTCCCCGGTGTTGTGGAGGCAGCCGGCCAGGGCCGACCCCCGGTTCAGGGCCTCCACGGCCGGCCCCGACAGCGACCCGTAGGACATCCCCGAGATGTTGACGATCGACGAGGGCCTGAAGGCGCCGGGCCGGTCCCGCCAGGCGCCCATCACCTTGACCGCGGCCACATCGGATTCGGGCTCGGCGCCGGGCGGGAACCCGGCGTGGCGGAAGAACACGTAGCCCTCGGCGTCGAGGCGGTTGTCGGAGCCGAACCCGAAGTAGGGGTTCTCGTTCTTGGCCGTGGCGTAGACCCACCGGCGGCGGTTGCGGTTGAAGGGGCGCTCCTCGTCGTTGTCGCTGACGATGTACTGGCGCAGCTCGGGGCCGAAGGACTCCAGCATGTAGCGCAGATGCCCGATGATCGGGAAGTTCCGCAGCACCGCGTGCTTCTTCTGGACGAGGTCGTGGACGGTCACCAGCGCAAGCAGGACGACAACCGCCGCCAGCGCCCACAACCACCAGGCCACGGCCGAACGCTAGCCCTCTGGCACCGAGGCGGGCACCACCCCCTGGGTCACCGCGGTGGCCCGCGCCCCGGTTGTCACCTAGCCCTCTGGCGCCGGGGCGGGGCATCACCCCCGGGTCACGGCGGTGGCCGGCACCCCGGGCACGCCCTAGCCGTCGGAGGCTGATCCGGCGGGCATCACCACCAAGTCGTCGGCGTGGATCACGATGTGGCTCCGGTCCGGGGCCAGCTCGCCGCTGCGCCGGCCGGCCGTCTCCCGCAACTCGTCGCTGCTGGGGCGGGTCAGGCCCCTGGCGAACACCGAGCCCCCCGCCTCCCGCACCCCCACCGGCGCTCCGGCTCCGAAGTCGCCGACGACGTCGGTCACCCCGATGGCCAGCAGCGACTTGCCCCGCTCCAGCGCGGCCCGGGCCCCGGCGTCGACCGCCACTTCGCCCTGCGGCTCCACCGCGAACCCGATCCACAGCTTGCGGGCCGGCAGGCGGTCGGGCCGGGCCCTCACCACGGTGCCCACCCCGTCGGCGCCGGACAAGGCGTCGGCCAGCACGCCGTCCCGGCGGGCGTTGGCGATCACGGTCTTCACCCCCGACCAGGAGGCGATCCGGGCCGCGGTGAGCTTGGAGGCCATGCCCCCGCTGCCCCGCTGCGTCCCGGCCCCCCCGACCCGCTCCTCAAGCCGAGAGTCGATCTCAGTGATCTCGGATATGAGCGAGGCCTCGGCGTCGGTGCGGGGATCGGCGGTCAGCACCCCCTCGGTGTCGGTGAGCAGCACCAGCAGGTCGGCGTGGACCAGGTTGGCCACCAGAGCCGCGATCCGGTCGTTGTCGCCCCAGCGGATCTCGTCGTCGGCGATGGCGTCGTTCTCGTTGACCACCGGGACCACACCCAGCTCCAGCAGCTTGTTCAGGGTGGTCATGGCGTGGACGTACTGGGAGCGGATGATGAAGTCCAGCGGGACCAGCAGCACCTGGCCGGCCACCAGGCCGTGGCGGGCCAGGGCGTCGTTGTAGACGCCCATGAGCGCGATCTGGCCGACGGTGGCCACCGCTTGGAGGGTGGTCATGTCGGTCGGCCGACGGCCGGCGAACCCCAGCCCGGGCAGTCCCGCGGCGATGGCCCCGCTGGTCACCACCACCACCTGACAGCCCTCGGCTCTCAGCTCGGCCACCTGGCCGCACAGCTCGGCGATCACCGCCGAGTCGAGGGCCCCGGCGTCGTCGGTGACCGAAGAGGTGCCGATCTTGACCACCACCGTGCGGCCCGGCGCCCCTTCGCCCCCCGTTGCCGTCACCGGTCCTCCTCGCCGCCGCCGACAGCCCGTCTAGGCGCAGTCACCGGTCCTCCTCGTAGGTGAAGGTGAGGTCGCCGATGTGGACGACGTCGCCGGGGGCGGCGCCGGCTTTGGCCAGGGCCTTGTCGACTCCCAGCCGGTCGAGCCGGCTTTGGGCGTAGGCCAGCGCCTCGGGGTCGGTCAGGTCGCTGAGGGCCACGGCCCGGACGGCGGCGCGGCCGCTCACCACCCATGATCCGTCGTCGGAGCGGGACACGCCGATCTCTCTCACCTCCGGCCGGTGGACCACCGCGCCGGTCGGGGCGGGCTCGGCCGTCCGGGCCGCGGTCACCATCCGGGCCAGCTCGCCCGTGACCTCGGACACTCCCAGACCGGTCACCGACGAAACCCTCAGACCTCCGAAGCCGCCTCCGGCGGCCGTCTCGTCCACCCGCCGTGCTACGCGGCGACTTTCGGCGCTCGTCTCGGCGGCCGGCGGCTCCTCGCGGCCGACTCCGGGGGCCAGATCGGCCCGGCTGCCCACCACCAGCCGGGGGCGGTCCAAGAGATCGGGTCGGTAGCGCTCCAGCTCGCCGAGCAGCACCGCCTGCTGCTCGGCCGGGGGCGGGGCCGCGCCGGGGGCCAGGTCCAACATGATCAGCAGCACCCGGGCCCGCTCGATGTGGCGGAGGAACCGGTGGCCGAGGCCCCGGCCCTCGCTGGCCCCCGAGACCAGGCCGGGCACGTCGGCCAGCACCATCTCGGTGTCGTCGGTGCGGACCACGCCCAGATTCGGCTCCAGGGTGGTGAACGGGTAGTCGGCGATCTTGGGCTTGGCCGCCGACACCCGGCTGATGAAGGTGGACTTGCCCACGTTGGGCAGCCCGACGATGGCCGCGTCGGCCAGCAGCTTCAGCTCCAGCCGCAGCCATCGGCTCTCCCCCCGCTCGCCCTGCTCGGCGAAGGCGGGGGCCCGGCGGCGGTTGGTCAGGAACCGGGCGTTGCCCCGGCCCCCCTCCCCGGCCCGGGCGGCCAGCCAGCGGTCGCCGTGGCCGCAGAGGTCGGCCAGCGGTTCGCCGGTTTCGTGGTGGCGCACCACGGTCCCCACCGGGACCGGCACTTCGAGGTCGGCCCCCCGGGCCCCGTGGCGCTTGTTGCCGCTGCCGTGGCGGCCGTCGCCGGCCCGGCGGTGGGGGTGGTCCCTGAACGACAGCAGCGACGCCACGTTGCGGTCGGCCACCAGCCAGACCTCGCCGCCCCGGCCGCCGTCGCCGCCGGCCGGCCCGCCCCGGGCCACGTGGGCCTCGCGCCGGAAGGCCACGCACCCCGCTCCCCCGTCGCCGGCCCGGACGTTGAGGTTGCACTCGTCCACGAAGTTGGACACCCGGCCAGGCTAAAGCCCCCAGGCCCAGCCGGGGGGGCGCGCCCAAGCCGGCGTCGCCATCGGTGACGACAGCCTCGGCCAGGCACCCGGCCGGCGCCACCCGCTCTTGGGTGTCGGCGGCTGACCGTAAACTCATTCCATGCCCGCCCGCCTCGAAGCCGCACTGGGCCCGACCGACCGGGAGCGCCTCGAAGCGCCCCAGGGTCCGACCGACCGGGAGCGGGGCTGGGCCGCCACCATGCAGGGCCCCTCGGTGGGCGGGTTCGAGGTGGCCCACCGCGACAGCCGGGCCCGGATCGAGCCCGGGCCGGTCTTGTCGCGCCGCGACCGCGAGGACTTCGAGGCCGTCGGGCTCCGCCCGGGCGCGACCCTCTCCGGCGGGGCGGGCCGGCGGGCCGTCGCCGAGGAGCCCGACCCGAACCGGACCTGTTTCGAGCGGGACCGGGACCGGATCCTGCACGCGGCCGCTTTCCGGCGGCTGGCCGGCAAGACCCAGGTGTTCGTCTTCCCTGAGGACCATCAGCGAACCCGGCTCACCCATGCCCTGGAGGTGGCCCAGGTGGCTCGCAGCGTGGCCCGGGCCCTCCGGCTCAATGTGGCCTTGACCGAGGCCATAGCCCTGGGCCACGACTGCGGCCACGGGCCGGGCGGCCACGCCAGCGAGGACGCGCTCAGCCCCTTCCTCGACGACGGCTTCGACCATGCGGTGTGGGGCGCGGACGTGACCATGACCCCGCTGAATCTCTGCGCCGAGACGCTGGACGGGATCCGCAACCACTCCTGGTCGCGGCCGGCGCCGTCCACCCCGGAGGGCGAGGTGGTGAGCTGGGCCGACCGCATCGCCTATGTGTGCCACGACTTCGAGGACGCGGTGGAAGCCCGGGTGGTGCGGACCGACCAGTTGCCGGAGCGGGTGGCCGAGCTGTGCGGCCGGTCGCGCCGGACCCAGCTCGCCGCCTTCGTAAACGCCATGATCTCCGCGGCTGAGCGCACCGGCCTGATCGGCATGGCCGACGAGCCGGCCGCGGCCCTGGCCGACTTCCGGGCCTTCAACTACGAGCGCATCTACCTGCGGCCCAGCTCTCGTCTCCAGGCCTCATACGTCATCGACATGCTCCGAGCCTTGGTCGACCACATCTGCGCCCGCCCGGACCGGCTCCCGGCCGACCGCCGGGAGCGGGCCGACGGCGGCGAAGGCATCCGGTGGGCCGCGGTGGAATGGGTGGCGGGCATGACCGACCGCTACGCGGTCCGCTCCGCCCGCCAGTGGCTCGACTACGACCCCGCCCGATTGCCCCGGGGCGTGGACCTCGACACCTGAGAAGTAGCTCCCGGAGAGTTCGCCTCGGGCCAGCGACGGCGCCGACCGACACCCGAACTGAGGTTGCTCAACCCTCAGTCGGCGATCACGTCAACGAGTTGCAGCCCTCAGTCGGCGATGACGTCGACGAGCTTGCGGCCCTGGCGGCGGCCGAACTTCACCCGGCCCGGGGCGGTGGCGAACAAGGTGTCGTCGCCGCCCCGGCCCACGTTCTCGCCGGGATGGAACTTGGTTCCCCGCTGGCGGACGATGATGGCCCCGGCCAGCACCTGGGTGCCGTCGTAGACCTTCACCCCGAGCCGCGACGCGTTGGAGTCGCGGCCGTTGCGGGTGGAGCCGCCGCCCTTGGTCTTGGACATCGTCGATCAACCCCTCTCGATGGCCGTGATCTCTATGGTGGCCAGCGTCTGGCGGTGGCCCCAGCGCCGGCGCTGGTTGGACTTGCTCTTGTAGGTGAACCCGTTGATCTTCGGCCCCCGGTGCTCGTCCACGACCAGGGCTCTCACCGAGGCCCCGGCCAGGTCGGCGGGAGTGGCCAGCACCTCGTCCCCGTCCACGACCAGCACCGGCTCAAGGTCGACCTCGGCGCCGGGCTCGCCGACCCGCTCCACCGCGAGCCGCTGCCCCTGCTCCACGCGGTACTGCTTGCCGCCGGTCCTCACCACTGCGTACATCAGGCTCTCCACCCTACCGACCAGACTTCCCTACCGCGCGCCGACGGGATCGCCCATCACGGGCGACCGAGTAGACCGACGAGAGTCGCTGCTGGCCGAAAATCGGCTCAGAGGGTGTTCAGCTTCGGTTGTTGCACCGGGCTTGGGGGTTGAGGAGCATCGCGTCACGCGGGCATCAGCAGGCGGCGAGCCTGCCATACTGGCGCGGTGAACCGGCGCCGGCATCCGGACAAGGAAGTTGAGGCGGCTATTCAGGATTTAGAAGACAACGGGTGGCGCGTTCTGGAGCGTTCGGGCCATCCTTGGGGCGTGGTTCGTTGCGGAGCGGGCCGGCGAGGAGGATGTCAAGTGACCATCTTCTCCACGCCGGCGAACCCCGCCGCTCACGCCAGAGAGCTACGCCGCGCCATCCGGCTATGCCCACCCGAGCACAAGACATAGGAGGCTCTTGACATGCATGCCTACACGTTCACCGTCGTGGCGGTCGGTGAAGACCTGCAATCCGACGAGAACCTGCAGACGCTGCTCGACGCTGGCTGCTCCGACGCCACGGTCGGCCGGATCGACGACCTTCAGTACCTCGCATTCACACGAGAGGCCGACAGTTTCGGCGAAGCGGTGCTGTCAGCGGTGAACGCGGTCGAGCAAGTCAGCGGCGTCAACGTGATCAACGTGAGCACCGACGGCTCAGTGAAGCGTCCGCAGTTCAGCCCAGACCGCGTCCGGGCGGCCCTCGACGCCTTGATGTCGTTCCGCCTGCACGCCGCGGGCCTCGCCTCCGGCACCCAAGACGCTCTGTTCGCCATCAGCCGGCACCCGACGCAAGGCGTGCGCCGCTGGCTGGAGCACAGCCACGCCGCGGCCTGACCCGCTCTCCGGGCGGGCGGGCCAGATCAGACTGCTGGTGCCGGTGCCAGCATGCACGCGGGCCAGCGTCATCAGATCACGGTAGATGAGGGCATCGACGCCTGCCGACCCCGAGGCGACGATGTCGGGCATACCGGTGACCACAGACTACGGCCGGCTCGTCAAGGCCGAGGCGCCGCCCACCTGCGCCGAGCACGGCGTCTACTCGAGCACGAAGTCCTCAACAGGTGACCGGCCCGGCCGACCACTTCAGCTACGCAGAGCTAACCGGCGACGAGTTGCCTGGTTATCTGGCTGAAGTAGACGCCGAACTGCCCATAGCTGCCGCCCAACTTCCGACGGCTTCTGTCAGGCCAGCGGCTTCTTCAGCCAGTGGGCCCCGCCGATCTCCATTACCCAGACGTATGTGCCAACAGGGTGTCGGCGTAAGCAATGCCGAGAACTCCGACCTCCCGAAGCGGGAGCATGATCTGATCCCGAGCCTCGCGATCTATCGTCTCCTTTCCGAGACGCGGGGCGATGACACGAAAGATCTGTTGCGTGCTGGCACCCGAACTGAAAGGTAATCCCTCCTCGGCAAGGACCCGAAACGGACTCGGTTCGGAGTCATCGAGCAGCGCCAGCACACATTCCTCCCGCTCGGGAGTATGTAGCCCGAGCCGTTCCAGCACGACACGAACCCGTTGTCGCCGATTCATCCTGACAACTCAACTATGAGTTGAATCGAATGAGGGAATCATCCTTTTAGCCAAATCGTCGAGCCTTCTCTGGTCGATGCCCGGTTTGACTGCCTTGCCCAGCGCATCCAATTCACTAACAGTCGGATATCTGAGGCTTCGAATGTCGGTGGCGTTGACCTGGGTGTGGCCGTTGAACTGCCGGAAGAATTGATCGACGATGGTCGTGTTCAGAAAGGCAGCCAAACCTCTGGCCATCGACTCCGGCAATCCCCGACCACAACGATGGATCACGTTCAGATGGTTCTCAAAAGCATACGCATCGCCTGGAAGGTCTTCAACTGAAACAACCGTCGCCACAACACGTCTGCGCTCCTCTTTAGCGCTAAACCTCCTTAGAAGAACGTATGCGCCAGAAGGCATCAGCAAGCTCTCAATCTCTTCATCGCGAACAAGAGCATTCGGCTTTGACCCGTTGACTTTCGGCCAGACAACCAGGCCTCCACGAAGATGGGTTGGATAAACGAGCGGTACCGTGTCCGCTGAGAATTCATGTCGAAGATGATTCTTGACTCGAAAATCGACGACGGGACCGGTGGAAACAGAAAGTTCCAGATCTTCCAAACGGCAAGGCAGGCCCTGCACGTACCGAGCGCACTGAGCCGAAGCCTCGTCGAGAGTTACGTGGATGAACGCCTCGGGATCGTCGGGGCGGACTACCTCACAGTAGGGAACGGCTCTGCTCTTCACCTCATCCGCTGCCGACCGACTGGAGGACACGACCACATCCTTCGGCCTTCTCCCTCGGGTTCCGTGGATGATCACGTTCTCTTGGAGCACCTCGCTGTCGGCGAACGCAACGTCGCGAGACTCGAAGACATGTATCCGGCGAAGGCCGACGCGATCCAAAAGCAGTCGGCGGAACTTTCTGAAATATGGCCCGTTGGTGAAACTGCGCGGCGTGATGGCCACAAGCTGACCGCCGTCTTCGAGCAAACCGGCCGCCAGCGCGACGAAGCCGGCGTAGAGGTTGGAGACTTCGATCCCCACCCCGGCCAGCCGACGCCGCTCCGGCGACGCAGAATGGATCTTGCGGTACGGGGGGTTCATGACCACCAGATCGAACTTCGACGCGCCGACCGCGCCAAAACCCGACAGGCGGTCCGAGCCCCACTCGATGAAGTCCCCGGCGACAATGGCGCCGCTCACCTCGGGCAAACGGCGAAGGTCCGCCATAGTCTGAGCCAGTGGTTCCTGAAGCCGCGGGTCGGCCTCCACCGCGGTGACGGCCAAGGGGCCGCCGCCGTTGCTGTGCCAGCGATCGGCCGCCGCGGCGGCCAGCGACCCGACGCCCGCTCCCGGATCGAGAAGTCGGGCGGGACGGTCGGACACCTCGAACAGGCCAGCCATGAAGGCGGCTAGATCCGACGGCGTGAAGAACTGCCCCAACTCCGAGCGTCGCCGCCGATCGAGAGTCTCCCCGTACTCCCGCCGCCGCTGCTCGACATCAAGGATCATGTCGGCAGTCATCAGGTCCACTTCTAGCAGCCGGTGGCGGCCTTGAGGGTTTTGACAGGCCGTCGCGACCTGAGGCGGCCGCAAATAGGTTCCCACCTTTCATGCCTTCACCTGGTCAGGCCTGTTTCGCTCCGCCTATTTGCACGCCCTCTAAGCGGTGAGTCAGTCCGCGGGCTCCTCGGCGGGGGTTTGGTGGTCTTCGGGCGGGGTGCGGGCTTCGTAGAGGAGGCGCAGCAGCCAGACCCGCAGGAAACGGCCCAGCGAGTAGCGCAGGAACACCGCCGCGCCGGCCACGGTGATGGCCGCTCCGCCGATGGCCAGCACGATCGACTCGTTCTGGTCCTCCAGGAAGGTCTGGGACATGGAGGAGAGCCAGGCCACGATGCAGATCACCACCCCCAGCGCCATCAGCGCCCAGCCCGCCCTCAGCATCCGCCTCTCCACCGCGGTGGCGTCGGTCCGGGCCCTCAGCCTGGCCACCTCCTCGCGGAATCGCTGGGCCCGGTCTGGCTCAGTCATCTCGGACCCCCTCCTGGGTTGGATCGTGGCGGTTGCGGCTCAGGTAGGCGTCGGCGAGCCGGGGGCGGACCTCCTCGGGCGATCCCTCAACGACGATAGACCCGTTGACCATGACTGCGACCCGGTCGGCCACCCCCAGGGCGGTCTGGGCGAACTGCTCGGCGGCCACGATGGTCACGCCCGCGGCGGCCAGTTCGCCCACCACCGTGTAGATCTCTTCGACGATCCTCGGGCCCAGGCCCATCGACAGCTCGTCGAGCAGCAGCACCGCCGGGTCGGTCACCAGGGCCCGGGCCAGCGCCAGCATCTGCTGCTCGCCCCCCGACAGGGTGCCGGCCACCTGGTCCTGGCGGGAGGCCAGAACCGGGAACCGCTCGCAGGCGATCTTGGTCACCCGGGCGGCGGACACCGCCCCGGCGCCGGCCATCATCAGGAGGTTCTCCCGGACGGTGAGGTTGGGGAACACGCCCCGGCCCTCGGGGATCAGACACACCCCCATGCGGGCCAGATCGGCGACGGCGACGTCCCCCAGGGCCCGGCCGGCCAGGCGCACCCGGCCCGCCGACGGTCTCAGCAGCCCGGCCGCCACCCGCAGCGCGGTGGACTTGCCGCCGCCGTTGGGCCCCAGCAGGGCCAGCACCCGGCCCTCGTCCACCGCCAGGCTCACCCCCCGCAGCGCCGGCACGTCCCCGTAGCCGGCCCACAGGTCCTCGAACTCCAGGATCGGCGGCGGCATCAGTCCCCCACCGGCCCCTCCCGGCCCCGCGGCCCCGGCCCGGCGCCCATCAGTCCCCGCCGGCCCGGCGGCCCCGGTCCGGCGCCCATCGGTCACGCCGCCGCGCCGGGGCCGAGGTAGGCCGACACCACGGCCGGGTCCCGCTGCACCTCGGCGGGCGAGCCGCTGGCGATCAGGACGCCCAGGTCGAGCACGTGGATCCGCTGGCAAGCCCGCATCACCAGCCCCATGTCGTGCTCCACCAGCAGCACGGCCATCCCCTCCGCGGCCAGGTCGGCCAGGATCTCGACGAAGGCGTCGGTGTCGGCGTCGTCCTGGCCGGCCGCGGGCTCGTCGAGCAGCAGCGCCCGGGGCCGGATCATCAGCGCCCGGGCCAGCTCCACCAGCCGGGCCCGCCCGGTGGGTATCACCCCGGCGAGCTGATCGGCCACCGCGGCCAGACCCAGCATCTCGATGGCCCGGTCGGCCTCGGCGCCCACATCGCGGCGGTCCCGCCGCCGCCACGTCCAGCGGTTGCGGATGTCGGCCGCCACCCGCACGTTCTCCCGCACGGTCAGCGAGCCGAACAGCTCCATCCGCTGGAAGGTCCGCCCCAGCCCGGCCCGGGCCCGCTGATGGGTGGTGAGGCTGCTGATGTCGGCGCCGGCCAGCCTGACCGTCCCGGCGCGGGCGGCCACCATGCCGGTGATGGCGTTCACCAGGGTGGTCTTGCCCGCCCCGTTGGGGCCGATCAGGCCGGTCACCATGCCGGCGTCGATCCCCAGCGACACCTCTTCAAGGGCCACATGGCCCCCGAAGGTCACCGTGACCCCCTCCACCTCGAGCAGGCTCACGGGGTCGGCCCCCCCTGTTGGCGGGACCGGCTCCGCGCCTGTCGTCACAGCGGTTCTCGCCCGATCGGCGGCGGCTGTCACCGGATCGCCTCAGTCTCGGCGGCAGGCATCACCGGGATTGCCTCGGTCTCGGCGGCGGCTATCACCGAATCACCTCGGTCTCGGCGGCGATGCCCAGCTCCCGGTCGAGGCGCCGGCGGTCGGCCGCGGTGAAGGGGCGGTCGACGCCCCACATCTCCGGCGAGGCATCCCCGTCGGACTCCTCGCCGTCGACAGCACCCTCGCCGTCGTCCCCGTCGTCGTCCCCGCCAGCCCCGTCCTGGCCAGCCCCTTCAACGGCAGATCCCTCAGCCGCCCTGGCCCCGGTCCGGCGGGCCGCCGCCGCGGGGAGCGCCACCAGCACGGCCAGCAGCACCAAGGCGAAGAGCCAGTTGCCGATGCGGCCGGACACCGCCCCGACGTAGGCCACCGCGGTCACCGCCATCCCCGCGGCCAGCACCGGCCGCCCCCGGGGCAGGCCGAGCGGCCGGTAGGCGTCGAAGATGTCATCCGCGTTGCCAGCCGGCTTGGCCCCCAGGCTCATGCCCGCGATGGCCGGTCCCAAGAAGATGGCCAGATCGGACCCGAAATCGAACAGGCCCTCGAAGGCGGAGGCCCGCTCGCCGGCCGCGCCCAGCACGTCGCGGATCATGGGGAACCCGGCTCCGATCATCAGGCCGCCCATGAGGGCGCCGCTCACCCGGCCCACCCCCATCACCGCCACCAGCAGCACCAGGGCCAGGCTGGCGAAGACGGTGAAGTCGTCGGCGTTGACGCCCCCGGAGCTGGAGGCCACCAGCAGCACCCCGCCGATCCCGGCGATGGCCGACGACAGGGCGAAGACCGACATCTTGAGCCGCACCGCGTTCAGGCCCAGCATGGCCGCGGCCGCCGGGCTGTCCCGCATGGCCGCCAGCCGCTGCCCGTAGGCGCTGCGGCGGACCGCGGCCACCATCCCGCCCAGAACCACGAACACGACGGCCAAGAACACCAGCCAGGCGATCTGGTTGCCGTCGCCGGCCCGGTCCAGGCTAACCCCCGGCAGCCCCGGCCGGGGCACCCGCAGGATGCCGTTGGTGAACAGGTCCAAGGCCACGCCGCCCACCAGGGGCAGGTTCAGGTGCAGCGTTCTGATCTGGCTGAAGAACATGAAGCTGACCGCCACCGCGAAGGCGAAGGTGGCCAGGGCCAGGTAGAGGCCCCGCAGGCGCAGTGCGGGCAGGGCGATCACCGCCCCCACCAGCGCGCACACCGCCGCCGCCGCCACGTAGGCCCACAGCGACCCGTCCAGCGCCGAGGCCCGCCCGCCGGGTCCCACGCCCATCTGGAAGGCCACCACGGCGCCGATCCCGGCGAAGGTGAGCGGGGCCAGGCTGATCTCGCCCGCGTGCCCGGTCAGCAGCACCACCGACAGCCCCACCACGGCCAGCGCCAGCGCCTCCCCGAAGATCAACTGCCAGCTCGGGGCCAGCAGGTGGGCCAGGGCGAGCACCGCCCCCACCAGGGCCAGCCCCCAGCCGGCGCAGCGCAGGGCCGAGGGGGCCGGGGCCCGCCCCCCCGCGCCGGACGCCGGCCCGCCCGCCCCGCCCATCCCGGCCGCCGCCGAGGCGATGCGGCGGCTGGGCAGCGCCACCAGGATGGCGAAGAGCATGAGGATGGGGATGGTGGACCGGAAGTTGGACAGCCAGGTCCAGTCGTTGCCGAACTCGGCCTTTATCCAGGCCCAGTAGTTGACGGCCAGCCCGATGGCCACCGCGCCGGCGAAGGTCCACGGCAGGGAGCGGAGGCGGCCGAAGGCGGCGGCGGCGTAGGCGTTGATGACCAGCAGGGTGAGCGGGAGGCTGGAGAGCGACCCCAGCAGCGGGGACAACAGCACCCCCGACAGGGCGGCGGCGGCGAACCCCAGCGCCCAGGCCGCCCTCGACACCAGGTCGGGGTTGGCCCCGTTGAGCTGCACCAGCTCCGGGTTGTCCACCACCGCCCGCATCCGCACCCCCAGCCGGGTGCCCGACAGCAGGAAGCGCAGGGCCACCGCCACCGCCACCGCCGCGCCGAGGATGACCAGCCGGTGGATCTCGATCCCCACCTTGCCGATCTGCACCGCGGCGGTGCTGCCGAAGAAGGGCTGGGGGTCGCGGGGCTCCGGGTTGCTCCACACCCAGTTGGCCAGGCCGGTGAGGGCCAGCAGCAGCCCGATCGGCACCGCGATCCGGGCCGTCTCCGGCGCCTCCCGCAGGTTGCGCATCACCAGCCGGTCGATGGCCATCCCCGCGGCGGGGGCCAGCACCGCCACCACGATCACCAGCGCCAGCGGGGCCGGGAGCCGCCCGCCCCAGCCGTCGTCCCAGCGGAGCTGCCAGTAGACGTAGGCCGACAGCATGGCCACCGCGCCGTGGGCGAAGTTGAAGACGCCGGTGGTGGTGTAGGTGAGGACCATCCCCGACGCGGCGATGGCGTAGGCCCCGCCCAGGGCCAGGCCCAGAACGGTGAAGGCGACGAAGTCGGCCACGCCGTCGGGGGCTCGGGATGCGGCTGCGCCCGGTTGCGCCGGTTCCGGCGGTCAGCCCGTCGTGTACAGCCGGGAGATCCGGTTCTCGTCCAAGTCGGCCGCCTCCGCCGCGTCGGTGGCGACGGTGACCCGCCACGAGCTCTCGCACTCGAAGGTGCCGGGCTCGCTGGGGGCCACCCGCTTGTAGACCGTGCCCTCCAGCTCCAAGAGCAGGCCGCAGACCGGCGTGTCGTTGTCGTGGGGCACCGTGGGCACCTGTATGCCCCCGGCGTTCCAGTTCTCGAGGGCGCCGATGTTGTCGAGCACGCACTGGCGGGTCAGCTCGCTCCCGCAGGCTTGGGCCCCGACCGCCCACAGCAAGAACGACGCGGCCGCCTGCACCCCCAGCAGCGACGGCTCGACGCCGCTCTCCTCCAAGACGGCCAGGAAGTCCCGCATGGCCTGGGAGGCTTCGGCCTCCTCGAAGGGGATGTGGACCAGGCGGATGTAGGTGTCGTCCATGGCCCCGTCGGCGTTGGCCTCGGCGCACAGCGCCTCATAGAAGTTGGCCTCCACCGTCCAGATGGCCTGGTAGTCGTTCACCACCGCGGCCTGGCGGAGCTCCTGATAGTGGGGGATGCAGCTCCCGACGAAGTGGACGTGGGCGATGTCGGCGTCTTTGAGCTGGAGGACGAACGGGGTCCAGTCCTCCTCCCCGAGGACGTTGTAGGGGATCTCGAGGCCGAACTCGAAGCCCGCGGCCGGCCAGGAGGCCACCGCCTTGTCCTTGGTCTCGATGGTGGCGCCGAAGTTGCCGAACATGGCCGCCGAGTCCCCGATGGCGTCGGGGAACAGCTCGGCCATCTGGAAGGCCTGGCTCATAGCCTGCTGGTCGCCCGGGTTGGGGACCGACTGGTACATCAGCGGGGCGTGGGCGAAGTCGGCGCTCACCGACCAGGCCGGGACCGAGGCCAGCCCGCAGCCCTGGCGCAGCTCCTCGCCGGCCTGGTCCAGGGCGAAGCCCTGGCCCACCAGCATGAAGACCTGGTCGCAGGCCTCGGCCATGCGGGCCGCCACCTCGAAGATGGCCGCGTCGTAGACCACCAGCTCCACGGTGCGCCCGTTGATCCCCCCCAGCGAGTTGCAGTAGGCCACGAACGCCTCTAAGGCGTCGGTCTGGGCCCGGTTGAGGCCGGGGCTGCCCGTGAACCCCCGGTCGTCGCCGCCGCCGATGACGATCCGGTCGTCGGACACGGCCTGGTCGGTGGCGCCCAGGGCGTCGCCGGGCCCGCAGGGCCATTCCAGGTTGCCGAACGTGGGGATCGCCGGGGCCTCCGGCTCGGTGGTGGGGGGCGGCGCGGTGGTGGGGGGCGGCGCGGTTTGAGTCTCGGGCTCGGTTTCGGCCTCGGACCCGTCGGGGGCCTCGGTTCCGCTGGGCTCGCCGCCGGCTTCGGCGTCCGGGGCCTCCGTCGGCGCCGCCGCGGTGGTGGCGGTCGGCGTCCCCGTCTCCTCCCGGTCGGCCCCGCAGGCCGACGCGGCCAGGGCGAGAGCCGCGGCCAGCGCGGCGGCGCACTTGATCCGGCGCCGCCGAGGGCCGGCCGGCGGGCGGTCCGCGCCAGGCGCCGCCGTCAGCGCAGCGGCGCATTTCATCCGATTCCGCTTCATAGTTGATCCCCCTGTCATGATTCCCCTCCGTTCCGCGTCGCCGCCGACCGGCGCCGCAGGGTAATTATGGACTGATTTCTACCCGGAGGGAGCAGATAATGAACGAGTCGATGGGCGAGATGACGCTGGAGGGGGCCAGGGCCGTGGCCGAGGAGGTGCTGCGGCAGGCCCGGGCCAGGGAGATGCCCCCGATGGCGGTGGCCGTGCTCGACGTGCGGGGGGTGACCCGCTGCCTGCTCAGCGAGGACGGCTCCAGCCTCATCCGCCCCCAGATCGCGACGGCCAAGGCCTGGTCGGCGCTGGCCATGAACCGCTCCACCCGGGCTCTGGCCAAGCTGGCCGAGGCGCAGCCGCCGCTGATCGGCGGGCTGATCTCGATCAGCGAGGGAAAGATGGTGCCCGCGGCCGGGGGCGTGCTGGTGGCGGGCGGCGACGGCAAGGTCATGGGCGCGGTGGGGGTGACCGGCGACGTGTCCGACACCGACGAGGAGTGCGCCCTGGCCGCCCTGGCCGAACTCGGCCTCACCCAGCCTGGCTGACCAAGTCCTCCACCCTGGGGGTCAGTTCGGCAGCCAGGGCCGCGAACAGCTCCGAGCGGGGGTCGGTGGGCCGCCACACCAGGGCGATCCCCCGGCCGGGGGCGGGCGGCTCGAAGGGCCGGGCCGCGATGCCCGCGCCGGGGCGGGCCTCGACCCCCACCGCGCTGGCCGGCAGCAGGGTGACCCCCACCCCGCCCACCACCATCTGGACCAGGGTGGACAGGCTGGCCGCCTGGATCTCGCTGTGCTCCACCCGGCCCGCGATCTCGCAGGCGTGGCGGGCGTGGTCGCGCAGGCAGTGGCCGTCGGGCAAAAGCAGCACCGGCAGACCGCTCAGCACGCTCAGCGGCAGCGGCCCGGCGGAGGCCAGCGGGTGGCCGTCGGGCACGGCCAAGCGGAAGGGCTCGTCGGCCACCGGCTCGACGTGCAGCGGGCCGGTGTCGTAGGGGACGGCCAGCAGGCCCAGGTCGGCGCCGCCGCCGGCCACCGCGGCCAGCATCGGCTCGGTCTGCAGCTCCTGCAGCTCCAGGCGGGCCTCGGGCCAGCTCCGGCGGGCGACGGCGGTGAGCGCCGGCAGCAGGTAGGGGGCCATGGTGGGGATGGCGGCCACCCGCAGGCGGCCCCGGACCGCGCCCCGGTGCAGCGAGGCGGCCACGGCCAGGTCGTCGGCGTCGCGCAGCAGGCGGCGGCCCCGCTCCACGATCTCGGCTCCGGCCGAGGTGAGGGCCACCTCGCGGCCGGACCGCTCGAAGAGCCGCACCCCCAGGCGGCGCTCGAGCTGCTGGATCTGGCCGCTGAGCCCGGGCTGGGAGACGCGGACCGCCTCGGCGGCCCGGCCGAAGTGGCGGTGGTCGGCCACCGCCACCGCGTATTCGAGCTGGCGCAGCGTGGGCCGTTCCATAAGTTAAGCCTATCAGTCAGCTAATTTTTATCTGTTGGACTTTATCACCCGACGGGGCGACAATCAGGCCATCGACCACTTCAACCCGAGGAGACGACGATGAGCCAGACCGCCGAAACCACGGCCCAGACCCAGACCGCCGGGACTCCGACGCCCGAGGGCCAGACCGCTGGGACTCCGACAGCCGAGAGCCAGGCCGCCGAGGGCCAGGCGGCCAACACCCTGACCGCCGAGTCGGGCGCGCCGGTGGCCGACAACCAGAACAGCCAGACCGCCGGGCCGGCCGGGCCGGTGCTGCTGCAGGACCAGCACCTGATCGAGAAGCTGGCCCGGTTCAACCGGGAGCGCATCCCCGAGCGGGTGGTGCATGCGGTGGGCTCGGGGGCCTACGGGACCTTCGAGGTCACCAACCCCGACCTGGGGCGCTGGACCCGGATGGCGATGATGGCCGCCGCCGGCCAGCAGACCGAGGTGTTCGTGCGGTTCTCCACCGTGGCCGGGTCCAAGGGGGCCCCCGACGCGGTGCGCGACCCGCGGGGCTTCGCGGTGAAGTTCTACACCGAGGACGGCAACTGGGACCTGACCGGCAACAACACGCCGATCTTCTTCATCCGGGACCCGCTGAAGTTCCCCGACTTCATCCACTCCCAGAAGTACGACCCCCACACCAACCGCCAGGAGGCCGACAACGTGTGGGACTTCTTCTCCCATTCCCCCGAGGCCACCCACCAGTTCACCTGGCTGTTCGGGGACCGGGGCCTGCCCGCCACCTGGCGGCACATGAACGGCTACGGGTCCCACACCTTCCAGTGGGTCAACGCCGCCGGTGAGCGGTTCTGGGTGAAGTTCCACCTCAAGACCGACCAGGGCGTCGAGTGCCTCACCCCGGCCGAGTCGGCCAAGCTGGCCGGCGAGAACCCCGAGCACCACCAGCAGGACCTCTACGAGGCCATCGAGGAGGGCCGGTTCCCGTCGTGGACGCTGAAGGCGCAGGTGATGCCCGAGGCCGACGCGGCCGGCTACCGGATCAACCCGTTCGACCTGACCAAGGTGTGGCCCCACGCCGACTACCCGCTGATCGAGGCGGGGCGGATGACGCTGAACCGGACCCCCGACAACTACTTCGCCGACGTGGAGCAGTCGGCCTTCGATCCCGGCCACATGGTGCCGGGGGTGGGGCCCAGCCCCGACAAGATGCTCCAGGCCCGGCTGTTCGCCTACGGCGACGCCCACCGCTACCGGCTCGGGATCAACCACACCCGGCTGCCGGTGAACAGCCCCCGGGGGTGCCCGTTCGACCACGGCGCCAACTACGGCCGCGACGGGGCCATGCGCTTCGACGGCAACGGGGGCCGGTCGGTGAACTACGAGCCCAACAGCTTCGGCGGCCCCGCCCAGAGCGACCGGCCCCTCTACGCCGGGCTGGAGTCGGCCGGGGTGTCGGGGTCCTACGGCCCGGAGATCCGCGAGGTGGACGACTTCGCCCAGGCCGGGGACCTCTACCGGCTCATGTCCGACGGCGAGAGGGACCGCCTGGTGGCCGCCATCGCCGGGTCGCTGAGCCAGGTGCGGGGCGGCGAGATCGGCGACGGGATCGTGGAGCGCTCCCTGGATCACTTCCGCCAAGCCGACCCCGACTACGGCCACCGGGTGGAAGCCGCAGTCAAGTCCCTCCGGGGTTGAGCCGGCCGGCGTCCGGGATCAGGTTCGCGCCAGGGAGTCGCTGGTCGGCTTCGGGGGTGCCGAGGGTGTTGCGCCGGGCCGGCGCCCGGGATCAGGTTCGCGCCAGGGAGTCGAGGTGGGCGGCCAGGTGTGAGACCAGGTCACGGGCGTCGTCTTCGGCGCCGTGGATGAAGCTCGACTTGCGCCGACGCAGGAAGTTCAGCCCGATCACGTACAGGCCGGGCGACTCGGCCACCACGCCGCCGTCGTGGCGGAGGCGGCCCCGGTGGTCGAGCGCGTCAATATGGAGCCACGAGTAGTCGGGCGCGAACCCGGTGGCCCAGATGACGGTTTGGATCTCCTCCGAGGCCAGGTCCAGCTCCAGCGGCGGCGACGGCGGGGTCCGGGTGGGCTCGAACCGCTCGGGGGGCCCGACATCGCCGGCGCCGTCGGCCGCGGCCCCGGCGCCGGCCGCCCACTCGTCGAAGGCGTCGAGCAGTCGGCCCAGCTTCAGGTCGGCCAGCTCGCACTTGTTGGGCAGCGACCCCGAAAGCAGAGCCTTCCCGCCCCGGACGGCCGTCAGCCGGCCTACCAGCCTCACCCCTGAGTCGGTGAGGGCGTTGAGGTCGAGGGTGGCCCGCTCGGGGGTGCCGACGAGCTGCGGCGAGGGGGTGCGGCGCACCCTCACGATGTCGTCCACCTCGTCGTAGCGCTCGTCGAGCAGGCCCGAGCGCTCCATCCACCACAACACGTCGCGGCCCCTGTACAGGCGGGGCATGCGCACGTGCTCGCCCACGGCCAGGGTGACGGGCCGCCCGGAGCGCTGCACCTCCTCGGCGATCTGCACGCCGGTGGCCGAGGCCCCCACCACCAGCACCCCGCCGGGGGCCAGGCCGTCGGGGCTGCGGTACTCGAGCGGGCTGAGGGCGGCGACGCCGTCCGGCAGCGGCTCGCCCAGGGCTGGGATCTTGGCCCGCCCGAACCCGCCGGTGGCCAGCACCGCGGCGTCGCACTCGAAGCGGCCCCGCTCGGTGTCGATGACGTAGCCGGCCCCGCCGGCGCCGCGGCGCACCGAGGTGACCGCGGCGCCGGTCAGCACCGGGGCGCTGATGAGCCGGGCGTAGCCGGAGATGAAATCGACCACCTCGGGCATGGTCATGTAGCCGTCGGGGTCGGCGCCGTCGTAGGAGAGGCCCGGCAGGCGGCTCTGCCAGTTGGGGGTGAGCAGCCGCAGCGAGTCCCAGCGCTGGGCGCGCCACGACCAGGCCACCTCGCCCCGCTCCAGCACGACGTGGTCGATGCCGCGCCGGGCCAGGAAATGGCTGACGGCCAGGCCGGAGTGCCCGGCCCCGACGACGACCGCCGTCGTCCTCACGCCGTCGGTGCGGGGGGTTCGGTCGGCGCGCCCCAGCCCGCCGCCCGCTCGGAGATCGTCCTCACGCCGTCGGCGTAAAGGGTCCGGGTCGGGTCAGCGGACCTCGACGGTCACGTTGGTGGGGTTGGTGAGGATGTCGTACACGGCCGAGCGCTTCTGCGACTGGGCCACCAGGGCCCGGACCTCGTCGGGGGTGGCGTCGGCGTCGATGTCGTAGGCGACCCGGACGCCGCTGAACCCGTTGCGCACCTCGGGGTCGCCGCCGAGGATGCCCAGGATGTCCATGTCGCCCTCCAGGGTGGCCTTCACCGACCGGAGCTGGATGCCGCGGTTCTGAGCCACCGCGGCCACACCCGCGGTGAGGCAGCTCGCCAGGCCCACCAGCACCAGCTCCACCGGGGTGGCCGCGTTGTCCTCGGCCCCGAACACCAGGGGGTGGTCGGCCTCGAAGGTGAAGGCGGAGCGGTGGTCGTGGTCGGCCCCGAGCCCGTAGTAGCTCTCCACCGAGGACTTGCTGTGGGTCCCGTGCAGCCACTCGTTGCTGGCCCGCCACTTGAACTGGGCTCCCTCGGGGGCCTCGCTGAGGGCCTGGCGGGCCCCCAGCAGGGCCTCGACGTTCACTCCGTTGTCGGCGGCGGTTGCGGTTGCGGTGCTGGTCGCGGTCATGGGGCGGACTCCTTCAGGTGCGGGGCCGGGCGGGCCGGCGGGGACGTTGGCCCACCAGCCTAAAACCGCCCCCGGCAAAAAACCGACCAGTTCGGTCAACTTTTGCTCCTCAAAGCCTCCGAGACCCGTCCAGGGACCAAGGACAGCGCTCTCGACGGACCGCAAAGTACTCACGTTGCGGTCAAACTGTTCTGGTATCTCCGCGGTAGAGGGAGGGCTGGCCGCCTCTTCTTCCCGGCCTGGGCCGCGGCCGCTGTCCATGCGCCCGGCCTTAGACAGGCAGATCACCCGGCGGGGCCGCGGCCACCGCGGCGAAGATGCCCGACTCTTTGAGCGCCGCAGCGATCTCCTCGGCGGTGATCCCTCCGCCGGCCTTGACGACCCGCTCGGCGTTGGCGGCCAATTCGCCTTTGCGCCAGACGGCGACGATCAGGTCAGCGGGGTCCTCTCCTGAGGCGGGAAGACCGTCCAGCACCTCGATGCAAAGCGCCAACGCCTCCTCGGGGGACGCGACCGTGTGGGGAACCCCCCGGCTGCGCTGACTCTCGAACTGAGATATGGAGGGAGGCCGGGCCGCCCGATGGAACTCGTCCTCCGGGTCCTCCCACACAGCAGCTTGCCCTACGCGGGCGCGGCCCTGGCTGTCGGCCCAGATGAAGTCGGCCTGCACGTCCATCTGACCGGCTCCGGGCGACGGCCTGCCCGGAAGCGGCGCACAGTCGGCCGCGCGCTCAGAGACGAACTTCTCCGATGCCCCGTCAATGTATGCCATCGCCCCGCTGCCGTGGACTTGTTGCAGGCCGGACGGGAACGGGCGGAACAGCGCACTTTGCATCGGGGCGGTAGCAGTCATGGCCAAAGGCTACTAGCTCAACCACGGGCTCAACAGCTAGCGCGGGGAGCCAGCGGGTCGGGCTCGGGCAGTCGGATTTAAGCCCTGTGAGCCACCGGTTCTTGCCTCGCCCGCCGTCGGCTCAGTGAACGGCTCGCATATCCGTGAGCCCAGGCTCTGAGCGTCGACGGGCTAATCCCGACGAAACGAGCCGCATCGGCCACGTTATAGAGACGACGATCGAACCGCTAGTCAGTGATGGCGACACCCCCAGGGCTATCGATTCCGGTGGGCTCTCACCAAGGCGTAGACCACCAGGCTGATCACTCCGGCCACGGCGGTGGCGGCGGCGGCCAGCAGCAGGTTCTGGCGGCGGCGGGCCGGGAGCCGCTCGATGGGGCCCGGCTCGTGCGACACCACCCAGGCCTCCTCGTTGGTGTGGGCCGCCCGCCAGCCCAGGCCCCGGAGCCGGTCGTTGGCCACCACCCACGAGAAGGAGGTGTAGGGCACCACCCCCGGCGGCGTGGGGGCCAGGCCCGTCCGCCAGCCCAGGCTGCTCACCCGGCGGGCCACCGCCGTCGGCACCCGCAGGCGGGGCCGGGGACCCTCCAGGTCGGCTAGGTCCTGGGGCGAGATCCAGCCGTCGGGGGCGACGTTCAGCGGCCCGTCGTAGCCGGCGGCCAGCGCGGCGGCCACTGCGGCGGCCAAGTCGTCGGCGTGCAGGCACTGCACCGGGGGGTCGCGGTCGGCCCGCACCACCGCTCGGGCCGCGTGCAGGGCTCGGGCCAGATGGCCCAGATGGTCCTCGGTCACCACCGCGGCCGGCCGCAGCAGGGTCACGGCCCGGCCGGGCCCGGCCCCCCACTCCGACGCCAACTGCTCGATCCGGTGGCGCTGCACCGCCCAGCCGAAGTCGGGGTTGGGGCGGGCGGGCGAGTCCTCGGTGAGCGGCACCGGGTTGCCCTCCCAGGCGCCGTACACCATGGCCGAGGACAGCAGCACAAGATGGCCGGCGCCGCTGAGGGTCAGCCCGTCCAGCACCCGGTGCAGCAGGGCCATCTCCAGGTCGGAGGCGGACGGGTCGGCCGTGTCAGCCCGCACCGGCGAGGCCAGATGCACCACCGAGTCGGCCCCGGCGAACAGCGCGGTGAGGTCGCCGACGGCCAGATCGACCTGCTTGACCACCACCCCGGCCGGAACCGGGCCCGGGTACACCTTGTCGACCGCGACTATCTCGGCGCCGGACCCGTCCCGGGCCAGCCGGACCACCACCCGCCGCCCGATGGAGCCGGCCGCGCCGGTGACGACGACTCTCACCGCCGGACTTTCGCCGTCACTGGCCGTCGGCGCCGCCTTCGCATCCTGAGCATTCGGCCGGGCACCCTCATACCATGCCCCCATGAGCGGCGACGATCCAACCGAGGGGGAGCCGCAGAACCCCTTCGAGGCGCTCCCGTTCATGGGCGAGCTGATGCGGATGATCGGCGAAGCGGGCCAGCCCGGCGCCGACCGAGGCCGCCAGGTGGCCCGCAGCATCGCCGTAGGCGGGGAGACCGAGCCCAACGTCGACCCCGCCGAGCGGATCGCCGTCGAGCAGCTCCTGCGGGTGGCCGAGCTGCAGGCGGCCGAGGCCACCGGCCTGCCCGCGGCCAGCGGCGGCAAGGCGCTGCGGGTGGAGGTGGCCAACCGCTCCCACTGGTCGGACCGCACCGTCGACGACTACGGCCCCCTCTTCGCCGCCCTGGGCTCGTCCATCTCGGCCGGGCTGGCCCCGGCCACCGAGTCCGAGGACCCGATGGGGGCCATGCTGGCCGGGATCACCCAGATGATGGGGCCGATGATGATGGCGCTGACCACCGGGTCGATGGTGGGCCAGCTCGCCCAGCGGGCCCTCGGCGGCTACGAACTGCCCATCCCCCGCCCCGCGGACGGGCCGGTGCTGGTCTGTCTGCCCAACATCGACGAGCTGGCCGCGGCCTGGTCGCTGGACTCGGACGACCTGCGCCTGTGGGTGTGCCTGAACGAGGCCGTCCACCACGCCGTGTTCGGGGTGGACCACGTGCGGGAGCGGCTCGAGGACCTGCTGCGCCGGCACGCGGCCGGGTTCGAGGTGGCCGCCCATCAGATCGGCGACCGGCTCGGCGGCTTCGACTTCACCGGGGGCCTGGACGCCCTCACCGAGCTCCAAGCCGAGCTCAACGACCCCGACGCCATCCTGGGCGCGGTCCGCTCCGAGGTCCAGGAGCGCCTGCAGCCCGAGCTGACCGCGCTGGTGGCGGCCGTCACCGGCTACGTCGACCAAATGATGGACGGCATCGGCGGCGGCCTGATCGGCTCCTACGACCGGCTCACCGAGGCGCTGCGCCGCCGTCGGATCGAGGCCGACTCCTCCGACCGCCTGGTGGAGCGGATGCTCGGCCTCGAGCTCGACCGGGCCCAGTACGACCGGGGGGCGGCCTTCGCGGCCGGAGTGGTGGAGCGGGCCGGCCGCGAGGGGCTGGGCCGGCTCTTCAGCGACCCGAGCCATCTGCCCACCCCGGCCGAGGTGGACGCGCCGGGCCTCTGGCTGGCCCGCATCGACCTGCCCCGCTGAGGCCGCCAGCCGCGGGCGGGACTCCCCCGGCCGGGCCCCGACCCGAAACGGACCTCTGGCGCGGACCGCCGGACGGGCGGTCAGTCCCGGTCTTCCTCGACCTCCACGCCGTCCACGGTGGACACCAGCGGGTCGGTCCACCACGGCGGGGGCGGCTCGGTCGGGTCCGGCCCGGCGGCCGGGTCGCCGGGCTCGGCGTACTCCTCCGGCGGGGGCGGGTCGCCGGCGGCCAACACGGTCAGCTCGGACAGGCCGGCCGGGGCAGCGGGCTGGGTGGCCTGTATCTCCTCGGCGGTGACCTCGCCGTCGTCGGCGTCGGTGTCTCCGCCGGCCGCGGGCTCGGCGGGCTTCGGCTCGGGCCGGCGGGGACGCAGGCTCCGCCGCCCGGACCGGCCCAGCAGGTAGGAGAAGAGGGCGAACCCCACCGCCATCGCCGCCAGCAGCGACCCGATCCGAGCCGGGATGGGGATCACGGCCGGCGCGAAGGCCCCGGCCACCCAGGCGATCTGGAACCGGGCCTCGAACCGGGAGAAGAAGCGGCCGTGGTTGGCGTCGGGGGCGTCCCGCTGGACCAGGGAGTCGAAGGCCAGCTTGGCCACCGCCGCGCTGATCGCGATGCCCAGCGATAACAGGACGGCGCCGGTCAGCCCGCCGGCCAGCGCCCCCAGCAGCGCGGTGGCGCAGCCCAGCACCAGGGCGCCGAGCATGATCGACTCCTCGGCGAAGCGCTGGCGGATGTGGGGCGCCACCAGCGCGCCCAGGCCCACGCCCGCGCCGGCCGCCACCCCCACCGCCCCGAAGTGCCAAGCCGGGGAGCCGGGGTCGCCGGAGATGTCGATGCCCCGCACGGTGGCGGCCGCCCCGCCCATGGCCGCGCCCGCCGCCGAGACGTCGAGGCCCTCGTCGCCGCCCCGGAAGTCGAACAGCAGCACGAAGGTGACGAAGCCCACCACCCCCCGCAGGATGGCCATGGCCGAGCCCGACAGCAGGATGGTGATGGTGCGCAGCGCCGCCTTCTCCACCGGGGTGGGGGGCTTGGGGGCCACCGACACCCGGGGCAGCGGGAACGTGAAGGCCACCGCCACCGCGTAGCCGGCCGCGGCCAGCCCGGCCGCCCACGACGGGCTGGCCAACCACACCAGCAGCCCCCCGCAACTGAACCCGATGACGCTCATCAGGGCGCTCACCAGGGCCAGGCGGCTGTTGGCCTCCACCAGGTCGGCCTCGTCGGTGACGCAGTGGGGCACCACCGCGCTCTTGGCCACCGCGTAGCCCTTCTGCAGCACCAGCAGGGCGAAGGCCTCGGGGAACAGCCACAGCGTGTCGATGTGGAACACCAGCAGCAGCGCCACCGCGCAGCGGCCGAAGGTGGTGACGAAGATCATGGCCCGCCGGCCCCCCGGCATCCGGTCGATGGCCGGCCCGATCAGGGGAGTGACCACCGCGAAGGGGGCCATGGTCAGCCCCAGATACAAAGCGACCCGCCAGCGGGCCGCGTCGGGGCTGATGGAGAAGAAGATCGACCCGGCCAGCGCGGCCGCCACCACCGCGTCCGTGGCCGTGGCCGCGGCATGGACCCGAGCCAACCGCACAAACGGCCCAACCCGCGGCCGGGACCTCTCGGGTTCTGGACCGGGGTCCGCCGGGCCCGCCGCGGCCCAGTCGTAGGGAGGCCGGGCAGGACCGTCGGGGCTTGTGGGCTCATCGGATGGCAGCCGGGGACCGTCAGAGATCACGGGCTCATGGTAGGAGCCCGGACCCAACCCGGACCGAACGGCCCTGGCCGGGACTGGGGCGCTTCGGGGTTGACTGGTGCGGGCTTGCCACTGTCCGTGCCGGGCACCCCGCGGGGATTGGGTCTTGACACGTTTTCGGGTTTTGGTGTATTGAGGGTGGCGCGATCCCCTGCAAGCCGAGGGGAGGTGCGCATGGGTCGTCTCAAGCGTTTGGCCCTGTGGGGTTGCGCCGCGTTGATGGCGGTGACGGCGGTGGCGGTCGGCGAGGCGGACCCGGCGTGGGCGACGAGCCCGACCGACACAGGCACGCGGCGGTGCTCTTCTGGCAACACGTGGTCAGAGCCCCACCGCGGCTGCCGACCGACTGACTGCTCGTATGGCCGCACCAGCACCGGCTACTGCCGGCCGGCGCCGTCGTGCCGGTCGGGCGATCACCCCAAGGTGTCGCACTGGCATCCCACCGGGAGCGGCAACCGCACCTGCCAGGTACACACCACCACCAAGACGTGCGGGACCTGGTGGCCCGGGCCCGGCCACTCATTCCAACAGTTGGGCCCATGCCCGACCCCGGCGCCGTCGTGCCGGTCGGGCGATCACCCCAAGGTGTCGCATCGCCATCCCACCGGCAACGGCAACCGCACCTGCCAGGTCCACACCACCACCAAGACATGCGGGACCTGGTGGCCCGGGCCCGGCCACTCATTCCAACAGTTGGGCCCATGCCCGACCACGGCGCCGTCGTGCCGGTCGGGCGATCACCCCAAGGTGTCGCATCGCCATCCCACCGGGAGCGGCCACCGCACCTGCCAGGTCCACACCACCACCAAGACATGCGGGACTTGGTCGCCCGGGCCCGGCCACTCGACCCGGCAGTTGGGTCGGGTCCGGTTGCCGATCCTCCTCGGGGGTGCTTGCGTGCCCCTTAATTGCACCTACGGCCACACCCCCGGCGGGGCCTGCCTGCCGTGCCCGTCGGGCCAGACCCAGTTGGCGGCCTTCGGGACGGCTTGCGTGCCCGCTGAATGCACCTATGGCTACACCAGCACCGGGGACTGCGAGGCGGCATCGCCCACTCCCCGGTATCCGGATCTGAAATGCACTGCCTACAGCGCCGATGCCAGCGCCCAAGAATACCTAGACGCATACAAGGGCAAAAAGCTTGACCGTGCCACTTGCCCGCCCCGTGAGCTGTTCTTGGCGAGCACCGGAACAGACGATTGGCCGACATGGGGATTCCAAGCAAGCGTCGCCGACGACTACGGCAAAATCGTAGTCGAAAAATCAGGAGACTGCAGCGGAGGGCTGCCCGACACCGGCGCGTGGTGGGATTTCCAAGTCCCGTGCAAAGCCCATGACCATTGTTTCGACCTTCGCCGCGCCGGCCTCTCCGGAACCGTAACCGACAGAGACTGCGATAATCTGCTTGCGAGCTTGATGAACGCAGATTGCAACAATAGAAGTATTATTTTTCAAACACAGATAGAATGCATTAAAATGAGTATCTCTATTCGCGGTGTTCAGTTAGCGGTCAATCAAGGTCCTGTTCCTGGACCTGTGAAGATTGTGAATGCACAGACCGGAAAATGCGCCAGCGTCAAGAGCGGCTTGCAAACTGACGGCACCAAGGTCGTGCAGCAAACTTGCAGCAGTTCCAACTTTCAGAAGTTCCGGCTATATCCTAGTGTGCGCTACCTCGGGTATTTCCTGATCAAACCGATGCATTCCAATAAGTGCATTGAAATCGTGGCTGCATCTGTAGCGCAGATGTCATGTTTGACAAGAAGACCGACTACCGATCCCCGGTGGGCGAAACAGGCATTCCGGCTCAACTCGGTTTCCAATAGCGACATATATCAGGTCAGAGGCAAAAGTCTGAGCGGTTCTTGTTGGACTATACCGTATACAGTTAGTAGCAGGAATTCTGTAAAACCTGTGGTTGATAATGTCGACGGAACTCAGCTAACCAACGTTAACTGCGCTAGCTCCAAAGACAGCCAGAAATGGTCCATACAAAGCGCATCGTATACGCCCCCGCCGGCCACGACTGCGCCGCCGGCCACGACTGCGGCGCCTTCGGTTCCCGGGGCGCCGTCGGGGCTGACCGCGGCCGCGGCGGCGGGGTCGGTCGCGTTGAGCTGGAACAATCCCTCTGACAGCACCATCACCCGCTATGAGGTCCGGGTGCGGCCCGCCGCCGTATCGGGCTGGTGGTGCTGGACCAGGCTTTCCTACATGGGGCCCAACTCCGTCGCCCTCACCGTGTCGCGGCTGTCGAGCTCCACCGCCTACCGGTTCCAGCTCCGCGCCGCCAACGCCCGCGGCGCCGGCGCGGCCAGCGAAATCGCGGCGACCACGCTGGCCGCGGCGTCTCCGCCGGCGTCGGTGCCGGCCGCGCCGTCGGGGCTGGCAGGCGCCGGCGGCGACCGGTCCATCGCGCTGAGCTGGAACAACCCCTCAGACAGCACCATCGTCGAGTACCAGTTCCGGGAGCGGCCCGCGGGCCAGTCCGCCTGGCGGTGCTGGCGGCGCATCTGGAACAGCACCTCCGCTAGCATCGGCCACACCATGGGATGGATCACCAACGGCGTCAACTACCAAGTCCAGGTCCGGGCCCTCAACGCCGCCGGCACCGGCCCCGCCAGCCAAACCGCGGCCACCCCAACCGCCGCCAGACCAACCGGGCCATGACAACCGCACCGTCCGCGTCAAATGAATCAAGGACAACACCCATGCCACACAACCACCACCACAGCTTCGCCGCCATACTGCTGGCGATGCTGATACTGGCTGGCACAGCCTGCTCCACCACAGACCAAACAACCATCACCGCCGCCCCGGGCGACACCACGGTAACGCCGGGTGACACCACCCACGCGCTAGGCGATACCTCTACAACGCCAGACGATACTGCCACTCCAGGCAGCGGCACCGATGCACCAGGAGGTGACACCGCCGCTCCACAAAATGATCCGCCTGCCCCCACCAACCCTACAACTGAGTCTACAGCGCCAGTCGTAGCTAGTGATGAAAATTCTGCGGATGATGAAGGGTCTGCTGAACCTGCCCCGTTTATATATGAATACCCCGAATCTTTGCTTACCAACCGCAACGATCGTTCGACACCGCTCGGAAGGCTCTGCTGGGCGTTCCAAGAATACATGACACAAGAATTGGTGAGAATCAATAGGATTCTCGCAGATAATACTCCAAATTGGGAGGTCACCTTTCCGGCTATAGCCGATATAACCGAAGGCGAAGATGATGGTGTTGGTCCCGTGGGTGTAGTCAATGAAGAATCCAGCGGACTGTCTATGGGAACCGACGGTTACATGCTAGCTGTTTTAGATGAGATACAGGAGCCTAGTATAGCCGGAATTGTCGATGATTCTGGGCTCTCTACGGAACTTCAATTGTTCGCGGAAGCGTTCTTCACATACATCGCGGCGTTTGAGGCCCAGGTAAGAGCTGTCGGCTATGAGAACATTAACCGTACCCTGCTCCCATACCAAGATTTTGGAGATATGCCACATGCTAAAGATTTCAATGGTGCCGCTGTAGCTAACCCTGATAAGTGTGTATCCCTATCAGAGGATGAAGTCAATCGATACGGAGATGATTTGTATGCAGAGATAGAAGAGTATCTTGAAGAAACAGGCAACATAGTCACTGTCGAGTAAACGGCATCCGTAGTAGATCTTACCTGAAGTTGTCACTTACTCGTTTGAATTTGAGTAAGGTGTTGGGTGTAGTGGATGCTGGTGCTAGTGGTGTGTCTCGGTTTTGGTGAGGGTGGCTCTTCCTCGTTTGACCTTGACGATGATGTCGTCGGCGGTTTTGGTCCAGGCGAGGGGTTTGGGGTTGTGGTTCCAACTGTGGGCCCAGGTGTCGATGGTCTCGGCCAGCTCGGCCATGGAGCTGAAGCTGTTGTCAGAGAGGGCTTTGCGGGTCAGCACGGAGAACCATGCTTCGATGAGGTTGAGCCACGACGCCGAGGTGGGGGTGAAGTGCAGGTGCCAGCGCTCGCGCCGGGGGTGGGCGAGCCAGGTCCGCACTGGCTGGGACTTGTGGGCTGAGAGGTTGTCCAACACGATGTGGACGTCTAGGCAACGGGGGGTGTGCAGGTCAATCCACTTGAAGAAGGCCAGCACGTCTCGGCCGGTGTGGCGCCGCCGGGTCTGGTGCAGGACCTCCCCGGCGGCGACGTTGAGCGCGGCGAACAGGTCGGTGGTGCCGTGTCGTCGGTAGTCACAGGTCATCGTGCGGGCCCGGCCCGGGCGCATCGGCAGCGACGGCTGGGGCCGGTCGATGGCCTGGCACTGGGTCTTCTCGTCGAAGCTGAACACCGCGGCCCGCTCGGGCGGGTCCCGCGTACAGGCCCACCACGTCGACCAGCTTGGCCTCGAAATCGGGATCGGCGGACAGCTTGAACGTCTCGGTCCGCCACGGCCGCAGGCCCCGCGACCTCCAGATCCGCGCCACGGTGTCCTTGCCCACCCCGTGGCGGGCGGCCAGCGACCGCGTCGACCACGCCGCCGAGCCGTCCTCGGGCACGCTGTGCAGCGTGTCGTCCACGATCGCCTCCACCGTCGCCGCGGGGATCTGGGGCTTGCGGCCCCGGCCCGGCGCCACGACGCCCACACCCGCTGCCCCCGACTCCGCGAACCGGTTGCGCCAGCGCCGCACCGTGTCCTCGTGCGAGCCCAGCGCCCCAGCCGTCGCCCGCACCGAAGCCCCGCCGGCCAAAGCCAGCAGGGCCTTGGCCGTCACCACCCGCCGATGAGGCTCAACCCCCGACTTGGCCAGACGCTCCAGCTCCTCCCGATCCCCAGCCGACATCTCCAGAATCTGTGTCATGCCACCACCCACTACACCACCACAAGAGCTGGCCTGGTTGAACGACCTGCTGAGGCAGCGGCTGCTGGAGCAGTTCGAGGCCGATCCCGATCTGGCCCGGCGGCGGGCCGAACTCACCGAGTCCGTGCTGGCCGGCGAGACCACCGCGCTCGCCGCGGTGGAGACCCTGTTGGCCGCCCCGGAGTAACGCGGGCGAACTTCTCAGGCCGCCATTCGCTCCTGCGATCCATTCCCGACCCCGGTCAGTGAGAGCGGCAGCGCGGACAAGCCCTCGGGCGGCCATCCGCTCCCGCTGTCGCAGGCGGTATGTAGGATCGCCGCCGTGGGCGGCGAAGCAGCGAAATCGGTTCCGGCCCCGCCGAAGGATCGGGGCGAAGCCCTTCGAAAGGCTGCTGGCCGAGGGCGTCAACTACCAAGTCCAGGTCCGCGCCCTCAACGCCGCCGGCACCGGCCCCGCCAGCCAAACCGCAGCCACCCCCACCGCCGCTACCAGACCACCCGGACCATGACAACCGCACCGTCCGCGTCAAAATGAACCAAGGACAACACCCATGCCACACAACCACCACCACAGCTTCGCCGCCACATTGCTGGCGACGCTGATACTGGCCAGCACAGCCTGCTCCACCACAGACCAAACAACCATCACCGCCCCCGCCGCCGAAACACCCACACCAAACGACACCATCGCCACACCAGATGCTATGCCTGGCGAGACTGGCGGCACTGTCGTGACTCCCGATGCCGGTACGACTGGCCCTGTAGCTCCGGTTGTCGAGCCGTCGACATCAGACGCGCCCGGCGGTGAAAATTCTGATGATGCGAAGACAGTCAACATTGACTATCCAGATATTTGGCTTACTAATAGAAGTGATCCTTCCACTCCGCTCGGCAAACTCTGCTGGGCTTTCCAAGAGTTTATATGGGCTGATCTCGTACGAATTAGTCAACTTCTAGTAGATAGTATTCCAGGTCTTGAGATGACTTTGCCAGCTATGGGCGATGAAAGTGAGGGTGTGGGACCGGTAGGGGTGGTTAACGAGGAATCCGATGACTCATCTACAGATGTCGACGAGTATTTCTCAGATACTCTGGGTTCGATACAGGCATCAGAGATCGTGGGAATCGTTAACGATGCCGGGCTCTCAGAAGAGTTGCAACTGTTCGCTCAGGCGTTCTTCTCGTATATTGCGGCATATAAGAACCAAATCAAGACAGTCGGTTACGCAAATTTAGATAACGATAGCCTTCCATACCAAGATCTCGGAGACTTACCATATGTCGAAGAATTCGACGAAGCTACGGAAGATAATCCTGATGTATGCGGAATCCCATCAATGGAGGATATAGAAGAAGGTTCAGCTATATTTAGCCAAGCGGTCGCTGAACTAGAAGGGAAATGAAGTCACTACCGCTCAATAACCGAGCCCAATGACCCAACCCCCTCTGGGAGGGAGCCAACTAAATACACCATAAGCGGTCTCCCCGGTCGTGACGGCCAGAGGCCCAGGCTTCCAGCAGCGCCGCGTCGTGGGCGTAGCTGAGTAGGTCGGCGGATGCCTCGGGGGGCAGCCAGCGGATCTCGTCTACCTCGTCATTGGGCTCGAAGCGGCCCGACTCGACGATCATCTCGAAGTACAGCGCCGCCTTGGGCCGGCCCAGGGCGTCTCGGTAGCGGGCCTCCCCCGCCGGGGCACCGGCCCGGCAGACCAGGCCGGTCTCCTCCAGCACCTCCCGGAGGGCGGCGTCGCGCAGCGTCTCGCCCTCATCGAGCTTGCCCTTGGGCAGCGACCAGTCGTCATAGCGGGGGCGATGCACCACCAGGATCTGCTCTTGACCGCCGCGGCGGCGGCTCACGATCCCGCCCGCGGCCCACACCTCCACCTCTCCGCCGGGATCGAGGCTCTCGGTGGTCGGATCGGGGTCGGGGTGGCGCAAGTCGCAAAGTGTCAGGCTGGCCCGCCGCCCTCAGGCTCGGGCTCGGGCCAGGGCGATCTGCTGGAGTCGGACATGGGTGTCGGCCCCGGCCGGGCCGCGGCGGCGGGTCCAGGTCCCGTCGCCGTCGAGCACCCAGGCCAGCCGGTCGTCGGCCAAGGCGATCTCGGCCACCTCCAGCACCCGGCCCACCACCGCCGGGTCGCCCACCCGCACCAGCACCTCGACCCGCCAGTCGAGGTTGCGGGTCATCAGGTCGGCCGACCCGATGTAGGTGGCGGGCCGGCCGGGGCCGTCGCCGTTGGCGAAGTGGTAGAGGCGGGAGTGCTCCAGATACCGCCCGACCACCGACCGCACCCGGATCCGCTCCGACAGGCCCCTCACCCCGGGCCGCAGGCAGCACGCCCCCCTCACGATCAGGTCGATGTCCACCCCGGCGGCGGAGGCTTCGTAGAGCTTCTCGATCATGGCCGGGTCCACGATGCTGTTCATCTTCATGATGATCCGGCCCCGGCCCGAGGCGATCTCGGCGTCGATCAGCTCCACCAGCCGGCGGCGGAGCTGGTGGGGGGCCGCGATCAGGCGCCGGTAGCTGATGTTGCGCCCGTACCCGGTGAGGAAGTTGAACAGCTCGGCGATCTCGGCCCCCACTTCGGGATCGGCGGTGAGCAGGCCGAAGTCCTCGTACACCCGGGCAGTTCGGTGGTTGTAGTTGCCGGTGCCGATGTGGCAGTACCGCCGGATGCCGTCGGGGTCCTCCCGCACGATCATGGCCGTCTTGGTGTGGATCTTCAGGCCGACCAGCCCGTAAGCCACGTGGGCCCCGGCCTGTTCCAGCCGCTTGGCCCAGCCGATGTTGGTGGCCTCGTCGAAGCGGGCCTTGAGCTCCACCAGCACCGCCACCTGCTTGTTGCGCTCGGCCGCCCGGACCAGGGAGTCGATGATGGGGCTGTCGCCCGCGGTGCGGTACAGCGTGAGCTTGATGGCCAGCACCGCCGGGTCCACCGAGGCCTGGTGGATCAGCTCGCCCACCGACCGGCTGAACGACGAGTAGGGGTGGTGGACCAGCACGTCGCCGGCCCGCAGCACCCCGAAGAAGTCGGCCGACTCGTCCTCGCCGGGGGCCAGGGCCGGCTCGGTGATGCCCCGCCACTCGGGCCAGCGCAGGTCGGCCCGGTCCAGGTCGGCGATGGGGGCCAGCCCGCCCAGGTCCATCGGGCCGGGGATGCGGAACACCGCCTCGGAGTCCAAGTCGAGCTCGCGCCGCAGCCGGTCGACGATGGCCTCCGACATGGTGTCGGCCACCTCGAGGCGCACCACCCGCTGGAAGCGGCGGCGGCGCAGCTCCATCTCCACCGCGGCCAGCAGGTCCTCGGCCTCCTCGTCCTCGAGGGTGAAGTCGGCGTTGCGGGTGACCCGGAACACGTGGTGCTCCCGCAGCTCCATGCCGGGGAAGAGCCGGTCGAGGTGGGCGGCGATCACTTCCTCGAGGGCCACGAAGCGGTCGCCGCCGATGCGTATCCAGCGGTCCAGCGTGTTGGGCACCTTCACCCGGGCGAACCGGTCCGAGCCGTCGTCGGGGTCGCGCATGGTCACGGCCAGGTTCACCGACAGGTCGGAGATGAACGGGAAGGGGTGGCCGGGGTCCACGGCCAAGGGGGTGAGCACCGGGAACACCCGCTGCTCAAAGTGATCGCCCATGGCGGCGCGGTCGGCGTCGTCGAGGTCTTCCCAGGCCAGGAGCTGAATGCCAGCCCGGGCCAGGGCGGGCCGGATGCAGGCGTCGTAGAGCTCCTGCTGCTCGGCACAGAGCCGGGTCACCGCCCGGTGTATCTCCTCGAGCTGTTCGGCGGCGGTGCGTCCGTCGTGGTCGGGCTCGGTGATGCCGGCCGCCACCCGGTCGTCGAGGCCCGACACTCGGACCTGGAAGAACTCGTCGAGGTTGTTGCTGAAGATGGCCAGGAAGCGGACCCGCTCCAGCAGCGGCACCTCGGGGTCGGCGGCCAGCCGCAGCACCCGGGCGTTGAAAGCCAGCCAGGACAGCTCGCGGTTGAAGAAAGAGGTGGTGGGCCGGTCCCAGCCGTCCACCGGGGCCAGCGGGTCGGCGTCGCCGGCACCGTCCGAGCCGACGGCGGCCGAAGCGTCGGCGGCCGAAGCGTCGGCGTCGTCGTCCGGCCCGCGCCGCCCGTCATCGCCGCGGGCGCCGACAGCCGCCGCCTCAGCCTCATCGCCAGCCGCCTCGGCTGCGGCGGGCGCCTCGGCGGTTTCGGTGCCAGCCCCCTCAGCCTCGTCGACGGGCACCCCGGTTGCGACGGGCGCCCCAGTTGCGGCGGGCGCCTCGGCGGTTTCGGTGCCAGCCGCCTCGTCGGAAGGTGTCTCGGCTACGGGCGTTTCGGAGGCGGCAGTGCGGGCCTCGACGTCGACCATGGCGACCCCTCGGCTCGGCTCAGACCGCTTCTGACTCGTCGTCCTCGGGATAGCCGAGATCCCAGTCGACGAGGATGCGCTCTCGCTCGCCGTCGCGGTTGACCCGCTCGCGGTTCCGCCGGAACTGCGGATCGTGGGGGGGCAGGAGGAGGAGCCGGGCGTGGGCCCTATCGGCGAACGAGTTCATCAGGTCGGGGTCGCCGTAGACGGGGCGGACCTCCCAGTGGGGGGCGACCGCGCCCAGGTACACCACCGTGGCCCGGCCCACCGGGGGCTCGAGCGCCTCGGCGCCGTCGACGTCGGCGTAGGTCATGGCTAGACCGGTGATCTTCGGATCAGGTCTGGCTGCTGTTGGTTTTGCTGTTGGCGTTGGTGCCGCTGCCGGTGCCGGTGGATTCGCCAGTCTGGCCTTCGGCGCCGGCCTCGTTCATCCCTGACTTGAACTCCTTCTGGGCCTGTCCCAGGGAGCGAGCCAGCTTCGGCAGCTTCGCCCCCCCGAAGAGGACCAGAACGATCAGCAGGATGATGAGCAGCTCCTGGCCGCCGAGCGAACCAACGATGCCTAGTAGTCCCATGGCCGCAGCCTAACCGGTCAAGGGGCAATTTGCCCACTCACTCTGCGTCACCTCCAAGCCCGGTAGCCGTCGGGTGCGTGCCGCCCACCCGCATCGACCCCTCTTCGGTCTGAACCGCCGACCGACGGGCGGCCCTTGCTCCCAGCGAGCCACCCCTCCCGTCCGGGGCCTGTCGCTCCAGCGGCCAACCAGCTCAAGCCACCTCCCGACTCGCACAAGCACGGGGCTCAGAGCATTTCAGAGGAGATCTCATTTTCTCTCGACTCCCGAGTGAGCCTGCAATCCCAACTAGACTGGAGAAGTTGCACAGTTCCGGTATCATCGTTGCCATGGAGGAGACCACGGCATCAGACCAGTTCGCTCAGCTATACGTTGAAAGTTGTCACATCCGCAACTTCCGCGGTATCGCCGACTGCTCTCTTGAATTGGAACCGAACCTGACCCTGCTTGTGGGTCGGAACAACGCCGGAAAATCTCGTGTGCTCCGTGCTCTCGGAGTAGCACTCGGTCTACCAGCGGACATCGACGACCTGACCATAGGAAGCGAGGAGGAGGAGAATAAGAAGGAGGCAACGATTGATCTAGTTATCGCTCCCCCACCCCCCGCATCCAACAATGAGGACGAAAAATTCTCAAGATCTATCAGCGGACGACTAGGTGTTCAAATTTCCTTGATCCAAGAGAGCCCGGCACGTGAAAGATTCGCTTGGCGAACCACGATTCGACAATCTAGTGACGGATCAGGAGCACGATCTGAAGCTCATTTTCTGCAATTTGATTTGCAAAAGGGTGAATGGATTTTGCCTGCAAGTCCCTTTGCAGTCACCCGCGATCAGCGTTCGCTATTGGCTGTAGAACTGTTCGAAGCCCGGAGAGATCTCGTTGAGGATTTCTCCAAACGCAGTTCAGCCATTCGTCGTGTGCTCAACGATCTAGAAGTGGACGAAGCTACCCGAACAGAACTCCAAAAAGACTTAGCTGCTCTCAGTGAAAAAATTCTTAACAAAAGTCCTGCGCTTACTGCAGTCAGAGAATCGCTTAGCGAACTTGAAAAGCATATAGGTTCCATCGGCAGGCCAGCACTTAACCCACTACCTCCTAGACTGGAAGAACTAGCACGATCCATAGCAATCGACCTCGACACCGGCGAAGGTGCTATCCCCTTGAGATTACATGGTGCCGGTGTGCGCAATCTAACCTCTTTACAGATTCAGGGGGTGAACTATGATAGACGCCTAGGTCGTGACGGACCTTCAACGAAACCACATCCCGTCACTCTCGTTGAAGAACCTGAAGCTCACCTCCACCCTCAAGCCGTGCTTGAACTGTGCAGTCTTCTTTATGAGCTACCTGGACAGGTGGTGGCTAGCACTCACTCCCCGCACCTTGTCACCTCTATTGACCCTAAAGGCATTCGTCTGCTTCGTCAGGAAATGAATGACACAACTGTTATCGATCTAGGGCCAGCTCCAAGCGACGCCGAGTCGCGACATCGAGCACTGCGTCCCAGCACACATGTAGATGAGATGGAGAAGCTGAAGCGACTCGTTGAACGACCTTTCGGAGAACTACTGTTTGCCAGCGCTTTAGTAATAGGTGACGGCGCTACCGAACGCGCCTTCCTACCGCCAGTGATCCGCCACGCTCTCGGTCATCGAGCACATGGTGTGTGCGTCATCGACCCTGGAAGTCTTGGCAGCCCTTTGGCAAACGCGGCTGTGAAATTTGCCGAACTCATCAGTATCCCATGGGTATTATTCAGTGACAGCGACGAAAAAGGCAGAGAAGCAGCAATAAAGCTTGTCAAAACCCATGCTAATGGAGAACAGTCCCACATTGTGTGGGTTGAAGGAAATAATTCAGATCGTGATAGTTCATCTAGTGCTTTCGAGCATATGATGACTCATTTTGATCGTGGGCTGTCTATTCAAGCCTGCAAGGAAATTAATGAATATCAAACCCGCCTCAATAAGCTTAAAGGCTCGGTTGGGACGCCGCTAGCAAAGCTCTTTATAGAAAAATATTCTAAGTTAGAAACTTGGCCGTTACCGCTTCAAGAGCTAACAAGTAAGCTTGAGGCACTGCTTGAAACCCACAGAATATGATCTCGCCACCTGATCTGAGTCCCGAACAGCAGGCTGCTGTTGAGAGTGATGCCCGCGCTATTTTGGTCGTAGCTAGCGCAGGCAGTGGTAAAACCGAAGTCGTAGCCCGTCGAGTGGAACACCTACTGGGCGAATCTCCACAAGTCCACTTCCGTGTTCTTGCCCTTTCATACACCACCAAAGCAGCCAATGAACTGAAGGACCGCTTCCGCCAACGACTCGGCGCAGCCCATAAAAGAGTAGATGCTGACACAATTCATGGGTTCTCTCATTTTCTATTGAGTCAACAGGGTACTCGGATTGGTCTACCTATTGATCCTGAGGTAATTGTGCGTGACGAAGACCGCGCAGAATTATTAGCGAGCTGGTTGGCTGAGAATGGTCAAACAGCACCTTCAGATCTAGGCGATGCACTCCATCAGATTGATCTATCTAGGGCTAGAAGGGAACCACCATCAGATTTACAGAAGGAGTGGAATGCCGCCCTATCTCACGCAGGAGCTGTTGATTATGAAAGTATGCTAACGCGCGCCGAAGAACTTCTCAGGTTGCCATTCTCACGCCATCAAATGACTCGACTATATCACCATGTGATAGTTGACGAAGCTCAAAATTTAACTCCGTCACAGTATTCACTGCTAACAGCAATAATTGGCTCCCCCTCAAGCAATAACGGTGACTATATACAGACTATGATGGTCGGTGATGATAAGCAGTCTTTAGTGGGTTTCGCAGGTGCAGATTCGCGACTAATGCGCCAGTTTGAATGTGACTATCAGGCGACGCGCTTTGATCTTACAAATAATTTCCGTTCAGCCAAATTGATCGTATCATTGGGTGAACGGGTATCTAAAGCTCTAAATCAATCCCCTAGAATTGTTTCGACAGGAAAATACGAGCCTACAGAATATAGGGCTGAAGGGTGGATTCATATCAAGCAGACTACTGACGAAGAAGAAGAAGGTAGCCTAGTCGCAAGATGGGCACTTAACTTGCTCCATTCAGGGTTGCCTAGTGAAGCACTTGCACCCGGTGAGTCTGGCTACATCCCAGCCGAACAGATTGCGGTTTTAGCCAGATCCTCTACGGCCCTTCAAGCCACAGAAGAAGCGCTGCGCTGTGCAGGCCATGAGCCTGCGCTCTCAAGCGCTGCCGAAGACTGGCTAGAATCTAAGATCGGTCAGATAGTCTATGAGATTGCCTGCTTTGGCAGCGCCCCTCATCATCGCTCCACTCAATGGCAACTTGCGCGCCTTCTTGACATCAAAGAACATGAACTGGAGTCTCTCCCGCAACTAATCTCAATCATACGTCAACACAAAGATCAGGATATCCAGCAACTGGCTGATTTGGCTAAAATTGAAGAACCCGCAGATTACATCGCAAATCTCAATAAGATAACCCTAAGGTCAGAGGCTAGGGAAGCCGACCTCGCTGCATGGCATGCGGACTCAGACCTGCTCTGTAGAACCTGGTCATCTTTTGAAAGTGAAACTCAAGTGTCAGCCCGTACTTGGAGTAATTTCAAACTTTTCATCTCGCGGCAGCAACGCGGCGACGATCTCGCTCCTGGAATCAGATTGCAAACGATCCACAAAGCACAGGGACGCGAGTATCGAGCGGTAGCCGTCGTGGGCGTCAATGAAGGGCAGCTCCCCGACTTCCGCGCCAAAACCAACGACAAACGGGCCGCAGAACTCCGTGCTTTTTATGTCGCCGTCACTAGGGCTAGCCGTTTGCTGCTGCTGACCAGAGCCCAGAGTCGTATGACCAGATTCGGACCTAGGTCAACCGAACCTTCAAGCTTTCTCAGGTTTGTCCGCGACGGCACCTAGCGCTAACGGTCGAAGTTGCCTACGTTTACTACGGGGTTGGTGGGGCTGTCGCTGGCTATGACGGTCATCAGGTTCGACGCGAAGACGGCCCGGCGCTCGGCGTCCAGATGGATGGGCTCGTTCTCGTCGGAACCCTCCTCCAGGCCCCTGACCGCCTCGCGCACCATCCACACCGCGCCCTCCACGATCTTGGCCCGGGCGGCCACGATGGCGGTGGCCTGCTGGCGGCGCAGCATGGCCTCGGCGATCTCGGGCGCGTAGGCCAGATCGGTGATGCGGGCCTCGAGGATCTCCACTCCGGCGTCGGCGGCCCGCTCCTGCAGCTCGTCGAGGAGGTGGTCGTTGACCTCGCTGGTGTCGCCGATGAGGGTGGTCACGTCGTCCTCGTCGAAGGCGTCGTAGGGGTAGCTGCGGGCGAGCTGGCGGACCGCCGACTCGGACTGGGTGTGAACGTAGGACGTGAAGTCGTCCACCCCGAACACCGCCCGGGCGGTGTCGGTGACCCGCCACACCACCACCGCGGCGATCTCGATGGGGTTGCCCCGGGCGTCGTTGACCTTGGAGGTGGGGGTGGTGAAGTTGCGCACCCTCAGCGACACCTTGCGGGTGAGGTACAGCGGGTTGGAGATCCGCAGCCCGGGGGTGGAGTCGCTGCCCCGGTAGTCGCCGAACAGCATCAGCACAGCCGACTGGTTGGGCTGGATCATGTAGAAGCTGACGCTGATGACGGCGGCGGCCAGCACCATCAGGATGGCCGGCAGCACCAGGATCGGCAGACCGCTGACCGGGCCGAAGATGAACAACGCGACGGCGGCCAGCACCATGACCACATCGGCCACCAGCCACCCCAGCCCGCTCGCCGACCGGCTCGGGTGCTCGGCTATCCGCTCAACCGCCGCCTCAACGCCCTCAGCCAGGGCCTCGTCGTCCGGGCCTGCCTGCTCGGGGCTCTGTTCCATCACGGCCTCCTTGTGTTGCGCGGGCTTATGTTGTCACGGGCTCCTGCATATGTCTTGCCGTCTGCTGGTCTTGGAGCCAGCTCGGGGGCGACGGGTCAGGCGGCGATCGCCGACTGCTGCCCGGCCCCGCGAACGTCCCGCCCTGGGGAACCGAACACCCGGGGCGGGTCAGGCGGTGATGGTCGACTGCCGCTCGGCGGCTCGGGCCTGGGCCCGCTGGCGGCGGATGCGGCGGCGCTCCCGCTCGCTCATGCCGCCCCAGATGCCGAACTTCTCGCCGTTGTCCAGCGCGTTCTCCAGGCAGTCCTCGCGGACCACGCAGCCGCGGCACACCTCCTTGGCCTCGCGGGTGGACGCGCCCCGCTCCGGGAAGAACAGGTCGGGGTCGACGCCGAGGCAATTGGCGTAGTCCCGCCAGGACCTGTCCTCAAGCTTGTCGGTCATCTGCAACGCCATGGGGGCCTCCTCCCAGACGAACCGAACCGGAGCCCCGGGATGCCCCCGGGGGCCGGCTCCGCCTGCTGCCACTGATGTAATTACATCACTGTTGTACGCAAAAGGCAACCCTTGGGGCAAAAAATTTTTCGCGGCGGGCCGGACCAGGCCGGGGACCGCCCGGCCGGCATCAACGGCGGGCCCGGACTTCGCCCCCTCAACCAGCGGTCAACGGCGGGCCCGGACCTCCCCACTGCCCGGCCAACCGCCGGCGCCCCCTCCCCCCCCCCGCCTGGCCAGCGGTCAGCGGCCGGCCCGGACCAGGCTGCGCTTGTGCTCGACGAAGTCGACCAGCACGTAGTCGCCCAGGTTCTGGTTGGTGGTGAAGAAGGCCCGCCCCCCGTTGAGCCGGGTGATCTGCTCCACGAAGTCGGTCAGGTAGGAGGTGGCGTCAAGCATGAACGTGTTGATGCGGATGCCGTCCCGGGTGCATTTGGCCACTTCGGCCAGGGTCAGATCGACCGTCTCCCGGGCGGGCGGGTAGCTGAAGACGGGCCGGCCCGAGCCGGTGATGTGGGCGGTCGGCTCGCCGTCGGTGATCATGATGATCTGCTTGGTGCCGGTCTGGCGGGCCAGCATCCGCCGGGACAGCATGAAGCCGTGCTGCATGTTGGTGCCGTACACGTAGTCCCAGGACACCTCGGGCAGCCTCTCGGGGCGCAGCTCCCGGGCCACCTCGCTGAAGGAGACCAGTCCCAGGTAGTCGCGGGGGTACTGGCCGGAGATGAGGGCGTGCAGGGCCATGGCCACCTTTTTGGCCGGCAGGAAGTTGCCCCTCATGGGCATGGACAGCGACAGGTCCAGCATCAGCACCGTGGCCGAGCGCACCTGGTGCTCGGTCCGCTCCACCTCGAAGTCGTCGGGGCTCAGCCTCACCGGGACCCCGGCGCCCGACCGGGCCACGGCGTTGCCGACGGTGCGCTGGATGTGCAGGTTGAACGGGTCGCCGTACTCGTAGGGCTTGGTGTCGAAGGTGCGCTCGTGGCCCGCGCCGGGGAGGTGGACGGCGTGGCCGCCGATCCGGTCGGCCGACAGCTTGGCGAACAGGTCCCTCAGCGCCCCCTGGCCGATCTTGCGGATGGCCCGGGGGGTGAGCTCGAAGCGGCCCTGGCGGTTCTCGATCAGGCCGGCCTCCTCCAGCATCCGGGCCACCTCGGCCATCCGCTCCAGGCTCTCGGCCGCGTCGTCGCCGAGCAGGTCCCGGGCGGCGTCGACGTCCACCTCGGCCAGCGCGCCCGGACTGGTGGTGACCCGCAGCAGGTTCTCGAGCTGGTCGATGTCGCCCAGCTCGCCCATCAGGTCTAAGGCCCCGGCGAAGTCGAGGGGGTCGGCGCCGGTGAAGTCCCAGCGCTGGTCCCAGCCCATCTGGGGGAACCGGTCCTGGAGGTTGCGGGCCAGCCGGTCGAACTGCCACCGCAGGTCCATGTCCTCGAGCAACTGGTCGGACAGGGCCTGGAGCTGGGCCCGCTGCTCGGGGGTCATCGAGTTGAGCATGGCCTGGGCCCCGGCCATGCGCCGGGCCATCACCTCCAGCAGCTCGTCGAGGGTGCGGGGGTTCTCGGGGAAGAAGTCGCCGTAGCGGTCCATGAACCCGTCGAAGTCGGGCTCCTGGCCCCGGTCGCGCTGCTCGAGCATCCGGTTGAGCTCGGCCAGCATGTCCTTCATCCGCTGGGACTCGGCCGGGTCCATGGCGCTCACGTCGGACGCCATCCGGTCGACGAACTGCTGCATGGCCTGCTCGCGCAGCCGGTCGATCAGGTCGGTGAAGCGCTGCCGGGCCTCGCCGCTCTCGAACTCGTAGCCGCTCAGCGCCTTGACCTGGCCGGCCAGGTCCGGGGGGAGCATGTCGAGCTCGGCGTTCTTCATGGCCGCCGCCTGGGCCGCCGGCTCGGCCCGGCGGGAGTCGGGGGCGCTCCGGGCCTCCTCGGCCAGCTCCTCCAGGGCCTGCCGCTCGGTGCGGACGATGTCGCGCAGCGACTCGGCTATGTCGTCGTACACGCCCCCCAGGTCGTGGCGGTCCAGCAGCTCCCGACGGCGCTCCCGCAGCTTCTCGAGCATCTCCCGGATGCCGGTGAGGGGCCGGCCCAGCCGGTCGCTGAGCCCCTCGTGCATGAGGCGGCGCAGGGCGCTGTCTATGTCGCCGTGGTAGAGGAGGTCGTCGGCCAGCTCGTCGAATATCCGGTCGGCGTCGAGGTCTGGCCCAGTCTGGGTGCCGTCCCAGCGCGAGTACGAGAACAGCGGCGGCTGGCGCCGGGGCCGGCGCCGGGCCCGACCCCATCGGCGAAGCACCATGAGCCCCGACCCTACCCGGCAGCGGGTGCGGGGCTGACCGCCGGGCCGGGCTTGGCCTCGACTGTCTCCAGGCTCAGAACTCCAGCGGTTCGCCGAGCGGGTTGCACCACCGCCGTCGTAGTCGGACCGGGCGGCCTCCAAGCTCGGGGCTTCCAGCGGTCGCCAGTGCCGTCCGACGAAGGTGCTGTTCGTCGCGGCGGTCAGTGCCGCAGGCTCAGAGCTTCCAGCGGTTCGCCGAACTGGGCTTTCTTTGCGGGTTGTAATGAGATGAGGTCCAGTGTCACACCCCTTATTTAAAGTTGTTTACATGAGCAAACATCCGTTGTGGGCCGCTGTAGGCAAGGTGGAGACCGGGCTGACGGCGCTGGGCGCGGCCCGGCTGGATGACGTGCCGGTGCCGGAGTTGCGGGATCTGGCCGCGGCCATGGGCCGGGCCCGCACCCGGATCGAGGCGCTGCTGGGCAGGATCGCCTCCGGCGTGGACCGATCCGGCACTGCCGCCGGCGGAGCCGCGGTGCTGCGAGACAGCGCCCGCCTGCCGGGGCATCAGGCCCGCCGGGTGGTGAAGGTGGCCGAGCGGCTCAGTGAGATGCCCAACACCGCGGCCGTTTTGGAGGCCGGGGCCATCACCCTGGAGCATGCCGCCGCGCTGGTCGGGGCGGCCGAGCAGTGCGGGGCCGGACTGGTCGACAACGACGCCGACCTGCTGGAACGAGCCGGCCAGACCAGCCCGGAGATGTTCGCGAGGCAGGCCCGTGACTTCGCGGCGCGTCGGTCGGCTGATCGGGGCGAAGCCCGGCTGGAGCGCCAGCGCCGGGCCCGTCGGGCCTCGTCTTTCATCGATCCCGAGACGGGCATGGGCCGACTGGCCGCCGACTTCGACCCCATCAGCCACAACCTCGTCACCCAGGCCATCGACAACCGCACCGACACCCTGTATCGGGCCGACGGCGGCCGCGACGGCCAACCCGACTTGGTGCGCACCAGCCGACAGCGGCGCGCCGACGCCCTCTTCGAGCTCATCACCGGCCGAGACGCCACCACCCGAGCTCTTCTGGCGGGCGAGGCCATAGTCGGCAACGGCCCGGCCGGGGCAACGGCCACGGTCGGTCCGACTTCAGAACTATCCGCGGCCTGGCCTGGCAGAAACGACGCCAACGGCAACGGCCCCGGCAGAAACCGCGCCAACGGCAACCGGCTCGGCGCATCATCGCCCGGCCTGGTCGGGACCGCTACCGCCGGCAGGAACCGCGCCAACGGCAACCGGCTCGGCGCGGGCGTTTGCGCCCCCAACCAGTTGGTGGTGGTGGCCGACATCGGCGTCATCGACGGCACTGACCCCGACGGACGCTGCGAAATCCTCGGAACCGGCCCCGTTCCGCCCGCGGTTCTCGCCCGGCTCTCCCCCGACACCCGCCTGGCCGGGATGATCTTCGCCGGCAACGGCCAGCCCCTGTGGCTGGGGCGCAGCCGAAGACTGGCCAACGGACCCCAGCACTTGGCCGTAGCCGTTAGAGACCGCGGCTGCGTCGACTGCGGCGAGCCCATGCACCGCTGCGAGATCCACCACGTGAGGGAGTGGAGCAACGGCGGACACACCGACATCGACAACCTGGCCGCCTTATGCCACACCCACCATCGCCAACACCACGCCCGAACCTCAGGTGTCCAGTCCAGAACTCAAGCCGGCCGCGCCCGAACCCGAGACGATCCCCCTGACCGAGTGGACCGCGGCCGGGCTTCGGGAGTCGGGGTGGGCGGGGGTAGGTTGGGCGGATGCCCATTAATCCCGATGCGGTCGGCGCGGTCGGCGATCCCGCCGAGGTGAGCTGGAGTTCCGACCAGAGCCTGCTTTATGCCCTGAGCGTGGGGGCCGGCGCCGCCGACCCAACTGGCGCCGAGCTGGAGTTCACCACCGAGAACTCGGCCGGGGTGGCCCAGAGGGCCCTGCCCACCCAAGCGGTGGTGATCGGCGGGGCCCGAGCCCCCGACTACGGCGACTACGACCGGGCCCGCCTGCTCCACGGCGACCAGCACGTCCAGCTCCACCAAGAGCTGCCCGCCCAGGGTTCGGCGACAGCCCGCAACCGGGTGGCCGCCATCTACGACAAGGGCAAGGCCGCGCTGGTGGTGCTGGAGATCAACGCCACCGACGGCGACGGCAACCCCATGTGGACCAGCCGGGCCGGCCTGTTCATCGCCGGCGAGGGCGGCTGGGGCGGCGACCGGGGCCCGGCCAGCGCCTGGGAGCTGCCCGACCGGGAACCCGACCACACCGTGAGCTACGACACCCGGCCCGACCAGGCCCTGCTCTACCGGCTCAACGGCGACCGCAACCCGCTGCACTCCGACCCGTCCTTCGCGGCTCGGGCCGGCTTCGACACGCCCATCCTGCACGGGCTCTGCACCTTCGGGTTCACCGGCCGGGCCCTGCTGCACGCGCTGTGCGACGGCGACCCGGCCCGGTTCGACGCCATGGGCGGACGGTTCAAGGCCCCGGTGCTGCCCGGCCAGCGCCTCGACGTCGACATTTGGACCGACGGCGACACCGCCCGATTCCAGACCCGGGTCGGCGACCGGGTCGTCCTCGACGCCGGCACTTTCGCCGCCCGCTGAGAGCGGGTCAATCGGCGCCAGCGCGCTCTGAGAGGCCGCCGGCCGCCTGACACCTCCCGCGCACGGCTCAGCCGCAGAGGCATCACTCGGTCCGGCCCGCTCACAGAGCCGCGGGCTGCCCGATTGCTCCCGCTTTACGGCTCAGCCGCCCGGGTCAATCGGCGCCGATGCTCTCCCGGAGTTGCTGGGCTGAGGTGTGGAGGTAGTTGCGGCCGGTGGCCGTCACCATGTTGTAGGCCAGCTCGTCGACGGCGTCGGCCTTGAGCAGGGTGGCGGCATCGACCTCGTGGCCGCACCCGATCACCATGTCGCAGAGCTCGGCCGCCCACTGGGCCTCGCCGGCGGCCAGCGCCGCCCGGGCCTGGCGGAGCAGAACATCAGGGCCTCCGGCCAGCTCGGCGATGCGGGCCGCCCGGTCGGCGGGGTGCAGCGGGTTCATGGATGACGGGTTGCCGTCGAACCAGCCGAGGATCCCGCTGAATATGGCCCGCACCGACCAGGCCACGCTGCCGTAGTACTCGCCCAGCATCGGGTGCTCGGCCAGATCGGCGGGCAGGGTCACCTCGTGGGCCAGTTCGTCGGGCGTCATGCCCCGGTTCATGCCCTCGATGGTCTGGTTGTACACATGCCACAGGCCCCGGCTGTAGACCTCAAGCGCCTCGTCGACCTCCCGGCGGCCGCTGAAGGGGATGGTGTGGCCCAGCACCAGGTGATCGGCCTTCATCCCGCGGATGCGGTCCACCGACTCGCACCAGTCCCGCACGTCGCGGTAGGGCGTGCCCCGGACGGCGTAGAGGTTGGGCCACGAGCGGTACACGTTGTCGCCGGCGAACACCACCCGCTGGTCCGGGAACCAGGCCATGATCTGATCGTCGGTCTCCCCGGGGTTGTGGGATACCTCCAGCACCACCCCGCCGGCGGAGACGGTGGCCTCGGATGCGAAGGTGCGGTTGGGGAGGGTCCGGGGGTCGGGAGCGCCCAGCCCGCCGCCAAAGGCGCCCGGCTTGGGGGTGACGGTCGGGGCGATGCCGTTGTTGATGCGCTTGTGGGGCGGCAGCAGGAAACCGGCCTGGCGAAGTCCCCGGGCCATGGCCACCACGGCGCCGTTGCGGTTGAATCGGCGGGTCTCGTCGTCGAACCGCTCGATGGCCCAGATGTCGATGTCGGGATTCTCAGCCACGAACGAGGCCGCCCCCGACGTGTGGTCCATGTGCCCGTGGGTGTAGACGAGGGCCAAGATGGGAAGATCGGTGCGCTTGCGCAGCTCGCCGATGGCCTCGGCGGAATCGTCGGGCAGAAAGCCGGAGTCCACCGCCACCACGCCGATGTCGCCGAGGACGAAGGAGATGTTGGAGACGCCGTAGCCGACGGCCACGAAAACCCGGTCGGTCAGCTCGATGAACTGCTTGGCGAACAGGTGGTTGATCGACCGCAGCTTCCGGCTGGCCGGCGTGTCCATCCCCCGGTCCGGTCAGCGGCCGCTGAACTGGGCTCGGGTGCCGATCCCGTCCTTGTTCAGCCGCTTGCCCAGGTGCAGGCCCTCCAGCACCAGCTCGATGGCCGAGGCCACCATGGCCGGCGACTCCGAGGAGTCCTCGGCGGCCAGCAGGGCCCGCACCGGCGGGGCCAGGGCCGGGACCCGGCCCAGCAGCTCGGCGTAGGCCGCGTCGGTCACGTCCTCGCCCACGCTCACCACCAGATCGGCCTCGAAGGCGTCCACCACCCCCCGGTGGGTGTCGGGCGGGACCCGGCTGCGGAACACGGCCAGCACCGCCTTGTCGATCAGCCTCCGGACGATCTCGACCTCCCGGTCCTCGTCGAGGGTCTCGATCTCGACCTTGCCCGACGTGGAGGCCCCGAGGGCCTCGAGGTCGGTGGCCCGGGGCACCACGTGGGCGCCGCCGGACCGCAGGGTGCGGCGGGCCGCGTTGGCCACCAGGGTCTCGAAGTTGGAGATGCTCAGCCGCACCGACACCCCCGACCGCTGGGACACGTGGGGGCTGGAGCGAGCGGCATGGGTCAGCTCGGCCACGATCTCGGTCATGAACGAGGGGACCGTGACCGGCCGGCCCTCCACCGACGCCGGGCGGGCCTCCTGGTGGATGATGGCGATCTCGGTGTCGACGTCGAGGGGGTAGTGGGTGCGGATCTGGGCCCCGAACCGGTCCTTCAGCGGGGTGATGATGCGGCCCCGGTTGGTGTAGTCCTCCGGGTTGGCCGAGGCGACCAGCAGCACGTCCAGCGGCAGCCACACCTTGTAGCCGCGGATCTGGACGTCCCGCTCCTCCAGCACGTTGAGCAGCCCCACCTGGATGCGCTCGGCCAGATCGGGCAGCTCGTTCAGGGCGAAGATCCCCCGGTTGGTCCGGGGCACCAGGCCGTAGTGGAGGGTCAGCTCGTCGGACAGATACCGCCCCTCGGCCACCTTGATCGGGTCCACCTCGCCGATCAGGTCGGCGATGGAGGTGTCGGGGGTGGCCAGCTTCTCCCCGAAGCGGGCCCGGCGGTGGATCCACGCCACCGGGGTGTCGTCGCCCCGCTCGGCCACCAGCCGCCGGGCCGCGGCCGACACCGGGTTGTAGGGATCGTCGTTGATCTCCGAACCGGCCACGATCGGAGTCCACTCGTCGAGCAGGTCCGACAGCCCCCGGATCATGCGGGTCTTGGCCTGGCCCCGCTCCCCCAGAAAGATCACATCGTGGCCGGCCAGCAGCGCGTTCTCCAACTGGGGCATGACGGTGTTCTCGTAGCCGATGGCGCCGTCGAGCAGCGGCCGCCCCACCCGGATGCGGGCCATGGCGTTGCGGCGCAGTTCTTCGCGGACCGGCAGCGACTCCCAGCCGCCGGCCCTCAGCTTGCCCAGGGTGTCCGGTCGCGGCATGGCCCCTGACCCTACCGGCGCCTTGAGGCGAGCCAGTACCGTTCCCGGATGGACCTGAGCGGGACTTGGCGGGCCGCGGCGGCCGACGAGCAGTTGCGCCGCACCTTCAGCGATCCCGACTGCGACGACAAGTCCTGGAGCGAGGTGGCCGTGCCCGGCCACTGGGCCGGCGTCGCCGAGCTGGCCGGGGCGGAGTCGGTGCTGCACCGGCGGCGCTTCGAGGGCCCCGACCCGGACGCCGAGGACGGCGGAGACGACGGCCTGGACCCGGGCCCGCCCCCCGACCGGCGCCGCTGGTGGCTGAGCGTCGAAGGCATCTGCCAGCAGGGCGACGTTTGGCTCGACGGCGCCTACCTGGGGGCCACCGACGGCTACTTCGTCCCCCACCTGCTGGAGGTGACCGACCAGATCCGGGCCGGCCGCGAGCACGTGCTGGCCGTGGAGGCCACCTCCCGCCGGTTCGGCGACCCCGACGACCGGGCCGTCCTCACCGGCGCCCTGCAGGACCCCGAGCTGTGCGGCTCGGCCGACTTGGTGCCGGGGGGGCTGTGGCGGCCGCTGCGGCTGCGGCCCACCGGCGAGATCGCCATCACCCACTCCCGGGTGGTGTGCGCCGGGGCGGGGCCGGCCCGGGCCCGCCTGGCCCTGCGGGCGGTGCTCGACGTTCCCGGCGGGGGCCCGGTGGAGCTGCGCACCCGGGTGGCCGGGGCCGAGCACGTCTACACCCACCCGGCCGCGGCCGGGGAGAACCGGGTGGAGTGGACCGTGGAGGTGGACGACCCGGAGCTGTGGTGGCCCCACTCGCTCGGCGGCCAGCCCCTCCACCGGGGGACGGTGGAGGCCATGAGCCGGGGCACGGTCCACGACGTCCGCCGGTTCCGCATCGGCTTCCGGTCGGTGGCCGTGCGCAACTGGGTGATGAGCGTCAACGGGGAGCGGCTCTTCCTCAAGGGCGCCAACCTGCTGCCCACCCGGCCGCTGCTGGCCGACGCCGCCGCCGGCGAGGTGGCCGCCGACGTGGAGGCCGCCCGGGCCGCCGGGCTCGACATGGTGCGGCCCATCGCCCACGTGGCCCGCCCCGAGCTCTACGACGCCGCCGACGATCTGGGAGTGCTGATCTGGCAGGACCTGCCCCTGCGCGGGGTGATGAGCCGGGCGGTGGGCGACCAGGCCCGCCGGCAGGCCCGGGAGGCGGTCGACCTGCTCGGCCACCATCCCAGCGTGGCGCTGTGGTGCGCTCACGACGAGCCCCTCCCCCGCCCCGACCGGCCCGGCCCGGCGCCGCCCCGGATCGGGCCGGTGCGCCCGTCGTGGAACCGGGCCGTGCTGGACCGGTCGCTGAGCCGGGTCCTGAACCGCTGCGACGGGTCCCGGCCGGTGGTGGCCCACACCGCGGCGGGCCGGCGGCGGGCCGGCGCCGGCGACGGCGCCACCAGCCACCTGTGGTTCGGCCGCCACGGCGGCCGAGCCGCCGACCTGGGCCCGACCCTGGCCCGCCGCCCCCAGTTGGGCCGCTTCATCACCGCCTTCGGCGCCCCGTCGGACCCGCTCGACCCCCCCTCAGCCGCCGCCCAAGCCGAAGTGGTGAAAACCACCATCGAAACCCTCCGCCGCCTCATGTACCACCCCACCGGCGGCTTCCTCCTACAAGCCCTAGCCGACATCCCCCCCACCAACACCAGCCCGGGCACCACCTCGACGACCAGCCCGGCCAGCAGCCCAGCGACCAGCTCGGACAGCAGCCCGGCCGACAGCCCGGCGGCCAGCTCAGCGGCTGGCTCAGGCGAAAGCTCAAAGGCTCTCCCGGGGGGCGGCATGGGCGTGCTCGACCACCGGCGGCAGCCCAAGCCAGCCTGGGAAGCGCTGGTCGGCGCCTGCCGAGACCTGATCGTGGTAAGCGACCCGCTGCCCGACCCGATCCACCCCGGCGACCGCCTCGACCTAGCCGTTCATGCAGTGAGCCAACTCCGCCACCCAATCGGCAACGCAGTGGTGAAGGCCCGGTTGACATCGGCAAGCCAAGTAGCAGCAGACCGGCTGACACCAGCAGAAAGGACAGCAGCAGACCGGCTGACACCAGCAGGCGGAGCGGTAGCAGACCAACGTTGGACCGGCGAAATCGTCGCCGACGCCTGCACCTTCATAGGCCGGATCGCCGCAACGGCACCGACCGACCCGGGCCCGCTAACCCTGGAGCTAGAGCTGACATACCACAACGACAACGGCGAGCCAGTCACTGTGACCAACCACTACCAAGCAACAATCAGCCCCCCAGGCTAAGCCACCGGTACACAACCCCGCCAGGCCGATCCGACCCAGAGCCACAGGGCAACGATCACGCCACAGGGCAGGCAAACCCGGCACACAACCCCGCCAGGCCGATCCGACCCAGAGCACAAACCGACAATCCGCGCCACAGGCTAAAGCCACCGGCACTGACCAGGCCGGGGGGTGGCACGGACCCGCCGGCCGGACAAAGCAACCGCCCAACACCACCACGACGCCGCCTGAGACGCGCTAGCTCGACGACCGGTACGCCAGGCCGGGGGGTGGCACGGGGGCAAGGTTTTGCCGCCCCGCGGCAAAACCGCGCCCGTGACAGGACCCGCCGGCCGGACAAAGCAACCGCCCTTCGGCCGGACGAAGCAAACGCTCACCGTCGCGTCAAACCCACAGGCTCGCTGGCCGCGGGTTCCACCCCCCGCATGGCCGGACGAAGCAAACGCCCGCCACTGCCTGAGACGCGCCTAGCTTGGCGGCGGGTATCGAACCGCGGTAAGGATCGAGCCGAATGGCCCAGACCATCTCGAAGCCCCCGGCGCCCCCCGCGCAGGAGCGGGTGCCGCCCATCCGGCCCCGCCGCCGCAAACTGGGCTGGCCGCTGGACATCTACCAGACCGCGGTGGGCAAGAAGTACGTCATGGCCGTCACCGGGGTGGGCCTGATCGGCTTCGTGATCGTCCACATGATCGGCAACCTGCACCTCTACGAGGGGCCGACCCAGATCAACGAGTACGCCGAGGCCCTGCGCGACCTGGGCGGCCACCTGGTCCCCCGCACCCTGATCCTGTGGGTCCTGCGCCTGGGGCTGATGGCCATGTTCGCCCTCCACCTGCACAGCGCCTACTCGCTGCGCCGGATGGGCCGGGCCAGCAACCCCCGGTCGGGCTTCGTCAGCGGCAACAAGAAGTACGAGGGGCCGCAGAGCTACGCGGCCGCCTCCTACGCCAGCCGCACCATGCGCTGGACCGGCCCCATCATCGGCCTGTACGTACTGTTCCACCTGGCCGACCTCACCTGGGGGTGGTGGCTCGGCGACGACTACGTCCGGGGCGACGTGTACCACAACGTGGTCGAGTCGCTGTCGTCGCTGCCGGTGGCCGCCGTCTACGTGGTGGCCAACGCGGCCCTGGCCCTGCACATCTTCCACGGGGCCTGGTCGCTGTTCCAGAGCCTGGGGGTGAACAACCCCCGCTACAACCACCTGCGCCGGGGGCTGGCCGCCGCGGTGGCCGGGGTCATCCTGGTGGGCAACCTGAGCTTCCCGGTGATGGTCCAGACCGGGCTGATCGACAGCGAAGGCCGCGGCGCGGCGCCCGGCGCCCCGGCCGAGCCAGAAGCCGGCGGCGAGGAGAGCCCGGGATGACCGCCGCCCGCGCCGTTGGCGAGAAGCCCGGGCCGGCCGCCTCCGCCGAGGCCGAGGGGTCGGGCCTGACCGCCCGCCGACCCGAGTTCGAGGAGGGCCCGGGATGACCGCCGCCGTCCTGGACGCCCGAGTGCCCGAGGGGCCACTGGCCGACAAGTGGGACAACCACAAGTTCTCGCTCGATCTGGTCAACCCCAACAACAAGCGGCGCTTCGAGGTGATCGTGGTCGGCACCGGGCTGGCCGGGGCCTCGGCCGCCGCCTCCCTAGCCGAACTCGGCTACCGAGTCAAGGCCTTCACCTTCCACGACTCGGCCCGGCGGGCCCATTCCATCGCCGCCCAGGGCGGCATCAACGCGGCCAAGAACTACCGCAATGACGGCGACTCGGTGTTCCGCCTCTTCTACGACACCATCAAAGGCGGCGACTACCGGTCCCGGGAGGCCAACGTGTACCGGCTGGCCCAGGTGTCGGCCAACATCATCGACCAGTGCGCGGCCCAGGGGGTGCCCTTCGCCCGCGAGTACGGCGGCCTGCTCGCCAACCGCTCCTTCGGCGGGGCCCAGGTGAGCCGCACCTTCTACGCCCGGGGCCAGACCGGCCAGCAGCTTCTGCTGGGGGCCTACCAGGCCCTGTCCGCCCAGGTGGCGGCGGGCGGGGTGGCCCTGCACACCCGCAGCGACGTGCTCGACGTGGTGGTCAAGGACGGCGAGGCGTGCGGCGTCGTGGTGAGGGACCTGCTCACCGGCGAGGTGCGGGCCCACAGCGGCCACGCCGTGGTGCTGGCCACCGGCGGCTACAGCAACGTCTACTACCTGTCCACCAACGCCATGAACTGCAACGTCACCGCGGCCTGGCGGGCCCACCGGCGGGGGGCGGCCTTCGCCAACCCCTGCTACACCCAGATCCACCCGACCTGCATCCCGGCCAGCGACGAGTTCCAGTCCAAGCTCACCCTGATGTCGGAGTCGCTGCGCAACGACGGCCGCATCTGGGTGCCCCGGCAGATGGACGACGACCGCAGCCCCGAGGCCATCGGCGCCGACGACCGCCTCTACTACCTGGAGGAGAAGTACCCGTCGTTCGGCAACCTGGTGCCCCGAGACGTGGCCTCCCGCAACGCCAAGACGGTGGTGGACGCGGGCATGGGGGTGGGCCCGCTGCGCAACGGCGTGTACCTCGACTTCGCCGACGCGGTGGCCCGCGACGGCGAGCGGGCGGTGCGGGAGAAGTACGGGAACCTGTTCGACATGTACCAGCGCATCACCGGCGAGGACCCGTACCGGGCCCCCATGCGCATCTACCCGGCCGTCCACTACACCATGGGCGGGCTGTGGGTCGACTACAACCTCATGACCACCGTGGAGGGGCTGTTCGCCATCGGCGAGTGCAACTTCTCCGACCACGGCGCCAACCGCCTGGGGGCATCGGCCCTGATGCAGGGGCTGGCCGACGGCTACTTCGTGCTGCCCTACACCATCGGCAGCTACCTGGCCCCCCGGCTGGGCCAGCCGCCGGTGCCGGCCGACGATCCGGCGTTCGCCGAGGCCGTGTCCGCCGCCGACGACCGCACCCGGCGCTGGCTGGCGGTCAAGGGCACCCACTCGGTGGACCACTACCACCGGAAGCTGGGCCGGATCGTCTGGGACTACTGCGGGATGGCCCGCAGCCGGGCCGGGCTGGAGAAGGCCCTCAGCGAGATCCCGGCCCTGCGGGAGGAGTTCCGGGCCGACGCCAAGGTGCTGGGGTCCGCCGACGGCGTCAACCAGGCCCTGGAGAAGGCCAACCGGGTGGACGACTTCATGGAACTGGCCGAGCTGATGGCCGCCGACGCCCTCCACCGGGAGGAGTCCTGCGGCGGCCACTTCCGCGAGGAGCACCAGACCGCCGACGGCGAGGCCCGGCGCGACGACGACAACTTCGCCTACGCGGCCGCCTTCTTCTGGGAGGGGCCGGACCGCCCCGGCCGGATGGAGGCGGAGCCGCTGGCGTTCGAGAACGTCACCCCGACCCGCAGGAGCTACAAGTGAGCGCTGCGCTGAACCTTAGGCTGCGGATCTGGCGCCAGGACGGCCCCGGCGCCCCGGGGGGGTTCCAGGACGTGGAGGCCCGGGGCATCCCCGCCGACGCCTCGTTCCTGGAGATGCTCGACATCGTCAACGAGCGGCTGCTGGACGAGGGCATCGAGCCGGTCACCTTCGCCCACGACTGCCGGGAGGGCATCTGCGGCACCTGCGGGGTGATGATCAACGGCCGGGCCCACGGGCCGGAGCGGGCCACCGCCACCTGCCAGCTCCACATGCGGTCCTTCGCCGACGGCGACGAGATCACCGTCGAGCCGTTCCGGGCCGCCTCGTTCCCGGTGGTGAAGGACCTGATGGTGGACCGGCGGGCCTTCGACCGGATCATCGAGGCCGGCGGCTACATATCGGCCCCCACCGGCGCCGCCGGCGACGCCAACGAGACCCCGGTGCCCAAGGAGGCGGCCGACTTCGCCATGGACGCGGCCGCCTGCATCGGCTGCGGGGCCTGCGTGGCCGCCTGCCCCAACTCGGCCGCCCAGCTCTTCACCGCCGCCAAGCTCGGGCACCTCAACGTGCTGCCCCAGGGCCAGCCCGAGCGCTGGCGGCGGACCGAGGCCATGGTGGAGACCATGGAGGAGTTCTTCGGCTCCTGCACCAACCACGGCGAGTGCCACGAGGCCTGCCCCAAGGAGATCAGCCTCGACTTCATCGCCCTGCTCAACCGGGACTACCTGAAGGCCAAGGTCAAGAACCGCCGCCTCGCCGCCCGAACCTGACCGGGGCTGGCGGCGGGGACGAAGCGCTCAGGCGGCCAACAGGCAACGGAGGTCAGCCGATTGGAGGTCGGCCGACCGCGTAGGTCAGTAGACGCCGCACATGCCGTCTATGGAGATCTCCTCGACCAGCAGATCGTCGATGACCAGATCGCCGTCGACGGCGAGAGCGCCGCAGCCAACCGAACCCGGGTCATCGACGGCGAGAGCGGCGCGGCCGGCCGAATCCGCGTCATCGACGGCGCCGCTGCCGCTGACCGAACCGGGGTCGTCGACGGCGAGAACGCTGCGACCGACCGAACCCGGGCCGCTGGCAACGCCCGCCGGCTTGTCGGGCTCGAGCCTCTGGTTTGACTCCACCGCTTCCTCCTCAGATCGGGGCACCGCCCACAGGGGGCGCCATCCCGCGGGCCGACCGCGGGGCCAAGATTAGCCCCGGGGTAGCCTGCGGGCCGTGTCGGAGGAGATCCGTGTCTGAGGAGATCCGGGTGCGTCTGGCTGTTAGCGACGACGCTGAAGCCATCCGCCGCATCTACAACCACGAGGTGGTCCACACCACCCACACCTTCGACCTGGTGCCCCGGACCCTCGACGAGCAGATCGCCTGGCTGACCGAGCGGGACGGCGCCCTGGGGGTGGTGGTGGCCGAGTTGGACGGCTCGGTGGCGGGCTTCGCCTCGCTTTCGGAGTACCGGCCCCGGGCCGCCTACCGCACCTCGGTGGAGTCCAGCGTCTACGTGGACGCCCCGTTCCGAGGGACCGGGGTCGGCGCTCGGCTGATGGCCGAGCTGATCGAGCTGGCCACCGCCCGCGGCTTCCACACCATGCTGGCCCGGATCGCGGGAGGCCATGAGGCATCGATAGCCCTGCACCGCTCGGTCGGTTTCGCCACGGTGGGAACCGAGCGCGAGGTGGGCCGCAAGCTGGGCAACTGGCTCGATGTCGTAGTCATGCAGCGCATGTTAGGATAACACTATGTGTGGAATAAGCGGTATATATCTCAAAGATGGAGCAATTGTTGACTCTAATATAGTTGAAAAAATGGCTGTCTCACTTAATCATCGGGGCCCGGATTATAAAGGGATTCACGTAGACGGTTCTCTAGGACTAGGGCATACGCGGCTGAGCATTATCGATCTGTCGGAACAGGGCAATCAGCCCATGCATTCACCGGATGGCCGTTACACAATAGTTTACAATGGGGAGGTCTATAACTTCGATGAGATACGGTCGATTCTGTCCGCCAAGGGACACCACTACCGCGGGCATTCTGATACCGAAGTAGTGCTCCATGCCTTGATGGAATGGGGAACAGAGGCATTCGCCAGATTCGAAGGCATGTATGCCATAGCGGTTTGGGACAACCATGAACAACGCATGCACTTAGCTAGAGATCGCTTCGGCATCAAACCTCTCTACTACTATGACACGGCAAAGGAGATGATCTTCGGCTCCGAGATCAAAGCGATACTTGCCTCGGGTAGGGTCCAGGCGCGCATCAACTGGGTGGGTATGCATGAATATATGCACTACGATACGGCCCTAAATTCCAACACGATGTTCATGGGGATCCATAAAGTCTTGCCCGGTCACCTGCTTACTCTAGATGCCAGCGGTACAAAGGTTGACCCGTACATGTCGCTCTTCAGGACAACACCGGCTGAAGATGATTTACACACTGCGACTGACACTGTGAGAGATATGTTAGAGAGAGCAACCAAAAACCATTTGGTAAGTGATGTTCCGGTAGGTGTTTTTCTAAGCGGAGGCATTGACTCTTCGGCTATTACTGCTCTAGCCTCCCAACACTATAGTGGCCAGCTAAAGACATTTTCCGTTGGCTTTGACTTTGACGAGGGTATCAACGAACTTCCCCAGGCTCGTATAGTAGCTGAGCGTTTCAACACGGATCACCAAGAGATGCATCTTTCGGGTGGGAAACTCACTGAAGTAATACCGCGTTTGATTCGCTGTTACGATGAGCCATTTAGTGATCCAGCCAGTATAGCCCTATATCTGCTCAGCGAACAGGTGGCAGGCGATCCCAAAGTCATTCTCATGGGGGATGGTGGCGACGAGATATTCGCAGGATATACTCGCTATACTATAGGCGAATACGAGAAACTAAAGCATCTAATAGCTCGGGCCTCTCCCTTCATTCCCCGGCAAAATATATGGTATCGAAGATTTAAAGCTGTCAAAGCCTTCTATCACTCCGAGCCCTCTCTGCGCATGGCTATGATGATGTCGGGCAATAATTGGAGTGCTCCCTTCTCTCCAGTTTTTACTCCTTGGGCCAACTCATTACTAGATGCCAGTGACCCTTTCCAGTACTACCGAGAACTCTACGAACGATACAAGCATCTGGATCAAATACAGCGTATGCTTTATACCGACTGTAGCATAATTTTACCTGATCTATACTTCAAAAAGGTAGATCGAGCAACCATGGCTCATGGTATTGAAGCCAGAGTTCCTATGGTAGATACCAGGATGGCTGAATATGTGATGGCATTGCCGTCTGCTTACAAAATAAGGGGGAGGGAGAAGAAATTCATTTTGCGCCAGGCGCTGAGAGAAACGCTGCCCGCGGCTATTCTTGATCACCCGAAGACCGGATTCAGCGTACCGATACCGTTCTGGCTGCAAACATCACTAGCCGATTACTTGCGGTCCACGCTGTTCGATTCCCGACTTTTGAATGACGGACTGCTCGATAAGCTCATCTTGGACCACTACATACAAGAGCACTCAGGCGGAAGAAGGAACAACGGCCGCTTGCTGTACCGGCTGCTGAACTTGGCCCTGTGGTACGAGGAGTACCAAGTCGAAAGTTGAGCGGCCCGCCCGGTCAGCCCGCCCGTTCCATGGACTCCCGGGCCCGCTTTTCGGCCACGCGCCGGCGGCCCACGATGGGGGTGGTGGGGGCGAAGCCGGCCTCGGCCCGCTCCGACTCGCTCTCGCCGCCCCAGAAGCCCAGCTCGCGGTTGGCCCGGGCGTAGTCGCGGCACCTCTCCAGCACCGTGCAGGCCGAGCACAGGGCCCGGGCCCGGGCCTCTCGGCGCACCCGGGCCTCGGGCCGCTCGGCGAAGGGGGCGAAGAAGAGGTCGCTCTCCCCGGCGCACAGTCCCTGCCTCATCCATCCGGTGGACCCGGCCGGGCCGTTGGGCATCCCGATGGCATCGAGCATGCGATTCGCCTAACTGTCGCCTGCGAACAGGACCGTTCGCTACCTTGTCGGCATACAACCGTAGGTAGAAACAGGCCGCCTGTCCCGCGAAAGGCGATAATTTCCAGCGAAGGCAGCTATCGCTAAAAGCGATAGCACCGAAGGGCGGTCGCGTTTTTCGTGACCGGCGAGCCGGACGGCCGCCGGGCCCGGCACCGCCGTCGGCGTGCCGCGGTCACGAGGCGAGCCAGTTGACGGCCTGTATCTCGGTGTAGGCCTCGATCCCCCACTTGCCCCGGTCCCGGCCGATGCCCGACATCTTCCAGCCCCCGAACGGGGCCTGCATGTGGGGCTGGACGGTGTTCAGGGCCACGTTGCCCGACTGGAGCCGGCCCGCGATCTCATAGGCCCGCTTGGCGTCGCCGGAGAACACGTAGGAGAACAGCCCGTAGGGGGAGTCGTTGGCCAGGGCCACCGCCTCGTCGTCGCCGGAGTGGGACAGCACCGCCACCACCGGGCCGAAGGCCTCCTGGCGGGCCGCCTCCATGTCGGGGGTCACGTCCACCAGCAGGGTGGGGGCCACGTAGTAGCCGGGGAGGTCGGGCCGGCGGCCGCCGCAGGCCACGGTGGCCCCGGCGTCGGACCCGGCGGCGACGAAGGCCTCGACCCGGTCCCGGTGGGCCTCGGTGATGACCGGCCCCACGATGGTGTCGCGCTCCAGCGGGTCGCCCGGCTTCATGAACCCGGCGAAGGCCTGCAGGATCTCCACCGTGCGGTCGTACAGGTCGCGGTGGCAGATGACCCGGGTGGGGGCGGTGCAGATCTGGCCCGAGTGGAAGCCCCAGACGGTGGCGATCGCGGTGCAGGCCGCGTTCACGTCGGCGTCCTCGGTCATGATCAGCGCGCCCTTGCCGCCCAGCTCCATGAGCAGCCGCTTCATGGTGGCGGCGCCGCTGCGGTAGATGCGGGTTCCCACCTCGCTGGACCCGGTGAAGGAGATCATGTCCACGTCGGGCGAGTCCACCAGCGCGGCCGGGGGCTCGGGGCCCGAGGAGGTGACGATGTTCACCACCCCGTCGGGGAAGCCGGCGGCGGCCACCGCCTCGCCCAGCAGCAGGACGCCGAGCGGGTCCTGGGGGGCCGGCTTGATCACCACCGTGTTCCCGGTCGCCAGCGCGGGCGCGATCTTCCCGGCCACGTTGATCAGCGGCATGTTGTAGGGGGTGATGCAGGCCACCACCCCCACGGGCCGGCGGTGGACCATGGCGTTGGCCAGCCCGGCCGGGCCCAGCGCGGTGCGGTCCTGGGGCAGGGGCGGCACGGCCACATCGAGGTCGATGGGCTTGGAGTAGTAGCGGAACCGGTCCACCAGGGCCGAGCCCAACTGGACCTGCTCGGTGATGTTGATGGTGGAGCCGGTCTCGGCCTGGACCAGGGCGATCCAGTCGGGGGCCATGGCCTCTATCGCCCGGGCCAGCCGATCCAGGTGCGCGCCCCGGTCGGCGGGGGACAGCGCCCTCCAGCCCGCGGAGGCGGCCCGGGCGGCCCGGGCCGCGTCGAGGGCCTGGCCGACCGTGGCCTCGGGGGCGTGGCCCACCGTCTCGGTGGTGGCCGGATCGACCACCGGGTAGGCGCCGGCACCGGGCGCCACCCACTCGCCGTCGATGAGCAGCCTCCACTCCCGTTCGGCGTCGATGCCGGGCCGCCGCTTCATCGGGCCCCCTGCGATCGGTCCTCGTGCAGCCTCCCCCGGTGGTCGGCGTCGATGCCGGGCCTGTCGTTTTTCGTGCTTCGCGTCATCACCGCCCCATTATCCTGGCCCCGCCGCCACCCGCGGTCCGCCCGCGGGCCGATCTGGGAGCCCCATCATGACCGAAGCCGTCATCGTCGCCACCGCCCGCACCCCCGTAGGCCGGGCCAACAAGGGGTCGCTGACCCAGGTCCGGCCCGACGACATGTCGGCCTTCATCATCTCCGACGTGCTGTCCAAGGTGCCCGGCCTCGACTACGCCGACGTCGAGGACGTCATCTGGGGCATCGGCCAGCCCGGCGGCGAGGGCGGGTACAACATCGCCAGGGTGGCGTCGGTGCTGGCCGGGGTGAACGCCCCGGGCGTGACCGTGAACCGCTACTGCTCGTCGTCGCTGCAGGCCGTCCGCATGGCGGCCCACGCCATCAAGGCCGGCGAGGGCGACTGCTTCGTGACCGGCGGCGTGGAGACCGTGTCCCGCTACGCCAGCGGAGCGGCCGACACCGGCCCCCACAACGGGGCTTTCCAGGAGGCCGAGGCCCGCACCGGGGCCCGCACCGGGGCCGGGGCCGACGCCTGGGCGCCCCCCGAGGGGCTGCCCGACATCTACATCGCCATGGGCCAGACCGCCGAGAACGTGGCCCAGTACAAGGGCGTCTCCCGGCAGGCCCAGGACGAGTGGGGGGTGCTGTCGCAGAACCGGGCCGAGGCCGCCCGCGACCGGGGCCTGTTCGAGCGGGAGATCACGCCCTACCCGCTGGCCGACGGCGCCCTGGTGAGCGCCGACGACGGCATCCGGGAGGGCACCACCCTCGAGGGCGTCTCCCAGTTGAAGCCGGTGTTCCGGCCCGACGGCACCGTGACCGCCGGCAACGCCTGCCCGCTCAACGACGGGGCCGCGGCGGTGGTGGTCATGTCCGACGCCAAGGCGGCCCAGGTGGGGGCGGCGCCGTTGGCCCGGGTGGTGTCCACCGGGGTTTCGGCCCTGCACCCCGAGATCATGGGGCTGGGCCCGATCGACGCCTGCCGCCAGGCCCTGGACCGGGCGGGCATGACCATCGGCGACATCGACCACGTGGAGATCAACGAGGCCTTCGCCGCCCAGGTGCTGCCCTCGGCCGACGAGCTGGGGATCGACCACGACAAGCTCAACCCCAACGGGGGCTCCATCGCCCTGGGCCACCCCTTCGGCATGACCGGGGCCCGCATCATGACCACCCTCCTCAACGGCCTCGAGGACGCCGACAACGCCGTCGGGCTCGAGTCGATGTGCGTGGGCGGGGGCCAGGGCATGGCCATGATCGTCGAGCGCCTCAGCTAGCCCGCGGTCAGATGCCCGGAGAGGCCGGGCGGCTGCCGGGCAGAGAGGCAATGCCATGCTCTCATCAATGAGGGGGATGTTGACAGCCGTAGTCGCCGCGTTGGCGATAATGGGGTGTGACTGGGAACGCCATACTGACGACTGGGGCAATGCATGGTGGGCACTGGAGGCAGAGAACGGGTGGGGTGCGCTCAAACTCATCTGTCTACGAGACGGCCGCCCTAGTGTTGTAATGTCGACATTCGGGCCAAGTGATCGCTCGCATAATGTGGAATACAGGGTGGAAGGCGGCCCTGTCATAAGTCAGCAATGGCAGTCGTATGGGGTGGATTCTATAATCGCAGATCTGCATATGACAGATAATCGTTGGGAGTTCGTGCAGGCGTTATCAAATACTCCCGGAAGTCTACGATTTCGCTGGGAGAACTATTTGGGAAACTGGCAGGAATTATCCTTCGCGGATACTGATGGCACCGACATAGTCGCAGGGATTCTAGACTATAGATGCCAGTTCTTGTCGGACGAGCCGGTGCGTAATGGCCCCTCTATCACGGAGGACCACATAGACCAATCCTGCGTTGAACGAGCTGACATATACCTTGAACACCTGCACGAGAGACAAAGTCGAGTTGTCGAACTCAATTCCGCCGCTTATCTTGAGCACTCTACGCTGGCAACCGCAGGACTTAAAGCTTGTCGTCTGTTTATCAGCTATTCCACTGGGCAACCCTGGGGGGCAACTCTCTGTTACAACCCCAGCACCCCCAAAGAAAGTCACTGGACTGCTGTGCGCGGCTCACTGGAGAGGTGCTTAGAACACTGGCAAGAGGAATTCGGGGCCCCCGCCCAGTAGAAAGCCCTCCTGATAGCAATCTGCCTGGCGAGCCCTACGAGAATCGCTACCTCTAGCAGAACCCGTCGAGTACGTCGTTAAGCACGAACTCTTCGTGGACTATGAGCCGACGATATCCGAACACCGCCTGGAGGGTCGGATCCCATGGCGTGGCACCGCAGTCTTTGGAGTCAGGCTCAAGCCGTACATCGGTCTGCTCGGCTAGGCGAATAGCGTCTTCGTAGTCAGACGAGTCCATCATCCATGGAATGCAGCCGAGCTCGTGCATCCGGCGGCAGATGGCGATCCCCGGCGCATCGAAGTCGCCGTGGTACCAGATCGAGGCGCCGGATCTCTGCAACTGTCGCAGCAGTGTGGTCACAGCGGTTGAAGGGTTGCCGTTCGACGCGACGACGCATCCTGCGAGGTTGCACTCGGCCGCCGCCTCGACCAGGCGAGGGTTCTCGACGACGAGGACCCGTGCGCCTCGAAGAACTGAGACGGGATGGCATTGCAGAGCCATCAGGCTGACATGGAGAGGAAGCGCCCCGGCCGATGCGGCTCGGATCTGCTCGTCGAGGGCCGACGATCCGACGACGGGGAGCGCCCACGTCAAGACCGGGGCCGAGACCCGGTCGGCCAGAATCCCCGCCTTCTCCCAGAGTTCGCGCCCTTCAAGCGGACCGACCCGTTGGCGCAAAGCATGGGTCGCGAAGGCGGCCAGCCTCGTGCCTTGATCGAGAGCATGCGCCGACCCGAAGAGCTTGGCGGCAACCTCGGTGCGGCTGGCACCGGGCGGTTCGACAAGATCGAGGTAATCGAGAAGATGTCTCACATCCGCGACCAGGCCGTCGGCCGCGTCGCCGTTGAGGTCTCCGAGCAGTCCGGCTCGAACAATGCCCTCGGCCCAGGAGGCTGCCCACGGCTCCTTCCAAGACGCAACGGCCCGCTCCAGCGCCTCTCGGGCAGCGCCGGAGCGGGCCCGGGCGATTCGGCGGCGGGCCGCGTCGGGCGACGGCGGGTGGCCGAGACGGGTGAGGGCGTCGCCCAGATCATCACCGACCTCGCGGGTGATCAGCGCCGCCTCGAGTTTGCTGAGGTCGAGACGCTTGGTCGGCTTGCGCCCGAGCAGCGACTCGAGGGCCAGTGCGCTGGACGGGTCGAGATCGGGTCGGGCGATGGCTCCGCGGCGCTCGGGGCCGTAGCGGTCGAGTTGGCGACGCGCCGCCGCCCAGACCCCCGCCAAGCCGGGGGCCGTCAGAGAGGCGGGGACTGGGCGGTCCGTCACAGCAGCGACGTCTGCTGAGCGCCGACGCCTGGCTCCGGCCCGTCATCGCCGGATTCGCTGACGACGCGGTATCGCCAGGCAGCCGGCAGGAGGCGAACGGCACCGCCGTCGAACTCGGCGAGGCGATGGTCCTGCAGCAGTTCAAGGATCTCGGCAGCGAGGCGCTCCGGGTTGTCAGCGAGCTTCGACCAGAAGCGACGGTGCTTAGAGGCCAGATCCGACACGATCTCGATGAGAGAGCCGCGTTCCACCCGGGTGCGGTCCGTTTCGGCGAGCCGGTCGATGAGCAGCAGGGCGGCATGGCCGACGGTAGCGCTCTGAGGGAAGCGGCTGTCGGTCAGACCGTCTTCGGGATCGATGGCCATTACCCCCTCGGCCCGGGTCTCTAACTCCAGCCCGAACATCTCGCCGAGGATGGCGGACTCCTCGTTCAGCCGGTTCCTGAGTTCCGCCCATTCCCCGTCGGCGAGGTCGGTTCGGTACAGCACCGGCTCTTCCAGAAGGACGGCGCGCATCCAGGCCCGTGAGGACAGCCGTTGACCGGAGCGGTCGAGCACTTGCTCGACCGTTTCGGACCGGGCCAGCACCGGCAGCGGCAGGAGAGCGATGCGGTCGGGCCGGATCCGCAGCACGGCGTCGGCGGCGCGGTCAGTGGCGTAACGGTCGACGCGGTCATGCATCTCGACGGCCAAGCCATGTCGGATCATCCACCGCAGCGCGGTGACCAGAGCGCGCCGGTCAGCCGATTCCTCGGTGAGGGCGACCTCGGCGTCAATCGCCGCTGAGCGGATCTCGTGGATGAGGTCGCGCAGGCTGATGACATTGGGGCCGGCCGCGACCGCGGCCAGGGTCAAAGCGAGCATTGTGTACTCGCGCCCGGAGAAGGGGCGGCTCTGGCTGGTCGCCGTCCGCAGCGGACGCCGGGTGGCGACGACGGTCGTCTTGAACAAGCGGGCGGTGTCGGCCGTGACCTGCAATCGATACCCGAAGCGCTGGGTGAACCACTGGTCGAGCTTCTGCTCGTGCCGGCGGATCGTCAGGAACATGTCCTGGTCGAACTCGGCGAGCACGAGCGGATTAGTGGCGAGGCGGCGAGCCGCGTCCCGGAGATCAAGCGCTAGACCGGGATCAGCCGGACCGGCAGCCACAGGCGTCGTCGTTGTCGTTGCGGTCACGCAGACGCTCCGGTCGGCCCGGCCTCGTCCGCGGCCGTGACGGTGACGACGAGGTCGTGCATCGTGAGCCGCCCGTCCGGGCATTCAACGACGGTGCGGGCACCGTCCACACGGCGAACGCAGCAGCGAACCCCGGTTTCGGTCGCGGCGCGTAAGCCGTTGACGCCGGCCCTGATCCAGGACCTGCTGATGAGGTCGCGCAGCATCGAGAACGAAGCAACCGACATACGGGCGCCGTCGATCCGGCCGCCGTCACCGGCGCAGGACAGCAGTTCGTCGGCGACAGCCTCGCGGGCCACCCGGTCGAGTTCACGGCGCCGGCTCATCAGTTCGCGTGCTTGCCGTCGATCGCGCACCGGTGTGCTCCCGCCCCGCTGGCCCGTGTCGCCGCGCTCCCGAAGCGACACCGGGACGACGGCCCGAGGCGCGTCCCTCCACGGGGTGACGGTGGGGGCGGGATCGTCGGCATCCTCGGACAACATCCCGAGATGGCGGCAAGAGCCAAGCCCGAACGCCGCGGCCGCGATCTCATGCGCCTCGCCGATTGTGGGCGCCCGGTCGAAGAACCCGGCTAAGCGCACGAAGTCGGCGCGCCGGGACGCCGCTCCGAGCCCAGCCCGCGACAATCGGGTGACGTTCGCGGTGAGCGTGCGCACCGCGGCCACCGCCTGACGGGTGTGCTGATCGAGCCGTGAGGCTCGCCCCGGCGACGCCGCGAACCATGCGGCCAGGTGGTCCCAGTCGTCGGTCGTCGTGCCAGCCAGCTTGCGCACCGCCACCCGTTCGGCCAGTCCGGCGTCCTCGACCCGGCCCGCCAGCCCGGACTGGAGCGCCGACAGCAGATCTGGTAGATGCGGGCGGACCCTCTCCAGGCTGCGGGCTATCGGGCGGGTCATGCGCTCTATCTCGGTGAGCTGTTCGGCGACGTAGTTGACCAGTACCCCGGCGAAGAACTGGACCTCGTCGGCGTCGAGGTCGTACCGGCTCTGCCACAGGTTGAGTTCGGCGAAGAACTGCGTCAGTTCGGTGGTGAAGCGCTCGTGGAGGTCGAACACGGCGCGCACCGCGGCGGCGAGGTCGTCGCCCCCGACGCGATCGAACCCGGCGGCGGCGTGTTCGCCCAACTTCGCCAGGGCGCGGTCCAGGTCGCGCAATCGGCCCGCCTGCACATCGCCGATCTCGTCAATCCTGGCCAATACGCGTTCGACGAGTTCGAACACCTCCTGACCGGAGCGCGTGATCAGATAGCGGTTGCGTCTCCGGTAGTAGTCGTCGAGGCTCGACGGGTTGCCGATCGACGACGACACAGTGAGGTTCCCCCAGCGATGGAGACTGTCGAGCCGATCGGGGACCACGGATGGATCAACCCCGTATTCGGCCACCGATGCCGCCACCTCTTCGGGCGTGAACTCGGCGAAGAACGTGCCGGCGAACACCTCGAGAATGGCTCGATACTCGTGCCATTCGTCGCCGCCGAGATACCGGAACAGCGACCGGGCTTGAGACGGATCATCGCCGGAGTCGCTCCTGCGGTCTGCGATGGAGCCGTTGGGTTCGCCGGTCACCGTCCGCCTCGGCGTTCGAGGGTGGCGCCGTCCCAACGGTAGTGCTCGAGCAGGATGACGCCGAGCGTCACATCGCGCACGACTTCGGTGATGGCGATCTCGGGCACGGTCGAGAAGGTGCCCCACAGTCGCTCGCTGGTGGCTATCAAGTCCAAGTCGAGCTTGACGAGCAGCTCGAACAGCGCGGCGTGGTTGTCCTCAGACACCTTGGCGAACGCGTCGTCGAGCAGGACGAATCTGGCGATGTCGGGCCAACTGCCGTCGGGGCCTCCGCATTGTTCGGCCAGCGCGTCGTAGGACGCAGCCACGGCGGCGAAGAGCGGGAGGTAGGTGACGAGCTTCTTCTCGCCTTCCGACAGGGGTGTTCTGCGGCTGAGCTTGGTTTCCTGGCCGTCCCGGCGCAGCATCACCCCCATCTCGTGCCACTGCTTGTAGTCGAGCGTCTCGGCGATGAGCTGACGGTATGGGACGTCGGGTTGCCGGGCCCGGGCCTCGTCGAGGCGACGGGACAGCGCCAGACGCAGCTCGCTCTCGTCGTCGTCGGTGCGCAGATCGGGGAGCTTCGCCAGTAGATCGACCATGCGCGTCGTCGCATGGTCGATTTCCGGAGACCGCCTCCACCGCAGTTGGACTCCCACCCGATGCGCGGTTTCGACCGCGCCGAGGCGCTCGTTCATCAACTGGACCAACCGCTCCGCTCCGTGGATCTTCTCGGCCACCTCGCGTGCGATCAGACCTTGCAGCAGTTGACGCAGCGCGTCGTCCTGCTTGGCGTCGAGCAAGCCCGCAAGCTGTTGGTGCTGACGGGTCACAGCTTGCAGCGAGGCCGCCAACGGCGCCCTCCCCGAAGGACCGGTCACTTCGACGACCAGCGGAAGCATCGGATCGGGCTGGCGGGCTTCGGCGTCCCACCCCGCGCCAAGGGTGTCGCGGCGCTGCATCAACGATTGACGGACACCGTCGGCGGTGACTTCGTTGGCCGATTCGTCGCTACCGGACAGAAGACGGTCGACGGCATCGAGCACCTCGCGCAGACCGTCGGAACCGGCTGATCGAACCACTATCGCTCCGGTGGGCGCCGCGGCATCGCCGATGGCCTCGACCAGCCCGGCGGTCGCCAGCACCTCGGTCAACGACCGCCGCATCGTCTCGCACGCCTGTTCGGCCTCGCCGTGCTGGGCCTCAGCGACGTTGGCCTCGGCGCGCGATTCCGACCGCCGCTCAACGGCGCGGTCTCGTTCGCGGCGGGTTGTCGGCAGATGCGTTTCCGCCTTCTTCAACTCGGCCGCGCAATGGTCGCGGGTGGCAACGACTTCGGCGTACTCCAAGCCGATGCTGTCTTCAATGGTGGCCAGCCGAGCGCGCTCGCCGGTGTGCTTCGATTCGATTCGGGCCAGTTCGCCCTGTTCGGCGCCGAGGTCGTCGACAGCCGTCCGCCAGCGGCCAGCGGCGTGGACCCAGTCGTCGACCGATCGTCGCAGGGCTTCGATCCGGGAACGGCATCGCTCCAGCGCCGACTTCATCTCGCGCAGGTCCACGCGAACCGCATTGAGCCAGTCCCGGTCGGCGGGGAGTTGCAGCGTCGTCGCCACCCGGTGGAGCGCGTTCGACGCGTCGACCGACTCCTGCTCCGCTTCGGCCGCGCGCTCGGCCGCGGCTGTCCGTTCGGCCTCTGCCGCATCAAAGGCCGCGGTGGCCGCATCGAAGTCTGCGATAGCGGTGACGATCTGATCGGTGACGGGCAGCTTCGATCGGCGCCGTTGAGCCTCTTCGAGCGAGGCTTTACGGCCGGCCCGCTCGGCTTCGCGGCAGGCCACGACGGTCTGGGCTCGCTCCAGGGTTTCGCCCGCCTCCCTCCGAGCCCGATCGAGAGCGGCCCGGCGGGCGGTCACCCCGATGAACTCGGCCCGCTCCTTGGAGTGCAGGCCCCGAAGCGACCCGACCCGGAAGGCACCGTCGGCGGCGACCGCGGTGGCGGCGTCGCCCCGAATGTCGCAGGAGATCGATTCGAGGAGCTTGGCGACCAGACCCTCGTCCACCTCTCCGAAGAGTCGGTCCGGCACCGTCACGGTCAGACAGTCGCTCAGCGGACGGGGCACTCCGCCCGCCACGACGGCGACCAGTTCGCCGCTTGAGAGTTCGAGGGCGCCGTCGGAGGCCAAGTGGGCTGAGAGCAGCCCGGATGCCTGTAGCGCCGCTTCGATGCCAGCTCGTTCGGCGTCGTCGAGATGGGCCGCGAAGTCGATCAGGTCGGCGAAGCAGTGGTCCGCGGCGATCTGCCAGTCGAGTCGAGGCGGGTCGGGCTCGGTTCGCGCTTCCAATTCGGCGACCAGCGCCTGCGCCTCCTCCACCGCCGCTCGCTCGCCGGCGAGCCGAAGATCGATCAGGGCGACGGCCTCTCGGCAACAGCCGACAAGATCGTCGGCCTCGGACACCAAGCCGGAGCGAACCGCCTCATGGTCGCCGCTCGCCTGGGCCTCCTGGTCCGATCCGACTGCGAGTGCAGCCGTCGTCGGGGCCTCCACCCCGGCGGCTCGCAGAAGAGGGAGGGCTTCGGATGCCCAAAGTCGGATTTGTTCGGCCCATGCGCGTCGGGTTGCGGCCAGGCACCCGGTCTGTTCGCCGAGTCGATCCTGCGCCTCCTTGGCCCGGTTGACTGTGGTTGTGAGTTCCGATTCGGCCAGCGTGAATCGCTGTTCGGCGGAATCGAGGGCTGCCCGGGCCGTCTCAACCTCGTCGATGTCGGCATTTCGCTCCAAGACCGCCGCATCCATGGCCGCCACCTGGTCACAGGCGGCGGCGTCGTCGAACGGCCCTTTCGGTTCGGCGGCATCGACGCCTGCGAGCGAGGACTCGAGCACTGCGACCGGACCGGGCGGCTGCCGGGCGATCCGAACGCGCTGGCTCAGCTCGGCCGCAGCCGCCATGCCGTCGTTGAGCTCGGTCAGATCGCCGCGACCGCGGTGCTGGGCCTGCCGCAACTGCTCGACCGCGGCCTTGACGCGCTGCTCGTGGTCGTCGACCCGTTTGGCCGCGCTTGTGAACTGGTCGGCCAGGTCGGCGACGAGGGCGCGCAGCGATTCAAGATGCTGACCGTCGCGATAGGCCGGTGACGCTTCGAGGGCGGCGATCTCGCGGCGCAGGTGCTCAGCCTCTTCCTCGAGATCGCGGATGGACTCGTCGAGTTGCCCAACCTCGGCCGCGGCCGCGTCGGCGGCTCGCTGCTTGCTCTTCTGGTCGCGGGCCCGGCGGCGCAGCTCTTCGAGACAGTGCCGCCCCTCGGCAACCCGCCGGTTCAGTTCGCTCACGCAATAGGAGCGATACACGTCGAGAAGGCCTCGGATCACTCTGGACGTTTGCTCGAGGTCGGCGACGTTGCGGCGATGCTCTTCGAGATCGTCGAGCGGTTGGGCGGCCTCTGACAGTGCCTGCTCGGAGAGTTGCGGCAGCGCGTCCGCCAAATGGGTCGGGAGTTCGACGTCGATCCGGTCGCCGATGCGCGGGTTGCGCACTCGATCGATAAGCCTGATGTGTTGACCGATCCTCGCTCCGCCGAAGAGACATCGCTCGACCGTCTGCCTGTAGTCACTGCGATGGCGGTCGCTGAACACCTCGTCGCCCTCGAGCGCGGCGCGTAACCCTTCGGCTGACAGCGGGACGCTTCGCTCCACCAGCTCCAAGTCGATGCCGGGCCGTTTCGCCGTGACGAACCACCACGTCGTCACCGTGTCTGACTGCCGGTTGGCTTTGATGCCGCAGCCGCACACCAGGAACTCGCCGCGTCGCTCGAACTCGATCCACAGGTAGCCCACCGGCTGGGCGTCGTCTCGTCCGTCGAGCATCCACGCCTTGAGCATCCCTCTCTGCTCCCCGGCCGCGTCGATGCCGGTTTGACGGGCAGTGAGCAGGAACGGCAGCAGCATGTTCATCGCCGTCGATTTGCCCGAGCCGTTCACGCCCCGCAAGAGCAGCCGGCCGCCGCCGAAGTGCAGCACCTCGTTCTCGTACTGGTACACGTTGACGATGCCGGCGCGGCTCAGCCGCCACCGCTCGCGTGCCGCGTCAGCGCCAACCGGAGTTCTGTTCGCCTCCCGAGCGTTCATTTCGCTGACGGTATAGGCGGGGTGTGGCACCAAGTGCGCCTCGCTGGGGATGTTCTCCGTTTCCCGGCTGGAATCCGATCCGGTCACATGCCCCATACGTCGACGGTCACGGATGCGCGGTCGGGCTGCGGGGACGCCGAGCGGCGCTGGCAGAAGATCTTGTCGTCCCAGCTTCGGCTCTCCCGCTGGTCGAAGACCACCAGGTGTCCGGCTTCGGCCCCGCAGCGGTCCATGTAGCGCGCCGTCTGCTCAACGCCCTCGTCAATGATGCGGTCGAGGCTGTCGCGGTCTCGCACGACTTTGCACTCAACCGCGATCTCCTGAGTCCGGCCGGCCAGCGGCCACACGATCAGCAGGTCCACCCGCCCGCCGCCCAGGGCGTACTCGCGCTCGATGCGGCCCCCGCCGTTGATCACCCGCTGCAAGAAGGCCTGCAAGAGGAGCTGCGGCCACGCCTCCTCGTAGGCGAACCGGTTCCTCCAGTGCTCGGAGTGGCGGCGGAAGAAGTCCTGGAACTCGCCCACCAGCAGCTCGGCGTCCAAGCCGCCGTCGGGTTTCACGTAACGGGGCGGTGACAGATCAAGCGTCTCCTGGGCCACCCAGGCCAGCTCGCGGGGCAGCACCTCGGCGTATATGGGGTTGGCGATGCGCACCGGCGCATCGGCGGCCACCAGCCCCAGATCGCGGACGTATCCGACATCGCGGTCGGTGAAGTTGTAGTGGTGCGCGCCGGTCAGCATCGGCTCTATCACCCGCCGAACCCGGTCCTCGCGCAGCCGGTCCGACAGGTAGTCCAGATGCGTCGCCCGGCCGGCGATCAGCTCCTCCCGGGCGGCGGCCACATCGGACTCGGTGACCGGGAGCGAGCGATCATCGCGCCGGGCCTCGTTCTCGAAACAAGCCTCATAGGCCAGCGCGTTCACCAGCCACGGCTGGCCCCGGGTCTGGGCCCATACCGCCTCCAACGCGGCCGGCGAGAACTCCTGGCCGGTCTCCGCGGTGTGCTGGTCCAGCAGCCCCAGCGTCTCGGTCCGGGAGAAATCACCGAGTCGCAGAGATTCAGCGGCGATGTTGAACGGGCTCACCGTGCCGCCCATCCGATAATCGCGCACGTCGCGCAAGCCGCACAGCACCACGCTGTGGGGGAAGTGCGCCGGCCGGCCGGGGTAGCCGGCGCGCAACTGCTGCAGCACCGACAACAGCGAATCCCCCGCCATGGCGTCGATCTCGTCAATCAGCAGCACCAGCGGCCGCGGCGACGCCTCCGCCCACCGCTTCAGCGACTCGCCCAGCGCTGAGTCCGGCCCGACCCGGGCCAAAACATCGGGCCAGACATCGTCCAAGAAGCCGTCGCCTTGGGCAGTCCGGGCCTGCGACGCCACCGCGGCCAGCACCGAGCGCATGGCCCGGCCCACGTCGTCGCGGGCGGTCCGAGCCGTCTCCACCGTCACATACACACAACAGAAGCCCTGCTCGCTCAGCACCTCGGCCAGCGCCAGCAGCGACGACGTCTTGCCCGTCTGGCGGGGCGCGTGCAACACGAAATACTTCTTGTCCCGCACCAAGCCCAGCACCTTGCCCCGGTCGATGCGAGACAGCGGCGGGATCAGATAATGATCGGCCGGATCGACCGGACCGGCGGTGTTGAACCAGCGCATGTCGCCAACCTCGCTCAGCGCTGGCCGAGTCCAGCCATCGCTCCGCTCATTATGGCCGCCTCTCCATACGGAGCCCTCACCTGGCTCTCAGCATCTCCACTTCCAGGGCGTGATCGGCGGCGAGTTCGACCATACGGGAATCGACGTACGACACCAGCCCATGCCCGTTCGCGGCGATCACTCCTTCGTCGATCAACTTGCGCCGATAGTTGTTCACCAGACTGGGAGAGGCGTTCATGCGCTCGGCGATGTCGGACACTCGTGAAGGCCCGGCGTCGGCGGACATGGCAGCCAGGAAGTCCCGGGCCCGGCCCGGCAGCCGCCCCCAGATCGGGACGGTCACGTTCTCGGTGACATCTGAGCCCATCGCCGCGACGGCGCGTTCCAGATGCTCTCCTGCGACGTGTCCGGCGTCGGCGGCCTCCTCCCACAGGTGGTAGCCCAGCGACTGGACGGCGTACGGATACCCCTTCGTTGTCTGGGCGGCTTTCCGCATCAACGACTCCTCCGCGGCTATGCCCGCGAAGGCGAACGGCTCCGACAGCGCCTGCATCGCCTCAGAGCAGCGGAGGCCCTCAAGCCTGCGCTTCGTGGTCCGCTGGAAGAACGTGAACCCCTTGTTCGGCAGCAGAGTGTGCTCCAGATGCGGCAGTCCGGCGCCGAACAGCGCCACGGGCTTCGACCCGGCTTTGGTGAGCATCTGGATGGCGGAAGCGATGACGCTCGCGTCAGCGGCCCGGATGTTGTGGAACTCGTCGACAGCGAGCAGCACCCCGGCGCGTCTCTTGCCGACGCAGGCCGTTACCAAGTCGTCCAGCGCCCGCTGCATCTCCCGGGGTCCAGATGCGGCGGGATCATCATCCCGGCGCCATGACAGCGACACGGGGCCGACCGACATGCCGCTCACACGCGCCGCACGCCGCTTGGGCGCCAGTTCCCTCAGCCGGTCCCGCGCCGTCTGGGCCAGCGCCAAGTGCGTCAGGTCGTCCTGGCGGGCGCCGAACTGCGCCTCCACCCGGCATATGATCCAGCCGCCCGCCTCGGCGTTCTCGCACACCTTGTGCAGGACTGTGGTCTTGCCCATGCCCCTGGCACCGAGCAGCAACGATGTGTAGCCGGGGCTGGCCGGGCCGGCCGCCAGATCGCCCGCCACCGTATCCAAGAATCCATCACGGCCCGACAGCACCGGCGGCTGCTGCCCGAAACCAGGGCGAAAGGGATTGGCGAGGCCGGCCTTCGGGTCCGACATGCAGCTACTTTACCCCGATCGGTGCATTTTGGTGCATCTAGTGCATTTGGTGCATTTGGTCGGCGGGTCAGCCTTGGCCGCCGGAGGCCTCCTTGACCGAGGCCTTGCCCGCGGAGATCCACGGCATCATGGACCTCAGCACCGCGCCCACCTTCTCGATGGCGTGGTCGTGGCCGGCCGCCTCCAGCCGGTGGAAGTTCTCCCGGCCGCTGCGGCTCTCGGCCACCCACTCGGCCGCGAACGAGCCGTCTTGGACCTCCGCCAGGATGCGGCCCATCTCGGCCCGCACCGCATCGTTGACGATGCGCGGCCCCCGGGTCAGGTCGCCGTACTCGGCCGTGTCCGACACCGAGTAGCGCATCCCGGCGATGCCCTCCTCGTACATGAGGTCGACGATGAGCTTGAGCTCGTGCAGGCACTCGAAGTAGGCCACCTCGGGCTGGTAGCCGGCGTCCACCAGCGTCTCGAAGGCGGCCTGGACCAGCGCGGTGGTGCCGCCGCACAGCACGGCCTGCTCGCCGAACAGGTCGGTCTCGGTCTCCTCGGTGAAGGTGGTCTCGATCACCCCGGCCCGGGCCCCGCCGATGGCGTCAGCGTAGGTCAGAGCCAGGGCCAGGGCCGAGCCGGAGGCGTCCTGCTCCACCGCCACCAGACAGGGCACGCCGCCCCCCTCCTCGTAGGTCCGTCGCACCAAGTGACCCGGACCCTTGGGGGCCACCATGCACACGTCCACGGAGTCGGGCGGGGAGATGAGGTCGAAGCGGATGTTGAACCCGTGGGCGAAGAACAGGGCGTCGCCGGGGGCCAGGTTGGGCTCGACGTGCTCGGAGTAGACGGCGGCCATCTCGGTGTCGGGCATGAGCATCATGATCACGTCGGCCGCGGCCGCGGCCGCGGCGATGGAATCGACGGCCAGCCCCGACGCCCGGGCCTTGGCCGCCGAGCTGGAGCCCTCGCGCAGGCCGACCCGCACATCCACCCCGGAGTCGGAGAGGTTCAGGGCGTGGGCGTGGCCCTGGGAGCCGTAGCCCAGGACCGCCACCCGGCGGCCGTCGATGACCGACCGGTCCACGTCGCTCTCGTAGTAGATGGTGGCCTTGATGATGTCGCTGGTGTCTGCCACTTGAACCTCTCGGGTTGGTAGGGACTCGGTCAGGGCGCCGCAGGGCGTCGGGGGGAGGGAGCGCCTCGGGGGCCCCGGGCCAAAGGCGCCGGGGCCGACCGGCGGGCGGCGAGCAGGGGCAGGGCCACCCGCCCGGTCCGCTGCAGCTCGATGATCCCGTAGGGTTGCAGGCGCCGGGCGAACTCGTCCAGCCGGGCCGGGCGGGCCGACAGCGACAGCATCATCCGGTCGGCGTCGGCGTCGAGCACGTAGGCCCGGAACTCGTCGGCCAGCCCCAGCAGCCCCCCGAGGCGGGCGGGCGACACGGCCACGGTCACCAGGATCAGCTCCCGCTCGATCGACTCGGCCGGGTCGAGCTCTTGGATCTCGACCACGTTGACCAGCTTGTCGAGCTGCTTGACCACCTGCTCCAGCGAGGACGACTCCACGTCGACGGTGAAGGTGATGCGGCTGAAGCGGGGGTCGTAGGTGGCGGCCACGGCCAGCGACTCGATGTTGTAGCCCCGCCGGGCGAACAGGCCCGAAACCCGGGCCAGCACCCCGGGCTTGTTCTCGACCGTGGTGACGATGGTGGAGAACCGGGCCGACGGCGCTGCGGCCGCCTCCGGGGCCTCTGAAGTCTGCGGGGCCGGCGCGGCGGCCGAGTCCTGCGCGGTTTGCGGGGCGGCCATCACCGGTCGGCTCGGGGGTCGGGCTGGGAGGGGTCGACGACGATCTCTGAGTTGGTCTTGCCGGCCGGCACCATCGGGTAGACGTTCTCGGAGGCCTCGCTGCGGAACTCCAGCACCACCGGCCGGTCGTCGATCTCGTTGGCCTTGGAGATGGCCGGGGCCACCTCCTCGGGGGCCTCCACCCGCAGGGCCACGCAGCCCATGGCCTCGGCCCATCTCACGTAGTCGGGCACCTCATAGGACAGGTAGACCTCGCTGTAGCGCTCCTCGTAGAACATCTCCTGCCACTGGCGCACCATGCCCAGGTAGGCGTTGTTGAACAGGGCGACCTTGATGGGGATGCGCTCCACGGTGGCGGTGACCAGCTCCTGGGCCGTCATCTGGAAGCAGCCGTCGCCGTCGACGGCCCACACCATGCGGTCGGGGCGGCCGACCTTGGCCCCGATGGCGGCCGGGATGGAGAACCCCATGGTGCCAAGCCCCCCGGAGTTGACCCAGGTGTAGGGGTGGTCGAAGGTCCAGTATTGGCTGGCCCACATCTGGTGCTGGCCCACCCCGGAGGCGACGATGGCGTCGTCGGGGGTGAGGTCGCGGAGCTGCTCCATCACGTACTGGGGCTTGAGCAGCTCGCCCGGCTCGGACTGCTCGTAGACCAGCGGGTACTTCTCCTGCCATCCGCTGATTCGGGACCTCCAGGCCCGGCGGTCGGGCCGGGCGGCGGCGCCGAGGGGCCGCAGGGCGTCGATGATGGCGGCGATCACCAGCCTGCAGTCGCCCCGGACGGCCACTTCCGCCGTCCTCACCTTGCCCAGCTCGGCCGCGTCGATGTCGACGTGGATCACCTTGGCGCCGGGGGCGAAGCCGTCCACCCGGCCGGTCACCCGGTCGTCGAACCGGGCCCCCAGGGCGATCAGCAGGTCGGCCTCCTGCATGGCCGTCACCGCCGCGTAGTTGCCGTGCATGCCCGGCATGCCCAGACACAGGGGGTGGCTGTCGGGGAAGGCGCCCCGGGCCATGAGGGTGGTGACCACCGGCATCTCGGTCAGCTCGGCCAGCTCTTTGAGCGCGTCGGCGGCCCGGGCCTTGAGTATCCCGCCGCCCGCGTAGATGACGGGGCGCTCCGCGGCGGCGATGAGGGCGGCCGCGGCCTGGATCGCCCCGGGCTCGCCGGCGGTGGCCGGTCGGTAGCCGGGCAGTTCCATGTCGCCGTCGGAGGGCTCGTACCAGGTCATGGCCGACCGGGGGTTGTTGGGGTCGACGATGTCTTTGGGGATGTCCACCAGCACCGGGCCGGGGCGGCCGGTGGTGGCGATGTGGAAGGCCTCGTGGATGATCCGGGGTATGTCCTGGGCCTCGGTCACTAAGAAGTTGTGCTTGGTGACGGCCATGGTGATGCCGGTGGTGTCGCACTCTTGGAAGGCGTCGGTGCCGATGGCCGGGTAGGGCACCTGGCCGGACACGCACACCATCGGTATGGAGTCCATGTTGGCGTCGCACAGGGCGGTGACGATGTTGGTGACCCCCGGCCCCGAGGTGACCATGGCCACCCCGGGCCGGCCGGTGGCGTGGGCGTACCCCTCGGCCATGTGCCCGGCCCCCTGCTCGTGGCGGACCAGGATGTGGCGTATGGGCGACTCGATGATCGGGTCGTACACGGGCAGGATGGCCCCGCCGGGCAGCCCGAACACCACCTCGGTGCCCTCGTGCTCGAGGGCTTTGACCAGCGCCTGGCCTCCGGTCATCTGCATGGCTTCACTTCTCCGTGGCTGGGATCTTGGGGCGGTGCTCGATTCTCGGTCTCTGGCTCAGTGCGGACTCGACAACGCGAAACGACCTCCCCGGCGGGAGGTCGAGCGCACGATCGGTTGTGGACGCGAGCGTGCGCTTTATCCGACTACTACCGGCACGAGCGCAGCGACGAGTTCCACGGCCTGAAGTATGGCGGCTCGATCCCGGCCTGGCAACTCTGGCCGCCGCTACGGGAGGCGCGCTCGGCTGCGGGGCTACGGGGCGGCGGGTCGGTGAGGTCGATGATGTCGCCTGCCGGCCTCGCCCACGGAGTCGCCCGCTCCGGTCACCGGGTACCAGCGGTCATAGCCTCAGCCGATGCCGATGCCAACTGCGCCGGGGCGGACCCGCTGGGCCTGGACTCCCGACGACACCGAGATCTGGCGGCTGGCCTGGCCCGCTTTGGGGGCGCTGACCGCCGAGCCCCTGTACGTGCTGGCCGACACGGCCATCGTCGGGCGGCTCGGCACCCCGCAGTTGGGCGGGCTGGCCCTGGCGTCGTCGATCCTTTTGATCGGCCACGCCCTGTTCATCTTCCTGGCCTATGGCACCACCGCGGCGGTGGCCCGCCTGCTGGGCGCGGGCGAGCATCGCCGGGCCGCCCACCAGGCCGTGCAGAGCGTGTGGCTGGCCGGGCTGGTGGGGGCGGTGCTGGCCGGGGCCGGGATCGTCTTCGCGCCCGGCCTGGTGGACCTGCTCGGCGGCGGCGACCCGGTGGTGCGCCAGAACGCGCTCGTCTATTTGAGGATCTCCCTGCTGGGGTTCCCGGCCATGCTGGTGGGGCTGGCCGGGGTGGGCTACCTGCGGGGCCTCCAGGACACCAAGCGGCCCCTCTGGGTGGCGGCGGGGTCGGCGGTGCTGAACCTGGTGCTGGAGGTGGTGCTGATCTACGGCTTCGGCCAGGGCATCGGCGCCTCGGCCCTGTCCACCGTGGTGGCCCAGGTGGCCGCGGCGGGGGTGTTCGTGTGGTGGATCAGGGCGGCGGTGGCCCGCCACGGGGTGGGGCTGAGGCCGGATTTGGCGGTGATCGGGCGGCTGGCGGTGGCCGGGGCGGACCTGTTCGTGCGGACCGCGGCCCTGCGGGGCGGCCTGGTGCTCACCGTGGCGGTGGCGGCCCGGATCGGCACCGACGACCTGGCCGCCCACCAGATCGCCTTCGAGGTGTGGACGTTTCTGGCTCTGGCGCTCGACGCGGTGGCCATCGCCGGCCAGGCCCTGATCGGCCGGGCTCTGGGGGCGTCCGAGCCGGACCGGGCCCGGGCCCTGGGGCGGCGCATGATCGAGTGGGGCCTGGTCACCGGGGCGGCGACCGGCGGGGCGGTGCTGGCCTTCTCGGGGCTGCTGCCCGGGGTGTTCACCGAGGACCCGGCCGTGGCCGGGCTGGCCTTCTTCTTGCTGTTGCACGTCGGGCTGTCCCAGCCGGTAAACGGGGTGGTGTTCGCCCTCGACGGCGTGATGATCGGCGCCGGCGACCTGCGGTTCCTGGCCTGGGCCATGGCCGCGGCCAGCTCGGTGCTCGCGGCCGGGGCGCTGACGGTGGCCGGGGCCGGCGCGGGCATCGGCTGGCTCTGGGCCGCCCTGCACGCCTGGATGCTGGTGAGGCTGGCCACCCTGCTGGCCCGCTTCGCCGGCCCCCGCTGGCTAATCACCGGCGCCGACCGCTGAACCTCCTGCGCCGCCCCGCGTTACCGTGCGATTTCGGGCCTTTGAAGGCTTGAGGATGGCTGACAGGCACTAGCGTGAGGAGCATGAGCAGGCGTGACGTCGTTCTAGTCAATCACCGAGACGCGATACGGCAAGCCGCGGCCCGTCGCAAGGCTTCATCGATAGCCCTGGTGGGATCGGTGGCCAGAGGCGACGACACCGACAACAGCGACTACGACTTTTTGGCCCGCTTCACCGAAGGCGCCTCACTGTTCGACCTCGCCGGGCTCCAAGAAGACCTCCAAGACCTGCTAGGGCGCGATGTTGACGTGATCTCTGCGGGTGGTCTCAAGGACAAGCACCGCAGCATTCTCCAAGACGCCATCACACTGTGACCCGCGACGACGAGAGCTTAGAATGAATTGGTCATTTGCTAAAAACCCATGAAGGAATGATTTGTTAATAAATCGCCGCGGTGTTCAAGTAATATCGCTAATCTCAGCAATCACTCTCTTTCTCTTAATACCTGTCTCCGAATTGGTCGAAACTATCTTGTTGAATATCGAAGTGCCCGCATACTTGGTCTCAGATATTTCAAATCTTGTTCTGATTATCTTATTTTTCGGTCTCTTGATTATAGCTGGTTACCTGTTACCTTATCCATCATGGAAAACTGGCAGCTTAATGTCTATCTCTTCTGTAATAGCAAGGACTATAAGTAGTTCTAAGGAAATTTTTTGGGACAATACCGGGTGGAGAAGTGCTCTTCTAGGAGACGAGCTATTCCCGCTAATAGACCTACTGTGGATTATCCCTGTTCGTCTTGCCGTAATATGGTGTTCGGCAGTGTTATTCGCCTTCTTAGGAAGTCTCCTACGTAAACGCAAGGCACTACTATCAAAGTCAACTACAAGATGACTGACATGAGTGTCGGCTTTGCGGACGAGTTGGTCGAGAGCCCGATCGGGGTCGTGCTTCTGGCCGAGCTGGAGGCAATGCAGCGGCCTGATGTGCGGCCGCGGGAGATCCAGGTGAAGGCTCCCGATGCGCAAGCCGTGGATCGCGCCGCGGAGTGGGTGAGCACCGCGCCCGTTGGCCACATTCTTGATGAGGCTGTGCATATAGCCGAATGGGAAATCGGTCCACACGTGTGCGGAGCGTCTGTCTTGGCATCTGCTTACCAGTGGGCGGACCAGAGGAGGCCGATCGCCGACGCTCTCGCGGCCAGACTGGGGGACGCCCTGCATGAACCGTTGGATCCGGACAACCAAGAATGGTGGACAACGCTTCAAGAACAAGGGGCAAGGGGTAGGTCGTACGACGACGGCAGCTTGCTGTGGACCGTGCAGAATCTGCCGTCACAGACCCATGATGCGGTCGTGGACGCCTGGGACTACGGAGGCAGCACCAGCCGGTGGCACATTCCCATCAAAAAACAACCGAGGATAAAGGAGATCCACCGCCCCGCAGACTGGATCGAATTAGTCAAACGATATCCCGGCCCTCTTTCGAGAGAAGGCTATCACCTGTGTTGGAAGTTCGAATCGCCGAACCCCGACCGTCGCCTCACCTGGGCGCCCACCGGAAGGATTGTCTTCGGGTGGCGTGGGCGGCTGCTCGATCGTCGGCCGCGGCTCGTGCCCCGCGATGGGGGGCTCAGCGAACTCCTGGCCCTGCCCGAGCAGAAGGCGGCGCAGCCCCTGAACACATCGCAGTTCGTAGACATCGACTGGAGGGCGGCTTCTCGGGACTACGACGGCTGTCACCTGAGCTGGGCTGGTTTCCTCACTACCGAAGGCTACGTGTGGGATCTGGGCGACGGGCGCATCGCCGCGCTGTACGGCTTCGGCAGCGAACGCACCTTGTGGCTGGCGGACGTGTTCGGCGAAGCGACGCCGCTCGAAGCTCCGGAGGGATTGACCGGCCGCTCCAGCGGCGACTCGAGTGCTGATGTGACCATCGATCACCAGCGAGCCGCGCAGGACTTGACCAACCTAGAAGTTACCCTAGGCCGTAGAAAGCCACCGCCCCGAGCCAACCAATGAAACCACATCTATATACTGCAAGGGAGTAATACCGTGAAATGGATACAGTTCGCTCAAAGCCAACTGGACTCTCCTGAGCCCATATTAACTGCTCCAAGTAGTGATGGCTTATTAGGACTGCTGATCGTATCGGCAATCCTTATCTTAGTCGTACCCGTAATTGTGCGAATTTGTATCCCAACTGCTTCTATAGTATTCGCTATTTCGTGCGGTTTTGTAGCTGTGATGGTTCAAGCTGTCTTCATATGGCCCTGGCCCTGGTTCTAGGCATAAAGACAACATCCGCAAGAGCGCGCTACGGCTGCTCATAATGGTAATTGGTAACATGAACTAATGGTAAGGTCGGTAAAGACGAAATATATCAAGAGATGGCTGACAATATCCGCGGCCATACTGTTCGGGTACCAACTGCTGACAGGCTGTAGCGATGGAGGCGGTGAAGCTCGCTTTGTTCATCTAACTGTCGCTAACCACACGAGCATAGGCCAACTAGCTGATTCGAGTGAGTACCTCATTCGAGGAACAATATCAAGCGGTCCACAACGAACCGTTTTGGATCGAGACACCGGACTCGCCTATATGGTGAGTGAAGTAAAGATTCTTGAAATTTTTGGTCAGAGACCGGATGTATTGGAGCATCTCACATCAGATAAGACAATTCGAGTAGGTGTCAGCGTGCTCGACCCTCAGAAGAAAAAGAACATCATTAATTTCGATGAGCTGTCAACAACGTTCCCTACCGCAGATGATGCCTTGACTAAGGGGGAGGATGTACTATTATTTCTCAGTCGCACTGAACACCTCAAGGATCTTGACTATGAGGTAATAGGCTACGGAGTTATCAACCTTCTTGATCAAGTGAGATGGAATGGATTCCCAGGAGAGCTAGCCGACACTACGTCAGATCTCACAACTGCGACGCAGTCTGACATTATATCCAAATATAGCTCACCCGGTCGGTCTCAAGAGCCTGACCCTGGAATAGTCTTTCCAGAACTACCCCCCGAAGGGCGACCTCCTGTATCTGCACTCGGCTCCCAACAGGGCGTTGAATCCATGGCCGGATTCGCCGCCTACGACAAATCAATTCCTGAAACATCGCTGCAACCGTATTGGGTGGCTCACGATGACCTGAAGTCATTGAGTCGCTCATCTGATATTGCCTTCGTCGGACGTATCACCGATTACACCGAAGCAGTGCTCGTAGTCCACGACGATCCGACCGAAGAACCCGACCCCACAGCCACCGTTTACGACGGCGTGGTGTTCATAGTAGATGAAGTCCTCGTGGGCAAGCTTCCCGCTGGCGAAACCCAGGTAACCATCGCAACGCCAGTTCTTTTTAGGAACCCCGACGGAACAAACCGCTTCCGAGTCTCAGTATCGCCCACCGAGATCGTCAGGCCCGGAATCTTCGCAAGAGACGAGCCCGAACGCCAGGGCTACATCGTCTACGCGCTAGCTGGCCACAAAGGGACTCCCTTCCATGTAGCCGGTGTCTACTTTTTTAACACCCCCGGCGGTGTTGCACCAATCTTGGCAAATGACCGCATCGGCAGAGGCGCAGATCGGCCCCTCGCGGGAACTCTCGAAGAAGCAGGAAACGAGGGCGCAATCGCCACTGATGGAGAAGTAACTAGCACTCCAGCCGTCGGGCCCAGCCCAGGGTTAGCCGACTCCGGCTTAGGATTAGACGATGCTCGAACGGCCGCCCGAACAGCCACACTGGCCATAGATTAGCGATATCTGAATCACCATCACCGCCGTCATAGTAATAATCGGTTATCGCACCGGGATTTCTCAAGGATTACTGGGCGGCGCGGTCGGTTAGGAGGTGGTTCACGGTGGCGCCGTCGGCGCGGCCTCGGGTGGCTCGCATTACCTGGCCGGTGAGGAAGCCGGCCATCTTCTTGCGGTCGTCGCCTTCGCCGGCGCAGAACCGGGACCATTCGGCGGGGTGGGCCTCTATCACCTGGTCTACCGCTGAGGCCAGGTCGTCGGCGGCCATGGCCTCGAAGCCCAGGCGCTCGGCCACCGCGGCCGGGTCGCCGCCGCCCGACGCCATCTCGGCCAGCACCTGCTTGGCCTGAGTGGCGGTCAGCTTCCCGGTCCGCTCCATGCCCACCAGCGCGGCCAGTCCCTCGGGGGTCACCTGAGACCAGTCGTCGGCGGCCAAGTCGTTGACCACCCGGGTGACGGTCAGCTCGACATCGGCGCCCGCGGCCACCGCGGCCACCGCGGCCAGCACCAGCTCGTCCTGGCCCCGCTCCACCAGCAGCGCCGCTGCCTCGGCCTCAGCCCCGGCCGCGGCCAGCGCAGCCCGGCGATCCCTCGGCAGCTCCGGCAGGGTCGCGTCCGTCGCGGCAACGGCCGCCGCGTCCGCCACCAGCGGCACCAGGTCGGGCTCGGTGAAGTAGCGGTAGTCCTCCACCTCCTCCTTGGACCGCCCGCTGATGGTCCGCCCGGCGGACTCGTCCCAGTGGCGGGTCTCCTGGCGGGGCCGCTCCCCCGCCTCCCACAGATCGACGTGGCGGCAGGCCTCGTAGGCCACGGCCCGGCCCAGCGACCGCAGCGAGTTCAGGTTCTTGACCTCGCAGCGGGTGCGAAGCTCCCCGGACCCGGCGGGGCGGACCGACACGTTGGCGTCCACCCGCATCGAGCCCTCCTCCATCCGGGCATCCGACACGCCGACCGACGCCATCACCGCCCGCAGCTCGGCGGCGCAGGCCCGGGCCTGCTCGACGGTGCGAATGTCGGGGCGGGTGACGATCTCCACCAGCGGCACCCCGGCCCGGTTGTAGTCCACCAGCGAGTAGACGGCGTCGTGGATGCGCCCGCCCGAGCCCATGTGGGTGGTCTTGCCGGTGTCCTCCTCTATATGGGCCCGCTCGATGCCCACCGCCGAGCCATCGGGCAGCTCCAGGCGGCCGTCGGCGTTGGTGGGCCGGTCGTACTGGGTGACCTGGTAGTTCTTGGGCATGTCGGGGTAGAAGTAGTTCTTGCGGGCGAACACCGAGGTCTCCACCCGGCAGCCCAGGGCCCGGCCCAGCCTCACGGCCAGCTCCACCGCCCGGGCGTTGACCACCGGCAGCGAGCCGGGCAGGCCCAGGCAGACCGGGCAGACGTTGGTGTTGGGCTCGTCGCCGAAGCGGTTGGCGCAGCCGCAGAACAGCTTGGTGGCGGTGGCCAGCTCGACGTGGACCTCCAGGCCCACCACCAGCTCCCAAGCGGCCGGGATCGACGGCTCCCGGGGGCTCACGGCCCGGCCCCTCCGGCCGGGTCGGCGGGCGCGGGCGAGGGCGCGGCCCGCTCCAGCGCGGCGGCCGCCCGCCACAGGGGGCTGCGGCCCGCCGGGTGCTCGGCGCAGGCCGGGCCCATGATCTGCACCCCGACCGGCAGGCCGTCGTCGCCCGAGCCGAACGGCACCGAGATCGCCGGGTGGCCGGCCAGGTTGGAGGGGATCGTGCATACGTCGTTGAGGTACATCGACAGCGGGTCGGCCGTTTTGGCCCCCAGCTCGAAGGCGGTGGTGGGGGCGGTAGGGCAGACCAGCAGATCGAACCGCTCGTACGCCTCGTCCAGCTCCCGGCGGATCAGGGCCCGGGCCCGCAGGGCCTTGGCGTAGAAGGCGTCGTAGTAGCCGGCCGACAGCACGTAGGTGCCGAGCATGATCCGCCGCTTCACCTCGGCCCCGAACCCGGCGGTGCGGGTGCTGACGTTCATCTCGGCCGCGGTGGCCCCCTCCACCCGCAGTCCGTAGCGGACGCCGTCGTAGCGAGCCAGGTTGCTGGAGGCCTCGGCCGGGGCGATCAGGTAGTAGGCCGACAGGCCCAGCACCGTCGACGGCACCGAGACCGCCTCGACGACGGCTCCGGCCCTCTCTAGGGCGGTCACCGCCTCGGCCGTCCGGGCGGTCACGTCGGCGGCCACGCCCTCAACGCCAGCCGCGCCTGCCGCGGCCAGCCCGCCTCCGCCGGTCGGCCCGGCGTCACCGAGCCCACCGCCGTCCAAGCCGCCGCACAGCTCGGCCAGGACCCCGATCCGCAGGCCCTCGACCCCCTCGGGCGCCTCGTCCTCGCCGCCTTCGGAGTAATCACCCGCAGCCTCGGCCCGACCCGCCGCTCCGGCCCTGCCTTCCGCCGCCGGGGGGGCGGCTACCGCAGCCGGGTCGAAGGAGGTGGAGTCCAGCGGATCGGGGCCGGATACGACCTCGAAGAGGGCGGCGGCGTCGGCCACCGAGGCGGCGATGGGGCCGATCTGATCCAGCGACGAGGCGAAGGCGATCAGGCCGTAGCGGGAGACCGACCCGTAGGTGGGCTTGAGGCCCACCGCCCCGCACAGGGCCGCGGGCTGGCGGACCGAGCCGCCGGTGTCGGTTCCCAGGGCCAGGGGGGCGAACCCGGCCGCCACCGCCGCAGCCGAGCCTCCGCTGGAGCCGCCCGGAACCCGGCTGAGATCGCGGGGGTTGCGGGTGGGGCCGAAGGCCGAGCTCTCGGTGGAGGACCCCATGGCGAACTCGTCGAGGTTGGCCTTGCCCACGATCACCGCGCCAGCGGCTCGGAGCCGCTGCACCGCGGTGGCGTCGTAGGGGGGCCGCCAGCCCTCGAGGATGCGCGACGAGCAGGTGGTGGGGGCGTCGCGGGTACACAGGTTGTCCTTGACGGCCACGGGGACGCCGGCCAGGGGACCGGGCCGCTCGCCCCGGGCCACGGCCGCGTCGATCTCTGAGGCCGCGGCCCGAGCCTCATCGGCCATGACGCAGTTGAAGGCGCCGATCTCCGGCTCCCGCTCGGCGATGCGGTCGAGGTGCTCCTCTAGCACCGACCGGGCCGACCGCTCCCCGGCGGCCACCGCCGCGGCGATGCCCAGCGCGGTCACGGGGCCCGCCGCCGATGTCGATCTCGGCATCCAGCGGCCAAAGCGATATCCAGGGCGGTCACGGGGCCTCGCCCAGCACCGGGGGCACTCGGAATCGGCCCGACTCGGCGGCCGGGGCCTGGGCCAGCACTTGGTCCCGGTCCAGCGACGGCCTGACCTCGTCGGGGCGGGTCACATCGGTCAAGCCCAGCGGATGGGCCTGGGCCGGAAGGTCGTCGATGTCGAGCGCCTCCACGTCGGCGGCGTGGTCGAGCACGGCCGCGAGCTGGCCGGTGAGCTGGTCCAGCTCGTCGTCGGTGAAGCGCAACCGGGCCAGCCCGGCCACATGCGCCGCCTCCTGGCGAGTGATGCGCCCCGGCGCCAGCGCAGGGCCCGCCGCTTCATCAGGGGGTAGTTCGGCCATCCCGGCAGGATAAGGGTCAGCGTGGCGGTGGCTGAGGAAAAAAGGCCAAGACTAGAGATCAACCGGTAGCGACCGGGTCGGCGGAGACGATCAGGCCGATCTCGGCGCCGGGTTCCAGTTCGGTTACCCAGGAGGGCAGGTCGATGCCAACGACCGTTCCCGGCGGGTAGTTGTCGTCTGGGACGCTGACCTCGCCGGAGACGGCGAAGCCGGACTCCTCCAGTTCCGCTTCGGCCTCGTCCGCCAACAGTCCGACCACATCGGGCACCGACACCAGCGGCGGGCCGAGCGAGACGAACAGCCGCAGCGACTGGCCCGACTCCAGCTCGGTTCCGGCCTCGGGCTCGGTTTCCACCACCTCTCCCGGCTCGGTGCCGGGCCGGCGCACCTGGATCACCTCCGGCGTCCATCCCAGGGCGGTGACCTCGGCTATGGCTTCGGTGCGGTCGCGGCCCTCAAAGTCGGGAACGGCGTCGGGCTCGGTGGCGGTGGACCGCCATGCGTACACGCCCCCGTAAGCCGCGGCGGCCACCACTGCCACCGCCAGCAGGATTCCGGGCCAGCGGCGCCTGGAGGCGTCGTCGAGCGGGACCGCGGGCCGGGGCCCGGCCGGGGCCATGACCGGCGCCCGGTCGAGATCACCGGGCGGCGCGGCCGGGACCGGCTCCGGCTTGTGGTCCCGGGGCGGCGGCACCGGGTCCGGCTCCCGGTTCAGGTCATTGAGCAGTTCGTCGGAATCCCCCGCCGGGGTGGAGGCCACAGCCGCCGGGTCCGGCTCGGGCAGGACCGGGCCCGGATCGGGCGAAGGCTCAGGCGGAGCCGGGGCCGGAACAGGATGGGAATCCGAGCCAGCCTCAACGGGCGGAGCCAGGTCTGGGCCAGAATCGGCGACCGGAACCGAGGCCGGGTCAGTATCGACGGGACGGGACGGGCTCTGGCCAACAGAGACGGGCGGAGCCAGGTCTGGGCCAGAATCGGCGACCGGAACCGAGGCCGAGTCGGCTCCAGCGCTTCTGGGCTCGATCAAGGTTCTGGGCTCGATCAAAGGGAACGGTTCGGGCCGGGGCAGGGATTCGGCCGTTCGGATCAGGTCTCGCGCTAGATCAGCGGCGCCGGGACGGTCCCCGGGACGGGGGGAGACGGCACGAGCCACCACCTCCTGCAGCGGCCCCAAAGCCTCGGCAACCGATGTCGCGTCGGGGTCCGGCGTCTCGTCACTCGCCGCGGTCGCGGCGCCGATCACGGCCCGATGGATGACCAGGCCCAAGTCTCGGATGTCGTTGGCAGGGTCGGCGCCGGTTTCTGGTCCCGGTGGATCATCAATCTGACGGGTCGAGTCGGGTTCGGCCAGGCGCACCCGGCCTTCGGCATCGAACACCAGGTTGGAAGCCGTGACTCCTCCATGCTTCCGTCCCTCGCCATGCAAGCGCATCAAAACTCGAGCCGCCTCCAGGCCGACCAGCAGCGCCTGCGAGGCTGAGAGCCGGTGCCCGGCGTCGAGCAAGTCCTGCAGGCTTCCGACGGCGGCACCGGGCACTTCGCCTGTAGAAGCTGCTTTCGGCGGCTCAGGCACCGGCGGCGGATCGCTCGCAGGCACCGCAGCATCCGGCGGCTCGGGGGACGGCGGTGGGTCGCTCGCAGGCGGCGCACTATCCGGCGGCTCAGGCACCGGCAGGTCGCTCGCAGGCACCGCAGCATCCGACGGCTCAGGCACCGGCGGCGGGTCGCTCGGGGGTGTGGCAGCCATGGGAGCCCACCGTAACGGCCGGTTCGGGACCGGAACGGCCAGCCGTGCCAAGATCGGCGGATGACCCAGCCCGCCGCCCCGGCCCGGTCGATACCCCGATGGGCCTGGGCGGCCATCGTGGCGCTGCTGGCCGCGGGCCTGGCCGGGTTCTGGGTGGCGTCCCTGGTGGGCGACGACGACGCCGACCCGGCGGTGAGCGGCCGCCATCCGGCCGTCGAAGCCCTTATCCCGGCCCGCGGCAGCGAGGTGCTGCAGCAGCAGACGGTGGGGATCGACTTGAGCGCGCCCTACGAGCTGTCGTCCCTGGTCATCCGGCCCAGCGCCTCGCCCGGCGGCGGGGTGGAGGTGATCGGCGAGACCGACCGCACCGCCGGGCTCAACCAGTACCTGTTCTCGCCCGGACCGGGCAAATCGATAGAGGCGCTCTCCCCCGACACCAACTGCGCGGTGGCCGTCTTCGCCCTCATCGCCCGCCGGGCCGACACCGCCTCGATCGAATGGTGTTTCGAGGTCTCCTGACGGGACCGGGCTGTCATCGCCCGCCGGGGCGATCCCGCTCAGACGCCCCGGCCGCCTCGCCCCCGTCCCCGCCCATATCCAGTTCACCGGTCTCCAATAGCCGCTCGAAGGCGGCCTCGTCTATGACCGGCACCCCGGCCTCGGCCGCCTTGTTGACCTTCGACGCCCCCGGGTCGGCGCCGGCCACCAGCGCGAACGTCCGAGACGACACCCCGCCGGGCGAGTTGCCCCCCCGGGCCGTAATGGCCGACCGGGCCTGGTCCCGGCTGAAGCCCTCCAGCGTCCCGGTCACCACCACCGCCCGGCCCGCCAGCGTCTGCGGCGCCGCCGCCGAGCCGCCCGCCGCCTCGGCCTCCATCTGAAGGCCGGCCTCCCGGAGCCGTTCGATCAGGTCCCGGGCCCGGGGGTCGTCGAACCACCCCCTGACCGCGGCGGCGATGATCGGGCCGAACCCCTCCACCGCGGCCAGCTCGTCCTCGTCAGCGGCCAAAATGGCGTCCATCGTCTCGAAGGACGAGGCCAGCAGCCGGGCGTTGGCCTGGCCGATCTCGGGGATGCGCAGTCCGAACAGTAGCCGGTGCAGGGGCTGGCGGCGGCTGGCCTCGACGGAGGACCTCAGGTTCTCGGCGGAGACGGCCCCGAACCCCTCCATGGCCGCGATCCGGTCGAAGTCCAGCCGGTAAAGGTCGGCGGCATCGGACAGCAGGCCGTCGGTGACGAAGCGGTCGATGTTCTTCTCGCCCAAGAACTCGATGTCCATGGCCGCCCGGCCGACGAAGTGCTCGATGCGGCCCCTCACCTGGCGGGGGCAGCCGAAGTTGACGCAGAAGGTGGCCGCCGCCCCCTCGTCGCGGCGCAGCGGCTGGCCGCACACCGGGCAGCGGCGGGGGAACGTCCACGGCGCCGAGCCCTCCGGCCGGGCCGAGGGCACCGGCCTCACCACCTCGGGTATCACGTCGCCGGCCCGGCGGACGATCACGGTGTCGCCGGGGCGGACGTCCTTGGCCGCCACCTGGTCCTCGTTGTGGAGGGTGGCGGTGGTGACCGTCACCCCCCCGACGAACACCGGGGCCAGGCGGGCGAAGGGGGTGGCCTGGCCGGACGGGCCGATCGACACCTCGATGTCGAGCAGTTCGGTGGACTGTTCCTCGGGGGGGAGCTTGTAGGCGATGGCCCAGCGGGGGGCTTTGGCGTCGGCGCCCAGCTCGGCCTGGATGCCGAGGTCGTCGACCTTCACTACCGCGCCGTCCACCTCGTAGTCGAGGTCGTGGCGGCGGGCCTCCAGGTCGGCCACGTAGCCCTCGACCGCGTCCAGGCTCTCCAGCCGGGCCGCGTGCTCGTTCACCGGGAAGCCGAGCGAGTCCAGCCACTCCAGGGTCTCGATGTGGGAGGCGAGCCGGGGGCCGCCGTCCACGGCGCCGAGCTGGTAGCACCACAGCGACAGGCCCCGCTCGGCGGTCACAGCCGAGTCCTTCTGGCGCAGCGAGCCGGCCGCGGCGTTGCGGGGGTTGACGTAGGGCTTATCGCCCCGGTCCCGCTGGCGCTGGTTGAGGGCTTCGAAGGCCGACAGGGCCAGGTAGACCTCGGCCCGGACCTCCAGCACCGCGGGCGGGGCGGACCCCGACCCGCCGAGCCATCGGGGCAGGCCGGCGATGGTGGCCACGTTGCCGGTCACGTCCTCGCCGGTGCGGCCGTCGCCCCGGGTGGCGGCCCGCACCATCCGACCCTCCCGGTAGAGCACCGAGATGGCCAGCCCGTCGAACTTGGGCTCCACCGCGTAGGCCCCGACTGGTCGGTCCCCCAGGCGGCGCTGCACCCGCTCGGCCCAGGCCCGCAGCTCGTTGCGGTCGAAGGCGTTGTGCAGCGACATCATGGGGACGGCGTGGGCGACCGGGGTGAACACGGGGTTGGGGCGGCCGCCGATCCGCTGGGTGGGTGAGTCGGCCGAGACCAGGTCGGGGTGGGCCTCCTCCAGGGCGCGCAGCTCGGCCAGGAGCCGGTCGTAGTCGGCGTCGGGGATCTCGGGATCGTCGTGTTCGTAGTAGCGCCGGGCGTGGCGGTCGATCTCGGCTCGCAGCTCCTGGATGCGGGCCCCCGGATCCTCGGCCATCGCCGCCGATCCTAGTGGTGGCCCCGCCGGGCCGATCCGAGCGGGGTTCGACGCGGGCATGCTGACGGGTCATGGTGCGCCAGGAAAGCCCGACCGGAGGAAACCAGGGATCGAGAATGACTGCGATGCTGGGCCGAGCAGTCCTCTCCGCGCGGGGGGCCGCGGTGGCGGCCTGGCTGCCGGTGGCGGCCGGATCGCTGTACGCCGACGCCTTGGCCTCAGCCTCCGATGATGCCGGTTTCCGATCAGCGGTATCAGTGGGGTTGTGGGGCGTCTTCGCGGCCGCGCTGGCCGCCATGGTGCTGCCCGGTCCTCTGGCCCTGACCGCGGTCCGGGTGGCGGTGCCAGCCAACCTGGTCGCCTCGGTGTGGGCGCTGGCGGTGATCGACGACCGGATGTGGCTGAGCCACGGAGTTGCTCTGGCCGCGGCGGCGGTGGCGGCTGTCGCGGTGCTGCACCCGGCCTTCGGGGACGCGGTGACCGACGCCTCCAGCTACGGCGCCGAGCGGCGCTTTCTGCTGCGGGCTCCGGGGCCGGTGCTGCTGACTCTGGTGGCGCCCATGTGGCTCCTGACCTGCGCCGGGGCCGCGGCCGGGCCGCTGCTGCTGGCCGACCGGCACTTGGCGGCAGGCGCGGCCGCGACGCTGATCGGATGGCCGGCGGCGCTCCTGGCCGGGCGGGCCCTGCACCGGCTGGCCCGGCGCTGGCTGGTGTTCGTGCCCGCCGGGCTGGTAGTCCACGACCATCTGACCCTGGCCCAGCCGGTGCTGCTGACCCGCTCGGAGATCGCCTCCCTCGGGCCCGCCCCTTCCGACACCGCAGACACCGAAGACACCGCAGACCTCACCGCCGCGGCTTTGGGCCTGGCCTTGGAGGTGCGGCTGGCCGGGCCGGCCGAGTTGCCGGTGGTCGCCGGGCGTCGCCGCGAAAACGCCCGGGCCGTTACCGCTCTGCTGGTGTCACCCAGCTTGCCGGCGCGGGTGCTGGCCGCCGCCGGCGACCGGGGCATTCCGCTCACCGCTGATCGAGACGGCTGAGCGCCACCCCTAAGGGCCGGGGCGGGCGGCGATGCCGCCGCCGACCACCATGTCGCCGACGAAGGCGACCACGCTCTGGCCGGGGGCCACCAGCCGGTGGGGCCGGCCCCACGCCACCACCAACCCCCCGTCGGGGGCCTCCTCGATGCGGGCGTCGGCCGGGGTCCCGTGGGCGGAGGTCTGCACCGGCACCGGCCCGGACACCGGGCCGTCGGTCCAGTCCCACGACTCCAGGGGGGTCCGGTCCCGCTCCAGGTCGGCCCGGCCGCCGACGGTGACGGTCAGCGACTCGGCGTCCACGTCGAGCACGTAGCGGGGCGACCCGTCGCCGGAGGGGCCCAGGCCCCGGCGCTGGCCGACGGTCACCAACTCCACCGCGTCCACCCGGCCCCGCCGGCGCCCGGCGGCGTCCACCACCCGGCCCGGCCGCAGCGGTATCCGGTCCCCCAGGAAGGCCCGGCGCCCGGCGGCGGAGGTGATGAAGCACACGTCCTGGCTGTCGGGCTTGGCCGCGGTCACCAGCCCCCGGGCCCGGGCCTCGGCCCGGACCTGGTCCTTGGTGGTCTCCCCCACCGGCAGCAGCAGGCGGGCCAGCACCGACGGGCCGAGCATGTGCAGCACGTAGGACTGGTCCTTGGCCCGGTCGGCGCCCCGGGCCAGCCGCGGCCCCTCGGGGGTGGCCACCACCCGGGCGTGGTGGCCGGTGGCGATCTCATCGAAGCCCAGGGAGTCGGCCCGGCGCAGGAGCCGGTCGAACTTCACGTGCCGGTTGCACTCGACGCAGGGGTTGGGGGTGCGGCCCGCGGCGTGGTCGGCCACGTACGGGGCCACCACGTGGCGCTCGAAGTGGTCGCCGAAGTTGAACACGTGGTGCTCGATGCCGAGCCGGTCGGCCACCCACCGGGCGTCGTCCACGTCGGCCACCGAGCAGCAGCCGGTGTCGCTGGGGCCGCCCCACAGCTTCATGGTCACCCCCACCACCTCGCGGCCGGCGTCGAGGAGGCGGGCCGCGGCCACCGACGAGTCGACCCCGCCGGACATGGCCACCAGCACCCGGCCCCGTCCGCCGCCGCGCCCCGAGGCCCCGGCGCCGGCCACCGGCCCCCCGCCGGCCGCGGCCAGCCCGAAGTCGGCGGTCATCAGCGGCCTCTCAGCCCCCGCCGCAGCGGTCGAGGCGCTCGACGGCGGCGGCGATGGCCTCCACCGCCCGGTCGATGTCGGAGTCGGCGGTGGTGCGGCCCAGCGACAGGCGCAGCGACCCGAGGGCCAGCTCCCGGGGGACGCCCATGGCCGCCAGCACATGAGACGGGTCCTGAGCCCCGCTCGAGCACGACGACGCGGCCGAGGCCCGCACCCCGGCCTCATCGAGCAGGAACAGCAGGGCCTCGCTCTGGACCCCCTCGAAGCAGACGTTGGCGAAGCCGGCGGCCAGGTGGGACCGGTCGCCGTCGGGGGCGGCCGAGACCGTCACCCGGTCGCCGAGGCGCTCGCTGAGGAGGTCGAGCAGCCGGTCCCGCCGGGCCTCGGTGTCGGCGATCAGGTCGCCCCGCTCGGACACGGCGGCTTCGAGGGCGGCGGCCAGGGCGGCGGCGCCGGCCACGTCGGGAGTGCCGGCCCGCCGGCCCCGCTCCTGGCCCCCGCCGACGATGAGCGGGTCGAGCTCGGCCCCGGCCCGCACCACCAAGGCGCCGATCCCGACCGGTCCGCCGATCTTGTGGCCGGTAATCGACACCAAGTCGTACCCGGCCGTCTCAGTCGCCACGTCGATCCAGTTCACCGCCTGGACCGCGTCGGTGTGCAGCAGTGCCCCCGGAGCGGCCGCCCGCACCGTCTCGGCCACTTCAGCCAGCGGAGTGATCGATCCCACCTCGTTGTTGACGGCGATAACCGAAACCACCGCCACCCCGCCCGGCCGAGACCCGCCCCCGTTCCCGGTCGAGGCCGTGGTCTCGGAGCCGGACCGGATACCGGAAGACTCCGCCTCAGCGGCCTCGGCACCAGCAGCCGCGGCCAGAGTCTCGGCCAGGGCCCGGCAGTCGATCAGGCCCCTCCGGTCGATGGGAACCACCCGGCCCCCCGACCGTTCCACCGGCTCGAGCACGGCGTGGTGCTCGCCCGCGCTGGTCACGGCCACGGAGCGACCCCGACTGCGGCCGGTGCCGAGCGCGCCCCTAACAGCCAGGTTGTCGGCCTCGCTCCCCCCCGAGGTGAACACCACCTCGCCAGGCTCGGCCCCCAGCGCGGCCGCCACTGTGGCCCGGGCCTCGTCCAGGGCCCGGCGGGCCTGCCGGGCGGCCCGATGAGCGCCAGTCGGATTGGCCTGGTGAGCCGCCGCAGCCGCCAGCCAAGCGCCCCGGGCCTCGGGCCGCAAAGGGGTGGAGGCGGCATGGTCAAGATAGATCTCAGCCGACTCGGCCATCCAACCAGCCTACGGCCACCACCCACCCCCGCCGGGGGCCATACTCCCGGGGATGACTGGCGCTTCGGGTATCAGCATCCGGGTCTCAACCGTGATCGACGCGCAGGCCGACCGAGTCTGGGACGACGTGCGTCACATAGCCAGCCACGTCGAGTGGATGAAAGACGCGGTGTCCATCGAGTTCGACGACGACGGCCACGACCCCGCCAGCGGCCCCAGCTCCGCCGACAGCAGCGACGGCCCAGATGCCGACGGCCCAGATGGCAACGGCCCAGATGACAACAGCAACGACCCCCGCCGGGAGGGGGTCGGAGTGCGGTTCTCGTGCCGCACAAAGGTCGGCCCCATCGTCCTCAACGACCGCATGGAGGTCACCGAGTGGATCGACGGCCGCCTAATCGGCATCCGCCACCAAGGCCTGGTCACCGGCGAGGGCCAACTCCAGATCAACCCGGTCGACGACACCCGCACCGAGGTGGTCTGGGAGGAGCAGCTCGTGTTCCCGGCCCGAATGGGCGGCCCAATCGGAGCCCGACTGGCCCGCCCCGTGCTGCGCCGCATCTGGACCAGCAACCTGACCCGCCTAACCGCCCGCTTCTAGCCCCTCCCGGGTGGACCATCACAAAGCAGGCATGACCGCTTAGAGGGCGCGCAAAATAGGCGAGGCCGGATGAGCCCGAAGCCGCCCCCCGAGACGGGATTCGGGCTCGGGCGGGGGTTGGGTTTCGGGCGGTGTTAGCTGGTGAGGGCTTCGTGGAAGCGGGCCAGGAAGGTGGCCATCTGGGCCCTCGTCACCGCATCTGACGGCGAGAACGCCCCGGAGCCGGTGCCGCTGGTGATCCCCAGGGCGGCTATGCAGCCGATGTCCGCGGCGCGGGCCGAGTCCGCGGGCACGTCGTCAAAGGACGAGCCCGCGTCGTCGGGACAGGCCCGCCCGGCCGCCGCCCAGGCCCGGGCCAAGAACGCAGCCATCTGCGCCCTCGTCACCGGCTCAGACGGCGAGAACGTCCTGTCCGCCGTGCCCTGGGCCACCCCCAGAGCCGACACGCAGTCGATGCCCGCCGCATGGGTCGAGCCCGAGGCGACGTCGTCGAAGAACAAGACCCCCGAAGTCGGGCACTCCCGGCCGGCCGCCTCCCAGGTCCGGGACACGAACGTAGCCATCTGAGCCCTCGACACCGCATCTGACGGCGAGAACGTCCTGTCCGTGGTGCCCGAGGTGATCCCCAGCGCCGCCACCGCCGCGATGCTCTCAGCGTGAACCGAACCCTCGTCCACGTCCGCGAACTCAAGCGGCTCGGGCTCGGGCTCAGCCGGCTCCTCGGGCTCATCCGGCGGAGGCGGAGGCGGTGGTGGAGGCGGGGGCGCCACGGGCTGTTGTCCGGGGGCTTGGCGGAGTTTGAACAGGTGCGCCGAGCCCGCGCGTCTGTTGGCTACAATGCTTTGGTCGTCGTTGTCGCCGTAGAGGCCGCCGGCGGGCAGCGTGGTCAGCTCGTCTTTTTGATTGAGGGCTTCGACGTAGCCGCGTTGCGACGCCACCAGTTGGTTCTCGCCGATGAAGGCCAGGCCGTGGTCGCCTAGGGCGTAGCGGTGTTTGCGGTTGGTGTCGGCGTCGGCCAGGGTCAGAACCCGCAGATTGTCGCCCGCGCCGTCGAGGTCATCGGCCCAGCCCCCCGAAGGCTTGGCGTACACGTACACCGAGCCCCGAAAGTTGCTTGAGCGCGACCAGGCGTTGCTCACCGCGATCCTGTCACCGCTGTCGCTGACGGCCACGATGCGGCCGAATTCGTCGTATTTGTGGCCGAAGCCGGCTGCCAGTTCGGCCGTCTCGGTGGCGTCGGCCCAGCCCCCCGAAGGCCTCACAAACACATAGGCCGAGCCGTAGGCGTCAGCGGGAATCTGCGAGTCGTCATTCTCGCCTTTGCGCCATGTCGCCGGGCCCCCGGCCACCAGCGTCGAGCCGTCATAAGACAAGCTCAGGCCATAATGCCCCAACTCCTGCCAGTGAATCGCGTTCTCAACCAACAACCGGGGAACGACGGTGGATCCGGTGGTCGCGGCCCATCCCGTATCCGGCTTGGCGAACACAAAAACCGCGCCTGGACTGACGACCCCGCCGATGCCCCCATGGGGGGCGGACGCGGCGATCGTGTTGCCGTCACCTGAGATGGCAACACGAGCTCCCAAAAACGCCCCGTTGGCGATCCTGGTGCCGGCGCGCAACATGACCACCCCGGTGTCGTCGCTGTCGGCGTCGACCCAGCCCCCCGAAGACGGCTTGGCGAACACGACAACCGCGCCATCCGCCAACGAGAACCTGGACATGCCGACCGCCAGCGTTTTGCCGTCATCTGACACCGCGAGGCTAGACCCGAAGGCGGTCGTGCCCGCATGGGCGGCCGCCGGAGTCAGCGTCGCCCTAGCCGTGCCGGTGTCGGCCCAGCCCCCATCGGGCTTGGCGAACACATAAACCCGTCCCCTGGTCGAGTTCTCGGGCCAAGCGCTCACGAAGATCGTGTCGCCCGCCACCGCCACCGCCAGGCCGAAGTAGCCGTTGGTCTGCGCGTTGGGCGATGTCAGCTTGGCCAACTGGCGTCCGCTGTCGGCATCGAACACATACACCGCGCCGTTATTGCTCGGCGCGGAGTACCCGGCCCCCACCACGATCACCTCAGAAGTCGCATCCAAACCCCACCCGAAATAGTTGTAAGCCGTCACGCCGCCGGCCGTCATCGACCGGGCCTGCACCCAGGCGTCCTCCCACGGGTAATGCCCCGGCGAGGTCACATGAATCACCACATCCACCGTCGCCGTGTCCGAATCGTCGGAGTCGAACATGTCGTCTGACACCGACACCCTCACCCGATACACCCCCGACCGCGTGCCCGGCTTCAGCGAGATCTGCCCGCTCGACGAATCGATCGTGAAAAACGACGCATGCAGCGGATCGCCGTCCGACAGCGAATACGTCAACGAGTCGCCAGCGTCGGCGTCCACCGCCCGCACCGGCGGCCCCACCTTCGTCTGGCCCTCGCCCACCGCCAGAACCGTCACCGTCGCCGACTCGTTCATGACCGGGTCGTTGTCAGAAGTAGGAAACACCGGCGCCGCCGCCCACACCGACGACGACCCAACCACCACGACCGCCGCCGCCGCGGCCGCCGCAACCGCGGCCCGCAGCACCCACCCGGCCCGCCGAGCCCCTGAGACCCGACCCGAACCCAGCACCAACGCAGAACTCAACGAGGACTCAGACACCGCGACACCGCCTTTGCGCAGACCAACAGCCAACGAATCAACGCCAGCAACTGACATCAAAATGCACGCTAGCCCCCCCCCCCCCCCGAAAGTCAACCGCAGTCACCCCCAACCGCCGAAGCCGGCCAGAGCGAAACCGCCAGGCCGGGGGTAGCAGCAGAGCTACCTCAGGCAACCGCCCGGATGCCGAACGCGCCAGGCCAGCCCCAACTCACCGGGGGACGGACACCGAGCGGCGAGCAACCGTCCCCGATGCCGAACGCGCCAGGCCAGCCCCAACTCACCGGGGGACGGACACCGAGCGGCGAGCAACCGTCCCCGATGCCGAACGCGCCAGGCCGGTGGGTGGCACGGGGGCAAGGTTTTGCCGCCCCGCGGCAAAACCGCGCCCGTGACAGGACCCGCCGGCCGGACGGAGCAACCGCCCAAGACGAAGCAACCGCCCAGGACCCGCCGGCCGGACGGAGCAACCGCCCAGAGAGGCAAACCGCTCGCGATCGCGACAGATCAGAACAGCGGATCGCTCCACTGGGCCGCGGCCCAAATGGCACCAAGAACCAAAGCAGCCGACACCGCCCCGCACAACACCACGGCAACCCAGTCCGAAACCCGCCGCCGGGCCAGCGCCACGAACAGCCACCCCGCGGCCACGCCGGTGGCCAGCCCCCCCAGATGCCCGCCCACCGAGATGCTGGGAACGATGAAGGTCAGCGCCAGGTTGAGGGCCAGGATCGGCATCAGGGGCGTCCTCCACACCGAGACGCCCACCGAGCGCTGGGCGAACACCAGGGCCCCCATCAGCCCGAACACCGCCCCCGAGGCCCCGACGGTGCTCTGGTTGGGGCTCATGAGCATCACCCCGAACGACCCGCCCAGCATCGAGACGACGTAGAGGGCCACGAAGCGGGGGCGGCTCAGCATGTGCTCCAGCAGCGTCCCCAGTATCCAGAGGGCGTAGAGGTTGAAGCCGAGGTGGATGAGCCCGTCGTGCAGGAAGGCGGCGGTGACCAGCCGGTAGTACTCGCCAGCGTCGACGCCGATGAAGTCGAAGCCGCCGCCGGAGTAGGAGGCGGCCCGGGCGAAGAGGGCGCCGTCGACGGCGGCCCTGTTCCCCAGGCTCATCGGGGTGCCCCCGTTCAGCAGCGAGTACACGAACCCGATCAGGCTCAGGCCGATGAACGCCTGCGTGGCCCGGGGCCGCGTGTCAACCCACCGGCCCGGTATCACCGTCCGTATCCGGCGCTGGGCGCCCGCCCCTTCGCCGGGGTGGCTGCGGGACGGCAGGCACTCCGGGCAGTGGAACCCCACCGTGGCCTGGGTCATGCACTGCGGGCAGATGGGCCGGTCGCAGCGCTGGCAGATCACCCCGCCCCGGTTCTCGGGGTGTCGGTAGCAGCGGGGGAAGTCGGTCGGTTCGGGTTCGGGCGCCAAGCGTCGTCCCTTAGAGCCAGACCGAGCTCTCGCTCATGCCCAGGGCGTTGACCTCCACCACTTCGGTGACCCCGGCGACCCGGTCCTTCATGATGCGCTCGATCCCCGCCTTGAGGGTCTGGGTGGAGGCCGGGCAGGTGACGCAGGCCCCGTGCAGCTCGACGGTGACCACGCCGGTGGCCTCGTCCACGTCGACCAGGTCGATGTCGCCCTCGTCGGCCTGGATGGCCGGGCGTATGGCATCGACGATCTTCTCCACTTCCTGGCGCACGGCTCCTCCGGCCCCAGCGGGTTGGGGGCGCTGCCGCCCAGCCTACGCTCGGGAGCGTGAATGGGGCCGCCGTCCTGGCCCATCAGGGCGGATGGGACGAGATGCTGATGGTGGCCGGGCCGCTCTTGGTGCTGGCCGTCCTGCTGGCCGTGGCCCACCGTCGGGCCCACCGGCCGGCCGGCGCCCGCTCGGAGCCCGCCGCCCCGGAGCCCGGCGGCGGCGACCCCGGCTGAAGGGCGTTCCGGCGGCTACTCGGCCTGCAACCCAGGCGCAGCCCCGGCTGAGCGGCGCCGCACACGGCGGCGATACCGCGGCAATGGGGGCGGCTACTCGGTCCGGATGTCGGCGCCGACCGCGGCCAGCTTGCCGGCCAGGTCCTCATAGCCCCGGGCCACGTGGCGGGCGTCGCTCACCACCGTGGCGCCCTCGGCGCCGAGGCCGGCCACGGCCAGCGCGGCCCCGGCCCGGATGTCGGTGGCCTTGACCGGCGCCCCCGACAGCCTCTCCACCCCCCGCACCACGGCGTGGTGGGCGTCGGTGCGGATGTCGGCCCCCATGCGGCGCAGCTCGTCCACATAGCGGAACCGGCCCGCGAACAGGTTCTCGGTGACTATCCCCACCCCCGACGCCACCGCCAGCATGGTCACCAAGAACGGCTTGTAGTCGGTGGCCAGCCCCGGATAGGGCAGGGTGGAGCAGTCCACCGACCGGAGCCGCCCCGAGGAGAAGGCCCACAGGCCCTCGGCGCCGGCCGAGACCCGCATCCCCATCTCCCCCAGCTTCTGGGCCAGCATGGCCATGTGGTCGAGCCGGGCCCCGACGATGTTCAGCTCGCCGCCGGCCACCCCCAGCGCGGCCAGGTAGGTGGCGGCCTCGACCCGGTCGCCGATGACGGCGTGGTCGGTTGCGTGGAGGGCCTCGGCGCCGCCGGTCCCCTCGACCACCAGGGTGGGCGAGCCCGCCCCGGCGATCGACGCCCCCATGCGGTTGAGCATCTCGCACAGGTCGGCGATCTCGGGCTCGCGGGCGGCGTTGTCGATCACCGTCGTGCCCTTGGCCGCCGCCGCGGCCATGAGCAGGTTCTCGGTGGCGCCGACGCTGGGGAACTCCAGCAGCACCCTGGCCCCCAGCAGGTTCGGGGCCCGGGCCACGATGTTGCCGTGGACGACCTCCAGCTCGGCCCCCAGCTCGCTCAGGCCCCGCACGTGCATGTCGATGGGCCGGGGGCCCAGGTCGTCGCCGCCGGGCAGGGCCACCCTGGCCTCGCCGCAGCGGGCCAGCATGGGGCCCAGCACGATGACCGAGGCCCGGAACCGCTCGACTATCTCATAGGGGGCCAGCGGCTCGATCTCGGCCGGCACCGAGATGTCCAGCGCCGCCGGGTCGCGGGGGCTCCAGCCCACCGCGCACCCGGCGGCCCGCAGCAGGTCGGCCATCGATTCCACGTCGGTGATGCGGGGCACGTTGCGGAGCCGGTAGGAGCCCTCCGCCAGCAGGGTGGCGGCCATGAGCTTGAGCGCCGAGTTCTTGGCCCCGGCCACGGCGATGGTCCCCTCCAGGGGCGGCCCCGGCCGCACGACGATGCGCTCGATCGGCTCGATGGCCACCCTCACAGGCTAATTCGCCCGGCCCGGCCCGCCGGTGAACCCCTCCGGGCTCGGCCGGACCGGGCTTGGAGTGCTCTCTCCCAGGGCCGGGGACCCGGGCCGCCGCCTCATCCTCTCGTATCCTCGGGGCAACGGACGGGCGACAGAGGAGTCGGGTGACCCGGGTCCGGCAGGTTCTGCACTGCGACGACGAGGAGCTGGCGGCCCGCAGGGCCCCCCGAGCCGACATAGTGGCCGAACGGGCCGAGGGCCGGTCTGACGGCGCCGGGGGGGACGACCTCTACGCCGCGGTGGGCGGGCCGTTCCGGTCCTATGAGCGCCGGGTGGCCGCCCGATCCGCCGGGGCCGGGCGCTGGGAGCTGACCGAGACCACCGACTACCGTCTGGCCGCCCCGGGCTGGAGCTGGCTGTTCCACTTCCCGATCAAGCGGGCCATCCGCCGCCGCCAGGCCGACTACGGGTATTGGTGGGCGCCCCCGGACCGGCTCGACTCCCGGCCCGCCACCGTGCTGGCCCTGCTGTGCACCGTCCAGATCATCGACGGGTACCTGGGGACGGTGCTCACCCAGACCCTCACCTTCGCGGCCGACGAGATGGGCCACGGCAACACCGCCCAGGGGATCGTGCTCGCGGTGGTGCGGGCCGGGGTGCTGCTGGCTCTGGTCACGGTGGCGCTGGCCGACCGCCACGGGCGCCGCCGGCTGCTGCTGGCCGCCGGGACGGGGAGCTGCCTGGCCACCGCCGCGGGCGCGGCGTCGCCGACCCTGTGGTTCCTGGGCGGGACCCAGCTCGTGGCCCGGGGGCTGGCCACCGCGCTGGGGGTGCTCATCGTCATCATGGCGGTGGAGGAGATGCCGGCCCGGTCCCGGGCCTGGGCCGCCTCGGTGCTGGTGCTGTGCGCCGGGCTGGGGGCGGGGATGGCGGTGTGGGTGCTGCCGGTGGCCGACTTGGACCAGCGGGCCTGGCGGGTGGTCTATTTGGCGCCCCTGCTGGGTCTGGGCGGGCTGGAGGCAGTGAGGCGGCGGCTGCCGGAGAGCCGGCGGTTCGAGGGAGCTCAAGCCGCGGTCGACCCCGGGGCCGCGGGAGGCAGTCCAGACCCCGACATAGATATGCGGGAGCGGCGGCAACCGCTCGACCCCGACATGCGGGACCGGCGGCAACCGCTGGACCCCGAAGTGCGGGACCGGCGGCAACCGCTCGACCCCGAAGTGCGGGAGCGGCGGCGCCGGCGGCTGGTGCTGCTGGCGGCCACCGCCTTCTTGATCGCCATGTTCGCGGCCCCGGCGTCCAGCCTCCAGAACGACTTCCTCAAGGACGAGCGGGGCTTCTCGGCCGGTCAGATAACGCTGTTCACGCTGGCCACCAGCACCCCGGCCGGCATCGGCGTCCTGGTCGGCGGCTACCTGGCCGACCGCCGGGGCCGCCGACGGGTGGGCGCGGTCGGCCTGGTCCTGGGCACCGCGGCCGGGGCCTGGGCCTTCTTCACCAGCGGGCCGGCCCTGTGGCTGCTGACGCTGATCGGCACGCTGGTGGGGGGGCTCACCGTGCCGGCCCTGGCCGTGTACGGGCCCGAGCTGTTCGGCACCCACGACCGGGGCCGGGCCAACGGCCTGATCGTCACCCTGGGGGTGACCGGCAGCGCGACGGGCCTGCTCACCGCGGGCTGGCTGTCGGACCAGCTCGGCGGCCGGCTCGGACCGGCTCTGGCCCTGCTGGCCGTCGGCCCCCTGATCGTGGCCGCCCTGGTGCTGTTGAAGTTCCCCGAGACCGCCGGCCTCGAGCTGGAGGACCTCAACCCCCAAGACCGACCCGCCGCCTGACGGCGGATGAGCCCGTCCCCGCCTGTCCTTTTGGTCTACCCTCAGAAACGTTTGTTGCAGGCTTCAGCGCCAAAGGTGGCAGCACATGATTGTGAAGGGCACGAGTGAACAGGCACCGCTGTTCGCAACCCGACTCGGGCAGCGGCAACGGTTGTGAAGGGCATGGGCAGACAGGCGTTCCCGGTCATCTCGGCCATGGTCCTGGCTTTCCTGGCCTCGGGGTCGAGCGCCGCCGCGCAGCCGGATTTCTCTCCACCGCTGTATCCGGCTCAATGCGCGGACGGAACTTACGTGGATGATCCCGAATCCAAACCCGGTCTGGTGGCTGACTGCATAGCCCTGGTCGCAGTCAGAAATCATTTCATGAACAACCCGCTCAATTACGGAACCCAGTGGGATACTCCATGGAGAGGCGTCACCATCGACGACGACCGTGCTGTGGCCCTCGATCTCTCCAGCACTGAGCTGTACGGGGCGGTGCCGCCCGAACTCGGCGCCATGACCCGGCTGAGATACCTGCACCTCGGCGACAACCAACTATCCGGCACGATCCCGCCAGAACTCGGCGCCATGACCGAGCTTGACTATCTGCACCTCGGTGGCAATGAACTGTCAGACCCCATTCCGCCCGAACTCGGCGACCTCAACCAGCTTGACTACCTGCACCTCGGCAGCAACCAACTCACCGGTGCCATACCGCCAGAACTCGGCAATCTAACCAATCTGCGATCTCTACATCTGGAGAGCAACCAACTCACCGGTGTCGTCCCGCCCGAACTCGGCAGCATGACCAGCCTGGAATATATGTATCTCCACAGCAATGAACTGTCCGGCTCAGTCCCACCCGAACTCGGCAACCTCACCAACCTGCGATCCCTGCACCTGGAAAGCAACCAACTCACCGGCCCCATACCGCCAGAACTCGGCAACCTCACCCGACTGGACTACCTCCACCTCGAAAACAACCAACTCACCGGCCCCATCCCAGCCGAACTCGGCAACCTCACCCGGCTGGGCTACCTGTATCTCCATATCAATGAATTGTCGGGGCCCATCCCGCCCGAACTCGCCAGCCTCACCCGACTGGACCTGTTGTATCTCCACAGCAATGAATTGTCCGGCTCAGTCCCGCCCGAACTCGGCAACCTCACCAACCTGCGATCCCTGCACCTGGAAAGCAACCAACTCACCGGCCCCATACCGCCCGAACTCGGCAACCTCACCAAACTGGACTACCTCCACCTCGAAAACAATCAACTCACCGGCCCCATCCCAGCCGAACTCGGCAACCTCACCCGGCTGGACCTGTTGCATCTCGAGAACAATCAACTGTCCGGTGTTATCCCTGAGAAACTAGGTGAGGTGGTGCTGTGGAGATTGTGGATTCAGAACAATCGGCTGTCCGGTGAGATACCGCCGAAGCTCAGAGTCGCCCGATCATTCAAGTTCTGCCACAATCAGCTAACGGGGGCCCTGCCGCCCCAGCTCCACCAAGTCGCCGAGAATTTCACCGGCGATGTCAACGACATCGCGTCCTGCTACGAAGGAACATTCAGCGACGACGACGGCAGCGTCCACGCAGAAGACATCGAGACCATCGCCGAATGGGAGATAACCCTGGGTTGCGGCGCCGACAGATTCTGCCCCTCAGAGACCGTCACCCGAAGCCAGATGGCGGCATTCCTGTATCGGGCCGCCGCCCGCCTGTACGGGATACCCGAAGCTGATAGCCAGATCCAGTTCACCGATGTCGCCGCGGACGCCTGGTACCGGCCCTACGCGCAATGGGCGGCGGGAAGCGGCGCGATGCGAACCGTCGACGGAGGCTTCAATCCCGGCGCAGCCGTGACCCGGGCGGACATGGCCGAGATGCTGGTGGCCGCGTTCGATCACCTGTCCGCGGCAAACGAGCCCCAAAACCTGTTCTCGGACGTGAGCGGCCTCTCAGAGACCGCCGTCCTGGCCATCGAGGGCATCCACGACGCCGGAGTGACTCAAGGATGCGAAACCGCCCCCCTGAGATACTGCCCCGCCGAAGAGATCACCCGAGCCCAGATGGCCTCCCTCCTAGCCCGCGCCATTCAAAGTGCCACATAGTGGCCGTGACTACCACAAAAGAAACGGAAAGCTAAACCCTAATCAGTAGACGACCGGCGACGAATCTCTCGGCGCACGGCTTGGACGACCTGCGGGCGAGTGCGGGCTTCGTTCAGCCAATTCCGCAGTTTGCGATCATCCGCGTCGAGAAACCGATGGAACTCCGGCTCGGCGGTGTCGCCCAAATCGGTTATCCATTCCTCGTGGAGGTCGACTTCAGCCAGGATCGGGGCCGAATGCTCGGCCAGCTCAGCCAAGTCTATTATCACTCTACTCAGGTGGTGAACCATACGCTGCTGCAGCAGATGCACGCCGATATCGGTCATCGCTGTAACCCGATTTCCTCCCAGAAGGCTATCTGTCGATGGGCTAAATAGTTCACGGATGCAAGCCGCCGGGAATGAGAGTCCGTGGATCGGTGCCGCTGGCAGAGGCATCCAGTCGTAGTGTCCTTGCCAACTGGCTTGGTGATCCCTAACAGGAGCCACGGTCTGAGTGTTGTGAAGATCCGAGCCTCGGCGCATCGAGCACGCGTGGGCAACCACACACACGGGACCATCCTCGGTCATAATGATGTCGCCTTGCATAAGCATTCGATGCGATGGAACATCAAGCCACAGGTCTCTAGGATCATCGGGAGCATTGAGTTCGGTCAACTCGCTCCTTCACTCTCGTCGTATAAGGACCCGTTCGCCGTCGGGGCGATCAAGTATCTTCCAATCAGAACGGGTGACGGTGCGCCAGTCGGGATTCCACTGATCAAGCATATCGTTTATGTCAAGGTGCCCTTGGGCGTGTTCAAGCAGGTCATCGGCGCGTCCTTCAACATACAGGTCGGCAGCCCTTACAGTGTATTGCTCTAAAAGGCGCATATGAAGCCATCCAGCCGGTTCGACGATAGGTCCAATCTCTTCGAGCAGGTCTAGAAAAGCCGCCAACCGGGCCAGGGCACGTCGATGGTCAGAGGAGATTGATTCACCCGCTCGCCACTTGCGGACGGCTGAAACTGACACTCCGCAAAGTCGCGCGATTTCGGACCACCCCAGTCCGCGATTGGTGGCAAGCTCTTCCAACAAAGTCTCAGCGTTCGAGCGACTCTTCAAAACAGTTCTGTTGTCCAAGTCAAGCGATCTAACCTCACGCCGACCATCTTCCACATCTTCCACGAGGATGCGCACTCGTCCAGTGAGCCCTCCGTAAGCATCATTCAGTTCCCCGATGACAACTGTATCTTGAGCTGTAAGATCGTTTTGATAGGCACCAAAATCTACCTGACTAGATTTGGTGGGTGTCTTATTTTGTATTGTTGTCATGTCTTCCCCTAAAAAGATTCCGTGACCTATCGGTGATAGCATTTTGAAACGCTATTCCTATCGGATCGTGCAACTCATCAAGAACCCGAATAAGGGTATCAGGAGTAAAGTCAAGCATCTCATCAGCAGGAGTATCGCGGAATGAATCAGTATCAATTACGAAGAAGGGGCCATCTACGGCCGGGCGTCTGCGTTTGAGTGGTTCGTCAGATACCACTCCACGACCTGTGAGAGCGGCATAACGAACTTCCAAGCCGTTTGAGCCTTTTTTGAGATGGATCACTGTCAGGGATGATTCTGGCATATATCCGGGAACTGGTTGGAGATATCCAAGCACTTCGTCACTTATCCACCCTTTCCACCTTAACGCATCTTCGGCGTCGTCCTTAACGCGTATTTCATCAATATATCTAAGTCCAATTCGCTCTATCCCGACGATCTTCGCTGAGTTACCAACTACCTCTATAGCTCCAATAATATCGGACTTGAATGAGCCCCATTCCTTGTAATCCGTATTCTCTACAACCAGTGATCTCCTAGTCAAGGACACAGACATCGTGCGGGATCTATTCAAGAAACGGAACTGACGCTCCGCGCCAGGAGCATCCGTTTCGCCGGTCGGGGTAACCATGACCGGTGAAACGGGAATCGGGAACGTATCAAAGAAGGCTTCGGTCAGTGATTCGAATGAATCATCGCCGGTCAAGCTCGGAACCAGCGGAAAACGAATCTCGCACGCCACCCATGCCAGTGGGGCGTTCGCGAAAATTTCGCTCTCATAACTCACGATGCCAAGCGTAGCAAAACTCGCACCAGAACACGCACCTGAACAATCGCGGTTCGGCCCGGGCGGGGCGGTCAGCGGCGGTTGAGGCGGTTTAGCTCGGCTTCGTCGACCTCCACTTCTCCGCCGCCCAGCCGGGGGCGCAGGGCGGTGTACAGCATAAGCACCAGGGCGGCGATGCCGAAGGGGACCACGCCGTCGCCCCGGCCGGTGTAGGTCGGGTACAGCACGAAGGCCGACAGCAGCGCCGTCCACGCCCACAGGACGAGCACGGAGCGCCTGTGCCCGTGGCCGAGGCGCACCAGCCGGTGGTGGAGGTGCCCCCGGTCGGGCACCGACAGGCCCTGGCGGCGGGCGAGCCGGCGCACGATGGCGAAGGCCGTGTCCAGCAGGGGCACGCCCAGGATCACCAGCGATATGAAGATGGGGGCGAAGAAGAAGAACGACTGCCCGCTGAACTCCCCGGTGGACCGGCCCCCCACGCTCATGGTGGAGGCGGCCAGCAGCACCCCCAGCAGCAGAGCCCCGCCGTCGCCCATGAACACCCGGGCCGGGAACAGGTTGTGGGGCAGGAAGCCCAGGCACACCCCCAGGGTGATCACCGCCCACAGCGCCCCCGGGTTGTCCGGCCCGATGACCCCGGCGTCGGCCAGCCGCATGGCGTAGGCCAGAAAGGTGGCCGAGGCGATGGCCACTATGCCCGCGGCCAGCCCGTCGAGGCCGTCGACCAGGTTCACGGCGTTGGCCATGCCCACCACCCACAGCACCGTCACCAGCGCCGACCAGTCCGCCGACAGGATCAGCAGGTCCAGAAACGGCGCCCGGAAGACCAGGATCGACACCCCGGCGAAGAAAAGCACGGCGCCGGCCAGCGCCATCCCGGCCACCTTGGCCGGCGGGGAGATGTCGCGCCCGTCGTCGTAGAAGCCGACCGCGAAGGCGATGGCCGCCGCGGCCAGCACCCCGGCCAGCTCGGTCCGGGCCGCGACCACCCCGGCGAAGTCGTCGATGAGCAGGGCCGCGCCGACGGCGCCCGCCACCCCGGCCAGCATGGCCGCCCCACCGGCCGCCGGGACGGGCCTGATGCGGGCGTCGGCCCGGTCTTCGGGCACGGCCACCGCCCCGTAGCGGACGGCCAGCCGGGCGGTGAGCGGCACCGCCGCGAAGCTGATCGCCGCGGCCGTCAGCCCCACCAGCAGATGGGCCGCCAGCGAGGGCACGGCGGCGGTTCAGCCCAGCTCGGGGTAGGGCGGCTTGGCCTCGCACAGGGCCCGGGCCTCGGCCGCGGCCGCGGCCAGCGCCGAGGGGTCGTCGCGGCCGGCCAGGGCCCGGGCGATGAGGTCGGCGACGGCGGCCATGTCGGCCTCGTCCATCCCCTGGGTGGTCACCGCCGGGGTGCCGATCCGCACCCCCGACGTCACGAACGGCGACCGCGGGTCGTCGGGCACCGTGTTCTTGTTGAGGCTGATCCCGGCCTCGTCCAGGACGGCCTGGGCCTGCTTGCCGGTGAGGTCGGCGTCGAACGACCGGAGATCGACCAGCAGCAGATGGTTGTCGGTGCCGCCGGAGACCAGCCGGAAGCCGCGGCCGGCCAGGGCCTCGGCCAGGGCCCGGGCGTTGCCCACGATCCGGCGGGCGTAGTCGCGGAAGTCGTCGGTGGCCGCTTCGGCGAAGGCCTGGGCCTTGGCCGCCACCGCGTGGTCCAGCGGCCCGCCCTGGATCCCGGGGAAGGCCGCCTTGTCGATGGCGGCGGCCAGGTCGGACCGGCACACGATGCCGCCGCCCCGGGGGCCCCGCAGCGTCTTGTGGGTGGTGAAGGTGACCACGTCGGCGGTCGGCACCGGGTTGGGGTGGGCGCCGCCGGCTATGAGGCCGGCGATGTGGGCGGCGTCGAACATCAGCCGGGCCCCGACCTCGTCGGCGATCTCCCGCAGCGGCTCGGGATGGATCAGGCGGGGGTAGGCGGTGGCCCCGGCCACGATCAGCTTGGGCCGATGGCTTAGGGCCAGGTCGCGGAGCTGGTCGAGGTCGATGCGCTCGTCGCTGGCGGTCACGCCGTAGGAGACGAAGTTGTAGAGGGCGCCGGAGAAGTTGACCGGCGAGCCGTGGGTGAGGTGGCCCCCGTGGTCGAGGCTCATGCCCAGCACCGTGTCGCCCGGGTCGAGGAGGGCCTGGTAGGCGATCATGTTGGCGATGGCGCCGGCGTGGGGCTGCACGTTGGCGTGTTCGGCGCCGAACAGCTCGCAGGCCCGGCGCCGGGCCAGGTCCTCCACCTCGTCCACCACGGCGTTGCCGCCGTAGTAGCGGCGGCCGGGGTAGCCCTCGCTGTACTTGTTGGTGAACACCGAGCCGGTGGCGGCCATGACGGCCGGGCTGGCGAAGTTCTCCGAGGCGATGAGCTGGATGGTGGTGTTCTGGCGGCGCTCCTCCCGGCGGATCAGGTCGGATACGGCGCGGTCGGCGGCGGGCCACGGCATCAGGAATCCTCCCGGCGGTTGAGGGCGTGGTTCACGGCTGGCCCGCCGGTTCGTCCGGGCTGCCGGTCGCGGGGCCGGAGACGGCGAGGGCGTCGATCTTGGCCACCCGGGCGGTGTGGCGGCCCGCCTCGAAGTCGGCGTCCAGCCAGGCGTCGAGGGCCTCGCGGGCCACCTCGGGTCCCACCAGCCGCTCCCCCAGGCACAGCACGTTGGCGTCGTTGTGACGGCGGGCCAGCCGGGCCGAGGTGGTGTCGTGGGCGACGGCGGCCCGCACGCCGGCGATCTTGTTGGCGGCCATGGCGATGCCGATGCCGGTGCCGCACACGCACAGGCCCAGGTCGGCGCGGCCCGCGGCCACGGCCCGGCCCACCGCCGCCCCGTAGTCGGGGTAGTCGACCGGCTCGGTCGAGTCGGCGCCGCAGTCGACCACGTCGAGGCCGCGGCCGCGGAGATGGTCGGCCAGCGCCTGCTTCATGGAGAAGCCGGCGTGGTCGGCGCCCACCGCTATCCGCACGGCAGCCGATCCTACCCACCGGCCCGGCGGCTCATCCCCCGGCCGGCTCATCCCCCGGCACCTTTCAGCCCGGCCTCCGGCCCAGTCGTGCCCGGCGGCTCATCCCAGACGACTATCAGCCCGGCGGCTCAATCCCCCGGCGGTCGCTCGAAGGACTCCAGCGTCTCGGCCAGCCCGTCGAGCGGCACCGCTTCGCAGCCGCGGCGGGTCTGGCGGCCGGCGCCGCCGTGGACCAGAACCCTGGCCGTCACCTCCGGCACCAGCTCTCCCACCCGCACCAGCCCGTCGAAGTGGTCGTCGGCCACCGTCATGCCGGACTTGACCTCCACCGCCGCCACGCCGCGACCGGTCCGGTACAAGAGATCGCACTCCAGGCCCCGGCTGTCCCGGAAGAAGGACAGGTCGGGCCGGCGGACCCGGTTGTACCCGTGCTTGAGCGCCTCGGCCACCACCATGTTCTCGAACAGCGCCCCCCGCAGGGGGTGGGTGGCCACCTGCCCGGCGTGCTCGATGCCGATGAGATAGCAGGCCAGCCCCACATCGCAGAAGTAGAGCTTGGGCGACTTGATCAGCCGCTTGCGGATGTTGGCCCTAAACGGCGGAAGCCGGAAGACGACGTAGCCCGCCTCCAGCACCGAGAGCCAGCGCCGGGCCGTGGTGTGGGAGACCCCGGCGTCCGCCCCCAGCGCCGACAGGTTGACCAGTTGCCCCACCCGCCCGGCGCACAGGCGGACGAACCGCTGGAAGGCGGTGAGGTCGCCGACCTCGCCCAGTCGGCGCACGTCGCGCTCCACGTAGGTCTCGAGGTAGTCGCCCAGGGCCTGGCGGGGATCGAGGCCCTGGTCGTGGATGCGGGGGTAGAAGCCCGAGTGGAGGATGTCGTCCACTTCATCGGACGCGCCGGTTCGGCGCCGCTCGGCCAGCGAGAAGGGCAGCAGGCGCAGTAGGGCGGTGCGGCCGGCCAGCGACTGGGCGATGCCCTCGGAGATCTGGAAGTGCCGGCTGCCGGTGAGGACGAACAGGCCGTTGCGCCGCTTCTCGTCGGCCAAGACTTGGAGGTAGGACAGCAGGTCGGGGGCCCGCTGGATCTCGTCAAGGACGGCTCCGCCGCTGAGGCGGGACAAGAAGCCCCGGGGATCAGATAGGGCGTATTCGCGCTGGTCGGGGACCTCCAGGTTGACGTACTCCAAGTCGGGGAAGGCGGCCCGGCACAACGTCGTCTTGCCCGACTGGCGGGGCCCGGTCACGGTCACGAACGGGTACTGCCGGAACAGCGCCACCAGGTGGGGCGTTATCTCGCGCACGATCACGGCCCTGATCCTATCCTCAGTTGTGTGCAATCTGAACTTTAGATATTCAGATTGTGCAGGAGGCGTTGCGGCCGGGACGCGTTCGAGGCGTTTTTGGTGGGACTGGGACACTTCGGACGGCCGGAGGCGCGGGCTGGCCCGCGGTTCGGCTTACGGCGCGGGGAGTCCGACATGGGCTGCGTCATCTTCGACTGCCTCGGGGCGCAAGTTGGGCTGGGCCGCGGTTACGGCTCGGGGGGTTCAGCCCATATGGCCGCTATCTCGGCCTCGGCGATGGGGCCGGGGCGCAGCACGGCGGGGGCGGCGCCGGTCACGTCCACGACGGTGGAGGCGGCGCCGGGGCGGGGGCCGCCGTCGATGACCAGGCGGACCTCCGGCAGTTGCCGGGCCACTTCTCGGGCGGTGGACGGAGTTTCGAGTCCGTGGCGGTTGGCGCTGGTGGCGGCCAAAGGGCCAGCGGCAGCAGCCAGGCGGAGCAGGGCCTCGTCGTCGGGGCAGCGGACGCCGATGGTGGCGGCGTCGCCGACGCAGGCGGGCGCGGTGGGGGCCCGGGCCGCCACCAGGGTCAGCGGGCCGGGCCAGCGGCGGGCGGCCAGGCGGCGGGCCGGCGGCGACAGGCGCACCAGCGTCTCGGCTTGGGGCGCGCCGGTAACCAGCACCGCGATACGGCGCTCGGCCGGGCGCCCCTTCAATTCGAACACCCGGGCCACCGCGGCCGAGTCGGCAGCCAGCGCCACCAAGCCGTAGACGGTGTCAGTGGCCATGGCCACCGGTTCCCCCGACTCCAACACGGCCAAGGCCGCGGCCGCCGCCTCGGCCGGGTCGCGTCCGTCGACCACCGGGGCCGCCGACCGCTCCGACGAGGGCGCCCCGGTCACGGGAGACGCAGCCCTGGTGCGGGCAACTCAGTCACGGACGACAAGCGACGCCGACTCGGCGCGGGCAGCCCGCTGTCGGGCCAGAGCCACCGCTACGGCCCGCGGTCACGGCCAGCAAGCAACGCCAGCTCGGCGCGGGTGAACTGGTCACGGGCGGCGGGCGATCACGGCCCGGTCCCGGCCGGCTAGGTCCCGCTCGACCCGCACCGGCGAGAAACCGGTCTGCCGGGCACGCTCCGCCATGGGGCCGGTCTGGTGGGGAGCCATCTCCATCACCAGCGCCCCGCCGGGCCGGAGCCAGGCCGCGGCCCCGTCGATGACTCGGACCACGGCGTCGAGCCCGTCGGGCCCGGCCCGCAGGGCCAGCGGGGGCTCCCAGTCGGCCACCACCGGGGGCAGCTCGTCGCCGTCGGCCACATACGGGGGGTTGGAGACCACCACGTCCACTCGGCCCCGCAGGCCTTCGGGCAGGGCGTCGAACCAGTCGCCCCGGTGCAGCGTCACCCTGGCCGCGGCCCGGCCCGCGCCGGCCAGGTTGGCCCGGGCCACGGCCAGGGCCTCGGCCGACACGTCGCTGGCGTGGACCCGGGCCCGGGGGCACTCGACGGCCACGGACAAAGCGATGGCCCCCGACCCGGTGCCCAGATCGACTGCGGTCGCCTCGCCCCCGTTCGACCGGGACGCGATCTCGGCGATGGCCCATCCGGCCACGGACTCGGTCTCGGGCCGGGGGATCATGACCCGGCGGTCCACCAGCAGATCCAGCGAGCGGAAGCCCCACCGGCCCAGCACGTACTGGAGGGGCCGACCCTCGGACCGGGCCGCGGCCATGGCGTCAAGCCGGGCCATGGCCCCGACAGTGGCGGGCCGGTCGAGCACCGACGCCAGCTCGGCCGGCTCTACCCCCGCAGCCGAGCAGACGATGTGGCGGGCATTGGCGTCGGGGGTCTCCATCCCGGCCCGGGCCAGCCGATCCCGGGTCTCCCGCAGCAGGTCCCGCCACGGCACCGTATCTCCCGCCGGACCCCCCGGGCCCCCCGTCCCTCCCCCGACAAACCTGGCCGCCTCGCCGTCAGACCCGTCCCCAGACCGAGCCGCCCCCCCTCGGACGTCGGCCACCTCCCTGCCGACACCGGCCGCCGCCTCGCCGGACCCGCCGTCAGCGCCGGCCGCGGGGGCCTCAGCGGGCGGGCTCGGCCTCACTGCTTTGGAGCTGGGTCTGCCGCTCGTCATGCACCAGGGCGTCGCTCAGCTCGTCGAGCTCGCCGGCCAGCACCCGGTCGAGCTTGTGGAGGGTCAGCCCGATGCGATGGTCGGTGACCCGGTTCTCCCTGAAGTTGTAGGTGCGGATCTTCTCGGACCGGTCGCCCCCGCTCACCTGGCTGCGCCGCAGCTCCGACTGCTCGGCCCGGGCCCGCTCCTGCTCCAGCCCCAGCAGCCTGGCCCGCAGCACCCGCAGGGCCTTCTGCTTGTTCTGGAGCTGGCTTTTCTCGTCCTGCATGGCCACCACTAGGCCGCTGGGGCGATGGGTCACCCGGACGGCGGAGTCGGTGGTGTTGACCGACTGGCCCCCCGGTCCCGACGACCGGAAGACGTCGATGTCGAGGTCGGCCTCGTCAATGCGCACGTCGGCCTCCTGGGCCTCGGGCAGCACCGAGACGGTGGCCGAGCTGGTATGGACCCGGCCCTGGGACTCGGTGACCGGGACCCGCTGGACCCGGTGGATGCCGGCCTCGTGCTTGAGGCGGGTCCACACCGACGGGCCCGACACCAGCCCGGTGGCCTCGCTGTAGCCGCCCAGGTCCGAGGGGGAGGCCGTCAGCACCTCGAACCGCCACCGGAGGCGCTTGGCGAAGGCCTGGTACATGCCCAGCAGGTCGCCGGCGAACAGGTTGGCCTCCTCGCCCCCGGCCGCCCCCCTTATCTCGATGATGACGTTGCGGTTGTCGTTGGGGTCCCGGGGCACCAGCAGGCCCCCCAGCTCCTCGGTCAGCGTCTCGACCGCCTCTTCAAGGTCGTCAAGCAACTGGCGCAGCTCGGCCCGGTCCGGGCCCTCGGCCTCGGCCAGCATCCGCCGGGCCTCGTCCCGGTCGTCGGCCGCGGCCCGCAGCCGCCGGCCGGCGGCCACTATCTCGGTGAGCTGCTTGAAGCGGCGGCCCAGCTCGGCCAGACGCGGTGGGTCGGACTGCACGGCCGGGTCGCCGAGACGGATCTCCACCTCGGCCAGCTCCGCTTCAAGCCCGGCAATCCGCTCCAGCACCAACCCGAGGCTACCGGGGCACCTCGAAAGCATTGGGGCCGCCCGGGTTGCGGCGCCTGGGACATAGACGTGATCCGCGTGAGAATTGCGCGAGCCTTCATGGCCCCAGTGCGGCGATCGGCACCACCGACACTCCGTCGTCTCGCTGATAGCCATAACCGGTTGCGGTGACCACCAGCTTGTTGGCCGGCTCGCCCCGCTCGCCGGCGTCAATGGTCGCACAGGTCTTGAGCAGCGATCGGGCGGCCTCGTCCACCCTGGCCGCTCCCAGCTTGACCTCGACTGGCAGCCAGCTCCCATCGCGCCGCTCCACGACTGCGTCGAGTTCGTCCCCGTAGCTGCTTCGGCAGTGATAGACCTCAGCCTTGTTGGCGGCCGCGTAGACGCGCAGATCACGGACGACCAGAGACTCGAACAGCAGGCCCAGCGTCTCAAGGTCGTCCAGCAGCCGCTGCGGCGTGGCACCCAAGACCGCAGCGGCCAGCGACGGGTCGGTGAAGTGGCGCTTGGGCGATTGCTGCAATACGGCCCGAGAGCGCAAGCGGGCTGGCCATGCCGGCAGATCCTCCACCAAGAACACCCTCTGAAGCGCATCCAGATAGTTGGCCGTGGCGTTCCAACTGAGCGGGGGCTCCCCGGCCACATCGCGTGCCAGCGTGCTCAACGATGCCGTGGTGGAGGTGTGGCGGCCGAGCGACGCCAACAGGCGCCGGACCCGGCCCGGGTTGTGGCGCGTCCCGGACGCCGCGGGAAGGTCCACTCGGGCCATCTCGTCCAGATAGCCCTCCAACAACTCTTGGGCCGCGGCGACAGGCCGGTCCAGGTTGCGGGGCCACCCGCCCCGACAGACGATCTCAGCTATCTCGGGAACCGTCACCGATGGCGCGGGAGCGTCGCACGGCCCCCCGTCAAGCAGTGCGCCCAGCGACACGCAGCCGTCAGACTGACCGCCCTCGGCCAGCGACATCGGGCGCATGCGCACACGGCGCACCCTCCCCGCCCCCGAATGTCGGGTTATGTCATCGGGAGGCTGAGCCGAACCGGTGAGGATGAAACAGCCCACCTCGCGTCCCTCGTCGACCACATGCTTGGCCGCGTCCCATATGGACGGGACGATCTGCCATTCGTCCACAAGACGCGGCCGAGCACCCTCGAGCACGTGCCGGGGCACAATCTCCGCGGTTTGGCGGGCGGCCGGGGCATCGGCGAGCGGCACCTGGCTGCGGGCGTGGCGAAGCCCTGTCCAGGTCTTGCCGCACCCTTTGACCCCTTCCACGACCACGATGGGGACCGCTTCAAGGGCGGCGGCCATCTCTGAGTCGGCCACCCGAGGCAGATATCCGGGCGGTGACAAGGGCCCAGGCTTGAATACCATAAGAACTAGAGTATCAAATGTTATAAGATTTTGGCAATTCAGATTATAAAAATCTGGAGGACAATGTAATAGATTTCAGACGTGATCGGTGGGTTTCAGGGGCGGTCAACCGGCCGGTTACCGAGACTGCGCCTTCGACAGTGCTTCCAGGAATTCTGCCACCGCGGCCACGATCTCGGCGTCGGCGGCCGGGCCGGGGTCGTGGCGCTGGCCCTTCAGTAGCTTCAGGGTGACCGGACCGCCGACGGCGGCCAGCTCCCGCTCCAGTTCCTCGGGGGTCCCGAAGGGGTCGCGGTCGCCGTTGACTACCAGGGCGGGAACATCGACCGCGCCGAAGTGCTCGACCCTGAGGCGCTCGGGGCGGCCCGGCGGGTGCAGCGGGTAGCTGAGCAACACCAGCCCGGCTGCGTCGAGGCCCTCGGCCACCGCCATAGAGCACATGCGCCCGCCCATGGACCGCCCGCCCATCACTAAGCCGCCGATGGGAGCGCCGATCCGGGCCGCGAACGCCTCCGCCTCGTCCCGCACCTCGGCGATGAGCTTGGGAGGCCGGTCCGGGGCCCGGCGGCCCGCGGCCCGGTATCCGAACTCCATGCGCCGCACCGGGATTCCCAAGCGCCCCTCGACGTGGTCGTCGAGCGCCACCAGGGTCCGGTGATCGGCACCCCCTCCGGCCCCGTGGGCGAGCAGCAGCCCGGCTACCGGCATCGTCGCCCGACGTTAGCGGTGTCACACCCCCCGCCTACGTTGTCACCGGGTCAGCACTTCCCCCTTGGAAACCAACCGGCCGCCCGAACAGCGGCCGGCCCCAAACGAGGAGTCCGACCATGACCAACCGCGGTGACTGCGATGCGTAGGCTGCCACTGGGACGCGAAGAAGGGGGCCGGGTGCCTGGCAAGGACGGCTGCGGCGGCGCGTGGTCGGTGTTCAGAGGCGACGCTCTCGACGCGTACGCGTTATGGCCCGCCCCGTCCGCGATCATCTCCGACGGCGCCTACGGCGTCGGGGGGTTCCCCGGCGATCCCCGAACCGCGGATGGGCTCGTCGACTGGTACGAGCCCCACGTCGAGTCGTGGGCCAAGCACGCCCGCCCGTCTTCCACTTTGTGGTTCTGGAACACCGAGTTGGGGTGGGCGACGGTCCACCCCCTGCTCGTCAGCCACGGCTGGGACTACGTCCAGACCGTCGTGTGGGACAAGGGCGTCGGCCACATAGCCGGGAATGTCAACGGCGACACCATCCGGCGCTTCCCGGTGGTGACCGAGGTGTGCGTCTTCTACCGGCGCCGCCTCGAGTTCCCCACGCCCGACGGGGTGATGTCGGCCAAGCAGTGGCTGCGCTACGAATGGCGGCGAGCCGGCCTGCCGCTGCACAGAGCCAACCAGGCCTGCGGGGTGGCCAACGCCGCCACCCGCAAGTACCTGACGCAGGACTGGCTGTGGTATCTGCCCCCGGCGGAGATGATGGAGCGGCTCGTCAGCTACGCCAACGAGCACGGGCGAGCCGACGGAGCCCCGTATTTCTCCCTCGACGGCGCCGCGCCCGTCACCGGCGCGGAGTGGGCCAAGCTGCGCGACGCCTGGAGCCACAGCCACGGGATCACCAACGTTTGGTCGGCTCCGCCGCTGCACGGGCACGAGCGCTACAAGGGCAATGGCCTGCGCTCCGCGCCCCGGGTCCACCGGCCGGGCCGAAACGCGGCAGTCCACCTCAACCAGAAGCCTCTGGAGTTCATGCGCCGGATCATCTCCGCCTGCACCCGCCCCGGCGACGCCGTGTGGGAGCCCTTCGGCGGCCTGTGCAGCGCGGTAGTCGCCGCCATCGAGCTCGGGCGCGACGGCTACGCGGCCGAGCCCGTGGAGCACTTCGCCGACCTCGCCATCGAGCGGATCGAGTCCGCTGTCGACCGTCAACCCGCCGAAGCCCGCAACCGTGACCGACCTGCCTGAAGAACCCACCCCTCCAACGCCAGCACCCGGCGACCCGCGTACGGCTCTAATGCAACGGGTCAAGGAAGCCCTGCTGGCCCTACCCGGCTATTTCAACTCCTCTACGAACATCGAAGGGATCAACGCCACCGACCTGTTCGCTCTCAACACGATGCTGGGGGCCACGATAGAAGTCCAAGTGGTCCATACCCTGAATCGGATTCGAGATGTTTGGGACCCGGATGACGACTGGCCCCTTCACAGATTCGAACGCCAGGCCCAGACATTCCCGGATGTCCTGCTCCGACGGCAGCTCGACTCCGGAGATTACGACGTAGCGCTCGGAATAGAGCTGAAGGGTTGGTATGTGCTGGCCAAGGAAGCCGAGCCGAGCTTCAGGTACACGGTCACCCCGGCCGCCTGCACTCAGTGGGACTTGCTCGCAGTCATCCCTTGGCACCTCTCGAACGTTGTCTCCGGCATTCCCCGCGTTGATTCCCCGGGCCTCTGGTCGGCTCGGCACGCCGCCGAATATCGCAACTACTGGTGGAAGCAAATCCGCGACACGCAAGCGGACCGCGCCATCATGTCACCGGAGGTGACCGCCCCATATCGCCAACGCAAGAACACATCGGACAAGCCTGCCTATGACGGTGGAAGCAACTTCGGACGCATTGCCCGCGTCGGCATCATGAACGACTGGATTGCTGACACCCTGAGCCGACCGCTCGCTGGCATACCAACCAAGAGCTGGATCGAATTTCTCAAGCAGCACACTTGATTCAGTTCGAGTTGAACAACTCGCTTGAATTCGGTCCTGCGGCATTCCTGTCAACTGGTTCAGGCTATGAGGCCAACAGGATTCGGCGGGCTTCGCTCAGGTCGGCTATGCGGGCCGCGGCACCGGTTCCGGCTCCGCCGTGGTCGGGGTGAGCCTCCCGAAGGGCGTCGCGGAAGCCGCGCTGGACCGCGGCCCGGTCGGGCAGGCGGTCGTCGCCGTCGAAGCCGAGCACTCCCAGTGCCCAGGCCACCGGGTCCAGATCGCCTCCAACTCCCGTTGGCCGATCGGCATCGCCCGCACCGCCGGACCGCCTCCACAGGTGATCGACGAAGGACTGATCGGCTCGAACCGGATCGGCGGCACTTCCGTCAAAAGGGTCCGAGTCGCGGGCGGTTTCCCAGGCCAGCCCGCGCCGGACCGCTTCCATGGCCTCAGCTCGGTCGGCCGACGGCAACGACCCGGCCGCGTAGACAGCGCCAAGCACCAACTGGCCTGGCCTGGCCCTCAACCCGTCGAGTCGGCTGACCACCCGGCCGCCGCGGCGGTGGAGCCGCTGCACGCTGCGGGTGAGCCCCACTCGATCGCGCTGGAGCCGATGACGAAGCCGGGGCTGGGGTATCCGCCGCCCTTGCTCCAGTTCGTCGGCCAGGGTGAACACATCGCCCATCAGCTCATCGGGAAGATCGGGTCCGAAGCGAGCGCAGATCGCCCCCAGCAGAACACCTCCAGCTCCCGGACCCCGAAGACCGGGCCTACAGGGCAGCCAGCGCCGCCCCAGAGCCAGCCGACGGGTGGGAGCAACCGGTCGGGAGTGAAAGATCTCCAACTCAGCCAGCAGCACGACCCGAACGCTAACGCCGTCTCGCAACTACCGACCGCGAGATGATCACCGCTGTGCCGTTGTGGGTGGCAAGATGGTGGGGTGAGCGACGAGCCGGGATGGGGCGGGGTAGAAGAGGCAGGCGAGTTGCTGGCCTACGAGCTTCAAGAGTGGGCGCTGGAAAAAAGAGCCATGCTCTGGCAGTTCTTGGTGGACGAGCAGATCATGCAATTGTGGCGCGGGACCACGCTACTCGTTGACCGTTCGCTGAAAGAGGCGATGAGCGAACTAATAGAAGAAGTAGAGAAGGTAGTAGACGGTCCACCCGACTTCGGTGCCGATGTCGTGGCCTATGCGATTAAGGACTTGCCCGGCGAGCTGCAGGATGAGATGGTGATGAGTCTGGAAGCTATTGGCATCCCCTACAAGATCGACTCCGAAGGCGACCTTGTGGTGCGAAGCGAAGATGAGGAACGCACCGAGGCGGTGCTCAGCGAGCTGTTAGCGCCTTTAGACCGGCCCCGCGACCTCAGCAACATTGAGGTGCAAGGAGAGTTAGGCGTTGCCCGTCACTTAACAGGGGTGCATACCCCATCAGGGTCCTCATCTATGGAAACGAAAGGTCCGACAATGAGTGTAGGAAGAACTTGAGTTGGAATGCTTCAGTTGACAATCTGTCCATCGAGCGACGACTTGTTAGTCGACCCGCACCTCGATGTGGTCGATCAGGCACGCGCGAGATTGGGTGCCGCCGTCTCATGCCGTGGCATGATGGCGCGGTGACCGACAACCCGGGCCCGAGCCAACCAGGAGAGCCGGGCCTCGAGCAGGCGGGCGAAGCCGAAGAGTGGCTGGAATACGACTTTCACGAGTGGGCGCTGGAGAAGCGGGTCATGCTTCAGCAGTTGCTTACCGCCGAGCAGATCGTGCATTCCTGGCAGGGCACCACGCTGCACGTCCACCATTCGCTGGAGGAGGCAGTGGACGAGTTGGTCGTCGAGGTGGAGGAGGTGGCCGAGGGCCATGTCGATCTCGGCTCCGATGTCACCGCCTATGAGATGCAGGAGCTGTCCGACGAGATGCAGAACAGGCTGCTCGAGAACCTGGGGGCCGTCGGCGTCCCCTACGAGATCGACGAAGACGGCGACTTGCTGGTGAGGGTCGAAGACGAGGAGCGGACCGAGGCGGTGATCATCGAACTGCAGGCCCGAGCCGGCGAAGCCGACCTGGTCGAGATGGACGGCTTGGAGCTCAACGAGCTGCTGAGCGCGCTGTTCGTGGCCTGCGACCGGCTCCGCCGCAACCCCCGAGACGCCGACGGCGTGCTGGAGGGGTTGGACAGCGCCCGCCAGGTGGCGCAGGTCCGCACCCCCTTCGGATTCTCGGCCGTGGACTGGAAAGCGGCCCGGGCAGCAGCCGATCGGCTGGTCGAAATGCTCGAGGGCGACGAAACCCCCGACGAAGACCTGCGCGAGCTGGCCCAGGGCCTGCGGGACGTCCTGCACCGGCTGATCTGACCGCCATGAACCGCGAAGGCGTCAGCCCATTCTCCGACAGAGCGCAGATGGCGCATTGCGATCCACAAACATTTTGTGCATTCGAACTTCGGGCTCTAAAGACGTTGGCGTTACTCTAATGCTTCCAGCACAGCACTGGCCTTGTCTACGGCCATGAGCATACAGTTCTGCTAGATGATCACTTGGCAGTTTCTGGTCGTTAGGTAGGCAGTGACGAGACATCTGAGTACACATTACTTGACAATCAGAAAAAGAAATGACTGATTGAACAATCTCAGGGCGAGGATTCTGATATTTAGTTCGTCCGATTGAGAAAACAACTAAGTCCGGTTCAACAGCCGAAAGAAGAATTCTTGTGAACTTAGCATTACGACTAGGATCGGAGCGTGGACTAACATTGCCTCCGTGATGAGGAAAGACAAGTATATCTGCGGAAACATCAACTCCGGTTTCCACTAAGTGCTTCAAACCTACTTCATCAAGATCTCCAGTAAAAAGGATTCGACGATCAGATAGCGAAACCTTTATAACCGCGCTGACAGTATTAGTAGTGATACGATTTCCATATGCATCAATCGCACCCGGTCCTGTAGCAGCGAGCGCCTGTCGAGGAGCGATAACCTCGACTTTCGCGTCCGTATCTAGTTCTAAAGAGATGCCTTCAGTTAGATCAACCTTAAAGTCACATCTACCTTTTCTTTTTCGTTCATCTAAGTCATAAACGAGGGCAGCCCACTGACGACTTGTCTTCTTAGCATCACTATTGACATATACAGTGTCGATTTGAATATCTTCTTGATCCAGTAGAGCTACCAGACCCTTAAGGTGGTCAATATCAGCGTGTGAGATCATTATTGCAAATATCCTTGTTATGCCTTCCCTTTGGAGATGCTCTAGAAGTGAAGTGCCAGACCCAGCATCTATAACAATTACCATCTCACCATCCCGTACGATGGCAGCATTACCATGTCCAACATCCAGGATGCTAATGTCAGGCATCTGAAGTCCACGTTATAAAAAATCGACTCGACCTTTGAGCATCAAGATTAGCCCACACATGCGTCCTAAATCCTATCCGTATTTCCGGTCTTATCTCAAGAGGGATATCTTCTAAGCGGAGGCGAATAGTCTCTTCCAACTGCCACGAAGGTACTGATACATCAAAGTAAGTACCTTCCTTGCGTTCGACCACAATTTGAGCACGCCATCTTTTCCGGTCAGGTGGTACATTGCCATCTAACTCTTCTGCACAAAGCGCAAATGACTCATACAATTCGTCCGGCTCATTCAACTCATCAGGTCTCCGAACTACAGGAATATAACGAAGTAATGAGCGTATCTCATCAATATCAGAACGAATAAAGCGAGTGCAAAGAATGGCAAGTGAACCCGCTTTAACACACTCAGCTACTAGTTCAGCGCCCTTAAAACTGGCGTAATTACTAACACTGAGGTCGTGGTCACATATTAATGCACTTGCCTCTGCATAAACCCGGGATTGGGTATCACTGATATCACCTAATGGTCCATCCAGTTCCTCCATTTCAAGATCTGAATCGGATAGTATCCAACCAATGGACTTGCGGCTTTCAGTATTGTCATCCACGACAGCAACCGATGAAATAGTACGCTGTCCAATTTTCCACATAAAATCAACCTCCAATTATTGGCAACAACATTTTAAACTCAGCTCCACCCAGACGACCTTCTGGGATTGCTTCAATATCACCACCCAAATCTGAAATAGTATCTCGAACAATAGTGAGACCTAGCCCCGATCCTCCCAAACGGGATGTAACGCCCGGCAACCATATTTCGTCGGCCGAAAAATCGACAATACCTGTACCGTTGTCTGCAAATATTACCTCCAACATTTCAGCCTCAATTATGGTACCGATCTCAATCCGACGTTCACTAACGGTTGACTGCATCAGAGCTACCAAAGAGTTAGTAAGCAAATTAACAACAATTGATTCAATAGCCGCAACGGAACTACGTAAGTAAGGACCTCCTTCAGCTAGATCTAAGGAAATAGTTGTATCACGTTCTCTTAGGAAGGGCCGATACGTTGCAATAACTCTACGTAACACATAGTGAACTTCAACACGTTCAGCACGTCGTTTATCACGATCTACCAATCCGAGGGTCGTATCACTAAACGCGCTCAAGGATGTGACGCTAGATTTGATACTGTCTAAAGGTTTATTCAAATCATCTGGAACCGGACTGACAAGATTAGCTATTCTGCGGCGGACAGTCGAAACGGCACGATCAATAACTTTAAGTGGCCCTCCAGATGTTTCGTGAGCAAAGGTGGCTGCCGTAATTCCGGCCGTACTCAAAGTACGATATAGTTGTACTTCTTCACGAAGAGCACGCTCTTCGCTATTCCTTGCATTTTCATATTGTTCAAACGCTTGTCTCAATTCAGGCTCAACCGCGCTAGCTATTTCTATTATATCTTTGACGCCTTGAATAGATTTTTCGGTCCGTATTGGAGCCTTTTCGCGTCTCCTCTGTCGGCGAGTTTCAGCTATCTGAAGGCGCTCACGTGCCATCCAATCAAGAGTGTCCTGAGCAAACAGTTTCAGATCTGCAAAAGCTTGATCTTCTATAACTCCAGATCTATCTGTTTTTAACTTTAAAATAGCCTGTTCATCTGTAACTCGAATCCGACCTAATGATGTATTAGTACCTGGTCGTTCTTCAGGACTTCTCGTTCGACGTAGATTCATGTCAAGCCAGTCGTTCCCGGCATCCCCGTACGGCGGAACCCTAATATCATTCATATAGAGCATAACACCTCCAAACTCTCGCAACCATGTTCTAACATCTTTAATGTTAGAACTCCGAGTCTGGAATGTTTCTTTATTTAGAATAAAAACCCAAAGGTCAAAATCAGCAGGAGGGCACAAATATTTTGACCCTTGATTACTACGGCGTAGACCTGCATGATCTACCTTAAAGAGAACTTCACCACGCCAATCTACAACCTGTGCGCTAGCTATGCCATCTTCATTTATCTTGGAAATTAGATGATATTCAGCATCATCAAAGTACTTCCTTTCAACTAATTCAGCTAAATCGTCAAACTCTATCGAAGCCAGGGTTGGTCGAAAACTTCCTTGATTGTCAGTAAAAGGATCCGCCAATAAGAGTAAGGCACGAGCTAGCTGATGTACTTCTTTCCGGGTTACTCCACGAGTCAATCCAGATATCTCTATTGTTGTACCACTTGTCACACTCATAGAACTTAGTGACGTCTTAATCTCAAGTGGCACAGCATCAACCGCATCTGCATTGTCAAAATCTGCCCAAGCAATTTGTAATTCATTCTCCAATGTTGGAGCCTTGCGCGACCTAGTTCTCACTGTCACCTGAGTACCAGCACGAAGTGCAGCCAGCCGGCCCAAACCTTTACTTCCCGCGATTTTTCTCCCATGTCTCGTTAGAGTTTTACCTAACTTCGGTGATCTTCCAAGCATCAAAAAGTTATCCTTTATTTCCTCTACAGTCATTCCATCCCCATCATCAGTGATAGTGAGGGAACCCCCAGCACTTGTAACATCCGCTAGGGAAATATTACAAGAATTGGCATCAGCATCGTGAGCATTCTTTGCAAGTTCAATTACGCTCTGATCAAGAGAGGGGTTTAACTCTTCTCCGAGTCTTCTGAGTATATCCGTTGAAAACCTGAAAGTTGCGTTAGCCATTTTTTATCCAAGGAATAGATTCAATATCCGCAACGGTAAGATGTCTACAACGATTTACATTATTCAACCATGTTGTAGTAGCAGGCCGTTTCAACACTTTAAGAAGTTCTCTGCATGATTCCAACAGTCCATCATTCGGAGAAGCAACTAGTATGTGATTGTCTACTGCGATTGGGCGACTATTCTTTATTATAGCTCCACGACTTCGTACAGGTTCATTGGGACTAGAAGTGCGAGGAATCGCTACAAACGGACTCAATTCAACCTTACCTTGAAATCTTCTACTCCCAACAACAGACTCAACCTCCTCCCAGGTCGGAAAGGACTTCGCGGTCAAAAAAGATCGACGCGGACCGCGTTGAGGATCCCTATAGCTAACTACAGAACCAACTGAAACTCTGAACAGATCACCGACCGTCTTACCTTCAAAATGAGAAGTCCATGATCCAGAGCTTTCATTTACATCTCTTGCAACTACCTGACCGGTCATCATGAACACATCAACGTCCGTCCATCTATCGAATCTACCGAGTGATTCAATAGATTCAATGTGAAATTGTTGTTCAACTAGTCGTCGCCAACGGGCATATCTAGTACCACATCGAAGCACATCTGGTAAAATCATATATAGTGATGTGCCGACCTGCACGCTGGATAAAAAATCGGCTATAAAGAGGGCAGCCTTATTTGCTCGTCCACTTGCCCAAGAACAGTCTGCAGGAGCATCGGATAACCCAAAAGGTGGATTGATCACAATGTGGGTAGCCTCCACAGATCTAGTGAAGTCAAGACCGTCACGATGTACAATATTAATGTCTATGTTGTCAAGATTGAGTTTTTCTAATTGTAAGTGTAGACGTGCCAAAGCTACTTTTGTAAACTCTCTAACTATATCTGTGCCATGTACTTCGACATGCGTAAAGCTAATGGCCTGAGCTGGTGCTATGGAACGCAAACTCGCTAGCAATAGGTCACCTGCGCCACAACAAGGATCTAGAATAACTGCTTCACCACGAATATCGGCTAGAGGAGCAGTTAGTTCTTCAGCTAGCTTCTGCGGTGTAAAAAATGCGCCTAGGTTTCGACGGTCTCGCAATGGAACTAGCTCACGAAGTGTAGCCGCGGCTGCTCCGTTCAAAAAATGGGATGCACCAATCTCATCTACAGGAGTGCCGAGCAATGTTTCAGAGAACTTCTGCAAAAGGTCTGAATTCTGTAGACGTTCCACTGATCACCCCCTGGGTCCAGTCCGCCGTGTCCGCTGTCAAGTGTAGGACATGTGAGGCTCCGTGGGGCGCGTCATGCTCAAGCAGGCCGACGATCGCAAGCCAGAACCGCCGGGCAGCCGCCGGATCTGCGGCATCAGGGCAGCCACGGATCAAGTGGGCATTGTGGCTTTAGCAGATCTGCTTTCGGCTTGCCGAGATCGGCTACGTTCGCGCCATGGACGACGACGCAGGCCCCAAACCCGACCGGAACCTGGCCTTGGAGCTGGTCCGCACCACCGAGGCGGCCGCCATCGCCGCCTCCCGCTGGATGGGCCGGGGCGACAAGAACGGGGCCGACGGCGCGGCCGTGGACGCCATGAGGGCCGTGCTGGGCGGCGTGAACATGGACGGCATCGTCATCATCGGGGAGGGCGAGAAGGACGAGGCCCCGATGCTCTACAACGGCGAGCGCATCGGCAACGGCCAGCCCCCCGAGACCGACATCGCGGTGGACCCCATCGACGGCACCACCCTGACCTCGCTGGGCCGGGGCAACGCCCTTTCGGTCATCGCCGTGGCCGACCGGGGCACGATGTTCGACCCCGGCCCCTGCGTCTACATGGAGAAGATCGCCACCGGCCCCGCGGCGGCGGACTCCATCGACATCACCAAGTCGCCCACCGAGAACCTCAGCGCCGTGGCCGAGGCCAAGGGCGAGCACGTCCGGGACCTGACCGCGGTGATCCTGGACCGGGACCGCCACGACGAGCTGATCGAGGAGGTGCGCGAGGCCGGCGCCCGCATCCGGCTCATCCCCGACGGGGACGTGGCCGGGGCCATCTCCACCGCCTGGCCCGGCACCGGCGCCGACATCCTCTTCGGCATCGGCGGCACTCCCGAGGGCGTGATCACCGCGGCCGCGCTCAGATGCATGGGCGGCGCCATGCAGGGCAGGCTGTGGCCCCGCAACGGCCACGAGCGCAGCGCCGCGACCGCGGCCGGCTACGACTTGGACGCCGTGCTGTCCCAAGACGACCTGGTGAGGACCAGCAACTGCTTCTTCGCCGCCACCGGCGTCACCGACGGCGACCTGCTCAAAGGCGTCCACTTCGACTCCAACTTCTGCCACACCCAGTCCCTGGTGATGCGGGGATGGTCGGGAACCGTCCGCCTAGTAGAAGCCCACCACCGCCTAGGCAAAACCCAAGACATCTAATCTCTCTCCTTCCCCGGGCCCCCCCGGAGACCCCTCGGGGGGTGGGTTTTCTGAGCAAAACCTGCGCTATACCGCACAAAAATGCTCAGAAAACCTGAGGGAAAGAGGGTAAGCAGGTTTTCTGAGCAGAAACTTGCGCTATACCGCGTAAAAATGCTCAGAAAACCCGGGAGAGCCGGTTTTCTGAGCAGAGGGCGTCGACCGCCAGGCCGGGGGGTGGCACGGGGGCAAGGTTTTGCCGCCCCGCGGCAAAACCGCGCCCGTGACAGGACCCGCCGGCCGGGACGGAGCAACAGGACCGCCGGGCGACGCGATCGCCCAGGTCAGGCGGCGGATACTCGGAGGCGGAGGCGGGCTCGCTGGGCTGAGGCTTCGGCCTCGGGGTCATCCGGGTCGGCGGCCAGGGCCGCCTCGGCCCGGCGCAGGGCCTCGGCGGCCCGGTCGGAGTCGATCTCGCCCGCCGCCTCGGACACGTCCGACAAGACGGTGACGGTGTTGCCGCTCACCTGCACGAAGCCCCGGTGCACGGCGAAGACGTCCCGGCCGCCGCCCGGCGTCAGCACCTCCACCGACCACACGGCCAGCACCCCGACGAAGGGCACGTGGCCGGGCTGGAAGGCGATGTCGCCGGCCTCGACCGTGCGGGCCACCACCATCTCGGCCGGGCCGGTGTAGGCCACCGCCTCCGGGGAGACGAGCTGCACCTCCAGCACGGTCAGGCCGCCTCAACCGAAGCGCCCGCGCCCAAGCCGGCCGCGAAGGGAAGGGGCCGCGCCTCGGTCACGGTCAGGACCGCAGCTCGGCGGCTCGGCGCTGGGCGTCGGAGGCCCCGCCGACCATGTAGAAGGCCTGCTCGGGCAGGTCGTCGAGATCGCCGTCCACCAGCGCCTCGAACGACTCGATGGTCTCCGACACGGGGGTGAAGATGCCGTCCTGGCCGGTGAAGTTGCGGGCCACGAACATGGGCTGGGACAGGAACCGCTGCACCTTGCGGGCCCGGTCCACGGTGACCCGGTCCTCCTCTGAGAGCTCGTCGAGGCCCAGGATGGCGATGATGTCCTGCAGCTCCTTGTAGCGCTGCAGCACCTCCTGAACCCGGCGGGCCACCCGGTAGTGGCGCTCGCCCACCACCAGCGGGTCGAGGATGGTGGAGGTGGACGCCAGCGGGTCCACCGCCGGGTAGATGCCCAGAGCGGCGATGTCGCGGCTCAACTCGGTGGTCCCGTCGAAGTGGGTGAAGGAGGTGAACGGCGCCGGGTCGGTGTAGTCGTCGGCGGGCACGTACACCGCCTGCAGCGACGTGATCGACTTGCCCCGGATGGAGGTGATCCGCTCCTGCAGCTCGCCCATCTCGTCGGCCAGGGTGGGCTGGTAGCCCACCGCGGAGGGCATGCGCCCCAGCAGCGTGGAGACCTCGGAGCCGGCCTGCACGAACCGGAAGATGTTGTCGATGAACAGCAGCACATCCTGGTTCTGGACGTCGCGGAAGTACTCGGCCACCGTCACCCCGGCCAGGGCCACCCGCAGCCGCACCCCCGGCGGCTCGTCCATCTGGCCGAACACCAGGGCGGCCTTGTCCAGCACGCTGGTCTCGCCGTCGCCCATGGTCGTCTCGCCCATCTCCAGGAACAGGTCGGTGCCCTCCCGGGTGCGCTCGCCCACCCCGGCGAACACCGACACCCCGCCGTGGTTGGTGGCCACCCGGGTGATCATCTCGGTGATGAGCACGGTCTTGCCCACCCCGGCCCCGCCGAACAGGCCGATCTTGCCGCCCTGCTTGTAGGGGGTGAGCAGGTCGATCACCTTCACCCCGGTCTCGAACATCTGAGCCGACGGCTCCAGGGTGTCGAAGGCGGGGGCGGGCCGGTGGATCTCCCAGCGCTCGCCGGTGTCGTGGCCGGGCTCGTCGAGGCACTCCCCCATCACGTTCCAGACATGGCCCAGGGTGTCGTCGCCCACCGGGATGCGGATGCCGTGGCCGGTGTTGCGCACCTCGGCACCGCGGACCAGCCCGTCGGTCGGCTTCATGGCGATGGCCCGGACCCGGTTGTCGCCGATCTGCTGGGCCACCTCGGCCGGCACCGTCACGTCTAGGCCGTCCACGGTGACGGTGAAGGACAGCTCGGTGTTGATCTCGGGCAAGTGCCCGGGCGGGAAGGCCACGTCCACCACCGGGCCGGCGATGCCGACGATGCGTCCGGGCTCCAGGCCGTTTCCGGCGGCGCCGCCGGCGCTTGCAGTCTCGGTTGCGGTCATAGCTTCCTCCGTGGTGGCTTCAAAGTTGTGTCCAGACTTCACCGGTGTCTAGTATCTATCATACCTAGTATTTGTGTTAGCTATTTCCAACGCTATTTCGTTAGCTATACTGGAATTATATTCTCTTACCCAGCCTGCAACTAAGCACAAATTAACAATCCACCATGGAATCCATACTATGCCAAGTGTCAGAATTCCCAGGACCCAATAGAGAATTCCTACAGTAACTTTATCCAAGAAAAAGAAATGGATTGGGAATAGTATGGCTAGAGCAACCATTGCTCCCATGGATCTCTGGCGTCTAGCATACCTAGCCTCAAATAGTTTTTGTTGATCTACAGACATCTTTGATAAGGTTACATGTAGGTGCGGCGGGTATTCAATCATATCACTTTGCCTTTCCTTTATTCAGACTGCGGCACCGTCTGCTGTGAGGGCGGCTTCGGACTTGTAGTGATCGATCAGGGCGGGCAGGTCGACGTCGGGATCGACCGCGCCCAGGGCCTCGGCGCCGCCGACGATCTCCATGATCTCGGTGGTGATGGCGTCCTGGCGGGCCTGGTTCATCGCCCGGGAGAGCTTGGTGATGATCTCCTCGGCGTTGTCGGTGGCCGCCTTCATGGCCCGCTGGCGGCTGGCGTGCTCGGACGCGGCCGCGTCGAGCAGGGCCCCGAAGAGCCGGGCCTCGACGTAGCGGGGCAGCAGCGCCTCCAGCACCGCCTCGGGGGACGGCTCCATCTCGAAGGCGGCGGTCGCCTCCGGGGCCCCGCCGCCTTCGGCCGCGATCACCTCGGTCTCCTCCAAGGGCAGGAACCGCCGGGTCACCACCCGCTGGACGCCCATGGACGCGAACTCGGTGTACACCAGATACACCACGTCGACGGCGCCGCCGACGAAGGCGCCGCTGACCGTCTCGGCCACCCGCCGGGCGTCGTCGTAGGCGGGGTTGTCGCTGAACCCGTCGAAGGCGTGATCGACGCGGTAGTTGCGGAACCGGAAGTAGCGGGCCGACTTGCGGCCCACGCAGAACAGCACGTAGCCCCGGCGGTGGGCGGTGTGGTCCATGAGCCGGCGCTCGGCCGCCCGGATGACCGAGGTGTTGTAGGCACCGGCCAGGCCCCGGTCGCCGGCCACGACGATGACCCCCGCCGCCCGCGGCTCGGCCTCCCGGCGCAGCAGCGGGTGGTCCACCTCGGTGCCGGCCGCGGCCAGGTTCTCGATCACCGAGGTGATGTGGTTGGCGTAGGGGCGGGCCGCGCCGGCCCGCTGCATGGCCTTGACCACCCGGGTGGCCGCGATCAGCTCCATGGCCCGGGTGATCTTCTTCGTCGACTGGACGCTTCCGATCCGCCGCCTGAGCTCGCGCTCCTTGCCTCCCGGCAAACCGCCCTACTCCTCCTCGGGCCGGGTGATGTCGGCCTCGGGCAGGGTGTCGTCGTCGTCCACCACGGTGACGTCGACGGCGCCGGGGGCCGCCGGCTCGGGCTCGGCGGCGGCCGCAGCCTCGGACGGGGCGAACTGCTCGGCGAAGGCCGCCACCTGGGCCCCGAAGGCCTCCTCGTCGGCTATGGCGCCGGCGTCGCGGACGGCGGCCATCTCGGCCGGGGCCCGGGTGCGGAACCAGTCCAGCAGCTCGGCCTCGAAGCGGGTGACGTCTTCTATGGGCAGGCCGTCGAGGAAGCCCCGGGTGCCGGCGTAGATCGACACCACCTGCTCCTCCACCGGCAGCGGGCTGTTCACCCCCTGCTTGAGCAGCTCGGTGAGCCGGTAGCCCCGCTCGAGCTGGGCCTTGGACACGGCGTCGAGGTCGGACCCGAAGGCGGCGAAGGCCTCGAGCTCTCGGAACTGCTGCAGGTCGCCCTTGAGGGTGCCGACCGCGGTCTTCATGGCCTTCACCTGGGCCGCGCCCCCCACCCTCGACACCGAGATGCCCACATCCACGGCGGGGCGGATGCCCGACTTGAACAGGTCGTCCTGGAGGAAGATCTGGCCGTCGGTGATGGAGATCACGTTGGTGGGGATGTAGGCCGACACGTCGCCGGCCTTGGTCTCGATGATGGGCAGGGCGGTGAGCGAGCCCGCGCCGCGCTCGTCGCTGAGCTTGGCCGCCCGCTCCAGCAGGCGGCTGTGCAGGTAGAACACGTCGCCGGGGTAGGCCTCCCGGCCCGGGGGCCGGCGCAGCAGCAGCGACACCTGCCGGTAGGCCTCGGCCTGCTTGGAGAGGTCGTCGTAGACGACGAGGGCGTGCTCGCCGCTCTCCATCCAGTGCTGGCCCATGGCGCAGCCGGCGTAGGGGGCCAGGTACTTGTACGGCGCCGGGTCCGAGGCGGGGGCCACCACCACCACCGTGTAGTCCATGGCCCCCAGGTCGGCCAGGGTGGCCACGGCCTGGGCCACGGTGGAGGCCTTCTGGCCGATGGCGACGTAGATGCACTTCACCCCCAGGCCCTTCTGGTTCAAGATGGTGTCGAGGGCGATGGTGGTCTTGCCGGTCTTGCGGTCGCCGATGATCAGCTCGCGCTGGCCCCGGCCGATGGGGATGAGCGAGTCGATGGCCTTGATCCCGGTCTGGAGGGGCTCGTGGACGGGCTGGCGGCCGGTTATGCCCGGCGCCTGGATCTCCATGCGCCGAGGGGCCACCCCGGTGAGCGAGCCCTTGCCGTCCACCGGCTCGCCCAGGGGATCGACCACCCGGCCCAGCAGGCCGTCGCCGGCCGGGATGGACAAGATGTCGCCGGTGGCCGCCACCGGCTGGCCCTCCTCGATCCCCTCCATCTCGCCCAGCACCACCGCGCCGATGGAGGTCTCGTCCAGGTTGAGGGCGAGGCCGACGGCGCCGTTCTCGAACTGGAGCATCTCGTTGACGCCGGCATCGGGCAGGCCCGAGACCCGGGCGATGCCGTCGCCCACCTCCATCACCCGGCCCACCGTGGTGCGGGACAGGGCGGGGGTGAAGCCCTCGAGGCTCTGGTGGATGGCGGCGGCTATGTCGGCCGTGTCGATGGTCAGCTCTGCCATCTTCGTCGTCTCCTGGTCGATCGCTTCGGTTCTGGCACCCTTTCGAGCGCTCGTCTCCTGGTCGGTCGCTCTCCTAGTCGAGCGCTCGTTTCTTCGGTCGGTCCGCTAGGCGAGGCCGGCCCGCATCTGGCCGAGCCGGCTGCGGACGCTGCCGTCGATCACGTCGTCGCCGATCTCGGTGACCACGCCCCCGATCACGCTCGGGTCGATGATCACCCTGACCTCGATGTCGGCCCCGGTGGCCGACCTCAGGGCCTCGGCCAGGCGGCGCCGCTGGTCGTCGGTGAGCGCCACCGCGCTGCGCACCCGGGCCACGCGGCGGTTGCGGTCGGCCGCGGCCGCATCGACGGCGGCGTCGATGATCTCGGGCAACTGGCCCCCCCGGCCGGCGGCGACCACCATCGACACCAGGGCCGCGGTGGCGGGCCGGGCCCGGCCGCCGAGGAGGTCCTCGACGATCTGCTGGCGGCGGGCGGGCTCCACCGCGGCGTCGGTGAGCGCCACGCGCAGCTCGTTGCTGGCCCGCAGGGCCTGGGCGAAACCGAACAGCTCGTCGGTGACCCCGGCCTCGTCCCCCTCGGCCCGGGCCACGGCCAGTACCGCCTCGGCGTACCCGGCCGCCCGCTGGTCAGCCACGGTCAGCCACCGGCCCCGGCTCTCTCGCCGGCGCGCCCCGGCGCCGGGAGGGCGCAGGTCGCCGAGGGGCGGACGGCCGCGTCAGCCACGGTTGTCGGCCACCTCGTCGATGTAGCCGTCGATCAGCGCCCGGTGACGCTCGGCGTCGAGGCCGGCCCCCACCACCCGCTCGGCCGCGCCGATGGCGATGGCCGACACCTCCGAGCGGAGGTCGGCGATGGCCTGGCGCCGCCCGGCCTCGATGTCGGCCGCGGCCCGGGCCCGCTGCTCTGCGATGTCGGCCTCGGCCTGGGCCTGGAGGTCCCGCTCGAGCTGCAGGGCCCGGTCCCGGGCCTCCTCGATGACCCGGGAGGCCTCGGCTCTGGACTCGGCCAGCCGGGCCTCGTACTCCGACTGGGTGCGCAGGGCGTCGGCCTTGGCCTGATCGGCGGCGTCGAGGTCGGCCTTGATCTTGTCGGCCCGGGTGTCCATGGCCCGCTTCACCATGGGGAACCCCTTCCACCACATGAAGGCCAGCAGGATCGCGAAGGCCAGGCCGCCCCAGATGATCTCGTCGACCTCGGGCAGGATCGGGCTCGGCGCCTGGACGCAGTCCCCCAGGCCGTCCTCGAACTTCTCGAGGTCGTCCTTGGGCCCGTTCTCGAGGGTGTGGAGGCTGCCGTAGGTCTCCTCGGCGGCCAAGACCTTCTCGAAGACGCAGCCCCCGATGGTCTCGGCGGCCGCGGCCGGCGAGGCGGCGGCCAGCGCAGTGGCGGCGGCCAGCCCCAGGGCGGCGGCCAGAATCCGGATGGTGCGATTCATCGGAACCAACCTCGTCCCGGTCAGGGCAGCAGCAGGATGAAGACCACGAAACCGATGAGGGCCAGCGCCTCGGTGAAGGCGATGCCGAGGAACATCGTGGTGCGGACCATGCCGGCCGATTCGGGCTGGCGGGCCATGGCGGAGATGGCGTTGCCCACCACCGTGCCGATGCCGATGCCGGGGCCCACCGCGGCCAGGCCGTAGCCGAGGCCGGCGCCGATGGCCTTGAGCCCGTCGAGGAACTCGCCGGCCTCGGTGCCGGACTGGGCCAGGGACTGTGCGAGGATGTGGAGCACCTGTCTTCTCCTGTTTGTCGGTCGATTGTTCGAGGATGGTCGATTGTCGGGGGGCGATGGTCTTGTCGGTCGATTGTCGAGGGGGGCGATGGTCGGGTATCGGGTGTCCTAGCGGCCTCTCTCAGTGGGCGGGGTGCATGGACCCGCCGATGTACACGGCGGTGAGGATGGTGAATATGAAGGCCTGGAGCACCGAGACCAGGATCTCGAACCCGGTCATCAGGATCAGCATGGCGAACGGCACGGCCGCGCCGGCGTAGGTGGAGTCCCACAGCGAGGCCGACAGGATGGCGAAGGTGACCAGCAGCAGGTGGCCGGCCACCATGTTGGCCCAGAGCCGGATGGCCAGCGAGAAGGGCCGCACCACGAAGGTGGACACCAGCTCGATGGGGGTGACGATCACGTACAGCACCTTGGGGACCCCCGGCGGGAACAGGGAGTTCTTCAGGTAGCCGAACAGGCCCTGGTGCTTGACCCCCAAGACGTTGTAGATGGCCCACACCAGCACGGCCAGGGTGATGGGCACGGCCATGCGGCTGTTGGCCGGGAACTGCAGGAGCGGGATCACCTCGGTGATGTTGGAGAACAAGATGAAGAAGAACACCGTGGTGAGGAAGGGCATGAACTTGCGGCCCTCGGGCCCGATGGTCTGCATCACCACCGAGTTCTCGATGAAGCCCACGCTCGACTCGGCCACGTGCTGGACGCCGGTGGGCACCAGGCTGGCCCGGGGGCGCCCGGCCGCCCAGAACAGGGCCATGGTCACCACGGTGGCGCCCAAGTAGATGAGGACCGTCTTGTTGACGGCCAGGGGAGTGCCGTCCAGCCACAGGGTCGGCCAGTCGAAGAGGTGGCTGACCGGGGGGAACTCGAGGTTCACCGGGCGCTCCTTCGGACGAAGCCCCGCGGGGAGCGGATCTCGTGGCCCTGCCTCAGATCGGGCAGGCCCAGGGAGGTGACGAGGTGGCGGGCCTCCCACACCAGGAGCCCGAGGTGGGACAGGATGAGAGCGGCCGCGAACGGCGCCGGCTCGAACCAGCCGCTGCCCCGCACGGGCAGCACCACGGCGGTGATGGCGCCGAGGCGGACCAGATAGCCCCCCAGCACCGCCCAGACCAGCGCCGCCGGCGTATACCGGGACCCCCAGGCGATGATGGCCGCGCCGGCCGCGAAATTGGCCACCACCAGCGCCAGGGCCAGCCCGACCGACCAGAGCCCGGCCCATCCCCAGACCACGGCCCCGAGCCCCAGCGCCGCCGGAGCCACGATCGCCGCGCGCCGGGCTATGGACGCGGCGATGGCCCGCTCGTGGGCGGCACCGGACCGGTCACCCATGGGCGGAACCCTCCCGGGGGGCGGAGTAGCCGGCCCGGCGGGCCTCCAGGGCCTCGTCCACCCGGGCGCTGTACTGGCGGGTGAACCGCCAAACCCCGTAGCCGAACACCACCAGCACCGCAGCCAGGGTCACCAGCGGGAAAGTCCCCAGGCGGGTGTCGAGCCACCAGCCCGCCAGCCCGAACAGGGCCGGGGTGGCCACCATCTCGAAGGCGGCGGCAAAGGCGTCGCCCGCGCCGCGGCGCAACTCCAGTTGCTCCCGGGCGGGCGCGGGGGTCACCGGTCGGACCGGCGCCTTGGTGACATCGCCCGGTTGATCCGGTCGATCCGGGCGGGCGCGGGAGTCACGCCACGCACCGGCGCCTTCGTGACACCAACCGGTTGATCCGGGCGGGCGGGGGACTCACCGGTCGGTGGCCTTGCGCTCGGCCGTGCCCCTTCGGGCCGGCTTGGCCCCGGCCCCCTCGGCGTCGTCCTGCGACTTGCTGCGGCGGGCGCCGTAGCGGCGCTCGAAGCGCTCGACCCGGCCGGCGGTGTCGACGATCTTCATGGTGCCGGTGAAGAAGGGGTGGCTGGCGCTGGAGATCTCCACCCGGGCCAGCGGGTACTCCTTGCCGTCGGACCACTCGACCGTCTCGCTGGTGGCGATGGTCGAGCGGGTCAAGAACGAAGTGCCCGCGGACTGGTCCTGAAAGACGACCAGCCGGTATTCGGGGTGGATGTCGGTCTTCATCGGCGGCCCAGTTTGACTCTCTGAGGGCCGGGTTACAACCCGGCCGGGCGAGCGAGCAGGTCGGCGTTGGTGGAGCTGGCCCGGAGCCGGCCCAGGGCCGCCTCCAAGGCGGCCACCGACGCCCCCGGACCGTCGCCGCCGGCCTCGGCCAGCTCGCGGCGCACCCGCCGGAGCGCCGCCAGCTCCTCGGCGTCGAGGAACCTGCCCTCGTCGTGCGACACCGAGGCCAGCACGTCGATGGCCGGACGGTGGCCCAGCTCGGCCGCCCAGCGGTCCAGGTGGATCTCGGTGTTGGCCCGCCCGGCCAGCTCGCCGGCCACGACCCGGTCGACGCTGTCCTTGCCGCCGGTCGCCAGGGTGGCGATCATGGTCAGCGAGCCCGCCCCGGAGAGGTTGCGGCCCGCGCCGAAGAACTTCTTGGGCATGTGGACCGCGCCGCTCTCGACGTTGCCGCTGTAGGCCCGCCCCGCGTTGGACAGGGCCGTGTTGTAGGCCCGGGCCAAGGCGGTGAGCCCGTCGACCACCAGCACCACGTCGTCGCCCAGCTCGACGGCCCGCTTGGCCCGCTCCACCACCATCTCCGCGGTCTGCACGTGCTCCTCGGCCGGCTGGTCGAAGGCGGTGGCCGCCACCTCGCCCCTCTGCACGCACCGCTCCATCTCGGTGATCGCCTCGGGCTGCTGGTCCAGGAACAGGCCCATCACGGTGAACTCGGGCTCGTTGGCCTCGACCGCGGTCATGATCGATCCCAGCACCGGGCCGGCCCCGGAATGACGCGGCGCCATCACCAGGACCCGCTGGCCGACGCCGACCGGCGCCACCAGATCGATGAGCCGCCCCGCCAGGGACTCCGAATCCTGGCGGCCGTCGTCGCCGTTGCCGGAATCGGCGGCGTCGGGCAGTTCCAGCACGAGCTGGCGGGGGGCGTGTACCGGGGCGAGCTGGGCGAACCGGGGCCGCGGCGACAGCTCGGGGGGGCCGCCGTTGATGGAGTCGAGGGTGACCAGGGCCGGGTTCTTCTCGGTTCGGTTGGCCGGCCGGGAGGTCCCGGTGAGGTGGTCGCCCCGGCGCAGCCCGTGCTGGCGGATGGTCTTGACCGGCACGTAGGCGTCGTTGCGGGTGGGCAGGCAACCGCCAACCCGCAAGAACCCGTAGCCCTCGTCGCGCAGGTCGAGGTGGCCGGAGACGGGCACGGTGTCGCCGTCCCATCCGTCATCGCGGTCGCGGTCGCGGTCGCGGGTCCGCCGCTTCCGGCGGCGGTTGCCCGGGTCGGTTTCTGAATAGCCCCGGTCGCCGCCCGCGTCCTCGTCGTCGGGGCCGCCGCCGGCGGTTTCATCGGCGGGGTCGGGGCCGGAGGCGTTCCGAGCCGGGGCGTTCGCTTCGGCGCCGGCCGGGCCGGGGCGGTCGCCGTCGCCGTCCGCCGCGGCGGGACCGGCAGCCGAGCCGTCGGAGTGACCCGCGAGTTCGAGGATGAGCGAGATGATCTCGTCTTTGCGGGCCCGGTTGGACGGGTCTCCCCCCAGCGCCCTGGCGATATGGGTCAGCTCGTCCCGATCCTTGCGTTGCAGCGTCGTGCGCCGCATGTCGGTCGCTTCCACTGACGTTCCCCGGTTATCGGTCACACCAATCCGACCCGCAAATGACCATGCGGGCCGGAGAACAAGCCGACGAACGCCTCCGGGCTGACGGTCGGACCCGGAGCCCCGGTTGGGATGTCGGCGACCGCCATCGTAGGGCCGGCGGCCGGGCGCGACAACCACACCGGTTCGATCCCAGTCCGCCGCCGATGACAGGTCCCGGCAGCCGGTCGGCGCCACCGGCAGACCCCGGCGGCCGGGCGCGGCGACCGCACCGGCGTCACCGGCGGCTCACCGAGCGCACCCTGCGAGGAGCGGCTGCGGCTGGCCGAGATCCTCAGACCGCACCGGCGTCACCGGCGGCTCACCGAGCGCACCAGCTCGGTGACCGCGGCCAGGTCGTTGGGGAGCCGGGCGCACCGCTCGGGCCGGTCGGCCAGCCCGGCCAGCGCGGGCGGCGGCTCGGGGGCGGCGCCGGTGGCGGCGGCCACCGCGTCGGGGAACTTGGCCGGGTGGGCGGTGGCCAGGGTGACCACCAATTCGCCGGGGCGGCGGCGGCGCTCGGCCACGCCCACCCCGACCGCGGTGTGGGGGTCGATGAGCAGGCCGCGGGACTCCCACACCCGCCTCATCGCCTCCAGGGTCTCGGGGTCGCTGAGCCGGTCGCCGTCCAGCGCCGAGCGCAGGCGCCGGTGGCGGTCGGGGTCCAGGGCGGCCCGGCCCCGCCGCCGGAACTGCGTCACCAGCTCGGCGGTGGCGGCGCCGTCGCCGTCGAACAGCTCGTACAGCAGCCGCTCCAGGTTCGACGAGATCTGGATGTCCATGCTGGGCGAGAGGGTGGCCTCCACCGGCTCGGCGGCCAGCTCGCCGGTCTCGACGAACCGGCTGATGATGTCGTTGGCGTTGGAGGCGGCCAGCAGGCGGCCGACGGGCAGCCCCATGCGCCGGGCCACGTGGCCGGCGTAGACGTTGCCGAAGTTGCCGGTGGGCACGCAGAACGCGGGGGCCCGCTCGCCGCCGAGGCGGCGCCAGGCCCAGACGTAGTAGACGACTTGGGCCATCACCCGGGCCCAGTTGATGGAGTTGACCGCGGCCAGGCTGGCCTCGGCCCGGAGGGCCTCGTCGGCGAACATGGCCTTGACCAAGTCCTGGCAGTCGTCGAAGGTCCCGTCGATGGCCACCGCCCAGACGTTGGGGGCGTCCAGGGTGGTCATCTGGCGGCGCTGGATCTCGCTGGTCCGCCCGTGGGGGTGCAACATCACGATGTCGATGCGGTCGCGGTCGCGCACCGCCTCCATGGCCGCCGAGCCGGTGTCGCCGGAGGTGGCCCCGACGATCACCGCCCGCCGATCCCGAACGCCCAGCTCGTGGTCGAAGAGCCGGCCCACGAACTGGAGGGCCACGTCCTTGAAGGCGCCGGTGGGCCCGTGGAACAGCTCCAGAAGATGGTGGTCGTCGTCCAGCGCGGTCAGCTTGCACACGTCGGGCTCGTCGAAGGCGTCGTAGGCCTCCCCGACCAGGGCCGCCAGTTGGTCGGCGGTCACCGCGCCGGCCGTGAAGGGGGCCATCACCCGGGCGGCCAGATCCCGGTACAGGCCGGCGGACGCGTCCGCCGGGCCGGGCCCGGGCAACCGCGGCAGCCGGGGAGTCCGCTCGGGCACGTAGAGCCCGCCGTCGGGCGCGGGCCCCGACAGCAGCACGTCGGCGAACCCGAGCGCGGGGGACCGGCCCCGCGTGCTCACGTATCTCAAGTCATCCGCCTATCACAACGTCACCCATCTCGGGGTCACTCGCCATCCTCGAAGCCACCTGTCTGAAAGTCACCCGCCCTATCTCGATGTCACCTGTCTCGGGGTCACCCGTCCATCACCCGGATGACGCTGCCGATCTCCTTCACCACGTCGAGGCGGCCCAGCTCGGCCAGGGTGGCGGCCGCGTCCCGCTCGCGGGCCTCGTGGGTTATGAACACGATCCGGGCGTCGTCGCCGAGGCCGTGCTGCTCCATGGCCCGGATCGACACCCGGTGGCGGCCGAACACGTCGGCCACCGCGGCCAACACACCGGGCCGGTCGACCACATCCAGGCAGATGTAGAAGGCGGACTCGAGCTCGTCGACGGGCCGGATCCGGGCCCGGCCCAGCTTGCCGAGGCGGCCGGCCGAGCCGACCGAGCGGTTCACGGCGGCATCGACCAGATCGCCGAGCACCGCGCTGGCGGTGGGGCGGCCCCCGGCACCCCGGCCGTACAGCATGATCTCGCCGGCCGCCCCGCCCTCCACAAACACGGCGTTGAAGCTGCCCCGCACCGAGGCCAGGGGGTGGCGGACCGGCAGCATGGCCGGGTGGACCCGGACGGCCAGCTCCGGCTCGCCGTCGGCGAAGCCGGTGCGCTCCACCACGGCCACCGGCTTCACCACGTAGCCGAAGCGGGCCGCCATCTCCATGTCGTGGGCGGAGACCCCGGTTATGCCCTCGCAGGCCACGTCGGCGGCGCCCACCCACGCCCCGTGGGCGACGGTGGCGATGATGGCCGCCTTGGCCCCGGCGTCGCGGCCCTCCACGTCGGCGGCCGGGTCGGCTTCGGCGTATCCCAGGCTCTGGGCCTCGCTCAGAGCCTCGTCGTAGGAGGCGCCGGTCTCGGCCATCTGGGTGAGGACGTAGTTGGTGGTGCCGTTGACGATGCCCACCACCCGCTCGACCGGCTCGCCCACCAGCGACTCCCGCAGGGGGCGGATGAGGGGCACCGCGCCCCCCACCGCCGCTTCGAACAGCAGGTCGACGCCGGCCTCGTCGGCCGCGGCGAACAGCTCGGCTCCGTGGGCGGCCAGCAGCTCCTTGTTGGCCGTGACCACCGGCTTGCCCAGCTCCAGGGCCCGGCCCACCAAGGCCCGGGCCGGGTCGATGCCGCCCATGACCTCCACCACCGCGTCGATGTCCTCTCCGGCGACGGCGGCCTCGGCGTCGGCGGTGAAGACCGACGGGTCGATCCCGAGGCCGCGGCGGCGCTCCGGGGAGCGCACCGCGATGCGGGCGATGCTCAAGTCGATCCCGGTGCGGGCCGCGATCGGGCCGCGCCGCTCCTCCAGCAGGCGCACCAGCGCGGCCCCGACAACGCCGCAGCCCAAGAGCCCGACCCGGATCTGAGTCACCGCTTCACGCTAGGCGATGGAACGCCCGGCGATGGGCACTCGGGCGGGCACCATCAGAAATAATTTGCTTTTTCATTGAGGTTCAGTTAGTTTGATTGTCGTGAGCATCAACACAGGCCCGGTGCCCGGTCTCGACGAGGCGGTCTGCTCGCTGGCCGACGTGGCGGCGGCGAGGGGGCGCCTGACCGAGGGCGAGGCCCGGGCGGTGGCGGTGGCCGCGGCCGCGGCCCTGGCCCTGATCCACGACGCCGGGAAGGTTCACGGCCGGATCGGACCGGCCCACCTGGTGCTAACCGGCCAAGGCGACCTGAAGCTCACCGAGTCGGCTGCCGCCGAGCGGCTCTCCGCCGACCCGGCCGCCGCCTATCCGGCCGCCGCCACCGCCGAGTCGCCCTCCGTCCATCCGGCCGCCGCCACCACCGAGTCGCCCTCCATCTATCCGGCCGCCGCCACCACCGAGTCGCCCTCCATCCATCCGGCCGCCGCCACCACCGAGCGGCCTCTCCCGTCGCCGGCGCCGGCCGGGGCGGGAGAGGCCGGCTCGGCGTCGCCGGAAGGCGACGTGGTGGCGCTGGCCTCGACGATCGTCGCGCTGGCCACGGGTGCGGTTCTTGACCCCACCGTCCCGTGGCCAGCCGACTTCCTCTGGCGGCTCGGCTGCCCGCCCGCGCTGGGCGCCGACGCCGCCTTGGTGCTCGACGCCGCCGGCACCGTGCCGACCGCCCGCGACCTGGGCCGCCTGTTCGGCCGGGGGGCCGAATCCGGCCTGACCCTGCCCGAGCCGGTCGTCCCGGCGGTCAGGACCGACCCCACCCCCACCATGGACTACCCCCCCGTCCGGGGCCCCGCCCAGCCGGCCCCCGCTCGCCTCCGTTGACGGGCGGCCCTCAATTGCCGCCTACTGTGGCCCGTTGACCTTGGCGATCCAGCACCACTGAGGCAGAGGGGTCACTGGTCGCAGGCGAGCAGGTCCTCGTAGGTCTCCCGGCGCACCACCAGGCGGGCGTCGCCGCCGGCCGCGAACACCACCGCCGGCCGGAGCGCCTTGTTGTAGTTGGAGCCCATCGAGTGGCCGTAGGCCCCGGTCACCGGCGTGGCCAGGACATCGCCCACGGCCAAAGACGAAGGCACGGCCGCGTCCCGCACCAGCACGTCGCCGGACTCGCAGTGCTTGCCCACCACCCTCACCGCCCGATCCCGGACGGCGTCGGCGGCCCGGGGCAGGAAGGCCTCGTAGCCGCTGCCGTAGAGCACGGGGCGGGGGTTGTCGCTCATGCCCCCGTCCACGGCCACATAGGTGCGGACCCCCTCGATCTCCTTGACGGTCCCGACCGTGTAGAGGGTGACCGCGGCGGCGGCGGCGATGGACCGGCCCGGCTCGGCCGTCACCCGGGCCGTCACCCCGGCCCGGTCGCAGGCCCTGCGCACCGCTCGGCCCCACTCGGCGATGGTGGGGGCGCGCTCATGGGACATGTAGGCCGCGCCCAGCCCCCCGCCCACCGACATCTCCTCCAGCCCGAAGGGCGCGGCGGCCTCGGCCATGACCGCCACCGCCTGAACGAACGACGAGACGGCGAACACCTGGCTGCCGATGTGGGAGTGGGTGCCCACCAGCTCCACCGACGGCGAAGACCGGGCCCGCTCGATGGCGGCCGCGGCCGCGCCGGTGTCGACGGTGAAGCCGAACTTGGTGTCGTTCTGGCCGGTGGAGACATAGGAGTGGGTGTGGGCCTCCACCCCGGGGGTCAGCCGCACCAGGACCCGGGGCCGGAACCCGGTGCGGTCGTGGAGGTCGTCGAGGCGGTCGAGCTCGTCGAAGCTGTCCACCACGATGCGGCCCACCCCGGCCGCCGCCGCCTGCTCCAGCTCGGCCGTCGACTTGTTGTTGCCGTGCAGCACCAGCCGCTCGGCCGGGACCCCGGCGGCCAAGGCCACGTGCAGCTCGCCGCCGGTGGCCACGTCGATGCTCATGCCCTCCTCGCACACCAGGCGGGCCATGGCCCGGCACAGGAAGGCCTTGGCCCCGTAGGCGACGCCGGGGCCGAAGGCGGCCACCGCCTCCCGGCACCGGCTGCGCAGGTGCTCCTCATCGTACACGAACAGCGGGGTGCCGTGCTCGGCGGCCAGCGCCAGGGTGTCGCAGCCCCCGATGAACAGGCGGCCGTCGACGATCTCGTGGTTGTCGGGCAGCAGGCGCGGGGGCAGGGGGCCGCTGGTCCGGGAACTCGGCGACGGGGCACCCTGAGAGAGTGAACCCGGCGGCTGGGGATCCTGGGACAGAGGACCCGGCGGCGGTGGCTCCACGGCCGTCACGGCTCCTCGGAGACCATTCTCTCGGGGGCGGATACGCCGAGGAGGTCGAGGCCGACGGCCAGCCCCACTCGGGCGGCCTCGACCAGCCACAGGCGGGCGTCGCGGACGCCGGGGCCGAGATCGTCGCTCAGGATGGGGCAGTCGTGCCAGAACCGGTGGAAGGCCCCGGCCAGCTCCCGGGCCCAGGCGCAGACCTGGTGGGGGGCCCGGGCCCGGGCCGCGCCGAGCACCGCGTCGGGCAGCTCGGCCAGCGCGGCCAGCACCTCGCGCTCGCGCTCATGGGTCAACGCGGAGAGGTCGACCCCGGCCAGGGGGGCTCGCTCGATGCCCCGGTCCGCGGCCCGCCGGCCGACCGAGTGGATGCGGGCGTGGGCGTACTGCACGTAGTACACCGGGTTTTCGCTGGAGCGGGCCGCGACGGCGTCGATGTCGATGGTCTGGGTGGTGTCGATCGACTGGAGCAGGTAGACGAGCCGGGTGGCGTCGGCCCCGACGGCGGCCAACAGGTCGGACACCAGCACCAGGGCTCCGGCCCGCTTGGACAGGCGGACTTCCTCTTCGTCCCGCACCAGGGTCACGTTCTGGCCCAGCAGCACTTCGTAGCGGTCCGGGTCGTGGCCCAGCCCGGCCATCGCCGCCCGCATCCGGCCCACGTAGCCGTGGTGGTCGGCGCCCAAGACGTCGATCACCAGGTCGGCCCGGGCGAACTTCTCGTGGTGGTAGGCGATGTCGGGCAGAAAGTAGGTGGGCTCGCCGTCGCTCTTGACCAGCACCCGGTCTTGGTCGTCGCCGAGGTCGGAGGCGCGCAGCCACACCGCGCCGTCGCGCTCGTAGGTCAGCCGCCTGCGGCCCAGCTCGGCCAGGGCCGCGTCCACAGCCCCCCGGTCCACCAGCTCCTGCTCGCTGGTCCAGCGGTCGAAGGCCACGCTCATGGAGGCGAGGGTGTCGCGCTGGTCGCGGCGGGCCCGCTCCACGCCCCAGGCCCGGGGGTCGGCGCCGTCGGGCATCTCCGCGGCCCAGTCGGCCACGTAGGCGCCCGCGTAGCCGTCTTCGGGCGGGGCCTCGCCCCGCCGGCGGGCGGCCAGGGAGGCCCCGAACAGCTCGGTCTGGCGGCCCCGGTCGTTCACGTAGAACTCCCGGACGACGGAGTAGCCGCAGCGCTGGAGGATTCGGCACAGCGAGTCGCCGTAGGCGGCCCAGCGGCCGTGGCCGGCGTGGAGAGGGCCGGTGGGGTTGGCCGACACGAACTCGACGCTGGCGGTGAGGCCCGAGCCCTCCTCGGAGCGGGCGTAGCCGGCGGTCCCGGCCCCGATCACCTCCCGCAGCACCTCGTGCAGCCACGAGGGGGCCAGCCGGAAGTTGACGAAGCCGGGCCCGGCCGCCTCCACGGCCGAGACGTGGGGGGGCGGGTCGGCGGTCAGGGCCTCGGCCAGATCCTCGGCCAGCTCGCGGGGCGCCCGCCCGGCCCGGGCCGCGGCGGCCAGGGCGACGTTGGTGGACCAGTCGCCGTGGGCCCGGTTGCGGGGCCGCTCCAAGGCGATCTCGTCGGGGTCCAGATCGACGCCGGCCGCCGACAGGCGGGAGCGCAGAGCACGGCGAAGGTGGTGGCGGACGTCCAACGATCCCCGATTCCGGCCTCGGTTTACCTCCGCCGATCCTACTGAGCGGCGGCCCTGCTCAGGAAGCCCGCCCTCGGGTTGCCTGAGCAGGAATTGCGCTACGGCGACAATTCCTGCTCAGGAACCATCAGGGGGGAAGGGTTGGCTTCAGGTGGTGAGCGCTACGTAGAACCGGACCAGGAATGTGGCCATCTGGGCCCTCGACACCGGCTCAGACGGCAAGAACGTCCCGTCCGTGGTGCCCGCGGCGACCCCCAGCGCGGCCATGCAGTTGATGTCCGCAGCATGGGGCGAGTCCTCGGCCACATCGGAGAAGGGCGGGTCCTCGTTGGCCGAGTCCTCGTTGACGGGACAGGTGCGGCCGGCCGCCCTCCACGCCTGGGCCATGAACGTGGCCATCTGGCCCCTCGTCACCGGCTCAGACGGCGAGAAAGTCCTAGCCGACACGCCCCGGATCACCCCAAGAGCCGACATGCAGTCGATGCCCGACGTATGGGCCGAGCCCGCAGCCACATCATCGAAGTACGCGATCCCTGTAGACGGGCAGCTCCTGCCCGCCGCCCTCCACGCCCGGGCCATGAACGTGGCCATCTGGGCCCTCGACACCGGCTCAGACGGCGAGAAAGTCCTAGCCGTGACACCGTCGGCCGTGGTGCTCGCGACCGAGGTGCCCACAACGATCCCCAGTCTACCCGCCTGTTCGACATTCGCGGCGTGAACCGACCCCTCGCCCACATCCTGGAAATAAGGAAGCGTTGAAGTCGCCGAGGTTTGGAGTCTGGGTTCGTCTCCTGTAGCCAACAGCGCCGACGCCGCCGCCACCGCGGCCAGCAAGGCCGCCACCGCTACGGCCCCAGCCAACAAAACCCGTGACGCCCCGAACGGGCCTAACCCCAGTGGCCTCATTGCTCCATTCCTCCTCGTGTCCCTCGTGGGCGGACACCCTAACTATACCAAGCTAACCGTGTTACAGAGGGCAAGGCTACCTACCCCCCCCCCCCCGCAGTCAAATCTGGCACGTGAATCGCAGGCGCAGCGACGGGCAAGAGGCGGTCGCCTTGCGCCGCGGCATTGCCGCGAGACAGCTAGGCTCCCCAGCGGGGTGCGGGGCCGCGCTGCGGCTCGCACCCGCCGCCATTGCCCTCGTAGCTCAGCGGATAGAGCATCGGCCTCCGGAGCCGTGTGCGCAGGTTCGAGTCCTGCCGAGGGCGCGTGACACGCTGGACCTACCAGTGGAAAGAGCTCCACGACGAGGTCATCACCTCCGGGCTGTGTACCGGGTGCGCCGGGTGCGTGATCGCCTGCCCCCACCACGTGATCGGCTACGAGCACGAGCCGGGCGCCTACAAGCCCTTCCACCTCGAGGACGAGCTCGGGGCCGGCGACTGCACCCACGGCGTCAAGGGCTGCACCTCCTGCACCCGGGCCTGCCCCCGCTTCAGGATGTGGGAGCCCGAGGCCGACATGCACCTGTTCGGCCGGGCCCGGGCACCCGAGGAGGTGTCGGGCGTCTACTCCGACATCCTGCTGACCCGGGCCAGCGACGACTTCGTGTACGAGGTCGGCCAGGACGGCGGCCTGGTGTCGGCCATCCTGATCTGGTGCCTCGAGAACGACATCATCGACGGCGCCCTCACCAGCGGGGTCGAGTCGCTGCCGAGCGGCGAGCCGGGCTGGAAGGCCGTGCCCATGGTTGCCGCCGACCGGGACGAGGTGCTGCGGGGGGCGGGCAGCCGCTACACCTACTCGGCCAACACCATCGCCTTCGACGAGGCCCGAGCGCGGGGCCTGGAGCGCCTGGCCCTGGTGGGCATGAGCTGCCAGACCTCCATCGGGCCGGTGATGTGGCACCGCAAGGTGGGCAAGGTGTCCAAGCCGATCAAGCTCAACATCGGCCTGCTGTGCTCCAAGAGCTTCGACGACTCGCTGTTCGACGAGCTGTTCGAGGTGAAGTACAACCTGCCCAAGGAAGACATCGCCAAGATGAACATCAAGGGCGTCTTCCAGATCTGGACCAAGTCGGGCCGGTACCACGAGATCAACCTCAAGGAGTGCCACGCCTGGACCCGGGAGGGGTGCCACCTCTGCCCCGACTTCGCGGCCGAGCACGCCGACATCTCCACCGGCGGGATCGGCGACGAGTCCGACTGGACGCTCACCATCGTGCGCACCGAGCTGGGCCGGGCGGTGATCGACGCCATGGTCCGCGACGGCGCCATCCAGACCCGGCCCGGCGACGACGACCCCGGCGCCATCGCCTTGATGCACAAGCTGGCCCGGCGCAGCCGGGAGCGCTGGCCGGCCTGGGCCGACGGCGCGGCCCGCCTGGGCCTGCCCGAGCCGGTCCCGCAGCCCGCGTAGGGGCGGCCGCAGAAGCATCCCCGCTGACGTGGTATCACCATCCCCGCAGACCCGCAGGCGTATCCCGCAGACACATAAAGGAAGGAAGTCGCATGGACATCGAGTTCTGGGTGGACCCGGCTTGACCTTGGTGCTGGGTGACGGCCCGTTGGGTCGTCGACGAGGTGAAGCCGGCCCGTGACCTGGACGTCACGTGGCAGCCCATCAGCCTGCTGTTCAAGAACGACCCCGAGGAGGGCGGCGACTACCACAAGCTGACCTTCTTCACCCACCGGCTGATGCGGGTGATGGAGTCGGCGCGGGCCGCTGACGGCGAAGAGGCGGTGTTCGGCCTGTACTGGGAGTACGGGCGGCGCATCCACCACGACGAGGACCGCGGCTTCGCCCCCGCCGCCGCCCTCGAGGCCGTCGGCCTGGACCCGGCTCACGCCGCCGCCTTCGACGACAAGGACTGGGACGCCGAGATCCGGTCCCGGATGGACGCGGGCTTGGCCCTGTGCGGCGACAACGTGGGCACGCCCATCATCGCCCTGGACGACCGCCGGGGCGTGCGCCAGGGCTACTTCGGCCCGGTCATCACCAGGGTGCCGCCCACCGAGGACTCGCTGGCGCTGTGGGACGGCCTGGTGGCCCTGATGAACGTCCAGGGCTTCTGGGAGATCAAGCGGACCCGGACCGAGCGCCCCGAGTTCGGCCCCCGGCCCTGAGCCCGGCGGCGAGACTCAGGCGGCTATGCCGAAGCGGTGCAGGCCGTAGGCCTCGATGGCGTTGCCCCGCATGACCTTGTAGCACTCCTCGGCGTCCATCTGAGCCGCGGCGAACAGGCCGTGGGCCACCTTGCGGGAGTGGGGGAAGGTGCCGTCGGAGTGGGGGTAGTCGGTCTCGAACAGGATCTGGTCCACCCCCACGTCGTGGCGCTGCCTCAGGCCGACCAGATCGTCGAAGATGCACCCGTAGACCCGGCCCCTCACGATCTCGCTGGGCAGCGGCCCCGAGCCGCCGACCCCGCCCCGGCCCTCCCGGAACACCGAGTCCATCCGCTCGATCTGGAACGGCATCCACCCCACCTGGCTCTCGGCGTAGGCGATCTTGATGGTCGCAAAGCGCTGCAGCGTGCCCGAGAACACCCAGTCGGCCAGCGAGCCCTCGGCGTTCTGGGCGTACAGCGACATGGAGGTGGCCAGGGGCGCGTCGGCGGAGGTGGCCGGCATCGACGACGACGACCCGATGTGCATCGACACCGTGGTCTCGGTCTCCTCGCAGGCCTCCCACAGCACGTCCCAGTGGCCGGTGTACATGGACGGGAGGCCGAGCTTGAACGGGTTCTCGGAGAAGGCGACGGCGTGGCTGCCCTTGGCCGCGCAGCGGCGGACCTCCTCGGCGGCCAAGTGCGGGTCCCACAGCGGGGCCAGGGTCAGCGGGATGAGCCGGCCCCGGCCGGCGCCGCCGCCCCAGTCGTCGATCATCCAGTCGTTGTAGATGCGCAGGCACCGCAGGGCCAGGTCCTTGTCCTGGCGCTCCAGGAACCCCTGCCCGCAGAACCGGGGGAAGATGTTGGGGTAGTTGAGGGCCGCCTCCACGTGGTTGAGGTCCATGTCGGCCAGGCGGGCGGCCTGCTGGTGGGTGCCGGGGCGGAAGTCCTCGTAGGTGGCGGCCACGTTGCGCTGCTCGGAGCGGGGCATGCCGGCCGGGCCGTGCAGCAGGCCGGTGGGGGTGGCGCTGTCCTCGAAGAGCCACAGGTCGCACCACCGCCCGTCGGGGTCGTCGCGCACGAAGCCGTAGTGGCCGCCCTCGAACTTGAGCCGCACCTTCTCCCGCACCACCCGGGGCCCTCGGTCCCGGTCCCGGGCGGGCAGCTCGGACTGCCACAGGTCCCGGGGCTCCATGACGTGGTCGTCCACGGAGATGATGAGGGGGAGCTCGTCCTCGGCCGGCGTCACCGAGACGGCGGGGTCGGCGACCATCCGCTCACCGTACCGCTCGGAGGGTCAGGCGCCCACCGCTCGGGCCGGCACCGCCACCGCCGGGCCGGCACCGGTTCCGGGGTTCAGGCGCCCACGCTCGGGCCGCTTGCCGCCGACCGCCGGTTCGGGGGTCAGGCACCCACCACTCGGCCGGCCGGTCGCCGGTCCGGTGGGTCAGGTGCCCACGGCGCCCAGATCCGCCTCGCAGGCCTCCACCAAGTCGCGGTAACGGCGCCAGGTATCCCTGATCTCGTCTCTCAGGGTTCGGGGGTCGGGGTTCTCGCGGAGGGCGTTGTCGAGGGCGTCGAACTCCTCGAAGGTCAGGCCCCGCTCCTCGCCGCCGTCGTAGAGTCGGTCGAACGAGCACTCGCAGAACTGACGGGCAGCGGCGGCGTTGAAGCCCCCCTCGCCGTCGTTGGCCTCCTGGCAGGCTTTCAGATAGTTGTCCTGCACCGCGAAGTCGCCCGCGGCGGCCTCCGCCCAGTTGTCGGGGTCGGGGTCGGTGCCGCATCCCGACAGCATCAGCCCGGCCGCGGCCAGGGCGGCGATGAGTCCGAGGCGGCGGGGGCGTCTCATGGCGCTAAGAGAGTACCGCCGCCCGCTCGCCGGGCGGTTCCCAGATTCGGCGGCCCGTGGGGCGCTCACGGATTCGGCGGGCCCATCCCGGCCGAGGACTGGGCTTGTGGGGGGTCGGCGGCCCATCCCCGCTCGGGCGGCCCCGATGCTCACCGGGCGATTCCCAGGGCTCGGGCCCGGTCGAACACCGCGTCGAGCATCTCGGCGGTGAGCCGGCCGGTGAAGGTGTTCTGCTGGCTGACGTGAAAGCTGCACAGCAGCGTCCGCCCGTCGGCCAGCCTCGCCTCCGTCCCGTGGCCGAACCGGGGCCGGGGCCGCAGACCGAGCTCGCCGGCCATGGCCTGGTAGGCGAAGGCGCCCAACGCCACGATCACCCGCAGGTTGGCCAGGGCGTCCAGCTCGCGCCGCAGGAAAGGCCGGCACCGGTCCCGCTCGTCGGGGGCGGGCTTGTTGGCGGGCGGCGCGCACTTGACCGGGGCGGTTATCCACGCCCCGGTGAGGGTCAGGCCGTCACCTCGTCGGACGGAGTCGGGCTGGTTGGCGTACCCGGCCCGGTGCAATGCCCGGTAGAGCCATTCGCCGGACCGGTCGCCGGTGAACATCCGCCCGGTGCGGTTGGCCCCGTGGGCGGCCGGAGCCAGCCCGACCACCAGCAGGTGGGCGTCGGGGTCGCCGAAGCCGGGCACGGGCCGGGCCCAGTAGTCCTCGTCCCGGTAGGCGGCCCGCTTGCGGCGCCCCACCTCCTCGCGCCATTCGACCAGCCGGGGGCAGAGCCGGCACGCCTCCACATCGGCGGCCACCGCGTCCAGGCGGCGATGGCGGCGGCGGTCGGGGGAATCCACCCGATCAGGCTAGGTTGACCGCGAACATGGCCTCCTCTTCCCCGGACCTGCGGCCACGGACATGACCCGAAGCTCCAGTCCCCCCTCCCCGGACCTGCCGCCGACATGACCCGGAAATCGAGTTCGCCCGCCCCAGAGCCTGCGGCCGCCGACATGACCCGGAAATCGAGTTCGCCCTCCTCAGGGCCTGCGACTGCCGGCAAAGCCCGGAAATCGAGTTCGCCCTCCCCCACCCTGGTGCTGTTCGTCCGCCACGGGCTGACCCCGACCACCGGCACCACCCTGCCGGGGCGGGCCCCGGGACTGCACCTGGCCGAGGCCGGCGAGGAGCAGGCCCGGCGGGCGGCCGAGCGCATCGCCGCCCGGGGCGGGATCGGCGCCGTCTACGCCTCGCCCCTGGAGCGGGCCCGGGAGACGGCCGCCCCCATCGCCCGGGCCTGCGGGCTGAGGGTGCGGCGCCACGCCGGGCTCAACGAGTGCGACTTCGGCCGGTGGACGGGCCGGAAGCTGGCCGGCCTGCGCCGGCGACCGGAGTGGGCCACTGTTCAGCGCCATCCCAGCGGGTTCCGGTTCCCGGGCGGGGAGTCGTTCGCGGAGATGCAGAGCCGGGCCCTGGCCGCGGTGGCCGCCATCGTGGCCCGCCATCCCGGCCAGACCGTGGTGGCCGTCTCCCACGCCGACGTGATCAAGGCGGTGGCCGCCTCGGCCATGGGCACCCCCCTGGACCTCTTCCAGCGGATCGTGATCGACCCGGCCTCGGTCACCGCCGTCGCCTACGGCGCCGAGGGGCCGGTGGTGCTGTGCGTAAACAACACCGGCCAGGACCTGCCGCCCGGCCCGGCCCGCGATCAGGCGAAGCACCGATGAGCCGGCCGAGCCCACAGGCCGCAGGCGACCGGGCGGGGGCTGCAGCCGTGTGCCCGTCGCAACGATTGAGCCAGCCGGGCCAACAGGCCGATCGCGGCCTGGCCGGAGCTGGGCGATGAGCCGGTCGTTTCACTTCGACGCGGACGAGCCGGTCACCGTGGGGACGCTGGGTCCCAAGGGCCAGCGGGTGTTCTACCTGCAGTGCCGGTCCCGGAACGGGCCGGTCTCGTTCAAGATGGAGAAGCAGCAGGTAGCGGCCCTGGCCGAGTATCTCGACCGGATGCTCGACGGCCTCCCCCCGGCCTCGTCCGGCGGCGCCTCGGCCGAGGCGAGCGATCCCCCGGCCGACTTCGACCTCCGGGCCCCGGTGGAGGCCGAGTGGGCGGTGGGGAACATGGGCGTGGCCTACGACGGCGAGGGCGACCGGATAATCCTGGTGGCCGAGGAGCGGGCCGAAGACGACGACGAGGGCGAGGGCGAGAGCCCGGCGGCCGAGCCCGCCTCAGCCCGGTTCACGCTGACCCGGGAGCAGGTGGCCGGCTTCGTCGGCCGGGCCCGGACCGTCGTGGCCGCGGGCCGCCCCCCCTGCCCGTACTGCGCCCGCCCGCTGGAGGAGGCCCACGGAGACTGGTGTCCGTGCCACAACTGAGCCGACGCGCCGTCGGGTGCGGCAGCCGTCCGGCGGGGATGAAACTGACACCTGCGACACAACTGAGCCGACGCCGTGGCCGCTGAGCCCGCGCCAGCGGCGGAGGAATCGCCGTTCCTGGACCGGCCCCCCATCAAGACCCCCCGGGCCCTGGAGCTGCTGGCCGAGGGCGAGCTGGAGATCGTGGGCCGGATGCCCTACAGCTCCAACGCCACCTTCCTGGCCGACCTGATCGAGGGGGGGAAGCCGGTGGCCCAGGCCATATACAAGCCGATCCGGGGCGAGCGCCCGCTGTGGGACTTCCCGCCCGGGATCGTCCGCCGGGAGGCGGCCGCCTTCGCCGTAGACCAGGCCCTGGGCTGGGATCTAGTCCCCCCCACCGTCATCCGCGCCGAGGCCCCGTTCGGGCCGGGGTCGCTGCAGCTCTTCGTCCCGTTCGACCCCGAGGAGCACTACTTCACCCTGCGGGACCGCCCGGACCACCGCCTGGAGCTGGAGCGGATGTGCGCCCTGGACGTGGTCATCAACAACACCGATCGCAAGTCCGGCCACTGCCTGCTGGGCGCCGACGGCACGATCTGGGCCATCGACAACAACCTGTCGTTCCACCACGAGTTCAAGCTGCGAACCGTGCTGTGGGACTTCGCCGGCCAGAACCTGCCCGCCTCAATCGGAGACGACCTGCGGGCCCTGCTGGAAACTGGCCTGCCCGCGCCCCTGAGTGAGATCCTCACCCCGATCGAGCGAGAGGCCACCCTGACCCGCACCCGGGCCCTGGCCGCCGCCAGCCGATTCCCCGTAGACGACCAAGGCCGCCGCTGGCCCTGGCCCCTAGTCTGATCAGGGTTTACATAAACAGGCTACACCTGAGCGAAATCCGCTTGTCTCAGCCATAGGCCGTTCAATCAGGAATATTTATATTTCTGGAAAGGGTCTGACATTATATTTAATGTCATGGCCAGGGTCCAGCCGAAGCCTCAGCCGATGCGATCGCTCGTGGTTGCCGAATCCGCGAACGGTTACACGCATCCAGGGCCCGGTCTTGATGGGGAAATCAGCGTTCTGCCCGTCAGCCAAGAAGTACCTGACGTCTTCATCCATCGTTCGGATCTCCATCGGAAGCAGTATCTGGCGGGGTGATGTTAGCAGCGAGCTTGGCCGCGTAACTCTCCATGTTCTGGTTCAACGCGTTGATGAGTTGCTCAACAAACTGGGGTGACATATTGACCCGCTGTACTACCACACCGCCCGGCGGGTTGCTGGTGAAGTCGAGTCGGATGAAATCTAAGGTGAACTCGAACGGCGAATGGCTGACGATCGCAAAGTTCGACCAGACACCAGCCTCGAGTTCGGGTGGCATCCGGATTTCCAGACTCTGGCCTTCATCGGGAGACCCGTTACCTTGAAAACCATTCATAAACCTTTACTATACACAACAGGTAGCCGCTACGCAACCCCGGAACGGCCAGACGGAGGTGGGCACACGCCAGGCCAGGGAGCGCCGAAGCGCCAGGCCGGAGGTGGCACACGCCAGGCCGGGGAGTGCCGAAGCGCCAGGCCGGTGGGTGGCACGGGGGCAAGGTTTTGCCGCCCCGCGGCAAAACCGCGCCCGTGACAGGACCCGCCGGCCGGACAAAGCAACCGCCCAAAAGAGAGCAAACGCCAGCACAAATCGCCGGCCGGACAAAGCAACCGCCAAAGGGGGAGCAACCGTTAAGCGGGCTCCAAGCGGGTGGTCACCGTCCCGAGATCGCCGAAGGAGGCTTCGACGGAGTCGCCGGGGCTAAGCGGCCGCATCGGGCCGAGGGCGCCGGTCATCACCACGTCGCCGGCCCGCAGAGGAGTCCCCCGGGCCACCATGGTGTCGGCCAGCCACCTAGCCGCGTTCAAGGGGTGGCCCAGACAAGCGGCTCCGGTTCCGGTTGACACCTCCTCGCCGTTGATCGACATCGACATGCCAATGGTGCGCAGGTCCACGTCGGCCAGGGGGACGGGCCGGCCGCCGAGCACGTACAGGCCGCAGCTCGCGTTGTCGGCGATGGTGTCGACGATGCGGATGTCCCAGTCGGCGATGCGGCTGTCCACCACCTCGATGGAGGCCAGGGCGTAGGCCACCGCTCCGATGATGTCGCCGAAGGTGTGCCGCTCGTGGCCCAGGTCCCGGTCGAGCACCAATGCGACCTCCGCCTCGGCCCGGGGCTGCAGCAGCAGGCCCGGCTCGATGGGCGCGCCGTCGCCGTACTCCATGTCGGCGAACAGGGTGCCGTAGTCGGGCTGATCGACGCCGATCTGCTCCATCACCGCCTTGGACGTGACCCCGATCTTGCGACCCGCCACCCGGCGCCCGGCGGCGATGTCGCGCTCGACGTTGATGGCCTGCACCGCGTAGCCGACGTCGATGTCGTCGCCGGTCCCCACCATCTCCCGCACCGGGCGGCACGGCGTCCGGCTGGCCGCCGCGTCGCGCAGCGCGGCGGCCGCCCTCTCCAGCGCAGTGGCGTCCGTCATCGGCTCTGCTCCCGTTCTGCGGCTTCTCTTTCGGCCGCTTCTGAGGCTTCGGCGGCTGTTTCTGCGGCTTCTCGCTCTGAGGCTTCGGCGGCCAGCCGGGCCTTCTTGTCAGAGAGCAGCTCCCCGCCGGCCATGAAGTCGGTGGCCTCCATCTCGGTGATCCACACCCTCACCGACTCGCGGGGGGCGCCGGCGCAGGTGTGCATCACCTCGGTGATGGCCTCCATCAGCGCCTTCTTCTGCTCGGGCGTCCGGCCCTTGGACATGTGGACGTTCACCAGCGGCATCTCACACCCCCCGCACGGACACCGGGCCGAGATGAGAGTACCGGGCGGTAGCCCGCGACCCGGCGGCCAGGGGCCGGGCGTCGCATGGCGCCCCGGCCGGGATGATCCACCCCTCCTTGAGGGACTGGCCCTCGCGGGCCAGGTGGTTGGCCAGCATGGCCACGCAGGCGGCCGGGTCCCCCAGCAGGGCCGCGCCGGTGGCGGTGCCGGTGATCTGGGCGTCCACCTCGAACACGCAGCCCAGCGTGGTGAGATCGGCGTCGCGGGGGCCGATCCCGCCGTGGCCGACCACCATCCGGGCGGCCGAGGTGTTGTCGGCGATCACGTCGGCCAGGGTGAACGAGAACGCCTCGTACCGGGAGTCGATCAGCTCGATCCCTCCGACCACCGCGGCGGTGGCGTCGAGCACGTCGGACGCGGTCGCGCCCGGCCCGGCCAGGTCCTGGCCCAGAACGAAGATCAGCTCCGGCTCGGCCCGGGGGTGGATCAGCTCGCCCACCGCCACATCGACCGGGGCGGGGCCCGCGGCCCGGGCCACCGAGCTCTCCAGCACCCAGCCGTAGCAGGGCTCGGAGACGCCCATCTGCTCCTGCTTGGCCGCCGAGGTCAGCCCCAGCTTGGCCCCGGCCACCCCGTCGCCCCGGGCCAGGTGCTTCTCGAGCAGGGCGGCCTGGATGGCGTAGCCGTCCTCGATGGAGAGCCCCCCGTCGATCTGGGCGGCGATGGCCGCCACCTCCCGCCGGTCGTCGGCCGCGCCGATCAGATAGTCGGCCCACCCGGAGTGATCGATGCCGGTCACGGGCGCGCCGATCCCTCGATGACCGCGCCGGCCCCGGTCGCGATGCCGGTCACGAGCCGGCGCCCGCCGCCAGCCGCCGCCCCGGTCACGCCGGGGCCAGCTCGGCCTGGCGGCGGGCCGCGTCGAGGTGGAGCTTCTTCATGTCCTCGGCGATCGGGGAGTACCGCATGGAACCGTCGTTGATCCAGTCCACCGCGAACTGGGCCCCGCGGCCGAACTTCGACCGCTCCAGCGGCAGCTTGATCACGTCGTGGGGCTCCCTCACCACTGCGACGGGGTCGCGGCCCGCCTCCACCGCCTCAATGGCCTCGCGGAACATGCGGCGGCAGGCCAGCACGCCGACGTCGCTGCGGGTGATCTTCTCGACGGTGCGGTCGGCGATGCGGCCCTGGGTCACCCAGGCCATGACGTCTTGGCCCTCGATGTAGTCGACGATGTGGTTGCCGTGCTCGTCGAGCCACTGGTACTCGTAGTCGACGACGGGGGGATCGTCGGGCATCTCGGCGCCGTCGGGGGCGTGGACGGTGTAGAAGACGGCCCAGGTGTGGGTGTCGTCGATCGGCACCCGGATCTGCATCTGGTACACCCCGTTGCCGCCGACCCACATCTTGTAGGGGAAGACCAGGGGGTGGCCGATGGTCCAGTCGTCGCTGTCCTCGGGCTGGCCCTCGAGCAGCCGGCGCTTGATGATGCCGTGCTCGAACGGGTCGAAGGCCACCTTGGCGTGCTTGTTGGCGGTGAACGACTCGGGCATCGGCGTGCCCTGCATCCGGGCGATGAACTCGAAATAGTTCCCGTGCAGCGCCTCGACGTGATACGGGTCCACCGAGTTCTCCATGGTCTGGAGCCAGTTGCACGGCAGCACCGAGTGGCCGATGTCGCGCACGCCGTCCATCACGTAGGCCTCGTAGCGGGGCAGCTCGGGGGCGGGCTCGTCCCCGACGTAGGCCCACACCATGCCGCCCAGCTCGGCGGCCCGCCCGGAGCGGACCCCGCAGCCCTCCCGGAACTTGGGGGAGGAGTCCGGCTCGGCCAGGATGTCGACGCACCGGCCGGCGGTGTCGAACTTCCAGCCGTGGTAGCCGCAGCGCAGCCCGCCGTCCTCGACGATGCCGTAGACCAGCGAGGCGCCCCGGTGGGGGCACCGCTCATCGACGATGCCGTATTCCCCCGAGGGCGTCTTGAACACGGCCCAGTCCTCGGCGAGCAGGCGCACCCGGCGGACCGGGAACTCGTCGAGCTGGCGCACGAAGGCGACCGGGTACCAGTAGTGGCGGAGCACCTTCCCCATCGGGGCGCCGGGCCCCACCCGGGTGAGGGTGTCGTTCTCTGCTTGCGTCAGCACAGCGCTGCCTCCTGACTCCTCGTCGCTGATTCTCGTTCTCGGACTGTCGTTGCCGGCTCTCCCGGCTCTTGGCCGCCGGCTCTACCGGAGGATGGTGACGGTGCCCGCCGATCCGTCCACCCGGATGCGGTCGCCGGTCGAGATCATGTTGGTGGCGAACCCGGTGCCGGTGACGGCGGGCACCCCGTACTCGCGGCACACGATGGCGGCGTGGCTCATCATCCCGCCGATGTCGGTCACGCAGGCCCTGATCTTGGGGAACACCGGCGCCCAGCTCGGCGCGGTGATGGGGGCGACCAGGATCTCGCCGTCGCAGAGCTCGCCGACGTCGTCGGGGGTGAACACCAGCCGGGCCGGGCCCTCGACGGCGCCGGGCGACGCGGCCATCCCCTTGAGGTCGCCCTCGTCGCCGCCCGCGCCCAGCCAGGTGTTGACCGACTCGCTGGTGATGCCCCACAGCATGATGGTGAAGGGCTCGGTGATGACCTCCGGCGGCTCGCCCAGCGCCTTGGGGGCCTGCCAGGCCGAGAGCCGCTCGTGGATCCGCCGGCGCCGCTCGATGATCGGCCCCCAGTGGGCCGCCGACACCGTCGGGGAGTTGACCGCCCAGTTGACGTAGTAGTCCCACAGGACCTCGTCCACCTCTTCGCGGCGCAGGAACAAGATGTCGTCGTCGGCGCCGAGGAGGCCGTCCTTGGCCAGGGTGGCGCCCAGCTCCTTCACCTTGCGCCAGGCCGTCGACATGGTCCAGTGCTCGATGTAGAAGTTGTGGTTCTCCACGTAGGGGAACACCACCCGGGCCAGCCCCAGCTTGGAGTCGAACGCCTCGCGGTCCTCGTCGGTGCCGAGCAGGTCGCGGTACTCCTCGACGATGCGGTCGCGCTCGGCCCGGATGGCCTCGATCGGGCGGGAGATGTCCTCGCCCGCCTCGATCCGGGCGATGTAGTCGCGGATGAAGGCGTAGGGCACGGCCGGGTTGTCGCGCCAGATCTCGTCGAAGTGGTAGAAGCCGTTGCCCGAGGTGAAGTTGAACCACGGGTCGGCGGCGGCGTCCCACGCCCGCTGGAACTCGGCCCCGGCCTCGCCGGCCAGCACCACGTCGTCGGGGTCGTCGAAGGCCCGGGCGATCCCCAGGTCGATGGCCTTCTGGGCCAGCGCCTTCAGCTCCTCGTTGGGGCGGAACAGATCGACCTCGACGCCCGCCACCATCTTGGCGATGGCCAGGTCGGGGATGGACGGGAAGGCCTGCTTGCAGAACCCGAAGTAGTCCAGGTAGGCCGCATACCCCAGGTTGAGGAACTCGAAGTGGTAGTTCCACGCCTTGAGGATCAGGTCCTTGTAGCGGTTGTAGGCCACGGTCAGCTCGTAGCCGGAGCCGTAGCCGACGCCGTCGGTCACCACCGACAGGTCCTCCATCTCCGGCAGCGGCGAGAAGTCGATGGCCTCGATCTCGGCGATGGTGTCCTTGACCTTGCCCAGCCACCGCTCGTAGAGGTCGTCCCAGTTGGCGAAGTAGAAGCCGGCCCGCTCCATGAACTGCGGCACCCGGGCCTCGATGAGCGACGGGTCCACCCCCACCGGCGACAGGTAGGCGTAGCCGTTGAGGATGCGGAAGTCGACGCCGTCCGCGGGGGGTATCCGGTAGTGGCGGCTGTTCATCTGGCTCAGCGAGGCGATGGCGATCTCGAAGAAGACGGCGTCCCAGGGCGTCATGGCGTGGCCCCAGTGCATCGAGTCCCAGAACCAGAAGCGGTTGTCCTCGTAGTCCCGGCGGGCCTCGCCGAAGGTGACCGAGGGGCTGTACAGCTCCTCCCATCCCTCGGCGCCCTCCGGGGCCTCCAGCTCGAACGGGCTCGGGAACTTGTCAGTCACGGTGGGCCTCCTTCTGGCCGTCGCCGGGCGGCGCGGCCGACTGATTCGGGGTCGGTTCGGATTCGGTCTCGGTCTCGGGTTCGGCCGGCGGCCGACTGGCCAGCGGCGACAGCAGCGTCGACACGATGGAGTCGAGCGAGCTGGCCGGGCCCGACGCCACCGGCGCGGCCGTCTTCTGCGACCAGACGGTCTCGGGCCGGCTCTGCAGCATCACCACGTTCTCCCCGTCGGGGAGGTGGCGGTCGATGGCCCACTCCACGTCCTGGGGGCAGCCGTAGTGCTTCTCGGCCCGGCGGGCCAGCATGGCCACGGCCACGAGCTGCTCGTCGGTGACCGAGGCCGCCGTCCGCCGGTCGGCGTCGATCTCGACCTTCTCCACCGCGCCGTCGGCGGTCAGCCGGTACTCGATCCCCTTGTCGGAGATCTCCCGGGCCACCACCTCGCGCAGCACCTTGTCGACCAGGAAGTTGTCCGGGGTCACCTCGCCCGCCACCACCGCCTCGCCCAGCCCCCAGGAGGCGTCGATGGCCACCTGCGACCGGTCCCCGGTGGTGGGGTTCAGGGTGAAGGCCACGCCGGAGGCGACCGGGTCCACCATCTTCTGCACCCCCACCGACATGGCGATGGAGGCGTGCAGGTAGCCCATGGCGTGCCGGTAGGCGATGGCCCGGTCGGTGAACAGCGACGACCAGCACCGGCGCACGTGGTCGAGCACCTCATCGGCGCCGGTGATCGACAGGTAGGTGTCCTGCTGGCCGGCGAACGACGCGTCGGGCAGGTCCTCGGCGGTGGCGGAGGAGCGGACGGCGACGGGGACGTCGGCGACGCCGCAGTGCTCGCTGAGGGCCCGGTAGGCCTCGGCGATCTCCGAGGCGACTTCGGCGGGGATCTCGACGCTCTCGATCCGGTCGCGGATCTGGCGCGAGACGGCCCGGTTGGCGGCCGCGTCGTCGTGGTCGATGGACCGCAGCAGCGAGTTCACGTCTTCGACCAGCGAGCGGTCAGCCCAGATCTGCAGGTAGGCACCGATGGTCACGGCGAAGCCGGGGGCCACCGGCAGGCCCGCGGCCATCATCTCGCCGAGGCTGGCGTTCTTGCCCCCCACCACCGGCTGGTGGGCGGCGCGGTCGTAGCGGTCGAACCAGACGATGTTGTCGGTCATCTCGGAGTCCACCCTCGACGCGGTGAACGAGCGGACGGTCGGCAGCTCCCGCTCCCAGTCGACGATCGGGCAGGACTCGCACATGCTCGCATCCGCTCCGTCATCGGGGCCGGTCCCCGGGTCCGAGCCCCGAGTGTTTGCCGTCTGCCGGGCCGCCGGCACCTTCGACGGCGCCGGCGTCGAGGCCCTCGGGTCCGAGGCCCGAGTACTGGTCGGTTACGCCCCAGGTCGGGAGGCGGTCCACCGGCGGCACCTTCACCTCCTGGACCCGGTTGCGGTAGGCCACGGTGGCGTCGCGCCCGACGAGGCCGGCCGGTTCGTGGCCGGGGCGGTCACCGCCGGGGCCGTCGTGGCCGGGACCGTTGTGGCCGGGGCCGTCGTCGCCAGAGCGACCGTGGCCGGGGCGGTCACCCAGCAGCTTCACCCGGACGTGCTCGGTGTTGTAGGGCTCGCCGGGGTCGTAGCCGAGCGCGGCCACCGCGAAGGCCCGGATGCAGCCGGAGTGGGTGGAGATGGCCAGCCGGGCCCCCGGGTACTCGCCGGCCAGCCGGAGGATCCCGGCCCAGAACCGGCGCACCGCCATGCTGGGCGGCTCGAAGTGCAGCAGCGGGACGGTGAGCCAGTGCTGGATCGGGTCGCCCCCGCCCTGCTGGGTCCTCCAGAACCGGTCCATCTCCACCAGCCACAGCGGGCGGTCGCCGCGGGCGGTCCGCTCGTGGCCCTCCAGCAGGGCGTGGTACTCCCGGAACACCGCGGTCACGTCCTTGATGCCGTCGGGGGCGACGAAGCCGAAGTTGCGGAACTCGTCCGCGGGCTCGGGATCGACGACGGTTATGTCCTTCTCGTACTGCTCGAGGCCGTCGAGCAGGCCCCGCCGGATCTGGTGGGCGGTCTCGGCCGCCCGGGCGGTGGCGGCGTGGCGGAAGACCACCGTCTCCCCGTGCTTGATCCGCTTGGCCAGGGTCCGGCCGTAGGTGTGGGCCTGCCAGGCCCCCTGGGGGGTGAGGCCCGAGTCGGTCGAGTAGCCCTGCGTCTCGCCGTGGCGGATCAGGTAGACGTCGTTGAGCAGTTCCCGGGCCGCGGCCGGCGGGGCGGAGATCTCCTTGTTGCGGTTGTCCTCGGTGAGGGCCTGCTGCACGCCCAGACCGGCCCGGGACCACAGCGGGCCGTCGTCGTCTCCCGGCGCCGCGCTGGCGGCGGCCCGGCGGCGGAACCGCTTCAGATACAGGGGGGCGGCCAAGCCGTCGGCGCCGTTGGGGCCCTCCGGCTCCGCCGGGGCGGTTACGCCAGTCCCGCCCGGTTCGCCGGCCGCTTCGGCCTCGGCCCGGCGGCGGCGGTACCGGGCCAGATACAGCGGCGCCTCGATCCGGTCGATCGGCTGGCCGCCGCCGGTCTCGGTGGTATCGGTCACGAGCGCACGCCCGTCCGCTTGCAGCCGGTCCCGGTCACGAGCGCCCGCTCACGCTTGAAGCCGATCCGGTCACCGAGCGCCCGCTCACGCTTGAAGCCGATCCGGTCACCGAGCGCCCGCTCACGCTTGAAGCCGATCCGGTCACCGAGCGCCCGCTCACGCGCTTACAAGCCGATCTGGTCATGAGTGGACGCTCATGAAGCTCTGGTCGACCTGGCCCCGGTAGGTGAACACGGCCCGGCCCATCTCGGACTCGGTCCAGGTGGTGGGCTCGTCGTCGGGGTCGAACCAGTAGCCGCCGGTGAACACCTCGTTGCGGTTGCCGGCGGGGTCGAAGAAGTAGAGCCCGCACCCCCGGGTGGCGCCGTGGCGGGTCGGCCCGGCGTCGATGGTCACCCCGTGGTAGGCGCAGGCGTCGGCGGCCCGGCGCAGGTCGTTCCACTCGTCCACCCAGTAGGCCACGTGGTGGAACCCCCCCTGGGGGCCGGTGAGGAAGGCGATGTCGTGGGGCGAGTGGTCGCGCTCCAAGAACGTGGCGAGCTGATGGCCGTCGTCGGCCAGGATCTGCTCGGTCAGCCGGAACTCGAGGACCTCGGCGAAGAACCGGGTGGTCTGGTCCACGTCCTCGCACAGCAGGAAGACGTGGTCGATGCGGGGCGGGTGCATCCCCACCAGATCGGCGGGGGCGGGCGGCGGGTTGAGCTGGGGCAGGCCGTTGCCGACCTGGCGCATCCCGGTCTCGAGGTCCACCAGGTGGCCGCTGGGGGCCTCGAAGCGCACCACCGTCCCCGAGGCGGGATACAGCTCGCCGGGGTGGAAGCGGGCCAGGTCGCAGCCCGCCGCGGCCACCCGTCCGGCCAGGCGGTCGAGCTCGTCGAGCGACCCGACCTTGAAGCCGAGGCTGTTCAGCCCGTAGGTGGGGGCGGCCGAGAGGATCAGCGAGTGGTGCTGGTGCTCGTCCCACCCTTTGAGGTAGGCCCGCTCGCGGCCGCTGTCGGTGACGACCAGCCCCACCACCTCGGCGTAGTAGGCCAGGGCCAGCTCCAGGTCGGGCACCCGCACATCGACGTGCGACAGCCGGATGATGCCCTCCGGCCCCTTCGGGCCCGGTCCGCTCACGCCGCCCTCCTCGCGCCCGGTCCGCTCACGCCGCCCCCTGTTCACTCTCTGGCCCCCCGCCGCCATCGCCTCAGGTATGCACGGTGGCGAACCGGTGGTTCAGCACGCCCTCGTAGTAGAACACGGCCCGGCCGGCCCGGTCCTCGGTCCAGGTGATGGTGGGGAAGTCCGGGTCGGGCCGGTACCCGCCGGAGAAGACCTCGTTGCGGGTGCCCATCGGGTCGAAGAAGTAGATGGTGTTGCCCCGGGTCAAGCCGTGGCGGGTGGGGCCGACGTCGATGGTCACCCCGTGGTAGGCCAGCAGGTCGGCGGCCCGGCGGACGTGGTCCCAGTCGTCGAGCCAGAAGGCGAAGTGGTGCAGCGCGCCGTTGGGGCCCTGCACGAAGGCGATGTCGTGGGGCTTGGCCGACCGCTCGAGGAAGGCGATGGTCTGATGCCCGCCGCCGTCGAGGAGCTGCTCGGTCAGCCGGAAGTCGAGCACCTCGCGGAAGAACCGGGCCGCCTCGGGCACCTCCTCGGCATGGACCAGGATGTGGTCGATGCGGGGTGGGGCGATCCCGACCAGATCGGGGACGATGGGCGGCGGGTTCAGCAGCGGGAGCCGCCCGCCCACCTTCTCCACCTCGCCCACCAGCTCCATCTCATGGCCCGACGGCAGCTCGAAGCGGATCGACTCGCCCTGGCCGACCTCCTGGCCGGCCGAGACCCGCTCCACCGCCGCCCCGGCCGCGGCCGCCCTGGCCTCGAAGTGCTCCAGGTCGTCGGGGCCGTCCACCTTGAAGGCGAAGCGGTCGATGCCCACCCGGGGCGCCTCCCGGATGGCCAGGCAGTGGTGGTCGCGCTCGTCCCAGCACTTCAGGAACACCCGGTCCTCGGTCCGCTCGGTGATGTCGAGGCCGAGAACCTCGGTGTAGTAGGCGACGGCCAGCTCCAAGTCCGGCGCGGTTATGTCCACGTGGCTCAGCCGCAGTACCCCCATACGCGTGTAGTCCACCACAATCAAACCAGGCTGTCACTCAGTATCCCGCATGGAGGGATCAGGATGCGGGCGTGGGCGCGGCCCGGCAAAGATCGGGCCGTGACTGACGACGGCATCACCACGCTGCTGCTCGACTTCGGGGGCGTCTGCCTGCTGAACCCGGTCGAGCTGCACCATGTGGCCGAGTCGTCGCTGGGGCTGCTTTCGGGGACGCTGGACTGGCACGGCCCGCTCGATCCCGAAACCGACCCGCTGTGGGTGAAGATGGCGGCCGGGGAGGGAATGACCGAGCGCCAGTACTGGGCTTTCCGCGCCGAGGAGATCGGGCGGCTGGGTGGTCGGGAACTCGACATCCGCAGCTACATGCGCCTCCTGTATCACCCGCCGCGCCCGGAGCTGATCCGCCCCGGCTGCATCGCCGTATCCTCCGCCGCCCAGCGGGCGGGGCTGGGGGTCTCCGTTTTCTCCAACGACCTCATCATCTTCCACGGCCACGACTGGGCGGCGTCCATGGAGTTCCTCCAAACGGTGGACTCGGTGCTCGACTGCTCCGCCACCGGGATCTTCAAGCCCGACCCGGCCGCCTACCGGTGGGCCCTCGACGAGTTGGGGATAGAGGCGGGCGCCGTGCTGTTCGTGGACGATCAGCCCGTCAACGTCTCCGGCGCCGAGGCGGTGGGCATGAAGGCCATGTGGTTCGACATCGCGGACGCCGACGGGAGCTGGTCCCAGGTGGCGGAGCGGCTCGGCCTCCGCCGCTAAGCCAGGCTGCCGGTTCAGCCCTCGGCGCCGGGACCGCGACGCGGAACCCGCGCCCGGACCACGGCGCTGGAATCCCCGCGAGGCACCCCGCCGGGGGCGTGCCCGTGACCCGCGCCGACGGCGGTGCCTGGAACCACTGCGCGGGAATCCCGCGAGGGGTTGCCGCGCCGCTCAGCCCTCGGCGCGCAGGGTCAGCGTTCCCAGCTCGGGGGAGCGCAGGGTGTAGACGGCACCGGCCTCGAGGTCGAACGGCGCGGTGAGGCCGCCGGTGAAGACGATGTCGTCGGGGGCCAGCGAGGCGCCTTCGGCGGCCAGGGACCGGGCCAGCCACGCCACCGCCTCGCGGGGATCGCCCATGGCGTTGCCGCCGACGCCGGCCCGGGGCTCGCCGCCCGCCCCGAAGGTCACCGGAACCTCAGCCGGCTCGGCCAGCGGCCGGAACTCCCCGATGACGACCCGGGCCGCCGACGAGTTGTCGGCGGTGTTGTCGAGCCAGTCGAAGTCGTAGCTCGGAAAGCGCGGATCGACGATCTCCAGGCCGAGGGCCCACTCGCCGCCGGCTTCGGCCACGTCGGCGCCCGTGGCGTCAGTGGTCAGCCCGCCCGGGCTACGGTACACCAGCTCGGGCTCGACCTTGGGGTGGATCAGGGCGCCGAGATCGACGTTGCCGCTGTCGATCCGGTGGGTGTCCCACAGGGTTCCCCAGTTCGGGCGGTCGATGCCCAGCGCCTCTCGCATGGCCGCCGAGGTCCACCCGAGCTTGTAGCCGATCAGGGTTTCCCCGGCGCGCTGCCGCAGGCGGTCGCGGGCGGTGGCCACCGCTCGGGCGTCGGCCCAGGCAAGATCGGGCCAGCGGCCGGTGAGCAGCGGCGCCGGGGCCGCCGTCCGCTCGCTCGCCTCCAACTCGGCGGCGACCGCCTCGGGATCGAACGGCGCCGTCGTCATGGCTGGACCCCTTTTTCTCCGTGGCCGAGGCCCGTCGCCTCCGGCCGGACGCGGGCACGTTACGGCCCGCTCCCCGTCGTCGGCCAGAGTGATTCCGCATGGAGGGACAGTCTGGGCTAGGGTCGGCCTCGTGCCGTCGAATCGCCTGTCGTCGGTCGCGGCGGCGGCCCGGGCGCTGAAGGCCTTCACCCCGACTGAGCCCACCTGGGGCGTGGCCGCGCTGGCCGAGCGCCTCGGGCTGTCCACCTCGTCCACCCATCGCATCCTCTCCACCCTGCGCGACGAGGGCCTCCTCGAACAGCTCGACGCCACCCGGGCCTACCGGCTGTCCAACACGGTGTTCGACCTAGCCTCGGCCATCCCCACCCATCGCACGCTGCACGAGGCCGTGCTCATGCCCATGACCGAGCTGCGGCACCTGACCAACGAGACGGTGCAGGCCGGGGTGCTCGACGGGCGGCAGGTCGTCTACGTCGAGCGGCTGGACAGCCCCCACACCCTCCGGCTGTTCGTCCAGCTCGGCCGGCGGATGGACGCCCACTGCACCGCCACCGGCAAGGTGTTGCTGGCCCACCTGCCCGCCCCTCGGCGCGACCGGCTCCTGCGGGACTGGGAACTGCCCCGCAAAACGGAGCACACCATCACCGACCACGCCGCGCTCGGATCTGAGCTGGCCTCGATCCGCAAGAACGGCTTCGCCGAGAACCGCCACGAGTCCGAGCTGGGCGTGGTGTCGGTGGCCGCCCCCCTGCGCGACGCCAGCCACAACGTGGTGGCGGCCCTCAGCGTGGCCGGCCCCAGCGACCGCATGGACGACGCCCGCCGCGACATCATCCACCACGTCCGCCGCCTAGCCGCCGCCGCCTCCCGCCAACTCAAATTCGACAGCCGATAGCATGGGCTCAATGGCGAGATCAGGAAGCACCCAAGGGGTCAAGCCCGTAACTGGCGGGCCCGCAGCCGAGGACGACCGCGATCCGACTGAGGCATCCGTAACGCTGGCAGAACTCGATGCGAGCATTCGCAACAGCTCTGAGGTGCCTGAAGATCAAATCGCCGTGCGCTACTTCAGTGACGAAGCACTCCTTGCAGCGATCCGATTGCGCCGAAACGGACGCCGCGCCGAGTAGCGCTCGTTAGGCAGTGCCGACCCACGATGAGACTCGCGTCTTCCTGCGCGACTACGAAGGTTTAACACCCCAGCAACAGGACAGGTTCGACAGCAAACGCGAAGAATTCGTCGCGGATCTCGTCGCGATGGAGCAGGGCACACTCCAAAGATTCCGGCCCGGGCTACGCGTCAAAAAAGTGCAAGGTGAATCGCGTCTGTTTGAAATGGCGTGGGCACCAGACGGACGAGCGATCTTTTCGATGGGTGAGCCGGTGATTGAAGGCAAGCGTCACATTGTGTGGCACCGCGTCGGAGGTCACAACATCCTTCCATAGACCAGTGCTTACATACTTCATGTCGGCTTCACCTCAGCCGTCAGCGAGCATCCTCAGGAGTTCTTGATGGCGCTGGAGGTTGCGCTTCAGCATCGCTTGAAACTCCGGGTCGCGGCGCCGCTTCTCAACGTGGTCGGCCAGAGCATCTCGAATGACATCGCTCACAGTGGACTCTTCAACCTCCGCGATGATCCGCACCTTGTCGACGAGTTCCCCGTCTAGGCGCAGCGTCATGCTCTTGATGTCGGCTTGTGATGCCATCGTTGCCTCCAGTGGTGTGTCCCAATCACCAGGATAGCCGCTTGATACCCAGATTGTCAGATGTCTAGGTATCTGGCATTGGAAGGAGTGCGGCTGGACAGACCTCACAGCCTCCGGCTGTTCGTCCAGCTCGGCCGGCGGATGGACGCCCACTGCACCGCCACCGGCAAGGTGCTGCTGGCCCACCTGCCCGCCCCGCGGCGCGACCGGCTCCTGCGGGGCTGAGAGCTGCCCCGCAAAACCGATCACACCATCACCGACCACGCCGCGCTCGGATCTGAGCTGGCCTCGATCCGCAAGAACGGCTTCGCCGAGAACCGCCACGAGTCCGAGCTGGGCGTGGTGTCGGTGGCCGCCCCCCTGCGCGACGCCGGCCACAACGTGGTGGCGGCCCTCAGCGTGGCCGGCCCCAGCGACCGCATGGGACGACGCCCGCCGCGATATAATCCACCACATCCGCCGCCTAGCCGCCACGCCTCCCGCCAACTCAAATTCGACTCCCAAGTTTAGATGAGTGGACCATGCCAACCAGCATCTACAATTACATTTCGATTGCACTATTAGCTGGACTTATTGCTACATTTGGTTGCTCTAATATCAATTCTAACGACGACAACTACGAGTTACCAGACTTATCGTGTGATAATGAAGCTTCGACTAAACAGTACTTATTGTCATTCTTTGAATCTTTGAGTCGTAAAGATGCGGTGGCAGCTCGCAACCACGTTGGATCGAAAGAGGCCAACTTTTATGAGTTCGTAATCTATCCAGAAGCAGTTAAAGATGATCGTTATCATCCTCTTGACATCAGTCAATATGACTTATCAACTGTTGAGCTTCAGATAGAAGCAGTTATCAAGCGTATCAAACAAGGAGCGGCCTTTAGTTTGGAAGTATTCGAATACGACTACACAGGCGGCGCTGGAAGAGCCGGATCGGAAGCACACTTTCATTACATCGGCACGCACGGTGATTCACATCAACAAACCGATCTCAGAGGTAAGGGAGCATTCAACTGTCAAGAAAAGAAAATCGTAGCGCTAAGTATGGTCACCGATTACAACGCCCTCAAGGATTCCTAATCGGTTCACTACAGACAAAGATTGCTCCCCTTACAGTAACCAGTATTTGCACACCATTGAACCTATCCGTAAGGATATTTGCCACTCGATTTGACAATCTCTTTTGGTCTATAGCAGAGTCAAATGCCATCTTATAATACGCTGAACTGCAGTAATACTTTAGTAGTTCAGATATGCCTGGAAAGACTAAGGCACCGGACCAGTTCAACGTTTTGACGCTATGAAATGAAGATGCAAGCTTGTGTTCACCGGTCTCTGCATCAAAGACTTGCGATATCCGTTCTATGAGCCTCCCTCCGATTTCGCTGACCGCTTTTTGATGAGCAGCTTGAAGCTCGGGGCGGCTGTGGGAACTGTTAGTAGTAGCGATAAAGATACCGTCGTCACGGATAACACGTGCTGCTTCCGCTATAGCTAGTTGAGGTTTGGGGATATGATATAGCATATGGCGAGCGAGGGCTGCACCGAAAGAACTACCAGAAAAAGGCATCTGGATAGCATCAACTTGGAGCAGCCTTGGACTCAGATCATCAGCGGCAGCAAGAATTGACTTCAACTGACACAACGACAGATCAAATCGCAACAAGATCTTGTCGATCAAAAACAGTCGGGCCTACGGGCAATAGTGGGGTCCCAACTCCACAACCAATGTCTAAGATTGGCGATCTATCCGCAAGCAGTTGTTTGATATGATCAAATATCGATTGAGTTGCTTCATCTACAATTAAATAACGACTAAAAGCATTGACCCTTCTCTCTAGAGGAGTTTCTGTCCTATATAGATAGCGGGGGTCGATAGACTTATAGTGCGTGTCAGCTTCGTCAGACATGGTAACCACCATGAATCGCCGTCCTGCCGGTGGTCGCAGACAACCTCCTAAGGGCCGTCACTCACTCAGGTCGAAGGGCCTTGACGGCGTCAGCCCCCCGCACCACATCACTCTCGAGGTAGGCGCGATGCGCGTCGACGAGTTCGGCCACGGCCTCGGTGTCTCCGAGGATCGCCAGAGTCTCTTCGAGCGACTCCAAGTCCTCAAGGCCTATGAGCACTGCTGTAGGCGTGCCGTCGCGGGTGATGACCACGCGCTCGCGGTGAGCGCTGACGCGTTCGACGAACTCGGAGAACCGGTCTTGGACGGTGGGCAGCGGCTCATTCACCATGAGCACGATTTTGCCAACATGAGCAGGACTTGTGTCACCTGGTCGGGCTGGGGAGATTTGAACTCCCGACCTTCGGTCCCCCAGACCGACGCGCTAACCAAACTGCGCCACAGCCCGTGACGGGTCTGAGGCTAGCGGCCGCAGCACTGGGTACGCACTCGCGGCGCGCCTACGGGGCGAACTACAAGCAGCACGCGCCCGCGGCCGGGCCATCCCGGTCTGATCAGCGGGCGGGCAGCCCGGAGTCACAGCAGCAGGGCCACGCCTTGGACGGCCCGCCAGCCCAGGTAGGCCACGGCCAGCGCCAGCAGGATCCAGAAGTGCCAGGGGACCCGCGAGGCGGCGGCCACAGGCGGGGCAGGGCCAGCGAGTGGCCCCGGTTCCACCGCCTGGTCGCAGAACGGGCAGACACCGTCGGGGCTCACCGCGCTGGGGGCCAGGTAGCGCTCGCAGGGCGGACACCAGGGCACAGCCGCCAGGCTAAGAGCACTCCCGTGCCAAACCCCGGCTTGGCCCCGGCGTTCGAGGGTCCGCTCACTCGAAACGATCCAGTTCGCTCGGCTCCCTTGTCGCCGTTGGCTCGGTGTGCTGGCGGGTCTGACCTGTTTTCAGGGTGTTGCGGATGGATTCAAAGAGATTTCAGAAAATTTCAGAAAATATCGGAATAAAGGGTGTGATTGTCTCACCCATGCTGTAGAGTGATCGTATGTTCACTGAAATGGTCCGAAGCGTCGACAAGGGGCTGGCCAGACTTCTGGAAGCGGTCCGAGCCGGGGACCTGCCGGTGGCGCAATTGAAGGACCTGATCGCGGCCAGCCGAGCCTGGGAAGCCAAAGTGGCCGCCCTGCAGGCCGACGCCGCCCGGTTGATCTCGACCCGGGAGGGACATGGCGACGGCGGGGCCTCGGTGCTGCGCGACCAGGCCGGCAAATTCAAGTCCCAGGCCCGCCGCAGCCTCGACGCCGCTGAGGTTCTAGATGAGATGCCCGGACTCCGAGGCGCGGTGGACTCCGGGGAAGTGCCGTTGGCCAACGCCGAGCGGCTCGCCGACGCGGCCAAGCGCACAGCTCCTAAGGCGGTGGACTCTGCTTCTGATCTGTTGGCCATGGCCAAGGAGCTGCCGCCGGACCGGTTCGCCCGCGAGGCCAGCGCCTGGACCCAGCGCCACCAGACCGATCACGGCCACGGCGACTGGATCAACAAGCGCCGCCACCGGTATCTCAAGACCTGGAAGCAACAAGACGGCATGGTCCGCCTCGACGGCCTGTTGGACCCCGAGACCGGCACCCGCATCTGCAGCCGCCTACAAGACACCGCCGAAGAGCTCCGCCGCCAAGACCAACAAACAGCCCGCACCGGCACCGCCTCAACCAGAGGCGGCGGCCCAGCCGACAGCTCCGGCGACGGCGAGAGCGGTCGGTCTTGGGATCAGCTCCGGGCCGACGCCTTGGACCTGCTCACCTCGGGCGCCGCCGACGACAAGGGACGCGGCGGCGCCGGCGGGCGGCCCAAGGCCGAGGTCATCGTGGTGGCCGACATCGGCGCCCTCACCGGCGACGACCCCGCCGGGCGCTGCGAAATCCCCGGCACCGGGCCCGTGCCCCCCGAGGTACTCCAACGAATCGCCTGCGACGCCCAGCTCACCGGGCTCCTCTTCAGCGACGGCAAACCGCTGCGCCACGGAGCCACCGTTCGCACCGCCACCACCGCCCAATGGCGGATGCTCATCGCCCGCGACCGCGGCTGCATCGGCTGCGGCGCCGAACCCGGCCAATGCCAAGTCCACCACATCACCCCCTACGCCCGACTACGCCGCACCGACATCGAAAACCTCGTCCTCGTCTGCTGGCGCTGCCACCACAACATCCACGACCACCACTGGCAAGTCGTCCACCGGCAGGGCAAACCCGCCCTCGAAGCACCCGACCCCCTGGCCCCGCCCGGCCCCGCCGACGGCCGACACCCCCACGACCAAAACCCCCGCGACCCCCGACCACAACCGGGCCGCAGCCCGCAACCAGCCAGAGCCCGGACCAAACCGGCCCCGACCCGCCCCGGATCAGCCCGCCCGGCCAACGATCCCGATCCGCCCCGGCAACCAGCCCCCGCCCTCTTCGACGCCTGACCACGAGAACGGAGGTGTGGCACCCCCGAGCCAGAGCCAAGACGACGCAACCGCCAAGAGGGCATCCGCGGCAAGACCCGACGCCCGGACAGGCCATGCCATCCGCAGCCGTTACTCGATGGCCCTAGGGCGCGGATAGCTTCAGCGGGCCAAGTGCGAAGTCAACAACGACAACGCTTCACTCTCCGATGAGGGACTATCCGCGCGCATTCTAAGTCGCTCGGGTCGGCGCTGGTTGCGGGTTGTCGCTGAGGAACCGGTTGGTCTCTCAGTCTCGGCGGATGGCCATTATGGCGGTGTCGTCGTTTATGGCGCCGCCCGCGAAATCTTTGGCCGCGTCGAGCAGCATCTTGCACAAGACGTCGGGGCTGGCGTCGAGGTCCCGCTCGACCGCCTTGATGATCCGTCCCTCCCCGAATATCTGGGGGCCGGACCGGGCCTCGGCCAGGCCGTCGGTGTACATGACCAGCAGGTCGTCGCGCACCAGCGGGATCTCCTTGGAGAAGTACCCGGCGGTGGGGTCGAGCATGAGCAGGGGGCCGGTCGAGCGCAGCGGGGCCACTCCTTCAGCCTGGAACAAAAAGGCGGCCGGGTGGCCGGCCGAGCAGTAGCGGAGGGCCCCGGCCTCGGTGTCGAACACCACCACGCAGGCCGATATGAACTCCTCGTGGCGGTCGCCGGTGGAGAGCTGCTCGTTGAGCTCCTCCAGGGCCTGGGCCGGGTCCCGGAACTGGCGCAGGAACACCCTCAGCAGGTATTTGGCCTGGAAGGCGGTGATCGACGACTCGATCCCGTGGCCGGCCACGTCGCCGATGACGGCGGCCACCCGGTTGGGGCCGACCCGGTGGACGTCGAAGAAGTCGCCGGCCATGAGGCCCGAGCCGGCCTGGTAGACCCGGCCGATCTCGAAGCCGGCAAAGTCGGGCACCTCCTCGGGGGCCAGCCGGGCCGCCCAGGCCTTGGGGGCCAACTGCTCCTGCTCCAGCGCCTGCTGGGCCCGCCGCTCAATGTCGTAGCGGTTGCGGGCCATCCGGGCCTCCCGAACCGAGGTGCGCGACCACCACAGCGAGGCCAGGGCCGGGATGGCCATCACCCCGAACACCATGGAGATGTTGGGGTTGGCGTACCGGGCCGCGGGCACCGCGGCTGCGCCCAGCAGCAGGTAGACGAGGGCGGCGTGGAGCTCTTTGCGGTAGGAGGCGAAGGCCAGGGAGTGGGCCTCCACGTCGTCGGTCTCGTCGGTGTCGATGAGCCGGACGATCCGCCACCGCAGCCGGGCCGAGCGGGCGTGGATGACGGCCGTGGCCAGGCACAGCACGGCCAGGGTGCCCAAGATGATGACTTTCATCCTGTTCCCTCCCCCTACCGACTAGGCCAGCCTCCTGCCATGGTACCCCGACAACCGGGCGGTGAGAGCCACACCCGGCGGCCGGGCCGGCCCGGAACCGGGGAGCACCAGCGGTGGGCGGGGCCGGTCAGCCCTGTCAGTCCCGGCGGCGGACCCGGAGCTTCACCGCGGTCGGGCCCAGGCCCAGCTCCTCTCGGAGCCGGCGCTCCACATAGCGCAGGTACGGGCGGGGCAGCTCGCGGTTGGTGAACAGGGTGAAGGTGGGGGGGTCGCTGGCCCCCTGGACGGCGTAGAGGATCCGGGCCCCGGCGGGGGCGGGCTGGGCGGCCTGGGCGGCCCGCACCACCTCGTTCACCCGCCGGGTCGGTATCCGAGTGCGGTAGGCCTCCGCCACCGTCCGCAGCGACGGCCACAGGCGGCCGACGCCCTTCCCGGAGAGGGCCGAGACCCGCAGCACCAGCGGCCAGCCCAGAAAGCCGAGCTTGTCCTCCACCTCGGCGCCCAGCTTCAGCCGAGCCTCGGTGCCGATCAGATCCCATTTGTTGAGGACCACCACCACCGGGCAGCCGGCCGCGTCCACCCGTTCGGCCAGGCGCTGGTCTTGGTGGGTGACCCCTATGGAGGCATCGACGACCAGCAGGGCCACGTCGGAGCCGTCCACCGCCCTCAGGGCCCTCACCAGCGAGTAGTACTCGGTGTCGGTGTCGATGCGGGCCCGGCGCCGCATCCCGGCCGTGTCCACGAACCTCACCGGGCCCCACTGGGTGGCGACGCTGGTGTCGATGGCGTCCCGGGTGGTGCCGGGCTGGTCGTGAACGATGGACCGGTCTTCGCCGATCAGCCGGTTGAACAGCGTCGATTTCCCCGCGTTGGGGCGACCCACGATCGCCACCGACAACACCTCCCCGCCGGGCCGGGAGACTTCGGGGGCTCCGGGGGACCCACCGGGCCGGGGGGCCTCGCCGGTTCGGGGAACTTCAAGGGCTTCGGGGGGCCCACCAAGGCCGGCGGCTCCGGGGCCTCCGGGAGGCCCGGGACGGGAGGCTTCGGGGGCTTCGAGGGGCCCGCCGGGGCCGGGGGCTTCGTCGGCTGGAGGAGGGGCCTCGCTGGAGCGGGTGGAGTCGTCGGCCAGCGGGGCTTCGCCAGCTCGGGGGGCTTCGGGGGCGTCGGCGGGGCCGGGCACCGGGGCTGGCAGCAGGGCGATCAGCGCGTCGAGCAGGTCTCCGGTGCCGCGGCCGTGCAGGGCGCTGATCGGGTGGGGGTCCCCGAAGCCGAGGCTCAGCATCTCCCAGGCCCCGCCCTCGCGGCCCGGGCTGTCGACCTTGTTGGCCGCCACCAGCACCGGCGTGCCGGCCCGGTGCAGCAGCCGGGCCACGGTCTCGTCGTCGCCGGTGAGCCCGACGACGGCGTCGACCACAAAAAGAACGGCATCGGCGTCGCGGACGGCCCGCTCGGCCTGAGCGCTGACCTTGCCGTCGAGGCCGGCGGCCGAGGCCATCCACCCGCCGGTGTCCACCAGCGTGAACCGACGGCCCAGCCATTCGGCGGTCACCGCCTTGCGGTCCCGGGTGACCCCCGGCCGCTCCTGCACGATGGCCTCCCGGCGGCCGAGGATGCGGTTCACCAAGGTGGACTTGCCGACGTTGGGCCGGCCGATCACCGCCACCACCCCGACGACGGCCTCACCGGCAGCCGACCCCTCCGCGGGCACCATCCCAGCGACGGCCCCGGGCGTCGTCCCGGACGCGGCCGCGGCGGAAGCCTCAGACACCGTCCCGGACGCGGCAGCGGTGTCCTCCTCGGGCACCGGGTTGGAAGCTTTCGGGCTGGTCATGGGCGGGTCAGGGCGTCGCGCAGGGCCTGGCCGTGGGTGGGGACCACCTCCACCGGCCGGGGCAGGTCGGCCGGAGTGGCGCCGTCGAGGAACCGGCCCCGGCTGAGGCACACGTCGGGCAGCAGATAGCGATGGCCGGCCGGCTCAGCCGCCAAGACGCGGGCCAAGTCCTCCCCCACCATGAGGCCGGTGACGCCGATATTGCCGCCGAAGAACCGGTTCTCCACCGGCACCACCCGCACGTCGTCGCGGCCCAGAGCGGCCACGACCGGACCGACGACCGCCGCCCCCAGGGTCCCGGTCAGAACCGCGGCGGGGGCCCGGCGGCCGGGTCGCAGCCGCACCGGCGCCGGTCCGGCCTCCCCACCGTCCAGAGGAGCCACCACCGCAACCGGCACTGGCCCGAGATGATCCGCTTCACCGACCCCGGCCCCGCCGCCAGCCGGAGTGGCCACCACCGCAGCCTGCGCCGGCCCTGGACGATCCGCTTCACCGGTCCCGGCCCCGCCGCCGCCGGCCCCGGCCGGAGCGGCCACCACCGAGGCCGCCGAACCCAGGCGGGGGGCCCGGTACCCGTCGGCGGGGGCGCCGTCGACCCAGCCGAAGAAGCCGGACCGGGGGGCGGTGGCGGACTCGGCCGCCCCGTTGAACTCGAGCTCGAGGGTGCGGGCCATGCCGATCCCGTCCTCGTGCATCTCGAACCCCTCGTAGTGGTCGGCCGGCGGGAACTCCCGGCCGCACATGACGTAGTACTCGTCGGCCGCGAACACCATGCGCCGGCCCAGAGCCTCGCCGAACACCTCCTGCCACTCGGCCACCAGGTCGACCACGGCCGCCGCCTCGCCCCGGGTGTGGGCCCGCATCCTCCGCTGGCGGTTGAACCGCGACACCCCCAGGGGCACCACGCCCACCGTGCGGAGCCCCCAGAACCGGTCGAGCACCCCGGCGAAGGTGTCGGCCAGCACCTCGCCGTCGTTCACGCCCGGGCACACCACCACCTGCCCGTGGACCTCGATCCCGGCCTCCAGCAGCAGCCTCAGCCACCTCAGGGAGACGGCGCCCCGCCGGTTCTGCAGTATCCGGGCCCGGATCTCGGGGTCGGCGGCGTGGATCGACACGTAAAGCGGCGACAGCCTTTCGGTGACCACCCGCTCGAAGTCCAGTTCGGTGAACCGGGTGAGGGTGGTGAAGTTCCCGTACAGAAAGGAGAGCCGGTAGTCGTCGTCTTTGAGGTACAGCGACCGCCTCATCCCCTTGGGGAGCTGGTGGATGAAGCAGAACTCGCAGTGGTTGTCGCAGGTCTGCACCCGGTCGAACACGGCGGCGTCCAGCTCGGCCCCGAGCGGCTCCCCGTCGCCCTTGGCCACCACCACCTCCAAGTCGGACCCGCCGCGCCTCACCGCCAGCCTCACCTCGGACCCGTCGGTGAGAAGCTGCCACCTGATCACATCGCGGGGGGCCTCGCCGTCGACGGCCAGGATCTCGTCGCCGGGGGCCAGGCCGGCCCGCTCGGCCGGCGACCCGCCGACCACGGCGACGAGGCGGGGGCCAGACACCGGCCAACGATACCGGCCCGGCGGCCCCGGACCGGGAACTCAAAAAAATCGGAGCCAGGGGTTGATTATCAGTAAGTAACACTATATTATAATACAGATGACTTACATCAGGCCCCGGACATGGCGTCGGTGACCATCAGCCGGTCGGAGGACACAGCCGCCCTGCGGGCGCTGCCGGACGCCGGCCAGACATGGCGTCGGTGACCATCAGCCGGTCGGAGGACCGGCTGATCGCGGTCAAGCAGGCACCGGCCGAGCGGGCCGGCGAGATCGAGCGGGAGGCCGAGGTCCTCCGCAGGCTGAGCCATCCCGGGGTGGTCGAGATCATCGACCTGCGCCGCGGCGGCGACGGGGCCGCGGCGCTGCACACCGAGTTCGTCGGCTCCGACAACTGGGCCACCCGGCCCCTGACCGACCCGGTTGCCAGGGCCGCCGCGGCGGCAGCGCTGGCCGCGGTGGTGGCCGACCTGCACGACATCGGGATCGCCCACCGCAATCTCGACGGCAGCCACGTCCTCCACGGCGGCGGCGACCGGCCGGTGCTGTGCAGCTTCGGCCGCAGCGGCGACGCCGGGCCCGAGCACCGGCGGGAGGATCTGGTGGCCCTGGCCGACCTGGTGTGGGACGAGGCTCTCGCCCCCGGCCCGGTGACCGGCAAGCTGGCCAACCTGGCCGCCTCCACCCGGGCCGGGCGGCTCGGAGCCCGGGAGCTGGCCCGGCGGCTGGACTGGCTGGTCGGCGGCCCGGACCCGAAGCCCAAGGGATCGCGGCCCGGTCAAGGTCTGGGCTCGGACAAGAAGCCCGAACCAGGTCCCCGGCGCCGACGGCGGAGGGCGGTCCCGGCCACGGCGGCGGGGCTGGCGGTGATGGCCACGGCGTTCACCATCGTCCTCGGCGGATCAGCCGGCGGCCAAGACCCGGCCGGGCCAGCCGCAGCCGTCTCCGGCACCGGTGAAGACGGGGGCCGACCGCCAGGATCGGCCAGCCAGCCGCTCGGTCTGACGGGAGTATCGGCAGGTACCCTCGACAGTGGGTCAATCGAGACGGCCGTCGAGTCAGCCGATACCGCCGCGGCGAGCGGAGCCGCGACCGAAACATCCGGCTCCACCGCGACGGGCGGAGCACCCGATCACACCGCGACGGGCGGAGCACCCGATCATACCGCGACGGGCAGGCCCACGACAGGCAGTGACGCAACGGGCAGGGACGCAACGGGAGCGGACAATCCCGCCTACACGAGCCTGTCCGCAACCGAGCCGGGCGGCTCCGCCGAACCGGCGGCCGGGCTGATCCACGACCGGGACGGGCGACGCTATGCCATAGGTACCGAAGGCGATCTGGTGGTGATCGGAGACTGGGACTGCGACGGCGTGGCCACCCCCGCCATCGCCCGGCCCGGCACCGGCCAGGTGGCCATGTTCGACCGCTGGCCTCCGCCGGAGGCGACCATCTCGGAATCGGACGCCTCCGCCCGCCGAGTGGTCGACGACCTGATCGGAGTAGAACTCGAACGAGGCGACGGGCCCGGTGCCTGCGACCGGCTCCGCGTCCACACCGCCACCCGGTCGCACCTGCTCGCCTCAGGCGGTGACTCGTGAACGGCCCCGCGGCGGCACCAGCCGTGCCGGATGCCCTCATGCCGCACCCGCTCACCTCGGGCGGTGACTCGTGAACGCCCGGCGAGCGGTCGGCGCGGTGGCGCTGGCTGTGATCATGGGCGGCGCGCTCATGGCGGCCGGAGCGGCCCTGCCCCTTCCGCCGGTCGGCAGCCCGGACCGGCTCAGGTCGTGGTGGGCCGACCGGGGCCCCGCGGTCGCCGCTTTCTCGGTTGTGCGCCTGGCCGGGCTGATCGGCGCGGGCTACCTGGCCCTGGTCGGCTCGGTGGCCCTGCTGAGCGCCCTGACCCGCTGGCGGTGGACTCTGAGCCTGAGCAGGCTGGCAGCCCGGCCCGGCCTGATGAGGTTCCTAGTCGGCGGCAGCCTGGTGGCAGCTCTGTCGACCCCGTCAGAGGCGGCGGCGCGCCCGGGCCCGCTGCTAACTGTCACCGACACCGGCCCAGCCATCGCGTCAGTAGGCCCCGACACGGCTGACGCGGCCCTCACGGGCGGCGCACTCACCGTCGCCGACCTAGGCCCAGGAGCAACGCGATCCCGGCCAGCCGCAGCAGCAGCGGGCACCGACACGGCGGGCTCAGCCCTTACCGTCGCTAACCTCGGTCCGGGAGCGATGCGGCCCCGACCTGCCAGCGCAGCGGCGGAGCCCGACACAGGCGGCGCGGGCCTCACCGTCGCCGACCTAGGCCCAGGAGCAACGCGATCCCGGACTGGCGCCGCAGCCGTGGCAGGGCCCGACACGGCCGGCGCGGCCCTTACCGTCGCCGACCTGGGCCCTAGCCGGACCCGGGCGCAGCCGGCCAGCGAGGGCCCGTTCACTTTCCCGAGCGCGGAGGTGCGAACCGCCATGACCGGTGTCGCCGATTCGGGCGCAGAAGTGACGGCTGCTGACAACCGACCCTCGGAGTTGCGAACTGCCGAAGCCGCCGAAGACTCGGATGCGGAGACTTGGATCGTTGAGGCTGGCGATCATCTGTGGGCCATCGCGGCCGAGACGGTGGCCGACCGCACCGGCCACACCGACGACGAATCGGTGGGCGCCTATTGGCAGCGGCTGATCGATGCCAACCGCCACATCGTGGGCGACGACCCCGACCTCATTCACCCCGGCCAGATCATCGAACTACCCGAGTAGCGGAGCCGACCGACCGAACCCGGCTCAGGCGGGGAGGCAGTTGGCTCGGCGGGCGGCTAGCAGGGCTCCGGCGGCGATGGCCGCCGTCTCCGACCGCATCACATGCGGCCCCAAACCCACGTGGGGCGGTCCCGCCGACAGTTCCCGGTCGGTCCAGCCGCCTTCGGGGCCGATCAGAACCGCGTTCTCGCCTGCCGCCAGGGGTCGGCCGCCGGGCACGGCCATGACCGCGCCGGCTAGGTCGAGCCCGTCGAAGTCCGCCACCTCGTCTATAACTGGCAGCCACAGCCGGCGGCACTGCATCACCGACGCTCGGGCCACCCGCCGCCAGCGCTGAACGGCCCGGGCGGCCTGGGCCTCGTCCCACCGCACCACCGACCGGTCGGCTCGGAAGGCGAATATCCGGTCGATGCCCAGCTCGGTAAGTTTCTGCACCACCAGATCGGGTCTGGCCCCCTTGACCAGGGCGAACCCGACGGACAGGGCGGGCTCGGGGGCGGGAGTGCTGGCCACCGGGCCGGTCGGCTCCAGCCGGGGCCCGAACCGGCAGGGCCGCCACCGACCGGCCCCGTCTCCCACCGTGAGGGCGTCGCCGGGGGCCAGCCGCAGGACCCGCTCCAAGTGGTGGCGGTCGGCCCGGCTCAGCTCGGGGTCGTCCACGTCGGCCACCAGCGCGTGGGGGCCGCCCCGGCCGTCAGGAGCCAGCGGCATCCGGGTCACGGGCCCGAGCCCAGTCCTGGCACCAGCCGGGTCGCGAGCCGCCCGAACCCAGTCCCAGTCGGGTCACGGACACCGCCAGTATCAGCGCTGACAGAATCACGGGCCGCCCGAGCCGCCTAAGGCCGGCACCAGCTCCGGGCGGTCACCGGAAGGCGGAGCGCAGATCGTCGAACCCCTGCCGGGTCCGCCTCGGCAGGGCACCAGACCCGGGCGGGTCACCGGAAGGCGGAGCGGATGCGGCTCAGCAGGCCGTCGTCGGGATCGGCCACCGGCTCGCCCCGCAGCTCGGCCAGCCTGCGGACCAGCTCCTCCTGCTCGGCGGTGAGGTCGTCGGGGACGTCCACCACCAGCCGGATGACCAGATCGCCCCGGCCCCGGCCCCGGATCTGGGGCACCCCCCGGCCCCGCAGCCGGAACTCCGAGCCCGTCTCGGCGCCCCGGGGGATGGTCAGCTCCTCGGCCCCGTCCAGGGTCTCGTACTCCAGCTTGGCCCCCAGCGCGGCCTGGGTGAACGGGACGTGCAGCTCATGCACAAGCTGGCGGCCGTCCCGGCGGAACACGGGGTGGGGCCGCACCCGGGTGTGGACGTAGAGGTCGCCGTTGGGCCCGCCCCGGGGCCCGGCCGCCCCCCGGCCGGTGAGGCGCAGGGTGGCCCCGTCGTCCACCCCGGCCGGAACCTCCACCTTGTAGGTGCGCGACTCGACGGTCCGGCCCTGCGATCGGCACTCCCCGCAGGGGCTCTCGATCACCTGGCCCGACCCGGCGCACCGGCCGCAGGCCGAGGCGGTCACCATCTGGCCCAGCAGGGACTGGCGCACCCGGCGGACCTGGCCCGACCCGGCGCACTCGGGGCACCGGACCGGGTCGGTGCCCGCCTCGGCCCCGGTCCCGTCGCAGGCCTCGCAGCGCACCGCGGTGCGCACCGTCACCTCCCGCTCGGCCCCGAAGACCACGTCGCTCAGCTCCAGGTCGACGTGGGCCTCCAGGTCCTCGCCCCGGGGCGGGCCGGACGGGCCGCTCTCGCCCCGCCCGAACGGCGAGCCCTGGCCGAAGAAGGCCTCGAAGATGTCGCCCAGCCCCCCGCCGAAGGGGTCGGCCATCCGGGCCGCGTTGGGGTCGTCGGTGCCGAACCGGTCGTACAGGGACCGGCGCTCGGAGTCCGACAGCACCTCGTAGGCGGCGGCGACCTCCTTGAAGCGGGCCTCGGCCGCGCCGTCGCCGGGGTTGGCGTCGGGGTGGTAGCGGCGGGCCAGCTTGCGGTAGGCCCGCTTGATCTCCTCGTCGGTGGCATCGGCGGACACCCCGAGCGTCTCGTAATGGTCGGCCACGTCAGTCCTCGCTGAGCGCCGCCCCCAGGCGCTGGCTCACCACCGCCACCACCGACAGGGCCTGGTGGTAGTCCATCCGGGTGGGGCCGAGCACGCCGATCGTGCCGGCGTCCTGGCCCCTCACCTCGTAGGGGGCCAGCACCAGCGAACACTCGGACAGGGGCATCAGGCCGGTCTCCTCCCCTATGGCCACCCGCTGGCCCCGGTCGAGCACCTCCCGGATGAGCGAGATCACCGCGAGCTGCTGCTCGAGCAGGTCGAGGGCGGCCCGGACCGGCTCCACCGCGTCGAAGGCGGCGGCCAGCTTCGACGCCCCCCCGACGAACATCTCGTGGCCGGGGCCGGATGACCGCAGCGCCTCGACGGCGGCGGCGGCCAGCGGGTCGGAGGGGTCGGGCCCGAGGTCTTCGAGTTCGCCGTGGGACCGGCCGACCACCGCCCGGCCCAGCCGGTCGCAGGCGCCAGCCACCGCCTCGGGGGTCAGCCGGTCCTCCACCTCCAGGGCGTGCTTCTCGATCACCCCGTTGGACAGCACCGCCACCAGCAGCAGCACGTGGCTGGACAGGTCGACGAGCTGCACCGAGCGCACGGTGGCCGACTCCGAGCTGGGGCCGACCACGACGCCGGTCCAATGGGTGAGGGCCGACAGCAGATCGGTGGTGTGGCTCAGCATCGACTCGACCTCGCCGTGGGCGGAGGCGAAGAAGTCACGGACCTGGCGGCGGTCGGCCGCGGCCAGAGCCGGGGTGCGCCGGCGGACCCGGTCGACGAAGAAGCGGTAGCCCTTGTCGGTCGGCACCCGGCCGGCGCTGGTGTGGGGCTGGGTCAGGTAGCCCTGCTTCTCGAGGGCGGCCATCTCGTTGCGGACGGTGGCCGAGGAGATGTCCACGCCCGGCCCGTCGGCGACGCGGCCCGAGCCCACCGGAACGGCGGTGGCTATGTACTCCTGCACGACGGCCTGGAGGATGGCGGCCTTGCGGTCGTCGAGCATCCCGCGATGATAACGCTGGCCGGTTCGGGCCATAGGCCGGGGCCGGTCCAGGACCAGGGGCGCTCGATACCGGGGGCCGGTGCAGGGCCGGGGCCGCCCGAGACCGGGGGCCGGTCCAGGCCGAAAGCGCCCGAGGCCGGGGGTCAGTCCAGGGTCAGGGCCGAGACGAACGCCTCCTGGGGGATGTCCACCCGGCCGATGCTCTTCATGCGCTTCTTGCCCGCCTTCTGCTTCTCCAGCAGCTTGCGCTTGCGGGTCACGTCGCCGCCGTAGAGCTTGGCGGTCACGTCCTTGCGGTAGGCCTTGACCGTCTCCCGGGCGATGATCCGCCCCCCGATGGCGGCCTGGATGGGCACCTCGAACTGCTGGCGGGGGATCAGCTCGGCCAGCTTGGCGGTCATGGCCCGCCCGTAGCCGTAGGCCTTGTCGCGGTGGACGATCATCGAGAAGGCGTCCACCGGCTCGCCCTGCAGCAGCAGGTCCACCTTCACCAGGTCGGCGGGGGCGTAGCCGTCGGGCTCGTAGTCGAGGCTGGCGTATCCCTGGGTCCGGCTCTTGAGCTGGTCGAAGAAGTCCACCACCACCTCGGCCAGCGGCAGCCGGTAGCTGAGCTCCACCCGCTCGGGCGACAGGTACCGCATCTGGCCGAAGTCGCCGCGGCGGCTCTGGCACAGCTCCATGACCACCCCGGTGTGGTGGCTGGGGGCGATGACGATGGCCGCCAGGCAGGGCTCGGCCACCGACTCGATCTCGGCCGCGGGGGGCATCTCGGAGGGGTTGGACACCACCTCGACGGCGCCGCCGGTGACGGTGACCCGGTACTCCACCGAGGGGGCGGTGGAGATGAGGGACAGGTCGAACTCCCGCTCGAGGCGCTCGCGGACGATCTCCATGTGCAGCAGGCCCAAGAAGCCGCAGCGGAACCCGAAGCCGAGCGCGCCCGACGACTCGGGCTCGTAGGTGAAGCCGGAGTCGTTGAGCCGGAGCTTCTCCAGCGCCTCCCGGAGCTGGGTCAGCTCGTCGCCGTCGATCGGGTAGAGCCCGGAGAAGACCATGGGCTTGGGCTCCCGGTAGCCGGCCAGCGGCCCGGGCGCGGGGCGGCGGTGCTCGGTGACGGTCTCGCCCGAGCGGGCCTGGCCCACGTCTTTGATCCCGGCGATGAGGTAGCCGACCTCGCCCGGCCCGAGGGCGCCCGCCGGTTCGGGGTCGGGGGTGCGCACCCCGATCTCGTCGGCGTCGTGGGCCGTTCCGGCCTGCATGAACCGCAGCCGGGCCCCGGCGGCCAGCACCCCGTTCACCACCCGCACCGACGACACCACCCCCCGGTACTGGTCGAAGTGGGAGTCGAAGATCAGCCCCTGCAGCGGGGCGTCGGCCGAGCCGGACGGGGGCGGGGTGCGCTCGATGACGGCGTCGAGCAGCTCGGCCACGCCGGCGCCGGTCTTGGCCGAGATCCGCAGGACGGAGTCGGCGGGCAGGCCCAGCACCTGCTCGATCTCGGCCGCGTACCGGTCGGGGTCGGCGGCGGGCAGGTCGATCTTGTTGAGAGCGGCCACGATCTCCAGGTCGTTCTCGAGGGCCATGTAGCAGTTGGCCAGGGTCTGGGCCTCGATGCCCTGGGCCGCGTCCACCACCAGGATCACCGACTCGCAGGCGGCCAGGGAGCGGCTCACCTCGTAGCTGAAGTCGACGTGGCCGGGGGTGTCGATGAGGTTGACCACGTGGTCCCGCCAGCGCAGCCGCACCGACTGGAGCTTGATGGTGATGCCCCGCTCCCGCTCCAGCTCCATGGAGTCGAGGAACTGCTCGCGCATCTGGCGGGCCTCGACCGCGCCGGTGAGCTCCAGCATCCGGTCGGCCAGGGTGGACTTGCCGTGGTCGATGTGAGCGATGATCGACGTGTTGCGGATGCGGTCGGGATCCATGGGCTCACCGCGGAGAGGGGGCGATCCTTCGGGCCCAGGCCCGCCGGACCGAGCTCGACAGGATCAAGACCGCCCCAGGCTACCGACCGGCGCGGGAACCCCCGAGACTCCCGGTAGCCTCGGGCCGCAACCGTTCGCCCGTCGTCATCGCAGGTGGAGCCCGTGGCCAACATCAAGTCCCAGATGAAGCGCAACCGCCAGAACGAGAAGCGCCGCCTGCGCAACAAGATGGCCCGCTCGGAGATCAACACCCGCACCAAGTCGGCCCTGGCCGCCGACCCCGACGAGGCCGACGAGAAGCTCCGGGCCGCCGTCGCCTGCATCGACAAGGCGGCCCAGAAGGGCGTGCTCCACAAGAACACCGCCGCCCGCCGCAAGAGCCGCCTGATGCGCCGGGTCGCCGCCCAGCAGTCGTAAGCCCGCCGGGGGCGGCCGCCGCCGGGCCTCAGCGGTTTGAGAGGGCGGCCAGGCGGGCTACCAGCACCTCCAGCACCATCTCGTCGGGCCAGTCCAGGGCGCCCCGGAGGGCCAGGTCGGCGTCGGCCAGCAGGCGTATGGCCCGGGCCACCTTGTCCGAGCCGAGCCGGCGGGTCTGGGTCAGCAGCTTGCGGGCCGGGAACGTGGACCCCTTCATGCCCAGCAGGTCGGCGGCCGCCCTCTCGTCGAGGTGGCCGGCCCCGTCGAGGCGCAGCATCCGCTGGTAGCGGTTGTGCAGCGAGGACAGCAACTGGAACGGGTGGCGCGACGGCAGCAGGCGCCCCAGCGTCTCCAGCGCCCCCGGTATGTCGCCCCGGTCGATGGCGTCGTCGAGCTCCCAGGGCACCACCGCCCCGGCCCGCTCCCCCAGCGCGTCCACGTCGGCGGCGGTGACGGTCGCCCCGGCGCCGAGCACGCCCTCCAGGGTGCGGACCAGCCCCACCACCCGGCTGCGGTCCTCGCCGAGCAGGTCGGCGACGGCGGCGGCCGCGCCCCGGTCGAAGTCCAGGCTCGATAGGGCGAGCTGGTCCCGGAGCCACTCCCCCGCGTCTCGGGCCCGGCTGGGCGGCATCACGTCCACCACCCGGCCCCCGGCCGCCTCCACCGCCTCCTTGAGCGCCTTGGGCAGGGCGGGGAACCGGCCGTCCATCTTCGGGTCCACGCCGCGCTCCCAGGCCAGCACCAAGTCGGTGGTGGGCAGGTCCTCGGCCAGCAGGTCCACCAGGACGGCGTATTGGGGCTTGCGGGTGAACCGGGCCAGGTGGCGGCCGACCACCACCCGCCGGTCGGTGAGGAACGGAGGGGTCCGGGCCGCGGTCGCCAGCGGGGCCAGCGTCCAGTCCCCGTCGGGGTCCCGCAGCTCGGTCTCGGTGAGCTGCTCGACCATCAGGCCCCGGTCGCCCGACCCCACCAGCTCGCTCACCAGGGCGGTGACCGCCTCCGACACCAAGACCGGGTCGTCCCCGACCACGATCTGGAGTTTCGCAGCCCCCGCCAGCACCGCCCGCGAATCTACCGGCCCCCCGGCCCCCCGACCGGACCGCCGCCGATCAGCTCACGGCCGCGCCCCGATGATGCCAGGCGTGCGGCTGACCGCCTCAGCCCAGGCGCGGCAGTCCGGGCAAATCCACCCGATGAACTCAAGCACCTCGGCATGGTCGCGCGCCAAGTCTCTTTGGTGGACGGGCTCGTGATGGGCGATCCGGTTGCGCAAGAAGTTCAGGCGCTGCACCCGGCTCTCCACATCGGCTCGAACCTGGCGAGGGTTGCCCGCACTGGGGTGTTGCGGAAACGCCGTAGCCACGGCTGGCACCCACAGTGAGGTCAGGTACGGCTCAGTGGAGAGGAACCGCCAGAATCCGAAGCTCAGCTCGGCGATCACTTTGCCGTGAATCTCCTGATGCGGGGGGCGGCTGGCGGCTCTTTTCCGCGCTGCCCCGATCTGGTTCCAGGCTCGGTGCCCTTGCTTGCCCGGAAAGAGACTGCGTCGGCTGTACCACACCTCCGGCCAGCCTTGAGCGGCGCCATAGGCAACGAGGGCCTCGTCAACAGCATTGCGAAAGACGACCTCGAGGCAACCGAGATCCTCATGGAACGAAGCCGCAACCCGAGCATTCCAGTTGTAAAGCCCGATTGCCGCATGGATGTCACCCTTCGCCGCCTCCAAATATGACGTGAGCCTGTCTCTCGTAAGTCGGTCAGCGATGATTTGACGGTTGAACGTTGACATCAGTCCCAAAATCCCCTATGGTGTTTTTAAAGGCCCCGGAACCGTCCCTGCCTCGGCAAACGGCCGGGGTTAAATCTTTTCCGACGGCTTCGGCGGGCTCGGCCGCCGGGGCGGATCTGGACCTTCAGCTCGGGGCGGTGCTCGGTCACCTCCACCAGGACGCCGGCGGCGGCGATGACCGAGCCGGCCTCGGCGCTGCGGGCCCGGGGCACCCGGTGGCCGGGCGGGGCCACCACCGGGACGGGGCCGTAGCGGTCGGCCAGGGCCACCGCGGCGCGGGCATCGCCGGCCCCGCCCCGGGCGGCCACGACCAGGTCGATCCGGCGGACCCCGGCCGTCCGCAGCGACTCCAGCAGCCCGCGGGGCGACCAGGGATCGTCGAGCACCACCACCACGGCGCCGCGGTGGCCGAACACCGACGCGCCCTGCGCCTCCGACCACCCCTCGGGCGGGACCGGGGCCGCCGCCACGCTCCACCCCAGCGCGGCCGCCACCACCAAAACCCCGGCCAGCCGCAGCGGCCGCCGGGTCCGCAGAGCCAGAAGGACCCCGGCCCCCACCGCCAGCGCGCCCACCGCCCCCAGCGCGGCGGGAGGGGCCAGGGCCGCGGCCGACGCCACCGTGCGCACCCACCACAGGGCGGCCGCGGTGGGCCGGTGGATCAGCCAGGCCGCCCAGCCGCCCGCCAGCCCGGCCGCCGCGCCGCCGGTGAGGCCCCACATCATCACCGGGCCCGCGGCCGGGGCGGCCACCACGTTGGCCGGCAGCGACGCCACCGGCACCGACCCGAAGGTGGCCACCAGCAGCGGCATCACCGCCACCTGGGCCCCGGCCGTGGTGGCCGCGGCCAGCCGCAGCGGATGGGGGCCGGGCAGCGAGGCGGCGATCGGCGGCGCCAGCACCAGGATGCCGGCGGTGGCGCACACCGAGAGCTGGAAGGCCAGCACCCCCAGCACGAACGGGTCGACCAACAGCACCGCGGCCACCGCCCAGGCCAGGGTGCGCAAACCCTGCAGGGGCCGGCCCAGGGCCGCGCTGACCACAGCGGCGGCGGCCATGGCCACGGCCCGCATCACCGAGGGCTCGAAGCGGGTGATCACCGCGAACACGCCGAGCACGGCCCCCAGGGCCACCAGCCTGGTCCCGGGCCGGAGCCGGGCGGCCAGCGGGGCGGCCAGGGCCAGCACGAAGGCCACGTTCTGGCCCGACACCACCAGCACGTGGCCCAGGCCGGCGGCCCGGAAGTCGTCGGCCAGCCGGGGGGACTGGCCGCGGTCGTCGCCGAACACCATCCCGGTGAACAGCGACCGGTCGTCGTCGCCCAGCCCGGACGCGCCGGAGGCGAGCAGTCGGCGGATCCGGTTGGCCAGGCCGGGCAGGGGCGCGGCCGGGGCCCGGTCGTGGACGGCGGCGACGGTCATCTCGCCGACGATGTGGCGGCTGCGCAGCCAGCGGTCGTCCTCGTCGCCGGCCCGCAGGGCGCCGGAGACCTCCACCCGCTCGCCGGTGAGGGCGTCGCCGAGGTCGCGGGCCGCCCGCCCGTGGGCCAGAGCCTCGATCCGCTTGCCCTGATGGCGGACGGTGACCCGCACCCCGCTCGATCCCAGGGGCCGGGGATCGTCGAGCAGGGTCACCCAGGCCCGGACCGGACCGGCGTCGGGGGCGATCAGCCCGGCCTCGGCCCGGGCCCCAAGCAGGCTGGCCGCGGCCAGGAAGGCGACGCCGACGGTGACCGGCCCGGGCCGCCACACCCACACCGCCGCCGCGGCCAGCGCCACCGGCCAGGGGACCGGGGCCAGCAGCCACGCCCCCAGCGCCGCCCCCGCCGCCGCCCCGTACGGCTGCGCCTCTCCCCCGAGGAGGCGCCCGAGCGGACCGTCAGCCAGGCGCCGCACCAGGCCTGCGCCCTCAGGAGGCTGGCTAGCCCGGACCGGGCCAGCCTCAGATCGGGGCTCTGATGACCGCACCGCGTCCGGGGCCTCAGGAGGTGGGCTCACTGGAACCGGGCCAGCCCCGGATCGGGGTTCTGACGGCCGCACTGAGACGCGCCCCTCAGGGGGCGGGCTGACAGCCGGCCCCGGCATGGGCGGAGGGCCGGAGGCGGTCGACGGTCTTGGGGCCGATGCCGGTCACGGCGGTCAGGCCGTCGAGGGCGGCGAAGGGTCCCAGCCGTTCCCGGTGGTCGACGATGTCGGCGGCCTTCACCGGGCCGATGCCGGGCAGCGCCTCCAGGGCGGCGGCGTCGGCCTCGTTGACGTCGACGCAGGCCCGGCCGCCCGGCGGGGCTCCCGACCCATCGACTGGCTCGGGGGGATCGGGATTCACCACCGCGGGCTCGTCGGCCTCGCCCCGGGCCGGGACCCATAGGCGGGCCCCGTCGTCGAGGGTCTGGGCCAGGTTGAGCCGGGACCGGTCGGCGTCGTCGGCGAACCCGCCAGCCGCGGCCACGGCATCGATCACCAGGGCACCGTCGTCAAGCTCGTAGACAACGTCGGGATCGGCCACCGCGCCGGTCACGTGGACGCGGATGACGGCTAGGGCCGGGGAGACCGGCGGCGGGATCGAGGGGACGGGGACCTCCCCGACCCTGGGCAGCACGGCCTCGGGCGCGGGCGCGGGCGGCGGGCGCAGCGCCCACCATCCGCCCGCGCCGGCCGCGGCCACGGCCGCGGCGCCGATCACCACCGCCCTCACCGAGACGCCGAGCCGGTCGGCCAGCCCGTCGAGAGTGAGTCGGGGCGGGCGCTGTTCAGGCAGGTGCCGTTCTAGGTGCTGCTCAGGCGGGTGCTGCTCGGGCTCCGGGGCCAACCGCGCCCCCCTTCGTCTCAACTGACGAGATCACTGGGGGGAAGCAGCGGCTGCGGAGGTCGGGCCAACGCCGGCCGCGCCCGGAGCCTACCGGGCCGTGCCCGTCGTCAGCCGCCCGCCCGGACCGCGGTCAGAACAGGGCCGCGGAGAGCCGCTTGCGCCAGGCGGGCCGGGTTCTCGCCCCGCCGGACGGCGGGTCGGTCAGAACAGGGCCGCGGAGAGCCGCTTGCGCCAGGCGGCGGTGCGGGGGTCGTCGGCGCCGAGGACCTCCAGCAGGTCCACGAACCGCTGGCGGGCGTCCTCGTCGTGCTTGACCGATCCCAGCAGCCCGGCCAGCTCGGTCTCCACGTCGTCGCCGGGCACGCCGATGCGGGCCAGGGCCAGCAGCCTGCGCACCTCGGGGGTGGCGGGGATGCGCTCCAGCAGCTCGACCGCTTCCTCGGGCCGGTCGCCGTCGATGAGCAGCCCGGCCAGGGTGACGGTCGCGTCCTCGTTGTCGGGCTCGATCTCCAGGGCGGCCCGCAGCGACGCCTCGTCGCCGGCGTTCACAAGCCGCTCGACCTCGGTGAGTTCGGGGGGCGGCACCAGCTTCTCGATGAAGTCGCGGACGGCGGCCTCGCCCTGGGCGCCCATGAACCCGTCCACCACCTGGCCGTCCTTCATGGCGTACACCGCCGGTATCGACTGGACCCGGAACGCCTGGGCCACGCCGGGGTTCTTGTCGATGTCCACCTTGGCCAGCTCCACCCGGCCGTTGGTGGAGGCCACCACCCTTTCGAGGATGGGCCCGAGCTGGCGGCACGGCTCGCACCACTCGGCCCACAGGTCGACCACGACGGGGACGGTCCGGGACCGCTCCACCACCGCGGTCTGGAACGTGGCGTCGGTCACGTCGGCCATCGGGGCTGCAACGTAGCCGACCGCCGCCCGGCTCGGCGCATCCGGCCCGCCCCCGGGCCCCCGGCAGGCCCGCCGCCAGCCAGCCTGTGGAAAACCCCGGCCGGTTCGACGGCGCCGGGCCGGGTGTGGTCTTCTTGGGGGCATGGCCCGCAGCGCCGACCCCGCCGACCTGCTCACCGTGCTGCGCCAGGTCGATCTCCACCAGCCGGTGCTCATCGTTCACTTCGAGGGGTGGTTCGACGCCGGGGGCTCGGCCGCGGCGGCCATGGAACAGGCCGTCCGGGCGGCCGAGGCGGCGGCGGTGGCCCGCTTCGACCCCGAGTGGCTGCTCGACCACCGGGCCCGCCGGCCCATAATGAGCCTGGTCGAGGGGGTCAACACCGGCCTGGAGTGGCCCACCATCGAGTTCGCGGCGGGCCGGGACGAAAAGGACTCCGACATCTTGTTCCTGCACGGCGCCGAGCCCGACCACAACTGGCGGGCCTTCGCCGAGGCCGTCGTGGGCTACGCCACCGATCGGCAGATCACCCGCATGGTGGGCCTGGGCGCCTATCCCGCCCCCGTGCCCCACACCCGGCCGCCCCGGCTGTCGACCACGGCCTCGTCGGCCGAGCTGGCCCGGCCGGGCGGGCCGCCGGCCACTTTGGACGTCCCGGCCGGGGTGGAGTCGGTGCTGGAGGTGGCCTTGGCCGAGACCGGCATCCCCACCCTGGGGCTGTGGGCCCAGGTGCCCCACTACGTGTCGTCCGCCCCCTACCCGGCGGCTTCGCTCGCCCTGATCGAGGGCCTGGTCGACGCCGCGGGCATCGAACTCGATCCCGGGCCCCTGGCCGAGCAGGCCATCGCCACCCGAGGCCGCCTCGACGAACTGGTGGCAGCCGAGGACTCCCACCAGGAGATGGTGGCCGAACTGGAGCGGCGCATGGACGAGACCGGGGCCCTAGTCGACCAGCTCCCCTCCGGCGAAGACCTAGCCGCCGAGGTAGAGCGCTTCCTACGCGACCAAGACCAAGCCGGCTGAAAGCCACCGATGAGAGCGAGCGGCGTGGACGGCGACTCGGGCCGTTAGACTGGCTGGCCGCGGGGCTCGGCCCCGCGGCCCGGGGCTATAGCTCAGTTGGTAGAGCGCTTCCATGGCATGGAAGAGGTCAGGGGTTCAATTCCCCTTAGCTCCACAGATCGCTCTCATGTCGTTGTCATAGAATTTAGCTGGCCTAGTTGGATCTTTAGGATTTTACATTACTTTTCGCATGGAATCTGATATCTAACCAGCCTATTGTGAGTAAAAGAGGATGTTGCTTAGACGGCACACCCGGCGATGTTCTATGCATCTCGTTAAGCAGGTACCAACCGTTCAATATCCTGAATACCCTTTTCCTTGAAATCTTCCAAAGTAGGATACTGTAAATCAGCATTCTTAGTAAGGTAGACTATCTCTTTCGACCCCAAACTTTCAAGATCTTCATGAACTATCATGCTGATAAATGGCAGACGTCGTTTATGGAATTCTAACAAGGAAATGGCTACATTCTTAGCCTTGTCGTTACCTATAACTCCATAAACGTACATGGAACGATTACGAATGGTTAGCGTCCAATCTACACTGATGACGGAATAATCTTCAAGAGGAGATATGTCAGGTGCAGGAAAGAACTGTTCTAGCTCAGCAGTAATATAAAGTTTCAAGTCTTCATAAAATGTACTGCGGATAGTATCCCTATTCCAATAACGCATATTACATATTTTTTGTACACACCCGGCGAACCGAAGGACATTCTCACGAAGTTCATTAATCGGAGTATCCAGATAGAAAGTACCATTATCATTCTGAACGCCATTATTGTAAAGGATGCTGTCTAAAATTTGTCGGCGAGTACTAGTACTTATTTCAAACGTATAAGAAAGGCGCATTAAGGTCAGTCCGAAATCACAGATACGGATATCTCCATTCCCCAGTGGGCTATCTTCTAAATAAACATCTACCACATCACCATCTTCGTGAAATATAGGGACGACTAGTTGATAAATATTTGAACGACGCTCATATATATCCTCCACTAACGAGCTGCCCAATACAGATCTAAGAATATTAATATCCACTGAACAGGCTCCCTTGTAGAATATCTTGAAGATACTGATCTGTATTGGACACTTTGATATCATCAAAAAACACAACGATAGCTTCCTCAAAAGACCCGTATCGAGTAGTTACCTCCCTAGACTTCTCTTGGGGCTGTATACTTCCAGATGCAATCTCAGCACTAGTTACACGATGAATATGATACTTGTAGTGATGACTGTCAGAGTGATGACTAGGCTTCCCATGTGGTCCATTGTAGCGAATAAGGGTAACTGTTCCGAGCGCTCTATTACCTGTTCTATAACGAAGTCCAATGGAAAAATTTTCAGCGAACTTGCTGTTCTGACGAATAAACACTGTGAAAGCTATTTGGTTATCTTGCGTAGCATGCAAATCCAGATCACAACGTTTATGCCCACTCTCGTCTCGAAAACCTTTGACAGGTCTCCTAGAAAGAATTGTTTTGGGCAGTTGGACCAGACGCTCAATATCTTGATCACTCATAGGCACACGCTCTGCTAACGTTAAAGCGTTCACCATCTCTCCGTTCATCACTTCTCCCGTTCTAGGCTACAAATGTCTGCGCCCGGACACAATGGAACTAGACACGATTGAGCACCCTTCCCCCACGCGAACTCCTCTCTAATTGGATCGCCCACCGATCTCGACGATCTCGACATTGGATTTCCTGGAGTTTCATGCTAGCACATCCGATCAAGAAAGTCAAGGGGCTCATGAAGTCAAGGCTGGCTCGGGCTGTTAGACTGGCTGGACGCGGGGCTCGGCACCGCGGACCGGGGCTATAGCTCAGTTGGTAGAGCGCTTCCATGGCATGGAAGAGGTCAGGGGTTCAATTCCCCTTAGCTCCACTCTCCCGGGAACTCTCGGCAATTCCGAGAAATACCAGGTCAGGGTCCTATCCGTCCCAATCGATGTCGAACGCTTGCACGACCTGCTGAACCTGGTCGGCGGACAGCGCCTTCGCGGGATGGCCCAGCGTGAGCATGGCGAGCTGCGCGGTGTACTCGAGTTCTTCGATCGCGTTGCCGGCCGCTTCGAGGGTTTCGGCGGCGACGACGGGGCCGTGGTTGGCCAGAAGGACGGCGGAGCGCCGCCCGGCCAGGCACCTCACGGCTTCGCCCATCGCCGGATCGCCCGGCACGAAGAAGGGCAGCAACTTCACTCTTCCGAGCTGCATGATCGAGTACGGCGTGAGCGGCGGAAGGGCGTTCTCGGGATCGACGTCGGGCGCCATCGACCACGCCACCGAGTGGCTCGAATGCAGGTGGACGACCGCCCCGGTCTGCGGGCGGGTGTCGTAGAACGCCGTGTGCAGGGGCATCTCCTTCGTGGGGGGATCGCCGCCGGCGAGCTTGCCGGTTGCGTCGAAGCGCGACAGTCGGCCGGGGTCGAGCCGCCCGAACGAGGTCCCGGTCGGCGAGACCAGAAGACCCCCGTCCTCGGTTCTGGCCGAGACGTTGCCGGTCGAGCCTCTCGTCAGCCCGCGGTCGAACATCGACTAAGCCGGCCCGCCGGGCGGCCCCGCCCCGGGCGCCGAGGGGCCGGGGCGGCCCGGGCCCGGCGGCCGCGGGGGTGGAGGCCGCCCTGGCCAGGATCGACGGGTCGGCCATGAGCTACGACGAGTGGCTGGCCGTGGGGATGGCCCTGCACGACTGGGATCCGGGCGGCCTGGACCTGTGGATCGCGTGGAGCAGGCGGTCGGCGCGCCACGACCCCGGCTACGAGCCCGCGATGGCCGCCAAGTGGGGCTCGTTCCGGGCCGGCGGCGGCGTCACCATCGGCACGGTGCTGGGGCTGGGCCGGTGAGCGGCGACCCGGCCGCCCTGGCCGCGGCCCCGGCCCACCTCGGGCCAGACGGCGGGCTCAAGGCCGGGCCGCCCGGACCTGATGGCCACGGGCTCACTGGCCGCGGTCACCTCGGGCCAATCCAGCTCGGGCCGGTCCAGCTCGGGGCCGCCGAAGGGCACCTCGGCCCGGACCTGATGGCCACGCGCTCACGGCTCACCTCGGGCCGTCCAGGGGCGGGGCTCAAGATCGGGCCGCCGAAGGGCCGGGCCGGGCTCAACCTCGGGCCGCCGCCGGGCCTGATGGCCACGCGCTCACGGCTCACGGCCCACCTCGGGCCGCCGCAGGGCCGAGCTGATGGCCCGCGGTCACCGTCGAGGGCCTGGACCTGATGGCCCGGCCGTCGAGGGCCGAAGATCGGGCCGACCGTCCAGCCCCGGGCGGGCTCACGGCCCACCTCGGGGCCGCAGGGCCGCCGAGGGCCGGGCCTGATCGGCGGCGGGCTCACGGCCCACCTCGGCCCGCAGGGGGCCGCCGCAGGGCCGCCGAGGGCCTGATGGCCACGGCTCGCGGCCCACCTCGGCCCGTAGGGGCCGCCGCAGGGCCTTAGGGCCGAGGATCGGGCCGACGGTCCAGCTCGGCGGGCGGCCGCCCGAGGGCCGGGCTCGCGGCCCTACGGCGCCGATTGAACCGCTCGGGCCAGGAAGGAGGCCATCTGGGCCCGCGTGACCGTTTCGGCGGGGCAGTAACGCGGGGGGTCGGCGGCGCATCCGGCGGTCACTCCGGCGGCGGCGATGCCCTCGGCGGCCCGGACGGCGGCGCCGGTGAGCCCGGCCGTATCGGTGAACAGGCCCTCGGCCCGAGCGGGGGCGGAGATGTGGTTGAAGGCGGCCACGAGCATCTCGGCCATGTCGGCCCGGGTCACGGCGCCGCCGGGGTCGAAGACTCCGCCGGGGGCGCGGATCACGCCGTTTCGCGTCGCCCACAAAACACCGAAAAAATGCGTGTCATCGGCGTCCATGTCGGAAAAATACCTAGTACCACCTATATAGGAGACGGCCTGATCCCCGTATAGTCGGCTGCTGACACGCCACAGGAAGGAGGCCATCTGGGCCCGCGTGACCGTTTCGGCGGGGCAGTAACGCGGGGGGTCGGTGGCGCATCCGACGGTGATGCCCTGCCCGACGATGAACTCGATATTAGCCTCATGGACGCTGCCCTCATCGTCGGAGAACCTGCCGCAATATAAGCCCAACTCGATGGCGCGGTTGCCTATCTCCGGCGGTATGGGGCCCGTGAGCAAGTTGCAGGGCAGGTCCAGTCTTTTCAGGTTGGACAGGTTGCCCAGCTCCGGCGGTAAAGAGCCCGAGAAGTTACCGGACAGGCTCAGACTAGACAGTCTAGACAGGTTGCCCAGCCACGGCGGTAAAGAGCCCGAGAAGTTACCGGACAGGCTCAGACTAGACAGTCTAGACAGGTTGCCCAGCCACGGCGGTAAAGAGCCCGAGAAGTTACCGGACAGGCTCATCTCATACAGGTTAGACAGGTTGCCCAGCCACGGCGGTAAAGAGCCCGAGAAGTTACCGGACAGGCTCATCTCATACAGGTTAGACAGGTTGCCCAGCCACGGCGGTAAAGAGCCCGAGAAGTTACCGGACAGGCTCATCTCATACAGGTTAGACAGGTTGCCCAGCTCCGGCGGTAAAGAGCCCGAAAGACTATTACCGGACAGGTTCAGTCTTTCCAGGTTGGTGAGTTTGCCCAGCTCCGGCGGTATAGAGCCCGAGAGATCATTATAGGCCAGGTTCAGACTAGACAGGTTAGACAGGTTGCCCAGCTCCGGCGGTAAAGAGCCCGAAAGATCATTACTGGACAGGTCCAGAGTAACTCTATCACGGGTGTTGCCGTTTATCTTGTCGTACCAGCTCGCCCCCATCACGCTGCCCAGGTTGCCCAGCTCCGGCGGTAAAGAGCCCGAAAGATCATTACTGGACAGGTGCAGAATAGCCAGTCTAGACAGGTTGCCCAGCTCCGGCGGTATAGAGCCCGAAAGATCATTATAGCCCAGGTTCAGACTAGACAGGTTAGACAGGTTGCCCAGCTCCGGCGGTATAGAGCCCGAAAGACTATTACCGGACAGGTTCAGTCTTTCCAGGTTAGACATGTTGCCCAGCTCCGGCGGTATAGAGCCCGAGAGGTTACCGGTTATTCTCATCTCATACAGGTTAGACAGGTTGCCCAGCTCCCGCGGTATAGAGCCCGAGAGATTATCACCCTTTATATGCATTTCAACCAGGTTGTTGAGTTTGCCCAGCTCCGGCGGTAAAGAGCCCGTGAGGCTATCGCTGTTTACGCTCAGAATAGACAGGTTAGACAGGTTGCCCAGCTCCGGCGGTAAAGCGCCCGTGACATTACCACTTATTGTCAGGCTTCTTATTTGGGTGAGAGTGCCCAGGTCCGTCGGTATAGAGCCCGATCTAACATAGCAGTCCTCCGCGTCCACATAGGGCAAGCACGGATGCTGCGGGACGCCCTCATTCGCCGGGGCGCTGACCGGGCTCACTACTATAGATGCAGTGAAGATGGCTAGAGCTGCCAGCAGTCTTCGACTATTTATAGCAATTTTCGTTTTTCCCCTTCGTCGTCGTTGACATCAAACATTAACACAGGTCCGGCTCTGATGGCCGGGCCTTCGAGGGCCGAAGATCGGGCCGACCGTCCAGCTCGGGCCGCCGTAGGGCCGTAGGGCCGCCGCCGGGCCGCCGAGGGCCTGGCCTGATCGGCGGCGGGCTCACGGCCCACCTCGGGGCGCAGGGGCCGCCGCAGGGCCTTAGGGCCGAACCTCGGGCCGTCCAGGGCCGGGCTCAACCTCGGCCGCCGAGGGCCTGATGGCCACGGCCCACGGCCCACCCCGGGCCGTAGGGCCGCCCCTGATCGGCGGCGGGCTCACGGCCCACCTCGGCCCGCAGGGCCGCCGAAGGGCCTTAGGGCCGAACCTCGGGCCGTCCGGGGGCCGGGGCCGGGCCGCCGAGGGCCGAAGATCGGGCCGACCGTCCAGGGCCGGGCTCAACCTCGGCCGCCGAGGGCCTGATGGCCACGGCTCACGGCTCACGGCCCACCCCGGGCCGTCCAGGGCCGGGCTCACGGCCCACCTCGGGCCCGTAGGGCCGCCGAAGGGCCTTAGGGCCGAACCTCGGGCCGGGGCTCAACCTCGGGCCGCCGAGGGCCGGGCCTGATGGCCGGGCCTTCGAGGGCCGAGGATCGGGCCGACCGTCCAGGGCCGGGCTCACGGCCCGCGGGCTCACGGCCCACCTCGGGCCGGGCCGGGGCCGGGCTCAACCTCGGGCCGCCGAGGGCCTGGACCTGATCGGCGGCGGGCCCACGGCTCACGGCCCACCTCGGGCCGTCCAGGGGCCGCCGCAGGGCCGGGCTCAAGATCGGGCCGCCCGAGGGCCTGATGGCCACCGGCTCACCTCGGGCCGCAGGGCCGCCGAGGGCCGGGCCTGATCGGCGGCGGGCCCACGGCTCACGGCCCACCTCGGGGCCGTCCAGGGGCCGGGCTCAACCTCGGCCCGCCGAGGGCCTGATGGCCACCGGCTCACCTCGGGCCGCAGGGCCGCCGAGGGCCGGGCCTGATCGGCGGCGGGCTCACGGCCCACCTCGGGGCCGTCCAGGGGCCGGGCTCAACCTCGGGCCGCCGAGGGCCTGGACCTGATCGGCGGCGGGCTCACGGCCCACCTCGGGCCGTCCAGGGGCGGGGCCGGGCCTTCGAGGGCCGAGGATCGGGCCGACCGTCCAGCTCGGGCCCGGGCTCACGGCCCACCGGCTCACGGCCCACCCCGGGCCGTCCAGGGGCCGCCGCAGGGCCGGGCTCAACCTCGGGCCGGGCTCAACCTCGGGCCGGTCTTCAAGGGGCCGAGGATCGGCGGGCCGGTCCAGCTTCGGCCCCCCGGTCCAGCACGGCGGGGCGGCCGAGGGCCGGGCCGGTCTTCGAGGGCCGCACGTCGGCGGCCCGAAGGCCAACGTCGACGTCCGGACCTTCGGGCTCCACCTCGGCGGCGGCGGGCCGGGCTCACCGTAGGGCCTTTAGGGCCGAACCTCGGGCCGGTCTTCGAGGGCTCAAAGCCGGGCTCCGCCGAGGGCCTGATGGCCCACCGGCTCACCTCGGCCCCGCAGGGCCGCCGCAGGGCCGCCGAGGGCCTGATGGCCACGGCTCACGGCTCACGGCTCACCTCGGGCCGTCCAGGGCCGGGGGCTCAAGATCGGGCCGCCGCCGGGCCGGGCTCACCGTAGGGCCGTCGAGGGCCTGGAGCTGATGGCCCGGCCTTCGAGGGCCGAGGATCGGGCCACCGTCCAGCTCGGGCCGGGCTCAAGATCGGGCCGCCGAGGGCCTGGACCTGATCGGCGGCGGGCTCACGGCCCACCGGCTCACGGCCCACCTCGGCCCGCAGGGCCGCCGCAGGGCCGGGCTCACGGCCCACCTCGGGCCGTCCAGGGCCGGGGCCGGGCCGTCGAGGGCCGAAGATCGGGCCGACCGTCCAGGGCCCCTCGGCCCGCAGGGGCCGCCGCAGGGCCTTAGGGCCGAACCTCGGGCCGGGCCTTCGAGGGCTCAAGGCCGGGCGGCGGCCTGGACCTGATGGCCACGCGCTCACGGCTCACCTCGGGGCCGTCCAGGGCCGGGCTCAAGATCGGGCCGCCGAGGGTCTGGACCTGATGGCCCGCGGTCACCGTCGAGGAGGTCCTAATCGACAACGGGCCCTGCTACCGCTCCCGGATCTGGGCCCAGGCCCTGCGAGCCGCCAGCGCCGTCCGCCGCCGCACCCGGGCCTTCCGGCCCCAGACCAACGGCAAAGTCGAACGCTTCCACCGCATCCTCCTCGAAGAATGGGCCTACATCCAGCCCTGGCACTCAGAAACCCAACGCCGCGACGACTACCGAGGGTTCCTCCACTACTATAATCACCACCGATCCCACGGCGCCCTCGGCTGGGCCACCCCAACCTAAACCCTCAACCAGCTAAACGAGGACAACCTCCCCGAAGACCACACCTAGTGGATCTCCGCAGACCGGCCCACCGCCGCTCTGAGGGTCTCGATGTCGAAGCCGGGGGCCCTGATGGCGTCGAGTATCACGGCCTCTCGCCGGACGATCGTCTCGACGGCTTCGGGCAACAGCGGCGCTATATCGAGCGGGATCACCACCGCGCCGTGCTTGTCGGCGTGAATCAGGCTTCCGTGCTCGACGACCATGCCGAAGACGTCCACCTCGCAGCCGACATCAACCACGTGGACATAGGAGTGGCTCGGGCCGATGCTGCCCCCCAGGAGATTGAACCCCTCGGCGCACTGGTCCAGGTCTCGAATGGCGCCGTTGGTTATCGCCCCCAGAGAGCCGAGGCCCTGATGCAGCGCGGTGTGGACCTCCCCCCACCAGGCCGCGGCGCCGGGCTGGGCGTCGGCATCCTGGACGACGACGATGGTCGGGCCGGGACCCTGCGCCGTGTACTCGTAGTACTCCAGCGACTTGCGCCGCTTCTCGTCGGCGCTGAGACCCGCCGCCCCTCGGATCACCGCCGTGCGCGCGTACCCGACCATCGGCGGAAGGGTCGGGTCGGCGGCGACCAGCGTCTGCCGCGTGTAGCCGATCGAGCGCGGCCGCTCGGGAGCGGCAATCTCCAGGGCGTTGCAGATCGTCGGGGTGTCCGATCGGGCCAGCGCGGCCAGGAGGTCCTCGTCGATGGTCTCGTGCTCGGTGTGCGGCTCAGCCACTAGGCCTCCTTCTTCTGCTTTAGCTTCTGCGTTCAGCCCTTGAACAGCCGGATCTGGCGGTGAACGGCCAGCTCGTCGATCAGAACCCACTCCCTGGTGATCTGCCGGTCGATCACCTCGGCGTGGCTGATCCCCAGGATGTAGATCGGGGCACCGGACGGGTCTCCGAACGCGCCAGCGCCGTCATGGGTCCCCTGGACGCTCCAGCGGGCGGCTGTGCGAAGCGGGTGGCCGGGATCGTCTCGGCCGATGAGATGGTCCACCGAGAAACGGGCGTCGGGAACCGCGGAGATCAGGCCCATCCAGAACTGCGTCGCCTCAGCCTTGCCGCTCTCGGTGAAGCCGCCCGGCAGCTCGAGGGCGACCGCCTCGTTGTAGTTGGCGTCGACCACCCGGCAGTCGCTCCGCCAGATCGACTCCAATGTGGCGGCGTACATGAGCGCATGTTCGGACGTCTCCGCCGGGGTGACATAGCTGCCCTCCACGTCGATCTCCGGCGTGAACACCTCGGGCTCCTGGCCCCTCTCGCGCTCTCTGGCAATCGACTGGGCCGCGAACTCGCCCACATCGTGGCCGAGCTGGCGGATGATGGCGCCGTGGTCGCGGACCAGCCATTCCTCGCACACGTTCTCGGCCCGAAGGACGGTGTCGGCGATGGTGCGGGCCTTGACCCGCTTGCCCGTCGGCGGGCCGAACATGCCGTGGCCGTTGTGGTGCATGGGCGACACGATCCGGTGCGACGAGTAGTAGCAGCCGGTTTCGTCGTCTCCGGTCCAGATCACGTCCTCGCCGAGCAGCCGGCGGTCGGGGAACTGGTGCAGCGTGGCGTTGGTGGCCGCGATCACCGAGTCGATGCCCTGGGTCAGCCCCATCGCCGTCCTGACGATGTTGTCGCTGGAGTAGTAGTCCCGGATCCGGGCCATGCCGCGCTCTTCCCAGATGCGCCTCGTCGATTTCAGGATGTAGTCGGGAACCGACGTGAACTCGGGATTGAAGCCTTTCAACGTGATCCTCCATCCAGGTCTTGGACCTGCCGGTCCGGGAAGGCCACGAGCCACGGGCGCTGATGCAGGTTCTCGAACTCCTCGAAGCTCAGGCAGGCCCCGATCCCGCCCGGCCCGTACCACTGAAGGTCGGGGAAGGACCGCATGAGGGGTGCCCACGCCTCGGACAGGAAGCGGCCCAATCCCTCGACGCTCCCCACCGGCTCGTGGCCGTGCCAGCGGACGTCGTCTGAGGCAACCGCGGCCGCGGCCTCCGCCCGCTTGCCGGGGTCGGGGTTGTCGAGCGCGGCCCAGTAGTCGAGGACGAGCGACTTGTCGGCCTGGCGGACTGGATCGGTCATCGGCTCGGCATCATCCTTGGTCTCGGGTGCCTACAGCAGCGGCGGCGGTCTCGGGGCTGCCTACAGCGGTGGCAGCGCCGGCGGGCGCGGGCACGTCGGTCACCACCATCCTTTGGCCCTGCGGTCCTCGACGAGCAGGGCGAGGCGCTCCATGAGGTCCACGCCCATCTGGCGCGTGAGGTCGATCAGGTCGATGGGGACCCAGTTCTCGATCAACAGATCGTTCGGCCCCCGCTTCCACCAGTCGAAGTCGCGCATGGTCATGAGCTTGCCCGTGGCGGGGATGCCGGCGTAGGTGCCGTGGTGGTGCGAGAACGTCACGTCCCAGACGCCCCCGCAGGCGTAGCTGCCCTCGCCCACGAACCCCATCACCCGGCCGCGCTCCTGTCTGCGGGTGAGGCCCCGGTCGCCGAAGCCGTGGAGCCACGGGCGCTGGTGGAAGTCCTCGAACTCCTCGAGCGTGTGGCATCGGCCGATGCCGGAGTAGCCGTACCACTTCATGTCCTGGGTCCAGTACTGCCACTCCTCCATGCGGCCCATGTCGCCGCCGTCCCGGTCTCGCACGTAGCGCTCGAGCCCGTTGGCCATGGCCGCCACGAGCTGCAGGGTCTTTCGCCCCTCCCGGGGGTCGTGTTCGGTCAACAGGACGCCGTCGCCAGCCGCGGGCGGAGGGACCTTGCCGCCGTCGGCGCCCGGTGACGGCGGGAGCACCTCGAAGCCGGCCTGGCGCATGACCGAGAGGATGTCGAACATCACGTAGCTCGCCGCGATCTTGCCCTCGCGCATCAGGTAGAACTGCCCGAAGTACATGTGGGTCTTCTTCCCGGAGGCGGGAATGCCCAGCCAGTCCTCTGCGAAGGTCCCGGTCAGGTGGCCGCAGCCCGTCACCCACTCCGTGGCTTCGCCGCTCGGGTAGTCGCTCGGCTCAAGCCCCGGGCCGCCCAGTTCCCCCAAGTACTCCTGACCGTCGTCGATCCCGCCCATGAAGACGTCCGGGATGCGCTTCATGTCCGGGAAGGAGCGCAGCAGCGGCTCCCAGAAGTCGGTTATCAGCGCATCGACGCCGACCAGGCGGTCGATGGGGGCCGACCCGTTCCAGTCGATGTCTTCGTGGCAAGCGGCGCGGACGACATCGGCGATCTGGTCGTTGGGGACGTGGTTCATCTTCTGCCAGTAGTCCCAGACGGCGGCCTTGTTGCTCTGGTTGGCGGACGACATCAAGCGCTCCTCGGTAGTCGGTTCTTCATAGACAACATCGGGCGATCCTCGGGTCCTCGGGTAGACGGCATCAGGCGCGGCGGGTCACCAGAGGCGGTCGGAGGCGAGGGCCGCGCCCGCGGCGAGGGTCCCGAGCTTCTCGTAGGCGATCTCGGGATCGATGCCGGCGTAGCCGGCGAACGTGGAGAAGCCGCAGTCGGTGCCGGCCATGACCCGCTCTTTGCCGACGATGTCGGCGAAGCGCTGGATTCGCTGCGCCACCAGCTCGGGATGCTCCACGAAGTGGGTCGTCGTGTCGATCACGCCGGGCACGAGGACCTTGTCCTCGGGGATGTCGGCCTCGGCGAAGGTGGCCCACTCGTGGGCGTGCCGCGGGTTGGCCGCCTCGAACAGCAGCGCCTGCGGCTTCGCCTTCAGTGCGATGGGCAGCACTTGGGACATCGGCGCGTCGTGGGTGTGGGGGCCCTCGTAGTTGCCCCAGCAGACGTGCAGCCGCATCCGGCCGGCGTCTATGTTGCGCACGGCCGAGTTCAGGGCCTCCACGTGCAGGCGGGCGAGCGCCTCGTACTCGGCGTCCGACTTGTCCTTGAACATCATGTGGCGGCCGAGTCCCAGATCCGGCGAGTCGAGCTGCAGGACGAACCCCGCCTCGGTGATGGCCTCGTATTCGGGTCGCATCGCCTCGGCCAGGGCGTCGAGGTACGTCTCGTGGTCGCCGTAGTGGGCGTCGGGCTGGAACAGCGCGATGACTCCGGGGGACGCGGCGTTCATGAACGCGTCGTGGGGGCCGTGTCCGCCGACCGCGGCGGCGAAGTTGGCGATGTCGCGCTCACACGGCCCCATGTCCTTCACCGCTATGGGGCCGACGCACTGCGGCCGCCGGTACGTCGGCGTCCCCCCGGTGCGCGCCTGCCGCTCGAGGAAGGAGGGGTGGTCCTCGAGGTCGGCGGGCGCCCGCCTAGGGCTGTCGCCCTCGAACCCCGTGATCCGGTCCTTGATGTAGGTGGCGTAGGAGAGCTTGCTCATCTCGCCGTCGCTGACCACGTCGACCCCCGCGCCGACCTGCCGGGCGACCACCTCATCCACCGCCCTGGCCACCTCGGCCCGGTGGGCGTCGATGTCGACGTCCTCTTCCCGCTCGATGGCGAACACGCCGCGGGTCACGGCCTCCGAGCGGGGCAGCGAGCCCACATGGGTGGTGAGGATGCGGTCGGTGCTGGTCTTCATGTCTTCACGTCCCGGATCGCCAGATGGGTCGACCGGTCGAAGAAGTGCAGGTTCTCGGTGGCCACGTTCACCTTGATGCGGTCGCCGGGGCGGGCCCGGGTGGCGGCCGAGAACCGAGCCGTGCAGCGGCTCTCGCCCTCTTCGCCGAGCTCGTAGAGGGCGTCGGGGTCCCCGCTGTCCACCATGGTGGCCCCCAGCGTGAAGTGCATGAGGGTCTCCGCCCCCAGCGCCTCGCGGATGTCGACGGTGGCGTCGAGCTGTTGATCGGCGGGGTGGCCGCCGCTGACCGCCCCGTCCTCCATGTCCTCGGGGCGGATGCCGACCACGAGGGGGGTGTCGGCGTAGTCGCGCAGGGCGGGCCGCTGGCCCATCACCGAGTCGTCCAACGCCAGGGTGTGCCCCCCCATCTCGATGGCGAACCCGGCGCCGCGGGTGACGATCGCCGCCTCGTACAGGTTCATCGACGGCGACCCGATGAACGCGGCCACGAAGACGTTGTCCGGCTCGTCGTACAGATGCTCCGGCGCGGCCACCTGCTGCAGCACGCCGTCCTTGATGACCGCCACCCGGTCGCCCATCGTCATGGCTTCCACCTGATCGTGGGTGACGTAGAAGGTGGTGACGCCGAAGTCCCGCTGAATGCCGGCGATGTCGGCCCGTATCTGCACCCGGAGCTTGGCGTCGAGGTTCGACAGCGGCTCGTCCATCAAGAACAGCGCCGGCTCCCGCACGATGGCGCGTCCCATGGCCACGCGCTGCCGCTGGCCGCCCGACAGGTTGGCCGGCTTCTTGCGGAGCTGCTCGGTGAGCTCGAGCAGCTCGGCGGCCTGGGCCACCGCCTGCTTTCGCTCGGCCTTTCTGATCTTCCGCAGGCGCAGCGGGAACCCGATGTTCTCCTCGACCGTCATCTGCGGATAGAGCGCGTAGTTCTGGAACACCATGGCGATGTCCCGGTCCTTGGGCTGCACGTCGTTGACCCGGCGATCGCCGACATAGAGGTCGCCTTCGGTGATCTCCTCGAGCCCGGCGATCATCCGAAGGGTGGTGGACTTGCCGCATCCCGACGGGCCGACGAGCACCAGGAACTCGCCGTCGGTGAGCTCCAGGCTGAGCTCGGTCACGGCTTTGAATCCGTTGGGGTACACCTTGGTGAGCCCGTCGAGTCTGACCTCAGCCATCGAACCTCTCCCCTCCCTCGCCGTCGAAGCAATCGACCCCGAGCTGTGCTTGCCCGTGGGGGAAGTCCACCCCGAGCTGTGCTTGCCATGGCCGTGCGTTCACAGCGCCTCCCCGTTCAGTTGCCGCATCCGGGCCAGGACGTCGAGGCCCTGCATGCCCAGCCAGTGGAGCAGGTCGATGAAGACCCAGTTCTCGGCCAGCTTGTCGCCGGCTCGGCGGTAGACGTCGACGACTCGCATGTCGGCGGGCGTGTCCGAGCCGGTCATGCCGAGGAACCCGCCCGTGGGGGTGTTGGTGAGGTTCGGCCAGCCGAAGGAGCAGGCGTAGTCGCCCTCGGCGAACCGGGCGACGTGGCCGTTGAAGGTCTTGTCCGACAGGTTGAACCGGAACGGATGCTGGTGCTGCTGCTGGTACCGGTCGATCGTGTACGACGCTCCGATCCCGCCGGGGCCCGACCAGATCATGTCCTCGTGCCAGGTCCGGGCCAGCACCTCGCGGGGGACGCGGTCGTCGCCGGTCTCGTTGCCGACCCGGTTGGCCTCGCTCAGGTCGTCGATCATGCGGTCGACGAGCGCCATCGTCTCCTTGCCCTCGGTGGCGTCCTGCTCGTCGTGGAGCAGGCCGTCGTGGGTGAGGGGGCCCGGGTGGACGTGCGACGAGCCGCCGGCCGGGGGCAGCGGGTACTGGCCCGCCTGGCCCATGACGCTGATCACGTCGGCGAACACCGCCGATTCGGCGATCAAGTCTCCCTCCACCCGGTGGAACTGCGCGTAGCGCAGGAAGCACATTCGGCGGGTCGGCGGGATGGCCAGCCACGGCCGGTCGAACAGGCCCAGCAGGTGGCCCATCTCGCAGACCCACACCCCCTCGCCGGCGGTGTTCTCGCCGGCGAGGAACACGTCGGGTCGGCGCTGAACGGGCGAGAACGCCTCGCGCAGCGGCGCCCAGAAGCCCGAGGCCACCGCCTCGGCGCCCTCGAGCTCGTCGAAGGGATGCACGCCCCGCCAGCGGTAGTCGTCGCCCACCCCGGCGGCGATGGCGTCGGCCAGGGCTCGGGCCGGCGCGCCGTCGATGGCGGCGAGGTGGCGGCGGACGACCGCCTTCGAGTGCTGGAGCGCGGAGCTCATCCCTTCACGGCTCCCGCTCCGAGCCCCTTCACCAGGTGCTTCTGGAACACGATGATCACGATCACGATCGGCAGGGTGATCGACACCGACGCCGCCGCGGCCTCGGTGAGCGTGGTCGTGCTCTCGCCGCCGGTCAGAGCGGAGAGCGCCACCGGCAGGGTCCACTCGGTCACGGCCAGGACGCGGACGAAGAGGAACTCGTTGTAGGCCAACAACATGGTGAACAGCGAGGTGGCGATGATGCCGGGCCACATCATGGGGATCACGGCCATGCGGAAGGCCTGGAGCCGGGTGGCCCCGTCCATCATGGCCGCCTCCTCGATCTCCCTCGGCACCTCCATGAAGAAGCTCCGCAGCATCCAGATGGTGAACGGCTGGTTGACCGACACGAGGGCCAGCACGATCACCAGCCGCGAATCCAGGATGCCCAGCTCCTTGGCGACGATGAAGTACGGCAGGACGAACGCCGTGCGCGGGAGGGCTCGGAAGGCGAGCGCCACGATGAGGATCACAGCCCCCGACAGCCCGGAGTAGCGGGCCAGCGCGTAGCCGGCGAGCAACCCGATCGATATCGAGATGATCACGGTGAGGACGGTGACGAAGACCGAGTTGACGAAGTAGTCGAACTCCCGGTTCATGTCGAAGAATCTCGGGAACGACTGCAGCGCGATCCACAGCACGACCGCGACGCCGAGGTTCCACGGCCAGCTCGTCTCGGCCCGCCGGGAGGCCCACACCAGCGCCGAGATCACCGCGATCAGAACCAGGAAGAACAGGGCCAACTGGTACATGCTCTGGTCCTCGTCGCGGAACCAGAACTTGCGATACGGATCGGCCGTGATGTCGTAGCCCCACAGGGTCGGCGTGCTTCTGATCGTGTCGCGGGTGAACTTGATGGAGTTCTGAGCGGCCCAGAAGAAGGGCACCGAGCTGACGACGATGGCGATCAGCAGCGAGGTGTGGATGCCCATCGTGTTGGCGGCGGCCCGCAACTGCTTCATCGTTCCGCGATCTGCTCTCGGTAGGACTTGCGCAGGAACGGGATCAGCACGGCGAAGATGCCGATGACCATGAGCACGGCGATGGCGTTGCCCTTGCCGACCCGGCCGATCTGGGCGTTGAGCGCGGTGTTGAAGTTGTAGACCGACAGCGTGTGGGCGGACTCACCCACGCTCTGCCCGAACACGAACGAGCTGTCGAACACCCGATACGAGTCCATGATGGTGATGAGCAGGACGAAGATGATCAGCGACCGCAGATGCGGGATCACCACGAACCACTGCTTGGCCCAAAAGCCGGCGCCGTCCATGTCGGCGGCCTCGATGCGCTCCTCGGGGAGTATCTGCATGCCGGCGAAGAACGTGATCACCGCGAAAGGGGTGATCGACCAGATGCCGTGCAGGATGATCGCCCACTTCACATTCCCGGAGTTGATCACGAACGGCTCGTCGGTGAGGACCTCCCACAGCCAACTGAGCAGACCGCCCCGGTCGAAGAGGTCGCGGACCAACAGCGTGCTCACCACGGGCGTGACGATGAACGGCAGCAGGATCGCGGCCAGGTAGAAGCCCCGGCCGCGCTTCACCCGGTCGAGCAGGTTGGCCAACCCCAGCCCCAGGACGAGGTGGGCCGGGACGACGACGGCGACGAAGAGCATGGTCAGCCGGAAGGCGGCCCAGAAGTCCGGGTCCTGCAGGGTGTCGGTGTAGTTCTCGAGCCCGATCCACTCACGGCTGGACAGGTCGCGCAGGAAGATGCGGTTGAACGACAAGAAGACCGTGGTGACGAGCGGGAAGACCATGAGCGCGCTCATGACCGCCACGCTGGGCCACGTAAACCAGGCAAACGTCCGTCTATTCACCCGCCCCCCGTCTCTCTAGTCCTTTCCCGTCGGAATGCTAGGTCGGGAACGCTCCCGCCGGGGCCGGACCACACACGGGGCCGGCCCCGGCGGGAGCGTTCGGCTTTCTCCTTACATGAACCCTGCCGCGGTCGCCTCTTCGATGTAGCGAGCCTCGGCGTTGGCCAGCGCTGTCGCCGGATCGGCGTTGTTCTGGAGCACCTCGAGCAGCTCGTCGCCGATCGCGCCCTGCGCGAGCGGCAGGGCCGGGTTCTTCGACGTGGACCCCACGCCCTCGGCGATGCTCTGAAGCAGGGCAGCCGAGTTCCGCGGGCCGTCGGGGTTGCTCGCGCTGTTGCGCGAGACCGCGGCATGGGCCGCGGCGGCGTTCTGGCTCTCGAGATCGGTCGCGGCCATGATCACCTGGAAGATGAGCTCGGGGTCGACCGAGGTCCCGGCCGGGATCGAGTACAGGTCGACGAACGCCCCGCCGGTGCGGAGCGAGCCCGCCTCGGTGTAGAGAGCCGGAGCGAACCGGATCTGGCCGACGACCAGAGAGTTCTCCTCGTCGTCCATGGCCGCGGCCCGCGAGGCCCAGATCGACGCCATGGGGAGCTCGCCCGCTCGCAGCGCAGCCTCGGCGTCGTCGATGCTGAACGTGCGACCGGCGTCGCTCATGCAGGCGTCGCGGAGCGCAACCATGTGCTGGACGGCGGCAAGACCCTCGGGAGAGTTGAACGCCGGCGAGTTGTCGTCGTTCAGGTAGTAACCGCCGAGGGACTTGATGATGTCTTGGAACTCCAGGTCGTTGGCCCAGTTAGCGGCCACGTTCATGTTGAACGGATCGTCGTACCCGGCGCCGCGCAGCACGCCGCAGGCCTCGATGACCTCGGCGAAGGTGTCGGGCGGCGTGACCCCGTTCTCCGAGAGGATCGACTCGTTGTAGAAGAAGTGCCTGGTGTTGCTGATCACCGGCACGCCGAGGATCCGGCCGTCGACGGTGCCCGTCCCCCACATGGCATCGGAGATGTCTCCGAGGTCGAACTCGTCTCGGTACTTCTCGATGAACGGGGCGAGATCGGTCAGCTTGTCGGCGTGAATGCCCACCGTCGAGTTGGTCACCTGCACGATCTCGAACTCCGGTGATCCGGTGCCGAGATCGAGGGTGATCTGGTCCTGCGCGTCATTCGACGCGAGGAGCTGAACGTTCACCTCCAGGTTGCCGCTGTTGCACTCCTCGAACTCCATGGCGTATTGCGCGGTGACCGGGAACTCCCAGCCCAGCACATCGATCGAGACGCTTTCGGCCGGCTCCGGGACCGGGCACTCGTCTGAGATCATGCTCATCTCAGCCCCGGGCGCCGGTTCGGGCTCGGGATCAGGCGCCGGCGCCGGTTCGGGATCCGAATCGGGCTCGGGCGCCGCTTCCGGCTCGTTTGCCTCCTGTGCCCCGCTCTCGACGGCCCCGCCGCTGTCGACGGGATCGTCGTCGTCGCCGCCGCACGCCGCGGCGACGAGGGTGAGGGCGCAGAGGACGGCGAGCAGCCGCCGCCCGTGTTTGCCTGTGCTCATCATGGTTCCCTCCTGGGTTGATGGTTGTTGCACATCTGCAGCCAGCTCTTGATGGCCCCGGTGAGCGGGGCTGGCTGGTCGATCGTCGACAGGTGTCCGGCGTGCTCCGCGATCACCAGGCTCGCGTCGCGAGCGCGCGCCGCGAGGTCGGCGTGGAGCTTGGGCGGGCAGAGTTGATCGTGGCGCCCGCAGGCGATGAGGACCGGCCCCTCGAAGTCCGCCACGATCGGGCGCCGGTCGTGGCGGCGGTCGAGCAGCGCGTCGTTCTGCCGGAGGAAGCCCGCCGGTCCGACCGCCCTGGCCATGTCGGCGATGAGCGGACCGTGAGCCTCCGGTGAGACGGACATCGCGGGGCTGATCTCTTCGACCACTCGGGCGAAGTGGCCGGCGCGCACGTCGGAGGCCCAACGCCGCCGGTTTCGGTTCTGCGCCTCGTCGGGGGTGTCGAGATTGAAGTCGATGAGCGCCATCCCGGTCACTCGCTCGGGGGCGAGGTCGGCGATCTCGGCGGCGACGATGCCGCCCATCGAAAGCCCGACCACGGCGAACTGCGGCGGCATCTCGCTCATGGCCCGGGCGGCCATGGCCGAGATCGAGTCGTCGAGCGCGAGGTCGGCGACGGCGGAGGGGTGATCGATCTCCCGAAGCTGATCGGCGAAGACCCTCTCGTCGCACAGCGACCCGGGCAGGAAGAGCACGGGCATGGTCACGAAGCCGCCCTCCCGAGCAGGTCCACCGGGGCCAGGTAGCCGCTGGCGTCGCGGCCCCAGCCCAGATCGAGGGCGGCCGCCACCACTGCGGGGTCCCATTCGGCTCTGGCCCGCTCGTCGCCGGCGCAGACGACCACGCAGGTCGCGCAGGAGGCGCCGGGGTTGGAGAGCTCTCGCCAGCAGTTGGCCGGCGCCGAGACCACCGAGCCCTCCGCCGCGGGGCGCGACGCCCGGTCGTCGCCCCGGTTGAACGAGATACGCCACTCGCCGTCCACCAGCAGGAGCGCCTGCGGCCGGGCGATGCGGTGGAGGCCGGTGGAGGCGCCCGGCTCCAGCCGGAGCCATTCGAGGGTGAAGCCGTGAGGGGTCCAAATCGGAGGCCGGTGCCGCCGGTCTTCGGTGAGCCCGAAGCCGATGACGGGGGCCATGGCGCTGGCGTGGCCGGGCAGGACGCCCGACAGCAGCGCCGAGCGCGACCACTCGAGCCGGTCGGGGGCGACGATCAGCTCTCTGATCTCGTCGTCGGTGTAGCTGTCCAGCTCGACCAGGCGGGACTCGTCGACCGGGCCGATCACCTCGGCGATCCGGTCGCCTGCTCTGGCGTCGAGGACGACATGGCCCGCCGAGAGGTACAGCCCGGTGTCGGCGGCCGCCTCGAGGACTTGCGGCGCCCACAGGACTCCGCCGGTGTCGTCGCCGCCGATGACGGCGAAGAGCCAACTGTCGTCTCCGCCGATGTTCTGAAAGCCGCGGAACGCCCAAGTGGGGGCGGAGAACACGGTGTCGGGCCCGATGTCGACCCGCTGGTCGCCGTGCTGGCCCAACCGCATCTGCCACCGGCCGCGGGTGCAGATGAACACCTCGGCGGTGTAGTGCAGGTGCTGGTTGTTGACGACGCCGTGGGGCATGCTGGCGGCGCCGATGCTGAACCCGTGGGGCTCGGCGATGTTCACCACCTGATCGGAGTTCTCCGAGACGCCGGGCCCGATGACGGAGTAGCTGGCCTTTCCCGCCGACCCCTCCAGGCGGACGTCGACGAAAGCCGCGGCGTCGGCCACGAAGTCGTCGGGTCCGACGACTCGCCGTTCGATCTCGGCGGCGCTGACGACTACCTCGTCGGAGCTGCTGGCAAAGGTTGATCGGGTCATCGGCCCGCCTGACTCTGTGAGATGTGATGGTCGCGGGACCGCGGGAGGCCGGCGGCGGTCATGACGTCCCCAGGGGCCGGCCGCCGTCGACCGCGATGATCGAGCCGGTGGTGAACGGGAGGTCGCCGACCACGGCGCTGACCGCGGCGGCGACGTCGGCGGCGGTGCCCAGGCGGCGCAGCGGAGTGGCCTGGCGCTGGGCGTCGAGCACCTCGGGGGGCATGCGCTCGGCGTATTCGCCGGCCACCCATCCGGGCGAGACCGACACGACGCGGATCGACGGCGCCAGAGCGCGGCCCAGCGAGCGGGTCATCGAGTCGAGCGCGGCCTTGGACGCGCAGTAGGCCACGTTCGAGCCCTGCCCGGTGACGCCGGCCACCGAGGAGATGTTGACCACGACGCCGGCTGCGGCGGCTTCGAGGAGCGGGCGCAGAGCCCGGATGGCGGCGAACGGGCCGCGCCAGTTGACGGCGAAGATCTCGTCGATGAGGCTGTCGTCGAGGCCGTCGAGGTCGTCGTGGGGCACCGCCCGGGTGATCCCGGCGCAGTTGACCAGCACGTCCAGCGCCCCGGCCCCGGCGCGCAAAGACCCGGCGAGCTCCTCCAGCGACGCCGGCTCGAGGACCGAGATCCGGGCGGCCCGATGGCCCGAGCCGGGCAGGTCGGCCAGCATCCGCTCGGCCCGTTCGGCCGCGGCGTGGTAGCCCACCACCACGGCGAAGCCGTCCTCGGCCAGCCTGCGGGCGATGGCCGACCCGATCCCGCCGGTGGCGCCGACCACGACGGCCGTCCTCACGAGCCCCCCTCGCCGTAGCGGCGGACCCCGAGGCCGGCCATCACGAGCCGCCCCCGCCGTAGCGGCGGACCCCGAGGCCGGCCATCACGAGCCGCCCCCGCCGTAGCGGCGGACTCGGATGTCGGCCTGGGCCTGGTGGGCGGCGAAGTTCTCGATGGCGCACAGGCGGCTGCAGTACTGGCCGATCAGCGCGCTCGAAGCGGGATCGGTGACCCGCTGATAGGTGACGGTCTTGATGAACTTGCCCACCCACAGGCCGCCCGTGTAGCGGGCCGCGCCCTGGGTGGGCAGCGTGTGGTTGGTGCCGATGACCTTGTCGCCGTAGGCGACGTTGGTCATCGGCCCGAGGAACAGGGCGCCGTAGTTGGTCAGGTTGGCGAGGAAGAAGTCGTCGTCGCCGGTCATCACCTGAACGTGCTCGAAGGCCAGGTCGTTGGCCAGGGCCAGCATCTCGGCGTTGTGGTCGCACACGATCACGCGGCCGTAGTCGGCCCACGCCTTGGCGGCGATGTCGGCCGTGGCCAGGGTCTCGAGCTGGGACTGGACCTGGGCGAGGGTGTCGAGGCCCAGCTCGCGCGACGTGGTGAGCAGGACCGCGGGCGAGGTGGGGCCGTGCTCGGCCTGGCCCAGCAGGTCGGTGGCGCAGACTTCGCCGTCCACCGTGTCGTCGGCCAAGAGCAGGGTTTCGGTGGGACCGGCCGGCAGGTCGATGCCGACCCGTCCGTAGAGCTGGCGCTTGGCCTCGGCCACGTAGGCGTTGCCGGGCCCTACCAGCACGTCGACGGGGTCGACGAACTCGGTGCCGAGCGCCAGCGACGCCACCGCCTGGACCCCGCCCAGCAGATAGATCTCGTCGGCGCCGGCGAGGTGCATCGCCGCGACCGTCTCGGCCGGCACGGCGCCGTTGATGGGCGGGGTGCAGGCGGCGACCCGGGGCACCCCGGCCACCTTGGCGGTCAGCACGCTCATATGGGCCGACGCCACCATCGGGTAGCGACCGCCGGGCACGTACGCCCCGACGGCCGACACGGGGATGTTCCTGTGCCCGAGCGTGACGCCGGGAAGCGTCTCGACCTCGAGGTCGGCCAGCGTTTCGAGCTGGGCTTGGGCGAAGTTCCGTATCTGGGTCTGGGCGAACCGGATGTCGTCGATGGTCGACGGATCGACCCCGGCGACGATCTCCTCGATCTGGTCCCGCGTCAGCTCGAACCGGTCCGGCTTCCAGTCGTCGAAGTCGGCCGACATCTCGCGGACGGCGGCCTCGCCCCGGGCTTCGACGGCCGCGATCAGCCCGCGGACTCGTTCGGCCAGCTCCCGGTCGGAGCCGTGGGCCCGCTTGGCGGTGGCGTCCTTGAGGATCTCAGCCATTGCCTCTCCGCGTCGTCTTGCCCTCGCGGAGCGTGCCGGGCACGATCCGCTCGGGCTGCGCTGCGTCCCAGGCGTCGTCGAAGATGATCGCCAGCGTCGCGTCGACCAGGACATCGATGGGCTGCACGAGGGTCGTGAGGTCGTATCCGGCCCAGGAGGCCTGGGGCAGGCCGTCGAAGCCCGTCACCAGCACATCGCCCGGCACGTCGAGGCCTCCGGTGCGGAGACCGTCGATGAGCCCGAGCGCCACCTCGTCGCTGCCCCCCATCACCGCGTCGGGGCGGTCGGCGCCGTCCAGTATCCGCGCCGCGGCCTTGTATCCCGCGTCGTAGCTGAACCCCCCGGCCTCCACGTAGGGACAGGCGATCCCGCGGTCGGCCAGGGCGGACGCGGCGCCGCGGTAGCGGATCTGATCGGTCGAGGCGGACGCGACCGTGCCGACGAACGCCGCCGTGCCTATGCCCTGCGCGGCGACGTGTTCGGCCAGGTCCCGCGCCCCGGCGTCGTTGTCCACCATGACCAGCGGCAGCAGCCCCGATGCCGCCGGCTGGTTGAAGGCCACCACCCGCAGACCGGGCCGCCGCATGCGCACCAGGTGCTCCGGGCGGATGGTGGACGAGGCGAGCACCAGGCCGTCCAGGCGGTACTGCTCCACCGAGTCGAGCGCCTCCTCCACGTGGTCGGCGTCGGCGAACGGGAACAGCAGGAGTTGTTTTTCCTGTTCGGCCAGGCGCCGGGAGAGGGCGGTGAGGACGTCCTGCCAGTACTCGCTCTTGGCCGGGACGACCGCGCCGACGATGTCGGTGCGCTGCGATTTGAGGCTCCGGGCGATGGCGTTGGGGACATAGCCGAGCTTGGCGGCGGCCTCGCGCACCCGCTTCTGGGTGGCGAGGGCGACCTTGTCCGGCGACGAGAAGACCCTGGCCACCGTCGCCTGCGAGACCCCGGCCTCGGCCGCCACGTCGTGCGAGGTCACCCTCACGGCGCTGTCACCTCTCAATTCCGGCCCCTCTCAATTCCGGCCCCTCCCATTCGGGCGCACCATAATAACTACGTATTCAGACTGTCAAGTCGTTCTTTGAGGCTTTGCCCTCTGCCACGTATGGGGTCCGGTGAAGTTCCGGCTTGCCGGCTCGTCCTGACTACGTAACCACATCACCGAGCACGCCGCCGCCCACCGCCGCGTCGGCGGCGAGGCCGCCCGGCCTGGCCGGATTTGGCGGTCAGGTCCGGGGGAGAACGGTCCGGGCCTGCCAGTCCACGACGGGGCAGTCGCCCCAGAGCCGCTCGAGCTGGTAGAAGCCGCGGGTCTCGGCGTCGAAGACGTGGACCACGAAGCAGCCGTAGTCGAGCAGCACCCATTGGCGGCCGTCGGCGCCCTCGGTGCGCACCAAGGCGGGTCCGCCCGCGGCCTTCACCCCGGCCTCCACCCCCTCCACCACGGCCCGCACCTGGCGCGGGTTGGTGGCGTGGGTGATCACGAACGCGTCGGTCACCGCGATCACGTCGCCCACGTCGATGACCAGGGTGTCGATCCCCTTCTTGTCGTCGGCCGCGGCCGCGGCCGCCAGCGCCCACCGGATGGATTCGGCCGACCCGTCCGGGCCGCCCGCGGCGGCCTCGGGCGTCACGACACCACCTGGTCGAGGCCGACGGTGATGGTGAGGTCGGTGGACAGGTCCGGGTTCTCCAGCAGGATCGGCTCCACGTCCAACAGGCCGGCGAGGTCGGCCGCGGCCCAGTCCATCTCGGGCCGGTGGTAGGCCACCACGGTGCGGGCCACCCCGAACTCCTCGGCGTTGCCGATCACCGTCACCGCTCCCCCGGCGGCCACGATGTCGCCCACCAGGTCGTCCCGGACGGCCGGGTCCCCGATGCCGTCGAGGAGCCTCACCGTCGGGCGCACGAATGATTTGGCCGGGATGGGCCACGGTACCAGGTCGAGGGCCTTGGCCGCCATCCACTCCGATCCTTCGTCGCCGAGGATGTAGAGGGGGACCGTGCCCGGGTCGAGCACCACCGGCTGCACCGGCGCCGTCTCCACTACCCCCGACCCCAGCCCCAGCGACTTCAGGAACGGCCACACCCCGTCCCGGAACGGCAGCACCACCGCGCCGGGGTCGTCGGCCTGGGCGATGGAGCCCAGCCACGCCGTCCACATGGCCCGCTGGCGCTCCACCCGGTTGATGTCGGCCTCGCCGGGGTTGCGGAACCCGTAGACCCGGGCGGCGGTGTCGGCGTCGAGGTCCAGACGGCCCGACGGCAGCCAGGTGGTGACGCCGATCCCGGTGCGGGCGGCGAGGTCGTCGGACAGCAGATAGGGAAGGGGCGTGACCGGCCCGATGACGGTGGCCAGTTGGTCGGTGGTCAGCTCGATCACCTCGTCGAAGCCGAACCCGAACAGGTTCTCGGCCAAGAACTCGATCCGGGCCAGCCCCCCCTCGGCCCAGGCCAAAGACAGGAGCTGGCCCGGGGGATCGCCGCCGCCGGCGTCGTTTCGCCGGCCTGAGGCCCCGCCGCCCCCGTTCTCGGCCCCCTCGTCGTAGAAGACGATGAGATCGGCCGGCAGCAGGATCGCGGCCCCGCCCCTCTCGAGGTCGGTCTGGGCCATGAAGGTGACGCCGGTGAGAATGCCGTCGTGGGTGTGGGCCACCAGCAGCGTCGGGGTCGGCCGCACGAACACCTCGTACCCGGGCTCGTCGGGGCGCTGAACCACGTCCACCACCTCGCCGGCGGTGCTGTCGAGCACGGTGCGGGCCCCGCCCTGGCTCAGCAGCAGCACGGCCACCCCGGCCGCCACCACGATCAGGGGGAACCCGAACCTCCAGAAGGGGTGGGCCCGGGGGGCGGGGCGCCGGCGGGCCCGCCGCCGCTCCGGCGGCCGCTCGGGCTCGATCAACGGCCGCCCCGGATCGGTCACCGGCCGCTCCGGATAGGTCACGGGCCGCCCCGGCTCTATCACGGGCCGCCCCGGATCGGTCACCGGCCGCCCCGGCTCTATCACTGGGCGACGCGGATCGGTCACGGGCCGCTCCGGTACAGCCGGTGGGCGGCGACCACCTCAATGACCCCGGGCGGGACCAGGGCGGCCACCGGGCGGCCCTCGGCGAACCGGGCCCGCAGATCCCGCGACGATATCTCCAGCCCCGGCGACTCCACCACCACCGCGGGCCAGTCGCCGGGCGGCCGGCCCCCCGCGCGCCCTCCCCGGTCGACGACCACGGTGGTGGCCAGGGCCCTCACCTCGTCGCATCGCTTCCAGCCATCGAGCCCCTCGGCCGCGTCCGAGCCGACCACCAAGAACAGCTCCGCGCCCGGGCGGTCGGCGCGGAGCCGGGCCAGGGTATCGGCGGTGAGGCTCTCGCCTCCCCGGTCGATCTCGATGCCGCTGGCCGTCAGCCCGCCGCAGCCCGCCACGGCCGCCTGCACCATGGCCAGGCGCAGCCGGGCCGGGGTGACGGGGCGCAGCGACGACTTCTGCCACGGGTCGTTGGCCACCACCATCAGCACCTCGTCCAGCCCCAGCCGCCAGCGCACCTCCAAGGCCGCGGCCAGGTGCCCGAAGTGCGGCGGGTCGAACGTGCCGCCGAGAACGCCCAGGCGCGTGGCGGCTTCATCGGGCACCGCCGGATTGTAAGTCGGCCCGAACCCAGGGCCCGGAAACCCCTGGAAACCGAGCGGGTCGGGCCGGAAATCCGAGAAATTCGGGGCCGGCCGAAAAAATCGGATGACAAGACGGGCGAAATGGTGTATTAATGGACGGCAGCGGGCTGGAGTGGCACGCTCTGGGGAAAGCGTCCACCCGGTACCCCGAATCCCCCAAGCAATCCAAAGGAACGGGAGAGCCGCGCCGACGGCTGATCCCGAGAGCGAGAAACCATGAGCGACTCAGTCGGACAATACCTGAACGAGATCGGCGCGGTGGCGCTGCTCAACGCCCAAGAAGAGCGCGAGCTGTCGCAGATCATCGAGCGCGGCGTCGAGGCCCGCCAGCGCAAGGAGCAGGGCGAGAGAGGCCGCCACATCAACAAGGCCATCCGCGAAGCCGAGGCGGCCAAGGACCGGTTCATCCGGGCCAACCTCCGCCTGGTGGTGAGCGTGGCCCGCCGCTACCCGCTGCCGCCCGGCATGGAGCTGCTGGACCTGATCCAGGAGGGCAACCTCGGGCTCGAGCACGCCGTCGACAAGTTCGACTGGCGCAAGGGCTTCAAGTTCTCCACCTACGCCACTTTCTGGATCCGCCAGGCCATCGGCCGGGCCCTCGACCAGAAGGCCAGCCTGGTGCGGCTGCCCGGCGACCGCTCGGCCAGCCTGAGGGCCGCCCTGCGCCAGGTGTCGGGCGACGGCGACGAGCTCGACGACGAGCACGCCCGCCTGCACCGGCTCACCACCCCCACCTCGCTGGACCGCACCATCGGCGACGACGACAGCAACGAGCTCATCGACCTGCTGCCCGACGCCAACCCCGGCCCCGAGGCCGAGGTGCTGGACAAGGCCGAGGAGGAGATGGTCACCGGTCTGCTCGACATCCTCGAGGACCGGGCCAAGCACGCCGTCCAGCAGCGCTTCGGCCTGATCGACGGGCGCAAGCGCTCCTACCGGGAGGTCGGCGAGGAGCTGGGCGTCACCGCCGAGGCCGCCCGGCGGCTGGTGAAGCGGGCCATCACCAGCGTCCGCGACCACGCCGAGAGCCTCAACCTGGCCGAGACCGTCGACGCGGCCTGAGGCCAGTGCCGTGACCGCCGCGGACTGGTCGCCGGAGTCCTGGCGGGCCAGGCCGGCCCTCCACCAGCCGGCCTGGCCCGATCCGGCCGAGCGCGACCAGGTGACCAAGGCCCTGCGCGACCTGCCGCCGCTGGTGTTCGCCGGCGAAGCCCGGTCGCTGACCGAGCACCTGGGCCGGGTGGCAGCCGGGGAGGCCATCGTGCTGCAGGCCGGCGACTGCGCCGAGTCCTTCGACTCCTCGGCCGACTCCATACGGGACCGGCTGCGGGTGATCCTGCAGATGGCCATCGTGCTGACCTACTCGGGCGGCATGCCGGTGGTGAAAGTGGGCCGGATCGCCGGGCAGTTCGCCAAGCCCCGCTCCAGCCCCACCGAGACGGTGGGCGGCACCGAGCTGCCGTCGTTCTTGGGCCACATGGTCAACGACATCGGCTTCACCGACGCCGAGCGGGCCCACGACCCGGGCCGGCTGCTGACCGCCTACCACCGGGCCGCGTCCACGCTGAACCTGCTGCGGGCCTTCACCCGGGGCGGCTACGCCGACCTGGCCCGGGTGTCGAGCTGGAACCGGGAGTTCGTGGCCTCCAGCCCGGCCGACCAGCGCTACCGGGCCATGGCCGACGAGATCGACCGGGCCCTGCGGTTCATGACCGCCTGCGGCATCACCGGCGCGGTGGCGCCCCAGATCCAAGAGGTGGAGCTGTTCACCAGCCACGAGGCGCTGGTGCTCGACTACGAGGAGGCCCTGACCCGCCAGGACTCCCTCACCGGCCAGTGGTACGACTGCTCGGCCCACATGCTGTGGATCGGCGAGCGCACCCGCCAGCTCGACGGGGCCCACGTCGAGTTCCTCCGGGGCGTGCTCAACCCGCTGGGGTGCAAGATCGGCCCCACCGCCACCGTCGAAGAGGTGCTCGGGATCTGCGGGGCCCTCAACCCCGACCGCATCCCCGGCAGGCTCACCCTCATTACCCGGCTGGGGGCCGGCCGGGTGGCCGACCTGCTGCCGCCGCTGCTAGCCGCGGTGCGCGACGAGGGCCACGCCGTGGCCTGGGTGTGCGACCCGATGCACGGCAACACCTACACGTCGGCCACCGGCCGCAAGACCCGCCACTTCGACGACGTGGTCACCGAGATCGCCGGCTTCTTCGCCGCCCACGAGCAGGTCGGGACCTGGCCCGGAGGCGTCCACGTCGAGCTGACCGGCGACGCCGTCACCGAGTGCCTCGGCGGCTCCGACGAAATCGGCGACGACGACCTGGACCAAGCTTACGAAACCATGTGCGACCCCCGCCTAAACGGCCGCCAGTCCGTAGACCTGGCCTTCCGAGTAGCCGAACTCCTCCAATCCCGCCGCTAATCAACCCCCCATAGCGGCCAGCACCGTGACCAAGCGCCGACAGCAAGGCCGGTTGGTGCCAGCCAGCAAGGCCGGTGGGTGGCACGGGGGCAAGGTTTTGCCGCTCCGCGGCAAAACCGCGCCCGTGACAGGACCCGCCGGCCGGACAAGCCAACAGGTCAAGCCAACCAGATCAAGCCAAGTGATCGACGAAAGCCTCTAACTGGCGCAGGTTCCGAACCTCGAACACGCCGTCGCAGTAACCGGCGTACTGGCCCACGATCGAATCGCCGGTGTCCCAGTAGCTGCGGGGCTCGGGGTTGAGCCAGAACACCTGGCGGGCCTTGTCCCCGATGGCCTTGACGATCCAGCTCTCGGCCGCGTGGTAGTTGTTGCGGGCGTCGCCCAGGATCATCACCGTGGTCCGGGGGCCGATGTCGTCGCCGTAGCCGTCCCAGAACACCCCCAGGGCATGGCCGTAGTCGGAGTGGCCGTCCACCCACACCACGTCGGCCTCAGTGTTGACCCGATGCACGGCCTCGCCCACGTCCTCGACCCCCTCGAAGAAGCGGGTCACCTCGTCGAGCCCGTCGATGAAGGCGAAGGACCGGACCTTGGAGAACTGGCTGGATATGGCGTAGACGAGCTGCAGCGTGAACCGGGCGAAGGCGGCCACCGAGCCCGACACGTCGGCCACCACCATGATCTCGGGCTTGTGGGGGCGGGGGTGGCGGAACTTCGGCTCGGCCGGCACCCCCCCGTAGGACAGCGAGTGGCGCACGGTGGAGCGGAAGTCCAGCGGCCCCCGGCGGCGGTGGCGGCGCTTGCGGGCCAGGCGCACCGCCAGCTTGCGGGTGAGGGGTCCGATGGCCTTGCGCAGGTCGACCATCTCCTCCCGGGAGGCGTGCATGAAGTCCACGTCTTCGGGCAGGGGCTTGCGCAGCGTGCGGGCCATGGCCTCCACCCCCCGGTCGGCCACCAGGCGGCGGCGGATCTCGGCCTCGATCTCCTTCTTGAGCCGCTCGATCCGGTGCTCGTACTCGTCTCGGCGCAGCCGCTGCTCCAACGGCGCCGAGGCCGACCCGGAGTCGTCCTGGGGCTGGCGCAGCAGGCGCTCCAGCACCCCGTCGAGGTCGAGGTTGCGCAGCGTGCGGTACAGGTAGTAGGTGCCGCCCACCGGCCGGCCCGGCTCCATCCCCCCGTAGCGGCGCACCGCCTGGCGGGCCGCGGCCCGCATCATGGCCCCGTCGCCCGCCATCAGGGCCCGGTACAGCATCTCGGCCAGGTCCTCGGGGGACAGGGCGTCGCCCGCGCCGCTGCTGCCGCCGCCCGGCCCGTCGAGCGGGCCCTCGCCGTCGTCGCCAACGTCGTCGGGGGCGTCGAGGGCGTACTCGGGGCCCCTCAGGGAGAAGTAGACCTCGAACACCGTCTCGAACGCCCGCCGGTGCGACTGGTTCTTCACCAGGGTGGCGGCCAGCGCGTGCTTGAAGGCCTCCCGGTCCTCGATGGGCACGTGCTTGACCGCCTCCACCGCGTCGAGGCTCTCGGTGAGGCTGGCCGGGAGGCCGGCCGCCCTCAGCTCGGCCATGAAGCCGTTGAGCAGCCCCAGCAGCCGGTCCCCCGCGCCTGCGTGGACGGCGGCCGGCGCGGTCACGGGGCGGGGTCGGCCAGCCCGTCGGCGGAGGTCAGCTCCTTGGCCGCCTTGGCGATGTCGCTTTGGTACTTCAGCAGGATGTTGGCGGTTCGGGCGGCCAGCTCGGCGTCGACGGCCTCGGCCCCGAGCAGCACCAGGGTCCGGGCCCAGTCGAGGGTCTCCGACACCGACGGCGACTTCTTCAGGTCGAGCCGGCGGATGGAGCGCACCACCCTGGCCACCTGATCGGCCAGGCTCTTGGTGATGCCGGGCACCTTGGTGAGCACGATCTGCTTCTCGCGCTCGGTGTCGGGATAGTCGATGTGCAAATACAGGCAGCGGCGCTTGAGGGCCTCGCTCAGCTCCCTGGTGCTGTTGGAGGTCAAGAACACCAGCGGCACCTGGTTGGCCTCCAGCGTGCCCAGCTCGGGGATCGACACCTGATAGTCGCTGAGCAGCTCCAGCAGCAGGGCCTCCGTCTCCACCTCCACCCGGTCCACCTCGTCGATGAGCAGCACCACCGGGTCGGTGGCCCGGATGGCCTCCAGCAGCGGCCGGGTCAGGAGGAACTCGTCGGAGAAGATGTCGTCGGAGATGCCGTCCCAGGACCGCTCCGAGCCCCGCTCGGCCTGGATGCGCAGAAGCTGCTTCTTGTAGTTCCACTCGTACAGGGCCTTGGCCTCGTCCAGGCCCTCGTAGCACTGCAGGCGGATCAGGCGGCTGCCGGTGGCCTCGGCCACGCTCTTGGCGAGCTGGGTCTTGCCGGTGCCGGCCGGCCCCTCCACCAGCACCGGCTTCTCGAGTCGGTCAGCCAGATACACCACCCCGGCGATGGCCTCGTCGGAGAGGTAGTCGACGGCGGTCAGCCCGTCTCGGACGGCGGCCGCGTCGGCGAACCGGGGCGGCCGCTCAGCGGCGCTCGCCCGGGCGTCGGTCACAGACTCGGCCACGCAGCGCCGCGTCGGCGGGCGGGGGGCGGCATGTTCCGGCAGCGGCGGGTCAGCCGCGGAGCTGGCCGTCGCCGCGCACCACGAACTTCAGGGTGGTGAGCTGCTCCAGCCCCAGCGGCCCCCGGGCGTGCAGCTTCTGGGTGCTGATGCCGATCTCGGCCCCGAACCCGAACTCCTCGCCGTCCACGAAGCGCGACGAGGCGTTGACCAGCACCGCGGCCGCGTCCACCTCCCGGGCGAACTGCTCGGCCGCGGCCAGGTCACCGGTGACGATCACCTCGGAGTGGCCGGTGCCGGTGGCGTTGATGTGGCCGATGGCCTCGCCCAGCGAGTCGACCACCTTCACCGACATCTTCAGGTCCAGGTACTCGGTGGCGTAGTCGGCCTCGGCGGCCTCGCCCATCGACGGGACCAGGGCCCGGGCCCGCTCGTCGCCGACCAGCTCCACCCCGTCGAGGGCGGCCGCCGCCGCGGGCACGAAGTCGGCGGCCACCGACGAGTGGACCACCAGCGACTCCAGGGCGTTGCACACCGAGGGCCGCTGGGTCTTGCCGTTCACCACGATGCCCAGGGCCATGTCGAGATCCGCGGCCGCGTCCACGTAGGCGTGGCAGTTGCCGGCGCCGTCGATGACGTAGGGCACGGTGGCGTTGTCGAGCACGGACTGGATGAGCGACGGGCCGCCCCTGGGGATCAGGCAGTCGATGAAGTCGGGCTGGCGCATGAACTCCACCGCCGCCGCCCGGGACGGGTCCTCCACCAGCACCACCCCGTCGGGGGGCAGGCCCGCCTTGTCCAAGCCGTCGCGCATCACCGCGGCGATGGCCCGGTTGGACTCCATGGCCGACGACGACCCCCGCAGGAAGGCGGCGTTGCCCGACTTGAGGCACAGGCCGGCCGCGTCGGAGGTGACGTTGGGGCGGCTCTCGTAGATGACGGCCACCACCCCCAGCGGGGCCCGCACCCGCTCGATGCGCAGCCCGTTGGGGCGCACCCAGCCGTCGGCCACCTCGCCCACGGGGTCGGGCCAGGCCGCCACCTGAGTCAGCCCGCCAGCCATGGCCTCGATGCGGGCCGGCGAGAGGCGGAGGCGGTCGATGAGGTGGGCCGGGACTCCCTCGTCGCCGGCCCGGGCGGTGTCGGCGGCGTTGGCCTCGCAGATCTGGTCGGTTCGGGCCACCAGCAGGTCGGCGGCGGCGGTGAGGGCGTCGTTGCGGGCCGGGGTGGGGGCCACGCCCACCAGCCGGGAGGCGGCCTTGGCCCGGGCGGCCAGCTCCGGCACCGGGGTGACGGTTGCGGCGTTCACGGGGGCCAGGCTACCGGCTCTCGATCCTGGCCCGGCCAGGGCGGGCGGCGGCCGGGTCCGGCGGTAGGCGGTTCCCCGGCCCGCTCCCGATCCAGGCGGCGGCACGGCGGGCGGCGGCCGGTTCCCGCGGCGGGCGGTCGGGCGGCGGGCGGTCGGGCGGCGGGCGGTCGGGCGGCGGGGGTTCCCCGGCCGGGCCAGGCCGACCGTTCCCCGGTCGGGCTGGGCGGGCGGGGTAGCCTGCGGTCGGTTCCGTCCGCTCGACGCGACGGAGAGGATCGAGCCCGACCGACGTGAACGCCGATCAGCCCCGCCCGGCGTCGGGCTCCGGCGCGGTAGCCGCCGGCATCCTCGCGAGCCGGGCGGCCGGGCTGGTGCGGGAGATGTTCGCCTCCCGGCTGCTGGGCAACACCGGCGCGGCCGACGCCTTCGCGGTGGCGGTGCGCATCCCCAACCTGCTCCAGAACCTGCTGGGCGAGGGGGTGCTGTCGGCCTCGCTGGTGCCGGTGTACAGCAGGCTGCTGGGCTCCGGCGACGACGAGGGCCGCCACGAGGCGGGCCGGGTGGCGGGGGCGGTGGCGGCCTCGCTCATGGCAGTGGTCGGGGCCGGGGTGCTGTTGATCCTGGCCCTGGCCCGGCCCATCACCTTCGTGCTGGCCCCCGGGCTGAGCGACGACCGGTTCGAGCTGGCCGTGTCGCTCACCCGGATCACCGCGGTGGGGGTGGGCTTCGCCGTGCTGTCGGCGTGGTGTTTGGGGGTCCTCAACAGCCACCGCCGGTTCTTTCTGTCCTATGTGGCCCCGGTGGTGTGGAACGCGGCCCAGATCGCCGCGCTGACAGCCGCCGGGCTGCTGGCCTTCGAGTTGGACGACGTGGCCCGGGCCATGGCCTGGGGGGTGACTGCGGGCGGACTGCTCCAGTTGCTGGTGCAGTTGCCGCTCACCCTGAAGCTGGTCCGGGGGCTGCGGCTGGCCTTGGCCTGGCGCCACCGGGAGGTGCGGGAGGTGCGCCACCGGTTCGGGCCAGCCGTGCTGGGGCGGGGAGTGGTGCAGCTCTCGGCCTATCTCGACTTGGCGCTGGCCTCGCTGCTAGCCGCCGGGGCGGTGGCGGCGCTGTTCCGGGCCCAGATCCTCTACACCCTGCCGGTGAGCCTGTTCGCCATGAGCGTGGCCGCGGCCGAGCTGCCGGAGATGTCCCGGCTGGCGGCCGACCCGGACTCGCTGGGCGGGCGGGCCCGGCTGGGGATGCGCCGGGTGGTGTTCTGGATGACGCTGGTGGCCGCCGTCTATCTGGTGGCCGGCGACTTGGTGGTGGGGGTGCTGTTCGAGGGCGGGGAGTTCACCTCCGCCGACACGGTGGTGGTGTGGTGGGCCATAGGGGCCTACGCCGTGGGGCTGCCGGCGGTGGGGGCCAGCCGGGTGCTCCAGAACGCCAGCTACGCCCTGGGCGACACGGCCGGCCCGGCCCGCATCGCGGTGCTCCGGGTGGCGGTGGCCGCGGGCGTGGGCATGTTGTTGATGTTCCCCCTCGACCGGGTGATGGTGGGCGCCGACGGCTTGGCGGGCCTGGGCGACGCGTGGGGCCTGTCCTGGGCCCTGCCCGAAGCGGAGAGGACGGCGCCGGGCCTGGTGCGCCTGGGCGCGGCCGGCCTGGCCGCCGGCTCGGCGGCAGCGGCCTGGGTGGAGTTGGTGTTGCTAACCCGACTGTTGGGCCGCTCTCCGGCCGGCCCGGCCCGGGCGGGCTCGGCCCTGCTAAGGCTGGCCGGGCCCTTCGCCGCCACCCTGGCCGCCGCCGCCGCGGTGAAGCTCCTCGTCAGGGGCTGGCCGACGCTGATCGCCGCCGCCGCCGTGGGAGCGGCCGCGGTGGCCGCCCACACCGCCGTCGCCTCCGCCGTCGGGGTCAAAGAGGCCGAGCTGATCCTCAATCCGGTCCGCCGGGTACTTCGTCGGTAGAGCCCACGGGGGTCGGAGAAAGGCCGAACAGGGTTCTGCAGCCGGTCCAGCGGGCTCGGCGCCGGTAGAGTCGGAGGGCCGCTCGGTTCCGGGGGCGGGGCGTGCGCCGTCCCCGGGGGCGAGCCCCATGCGACCCGGGAGCAAGCCATGTGGAAGTACCTGAACCGCCGCTGGAAGTACCTGACGGCCAAGCTCAGCGGCCGGTTCGACGAGACGGCCGACCCCAAGGTGCAGCTTGAGCAGGCCATCGGCGAGGCCCATGAGCAGCACCGGCGGCTCAAGGACCAGGCTGCCAACGTCATCGCCAACCAGAAGCAGACCGAGATGCGCCTCAATCGGGCCATCGAGGAGCTGGAGAAGGTGAACCTCAACGCCCGCCAGGCCGTGGTGATGGCCGAGAAGGAGGCCGACGGGGGCGACGAGGCCAAGGCCGAGTCCTACATGAACGCGGCCGAGCAGTTCGCGGGCCGGCTGATCACCCTCGAACAGGAGATCGAGACCCTCAAGTCGCTGCACTTCCAGGCCTCTCAGGCGGCCGACCAGGCCAAGTCGGCCGTGTCCCAGAACGCCCGGTCCCTCCAGGAGAAGCTGGGCGAGCGCCAGAAGCTGCTGAGCCAGCTCGACCAGACCCGGATGCAGGAGCAGGTCAACCGGGCCATGACCACCCTGTCGGAGTCGGTGGGCGGCGACGTGCCCACCTTCAACGAGGTGCGCGACAAGATCGAGGCCCGCTACGCCAAGGCCAAGGGCGTGGCCGAGCTGACCGAGGGCGAGGGCAGCGCTGAGGCCAGCATGGCCGAGATCGAGGCCGCGGTCCGCAACAGCGAGGCCCGGGCCCGCCTCGACCAGATCAAAGAGCAGATCGGCATGGAGCTGACCGCCGGCGACGACTGACCCCTCCGCCGACGGCCCGGGTATCGCTGGACGACTTGGACGCGCCGGGCATCCTTCGCGCCATCCGCTGACGGCCCGGGCGGGCCCCAAGAATTTTTCGACTTGTCTGTTGCATTTCAAGTAATTTTCATTTAGTCTCCATGTATGAAGATCATGGAACGATCAGCGAGATCGGCGGTCGGACGGGTGCAGGCATACGTCCTGGCCGCCGCGCTGATCGGCTCGGGGTGCGTCAGCACCCTGGGTCCGGGCTGGACCGCCGGCTCGTCGCGCCCGGCGGCCAGCCCGCTCTCGCCGGCGTCGGCATCAGCGCCGACGCCAGAAGCCAACGAGCCCTCGCTCTCGGGGACCGGTGACGGCGAAGCCGTCGAGGCTGAGGTCGTCGAGAGGGAGACTTCGGTGTTCGAGTGCGCGGAGGTGGCGGGGTTCTGCGTCACCGCCGGCGAGCGCCGGTCGCTGCAGCCGGTGGAGCGGCCGGGCTCGAGGACCGTCGGGCGGGTGGTGCTGTGCGTCTACCTCCGCTACGAGGAGGGCTGGGAGTCCTCCGACGCCCCGCCGGAGCCGGTGTGGAACCCGGTGGAAGGGCACCTGTACGTGCTGTCGTGCCGCTACGCCGAAGACGGCAACCCGTATGTGCGGGGCTACCCCCGGCAGGTGGTGTACGACCCCAGAAAGGTCCCCGGCGACGCCGTGTCCGGCCGGGAGGTGGCCGAGTACGCCGTCGGCCTGCTGGGGCTGGAGCGGCCCCGGCCCGCCATCGCCCCTCCGGGCCGCCAGCTCGTGGGGGTGGAGACCTGGTTCGCGGTGACCAGCCGCCTGGCCTACTCGGAGGCGTCGGCCCAGGCCGGCAGCACCTGGGCCACGGTGAGGGCCCGGTTCCGGGACGTGACCTGGGACTTCGGGTCCATGGGCGAGCTGGAATGCACCACCGACGCGGCCACGAGCTGGGACCCGGACCTGCCCGGCGACCGGCAGACCTCCAAATGCACGAAGGTGTTCATCCACGCCTCCGGACCCGAGGGCCTGGACGCCACCGTGACCGCAACCTGGGACATCGACTGGCGCTCCAGCGACAACCCGGCCTGGCGGTTCCTCAACCCTTTCAGCGTCACCGAGTCGATCCACCTAAAAATCTACGAACTCCAAGCCGTGATCCGCTGAAGTGTGCTTTTACATTAGGTCACACTGTTTGGAATTCTAGAGTGGAGAGGTTCAAACCCGAAGAGCGTTTCGAAAGGTTGAGAATCTCCACGCCGACTACCTCATTTGATTCGTTATAGTCAAGCACTACTCCCGGAGATACCTCCTCAGATTCGACCACAGAAGAGTCGTCAAGACGCAAATAAAGCGCGTCGGCTGACTTATCCACGTTCAGCTTCATAATACTCCTTCCATGCTATTAGCTCTTTTGCTGGGCGGTTTGCCAGGTGTTTGTCAGGTCTTGGGAGTCGATTACTACGCCTAGGTGGATGGAGATCATCTTTAGGGCGGCGTCTTCTAGCTCGTCGCTGGTGCCTGCGACCAGATCTCGGGCCACTACGACGCGGAAGTCGCGGTTGGCGGCGTCGAAGGCCGCGTTGATGATACAGCAGTCGGTCATGCCGCCGTTGAAGACGACGGTGTTGACCTGCATGTTCCTGAGCAGCATCTCGAGGTCGGTGGCGAAGAAGGGCGACAGGCGCTTCTTGCCGCTCACGACGAGGTCCTCGCCTTCGACCGTGGTCACGAACTCGGTCCAGCGCGACCCCTCCAGGGCGTGCTCGGCGGCGTTGGGGATGTCGCCCACGAACCGGGGGAACGTGAGGCGCCATGCGCTGAGATTGCCGCGGGTGTCGTCCTCGCCCCCGGCCCGCAGCACCGACCGCACGTGGATCACCCGCACCCCCAGCCTGCGCGCCTGTTCGTGGAACCGGTCGATGGGGGCCACGATCGCCCGGGCCCGGGGCGCGGGGCAGGGGCACTCGGGCGAGTCCTCCAGATGGCCCCGGTGCATGTCGACTGAGACGACGGCTGAGATCGACGGGTCTGTGAACTCGGCGAAGCTGCCGTCGTCGGGCAGCGGCATCCGGTCTCCGTGTACGTAGCTGAAGGTCACTCTCACCCTCCTCCGATTGGGTTTCTCTCCTAGTCGATCAATGCTGAGACGCGGTGCCGGGCTTGTAGGGGACGCCGACCGCCGCCGGGTACCGGCTCTGCAGCGAGAAGACGACGACGAAAATAGTGGCAACATAGGGCGCGGCCAGCCAGAGCTCTCGGGGAACGCCCGCCAGCGCGTCGATCTGCGACGCCAGGAACTGCAGGCTCTGGGCCAGGCCGAACACGGCCGCCCCCAGCAGCGCCACCCAGGGCCGCCACCGGGCCAGCACCACCACGCCCAGCGCGATGAACCCCCGGCCGGCCACCATGTTCGGGACGAAGCCGCCCGACGACGACAGCACCAGCGCCGTCCCGCCCAGGGCGCTGAGCCCGCAGCCCAAGATCACCGCCGCATAGCGGGTGCGCCACACGTCGTGGCCGCTGGCGGCCAGCGCGCCGGGCCGCTCGCCCGCGGCCCGCACCTGCAGGCCCCACCAGGTGCGGTACAGCGCCACCGCCACCACCGGGGTCAGCCCGATCCCCACCCACAACAGCGCGTTCTGCTGGGCGAGGACGTCGCCCACGAACTTGATCCGGTTGAGCACGGGAACGGAGATGCCGCGCAGGATGGGCCCGACCTGTCCGCCGATGAGCTGGTCGCGCAGCAGCGCGGTGAGCCCGATGGCCAAGATGTTGAACATCAGCCCGGTGACCACCTGGTCGGTCCCGACCCGGACGTACAGCGCCGACAGCGCCGCTCCGCACAGCAGGCCCGACCCGAAGCCGGCCAGCATCCCCAGCACCACGCTGCCGGTCTCGATGCCGACCAGGGCCGTCGTGAACGCGCCGATGAGCATGACGCCCTCGATGCCCACGTTCAGCACTCCGCTCCGCTCGACCAGGATCTCGCCCAGGGACGCGAAGAGGATCGGCACCATCAACTGGAGCGATGTCACGAAGAAGGTGATCAGGACCAGCTCGCTAACCATCGACGAGCTCCCCGTAGCTGAAGCGGATCACTCCGACGACCATCAGCATGATCACGAAGACGGCGATGAGCACGTCGCCGGTGGCCGGCGACAGGCCCGCCCCGGCCTGAAGGTTGTTGCTGCCGACCCGCAGGATGGCGAACAGCCCCGCCACCGGTATCACGGTCAGCGGGTTCAGCCTGGCCGCCAGGGCCACGGCAATGCCCAAGAAGGCCAGCCCGGCCGAGAACCCGTTCAACAGGGCGCCGTGGATGCCCAGGACGAACACCCCGCCCCCCAGTCCGGCGGCCGCGCCGCCCAAGGCGAAGGCCGCGGAGGCCACCGCCGATTCGCTGACGCCCGACAGCAGCGCCGCGCCCCGGTTCGCCCCCAGGGCCCGGACGGCGAAGCCGAGCCGGGTGCGCGTCATCAGGACCCAGAGCCCGACGGCGGCCGCGGCGGCCAGCACGATCGAGATGTCGGCCCGGACGGAGCCGATCAGCACGGGCAGCCGGGCGTTGTCGGCCACCGACTCGGTCTGCTGGGCGAACCGGTCGGGCCAGGCGTCGCGGATGACGTAGGCGGCGCCCAGCACGGCGACGAAGTTGAGCATCAGCGTGGTGACGATCTCGCTGGCGCCGTACCGGTTGCGGATCCACGCCGGGAGCCATCCCCAGCCAGCCCCGGCCGCGGTCGCGGCCCCGAGAATGAGCGGAACCAGCACGGCGCCGGGCCAGCTCGCCGGCAGCGTGATGCCGAGGGCGGCCGCGGCGATCGCCCCCGAGTACATCTGGCCCTGGCCCCCGATGTTCCACAGCCGGGCCGAGAACGGGATGGCCGACGCCAGGCCGGCGAGGACGAGGATCGTCCAGATCTGGACGGTCTGGCCGATCCCGAAGCGGTTGCCCAAAGACCCGTCCACGACCGCGCCGGCCGCTTGCAGCGGGTTCTTTCCGAGCGCCCCGACGACGGCGGCCATGACCGCCAGCCCGGCGGCCAGCGCCACCAGGGTTCTCGGGCCGGAGCCCGAGGCGATGCGGATGCCCATGGCCGCGCCCCGGCCCGGTGCTTCCCCTGCGCCGCCTCCTCCCCCGCCGCCGAACGCCGCGCCGCGGGAGGCGGGACGGCCGGCCACTACCGGGCCCCGGCCATGGCCAGGCCGATGTCGTCGAGGCTGGCCTCGGCTCGGGGCGCCTCGAGCGATATCTCGCCCCGGTACACCACGATGATCCGGTCGGACAGCTTCATCAGCTCGTCGAGGTCGTGGGACACCAAGACGATGGCCGCCCCGTCGTTGCGGGCGGCGACGAGCCGGCGGTGGACATAGCCGATGGCGCCCACGTCGAGGCCCCACGTCGGATTGTCGGCCACCACCAGCCTGGGCCGGCGCGAGAGCTCCCGGGCCAGCACCACCTTCTGCTGGTTGCCCCCCGAGAGCGCGGAGGCCGCCAGGTCGGGATCGGGAGGGCGGACGTCGAAGGCCTCGAGAAGCTCCCTGGCCTCGGCCCTGATCTGCCTCCACGACACGAGCCGCGGGCCGTCGCCCGGCGGCGCGGCCAGCAGATCGACGAGGGCGAGGTTCTCGGCCAGGGTCATGTCGGGCACCAGGCCGCGGCCCTGGCGGTCTTCGGGGATGATGCTCATACCGCAGCGGCGCAGTCGGCGGGGCGGGGCGTTGGCGATGTCTTCGCCGTCCAAGCGGATGGCGCCCTCGCAGCGGGCCGACCCGGTGAGGCCGTCGATCAGCGCCCGCTGGCCGTTGCCCTCCACCCCGGCGATCCCCAGCACCTCCCCCGACCGCACCCGCAGGCTCAACCCCTTCACGGGCGGTCCCGACGACGGCTCGGGCACGGTCAGGCCGCGGCACTCCAGGACGACCTCGGGCTCGCCGCGCCCGGACGACCGCGAGATCTCATCGACGATCAACTGGCCGGTCATCGCCTTGGCCAGCGCCTGCTGGTCGAACTCGCCTCGGGCCAGCTCCACCTGCTTGCGGCCCCGCCGGACGACCGACACCCGGTCGGCGATCTCCATGACCTCGCCCAGCTTGTGGGTCACCAGCACGATGGCGCGCCCGTCGGCCCGCAGCCTGTCGATGATCTCGAGCAGGACGGCGATCTGGCGCGCCCCCAGCAGGGCGGTGGGCTCGTCCAGGATGAGGATGCGGGCGTCGCGGTAGAGGGCCTTGAGGATCTCGACGCGCTGGCGCTCGTCCACCGGCAAGTCCCGCACGACCGCCGAGGGGTCCACCGGCACGCCGAAGCGGGCGCTCACCTCGCTCACCTCGTCGGCGATCTCCCTGCGGTCGAGCTTGCCGGCCCGGGCGGGGCGGGAGCCGAGCACGACGTTCTCGGCCACCGTGAAGGTCGGCACCAGCGCGAAGTGCTGGTGGACCATGCCGATGCCCCGGGCGATGGCGTCGGCCGGCGACGCCAGGCGGGTGGGCCGGCCCTCGATCTCGATCCGGCCGGCGTCGGGCTGCATGTGGCCGAAGGCGATGTTCATGAGCGTCGATTTGCCGGCGCCGTTCTCGCCCAAAACGACATGGACCTCGCCGACGCGAACCTCCAAGTCGATGGAGGCGTTGGCGACTACCGACCCGAACTGCTTGCAGATCCCGCGAAGGGCCAGCGCAGGCTTCGGGTTCGGCTGTTCCACGGAGTTCAGCGCTCGGCTAGGCCACCATCATGGCCGCAGCCGATGGCCGCTGACCGCAGCCGGGGGCCGCCAGTCGCCGCTAACCGCAGCCGATTGCCGCCAAGTCGATCTCGCCGCCCGCGCCCTCGACGCCGACGGGATTGTCGCCCGCGGTCTCGTCGGGGATCATGATGTCCCCGCTGCGGACCTTGGCTTCGAGATCGTCGAAGGCGGCCCTGCCCTCGGCGTCGAGGGCTCCGGCGTTGTCGTACAGGGGGGCGGCGGAGATCCCGGCGGTGTTCTGGGCGGTGAAGTCGATGAACGCCGCGGCTGGGATCTGGCCGTTGAGGCCCTGGTCGATCAGCGCGGCCGCCACGTCTTGGAGCCCGTGAACGGCGGAGGTCAGCACGACATCGGGGGCGACCTCGAAGCTGTCGTAGTAGGACGGGATCACCCAGACCGTGCCCTCGGCCTCCTGCGCCGCGGAGATCACCCCGAGCACGGCCTGATCGGTGGCGGCCATGATGACGTCGGCGCCCGCCGCGATCTCGGCCTGGGCCGCGGCCTTGGCCGCGGCGGTGTCGGTCCAGGTGTTTATGTACTGCTGGCTGAACTCGATGCCGGGGTTCACGCAGCGGGCCCCGAGGTGGAAGGTCTCGGGCTGGCGGGTCAGGCCCGGAAAGGCGAAGCCGTTGATCGAGGCGACCCGGCCCGTGTCGGAGACGAGCGCGGCGATGGCCCCGGTGAAGAAGTTGGCGTGGTGCTGGGCGACGTCGACGTAGCAGAGGTTGTCCGGGTTGCCGTCGGTGGACTCCGGCTGGTGGGGGATCTGGCACACGACGGTGTCGGGGAACTGCTCGGCCACCGTGCGGGCGGCATCGACCATCCGCCCGTCGGCCATCAGGATCAGGTCGTACCCGTCGCCTGCGAACGCTCCCCCCTGCTGGATGAAGTCATCGACCTCCGGGAGAGCCTCGACGATCTCCACGACCACATCGTCGTTGGCGGCGTCGGCCGCGGCGGCGCCGTCGGCCCAGGCGTTCGACCACGACGCGTCGTCGCTGGTGCCGGGTATCAACAGCGCCACCCGGTACGGCTCGGGGGCAGGCTCGGTTTCGGCGGTGGGCTCGGGGGCGGCAGCGGCCCCATCGGGCTCGTCGCCGGATCCGCCGGTTTCGTCGTCGCCGCCGCCGCAGGCCGCGGCGACAAGAGCCGCGGCGGCGAGCACCGCAAGCAATTGAAGTAGCAGCCGTCTCTGTCGAATGCTGGGTCGCATCATCCCTCCGTTCCTAGCCCATCCACCCGCCCGACGTAAGTTTCGATACTCCGAGTTCACCTTATGACACGGGGTGGATGCCGCACAACTGAAAACCCCTGCGCCCCTGCGGCGGGTCTAGGTGTAGTCGGCGTACTTGGGGAGGAGGCGCACGGGGCGGCTCAGGGCATCGCGGCGGAAGGGGTCGCCCAGCTCCTTGGTACACATCACCTCGATGACGGTGGTGCGGCCCGCGTTCATCTGGGCGTCGATGGCCCGGGCCAGCGCCGGGCCCACGTCGTCGAGGTCGTCCACCCGCACCCCGTCGGCGCCCATGGCCCGGGCCACCTCCGACCAGTCCTCGCCCCCGTCGAGCTCGCCGGCCACGAACCGGCGGCCGTAGAAGTCGACCTGGTTCTTCTTCTCCGCCCCCCACTGGCGGTTGTGGAACACCACGGCGGTGACCGGGATGGAGTGGCGGACGGCGGTCATCACCTCCACCATGCTCATGGCCCAGGCCCCGTCGCCGGCGTAAGCCACGGCCGGGCGGTCGGGGGCGGCCTTCTTGGCCCCGATGGCGGCGGGCAGGGCGTAGCCGCAGTTGCCCCAGCTCATGGCGGCCAGGAACGACCGGGGCTCCTCGAAGCGCAGGTAGCTGTTGGCCACCGAGTTGATGTTGCCGATGTCGGTGGACACCATCACCCGGGCGGGCATGGCCCTCTCCAGCTCCCGCAGCGCCTGGCGGGGGTGCAGCCAGTCGTCCGGCTCGGCCGCGGCCTGCTTGATCATGTCGACGCTGAAGTCGTCGGTCTCCTCGGTCCAGTCGTCGAGCTCGGCCTCCCAGGCCGCCTTGGCGGCCTTGGTGGACGCGGCCCGCTCGGCTCGGGTGGCGTCGCCGGCCAGCTCCCGGCCCCGGAGCCGCTCGGTGAGGGCCCGGGCCGCGGCGCCGGCGTCGCCGAAGACGCCCACGTCGATCCGCCGGACCAGGCCCAGCATCTTGGAGTCGGCGTCCACCTGGATGATCTTGGCCTCGGCGGGCCAGTAGTCGAGGCCGTGCTGGGGCAGGGTGCCGAAGGGGCCGAGGCGGGTGCCGAGGGCCAGCACCACGTCGGCCCGGGCCAGCAGCTTCATGGCGGCCTTGGACCCCTGGTAGCCCAGAGGCCCGCACCACTGGGGATGGCTGGCCGGGAAGGAGTCGTTGTGCAGGTAGCTGTTGACCACCGGGCAGCCCAGCCGCTCGGCCAGCCCGACGGCGTCGGCGGTGGCGTCGCCCATCACCACTCCCCCGCCGGAGATCATCACCGGGAAGTCGGCGGCGGCCAGCAGGTCGGCGGCCTGGTCGAGGGCGGCGGACCCGCCGGGGCCCCGCTCGATGCGCTGGGGCTCGGGGACGTCCACGTCGATCTCGCCGTAGAAGCGGTCTCGGGGGATGTTGAGCTGGGTGGGGCCGATCTCGGACAGGGCCCGGTCGAAGCAGCGGGCGGTGATCTCGGCCATGCGCCGCTCGTTGTTGACGTGGCCCTGGTATTTGGTGAACTCCTCGAACATGGGGAGCTGGTTGGTCTCCTGGAAGCCGCCCAGGCCGATCCCCATCGTTCCGGCCTCGGGGGTGACGATCACCACCGGGCTGTGGGCCCAGTAGGCGGCGGCCACGGCGGTGACGCAGTTGGAGATGCCCGGGCCGTTCTGGCCGATCACCACCCCGTGGCGGCCGCTGACCCGGGCGAACCCGTCGGCCATGTGGGCCGCGCCCTGCTCGTGGACCACGGGCACGAACTCGATCCCGGCCGGCTCGAAGATGTCCATGGCGTCCATGAAGGCGCTGCCCATGATGCCGAAGATGGTGTCGACGCCGTGGGCCACCATCGTCTCCACGAACGCCTCACTAGGTGTCATGCGAGTCACGATCCCGCTCCCTCCCTCGTCACTCGGTCGCCCGCCGAGCGCGGCGGACTCGAAGCAGTGACCCTACAAGTCCTGCACCGCCTTACGATCCCTACACTCAGAACATGAGCGACCCTCCTAAACGGCTCGGGACGTCCATCCAGATCTTCCTGGCCAGCGGCGAGGCCGACGGCGTCTGGGTAGTCGAGAAGAGCAACTGGACGGGCAAGGCGCTCATGGCTCCCCGGACCCGGTTCCGGGATCTCCGGTCCCGCTCGGACCTAACCGGACCGGGCATCTACCTGCTGATCGGCCCCAGCGAGTTGGAGTTGCAGGCGTACCGGATTTACATCGGTGAGACCGACGACCTCCCCCGCCGACTCGACGACCACCACAACCGGAACAAGGACTTCTGGAACCGGGTCATCGTCTTCACCAGCAAGGACGAGAATCTCAACAAGGCCCACATCCGATACTTGGAGGCCCGGCTGATCGGACTGGCAGCCGGGGCCAACCGGGCCGAGATGGACAACGCCAATGTTGGCTCGTTGCCCCCGTTGTCGGAGCCGGACGAAGCTGAAGCCGAGGCCTTCCTGGCCGAGATGCTGCTCATCTACCCCGTGCTCGGCGTGCCGGTCTTTCAGAAGCCGGGTGAGCAAGCCGCCTCCCGGTCCGGTGAGCGATCATCGTCCGACGAACAGTCACCGGCTTCGACTCGTCTGTATCTCACCGGCCAAAACATCAAAGTCGAGGGCGTAGTTACCGCCAATGGTTTCGTCGTCTTCGCGGACTCACTCGGCCGAGCGGAAACGTTGCCGTCATTGACTAATCATGACAAATCTGCAGAAAACCTGCGGGCAAACCTGCTCAGCAATGGAATCCTCGTCCAAGAAGGCGACCATATCAGACTCAAGGAGGATTACGAGTTCAACTCTGCCTCGAAGGCAGCACAGGTCATGCTAGGCCGTTCCGCTAGTCCCCGTGATTGGAAGTCTGCCGAAGGCAAGACTCTCCAAGACCTACGAGCGGCGGAATCGACTACCTAACATACAACCTATAATGACCTCAATTAAACTCAAATTTTCAGTTTATATTAGTGCATCATATTCGCAACATTGGCTAAATTTAGCGTGCTGAGATCCCATCCATGTCTGAATCCATACCTAAGTATTTCCAGGTACAACCGGCTTGCCTCAGAGAATAAGCTGGAAATAGTGTTAGAGCCAACTATATAATTTGCTGCTTCCTCTAGATCGTATTTCTCGGGTGGAGTTATAGAAGTAGCTAGCTGATTTGGTGAACCGGCTCGCATGGTGAGCACAAGATCAAGTGTTACAACATTCTCAAACTCTGAAGTCAAACCTTTGACGGAACGTTGACCCTTATCAAGGATAGAAATAAGTTCAGGTATTACGATGAGACCAGCCGACTTGATTGCTCTCTGTGCAATTTTCCAGATCGATCCTGAGCTGTTGCCGAACACTATAGTGATATATCCATCCGGTTTCGCCACTCTCTTACATTCAATTAGAGCATCCGTAAGCAGCTTCTCATAGCGTTCCGCTGTTCGATGATGGCCAGTCTCGATTCGGTCAATAACCGCTTCTCTAGCTGGATCGGTCATGCTGTCTAGCCACGCCTCTTGAAAGAGGTTCATATCCGAGTAGAAGATATTTGACCCGAACGGAGGATCTGTAAATACATAATCAATAGAATTGTCCGGCAATGGCACAGAATCTGCGCTAGCAACGTCGTAAGTGACATTCATGGATTCAACAAATTGCGCGATCGACATCTCGCGCTTATTGGCTAGTATCCAGTTATCAGATTTGATAGCAGCTTCAACTTTGCGACTGAACAAATCAAATACATTCCACTCATAAAATACAGGGGCCACATAGTAGTTGGAATTGACGGCATTCAGGGGGCGTTTCTTTGACCATTGATATCGTTTGCTAGCTCTTGTAAGAATAGCCGTAAAGCAGAACTTCAACTTCTCTTTCAGGCTTTCGTCTTCAACTAAATCTATCTCTGCTTTGAGAGCACTAAGGGCGCATATGTTGCGATGCGAGTAGAACGAGGCCGTTGTAGTAAGTCCATGCCTACCCAGGGCTGACGCAATGAACATCTGACGATCTTCTTCAATGGGTTCATCGGGCCACATTAAACCTGTACTACGCGGCTTTATCGTTATGTCCGACCATTCTTGCTCAATCTGAGATCTTGAGCACATGCAGACGATGAAGTCAATAATAGAAACCTCACCGATCCTTCTCGCCCTGGGTGAAAACGGTGCCGGACAATTAGTACATTTCAGTTTGCTTTTATCCCAATCGGCGTCTTCAATGGACCGGTAGAAGACAACTGGAGCTAAGCATTCTCGGCATTCCATGACCATGCTCCACACAGTTTTGACAAGTCGAGCCGTCTGCCCGCATCTTGAACAAGGGGTCGTATATACATCACCGATCCTATCCTCTGCCCTCGTAATGATTTCGGCTGCTTTACTGCGCAAGCGAGCAGGATCAACTAAATTCAAATAATTGCGTCCGATATGCTCGCCGAGAACTGCGATGTCAAACAGGTGAGCCTTCCTGCCCAGAGTCGCAGCGGCAACGCCTGTCATCCCAGAGCCAGCGAACGGGTCGAGCACGGTTTCACCCGGTCGAGTGAATGCTTTGATGAACGGGGTGATCGCCGATACCGGGATTTTCGTGAGATACGCGTGCGCCATGTAGACCGGATCGCTCCGCTTGACGGTGACGGAGTCGGGGAGCAGGAGGGATGCGTTATCAGAGATCAGAGTGTTACTCATAGTCTGTAGCCTCAAAGTCTGCGCGTTCTTAGGCTCGCCTCCATCATGGCCCGAGGCAGCGACAGAGCCGGTGATGGCAGGAAAAGCACCGACGAGGCGAGGAGCCTCTTCGAGGGGCGGGTCCGCCGGCTGCGGAAGCAGGTGGGACTGTCGCAGGAAGGGTTGGCCGAGGCCGCGGGGCTGCGGACCACCGGCAGGGAGGGCCTGGACGCTCAGAAGGTCCGCTTCGATCCCGCGAATCCCGTTCTCTGAACCGTCGGGTTGTGATTCGAGCGCCTAGGTGCTAGCTTGGTAGTGCGGGGTGGAGCAGTCTGGTAGCTCGTTGGGCTCATAACCCAAAGGTCGGAGGTTCAAATCCTCCCCCCGCCACCAAGAAAGCCCAGGTCAGAGCACTGCTCGGGCCTGGGCTCAGTCATTCCCCCGAAATGTCGAAGAGCAGCGACCGTGCGCTCGCCATCGGCTCGTGCCCGAATCGGGCGTAGCCCCTGTTCTCTATCGGGAACATAATCGGCTGTATATCGGTAGGGTTATGAAATGCAGGTGATCGGAGTTGCCGACGCGGCGGTCGAGCTAGGCGTCAGCGAGAGGCGTGTGCGCCAGATGCTCGCCAGCGGAACCTTGCGAGGCAGCCGGATCGGCAGGGTGTGGGCGATAGACCGCGCCGCGCTCGACGTGGTCGCCGACCGTTGCACAAGTGCCGGCCGCCCGTGGAAAGCCGCGTCGGCATGGGCCGTCCTAGCCCTGGCCGACGGCCGCGAGATCGAAAGCTCCGCCGTGGCCCAATCACGGGCGCGCCGACGCCTGGCGGCAGGTCTTCTGCCTCTCGCTAAGCGTCTGCGGGCCCGAGCTGAGACCCGGCGCTTCTACGGACATCCCTCCGTGCTCGACAAGCTTCCAGGAACTGCCCGAGCTGTTCGCACCGGCTTGAGCGCCGCGGGCGAGCACGGCCTCGACCTCGTCGCCATCGGCGGGTACGAGGCTTACATGCCCGAGTCGGACATCGCGGATGTCGCCCGGAAATTCGCTCTCGTCGAGGGGGCGGAGCGGCCCAACGTCGTGCTCAGGGCCGTCGAGGATGCCGTCTGGCCTTTCCAGCCCGACGAGGAAGTGGCCCCGATCCCGGTGGTGGCCCTCGATCTGCTCGACGCGAGCGACGACCGGTCAAAGCGCCTCGCAGTGTCGCTGCTGAGCCGGCCATGAATCGGGCCTAACCCGATTGGGCGGTTCTGATCACCGGGTAGTACAATCTCGCCGCCGTTCCACCGGGAAGGAGTACGACGATGCCGACTCTTTATCGCGACACTGGATATGCTCTCACGCAACTGATCGAAGAGATCAAGCACGGCAGCCTCGCACTGCCCGACATCCAACGACCATTTGTGTGGTCGGATTCCAAGGTGCGGGAATTGTTCGACTCTATGTACAGCGGCTTCCCTGTCGGCACTCTTCTCTTCTGGGAAACCGGCGCCGATGTGACCACACGTCAGATTGACACTGATAGTGACCAGCGGGTCGCTAGGCTGCTTATTGTAGATGGTCAACAACGACTGACATCGCTATTTGCAGTGATTACCGGGCAGAAGATTGTCACAAAGACATTTGATAAAAAGAGAATCTCAATAGCCTTCAGGCCAGCCGATGAGACTTTTGAGGTGACCGATGCTGCTATCAAGCGAGACCCCGAATTCATCCCCGACATAACTGAATTGTGGGAAGGCCGCTACAGGTCGGTTATCCGTGATTTTCTGGCTCGGTTGAGTGAGAGTAGAACTGAAGAGCTTGACAACGAAGAAATAGACCGACTTGAAGATCGGATTGATCGGGTGAGAGATCTGCGGGAGTTCCGATTTCAAGTCATCGAACTCGGATCGCGCGCTGACGAGGAACAGGTCGCGGAGATCTTCGTCCGAGTCAACTCTCAAGGCGTGCAGCTCAAACAGGCCGACTTCATCCTCACTTTGATGTCAGTCCACTGGGAAAAAGGACGCCGGGAACTTGAACAGTTCTGCCGAGATGCCGTTGACCCATCGGTCACTGGACCATCGCCAAGAAACCCCTTCTTAGAGCCTAAACCAGAACAATTGCTTCGTGCCGGAGTGGGTCTGGCCCTCCGGCGAGGCCGACTCGAGCATGTCTACAACATTCTTCGCGGCAAGGATCTCGCCACAGGAGAGTTCAGCAGCTCACGACGCGACGAACAGTTCTCTTCTCTCAAAAGCGCGTTGGATGAAGTTCTACATCTGACCAACTGGCGCGAGTTCATGAAGTGTCTGACCACAGCCGGATTTCGAGGAAGTCGTATGATCACCTCGGAGAACGCTGTCGTTTACACTTACCTGATGTGGCTAATCGGGCGACGCGATTTCCGATTGAGTTACGTCGAGCTTCGCGGCGTCATAGCAAGATGGTTCTTCATGGCCCATACGACAGGACGCTACACAAACTCTCCTGAGAGTCAGATCGAATCAGATCTGGGCCGCATTAAAGACATCGGTTCAACCGACGGAAGGGCATTCTGCGATACATTGGACAGAATCGTCCAAACAAAGTTCACCAACGACTATTGGGATATATCACTACCAAGCCTGCTCGACACATCTTCATCGCGATCACCAGCTCTATCCGCCTATTGGGCGGCCTTGAATTTGCTGGATGCCAACCTACTGTTCAGCAACATGAGAATCAGAGATCTCTTAGATCCTGCTGTTACGGCTCCGCGATCCATAGAACGTCACCACTTGTTCCCGAAGAAACACCTGTCAGATCTGGGAGTGACTGGCACTCGGCAAGTAAACGCAATCGCGAATATGGCCTTCATGGACTGGCCCACCAATGTCAAAATCGGCAGGGACGATCCCGCCGAATACTGGCCAGAGATGTCCGACCGACTCTCTCCTAGCGAACTCCAGCGTCAGATGTACTGGCACGCTCTTTTCTTTGGGTGGGAACGGATGGAATACGGTGACTTTCTTGAGGCCCGTCGCGGTCGCATTGCTGATGTGGTTCGCGAGGGTTTCAAACGACTGTGGGACGAAGGAGATTCAGTTGAGTCGGAACTCTCCATCCGCGACATGATTGAATCGGGCGAGTCTCAGGATTTAGAGTTCAAGTCAACTGGGCGATGGAACTTGCACATCAGCTCACAGGATCAAAAGATGGAACATGTCATCGTCAAGACGGTCTGCGGATTTATGAACGCAGAGGGCGGGATGCTTCTTATCGGCGTTGGAGACAACGGCCAGATAATCGGACTCGACCGAGACTACCAGACTCTGGGCAGCAAGCCGAATAAAGACGGCTACGAACTCTGGCTCCGGCAACACCTTGACAGATCATTGTCGTGTCAGACGGCAGGGATCGTTCGCATCGACTTCGAGGCGGTGGACGGCCATGAGATCTGCGTGGTCCGCGTGGGCGCCTCCAGCCGACCGGTATTCTCCAAGTCCCTCTCAGGCGGCGGTACTCCATCCGAGTTCTGGGTGCGGGTCGGCAACGCCACCAAGCAGTTCCACGGCGACGACATGGAGGACTACAAGAGCCGCCGCTGGGATTGACCGGCCCTGCCGCAGGATCAGAGCGCTGCTCGGGCCTCCTTGGTGCCGTCGCGCTCGCCGGGCCGCGTTGCGTATTGATCGAGACCTGTGAGCGGCGGCCACGGAGGCCCTGCGAAGCTGGCGTTCTCGCTGCCGGGTTAGGTGGTGAGCAACTGGTAGAAGCGGGCCAGGAAGGTGGCCATCTGGGCTCGCGTGACCGACTGGCCTGGCGAGAACGTCTCGGATGCGGTGCCTCGGGCGATCCCCAATGCCGATATGCAGTTGATACTCGCAGCATGAGTCGAACCAGCGACCACGTCGTCGAAGGCGGTCTCCGAGGACGGGCAGGTGCGGTCGGCCGCCATCCACGCCCGGGCCAAGAACGCGGCCGTCTGCGCCCTCGTCACCGGCCGGTTCGGCGAGAAGGTGGTGGCCGTGGTGCCTGTGGCCACCCCGAGGGCGGACATGCAGTCTATGCCCGCGGCATGAGTCGAACCCGAAACCACATCCCTGAAGTACACGATCCCCGAAGACGGGCACTCCCGGCCGGCCGCTACCCAGGTCCGGGTCAGGAAGGTGGCCATCTGGGCCCTCGTCACCGGCTGATCGGGCGAGAACGTGGTGGCCGTGGTGCCTGTGGCGATGCCCAATGTAGAAAGTTGCTTGATGCTCTCGGCGTGGACCGATACCGCGATCACATCCTCGAACACGGGCGGGGGCGGGGTAGGTGCAGGCGCTTCTTCTGGCCCGACCGGCTCGTCCGGCGGGGGCGGCGGCGGTGTCGGCGGCCCGGGCGAGGGCGGCGGAACTGATCTGAGCTTGAACAGATGGGCGGAACCCGGCCGTATGTTTGCGCTAGAGCCCTGAAGGGCGTTATCGCCGTAAAGGCCCCCGGCTGGAAGGGACGACAACCCGTCTCGGAGTGCAAGCCCGAAGATGTAGCCATCCTGTCCCGCCGCCAGGCGCTCATCGCCTATGAATGCTAAACTGCGTCCGAACGCGTAGCGATGGTTGGGGTCGCTGTCGGCTGCGGTCAGGACTCGGATGTTGTCGCCTGCGCCGTCCAGGTCGTCGGCCCAGCCTCCCGCCAGCTTGGTGTACACATAGACTGAGCCCCGGAAGTTGCTTGAACGCGAGTAGGGGTTGCCCACCGCGATCTTGCCGCCGTCGGCGCTGACGGCCACTCCAGTGCCGAACCCGTCGTACTTGTGGCCGAAGCCCCTCGTCAACTCGGCTGTCTCGGTGGCGTCGGCCCAACCGTCAGCGGGTCGCACGTACACATAGGCAGAGCCGTAAGCGGTATCTGGGATTTGCGCATTTTCGCCAGCATTATGTTTGCGCCAGGCAACGGGAGCGGACGCTACCAGCGTTGATCCGTCATATGACAAGGCTACGCCCTGCGCGCCTAGATTCTGACGGCGAAACGCGCCGTCAACCGACAACCGGGGAACAGGTGTAGAGGTGGTGGTGCTGGCCCAGCTCGCCCCCGGCTTGCGGAAGACATAAACCACCCCTTGTCCGATATCCCCGCCGGGGGCGGCCGCGGCAATCGTGTTTCCATCGCCTGAGATGGCGACGAACTCACCGAGCGTGTCATCGACGCGTATCCTGGTGCCAGCGGTCAGCACGGCAACCCCAGAACTTTCAGAGTTAGCATTGACCCAGCCGCCCGTTGACGGTTTGGTGAACACCACAACCGCGCCGTCATAGTCCAGGCCCGATTTGTCGTCTGCGCCGCCGACATGCTCCCACCTGGGCATACCCACTGCTATCGTGTTGCCGTCATCGGACACGGACACGCCCCGGCCGAACCGGATTGATCCCTGACCGGAATGAACGGTACCCGTGCTCAGCCTCGCTGTCGGGGCGCTGCTGTCGGCCCACCCCGTTGGCGGCTTGGTAAATATGTGAACACGCCCGCGATAGCCGTTCTCGCCCAAAGCGCCCACAACGATCATGTTGCCGTCGCTGGTCACGTCTACCGCATGGCCAAAATTCCCGCCCGGCGACGGGGTGGGCGAATCCAGCCGAGCCAATTGAGCGCCGTCGTCGGCATCGAAGACGTACACCGCGCCCACAGTGGGATTCGCCCCCCGGTAGGTGGATTCAGCCCCTACCACGATCACCTCAGAAGCCGCCGCTATCGCCACGCCGAACAGGTTGCCCGACGTGCCGTCGCCGGCCGTCATCGACCGCGCGGCTACCCAACTGTCCTCCCACGGGTAGTGCCCCGGCGAGGTCACATGGATCGTCACATCCGTCGTGTCCGTGTCCGAGTCGTCGGAGTCAAACCCGTCGTCTGACACCGACACCCTCACCCGGTACACCCCAGAGCGCGTGCTCGGCTTCAGCGAGATCTGGCCGGTGGCCGGATCAATCGTGAAGAAGGACGCATGGAGCGGATCGCCGTCCGACAACGAATACGTCAACGTGTCGTCGTCGGCGTCACGGGCCCGCACCGGCGGACCCACCTTGGTCTGACCCTCGCCTGCTGCCAAGAGCGTCACCGTCTTCGCCTCCGGCGCCATGTCTCTCTCCAAGAACTCGGGGGCCGCCGCCCAAGCCATCGAGGACCATAAGACCGACGCCGCCACGGCGGCTGAAGCGGCGAGCCCGACTACCAGCAACAGTCTCCTCGGACTTGCCGTCTTCGCCCACGCCAACGAACCTTCCGGTGCTGTATGCATGTCAGTGCCCTCCCCCCTTATGGGGCCCAACCTACAAGACCCCGGGAAGGCCGTGCCAGCGAAACCCGCCGACGCGGCGCGGGCCTTCGATTCGCCGGTGAGTTGTCTTGGCGCTAATATTCTTGGCGCTGTGACAATTGGACCGGTCGCAGCCGGAGAGAGGGGGAGACCGCCTTGGCCAGTAGCTTCACCGAGCAGGACTTCAGCGAGCACATCCAGCGCTTCGAGACCAAGGAACCCGACGGGGAACCCTTCGCCCGTCAAGGGGAACTGAACCCGATCTACACGCGGTCGCATGTGCGCATGGTGGGGGCCAGCATCACCGGCAAGCACTTCGAGCCGGGCACCATCCCGGCCGACCATTTCACCCTGTCGGTGATGATCATGCCCCCCGGCGGGGTGGCCCCTTCGCATGCCCATGAAGTGGAGGAGGTGTTCTTCGTGCTCAAGGGCGAGCTCACCGCCTGGTGGGAGCACGACGACGGCACCATCCTCGAGACCGTCCTAGGCGAGCGGGAGATGATCTGCGCCCCGGCCGGGGTGATGCACGGGCTGCGCAACCACACCGACGAGGACTCGCTGGTGCAAGTGGTGATCGGCGCGGGCCGCCCCCAGAAGCCCACCTACCTCGACGATGCCCTGGCCCACACCTGATCCGGGCCCCCAGCACTCCGAGCCCGGCGGCGGGCGGCTAGCCGCCCCGGCTCTGGCCTCGCTGACCACCCGAGGGGTCGAGCGGCTTCTGGCCGACGGCCCGCTGGATGTGATCGTCCCCCTTGGCGCCCTCGAGCAGCACGGCCCGCACCTACCCCTGTCCACCGACCAGATCATCGCCGAGGCCCTGGCCTCTGAGGCCGCGGCCCGCTCCGGGGAGTGCGCGGTGGCGCCGTGCCTGCCCGTGGGCGTCTCGCCCCACCACCTGGGCTTCGCCGGCACCGCCTCGGTCGCGGCCCAGACGATGGCCGAGGTCCAGGCGGACGTGGTCTCCTCGCTGCTGAACCACGGCTTCCGCTGCGCCTATGTGGTCACCGGCCACGCGGGCAACGCCGGCTCGATGGCCGAGGCCGAGCGGCGGCTTGCCGAGGCGTTCGCCAGCCGGGTCGTCTCCTTCGCCGACTGGCCGGCTCAGCGCAAGGCCGTGCATGCCGCGGCCGAGGCCATGGGGCTGGACCCCCAGCGGGTGGGCACCCACGCCGGGCACTTCGAGACCAGCATCATGTGCCTGCTGCGGCCCGACCTAGTGGATTCAGCCGCAGCCGAGCCGGGCTGGATCGGGCCGGCCGCGGCGGCCGGCGAGGCGCTGCGCAGCCGGGGAATGGCGGCCCTGTCGCCCATCGGGGTTGTCGGCGACCCCACCGGGGCCGGCGCCGAGGCCGGGCGCGCCTACCTCGACGCCCTGGTGGAGCACGTCGCCTCGGGCATCGCCCGCCACCGCGGGCAAAGCCGCCCGCCCGAGGCCCCCGCCGCGGCCGACGGCGCCACCCCCACCACAGCCGCCATGGCGGCCGACGGCACTGCCACAAGCGGCGCGGCCTACGGCACTGCCACCGCCGCCGCCACAACCGGCGCGACCGCCGGGAGCAGGCGAGGCAGAGGCGGATGAGTCCACGATGAGCCAGACCGCGGTCAGCACCACCCGGGAGGATCACTGGGTCAACCGGCTCCTGCCGTGGGCCCTCGACGCCGGCTTCGCGCCCCTGCTGATCGTGCTCATCGGCGTCTACATGACCTTCAACTCCGACGTGTTCCTCACCTCCCGCAACCTCGAGAACATCCTGCTGCAGACCTCGTTCTTGGCCATCGCCGCCTTCGGCATGACCGTGGTGATCATCGCGGCCGAACTCGACCTGTCCCAGGGCTCGGTGATCGCCCTGGTCGGCGTGGTCACCGCCGAGGTGATGGTCCGCAACGAGAACATCTGGGTCGGCCTGGCCGCCGGGCTGGTCACCGGGGCCGCGGTCGGGCTGTTCAACGGGTTCGTGAGCGCGGTGCTGCGGGTCCCGTCGTTCATCACCACCCTGGGGATGCTGGTGATGGCCCGGGGCATCGCCCGGGAGATCACCGCGGGCAACACCGTCGGCGGGCTGCCCGAGAGCTGGGGCGACTTCTGGTCCTATGAGATACTCGGCCTGCGGATGCCGGTGTGGGCCGCGGCCGCCGCCGGGATCGCCTACCACGCCATGCTGCGCTACACCCGCTTCGGCTTCCACGTCTACGCGGTGGGCGGCAACGCCGAGGCGGCCCGGCGGGCCGGCGTCCACGTCACCCGGGTGCGCCTGGGGGTGTTCCTGGCCGGCGGGGTGGCGGTGGTGCTGGCCGGGTTCACGCTGCTGGGCCGGGTGGAGTCGGGCCAGCCCAACGCGGCCCAGCTCACCGAGCTGTTCGCGGTGGCCGCGGTGGTGCTGGGCGGAACCAACCTGTTCGGCGGCCGGGGCTCGATCCCCCGCACCGTGGCCGGGGTGCTCCTCATCGGCGTGATCCGCAACAGCCTCAACCTGCTCAGCGTCTCGTCCAACATGCAGGACGTGTGGATCGGGCTGGTGTTCATGCTGGCCATGACCTCCAACCTGGTCCGCACCCGGGTGCTGCGCTGGACCAGCTCCCTGCCCGGCCTCGCCCCGGCCCCACCCGCCGGCTCAGACCGGCCGACCGGCCCCGCCCCGCCCGCCGGCTCAGACCAGCCAACCAGTCCCGCCCCGTCCGCCGGCTCAGGCCAGCCGACCGGCCCCCGAACCGAACCCCGAGATCGACCAACAAACCCCATGGAGGGAAACCAATGAAAAGCAAGCCCATCGCCAGGCTCCTGGCGGTGCTGACGGCCGTCGTCTTATTTGCCGCCGCCTGCGGCGGTGACGACGGCGACACCACCACGACCCCGGCGACCACCGCGGCTCCGGCGGCCACCGCAGCCCCGGAGACCACCGCGGCGGCCCAGGATGACCCGGAAACCACCGCCGCCGCGGCCCCGGAAACCACGGAAGCGCCGTTCGACCCCTCCCCCGAGGGCGGCTGCCCGGAGACCTACGACGTGGCCTACGCCAACCTGGCCACGTTCATCCTGTACTTCCGGGAACTCGAGGCCGGGTTGCGGGACTTCGGGCTCCAGAGCTGCTGGAACTTCGAGGCCGCCGACGCCGCCTACGTGATAGAGGACCAAGTCGCCCAGATCGAGGACTTCGTCACCAAGGGCGTCGACCTGATCATCGCCTCCCCCGGCGACCGCGAGGCCCTCATACCCGCCTACCGGGCCGCAGCCGAGGCGGGGATCCCCGTCCTGTCCACCGGCGACCGGGTGGCGGACGATTCGCTGGAGATCGGCTTCATCGGCACCCACTGGGAAGAGGAAGGCCGAAGCCAGACCGAGTGGATGATCGACAAGATGGGCGGCTCGGGGATGCTGGCCCGCATCGGCGGCCCCGGCGCCTCCGAGTACGTGGAGAAGCGCCGCGAGGGATTCGAGGCCGTCATGGCCGAGAACCCGGGCATCGACCTGGTGTTCAACCAGAGCGCCCAGTCGTTCACCCAGGAGGAGGGCCTGCGGCTGGCCCAGGACGCCCTGACCGCCAACCCCGACCTGCGGGCCATCTGGGCCGACTCCGACGCCCTGGCCCTGGGCGCGGCCCAGGCCGTGAACGAGGCCGGCCTCGACCACGCCGAGGTCCTCATCACCGGCACCGACGGCGAGCCCGAAGTGTTCGACCAGATCCGGGCCGGCAACGGCGTGGACGCCACCATCGCCCTGCGCGGCTACTCCTGGGGCTTCCAGACCGCGGCGATCGGCCATCAGTTCCTCACCACCGGCAGCACCGGGACGGACTACTTCATCCAGGCCCCCACCCTGCTGGTGGACGCGGAAGAGATAGTGGGCGTGTCCAACGAGGACTTGCGCTGACCGTCCGCCGACCCCGGCCGGGGCGGCTCGGCTAGCTGCGGCACAACTAGAGCGGTGCCCGACCCCGCCGACGCGCTGATCATCGGCGCCGGCGCGTCCGGCGGGGTCGTGGCCCGCCACCTGAGCGAGCGGGGCTTCTCGGTGGTGTGCCTGGAGCAGGGCGACTGGCCCGACCGCAGCGACTTCCGGGGCGCCGAGCGCGACTGGGAGCTGGCCGTCCGGCAGCGCTGGTCGGCCAGCCCCAACGTGCGCGGCCTGGCCGCCGACTACCCCGTCAACGAGGACGAGTCCGACATCACCCCGCTGATGTTCAACGCGGTGGGCGGCAGCGCGGTGATCTACGCCGGGACCTGGCCCCGGATGCTCCCCAGCGACTTCCGGGTCCGCAGCCTCGACGGCGCCGCCGACGACTGGCCCATCGACTACTTCGAGCTGGCCCCCTACTACGACGAGATCGACCGCCAGATCGGCGTGTCGGGCCTGGGCGGCGACCCCGCCTACCCCGACGGCGCCGACTATCCGCTGCCGCCGCTGCCGCTGGGCCGGGCCGGCCGCCGGGTGGCCGAGGGCCACAACCGCCTGGGCTGGCACTGGTGGCCCGAGCCCAACGCCATCCTGTCGGCCCCCTACGACGGCCGGCGGCGGTGCGTGCAGCGGGGCGTTTGCACCTCCGGCTGCGCCGAGGGGGCCAAGGCCTCCACCGACCTGACCCACTGGCCCAAGGCCATCGCGGCCGGGGCCCGGCTGGTGGTGGGGGCCAGGGTGCGCCGGGTCACCGTCAACGCCGCCGGGCTGGCCACCGGCGCGGTGTGGATCGACCGGTCCGGGGCCGAGCACCACCAGCCCGCCGAGGTGGTGATCCTGGCCGCCAACTCGGTGGGCACGGCCCGGCTGCTGCTGCTGTCGGCCGACGACCGGGTCTGCCCCGACGGGCTGGCCAACTCCAGCGGCCTAGTGGGAAAGCGGCTGATGATGCACCCGTTCGCGGTGGTCACCGGCTGGTTCGACGAGTGCCTGGAGACCTGGCAGGGCCAGTTCGGCGCCAGCATCACCAGCTACGAGTTCTACGAGACCGACGAGTCCCGGGGATTCGTGCGGGGGGCCAAGTGGGCTTTGTCGCCGGTGGGCGGCCCGCTCGGCCACGTCCTGCCCATGCGGGCCGGCCAGGAGACGTGGGGGGCCGAGCACCACGAGCTGATGGCCCGGACCTTCGGGCGGGGGGCCACCTGGGCCATCTTCTGCGAGGATCTGCCCGAGGAGGCCAACCGGGTGGACCTCGACCCCTCGTTGACCGACGGCGACGGGGTGCCCGGCCCCCGCATCCGCTACCGCTTCGGCGAGAACTCGAAGCGCCTGGCCGAGTTCCAGATGGCCCGGGCGGCCGAGTCGCTGCGGGCGGCCGGGGCGGTGGAGGTCACCGGCGCCGGCCCGCTGCGCTACGCCGGGTGGCACCTGATGGGCACGGCCCGGATGGGCGACGACCCGGCCTCTTCGGTGGTGGACCGCGACCAGCGGGCCCACGACGCGGCCAACCTCTACGTGGTGGACGGCAGCGTGTTCGTAACCTCCTCGGGCGTGAACCCGACCTGCACCATCAGCGCTTTAGCCCTGCGGGCTGCCGACCGGATGGCAGCCGATCGCCGCAACCAGAAGGTGCCGGCGTGAGCGCCGTCGGCGAGGCCGAGCGGGCCGCCTTCGGCCGGATGGCCGAGGTGATGCTGCCGGGCACCGACACCATGCCCTCGGCCGGGAGGGCCGGGGTGCCGGGGGCGGGGCTCGACGAGGTGCTCGAGGCCCGGCCCGACCTGGCCGAGCCGCTGGGCCGGGCCCTGCGCGACCTGGGCGATTCATTCTCGCTGGAAGCTCTGGCTCGCTATCTGAAGGTGGATGAGGAGGCCTACTCCGCCCTCACCACCTGCGCGGCCGCGGCCTACTACCTGTCGCCGGAAGTGCGTGAGCTGATCGGCTACCCCGGCCAGGAGGCCCGCAGCTTCGACCCCTACGAGTACGTGCAGTGGATCGACGAGGGCCTGCTCGACCCGGTCACCGAGCGGGGCCCGATCTGGCGGCGCCCGCCCGATGACGGGAGCGGGCCGTGAGCCGGTCTGGGCCGGCGGTCTTGCTGGAGGACTACGGCGCCGGGCCCCGGGTCGTCGAGCTGGAGGCGGGGCCGCCCGGACCCGGCGAGCTGCTGGTGGAGGTGGAGGCGGCCACGGTGTGCGGCACCGACGTCCACATCGCCCGGGGCACCTTCGCCCGCCTGGCCGAGCTGCCGCTGGTGATGGGCCACGAGGGGTGCGGCCGGATCGTCGAACTCGGCCCCGGCAGCCGCGCCGACGCGGCCGGGGCCCCGCTGGCTCCCGGCGATCTGATCGTGTGGGCCCACAACTGGTGCGGCGCCTGCTACTGGTGCGCGGTCGCCCGCCAGCCCACCCTGTGCGCCAACACCATGGGCTATGGCTGGGGCCCCTACGGCGGCCGCCTCAACGGCACGTTCAGCCGCTACCTGCACGTGGCCGCCGAGAGCCGGGTGCTGCGGGTGCCCGGCGGGGTGAGCCCGGCGCTGGCCTCGTCGTCCACCTGCGCGCTGCGCACGGTGATGCACGCCCTCGACCGGCTGCCCCCCATCCGCTTCAGCCACACCGCTGTGGTGCTCGGGGCCGGGCCGGTCGGGCTGTACGCCGCGGCTGCCGCGGCCGCCTCCGGCGCCCACCAGACCATCCTGATCGGGGCGCCGGCCAACCGGCTGGCCGCGGCCGAGTCGTGGGGCCTGAGCGCCCTCATCGACATCGAGAACACCAGCCCGGCCGAGCGGGTCGAGGCGGTGCGGGAGCTCACCTCCGGCCGGGGCGCCGATCTGGTGATGGAGTGCGCCGGGCCGCCCGCCGCCTTCGGCGAGGGCGTCGAGATGGTCCGCAAGGGCGGCACCCTGATGGTGATAGGCCAGGCCCACGGGGAGCTGGTCCCGGTGGACACCACCGGCCTGAAGGTCCGCCAGATCACGGTGGCGACCACCCTGTCGGCCGACATATCCCATTTCCGCGACGCCCTGTGCTTCCTGGAGCGCCACGGCGGCCGCTTCGGCTTCGAGAGGGCCATGGCCTCGGCGACCTATCCGCTGGAGCGGACGGGCGACGCCCTCGACGCCATGGCCGCGGGCCGCGAGATCAAACCGGTGATCGACCCCAAGGCAACCGACCCCAGATGACCCGATCGACCGACCCCAGGACCGACCCAAGACGACGAACACCAGAACCGACCCCAAGAGATGACCGAACCCAAGACGACCGACTCCCAAAGGAGGGGGCCATGACCCTGGCCGAGGCCGAGCTGCGGGACGACTACCCGCTTCAGATCGGCGGCGACCGGCTGACCGCGTCCGGCGACGGGGCCATGGACGCGGTGGCGCCGGGCACCGGCGAGACCGTGGCCCGGGTGCCGCTGGCCGGCGCCGAGGCGGTGGACCGGGCGGTGCGGGCCGCGGCCGCGGCCCAGCCGGGATGGGCCGCGCTGGGGGCGGCCGAGCGGGGCCGGGCCCTGCGCCGGTTCGCCGACGCCCTGCGGGCCGACGCCGAGCGGCTGGCCCGCATCGACGCCATGGACTCGGGCAACCCGCTGGCCGCCATGCGCAACGACCTGGCCTACGCGGCCGACTCGCTCGACTACTTCGCGGGCATCGCCCGCGAGCTGCACGGCAAGACCCTGCCCGCCTCGGCCGGGGGGCTGCACATGACCCTGCGGGAGCCCTACGGGGTGGTGGCCCGCATCCTGCCGTTCAACCACCCGCTGATGTTCACCGTCTACCACGCCGCCGCGCCGCTGGCCGCGGGCAACACGGTGGTGGTGAAGGCCCCCGACCAGACCCCGGTCTCGCCGCTGGAGGTGGCCTACCTGGCCGCCGAGGTGCTGCCCGCCGGAGTGCTGACGGTGCTGACCGGCGACGGGGCCACCACCGGGGCGGCGCTGGTGGATCACCCCGGCGTCCGCCGCATCGGCTTCACCGGCCGGCGCGAGACCGGGCTGAAGGTGATGGCCGCGGCCGCGGCCAGCGGGGTGCTCAAGCACGTCACCGCCGAGCTGGGGGGCAAGAACCCGCTGCTGGTCTTCCCCGACGCCGACCCGGCCTACGTGGCCGAGCAGGCGGTGATGGGCATGAACTTCGAGTCGTCGCAGGGCCAGTCGTGCGGCTCCACCTCGCGGCTCTTCGTCCACGCCGACCTCCACGGGGCGGTGGTCGAGGCGCTGGAGGCCCGGCTGGCCCGGATCGCCGTGGGCGACCCCCTGGACTCGGCCACCACCATGGGGCCGCTGGTGTCGCGGGCCCAGCTCGACGCGGTGAGCGGCTATGTGGCCGCGGGCCGCGACCAGGGGGCCCGGCTGGTGGTCGGCGGCGGCCGCCCCGAGTCGGCCCCCGGCGGCGGCTTCTACCTGTCGCCGACCCTGTTCGACCAAGTGGCGCCCCATCATCGGATCGCCGCCGAGGAGATCTTCGGGCCGGTGCTGTCGGTGCTGACCTGGCGGGACCGCGACGAGCTGCTGCAGCTTGCCAACGCCACGCCGCTGGGGCTTACCGCCAACATCATCACCCGCCGACTGGACTGGGCCCTCGACGCGGCCCGGAGGGTGGAGGCGGGCTGCGTGTGGATCAACGGCCGGGGCCAGCACTTCCTGGAGACCCCCTTCGGGGGCTACAAGGACTCCGGGATCGGCTCGGAGGGCTCCATGGAGTCGCTGCAGAGCTACACCCGCACCAAGGCCCTGCACATGCTCGACATCGACGTGATCGGAGCTCAGCCGTGAGCGGGGGGATCCGCAGCCGGCAGCCGTCAGCCGCGATCCGACCGGCGGCGGGAGAGGGGCGGCCGTGAGTTACGAAGACCTGCGCCGGCGGGTGGCCGTCGCCACCAAGATCCTCACCAAAGAGCGCCTGATCGGGCCGTTCGGGCATCCCAGCGCCCGGGTGCCCGGCACCGATCTGGTGGCCATCCTGGGCCACACCCGAGACCACGTCTCGGACTTGGCCGCCACCGGCGCCGATGACGTGATCCTCGTCGATCTCGACGGCGCGGCGGCCGGCGAGGACTTGGGCGAGGACCGCAGCGCGCCCGGCGAGCGCTTCATCCACACCGAGATCTACCGGGTCCGCCCGGAGGTGGGCGCGGTGGTCCACGCCCACCCGATGGGATGCATCGCCTTCTCCATCGCGGGCCGCCCCATCCTGCCCATCTGGAACCTGTGTACCCAGTTCGCCGACGGCATACCCGTCTACGAGTCGTCGGTGCAGATCGACACCCCCGAGCTGGGCCGCGACCTGGCCGCCGTCCTGGGCGGGCACGCCGCGGCGCTGCTCAAGGGCCACGGCGCGGTGGTGACCGGCTCATCCATAGAGGAGGCGACGGTGAGCGCGGTCAACCTGGAGCGCTCGGCCCGGCTGCAGCTAGCGGTCGAGGGGATCGGCCCGCCCCGGCCGATACCGGGCTCGGAGCTCAACGACGAGTCGCTCACCGTCGGGCTGAGCCGACGCGAGTACGTGGACGCCCAGTGGGACTACTGGGCCACCGAAGTCGGGGGCTGATGACCGCGGCCCGGACAAGTGAGCGCCGCCGCGGCCGGCGGGCGCCGCCGATGACCGCGGCCCGGCCGGACAGGCACGGGGTCAGCCGGGTGAGCGTCGGTGCGGCCAGCAGGGGCCGCCGATGACCGGCGAGCGGTTCCTGCGGGGCGAGAGCCGCTACACCGACGACCTCGACGCCCCCGGCCTGCTCCGGGTCGGCTTCGTCCGCAGCCAGGTCGCCCACGGCGTCGTCCGCACCGTCGATGCCGCCGCGGCCCGGAGGATGCCGGGGGTGGCGGCGGTCTACACCGGCGCCGATCTGGCCGACCGGCTGCCGGCCATGGCCCCGTCCAAGGCCGACGGGGGCGTGTTCGAGCCCCGGCTGTTCGAGGCCCTCGACGACGACGGCTCGTTCATCCGCCGGGAGAACCGCCCGCCGGCGGCCACCGACCGGGTGCGCCACGTGGGGGAGATCCTGGCCGTGGTGGCGGCCGAGGACCGCTACGCCCTGGCCGACGCCCTGGAGCGGGTGACGGTGGAGATCGCCGAGCTCGAGCCGGTCGTCGATCCTCATCTGGCCCTGGCCGAGGGCGCCCCCCGGCTGTACGAGGCCTGGCCCGACAACCGGTGCCTGGAGCTGAGGGTGGCCAAGGGCGACGCCGGCGCCGCCTTCGCGGCCGCGGCCACCGTCGCCCGCCGGCGGCTGCACTCCGGGCGGGTGTCGGCCAACCCGATAGAGCCCCGGGGGGTGATGGCCGAATACGACGTGAGGACCGAGCGGCTCACCATGTGGTCGTCCACCCAGATACCGCACCCGCTGCGCACCTTTCTGGCCGACGCCCTGGGCCTGTCCGCCGGGCGCATCCGGGTGGTCGCCCCCGACGTGGGCGGCGGGTTCGGCTGCAAGGCCATCCCCTACGCCGAGGAGATGCTGTGCGGGCTGTGCGCCCTGGACCTGCGCCGGCCGGTGAAGTGGGTCGAGACCCGCTGGGAGCACATTGTCAGCGCCATCCACTCCCGCGACCAGATCCACGACATCGCCGTCGCCCTCGACGGAGACGGCCGGATACTGGGGGTGCGCGACCGCATCCTGGTGGACTGCGGGGCGGCCAACCCGCTGGGGGTGGTGCAGCCCTACAACACCATCGCCCACCTGTGCGGTTGCTACGAGGTGCCGGCGCTGGAGGCGACCGCCACCGGGGTGGTCACCAACAAGGCGCCGCTGTCGCCCTACCGGGGGGCGGGGCGGCCCGAGGCGGTGTTCGCCATGGAGCGCATCCTCGACGTCGCCGCCCGGGCCGCGGGGATCGACCCGTTCGAACTGCGGCGGCGCAACCTGATCCCGGCCGCGGCCATGCCCTATGAGCTGGGCATCAGCTACCGCGACGGCAACCCGGTGGTCTACGACAGCGGCGACTACCCGGCCGCCTTCGAGCGGGCGCTGGCGCTGGCCGGCGCCGGGCCCGGCGACGACGGGCGGCGGGGCGGGGTCCTCGACGAGCGGGGCCGGCGGATGGGCGCGGGGGTGGCCGGCTACGTCGAGGGCACCGGGGTCGGCCCCTTCGAGGGGGCCCTGGTGCGCATCGACGAGACGGGCGGGGTCACCGTGGCGGTGGGGGCCTGCCCGCAGGGCCAGGGCCACGAGAGCGTGTTCGGTCGGCTGGCCTCCCGGTGCCTGGGGGTGGACCCGGCCTCGGTGAAGGTGATAACCGGCGACACCGACGCCGTGCCCTACGGCTGGGGCACCCTGGCCAGCCGCAGCGCGGTGGTGGCGGGCAGCGCCATCGCCGAGGCCTGCGCCGAGCTGCGGGAGCGCATCCTGGCCGCGGCGGCCGACGACTGGGAGATCTCCCCCGCCGACCTGGAGCTGGTCGGGGGCGAGGTGCGGGCCGTCGGCGCCCCGAGCCGGTCGGTTTCGGTGGCCGAGCTGGCCCCCGCCTTCGGGCCGGGCGGCCGCCACGCCCGGCGCGGGGCCACCGGCCTGGAGGCCCAGTCCTACTGGGCGCCGCCCACCGTCACCTTCGCCAACGGCTACCACCTGGCCCGGGTGGCGGTGGACCCCGAGCTCGGCGAGGTGGAGGTGCTGGACTACGCGGTGGTCCACGACTGCGGGCCGATGCTCGACCCCGACATCGTCGAGGGCCAGATAATCGGAGGCGTGGCCCAGGGCGTCGGCGCGGCCCTGTACGAGGAGGTGCGCTACGGCGGCGACGGCCAGCCCCTCAACCCGAGCCTGGCCGACTACGCCGCGCCCAGCGCCTGCGAGGTGCCCCGTCTGGTGATCGACCACATCGAGACCCCCTCGCCGCTCAACCCCTTGGGGATCAAGGGCGTGGGCGAGGCGGGGGCCATCCCGCCGCCGGCCGCCATCGCCAACGCGGTGGAGGACGCCCTGGGCGGGTTGGGCGTGCAGATCGACCGGGTCCCGGTCACCCCGAGCTATCTGCTCGGTCAGCTCTCGGCCAGCGAGGAGGCCACAGCATGAGCGATATGTCCGTGAAGACCGCCACCGGCCCCGGCGAGTCCGCCGCCGGTCCGGCCGATGACGGGGGCCGGGGCGCCGCCAGGGACCGGGGCGGCGACGAGGTGCTGCGGGTGGACGGAGTCCGCAAGCGCTACGGCGGGGTGGTGGCGCTGGCCGGGGTCACCTGCGGCTTCCCCCGCAACACCATCACCGCCGTGGTCGGCGACAACGGCGCGGGCAAGAGCACGCTGCTGCGGATCATCGCCGGGGCCGAGCATCCCGACGGCGGGACCATCGAGGTCAACGGGTCGCCGGTGCGGTTCCGCTCCCCCGACGACGCCCGCTCGGCCGGGATCGAGACCGTCTACCAGGACCTGGCCCTGGCCGACAATCTGAACGCCACCGAGAACCTGTTCATGGGCCGCGAGCAGACCCGGGGCCGGAGCCTGCTCACCTTCATGCGCCACCGGTCGATGCGCCGCGACGCCACCCGGATCATCCGGGGCCTCGACGTGCGCATCCCCAGCGTCCGGGTCCCGGTGGTGGGCTTGTCGGGGGGGCAGCGCCAGGGGGTGGCCATCGCCAGGGCGGTCAACTGGGGCAGCGAGGTGATCCTGATGGACGAGCCCACCGCGGCCCTGGGCGTGGCCGAGACGGCCAAGGTGGAGGAGATCGTCGCCGGCCTGCGGGAGCGGGGCATGACCATGATCGTGGTGAGCCACAACCTCGACCAGGTGTTCCGGCTGGCCGACCGGATCGCGGTGATGCGCCGAGGCGAGCTGGTAGACGTGCTCGACGCCTCGGCCACCGACGGCCAGCAAGTCGTGTCGCTAATCACCGGCCTGTCCGCCACCCCCGCGCCCCCTGAGGGTCCGGCGTGACCGCCCGGGTCGCGGTCGGGGCGCAGATACGGCCCAACCGCGCCTCGTGGGACGCCATGCGGGCCGCCTGGGCGGAGGCCGACCGGCTCGGCGCCGACTCCCTGTGGACCTTCGACCACTTCTACCCCATCGACGGCGACCCGGACGGGTCGAACTTCGAGTGCTGGACGACGCTGGCCGCCATGAGCCAGGTCACCGAGCGGGCCAGGATCGGGACCCTGGTGTCGTGCTACGGCTACCGCAACCCCGATCTTCTGGCCGACATGGCCCGCACCGTCGATCACGCCTCGGGTGGGCGGCTGGTGCTCGGCCTGGGGGCCGGCTGGCTGGAGCGCGACTACCTCGAGTACGGCTACCCCATGCCGTCAGGGCCAGCCCGGATCGGCGAGCTGGAGGAGGCCATCGTGCGGCTGAAGCGCCGGCTGGGGCGGCTCGACCCGCCGCCCGCGGGGCCGCTGCCGCTGATGGTCGGCGGGCTGGGCGAGAAGCTGACCCTGGCGGTGTGCGCCCGCCAAGCCGACATGTGGAACGGCTGGGGGACGCCCGCGGAGATCGCCCGGCTCAACGGGGTGCTTGATGAACACTGCGAGCGGGCCGGGCGCGACCCGGCCGAGATCGAGCGCACCGTGGCCCTGTTCGAGCCGGTCAGCCCTGATACCTGCGACGACTACGCGGCTGCGGGCGCGGGCCATTTCATCTTGGTGCGCAACGGCCCCGACTACCGGATCGACGAGCTGGCCGGCCTGATCGAATGGCGCGACTCCCGCCAAGCCGAAGCGAACGGCGCCAACCGATGACCAGCCCGAGCCCAGCCGAGCCGGTGTCGGCAAACCGGCAGCCAGCACCAGCCGATGACCGGCCTGAGCCCAGCCGAGTCGGTGCCGACAAACCGACAGCCAGCGACTCGCCGGTAACCAGCTCGCGCTCCGAAGGGCGGCTGTGGCTGCCGTTCACCTCGGCCGGGGGGCCGCCGACCCGCCGGTTGGCCGAGGGCCAAGGCGTCGAGGTCGTCGACTCGGAGGGCCGCCGCCTGTTGGACGCCACCGCGGGCGGGGTGGCCTGCGCCATCGTGGGCCACGGCCGGGCCGAGATCGCCGAGGCGGTGCGGCGCCAGCTCTCGACCCTGGAGTACTACTGCCTGTTCGGCTACCGCCACGAGCCAGCCGAGCGGCTTGCCCGGGCGGTGGCGGAGCGCACGCCGGGCGACCTGAACCACGTCTTCTTCACCAACTCGGGCTCGGAGGCGGTGGAGACCGCGCTCAAGATGGCCCGGGCCTATTGGCGGCGCCGGGGCCTCGCCGACAAGACCGGTTTCGTCTCTCTGCACCGGGCCTATCACGGGATGAACTTCGGCGGGTTGTCGGTGGGCGGGCTGGACGAGAACCGGGCCGGCTTCGGTCCGCTGATGGCCGGGTGCAGCCAGGTCCCCGCCCATGACATCGACGCCCTGTCCGCCGAGCTGGAGCGCCGGGACCCGGCCTCAGTGGCCGCGGTGATTATGGAGCCGGTGCAGGCCGCGGGCGGCGTGCATCCCCCGCCCGAGCCCTATCTGCGCCAGGTGCGGGGGCTGTGCGACGCGGCCGAGGTGCTGTTGATCCTCGACGAGGTGGTGTGCGGGTGGGGCCGCCTGGGGCACTGGTTCGGCGGCCATCGCTACGGGGTAGTGGCCGACATCATGACCACGGCCAAGGGCCTCACCTCGGCGTATGTGCCGATGGGGGCGGCGGTGGCCTCGGAGCGGGTCCACTCGGAGTTCGTGGACCCCGGCGGGTCCATCGAGCTGATGCACGGCTACACCTACTCGGGCCACCCCGCCGCCTGCGCGGCCGGGCTGGAGGTGATCTCCATCATCGAGCGGGAGGGCCTGGTGGCCAACGCCAAGGCGGTGGGCACCCACCTGCAGCGCCGGGTCGGCGAGCTGGCCGCCAGCCCCTTGGTGGCCGAGGTGCGGGGCGAGGGGATGCTGGCCGCGGTGGAACTGGTCGACGACCCGCCCGGGGCGGCGGTGCCCCTGGCCGCCGAAGCGGCCGAGCGGGCCTACGGCCGCGGCGTGCTGGTGCGGGCCCAAGCCGACCATCTGGGCATCTACCCGCCGCTGACCTTCGACCCGGCCATGGTCGACCGGGTGATCGACACCATGGCCTCAGTGCTGGCCGACTTAGAGACCGAGCGATGACCGCCGACGAGGCCCCCGACAGCCAAGCGGCGACTGCCGCCCGCGCCGACGCTCAAACGGCAGCGGCAGCCAGCGATCAGGCCGACGCCTCGGTAACCAACGACGGCCAAGTCGATGGCCAAGCGACTACCGCCGCCCGCGCCGAGAGCCGGGTCGATGAGATCCTGGCCCACTGGGGCCGGGAGCGGCCCGACCTCGACCCGTCGCCCATCGGGGTGTTCGGCCGCATCGCCATCATCGACCGGATGCTGGAGGACCGGCTGGGCCGGTTCTTCGCCGCCCACGGGCTCATCCTCGGCCTGTTCGACGTGCTGGCCGCGCTGCGCCGCCTCGGCTTCCCCTACCGGGCCAAGCCGTCGGAGCTGGCCCTGGTCACCATGCTCACCTCCGGCGGCATGACCGGCCGCCTGGACCAGCTAGAGAGGATGGGCCTGGTGAAGAGGGTCAGCGACCCCGAGGACCGCCGGGTGATGTTCGCCCAGCTCTCCCCCGAGGGCCTGGAGCTGATCGACCACCTGATCGAAGTCCACCTAGCCCAAGAAGCCGAGCTGCTGGCCGACCTCAGCGCCGACCAGCGCGAGACCCTGGCCGACTTGTTGCGCACCCTTGAGCTGCGCCTACAAGAGTCGAGTAATCGCCCATAACCTACTCTGCCGACGGCAACAGCCAAGTCGAGCACGGCTCCGCGCCTACAAGAGTCGAGTAATCGCCCATAACCTACCTTCGCACTACGACACCACAGGTCGGGGGGAGCCATGAGCGACGCGGTGATCGGGTTCATCGGCCTGGGCAACGTGGGGGCCAAGCTGGCCGGGAGCCTGCTGCGCAACGGGGCCGACCTGGTGGTGCTCGACATCGACGAAGAGCGGGTGCGGTCCTTCACCGACCGGGGGGCGGCCGCGGCGGCTGCGCCCCGGGAGCTGGCCGAGCGGTGCGGCGTGGTCGTCACCTGCCTGCCCTCCCCCGCCATCTGCGCCGAGGTGATGGAGGGCAACAACGGGATTCTGGCCGGGCTGAGCCCCGGCGCCGTCTGGATGGAGATGTCCACCACCGACCGCGACGAGGTGCTCCGGCTGGGGGCGATGGCGCAGGCCCGGGGGGCTGCCGCGGTGGACTGCCCGGTGTCGGGCGGATGTCACCGGGCCGCCACCGGCAACATCTCCATCTTCTGCGGAGGGACCAGGGAGGCCTTCGACCAAGTGCTGCCGGTGCTGAAGATGATGGGCCGACGCATCCTGCACACCGGGCCCCTGGGCTCGGCCTCGGTGCTCAAGGTCGTGACCAACTATCTGGCCTCGGTCAACCTGGCCTCCCTGGGCGAGGCCTTCGCCGTGGCTTGCCGGGCCGGGATGGACCTCACCACCACCTATGAGGCCATCCGCATCTCCTCGGGCAATTCCTTCGTCCACGAGACCGAGAGCCAGGTCATCCTCAACGGCTCCTACGACATCGGCTTCACCATGGACCTAGTCCAAAAGGACATGGGCCTGTTCCTGGAGCTGGCCGACCGGGCCGGCGTCGATCTGGACGTGGCCCCGGTGATCGGTGAGGTATTCGACGACGCCGCCCGCCGCTACGGCCCCCGGGCCCTCAGCCCCATGGTGGTCCGCCGCCTAGAAGAGGCCATCGGCGCCGAACTGCGGGCCCCCGGCTTCCCCGCCGAGATCATCGACCACGAACCCGAGTCCCCCGGCCAAGAAGTCCCAGTAGGCATCGGCCCCAGCCCGGTGCGAGACTGACGCCATGGCAGATGCCGCAACGCAAGCCCGCGAGCTGATCAGGATCGTGCACGACGGTGATGTGCCGGACGAGCGAATTGACAATGATATACCGCGCTCAGCCTTGGAGAGGATCGAATGGCGACCGTAGAAGTTCCGTCTCCAGGGTTTTTCGCCGCTGTCTTGCATGCCATACGCAGCACTGACCCGCGTGAAGATACCGTAAGCGGGGCGTGGGCTAATTTTGTTGACTGGCTAAGCAACAGAATGGCTCAACAGTTACCGGCTGCTATAAGTGGAATACTGCCACTACTACGCAATGACCTGGATCGGCTTAAATTCGCTGCCGAAACTCTCGTTAACTTTGATATGTTTGAAGCAGCAGAAGCGTTGACTAATCTCGCCATAGATATAGGTGATAGTGATATTTTACTTTCGGCAGCGTCCCTCTGCGGACACCCAGGAGTTAGCCCTTCACTCAAGAAGCGCGTATCAGAACTACACAATGACGATCGCTGGATGCAGATCCGAATTTATGAACATATTACACCATCAAACGAAGATGAAAGGCTGTTGTACGAACAATGCTGGCCGGGAGCACGTTCAGCCGAAAGTCCACCTTATATCCCTCCTGTCGTCATATTGGATACATCCCTGGAACCAAAAATATCTCTAGATCTAACCCTTAGATTGGTAAATGCCGGTTCAGTTGTTCGACGTATAGGGACTGATCACACGATGCCTAACTGGTTTGGACCGCATACCGTGTTGATCTGCAATCCACCACTTCACACTCGTATTTTATCTAAATACTCTAAGTTTTTAGGGCGACAAGTTATAGTTGATCCAAGATTAGAAAATGAGAGAGATTACACCTTATTATTGAAACAGATCAATGCAATTCTTCCGAATAAAGCCCGCCTAAGAGTAGCAGGCAAATGAGACTACACAACTTCATCCCGCTATCCTCCACGGTGCCCCGCACTTGAAAGGTCATCGAATCCCTGCCTTGACCTTAGCTCAGCTTGATTGCAGAGGAGGTCAGCAAGCTATATTTGGTGCATATCCTGAACTCAAAGAAATGTCAATCCATGACACAATTTCGATTGGATATCAACTGATGAACTCCGGTAAATATGAAGTTTCTCGTTGATGCTGCCCTACCAGCTACGTTAGCCATCGAGGCACCCGTAGGAATTGTTTTTGAACGTTGGAAAGATCCTGCTGTTCAAGACAGCGATTTGATTCGTTATGCAGCAGACCACGGTTTAAGTGGAGTTATTTTCTGCGATCGCAATTCACTTAAGCAGCCAGGGCTATGCCAGCTTGCCGAGGAATTAGGTATTGCACTCGTGGCAATCGATGCCTCTGATCCGATCCAGGCCAGAGATCGGCTTCTTCGCCACATTGAACGTATCCGAAGTGCATTGACGAAGACTAAATGCATCCTCGTCCTCTCATCGGAAGTCCGGCTACTTGAACCATCCTCATTGAGTGATACGGCCTGATTGGAATTCAAAAGCGCGGCCCAGCTAGCTAAGGGGCCGCCGAGGGCCGGGCCTGATCGGCGGCGGGCTCACGGCCCACCTCGGGCCGCAGGGCCGCCGAAGGGCCTTAGGGCCGAACCTCGGGCCGGTCTTCAAGGGCTCAAAGCCGGGGCCGCCGAGGGCCTGATGGCCACGGCCCCCCTCGGGCCGTCCAGGGCGGGCTCAAGATCGGGCCGCCGAGGGCCTAGAGCTGATGGCCCGGCCTTCGAGGGCCGAGGATCGGGGCCGACCGTCCAGCTCGGGGCGGGCTCACGGCTCACCTCGGGCCGTCCAGGGGGCGGGCTCAACCTCGGGCCGTCGAGGGCCTGATGGCCACCGGCTCACGGCTCACGGCCCACCTCGGGGGCGTCCAGGGCCGGGCCTTCGAGGGCCGAAGATCGGGCCGACCCGTCCAGCTCGGGCCGGGCTCAAGATCGGGCCGCCCGGGGCCTGATGGCCACGGCTCACCTCGGCCTGTAGGGCCGCCGTAGGGCCGCCGAGGGCCGGGGCCTGATGGCCACGCGCTCCCGGCCCACCTCGGGGCCGCAGGGGCCGCCGAAGGGCCTTAGGGCCGAACCTCGGGCCGGTCTTCGAGGGCTCAAAGCCGGGCCGCCCGGACCTGATGGCCACGGCCCCCCGGCTCACGGGCTCACGGCCCACCTCGGGCCGTCCAGGGGCGGGGCCGGGCCTTCGAGGGCCGAGGATCGGGCCGACCGTCCAGCTCGGGCCGGGCTCAACCTCGGCCGTCGAGGGCCTGGACCTGATGGCCACGGCCCACCTCGGGCCGTCCAGGGCCGGGGCCGGGCCTTCGAGGGCCGAGGATCGGGCCGACCGTCCAGCTCGGGCCGGGCTCAACCTCGGCCGTCGAGGGCCTGGACCTGATCGGCGGCGGGCTCACGGCCCACCTCGGCCCGTAGGGGGCCGCCGCAGGGCCTTAGGGCTCAACCTCGGGCCGGTCTTCGAGGGCTCAAAGCCGGGGGGCCCGGACCTGATGGCCACGCGCTCCCGGCTCACCTCGGGCCGTCCAGGGCCGGGGCTCAAGATCGGGCCGCCGAGGGCCTGGAGCTGATGGCCCGGCCTTCGAGGGCCGCAACCGGCCCTGCAGGGCCGTGTTCGGGCCGCACGTCGGCGGGCCGGTCCAGCTCGGGCGGGCCGGGCCGGGGCCGGGCTCACGGCCCACGGCCCCCCTCGGGCCGATCTTCGAGGGCCGAGGATCGGGCCGACCGCCCAGCTCGGGGCGGGCTCACGGCCCACCTCGGCCCGTAGGGCCGCCGTAGAGCCGTCGAGGGCCTGGAACCTGATGGCCGGGCCATCGAGGGCCGAACCTCGGGCCGGTCTTCAAGGGCTCACGGCTCACGGCCCACCTCGGGCCGGGCGGCGGGCTCAAGGCCGGGCGGCCCGGACCTGATGGCCACGCGCTCACTGGCCGCGGTCACCTCGGGCCGCTCCAGCTCGCGCCGGACTCAAGATCGGGCCGACCGTCCAGCTCGGGCCGGGCTCAACCTCGGGCCGCCGAGGGCCTGATGGCCACGGCTCGCGGCCCACCTCGGCCCCCAGGGGCCGCCGCAGGGCCTTAGGGCCGAGGATCGGGCCGACGGTCCAGCTCGGCGGGGCGGCCGCCCGGGGGCCGGGCTCGCGGCCCTACGGCGCCGATTGAACCGCTCGGGCCAGGAAGGAGGCCATCTGGGCCCGCGTGACCGTTTCGGCGGGGCAGTAACGCGGGGGGTCGGCGGCGCATCCGGCGGTCACTCCGGCGGCGGCGATGCCCTCGGCGGCCCGGACGGCGGCGCCGGTGAGCCCGGCCGTATCGGTGAACAGGCCCTCGGCCCGGGCGGGGGCGGAGATGTGGTTGAAGGCGGCCACGAGCATCTCGGCCATGTCGGCCCGGGTCACGGCGCCGCCGGGGTCGAAGACTCCGCCGGGGGCGCGGATCACCCCGTTGCCCACCGCCCACCGAGCTTCGGTCCGGTACCAGGCGCCGTCGGGCACGTCGGAGAGCTCGACTTCGCCGCCCGGGGCCGGGGCGCCGTATAGACGGGCCGCGGCCCGATACAAGAAGGCGGCCATCTGGGCCCGGTTTACAGTCCTGGATGGGCAGAACCGGCGGACGCTGCACCCGGTGGTGATGCCCCACTCGGCGATAAGGGCGATATTTCCCAAATGAACGCCGGACCGGACGTCGGAGAATAGGTGGCAGCCGTGGGGCAGGTCCGTGGGGGACGTGAATTGTCGGGTCAGGTTGGCGAGTTCGCCCAGTTCCGCCGGTATAGAGCCCGAAAGCCCATTACAGTCTAGTCTCAGGTGGGTCAGGTTGGTGAGTTCGCCCAGTTCCGCCGGTATAGAGCCCGAAAGCCCATTGTCGCCCAGGTCCAGGCTGGTCAGGTTGGTGAGGTTGCCCAGTTCCGCCGGTATAGAGCCCGAAAGCCCATTGTCGCCCAGGTCCAGGCTGGTCAGGTTGGTGAGGTTGCCCAGTTCCGCCGGTATAGAGCCCGAAAGCCAATTGTCGCGCAGGGTCAGGTGGGTCAGGTTGGTGAGTTCGCCCAGTTCCGCCGGTATAGAGCCCGAAAGCCCATAGTCCGAGCTTCTTAGAATGTAGCTACTACTCTCGTCCTTTATAGGCAACATAACATTGCTATTGCCGCCCAGGTCCAGGCTGGTCAGGTTGGTGAGGTTGCCCAGTTCCGCCGGTATAGAGCCCGAAAGCCCATTGTCGCCCAGGTCCAGGCTGGTCAGGTTGGTGAGGTTGCCCAGTTCCGCCGGTATAGAGCCCGAAAGCCCTTCCCGGAAGTCCGTGCCCCTGTAGTCAGTGTAAAAGGGGCCATTGTCGCCCAGGTCCAGGCCGGTCAGGTTGGTGAGTTCGCCCAGTTCCGCCGGTATAGAGCCCGAAAGCCGATTGTGGCCCAGGTTCAGGCTGGTCAGGTTGGTGAGTTCGCCCAGTTCCGCCGGTATAGAGCCCCAAAGCCGATTGCCGGACAGGTACAGGCTGGTCAGGTTGGTGAGTTCGCCCAGTTCCGCCGGTATAGAGCCCGAAAGCCGATTGTTGCCCAGTTGCAGGCTGGTCAGGTTGGTGAGTTCGCCCAGTTCCGCCGGTATAGAGCCCGAAAGCCGATTGCCGGACAGGTACAGGCTGGTCAGGTTGGTGAGTTCGCCCAGTTCCGCCGGTATAGAGCCCGAAAGCCGATTGTGGCCCAGGTTCAGGCGGGTCAGGTTGGTGAGGTTGCCCAGTTCCGCCGGTATAGAGCCCGAAAGCCCATCGCCGGACAGGTACAGGCTGGTCAGGTTGGTGAGGTTGCCCAGTTCCGCCGGTATAGAGCCCGAAAGCCCATCGCCGCCCAGTTGCAGGCTGGTCAGGTTGGTGAGGTTGCCCAGTTCCGCCGGTATAGAGCCCGAAAGCCCATCGCCGTACAGTTGCAGGCTGGTCAGGTTGGTGAGTTCGCCCAGTTCCGCCGGTATAGAGCCCGAAAGCCCATCGCCGAGCAGTTGCAGGCTGGTCAGGTTGGTGAGTTCGCCCAGTTCCGCCGGTATAGAGCCCGAAAGCCCATCGCCGGACAGGTACAGGCGGGTCAGGTTGGTGAGTTCGCCCAGTTCCGCCGGTATAGAGCCCGAAAGCCCATCGCCGGACAGGTACAGGCTGGTCAGGTTGGTGAGTTCGCCCAGTTCCGCCGGTATAGAGCCCGAAAGCCCATCGCCGTGCAGGTAGGTGCAGTTCTTATCGGGGCAGTGCTCGGTAAGGTTGAACGGCTCGGGGGCTGGCTGGGCCGGGGCGCTGACCGGGTTTGCTGCTATGGATGCAGCAAAGACGGCCAGAGCTGCCAGCAGTCGCGTATTCATTTTTGTCGCTTCCCTTCTCGTAGGGCCGAAGATCGGCGGGCCGGTCCAGCTTAGGGCCGGGCTCAAGATCGGGCCGCCGAGGGCCGAAGCTGGACGGCGCCGGGCCGCCGTGGGCCTGATGGCCACGGCCCACGGGGCTCACGGCCCACCTCGGGCCGCAGGGCCGCCGCAGGGCCTTAGGGCCGAACCTCGGGCCGGTCTTCAAGGGCTCAAAGCCGGGGCCGCTGAGGGCCTGATGGCCACGGCCCACCTCGGGCCGTCCAGGGCGGGGCTCAAGATCGGGCCGTCGAGGGCCTGGAGCTGATGGCCCGGCCTTCAAGGGCCGAGGATCGGGCCGACCGTCCAGGGGCGGGGCTCACGGCCCACCTCGGGCCGGGCCGGGGCCGGGCTCAAGATCGGGCCGCCGAGGGCCTGGACCTGATGGCCCGGCCTTCGAGGGGCCGAGGATCGGGCCCGCCCGTCCGGGGCCGGGCTCAAGATCGGGCCGTCAAGGGCCGGGGCTCACGGCCCACCTCGGGCCGGGCCTTCGAGGGCTCAAGGCCGGGCGGCCCGGACCTGATGGCCACGCGCTCACGGCCCACCTCGGGGCCGTCCAGGGCCCGCGGGCCTGGACCTGATCGGCGGCGGGCTCACGGCTCACGGCCCACCTCGGGGCAGACGGCGGGCTCAAGGCCGGGCGGCTGGAGCTGATGGCCCACGGGCTCACTGGCCGCGGCCACCTCGGGCCGCAGGGCCTTAGGGCCGACCTGATGGCCCGCGGTCACCGTTCGAGGGCCTGGACCTGATCGGCTCACGGCCCAAGTCGGCGGCGGGCTCACCGGCCGCGGCCACCTCGGGCCGCCGAAGGGCCGACCTGATGGCCCGGCCTTCGGGGGCCGAGGATCGGGCCGACCGTCCAGGGGGCGGGCTCACGGCCCACCTCGGGGGCATAGGGCCGCCGGGGGCCGGGCCTGATCCTTGTGGTTCTCCATTAGGGCTATGTCTTGCGGGGGGACGCCGGTGATCCAGATGTTTTCCAGGCGCTCGACGTAGCGGACGAAGCGGTACTTGTCCTCTATGCCGTCGGTGCGGCGGGGGCGGACGTGGGAGCGGCCCGGCTCGGTACGCACGTTGATGAAGCTGCAGACCTGGCGCGAGAAGGCCAGGTCGATCTCGGCGTCGAGCCCGGCGTCGTCGGCTACGTCGGCGGTGTGGGGGACGCCGCATCCGGCCGCCACTGAGGCCAGGTCCACCCGGCCAGCGGTGGCGGTGGGGCGTCGGCCCCGGCCGCTCCAGCCGATGGACTCGTAGACGCCGTTGTCCACCACGAACACGACCAGGTTGTCGGGCCGGTGCTCGCCCATGGCCACCAACTGGCCCAGCTCCATGAGCACCGAGCCGTCGCCGTCGAGGGCCACGATCCGGCGATGGGGAAGGGCCAAGGCCAAGCCCACGGCCATGCCGATCACATCGCCCATCTGGCCCAGGTGGGCGGTGCGGTGGTGCTCCTCGGTGTGGTGGGCCCACTCGAAGGACACCGCCCCGATGTAGGTGGACATCACCAGGCAGTCGTCGGGCAGGCGCCGGGCCAGCTTGCCGAGCCACTCGAAGCGGTCTAGGGCCACCTCAGGTCTCCCAGACGCAGTCGCCGGAGACGAGCACGGCGGTTGGGTGGAGCTGGGCCTCGGCTGTTCGCTTGGCCCGCACGATCGACTTGGCCAGCTCGTCGACCCGGCGCACCACCAGGTACTTGATCCGCAGCGCTGCGAGCAGGGGCTCGGCCACGATCCCGTGGGGGATGCCCCAGTGCTCGGTCTCGCCCACGTCGCCGCGGTAGGAGCACACCAGGGTCACCGGCACCCCGGTTCCCAGCGAGATGCGGGCGATGTACTCCGAGGCCACCCGCAGCCCGCTGTTCTCCATCACCAGCGCCGGCTTGCGGCCGCCCAGCCAGGCCCCGGCGCAGATCGAGAAACCGACGCCCTCGTTGCACACCGGCACGTAGCGGATGTCGGGGTCGAGCTCGATCCGCTCGTGGAGGTTCCGCTGCCAGCCGTCGGGCAGGCCCGACACGAAGTCGATCCCGGCCGACTTCAGTCCCTCGCAAGCGGCATCCAGCGCCGCCGCGGTCAGGGCCACGCCACGGCCCCGGCCGATGACGGCCCCGGCCCGATAGCCGCCGCTAGCACCCCGAACCCGGGTCCGACAGTCACCACCGATCTCAGACCGCAGTCACAGCCGCCGGGGCCCGGGGGATGTGGACTGGGGGGAAGATGCCTACTCGCAGGGTGATGAGCCGGAGCAGGAAACCGCCCGGCAGCAGAAGCACCAGACAGGCCACCGCCAGGGCGTCCCGGAGGCCCCCGGCGGCGGCGCCGACGAACCCCAGGGCCGCGGGAACCACCGTGCCTGCCACCAGCACTACATCGACGAAAACACAGCGGTAGCGGCCTCGCAGAAGCTGGTCGAGGCTCTCCTTCTTGCCGGGGGCCTCGGCGGCGGTGAGCAGATGGACGGCCACCGCCACGGCCAGACCCGTCGCCAACAAGCCGAGCAGAACCATCTGGCCCGCGGTCACCGGCTCGCCCGCCGCAACCTCCAGCGCCAGCACCGCCGCCACCGACATGGCCGCCGACGACAAGAAGAACTGGACGGGCACCGCCGGCGAGCTCCAGTAGGGGATGGAGCGGGGCCGGGCCAGCACCGCCCCGGCGTAGGTCATCACCACCACCGCGGTGGCGCCGGCCACGATCTCCAGGGCCAGGCCCGCGCCGTCGCCCCCGTGGGGGTCCCAGCCCAACCCCTCAAACGGCCTCGCGCCTCCGAGGCGCAGCCCGGGCAGCACCAGCACACCGGCCACGGTCAAGAAGATCAGGTCGGACCAAGCCCCCCAACTGATCCAGCTCGTGCGCACGTTGGCGAAGGCCCGCCAGAACTGCAGCGGCCGCCCCAGATCGGCCACCAGGATCACGCCGCCCACGGCGATGGCGACGAAGCTCACCACGTCCACCGTCGGCACCCCCAGCAGAGAGCCGAGGCCGTCGGTGAGGTTCAGGCCCCGACCGGCCAGGAAGATCCCGCCGCCGAGCCCCATGAGCGTGAACCACACCGCGTGGTTGAGGTCCCAGACCCGCTGAGTGCGTGGCTCCAGGCTGAACTGGTCCATGAAAACGTTCTGGGGCGGCCCAGCGGGCCCGGCCCTGCTCACGGCAAACCTGCGTTGCCGCTGCAGGGTGAATTCGGCCTCGACGAACCCGTTATCGTCGGAGGACCCGCTCACGGCAGGCCCACATAGCGGGTGCTGGGGGCGGTCCGGGCGTCGGGGCGCAGCACCTCCCCCGGGCCTTTGGCGGCCAGGTAGCGGCTGACGTTGCTGTCGGGGTCGTCGAGGTCGCCGAAGATCCGGCACTCGGCCGGGCAGGTGACCACGCAGGCCGGGGTGGCCAGGGGGTGGACCCCCACCTCCAAGCCGTTCTCGGTCCCGTAGTCGATGCGATGCGAGCAGTAGGTGCATTTCGACACCGCCCCGGCCACGTGCCGCTGGTGGGCGTAGCGCTCGGGGACGCTCGGCTCGGGCTCGACGGCACCGTCCGACACGGAGGGCCGGCCGTCGTGGTAGTGGATCGCCCCATAGGGGCAGGCGGCCATGCAGGCCCGAGAGCCGATGCACACGTCCTCGTCGGCGATCACGATCCCGTCGTGGCGCCGCTTGAGCGCCCCCGACGGGCAGGCGGTGACGCAGGGCGCGTCCGCGCAGTGGTTGCACAGCGTCGGCAGGTAGTTGAGGGTGGCGTCGGGGTACTCCCCGGACTCCCACTCGATGACCGGCGCGTACCAGGCGTCATAAGGCGACTGGTTCTCGGTCTTGCAGGCCACGGTGCAGGCCTGGCACCCGACGCAGCGCTCGGCGTCGATGACCATCCCCCACCGGGTCACGCCCCGCCCCCAGAGACCCGCCGGATCACACCCTGCTCCCCGCGCCGAACCCCCGCAAGATCACAGCCCGACCCGCGCCGACACCCCGCCGGGTCACGCCCCGCCTCCCCCGACCCCCGAGACCTTGCGGACGTCGGCGGCGATGGCGGAGTCGAGCGCGCCCGAGACGAAGTCGATGTGGTCGGCGTCGATGTTCAACAGGGCGTTGAAGTTCACCTCGTCGCCGGCGCTGCCCTTGGTCCAGCCCCCGCCGCAGCCCTGGGTGGCCAGCACCTCGGGGTGGACGAGCTGGGTGACCCGGGCCACCGCCGTCTGCCGGCGGCCCTGCGCGGTCTCGATCTCCACCCGGTCCCCGTTGGCGATCCCCCGCCCGGCCGCGGTCACGGGATTGATCCACACCGACTTCAGGTCGTTGTGCCGGTTGGAGAGGGTGCTCAGCATCGGGTTCTTGTGGGTGTGGGACAGGGCGTGGTTGGGCACCTTCATGTTGGTGACGAACAGGTCATAGGGGGCGGCGCGCTCGTAGGCGGGGCCGGGCTTCCAGTCCGGGAGGGGCTGGTAGTCGTCGGTCTCCCACTCGATGCCCAGCTCGGCCACAGTGGATTCGAGGTCCTCCCGGGCCCCCAGCATGAACTCGAAGTAGACTTGGGCCCGGGCCTCGAAGAAGGGCCGGGGGTACTTCTCGGAGACGGTCTTGTCGTCGGTCCACAGCCCGTCGCTCAGGTGCCAGTCGAGGCCCTTGTCGGCGCCGAGCGTGTTCTTGAGCCACCGGTCGCAGATCTCGAAGTAGGAGTAAGAGCCGTCGGGGTCGAGCCGGTATTCGCCTCGCATCTTGGCGATGTTGTTGAACGCCTCATAGAGCTGGGGAAGCCGGCCGCTGCGGCGGGCCAGCTCCAGGTAGATCTGCATGGCGTCCACGTAGGGCTCGCCCGGCACCGGCCCCTTAACAGCCGAGGCCACCGCCGGCTTGGCCCCGTACACCGAGTGGCGCCCGTCGCCCGAGGTCAGGTGCTGGAAGACGAACGGGGTCAGGCGCTCCAGATAGTGCAGGTCGGGGAGCACGATGTCGGCCATCATGGTCGTCTCCTCGAACCGCCGGCTGATCGACACCACGAACGGGATCCGCTTGATGAACCGCTCCACCACCTCGGGGGGGCCGGAGGTCTTCATCATGTTGGACTGGAAGTTGATCATCATCGACGGGAACGGCGGCGCCCCGAACAGGTCGGGCTGCTCGGAGTTGAGCAGGGAGAAGACGGTGCCGTAGGGGGCGCACGGCATCAGCTCGAACATCTCCGTGGTCCGGGGGGCCCGGGTCGGGCGGGGCGGGTACAGGCCGCCCACCCGGCCCCCGCCGATGAACCCCTGGGATATGAGGCCCTCGGGGCTGGCCACAGCGGTGTAGGTCCGGTCCTTCACCTTGCCGATCAGCCCCCACGGGTCGCCGAGCAGGCCCCCGGGCACGTCGAGCCCGCCCACCAGAGTGGGCAGCAGGATGACGGCCAGGCCGTTGAGCATGGAGTGCTTGTGGGCCGACAGGCCCCGGTACCAGATGGCGGTGGCGGGCCGGTAGGGCAGCTCCACCCCGTCGATGGTGATGGTCTCGCCGATGCGGGCCGCCTCCCCGAACTCCCGGGCCAGCCGCCGCACGGTGTCGGCCGGAACGGTGGTGATCGACTCGACGTATTCGGGCGTGTAGGAGCGGACGTGGTCGGCCAGCACCCCGAAGCCGGGGCGGGCCCGGGCGCCGTTCACCTCGTAGGCCCCGGTCAGCACCGCGCCCGCGGTCCCGGCGTCGAAGGGCTGGGCCCCGTCGGCCTCGTCCCACACCAGCGGCTTGACGCCGTCGGGGCCGCGGAGGTAGCGGCCGTCGTCGCCCACCAGGTAGGCGGCGTTGGTGAAGTTGCGCAGGAACTCGGCGTCGTAGACGCCCAGTTCGTTGACGAGCTGGTCGACCATGCCCAGGATCAGGGCGGCGTCGGTGCCGGGGCGGATGGGGACCCATTCGTCGGCGGCGGCGGCCGCGGCGCTGCACACCGGGTCGATCGACACCATCCGCACCTCGGACCGGCGCTCGGACAGCGACCGGGTGGCGTGCATGGTGTCGTAGTGGACGACGGAGCCGAACTGGGCGCCGAAGTTCAGGATGTAGCGGCTGTGGATCGGGTCGGGCGTCCCCTCGAAGGCGTTCTGGTTCATGTAGGCGATGCCGTGGACGTTGTTGCCGCAGAAGATGGCCGCCGACCAGGTGGAGTAGCCCGGCATCCCCAGCCCGGTCACCCACGAGGCGGCCAGCGCCCCCCGCAGGTGGAAGATGTCGAAGCTGGTGTAGAGGATCTTCTCGGGGTCGTCCGCGATGGTCTCGCGCAGCTTGTCGGCGATGGCGTCCAGGGCCTCGTCCCAGGTGATCTCCTCCCAGCCGGGGTCGATCCCGATCCCCCGCTCGGGGTTGGTCCGGCGCAGCGGGGCGGTGATCCGGCCGGGGTCGGTCAGCCCCTCGAAGCCGGCGTCGCCCTTGGCGCAGGTCCGGCCGCCGTTGTGGGGGTTGTCGGGATCGCCGACGATCTTGTCCACCGTCTCGTCGTCGTTGACGTGGGCCAGGATGCCGCAGCGGTTCATGCAGATGGTGCAGGCGCTGCGGACCCAGCCGTCGCCGTAGGCGGTCCCCGACCTGGCGCCCAGAACTGTCTCCATCCGGTCCCTCTCGCAGGCTGCTCCGGCGCCGGGAACGCTAGAGCATCATCGGCTACCGGGCACGACGGGAGCGCACCGGCGCCCGGAAGCGGGCCGAGGCGTCGTCGGAAAGGGCCGGGCCTCATCGGGTACCGTGCCCGGCGAGAGCGCATCGGTGGGAGGCAGCGATGAACGAACAGCCCAACAGCGGAGCGACCGCCATCACCAACGCCGTCGTCTACTGCGCGGACGACGACTTCAGGTGTTTCAACCCCGGCACGGTGGTGTTCGCCGACGGCGTGATCGCCGCGGTGGGCCCGAGCGGGTCGGTGGAGGCGCCCGAGGGGGCGGAGGTGATCGACGCCGGGGGGCGCCTGGCGGTGCTGCCCGGGCTGATCGACGTCCACAGCCACTCCAGCCTGCTCAAGGGCTACTCCGAGAACGCCCAGCTCATGGACTGGCTGCCCGAGTACCAGCGGGAGCATCAGGTTCTCACCCCCGACGACGCCTACTACGGCTACCTGGTGTCCTACATGGAGGCGCTCAAGGGCGGCACCACCACCGTCATGGACATGTACCGGTTCGGCCACAAGGGGGCCGAGGCCGCCGACCGGCTGGGGATGCGAGTCCATCTGGTGCCGTATACGGCCGACCACCCCACCAAGAGGTTCTTCGAGACCCTCGAGACCAGCGAGCAGCTCATCTGCGACCGCCACGACACCAGCGACGGGCGGGTGAAGGTGTGGGTGGGGCTGGAGCACATCACCTATTGCTCAGAGGGGATGTTCAGGGCCGCGGCCGAGCTGGCCGACCGTTACGGGGTGAACATCCACACCCACACCAGCGAGCAGCGGGAGGAGGTGGAGGTGGTGGTCGAGCTGTTCGGCGGCCGCCCGGTCCACGTCTTCGCCGAGCGGGGCATCCTCCGGCCCGGCTCGGTGCTGGCCCACTGCGTGTGGCTCGACGACGCCGAGATAGAGGTGCTGGCCTCCACCGGCACCGGGGTGGCCCACTGCCCGGTGAGCAACATGAAGCTGGCCGGCGGCCCCGCCCCCCTGGAGAAGTTCCGCGACCGGGGGGTGACGGTGGGCCTGGGCACCGACGGGGGCATCTCCAACAACTCGGTGAGCATGTGGGAGTGCATGAAGACCGGCTCGCTGCTGCAGAAGGTGACCCACTTCGACGCCACCGCGGTGAGCGCGGCCGAGGCGATCCGGATGGCCACCATCGAGGGGGCCCGGCTGCTGGGGGCCAGCGACGAGATCGGCTCGATCGAGGTCGGCAAGCAGGCCGACCTGATCACGGTGGACCTGTGGCAGCCCCACCTGCTGCCGGTGGCCCAGTCCGAGGGCCACGACCCGATCCTGTGGAACCTGGTGTTCGCGGGCCGGGCCAGCGACGTGCGCGACGTGTGGGTGCAGGGGCGGCCGTGCGTGTCAGGCGGCGAGCTCTGCGGCCTGGACGAGTCGGAGGCCCTGGCCGAGATCCACGCCCGCACCGTCGACCTGCTCAAGCGCCGAGAGGGAGCGGCCGCCATCCCCATGGTGCCCGCCTGATCAGCTTCTCAACCGTCAGGCAGGGTGGTCGGCGGCGTAGGCGTCTAGGCGGTCTAGGTAGGACTGCTTGGCGGCGTCGGGGGCCCAGCTTGCGGTGAAGGCGTTGCGGGTCAGCTTCACCACCTCTTCGGCGGTCAGGGCGCCGTCGGCGGCCGCAGCCTCCAGGTTGGCGTTCATGTAGCCGGCGAAGTAGGCGGGGTCGTCGGAGTTGACGGTGGGCCGCATCTGCAAGTCGAGCATCTGCTTGGTCTCGGCCGAGCGGCTGTCGCCCACCACGTAGCGGTTGGAGATCGGGCACAGAGTGAGGCCCGTCTGTCGGGCTGCCAGCTCTCGCACCAGGGCCGGGTCCTCGAGGCTGTTGACCCCGTGGTCGATGCGCTCCACGCCGATCTCGTCGAGGGCCTGCCAGATGTGGCGCACTGAGTCCTGCTGGTCGACGTCGCAGTGCATGGTCAGCCGGTAGCCCTGTTGGGCCGCGGCCTCGAAGACCTCCTTGAACTTGACTGGAGGGTTGTTCTTCTCGTCGGAGTCGAGGCCCACCCCGGCGATCCAGTCCCGGTAGGGCTCGGCCTGTTCGAGGGCTTCGAACGCGGAGGCGGCACTGAGGTCTCGCAGGAAGCACATGATGAGCTGGGAGTCGACGCCCAGGGTGGCGGCCGCATCCTGCTGGGCCCGGCGCAGCCCTTCGATCACCGTCGAGAAGGCCACCCCCCTGGTGGTGTGGGCCTGGGGGTCGAAGAATATCTCGGCGTAGATCAGGTTCTCGGCAGCCGCCCGCCGGTAGTAGGCCATGCCCAGGTCGTAGAAGTCGGCCTCGGTCACCAGCACGGTGTCGCCCTCGTAGCGGGCGGCCAAAAAGGAGGGCAGGTCGTCGAAGTCGTAGGAGGCCCGCACCTCCTCCACCGTGGCGTATGGCAGTTCCAGCCCGTTGCGGGCGGCCATGGCGAACTTCAGCTCCGGCTCCAGCACCCCCTCGATGTGCATGTGCAGCTCAGCCTTAGGCATCCCAGCAATGAAACCGGCCATGCCGCCCGTGTCCGCCGGGCCGGGCGGCCGCTTCTCACCCATCGGCCCCGGAGGCGGGGACGGTGGACATGAAGTTGCGGTAGAGGCGCTCGGCGTCGGCGGTGAAAGCATCGATGCGGCGGTCCACCTCGGCGGCCAGGTCATCGGCCGCGCCGGGGCCGAGGGCGGACTCCAGGGCGGCCCGGTAGGCGGGTATGGCGGCCCAGTTGGCCACAGTGTCGGGCTCCGCTTCCACGTGGTACTGCATCGACCAGGCCCTGGGCCCCACCCGCATGGCCTGCACCTCGCACAGCGGCGAGGAGGCCAGCACCGCCGCCCCGTCGGGGAGCTGCTCCACGCACACCGAGTGCCACTGCAGGGCGTGGCCCCGCTCGGCCATGCCCGCGAAGATCGGGTCGGCCCGGCCCTCGGCGGTGAGCTCCACCTCCAGCACCCCGATCTCGGGCGGGCGCTGCCACCCGCAGGCCCCGCCCAGGGCGTCGGCCAGCAACTGGTGCCCCAGGCACACCCCCAGGAAGGGGCGCTCCAGCTCGCGCACCCAGCGGCGGATGGCCTCCTTCTCCGGCACCAGCCACGGGTGCTCGTCGGTGTCCCACACATCCATGGGGCCGCCCATCACCCACAGGGCGTCGTAGTCCTCCAAGTCGGGGATGGGCTCGCCCTCGTCGAGCTCCACCGCGTCCCACTCCACCCCGTCGTCGCGCAGGAAGTCCCGGAGCTTGCCCGGGTGCTCGCACTCGACATGCTGAAAGACCAAGAGCCGCACAACCCGACTTGCTATCACGCGGCGAGCCCGCCGGCCCGCCAACGCCTCGGCGCCGAACCGCCAGAGTCAAGCGATCGCTCACATCCTCGGCCGGCGGGGTTGACTCAAGCAACTACGAGCGCTACTGTAGATTCATGGCTAATCGCAGGATTTCAATCACTTTGGACGAGAAGGTCGCGCAGAAGGCGATCGACGTTGCCAAACGCAGCGGAGTGACCCTGTCGACCTGGATGAACGCGGCCGTCCGACGAGCGCTGGTGGTCGAGGCCGGTGTCGAGAGGATGCGGGAGTGGGAGGCCGAGCACGGCGAGTTCACCCCTGAGGAATTGAAGTGGGCCGACAGCGTTCTCGGCAAATTCAGCGATCGGGACGTGGCTTGACCGTGCCCGGCATCACCTACGACACGGGCGCGCTGATTGCCGCAGAGCGGAATAATCGGCGCATCTGGGCGTTGCATCGCCGAGCCCTGGAGCGGGGAATCATGCCCTCGGTCCCAGCGGCCGTGCTCGCTCAGGGTTGGCGAGGCGGCCCCCAGCCTCTGATGTCTCGATTCCTGTCAGCTTGCAAGATCGACGACATGGACGAGACCCGAGCCCGGTCTGCGGGCGCGGTGTGCGGCGCGACCGGCACTTCTGACGTGGTCGACGCTTCGGTGTTCGCCGGTGCGGCCGCACGAGAAGACCTTGTGGTGACAAGCGACGCGGGTGATCTTGCCCAACTCCGCGACAAGCTCGGAATCTGGGTTGAGTTCCAAGAGATCTGAAGCATCCGATGTAAACCCCTCTCAACCGCTGCTGCGCCAAGTAGCCGAGACTGCCGCGGTCGCTCATGTCTTCGGCCAACTGGTCGGAGCCTTTCGCCCGCTGGCTACCCTGCCCGGCCTGCTTAAACCGAGACTCGTCCTCGCCGCCGGGGCCGCGGCTCTGCTCTCGTCCGTCTTCGCGCCGTCCGCCGTCGCCCAAAGCGACGACGACGAGGTGGTGGTGCGGGTCGGTCTGCACGCGGCCGAGAAGAACCTCAACCCGTTCATCGTGCCCCAGGCGCTGCCGATCACCCACGACTTCACCATGCTGGTGTACGACACGCTGTTCTGGTCCCAGAGCCGCCTCGACCCCGAGCCGTGGCTGGCCACCGGCGCCGAGCCCTCCGACGACTACCGGACCTGGACCGTCTCCCTGCGCGACGGGGTGGCCTAGCACGACGGCGAGCCGTTTGGGGCCGACGACGTGGCCTTCACCTTCCGGTACTTCGCCGACGACGGCGGCCCCGGCCGCTACGGCCACCACGTCTACGACCATCCCGTGTTCGAGTCGGCGGCGGTGATCGACGACCTCACCGTTGAGCTGACCTTCGCCGAGCCGGTGGCCACCTCCACCTTGCTGCCCGGCGGCGACCTCCCCATCCTGCCCCGCCATGTCTGGGAGGGGATCGAAGACCCGCGGCCGACGCCGTCTCGCTCTCGGTCGGCACCGGGCCGTACCGGATGACCGACTACAACCCCGGCGTGTCGTACCGACTGGAGGCCAACGACGACTACTTCTTCGGCCCTCCGGTGGTCGACGCTCTGATCATGCCGGTGGTGGCCGACGCCCAGGCCGCCTTCGCCGGCCTGCGGACCGGTGAGCTCGACTTCGTGGCCCGCAACCTGCCCGCCCCCCTGGTCGGTCAGATCGAAGAAGCCGAGGACCTAGCCGTCATCCGGGGCAGCCGCATGCGGGTGGCCGACTTGGTGGCTGAGCCGCTGGCCATCGCCGGGGTGGCGCGCCGCGAGCGGACAGGCCGGGCGGCCGAAGCCCTCGAGGTGCTCGGCCTGCACCCGGCCGCCGACTTCCTGCACCGGCGTCCGGGCTCGCTCAGCGGCGGTCAGCGCCAGCGGGTGGCCCTGGCCCGCACCCTGGTCGCCGCCCCCGAGCTGATCCTGGCCGACGAGCCCGCGTCCATGCTCGACGCCTCCCTGCGGGCCACGGTGACGGCCCAGATCCTCGAGGTCCAGCGGGCGGTGGAGGCCACGCTGGTGTTCATCACCCACGAACCTGGCCCTGGCCCGCCGGGTCGCCGACCGGATCGTCGTGCTAGAGGAGGGGCGTATCATCGAGGACGGCCCGACCGACCAGATCCTGACCGACCCGGCCAAGGAGGAGACCCAGGTTCTGCTGGCCGCCGAGATCCTCATCGAGGTGGCCGACGGCCAGTCCGAGCTGATCTTCGTAGGCGGCTGACCCCGCCGCTGATTGCGTCGCGTCGCCGGTTACCCGGCGGTCAGCCTGGCCTGGCACCGCCCGTCGTGAGGGTGGGCAGAGTGCTTGCAGGAGGGGTTCCGATGTTCAAGGTTCGCAGTAGTTTCCGTCCTAGAACAACAATGAGTATCAGCAGAAAGACAGCTAGCAACGGTAGGGGAACGGGTGTTATCTGATATAAGAAGGGGAAATACGCTAGGAACGATACCAGACTGATGACCACCGGTGTATACCAGTATTTAGGGAAGTAAAAAGCAAAGATAACAGCTATGACATCAGCCGAAAAAAAGTACCGATCATGCATCTGAGGCAGAACAAATGGCACTATGAGAACTGAGAAAGTCGCTAGATAGACCAACAGATCCCCTGTTATATCTACCCGGCTCTTGTGTACAAGTAAAGCGATCGCAAATACAACAAGGGCTGTGAAGACTACGCCTACTGGGTACCAATTGGACTGCTGGGTCGAGATCCACTGATATAGATTTGGCGCTCTATGTGTAAGGTAGCTATACTGACCGGTTTGGTCAATGTATATCAAAAGTAATTCTTTTAATGGTCTGCCGAAGAGCCAAGCCGGTATTAAAGTGACCAGGTGAACCAATGGACTCAGAAAGAAATAGCGCCAGTTCACTTGTTTCTTCATTAACAGCCATAAGAACAATGGCGCTATAAAGATAGCCTGCAACTTAAAGGATATGGCTAATCCGAAAGCAACGAAAGCCCAGGCTTGTCGTCCCCTGAGCAGCGCATAAAGACAGGCGACCAAGAAGGCGGTATAGATACTATCGCACTGACCCCACACGGAGCTATTGAATATAACAGAAGGGAGCAGAATAGTAACAAGCGCAGCTAGGCATGGAATCGTCATTGCCTTACCATATTTAAGGCCTACACATTTATACACGAAGAAAGCTAAAACGAAGTCGAAGAATATCGATATAGCTTTTACAAAAATAAGGGCAGATATACCAGATAGAAAACCCGTAGGTAACGATAAGAGATATAGGTACATAACATTGTAATCGGAGAAGTTCCACGAAAAAAGGGCATAACCGTCTTCAGCCATTAAATACATCCAACGTTTTATGAACGTAAGATAGTCCCATGAGAGGAAAGAGATCCCTGGCAACCTAACTATCAGTCCCAGAAGAAGAATATTAATCCAGAATAGAGTTAACCCGATGAAACGTTTTTTGTCTTGGATTACATATTGCATGGTCTTCGCCATCGCGCTACTTATAGGCTCGAATTCTGATTGAGCCGCGCCTCCACATAAGGGGAAGTCTATCATGCGTGCAGCCTTAGCGGTCGCAAGCGTGACCGGACCGCTTCCGGTGTAGCCTGAGGCCGCTGTCCGGGGAGGAGGGTCATGCCATGTCTGAGATCAACGACATCGAGGCCATTCGCAGACTGATGCACGAGTACGCCATGGCGGTGGACACGGCGCAGCTCGACGCGCTGGTCGACCTGTTCGTCCCCGAGGCCGTGTTCGATCCGGGGCCGGGCGGCATCCCGGTGATGAACAACCGCGAGGAGATCCGAGAGTTCTTCAAGGGGATGTTCGAGGGGACCAGCAACCGGTTCCACCTGACGTCCAACCACATCATCAACGTGGACGGCGACACCGCCTCGGGCACGGCCTACTACGCCGCGGCCGGCGTCACCTCCGACGGCGCCCGCTTCGGCGCCAACGGGTACTACAACGACGCCTTCGTGCGGACCGCGGACGGCTGGAAGTTCCTGCGCCGCGAGGCCGTCGCTCTGCTCGACCCCGACTACAGCGACTGGGACCAAGCCGAAAGCTGAGCCGCCACAGCCGAGCACGCGAACTCGCAGAAGTACAGTCGCGCTCGTGAGCTCCGGGCCAGGCATCGGCAAGTCGGGTCACTCGCACGACCACGACCACGAGCGCCACCACTCGCACGACCACGGGCACGGCGGCGAACACGAGCATCACGACCACGAGCACCACCACTCACGCGAGCACGGGCACCACTCACACGACCACCACTCGCACGAGCACGGGCACCACTCGCACGAGCACGGGCACCACTCGCACGGCCACGGACACGAGCACCACTCGCACGACCACGATCACGATCACGACGGGCACGGGCACCACCACGGCCGGTCGGTGCTGGCCAAGGTCCGCCACGGGCTCAGCGGGCTGTTCGGGTTGCACAGCCACGACCACGCCGACTCGATGGACGACGCCTTCGAGAGCAGCTCGGAGGGGATCCGAACGCTGGTCATCTCCTTCAGCGTCTTGATGGCCACCGCGGTGGCGCAGGTGGTCGTCGTCTACATCACCGGCTCGGTGGCGCTGCTGGCTGACACCATCCACAACTTCGCCGACGCCTCCACCGCCATCCCCCTGTTCATCGCCTTCCGGCTGGGACGGCGGGCCCCCACCCGCCGGTACACCTATGGCTACCGCCGAGCCGAGGATCTCGCCGGCCTGTTCGTGGTGCTGGTGATCACCGTCTCCGCCGTCGTCGCCGGCTACCAGGCCATAGAGCGACTGATCAACCCCAGGGAGCTGGAGGCGCTGGGGGTGCTGTTCGCGGCCGGGATGATCGGCTTCATCGGCAACGAGTGGGTGGCGGTTTACCGGGTCCGCACCGGCCGGCGCATCGGGTCGGCCGCCCTGGTGGCCGACGGCCTGCACGCCCGGGTGGACGGGCTCACCTCGCTGGCGGTGGCGCTGGCCGCGGTGCTGGTCTGGCTCGGCTGGGAGCGGGCCGACCCGGTCGTCGGCCTGGCGGTGTCGATCGCCATCTTCGCCATCCTGCGGACCGCGGCCCGAGACATCTACCGGCGGATCATGGACGCGGTGGACCCGGAGCTGGTCCAGCGGATCGAGGACTTGGCCAGCGCCGTTCCCGGCGTCAACCGGGTAACCGGCTGCCAGGTCCGGTGGATGGGACACCGCCTGCGGGCCGACATCGCCATCGCCGTGGACGGGCAGCTCACCGTGTCCGAAGGCCACGCCATCAGCCACGAGGTCGCCCACGCCCTGAGCCGCCAAGTGCGCCATCTCGATACCGTCTTCGTCCACACCGGCGACGAATCCGACCACCACCCCCCAACCTGACCCTCCAAGCCCTCAGCCAAGAGCAGTAGCCACGTGGAACTCCGCGTTCAGATGGGGTAGTAGCGGCGGGCCCGGGTCTGGCCTTCGGCCCGGGCCAAGCCTTCCTCGACGAGACCGTTGAGCTGGCTGCGGACCGTGGCCACCGGTTCGCCGACCAGCTCCACACCCTCGGCCGTCGAGAGGCTGCCCCGGCGCTGCATCTCTTCGATCAGCGTCTGCTTAACCCGGCTTCGCGCCGCGATCCCGGTCGATCCGGCTCGGAGCACCACCTCGGGGGACAACTCGTACCTCGAACCGCCTCGCTCGCCGGTGCGCACCATCAACCCCTTGGCCACGGCCCCCGACAGCAGCCGGCTGACATCGGATTCGACAAGGAGCTGCTTCAGTCTCCGCGGCGTCACGAACCTCTCGCGGCGGGCGACGAGCAAGGCCCGGCGCTCGTCGGCGGTCAACGGCTCGGCACCCAACATCATCAGCCACGCCTGATCCTCGGCGGAGGCCAGGGACTTGTTGCGCAGTGTGACCGTCACCGAGTCGGGGGTCGCGTCGAAGATCGGCGGTTCCATCAGCCGGGCTTCCATTTCGCTGTGCATGCGGTCGATCCCTTCGCCGTATTCCTCGACGAGCCCCATGATCTTGAGCACTCGCATGATCTTGGGGTTGCGGCTGTAGTGCTCGTCGCGCATGTTCTCCACAGTGATGTGACCGGGCAGCGGGCCGGGACTGCGGACCTCGATGCGGTCGTCCCAAATGGTTACGTCAACCGTCGCGCCGACGAGCCCGTAGTCGCGGTGGGCCAGGGCGTTCAACACCGCCTCGCGAAGCACGGCCACGGGATACTCGGGCAGGTGTTCGCGCTGCTTGCCGATTACGGCCTCGTGCCGGCTGGTGTGGACGGCGATGAAATCCAGACAGCAGTCGAGAACCCTTCGGACCGGACCCGTGCATTCCTCTCGGGCGGAAACCGGACCGGGCCTGGGCCCGGTCCCTGCCCGCCGAACCAACTGCACCCGGGCGCCGGAGACGATGCTGTCCGGCTCGTCGCCGAAGAGCACCAGCGCAGCCGTCATCACACTCGGCGCCGACTGGGACTCAGTTCGAGCGGCGACCCCGAAACCGGTGAGCGCCCGGACGACATCCGCCTCCCCGGCTTTCGGCCTGCCGTCGGCGTCCAGCGTTTCGTCGAGAGCCCGGCGATCGATCATCGACGGATCGAAGCCGGGAACGAACTCCTCCTCGCCGGAGCGCTCCGTTCGCTGTTTCACGAAACGGGTGAGCGCGTCGCCGCGCAACGGCTGGCAGTCGCCGCCGACGCGCCTCAACAAGCGGCCATTGGGGGTGGTGACGACGCGATCTCTGATCTCGGGCACCGAGGTAACCGTCAATTCGGTGCCGTCGACGGTGACGGCCCTCACCCGCACCGTGACATCGCACTCATTGGCGTAACGGGTGATGCGATCTTGGGTGTTCTGGGAGAGCGGGCAGCCGGTGATCCGGCCGTGGGAGTCGACGCCGTGTACGAGCAGCCCGCCGTCGGTCATCGCCATGGCCGGGATCGTCTCCAGGATGTCGTCGGGCACGCCGCGCTTGAAGTCGAGGCGCTCGTGCTCAACGCGACCGAACAACCCCCAGAACTCCGGTTCGCTGAGCCGATCCGGGACGCTGTCGAACGCGGGTACGCTAGCCACAGGTCAAGATTATACAATCTTTGCGCAAAAAGCGGCTCAAAACGGGGCGCCCGCCGAAAGATTGCACAATCTAGCCGAAAGATTGTATAATCTTTGCGCAGAAACGGCTCAAAACGGGGCGCTCGCTGAAAGATTGCACAATCCGGGGCGGCCGGGGCCACGGGTGTCGGAAGCGTCAATTAGCTTGGGCGCAAATGGACGTGTTCGACCTGCGGGAGCGGCTGATCGGCGAGTACCGGCGTTACTCGTCGAGCTTCGTGCGGATCGCCGATCCCGGCCTGCGGGCCGAATTCGACCGGGCTCTCGACAGCGAGTCGATGTGGCCGCACCCGATGCTGGCCCTCAACCCAAGCTTCGAACCGGGCGGGACCATCGACGACCTCGCCGCCGACGGCACGCTGCACCCCGACGCGGCCCGCATCTTCCGCATCGGCAAGGACGAGAGCAACACCCGGGGCCGGAAGCTCACGCTGCACCGGCACCAAGCCGAGGCGGTCAAGGCCGCGCAGGCCGGGCGCAACTACCTGCTGACCACGGGCACCGGGTCGGGCAAGAGCCTGGCCTACATCATCCCCATCGTGGACCACGTCCTGCGCACCGGCTCCGGCCAAGGCCCCAAGGCCGTCGTGGTGTACCCCATGAACGCCCTGGCCAACAGCCAGATGGAGGAGCTGGACAAGTTCCTGGGCCACGGCCCGTGGGGCGAGAACCCGCCGGTGACCTACCAGCGCTACACCGGCCAGGACCGAGACGAGGACCGGGAGGCGATCCTGGCCGAGCCCCCCGACATCCTGCTGACCAACTACATGATGCTGGAGCTGATCCTCACCCGGGTGTTCGACCACAGGCTGAGGGAGCAGTTCGGGCGCCTGCGCTTCCTTGTGCTCGACGAGCTGCACACCTACCGGGGCCGCCAGGGCTCTGACGTGGCCATGCTGGTGCGCCGGGTCCGCCAGGCCGCGGCCCGGGCCGACCGCGGAAGCAGCCCGCGGCTGCTGTGCGTGGGAACGTCGGCCACCCTGTCGAGCCAGGGCAGCCCCGCCGAGCGCCAGGCCCACCTCGCCGCCGTGGCCTCGGAGCTGTTCGGCGACGAAGTGGCGCCTGACGACGTGATCGGCGAGACGCTCCGCCGCTCCACCCGGGCTCCCGCCGGCGCCGAAGGGGAGCGGGCCGGGCTGATAGAGCGGGTCAACAACCCCGGCGCCGCCCCCACCGATCCCGGCGGGTTCAAGGCCGACCCGCTGTCGTCGTGGATCGAGGCCGCCTTCGGGGTGGCCGACGCCGACGGGCGCCTGGAGCGGGCCGAGCCGCTGGCCGTGGAAGGCCCCGACGGCGGAGCCAGCCGCCTGTCGGAGCAGACCGGGCTCGATCAAGAGGCGTGCGCCGAGGCCATCCGGTCCCAGTTGATGGCCGGACAGCAGATCAAAGACCCCGCCACCGGGATGCCGGTGTTCGCCTTCCGCTTGCACCAGTTCCTGAGCCGGGGCGACACCGCCTACGCCACCCCCGAGCTGCCCGGGGTGCGGGCGGTGACCCTGGAGCAGGAGCGCTTCGTGGCCGGGGACCCGGACCGGCGCCGGGCGTATCTCCCGCTGGCGTTCTGCCGGGAGTGCGGCCAGGACTACTACGTGGTCGAGCGAGTGCCTTCTGGCGCCGGGCCGCAATTGGAGGACCGGGAACTGCGCGACCGGCACGGCGACGACGAGCCGGGCCACGCCGCCGGGTTTTTCTACATCAGCGCCGACAACCCCTGGCCCGACGACCCGCAAGAGGAGCGAGAGCGGCTGCCCCAAGACTGGCTGGACCACAACGGCGCCCTCCGGCCCACCCGCCGCGACCAGGTGCCCGCCGCCTGGACGGTCCGGCCCGACGGGTCGCTGAGCCAGCCCGCCGAACTCGACGACGAGCCCGCCAGCGGGACCGCCGGTCCGGGGCCAGGCCACGGGCTCAGGCCGCCGGTCACAGGACACTGGGTCCCGGCCCCGTTCCGGTTCTGCCTCAACTGCGGGGTGTCGTACGCCAACGCCCGGGGCACCGACTTCAACCGGCTGACCGAGCTGGGCGCCGGGGGCCGGTCCACCGCCACCACCGTCATGTCGCTGGCCGCCATCCGGCGCCTCCGGGAGGCGGGGTCGCTGAGCCCCGAGGCCCGCAAGCTGCTGTCGTTCACCGACAACCGCCAGGACGCCTCGCTGCAGGCCGCCCACTTCAACGACTTCGTGCAGGTGACGATGCTGCGGTCCGCGCTGCACCGAGCGGCCGACAAAGCAGGCCCCGCCGGCCTCAGCCACGACGAGCTGGCCCGGCGGGTGTTCGACGAGCTGGCGCTGCCGTGGGAGTCCTACGCCCGCGAGCCCGACCCGGCCGAACCGGTCCGCAATGCCACCGACCGGGCTTTGCGCGATGTGCTGGCCTATCGGCTGTACCGCGATCTGCAGCGGGGCTGGAGGGTGACCCAGCCCAACCTGGAGCAGACCGGCCTGCTGGAGATCGGCTACGAGAACCTGCCCGACCTGCTCGACGACGCAGCCCTCTGGACGGGAGGCGACTGCCCCGCCCCCCTGCGCCAAGCCGACCGGGACACCCGAGAGCGAATCCTGCGGACCCTGCTCGACCGGTTGCGCACCGACTTGGTGCTGCGGGTGGACGTGCTGGACAGCAGCCAACAGGAGGGCTTGAAGCGGCGCAGCGACCAGCACCTGGCCGGCCCCTGGGCGCTGGACCCCGACGACCGCCGCCTGGAAGAGGCCCGCGAGATGCTGACCCGCAGCCGCAACCCAAACGACTGGAACCGGGTGTTCTTGTCGGCCCGCAGCGCTTACGGCCAGTTCCTGCGCCGATCCAGCGTGCTGGGCGGCTCCGGCCGCGGGAGCGGGTCGAACGGCCGGCTCACCCTGGAGGACACCGAGGCGATCATCGCCGCGGTGGTGGACCGGCTCCGCCGCTACGGCCTGCTGACCGTCGTCGGCAATGACGGCGCCGGCCACTCCCGCTACCAGGTCCCGGCCGCGGCGCTGCGCTGGCGGGCCGGGGACGGAACCCGCCGCCGCCACGATCGCCTGGCCACCCCGAACGCCCCCGAGGGCGGTTTCGAGCCCAACCGGTTCTTCGTCGATCTGTACCAGGGCTTGGCCCCGGACCCGGCCCGGATGGAGGCCCGCGAGCACACCGCCCAGGTATCGGTCGAGGAGCGCCAGCAGCGCGAGCAGGAGTTCCGCCGGGCCGAGCTGCCCGTGCTGTTCTGCTCGCCCACCATGGAGCTGGGCGTGGACATCGCCGACCTGAACGTCGTGAACATGCGCAACGTCCCGCCCACCCCCGCCAACTACGCCCAGCGGTCGGGCCGGGCCGGGCGCAGCGGCCAGCCCGCTTTGGTGTTCACCTACTGCTCCACCGGCAGCAGCCACGATCAGCATTACTTCAGCCGCCCCGAGTTGATGGTGGCCGGCCAGGTGGACCCGCCCCGCCTCGACCTGGCCAACGAGGACCTGGTGCGGGCCCACGTCCACTCGGTGTGGCTGACCGAGAGCGGCCTGAACCTGGGCAATTCGATGCGCGACGTGCTCGACCTCGACGACGACTCCGACCACCCGGACTTCACCGCCGGCGTGCAGGCGGCCCTCGCCGACGCCGGCATAAGAGGCCGGGCCCTCCATCAGGCCGCCGCCGTGCTGGACCATCTCGACTCGCAGGCCGAGCCCCCCGGCTGGTGGACCGGCGATTGGCTGACCGACACCCTGGCCGCCGTGCCCCGCCGCTTCGCCGACGCCATGCGGCGGTGGCGCACCCTGTACGCGGCGGCCCGCCAGCAGGCCCGAGCCCAGTCCGAGGCGGTGCAGAGCGCATCCGCCTCTCCGCAGGACAGGAACAGGGCCAAGCGGCTGCGGGACGAGGCCGAGCGCCAGCTCGACATCCTGCGGTCGGACTCGGTGCGGACCGGCCAGTCCGATTTCTACCCGTACCGGTATCTGGCCTCCGAGGGTTTCCTGCCGGGTTACTCGTTCCCGCGCCTGCCGCTGTCGGCGTTCGTGCCGGGACGCCGCGGCCCCCGGTCCGGCCCCGAGTATCTGCAGCGGCCCCGGTTCCTGGCCATCAGCGAGTTCGGCCCCCGCGGGCTGATCTACCACGAGGGCGCCCAGTACGAGATCAACCGGGTGATCCTGCCGGTGCCGGACGCGGCGAGCGCCGATGCCGACGGCGCGGCGGGCGGGATACTGGTGTCGGCCAAGCGCTGCGGGGCCTGCGGGTACGTCCACGAGATCGAGGCCCCGCCCGGGCCCGACGTGTGCGAATACTGCGGCGCAGAACTGCCGGCGGCCATGGCCAATCTGCTGCGGATGCAGAACGTGTCCACCGTCCGCCGGAGCCGCATCACCTCCGACGAGGAGGAGCGCCGCCGCACGGGCTACGAGCTGATATCGGGCATCCGGTTCAGTCGCCGCCACCAGCGCCCGCTGGTCAGGCAGGCCGAGCTGACCGCCGAGGCGGGACCGGTGCTGTTGCGCCTTGCCTACGGTGACGCCGCCACCATCTGGCGGGCCAACCTGGGATTGAGACGACGGGCGGCCACCACCCCCAACGGATTCATGCTCAACTTCGAGACCGGCCAGTGGGCCCCAGCCGCCGACCACGACAACGCCAACGCCGGCGATGAGAACCGCGCCGAAGAGTCCGATTCGGGGCGTTTCCGGCGGGTGATCCCGTTCGTCACCGACTTCCGCAACGCCCTGCTGGTGAAGCCCGCGGAGGGGATCGACCTCGACTTGGAGGCCATGGCCACGCTGCAGGCCGCGCTGAAGTCGGCCATGGAGGTGGTGCTGGGCGTGGAGTCAAACGAGCTGGCGGCCGAGCCGCTGCCCAACGCCGGCGACCGCCGGATGCTGCTGTTCTACGAGTCGGCCGAGGGCGGGGCGGGGGTGCTGCGCCGACTGGTGGACGAGGGCGAGCCCGACCTGTGGCATCGCATCGCCGAGGAGGCCCTGCGCCGCTGCCACTTCGATCCCGCCACCGGCGCCGACGACCCCGCCGATCCCCGCCCCTGCGAGGCGGCCTGCTACCGCTGCCTCCTGTCGTACCACAACCAGCTCGACCACGGCCTGCTCGACCGCAACCTGGTGATCGACACTCAGGTGGTGCCCGCGCTGCTGGACTGCCGGGTGGTGCCCGAGCATCGCCAAGGGTTCCGATACGACTCCCGCCTGGAGGAGCAGTTCGTCGAGCGCCTCGAACAGGGCGGACACCGGCTGCCCGACGCCAGCCAGTTCGCCTTTCCCGACGCCGGCACCCGGCCCGACTTCGCATACCACGAGGCCTGCACGGCCGTCTACGTCGACGGCCCCCACCACGACTTCCCCGAGCGACAGCGGCGCGACGTGGCCGCCGACGCGGCCATGGCCGACCTGGGCTACAAGGTGATCCGGTTCGGCCACCGCGACGACTGGGACAAGATCATCGCCGCCCACCCCGACGTGTTCGGGACGGGCCGCAGCGAGAGCCCGTGAGCCGGGCCGGGCTAAGCGAGCGCCCGTGAGTCGGGCCGGGAGCGGGCGCCCGTGAGCCGGGCCGGGGTTCGGGCGCTGTGAGCAGCGGCTTCGCCGCCGGGTCGCTGGTGGCGGCCCGGGGCCGGGAGTGGGTGGTGCTGCCGTCGCCCGAGGACGACCTGGTGATGGTGCGGCCCCTGGGCGGCGCCGACCACGAGGAGACCGGGATCGTCCTGTCGCTCGAACCCGTGGAACAGGCCCGCTTCGCCCCGCCCGACCCCAACGCCGACATCGGCGACCACCGCTCGGCCAAGCTGCTGCGCGACGCCCTGCGGCTCGGGTTCAGGTCCTCGGCCGGCCCGCTGAGGTGCGCGGCCCGCATCGCCGTCGATCCCCGCCCCTATCAGTTGGTGCCGCTGCTGATGGCGCTGCGCCTCGACCCGGTGCGGCTGCTGATCGCCGACGACGTGGGGGTGGGCAAGACCATCGAGGCCGCCCTGGTGGCGTCGGAGCTGATCGAGCAGGGCGACGCCCGCCGCCTGGCCGTGCTGTGCCCGCCCCATCTGGCCGAGCAGTGGCAGGCCGAGCTGGCCTCCAAGTTCCACATCGACGCCACCCTGGTGCTGGCCTCCACCGCGGCCCGCCTGGAGCGCGACCTGCCCCACGACCGGTCGCTGTTCGACGTGTACGACCGGGTGATCGTGTCGCTGGACTACATCAAGTCCGACCGCCGCCGCGACGACTTCATCCGGACCTGCCCGGAGCTGGTGATCGTGGACGAGGCCCACACCTGCGCCGCCTCCGGCGAGACCGGCCCCCGCCACCAGCGCCACGCCCTGGTGAGGGCCCTGGCCGCCGATCCCGAGCGGCACATGATCCTGGTCACCGCCACCCCGCACTCGGGCAAGGAGGGCGCCTTCCGGTCGCTGCTGGGGCTGATCGGCCCCGACTTCGAGAGCCTGCCCGACGATCTGGGCGGGGAGGCCAACCGCGCCCACCGCGAGCGCCTGGCCCGCCACCTGGTGCAGCGCCGCCGGGCCGACATCGCCCGCTACCTGCAGACCGACACCTCGTTCCCCGACCGCGACGACGCCGAGGCGACCTACCGCCTCACCCCCGAGTACGCCGCCCTGTTCGACGACGTGCTGCGCTACGCCCGGGCCGAGGTGAGCGACCCCGGCGCCGCCCGCCACCGGCAGCGGGTGCGGTGGTGGTCGGCCCTGGGGCTGCTGCGGGCCCTGGCGTCGAGCCCGGCCGCGGCCGCGGCCACCATGCGCACCCGGGCGGTCACCGCCGGCGCCGACACCGCCGAGGAGGTCGACGAGATCGGCCGGGCCAGGGTCCTCGACCTCGACGACCCCGAGGAGGGCGCCGACGTGGTGCCCGGCGCCGACACCGGCACTGAGGCCGCGGCCGGCGCGGTCAGCCGCCGATTGCGCGATTTCGCCCGGCGGGCCGACGGGCTCCGGGGCAGCGCCGACGCCAAGCTAGCCGGCCTGGTCGGGATCGTGTCAGAGATGCTCGAGGGCGGCCTCTGCCCGATCGTGTTCTGCCGGTTCATCCCCACCGCCGTCTACGTGGGCGAGGAACTGGCCCGGCGGCTCCCGAAGAGGCTCGGCGCCAGCGTCGAGGCAGTCACCGGGCTGCTGCCACCGGGCGAGCGGGAGGCCCGGGTGGCCGCGCTGGCCGCCGAGCCCCGCCGGGTGCTGGTGGCCACCGACTGCCTCAGCGAGGGGATCAACCTCCAAGACCCGTTCTCGGCCGTGATCCACTACGACCTGCCCTGGAACCCCACCCGCCTGGAGCAGCGCGAGGGCCGGGTGGACCGCTTCGGCCAGCGGGCCGATCAGGTGAGGGCGGTCACCTACTACTGCGCCGACAACCACATCGACGAGACCGTGCTGGAGGTGCTGCTGCACAAGCACCGGGCCATCCGCAAGGCGCTCGGCATCTCCATCCCGGTGCCGGGCTCCACCAGCGACGTGATCGACGCCCTGGCCGAGAACGTGCTGCTGTCGGCCGAGTCGTCCATCACCCAGCGCCTGCCCGGACTGGAGAAGCAGTTGCAGCCCGCCGCCGACCGGCTGAACCGCGAATGGGACGCGGCCCGCGACCGGGAGTCGAGCCGCCGGTCGCTGTTCATGCAGGTCACCATCAACCCCGACGAGGTGGCCGGCGAGCTGGAGGCGGTGCGGGCCGCCATCGGCTCCGGCGCCGACGTGGCCGCCTTCACCCGGGCCGCGCTGACCGCCCACGGCGCTGGCATCGCCCCCTGGCCGCAGCGCCCCGACAACCTGGTGATCGACCTGTCCGAGACCCCGCCCGAGGTGCGCGACGCTCTCGGAACCTTTGGCGCCGACGGCGGCACCGACGGCGCTGGCGACAAGGTGAAGGTGCGGTTCGAGCGGCCCGGCGAAACCGGCGTCACCGTCCTGGAGCGCACCCACCCGGCCGTGGCCGGGCTGGCCGGCTTCGTGCTCGACACCGCCCTCGACCCGCAGTCAGACGGCGTAGCCAAGCGCTGCGGCGCCATCCGAACCGCCGCGGTGGCCCGGCTCACCACCTTGTTGGTGTGCCGGTTCCGGTTCAACATGGTGTCGACCGTCGGAGGCGTCGAGCATCCGATGCTGGCCGAGGAGGCCGGTCTTCTGGCCTTCGTCGGCGCGCCGAACCGCCCCGACTGGATCGACGATCCCAGCCAGGTCGAGAGGCTGCCGGACGCCAAGCCCTCCGGCAGCCTCACCCCAGAGGCGGCCCGCCGCCAAGTCCACAACGTGTTAGACGCCCGCCCGCACTGGGAGGGCAGCATCGATGCCGCCGCCCGCGAGCGAGCCGAGGCCACCGCCGACGCCCACCAGCGGGTCCGGGAGACCGGCCGCAGCCGCTTCGGATCGGCCAGCCGGCTCCGGGTCACCCCGCAGCTTCCCCCCGACATCGTGGGCCTCTATGTGTTCGTGCCCGATGTGAGGGCCGGCCAGCCGTGATCGACCCAACAGCCGTGGTCGGATGATCAACGGGGCGGTCGTCTCCCGCGGCGGTCTGTTGCCCCGCGAGATCCTCGACCGGCTGAACGCCCGCGACTCCGACCTCCCCGGCACCGCCCCGACCGACTACGGGCTGGTGGCCAGCGAGCGGATCGCCGATGCCGTCAATCGCTCCTGGAACCGCCTCGTCCCTCTCTGGGCCGAGCTGGCCAGGAGCCTCCAAGCACCCCTCCCCGCCAACGACCGCCACGCCACCACCCTCACCCGCAACCGCTGGCTCCGCCCGCTGTTGGAGGAACTGGGCTTCGCCCGCAGTGAGATGGCCACCGGCGAACTCACCGTTGACGACCGGAGCTATCCGGTCAGCCATTGCTGGAGCGGCAGCGTGCCGGTGCATCAACTCGGAGCCGAGGTGCCGCTGGACCGTCGGACCCCGGGCGTTCCCGGCGCGGCCGCCAAGTCGCCCCACGGCCTGGTGCAGGAGCTTCTCAACCGCTCGCCCGCTCACCTGTGGGGGATCGTCACCAACGGGCGGATGCTGAGGGTGCTGCGCGACAACGTCTCGCTCACCCGCCAGGCCTATCTGGAGTTCGACTTGGAGAGGATCTTCTCCGACAACTCCTACAGCGACTTCACCGCCCTGTGGCTGTGCTGCCACTCCACCCGCTTCGCCGGCGACCCGCCCTCCAGTTGCCTGCTGGAGCAGTGGAACACCGAAGCGGCCCGGGCCGGAACCCGGGCCCTCGACCGACTCCGTGAGGGAGTGGAGACGGCCATCCAAGAGCTAGGTGAGGGCTTCCTGGCCCATAGAGCAAACGCCGACCTGCGCCGCCGCCTCCGAGACGGGGAGCTGGCCGCCGACGACTATCTGCGGGCCCTGCTGCGGACGGTGTACCGGCTGCTGTTCCTGCTGGTCACCGAGAGCCGCGATCTGCTGCTCGACCCAGAGGCCAGCAAACCCGCCCAGGACCGCTATCGCCGCTTCTATTCCATGGAGCGGCTGCGCACTCTGGCCGGCAAGCAACGGGGCAGCCCCCACTGCGACCTGTGGGAACAGCACCAGGTGGTGGCCCGCGCTCTGGGCCACGAGGCCGGCGCGCCCGCCATCGGCATCGCCCCCCTCGGCGGCGATCTCTGGTCGCCGGGTTTCGTGGCCGCCCTCGGCCACTCCGTGATCGACAACCGCCACCTGCTGGCCGCCGTCCGGGCCTTGTGCATGGTGCGCGACCGCGAGGCCCGCGTCACCCGCCCGGTCGACTACCGCAACCTCGGGGTGGAGGAGCTGGGCTCGATCTACGAGAGCCTGCTCGAACTCCACGCCGAGATCGGCCCCGGTCCGCAGCCGAGCTTCAACCTGGCCGCCGCGGCCGGCAGCGAACGCAAGACCACCGGCAGCTACTACACCCCGTCGTCGCTGATCGACCGGCTGCTCGACTCGGCCCTCGACCCAGTGATAGAAGAAGCCGAAGCCGCCGACAACCCCGAGGCCGCGCTGTTGGCCCTGCGAGTGCTCGACCCGGCCTGCGGGTCGGGCCATTTCCTGATCGCCGCCGCCCACCGCATCGCCAACCGGCTGGCAGCCCTCCGCACCGACGGCGACGAGCCCGACCCCGACACACTGCGCCACGCCCTGCGCGAGGTGATCGGGCACTGCGTCTACGGCATCGACAAGAACCCGATGGCCGTCGAGCTATGCAAAGTGAGTCTGTGGCTGGAGGCCATGGAGCCCGGCCGCCCGCTCAATTTCCTAGACCACCACGTGGCCTGCGGAAACAGCCTGCTCGGCACCACCCCCAAGCTGCTGGCTGACGGAGTGCCCAACGAAGCGTTCAAGGCCCTCACCGGCGACGACAAGGAGCGAGTGAAGGCGTTGCGCAAAGCCAACCGTTCCGAGCGGCAGCAGCGTGAGCAAGGCATGTTCGCCTGGGATCCGCCGCAGGCGTCTGACTCGGCCGAGTTGCGCCGAGCTGTAGCTGCCATCGACGCCTACCCCGACGACTCCCTGTTCGGCCAGTCCGCCAAAGAGCGTGATTACCGAGAGCTGCAAGAGTCCGAAGTCGCCCGTCGCTCCAAACTGGCCGCCGACGCCTGGTGCGCCGCCTTCGTGGCCCCTAAGACCGCAGACTCCCCAGCCATCACCGACCGCACCGTCCGCATCCTCGCCGGAGCCCCCGGCTCAGTCGACGAAGGAGCCCCTGAAGAGATCAACCAGCTAGCCGAGGAATATCAGTTCATCCATCTGCACCTGGCCTTCCCCGACATATTCACCATTCCCGAGAATCCCGAAGACGCCACCAACGAATACTGCGGCTGGTCCGGCGGCTTCGATTGCGTCTTAGGCAATCCACCTTGGGATCGCGTGAAACTCCAAGAAAAGGAATTCTTTGAAATACGCGCCCCGGAAATCGCTGCTGTAAATAAAGCCGCAGAACGAACGGTAATGATCGATGATCTAGCTGAAACTCACCCCATACTCCACAACGATTACTTGAATGCCCACCACTACTCGGAATCTACTAGCCTGATTCTTCATAGCAGTGGAAGATTCCCTCTGACTGGACGAGGCGATGTTAACACATACCAAGTGTTCACAGAGTTGATGCGCAACTGCATATCGTCTTACGGCAGAGTTGGAGTCATTGTGCAGACTGGAATTGCTACCGACGACACCACCAAACTCTTTTTTTCGGACTTAATAGAGTGCTCTACCCTAGTTTCGTTATTTGACTTTGAAAATCGTGAAAAGATTTTTGCTGTCCCCCATAGCGGCATGAAATTTTCATTGGTTACACTAACAGGCAGTGCGCGCCCCGTCAGTGAAGCCCGGTTCGTATTCTTTGCACAGAAGGTTGCTGATCTTGACGACATCAATCGCCGCTTTACCCTGTCAACAGATGACTTTATACTTATGAATCCAAATACTCTGACTTGTCCGACATTTCGTAGTCATCGGGACGCCGAAATCAGCAAATCAATCTACGGACATGTTCCTGTCCTGATAAACGAAGTTACTGATTTAAATCCTTGGGATATCAAGTATGTGCGTATGTTCGACATGACAAATGATTCCGACTTATTCTATACTAAGATTGAATTGTCAGACAGCTATTCACTAGTAGGGAATCGATTTGTTCGAAGCAACCAGTTCTTCTATCCGTTGTATGAGGGGAAAATGGTTTCCTTCTTTGATCATAGAGCTGCTGATATTGTGAAGAGCAAGAAGGCCAAAAAGCGACAGAATCAGCCTAGGTATCTTTCAACTGATCAGAAACTCGATCCTGCCCGCCTTGCACAACCTTTGAGTTGGATCTCCAAGAACGAAACTCAACAACGGAGGATCGATTCTACCGGTTATCTAGGATTCAGCAACGCAACAAGTGCCACTAATGAACGAACTCTTGTCCCAACAATAGTTCCTGCTGTTGCAGTTGGGAACAATTTGCCCCTGATCCACACTAATAAATCTAAGGCTGAGCTTACGGCTATTTTGAGTTCATACATATGTGACTATATAGCTCGGCAAAAGGTTGGTGGAACTGCCATGAACTTCTTTATTGTGAACCAGTTAGCAGTTCTACCTCCTGAGTCAGTATATCATGCATCTGAATTCATTAATACTCGTGTTTTAGAGTTGACTTACACCGCTTGGGATCTGACCAGCTTCGCAGAGGACCTCGGCTATCACGGCCCTCCGTTCCGCTGGGACGACGACCGCCGCGCCCTGATGCGAGCCGAACTCGACGCGCTGATGTTCCACCTCTACGGCATCAACCGCGACGATGTGGATTACATCATGGACACCTTCCCCATCGTCGAACGCGAGGACCGCAAACGCTACGACGGCACCTACCGCACCAAGGACCTGATCCTCGACCGCTACGACGCCCTCGCCCCGTTCATCCCGCCAGCCGCGGGCCCCACCTCAACCCCACAGCTCACCCCCGACTCCCTAAACGACTACGAGACCTTCCTAGACCCACCCCCCGCCGACCCATCCATAGCCCACCCCCCCTCAACCCGCCCCCCCTGGGCCTAACCAAGGTCGGGAACTATTTGCTGTCTTCTTTAGGTGGCGTTACCTTGGCAAAAGCTTGCTTCGCGCGCTCAAGTGCTTGCGTCGCTGTGGCCATGTCGTCTTGGAGTAACTTGACTTGCCCCCACACTCGTTCATCGTGTGGGTCGAACTCCTCTTCCGACACGTACCGCGCTCCTGTCACAGTCCCTTTCAGTGATTCCATCTGACTATTAAGGTAGTCATATATATGTCTAGATAAACCTAATTGACTACGATCCTTAATGCTCTCATTCAGGTCGTTAGATGTTGTCTGCGTACGACGTATCGCCTCATCTATTGATCCGTATAGGTCTCTGCTCATTGGTCACCGCTCCTTACTTGGTGCCTGGAATATTACAGACCGATTATACAGAGCCGCATGATCGAGCCGCAACCTTGGTCAGGGGGAACCCTGCTTTGCCGGTCGGCCGCGAGCTGCGGGAGCCGGCCGGGCTCGCCGTGCTCGAACCAGCGCCGCTACCACTTGCCGACATGCCCGCGACAGCCTCATCCGGCGGGCGACCTCGGCCCCCGGGGCTTCCCCGCGGCCACTCACCGTACCAGCAGCCGCCCAGCGGGACCCAACGCTGCCCCCGGGGCCGGGCCTCCACCTCACAGCTCACACCCGACTTCCCTTCAACGGCTACAAGACCTTCCTCAACCCCGCCTCGGCCGACCCATCCGTAGCCCACCCTGCCTCAACCCGCCCCCTTGGACCCGACCCTCAATCTGACTCTTTCCAGACATGTTCGATCGTTTCGCTCGTTCATTTAGAATCACGTTGCAAAATGTTCTGTGGCCTGCTAGTATAGTTGGCTCCATCCGAGCGACAGCAATTTGAGGATGCCATGTCCAGTGCAGCCACAACAGCCCGCAAGCTGGTCCGCAAAGTCTGCGACGACAGTGGGCTACCGGCGACTGTTCGCAGAAAGGCAAAGCGCCTCTTGCCATTGGCACAACGACAACCCGACCGTGTAATCGAGGGGCTTAAGGCCATCCATCTAGATATAACTCCAAAACTTGCTACACAACTCGCTGAAATTCCGTACGCGCGCTGCGTGTCAATTGACGTATTCTATAATTATCACATTAAATCTAATTTACATAATGTCTTTAGCAACGCCACGGATTATCAAGATTACATTAGGAGCAGCAGCGACCCTGCTACTCAATTAGAAGAAGATATTAAAGATGGTATCATCATACCGGCCGAATATTCCTGGCTTGTACCTTACAACTCTATCCATTCGTCCACAGCTAGGCAAATCAAAGTGCGGCTAAACTTTAAGCAGACTCCGCCATATGTTATCATGGTCTTCGCTGTGGATAACCTCCTTAGAGTCGGTATTAGAATAAGGGAACCGAGAGGTACCGACACTATTCCTAGTGAACTCACTGAATGGTACCCAGGCAATGTGAATAATGAGCGTATTAATTCTGATATACCTCGCTCAGCGCTTTCTAGTATTGAGTGGCGACCATGAGTTTGCCATCCGTAGGGACTTATGCATCGGTGTTTGAAGCTATTCGTCGCTATCGCCCTCACCACGATTCGCTTCACAACGTGCTTGTAGACTTTGTTGACGGAATAGGTGATGCCGAAGCCAGATTACTTCCCAAGTCAGTAGCAGATATTATGCCACTGCTGAAGTCAGATATTCATCGTCTGCGATTCGCGTCAGAATTTCTAACAAGATTGGATCTGTATGAGGCGGCCGCAGCAGTGTTCTCTATAGCAGTACAGACTCGTGATCAGCGATTGCTGTTATCAGCGGCCTCATTGGCAGGCAACCCGGCAGTTGAATCTTCACTCCGAGATCGGATCGATGAGTACGCCGGTCATGATAGAATGGTGATGATTAGGCTGTCATCAGATATAGTGCCATCTTCTCAAGACGAAGAACTGTTGCATTTACAATGCTGGCCTGGTGCACGAACTGCAGATGGACCTCTGAGGTTTGCTCCTGTTATCGTTTTAGACGTTGACCTGCCACCAGCCCAGTCACTGAAGCTAGCCACGATGTTCATAGGAATCGGAGCAACGATTAGACGACTTAATATATCCGCTACTATACCCCATTGGTTTGGTAATCAGACAGTATTATTATGCACATCAGAGAGTGCCAGCTTGGTCCTCTCAAAATATCCTAAGTTTGCTCCAGACCGCGTCTTCACTGAATCATTACCTTCTCAATCAAATGAACTAACTCAACTAATGTACCGTATATATAACTCTGTTCCGAAAATTCAGTGCGAACAAGAGCCCGTACTGGACGAAGTAAAGGAGCCGAAAGTGAGCACCACGGCAGATAGCAAGAGTTACGTTGACTTGTTCAATCCCCCATTTGACGCTGAACGCTTGTTTGAGCAGATCGAACTAGCCCGTACGCTCAAAAAAGAAGCAGCGAAACGAGCTCAAAAACGTTACGACGACATCGCGGCTATGCCGCCCCTGAAAACCAAGAACGATCACGTCGTAAAACTGTCAAGTGATGGATAATTCTAAAGACTCCCCCCCGGCCACGGCCAGTCCCTCTCAGACGCCTCTTTTTCGCGCTCAAAATGAGCAGCGGTATATACGTCAAGAAGCTATCCGTGATTATGAGCAAGACACTGGCCGTTCGCTGGTTGTGTTCTGGGGGCCGATCCTAAACCTAGCGATTTCGGGCGGATTCGCGGATGCTATACGTGATACTCCTAAAGGGGCTCCATTAGATGTAATGATAACGTCTCCTGGTGGTGATGGCGAGACCGCACTTATAATGGCGAATATATGCCGAGCTGAGAGACAGGATTTTCGGGTTATTGTACCTGATATCGCCAAATCAGCCGCTACCCTCTTGGCTCTAGCGGCTGACAAGGTGGTCATGAGCAGCACGTCAGCTTTGGGGCCCATTGATCCCCAGATTCACTCACCCAACCAAGGACAGTTCATATTTGTGCCTGCCAGAACGATAGTAGAAGCTATTGACGGTTTACAGAGTAAAGCTCAATCAAATCCTGATGCCTATGCGTTCTACGCATCACTGTTAGCTGACCTTAATATTACGACTTACCAGATCGCTAAAGATGCCACAGAGCGTACCGAAAGATTAGCGGCTGCCATGATCAAACTTGGACAGCCGCAACTATCTGATGAATCGGTCAAGGAGATTGCGGATGGATTACAGCAATACACATACCATGCAGCTACTATAAATTATAAAGAGGCATCCAATCTAGGTATTCCTGTAGAGTACATTGAAAATTCCTCAGAGGATTGGGTCAGGCTATGGCAGCTCCACACTCGTTATGTGGCCGATTTCGGTATGCAACAAGGTCTACTGATTGAAGGCAATCGCCTCTCACACATGTATGAATGATAAGTCAGCAGCGCCCAAAGTAGAACGTACGGCCATCTGTTGACGGTCGTTGCTAATCAAGCGAGCGTCACGGTTGGAGTCGGACTTCACGCATCTCGACCACGCTGGCCGAGGATGGCTGAGCGCAACCGCAACATATCAAAGGCGATACGGTGTTACGTGTAGGGCGAGACAAGGGGCTGCGTCAGAACAGGGCGGCGGGATGAGACAATGAGAACAGCATCCGTTTCAGGCCCTCACTTGGGAAGATGCCGGGTCGCTGCGCGAGGTCGAGGTCATACTCTGTGACTCCTTCAGACAGCGGTGATGGGCTGCTCCGCTCATGCGACAAAACGCGACGGCCGCACTGAGCATCAGTCGCTATTGGGATCTAAGATTGACCGCACAGCATCAGTAGTCAATCCACTCACTGGGCCGTCGTAACTGCACGAACTCAGGATGGTCCCGTCTGGGCGTGTTACTTTTTCGCAAGTGATGGCCACTGATCTGCCTTTAAGTATCTTGGCTAGCGCTTCTCGTGCGATGTCTAAAGCGTGTGGCAGGATTTGATGGATGTTGTCTTGGAAAAACTGTAATACGAGCCCGGTAATGTCGGCAACGGGGTCACCGTATGAGCCGATCCCGTATGATTCTTTGGACCCTGTAGCGTCAAGTTCGTCCTTGACGCTGATCTCTGCTTCTTGGAGCTTTGACACCAAGTAGCTCAGCGCTGGGTGGAATGGACCTTTGACGACTATATCTACCTCTGGCGAAGAGATCTGATCCTGATCCGCGTCTGTCATCGGATAGCGACTCCTTGTTTGCATCGGGGGGCTCATAGGCCATTTTACTCAACAGGCGGCACTGCCGGAACCGCATAACCCGCTGATCGTCACATCCGGCGGAGCACACCGCCGGGCGCAGCCCGGGGCAGCGTCTGCGCTGGATGATGGGGTTGGCGTGCCCGGTGGGGTCAAGCGCCGGAACGGAAGCGGAAGAGGTCGAGGGGGGCACGCGCCCACCCATCAGGCATTCGGCGAGGCAGGGGAGACCGAAGCTCTCGGTCGCTTGGGATGGAATTCGGCAGTTCAAGAACACGTGGGACGCACCCTGGGGTGGCGCCGGGCCGTTGGCGATCTCGGCACCACACCGCTCCTGGCCTGCCAGACGGTCACAGCCAGAGACGGCAGGCGCAGAACCCGGCCTTCGCCGGCGCTCGTTTGCTGGGCAAACGGGAGAGGGCCGCCCCTCGCCCGGGACAGCCCTCTCGCGTCTTGGCACCGTTGGCCCGGCGGGCCGCCGCCGTGTGGACTCAGTCGTTGCAGACGGTCGGACGCGGGCCCCGGACTCAGAGCCGTGCCCGGGGGCCTCCGGCAGCGCCTCACATCGGTGGCGGTTTCTGCGCCTCGGAGACGATCTGTCTTGCGGCTTCATTGCCTTGATCGCCGATCTCGCTGTCCGCCATCTCGCCGAGTAGGCGCACGGCCCAGGCGCGTAAGCAGATCGAAGCAGCCCTCGTCAGCTCGTTCCCTGATCCCGCTTGATGTCGACCTCTACGGCTCTGCTCATGGTTGTGGCCACCCAGTCGCGCATGAACGGGCTGGCGTGCTGCTCTAGCGACCCTGCCCGCAGCCAGCGGCTGCAAGCGTTGATGCGACAAGGGTTGTCTTGGTGCCAAGCATCGACTTCTGCTTGATCGGAGTCACTGGCCCCATATGGAGCGAGGCGTAATTCCCTTTCAAGCCTGCTACTCACGCTCTTGATGAACACCTGTCCATTGATCTCGGAGATAATGATGTCTAAGACGCCCTTGATGATCTCCAGCATCAGATCTGTGTGCAAAGGCTGAGTCTGCCTCTGATCCAACTTGTTCAAGTCGCCTTTGAACAAGAAATATCGCCAGTCCTCGTACCTGCTTCTAGCCCCCTTCTCCTTCAGGTACGTATCCAACCCGTCCAAGCCGGGTATGTTCAGAAAAGATGCGTATTCATCAAAATATAGCCGCAAGATTTGTTTCTGCCGATTGAGCAACTTCTGATACACGGCATAAAGGTCGTGGGTGCCTTTTTTCATCTGCTTTTCATCGTAGACTGCGTCTGTGAGACCCTAAAGAAACTTCAAGGATTGCTCCATCAAAGAATAAATGCCCGTGATCAACAGCCAGTAGCGCGACACATCCGCCCTCAGGCACCAACTCCCGGCCCTTGATGGGCAACCGGGCGTGATGCAACGACCCCAGAGCGGACCACAGGTTCTGACACACCGAGAACTGCTCAAGCTGTTCCGACGACATTTCAGCCATCTGCGCTACATCATCTCTTCAGCGTGCGACACCACAGGCCAGATACTACCACAGCGGCCATTAGATCCCCTCGGACGGATAGAGCGCGTGGTCTCCGACGGGGGAGCCAATCTGAACTAGAGGCATGTCTCTAGTGAGCCTCTGGACTGATCTTGCCTTATGGAGACGACTAGGCGATCTTGTTATAAGAGTCAACTTTTTTGACGAAATCTGCGATAGGAAACCAATTGTCTTTCTTCGGAGGAGGTTGGTGACTGACTAAGTATCTGCGTTTCATCCATCCTCCAGTTTCTAGGTCCTCTTGAATCTTTGGACCATGCAGCCCGCCTTCCCTGCCCATCCACACATAGGTGTTATCTTCTTTATTATGCCGCTTGCATATTCTTTGTCCAGCTATCCTGGCATTATAATTCTTCTTGGCACCTCTTGACACCAGTTCTTCATAACGGCTGAGCGCTTCATCCAGGACCGCCGTCCAGTAAACGGGAGCGACATCGCGAAAGGCGCAGGCGACTTGTTCCCAGGTCAGAACGGGCACATCGCCAATAGGCCCGGACACCCCCAGCTTGGCCGGAAGAAGCGCCATCTGACGGACTAGCGGCCGAGTCCCTAACCCTTCAGACATGATACATAACAGGTCAGCTTGTTTTCGTAGTTGCCCTTGGAGGATGTCGGCTGAAGTTCGCTCGAAGAGCTTGGCTTCAACGCTGAGCAGCAGAGAGACGTGTCGCTCTCAATGTAGATCACCAGATCAGGTGTGTCTTTGCCAGCCGGATCGCTGAACCGCTTCTCGGCCCCGCCTCTCAGCGATTCCTTCAACGAGTACTCGGTGAAGAACTCGATGTTGCACGAAGCCGGATCGGCCTCCACCGCGACCTTCGACGGTGCCCCGCACAATTCCAAGAAACGATTGAGATGCTTGAAACCGTCGCAGGCCACGATCATGGGCAGCACGGTGCCGGTGTAGTAGCGCTCTTTGCGGTTGATCGGCAGCCGCCCATCGAACAGCCCCGAGAGCCCCGAGATTCTTTGACCGCCCATGCGGCCCCACGGTAACCGGAGGCGGCGCGGCAGCCCAGCGGTCAGGCCGGGGCCGGAGCGCCCGCAGCCCGCCGCCGAAAGCGCGTGGGCGGGCCGTGCGCCATGAATCGTGTTCCGGCTCGCACTCGGACCGTCCAGGACCTCGCGCCTGAAGGGCTTGCGCGGCCGTGGGCTCCAACCGCTGCCTGGGATCCGCTCCTCGGGCCGAACGCTCCAACCTTTGCCACTGGGTGGGACGTTGCCCGAAGTCATAGCGACTCTCCGGTCACTGGGCCGCTTCCACAAGGGCATGCTTTAGAGGCTAGACTTTAGACGAGAAAGACAGGAGGTAGCAGAGATGGGTTTGGAAACCAGTGAAGAACAGGCCGAGACTGAGCAGACCGACTTCCAGATGCCGTCGATGGCAGACGACGACCTGCTCCACGACGAACTCCTCGAGTACGCCCTCGGAGAGAGCGACCCCGCCTCCGCCGCCACAGCCGAGGCCCATCTCGCCGACTGCCTGTACTGCCGCAAACGCCTCAACCGGATCAAGATCGATGATCCGCGCCTTGAACCGCCGGCCTTCGCCGTGTCAGCCCCGCCGGTCTCAGAGGAAGCCCTCAAGCTCCTCGCCGCCCACCCGCCGGCCCGCATCGAATCCGACCAGGTCTGGTACGCCCGAGGCGAACACTCACAGCTCATGGTGTGGGTCAGCCATGAACCCATCGGTTTCGATGGGTTCATGGCCCATGCCGTCACGACCAACATCGACGCCGTCGACCCCAGCGCGCTGATCGTGGACCTGCCCAAGATCGGGCCGGTGGCAGTCTTCTCCTCCATATTCGGCCTAGTGCCCAAATCCAAGCTCGAGGCCCACCTAGGCGATTTGGACATCGCATCCGACCTCAATCGGCTCTTCAAGGGAGACCGATCCGACCTCAAAACCGGCCGCCCGATCACCGACCCCAACGACGAGCGGATCGAGTTCGGCATGTTTCTCGCCGACCAACTCGCAGACCTAGACCCGATCATCGAAAACCTCGACGAGGAAGACGACGACACCTTTCCCGCCGATTTGGCAGCAGCAGGGTCAGCGGCCGGGCCGGGAATCTCGGATTAGGTACCCGAGGATCGGTATTTGTCAATAGCGTCCGGCGGCACGTGGGCGATGCCTTTATGCATCACATAGCCGATTCTGCGCTCGTGCATGAGAACAAGCAGTTCTTTGGTGGTGATCCCCAGCCGTTTGGCCGCCTGGGTCGCTCGGAGCGGTTTCTCAGCCATGCTCGCCTCCCGGTGAATTGTCCGAGCCGATTCTAGGGTTGAGGGCCTGAACTCTTCAACCAAATGATGGGAAAATGCTCGTCGGGGAGGGAATCGTCGCCGGGGGTGCGGTAGCGGCCGTAGATGGGGCCCATGCCCTCGTCTAGGTGGGCGGGGTTGAAGAGGGCCTCGACCGGGGCGGCGTGGATCACCAGGGCCCGGCGGTGGGCCCGGGTTTGGTTGGGGCCCGATCCGTGCCAGGTCCAGCCGTGGTGGAACGAGCCCCCGCCCGCGGCCACCTCCACCGCCGCGATCCGGTCCTCGCAGCCCGCCACCGGCCGCCGGTAGTCGGCCGGGCCGTGGAACTCCACCTCGGGGCCGTAACTGGGCGGCCACCGGTGCGAGCCCCGGACCAGCTCCATGGCCCCCGATCCGGCGGTCACATCGTCCAGGGCGATCCAGCAGGTGAGCATGTCGACGGGGGTGAACCACCGCGAGTAGGCGTTGTCGCGGTGAAAGCCCAGCGGCCGCCCGCCCGGCGGCTTCCACAGCACGTTGTCCTGGATCAGGCGGGCCCCGGACCAGCCCCCCAGCCGGGCCAGGGCCTCCCCCACCTCGGGGGCCAGAACCGCCGCCGCCACCGTGGCGTCCGCCTTCCACCCGTTGCATATCTGGCGGGTCAGCGACGGGTCCCCCGTCCCGGACTGCCAGTTCACCTCGTCGGGAGGCGTCCCGGTCTCGAACTCGCCGGCGAACAGGGCGTCGAAGCGGGCCCGCAGCGGCTCGATCATCGCCGGGTCGACCAGCCCGTCCGCCACCACTGCGAACCCGTCGGCGGCGAACCGCGCCGCGGCCTCCTCGTCGATCAGGCCCACGAGCCGACAGCGGGCCGTCTCCGACCCCTCCCCGGCGCGGCCGCCGAGGTCTCCTCGTTGATCAGGCCCACAAAGCCGATGGTAGGGCCAAGCCGACGGTAGGGCCGGCCGATGGCAGGGCCGGCCCGCGCCACCGGCGCCTATCACTAGAGGAAAGTAGTTTCACTCGCAGTAGCGGCCTGCTAGCCTCCTCCGCTGGCGCGGAGCGCCGCCAATCGGTAGGGTGCGGGACCCGGCCGGGCAGCGGGCTCGGTCGCAAGAATCAGCGAGTTGCCCTAGGGGGATTCATGGCCACAGATCTCGAGCGGTTCCTGGAGGCCGACGGCCGCGAGCGCCAAGTCCAAGAGGTCGAGGCCAAGATCGAAAAGGACGGCATCCAGTACCTGTACTGCCAGTTCGTCTCGGTGACGGGCCGCATCATGGGCAAGGGCATACCGGCCAAGCACTTCGGCCTGATCGCCCGCAAGGGCTTCCAGCTCGTCTACGGGTCCACCGCCAACCTGTTCATCGACCGCCTCGGCAACTACATCGGCTACGGCCCCGAGGCCAGGGAGCTGGTCGGCATCGCCGAGCCCGAGACCTTCATGCCTCTCCCCTGGGACCCCAAGACGGCCCGGGTGTTCTGCACCCTGTTCCGGGGCCGCGAGGAGGAGGTGGACGGCGGCGCCTACCTCACCGCCGACTGCCGGGGCAACCTCAAGCGCATCCACGCCGAGTTCGAGGCCAAGCACGGCCTGCACCTGCGGGCCGGCACCGAGCCCGAGATGATGTGGCTCAAGACCGGCCCCGACGGCAAGCCCACCGTCGAGGGCATGACCAAGCCCAACTGCTACCACATCGACCAGTTCGCCGAGCTCCAGCCCCTCATCCACAAGGTGGTCGAGTACAGCGAGGCCATGGGCCTGGACATGGTCCAGGGCGACCACGAGGACGCCCCCGGCCAGCTCGAGCTGAACTTCTACTTCGACCGGGCCGAGCACACCGCCGACCGCCTCACCACCTACCGGCAGGTGTGCAAGCAGGTGGGCCGCGAGCTGGGCGCCTTCCCCTGCTTCATGCCCAAGCCGTTCATGGGGGTGTCGGCCAACGGCTGCCACCACAACATCTCGCTGTGGGACGGCGACGACAACAAGTTCATGCCCGAGGGCGACAACCCCCAGTTGCCGGGTCCGATCGGCATGAAGGCCATCGGCGGCATCCTCGAGCACGTCCGGGCCCTGACCTGCATCACCTCCCCCACCGTGAACTCCTACCGCCGCCTGTGGGACACCGGTTTCTGGGCCCCGGTCTACGCCGACTGGGGCTTCCAGAACCGCACCACCGCCCTGCGGGTCAGCGCCCCGGGCCGGTTCGAATACCGGTCGGTGGACTCCGCGGTCAACCCGTACCTGTCGTTCGCCGGGCTGCTCAAGGCCATGGACGACGGGCTCGACCGCAACCTCGACCCCGGCCAGCCCGAGGAGCGCAACATCTACGAGGCCATCGCCGCCGACAAGAAGGTGGAGAAGGTGCCCCTGAGCCTGGGCGAGGCGCTGGAGGCCCTGCGCAACGACGACGTGGTGCGCAGCGCCATGCCCGGCGAGATGTGGACCGTGTTCGAGCACTACAAGCGCGACGAGTGGGAGCGCTTCCTGGCCACCGTGTCGGACTGGGACGTGGAGGAATACCTGGACGTCCTGCCATGACCAGCCCGACCGGCGAGACCACCCAGACCATCCAGACCGGGCGGGTCGGCGAGACCGCCCAGACCGACCGGGCGGCCGCCGACAGGCCGGCCCCCGAGGCGCCACGAACAGACTGGAGGCAGCCATGTGCGGCATAGCCGGCGTCATCCACCGGGACGGCCCCGCCGACATCGGGACCGAGCTCACCCGGATGCTTCAGTCCATGAAGCACCGGGGCCCCGACTCCACCGGCTACGCCCTGTACGGGCCGGCCGACGACATGGTGGTCATCCGCTTCGTCCTGGCCGAGCCCAACGAGGCCACCGGGCTCGACTTCGAGGAGCGCCTGGAGCGGGGCCGGGCCGAGGTGGAGTCCCGCCTGGCCAAGATCGGCGCCGACGTGGCCACCATGCAGAGCGAGACCGGCTACGCCTTCAGGGCCACCATCCGCTACGGCGGCGAGCTGAAGCCGCTGGCCGACTACCTGGAGGACGTGCCCGGCTGCGAGGTCCTGTCGCTGGGCAGCTCGCTGGAGATCGTCAAGGACCTCGGCGACGCCGAGACGGTCGGCGGCCAGTACCGGCTGCCGGGGTTCACCGGCACCCACGGCATCGGCCACGTGCGCATGGCCACCGAGTCCGACGTGGACCTGGCCAGCGCCCACCCCTACTGGGCCTACCCCTTCGCCGACGTGGCCGTGGTCCACAACGGGCAGCTCACCAACTACCACCAGTGGCGGCGCCGGCTGGAGCGCCTGGGCCACCGGTTCCAGTCCGAGTGCGACTCCGAGATCATCGCCGTGTACCTGGCCGAGAAGATGTCGGGCGGCGCCCCGCTGGAGACGGCCATGAAGACCAGCCTCGACGACTTCGACGGCGTGTTCACCTACGTGTGCGTGACCGGCTCGGAGCTGGGCGTGGCCAAGGACGAGATGGCGGCCAAGCCGCTGGTGCTGTTCGAGTCGGACCCGCTGGTGGCCGTGGCCACCGAGGAGATCGCCATCCGGGCTCTGATCGGTCGCGAGGTCGAGACCCGCGACCCCTACGAGCGGGAGGTGCTGGTGTGGCAGGTGTGAGCCCAGGCGCCGGTGCGGCCAGAGTGAGCCCAGGCGCCGGGGTGGCGCGGGCGGGAGCCGGAGTGAGCCCAGGCGCCGGGGAGGTGTCGGCATGGCCGGTGTGAGCACGGGCTCCAAGACCGGGATCAGCTACGACGCCCGGGGCCTGGCCGAGCCCGACGCCGAGGCCCCCGGCACGGCCGAGATCGACGGCGACCGGGCCCGCATCGACGCCACCGACCTCACCACCCGCCAGATCAACCTGGAGCTGCGCCGCCTCATATACGGCGAGGGCGTCGCCGACGTCACCGTGGCCAACCCCGGCTCCAAGCACTCGCTGGCCGTCGGCATCCTCAAGCGCTGCCGGATCAGCTTCGAGGGCTCGCCGGGCTGGTTCGCCTGCGGCCTCATAGACGGCCCCGAGGTCCGCATCAACGGCCGGGTCGGCTGGTCGTGCGCCGAGAACATGATGTCGGGCAGCGTGGTCACCGAGCGGGGCGCGGGCTCGCTCACCGGGGCCGCCCTGCGGGGCGGCGACCTGGTGATAAAGGGCGACGCCGGGGCCCGCACCGGCATCGACCAGAAGGGCGGCACCATCATCGTGATGGGCTCGGTGGGGATCAACACCGGGTTCATGATGCAGCGGGGCCGCCAGATCATCTGCGGCGACGCCGGCAACGGCCTGGGCGACTCCATGTACGACGGGGTCATCTACGTGGCCGGCCGGGTGGCCTCGCTGGGGATCGACTGCGTGCCCGGCGAATGGACCGGCGCCGACGCCGAGCTGATGGAGCGCAAGTTCCGCATCTACGGGCTGGGATCGCCGCCCGAGTTCCAGAAGTTCGTGTGCGGCAAGCAGCTCCACAACTACGACAGCCTCGAGCCGTCCGAGCGCAAGCTGGTCATCTAGGAGGCCCCGATGCCACAAGAAAAGAGCGCCGCCGCCCAAGACGCCCAGGACGCGGCGCTGGTCAACGCCAACACCGACCGGCTGGGGCAGAGCCAGATCTTCACCCCCACCGTCATCAACGACATCCACGTGAAGTCCGAGCTGGGCCGCTACCGGATGCGGGGCTTCTCGATCTTCAAGAAGATACCCCACTGGGACGAGCTGGTCTTCCTGCCCGGCACCCTCACCCGGTTCGTGATCGAGGGCTACCGGGAGAAGTGCGAGACCAAGACGGTGCTGGGGTCCCGGTTCGCCCGCAAGCCCCTGGAGCTCGACATCCCCGTCTACATCACCGGCATGAGCTTCGGGGCGCTGTCCATCGAGGCCAAGATGGCGCTGGCCAAGGGGGCGTCGATGGCCGGCACCGCCACCTGCTCGGGCGAGGGCGGCATGATCCCGCCCGAGCGGGACCTGTCCACCAAGTGGTTCTACCAGGTCATCCAGAGCCGCTACGGCTTCAACCCCCACCACCTGATGCTGGCCGACGCCATCGAGTTCTTCATCGGCCAGGGCTGCAAGGTGGGCCTGGGCGGCCACCTGATGGGCCAGAAGGTGACCGAGCAGGTGGCCGAGATGCGGTCTTTGCCCGCCGGGATCGACCAGCGGTCCCCGGCCCGCCACCCCGACTGGCTCGGCCCCGACGACCTGTCGCTGAAGATCCAGGAGATCCGGGAGGCCACCGACTACCAGGTCCCGATCCAGCTCAAGCTGGGCTCGGCCCGGGTGTACGACGACGTGCGCATGGCTGCCAAGTGCGGGCCCGACACCATCTACCTGGACGGGGCCGAGGGCGGTACCGGCGCCGGCCCCCACCTGGCCACCGAGGAGACCGGCATCCCGCTCATGGCCGCCATCCCCGAGGCCCGGCGGGCACTGGAGGACGTGGGCCTGGCCGACGACATCGACTTGGTGGTGGCCGGCGGCATCCGCAACGGCGGCGACATCGCCAAGTGCCTGGCCCTGGGGGCCAAGGCGGTGGCCATCGGATCGGCCGCCCTCATGGCCCTCAACTGCAACAAGGAGATCCCCGGCGTCACCGACTACGAGGGCACGGTCGGGGTGCCGGCCGGGCAGTGCTACCACTGCCACACCGGGCGCTGCCCGGTGGGGGTGGCCACCCAGGACGTGGAGCTGCGCAAGCGGCTCGACGTGGACGAGGCGGCCATGCGGGTCTACAACTTCCTGATCACCCTCACCATGGAAGTGCAGATGCTGGCCCGGGCCTGCGGCAAGACCGACATCCACTCCCTGGAGCCCGAGGACCTAGCCGCCCTCACCTACGAGGCGTCGGCCATGGCCAAGGTCCCCCTGGCCGGCACCACCTACATCCCCGGCCTCACCGAGGAGCGGGCCCTGGCCGAGATGCGGGAGCTGCTGTCCAAGCAGTCCCGCGACGGGGAGGTCTGATGGCCGTGACGGCGCCGACCCGACCCGAACGACCCGACCCGAACGACCGAGGGGGCCAACCCGAACGACCGACCCGAACGACCGAGGGGGCCGCCTGAGATGACCGCACCCGACGCTCCCCGGTCCGACACCGGCATGCGGACCGTGGCCATCGACGCCGAGCAGCTCGCGGGCAAGCGGTTCGACTACCAGAGCGACATGTCGCTGGTGGAGGACATCGACCTGCTGGCCGCCACCCCCGGCGACGACATCAACTGGCTCGAGGACATCGAGCTGCTCGAGGAGGACGGCGTGCCCGCCGTCTTCGACCGGTACTCCAACTCCTTCGTCAAGATCTACTTCGACATCCCCGAGGGCCGGGAGAACGAGATGGCCCGCAAAGTGCTGGTCAAGCACCTGACCGAGGGCAACTCCTACGGCGTCATCCTCAAGGACGTCCACTGCAAGTACGAGCAGGTCGACCTCGGCCCCTGGATCGACGAGCCCCGCGCCGTCGGCACCGACTGGAAGCCGCCCGTGCTGGAAGGCTGGGAACCCCCAGCCGCCCACTGACCTCCTGTCGTAGGGCTAAGGTTGGCCCATAGGGACCGACTCACCCATATCCACGCGCCGCGCCCTAGCAGCCAGCTATGCTTCGGTCCGCACGGTCCGCACGGTCCCAAACAGTAAGGTAGAGTACTTGGAGTTGTAGATGCGAATTTTGTCTTCAGTCCATCCCACCCGCGAGCAGCTAAAGCTGATCGGAGACGTACATACAGGGTTTCAGATCATAAGAGGTGCTGCTGGCACTGGTAAGACCACAACCTCTCTGCTGCGATTACGAGAATTGGCAACGGTTCGACTCAATCGCCGACGACACCATGGACATGAAGCACCAGTGCGGGTGTTAGTGCTAACTTTTAATAGAACCCTTGCCGGCTATATTACTGAACTAGCTCGAAATTCAACACCAAACGAAGACTCACTGAATCTCGAGGTAACTACCTTTGGCCGTTGGGCAAAATCGCTGATTGACAACGTTCAGATTGCTACGGATAACCAGATCTTAAAACTGCTTCAACCCTATCTACAACAATTATCCAAGAATGCAAGCTACGATTTCCTTGCAGATGAGATCGGATATATTCTTGGTCGCTTTTTACCCGACGAACTTTCCACTTATCTCACGGCTACTCGAGACGGTAGAGGTGCTTCTCCACGAGTGAATCGCGAGATGCGTAAAACTATTCTTAGCGATATAATTCCATCATACACTGCTAAAAAGGCTCATCATGGCTTAATTGACTGGAACGACCTAGCCATTCTCGCTGCTGAGGCTCAACCTGACTTACATTATGATGTTGTAGTCATTGATGAGGCGCAGGATTTCTCAGCCAATCAAGTCCGAGCTGTCTTAAATCACCTTCACGACCTCCATAGTACTACATTTGTCCTTGACGCTACCCAACGCATCTATCCACGGTACTTCAAGTGGTCGGAGGTAGGTATCAAGGCTGGATCCGAGAATATTCGCACACTAAAGGAGAACCACCGCAATACCGCCGCCATCGCCGCCTTCGCCAGGGTGCTTGTCAACGACCTTCCTATAGATGATGATGGAACGATACCAGATTTTAGCGCTTGTCACCGTGCAGGTGAGAAACCCTTAGTTATAACTGGTAAATTCAGCAACCAACTACGGTTCATGCTTGATCGGTTAGCAGCTACAATCCATAAAGGTGACGAATCTATCGCTCTGCTCCACCCGCGCGGTGGGGGCTGGTTTGCTGAAACCCGTAGAGTTCTACAAAATCAAAGAATACCGTTTTGCGAATTGACTCGCCGCCCTGAATGGCCTACTGGTCCTGAGGTTGTCGCGCTTAGCACGATTCACTCAGCTAAGGGTCTTGAATTTGATCATGTACTGATTCCCGGACTTAACCAACAAGTCACACCACATGGACCAGAAAATCATGACACTGATCGTGAACGACTACGCCGCATGCTAGCAATGGCAATAGGTAGAGCACGCGAGAATGTGATGATCGGTTACAAGCCCGGTGAGGAGTCTTCTTTAATTGAGTTGCTAGATCCTTCCACTTATGAGTTAGTCAAGGTTTGAACCAATGGACTGGGCACCACAAGCTACCCCACAGACGGCTGAAGAAGTTCACATGATGCCAAGTAATCCTGAGGTCGTTGAAATGGCGAGTAAGCGCGACATTTCCAGTATAGTGCATTTTACCCGTATCCGTGGATTAGTAGGAATACTGGACAGCTCAGAAATAAAGCCTAGAAGTGAGCTTCCTCTAGACGCACGCCTGAAGCATATCTACCAACCGAATGCTGAAGATCGAAGCCGTGACCATCAATGGCATGATTACATAAATTTGTCGATATCTCAAATAAACATGCGAATGTTGAACTTCTCCCAAAGAGAGCACCCAAATGAGAAATGGGTAATCCTTGAATTAAGTCCAGAACTCTTAGGCGATCCCGGCGTGATTTTTTGTACAACTAATAATGCTTACGATGTTGTACACCGTTGTGCTGGCCTTCGTGGATTTGAGCAAATGTTTGCATCAAAGATACCATGGGGCCATTATGATAGCGTATGCACTCGCTCTGGTCGCAAGTATAATCAGACAACTGACCCACAGGCTGAAGTGTTATATCCATTCAAACTTTCTACAGACTACCTCCATACAATTACTATAAATGATGAGGAGACCGAAGATATGGTGGTAGCGGCTCTATCTCATTATTCTCAATATGCAAATATTAGACTCAATGTAAATACTAAGGCGTTTCAATGAAGGAAGTTCAATTCAATACAAATCAGAATTACCTAAAGGCACAACCACAACAGGGTCTCTTTATGGACGACGACAAGAATAAACAAGCTTCAGAAAACAGGAGTGAGTCTAATACCATGTTAAAAAATCCTGTAGATGGCAAAGCTCTTGAAGATCGAAAGGAAAGAACTCAGAAGTCCATGCTATGGGCCGCGTACGCTGACGCGCTGGGGTTCATCAGCGAATCAGTGGATGATAGAGGTCTTAAACGTAGGATTGGAGAGAGAAAACTCGATCGACTCATGCCTTGGAAGCGTAAGATCGGTGGTCGTGGGGGAGTAGAAGTAGAGCTTTTAGCTGGATGTTGGTCGGATGACACCCAACTACGGATGGCTGTATGCCGTGCGCTCAGTCATCATGGCTTTGATGTTGAATTGTTTGCTCGTATAGAGTTGCCCGTGTGGCCCGCTTATGCCTTAGGGGCAGGTCTAGCTTCCAAGGCGGCCGCCGCAAATCTCAGTAAGCGAGACACGTTATGGTATGCAAACACCTTCCGCGGATGGACTGACGCTGGTGGTAATGGCGCTGCTATGAGAATCCAGCCGCATGTATGGTCTTCAACTAACCTTAAGAACGATTATATGCTTGACGTCATCATAGACTGCGTCTGCACTCATGGGCACCCTCGTGCTATTGTCGGAGCTTGTTTCCATGCTTCGACCTTAGCCCACTGCCTACGTACCGGCGATATCCCAAACTGGAGCAAGTGTAAGGATATAGCTATAGGGTTGAAGGAAGAGTATCAAACGATAGAGAATCATCCGAACCTCGGATCAACTTGGATGATCCTTTGGGAGAAAGAGACGGGGGAGAAGTTCAAGGTCGTATGGGATGCAACCGTTGACGAACTTTGTGAAACCATACATAGGGCTGAAGTCTTGAGACATGAAATAGATCGTAAAATTGCCTTTACTGACAAACAGTACCATGATATCTGCGAGGGTCTCGGGCTAAGGATCAAACATCAGCGTGGCAGTGGAATACTCACACCAGTTGCAGCAGTTGCTCTCGCTCGGATTAGCCAAGACTCCTATGAAGGAGTCCACACTGCAGCAAATGCTCTGAAGACCGATACGGATAGTATAGGCACCATGACAGGAGCATTGCTCGGTGCCAGTTACGCCTTTAGTGAACCTCCACAAGAAGTTCTAGATAGCGAGTATCTGCGCTACCAAGCTGACCGACTTGTAGCCATTTCACGAGGCCAGTCAGTAGATAACCATTCTTACCCTGACATCCTCACTTGGATAGCACCTCAGACTCAGGCTGACTCACTGGTAATCGACAATGGTAATCTGATAGTGGAAGGACTCGGGAATGTCACTAAGTTGGAGATAGCACCATTCTGGGCACAACGTAAGAGTTTCGCTTGGCAGTGGGTTCGAACTGATTTTGGCCAGACACTGCTTATCAAGCACCGGCCAGAGTTAAGACCTCTCAAGACAGAGAACAGATTTGAGCCGCCGCCGACTCCGACAAAGACTGATGACTTGCGCAAGTCAGAAGGATCTGAGGAGCAATGCACAGATGTTCTGCCTGTCGCACCTTTAGATCGTGGTATAAACCTCGATGATGCCATAGAATATGTTAAGGACAATATATTTGATGACCGACATCTCGGATATACAGTCAGACGAGTCGCTAGGGATGGTAAACTTGAAGGTCTGGTTGCCATAGTGTCAGCAATTCGCGATGATTTGAGATCGGCACCCCCCACATCTCCACCTCCGCCGATTCCTGTAGAATCAGCGCCTCGCGACGATCTGAGGCGGTGATTGGAATCCGATTAAGCCGTCAAATCTCTGCCTATTGTAACTTATTCCAAGTAGGAGGAAAGGCATGAAACCGCTCACCGCCGCCAAGTACGCCATCGTCGGGGCCGGCATCCACGGCCTGTCCACCGCCTGGCATCTGGCCGCCGGGCTCAGGGCCTCGGGCCGGGGCTCGGGCGCCGACATCGTGATCGTCGACAAGACCGGCATCGGCGCGGGCGCGTCGGGCATCGCCTGCGGGGTGATCCGCAACAACTACTTCCAGCCCGCCATGCGGGAGCTGATGGCCCACTCGGTGGACGTCTGGGACAGCGACCCCGAGGCGTTCTCCTACCACCCGGTCGGGTACATGCAGATCAGCCACGAGGGCATGCACGCCGACGTGGCCTCCATCCACGAGCAGCAGAAGGCCATCGGCTACCGCTCCACCTTCATGGAGGGCGAGGCCCCCTCGGCCGCCTACATGCGGGGCATCTTCGACGACTGGCAGGCCCGGGGCATCACCAGCGTGCTGCACGAGCACCGGGGCGGCTACGCCAACAACATGGCCTCCCTCAAGGGCCTGTGGGCCAAGGCCGAGGCCGAGGAGGTCCGCCTGGTCACCGGGGTGGAGCACCGGGGCTTCGAGCGCGACGCCTCCGGGGCGGTCACCGCGGTGGTAACCGACCAGGGGGCCGTCGCCTGCGAGCAGGCCATCGTGGCCACCGGCCCGTGGGTGCAGAGCCAGTGGGCCATGCTCGACCTGCCCGCCACCACCGGGGTGCTGGGAGCCGACGGCGCCCTCCACGAGGCGCCGACTTGGACCTACTGGGCCCTCCAGGAGGGCACCCTGGAGGTGGACCCCGGATATTTGACCGACAACGACGGCAACCTCCCGCCGGTGGTCCACATCGACACCGACGTCGCCCTGCACGACGAGGCCGGGCTGGTAACCGAGGGCCCGTGGGGCATCTACTACAAGCCCGACTTCAACTTCGGGGGCGTGCAGGGCGGCTACATGCCCTACCGGGTGGAGAAGCCCGGCCACGAGGTGGCGGTGGACCCCTACGGCCCCGACTCGCCCGACTTCGTGGTGGGGGCCGACTTCCACCGCACCTGGGCCGCGGCCCTGGCCTTCTGCCACAAGCGCTTCGAGGGCAAGGGCCACCTGATGAGCAAGGAGCCCTCGGGGGGGATCGGCAGCTTCACCCCCGACAGCTTCCCGGTGTTCGACACCTTCGCCGAGAACGTCTACTTCATCGCCGACTCCAACCACGGCTACAAGATGATCGGCGTCGGGGCCCTGGTGGCCAAGGAGCTGCTGGGCCAGCCCCAGCCCCTGCTGGAGCCGTTCCGCTACAGCCGCTACGCCCGAGGCGAACTCCACCCCGTCTCCAACAGCCCCTTCCCCTGGAGCTGACCCGGCCGCCGGCCTAGGCCCTCGTCGAGGCGAGAGTCGGAGTCGGTGCGCTCGCAGACTAGGACCTGATTGAGCATCGAGGAGGGAGAATGATCAGACCGACTGAAGTCGAGCCGCGATCCGAATACCGGATATGGCTGCGGTATTCGGACGGCGCCTCCGGGTCGGTCGACCTGTCGCACTTGGCCGACCGCGGCGTGTTCAAGGCTTGGAGCAACCGCGAATTCTTTGAGACGGTGCATCTGACTCCTGCCGGAGGTATCGCCTGGGGAGGGGATTTGGAACTGTGCCCGGACGCTCTCTACATGCAGCTAACCGGCAAGTCAGTAAACGAATTGATGCCGGGAGAGCCATGACCGCTCACTACTGCAACGCGCTTTGAGGGGCGGGGCCGGTTGATGGCTGTGACCGGGAGGTGTGGGTGCGGGCGGGTTCGCTTCGCTCTCAACGGGCCGCTTCGGCCGGTGATCAACTGCCACTGCCACCGCTGTCGGCGCTTCACCGGGCACTTCATGGCCGGCACCAACACCGCCGAGGCCGATCTGGACCTCGACGACGGCACCGAATCGCTGCGGTGGTGGACTCCCGACGATGAGCCAGCGGTGTCCTACGGGTTCTGCTCAGGGTGCGGCGGCAGCCTGTTCTGGCGCTCGGCCGACCGGCCCGGAACCGTCTCGGTGGCGGCCGGGACACTGGACCCGCCCACCGGCCTCACCACCGTTCTCGCCCTGTTCACCGCCGAGGTCAGCGACTACCACCGCCTCGACCCCGACCTACCCGGCCACCCCCACGATTCGGAGGGCGGAGTGGATCTGGAGTCGGGCTGAGGCCCCTTCCAGCCGAGGGTCAGGCCCTAGCGCTGGGGCCGTAGGCGCAGAACATCAGGTCGTCCTCGTCGAAGCGCTCGGGGCGTAGTTCGTGGATGTCGAAGGCTGGTTCCTGGCCGAGCACCATGGCGGAGACAACCTCGCCGATGGTGGGGGACAGCTTCAGACCGTGGCCTGAGAATCCCAGGGCCAGGAACAAGCCCTCAATGCCGGGGGCCCAGCCGATGACGGGGTGGTAGTCGGGGGTCACGTCGTAGGCCCCGCTGACGTGGCCGACCACTCTCGCTCCCCGCATGGTCGGCATCCGGGACGCGAAAGCCGCATCCAGCCGGTCGAGGTGGGCCCGGTGGTCGGCGTCGCTGCCGGGGGCCAGCGGGTCGTCCACCGCGGGCATGGCGTCGGGGTAGGCCACGGCCACCACCCGCCGGCCCAAGTCGGGGCGGACCACGACGTTGGAGTTGCCGTCGGTCACGCAGCACTGCATCTGGGGGCGGCCCGGCTCGATCTCCAGGGTGGCCATGTCCAGCCGGAGCCGCCCCAGCGGCACCTCCACGCCGACCGGATCGAGGAGCTCGCGGCCCCAGGCCCCGGTGGCGGCCACCACTGCGGGGGCGTCGATGTCGCCAGCGTCGGTGGCCACCCCGGCCACCGCCCCCGAGGCGGTCCGCAGCGCCGTCACCCGGACGCCGCTCAGGAGCCGGGCGCCGTCGATCTGGGCTGCGGTCAGCCAGCTCAGCACCATCCGGGTGACGTCGATGTAGCCCCCGTCGGGCTCATAGGCCCCGCCGGCCAGGCCGTCGGCCACCAGCAGCGGCTCAATGGCGGCGATCTCGTCCGCGGTCACGAACCGGGTATCGACTCCGCAGCTCCGGCCCAGCTCGACGTTGCCGCGCAGGGCGTCGATCTGGTTCTCGGCCACTAACAGCAAATAGCCGAGCCGGGCGTAGCCGGGATCGCCGACGCCGACCTCGTCCCGCCAGCCGTTGATCACCTCGAAGCCGCGCCGGGCCATCCGCACCAGCAGCTCATTGGAGTAGTGCTGGCGGATCTGGCCGAAGGTCCGCCCGGAGATACCCCCCACCGGCGGGCGCTCGTCGATCACCGTCACCCGGGCCCCGGACCGGGCCAACCCGAAGGCGATACTGGCCCCCATCACCCCGGCCCCCACCACCACCACATCGGCGGTCGCGGTCACAGCACCCTCGAAGGGTCGTGTTCCAGACGCCTGGAGCAGCCCCGGAAGATCCAGATCCAGAACAGAAACGACAGGGCGGCGGGGATGACAACCCAATAATCCCGGTCGACGATCAACGACCATGAGGTCTGGATGACCCCGTAGATCAGAAGCACGGCCGCCAAGGCTCGCAGCGCCTGCCACACGAAGCGCCACCGGCGCCGCTTCTCTTCCGAGACCGGATCGGGCCGGCTGATCACGGGGAGGCCAGGGAGGCGCGGTCGTAGCCGGCCACCTGCTTGTAGCGGTCGGACAGGGCGGCCATCTCTTCGGGGGTGATCACGTCGGAGATGCGCTCGAAGGGGCGGTCGCCGGTGCGCTCGTGGACCTTCTGGAGGATCACGTCGGGCGGCGCGGACCGGCTGGCCCGCACCACGGCCGCGGTGGCGGCCAGCCGCCGGTCCTCATAGGCGGCCAGCGCCTCGACCACCGACGGGGACGAGGCCAGGCAGTCGGCCAGGGCTCGGGCGTCGAGGATGGCCTGGCCCGCGCCGTTGGAGCCCCGGGGGTACATGGGGTGGGCGGCGTCGCCCAGCAGGGTCACCCGGCCGTGGCTCCAGCGGGGCAGCGGATCGCGGTCCACCATCGGGTACTCGAGGATCTGCTCGGTGGCCCGGATCAGCCCGGCCACGTCGAGCCAGTCGAAGGCCCAGTCGGCGAAGACGGGATAGAAGTCCTCCAGGCGGCCCACCCGGTTCCAGTCCTGCTCGCTGTGCCGGTCGGTCTGCACCTCCGCCACCCAGTTCACGAGCTGGCGTCCCCGGCCGTCCACGTTGTCGCGGATCGGGTAGATCACCATCTTGCCGACGGTCAGCCAGCCCGCCCGCAGGTAGGTGGCCCCGCTGAGGAACCGGTCCCACACCGTCGCCCCCCGCCACATGTTGACGCCGGAGTAGACGGGCGGGCCCTCGTCGGGGAACAGCTTGCGGCGGATCACCGAGCCGATCCCGTCGCAGCCGATCACCGCCGACCCCCGGGCCGACGGCAGCTCCCGCCCGGTGGCCGGGTCGGCGAAGTAGGCCACCGCGCCGCCGTCGTCCTGGTCGAACCCGGTGCAGCGACGCCCGACGGCCACCCGCTCGGCGCCGTCGGCGGCCCGGGCCACGAAGGCCTCGTGCAGCACCTGCTGCAGGTCGCCCCGGTGTATCTGGAACTGGGGCCAGTCGTAGCCGGCGTGGCGGCCCACCGGCTCGGAGTAGACGAGCTGCCCGAACCGGTTGAAGAAGCACGACTCCCTGGTGGTGATGGCCACCGCGGCCAGGTCGTCGATGAGGCCGAGCAGCCCCAGTTCCTTGCCCGCGTGGGGCAGCAGGCTGATCCCCACCCCGATGGGCTCTATGGCCGGGGCGGCCTCGTAGACCCGGGCCCCGATGCCCCGCTGGTGCAGCATCAGCGCCAGGGTGAGCCCGCCGATCCCGCCGCCGACGATGATCACGTCGTCCACGGCGACCCCCGGCCCAGCCGGCGCAGCAAGCGGCTCGGCCTCCCCGAAGGGCTCAGGCCCCCTCGCCCAGGTAGGCCTCCAGCGAGTCGTCCATGGCGTGGGCCCACGGCGGGTGGTGCACGGGCGCCTCCGCTCCGGTGACCGGCGAGGTGTGGCCGTGGTCGCGGTAGCCCATGATCGACTGCTTCTTGTGCTTCTTCCAGTCGTAGAACATCCGGTTGACCATCGGCGTGTTGAAGTCGGGATAGTCGGTCTGGTCCACCAGGTCCTGGGTGTAGGCCCCCTGGAAGTCGATGGCCTGGTAGTCGTCTTCGATGGCGTCCTCGTCCGCCTGCTGCTCGGCGATCCAGCGGGCCTGCTCGTCGGCGCCCGGCAGGGCGATGCGGCCCAGGATCACGTCGCGGGCGTACCAGGCCTGGGCGTCGAACATGTTGAACGTGTACCACTGGTCCTGCATCCCCAGGTACATCACCCGGTTCTCGGGCTGGAACACCACCCCCCGGTACAGCATGGAGGTGGCCAGCCGGTTGGCGGTGGTCAGGCGCAGCTCGTCGTCCATGAACGGGAAGTGGTGCAGGTAGCCGGTGCAGGAGATGATGGCGTCCACCTCGGCGGAGGTGCCGTCGGCGAAGTGGACGGTGCGGCCCTCCACCCGGGTGAGGATGGGCTTCTCGACGATCCCCTCGGGCCAGTCGAACCCCATGGGGCCGCTGCGGGACGAGCAGACCACCGACCGGGCCCCGTACTTCCAGCACTGCGAGGCGATGTCCTCGGCCGAGTAGCTCGACCCGATCACCAGCACGTCGCGGTCGGTGAACTGCACCGCGTCGCGGAAGTCGTGGGCGTGCAGCAGCGCGCCCCCGAAGGTCTCATAGCCGGGGTAGTGGGGCATGTTGGGGGTGGAGAAATGGCCGCTGGCCACCACCACGCAGTCGAAGTCCTCGCTGACCGCCGACTCGGCGCCGTAGTCGTGGGCCGTCACCGTGAACCGGGCACCGTCGGCGGAGCGGCTCACCCGGCGCACCGCGTGGTTGAAGCGGATCAGGTCGCGGATGCCGCTGCGCTCGGCCCGGCCCGCGATGTAGTCGAAGAGCACGGCCCGGGGCGGGAACGAGCCCACCGACCGGCCGAAGTGCTCCTCGAAGGAGTAGTCGGCGAACTCCAGGCACTCCTTGGGGCCGTTGGACCACAGGTAGCGGTACATGCCGCCGTGGCAGGGCTCGCCGTTCTCGTCCAAGCCGGTGCGCCAGGTGTAGTTCCACAGACCGCCCCAGTCGCCCTGCTTCTCATAGCAGACCAGCTCGGGGCCGCCGGCGGCGCCCGGCCGGGCCGATGGGTCGCTGGCGAAGGCGTGCAACTGCGACAGGCCGCACGGCCCGGCGCCGATGATCGCTACCCGTGTCATCTCCGAATCCCCCTGGGTGTGTCGTCGATTGCCGCGGGCGAAACCCTACCCCTCCCGGTCATCCCGGTCTTCCCGGGTCGGCCCGATCTTCCCCGGCCCCCTCTCCCCGACCCTCCCGGTCGGTCCGGTCGGCCCTCCCTGGCTCCTTCCTGATCCTCCCCTCCCCGGTTTTCCCTCCCCGGTTTTTCTGAGCAAAAAGTTGGCGTATAGCGATGGTTTTTGCTCAGAAAACTAGATCGCGGACCTTGGTCTTGTCGGGGTCGTAGAAGGGGAACCGGACCACCGCGGCGGGGATGCGCTTCTGGTGGCCGTCGATCTTGCCCACCTCCACCTCGGCGCCGATCTCGGCGTGCTCCACCGCCACCCGGGCCAACGCGATGTTGCGGCCGCCCAGCACCGGCGAGATGGCGCCGCTGGTGACCGAGCCCACCCGGGCCCGCCCGACGTAGACGCCGTCGTCGAGCACCCCCGGCTCGCCCCCCTCCAGCTCCAGCCCGACCAGGCGGCGCTGAGGGCTCTGCTTTCGCCGCTCCAGGGCGCCGCGGCCGATGAAGTCGTCCTGCTTGGTCTTGAGCGGGACGGTGAAGCCGATGCCGGCCTCGAACGGGTCGGTCTGGTCGCAGAACTCGTGGCCGGCGAAGATCAGCCCGGCCTCAATGCGCAGCACGTCGAGGGCCTCCAGTCCCATCGGCGCCAGTCCATGAGCCTCGCCGGCCGCGAAGACGGCGTCCCACACCTCGGCGGCGCGGGAGGGGTGGCAGAACACCTCGAACCCCAGCTCGCCGGTGTAGCCGGTGCGGGAGACGAGCAGGGGCGCCCCGTCGTGGCCGCCGATGCGGGCGATGGCGAACCGGAACCATCCCAGCTCGTCCACCGCGGGCTGGTCGGGCCGGGTCCAGACGATCTCGGAGAGGATGCGGCGGCTGTTCGGCCCCTGGACCTGGAGGTTGTGGAGTTGGTCGGTGGAGTCCTTCACCCAGGCCCGCAGGCCCCGCTCTTGGGCCTGGCGGCGGAGCCACAGCCCGCTGGCGTCGCTGCCGCCGATCCAGCGGAAGTTCTGGCGGGTGAGCCGGAAGATCGTGCCGTCGTCGATCATCCCGCCGGTGTCGTAGCACATGGCCGTGTAGACGACCTGGCCGTCGGAGAGCCGGCGCACGTCGCGGGTGACGCAGGTCTGCAGCAGCAGCTCGGCGTCGGGGCCCGACACCTCGTACTTGCGCAGCGGCGACAGGTCGATGACCGCGGCGGCCTGCCGGCAGGCCCAGTACTCGGCGACGGCGCCGTGGCCGGTGTAGGACCCGGCCAGCCAGTAGCCGTTGTACTCGGCGAAGTTGCGGGTGAGCCGGGAGGTGCGGGGGTGGAAGCCGGTCTCCTTGGTGAGCTCGGCCTCCGAGTCGGGGGTCATGCGGAAGGCGGTCGCTTTCTTGAACATGTTCGCGCCGGGGTAGACGCGAACCTGGATGTCGGTCGGGTTCCACCCGTTGGCCGGGTCGATGTCGCAGGGGCAGGCGGTGGAGACGCACACCAGGTCTTCCAGCGCCCGCAGCAGCACATAGTCGCCGGGCCGCGACCAGGGCTCGTCGAAGAAGATCTGGTTGGCACCGTCGAGGTAGGTGTTGTAGAAGAAGTTGACCGCCGCCCAGCCCCGCCGGGGGGCCACGCCGTAGGGGGCCCAGGCCCTGTTGATGTTGTCGGTGCAGTTGGCGTGGCCGGGGAAACCCATCTCCTCGTAGTAGCGGGCGGAGCAGGCAGTGTTGAAGGTGTCGTGGCGGCCGACGGTGTCCTGCACCACCTCCACCAGCGGCTGCATCTCGGCGTTGTAGAACTTCGAGTAGAGGCCGGGGGCGGGGCAGGCCGAGCCCATGAGGGTGCGGGTGACGGTGGGGTCGAGGCAGTCGGCCCGGCCATGGTCTAGGTCGGCGACGGCGAAGCACTGGAAGTCCGAGCACTCCCGGCCCTCGATGTCGACCACCTGGAAGTAGTCGCCCTTGGCCACCTCATAGGCGGCGGCGGTGGCCCTGATGACGGTGAAGTCCTGGGTCGGGTCGGCCAGGGGGGCGGGCAGCAGGGCCTCGCCCGGCTCGGGCGGTTGGCGGCGGTGGACGTGGACGATCAGGTCGGTGGGCGGGTCGCCGCCCTCGGGGTCCATGGGTTCGCCGGGGGCGGCCACCACCACCGACGCCGCATCCTGGGCGGTGAAGGCGGCGGTGGCGCCGGGGGGTGCTTCGAGCGGGAACACCCGGGCCGGGCGGGCGCCGGCCAGGTCGATGCCCCGCCGCTGGAGGCCGGCCCGGACCCGGCGGGCGTCGATCAGCGGGGCAGACAGGATGGCCCGGGCCCCTTCGGCCGCTCCGGGGGCGGGCTCGGCCCCCAGCAGGCCGGGGTCGCTGGCGCCGGCCGCGCCGAAGGCGATCAGATCGCACCGCTGGCGGCCCTCGGGGTCGGTGATCTCGATCCGGTCGCCCGCTTCGAGGGCCAGGACGGTAGCCCCTCCCCCGGTGACCCGATATCGCTCGGTGCCCGGGTCAAGCAGCCAAAGGCCGGGCTGCAGCAGCCGGGGCCGCGCCGCGGGGATGGGCTCAGTCGTTACCACCGTTGTGAGGTGGGCGGCGGTCGATGGTCATGAACATGTCGGCGAACAGCAGGGCGGTAGCCGTCAAGGCGGCGGCGGCCGCCACCCACAGCCCGATCCCGGGCCCCGGGTCGTCACCCAGCCCAGTCAGCAGCCGCCGCCCCGCGATGGCCAAGGCGAAACCGGAACCCATCCACGCCGGTCGCCACCCGATCTGGATCAGCACGATGGTGATCAGGGCGGCGATCAGGGCTATCCGGCCCTCGTCGGCGTCCAGACCCCGCATCGCCCCGGCGCCCGTCTCCCAGGGCAGGAACATGGCTGCGACTATGACGGCCGCGGCCAACTGGGCCACGCGCTTGCGGGTGACGATCACAACGCTGTGTCAGCCGACGCGGGGCCGGTGCCGCGCCTCTCCGACGCGGGGCCGGTGCCGCGCCTCTCCGACGCGGCACCGGCCCCCCAATCGGGGGGTGGTTGGCCTGATGTCAGCCGACGACGAGGATGCAGATGACGGTGAAGACGATGCAGACGAGTGAGAAGATCACCACTCCCCTCTCCACGCCCTTGTCGTGGCCCTGCATCCCTTGGAACTCGATTTGCTTGCCAGCCATGCCAGCCTCCTAACCGTTCGTGTCGTACTTCTCGGCGAGCCTCTCGGCCGCCTCGTTGAGCAGGTCGTCCTCGCGCTTGGTCACCATGACCGCGGCAGTCACCGACAGGACGATGGCAAGCCAGGTGATGAGCACGGTGGCGGCGTTGCCGCCGCGCCCGAAGGTGAAATACCCGGTCGTGCCGTCGGCGTCCGCGAAGGCGGCGGCCCAGCTTTCGTAGGGGAAGCTGCCGGCGAAGATGCCGTAGATCCCCATGATGGCCAGTATCACGGCGATGATCGCCAGGATCCCGCCCAGTATGGCTTTGAGCCCTTTACCCATGTTTGGTCACTTCCTTTTCTGTGGATCGGTGTCCACGTTCTTGCGCCCCCGGCCAGCCCGCCTTCGCTGTCCCCAGTACCCGGCGGCCGCAACCACCGCGTACATGAGGACTATGGCGAAGACGAGCTGGAGCCATGAGGCGGACACTGACTAGCGAGCGTCGGCGTAGGCCGATCGCAGGGTGGCTTCGGAACTCTCTTCCGAGCCGTCGGCGTGGACGATGGGCTCGGAGGCCCGACCGAACTCGGGGTAGAAGTCGGTCTGGAACTCGGCCATGTCGAGGCCCTCGATCTCCACTGCGGGCGGAACCCTCAGCAGGTTCAGCTTCTTGAGGATCCAAGATCCGATGTAGCCGGTGAGGAAGGCCAGCGGGAACAGGGTGGCCATGCCCACGAGCTGACCGAGGAACGAGGTCTCGACCCCGTTCACTCCTGTGGGGAAGCCGACCGCGAAGATGCCGACCAGCATGACGCCCCACATGCCCATCACGCCGTGGACGGACACCGCGCCGACCGCGTCGTCGATGCGGGCCTTGCGCTCGATCCAGTTGCCCGCGTGGTAGGCGAGCCCGGCCGAGAAGAAGGCCAGCAGCAGCACCAGGGACGGGTTGTAGATGTCGGCCCCGGCCGAGACGGCCACCACGCCGGCCAGCCCGCCGGAGAGGGTCCAGAACGGGTCGCCCTTGGCGAAGATGTAGCCGCCGGCGAAGCCGCCCGCGAAGCCCATGGTGATGGTGAAGGTGATGGCCGACAGCGTGGCCGGGCTGAGGTAGATGTTCTGCCACTCTTGCTGCGTTTCGCCGACGATGGCCAGACAGGCGGCGTAGAAGGCGTAGAAGGCGGTGAAGATGATCATCAGCCCCATCAGGGTGAGATGCAGGTTGTGGGGCTTGAACGCCCGGGTGCCTCCGTCCTTGTCGTACTTGCCGATTCTTGGGCCCAAGTTGAACAGCACTCCCAAGGCGAAGATGCCGGCGATGCCGTGGACCACGCCGGAGGCGGCGAAGTCGTGGTAGCCGAAGTGGGTGGTGAGCCAGCCGCCGTAACTCCAGCCCCAAGCCGCGGCGATCACCCACACCAGGCCGCCCATGAGGGCCGTCAGCCACAGGTAGGCCGAGATGCGGATGCGCTCCAGCACCGCGCCCGACATGATCGATCCGGTGGTCCAAGAGAACAGCACGAAAGCAGCCCAGAACACACCGGTGATGTTGTCCCCGAGGTTGGGGCCCATGGAGCCGTCCCACGGGTACCCGTAGCCGGAGCCGCAGAAGTAGGCCTCAGCACCGGCGTTCCCTCCCCCGTCGGCCGATGTGGTGAACTTCAGGCCTTCCTCCATGCAGAAGTAGACCCACCAGCCGAGGTAATAGAACGTCGGCGTGACCACAGCGATGGTCATGATGTTCTTCATCGCCGTCGACATGATGTTCTTTCGGCGGCTGACGCCGGCTTCGTAGGTCATGAACCCCACGTGCAGCAGCCACATGATGGCGACGGTGAAGAAGTAGTAAGCCTCCGCGAACACTACGGAAGTGTCCATTGACTCACCCCCAGTTCTTCAATCAGTCCGGCCGTTCGGCCCGGACGGCGCAACTGTAGCACAGCCGGCCGAGGCGTGCAGGCCAAGTTGCGCGGCGGCCCCCCGCGAGCGCCGAGGCGGGCTCTCGCGCGGCACAGCCGGCCGAGGCGCGCAGGCCAAGTCGCCCGTCGCCCGCCGAGGCGGGCTCTCGCATGGCACAGCCAGCCGAGGCGTGCAGGCCAAGTCACCCGTCGGCAATGGCGCAGCTAGCCGCCGTCGGACTTGAAGACCTCCACGTCGAGCACCTCGCCAGTGCTGGCATGCACCCTCACCGCAGCATGGTGGAGGTAGTCGTCTCGACCCCCTTCGGGGTCTTGGACGATGAACACCACCACCCACACCGGCTGGGCCGGGATTCCCTGGCGCAACACCCGGGCGTGGGTCCGCTCCGGCTCGAAGTCGATCTCGGCCCGGGCGGTGGCCACCGCGTCCTCCTCGGAGATCTCCACGCCTGAGCAGCCCTGGAAGAAGACGAAGAGGATGGCCAGCACTACGCCAGTGACCAGAAGCAGCCTTGTCGGGCGCGGCATGGCCTTGAGCCGGTCGAGTGGGCGGCGGGGTTCGGGTTGAGGATCGGTTTCAGGTTCGGGCATGGTCGCGTCCTGTGTCGGTGGGCTCGTCGGCGATCAGTCGCGACGAGGGGATTTGACGAAGAAGCGCAGGACGAGGTAGCCGACCACGTGGACGATGGCCACAAATGTCACCCACCACAGCGTGACCTTGGCCCGGTAGCCCCGATCGCGGCACTCCCAGAACGTGAGGCCCATGGCCACGATCAGCAGCACCCACAGCACGATGCTCCGCCTCGCATCTCCAGCCAGGATCAGCAGGCCCACCGTCTCACCCTTCCGTTCACGATCCTCCGCTCACGCTCGCCTCGCCGCTCACTCGCCGGGTACATCTCGATGGATAGGAACTTCACCGGGGCCTTGATGATGTCGCTAAGGCCGTGGGGCCGCCTCACCTTGGAGCTGCATGGTGTCACCGGCATCGAGCGTATGGCATGTCACCGTAGCCGTACCCCATCAAACCTTCCAGCATGGGGGCGAGCCGGGGCGCGGGGGCCGCTCCGCAGACGGGTCCGCTGGTCAGATCCGGTTCGAACCGTCACAGTTCAACGATCTCGAAGAAATCGAGCGCTTCGTACAGGACGTCGCTGGGCTCGCCGGAATGGAGCAGGTACAGGCCGTCCCGGGCTCGGGTCATGGCCACGAACAGCGAGCTGATCTGAAGCTCGCGTTGCTCGGAGCGCTCGTCGTCTGATTGACCCGACCGCAACAACGGGAAGGAACCGGCGGACAGGTCCAAGAGGAACACCACCTTGAACTCGAGTCCCTTGGAACGGTGGAACGTCCCCACCTTCACCCGTTCGTTCGACCCGCCTGTGAATTCCGAGAGGTTCTGGCAGCGAAGGCCGGCGGCTTCGAGGCCTACGAGCGCCTCCTTGACGAGGCGGTTGGACGACGCGCACACGGCGACGTCACCCGCACTCAGCGCGCCAGTGCCACGAAGGCGCTCGATCTGCTCGGCCGCGAACGACACTTGGTCATCGAAGTCGGCGGCCTGCACGAGGAAAGGCCTCGCCCCCTTTCGGCTGGCCTCGGCCTCGGCGTCGCCGCGGGCGTACTCGTCACCCAGATCATCGACAAGTTGTGAGCCAGCGCAGGCCATGGCCGTCTCGATCACCTGGCGGGTGTTGCGGTAGTTGACCCGAAGGACGGTGCTGTTGCCCTGCACATCCACCCCCGCCTGAGCCAGAGTGAAACCTCCGGGGTAGATCCTCTGGGCCCCGTCGCCGACGATGAATAAGCCGTCGGGCCGATCCATCCCTTCCGGGCCGTTCACCAAGGCGTGAACGAGCTGCAGACCTACCAGAGTCAAGTCTTGGGCTTCGTCGACGATGGCGGAGCGGAACATCGGCTCCGAACGGCGGCGGGCCAGGTCGCGGGCCCGCATGACGACATCGGGAAAATCGAGGACCCCCGCTTCGGCGAGGCGCCGATCCCACTCCTCCCGGAGGGCCCAGGCCTGTTCCCGCATCGAAGCCGCAAACGGCATCCTGCGCCCGGTTCGCTTCATTTCCAGGTATTCATCGGTGGAGGCGATACCGCGGCCCTTCATGACCGAGGCCACCTCCTCGCGCAGGTAGCCGCTGGTCACCCGGGCTCTGTCCAGCGGGGTTCCTGGCTTGACGATCGCCTCGTACGCCTTGGCGAACGTCGAGTCGCTAGTTCTCTGGTTGACGGCCGGCCTAAAGCCAGCTTCGACGCAGACTCGACGGGCCAGCTTGTCGATGTTGATGAATTCGACCGCGCCGTCCATGGCCGAGGGGAGTCTCCGGTAGAGGCTCTCGAAGACAGGAGGGAGGTGATTCACAAACGTCGTGAACAGAACAGGTGCGTCGCTCCCGGAAGACTCTCGGGCGAAGCGCTTGGCCAGGGCCGCGGCCCGATGGAGGGCAACCACCGTCTTGCCCGTGCCCGCCGATCCGCGAACCCGAGCCGGGCCGTTGAACCGGCGATCGACCAGCGGCCGCTGATCGGGGTGAAGGAAAATCATCCACTCCTCGATCGGCGCCGATACCAGCCGTTGCAGCTCGTCGGGAGCGAGCACCGACGACAGGCCAGCCAGGGCGCCCCGATTGACTATGGCATCGCGGAAGCGCTCGTTGGTCATCGCGTCGTCCGGGAATCGTTGCTGCCGCCATTCCTCGGGGGATATCTCGCTTAGCTCAAGCGCCTTCGAGAGGGTTTCATCGTCGATGTCGGGCCAGACATCGAGAAGGTCGTCCGCCGTGGCGCGTCGGAGCAGTTCAATGGCCTCGGGATCGAACCCGGCCTCGGCCAGTTCGCCGGTTGACCAGTGCTCCAAGATGGACGGTTCGCGATCACCGACCGAAGCGGCGAAAGAGACAGACGCGCCAGCCTCCGCGGGCGGGCCCACATCCACGGCGTAGTGGCTGAGGCGAATAAGGCCGGGGCGGCCGGCCACGGGGGCCACGAAGGCGGACCGGTTCGCAAGATCGTAGATGGCGTCGTGATGGCCAGCCCTGAGGAGCACCGATATCTGCCCTTGTCGGGCCAGCAACACCCGCAGCTCGTCCGATGCCCGGATGGACCACAGCCTGTTGCTGCCAGCTCTTCCTCTCAGCCGTTCTAAGTGCAACGACGGAGTGTCAGTATTAGTTCCGTATTGTTGAACTGCTTTCCAAACTTTCTGAGCATCGCTTGGATCAAGCTTCAACGTAGATGGCACAAACTTCGGGTCAAAGATAACTTCCACCAGACAGTCTACTGGCTATGCTTAGGAAACCTGAAAGTGAGCGTCGACTTCAAAGCGAACACCTCGAGATCCCGGCCGGAAGGCGTCAGTTTGGCGACGAGGTATGGCGCTCCTACTTGAGCTAACCAGTCTCACATCTCTTCTTGAAAAGGTAGCACACCCACGAAGCCTCTGCACCACATCTTCATAAGACAAGTTCTTACCTGCCATGCGAATAACCACATGACCTTCAGCTTTGAGTGCGTAGCCCATAAAACGCCAGAAATCAGCTATCATTTGCCAATAAGAGTTCGCACGCCCGTGTCGATCGTCATTAGAAATTCTTCCTCTAGTTGGATAGGGAGGCCCACCTAAGAACCATAGTCGCAGCCACTGATCCTCTTCAAAATTAGTGACATTCAAATACGGTGGTGAAGTTACTACACAGGCGACAGACCCCTCGGGCAACGTTTTCAGTCTCCGCAAGTCTCGGAAATCGGACAGCTCAACCTGAGCCTGGCTCTCTGGAGGATCCGATGCGTATCTGAAGGTGGCCTGCCGATGCAACAAGGTAAACACATCACGATCAGGAGGAAATAAGTTGTGTTCCTTCCAGAAACGAATTGAGTATGCTGGCTTAGTACTGATAGTTCGAGGCATCTGCGCACTCAGGTAGGATGGCGATTTTTCAGTCTCTCCATGAAGCGCTCCTAATACAAGGGCAGCTACCATCGCATCAGTGCGCGTGTGTCGCCAAGTTAGCGATTCGCGCAGATATAATATCTGGGCAAGCGTTCGCATTGTATAAGCATGTCTAAAAAACTCTGGTTGTTCTTGAGCATTGCTAATCCAATCATGTTCAACATACGCGCCCTCAAGTTCCATGATCCGTCGCTTCAATGTAGGCAGCGCTGGTGCTCGAGTTTTGGCAGCAGTTACACAATAAGCAACGGGATTGATGTCCCCAGCAATAGCACGACGACCCATTAGAAGTGCTTGAAAAGGAGTAGTCCCACGCCCACAAAAAGGATCCAGAACAATATCATCCTTGTGAGTCAGTTCTTTGATCCACTTCAGTGCAAACTGCTCGGGAAACATTGCAAAATAAGGGCACAAGGCATGGAACCGGTGCCGCATTATCGCTGTAAATGTGCAAGGGCCGCTTCTATCCACCGACGACAGCGTGATGAAATGTGCTGCGGTACTTCTGGAGCGTGATATGCAATACGGCAACGCTCAAATGTGATACCGCCATAGGGTAATTCTGTAGTCCACTCCTCTCTGGTAGGACAATGCGGAATAAAGAACATCCTAACTGGTGAAACGAGAGGTGGTTCATGCATCCATGTATTACACCATTGGCCAGTATCAGGTAGTTCAGTTATTTTGGATTTCCAATTCTTTCCAGCCGCACACTGGCCAAAAACAATCAACTGCCCTGGTTTCTCATCTTTGAATCCATGCCACACCACTAGATCTAGATGAGCATCCTTTCGATTTCTAGCTATAGTAGCATGTTTGCAACCACTACCCTCACCAAGCCTACGAGTAAGCTCGTTTACCGCATCAGGAAATGATTTCTGATTAGTTCTTCTAGGAAAAGCAAAAAGATAATATCCATCATGCTCATTGAAACCAAAATAATTCCTAGCCGCTTCAAGACTTATATCCTCAAAATCTCGTTCAGGTCTAACTCGGGACTTTTGTCCCGCATCAATGCCTAAGAAGCTTATCAGCAGTTGAAATATGTAAGTTGAATTTAAGATATCAATAGATTTTAGCTGTATACAATCCTCTTTAACTTTAAACGGATAACCTGAATCAGCCGCTATACTTCTCTCTCCAATTTCATCGAAAACATCCGTGACTAACGATTCGGATAAAGTTCCATGAGAGTCAACAGATGCACTTATATCCTCATATACAGCATCAATTGACCCGCTTCGCCGTAATTCAGCTACAAGATCCTGAAAGCTAGCATTATTATCATCAGTAGATAAGGCTTTCAGCTCAACCCAATCAGCTAATTCATATCGACCACTGTCTGCCATAGGTGATGCGAAGGTCATGCCATCATACCTTCGTATGACTCTTTCGACGTCCGACACGTTCCTTCCGTCTATGTGCTTCCATATCTAATACTAGACGATCTGCCAGATCAAAGATCTCTCGAGCGATCTGTAGAGTATCAATATCCCCACGATCACCAGTCAGTTGTTTACCTCGCGCATACTGGAGGTGCCGCCTAGCATCCATTAAATTAGCCCTAAACAGTTCCTCATCGCCTGTGCTGATCTCTTCAGCAACATCCAGCGGTAATCCACGTTTAAGCGCGATAAGACCTGCTTCATAGCCAAGAGTATCCTCAAGTCTACGAAGATCAGGATTTTGAGACTGTATCAAAGGTCTGGTGTTTGTAGATTTCTGACCATATAGCCAACGCAAGAAATAACCTAAATTTTTTAGACTATCCTCAGGGATGGGATTAGGTTGAAAGCTAGTGGCATTATCTATGCCAAGGAACTTTTGAACATTCTTATAACCGAGTCCAGTAAAAAGATGGGAAAAAGCGAAATGGTTTTTCCATCGGTCTTCAATATCGTAAACCCCAGAGTTTGCAGCTTGAGATAGGACCATCAAACTACGATAGTGCCGACTTACAGTTGTATGTCTATCGCCAATCATATCGGCTATATCTTCAAGTGGAACCTTCAGTTCATTATGCACCCATGCCACATATTTAGCCTTAGCATATGATCGCCAAGGCTGTGGACCATTTACATGTTTGAACCCGATGTATTGCCAGACTTCATTGCGCTGACATTTTATGACAGGAAGTTTCTTCAGTTCCTTTCTACGTTTCTGAGAGATATCTGGCAGGTCAGTTGCCTTTACCTGCTGACGCAGTTCATCATCAGTAAGCAAGCGCACGGCAGCCAGACGTCGATTACCCTCTATGACAACGAGGCGTTCGTCTTCCGTGGTCGCGAACAGCGGTTCATGGTGAAAGTACCCGTTGTGAGCGATGGATAGAGCGACTTCGTCCACAGCGAAATCGCGCCACAACCGGAGGATCAACTTTTCTTCGGACTCATCATGCTCGAGAAAGAACCTCGGGTTCTTGTAGTCGAAGCAAAGTTCACTGGTCGGCACATCCTCCACGGCCGGTGATGCCAACGCCTGTTCCTTCTCGGGTGCCATCCCCTTGAGGATACCCGTTCGAGTCTGGTTTGTAAACAGGAAGTTCGGCCTGCGGCTGCACTGCCACGGGACCGGCGTGAGGTCAAGCACGCTCTCGACACCGCACCTGCGCTTGGGGTGGTGGGCCGCGGACGCCTCGCCGCTAGCATGGGCGGCCGTGAAGCAGCGGGCGCCTCGGTACTCTGCGGCCGGGTTGATCGCCAGGGGGGTCCGGGGCAAGCCCTGGCCCCGGGTGTGGCGGGACGTGCCGCTGCGCAGCTCCTACGACGCAGTGATCGTCGGCGGCGGCGTCCACGGGCTGGCCACCGCCTACTACCTGGCCGCCAACCACGGCATCACCGACGTGGCCGTGGTCGACAAGGCCTACCTGGGCAGCGGGGGCTCGGGCCGCAACACCGCCATCGTGCGGTCGAACTACCTCACCCCCGAGGGCGTCGCCTTCTACGACCGCTCGCTGCAGCTCTACAAGACCATGTCCGCCGACCTGAACATCAACATCATGTTCTCCGAGCGGGGGCACCTGACCCTGGCCCACACCGACTCGGCCCTGCGGACCATGCGCTGGCGGGCCGAGGTGAACAAGCTCCAGGGCATCGACTCCAGCGTGATCGGCCCCGACGAGATCAAGAAGCTGGCCCCCAGCCTCGACACCTCCGCCCAGCCCCGCTTCCCCATCCTCGGCGCCCTCTTCCACCCCCCCGGAGGCATCGTCCGCCACGACGCGGTGGTGTGGGGCTACGCCCGGGCCGCCGACCACATGGGGATCGAGATGCACCAGCAGACCGAGGTCACAGACATCGAGGTGGCCGGGGGCGACGGGCCCGACGGGAAGGGCCAGGGGGGAAAGGTCACCGGCGTCGTCACCAACCGGGGCCGCATCTCCACCCCGACCGTGGTCAACTGCACCGCGGGCTGGGCCACTCTGATCGCGGACATGGCCGGGGTGAAGCTGCCCATCAGCACCCGCCCGCTGCAGGCCGCGGTCACCGAGCCGGTGAAGGTGTTCCTGCCCACCGTGGTGGTGTCGGGGTCGCTGCACGTCTACGTGAGCCAGACCGACCGGGGCGAGCTGGTGTTCGGGGCCTCGGTGGACCCCTACAACAACTACGGCATCACCGGCTCGCTGGAGTTCACCGAGGAGCTGGCCGGACACGTGCTCGAGCTCATGCCCGGCATCTCCAAGATGCGCCTGCTGCGCCAGTGGTCGGGCCTGTGCGACATGACCCCCGACTACTCGCCGGTGATGGGCTTCACCGGCGTGGACGGGTTCCTGTGCGACGTGGGGTGGGGCACCTACGGCTTCAAGGCCGCCCCGGTGTCGGGCGAGCAGATGGCCGAGGCCATCGCCACCGGCGTCACCCCCGAGCTGATCGCCCCCTTCGGACTGGACCGGTTCCGAGCCGGCGAGCTGGTCGGAGAAAAGGGCGCGGCCGCGGTCGGCCACTAGGAGGAGCAGGTGAAGCGAACCCCCGCAAGCAAGTCGGTCGAAGAGAAGGGCGCGGCCGCGGTCGGCCCTCGGGAAAGCTGAGATGCTGCTCGTTCCCTGCCCCAACTGCGGACCCCGCAACGCCGCCGACTTCAGCTACGTGGGCGAGGCCAAGGCCCGGCCCGACCCCAGCGCCGCCACCCCCGCCGAGTGGCGCGACTACCTGTACATGAAGGACAACCCGGCCGGCCTGCTACGCGAGACCTGGTACTGCCGCTCGGGCTGCCGCCAGTACTTCGTGCTCGAGCGCGACACCGCCGCCAACCGGTTCGCCGACCCGCCCCTGCCCGCAGCCCGAGCCGACCGAGAGGGCGAAGAGGCGTGAGCCTGCTCGTAGCCGCCGCCCGCTCCTTCGGGGGCCGTCGCCGAGCCGACGGAGACCAGGCATGACCCGGCTGCCGCGTCAGCCGGGCGAGGCCATCGACCGCTCGGCCAAGATCGACTTCACCTGGCGGGGCCGGGCCATGTCGGGCCTGGCCGGCGACACCATCGCCTCGGCCCTGACCGCCAACGGCGTGAAGATCGTCTCCCGGTCGATGAAGTACCACCGGCCCAGGGGCTACATGACCAACGACTACTGGGATCCCAACGGGCTGGTCCAGGTGGGCGACGACCCCAACGTGCGCTCGGCCCACCGGCTGCTGCGGCCGGGCATGGCCGTCGAGCCCCAGAACGTCTGGCCCTCGGTGGAGCGCGACCTCAAGTCGGCCAACGCCCTGGCCGGGCGGTTCCTCACCGCCGGCTTCTACTACAAGACCTTCATGCGGCCCCAGAAGCTGTGGCCGCTCTACCAGAAGGTGCTGTCCACCTTCGCCCCCGGCGGCCGGGTCGATCTCGACACCCCCCACGACTACCACGACAAGCGCTACGCCCACCCCGACATGGTGGTGGCCGGGGGCGGCCCGGCCGGCATGGCCGCGGCCGCGGCCGCGGCCCAGGCCGGGGCCAGGGTGATGCTGGTGGAGAACCACCACCGCCTCGGCGGCCACCTGCTGTGGGGCGGCGACGACGACCGGGCCCTGGCCGCCGAGCTGGCCGCCGAAGTGGAGGCCGCGGGCGTGGAGGTCCTGACCGACTCCGCCGTCACCGGCCGCTACGACGACAACTGGACGGCCATCGTCCAGCGCAGCCACCCCATCTCGGTGGAGCGGCTGATCAAGGCCCGGGCCAAGATGCTGGTGGCGGCGCCCGGCCTCATCGAGCGCCCCTACGTCTTCGCCGGCAACGACAAGCCCGGGGTCATGACCTCGGGGGCGGTGCGCCGCTTCGTCAACCTGCACGCGGTCAAGCCGGGCGCGGTGGCCGCGGTGTTCACCGCCAACGCCGACGGCGACGCCGCCGCCGCCGACCTGGAGCGGGTCGGGGTGGAGATCGCCGGGGTGATCGACGCCCGTCACGGGCAGGGCATCGTGCGGGCCCGGGGCGGGGCCAAGTCGGTCCAGGGCGTGGCCTTGGCCGACGGGACCAAGCTGGACTGCGACCTGCTGGTCACCGCCGTCGGCTGGACCGCGCCCACCACCCTGTTGAACATGGCCGGAGACCGCCCCGTCTACGACGAGGCCGCGGCCCGGTTCTTCCCCTCCGCGCCCGCCAACAACGTGCTGGCCGCGGGCGGCATCGCCGGTGACGGCAGCGCCGAGCAGCTCGTCGAGCACGCCCGGGCCACCGGCCGCCTGGCGGCCGAGCGGGCCGCGGTCACCGCCCACCGCCTGCGGGCCGCCACCGCCCGGGCCGCGCCCCCCGAGGGCCCCGAGCCCGGCTGGCCGGCCGACGACCGCGTCCCGCTGGGACGGGACCCCCACCCGGCCCTGTTCCGGTCGAGCACCCACGGCATCGTCGACTTCTCCGAAGACGTCGGGTCCAAGGACCTGATGGGCGCGGCGGCGGAGGGGTACGACTCGGTCGAGCTGCTCAAGCGCTACACCACCGCCACCATGGGCCCGGCCCAGGGCAAGCTGGAGACGGTCAACACCGTGGCGGTGCTGGCCGAGGCCCGGGACGAGACCATCGCCGAGGTGGGCACCACCGTGTGGCGCCCGCCGTACACGCCGGTCACCCTGGGGGCCCTGGCCGGCCGGATCTTCGAGCCGGTGCGGGAGTCCTCCATCCAGCCCTGGCACGAGACCCACGGAGCGGTCCCGACCATGACCGGGCCGGGGATCTCCACCGGCGACGAGCTGGGCGACGGCGCCGAGGGCTCCACCGAGAACCCGATCCTGGCCGGCCAGTGGGTGCGCCCCGACCGCTACGGCGACCCGTTCGAGGAGGTCCTCAACACCCGCCGCAACGTCGGCATCATCGACGTGACCCCGCTGGGCGGGCTCGACCTGCGCGGCCCCGACGTGGTGAAGCTGCTGAACCTGGTCTACATCAACAACTGGACGAACCTGGCCGTCGGGTCGGTCCGCTACGGCATCATGTGCGCCGAGGACGGCGTGATCCTCGACGACGGGGTGACCGGCCGGCTCGAAGAGGAGCGCTACTTCATGACCGTCACCACCTCGGGGGCGGGCACGGTGTGGGAGTGGATGGAGAACTGGCTCCAGACCGAGCACCCCGACTGGCGGGTCCACGTCATCCCCACCACCACCGGCTACACCAGCATCAACGTGGCCGGCCCCAAGACCCGGACCCTACTGAACAGGCTGGTGAGCGACGTGTCGCTGGCCCCCGAGGACTTCGGGTACATGAAGTGCCGCACCGGCACCATCGCCGGGGTCGACAAATGCTTCCTGTGGCGCATCGGCTTCACCGGGGAGCTCTCCTATGAGCTCCACATCCCGGCCGGCCACGGCCTGCACGTGTGGCAGGCCCTGCTGGACGCGGGCCGGGACCTGGGGATCAAGCCGTTCGGGCTGGAGGCCCAGCGCATCATGCGCCTCGAGAAGGGCCATTTCATCGTGGGCCAGGACACCGACGGCCTCACCAAGGCGCCGGCCACCGGACTGGGCCGGATGATAAAGCTGGAGAAGGACGACTTCGCGGGCCGGCCCGAGCTGGCCTGGGCCCTCGAAAGCGACGGCGACCCCGTCATCGTCGCCATCCAGCCCACCGACCCGCAGATCGTGCCCGAGGAGGCGGCCCAGATCGTGCGGCCCGGGACCAACGAGACGATCGGCCGCATCACCTCGGCCCGGATGTCGCCCACCCTCGGGCGCTCGATCTGCCTGGGCCAAGTGCTGCCGGAGGCAGCCGACCCCGGCTCGGAGCTCACGGTGCTGCTGGTGGACGGGCGCCGGGTGACGGCCAAGGTGATGGACCACCACGCCCACTTCGACCCCACCGGGGAGCGGCTCCGTGGCTGATTTGATCCCGTTCGAGAGCCCGGTCACCAAGACCTACGACTTCCTCCAGCTCAGCTCCGCCGACGGGGGCGCCGACCGGGCGCTGACCCTGAGCGACCTCTCCTCCACCGGCAAGACCATCCTGCGGGCCGACCCCTCCGCCGCCGACCGGGTGGGGGTGGGGTTCGGCGCCTCCATCGCCGCCGGCGAACTGCTGGTGTGCGGGCAGCGGCCGGGCGAGTGGATGCTGATCGGGCCCACGGCCGACGCCCGGGCCTTCGTGGACGGCCTCAGCCTGGAGGGCTTTCACAGCGCGGTCATCCACACCCACAGCCGGGCCCTGTTCCGCCTGACCGGGGACCGGGCCGCCTCGGCGCTGGAGAAGGTGTGCAGCCTGGACTGGAGCGACGACATGACCCCCGACGGCGCGGCCGCGTCGGCCACGGTGGCCAGGGTCACCTGCGACATCATCCGCGACGACGTGTCCGGCGTCCGCTCCTACCTGATCGCCTGCGACCGCTCCTTCGGCCAGTACCTCTTCGACGCCCTGGTGGACGCGGGCTGGGAGTTCTCCCTCACGGTCACGCCCTGGTGGATGAGGGCCGGGAATTAGGGACTAGGGGAATCGCCGCCGCGGCAGCGTCTTGGAGCGCGGCTGGGCGATCACCCGGTAACCAAGCCGAAGGGGCTTTTGATCACCCGGTAATCAGGCCGAAGGCCGCCGGGTCGGCTAGCAGCGTGCTCTCGGCGGCGCGCAGGTCCGAGGGGGTCCCGATGTCATGCCAATGGCCGCGGTGCTCATAGGTCCGAACGTCATAACCGGCATTGATCACATCGTTGATCAGATCGGGCATGTCTATCCGTCGGGTGAGGGGCAGTCGTGATCTGACCTGCGGGTCGATCACATACACACCCAAGCTCTGAAGATTGCGAAATTCGGGCTTCTCGATTACGGCTCCCACTCGGCCATTTGGGTCACATTGAACCACGCCGGTTTCGAATCGTGAAATGTGCTCGCGAACCGCCAGAGTGATGGCCGCACCACTCCGCTCATGCACCGCAAACATGTCGCCGAAAGAGATATCGGTGACTAGGTCGGCGTTCAATGCCAACACGGGCTCATCCCAAACGGAGAGCAACCCCAGCGGGCCAGCGGTGCCGAGCTCTCCACCGTCGGATACGTAGTCAACGCTCACACCGGCCGCCGATCCGTCTCCGACGTAGGCTCGCACATCACCCTCTAAGTGGCCGACGCACAGGGTGACTCGCGAAAACCCGGCTTGTCGCAAGCAGGCAAGCAGCATATCGATCAAGGTGTGTCCACTGATCTGCATCAGAGCCTTCGGAATGTCCGAAGCCCGCGGGCCGAGCCTCGACGCTCGACCTCCGGCAAGCAGGACGGCTCTCATGATCTGATCATCTTATCGGGGTTAACCCTTTGTCTATACCAAGAGAAGGTGGACTCCAGACCCTTCTCAAGGGACCACGACGGTTTGATGCCGGTCAAGCGTGAAACGAGCGAGGTGTCTGGGCGACGCCGCGCCGGCGAACCGGAAGGAGCGGGGCGGACTTCAAGGGGTGCCGACCAGTCAGCCACACTGAACAGGCGAAGCGCCAGCTCAACCGCGGACACTTCTTCATGGCCGTTGCCGATGTTGACCACTGCGGGCGGTTCCGGGACGCTGCGCAAGCCAAGCAGAAGATCAAGGGCATCGTCAATGTAGCAGTACGCTCGAGACTGATCGCCATAGATCATAAATGGATCAGCCCGATCCAAAATCCGGCCGATGAATTGCGGAATGACATGGTCGTTGCCCATTCGCGGCCCATACACATTATGGAACCGGCATGCCACCACCGGAGGACCGCCCTCAAATCGGATGGCACGCGCCATCTGCTCGCCCAGATGCTTGCCGACCGCGTAAGCGGTGCGCGGTTCATAATCAGCCTCAAAGACGACCGGTGCGCCTTCCCCGGTAGGGACGGGGGCCAGTCCGCGCTCAACGGCTGCCGCGTACACCTCGCTCGTAGAGGCAAGCCAGACTCGCTCAGCGCCCCCAGAAGCGGCATAGTCCAAGAGGTGCAAAGTGGACAGCACGTTGGTGTTGATAACACGGGCAGGCCGCGATCTCACCAGCGTCGAGCCGAGCAAGCCAGCCAGATGATACACATCACCGAATTCGCCGAGTGCAGCTAAGCAAGCCGGATCGGCCAGGTCGGCCTCGACTACCGTGCAAGAAGCAACTGCTTCATGAAAATCAGCGTCTGGTTGGCCTCTCTGAAAGTTGTCTATAACTACAACCTCGGCTCCTTCTTCGAGTAACCGACGAACCAAGTGCAGCCCAATGAATCCGGCCCCACCAGTCACCAGCGTCGGCTTAGCCACGACCGAGCCTTAGATATCTGTCGCCAAGTCTGCTAGCAACTTTATCCGGCACCACTCCCCAAATGTCATAAATCACCTTGTCTGCTAACAGCACAGCCGAACATTCTTCGCTGAGTTGTTCGGTGTATTCGGGGTGATCGTTGCCGAATACAATGGCATTCGCTTTGGCAATTCCCTCTTGAAGTGGCGTAGGCACGATACCAAGAGCTTCGATGTGTGACGGCGGCACTACGAAGTCGTGTCCTAGGAATGATAGCGACCTATCGGTCAGAAGGGTTTTTACAGCGATGGCTGCGCCGCCGCGGACATCATCTGTCTCAGGCTGGCCCTTGTAGGCGATGCCAGCGAGAAGAACGACTTTATTCGGAGGGTTATCGTTCAATGAACTGGATATGAAACTGGCGGCGCTTGCTGCAACTCGTTCGTTGACTGTCCGCGCCGCTGGGATCAGCGCTAGCTCGGTTCCGGCTAGCTTTGCACTCCATTCAAAGGTCAGCGGATCTTTTGTGAGGCAACTGCCTCCAACCCAACCCGGCTGTGCTAGATCGGGGCGGGGATAATCAAGGTTGGCCGCGGTAAGAATCTCATCTATATCTAGACCGAAAGCTTCCGACGCGAAGGCCAATTCGTTGCCCATCGCATACAAGACGTCGGTGTGGCTGTTGTTGGCGTGCTTTACGAACTCGGCCGCCCGGAGCGAGGAAACTGGCAGTATCGAAGAGGTCACGGCGGAGAAGAATCGCGTGGCTGCCTCTACCGCAGCCGAGGATGAACCGCCGACTATCTGCGGCAGTCGTCTCAGCTCTTCCATGGCTATACCCTGGATTGTCCGATCTGGACAGTATGCAATCATCGGTTCAGCCAGTGCGGCATCATAGATGCGAGCGGCAATCTTTTCTGAAGCGCCGATAGGCAGCGTTGATCTCAAGATCAGCAGATGTTCTGAGGTCAGTCTAGGAGCGAGGTCGTCTATAGCGTCATGAAGATCCGCCAGATCAGGTTCGGCCCGAACGCGATCAAACGGCGTGCCGACGCAGACCACCACAATATTAGGAAGATCTGCAGGAGAAAACGTCAAAAGCTTCAAGCGTTTTTGACCGGCAACAAGAGCGCGTGCAAGGCCGGGCTCATGCATCGGTTCGCCCATCTTAAGTCGTTTGATCAACTCCGCTTTGGTGTCAAGTCCAACAACAGTCCTCCCAGCGGCCAGAAGTGTGGCGGCGAGGTTCAGTCCCACATATCCCAGACCAACAATCAAGACATCGGGTTCATCGCAAATTGGAACCATTCCGTTCACCTTAACCCACAACCTCGCCCGATGGCACTAGAGCCCAGAACAATTCGCCAGGACGTCGACCACTGCACTGACATCCTCTTGGGTAAGGCGTGGATGCAGCGGTAGAGTAATATGCCTGCGGCCATAGTCGACTGTTATATCAAGTGACTCGCAAAGAGCTTGCTGATAATGGCTCAATTCATGGATTGGTCGATAGTGTACGCCGCTTTCAATACCGGCGTCCAAGAGATGTTGTCGCACGGTATCTCGGCTGATTTCCGGCGGCAACAAGACAGGCAATAGATGGTGCGCTGAATCACCTTGCCAGTTCTTGAAAGGCAGAATGACGTCAAGGGCAGACTCAAGGTGAGCTTCATATAAAGCGCGCAATTCGGCCCGCCGTTCTCGATCTTCAGAGAGCCTGTTGAGTTGAACTAGGCCGATGGCAGCAGCCACTTCATTCGGTCGGTAGTTAAAGCCCAAGTCGACAACATCGTATGCAAAGATAGCGTCGTTGCGTTGGAGTCCGTGATTGCGAAGCAACCGAGCCCGGCGGGCATCTTCGCGGTCGCGGCATATGATCGCCCCGCCTTCACCCATGCTGATGGACTTGGTAGTATGAAAGCTCAAGCAGCCCAACCTGCCGAAGGTTCCAAGTTGCTGACCGTTGTATTCAACAAGAGGAGCATGGGCGCAATCTTCGATCAGATCGATACCGGCCTTTTCGGTTATAGCTAGCAAGTCATCCACCTGGGCCGGGAAGCCAGCGAGGTGCGTGACGACGACGGCTTTGGTTTTCTTTGTGATAGCCGAAGCTACTGCTTCCGGGTTGAGACATGGTTCAGTAAGACTGGCGATGTCCACAAATCGCGGCGTGGCCCCGGCCATCAACACGGCAGAAGCGGTGGCAACGAAGGACATTGAGGGCACAATCACCTCGTCGCCAGGCCTGACTCCAGCGATCAACATGGCCAAATGCAAAGCCGTTGTTCCGCTACTGACCAATACGACATCAGATGTGCCTAACGATGCAGCCAGTTCGCCCTCAAATCGCTCTGTGATTGCACCCATCGAGATGCAGCCTGACGAAATCAGATCACGAGCCGCCCGGGCCTCGGCTTCCCCTACATATGCATTGCAGAGAGAAATGCGCCGTTGCGTCATGGCATCAATATCCATGGCGGCTCAAATGTAGGAGTCATCGGGGCTACCGGCAGTCGAGGCGATTGTGACGACGGCATCCTAATCCTCTGGCGGCCCGATCCCAGCCAGGCCCCGGCGGGTCAGGCGCCGGGCACCCAGTCGGTGCCGGCCACCGGCACCTTGGCCATGGCCGCGGCCTCCACGGTCAGGGCGGCCAAGTCCTCGGGCTCGAGGTTGGAGACGTGGGACTTGCCGCAGGCCCGGGCGATGGTCTGGGTCTCCAGGGTCAGCACCTGCAGGTAGTTGGCCAAACGCCGGCCCCCGATCACCGGGTCGAGGCGGGCCGACAGGTCCGGGTCCTGGGTAGTGATGCCGGCCGGGTCGGTCCCGTCCTGGAAGTCGTCCCAGAAGCCGGCGGCCGAGCCCAGGCGCCGGTACTCGCCGTCGCGGGCGGGGTCGTTGTCGCCGATGGCGATCAAAGCGGCGGTGCCGATCGAGGCGGCGTCGGCCCCCAGGGCCAGGGCCTTGGCCACGTCCGCGCCGGAGCGGATGCCCCCCGCGGCGATGAGCTTGACCTCCCCCCGATGCACGCCGAGGTCCCGCAGGGCCCTAACCGCCTCGGGTATGGCCGCGATGGTCGGGATGCCCACATGCTCGATGAACACATCCTGGGTGGCGGCGGTGCCGCCCTGCATCCCGTCCACCACCACCGCGTCGGCGCCGGCCTTGACCGCCAGCGCGGTGTCGTAGAAGGGCCGGGCCGCGCCCACCTTGACGTAGATCGGGACCTGCCAGTCGACGATCTCGCGCAGCTCTTGGATCTTGATCTGGAGGTCGTCGGGGCCGGTCCAGTCGGGGTGGCGGCAGGCCGACCGCTGGTCGATGCCCACCGGCAGGGTGCGCATCTCCCCCACCCGCTCGGTGATCTTCTGGCCCAGCAGCATCCCGCCCCCGCCCGGCTTGGCCCCCTGGCCCACCACCACCTCGATGGCGTCAGCCCGGCGCAGGTCGTCGGGGTTCATGCCGTAGCGGGACGGGAGGTACTGGTAGACCAGCGTCGAGGAGTGCTCCCGCTCCTCGTTGGTCATGCCGCCGTCGCCGGTGGTGGTGGAGGTGCCCATGGCGCTGGCCCCCCGGCCGAGGGCCTCCTTGGCCTGATGGGACAGCGAGCCGAAGCTCATGCCCGCGATGGTCACCGGGATGTCCAGCCGGACGGGCCGGGCCGCCCGCTCGGCGCCGATCACCACGTCGGTGCCGCACGACTCGCGGTACCCCTCCAAGGGATAGCGCGACATCGACGCGCCCAGAAACACCAGGTCGTCGAGAGTGGGGAGCACCCGCTTGGCCCCCCAGCCCCGGATGCGGTAGATGCCGGTGTTGGCCGCCCGGCGGATCTCCGCGATCACGTTGCGGTCGAAGGTATAGGACTCTCGCAGATGCCAGGCCGGGTCGTCGTTGACGATGTCAGGGGCACTCATGGGTCCTCCTTGCCTGTCACCGGCACCCCGCGGTTCAGCGCGTCCTCCAAGCCGGCGATGCTCATGGGGCCTCCCCGCCCGCGGCCGGCGCGGCCAGTTCGGCGTCGATGTCGTCGATGTGGAAGTTGTAGAGGCCGCGGGCCGACCCGTATCGGCGGAAGTCGCCGGGGTCGGCATCCATGGCGGCCGCGTCGAGCAGCCGGGCCAGGGCGGCGACGTGCTCGGGGCGCATCTCCTTTTCGACCGCGTCGGAGCCGAGGCCCTCCACTTCGCCCCGCACGAACAGCCGGGCCTCGTAGATGGAGTCGCCCAGGTCGGACCCGGCGTCGCCGAGGACCACCAGGCTGCCGGCCTGGGCCATGAAGGCGCTCATGTGGCCCACGCTGCCGCCCACCACGATGTCGACGCCCTTCATGGAGATGCCGCACCGGGACCCGGCGTCGCCCTCGATCACCACCAGCCCGCCGCAGCCGGTGGCCCCGGCCGACATGGTGGCGCTGCCGGTGATGCGCACCGTCCCCGACATGATGTTCTCGGCCAGGCCGGTGCCGGCGTTGCCCCGGACCAGGACCGACCCCTGCTTGTTCATGCCCGCGCAGTAGTAGCCCACCGAGCCCTCGATCTCGACGCTCACGGGGGCGTCGATTCCGCAGGCCAGCCCGTGGGCCCCCCGGGGGTTCAGGACCCGGAACGACCCGGTCCGGGCCTGGTGGAGGGCCTGGTTGACCTCCCGCCGAGACGCCTCGCGCAGATCGAAGGTGACGGTCGGGTCGGGGCTCATGCGGGGACCTGGCGGGGCCGAGCCGTCGGGATCACGCGGCCAGGCTCCAGGTGTAGATGCGGCCCGGCGCCGGCACCCAGACCTCGGCGTGGCCGACGTCGGGGAGCTGGGCGATGGCCCGGTACTCCGACGACATGGCCACCCAGTCGTCGGTCTCGGCCACCACGGCCGGCTTGCAGGCGATGGGGTCGCGCAGGATGGCGAACCCGCCCTCGATGCCGATGGCGAAGGTGAAGAACCCGTCCAGCTCCACCAGGGCCCGCTCCAGCGCCTCGGTGATGGTGTCGCCCTCGCGCATCCGCCAGGACAGGAACCCGGCCGCCACCTCGGAGTCGTTCTCGGTCTGGAAGCTCTCGCCGACGCGCTCGAGCCGGGTCCGGAGCTGGTTGTGGTTGGACAGGGACCCGTTGTGGACCAGGCAGGTGTCGGCGCCGGTGGCGAACGGGTGGGAGCCGTTGGTGGTGACGGCCGACTCGGTGGCCATCCGGGTGTGGGCGATGGCGTGGGTCCCGGTCCGCGACCCCAGGTCGTAGCGCTCGGCCACCAAGTCGGGATCGCCCACCGACTTGTAGAGCTCGATCTGGGACCCGTAGCTCAACACGTCGATGTCGGGGTCGTTCTCGATCAGCCACTGGCGGGCCCGCCGGCCGTCGCCGGCGGTCTCCAGCACGGCGTGGTCCCGCATGGGCCTGACCGACACCTCGGCCCCGAGAACGGCCTCGAGGCCGGCCGCGGCCGCGCCCCAGTCGGGCTCGGCCCCCTCGGCCAGCACCGTGATCCGGGTGAGGCCCTCGGCGCCCCGGTCGTAGACGGCGAACCCGGCGCTGTCGGGGCCGCGCTCGCGCATCTCGTGCAGCATCCGGGCGGTGAGCTCGCCCAGCCGGGGGCGGTATCTCTCGGTCTTGAGGAAGAGCCCGACTATTCCGCACATGCGTTGCTTCCGATCAGGTCGAACCCGGCGGCGCGGTGGCCCCCGGACGGCAGGGGTGCTAATGTTGCACTTTACCACTAGTGAAGGCTCTTTCTTAGCAGTAGTCGCCGGGAAAGGCAAACCGAGGGAAGGCATCAGGAGGTCGCCGTGGGCTCAGCATCAGAGATCAGGTCGCGGGCTGAGGCGGACGGCGTGGAGTTCATCTACGCCATGTTCGTGGAGATGCACGGCAAGCCGTGCGCCAAGCTGGTGCCGGTCGAGGCGCTCGACGGGCTCATGGCCGACGGCGCCGGGTTCGCCGGGTTCGCGGCCGGCCCCATCGGCCAGGACCCGTCCAGCCCCGACATATTGGCCCTGCCCGACCCGGCCTCCTACACCCAGTTGCCGTGGCAGCCCAACGTGGCGGCCATGCAGTGCGACCCGACCGTGGAGGGCGAGCCGTGGCCGTACGCCCCCCGGGTGATCCTGCGCAACGCGCTGGAGGCGCTGGCCGCCCGCAACATGGTGCTCAAGGCCGGATTCGAGGCCGAGTACTCGCTGGTGGTGCGGGGCGAGAACGGCGAGATCAGGGTGGCCGACGAGCGCGACAGCGACCCCCAGCCCTGCTACGACGCCCGGGGGCTGACCCGGATGCTGCCCCATCTCACCACGGTGTCCAAGCACCTCAACGCCATGGGCTGGTCCAACTACGCCAACGACCACGAGGACGCCAACGGCCAGTACGAGCAGAACTGGATGTACTCCGACGCCATGACCACCGCCGACCGGCTGATCCTGTTCCGGCTGATGGTCCACACCCTGGCCCAGCGGGACGGGCGCTACGCCACCTTCATGCCCAAGCCCTTCGCCGACAAGACCGGCAACGGGCTCCACGCCCATCTGAGCCTGTGGACCGCCGACGGCGACGAGCCCCTGTTCCCGGCGGCCGGCGGCGACGACTCCAAGGGCCTGGGGCTGAGCGAGACGGCCTACCGGTTCACCGCCGGCCTGCTGGCCCACGCCGAGGCCCTGGTGGCCGTGGCCTGCCCGATCGTCAACTCCTACAAGCGCATGGGGGTGGGCGCGCCCACCTCCGGGGCCACCTGGGCCCCGGCCTACGCCGCCTACGGCGGCAACAACCGCACCCACATGATCCGCGTCCCCGAGCCGGACCGCATCGAACTGCGGCTGCTCGACGGGGCCGCCAACCCCTATCTGGCCCTGGCCGCGGTGCTGGCCTGCGGCCTGGACGGGATCGACAAGGAGATGGACCCGGGCGAGCCCAACACCGCCAACCTCTTCGCCCTCTCGGCCGAGGAGATCGCGGCCCGGGGCATCAAGACGCTGCCGCCCACGCTGATGCACGCGGCCGACAACCTGGCCGCCGACGACGTGCTGCGCGACGGGCTGGGCATGACCCCCGACGGCCCCTACCGCGACTACTTCGCCAAGGTCAAGCGGGAGGAGTTCACCGCCCACCACCACCAGGTGACCCCCTCGGAGATCGACCAGTACCTGACCCTGTTCTGACCGGCGCCGGTCACCGCTGCCGCCCTGCTGACCCGAACGCGTCGGAACGCAGATGGGCGGACCCGACCCCGCCGAGCGGTCGGCCGCCGAGCCGGGCGAGCCCGGCCCCGGGCCGGTCGAGCGACTCGCCACCGACGACGTCTGCCGGGTGGTGGGCGAGCGGGTCCGGGACCTGCGAACCGATCTGGGGCTCACCATGGAGCGGTTCGCCGAGGCGGCCGGGCTGTCGCTGGGGATGCTGTCCAAGATAGAGAACGGCCAGACCTCGCCGAGCCTCAACACACTGACCGGTCTGGCCAACGCGGCCGGGGTGCCCCTCACCGCCTTCTTCCGCGGCCTCGACGAGGAGCACGACGCGGTTATCGTGCCCGCCGGCGAAGGCCTCGACATCGCCCACCAGGGCTCGGGGGAGGGCCGCCGCTACCAGGACCTGGGATCGCTGAGGGGGCCGGTCAGGGTCATAGAGCCGCTGCTGGTGACCCTCACCAAGGCCGACGAGGTGTTCCCGGTGTTCCAGCACGGCGGCGTTGAGTTCCTCTACGTCGTCGAGGGCGTCATCGAATACGGCTACGGGGCCAAGCGGTATGTGCTGCGGCCGGGCGACACCATGCAAATCCACGGCGAGATAGCCCACGGCCCGGTGCGCCTGATCGAGCTGCCCATCCGGTTTCTGTCCCTCAAGGTGCATTCGTGAGGGCTGAGAGACCGGCGTTGGGGCGGGCGCCGAGGTGCATTCGTGAGGGCTGAGAGATCGGCGTTGGGGCGGGCGCCGAGGTGCTTTTATGAAGGCTGAGAGATCGGCGTTGGGGCGGGCGGGCGCCCAGGTGCTGCGCGGGTTCGCCATGGGCGCGGTGGACGTGGTGCCCGGCGTGTCCGGGGGCACGGTGGCCCTGGTGCTGGGCATCTACGAGCGCCTGGTGGAGGTGATCCGATCCGGGGCCCGGGCCCTGGGCTCGCTGGCGACCGGCGACTGGCGGGGCTTCTGGCGCCGGGTCAAAGGCATCGACTGGCTGTTTCTGATCCCGCTGCTGGCCGGGATCATGGCCGCGGTGATCTCGTTGGCCTCGGTGATCGAGACTCAGCTTCGGACCAACCCGGCCGAGATGGCCGGCCTGTTCGCCGGGCTGGTGGGGGGATCGATCGTGGTGGCGGCCCGGATGATCCGGGCCCCCCGCCGGATCGACCCGGTGATCGCGGCGGCGGTGGCCGCCGTCGTCTTCGCCGGCCTCGGCCTGCGAGCCGGTCCGGTGGCCGACCCCTCGGTTCTGGTCTTCTTCGGAGCGGGGATGGTCGGGGTCTGCGCCATGATCCTGCCCGGCATCAGCGGCTCGTTCCTGCTGTTGATGATGGGCATGTACGGCCCGGTCATCGCCGCCATCGACGAGCGCCGCTACGCCAGCGCCGCCGCCCTGGCCCTGGGGGCCGCGGTGGGGCTGGCCCTGTTCTCCTCGCTGCTGGGCCGCCTGCTGGAGCGGGCCCACGACCGGGTCATGGCCGTTCTGGTCGGGCTCATGATCGGATCCATGAGGGTGCTGTGGCCCTGGCCGAACGGCGTGGGCGTGATCGACGACCACCCGGAGGAGTCCGCGACCGGCGCCGAGCTGGCCTGGCCCGCAGCCGACGAGTGGCTCGGGCCCACCCTTCTGGCCGCGGCCGGATTCATCGTGGTGATGGCCTGGTCCCGGTGGGCGACCAGGACAGCGCGGTCAGGACAGGGCGGCGGCGATCTCTGAGGCCAGGCGGTCGGCCTCGGCCCGGGCGGCCGCGTGGTCGTCGGCCTCCACCATGATCCGCACCACCGGCTCGGTCCCCGAGGGCCGCACCAGCACCCGGCCGGCGCCGGCCAGGCGCTCGGCGGCGGCCGCCGCGGCGGGGGCCAGCCGGGCCTCGAGGCCGCCGGCCGGGGCCCCGAGGCGGACCTCGGCCAGCACCTGGGGGCGCCGGGTCATGGCCGCGGCGGCCAAGGCGGCCAGGTCCCGCCCGGACCGCTTGAGGGCGTCCAGCAACTGCACGGCGGTGAGCAGGCCGTCGCCGGTGGTGGCCAGGTCCCGGAAGATCACATGCCCCGACTGCTCGCCCCCCAGGGCCAGACCCCGCCGGTCGAGCATCTCCAGCACGTGGCGGTCGCCGACCGCGGTTTCGATCACCTCGATGCCCTCGGCGGCCAGGGCCCGGCGGAGCCCGCCGTTGGCCATGACCGTGACCACCACGCCGGGGCCGGGCAGAGCGCCCCGGCGCCGGCGGTCGATGGCGCACACCGCGATGATCTGATCGCCGTCCACCAGGTTGCCGGCGCCGTCGACGGCCACCACCCGGTCGGCGTCGCCGTCGAAGGCCACCCCGGCGTCGGCGCCCGACTCGACCACCGAGGTCTGAAGGCCCTCGGGGCAAGTGGAGCCGCACCCCTCGTTGATGTTGCGGCCGTCGGGCGAGGTGTTCAGCTCCCGCACCGACGCGCCCAGCTTGCGCAGGCATTCGGGCCCCACGGCCGAGGCGGCCCCGTTGGCCCCGTCGACCACCACGCTCAGCCCGGCCAGGTCCCGGCCCCCGATGCTGGCCGCCACCGCGTCCATGTGGCCCCGGCGGGCCGCCTCCGCCTCGGAGCGGACCGCCGCGCCCTCTCCGCGGGGACCGGCGACGGCGGCCTCGAAGCGGGCCTGGACCCGGGCCTGGGCGGCGTCGTCGAGCTTGAGCCCGCCGGGGGCGAAGAACTTCACCCCGTTGTCGGACCAGGGGTTGTGCGAGGCCGACACCACGGCTCCGGCCACGCGGCGGTCCGCGCACCAGCGGGCCACGGCCGGAGTGGGCAGGACCCCGAGGTCGACCGACGAGCCGCCGGCCGCGGCCACCCCCCGGTGGACGGCCTCGGCCAGGGCCGGGCCGGAGGCTCGGGTGTCGCGCCCCACCGCGAACTCCTCGCCGCCGAGGATCTCGGCGCCGGCCCGGCCGAGCCTCTCCGCGGCCTCAGCGGTCAGATCGGCCCGGGCGTCGCCGCGCACCCCGTCGGTGCCGAACCTCAGCGCCACGCCGTCACCGCCAGCGCCCGCCGAACCCGATCCCCCAGCGCCACGCCGTCACCGCCGGCGCCCGCCGAACCCGATCCCGAGCGCCGGCGTCGGCATATGGCACCGGGCCGCGGGCCGCGCCGCGGGCCGCTTGCACCCCGACCGGGCCGCGGCGCCGGCCGATCACATCGAGACCAGGCCGGCCCGGGTCAGCGCTTGCTGTACTGGGGCGCCTTGCGGGCCTTCTTGAGGCCGTACTTCTTGGATTCCTTCTTGCGGGGGTCGCGGGTCAGGTACCCGCCCTTCTTGAGGTCGTCGCGCCGCTCGGGGTCGATCTCGACCAGGCCCCGGGCGATGCCCAGCCGCAGCGCCCCGGCCTGTCCGCTCATGCCGCCGCCGCGGATGGTGGCGTCGACGTCGTAGCGCTCGGTCGCCTCGGCCACCTCCAACGGCTCCAGCAGGCGCATCCGCTGGGTGTGGGACGGGAAGTACTCGTCCACCGGCCGCCCGTTGACGGTCACCTGACCGCTGCCGGGGCGGATGCGGATGCGGGCCACCGACCGCTTGCGCCGTCCGGTGGCTTGCACGAGCGGAGCGACCACGGCGAACGATCCTCAGACCAGGGCCCGGGCCCGGGCCTGGTCGATGGCGTAGGGCTGCGGGCTCTGGGCCTGGTGGGGGTGGGTCGGGCCGGCGTAAATCTTCAGCTTGCGGATCTGGGCTCGGCCCAGGCGGGTCTTGGGCAGCATCCCCCGGATGGTGTCTCGCAGGGCCTGCTCGGGCTGGCGGGCCAGCTTGTCGGCGTAGGTCCGGCTGTGCAAGCCGCCGGGATAGCCGGAGTGGCGGTGGACCATCTTCTTCCGGGCCTTGCCCGCGGTGAGCACCACCTTGGCCGCGTTGACGATCACCACGTGGTCCCCGGTGTCGATGTGGGGGGCGAAGGTGGGCTTGTGCTTGCCCCGCAGCAGCCCGGCCACCTCGGTGGCCAGCCGGCCCAGCACCAGGCCGTCGGCGTCGACGAGATGCCACGACCGCTCGATCTGGCCGGCTCGGGGGCTGTAAGTGGGCAAGGCGGCGTCCTTCGGCAGGGTGAGGCCAACCGACAAGGCTAGGGGCGCAACCGCCGATCCGCAATCGAGTTGACCGGCTGATGAATCCGGTCGGCGCGGCGATGGGCTGACCGCCACCGGGTGGGCGGACCGAGGGGCGCACCGCCTTAGAGTGGTGGACTTGTATCTGCGCATGGGGGAAGACCTCTGCGAAATGGGAGGACCTCGATGACCCGTCGTGATCAGACTCGGAGCCGCGCCGGCCGCGATGCCTTCGCCGGATTGGTCTTGGCCTTGGCGCTGATCGCCGCGAGCTGCGGCGGCAACGACGACGGCGGCGGCGGCGCCCCGACGACGGGGACCACGGAGGCGCCCTCCGAGCCGGCCCCCGAACCGGCGGCCGGCGGCGGCGAGACGGCGCCGGAAGGGCCCGAGCCGACCGCCGGAGCGGAGACGTCCGAACCGGCGCCGACGGCCGGCGGCGGGGGAACGCTGGTGGTGGCCATCGACACCGATCCCGGCCAGTTCAACCCGGCCCTGACCACCAGCGGGGCGGTTCACACCGCGTCGGAGCTCATGTACAACGGCCTCGTCTCCTACGACGAGAGCTTCGCCCCCCAGCCGGATTTGGCCGTCAGTTGGGAGATCCTCGAGGACGGCGCGCTCTACCGCTTCAAGCTGCGCGACGACGCGGTCTGGCACGACGGGACACCGTTCACCTCCGCGGACGTGGCTTACACCTTCGAAGAGGTCCTCACCACCTTCCACTCCCGGACCCGGGCGTCGGTCGGGGCCCTGTTGGAATCGGTCGAGGCCCCCGACCCCGCCACCGTCGAGTTCCGGTTCAGCGAGCCCTACGCCCCGCTGATGCAGCAGCTCGACGTCACCGAGGCCCCGATCCTGCCCGCCCACGTATTCGAGGGAACCGACCCGCAGGAGAACCCGGCCAACCAGCGGCCGGTGGGGACCGGCCCGTTCATGTTCTCCTCCTACTCTCCCGACGAGGAGCTGGTGCTGGTGAGGAACCCCGACTACTTCGAGCCGGGGCTCCCCAAGCTCGACGAGGTGGTCATGCGGGTCATCCCCGACGCCGGCAGCCAGGTCATAGCCCTGGAGGCCGGCGAGGTCGACTGGCTGTGGGGGGTCCCGGGGCCGGACCTGGCCCGGCTGAGCGGTGACGACCGCTTCGGCACCCTCAAGACGCTGGTCAACCCGGGCGGGGCCAACTGCATCATGACCGTGAGCTTCAACCTGGACCGGCCCGCGCTGGCCGACGCCCGGGTGCGGCGGGCCATCGCCCACGGGCTGGACCGGACCGCCTTCCTCGAGCGGGCCGCCTTCGGCCAGGGCAACGTGGCCACCGCCCCGGTCTCCAGCGGCATCCCCACCGCCTACGCCGGCGGCCTCGACCTGCCCGACTACGACCCGGACCGGGCCCGGGCCCTGCTCGACGAGGCCGGATGGACCGCCGACGGCGGCGGGGTGCGGACCGCCGAGGGGGCGGACGGCGCGGCCGACGGGACGCCCCTGTCCATAGGGGTGCATCTGTTCCCGAGATTCGCCCCCTACGGGGAGCTGATGAAGGCCCTGCTGGCCGAGATCGGCATCGACGTGGAGGTCAAGGCCCTCGAGCGGGCCACCATGGTCGACGAGGTCTTCACCCAGCGGGACTTCGACACCAACATCATCAGCTACTGCAACGGCACCGACCCCGAGGTGGGCATCCGCCGCATGTACATCTCCGGCAACATCGCGCCCATCCCGTTCTCCAACAGCTCGGGGTACGTGAACGCCGAGGTGGACGGGCTGTTCGACCAGGCCCGCAACACCGTCGACCCCGAGGCCCGGGCCGCCGTCTACCGGAGGCTGCAGGAGATCCTGGTGGACGAGCTGCCCTACTTCTGGCTGGTCGAGACCACCGCGACCCGCATACACACCGCCGACTGCACCGGCTTCGCCGCCTTCGGCCACTTCGCCGAAGCGGCCGCATGCGACAGGGGCTGAGCCCGGCCGGCGCCACCGCCACGTGCGACAGAGGCTGAGCGAGCGCTACATATTCAACCGAATCTGGCAGACCGCCCCGATGCTGCTCGGGGTGGTGGTGGTGGGCTTCGCCCTGGTCCACTTGGCCCCCGGCGACCCCATCCTGGCCCTGGCCGGCGAGGACGGGGACGAGGCCTACTACCGGCAGATGCGGGAGCGGTTCGGGCTCGACGAGCCGTTCCTGCAGCAGCTCGCCACCTACCTGGGCCGGGTGGCCCGGGGCGATCTGGGCATGTCGAACATCCGGGCCCAGCCCGTCGCCGACGTGATCCTCGACCGCCTCCCCAACACCTTGCTGCTGGCCGGCGCCGCCCTGGTCCTGTCCACGGTCGGGGGGGTGGCCGCCGGGGTGTGGGCCGCGTCCCGCCCGGGCGCGCTCCGGGATCGGGCCGTGTCGACGTCGACCCTGTTCCTGTACGCCCTGCCGGTGTTCTGGCTGGGCCAGCTCGCCATCTTGTGGCTGGGGCTGAGGCTGGGGTGGTTCCCGGTGCAGGGCCGGACCGACCCCCGCACCACCGCCGCCGGCCTGGCCCACTGGATCGACGTGGCCCACCACTTGGCCCTGCCCGCCCTGGTGCTGGCCTCGCAGCAGGTGGCCGTCGTGGCCCGGCTCACCCGGACCGGGATGATCGAGGAGCTGACCGCCCCCTACGTGGACGTGGCCCGGGCCAAGGGCCTCACCCGCCGGCGGATACTGTTCGCCCACGCCCTGCCCGGATCGCTGCTGCCGGTGGTGACCGTGATCGGCGAGCGGGTCGGCCACCTGGTATCGGGCGCGGTCATAGTGGAGATCGTCTTCGGGTGGCCCGGCATCGGCCGGCTGCTGGTGGCCGCCACCAACGACCGCGACATCCCCGTTCTGCTCGGCCTGTTCCTGCTGGTCGGAGCGGCCGTGCTCATCGCCAACCTGATCACCGACCTCGCCTATGCGCGCCTCGACCCCCGCATCAAGCTCGGCTGACCGGACCGCCGGCCGGCGGGCCCGGCGGGCGGGCTCGGGGAACCGGGCCGCCAGCCGGCGGGGCCCGAACCGGCGGGCGGGCTCGGGCGACCGGGCCGCCGGCCGGCGGGCCCCGAACCGGCGGGCGGGTTTGTCAGACCGGGCCGCCAGGCTGTTGCGGCCGGGGCGGCTTGTGCGGTTCCGCGGCATGCGCGGGCTGGGCGCGGCCATGACCGCCGTCGTGGCCGTCGCCGCGGTGTTCGCCCCCCGCCTGGCCCCCTTCGATCCCTTCTCCCTGTCGGGCCCGCCTCTGGCCGGGCCCTCTCGGACCCACCTGATGGGCACCGACGCCCTGGGCCGCGACCTGTTCAGCGCCATAGTCCACGGGGCCCGCACCTCGCTGGCGGTGGGGCTGTCCACCGCGGCGGCCGCCGCGGCCATCGGGCTGCTCATAGGGCTGGTCTCGGGCTATCTGGGCGGGGCGGCGGACGGCGGCCTGATGCGGCTCACCGAGTTCGTGCAGATCATCCCCCGCTTCTTCTTGGCCATCGTGGTGCTGGCCATGTTCGGAGAGGGCTACGTGAACCTGGTGATCGTGCTGGCCGCCTCGTCCTGGCCGGTCATCGCCCGGGCGGTGAGGTCGCTGGTGCTCTCGGAGCGGGAGCGGGCCCACGTGGACGCGGCCCGGTCGCTGGGGGCCAAGCGGCGGCGGATCATCGGGCGCGAGATCCTGCCCGCGGTCTGGCGGACGGTGGCGGTGATGACCGGCCTGCTGGTGGCCGACACCATCCTCATCGAGGCGGGCCTCAGCTTCCTGGGGCTGGGGGACCCCGATCAGGCGAGCTGGGGTTTGCTGGCCTCCAACGCCCAGCAGCATCTGCGGACGGCCTGGTGGATGCCGCTCTTTCCCGGGGCGGCCATCGTGGTGGCGGTGCTGGGAGTCAACCTGCTGGTCGATAGCTGGTCCGACGAAGACACCCTGCTAACCCGCTGACTTATCGCCTCGGGCGGTTGCTCACCCGGCCAGCTTTTGCTCACCCCGGCCGGCTTTGCTCACTCCGGCCGGTTGCTCACCGGCAAGCCTTTGCTCACCCCGGCCGGCGGGTCCTGTCACGGGCGCGGTTTTGCCGCGGGGCGGCAAAACCTTGCCCCCGTGCCACCCACCGGCCTTGCTGTACGCGCTGGCTACGGGTGCCGGCGATGGCGATGGGTTTTCCCCCGGGTTCCACCCACCGGGCTTGCTGTATGCGCTGGCTACGGGTGCCGGTGTCAGCGATTTGGGGGCATGTGTTGGTGCCGGGTCAATGGCTTTTGTCCCACCAGAGGGTGACTCTTTGGGAGGGGAAGGGGGTTTCGGCTATTAGCAGTTCGCACTCGGGTTGGCGGTCGGGGGGGAGGCACAATTGGCGGCACCAGTAGGCGGCTTCTTGGGGGCGGGGTCGGTCGGCGAAGCGGTCGGCGGGCAGGGCCGACTCCTCTGCGTTGAGGTCGATGCCGGCCTCGCGTATGGCCTCGGCTGCGGTCAGGGCGGTGGGCTCGTGGGGGCGCTCCAGGTTCCAGAAATGGCGCCACAGCGCCCGGCGGCGGTCCTGGGGGTGCTTGGGCGTGATCTCGATCACCACCCGGCGGCGGGCGTGATCGTCGAGGGCGGCGACGAAGCCGGCGATGTCGGCCGCGTTGTACAAGACGTTGTGGCACACCACCACGTCGGCGGCCGGCACCTCGGCGGCCGCCTCCGGCCACGACCCGGCATGGACCGACGCGGCCACCCCCCGGTCGCGGGCGGTGGACGCGAACAGCTCCAGCATGTCGGACTGGCGGTCGGCGCCGATCACCTCAGCGGCCGGCGGCACCAAGGCGAAGGCGGCTGCTCCCCCGCCGCAGCCCACGTCGAGGACCGAGCCGCCGCCGTCGAGCGCCTCCAGGGCCCGCCGGTTGGACAGCGACAGCTCGAAGGTCCCCGGCTCGGGGGCGGCGAACATCTCCGGCAAGAAGACATAGGGCCGGCGGGGCGCGGCCGCGAGGATCTCGGGGGGAACGGCCCAGGCGGCCAGATCCCGTGCCCAGCGCTCCGCCGCCGTGATATCAGGCTCCATTCCGCCCCGATCCTACCGACCCTCCCCAGCCGGAATCGTGGGCATCCAGTAACCGCTGCGGCTCTTGTGGTCAGGCCGGGAAGAGAGCGGGGTTGCCGCCGGGCGTGGAGCGTGACTTCTCGGCGGCGCTGCGGCTCTTGTAGTCAAGCCGGGAAGAGAGCGGGGGCTGGGTGCGGGGCGGGTCGGGGCCATCGGCCGGGCGGGCTGATCCGGGGCGGGTCGGGGCCGGTTGTGCCCGGGCTCTGGCTGGTTGCGGGCCGCGGCTCGGCGAGCTGCGGCCCGGCTGTGGTCGTCGGGGGTCGCGGGGGGTCTGGTCGTGGGGGTGTCGGCCGTCCGCGGGGCCGGGCGGATCGAGCGGGTCGGGGGGTTGCAGGGCCGGTTTGCCGTTGCGGTGGACGACTCGCCAATGGTGGTCGTGGATGTTGTGGTGGCAGCGCCAGCAGACGAGCACGAGGTTTTCGATGTCGGTTCGCCGCAGTCGGGCGTAGGGGACGATGTGGTGGGCTTGGCATTGGCCGGGCTCGGCACCGCAGCCGATGCAGCCACGATCGCGGGCGATGAGAGCCCGCCATTGCTTGGTGGTGGCGGTGCGCACCGAGGCCCCGTGGCGCAGCGGTTTGCCGTCGCTGAAGATGAGCCCGGTGAGCTGGGCGTCGCAGGCGATTCGCTGAAGCACCGCCGGGGGCACGGGCCCGGCACCGGGGATCTCGCAGCGCCCGGCGGGGTCGTCGCCGGTGAGGGCGCCGATGTCGGCCACCACGATGACCTCGGCCTTGGGTCGCCCGGTGGTACCACCGCGGCTCTTGGGATCGTCGACGCTGCCGGATGTGAGCAGGTCGAGGGCGTCGGCTCGGAGCTGGTCCCATGATCGGCGGTCCTCGTCGCCGGTGTTTGTGGCCCGCATCGACGACTCCGAGCCCCCCGGCACCGTCGGGTCCTCGCCGTCGGGGTTGTCGCCGGTGCCTGCGACGCCGCGGGTGCGGGCTGTTTGTTGGTCTTGGCGGCGGAGTTCTTCGGCGGTGTCTTGGAGGCGGTTGCAAATGCGGGTGCCGGTCTCGGGGTCCAACAGGCCGTCGAGGCGCACCATGCCGTCTTGTTGCTTCCAAGTCTTGAGGTACCGGCGGCGGCGCTTGTTCAAGTAGTCCTGGTGGCCGTGGTCGCTTTGGTGGCGCTGGGCCCAGGCGCTGGCCTCGCGGGAGAACCGGTCCGGTGGCAGTTCGCGGGCCATGGCCAACAAATCAGAGGCAGAGTCCACCGCCTCAGGAGCCGTGCGCTTGGCTGCGTCGGCCAACCGCTCGGCGTTGGCCAAAGACACCTCTCCGGAGTCAACCGCGCCCCGCAGCGAGGGCATCTCGTCGAGAACTTCGGCGGCGCCCAGGCTGCGGCGAGCCTGAACCCTCGACTTGCCGGCCTGATCGCGCAGCACCGAGGCCCCGCTGTCACCGTGTCCCTCCCGGGCTGAGATCGTTCGGGCGGCGTCGGTCTGCAAGGCGGCTACATTGGCCTCCCAGGACCGGCTGGCCGCGATCAGTTCCTTCAATTGCGCCACCGGCAGGTCCCCGGCCCGGACCGCTTCCAGCAGCCGGGCCAGCCCCCCGTTGACGCATTCCACCGTTTCAGTGAACATACGATCACTCTACACCATGGGTGAGACAATGACAAGCTTTATCCTGATATTTTCTGAGATTTTCTGAGATTTCTTTGAATCTATCCGAAACACCCCTAACACCGGGTCAAAGTCGCCGGTGCGCCCGGCCAGCCGGATGCATGGGAGCCGAAGTTCCTCGGAGCACCGGACCGGAAGTTATGTCCTTCTTATCCGTGTAGGGATAACAAGGATAAACTGAGGTAAGCTTTGTTGATATGGACCGCTCCAAGAACCCCTACCGTCCGGGCGCCGGGACCACTCCGCCCGCCTTGGTGGGGCGCGACGAACTCGTTGACGATTTCCGGGTCGCGCTGCGGCGCGCCCTGGCGGGCCGACCGGGCAAGAGCTACATGCCCTTGGGGCTGAGGGGGGTGGGCAAGACCGTCCTGTTGAACCGCTTCGCCGAGATCGCCGCCGAGGAGGGGATGAAAGTCGGCTTCATCGAGGTGCCCGAAACCGGGGACCTCCCGCACATGATGGCCACGCGTCTGAGGAGGATCCTGATCGAGTTGAGCACGGGGCGGGTCAGCCGGGCGGTGAACAAAGCCCTGGGAGTGCTCAAATCGTTCGAACTGCAACTGCCCGAAGGGGTCTCCCTCAGACTGAGCGTAGACGCCCTGGCGGGCCAGGCCGACTCGGGGCTGCTGGCCGAGGACCTCACCGACCTGCTCGTGTCGGCCGGCGAGGCCGCGGCCGAGGACGGCTCGGGACTGCTGTTCGCCATCGACGAGGTCCAGTACTTGGCCCGAGAGGAACTCGGCGCCGTCATCACCGCCATCCACCGAACGACGCAGTTGGATTTGCCGGTGGTTCTGGTCGGGGCGGGCCTGCCCCAGTTGGCCGGCCTGGCCGGCGAGGCCAAGTCCTACTCCGAGCGGCTCTTCGAGTTCCAGACCATCAACTCGCTGGGCGAGCCCGAGGCCGCCCAAGCAATTGTCGCTCCCGCCCGCGACCTGGGAGTCGAGTTCGAAACCGACGCCGTCGACCAGATCGTGCGGGAGTCCCGCGGATATCCGTACTTCTTGCAGGAGTGGGGCTACCGCGTCTGGAACCAGTCGCCCCGCAGCCCCGTCACCGCCGACGACGTCGGTTCGAGCCGCCCCGAAGTGATCCGCTCTCTCGACGAGAGCTTCTTCCGGGTCAGATTCGACCGGCTGACCCCGAAGGAGAAGCAGTACCTGGCGGCCATGGCCCGGCTGGGCCCCGGCCCCCACCGGTCCGGCGACATCGCCTCCGAGTTGGGCGTCAAAGTCCAATCGGTGGCCCCCCGCCGCTCCGCCCTGATCGCCAAGGGGATGATCTACAGCCCCACCCACGGCGACACGGCCTTCACCGTCCCCCTCTTCGACCAGTTCCTCCAGCGCCAGAAAGCCGCCGCCATCTGAAGTGGGTTCAGGCGGTGTCGGTGAGCTCCTCGTAGAAGCGGGCCAGGAAGGTGGCCATCTGAGCCCTCGTCACCGACTCAGACGGCGAGAACATCCCGGCCGCGGTGCCTCTGGTGATCCCCAAAGCGGCTATGCAGCCGATGCTCTCGGCATGCGTCGAGCCCGCCGCCACGTCATCGAAGATCGAACTCGCGTCGGAGGCGGGACAGGTCCGGCCGGCCTGCCTCCAGGCATTGGCCAAAAACGAGGCCATCTGGCCCCTCGACACCGGCGCAGACGGCGAGAACATCCTCTCCGCCGTGCCCCGGGCCACCCCCAGAGCCGACACGCAATCGATCCCCGCGGCATGAGTCGAGCCCGCGGGCAAATCATCGAAGTACGAGGCACCCGAAGACGGACACTCCCGGCCCGCCGCCTCCCAAGTCCGAGCCACGAACGAGGCCATCTGAGCCCTCGACACCGGCTCAGACGGCGAGAACATAGTGGCCGAGGTGCCCGAGGTGATCCCCAGCACCGCCACCTCCTCGATGCTCTCAGCGTGAACCGAACCCTCGTCCACATCCGCGAACTCAGGAGCCGGAGGCGGCTCAGGCGGCTCAGGCGGCTCAGGATCATCCGGCGGAGGCGGCGGCGGCTGGACCACGGGCTGTTGCGTCTGCTGGGCGGCCGTTCTGAGCTTGAACAGGTAGGCGGAGCCCTGGGGCACGTTGGCCCGGTTGTTGTGGTCGGTGTTGTCGCCGTACACGGTCCACCCCGCGGGCGGCGACGACACGCCGTCTCGTTTGTGCAGTGCCCAGATCTGGGCGAGCTGGCCCACCACCAGGGCGTCGTCGCCGACGAATGCCAGCCCCCGGCCCCCGAACCCGTAGCGCTGCCTCGCGTTGGAATCAGCAGCCGCGGCGGTCAGCACCCGCACGTTGTCGCCCACGCCGTCTGTGTCGTCGGCCCAGCCCCCCGCGGGCTTGGTGTACACATACGCCGAACCCCGGAAATTGCTCGACCGCGAATCCGAATTGGTAACCGCGATCTTGTCACCCGCGCTGCTGATGGCCACCCCGCCGCCGAACATGTCGTATTTGTGGCCGAAAGTCGTCAGCTTCGCCGTCTGCGTCGCATCCTCCCAGCCATCGGCGGGCCTCGCGAACACAAACGCCGCCCCCACCGCGTCATCGGGGATCTGTGAATCATCGGCCGCGCCCTTTCGCCACGCCACCGACGCGCTGGCCACCACCGTCGAGCCATCACCAGAAATATCCAAGCCTTTGGACCCCAGCCGCTGATTCCTGTGACGGTTCGTCACTGACAACCTCACCGGAGTATCGGTGCTGGTGGTATTGGTCCAGCCCGTCTCCGGTTTGGTGAATATGTACACCCAGCCCTCCGCCTGCTCTGCGCCCATAGCAGACGCGGCGATCGTGCCGCCGTCGTCGGAGATGGCAATGGTCTTGCCCAACTGAGCGAACCTCCACTCCCTGGACCCGGCGTAGAGCCTCACCACCCCCGAGGCGTCGGTGTTGATGCTGCTGGCCCAGCCCGTGGACGGCTTGGTGAACACGAACAGAGCACCGTCTCGGTCAAGGCCGTTCCCCCCGTTGTAATACAAATGCACTAAATTGCTGTCGGTGTAGCCTCCCCCCATCGGCAGGGCGGGGACATTCTCCCACTCCTCCGCGCCCACCACCAGCGTGTTGCCGTCATTCGACACCGCCAAACCGGAGCCGAACTCCACGGGCCCCAAGCCAGTGCCCGCCATATATTTATTGGTCTGATCAGCGTGGGGCGCGCTGGTGGGACCCGGCTCGAACGTCGCATCCGCCGTGTTGTCGTCCACCCAGCCCCCAGCGGGTTTGTTGAACAAATAAACCCGCCCCGCGGAACTAACACTCGAAACCGTTTCACGGGGGGCCGAGACGAAGATCGCGTCGCCCACCAACTCGACATTCCATCCGAACGAGCCGCCGCCCGCCGTGACGGGCGAGTCCAGCCGGGCCAACTGAGCGCCGCTGTCGGCGTCGAACACATACACCGCCCCCGAACCGGCCCAATCGCCCGAACCCGTGACAGTGGAACTGTCGGCCCACGGCGCCCCCACCACGATCACCTCGTCATCAGCATCCACCGAAACCCCGAACCAATCATTGGCCGAACCATCACCAGCCGTCATCGAACGGGCCTCCACCCAGGCGTCCTCCCACGGGTAATGGCCCGACGAAGTGACATGAATCGTCACATCGACCGTCGCCGTGTCCGTGGCGTCCGCCGCCGACACCCTCACCCGATACACCCCAGAGCGCGTGTTCGACTTCAGCGAAATCTGACCAGTCGAGTCATCAATCGTGAAGAAAGTGGCATGGAACGGATCCCCGTCCGACAGCGAATAGGTCAACGTATCGCCGTCGGAGTCGTAGGCCTGCACCGGCGGACCCGCCTTCGTCTGACCCTCCCCCACCGCCAGCAGCCTCACCGCCGCCAAGTTGGACCCGCTATCAGCCGCCAAGAACTCAGGCGCCGCCGCCCAAGCCGCCGACGACCACACCGCAACTGCTACCGCCGCAGCTACCGCCGCCACAACAACCCGCAACACCGCCCCGGGCCGCCCGACCCTCAAAACCCAGCCAGAACACATGGACTCAACACTCCTCACAGCTAGATTCCACAGCCCAATTTCGGACACAAGCCAGGCAGATTACCCCCCCCCCCCCCCCGAAATCAAATCGGGAGGCGAATATCCCGGCGGTGGGTCAGTAGTCCCGGTAGCGGGCCTTCTGCAGGATCAGGCCCTGGGGGGGCGCGGGCGAGGGGGCGGCGTTGCGGTCGCGGGCCTCGAGGATGGCGCCCACGTCCGCCGCTCGCAGACGGCCCGAACCCACCGCGGCCAGGGCCCCCACCAGCGAGCGGACCATCTGGTGGCAGAAGGACCGGGCCTCGATCTCGAAGACCGCCAGGTCGCCCTGGCGGCGCCACTCGGCCCGCTGGACGGTGCGCACCAGCGACTCGTCGGGCCTAGACCGGTTGCGGCGGCAGAACGACGAGAAGTCGTGGGCCCCCAGCAGCCGATCCGACGCCGTCCGCATGGCCCTGAGATCCAGAGGCCGCTCGACATGCCACGAAGCGGCCGCGGCCAGCGGGTCGGGAACCGGCGAGGCCAGTATCCGGTACCGGTACACCCGGCTGAGGCACGACAGCCGGGCGTCGAAGTCGTCTCCCACCGCCCGGGCGCCGCGCACCGCGATGTCGGGCCCGCAGGAGCGGTTCACCGACCGCATCAGCCGGGCCGGGTCGGCCCGCTCTGAGGCGGCGTCGAAGGAGACCACCTGGCCCGCCGCATGCACCCCCCGGTCGGTGCGCCCCGCGCAGGCCAAGTCCACCTCGTGGCCCAGCACCCGGCCCAGGGCGTCGGCCAGGGCGCCGGCCACGGTGGGCACGCCTTCATTGCGGGCGAATCCGCAGAAGGGGGCCCCGTTGTAGGCCACGGTCATCGCCATGCGGACCCGCCCCGGCGGCGGGGGGTCCGGCCGGCGGATCGGGCCCATCACGGCGGGGGGTCCGGCCCGCGGGTCGGGCCCATCGGCGAAGCGGCTACACCAGCTCGATGCGGGCCATGGGCGCGTTGTCGCCGTGGCGGGGGCCGAGCTTCACGATCCGGGTGTACCCGCCGGGCCGGTCCTCATAGCGGGGCCCGATCTCGTCGAAGAGCTTGGACGCCATCTCCCGGTCGCCGAGGAAGCGCACGACCTGGCGGTGCTGGTGGACACCGCCCCGCTTGGCCTTGGTGATCATCCGCTCGGCGACGGGGCGCATCGCCTTGGCCTTGGCCTCGGTGGTGACGATGGCCTCGGCCGCGATCAGCGAGGCCACCAGGTTGGCCATCATCAGCTTCTGGTGCTGGCTGCTGCCCCCGAAGCGGCGGCCCTTGCGAGGTCGGGGCATGGCGGTCCGCGCCCCTCAGCCCTCTCGCTTCAGCGACAGGCCGCGCTCGTCCAGCTTGCTGTTGACCTCGTCCAGGCTCTTCTGGCCGAAGTTGGTGATGGCCAGCAGCTCCTCCTCGCTCCTGGACAGGAGGTCCCCCAGCGTCTCGATCTGAACCCGGTGCAGGCAGTTGCTGGGGCGCTCCGTGAGATCCAGATCGTCGATGGGCAGGTTCAGGTCCGGCCCGCCCAGAGCCTCGTGGCGGGACTCCACCAGTTCCAGCCCCTGCGGCTCGTCGCTGATCGCCTCCACCAACTGGACCAGGGACCGCAGGGTGGCGCCGGCCGAGGCCAGGGCGTCCTCGGGGGTGATGGAGCCGTCGGTCTCCACCTCGAGCAGGAGGCGGTCGTAGTCGGTGGACTGCTCCACCCGGGTGTCCTCCACCGAGAAGGCCACCCGGCGCACCGGCGAGTAGATCGAGTCGACCGGGATCACGCCGATGGCCGTGCTCGTCTTGTTGCGCTCCGCCGAAACGTAGCCCCGGCCCCGGCCCGCGGTGATGTCGACCCCGAGCCGGCCCTTGTCGTTGAGGGTGGCGATGTGCAGGTCGGGGTTCTTGATCTCGACCTCGGAGCCGATGCGGATGTCGCCGGCGGTCACGTCGGCCGGGCCCTTGGCGTCGAGGCGCATCGTCACCGGGCCGCGGCTGTGAACCACCAGGATCAGGTCCTTGAGGTTCAAGATGATGTCGGTGATGTCCTCGGTCACCCCGGGCAGGGTGTCGAACTCGTGCAGGGCGCCGTCGAAGCGGACCTCGGTCACGGCCGCGCCCGGTATCGACGACAGCAGCGTCCGGCGCAGCGAGTTGCCTATGGTGTAGCCGAAGCCGGGCTCGAGCGGACCGATGGCGAACTGGCGCCGGTTGGGGCCGGCGTCGTCGATTACCTCGATCGTCGGGCGCTGGATGACGAGCATTGGCGCTCCTCCGCTGGGGGTGGCTGGAACTTGCTACTTGGAATACAGCTCGACTATGAGGTGCTCGCGCACCGGCACGTCGATCTGCTCGCGGAGGGGCAGCTCTCGCACCGTCATCCGGAGCTTGTCCTCGCCCGGGTCGAGCCAGGCCGGAGGGGTGCGGTCGAGCACGTCCAGGTTCCACTGGACGGTGACCGACTCGCGGATCTTGGGGCGGAGCTCGATCACGTCTCCCTTGCGGAGCCGGTAGCTGGGGATGGTCACCCGCCGGCCGTTGACGTTCACATGGCCGTGGTTGACGAGCTGCCGGGCCTGGGGCCTGGTCGCACCCCAGCCCGCCCGGTACACGGTGTTGTCGAGGCGCAGCTCGAGGAAGCGGAGCATGTTCTCGCCGGTGACGCCCTGGCGGCGGCTGGCCTCCAGGAAGAGATTGCGGAACTGGCGCTCGGTGAGCCCGTAGGTGTAGCGGGCCTTCTGCTTCTCCTGAAGCTGCACCAGATACTCCGACACCGATCCCCGGCGGCGGGAGCGGCCGTGCTCGCCCGGCGGATAGGGCCGCCGGTCCAGAGCGGTGACCTCGCCCTTCGTCCCCCAGATGTTGGTGTTGAGCCGGCGCGAGATCCGGGCCCGGGGACCGGTGTAACGAGACATCTCAGACCCTTCTGCGCTTGGGCGGCCGACAGCCGTTGTGGGGGGTGGGCGTGACGTCTTTGATGCCGGTGACCTCGATGCCGATGCCCTGCAGCGACCGGATGGCCGTCTCCCGGCCGGAGCCGGGCCCCTTCACCTGCACGTCGACCCGGCGGATGCCGTGCTCCATGGCCTTGCGGGCCACCTGCTCGGCCGCCATCTGGGCCGCGAACGGGGTGGACTTGCGCGAGCCCTTGAAGCCGACGTTGCCGGCCGACGCCCACGAGATCACGTTGCCCCTCAGATCGGTGATGGCGATGATGGTGTTGTTGAACGAGCTCTTTATGTGGGCCACGCCGTGGGTCACGTTCTTGCGCTCGCGCTTGCGGGGGCGGCGGCCCCGGGCCGGCTGCTTGGCCATTACTTCTTGACCTTCTTCTTGCCGGCCACCGTCTTCTTGGGGCCCTTGCGGGTGCGGGCGTTGGTGTGGGTCCGCTGGCCCCTCACCGGCAGGCCCCGCCGGTGGCGCAGGCCCTGGTAGCACCCGATCTCCATCTTGCGCTTGACGTCCTGGGACACCTCGCGGCGCAGGTCGCCCTCCACCCGGAGGTTGGCGTCGATGTAGCCGCGTATCTTGGCCACCTCGTCGTCGGTCAGGCTGCGCACCCGGGTGTCGGGGTTCACGCCGGTCTCCTCGCACACCCGGCGGGAAGTGGTGCGCCCGATGCCGAAGATGTAGGTGAGCGACACCTCGACCCGCTTCTCCCGGGGGATGTCTACGCCGGAGATGCGGGCCACGTCAGCCCTGCCTCTGCTTGTGGCGGGGGTTGTCGCAGATCACCCGGACGCGGCCGTGGCGCCGGATGACCTTGCACTTGTCGCAGATCTTCTTCACGCTGGGTCGGACCTTCACGGCGCCCTCCGGGCCGCCCGGCGGCCACTGACGGTCGCGGCGCCCGCTTCCGGGGAGTCGGGCGCTCACTTGTATCGATAGGTGATTCGGCCCCGCTGGAGGTCGTACGGCGTCAGCTCGACTTGGACGCGGTCGCCGGGCAGTATCCGGATGTAGTGCATGCGCATCTTGCCCGAGATGTGGGCCAGCAGCGCATGGCCGTTCTCGAGCTCCACCCGGAACATGGCGTTGGGGAGGGACTCCGTGACGGTTCCCTCCAGCACGATCGCGTCTTCTTTGGACTTCGGCAGTGTCGATCCTCCTGTGGGCGGCCCCGCAGTCAGCGCGCGATGACACTGCCCCAAGACCGGACGACAACGCTACCGGCGGCGCCGGGCCGGGCCAACCCCTCACGGCCCCGAACGGCCGTCGACGACCGCGGCCAAGCGGTCGAACACCTCGTCGGGGGCGCCGAGGCCGTCCACGGTGGCCAGCAGGCCGCGGCGGCGGAACCACTCCAGCAGCGGCGCGGTCTGCTCCTCGTACAGGGCCAGGCGCCGGGAGATGGCCTCGGAGGTGTCGTCGGAGCGGGCCCGCTCCATCATCCGGGCCTTCACCTCGTCGATGGGCACGTCGAGGTTGACCGCCACGGCCAGCCTCTGGCCGAGGTCGGCCAGGGCGGACTCGAGGGCGTCGGCTTGGTCGGCGGTGCGGGGGTAGCCGTCGAGCAGCACGCCGGAGGCGGTCACGTCGGCCCGGCCCAGCCGCTGGCGGACGATCCCGTTCATGATCTCGTCGCCCACCAGGCCCCCGGCGGCCATGACCGCCTCGGCCGCGCGGCCCAGCTCGGTGCCCTCGGCCACCGCGGCCCTCAGCATGTCGCCGGTGGACACGTGTACGCACCCGTAGGCCTCGACCAGCCGGGCCGACTGGGTTCCCTTCCCCGAGCCCTGCCGGCCCAGGATCACCATGCGCAGCGGCGCCATCTATCCGAATATCCGCCGCAAGGCCCCGCGGCCCGCCGCCAGCGGCTTCGGGCTCACTTCAAGAAGCCCTCGTAGTTGCGCATCATCAACTGGCTGTCGATCTGCTTCATGGTCTCCAGCGCCACGCCGACGGCGATGAGCAGCGAGATGCCGCCGAAGGCGAACCCGCCCGCGGCGCCGCCCGACCCCGGGTCCACGTCGGTGCCGATGGTGAGGGCGATGAGGATGGAGGGCACCAGGGCCACCGCGGCGATGAACAGCGCGCCGGGGAAGGTGATGCGGGACAGGATCCGGCCCAGGTAGCGCTCGGTCTGGGGGCCCGGCCGGAGGCCGGGGATGAAGCCGCCCTGCTTGCGGATGGTGTCGGCCTGCTTGGCCGGGTCGAAGGTGATGGCCGTGTAGAAGTAGGCGAAGCCGATGATCATCAGGCCGAAGAAGAACAGGTACACCGGGCTGGTCGGGGTGGTCAGGTGGTCCTGGATGAACCCCTGGACGGCGCCGCCGATGCCCCCCGAGGGCATGGCCGCGCCGATCAGCGTGGGGAGGTACAGGACCGAGCTGGCGAAGATGATGGGGATCACCCCCGACTGGTTGACCTTCAGCGGTATGTAGGTGCTCTGCCCGCCGTACATGCGCCGCCCCACCACCCGCTTGGCGAACTGCACCGGTATGCGGCGCTGGCCCTGCTCGACGAACACGATGGCCACCAGCAGGGCCACCGACACCACCACGCAGCCGATCAGGGCGTTGATGCCGTTGTTGACGCTGACCGCGGAGAACTGGGCCGGCAGCGACGACACCACGCTGGCGAAGATGAGCAGCGACATGCCGTTGCCGATGCCCCGCTGGGTGATGAGCTCGCCCATCCACATCAGCAGGGCGGTGCCGGTGGTGAGGGTCAGGACCACCACGAACACGGTCCACACGGTGAAGTTGGGCAGCAGATCGATCCCGCTGACCAGGGCCCCGCTGTGGAACAGGAAGGCGAAGCTGGTGGACTGCACCAGGGCGATGCCGACGGTCAGGTAGCGGGTCCACTGGGTGATCTTGCGCTGGCCGACCGCCCCCTGCTGCTGCCACTGCTCGATGCGGGGGATGACCACTCCGAGGACCTGCATGATGATCGAGGCGGTGATGTAGGGCATGATGCCCAGGGCGAAGATGGCGAACTGGGTCAGCGCCCCGCCCGAGAACAACTGGACGAACCCGAGGATCCCGCCGGCCGAGTTGGCCTGGTCCCGCAGGAGCTGCACGGCGTCGATGTCGACGCCGGGGGCGGGGATGAAAGCCCCCAGCCGGTAGACGCCGATCATGGCCAGGGTGAACAGGATCTTGTTCCGCAGATCCGGGATGCGGAACATGTTGAGCACGCGGTTCAGCACGGCCTGTCCCCAGTTCTTGGCGGCTGGTGTGCTGGTTGTAGCACGACGGCGACGATCGGCATGTCGAGCGGGCCCCGGCTCTAGCGGTTGGTGTGCTGGTTGTAGCTGCCGTGGGGGGGCCGGCGGTCGCCCCACGGCTTGGCCGCGATCTCGACGCTGCCCCCCGCGGCGGCGATGGCCTCGGCGGCCGCGGCCGAAACGGCGTGGGCCCTCACCGCGACGGCCCGGCCGATGCCGCCCCGGCCCAGCACCTTGACCAGCGCCCCCTTGGACACCAGACCCCGGGCGTGCAGGATCTCGGGCGAGATCTCGTCGAGGCCGGTGGCGTCGATGACGTCGAGGTTGACGGCCTGGTACTCCACCCGGAACGGGTTGGTGAAGCCCCGCCATTTGGGCACCCGCTGGAGCAGGGGCATCTGGCCGCCCTCGAAGCCGACCGGCACCTTGCTGCGGGCCCGCTGGCCCTTGGTGCCCCGGCCCGCGGTCTTGCCCCCCTTGCCGCCGATGCCGCGGCCCACCCTCTTGGCCGACCGGTGCGACCCCGAGCTGGGGCGCAGGTCGTGGAGCTTGATCATCGGCCCGCCTCCCCGGCCTCCGGCCGGCCGCGGAACCCGATCATCGGTCGGACTCCTCGGCTTCCTCGACCCGCACCAGATGGGGCACCCGCTGGATCATCCCCCGGATCTCGGGGCGGTCCGGCAAACGATTCCGCCGTCCGACCCGCCCCAAGCCGAGTGCCCGCAGCGTGCCCCGCTGCTTGGGCTTGGCCCCGATAGCCGAGCGGATCTGCGTGACCACCAGCTCCATCACACCGCCTCGGCCGCGGGGGCGGGGGCCGGGCCGGAACCGGACCGCATGTTCTGCTTGTAGGCGGCCCACAGGCCCGCGGGCAGCAGCTCTTCGGGGTCGAGGCCCCGCAGGCGGGCGACCTCGTCGGGGCGGCGCATAGCCCGCAGGCCCGAGATGGTGGCCCTGGCCACGTTGATGTGGTTGGGCGAGCCCAGCGACTTGCACAGCACGTCGCCGATGCCCGCCTCCTCCATGATGGCCCGGGCGGCGCCGCCGGCGATGACGCCGGTGCCGGGGGCGGCCGGCTTGATCAGCACCCGCCCCGCGCCGGTGGTGCCGATCACGGGATGCACCACGGTGCTGCCCGCCATCGGCACCGAGAACACGTTGCGCTTGGCCTCCTCGGTGCCCTTCTGGATGGCCAGCGGCACCTCCTTGGCCTTGCCGTAGCCCAGGCCCACCCGGCCGGCGCCGTCGCCGATCACCACCAGGGCGGTGAAGGAGAACCGGCGCCCGCCCTTGACCACCTTGGCCACCCGGTTGATGTGGATGACCCGCGACTCGCGCAACTGGCCCTCGGGGGCGGGGGTTTCGTCTGCCACTAGAACTCCAGTCCTGCCCGCCGGGCGGCGTCGGCCAGCGCCGCCACCCGGCCGTGGTAGCGGTAGCCGCCCCGGTCGAACACCACCGACGAGATGCCGGCGGTGAGGGCCCGTTCGGCCACCACCGTACCGACGCCGGCCGCCGCGGCCACATTCCCGCCGTTGCCGCCGTTGGCCGTCCTCAGATCGGGCTCGAGCGTGGAGGCCGACACCAGGGTGGCGCCGGCGGTGTCGTCGATGACCTGAGCCACCATGTGGCGGCTGGAGCGGAACACCGACAGCCGGGGCCTCTCGGGGGTGCCCCGAACGCTCTTGCGCACGCTCCGATGGCGGCGGAGCCGCCCGATGCGGCGCTTCCCGGCCCGGCCCGTCGTCACTTGGCCGCCTTCCCGATCCGGCCCGCGGTCACTTGGCCGCCTTCCCGATCCGACCCGCGGTCACTTGGCCGCCTTCCCGGCCTTGCGGATCACCCGCTCGTCGGCGTAGCGGATCCCCTTGCCCTTGTAGGGCTCGGGCTTGCGCCACCGGCGGATGTCGGCCGCCACCTGTCCCACGGCCTGCTTGTCGATCCCCTTCACCAGGATCCGGGTCTGGTTGGGCACCTCCAGCTCGATCCCCTCGGGGGCTTCGATGAACACCGGGTGGCTGAACCCGAGCGCCAGCTCGATCGAGCCCGGGCCCTTGGAGTGGGCCCGGTAGCCGACCCCGTGGATCCGGAGCTCCTTCACGAACCCCTCGCTCACCCCGGTCACCATGTTCTGCACCAGCGACCGGGCCAGGCCGTGGAGCGCCTTGGTCTGCTTGGCCTCGTCGGGCCGCTCCAGGCACACGGCGCCGTCGGCCAGGCGGGCGGTGATGGGATCGGGGAGGTCGCGCTGCAGCCTGCCCTTGGCCCCCTGCACCGTGACGGTCCGGCCGCTTATGTCCACTTCCACGCCCGGGGGCACGGCGACGGGGGCGCGGCCCACTCGGCTCACCGAATCCCCCTCACCACACGAAGCAGAGGATCTCGCCGCCCATGCGGTTCTTCCTCGCCTCGCGGTCGCTCATCAGGCCCCGGCTGGTGGAGACCACGGCCACGCCCAGACCGCCCTGGACCCTGGGGATCTCACTGCGCTTGCGATAGATGCGCAGGCCGGGCTTGGACACCCGCCGGAGCCCGGTGATGACCCGGGCCCGGTCGGGCGAGTACTTCATCTCGATGGTCAGGGTCCGGCCGGGCCCCGGGCCGTCGCTCTCCTCGGCGAAGGAGGCGATGTAGCCCTCCCGCTTCAACACCTCGGCCAGGGCCCGCTTCTGGTTGGAGGAGGGCATCGAGACCTCGTCGTGCATGGCCGTGTTGGCGTTGCGGATGCGGGTGAGCATGTCGGCGATCGGGTCGGTCATGGTCATGGTCGGCTCACCTCACCAGCTCGCCTTCTTGACGCCCGGCAGCTCGCCGGCGTGGGCCAGGTCGCGCAGGCAGATGCGGCACAGGGAGAACCTGCGGTACACCGAGCGGGGCCGGCCACAGCGGCGGCACCGGGTGTAGGCCCGCACCTTGAACTTGGGGGTGCGGCGCTGCTTTTCCTTCAAAGCCTTCTTGGCCATGTCCGGTTACTGCCCTCCTTCTTCGGGCCGGAAAGGGAAGCCGAATGCCGTCAGCAGGGCCCGGCCGGCCCGGTCCGACGAGGCGGTGGTGACGATGGTGATGTCCATGCCCCGGGTGGCGTCGACGGTGTCGTAGTCGATCTCGGGGAATATGAGCTGCTCGGTCACGCCGAAGGTGTAGTTGCCGCAGCCGTCGAAGGACCGGGGCGACAGCCCGCGGAAGTCCCGGATGCGGGGGATGGCCAGCGTTATCAGGCGGTCGAGGAACTCGTACATGCGGTTGCCCCTGAGGGTGGCCTTGCAGCCGATGGCCATGCCCGCCCTCAGCTTGAAGCTGGCCAGCGGGCGCTTGGCCCGGGTTATGACCGGCTTCTGGCCGGCGATGGCCTCCAAGTCGGCCGCCGCGCCCTCCAGCAGGCGGGCCTGGCCGACGGCGTCGCCCACCCCCATGTTGAGCACGATCTTGTCGAGCCTGGGGGCCATCATCGGATTGTCGAGCCCGAGGTCGGACAGCAGCGCCGACTTGATCTCGGCGTCGAACCGGGCCCGGAGCCGGGGGGTGTAGGCCGCGGCGGAGGCGGTCACAGGTCGGCTCCGGTGCGCTTGCAGATCCGCACCTTGCGGCCCTCGGGGGTGAAGCGGTAGCCGACCCTGGTCGGCTTGCCGTCGGTGGGGCTCACCACGGCCACGTTCGAGGCGTCCACCGGCATGGCCTTGTCGATGATCCCGCCCTGCTGGGCCTGGCGGGTGGGGGCCTGGTGCTTGCGGGCCACATTGACCCCCTCGACGATCACCCTTCCCTGCTCGGGCAGGGTCCGCTCGACGGTGCCCACCGCGCCCTTGTCCTTGCCCGACAGCACCACCACCCGGTCGCCCTTGACGATCTTCATGGAGCGGCGCCCGGCTTTTCCGGCCTTCATCGAGCCGCGCCATTCATAGAGCGGCGCCTGCGCCTGCGCTCAGCGGCCATCTAGAGGACCTCCGGGGCCAGCGACACGATGCGCATGAACTGCTTGTCCCGCAGCTCGCGGCCCACCGGGCCGAAGATGCGGGTGCCGCGGGGCTGGCGCTGGTCGTTGATCAGCACGGCCGCGTTCTCGTCGAAGCGGATGTAGCTCCCGTCGGGGCGGCGGCGCTCCTTGCGGGTGCGGACCACGACGCAGCGGACCAGGTCGCCCTTCTTCACCTGGGCGCCGGGGATGGCGTCTTTGACCGTGGCCACGAACACGTCGCCTATCGACGCGTAGCGGCGCTTGGAGCCGCCGAGGACCTTGATGCACAGGACCTCCTTGGCCCCGGAGTTGTCGGCGACCCGCAGCCTCGACTCCTGCTGGATCACCTGGCCCGCTCCAGTATCTCCACCAGGCGCCATCGCTTGGTCTTGGACAGGGGCCGGGTCTCGGAGACGCGGACCCGGTCGCCCAGGTTGAGGTCGTTGTTCTCGTCGTGGACCACCAGCCGGGTGGTCCGGCGCACGGTCTTGCCGTAGCGGCGGTGGCGGACCCGGTCGACGGCGGCCACGATGGCCGTCTTGTCCATGCCGTTGGACACCACCAGCCCCTCGCGGACCTTGGGGGACCGGCGCGGCGGGGCGGGGGCGGATTGCTCAGCCATCGGCGCTCCCGGCGGACTCGTTCTGCTCAGCCATCGGCGCTCCGGTGGACTCGTTCTGCTCAGTCATCGGCGCTCCGGCGGACTCGTTGCTCAGTCATCGGCGCTCCCGGTCGTCTCGGCCTCTTCGATCTCACGGGCCCTCAGCTCGGTGAGCATGCGGGCCACCTCCTTCTTCACCTGGCCGATGCGGGCGGTGTTGTCGAGCTGGCCGGTGGCGAGCTGGAAGCGGAGGTTGAACAGCTCGGCCTTGGTCTCGGCCAGCTTCTCGGCCAGGTCGGGGGTCCCGAGGTCGGTCAGGGCTTTGGCCCGGGCCATCTAGCCCGCCTCCCGGGTCACGAACCGGGCCTTCACCGGCAGCTTCTGGATGGCCCGGGCGATGGCCCCCCGGGCGATGTGCTCGTCGTGGTAGGACAGCTCGAACAGAATCCGGCCCGGGCGGACCACCGCCACCCATTGCTCGGGGTTGCCCTTGCCCGAGCCCATGCGGGTCTCGGCCGGCTTCTGGGTGACGGGCTTGTCGGGGAAGATGTTGATCCAGACCTTGCCCCCCCGCTTGATGTGGCGGGTCATGGCCACCCGGGCCGCCTCGATCTGGCGCGAGGTGATCCACCCCGGCTCCAGGGCCTGGATCCCGTAGTCGCCGAAGGCCACCTCGGTCCGGCCCTTGGAGACCCCCTTGGTGCGGCCCCGGTGGTGTTTGCGGTGTGCGACCTTGCGCGGCATCAGCATGGCGTCGGCTCCCGTCAGTCGTCCCCGGGCCGGAAGTGGGGCGTCTCGTGGTGGTCGCGGGTGAAGGCCTCGATGGCCGCCTCCTCGTCGAGCAGCTTCTCGAACTCGGGGTCGGCCTCCTTGATGAGCGGCGCCGGCTCCTCGTCGACGTCCTCGCCCGTGTCGCGGCGCCGGGCGGCCGAGGACGACACGATCCGGCGGGGCCGGGCCCCGGGCCCGGAGGTCTCGCCCACGGCCATGGCCGCCTCTTTCTCGGCCTTGTCCTCCGAGACGGTCCGGTAGGGCAGGATGTCGCCCTTGTAGAGCCAGACCTTCACCCCGATGCGGCCGTAGGTGGTGCGGGCCTCCCGGAAGCCGTAGTCGACGTCGGCCCTCAGGGTGTGCAGCGGCACCCGGCCCTCGCGGTACCACTCGGTGCGGGCCATCTCCGAGCCGCCGAGGCGGCCCGAGCACTGCACCCGGATCCCCAGGGCCCCGGCCTTCTGGGCGTTCTGCACGGCCCGCTTCATGGCCCGCCGGAAGGCGACCCGGCCGGCGAGCTGGTCGGCCACCCCCTGGGCGATCAGGGCCGCGTCCAGCTCGGGCTGCTTTATCTCCTGGATGTTGAGCTGCACTTTGGGGTTGCCGCTGATCTTGGTCAGGCCGGCCCGGAGCCGGTCGGCCTCGCTGCCCCGGCGGCCGATGACGATGCCGGGGCGGGCCGTGTGAACGTCGACCCGGAGCCGGTCGCGGGTGCGCTCCACCTCGACCCGGCTGATGGCCGCGTGCGGGAGCTCGGTCATCAGGAAATCCCGGATCTGCCAGTCCTCGATGACGTTGGAGGCGTAATCCCGGTCGGCGAACCACCGGCTCTTCCACTCGGTGGTGACGCCGAGCCGGAACCCGTAGGGGTTGACTTTCTGACCCATCAGGCTCGCCTCGTCTCTTCGCCAGCCGCCGCATCGCCGGACGCTGCATCGCCGGCCGCCGCGCCCGCGGCTGCTTCGCTGACGGCCGCCCCCTCGTCGGCGGAGGCCTTGTCAGCCGCCGCATCGCCTGCCGCCGCATCGTCAGTCGTCGCATCGTCGGCCGCCGCATCGTCAGTCGTCGCATCGCCGGCCGCTTCGCCGACGGCCGCATCGTCGCCAACCGGCTCGTCCGCCGCCGCCCCCTCACCGGCTGGATCGTCAGCGGCCGCCTCTTCGCCGGTTGTCTCATCAGCGGCCGCATCGTCCGCGGCCTGGCGGGAGCGGGCCACCCGGCGGCGGCGGGCCTCGGCCCGGTCGGCGGCGCGGCCCCGGCCGGCCTCGGCCCGGTCCATGAGCGCCTCCAGGGCCTCGTCGTCGTAGCGGCTCACGATGACGGTGATGTGGCAGGACCGCTTGCGGATGCGGGTGGCCCGGCCCCGGGCCCGGGGCCGCCACCGCTTGAGCGTGGGGCCCTCATCGGCGTAGCAGGCCGAGACGTAGAGCTCGGCAGCGTCGAGGCCGTCGTTGTGCTCGGCGTTGGCCACGGCCGATTCGACCACCTTGCGGATGGGGACGGCCGCGTCGCGCTCGGACAAGGCCAGCACCTCCATCGCATCGACGTAGCTCTTGCCCCGGATCTGGTCGAGAACCGCTCGGACCTTGAACGGGGAGGAGCGCACGTAGCTGGCCCGGGCCCTGGTGCCGGGCCGCTCGTTGGTCTTGGCTCCGGCCATCAGCGCCGGGCTCCTCTCTCCTGGCCGGCGTGGAACCGGAAGGTGCGGGTGGGGGCGAACTCGCCCAGCTTGTGGCCGACCATGGTCTCGGTGACGTAGACGGGGACGTGCTTGCGGCCGTCGTGTACGGCCAGGGTGTGCCCGACCATGTCGGGGATGATGGTGGACCGCCGGGACCAGGTCTTGATGACCTTCTTCTCGTTCTTCTCGTTGAGCTCGTCGACCTTCCTCAGCAGGTGGTCGTCGACGAACGGGCCCTTCTTGAGACTGCGCGGCATGTTTTCCCTACCTCCGCGACCCGCGCTTGCGGCGCCGTCGCACGATCAGCTTGTCGGAGTCCTTGTTGCGGGCCCGGGTGCGGCCCTCGGGCTTGCCCCAGGGCGACACCGGGTGGCGGCCGCCCGAGGACTTGCCCTCGCCGCCGCCCAAGGGGTGGTCCACCGGGTTCATGGCCACTCCCCTGGTCTGGGGCTTCACGCCCTTCCAGCGGTTGCGCCCGGCCTTGCCCAGCTTTACCAGCTCGTGCTCGGCGTTGCCGACCTCCCCGACGGTGGCCCGGCAGTCGATGGGCACCCGGCGCATCTCGGTGCTGGGCAGGCGCAGGGTGGCGAAACCGCCCTCCTTGGCCACGAGCTGGACGCTGGCGCCGGCGCTGCGGGCCAGCTTGCCCCCGGCGCCGGGCTTCATCTCCACGTTGTGAACGGTGGCGCCCACCGGGATGTAGCGCAGCTCCATGGCGTTGCCGGGCCGTATCTCGCTGCCCTGGCCCGACATCAAGACGTCGCCGGCCTCCACTCCCCGGGGGGCGAGGATGTAGCGCTTCTCCCCGTCGTGGTAGTGGAGCAGGGCGATGCGGCAGGTGCGGTTGGGGTCGTACTCGACGGCGGCCACCGTGGCCGGCACGCCGTCCTTCTTGCGGGCGAAGTCGATCCGCCGGTAGCGCTGCTTGTGGCCGCCGCCGCGGTGGCGGGCCGTCTTGCGGCCCTTGTTGTCGCGGCCCCCGGTGGACGACTGCTTGACCAGCAGGCTCCGCTCCGGCTTGGACCGGGTGATCTCGGAGAAGTCGGGCACCGTCTGAAAGCGGCGCCCGGGGCTGGACGGCTTGCGCTTGCGGATGGCCACGGTCACATCTCGAACAGGTCGATCGAGTCGCCCTCGGAGAGGGTGACGATGGCCCGCTTCTGGCCGGGCCGGCGGCCCCACCGGTTGGTGCGGCGGTCGCGGCGGCGCTTGGGCTTGCGGTGCAGGGTGTTGACCTTCACCACGGTGACGTCGAAGATGGCCTCGACGGCGTCGCGGATCTCGGGCTTGGTCGAGTCCGGGGCCACCACGAAGGTGTAGACGTTGTCGGCCATCAGCCCGTAGGACTTCTCCGACACCACCGGGCGGATGACGACATCTCGGCGGTCACGCATCTGCGGCCTCCCGGCCGATGGCGGCGCCTCGGCGATACGCATCGCGGTCACGCATCTGCGACCCCCCGGCCGATGGCGGCACCTCGGCGATACGCATCGCGGTCAGGCATCTGCGACCCCCCGGCCGATGGCGGCGCCTCGGCGGTCACGCATCTGAGGGCTCGGAGTCCTGGGGCTGAGGGCGGCCCGGGAGGGTGTGGCTGGTGAACACGACGACATCGCTGTCGAGCACGTCGTAGGTGTTCAGCTCGTCGGAGTGCAGGCAGTGGACCGAGGCCAGGTTGCGGAAGCTCTTCCACGCCGTCGTGTCTTCGTCGGCGTCGCCCAGCACCACCAGCACCTTGCCCTCGGCGCCGACGGCGGCCAGCGCGGCCTTGCCGTCGGCCGTCCGGGGCGACTCGAACCGCCAGCCGTCCACGACGATGACCCGGCCGGCCGAGGCCCGGTCCGACAGGGCCGAGGCCAGGGCCAGCCGCTTCATCTTCTTGGGGGTCCGCTGGCGGTAGTCGCGGGGCTTGGGGCCGTGGGCCACACCCCCGCCCCGCCACTGCGGAGAGCGGATGGACCCGTGGCGGGCCCGGCCCGTGCCCTTCTGGCGCCAGGGCTTGGCCCCTCCCCCGGCCACCTCGGCCCTGGTCTTGGTGGAGTGGGTGCCGGCCCGGCGGGCCGCGAGCTGGGCGGTGACCACCTGGTGCATCACCGCCACGTTGGGCTCGACCCCGAAGAGGGCCCGGTCCAACACGACCTCGCCCACCGGCTCCCCGGTGGGGGCCAGAACCGCCACCGGGTCCATCGGGCCACCGGGTCCATCGGGCGCCACCGGGTCCATCAGGCCACCGGGCTCATCGGGCGCCACCGGGTCCATCAGGCGGCCCTCACCGCGTCGCGGACCACGACGGTTCCGCCGGCCGGCCCGGGCACCGACCCCTTGACCAGCATCACCTCGGCCTCGGTGTCGGACTTGACCACCTCCAGGTTGAGCGTGGTCACCCGGGCCCCGCCCGAGCGGCCCGGCAGCTTCTTGCCCTTGAACACCCGGGAGGGGGTGGCGCACTGGCCGACCGCGCCGGGCTTGCGGTGCACCTTGTGGGCGCCGTGGCCGGCGGGCTGGCCCTTGAAGCCGTGGCGCTTCATGACCCCGGAGAACCCCCGGCCCTTCGACACCGCGGTCACGTCCACCTTCTCGCCCGAGGACCACAGGTCGGCGCCGATCTGCTGGCCCACGGCGTACTCGCTCACGTCGTCGAGGCGGAGCTCGAGGACCTTGCGGCCCGGGGGGACCCCGGCCCCGTCGAAGTGGCCGGCCTCGGGCCGGGTGAGCCGGGACGGGTCCCGGACCCCGAAGGTGACCTGGATGGCGCTGTAGCCGTCGCTCTCGGGCGTCTTGACCTGAACCACCCGGCAGGGGGCGACGGACAGCACGGTGACGGGGACGACCCGGTTGTCGTCGTCCCAGACCTGGGTCATGCCCATCTTGGTGCCCACGATCGCCTTGCTGGCCATGGCTCGTCCCGTCGCCCCTTTGCGCGAGCGGTGCGCTCACGCGAACGCTCCGCTCGGGCGGGCCCGGCGGAGCGGTGCTCGATTGTGCCGCGCGGTTCCCTCGGGCCTGCGCGGACTTCGGATGCGACCGGCCAATGTACCAGCGAGCCGGCCCGGCCCCAACCGCCCGGGCGCGGTTGCCTCAGCCTGCTAGGGTCGGCCCCGATGGCATCGCCCCCCGCCGACGCCGGCGGCGACGGCGCCCCGCCCGAGACCGGGGCCGGTCCCATGGGGATCGACTCGGTGGCGAAGCTGGTCAAGCGGTCCATCCTGCTGTTCTGGGGCGGGGGCTTGGTCGTCTACTACGGGATGGGGGCCCTGCGGTCCCTGCGGTCGCTGATCATCATGCTGGTGATCTCGCTGTTCTTGTCCTTCGCCATCGAGCCCGCGGTCAACCGGATGGCCCGGCGCGGGGTCAAGCGGGGCCTGGGCACCATGATCGTGTTCGTGGTGATCCTGGCCGCCCTGGCCGGGTTCTCCACCGCCGTCGGCACCGCGCTGGCCACCCAGATCAACGACTTCGTGGAGCAGGTTCCGGGCTACCTCGACGACATCGAGAAATGGGCCAACGACACCTTCAACGCCGAACTCGACTTCGACAAGCTGCAGGAGCAGTTCCTCACCGGCGGCAACGTGCAGAGCCTGGCCACCCGGGTGGCGGGCAACGTGGTCAACGCCAGCGCCACCGTCTTCGGGCTGATCTTCCAAGTCTTCACCGTGGCCCTGTTCACCTTCTACCTGGTGGCGGAGGGGCCCAAGGTCCGCCGGGTGGTGTGCTCGTTCCTCAACGACCGCCGGCGCGACATGGTGCTGGAGATCTGGGACCTGGCCATGGACAAGACGGGCGGCTACATCTACTCCCGCACCGTGCTGGCCGTGATCTCGGCCCTGTTCCACTGGGTGGTGTTCATCCTGCTGGACGTGCCGTTCCCGCTGCCCCTGGCCCTTTGGGTGGGGGTCATCTCCCAGTTCATCCCGGTGATCGGCACCTACATCGCCGGCGCCCTGCCCGTCCTCATCGCCCTGCTGTCCCAGCCCCTCACCGGCCTGTGGGTGCTGGTGACGATCTTCGTCTACCAGCAGATCGAGAACTACCTGCTCTCCCCGAGGATCACCGCCCACACCATGGAGATCCACGTGGCCGTCGCCTTCGGCGCGGTCATCGCCGGGTCGGCCCTGATGGGGATCGTGGGCGCGCTGCTGGCCCTGCCCTTCGCCGCCACCGTGCAGGCCTTTATCTCGACCTTGAAGGTCCGCCCGGTAGAAGCCGAAGCCGAAGACGACGCAGCCGCAGCCGAAGGCCCGGACGGCTGAACCGAAGCCCGGCCAGCCGGGGGCGCGGGCGGCTACGCGGGGGTCGGCGCGGCCCGGGCGCCGCGGTCCCGGTTGGCGTAGCGCTTGTGGGCTGCTTGGCGGCTCACCCCGAGGTACAGGCCGATCACGCCCCACCCGTGCCCGACGGCGCGGGCTTCTTGAACCGCGGCGGCTATCTCGTCCTCCACGGCCGCGGCGGCGGTCTTGGCCGCCCCGCGGCGCTCGGCGAGGGCCGCTATGCGGTGCAGACAGGTCACGTCTACGGGTTCGAGGTCGGCGGGGTCGACGCTGTCGGCCCACTCCTCCAGTTCGGCGGCGAGCTCGTCGCTCGTCATCTCGTCGGTCGTAGCGGTCATCGTCGGCTCCTCTTCGGTGTCAGGAATTTCTGGCGGACCCTCATGGCGTGCAATATCTCGAAGCGGGCGTCGGTCTCGACCACCCCTACTTCCAGCAGCACCCCCGACGCCGACGGGCCGATGTAAATCAGCACATCAGGCCTCTCGGTCGGTTGGGCACCTACGGCGTTCCTCACGGCGTGCAGCATGTCTTGTCGAGAAAACCCGTGTTTGAAAGCACTGGGGGCTATCTCCACCAGATGACCCTACCCGCCGCCCGCCGGGTTGTCAACCGGGGTTGCGAGCGGCGGCCCGCCGTCCCCCGCTCCGCGGCTCTTCGGCCTCCGGCCCCGGGCCGCCGACCGCCCGCGGCCTTTCGGCTCCCCCCGTCTTTGCGCCCCCGCCGCTCCCCCCGGCGTTCCAGGGCCCCTGCCGCATCGCCTGCGACGCCCAGCTCACCGGCCTCCTCTTCAGCGCGGCAAACCGCCCACACAGCGGAGCCTTCATCCGCAGAGGCCACCAGAAACAGCTTCCCAGCGTTGACAAGACAGTCAGCGTTAGAGGACGTTCCCGAACGCCGATAGGGCCAGGCCGGGGGGTGGCACGGGGGCAAGGTTTTGCCGCCCCGCGGCAAAACCGCGCCCGTGACAGGACCCGCCGGCCGGTGTGAGCAATCGCCAAAGGGGGCATCCGCGGCAGGACCTGACGAGCCGCCAAGTCCCATGCCCATCCGCAGCGATCACTGGATGGCGGCCTAAGGCGCGGATAGCTCTTCACGGCAACGCGAACGGACGTGCCTGACACCCTCGGGTCGGACTTGGGCGACCGGAGCCTGGCGGCTCTCAGTGGCTGCTTCTGGGCTTGACCGTTCTCAGTCCGACTCGGGGCGGGTCGGGGTCAGTCGGATTTGGCTGGGCGGGCCTGCTGGATCTTCAGCTCTATGTCTACGCCGGCGGGCAGGTCTAGGCGCTGGAGGGAGTCGACCGTCTTGGGGGACGGGTCGAGGATGTCGAGCAGGCGCTTGTGGATGCGCATCTCGAAGTGCTCGCGCGAGTCCTTGTCCTTGAAGGGCGACCGGACCACGGTGTAGCGGTGCTTCTCGGTGGGCAGCGGGATGGGGCCCCGCAGCTCGGCCCGGGTGCGCTTGACCGTCTCGACGATCTTCTTGGTGGACTGGTCGATGATCTCGTGGTCGTACGCCTTGAGGCGGATGCGGATCTTCTGGCCTGCTGCCATGGTCTCTGTCCGCCCTACCCGATGGCCCGAGTCACTTGACGACCTTGATCACGATAACCCGAGTCACTTGATGATCTTGATCACTGAGCCGGCGCCGACGGTGCGGCCCCCCTCGCGGATGGCGAAGCGCAGGCCCTCGTCCATGGCTATGGGGCTGATGAGCTCCACCCGCATCTCGGTGTTGTCGCCGGGCAGGCACATCTCCACCCCCTCGGGCAGGGTGATGGTGCCGGTCACGTCGGTGGTGCGGAAGTAGAACTGGGGCCGGTAGTTCGAGAAGAACGGGCTGTGGCGGCCCCCCTCGCCCTTGCTCAGGACGTACACCTGGGCCTCGAACTCGGTGTGGGGGGTGATGCTGCGGGGCGCGGCCAGCACCTGCCCCCGCTGCACCTCGGTCTTGCCCACCCCGCGCAGCAGGGCGCCGATGTTGTCGCCGGCCTCGCCCCGGTCCAGGATCTTGCGGAACATCTCCACCCCGGTGCAGGTGGTCTTGCGGGTCTCGCGGATGCCGACGATCTCGACCTCGTCGCCGGTGTTCACCACCCCCTGCTCCACCCGGCCGGTCACCACCGTGCCCCGGCCGGTGATGGAGAAGACGTCCTCGATGGGCATCAGGAACGGCTTGTCCACGTCCCGCTGGGGGGTGGGGATGTACTCGTCCACCTGGGCCATGAGCTCCACGACCCCCTCGGAGGAGTCCCCGTCGCCGTCGAGGGCCTTGAGGGCCGAGACGTTGACGATGGGCGTGTCGTCGCCGGGGAAGTCGTACTCGTTGAGGAGGTCCCGCACCTCCATCTCCACGATCTCGAGCAGCTCGGGGTCGTCGACCATGTCCACCTTGTTGAGGGCGACCACGATCTTGGGCACCCCGACCTGGCGGGCCAGCAGCACGTGCTCGCGGGTCTGGGGCATGGGGCCGTCGGCGGCCGACACCACCAGGATGGCCCCGTCCACCTGGGCCGCGCCGGTGATCATGTTCTTGATGTAGTCGGCGTGGCCGGGCATGTCGACGTGGGCGTAGTGCCGGTTCTCGGTCTCGTACTCCACGTGGGCCACGTTGATGGTGATGCCCCGCTCCCGCTCCTCGGGGGCGTTGTCGATCTTGTCGAACTCCGTGAAGTGCGTGCCCTCGACGCGATCGGCCAGCACCCTGGTGATGGCGGCGGTCAGCGTGGTCTTGCCGTGGTCGATGTGACCCATCGTCCCCACGTTCACGTGGGGCTTGGTCCGCTCGAACGTCTCCTTGGCCATGTCCCTACCCTCTCGGCTCCCTGGTCGGATGGTTGCTTGTGGTTACCGGTTTCGGTGAACCGCGCCGGTCATTCGCCGCGGACGCGGGCCACGATCTCTTCCTGGACGTTTGCAGGCGTGGGCCTGTACGAGTCGAAATGCATCGTGTACGTGGCCCGCCCCTGCGTGCGCGAACGCAGGTCAGTACTGTACCCGAACATCTCCGACAACGGCACCAGCGCGTCGACGACCTGGTTGGCGCCCCGCTGCTGGGTGCCCTGCACCTGGCCCCGGCGGGCGTTCAGGTCGCCCACCACGTCGCCGAGGTAGTCGTCGGGGGTAACGATCTCGACGGCCATCACCGGCTCCAGCAGGATGGGCCTGGCCCGGGCCGCCGCCTCGCGGAACCAGGCGCTGCCCGCGATCTTGAAGGCCAGCTCCGACGAGTCGACCTCGTGGCTGCGGCCGTCGGTGAGGGTGACCTTGAGGTCGACGGCCGGGAACCCGGCCAGCACCCCGTTGCTCATGGCCTCTCGGATGCCGTCGTCGACCGGCTTGACGAACTCCTTGGGGACGGCGCCGCCGGTGACGGTGGAGTCGAACTCGTATTCGCCGCCGGGGTGGGGCTCGAGGGTGGCCTTCACCACCGCGAATTGGCCCGAGCCCCCGGTCTGCTTGCGGTGGGTGTAGGTGTGGCCGACCACCGGGCGGGTGATGGTCTCCCGGTAGGCGACCTGGGGCTTGCCCACGTTGGCGGAGACGCTGAACTCGCGGGTCATCCGCTCGACCAAGACCTCCAAGTGCAGCTCGCCCATGCCGGCGATGATGGTCTGGGCCGTGTCCGGGTCGGTGCGGACCCTGAAGGTCGGGTCCTCCTCGGACAGGGCCTGCAGGGCCCTGGACATCTTGTCCTGGTCGGCCTTGGAGCGCGGCTCCACGGCCACGTCGATCACCGGGTCGGGGTAGTCGAGGCTCTCCAGGACGATGGGCCTAGTCGGGTGGCACAGGGTGTCGCCGGTGCGGCAGTCCTTGATGCCGACCGCGGCGGCGATGTCGCCGGGGCCGACGCCGTCGAGGTCGACCCGGTCGTTGGCGTGCATCTCGAGTATGCGGCCCACCCGCTCCTTGGCCCCGGTGCGGGTGTTGAGCACCTGGCCGCCCTTGCCGAGGGCGCCGCTGTAGACCCGGAAGTAGGTGAGCTTGCCGACGTGGGGGTCGGTCATGATCTTGAAGGCCAGCGCGGCGAAGGGCTCGGAGTCGCAGGCCCGGCGGGCGATCTCGTCCCCCGACTTGGGGTCGCGCCCGGCGACGGCGGCCACGTCCAGCGGAGACGGCAGGTAGTCGATCACCGCGTCCAGCAGCGGCTGCACCCCCTTGTTCTTGAAGGCGGTGCCGTTGAGGACCGGCACCAGCCTGCCGGCCACGGTGGCCCGGCGGACGGCCGCCTTGACCTCGGCTTCGGAGATCTCGGCCTCGTCGAGGAACTTCTCGAGGATCCCCTCGTCGTGGTCCGAGAGCTTCTCGAGCAGGTCGTGGCGGTACAGCTCGGCCTCGTCGGCCATCTCGGCGGGCACCTCTGAGGTGGCCCAGGTGGCACCTAGGTCGTCGCCGCTCCAGGTCATGGCCTTCATCGCGGCCAGGTCGACCACCCCCCGGTAGCCGGACTCGGCCCCGATGGGCAACTGGACGGCCACGGCGTCGGCGGTGAGGCGCTGGACGATCGTGTCGAGCACGTAGTGAAAGTCGGCGCCGGTGCGGTCCATCTTGTTGACGAAGCACATGCGGGGCACGCCGTAGCGGTCGGCCTGGCGCCACACCGTCTCGGTCTGGGGCTCCACCCCGGCCACCCCGTCGAAGACGGCCACCGCCCCGTCGAGGACCCGCAGCGAGCGCTCGACCTCGATGGTGAAGTCGACGTGGCCGGGGGTGTCGATGATGTTGATGCGGTGGTCGTTCCAGATGCAGTGGGTGGCCGCGGCGGTGATGGTGATGCCCCGCTCCTGCTCCTGGTCCATCCAGTCCATGGTGGCGGCCCCGTCGTGGACCTCGCCGATCTTGTAGTTGCGGCCCGTGTAGTAGAGGATCCGCTCGGTGGTGGTGGTCTTGCCCGCGTCGATGTGGGCCATGATCCCGATGTTGCGCGTCCGCTCGAGCGGATAACGGTTGTCAGTCATCTCTGCAGGTCCTCGAATGCCCGCGGGGCCGCGGGGCCGGGCCGCGGCCGGCCGCGGCGTCCCCGGGGGCGGCGGGGTCCCGCCGCCGCGGCCGCGCCTACCAGCGGTAGTGGGCGAACGCCTTGTTCGACTCGGCCATCTTCTGGAGATCCTCGCGGCGCTTGACCGAGGCTCCGATCTCGTTGGCGGCGTCCATTATCTCGTTGGCCAGCCGCTCGGCCATGGTGCGCTCCCGGCGCTGGTGGGCGTAGCCGACGATCCAGCGCACGGCCAGGGTGGTGGCCCGGCGGGGGCGCACCTCCACCGGCACCTGGTAGGTGGCGCCGCCCACCCGCCGGCTGCGCACCTCGAGCTGGGGCCGGACGTTGTCGACGGCCCGCTTGAGGACGCTCACCGGCTCGGCCTCGGTCTTGGACCCGACGATGGCCAGCGCCCCGTGAACGATCCGCTCGGCCAGAGTGCGCTTGCCCCGGGCCAGCACCTTGTTGACGAACTGGGTGACGAGCACCGACTTGTAGACCGGGTCGGGCAGGAGATCCCGGCGGGGCGCCGGTCCTTTCCGGGGCATCTCAGGCCTCCCTCTTCACGCCGTAGCGGCTGCGGGCCGGCCGCGGCGCGCCGCTGCTCGGGGACTGCGGGGGCATCTCAGGCCTCCTTCTTGACGCCGTAGCGGCTGCGGGCCTTCTTGCGCTCGCGGACCCCCGAGGTGTCCAGCGCGCCCCGCACCACCTTGTAGCGGACTCCGGGCAGGTCCCTCACCCGGCCGCCCCGCACCAGCACTATCGAGTGCTCCTGGAGGTTGTGGCCCTCGCCCGGTATGTAGGCGGTGATCTCCACCCCGGTGGTGAGCCGCACCCTGGCCACCTTGCGCAGGGCCGAGTTCGGCTTCTTGGGGGTGGCGGTGTAGACGCGGGTGCAGACGCCCCGGCGCTGGGGCGCGCCGCCGAGGGCGGGGGTCGATTCCTTCCGGCGCTTGGACTGGCGGCCCTTGCGGACCAGTTGCTGGATGGTGGGCACGGCTTTCCTGTCTCGGTGTTCCCTGTCCAGTGTTCCCTGTCTCAGGGTTCGGGTCGTCGCGGCTCGGCGGCCCGTCGGCCGGGCCGGGCAGACAGCATACGGGCCGGCTAGGCGGTTTCGTCCCTCGGGTAGTCGAGGGGGTCGACCGCGGCCAGGGCCTCGGTCCGGCCGGCCAGCCAGTCGGCCAGGTCGGGCTCGGCCTCCTCGGAGGTGTAGTACTCCATCGGCTCGAAGTCGGGGGCGATCGTCTCGATGTTGCGGTAGCGGGGCATGCCGGTGCCGGCCGGGATCAGCTTGCCGATGATGATGTTCTCCTTGAGGCCCAGCAGCGTGTCGCTGCTCGACTCGATGGCGGCCTCGGTGAGCACCCGGGTGGTCTCCTGGAAGGAGGCGCGCGACAGCCACGAATCGGACTCCAGCGAGGCCTTGGTGATGCCTATGATCCCGGGCCGCCCGCCCGCCGGCCTCCCGGCGGAGGCGGTGACCTGGTCGTTGGCCTCGCGGAACTTCTTCTGCTCCACCCGCTCGCCGGGCAGGAAGTCGGTGTCGCCGGGGTCCTGGATGGTGACCCACTTGGTCATCTGGCGCACGATCAGCTCGATGTGCTTGTCGTGGATCGACACCCCCTGGTCCCGGTACACCTTCTGCACCTCCTTCACCAAGTGCAACTGGGTCTCGCGCACGCCGAAGATCTCCAGCAGCTCCTTGGGGTCGCGGGCCCCCTCCACCAGGGCGTCGCCGGCCCGGACCTCGTCGCCGTCGGCCACCGCCAGCCGGGCGCCGGTGACGATGGTGTGGGTCTCGGTGGCGCCGTCGTCGGCCACCACCGTCACCTCCCGGCCCCGGCCGTCGTCGTCGCCCACCCGGACCACGCCCGAGCTGCGGGCCAGGGTGGCCTTGCCCTTGGGGGTGCGGGCCTCGAACAGCTCGACCACCCGGGGCAGGCCGCCGGCGATGTCCTGGGCCCCGGCCACGCCGCCGGTGTGGAAGGTCCGCATGGTCAACTGGGTGCCGGGCTCGCCGATCGACTGGGCCGCGATCACCCCCACCGCCTCGCCCTGCTCGACCGTCTTGCCGGTGGCCAGCGACATGCCGTAGGAGGCGGACGAGATCCCGAACTTCGAGTCGTCGGTGAGCGGCGACAGCACCCGCACCCGGTCCACCTCGGGGTCGTCGCGCAGGGCGGCCAGCTCGGCGTCGCCCACCATGGTGCCCGCGGCCATGGCCTCCCCGCCCGACAGGGCCACGTCGTGGCTGAGCACCCGCCCGAACAGGCGGGTCTCGAGGTGGGCCCGCTTCCTCGGCGTGTCGGCGACCACGTCGTCGATCCAGATGCCCCGGACCGGGGCGCCGGAGGTGAACGGGTCCTCGTCGTTGATGATGAGCTCCTGGGCCACGTCCACCAGCCGGCGGGTCAGATAGCCCGAGTCGGCGGTCCGCAGGGCGGTGTCCACCAGGCCCTTGCGGGCCCCGGGCGTGGAGATGAAGTACTCGAGCATCTTCAGGCCCTCCCGGAAGTTGCTCTTGATGGGGCGGGGGATCATGTCGCCGCGGGGGTTGGCCACCAGCCCCCGCATGCCCGCGATCTGGCGGACCTGCATCATGTTCCCCCGGGCCCCCGAGCCCACCATCAGGTTGACCGGGTTGAAGACCTCGGCCTCGAGGACCTCCTTCATCCGGTTGGTGACCTCCTCGGTGGCCTCCGACCAGACCTCCACCTCCATCTGGCGGCGCTCGCCGTCGGTGATGATGCCCCGGCGGAACTGCTGCTCGATCCTCTCGGCCCTCTTCTCGTAGCGGTCGAGGATCTCGGTCTTGCGGGGCGGGGTCTGCACGTCGTCCATCGAGATGGTCAGCCCCGACCGGGTGGCGTACTCGAAGCAGAGGTCCTTCACCGCGTCGAGGCTGCGGGCCACCTCGGTGTTGGAGAACTCCCGGGCCAGGGTGTCGACCAGCTCGCCCATCTCCCGCTTGCCGACGGTGGCGTTGAAGTAGCCGAACCCCTCGGGCAGGGCCTGGTTGAAGTAGACCCGGCCCGGGGTGGTCGGCTCGTACACCGCCGCCTCGCCGTTGGCCGGCGCCCTCATCAGGTCGGGCGAGCGGAACTGGATGGGCGCGTGCAGGGCCAGGGCGCCCTCCTCGACCGCGGCCCGCACCTCGTCGGCGTTGCGGAAGACCCGGCCAGCGCCGGCCGCGCCCTCGATCATCTCGGTGAGGTAGAAGGCGCCGATGATCATGTCCTGGGTGGGGGCCACCAGCGGGCGGCCGTGGGCCGGGCTCAAGACGTTGTTGGCCGACAGCATCAGCACCCGGGCCTCGGCCTGGGCTTCGGCCGACAGCGGCAGGTGGACGGCCATCTGATCGCCGTCGAAGTCGGCGTTGAAGGCGGTGCAGACCAGCGGGTGGATCTGGACGGCCTTGCCCTCCACCAGCACCGGCTCGAAGGCCTGGATGCCGAGCCGGTGCAGGGTCGGGGCCCGGTTCAGCAGCACCGGATGCTCCCGGATCACCTCCTCCAGCACGTCCCAGACCTGGGGGCGGCGCCGCTCGACCATGCGCTTGGCCGACTTGATGTTGGGGGCCAGCTCGGTCTCGACCAGGCGCTTCATCACGAAGGGCTTGAACAGCTCCAGGGCCATGATCTTGGGCAGGCCGCACTGGTGGAACCGCAGGGTGGGCCCGGCCACGATGACCGACCGGCCCGAGTAGTCGACCCGCTTGCCCAGCAGGTTCTGGCGGAAGCGGCCCTGCTTGCCCTTGAGCATGTCCGACAGCGACTTGAGCGGCCGGTTGCCGGGGCCGGTGACCGGGCGGCCCCGCCGGCCGTTGTCGAACAGCGCGTCCACCGCCTCCTGGAGCATCCGCTTCTCGTTGTTGACGATGATCTCGGGGGCCCCCAGGTCGAGCAGGCGCTTGAGCCGGTTGTTGCGGTTGATGACCCGGCGGTACAGGTCGTTGAGGTCCGAGGTGGCGAAGCGGCCCCCGTCGAGCTGCACCATCGGCCTCAGCTCGGGGGGGATCACCGGGACCACGTCGAGCACCATGGCCCGGGGGTCGTTGATGCGGCGCCCGTGGGCGTCCCGGCGGTTGAAGGCGGCCACCACCCGGAGCCGCTTGATGGCCTTCTGCCGGCGCTGGGCCGACAGCGGCCGCTGGCCCTCGGGCGGGTCGATCTGGGACCGCAGCACCCGCTCCTCCTCGTCGAAGTCGAGGCCGTCGATGAGCCGGGCGATGGCGTCCGCGCCCATGCCCCCGTCGAAGTACTCGCCCCAGCGGTCCACCAGCTCGCGCCACAGCATCTCGTCCTCGACGACCTGGCGGGAGTGCAGGCCCTTGAACTCGTCCCAGACCCGCTCCAGCGTCTCGGCCTCGAACTCGAACTGCTCGCGGATCTCGGCCATGTCCTTCTCGGCCTGGCGGCGCAGAGCCTTCAGCTCGGCCTCCCGGGCCTCGGCCTTCTCGGCCTCGGCCAGCTCCGATTCGAGCTGGGCGGAGCGCCGGGCCAGCTCGGTCTCCAAGTCCTCGGCGATGGCCTCGCGCTCCTCGCGGACCTCGGCCTCGAGCCGGGGGAGGTCGACGTCGCGCCTCTCGGCGTCGACGGAGATCACCAGGCTGGCCGCGAAGTAGATGACCCTCTCGATCTGCTTGGCTTTCAGCTCCTCCTTGGGCTCGGTGCCGGTGAGCAGGTAGGCGAGCCAGGAGCGGGTGCCCCGCAGGTACCAGATGTGTACGGCGGGCGCGGCCAGCTCCACATGGCCCATGCGCTCGCGGCGCACCTTCGAGCGGGTCACCTCCACCTGGCAGCGCTCGCAGATGATGCCCTTGAAGCGCACCCGCTTGTACTTGCCGCAGGCGCACTCCCAGTCCCGGGTCGGGCCGAAGATCTTCTCGCAGAAGAGGCCGTCCTTCTCGGGCTTGAGCGTTCGGTAGTTGATGGTCTCGGGCTTCTTGACCTCGCCGTTGGACCAAGTCCGGATGGAGTCGGCGGTGGCGAGCCCGATCTTCAGGTTGCTGAAGTCGTTGACGTCGAGCATGGTCGGTTCCGCCCTTCAGGCTCGGGCCGCGGCCCGGGCGGCGTCTTCCTCGTCGCTGCCCCGCTCGGGGCGCTGCAGATCGATTCCCAGCTCCTCCACGGTGCGGAAGCTCTCGTCGTCCAGCTCGCGCATCTCGATCTCCTCGCCGCTGCGGGACAGGACCTCGACGTTGAGGCACAGCGACTGCATCTCCTTGATGAGCACCTTGAAGCTCTCGGGGATGCCCGGCTCGGGGACGTTCTCCCCCTTGACTATCGCCTCGTAGACCCGGGCCCGGCCCAGCACGTCGTCGGACTTGACGGTGAGCAGCTCCTGGAGGCAGTAGGCCGCCCCGTAGGCCTCGAGGGCCCACACCTCCATCTCGCCGAAGCGCTGGCCCCCGAACTGGGCCTTGCCCCCCAGCGGCTGCTGGGTGATCATCGAGTAGGGGCCGGTGGAGCGGGCGTGGATCTTGTCGTCGACGAGATGGGCCAGCTTGAGCATGTAGACGTACCCGGTCATGACCGGGTTGTCGTAGGGCTCGCCGGTGCGGCCGTTGTACAGCGTCTGCTTGCCGTCGGTGCCGATGAGCCGCCCCCCCGGCGACTCGGGGTTGAGGTGCTCGAGGATCTCGACGATGGTCGGGTGGTCGCCGGCCTGCTCCTTCTCGTCCCACTTGGCGCCGTCGAACACCGGGGTGGAGACCAACACGGCCGACGGGGTGGTGATCCGGGTCTTGCTCTCGGTTCCGGCCACGGGCTCGCCGCCCACCCTCTCGCCGTCGAAGCTCCAGCCCCACCGGGCGCAGTAGCCGAGGTGGGCCTCCAGCACCTGGCCCACGTTCATGCGCGACGGCACCCCCAGGGGGCTGAGGATGATGTCCACCGGGGTGCCGTCGGCGGTGAAGGGCATCTCCTCCACCGGCAGTATCCGGGAGATGACGCCCTTGTTGCCGTGGCGGCCGGCCAGCTTGTCGCCCACGCTGATCTTGCGCTTCTGGGCCACGTAGACCCTCACGAGCTGGTTGACCCCGGGCGGCAGCTCATCGCCCAGGTCGCGGTCGAACACCTTGACGTCGATGACCCTGCCCCCCTCGCCGTGGGGCACCTTCAGGGAGGTGTCGCGGACCTCGCGGGCCTTCTCGCCGAAGATGGCCCGCAGCAGGCGCTCCTCGGGGGTCAGCTCCGTCTCGCCCTTGGGGGTTACCTTGCCGACCAGCACGTCGCCGGGGCCGACTTCGGCGCCGACCCTGATGATGCCCCGGTCGTCGAGGTCGGCCAGAATGTCGTCGGAGAGGTTGGGGATGTCGCGGGTGATCTCCTCGGCGCCCAGCTTGGTGTCGCGGGCGTCGATCTCGTGCTCGTGGATGTGGATCGAGGTGAGCACGTCGTCGCGGACGAGCCGCTCCGACAAGATGATGGCGTCCTCAAAGTTGTAGCCCTCCCAGGGCATGAAGGCGACGAGCAGGTTCTTGCCCAGGGCCAGCTCGCCGTCCGCGGTGGAGGGCCCGTCGGCCAGCACCTGGCCCTTCTTCACCCGGTCGCCCCGGCGGACCAGGGGCCGCTGGCTTATGCAGGTGTCCTGGTTGGACCGCTGGAACTTCTTGAGGCTCATCTCCCGGCGGCCCGACTTGGCGTACTCGACCACCATGCGGTCGCCGTCCAGATCGACCACCTTGCCGTTCTCGGCGGCGATGATCATGTCGGCCGCGTCCCGGGCCGCCTTGGCCTCGATCCCGGTGCCGATGTAGGGGGCCTCGGCCCGCAGCAGGGGCACGGCCTGGCGCTGCATGTTGGCCCCCATCAGGGCCCGGTTGGCGTCGTCGTGCTCGAGGAACGGGATCAGGGCGGTGGCCACCGAGACGATCTGCTTGGGCGCCACGTCCATCAACTGGACCTCGTCGGGGGGGACGTAGGAGATCTCGGTGGTGGCCCCGAAGAACACCTCCTGCTCGAGCTGGCGGCCCAGATCCTGGATGGAGGCGGCCTGGGGCGAGCGGCGGACCAGCACCCGCTCGTTGACGAAGCGACCCTCGGCGTCGATGGGGGCGTTGGCCTGGGCGACCACGTACTCCTCCTCGTCGTCGGCGGTCAGATACTCGATCTCGTCGGTGACCCGGCCGTCGGCCACCTTCCGGTAGGGCGACTCGATGAAGCCGAACTCGTTGACCCGGGCGTAGGAGGCCAGGCCGCCGATCAGCCCGATGTTGGGGCCCTCGGGGGTCTCGATCGGGCACATCCGGCCGTAGTGGGAGAAGTGGACGTCGCGCACCTCGAAACCGGCCCGCTCCCGGCTCAGGCCGCCCGGCCCGAGGGCCGAGAGCCGGCGGCGGTGGGTGAGCCCCGACAGGGGGTTGACCTGGTCCATGAACTGCGAGAGCTGGGAGGTGCCGAAGAACTCTTTGATGGCGGCCACCACCGGGCGGATGTTGACGAGCGTCTGGGGGGTGATGGCCTCCACGTCCTGGGTGGTCATCCGCTCGCGCACCACCCGCTCCATGCGGGACAGGCCGATGCGGACCTGGTTCTGGATGAGCTCGCCCACGCTGCGGATCCGCCGGTTGGCGAAGTTGTCCTGGTCGTCGAGCCGGTAGCCGGGCACGAACTTGGCCAGGTTGAGCAGGTAGGTGGCCGCGGCCAGCATCTCGCACCGCGACAGCACCGGCTGGTGGGGATCGGGCCGGTCCAGCTCGATCCCGAACTTCTCTTGGACGAAGTCCAGCTCGGGGCCGAGCTTGCGGTTCAGCTTGTGCCGCCCGACCCGGCCCAGGTCGTAGCGGCGGGGCTCGAAGAAGGCGTTGCGGAAGTAGGCCCGGGCCGCCTCGACGGTGGCCGGCTCGCCCGGCCGGGCCCGCTTGTAGATCTCCAGCAGGGCTTCCTCTTGGGTGGGGGCGACATCGCGGGTCTTCTCCCACTGGCCCTCCAGGAAGTCGAAATACTCCACGAACCGGGGCAGGAAGCCGGGCTCGTTCTGCTCGTCGTAGCCCAGGGCCCTCAGCAGGACGAACAGGCTCAGGCGGCGCTTGCGGGCCACCCGGGCCCCGGCGGTGACGTCCTTGCCCGGCTTGTGCTCCACGTCCATCTCCATCCACTCGCCCCGGTACGGGTGGATGGTGCCGGTGACGAGCTGGTGCTTGGCCAGGTTGCGCAGCCTGAACCTCTCGCCGGGCTGGAAGATCACGCCGGGCGAGCGGACCAACTGGGAGACCACCACCCGCTCGGTGCCGTTGATGATGAAGGTGCCCTTGTCGGTCATCCTGGGGAAGTCGCCCATGAAGACGGTCTGCTCTTTGATCTCGCCGGTGTTGGCGTTCATGAACCGGGCCCGCACGAAGATGGGCGCGGAGTAGGTCATGTCCTTCTCTTTGCACTCCTCCACCGAGAACTTCGGCGGCACATGCAGATCCTCGTCGTCGGGATCGAACTCCAGCTCGAGCTGGAGGGTCTCGGAGAAGTCCTTTATGGGCGAGATGTCACGGAAGGTCTGGGTGAGCCCCTCGGACAGCAGCAAGTCGAAGCTGTCGCGCTGAACGGCGATGAGGTCGGGCAGCTCGAGCATCTCGGTGAGAGTGCCGAACGAGTAGCGTTCGCGTGAAGCGGCGCGTGCAGTCACTGAGGCTCCTGGGGAGTTGGGGGCCGGCCGGCGAGGGCGTCACAGGGCCGTTCGGGCGCGCGCGGCCAAGAGAGCAGATCCCACACCACGCACACGGACGACCACGGTAAATCCGAGGCTATCAGGCCGCGGCCGCCCTGCCAACGTCGAAGCGAGTAATTCTCCGAACCCGCCCCGACACCCACCGCCCGACGACGTATCCGGGCTACCTTGACTGTGCGGGGGGCGTGTAGGATGCGCCCGACACCCACCGCTCCCGCCCGGCGGCGCGGCCGAGCCGCCTTGACTTGCGGGGCGGACGGGGACGAGCCTCGGCGCCACCCGCAACTGCGGTGTTAGGCTGACCTTACAAAACCGCGGGAGCGGGGTTATCATCACCGCCCGTGTTCCGCCGACTCCTCTCCCCCGCCCTTTGCGCGCTGCTCGCCTGCGCTCTGCTGGCCGCCGCGGGCTGCGGCGGCGGCCCCCGAGCCCTCAGCGGCCCCGCGGCCCGGATCTTCGGCGGCGAGTGCGCCGAGCGGGTTGGCCGCGAGGTCACGGTCTACTCGGGCCGGACCGAGAACCTGATCAGCCCGGTGCTGGAGGCCTTCGCCTGCGAGACCGGGATCGAAGTGGCGGTGAGATGGGGCACCTCGACGCAGCTCGCGCTGCTCATCGGCACCGAGGGCGACCGCACCGAGGCCGACGTCTTCTTGAGCCGCTCGCCCGGCCCGGTCGGCTTCTTGGAGGCCCGGGGCCTGCTCCAGCCCATCGGCGCCTCCGTGCTCAACCTGGTGTCGGAGGAGAACCGGTCGGCGCGGGGGGCCTGGATCGGCTTCTCGGGCCGCAAGCGGGTCCTCGTCTACAACATCGACCTGGTCGATCCCGACGACCTCCCCGACTCGATCTTCGACCTCACCGGCGAGCGGTGGCGGGGCAAGGTGGCCATTCCCGCCACCAACGGCTCGTTCATCGACTGGTTCACGGTCTTCAGGGACCAGCACGGCAACGACGCGGCCACCCGGTGGCTCGGCGACATGGTGGCCAACGACTCCCGCTACTACCCCAACAACCGGTCCATCGTGGAAGCGGCGGGGCGGGGCGAGATCGAGGCCGGCCTGGTCAACCACTACTACAACTTCCAGGAGGCGGCCGCCCGCGGCGACGACCACCGAGCCCTCAACCACGACCTGGCCGACCACGACATCGGGTCGCTGCTGATCATCACCGCGGCCATGATCCCCGCGGCCAGCGACCGGGCCGCCGAGGCCGAGGCCCTGCTCGCCTACCTGCTCACCGAGCCGGTGCAGACCTACTTCACCGAGGAGACCTTCGAGTACCCCCTGGCCCGCGGGATCGAGCCGGACGACGCGCTGCCCCCCCTGACCGCCCTCGAGATCGGCTCCGTCGATTTCGACGCCCTCGGCGGCGGCTTCGAGGAGACCAACGAGATCATCGAGGCCAGCGGAATCCTCAACCAGTGACACCTGCATCCTCGGCGGCCGCCGAACTCGATTCGGCGACTGGGATTGCCCATCAGCCCGGCAGCGAAGCCCCGAGAAGCCTCTCGGCGGCCGCCGGACTTGATCGGTGGGCAGAATTGCGATAGTTAGCTATGCTTGACACTGAGTGTGAACTGAGTGTGAAAGGTGGTGCAGAACGGCCCGCGGCCCGAGCCTCCGATGATCGTCTGTCACTGCTTCGCCATCAACGACGCCCGCATCCGGGCCCTGATCGACGATGACGACACCGTCCGCGATGTGATGTTCAAGTGCGGCGTTGGCCGCGACTGCGGGGGCTGCCTGGCCGCGGTCAAAGCGCTGGTGGCCCAACATCGGGACCGGCCAGTGCCTGTGCCCGCGGCCGGCGCCCGTTCGGGAGATCGCCTGCCGGTTTGACCCCGACTCGAAGGCCGCATCCAGCCGGGCCGGGCCGCTGAGTCGGCTGTCGGCCCGCCCGGCGGCGCCTTTCGCCCATGTCGCATCCTGCGGGCCGGACCATGGGGCCGGCCTGTTAGGCTCGGCGCTCATGCAAGGCAACCCCGACGTCATCGAGTTCCTCAACGAGGCCCTCACCGCGGAGATCACCGCCGTCAACCAGTACTTCGCCCACGCCAAGCTCTGCCAGAACTGGGGTTACGAGCGGCTCGGCAGCCGTTACCGCCAGGAGTCGATCGAGGAGATGCAGGACGCCGAGAAGCTGATCGAGCGGGTCATCCTGCTCGAAGGCATGCCCAACCTGCAGAGAATCGGCAGCGTGCGCGTCGGCGAGACGGTGGCGGAGCAGCTCCAGCTCGACCGCGAGCTGGAGGAGGCAGCCATCGCCCGCTACCGGCGCGGCGTGACCCTGTGCCTCGAGAAGGGCGATCCCGGCACCCGGGAGCTCCTAGAGCACCTTCTGGTGGGCGAGGAGATGCACCTCGACTGGATCGAGACCCAGCAGTCCCTGATCGACGACATCGGCATCGAGCGCTACCAGCAGTCCCAGATGGGCGACGCCGAGGGCTGAGCGCCTCGCTGTTCCCTTTGGGCCAGCGTTGCTGTTAGCAGCCCCTCCCTGATGGGGACGCGGGCTTGAGCAGTTCGTGCGCCAGCCTCTGGGGCGGCGCACGAAGGGTCTAGGCCAGCTCCACCTCGCCGCCGACGGCTTCGAGCGCCTCTTTGGCCTTGTCGGCCTCATCCTTGGACACGCCCTCCAGCACCGGCTTGGGGGCGCTGTCCACCAGCTCCTTGGCCTCCTTGAGACCCAGCGACGTGAGGCTGCGCACCTCCTTGATCACCTGGATCTTCTTCTCGCCGGCCCCGGTCAGCACCACGTCGAAGGAGGTCTTCTCCTCCTCGTCGGCCCCGTCACCCTCTACGGGGGCGGCGGCGACGGCCACCGCGGCGGGGGCCGCGGCCGTCACGTCGAAGCGCTCCTCGAACTCTTTGAGCAGCTCGCTCAGCTCCAGCACGGTCATGCCGGAGATGGCGTCGAGAATCTCTTCCTTGGTCGTCATCGATCAGGTCTCCTCTGTCTCGGTCTCATCAGTCGTCTCGGACTCATCGCTTGCGGGCTCGGCCTCATCGGCAGCAGCCGGCTCGGCGGCGGGCTCAGGTTCGGCCTCATCGGCGGCGGGCTCAGGTTCGGCCTCGTCGGTCGTCTCAGACGCGGCGGGGGGCTCGGGCTCGGCGGCTGGGGGGGCCCGGTCGATCAGGGCCTGCAGCCCGTAGGCGAAGTTGCGGGGCAGGGCCCCGAGCAGCCCGGCCAGCTTGGCCAGCGGCGCGGCGAAGGCCCCCGCCACCTGGGCCAGCAGGACCGGGCGGGGCGGCAGGTCGGCCAAGGCCCTCAGCCCTTCGGCGTCGAGGGTCCGTCCGGCCAGCACTCCGCCCTTCAGCACCAGCTCGCCCCGGGTCCGGGAGTAGTCGCGCAGAGCTTTGGCCACCGCCGCCGCGTCTCCGGGCTGACCGTCGGGCGACTCGACCACGAAGGCGATGGCGGTCGGGCCGGTCAGCAGGTCGTCGATCTCCAGGCCCATCTCCCGGACGGCCAGGCGCACTAGCGTGTTCTTGTAGATCTTGTACTCGCCGCCGACGGTCCGCAGCGAGCGCCGCAGCTCGGCCATGGCCGGCACGTCCAGACCCCGGTACTCGGTCAGCAGGGCGGCGTCGCTGCGGGTCAGCCGGTCGCGCACCTCAGCGACGACGGCGACCTTCTCCGATCTGGGGTCTCCCATGTCACCTTCCTCGTCCGGCGGGCCGGGCCCATTGGTGCTCGCGGGGAGCGCACCGGAGGTCTTCGGTCAGCGTTGATTGCGGGTTGCAGCGTAACGGCTGTCGTCGGAATCAGAAACGCCGGCGGTCAGAACGCAGCGCGCTCGACGCCGACGGCGCGATCCTCGGCGTCAGAATCAGAAACGCCAGCGGTCAGAAACGCCGGCGGTCAGTCGGCTGAGCCAACCCCGGCGGGGTCGACCCGCACGCCCGGGCCCATGGAGGAGCTGACCACCAGCTTCTTCAGGTACCTGCCCTTGGCCGCGGCCGGCTTGGCCCGCTCCAACTCGGCCACCACCGCCCGCAAGTTCTGCACCAGCGCGTCGGGCTCGAAAGAGGCCTTGCCGATGGAGACGTGAACGTTGGCGAAGCGGTCGGTGCGGTAGCCCACCTTGCCGCCCTTGAACCCGGCCACGGTCCGGGCCACGTCGTCGGTGACCGTCCCCGACTTCGGGTTGGGCATGAGCCCCCGGGGGCCGAGCAGCTTTCCCAGCTTGCCCACCGTCGGCATCATGTCGGGGGTGGCGATGGCCACGTCGAAGTCCATCATGCCCTCTTGGACCAGGGCGGCGAGGTCGTCGCTGCCCACGTGATCGGCACCGGCGTCGCGGGCGGCCGCGGCGGCCTCGCCCTGAGCGAACACGGCCACCCGGACTTCCTTGCCGGTGCCCGACGGCAGGTCCACGGTGCCCCTCAGCATCTGGTCGGCCTTGCGGGGATCGACGCCGAGGCGCACCACCACGTCCACCGTCTCGTCGAACTTCTTGGAGGCCAGGCTCTTCACCGCCTCCACCGCCTCGGCGTCGGTGTGGAGCCGTTGGCGGTCGTAGCCCTTCAACCCGTCGACGTAGCTCTTGCTTCTCTTACCCATGTTCTCCCTCGGGCGGCCCGGCGGGCTCGGTCGCTTCTCTTTCCCTGCGTTTCCTCGGACAGACCCGGCGGGCTCAGTCGACGCTCACGCCCATGGACCGGGCCGTGCCCTCAACCTGGGCCTTGGCCGCGGCCAGGTCGTTGGCGTTCAGGTCGGGCATCTTGACCAGCGCGATCTGCTCCACTTGGTCGTCGGTGATGGCGCCGACCGTCTCCCGGCCCGGTTCGCCCGACGCCTTCTCCAGGCCGGCGGCCTGACGGATCAGAAAGGAGGTCGGCGGGGTCTTGGTGATGAAAGTGAAGGACCGGTCCTCGTAGATGGTTATCTCCGCCGGGACGATCTGGCCCCGCTTGTCCTCGGTCCGGGCGTTGTAGTCCCGGCAGAAGTCCATGATGGCCACCCCGTGGGGGCCGAGCGCGGTGCCCACCGGCGGGGCCGGGGAGGCCTGGCCGGCCGGGATCTGGATCTTGACGACGGCGGCGACCGGCTTGCGGGCCATGGCGGTGCGCTTCCTGGGGTCTATAGACGGGGGACGGACCTAGCAGTGTGGCCGCAGGGCGGCGCAGTCACAACCTCGGCCGGAGGGAGCGGCGGGCGGTCGCCGACGCCCGGGCCGGACGCGCCGGGACTGGGCGCAACCCCGGCCGGTGGGCCGGCTGCCGGTGGGCGGTCGTCCACGCTCGGTCGGACGCGCCGGGACTGGGCGCAACCTCGGCCGGTGGGGCGGCTACAGGCGGGCCACCTGCGCGAACTCGAGCTCGACGGGGGTCTCCCTCCCGAAGATGTTGACGAGGACCTTCACCTTGAGCTGATCCTCGTTGATCTCGATGATCTGGCCGGAGAAGTCGGCGAAGGGGCCCTCCTTGACCCGCACCGTCTCGCCCATGCCGAACTGGAAGATGGGCTTCAAGCGCTTCGACGCCTCTCGGGACTGGTCGGCCTCCAGGCCGAGGAAGGTCTCGACATCGCGGCGGCGCAGCGGCGACGGCTTGCCGTTCTGGTTCACGAAGCCGGTGACGCCGGGGGTGTTGCGGATCACCTGCCAGGCCTCGTCGTCGTGGTCGCAGCGCACCAGGAGGTAGCCCGGGAACAGCTTCTTGGAGGAAATGACCTTCTTGCCGCCCTTGAACTCGGGCTCGTCGCGCACCGGGATGACCACCTCGTGGATCCGGTCCTCCATGTTCATCGAGGCGGTGCGGGCCTCGAGGTTCTGCTTCACCTTGTTCTCATAGCCCGACTGGGTGTGGACCACGAACCAGCGCCCGGGCCGGTCGTAGGGGCTGACCGGGGGCGGCGCCTCCTCCTCGGCGCCGAACAAAAGGTCGTCCTCGGTGATCACCGAGTGGCCGGCCGCCCCATCGGAGCCCTCGGCCGGTTCGGCGGTGTCGGCGGTCTCTGGGGCGGAGGCCGGTTCGGCGGTGTCGGCGGTCTCTGAGGCGGAGGCCGGTTCGGTCATGTCGGCGGTGTCGGTCATGGCGGCCTCAGGAGTCGAAGAGCTCGAGGACGAAGGTGGAGAACACCCAGTCCAAGCCGTAGATCACGGCGGTCAGTATCACCACGGTCACGAGCACCACGATGGAGTAGTTGATCGTCTCGGAGCGGCTCGGCCACACCACCTTGCGGAGCTCGCCTCGCACCTCGCGCAGGAACTGCAGCGGCGGGGTGCGCTCCCGGCCCGACGACGCCTGCTTGCGGGGGGTGAAGACCGGCTCGCCCTCTGCGTCGAGATCACCCGAGTGCTGGAGCATCCGCTTCTGCTGTCGGTTCATGGCCACGATCGGCTCACCTCGCAACGGTCACGGCGGTGGCACCCCGCCGGTCGGGGGTCGGCATGGCAGGGGCGGAGGGACTCGAACCCCCAACCGCCGGTTTTGGAGACCGGTGCTCTACCAATTGAGCCACGCCCCTGGACCTGGCTCAGGGTACCAGCCGAACGACGCGACCACGCCCGGCGGCCGTCTCGCCTTGAGCCGGAATCGGTTCTGGGCCGTAGCGACGGACAGACTCGAACTGTCGACCTCTCGATTATGAGTCGAGCGCTCTTACCTACTGAGCTACGTCGCCTCAGCGGAACCGGATCGGCTCCGCTGAGCTCCCTGTCAGAATCGAACTGACGACCTTCTCCTTACCATGGAGACGCTCTACCGGCTGAGCTAAGGGAGCGGTCGGCGCTCTCGCACCGGTTCGGCCATGATGCCACGCCGGCCCGGCGATCCCAACCGCAGCCGGGCAGACGGCCGGGCCAGAGTCGGGGCCAAAGACCGGGGCAGACGGCCGGGGCGGGTCAGCGGTCCGGCCGGGATGCTTGAGGCTCGGGGTCAGCGGGGGCGCAGGCAGGCCTCGGCCCGGGTGGAGATGCCGACCGCCCGGCGGCCTAGGGCGAGATCGTCGCGGTCGAGCCCGTTGGTGAAGTAGGCGAAGGAGGCGCCGGTGGCCGGGTCGGCCCAGCCGATCTGGCCCTTGGCCCCGCCGTGGCCGAACGCCCCGGGCGAGGCCCGATGCCCGAACCCCCGGAAGTTGGCCCGCCCGTCGTCGCCGGCCAGCACGAAGGCCCGGGACCGGTTGACCGGCACGCCGAGCCAGTCGGGGCGGTTCTGGCGCACGGTCACGGCCTCTTCGCGGACCTCAGGGCGCAGGAGTCCGCCGGAGTTGTGCAGCACCGCCTGGTACCAGCGGGCCAGGTCGGCGGCGGCGGCCATCCCGCCCCCGCCCGGGTTGGCCGCGGCCCGCAGGGCCGGGTGGTTGAAGGCGGTCAGCGCCTCCATGGTCACCTCGGTCTCGGGGAGCTCGTCCAACCCCAGGGCCCGGGCCAGCTCCGCCAAGTCGGGCTCCGACCCGACCGGCATGACATCCATCACGCCGGAGGGCCCGGGCGGGCCGGGGTCGAGCCAGTTCCGGCATCCGGCCGGTTCGAGCAGGCGCTCGGCGATCACATCTCGGTGATGGCGCCCGGTCACCTCGGCGATCACGTCGGCCAGCACCCAGTGGGCCGAGGTGGCGTGGTACTCGAAGCGGCTCCCCGGCGCCCAGGTGGTGTGCCAGCGCCGGTACGACTCCAGCCGGGCCGGGCGGTCCGCCCAGGCCTCGACATGCAGGGGGGCGTGGGGGAACCCGCCCGCGTGCAAGAGCACTTGCGACACGGTGATGCCGTTTTTGCCGTTGGCCCCGAAGCCGTCCAGCACATCGCTCACCGGGGCCTCGACGTCGAAGGCGCCCTCGGCGGCCAGCTCTAAGGCGGTGAGGGCCACCGCCGGCTTCACCGCCGAGTACATGTGGAAGCGGCTGTCGGGGGTGCAGTGGCCGAAGGCCTCCGACACGACGATCTCGCCCTCGTAGCCCAGCGCGAGCTGAGCAGCCGGGAGCAAACCCGATTCGACGTCTTGGCGGACCCGGGCCAACAGGTCGTCGACGGCGGCAGCGTCCAGGCTCATTGGTGGTGACCGTAGCCGCGCCCACTCCGGCCGCGCCCGGTCGGCTCGGGACCATTCGGGGCCGTAGTCACAACTCGAACGACGGCAAGCGCCCACCCCCGGCCGCGCCCGGTCGGCTCGGAGCCGTTCAGGGCCGCGGTCAGAACTTGAACGGCATCAAGCGCCCACCCGGGCCGCGCCGGTCGGCTCGGGACCGGTGGCCTCAGCGAGGTCGGGTCGGGCGGTCCAAGCCAGGTCCAGACCTATCGCCTCCGTTGAGAGGCGGATGGCGGCCGGTTCGCTCCCCTCTGTCCGGCGTCCGGACAGCATGGCCTCCCACAGTCCCAGTCCGTAGGCGAGGTCGTCGGCCATCCGCAGTCCGACGGCGGCCGCCGGGCCGGCCGGCTTGGGGGATCGGGCCCAGTCCGCCAGGGCGGGCACGACCGCAGCCGCGGCCACCACTCGGCGCGCCCAGGGGCTGAACGCGGCGGCGGCCGCAGCCATGGGCCACCAGGCCCGGAACAGGGCCCGGGCCAGCCCGACCCCGGCCCGGAGGTGGGAGCGGGCGGTCAGCTCCAGGGCCAGCCGGGGCCAGCCGGGAACCGACCGGGATCGGAGCCGGCGGGCCAGGACGGCGCCCGAGGCGGCGGCCGCCGCGGCGGCGATCAGGGGGTGGCCGGCCGCCGCGGCCCCCCAGACTCCGAAGCTCCAGGGCGAGCAGCGGGCTGCGGCTGCGGCCCGGCCGTGGCGACGGGCCAACTCGGGCGCGGAGCCCCCGTAGCGGCGCCTCTGCTCGAACCAGGCCGACCAGTTCGGCCGGGGGCGGTGCCAGGCCACCGCGGCCGGGTCGTAGCGAACGACGTGGCCAGCGTCGGCCAGCCGCCAGACGAAGTCGACGTCCTCTCCCCAGGCCAGGGAAGTGTCGAACCCGCCGACGGCCCGGGCCGCGGCCGTTCGCACTATCAGGGCCGCAGCGGGCACGTAGCGCACCCGGCGGCCCGGGCCCACCGGCGAGGGCTCGGGGCCGAGGTCCAGCGGCGAGTGGACCGACTCATAGAAGGCCAAGAGCCCGGGCTTGTCGATTCGGCTCCGCACTCGGGGGGCGGCCGCAGCCACGGCCGGATCGGCCAAGTGGCCGGCCAGGACGGCGAGGGCCTCGGGAGTGATGGTCGCATCGGCATCCACGAAGGCCACGACGCCGGTGGTCACTTCGGCCAACCCGGCGTTGCGGGCCGCGCCGGGACCGCGGCCAGCGGCTCGGATCACCGGATCGGCGCCAAGACCGCAGCCTTCAGAACCGGCTGCCAGATGTGTGCCAGGGCCGCGGCTGTCAGGCCCGGCCGCTGGATCAGTCCTCGGACCGGGGTCGTCCGGCCCGGCCGCCGGATCGGCACCGGAGCCGCGACCAGCGGGTCTGGTTGCTGGATCGGCACCGGAGTCGCGGTCGGCGGGTCGGGACACTAGGGCGGCGCCGTGGCGGGCGGCTGCCGCCGCCACCGCGGCCGGGTCGGCCGATCCGTCGTCGCTGACGATCACCGGCACGAACCGCTCCAGGCCGGCCAGCAGTCTCTCCAGGCCAGCCGGGTCGTCGCGCACCGGCACCACCACCGTCACGTCGTCGAGGGAGGCGGGCTCGGCCACCGGATGGAGGATGGCCGCGTCCACCAGACGGGAGGCCAGCGCCGACTCGGCCGAGCCCGAGCCCACTGGCTCGCCCCCCAGCCAGCGGTCCACCAGATCGGCACCAGCCCTGGTGAGCCGGACGACCCGCACCGGCGAGCCTCCGAGCAGCACCCGGCCCCGGCCGCGGCCGCGGCACCGCAAGGAGGCGTCGGGCAGAAGCCGCCGACCGGCCACCGCCGGCCGCGTCACCGCAACCGGCCGAGCGGGCAGAACCGGCTGCGCGCTCACGGGGTTTGGCGGTCGGCTGGTGGCAGCGTCATGCGAACCGTTCGCCGCCGGTCGGGGCATCCGGCGAGTCAACTCCTCAGTTGACGGCCTTGCCGACTCCTTCCCAGTAGGGGGCCCTCAGCTTGAACTTCTGGAGCTTGCCGGTGGCGGTTCGGGCCAGCTCCGAGCGGATCTCCACCGAGGTGGGGCACTTGTAGTGGGCGATCCGCTCCCGGCAGTGGTCGATCAGCTCTTGCTCGGTCACCTCGGTGCCGGGGGCGGCCACCACCAGGGCCTTGACCGTCTCGCCCCACTTGGGGTGGGGCACGCCGATCACCGCCACCTCGGCCACCGCCGGATGGGAGAACAGGGCGTCCTCCACCTCGATCGACGACACGTTCTCGCCGCCGGAGATGATCACGTCCTTCTTGCGGTCGGTGATGGCGTAGTAGCCCTCGTCGTCGACGTAGCCGCCGTCGCCGGTGCGGAACCACCCGTCGACGATGGCCTCGGCGGTGGCGTCGGGCTGCTCCCAGTAGCCCTCCAGGACGTGGTTGGTGCGGGCCAGGAACTCCCCGTCGCCGCCCAGGTCCATGGCCACCCCCAAGGCCGGGACGCCCTGGCGGGAGAGCTTGCGGGCCCGCTCGGCCGGCGACAGGTGGTCCCACTCGGCCCGGCTCCGGTTCATGGTGAGCACCGGGCAGGTCTCGGTGAGGCCGTAGAGCTGGATGAACTCCCAGCCCAGCTCGGTCTCGACCCGCTCGATGGTGCGGGTGGGCGGCGGGGCACCGGCCACCACGATGCGGGTCCGGCCCGCGCCGGGCGCGGGGCCGTCCATCAAGGAGGCGGCGTCGAGGATGGCGGCGGCCACGGCCGGGGCGCCGCACATCAAGGTGACGCCGTGGGCTTCGACCCGGCGCAGGATCTCGGCGCCGTCCACCTTGCGCAGCACGATCTGTTTGGCTCCCATGGCCACTAGCGCGTAGGGCATGCCCCAGCCGTTGCAGTGGAACATGGGCAGGGTGTGCAGGTAGCAGTCCCGGTCGCTCACCGACGCCTGCCAGCCGAAGACGGCGGCGTTGAGCCACAGGCTCCGATGGGTCTGCTGCACCCCCTTGGGCCGGGCCGTGGTACCCGACGTGTAGTTGATGACGGCGGTGGCGTCCTCGTCGGGGGCCCAGGGCGCGGGCGACCGGTCGTGGTCGTAGAGGGCCTCGTCGCTCTCGGGGCCGAGCACGAAGACGCGGCGGCCCGGCATTTGGCCCACCGAGTCGGCCAGCTCGGGATCGACCAGCACCACCTCCGCGCCGCAGTGGTCGACTATGTAGGCCACCTCGTCGGGGCTGAGCCGGAAGTTGATGGGCACGAAGATCCGGCCGTTGCCGCTGACCCCCCAGAAGCAGGTGAGCAGGCGGCCAGCGTTGTGCGACACCATCGCCACCCTGGCCCCGAACCCCACCCCGAGCCGGTCGAGGCCCGCGCCCATGGCGTCGGCCAGCTCGCCGAGCCGGGTGAAGGTGACCTCGCCCATGGACGGCGCGGGCTGGTCGGGCTCGTCGACGAAGGCGACCCGGTCGGGATAGACGGCCCGGGCCCGGGCGAGATGATCTCGCAGAGTCAACGGGACCTTCACGGCGACCTCCTCGGGTGCGGCAGCGGCAGGCCGCATCGTACAAGAACGCCCCCCGACCGGCCCCGGCGGGCGACGGCTGGAACGCGGGCTGGAACTTGGCCAGCGGGCGCGTTCATCGCAAGATCGCCACGGGTGAAGCGCCCCGGCTAGAACGCGGGCTGGCGCTCGTGGCCGGGGAATGCGGCGGTGACGGCACCCGGCGGTCAGTCGAGGACGGCGGCCACCGCGGCGGGGATGGCGGCGGGGCCGTCCACGGCCGCGAACCGGGCCCCCACGGCCCGGGCCCAGGCCGCGGCGTCGGCCGAGTCGTCGGCCGGGGCGATCACGGCCAGCTCGGCCAGGCCGCGGGCCTCGCCGTCGGGATCGGCACCGGCGGTGGCCCGGCAGTCCGACAGCAACAGGGCGATCCGGCGGCTGGCCCTCGACCGGACGAGCTGCTCCCGGGCGGCGGCCAGCGCCGAGGCCAGGTCGGTGGTCCCGTAGCCGCGCAGGCCCAGCACGTCGTTCACCACCGCGGTCACCTCCCGGTGGTGGTCCAGCGACTTAATGGCCATCGCTTGGTCGCTGAAGGCGATCAGAGCCCATTCGGCCGGGGCCCGGTGGGCGCAGGCGGCCGCGGCTACCGCGGCGACAGCCAGGCGCCTGCCCCCCATCGATCCCGACCGGTCCACCACCACCGCCACCGCCACCGCCGGGCGGCGCCACCGGCTCACCCAGAGATCGCCGAGGGCGGCGGGGCGGCCCTGGGCCCTGGCCTCGGCCAGGGAGTCGAGGCTGGCGGATACGTCGATGTCGCCGTCGGCCCGGTCGGCCCGGTCCAGCGTCAGCTTGCCCGGCCCGCCGCTGGCAGCCCGGCCCGAGCGGGCCAGGTCAAGCACGAGCCGGCCGGCCAGGCGGGCGGCCAAGGCGGCCAGGCGGGGGTCGGTGGCGGCGGCCATGTCGGCCAGCAGGGACAGGGCCCGGTCGGGGTCGGCCGCGGCCAGGGCGGCCGCGGCGGCCGCGTCCACCTCCCCCGGTGCGGGGCTGAGGGGGCCGAAGGCCGGGTCGGCTTCGAGCTGGCGGCGGGGGACGGTGCGCCGCCGCTCGGCCCTCAGCGCCTCGCGGGCTCGACCCCCCTCGAGGGCGGACTGGGGGCGGCGGGCCTCGGCCCGCCGGGCTCCGGGCGATCGGCCGCCCCGTCGGGGGCCGGGGCTTTTCCCGCGGCCTGCGCCGGACCGGTCTCCGGGGGCTCGGCCTCCGGGGGCGATGCCCCGCCGGCCCGCTCCGAGGCCAGAACCGCCTCCCATATCTCGGTGACGATCTCCTCAGCGGTGCGGTCGGCGCCCTCGAAGGGCCGGATGCGGCCGGTCAGCGCCATCAGGGCGGCGTCGAGGCCCGCCTCGGGATCGGCCGGGCCGCGGCCCCGGAGCCGGGCCAGCCCGGCCGCCGTGGATACCAAGTCGATGGCCCCCCGCACCGATGACCCCACCCGCACGTCGGGGTGTCGGCGGGTGGCCCGGGCGGCGGCCACGGCCCGACCGATGGTGACCGGGTGGCCGGCGGGGCAGCGCATCTCGGTGATGCGCCGTTCGTCGTCGGCGTCCTGATAGCCCATGTGGACCCGGCAGATGCGGTCGTACACGGCGCTGGACACCCGGGCGGTGCCCACGTTGTCGTAGGGGTTCATGGCCGCCACAAGCCGGAACCCGTCTGCGGCGCCGATCCGGCCCACCCGGGGCAGGTGCAGCTCGCCCTCGGACATCACCGTGACCAGCAGGTTGACCGTCTCCTCGGGGACCCGGTTGAGCTCCTCGACGTACAGCAGGGCACCTCCCCGCAGGGCGGCGACCAGCGGCCCGGCCATGAAGGCGTCGGCGGCGTAGCCCTCCGAGAGCACCCGGGCCGGGTCGAAGCTGCCGGCCAGGCGGGCCGGGGTCAGCTCGGCGTTGCCCTCCACGAAGACGAAGCCGCCGCCTGAGGCCGCGGCCGCGGCCCGCAGCAGCGTCGACTTGCCCGTGCCGGGCGGGCCTTCCAGCAGCACGTGGCGGCCGGCGTCGAGGCCGGCCAGGATCAGCTCGATCTCCCGGCGCCGGCCGACGATCTCGCGGTCGAGGGCCTCGACCAGCCCGGGCCAGTCAGTCGAAGCGGAATGGTCAGTCGGGCCAAGCCGGTCGGACGGGGGCCGGTCGGTCGGGCCGGGCCGGTCAGACGAAGTGGAATGGCCAGTCGGGCCAGGCCGGTCGGTCGAAGACGATGGCGTCACGGGCGTTTCGCCGTCCCGGTCAGTCGAAGACAATGGCGCCGCGGATGTTCTTGCCGTCCCGCATGTCCTGGTAGCCCTGGTTGACCTCGTCGAGCGTGTAGGTGCGGGTGACCATCTCGTCGAGCTGGAGCTGGCCGGCCTGATACATCTGGAGCAGGTGGGGGACGTCGCGGCGGGGGCTGCCGGAGCCGAAGATGGTGCCCCGGATCTCCTTGTTCATCATGGCCAGCTCGAACAGGTTGAGCTGCACGTCCATCTGCTCGATCGGGGCGATCGCCGTCACCACGATCCGGCCGCCCTTGCGGGCCAGGAACTGGGCCGGGGCCAGCATCTCGCCGCGCATCACCGAGGGGGTGAGGATCACCCCGTCGGCCATCACTCCGTGGGTGATGGACTTGACCAGCTCGGTGGCCTCCTCCATGTCAGAGGCCACATGGGTGGCCCCGAACCGGCCCGCCGACTCCCGCTTGAGCTCCACCGGGTCCACCCCGACGATGTGGCGGGCCCCGGCCACCCGGGCGGCCTGGATGGCCGCGCTGCCCAAGCCCCCGCAGCCGACTACCACCACGGTCTCGCCCGCGGTGATCTCGGCCCGGTTGACCACCGACCCGAAGCCGGTGGTGACTCCGCAGCTCACCAGGGCGGCCGGTATGGGCGGTATGTCGGGGTCGATCTTCACGGTCGAGTCGACGTTGAGCACCATGTGCTCGGCGAAGGTGCCCAGCTTGAGCGTGGGGGTGAGGCCGTTGCCGTCGGCGTCGTGGTGGCGGAACCCGCCCGGTGGCATCATGCCCGGCGACATGAGGTGCATGCCCCGGTCGCAGATGTACTGCTGGCCGGCCGCGCACCACCGGCAGCGGCCGCACGAGGGGATGAACGAGACCGAGACCTGATCGCCCACCGCCAGCTCGGTGACGCCCGGCCCCAGCTCTACCACCACCCCGGCGCCCTCGTGGCCGCCCACCGCGGGCAGGGGCGCGGGCAGGGTCCCGTCGAAGATGTGCTCGTCGGAGTGGCACATGCCCGCGGCGGTGGTCTTGACCAGGACTTCGCCGGCCTCGGGCGGGTCGAGTTCTATCTCCTCGACGCTCCAAGCCGTGTTGGGCTCTCGCAGAACGGCTGCTCGAGTCCTCACGCTTCCTCCCCCTTCTCGGGTTTTCTGAGCAAAGACGTTGCTATGACCACACCCCGATGCTCAGAAAAACCGGTGCGGACCGGTGTGGCCGGTTTTCTGAGCAAAATATTGCCCTATAGCGCTGATCGATGCTCAGAAAAACCGATTTGGCCGGTTCGTCGGGTTTTTCTGAGCAAATCGGTGAAGTCAGTCCGGTGGGTCGGTCTAGGGGGTGGCGGTCAGGCCGCCGTCCACGGCCACCACCGAGCCGGTGACCGCGGCCGCCGTCGGCGAGCACAGCCAACCGATGGCGGCCGCCACCTCGTCGGGCTCCACCAGCCGGCCCAGCGGCTGTTGGTGGACGACGAAGTCGGCGGCGCCTGCGAGCCCGTAGAAGGAGGCCGAGGCCTCGGCCATGATGGTGGCGGTGGTGCCCGGCGCCACTGCGTTGGCGGTGACGCCGGTGCCGGCCAGGTCGGCGGCCAGGGAGCGGACCAGGCCGACCACGCCGTGCTTGGCCGCGGCGTAGGGGCCCATGCCCGGCAGGCCCAGCGACCCGGCCGCCGATCCCACCACCACCACCCGGCCGGGGCCGGGGGAGGCCAGGATGTGGGGGACGACCGCTCTGATGCTGCGCCAGGCGCCGGTGAGGTCGGCGCCGATCACGGCGTCCCACTCTCGGTCGTCCACCTCCCACAGCGGGCGGCCGCCCGCCACCACGCCGGCCGCGGCCACCAAGGCGTCGAGGCGGCCGTGGCGGGCTGCCGCGCCCGCGGCTACCGCGTCCAGCGCTTCTTGGTCCCGAACGTCGACCACGTGGCCCTCGGCCCGGCCGTCCAGGCCCGCCACCACCGCGTCCAGGTCGGCCTCGGTGGGCAGCGGGTAGGAGACCTCGGGCCCGGCGCCGACGGCGTCGACCGCGATCACGTGCCAGCCGTCGGCGACCAGAGCGGCCGCGGCGGCGGCCCCTATCCCCCGGGCCGCCCCGGTGACGAGCACGACCGGCCGGTCCCCGCTCACGGCAGTTCGCGGCGGCTGCGACCGCAGGCGAGAACGAGCACGACCGGCCGGTCCCCGCTTACGGCAGCTTGCGGCGACGAGGACGGGCGTTCTGCGTTCACGGCAGTCCGCGGCGGCTGCGACCGCGGGCGAGAGCAAGCACAGCCGGCCGGTCCACGGGGCTGGTCAGCGGCGGCCCAGGAAGGCGACGGGCGCCTGCCGGGAGTGGTCGGTGCCGGCTCGGGGCCGGGCCGGGCGCTGGGCCAAGAGGGGGGTGCCGTGGCCCTTCACGCACTCTGGGTCGGGGCCGTCGAGGGGCAGGCCGGTGAAGAACTTGGCCGCCATGCAGCCGCCGCCGCAGGCGTCGTACTCTCCGCACGACGCGCACGCCCCCGCCGACTGGGGGCGGCGCAGTTCGGCGAACAGCTCCGAGCGGCGCCAGATGTGGGGGAACCCGCCCCGGTCGCGCACCGATCCGGCCCGGAAGCGGTCGTGCAGCACGAACGGACAGGCGTAAACGTCGCCGACCGGGTCGATCAGACAGACGACCCGGCCCGCCCCGCACAGGTTGAGGCCGGGCAGCGGCTCCCCCAGGGCCGACAGGTGGAAGAAGGAGTCGCCGGTGAGCACCTGGGGCCGGTCCAGGAGCCAGCGGTGCAGCTCGATCTGCTGCTCGGCGGTGGGACGAAGCTCGGACCAGGTGCTCGTCCCCCGGCCCGAGGGCCGCAGCCGGGTCAGCCGGAGCTGGGCCTCATAGCGGGCGGCCAGCGCTTCAAGGGCGTCGAGCTGGGCGACGTTGTGGCGGGTGGCCACCACGCTGATCTTGAATCCCTCGAAGCCGGCCCGGCTCAGGCGGTCCATGGCGGCCACCGCGGCGGCGAAGGACCCGGGGCCCCGGACGGCGTCGTTGGTGGCGGCGTCGGCGCCGTCTATTGAGATCTGGACGTCGACGTAGTCGGCCGCGGCCAGCCTGCGGGCGGCGGCCTCGTCGATGCGGGACCCGTTGGTGGAGAACTTCACCCCAATGCCGCGGTCGACGGCATAGGCGATCAGCTCCCAGAAGTCGGGGCGCAGGGTGGGCTCGCCGCCGCCGATGTTTATGTAGAAGACCTGCATGTCGGCCAATTCGTCGAGGACTCGCTCGGCCTCGGCGGTGGAAAGCTCGCCGGGGTCGCGCCGCCCCGACGACGACAGGCAGTGGACGCACTGGAGGTTGCAGGCGTAGGTGAGCTCCCAGGTGAGGCAGATGGGGGCGTCAAGCCCTTGCTTGAGCCGCTCGGCGGTGGAGGCCGCGATCACCGGGCCACCAAGACCTCGGAGGCGGCCAAGGCGGCCAGGGCCCGCTCGAACGAGGGCCATCGGCGGTCCTCGATGGCGCAGGCGTCGAAGGCGGCCCGGGCGCTGGGGTGCCGGTCCAGCGCCTCCACCAGCCGCACCAGATCGGACGACCGCACGAAGCTCAGCCTGCGGTTGCCGTGGTGGTAGGCCAGCGCCCCGAAGGGCTCGGGCCTCAGAACGACCAGCTCATGGAGGCCGTAGGGACGCCGGGGGTCAAACTTCACGATCAAGTTGCGGGGGCGGGGGAGATTGAGCCGTTGATGATGCCGGTGACGGCTTCGTCGCCTAGGCGGCGGATGGCGGGGGCTAGGTCGTAGGCGTCGTTGTACTCGAGGGTTAGGCCGCCGTTGGCGAAGTCGATTTCGTAGGTGAATCCGCCGAGGCGGCCGGCGGCGATCTCGGCCACCAAGTCCTCCAGCACCGTCTCCCATCGATACACCTGGCTGGCCACCACTGCGTCGGGGGCGATCGCGGTTTGGCTGGACTCGGTGCCGAACCAGGGGACGCCGCGCTCGTCGGCCACGCCGATGGCGCCCACGGTCATCTGGGCGGTGCCGGTTAGCACGGCGGCCCCGCCGTCGATGAAGGACCGGGCCGCCTCGGCCGCCCGCTCGGCGTCGGAGAACGAGTCGGTGTAGACGGACCGGGCCGTCCCGCCCCCGGCGGCCACCCCGGCGGCGAACCCGTCCACGTAGCGCCGGGTGTTGGCGGCCTCGACCGGGCCGATGATGCCCACATCGGCCCCGTCGGCCAGGGCCGCGGCCATCAGCCCCATGGCGTAGGCCCCCTGCTCGACGGCGGAGGTGTAGGACGAGACGTTGGCCAGCCCGAAGGTCTCCACCTCGGGGCCCCAGGCGAAGGCGGTGCCGGGGAAGTCGGGGGCGATCTCGGTGACGAAGGGGCCGTACTGCACGCCGTGGGCGATCACCAGGTCGTAGCCGGCCTCGGCGTAGCCGCGCAGGGCCGCGCCGGCTTCGGACACCACGAAGAGGTTCTCCGACAGCGCGACCTCGCCGATCAGGCCGGCGGCCTGCATTCGGTCGAGCGCCTCGGCCATCGACTGGCTGAAGGCGTGGTCGTCGCGGGCGCTGGGCAGCACCGCCGCCACCCGCAGGCCCGAAGTCTCCGACGGCTCGGGCGCCGCCTGCTCGCCGCCGCCTCCCCCACAGGCCGCAGCGATCAGCCCGAGCAGGGCAACCGCAGCGAGCAGACGGCGAGTCGGCACAGCGACCGAGGCAAACAAACAACGGGATCGCAGGGCGACCGCGGCCAGCAATCGGCGGGTGGGCACGGCAACCGCAGTGAGCAATGGGAGGGCCCGCAGGGCAACGGCGGCGGACTGGCGGCGGGTTCGCGGGGGCGTGGGCGATGGTCGGGCGGACATGGCTAAGCGGTCACCGGGCGGCCCTGATACGGGCGATCTCGGCCGCGGCTCCGGTGAGACGGTCAGCGTACTCGAGCCGGTTCCTCCATCGGTCCGGGATGCCAGCCGGGCCGCTGGCGATGCCCAGCAGCCCACCGGCGATGGCCCCGACGGTGTCGGCGTCGTCGCCCCGGTTCACCAGGTCCACCAAGACCGACTCCAGATTTCCGGGCTGCTGGACGGCCCAGACCGCGCAGGCCAGGCTGTCGATCACGTAGCCGCCGGTGCTCAGTTCGGCCGCGGGCCGGTCGGGCGGCGTGGCCAGGGCGGTCGAGACGGCCGGGTCCAAGTCCAAGGCGGCCGCGGCGGCGACGGCCTCGGGCCCGGCGGCCCCGTCGATCAGGGCGGCGGCGATCTCGTTGTAGGCGATGCAACTGTCGACGCACCGGCGGTGGGCGTGGGTGACGGCCGAGATCATCTCGCTCTCTCGGCGGCGCCGCTCGGGGTCGGCCCGGATCAGGGCGGTGGGCAGGGCCCGCATCAGCGAGCCGTTGCCGCACGAGCTCTCGGAGGCGAGGCCGCAGGCGGCCGGGTCGCGGCCGGCCCGGAGTTCGGTCAGGGCCAAGAAAGTGGTGCGTCCGATGCTGGAGGGAGCGGTGTCGAACCATTCCCGGAAGGCCCGGGCGATGGCGTCGAGGCAGTCTCCGCTGTTGCCGCCGCCGGCTTCGAGGTAGCCGGCGACCACGGCCCAGGTGAGGTCGGTGTCGTCGGTGCCCTGACCGGGGCGACGGCCGAACGGCCCCCCGCCGATGATCTCGCGGTGGACGCCGAATCGGCGGCGGATCTCCTCGGGGGCCATGTGCTCCACGGTGGTGCCCAGGGCGTCGCCGGCCGCCACTCCCAGCAGGCCGCCGGCGATGGCCGTCTCCACGGGCATCGAACTCACGCCGCCACCATTTCACACAACCGCCACCGGCACTTGCACTCCCCGGCCGAGACCCCGGGTCGGCCTCTGCGGCGGGCTTGCACGGCGCCGACCGCCGGTACTGCACTCAGCGGCCGAGACCCCGGGTCGGCCTCTGCGGCGGGCTTGCACGGCGCCGACCGCCGGTACTGCACTCCCCGGCCGAGACCCCGGGTCGGCCTCTGCGGCGGGCTTGCACGGCACCGACCGCCGGTACTGCACTCAGCGGCCGAGACCCCGGGTCGGCCCGGCGGCGGGCGGGCTTGCACGGCGCCGACCGCTGGCACTTACACTCGGCGGCCGTGGCCTCGGATCCGGCGAACGGGCCGGTTCCGGGCTGCCCGACCGCGACGAGAGGGACCAATCAGATGTCAACAGTGGCCAAGAACCTGGTGATCGAGCTGGACAACCAGCCGGGGGAGCTGGCCAAAGTGGCCACCGCCATCAGCGACGCCGGCGTGAACATCTCCGCCGCCACCTGCATCGGCACCGGGGCCAGGGCCGAACTCCACATTCTGGTCCCCCACGCCGAGCCGGTTCGCCGGGCGCTGGCCATCACCAACACCGCCGTCACCCGGGAGCGCGAGGTGGTGGTGGTGCAGGCCCAGGACCGGCCCGGCGAGCTGGCCACCCTGGCCCACCGGATCGCCGAAGCCGGTATCAACCTCGACTTGGTCTACGTGGCCACCAACTCCCGGGTGGTGGTCGGCTCCGAGGACATCGACGCCCTCAAGCAGGTGCTCGACGGCTTCTCCCTGTAGTTGCAACCGGCCCGGCTCCGGGCCAGCCCCAGCGCCATGGGCTACCTGACCGCCATATCCTGAGTAGAAATCCCGCTGGCGCGGTCCTCTTGAACTACACATAGATAGCTTCATTCTCTACATAAGGACGCAGCTCTGGACGCAGTGCTTTGTCAGTTACTAAGTCAATGCGACTACCAAGCAGTTCCTCTAAGTAGAATTGAACACCAAAATATTGCTTGGACGTAGTGGGCCCTTCAAAACTGACTAGGATATCAACGTCGCTATGAGGAAACGTTTCATCTCTAACAGTCGATCCAAAGAGAGCAATATAAGTAACACCAAACCGTTGTTCCATTATAGACTTGTGTGCCTTGAGCAAGTTAAGCACTTGCTCCTTATCGATCACTTCTATCCACTCCTCATTCCCTCGGATCCGGGTAGTTTGCTTTAAACGTTACGGCCTAGAGTAGGGTTTCGCCATGAGCGGCGCGGATGTGATTGTGGCGGGTGGGGGGCACAACGGGCTGATCTGTGCGGCTTACCTGGCCCGCTCCGGCTTCGACACGCTGGTGGTGGAGGCTCAGGACCACGTGGGGGGCTGCGCGGCCACGGTGGAGGACCTCGGGGTCCGGTTCAACGTCTGCAACTGCGACCACACCCTGATCCGAGCCATGCCCATCGCCGACGAGCTGGAGCTGGCCGACCACGGGCTGGAGTACCTGGAGCCGGAGGCCAGCGGGATCAGCGCCTTCTACGACGGCGCCGAGCCGGTGGTCTTCTTCCACGAGACCGAGCGGATGCTGGACAGCCTGGCCCGCTCCCACCCCGACCAGGTCGGCGCCTACCGCCGCTACCTGGCCGACGCCATGGACGTGGCCGAGCTGGCCCTGGAGATGGCCCGGATACCGCCCTCGGCCGGCCGCTTCCTGGCCGGCGCCTGGCGGGGCGGGGCCCGGACCGCCCGGCGGCTCATGGCCTGGAGCCGGGCCAGCATCCTCGACGTTTTGACCAAATACTTCGACGACTGGCACCTGGCCATGCCCGCGGTCACCACCGGCCCCACCGTGTGGGGCGTGAGGCCCGACGCCCCCGGCACCGGGCTGGGGGCGCTGGCCTACGCCAACCGGCACCTGGTGAAGCTGGGCCGGCCCCGGGGCGGCAGCGGCGCCCTAACCGACGCCATCCGGGCCAGCTTCGAGGCGGCCGGGGGCCGGGTCCGCTGCGGCGCCTCGGTGGAGAGGCTGCTGGTGCGCGACGGCCGGGCAACCGGCGTGCGCCTGACCGACGGCACCGAGCTGGCGGCGGAGACGGTGGTGGCGGCCTGTGATCCCCGGTCGGTGCTGGTCGAGTGGCTCGACGGCACCCCGGCCGCGGCCCTGCGGCTGGCCCGGCGCTGGCGGCAGCGGCGGCCCCGGGAGGGCTACGAGTCCAAGATCGACGCGGTGCTCTCGGCCCCGCCCCGCTACCGCATCGCCTCGGGGATCGAGGGCCTCCACGGCAGCCTGGACACCTGCAGCCCCACCCTCACGGTTTTGCCCAGCCCCGACGAGCTGATCGAGTCCCACAGGCTGCGGGCCGAGGGCCGGGTGTCAGAGCGGCCCAGCATGTACGCCAACGTGCCCTCGGTGCTCGACCCCGACATGGCCAACGGAACCGGCCGCCACGTGCTGAGCATCGAGGTGCTGTACACGCCGTACTCTCTGGCCGGCGGATGGGCGGAGTCGGACGAGCCCAGGCGATGGCTCGAGATGTGGGCCGGACTGGTGGAGGGCGACGGCATGGGCAGCGTGGTGGACTGGCGGGCCATGACCCCGGACCGCTACGAGCGGGAGATGGCCATGGTCCGGGGCCACGCCCCGTCCTACAGCGGGTCGCGGCTGGAGGCGCTGATCGGCCGCCCCCGGGAGCTGACCCGCTACCGGACCCCGCTGCGGGGCCTGTATCTGTGCGGCGCCGGCACCTTCCCCGGCGCCGGGGTGTTCGGGGCGTCGGGCCGCAACGTGGCCGACATCGTGACCCGCGACCGCCACGGACCCCGACGGCGGGCTGCGGAGGCGGCGTGACGATTCCGGCCAGCGCCACAGCCCGCGCCGACACGACGGGCGCGACGGCGGGCATGACCATTCCGGCCAGCGCCGATGAGGGGCTGACGACACCATGACGATTCCGGCCAGCGCCGATGAAGGGCTGACGACACCATGACGATTCCGGCCAGCGTTGATGAAGGAGTGACAGCGGCGTGACGATTCCGGCCAGCGTCAACATCATGGCGGAGCGGCCCATCGCCGAAGTGGTCGAGTTGGCCGCGCTGGCCGAGCGGTGCGGCTACCGCCGGTGCTGGGCGTACGACGAGGGCCTGGCCACCCGCGACGTGTACGTGACCCTGGCCGCCATCGCCGCCCGCACCAGCTCGATACTGCTCGGCCCGGGCATCACCAACCCCTACGTCCGCCACCCGGGGGCCACGGCCACGGCCATCGCCACCCTCGACGAGATGAGCGGGGGCCGGGCCTTCCTCGGCCTGGGCGCGGGCGGCGGGCTGACCCTGGGCCCCCTGGCCGTCGACCGGACCCGTCCCGTGACCGCGGTGCGGGAGACGGCGACCGCCCTGAGGAAGCTGTTCGCGGGCGAGACGGTGACCACCGATCCCGACAGCCCGGTCTCCTTCCGCGGGGCCCGCCTCGGCTACGGCCGGGCCGGGATCGAGATCATCCTGGCCGGCCGAGGCCCCAAGATGACCGCTCTGGGCGCCGAGATCGCCGACGGCTTCACCCTCAGCTACGTCCACAAGGAGCTGCTCGGCGAGGCGACCGCGGCGCTGCGGGCGGGCGCAGCCGGGCGCTCGGGGCGGCCCTTCCTGGTCTCATACTGCACCCTGGTGGTCACCGACGACACCGAACTAGAAGAGAGCCGCCGCCAGTTGTCCTTCCGACTCCTGGACTCCCCACCGAAGGTGCAGAAACTGATCGGCATGACCAGCGCCGACATCGCCGCTATTAGAGAAGCGCTGGCCACTGGCGGACCGGCCGAGGCCGCGGCCCTAGTAAAAGAAGAGTGGGTGCCCCATTTCTGCATCGTCGGCTCGCCCGCAGAGGCGGCGGCCGAGCTGAGGGCGCTCATGGGCAACCACGACATCGACGAGTTCCAAGTGTCGGTGCTAGGCGGCGCCAGGGCGGCCGAGCGCATCGAGCGCACCGCCGCCCTGTTCAGGTCAGGTAGGGGCTGAGGTCTACGGCTGGGTAGGACACCCGCTCGCCGTACTCGCGGCGCTCTCGCTTGTAGGTGGCGTCGATGCCGACCTTGGTGCCGACGCCCCGCTGGTCGGCCACCGGGTCCATCTCGTGGCCCTGGGCCCCCGGCACGACGAACACGTCGTCGGTCCAGTGGACCCGGTTGGTGAGTGCCCACTGGATCTCCGAGGGCTCGTGGATGTCCACGTCACGGTCGACCACGATCACGTTGCGGACGTTGATGTGGGCGGACAGGGCGGCCAGGGCCAGGTTCTTGGGGGTGCCGGGGTTGTCCCGGTCGATGCGGATCACGGCCAGGAAGCCGTTGGCGTAGGGGGGGATGTGGACGTCGGCGGTCGGGTCGAGATGGCGCACGAACCGGCGCAGCAGCGGCTCCCGGGGCAGCACGTTGCCGATGTAGACGTGCTCGTACCAGCCGGGGATGATGGTCTGGTAGATGGGCTCGTTCCGCCAGGAGATGCAGCTCACCTCGAAGGTGGGGCTGTTCCAGGGCTCGCCGTGGTAGCCGTGGAACTCGGCCAGGGGGCCCTCGGACTCCCGGCGGGCCGGGTGCAGATGACCCTCGACCACGATCTCGGCGGCGGCGGGCACGGCCACGTCCACGGTGCGGCCCCGGCACACCTCGACGCCCCGGCCCCGGACGGCGCCGGCGATGAGCAGCTCGTCCACCGGGGTCTTCACCCCGGCGGCGATCATGACGGCCGGGTCCAGGCCGATGGCCAGGGCGATGGGGAAGGGGGCGTCGGGGTCGGGGCGGGACTTCCAGAAGGTGCCCACGTCCCGCCACTCGTTGACGTTGAACCCGAACCGGCGGGGCCCCAGCCGCAGCATCCGGTTGTAGCCCAGGTTGCCCCGGCCCGAGACGGGGTCGGTGGCCACGGTGACCGCGCCGGTGATGAAGGCGCCGCCGTCGCCCCGGCTGTGGGTGGGGACGGGCAGCACGGCCGCATCCAGGCCGGGCCCGTCGGCGCAGTTGTCGTGCCAGGCGGCGGCGTCCACCGTCACCGGGGCGATCCCGTTGGCCGGGTCCAGCACCCGGTCCATCACGTCGACGATCTCGTCGGGCCGGCACCCCAGCGCCACCGCGGCCCGCCGGTGCGAGGCGACCCCGCCGCAGAAGACGGGCCAATCGGCGCCGACGACGTTCTCGAACAGCCCGGCGCCGGTGTCGGTGCGGGCCAGGGAGGCGGCCACGTCGGCCAGCTCGTGCTCCAGCGACACCGGCGCCTTCACCCGGGCGAGCTGGCCAGCCGCGTCCAGGGCGTGGATGTAGCTGCGCAGGTCTTGAATCTCGCTCATCCCCTGAGCTTATGATCTCGGCCATGACCAACCTGGACCGACCGGAACGAACGAGCGACAGGCCGCCGCCGGACGACCGGGCCGCGGCGGACGACGGCCCATGACCGACCCGAGCCGACCGGAACCGAACGACCGACCGGAACCGAACGACCGACCGGAACCGAACGACCGACCGGAACCGAACGACCGACCGGAACCGAACGGGCGGCGGGTGCTGCGCAACGCCCGGCTGGCCGACGGGCGGGCGGTGGACGTTCACGTCGACGGCGGAGTGATCGCCGCGGTGGCCGCGACCTCCTCGCCGGTCCCGGACGGGTTCGAGAGCGACGACCTCGACAGTTGGCTGCTGCTGCCCGCCCCGGCCGAGCCCCACGCCCATCTCGACAAGGCCCTCACCGCCGAGGAGATCCCCAACCCCGCCGGCGACCTGCCCGGCGCAGTGGAGGCGTGGGCGGCGGCCGCGGCCGACGGCCGGCTCAGCGAGGAGAGCCTGGTGGAGAGGGCCTCGGCCGCGGTGGAGCTGCTGATCGCCCGCGGGGTGACCGCCGTCCGCTCCCATGTGAACACCACCCTGGATGCGGGCGTGGGCGGGGTGCGGGCCCTGCACGAGGTGCGCCGCCGGTTCGAGGGGCTGGTCGACCTCCAGCTCGTGGCCCTCACCGGCAAGCCGATCACCGGGGCCGACGGCGCCGAGGGCCGGGCCGTGCTGGACGCGGCCTTGGAGGAGGGCGTGGACGTGGTGGGCGGCTGCCCGCACCTCGACTCGGACCCGCTGGCGGCCATGGAGGTCGCCTTCGCCGCGGCCCGCGACGCCGCCCTGCCCGTCGATCTGCACACCGACGAGACCCTGGACCCGGCGATGCTGAACCTGCGGGACATGGCCCGGGCCGTGCAGAGCACCGGGTTCGCCCATCCGGTGGCGGCCAGCCACTGCGTGAGCCTGGGCATGGCCCCGCCCGAGACCCAGGCCGCGGTGGCGGCCGAGGCGGCCGCGGCCGGCATCGCCGTCATCACCCTGCCCCAGACCAACCTGTACCTGCAGGGACGGGGCCGCCCCGTCGCCACCCCCCGGGGGCTGACCGCCATCGACGCCCTGGAGGGGGTCGGGGCCCTGGTGGCGGCAGGGGCCGACAACGTGCAGGACCCGTTCAACCTGGTGGGCCGCAGCGATCCGCTGGAGACGGCCGCGCTGTTGGTGATGGCCGCCCACCGCTCCCCCGAGGCCGCCTATGACATGGTGTCCAACGGGGCCCGCCGGGTGATGGGCCTGGCCCCAGTCCGCTTCGAGCCGGGCGACCCGGCCGACTTCTTGGCCATCGACGCCCCGTCGGTGCGAGCCGCCATCGCGGACGCTCCCATGTCCCGGCGCGTCTGGCGCCGGGGCAAGCCGACGGCTTCCAGCCTCCAGCAAACCCGGCTCTTCGCCTGACGGCTGCACAGGCGGGCTCGTCGGACGGCCCGCTCCCGGCCGAGGCCGCGGACTTTCGAACTGCAGCAGGTCTTTAGGGCCGGGCGGGCTCGTCGGACGGCCCGCGGATTCTCGGACCGCAACAGACGCGACACGTTGATTGGTGCTACAAAGGCGAGCGAGAGGCCCGTTCAACGGCCATTGGCCATTGAGACATTGAGAGATGGAGGACAACGAAGATGAAAGCCTCGGCATGGCTCAGAGGGATTTGCGCGCTGTCGGCGCTGGCTCTGCTGGCTGTCGCCTGCGGGGACGACAATGGCGACACCGCCACCTCGACCACTACCACCATGAAGCCGCCCAGCGGCGACATGGCCGAGGCCGAGGGCATGCCCGATGACGCTGAGACGGCCGATGCCGACGGCACGGCGGACGACGGCACGGCCGACGACGCCGAGGAGATGACCGACGACGCCGATGAGATGGCCGATGACGAGATGACGTCTGCCGATCTGTCGGGGGTGTGCCCGAGTCCGCTGATCATCCAGACCGACTGGTTCCCCGAGTCCGAGCACGGCGCCATGTACCAGATGGTCGGGGCCGACTACTCCGTCGACGCCGGCAACCAGATCACCTCCGGCAGCCTGATGGCCGGCGGCGCCGACACCGGGATCGACATAGAGATCAGAGCCGGCGGCCCGGCCATCGGGTTCGCCTCCGGGTCGGCTCAGATGTACATCGACCCCGAGATACACCTGGCCTACATCAGCACCGACGAGTCGGTCATCCTGGGCGGCGACACCCCGACGATTTCGGTGGTGGCCCCGCTGGAGAAGAACCCCCAGATCATCCAATGGGACCCTGAGACCTACCCCGACGTGTCCTCCATCGCCGACATCGGCGAGCAGGGGATCGTGGTCAACGTCTTCGCGGGCGGCACCTTCATCGACGTGTTCGTGAACGAGGGGGTGCTGTCGGCCGACCAGATCGACCCGTCCTACAACGGCTCGCCGACCCGGTTCATCGCCGAGGGGGGCGCCATAGCCCAGCAGGGCTTCGCCTCGGAGTCCCCCTACAGCTACGAGACCGCCTATGAGGAGTGGGCCAAGCCGATCGCCTTCGAGCTGATCCACGACGCCGGCCTGCGCCTCTACTCCCAGACCCTGGCCGTCCGCAAGGACAACCTGGAATCGATGCGGGGCTGCCTGGAGCGGTTCGTGCCCATCGTGCAGCAGTCGGTGGTGGACTTCGCCGCCGACCCGGATCGGGCCAACGCCATCATCATCGACGCGGTGGAGACCATCGACAGCTTCTGGGAGTACAGCCCCGGCCTGGCCGACTTCTCGGTGCAGACCCAGAAGGACTTGGGGCTGATCGGCAACGGACCCGACAGCACCGTCGGCAACATGGACGAGGGCCGGGTAAACGAGGTGATCGACAAGATCACCGCGGCCGGGTTCGACGTGGCTCCCGGGCTGCGGTTCGAGGACATCGCCACCAACGAGTTCATCGACGAGAGCATCGGCTTCTAGCCCGGACGGAACGAGGGCGGAGGCCCGAATGGGCGAGGCAGTCACGGCGCCGCGCTCGGCCTGCGGCTCACGGACCTGCGGCTCAAGCGGGGGGCGTTGAGCCTGGATCTGCCGGTTGTCGACGTCGCCGTCCTGCGGGCCGAGCCGGACGGGGCCGCGGCCCGGGCGGCTGTCGAGGCCATCGACGAGGCCTGCTGCGACACCGGGTTCTTCGCGGCGGCCGGCCACGGCTTGGACGGCCCGATGGCCGCCGTGTTCGAGGCGGCCCGGGCCTTCTTCGCCCTGCCCCAGGACGACAAGGAGCGGGTGCCCCGGACCAACCGCTACGGGTTCGTGCCCCTGGCCGGACAGGCGCGGGACCCCGAGCGGCACACCAACTCCTTCGAGCATCTCGACCTCGGGCTGGCCGATGAGGTCCCGTGGCCCGATGTGGCCGGGTTCGCCGAAGCGGTGCGGAGCTACCAGCGGGCCGCCCTGACCACGGCGGCCGCCGTCTTGCGGGCCTTGGCCGTCGCTCTGGGCGCGGAGGCGGGGTTCTTCGCGGCCCGCATGACCCGCCCCCAGTGCCGGCTGCGGCTCATGCACTACCCGGCCGGCCCCCCGGACGGCGAAGGGCCGCGGCCGGTCCTGTCCGAGCCCCACACCGACTACGGGGCCATCACCCTGCTGGCCACCGACGGCGTGCCCGGCCTGGAGGTGAGGCCCCGGGGCGGCGACTGGACCCCGGTGGCAGCGGCGCCCGACCATCTGGTGGTGAACCTGGGCGACATGCTGGCCTGCTGGACCAACGACCGCTACCGCTCTACCCTGCACCGGGTGACGGCGCCGCCGGGCCGGGACCGGTTCTCGGTCCCGTTCTTCGTCAACCCCGACCCGGCCACCGTCGTCGAGCCCGTCGCGGCCTGCGTCACCGCGGCGCGGCCCAGCCGCTACGGGCCGGTCACCGCCGGGGAGTTCCTGGCCGCCCGCATCGACGCGGGCGGGCCCTACCAGCCGTTCGAAGACTGAGCGGCCCCCAGCCGCCAGGGTTGAGCCGCCTCGGCGAAACGCGAGCCAGCAATGCCTAACGGCCGGGGCCGCTTGGGCGGGCGCTGAACGACCGGCGGCCAAAAGGCCGGGGGCCGGCGCCTGAGCGCCGGCCCCCGAGTCAGGTTGGTCGGATCGGCTTAGGAGAAGCCGATGGATGGGTCGATGAACCGGTTGGTGAAGAGATCGGTGGCGGTCAGGTCGGGATCGATGTCCATGCCCGCGGCCTTCATGTCGTCGATCACCTTCTGGATGCGGGCCTCTTCCATGTTGCCCACGATGTCGTCGGGGCCGTTGCCGATCAGGCCGAAGTCGATCTGGGCCTGCACCGAGAACTCGGCAAGATCGGGCTGGTACACCCAGAAGTCCTGGTACTTCTCCACCGCGTCCACGATGATGGCGTTGGCCCGGCCAGGAGAGGCTATGAAGTCGACGGCCGCCTGCTGGATGATCGGGACGACCTTCTCCAGGCAGGGACTCAGCTCATCGAGCTCGCGGGGCCGGATGGAGATGGTCTGGGAGTAGATCTCGAACCCGGCGTCGTGCAGGAGCTGGAACGCCACCGGCTTGCCCCACTCTTCGTAGATGTACTCGTAGGTGTACACCTCCGAGGAGGCGAAGCCCTGCTGGGCGATGCTGCCGTTCTCGGCCACGAACCGGGCGGGCGAGCCGTTGTAGGACGGATCGACCTGGTCGCGGGACCAGATCCCCTGGGCGATGAACACCTCGGGGAAGGTCCCGCCCCCGAACACGTTGATGGTGATACCGGCATCGCCGAGATCGGCGAGGGTGTTGACGTCGGGGTACGTGGCCGGATCCCACATGACCATCTGCGGGTTCTTCTCCAGCGGGGCCACCACCGACATCAGCGGGGCGGAGTCCCAGTGGTTGACCAACTGGTCGGTGGACCCGTAGCCGAGGTGGATCGAGTCGTCGGTGGCCATCCACTGCGACACCGCGGCGAAGCCGATGGCCGGGCCGCCGGTGCGGACCTCCCACTCGATGCCCAGATCCTGGCCGCCCAGCACCATCGACCCGCGCACGATCTTGTTCTCGACGTCGACGATGTAGTCATCGCCGATCAGCTCGTACATGGCGCCGTGCTCGGACTCGGGGAACCAGTCGGTCTGAACCACCAGCGGGCTCGGGCACACGCCCGACAGATCCATCATGTCGTCGCCGGCCATGCCGTCGTCGCTGTCATCAGGCGGGGCGGCGGTGGTGTCCGGTGCCGGGGTGTCGCCGCCGTCGTCCGGCGCCTCGGTGGCGGCCGGGGCCGCGGCGGTGGTGGCCGGGGCCTCGGTTGTGGCCGGCGCCGTCTCGGCGCCGCCGTCGTCGCCGCCGCAGGCCGCGGCCACAAGGCCGAAGACCGCCAACACGGCGACCAACCCGGTCCAGGTTCTGGTTCTCATATGGGTCCCTCCTCTGTGAGACAACCGTTCAAAGCCTCAGCGGCCTTGATTACACCTACAAGAGCCGGCCGCGCGGTGCGGTCCAGCCTCAACAGGCTACCCCCCTCGCCCTTCAGTTGCCGAGGGACTGGGGCTCGTGCCACTTGCCGATGACCAACTTCTGGATCCATCCGAAGGTCCAGAAGACGACCACGCCCAGCGCCGAGGACATGATCACGGCGGTGAGCAGCTCCTCGCCGTCGAGCTGATAGGCGTAGCGCTGGAGGCGCTGGCCGATGCCGATCTCGCCCCGGCCGAAGAAGAAGTCGCCGACGATGGCGCCGATCACCGACAGCCCGGCCGAGATGCGCAGCCCGGCGAAGACGGCGGGCATGGCGGCCGGGAACATGAGCTTTCGCAGCCGGGTGAGGCGGCTGGCGTGGTGGAGGGTGAACAGGTCGTGCATGCCCCTCTCGGCCGATTGCAGGCCGAACAGGGTGTTCATGATGATGGGGAACAGCGAGATGATGATGCACACGATCACCCGGGACGGCTGGCCGGTGCCCCACCAGAACGAGATCAGCGGCACGATGGCCAGGATGGGGATGGCCTGGATGGTGACCATGTACGGGAACAGGGCCCGCTCGAACATCTTGGCCTGGCTCATCACCATGGCCAGCAGCAGCCCGATGGTTATGGCGATGGCCAGGCCGATCATGGCCACCTTGGTGCTCGACCACAGGGCCCGCAGGATGATGCTGAACTTGTCCCACTCCAAGAACCCGACTTGGAGCACGTCGTGGGGCTGGGGCAGCAGGAAGCGCCGGGTCGGCTCCAGCATCACCAGAGAGACGTAGTACCAGCAGCCGATCAGGAACCCGCCCAGCAGCACCGGGGGCAGCACCAGCCGGGGCAGATCGGCCACCCCGATCCGCTTGGGGGCGCTCGGAGGGGCGGAGGGGTCCAGGGCCGGGTCGTCTCCGCTCGAGTCCGGACCGACGAGGCCGGGCGCCCTTGGGGCCGGGCTGGCGGCGGGGGCGTAGTCGGCTACTTCGGGGGTGGTCGTCATAAGTACGAACCTCGCAGGGCCTGGGAGACCTCGCCGCTGAGACGGGCGAACTCCGGGTCGAATCGTAGCTCCGGCTGGCGGGGGTATCCGAAGGGCACGTCGAAGCCGTCGATGATCCGGCCGGGCCTAGCCGACATCACCAGCACCCGGGTGCTCATGAACACCGCCTCGGTGATGGAGTGGGTGATGAACAGCCCGGCGAAGCCCTCGTGCTGGAAGAGCTGCTGGGTCTCCTCGTTGAGGCGCTCGCGGGTGATCTGGTCGACGGCGCCGAAGGGCTCGTCGAACAGGAACACCGGCGGCTTGAGGGTGAGGGTGCGGGCCAGCGAGGCTCGCATCTTCATGCCGCCCGACAGCGACTTGGGGTAGTGGTTCTCGAACCCGGTCAGGCCGACCAGCTCTATGGCGTCGAGGGCGAGCCGGCGCCGTTCGGCCTTGTCCACCCCGTGGAGCTCGGGCAGCAGCTCTATGTTCTGGCGGACGGTGCGCCACGGCAGCAGGGTGGGGTCCTGGAAGACGTAGCCGAGCCGGTCCCGGTCCACCGCCACGGAGCCGGCGGTGGGCTCCAGCAGGCCCGAGGCGATCCGCAGCAGCGTGGACTTCCCGCACCCGGAAGGGCCGACCACGGTGACGAACTCGCCCTTGTCGACGGTGAAGCTGACGTCGGTCAGCGCCTCGGTTCCGTCGGGGAAGACCATCCCGATGCCGTCGAAGGACAAGGTGTTCAGCGTCGCTGTGATCGTCACCAGCCGTTGTCCCCTGTGCGTCGCTTCCCCGGGCGTGGCCGACCCGAGCCGGGCCGACCGGGCAACTCTAGCCGCCGATCCCGGCGCGGCCACCGGCCACTGCCCTCGGCCCTCGGCGGCACCACGATCAAGGCGTCGGGCACGGTGTGCCGGGACGATCTCGGCGCGGCCACCGGCCACTACCCTCGGCGGCCTATGCGGGTGCTGCTGCTCGACGCCTACGAACCGGACGACCCGGACCGGGCGGTGGTGGCGGCCGCGGTCGGGGCCCTCAGCGACCGGGGCCACGATGTGGATCGGCTGGACTTGGGGGGGACCGACCAGTTCATGTCGGCGGCCGAGCACGTCGCCTACCACTCCGAGGAGCCCATCATCTCCGACGACGTGCGGGACTCGGTGGACCGCCTGCGGCAGGCCGGGGGGCTGTTGTTCTGCTACCCGACGACGGTGTTCACCGTCCCGGCCCGGCTCAAGGGCTGGCTGGAGCGGACGATGGTCCCGGGCGTGGGGTTCGTGTTCGACCGCAACAACCGCATCCGGCGGGCCATGACCAACATCCGCCGGGTCGGGTCGGTCACCACCAGCCCCCACGGCCGGATGGCCCGGATGAGGGCCCGGGACGGGGGCAGGCGGACCACGGTGCGGACCATGCGCCTGTGCTGCCACACCCGGTGCCGGGTGACGTTCGTGTCGCTGCCCGCCGGCGCGGGCGCCGCCCTCGGCGGGACCGGGGCGGGCGGCGGGGCCGGAGCGGCCGAGGTCGGCGTTGCCGGGACTGGGGCTGCCGGGGCCGCGGCCGAGCGGATCGGGCGGGCGCTGCGGCGCTGGTAGGGCCGGGAGCTTACGCTTCGGCCGCTTCGGCCACGGAAGCCCGGGCCGTTTCGACGAAGCGCTCCAGATCGGCTCGGTCGAGGCGGTCGAGGTCGTACAGCGCCACCCACCCGAAGGCGGCACCCGGCGCGCACAGGCCCAGGATCGTCCGCTTCCACAGCTTGCGGCCCGGCTCGCCCTGGACGGTGTTCTTGAGCCGCCCCGACCCGTGGGTGGCCACCACGGTGAGGCGGCGCACCCGGGCCAGCGCCGAGGGCGATGCGAGCGGGCCGCCGGGCGAGGACGGGCCGTTGCCCACCGGGCGGTCGGCCGGGGGCGTGCCGTCGGGCGAGCCCGCGTCGGCCTGACCGGGGCCGTCGGGCGAGACGGCGTCGGCCTGACCGGGGCCGTCGGGCGAGCCCAGCAGGCCGGGGCCGTCGATGTCGGGGCCCAGGGTCTTTTGGAGCCAGTCGAGCATTCGGGCGGGCAGGCCGCCCCACCAAGTGGGGTAGACCGCGATCAGGTGCTCGGTGGCGGCCAGCCTCCGCCGGTCTGCGGTCTCGCCCCGGTGAAGCCGAACCAGCCGGTAGGGCGCGCCGCGGCTCTCCAGCGCGTCGCACACGGCCCGGCACAGCGCCGCGCTGTAGCTGTCGTCCACCGGGTGATAGTGGACCACGGTCGTCTCCACGCCCGCTCCCGCCGCCCGCCGCTGCGATGGCCCGCCGCGCCCGCTCAGGAGGGGCCTGAGCCGGGCAGCAGGGGCATCAGCTCCTCGGCGATGCGGTGGAGCTGCTCCTCCACGAACTCGTAGCGGTCGCCGGGCATGGCCGGGAACAGCAGCAGGTTCTCCAGCCCGATCTGCTCGTCGTAGGCGGCGATGTCGGCGGCCACGTCGGCGGCGGCGCCCACCAGCCAGGTCTTCTGCTCCAGCGACTGCTCCAGGGTGGGGATCAGCCCGGCCGGCGCCGGCTTGCCGTCGGGCCCCATGTAGCCCTTGCTCCAGCCGTAGGGGCCGAGGAACTTCCAGAACTCGTCGTGGCCGTCGCGCACCGAGGCCGCCGCCGCCTCGCGGCTGTCGTCGATGCGGACGTTGAGCACGAGCTGGCGGTGCTCGCCCCGCTCCAGCTCTCGGCCGTGGGCGGCGGCGTAGACCTCGGCGAAGCGCTCCCAGCGGTCCTTCACGAAGCGGTGGTGGTTGTTCCAGAACACCCCGCCCCAGCCCTGCCGGGGGACCTGCTCGAGGGTGGGCGGCGAGGTGACGGCCTGCCAGATCTCGTAGGGGTAAAGGGGCCGGGGCACCAGCGTCATCTCCTCGACGAACCCGCCCCGGTCGGGGAGGCCGGGCGGCGGGATGTCGTAGAACTCGCCGTGGAACGAGAACGTCTCGGAGTCCAGGGCCAGGCGGATGACGGCCATGGCCTCGTCGAACTGGCGGCGGTTGAGCTCATCGGCCGCGGCCCGGTCGGGGTTGTCGAAGCTGCCGATCACGGTGCCGAGCGTCTCGGCCTCCCGGGGCACGGTGCCCCGGCCCACGCCGAGGATGGCCCGCCCGCCCGAGACGTTGTGCAGGGTGGCGAAGTCCTCGGCCAGCCGGAGCGGGTGCCACTGGGGGACGACGTTGAAGGCCATCCCGATCCGGACGCTCTCGGTGCGCTCGGCCAGGACGGTCCCCACCAGGATCCCGTTGGGGACCACCTCGTAGCCCTCGTACTGGAAGTGGTGCTCGGTCAGCCAGTAGGAGTCGAAGCCGAGCCGGTCGGCCGCCACCCCCATGTCGATGATCCGCTCGGTGGCGCGCCAGATCTCCTTGGGGCCGTAGCGGCGGTCCATCGGGGCCGGGGGCCCGGCACCGGCGTCGTCCATCTCCACCCCGCCGAACAGGAACACCCCCGTGCGCATGGCCTACCACTTTAGAGGGGCGCGGCTCTCGGCGGGCCCGGTCGAACGCCCCCGGCCCGCCGCCCCGGCCGCAGGAAAGCCAAGAGGTTTCAGGCGGTGTCGGTGAGGGCCTTGTGGAAGCGGGACAGGAAAGTGGCCATCTGAGCCCTCGTCACGGTGTCCGACGGCGAGAACATCCCGGCCGCGGTGCCTCTGGTGATCCCCAGGGCGGCTATGCAGCCGATGTTCTCGGCATGGGTCGAATCCGCGGGCACGTCATCGAAGATCGAGTCCGCATCAGAGGCCGGGCAGGTCTGGCCGGCCGCCATCCACGCCCGGGCCAAAAACGTGGCCATCTGAGCCCTCGACACATCCGCAGACGGCGAGAACATCCTGTCCCCCGTGCCCCGGGCCACCCCCAAAGCCGACACGCAATCGATGCTCCCGGCATGAGTCGAGCCCGCAGCCACGTCATCGAAGAACAAGGGCCTCGAAGACGGGCACTCCCGGCCCGTCGCCTCCCAGGTCCGGGCCACGAACGTGGCCACCTGAGCCCTCGTCACCGGCTCAGACGGCGAGAACATGGTGGCCGTGGTGCCCGAGGTGATCCCCAGCGCAGCCACCTCCTCGATGCTCTCGGCGTGAACCGAATCCTCGTCCACATCCGCGAACTCAGGCGGCTCGGGCTCAGGCTCGGGCTCCGGCTGCTCCTCGGGATCATCCGGCGGAGGCGGCGGGGGCGGCGGGGGCGGCGCTGCGGGTTGCTGCACCGCCGACCTCAGCTTGAAGAGATGCACCGAGCCCTGAGGGATGCGGCTGGTGACGCTCATGTCGATGTTGGCGCCGTACAGGCCGCCCCCGTCGGTCAGGGTCACGCCCCCCGTGGGCACCGACGACATTCCGTCTCTTGATCGCAGCGTCCACACCGAGGAGGGCTGGCCCACCACCAACTTGTTCTCCCCGACGAACGCCAGCCCGCGGTCGGCGAACGCGTAGCGGTGCAGCAGATTGGTGTCGGCGGTGTCGACGGTCAGGACCCGGACGTTGTCGCCTTGACTGTCGGAGTCGTCGGCCCAGCCCCCAGAGGGCTTGGTGTACACGTACGCCGAGCCCCTGAAGTTGCTCGACCTCGTCCCGGCGTTGGGCACCGCGATCCTGTCGCCGCTGGGGCTGACGACCACCCCCGCGCCGGCGAAACCGTCGTCGGGGTGGCCGAAAGTCGACAGCCTGGCCGCCTCGGTGGCATCATCAACCCAGCCCCCAGCGGGCCGCACGAACACATACGCCGCCCCCGCTCGGCCGGGGCCGCCGGCGCCGGTCGCCAGCGTCGAGCCGTCATCGGACAAAGCCACCGTCCCAGCTCCCAGCTTTCCAGTGGCGATCGGATCGCTCGCCTTCACCCTCAACGGGGTCGTCATCAGCGTCGTGTTGGCCCAGCCCGTGCCCTTGGTGAACAAATAGACCAAGCCCTGGCCGTAGAGGGTGTCGGTGTCAAACGGGGCGCCCACGGCGATCGTGTCGCCGTCGGCCGAGATCGCCACGGCTTCGCCGAAGTGCGAGTAGCGCTGGAGCCTGGAGCCGGCGAACAGCCTGACGACGCCGGTGTCGTCGGTGTCCGCGTCGGCCCAGCCCCCAGAGGGCTTGGTGAACACGAACGCCGCCCCGTCGTCGTCGAGGTCGGCCGCGTCCTGGCTGTCGCCGATATTCTCCCATTGCCTGGCGCCGACCACCACCGTGTTGCCGTCACCCGAGACCGACACCGACCACCCGAATTGGATCGGCTGCTTACCCGAAGGCGTCCCGCCGGTTGGAGTGTGATCTGCCGCCGCGGGCGTCAGGGTCGCGGTGGCGGTGGACGTAGAGGCCCAGCCCGAAGACGGCTTCACGTACACATGGGCTTGACCGCTGGTTGCCTCGCCCCAGGCGCCCACCACGATCGTGTCGCCCGCCACGGACACGGACGAGCCGAACCACCCGTCAGCCGTCTGATTGGGCGAATCCAACCGGGCCAACTGGGCGCCGCTGTCCGCGTCGAACACATACACCGCGCCCGGTCCCGCCTCCGGGCCCATAATGGTGGAACTGTCGGCCCACTGTGCCCCGGCCACGATGATGTCCTCAGTGGCGTCCGCCTCCCATCCCAGGAAATCGTGCGCCGTGCCGTCCGTGGCCGTCATCGAGCGAGCTCTCACCCAACTATCCTCCTGCGGATACTTGCCCGCCGAAGTCACATAAATCGTCACATCAACCGTCGTAGTGTCAGTGCCGTCCGACGCCGACACCCTCACCCGGTACAAGCCCCGAGGCGTATACGACTTGCGAGAAATCTGGCCGGTGGACGGATTGATCGTGAAGAAGCTGGCATGCAGATAGATCCCGTCCGACAACGAGTACGTCAACGTGTCCCCATCGGTGTCACGCGCCCTCACCGGCGGACCGACCAGAGTCTGGTTGTCGCCTACCGCCAACAGCGTCACCGCGGCCGCTTCCGGCGCATCATTGGCTTCAAGGAACTCCGGAACGGCCGCCCGAGCCCCCGACGGCGCCAAAACCACCGCCGCGGCCAAGGCAGCAGCAAAGAGAGCTAACTTGACCAGGGTTAACTTGAAGACCCTAAGATCGCGCGTCAATAGGTTAGGAATTGGTCGTGGCGTTAGACCCATTTGATGTGGCTCTCCTCATAACTAGAGCATTTTAGCGCGCTCGAAGCGCGGCCCGAGATCATGCTTTCTACCCCCCCCCCCCCCCGCAGTTTGCAAATCCGGGACTCGGCTATCCCAGAGCCTGGCGCAGGTTGAAGGCGTCGATGAGCCGCACGAGGTCGGCGGGCTGACTCTCTAGGGCGTCGAAGGCGGCCAAGTCGGCCCGGGCCGCCTCGGGGTCGCCCTGCCGGTTCAGGGCGAAGGCCCGATAGACGAGGGCGGCCGGGTGGGCGGGATCGAGCTCGAGGGCCCGGTCGAGGTGGGCGACGCCGGCCGCGAGCAGCTCGGGGTCGCCGGTGCGGGCCACCAGCCATCCCCGCCCGGTGAGGGCGTCGGGGTCGTCGGGGCGGGACTCGAGCACCCAGTCGAACAGCCTCACCGCGTCGAGCAGGCGGCTCTCGGCGGCCAGGCGCTCGGCGGCCAGGGCTGCTTCCCGCACGGTCAGCGAGGTGGCCGAGAAGGCCACCGGCTCGGGCCCGGCCCGCTCGGCCTCCACTTTGGCCAGGGCCGCCTCTTCCTGGGCTCGCAGGATTCGGGGCCGGAGCTGGGCCGACTCGATGAGCGACCGGGCGAAGGCGGGCGGGTCGGAGTCGTCGAAGATGGCCAGCTCGGCCGCGGCCCTCTCGACCTCGCCCTGGTCGAGGGCCACGATGGAGCGGAACAGGTGGGCGTCGGGGTATTGGGGGTCGACGGCTATGGCCTCCTCCAGGTAGGCGGCGGCGCGGTCGAGGTCGCCGGAGCGGGCGGTGAGCCAGCCCCGGTAGGTGAGGGCCTCGACGTTGGAGGGCTGAAGCTCGAGCACCTCGTCGTAGACGGCGACGGCGGCTTCGAGGTCGCCGGAGGCCGCGGTCTGCTGGGCCTCGAACAGCAGCTCTCTGGAGGTGCGGCGGATCTCCCCGGTGATCGAGTCGCCAGCGCCGCGGCTGCCCGAATACCGGGCCACCAGCACCCCGGCGGCCACCGCGGCCACCGCGATCACCGCGGCGGTGACAGCCAAGCCGAGCCGGCTTCGGCCCGGCCGTTCGGGGGACACGGCGGGGACGGGCGGTTCGTCAGCGGCGATGACAGTTTCGACGGCATCGCCCGGCCGGTCGGGGGCCTCGGCAGGCTCGGCGGGGACGGCTTTGCTCGGCTCGTCAGCGGTCACGGTCAGCTCGCCGGCGGGTGCGACCCGGTCGCGTTCGATGCTGGGCAGGTCGAGGGGCTCGTCGGTGGTATCGGCCAGTTCGCCGGTGAGTGCGACGGCGGCGGTCCGGCGGCGGTGGAACATCACCGTCAGGGCGCCCGCCGCCCCTACCCCGGCGGCGACGGGCAGGACCCACACCAGGCCGGTGATTCCGGCGCCGGAGGGGTTGTAGTCGATGTCGGCGTCGTAGGCGGCCACCAGCTCGTCGCGGATGTAGCCGTCGCTGCGGCCCTCGTCGACCCAGATACCGATCTGGCGGCGGATCTCGCGGGCCACGGGCACGTCGCTCTCGGCCACGGACTGGCCCGCGCACACCGGGCAGGCGAAGTTCTCGGCCAGGGCGCGGACCCGGTCGGCGTTGGTGCGGGGCGGTCCGGGGGCGACGGCCCCATAAAGCCAGGCGCCGGCGGCCACCACGGCCACCGCGGTCCAGGCCCAAGCCCGTCGGCTCACGATCGGCACCCGCCTACGGAGGCCGCCCAGCGAGCGGACGCAGGCCGCTGGCACCCTCCAGCGGCCGCCTGGCAACGCTCATCCGGCCAGCGGGGGCGGCCCCTCCGTAGGCTCATGACCGGGTGAGCTGGGCGATCACGGAGTCGAGGCCGGCCGCGGTGACTCCGCCCAGGTACTTCCACACCACCAGGCCCGACGGGGCCACCATGTAGGACTCGGGCACCCCGGTCACTCCGTAGGCGACGGCCACCCGGCCGCTGTCGTCGGCGATGACGGGCCAGTCGCCCCCGTTCTCCTCGAAGAAGGCTTCGACGTTGGCGGCGGTGTCGTCGAACACCACCGACACCACCGCGGCGTCGCCGGCGGCGGCGTGGCTGCGGCTGAAGGCCACCAGCTCGGGGTGCTCGGCGATGCAGGGCACGCAGAAGGTGGAGAAGAAGTTGACCACCACCCACCGGCCCCGCAGGTCGTCGAGGTCGAAGGGCTGGCCGTCGGTGGCGGCGCCGACTATGGACGGGGCCAGGCCCCCCACGAGCGGGCTGGCGGCCCGGCGCTCGGCGGCCGGGTCCCGGGTTACCAGCAGCACGGTCAGCAGCACCGCGGCGACCGCCACCGGCAGCGCCACCCAGGCCGCCACCCGCCGGGGCGATGGGCGGGCCTCGCCGCGGCGGTCAGAGTCGAGGCCGCCGTCCGGGCGGGCCAGCCCCGGCGACGGAGACGGCGGGCCGGTTGCGTCGGGATCCGGCGGCGGGGTCGGTGTCACGGGCCCGGGCCGGCGGTCATGGCGGCCGGGGGCTGCTCGGGCTCAGGTTCGGGTCTGCTCCTCCGGCGGGGCCGGGTCGGCACCAGGGCCAGGGCGGTTCCGGCCGCCACCACCAGGCCCCCGATCCACAGCCAGGCCACCAAGGGCTGCACCGTCACCCTCAGCACCACCCGGTCGTCGGCGCCCTCCGGGAACGACAGCACCGACAGGGCCACATCGTCGTAGAGGGTGGAGCGCACCGACGGGATGCCGATGGTGCGGGACGCGAACGGGTAGGAGGCCAGAGCCGGGCCGTAGGGGCCGGACCCGTCGATCCGCACATGGGCGACCCGCTCCAGGCGGTTGGAGTGCTCGACGATCTCGGAGCCGACGAAGGCGATCTCGTGGCCGGCCATCGCCGCGGCCTGGCCCGGGGCCAGCTCGAACTCGCCCTGGCGGACGTAGGCCTGGCTGGACGCGAAGGCGACGGCCACCATCACCACCCCGAGGTGGACGACCATCCCGCCGTTGGACCGGCCGGCCAGCCCCCGCCAGCCGCGCCGGCGCACGGCCGGGACCAGGGGCCTCAGGGCCGAGCCGGCGGCCAGCCCGCCCAGCCCGAAGGCCAGCAGCGGGGCCCAGCCCCGGGCCCCGGCCGCCGCCGCGGCGACGATGGCCCCGGCGCCGATCCAGGCCGGGACCAGCAGCCGCCGGCTCAGGGTCTCGGCGCCGGAGCGGCCCCAGGGCAGCACCGGCCCCACCGCCATCAAGAACAGCAGGGCCAGCCCCACCGGCCGGGTCATGCGGTTGAAGTAGGGGTTGCCCACCGAGACGGTGCGGCCGTCGACGGCCTCCACGATCAGCGGGAACACCGTGCCCAGCAACACGACGAAGGCGAAGACGGCGAAGGCCACGTTGTTGGCCAAGAAGGCGGTCTCGCGGGACAGGGCCGGGTCGATGCGCCGCTCCGAGCGCAGCTCGTCGCCCCGCCAGGCGATGAGCCCCAGCGACGACACCACCACCACGGCGAAGAAGCCGGCGATGGCCGGGCCGATGCCCGACTCGGTGAAGGAGTGCACCGAGTCGAGCACCCCCGAGCGGGTGAGGAAGGTGCCGAGGATGGTGAGCGAGAAGGTGGCCACCACCAGCGAGAGGTTCCACACCCGCAGCAGGCCCCGGCGCTCCTGGGCCACGGCCGAGTGCAGGTAGGCGGTGCCGGTGAGCCAGGGCAGGAAGGAGGCGTTCTCCACCGGGTCCCAGGCCCAGTAGCCGCCCCAGCCCAGGGTCTCGTAGCTCCACCAGGCGCCGAGCACGATGCCCAGCGACAGGAAGCCCCAGGCCGTCAGGGTCCAGCGGCGGGTGGCGGCCATCCAGTCGGATTCCAGGCGGCCGGTGGCCAGGGCGGCGATGGCGAAGGCGAAGGGCACGGTGAACCCCACGTAGCCGAGGTACAGCACCGGCGGGTGGAAGGCCATGAGGATGTGGTTTTGGAGCAGGGGGTTGGGGCCGGGGCCGTCGTAGCCGGCGGGCGGGTCGAACCCGACGAAGGGCGAGGCCGGGCCGACCATGAGCGCGAAGAAGAAGGCCGACACGGCGAACAGCACCAGCAGGGCCCAGCCCATGACCGGGTCGGCCCCCCGGGACCGGAACCGCACCGCGGCGGCGGCCACGAAGCCGCACAGCACCAGCGTCCACAGCAGGATCGACCCCTCCAGCGCCCCCCACAGGGTGGCGAAGTTGAAGACGGGAGGGGTGGCCGAGGAGCCGTTGTCGGCCACGTATTTGACGGTGAAGTCGCGGGTTATCAGGGCCCGCTCCATGACGGCGAAGGCGGCGACGGCAGCGATGGCCATGACCGCCACCAGCGCCCGGGCGGGCCGGAGCCAGCCGGGGACTATCCGGGCCAGGCCGAGCCCGGTCACCAGCACCCCGCCGACCGCGGCGGCCAGGCCGACGGCGACGGCGGCGGCGCCGAGGGCGACGTTGCTCAAGTGGCGCCGCCCGAGGCGGGCAGGCGGACGGCGGAGGGCCGGGCGGGCCCGGCGGACTCAGGCGAAGCGTCGGAGGGGCGGTCGAGCTCGGCGGGCTCAGGCGCGGCGTCGCCGCCCTGGTCGGCTTCGTCGATGCGCTCCTCGTAGTCGTCGCGGTTGCGGTAGTCGTTGTCGTGCTTGACCAGCATCCGGTCTGAGGCGAAGTACCAGCCGTCGCGGGCGGCCAGATCGGCCCGGGCGGGCTCGTCGACGGGGGCCGGGCCGAGTCGCCACGCCCCCTCCAGCACCACCGGCACGCCGGGCTGGAACAGCTCCCGGGGGTCGCCGGTGTGGACCACATCTATGAGCGCGCCCTCGAAGCCGACGGTGAAGGCCAGGGCTGGGGCGTCGTCGAAGAAGGTCTCGGCGATGGTTCCGGCCACGGGCGTGCCCTGGACCCGGAAGCGCTCCGAGCCGAGTTCGTCGCGGCGCTCGACGGCCTCGTCGGCGTTGTAGAAGAACAGGGCGGCGTCGCCGAGCAGGCCGGCCACGAGCCAGGTCACCGCGGCGGCCACGGCCACGATCACCGCCAGCGACAGGGCGCGCCGCCGTCGGGAGCGGACCGGGGGGGCGGGCCGCGGCGGCCGGGGCTCCAGGGTCGTCACCGTTCGGGCGCCGACATCCAGCGTCGGCGGCCGGGCGGCACCCTGGACGCCAGCTTGCGGCCCCGTCGCATCAGGTAGGCGGCATAGAGTGCCCCGGTCCCCAGCACCAGCCCCCAGGCCCCCAGCACGTAGCACAGGTGGGTCATGGCCGGTCCCCTTTCCGAACTCCGCCGGTTTCGGGGTCGGGGGCTTCGGCGGCTTCGGGAGCGCCCGTCTCGGGGGGTGCGGCCTCGGAGTGGCGGGCTTCGATGGCGGCGTCGAGGTCGGCGGCCCGCAGCTCCCGCTCCAGCCAGCCGATGCGGAACCGGTGGATCATCATCCACAGCCCGGCCACAGCGGTCACCGCGATGGCCAGGAACACGGTGAACAGGGTGAGGTCCTCCAGCTTGCCGTCGGTCAGCGACGACTGCTGGTGCAGGGTGCGGTCGGCCCACCAGTTGACCGACTGGTTGACGATGGGCAGGTTGACCGCTCCCACCAGCCCTATCACCGCGGCCCGGGTGGACGTCGCCTCGTCGCCGCCCAGCGAGCGCACCGACAGGTAGCCGATCATCACCAGGAACAGGATCAGGGTGGTGACCAGCCGCACGTCGCCCCACTCCCAGTAGGTGCCCCAGGTGGGGCGGCCCCAGAGCATCCCGGTGGCCAGGGTGAGCCCGCACAGCAGCACCCCGATCTCGGCGGCGGCGTGGGCGGTGGTGTCCCACCACGCCGAGCGGCGCCACAGCCATATGAGCGAGCCGACCGCGGTGAGCCCGAAGGCGGCGTAGGCGCCGATGGCCACGGGCACGTGGACGAAGATGATGCGCACCGCGTCGCGCTGCACGTCGTCGGCGGGGGCGGCCAGCAGGCCGAGCAGGGCCACGGCCGCCGTCCCGGCCAGGGCGGCCAGTCCCAGCCAGAAGGTGGTGCGCGACCCGGTGGAGGCCCGGTCTCGGTCCTCGGGGGCGGGGGGCGCGGCGGCAGAGTCCGCGACGGCTGAGGAGGGCGCGGGGCCAGCGGCGGGGGCAGAGGAGGCCGCGGGGGCGGCGGGCGGGCCGGTCGGGTCGCTCATTTCGATGCCTCCACCTCAGACCTCCTCGGCACCTCAGACCTCCTCGGCCAGCGGGCCGTAGGCCCCGACCCCCAGCATGACGTTAACCACCGAGAACACCGCCAACAGGCCCAGCCACCTCCAGCCGTCGGCGGCGGCCGAGCCCAGGGCGGCGTCGAAGGCCCGGGCGGCTCCGATGAGCACCGGGGCGGCCACCGGCATCAACAAGACCGGCAGGATGGTCTCCCGGGCCCTCACCCCGGCCACCAGGGCGGCCAGCAGGCTGCCAGCCGCGGCCAGCCCGACCGTGGCTATGAGGCCGGTGGCCGCCATCAGCGGGAGCGACTCGACCCGGGCGCCGTAGAAGACCAGCACCCCGGCCGCCATGGCCAACTCCACCGCCAGGAGCTGCACGGCCACGGCCGCGGCCTTGCCGGCGAAGACGGCCCCGGGGTGGACGCCGGCCAGCAGCAGCATCCGCCGGGCCGAGTCGGCGGATTCGGCCGCGGTGGAGCGCTGGGCGGCCACCACGGTCACGAACAGGGCGGTGAGCCAGAAGACGCCGGGAGCGGCCTGGCGCAGCGCGTGCCGGTCGGCGCCGAGGGCGAACCCGAACAGGATCAGCACCAGCCCGGCGAAGGGCACGATCTGGCCCAGGGTGGCCCTCGACCGCCACTCGACCCGCAGGTCCTTGCCCGCCACCAAGCCGATGTCCCGCCAGGTTTCGATGGCTCGGCGGCGGGCGAGGGCAGGGGCCGGGGGCGGGTCGGGGGCCGGGGGCGAGCCGGGAGCCGAAGGCGAGACGGGGACCAAAGGCGGGTCGGCGTCGGCGGCGACCCGGGCAGGGTCGGGCGGCGGAGGGGGAGTGACCCGGCCGGGCCCGGAGTCGGTGCCGGAGTCAGGCGGCATCGGCGGTCACCGCTCCCCCGGTCAGGGTGACGGTGCGGTCGATTGGGCCGCCGGTCGAGTCGGGGTCGTGGGAGGACAGCACCACGGTGGCGCCAGAGGAGGCGGCTTCGGCGATCAGCTCGTCGACGATCTGGCGGGCGGACCGGTCGAGCCCGGCGTGGGGCTCGTCCAGCAGCCACAGCTCGGGGCGGCGGAGGGCGATGGCGGCCAGGGCGGTCCGGCGGCGCTGCCCGGCCGAGAGCCGTCCCGCCGGCACCGACCGCAGCCGGGCGCCCAGGCCGAGCCGGTCCAGGGCCTCGGGGGCTTCGGCGACGGGCAGCCGGGCGGCCCGGGCCCACAGCTCCAGGTTCTCGGCGACGGTCAGGTCGTCGTAGAGGGCGGTGTCGTGGCCCAGCAGGCCGACCCGGCCCCGGACGGCGGGCCGCTCGGCGGCGAGGTCGCAGCCGAGCACGGCGGCGGACCCGGCCCGAAGGGGGTGAAGGCCGGCGCACAGCCCCAGCAGGGTCGACTTGCCGGCGCCGTTGGGCCCCTGCACCAGAACCGTCTCTTGGGCCTTTATCTCCAAGTCCAGACCGGCCAGGGCCGGGTAGCGGCCCAGCACGACGACCACGCCGCGGAGCCGGATCACGGTCACGGCTTGACGGTAGGTTGACCGCTCGACCGCGCCAACCGCCGGGGCAGACGGGGCTGCCTGTGCGGCCGGACCGGCAGCCGGATGGGGCCGAGCATTAGGGTGCCGGGCGTGAGCGGCCCTGAGCGCCGGCGCCGGAGCACGGCCACGTCGAGCTTCGGGGTGGGGCGGCGCGAGGCCCACGACTCGTCGGGGTTCTACGACCGCTTCACCCCGCCTGAGATCAACGGCGACGGGGCCGCGGCCAAGCCGGCCTGCGTGGATCGGATTTGGGCAGGCGATGCCCGGGACATGGATCGCCACGGACAGATCGCCGACGACTCGGTGGCGCTGATGGTGACCTCGCCGCCGTACTTCGCGGGCAAGGCCTACGAAGAGGACCTGGGCGCGGACGGCGTTCCCAGCTCCTACATCGAGTATCTGCAGATGCTGACCGACGTGTTCACCGAATGCGTCCGCAAGCTGGAGCCGGGGGGCCGGATGGCGGTGAACGTGGCCAACCTGGGCCGCAAGCCGTATCGGTCTCTGTCGGCCGATGTGATCGACATCCTGTCGAACCGGCTGGGCCTGCTGCTGCGGGGGGAGGTGATCTGGCTCAAGGCCAGAGGCGCGGGCGGCAACTGCGCCTGGGGGTCCTTCGCCAGCCCGGCCAACCCGGTGCTGCGTGACCTGACCGAGCGGATCGTGATCGCCTCCAAGGGCCGCTTCGACCGGGCGGCGAGCCCCAAGGAGCGGGCCGCCGCCGGCCAGCCGTCGCAGGGATCAATCTCCGCCGACGAGTTCATGGAGGCCACCACCGACGTGTGGGAGATCCTCCCCGAGTCGGCCAGCAGGGTGGGCCACCCGGCCCCGTTCCCGGTGGAGCTGCCCCAGCGCCTGATCGGGCTCTACACCTATCCGGGCGATCTGGTGCTGGACCCGTTCATGGGCGTCGGGTCAACCGCGGTGGCCGCAGTGCGCACCGGCCGCCACTACGTCGGTTTCGACACCGACGCGTACTACGTCGAAGCGGCCGAGCAGCGGGTGGACGAGGAGCGACGGCGGCTAGCGGCCGAAAGTGACGGCACCGCTCCCCCGCCGAGCGTTCAGGGCTCGGGGAGCGGCAAGATAACCCTCGGCTTCAACGACGGCTTAGGAGCAGCCGCGACCAACGGGGACACTCCCTCCGAAAACCTCAACGCGGCCAGCAACTACGAGGACTTTCAGTCTCGGGCTAGCCGCGAGGGGCAGAAGGCCAAGGACATGGCCAAGCATCTCTTGGTGAAGGCTGGCTTCACTGACATCCGCGCCGACGTCAGAGGACCGGGCGGAGTGGAGATCAACTTCGAGGCCCGCGACCGGACCGGCCGCCGGTGGCGGTTCGACGTGTCCGGGGCGTTCACCGTCACCCAGCGGGCCGGCCTCCGCCGCACCGACACCTTGTGGAAGGCCCTAGGCAAGGCCGCGGTGCTGCACTTCGCCAAGGAGGGCGAGCCGGACCGGCCGCGGTTGGTGTTGCTCACCACCGACCCCCCCAACCCCGGAAGCGCCGGCGCTCGGGCCTTGGCCGCCGCATGCGGCCCCAACAAGCCGATCTGGGATGTCGTCGAGATGGCCCCCGGCGCAACCGCCCAGCTCCGGGAGATCACCTCACCTGGACTAAATCAAATCCCCTAGCCAGGATTACGTTTTTCGCGAAAGCGGCCGGGGGTTGAGATCAGTCAGTCGGGCTTTCACTAGATGTCTGACCGTCTGATCCCTTCACGTACTTCTCGAAAGCCTCCCTAGCGACGCGGCGGCCGAATTCTCGGGGATCATCGTAAGGGGTTAGCAGCGATCGTTCTTCCGCTCGTTTCGCCTTTACAAGCTCTTGGATCTCTTGGCGCAGTTCCTCGTCAGTCAGTTGAGTCATGACTGCTCCTCTCGTATCTCGCCCTCGCTTGATTCCTGACTATCTGATTCTTTAGCGTACTTCTCAAAAAGCTCGACAGCAACGCGCCGACCGAACTCCCGAGGATCTTCGTACGGTATGTCCTTGGATACTTTCCCTCTTTGGCTCACCTTAGAAAGCCCTCGGAACTTTTGGCGGAATGTCTCTTCAGATCCTCGAGTCATCGCTCCTCCTTTTGAATGCTGACGAGATCAGGTTTATTTAAGTATCGAAGGTTCAACTCCGGCATGAAGTAGTGCTTGCGTTTGATCCAGATAAGACCATCACCTTTAGAGATGACAGCAACATCGATTGGGCCACCAACGGTCTCATCTTCAGGAGTTATTCGACGCCTAAATGATGTAAGATTCACAAGGGCTTCAGCCATCTCAGCAAGCTCCTCCTTTGGCAGCCACTCAACTATTTGCATGATTGGATCAGAGTATTGATCGCTGAGATAATGACCAAGCCAATCCTGAAAGTTCTTTATGATATTAGATCTCATATTTGACATCCCATCCAGTAAGTCAGAGTACTTCGAAGTTGGAATAGTATTCTTGACCTGGTTTCCGAAGTATTCCGTAAGCAACTTTATCATCTTGTCAACAAAATCTTCAAGAACGAGACGATAACCGGGATGGATGCCACCCATGAAGGTTTCTACCATATCGTCTTGGGCAAACGGGAGGATAATAGCTGACAACTCTTCGCCTGCTTGATCTCTTTCCCCTATCTGAGCACTGCCCAAGAGACGAGTCCGTACTTTCCCCTTCGTGACACCGTCAACAACATAGTTGAAGAGAGATGGAAACAATTGATTGTCACCAAACCCTGCAACGACGACACCACTAGAAAACGGAGATGCGACTTTAAGTGAAGCTCGTACCATAGCCTTTGCTTGCTTTATAATCCTTCCATTTGATGGAAGGCCATCCAAGCATTCCCTCACAAAGGTATCCCAATCAGGTATAGCAGAATTTATCTGTTTCCCCGCAGCCATTTCACTTAGTTTCTCAATTGTCTCATCCGATCTGAGCTCATTCATTCTGGCTTCCATCTGAGCAATTATCTCGCCACATATAACACTTTTACCTAGACGTTGAGCTGAAATGCTCTTCTCCAAGAGCAGAACTTTCACAGATTCTCGTATACTGACTATCTCCCACATCGCGGTCTCAAGGACTCGGCTATGTTGCTCTTCAAGCTCAACGTATAACGGTAGATGATGGATGAAATCCGAAGCGTACTCCTCAACAGTGTCACAAGATCTGGATGCCAGTTGGCGTCGATACTCTTTCACGACTGTTTCCCACGGAACGGGTCCGAAGGAGCCCGCCCCGTAAACCATCACGACAATCGGTTCTGTCTCCGAGAGGGCGAACAGCTTGTTGGCGGTGTTGTAGATTTTGCGGCCCTCAGGCCCGGTGAGGGTCACGGCGCTGTCGGCGGCTATGGCTACGGCTTCGCGGTTGAGGATGGCCACTTCAGCGGTCACGGGCGCTACTCCCGGTGAGTCGTCCTGACGTGACTTTACCTGACATTCACGCAAATGCAAAGTCCTCTCAAGCGACGGGGAAGAATTCGCCGGCGTTTACTAGCAGGGTTTGGCCGGTGATCATGCGGGACCGGTCGGAGGCCAGGAAGACGGCGGCCTCGGCCACGTCGGCGTCGGTGGGCATCTCCCGCAGGGCCATGCCCCGCTCGATCTCGGCCTTGACCTCGTCGGGGGCGATGCCCCGCTCGCCGGCCTGCCACTGGCAGTACAGCTCCACGTTGGGGCCCCACATCCACGACGAGATCACCGTGTTGACCCGGACGCCCGACGGGCCCAACTCGACGGCCAAGTCCCGGGCGGCCGACAGCAGGGCGGCCTTGGCCGCGCCGTAGGGGCTCTGGGGCAGCACCGCCACCGGGCGCAGCGAGGCCTGCGAGCCGATCAGCACGATCGACCCGCCCCCGGCGGCGGCCATCAGCGGCGCGGCGGCCCGCACCACATGCACCGCCCCGATCACGTTCACCTCCAGGTTGGCCCGCCAGTCGTCGTCGTCGAGCCGGTCGAAGGGGCCGAACCGGCTGTCGAGGGCGGCCACGTTCACCACGGCGTGCAGGGCGCCGAACCGCTCGGCGGCATGGGCGGCGGCGGAGTGGCAGGCGTCCTGGTCGGTCACGTCGCCGGGGCAGGCCGACACCCGCTCCCCGGTCGGGTCGATCTCGGCGGCCAGGGCGGCCAGCCGGTCGGGCCGCCGGGCCATCACCACCACGCTGGCCCCGTCCCGGCAGGCCAGCCGGGCGCAGCTTCGGCCCAGGCCGGGACCGGCGCCGACCACCAGCACCGTCCGGCCGGCCAATATCTTCGAAGGATCCACGCCTCGCTCCTCTCCGGCCAGATGCGCCTAACCCCGCTCAGCGGGCCACTGCCCCGCCACTCGGTCGGGCCGCCGAGCGCAGAGCCGCCCGGGGGCGGATGACCCCCGGACAGCTCCGACAGAGACCGGTTGCCCCGATTTCTCGGCGGGCTCAGCCGCTCCGCGCGGTTGACAGCCAGCCGTCCACTGTGGCCCGGTTGGCGGCTATCCAGGCGGCGGCGTCCACCCGGATCTGCTCCTCGGAGTAGTCGCCCTCGGCCGCCATCTTGGCGTTCTGGTCGGCGATGTCTCCCAGGGGGATGCTCACGACTTCGAGCAGGCGGCGGATCTGCGGGTTGTCGGCCAGGAAGTCGGAGTTGGCCACCGCCCGGATGCTGCTCACCGTCCAGCCGAGGTCGCACGGGTCTAAAGCGCAGCCCGCCAGACCGGTCACCGAGGTGGAGCCCTCATCGTCGGGGAGGGCATTCGAGTTGAGCCACACGACGTCCTCGCCGGGGACCATGGCGTTGATCGTCCAGTTGGGCGTCCAGGTGTAGAACAGGACCGGCTGGCCCGCCTCCACTCTGTCCTGGACGCCGCGGGCCAAGTCGTTGTAGTCGCCCACCACCTGCTCGACGCTCCAGCCGAATTCGGCTATCTGCGCGTCGATGACCTCTTTGCAGGCCCAGCCCTCGTTGCACCCGACCAGGTCGGCGAGGCCGTCGCCGTCCTGGTCGAACACCGAGGCGTTGCCGACCACGTCGGCCATCGACGCGATCCCCATCTCATCGGCGGTGGCCTTGTCGATCATGTACCCCTGGAGCGCCCCCGACGACACCTGGTAGCCGACCGGCTCGATCGGCTCGTCGATGCTCTGCCCGGTGACCAGCTCGTTGGTCAGGTAGATATCGTGAAGCGGGAACCACCCGTTGGCCCACAGGTCGTATTGGCCCCGGGCCGCGGCCGGGTAGAACTGGTTGGGGGTCAGCGTGTTATCGGCCGGGTCGGTGACCGCATACCCGAGTTCGCCGATCAACTGGGCGTAGATGGCGGCCTGCATGTGGCCGCTGTCCCAAGAGGCCCGGGCCATCCGCACCTCGCCGGTGTCCACGCCGGTCCCGCAGGCCGACACGGCCAGCGCCAGCCCGGCGGCCAGAGCCGCGCACCTCACGGCCGCGCCGGCCGAGAAGGAGCGACTCGTCGCTTCGGTCCGATCAGCCATGTCACGCCCCTTTCTCGTCGTCGCCGGATAACCCCACCCTGGCGAGCAGGCCCCGGTGCCGGGAGCGGAAGATGGCCTCGTCGTAATGGCTCTCCAGCAGGTCCAGCTCCTCGTCGAACACCTTCTTGAGGGCCCAGCACATGAGCAGCAGTATCAGCGAGAAGGGCAGCCCGGTGGCCACCGCCGCGGTCTGGAGGGCCGAAAGCCCTCCGCCGAGCAGCAGCACTATGGCCACCAGTCCCTCCATCATCGCCCAGAACACCCGCTGGGGCTTGGGCGAGTCGAGCTTGCCCCCCGAAGTGAGATGGTCCACCACCAGGGAGCCGGAATCCGAGGAGGTCACGAAGAACGTGATCAGCAGCAGCACCCCGACGAAGGACACCAGCCCGGTCAGCGGGAAGGCCTCCAGCATGTCGAACAGGGCGGTGGCCACGTTGTCGTTGACGGCGGTGGCCACGTCCCTCAGCCCGTTGAGCTGGAGATGCAGGGCGGCGCCGCCGAAGACCGCGAACCACAGGAAGCACAGCAGCGACGGCAGAAAGATGATCCCGGTGAGCAGCTCCCGCACGGTGCGGCCCTTCGATATCCGGGCCACGAACATGCCGACGAACGGCGACCACGAAATCCACCATCCCCAGTAGAAGACGGTCCAGCTCGCCTGCCAGGAGGTGCCCGTGAAGGCCTCGTTCCAGAAGGACAGCACCGGCAGGACGCTTATGTAGTGGCCCAGGCTCTGGGTGAACAGGGACAAGATGAACAGGGTCGGGCCGACCAGCAGCACGAACAGCAGGAAGGCGGCGGCCACGTATATGTTGAGCTGGCTGAGCCGCTTTACCCCGGCGTCCAGCCCGGCCACCACCGAGATGGTGGCCAGCCCGGTTATGCAGGTGATCAGGATGATCTGGAACCCGGTGCCCGACGGCAGGCCGAAGAGCCTGTTGAGCCCGGCCGCGGCCTGGGAGGCGCCCAGCCCCAGCGAGGTGGCCAGCCCGAACAGAGTGGCCACCACGGTGAGGATGTCGATGGCGTTGCCCCAGGCGCCGTAGATCCTCGGGCCGAGGATCGGGTAGAAGACGGAGCGGAAGGTGAGCGGCAGGCCCCGGTTGTAGGCGAAGAAACCCAGCGCCAGGGCGACCAGTCCGTAGAGGGCCCAGGCGTGGAACCCCCAGTGGAGGTAGGCGGTAGACAGGGCCACCTTCCCCGCCTCTCCCGTGCCCGGCTCCGCCCCGAACACCGGCGGCGGGGAACTGAGATGGAAGATCGGCTCCGCCACTCCCCAGAACATCAGCCCGATCCCGATGCCGGCCGAGATGAGCATGGCGTACCAGGCGCCGGTGGAGAACTCCGGCCGGGCCTTGGCCCCGCCCAGCCGTATCTTCCCGTATCGGGTGAAGGCGAAGTAGAGGGCCACGAGCAGGAAGATGTTGAAGTCGAGTATGTAGAACCAGCCCAGGCTGTTGTTGATGAAGTTGAGGACGGCGCTGAAGACGTCGGAGGCGGCGTCGGAGAACATCAGCGAGGCGGCGATGAAGATCAGCAGTATCCCCGCCGACCAGAGGGTCACCGCCGGGTGCATGTCGAACCCGGCCCGGACGATGTTGCCGTCCCCGGGCTTCCGGTGGGCCACCTCCGGGTAGAAGTCTATGTCGGGGTCGATCTGAAGGCCCTCGAACGGCTGGCGGTTGTGGATGGCCTCCTGGCGCCGCTGCTCCTCCTCCCTCTCCATGTCCTGGTGCAGGGCAGTCGCCTCGGTGAGGTCCACCACTTGGTCGGAGGTGGTTTCCCGGTCAGCCATGGCCGGACCTCGGGTCCGTTGTCAAGAGCTTCACGCTCATGGCCTGTTCCCCCTTCTGCCTCTCTTCCTCGGCTTGGACCGCCGGACGGCGAACCGGCCGGGGTCGAGGCCCGCCGACCTTAACACCCGCCCCGCCCCGGCGCCAGAGAAACGGCGACCGGCGGCGGCGAGGGGCGGCGGCGAGCCTTGACGAGGCTGCAGCCCCGGCGACGGCGCCGACGAGGGGCACCCGGAGAACGATCAGCCGGAGCGGGCCGGCTTCGCTATTGTCGGCCCTCCCCTACCCGGACAGTGTCCATGCAACGAGTCGCCGCCGCATTGGGGATCTTGGCGGCCACGCTGATCCCCCCGCTTCTCACGCAGGGCACCCGAGCGTCGGCGCAGGCCGACGAGGAACCGGCCGCCGACCACCGGGCCGCCGAGGAACAGACTGACGAACAGGCCGACGAACAGCAGGCCGCCGAGGAACCGAACGCCGAGGAACCGAACGCCCGACAGGCCGATGAACAGCAGGTCGTCCCCCAACAGGCCGTCGAAGGCAAGCCGGCGGTGCGGCTGGCCCGGGCCACCTGGGACACCGGCTGGTTCCAGGCCGAGGTCTACCGGCTGCTGATCGAGCTGCTCGGCTATCCGGTGGAGGGTCCGGTCACCATGGAGAACGCCGAGTTCTACGCGGCAGCGGCGGCGGGCGAGGTGGACCTGTGGGCCAACGGATGGTTCCCCCTGCACAATTCGCTCCTAGAGGAGTTCGGGGGGGAGGAGGGCTCGCTGGAGCGGGTCGGGACGCAGGTGGACAACGGGGCTCTGCAGGGTTATTTCATCGACGCGGCCACCGCCGAAGCCCACGGCATCGCCAACCTGGGCGATCTGGCCGACCCCGCAGTGGCGGCGCTGTTCGACCGCGACGGCAACGGACGGGCCGACCTGGTGGGCTGCAACGCCGGATGGTCCTGCGCGTCCACCATCGACCACCATCTCGAGGCTTACGGGCTGTCGGCCACGGTGGAGCACGTGCAGGGCGACTACTCGCCTCTGATAGCGGCCACCGTGGCCCGCCACCGGGCCGGGCAGCCCGTCCTGTTCTACACGTGGACCCCCAACTGGACGGTGGGCGAGCTGAGGCCGGGCCGGGAGCTGGTGTGGCTGGAGACGCCGTTCCCCTCCCTCCCCCCCGAACAGGCCTCGGGCCTGGGCCGCACCTCCATCGGAGGGCTCCCCGGCTGCGCCCGCGACCCGTGCCAGGCCGGCTGGCCCCCCAACGACATCCGGGCGGTGGCCAACTCCGACTTCCTAGCGGCCAACCCGTCGGTCCGCCGTCTGCTGGAGCAGGCGGTGATCCCCCTGGAGGACATCTCCGCCCAGAACGCCCGGATGGTGGACGGCGAGCAGGACCCGGCCGACATCCGCCGGCATGCCGAGGAGTGGGTGGCCGCCAACCGGACCCGCATCGAGCGCTGGGTCCGCAGCGCCGACCCCGACGCGGCGCCCCTGGACGACCCCGGAAGGCAGGAGGCGAGGCCGGGCGGGGTGCTGAGGGCGGCGGCCAGGGCCTTGTCGCCGTACGTCATATACACGGACCGCTCCTACAGCGGCTTCGAGGTGGAGCTGGTCCGCCTGGTGGCGGCCCGGATGGGGATGGAGGCGGAGGTGTACGCGGTGGACACCGTCGCCAAGCAGATCGACGACGTGACCCGGGGGGTGGCGGGGGTGGCGCTGGGGGGAGTGGCCATCACCGGCCTGCGGGAGGAGATCGTCGACTTCTCCCTGCCGGTGCTGGACACCGGCCTGACCATCCTGGTGCCCACCCGCGGCGGCCTGGGCACGGGCGAGCGCATCCTGGTGTTCCTGCGGGCGCTGGGGTCCTCGGACCTGCCCTGGCTGATGGCGCTCTTCGGGGCGGCGGTGCTGGTGGCCGCCCATCTCATGTGGTGGCTGGAGCGCCGCCACAACCCCGACTTCGCCATTCCTTACCTGAAGGGGATCTGGGACTCCCTCTACTGGTCGGTGGTGACCATGAGCACGGTCGGATACGGCGACAAGGTGGCTCGGGGGACTAAGGGGCGGGTGGTGACGCTGTTCTGGATAGCCCTGGGGGGCCTGGTGTTCGCCAGCTTCACCGCCTCCATCGCCTCTTCGCTGACGGTGAGCGAGCTGCGGGGCGGGATCGCCGGGCCGACCGACCTGCCCGGCCATCGGGTGGCCACGGTGGGCGGCACCTCCGGGGAGGCCTACCTGGCCACCATCGGAGTGGGCCCGGTGCTGGTGGACGAGATCGGCGACGCCTACGGCCTCCTGGCCCAGGGGGAGGTGGACGCGGTGGTGTTCGACGCCCCGGTGCTGCGCTTCCACGCCGCTCGGGAGGGCGGCGGCGCCGTGACCACGGTGGGGCCGACGTTCGAGAAGGTCCAGTACGGGCTGGCGGTGGCCCAGAACGACCCCGAGCTGCGCGAGCGGCTCAACCTGGCGCTTCTCGACCTGATCGAAAGCGGCCTGTACGGCCAGCTCCACGACCGCTGGTTCGGCGCTTACTGACTGGGGGCCGGCTTTCTCACGGTTTTTCTGAGCATTTATTTGGCGTATAGCGACCTTTTTTGCTCAGAAAACGCGGGAAGGGGGCGCGCGGAAGGGGGGGGGGCGCGGAGGGGGGGCGCGGAGGGGGGCGCGGAAGGGGGGCGGAAGGGGCGCGGGGGGTCATCGTCGCTGCCATCTCAGGGGGGTGGGGGCGGCGGCGCAGGATGTGTCGAGGTCGGCGGCCGGGTCGACCAGGAAGGCCTTGACGATGGCGGCGACGCAGGGGTCGCGGGGCCATATCCCGTGGCTGGCGCCGTCGCGGACCACCACGGTGGAGCTCGACAGCCCGGCGGCGGCCTGGCGGGCCAGCCGGGGCGGGGTTATGGGGTCGAACCGGCCGGCCAGCAGCAGAGCGGGCAGGTCGCTGACCACGGGCGGGGCGGGCGCCGGCGGAGGCAGGCCCCAGTTGGCGCACAGCTCGGCCAGGCCGGGGCCGACGATGGCGGACTCGTAGGCGCCGATGTCGTCGGGGGGCCCCGACGCCTGGGCCAGGCGCTCGGCGCACTGCACGGCCAGGTAGGTGCCCTCGGCGTTGAAGGACGAATCGATGACTGAGACGTCGAGAATGTCTTGGGCCAGCCGGGCGGCAACGGCCTCGTCGCCTCTTTCGAGGCCGGCCAGCATCCCCGGAATGGTGGCGATGGACAACGGGTCGTAGAGGAACAGGAACACCATCTGGGCCAGAGTGGCGCCGTCGATCAACACCTCGACGTCGGCGCCCAGCCCGGCCCGGGCCGCCTCCACGATCACCGCCAGGGGCCGGTCGTCGAGGCGGGCCATCAGCCCGGCCAGGGCGGCGTCGACGTCGGCGAGGATGCCTCGGCAGTCGGAGTCGGCGGCGCAGGCGGCGTCCAGCTCTTTCAGCGACGACTCGGCCGAGGCCGTCAGGGACCGGTCCAAGTCGAGGCCGGGCGGGTAGACGCCGTCGAGCACGGCCCCGGCCAGGCCCGGCGGCCCGGCCCTCACCAGCTCCAAGGCGATGGTGGTGCCGTAGCTGACGCCGTAGACGAACCAGCGGTCGTACCCGAGGCCGGCCATGACCGCGGCCACGTCGGCGGCGTGGGCGGCGGAGTCGGTGCGGGCCAGCACCGGGTGGCCGCTGAGGCGGTCTCCGCAGGTCCGGTAGGCGGCCTGGCCCAAGACGGCGGCCTCTTCGCTGGGCATGGCCAGGGACAGGATCAGGACCTCGTCGATCTCGGGGCAGTCGAAGTCGGCGGAGCCGAAACCGGTGCCCCGCTGGTCGATGAAGACCTGGGGGTAGGCCCGGCGGTCGTAGAGGAAGCGGAAGTCGGTGCTGGCCGACCCCGGCCCCCCCTGGAGCACCACCAGCGGCGGCGCCGGATCGGGGGCGGTGCCCTGGAGGACGGCCAGGCTGATCTCGGTGGCGGGCCCGGCGGGGTCGTCGGGGTCGACGGGCACGGAGGCCAGGGCGCAGGCCAGGTGGGCGGCGACCAGCTCGGGGGGGCAGTCGGTCTGGGCGATCTCGGCGGCCCGGACGGCGGTCGGCGGGGCGTCGCCGCCGCCGGCAGGCGGAGCCGGGTCGCCAGCGGGGCCGGTGGCGGGGGCCGGGTCGGAGGGCTCTTCGCCATTTGCGGATGGCGCCGGCGCGGCCTCGGGGATCTCCACGTTGCTGCGGCTGGTGCCGCAAGACCCGGCCGCCAGCGCCACCACCAGCACAGCCGCGACGGCCGGAGCCAGCGACCGGGGTCGGCGGCTGAGGGCCTTTGTCACCAGTGGCCGCCGCGGTGACCGGCCCGGACCGCACCGGCGCGTCGCCAGGGCCAGCGGCTGAGGGCTTTTGTCACCAGAGCTGGTCGGTGTAGGTGTCGGTGCCCACGATGGTGGGGCGGAAACCGGCGGCGAACACCACCTCTCCGGCCCCGGCGGCGGCCAGCCCGGCCCCGTAGTCGCGGAACAGGGGCCACACCTCGGCCGGGTCGTCCTCGAGGAAGAACAACTGCACCCGGCGCTCGGGGGGGCCGGGCGGGGTGCCCAGGTCCATGGGGGCCCGGTCGGTGGCGCCGGAGGCCGGGGTGACGTAGCTCCAAGACACCATGGAGGCGACGGCCGATCCGTCCATGAGCCGGGGCAGGGCCTCGGTCCGCAGATGCTCCTCCAGCCCGCCGCCGCCGGGCGGGGCCGCACCATCGGCCGGGTCGGAGTCGCTGACCGGGGCCGCGCCGCCGGCCGGACCGGTGCCATCGGCCGGGGCCGCGCCGTCGGCCGGGTCCACCGCCACTACGGCCAGGCCCCGGTAGGGGTGGTCCAGGGCCAGCTCGACGGGAACATAGTCGTCGTCTCGGTAATGGAACCGGGGCTCGTGCAGCAGCGCGGTGTGGGCGTGGACCCGGTGCTCGAAGCCCCGGCCCGACTTGTACAGGCCCACCACCTGGTCGATGGACCAGGCGAAGTGCTCGTCGTGGCGGCCCTCGTGGACCCAGTAGATGGCCAGGTAGGAACCGGCATCGACGGGGGCGGCCACCGGCGAGTCGGCCGGGAAGCGCAGGTCCTTCAGGTCCCGGGTGGCCACCCAGCGGCGGCCGGCGAACAGCCACGGCCCCACCATGCAGCCGGCGTAGAAGTGGTCCCGCTCGTACCAGCGGTTGTAGTCCACCTCGTGGCCCCGGACCGGGTCGACCATGGTGAACAGGCAGCTTCCGACCCGCACCGGATGGGTGTTCATGACTCTGCCCCTGACTCTGACCCTGGCCGGGGCGGCCGGGCGGCGCTGGCGATACGAACCCGATCCGCGGCGGGCAGCCGGGGCGGGCGGGCGGCGCTCGCGATGCGAACCCGATCCGCGGCGGGCAGCCGGGGCGGTCGGGCGGCGCTGGCGTCCCGGGACAACGGCTGGGGCGGTCGGGCGGCGCTCATGACTCGAACACGATCCGGGTCACCCAGTCGGCCACCAGGGCCGGCTTGTCGGCGCCGTCGATCTCCACGGTGACGGTGCGGACCTGATCGACGGCCGAGCCCTTCAGCTCCACCGACTTGACCGCGGCGCGGGCCCGGACCCGCCGGCCGCTGTTGACGGGATGCACGAAGCGCACCCGGTCGAAGCCGTAGTTGATCCCCATGACCGCCCCGTCGATGGGGCCGTCGGCGGCGGGGAGGGACCGGGTGAGGTGAGGGAGCATCGACAGGGTCAGCAGGCCGTGGGCGATGGTGCCTCCGAAGGGGGTCTCGGCGGCGGCCCGCTCGGGGTCGACGTGGATGAACTGGTGGTCGAAGGTGCAGTCGGCGAAGGCGTCGATCATGGCCTGGTCGATCTCCAGCCAGTCGCCGCAGCCCTGCTCTCGGCTCTGGTGGGTTTTCAGCGTCTCGTAGGCGGCGGCCGCCTTGCTCATCTCTCGCTCCCTTCGGATCGTTGGTCTCCGGTCGGTTTTCGGGCTCGGATCGTTGCGGCACTGACCTTACGCAGAACCAGCGACACTCCGCAGAACGGGGGCCGGACAGAACCGGTGCGGCGTCTCGGAGGGATGGCGGACAGCGGCCAGCGGACGGCGGCGGTCGGACCGGCCGGGGGCTGACCCGGTGCGGCGGGCTTATCGTTAGCCCATGGCAGAAGCGCGAGACATCTCCCCCGCCGACGGCCGGCTCGGCGTGCTCACCCCCGGCCTGGGCGCGGTGGCGTCCACCTTCATCGCCGGAGTGATGGCGGCCCGGCGGGGGCTGGCCCCGCCCATCGGCTCGGTCAGCCAGATGGCCCACATCCGGCTGGGGGCCCGCTCGGAGGGCCGCAACCCCCTCATCCGGGACTTCGCGCCCCTGGCCGGCCTCGACGATTTGGTGTTCGGCGGGTGGGACCCCATCTCGGCCAACGCCCTGGAGGCGGCCCGGGCCTGCGGCGTGCTGGACGACAAGGACCTGGGGGCCATATCGGCCGAGTTGGAGGGGGTGGCGGCCATGGACGCGGTCTTCGACCGGGACTGGGTGTCGAGGCTGGAGGGGGTGCGGGTCAAGGAACCGGCCTCCAAGTGGGAGCAGGCCCAGGCCCTGATGGCCGACATAGAGGACTTCCGGGGCCGGCATAGCTGCGACCGGCTGGTGATGGTGTGGTGCGGGTCCACCGAGGCGTTCTCGGAGCCCTCGGCGGCGCATGAGTCGGTGTCCGCCTTCGAGGCCGGGCTGAAGGCGGACGACCCGAGCATCGCCCCCAGCCAGATCTACGCCTACGCGGCCCTGCAGAGCGATGTGCCCTTCGCCAACGGGGCCCCCAACCTCACCGTGGACACCCCCTGCATGGTGGAGCTGGCCCGGGCCCGGGGCGTGCCCATAGCCGGCAAGGACTTCAAGACCGGCCAGACCCTGGTAAAGACCATGCTGGCGCCGGGGTTCAAGGCCCGGATGCTGGGGCTGCGGGGCTGGTATTCCACCAACATCCTGGGCAACCGCGACGGCGAGGTGCTGGACGCCCCCGAGAACTTCCGCAGCAAGGAGGTGTCGAAGCTGGGGGTGCTCGACACCATCCTCCAGCCCGCCGTCTACCCCGAGCTTTACGGCGAGATCGACCACGTGGTGCGCATCAACTACTACCCGCCCCGGGGCGACGACAAGGAGGGCTGGGACAACATCGACATCTTCGGGTGGCTGGGGTATCCGATGCAGATCAAGGTCGATTTCTTATGCCGTGACTCGATCCTGGCCGCCCCCATAGTGCTGGATCTGGCCCTGTTCATGGACTTGGCCGCCCGGGCCGGCGAGTCGGGGGTGCAGGAGTGGCTGAGCTTCTACCTGAAGGCCCCCCAGGCCGCCGGGCCCGCCGAACCCGAGCAAGACCTGTTCATCCAGCAGACCAAGCTGAAGAACACCCTGCGGGAGTGGATGGGCGAGCCCCCCGTAACCCACAGCGAAGCCGGCTGACCAACAGGGCGTAACCCCGGCCCATTTGCCCGAAGGCAGTAACGATTCCGGGGCCTTCGCTGGCTACTGTAAGCCTTGAGTCCGCAGACACCGGCAGGCTAAAGGTTAGGTGATGTGTTCTGGTGTCGCTGTGCGCTCGTACATTCCGCTCTCGTGAGCGATTTCCACCATTCTGTCTAAGGCTTCACGCTGCTGATGAGAGCGTCGAGTCTTGTATTCGAGAAGGTCAACGAGCCGGACACGGCGATGTCGGCCTATCGTCTTGAAAGCCACTTCACCCGCGTCCAGCACCTTGATGAACGACTGACGGCTGATGCCAAGCAGATCGGCCGCTTCTTGGGTAGTCAAACGCAGATTGACAGGGGCAAGCATGATCGCCTGCCCTTCAGCCATCATCTTGACTACATCACGCAGGATCTCGAAAACCTCCGGGGGAAGCACGATTTGCTCGCCATCGGGTCCGGTTAAAGTCGCAGTGGGCTCTGTCACGCGCTTGAGCCGGCCAAGCAAGCTCACGAACTCGTCCGGCGATGCCTCAGGCGGCCGAACCTTGTGATCGGAAGTCAACACGCTCATACTCGCTACCTCCAACTTCCACCAGATCGCGTTTGGCGATAACTCGGTGAAATGGTAATCAACGGAAGGCGCTAGAGCAACTCGGCACCACTTATCAACCTGAACGACCGGCTGACGAACGGCTTGGCCTGAATGTCCGCTCCCAAGCGGTTTGCAGAGAGGCCTCGGCCGGCTCCCCGTCTCGGATCTGTCGGCTGTCAGCCGCTTGGGCGGTACCGGTGGCTTCCCGGGTGGGCGCCGGGCAGCACGCACTGTTGCCGGGACCATCTCCGGCGGTGGCCGCACTGCCGGGCCATGGCGGGATGGAGCGGGATGTCGGTGGCCGGGCCGCTGGACACGGGCGGCAGACCCGCCGATGGGCCCCAGAACCGGCCAACCCGGCGACGGCGCCCGGTGGCGGCGTCGTAACGCGATCTCGCCCTGCGCATGGCTGTGAACGCGGCGCGGTGCAGAACCACCTCCCGCCGGTTCTCCAGCACTCCGCCCTCGGACCGCCCGGCCAGCACTTCGAGCGTCAGAACGGCGATCCGGTCGGCGGCTTCTAGATAGTCGTCCACTCGCTCAGCGTCCACTCGCTCAGCGTCCACTCGCTCAGCCGGCAGATACAGCGCAGCCCGACTGGCGCTGGAGTAGGTGCCGTGGATGCGCCAGTTGGTGAAGACCTCCTCCAGGTCGTCCGGGCCGCGGTGTGCGGGCGGCAGCGACTCCACGCGCAGCGGGGCCAGCGCCTCCAGCACGCGGGAGCGCTCCGGGCCCGCCGGAAGGTCGTTAGCCAGGACGGACAGCTTGTGCGTCCAGGCGGGAACCGACTCCCCGATTGCGTGGTGCATCGCCTTGAGAGAGGTTTCCAGCACCATGTCCAGGTCGGCCAGCAGGCTCTGATGCCTGTGCATCAGATAAACGGCGTGAAGGTCGCCCTTCGAGCGCCGGGCTCGGTTCTCAGCGGTGCTGGGCGACATCCATCGCAACGCTCCGTTGAACGCGGCCGCGGCTTCGCCCAGCCGAACGTACGCCTCGCTGAGGTCTGTGGAGGCTTTCTCCATGGCCTTCTCCCACGCGACGGGCACACGGCGCTCGTCGCCTTCGTCGTGGATGGTGACCAGACCCCTTGAAATGTCCCGCTCCAAAGCGGTTCGCAGTGACGACCGGCGCGCCCATTCGGTCACGTCGGTGAGCACGACGCCGACCGGGTACGGCGTGGCGGTCCGGGCCGCGCTGCGCACTTCGCCCGCCAGCCGCGGGCGATCGGCCAGATAGTCCAGATCATCCACGACCACGAGCAGATCGATGTCGCTGAGCGGTTTCGCGTGGCCCCGGGCCACGGAGCCGAACACGCCGATCTGCACTGCTTCTGGCACCCGCTCGACGACGGCGGCCACGGCAGCCCGAGCGTCTTCCATCGTCGGCGGCCGCCTCAGCCCGCCGCGCCGCGCCTCTTCTCGCGTGGGGGCTTGAAGAGACTGAACGGCCGTCACGCCGTCAGTGTGCCACGCCTTCGCAACGATCCGACTCAGCGCCGCTCGCCTGACCGGGGTCCGGCAGAACGCGGGACGAGAGGCCGGACCGTCTGAAGCCGACCCTTGCGGCCGGGTACTCAGGTTTCCCTGCGTAGGCGGCTACCCGCGCCTCTCGTCTGCACGAAAGGGTAGCAGATGCCCGAACCGACCGCAACTCATGCCAGCCGGATGCGCAGCACGCAGAATGAAAGACCGAGGACTCGGCCAGCTCCCGTCTTGGATCGGCGAAACGATGTGGGATCGGCTTTGAGCCCGGTAGAGTGCGGTCACCGCGTGTGGCGATGCGCCATGAGATCGAGTGGTAGCGGTCCGCTCCGTTGAATCGGAGAAGGGACGCAAAGACATGCACTCGACAGGTAGCCGGGCGGACGGCGACTACTTGGAAGTACAGATCGATGAAACTGGCGACTGGGGTACGAAACCAGGTTCATCGCCATACTTCTTCATGACTGCCTGCGCTTTCCGTGCATCAAACCTGCAAGTGCTTGAGACAGCTATGTATGATCTGAACCAAGTATTGGGACGACCACAGGGGCAGGAGATTCATTCGATCAGGCATCTTAAGGATCACGAGAAACTGATTGAAGCATCGGAGAGGTTGACAACAATAAAGGAGTTGCGAGTCTTCTTCGTAATCATACCAAAGGCTTACATACTAAAGAACGCAGATATACTTCCTCGCTCAACTACAATATATAACTTCTTGTGTCGATTGATGTTGGAGCGCATCAGTTGGTTTGCACGTTCTATGGATCTGCCAGCCCACCCAACCTTTGCTTCAGTACGACGCTTGCCCCGCGAGAACTTAGACAGATATATATTACGGGTGCAGAGATTGGAAACAGATATCGAGTGGAATCGGCTGAGACTGCCAGTATCTGTGCGTCGGGCAAGCAGTCAGATTGGGCTCCAGTGGGCTGACATCTCTGGTCGTACTCTTTGGAGAGCACTTGTACCTTCCGCCAAGCCGCCGCACCGGATCGAGCCCATGTACCTGAAGGCTCTTGCGCCCATAATCTGGAGCGCTAGACCGCTTGAAACCTATGGCCTGCACTGCATCGAACCGCATTGGCACAAGAAGATGCCGTGGTGGCTCGATCTGGACGCTCTGATACCAGAGAACAATCCGCTCAGCTAGCTTCTGCGTCCGGCAGAACGCGGGACGAGAGGCCGGACCGTCTGAAGCCGACTCCAGTAGGAGCCGGGTACTTGGGTTTCCCCAGGTGTACGGCTACCCGCGCCTCCCGTCTGCACGAAAGGGTAGCAGATGCCCGAACCGACCGCAACTCTTGCCAGCCGGATGCGCAGCACGCAGATGAAAGACCGAGGGCCTCGGCTGGCCCTCGGCTCGGAACTGTCGGCTGTCAGCCGCTCGGGCTGGTACTGGTGGCTCTCCAGATGGGCATCAAGCAGCACGCACCGTTCCGGGACCATCTCCGGCGATGGCCGCACGGCCGGGCCATGGCGGGATGGAGCAGGATGTCGGTGGCCGGGCCGCTGTCCACGGGCAGCAGACCCGCCGATCGGCCCCCGTGACCCACAGCGAAAGCCGGGTACCGGGGCATTCGCACTGCCTCACCTAACCGACTGGAACGGCCGAACCGGGACAAGGACACCGGTAGGGTGGTGAGGGTGTCACGCCTGGACGCTTTTGAAGAGTTGGAGGCTGCCGATTTGCCCGAGCTGATGGCGGCGGAGTGCCGGCGGGGCTCGTACCGCGTCCCGCTGGCTCAGTTCATCTCGGACTGGAACCGGTCCGGCGACCGCAGTGCCATGATCTCGGAAGCGCCGTCGTATGAAGGTGGTGACCCTGAGCTAATGCCCGTGGTGGCCGCGGTGGTTCACGCCCTTTGCGAGCGGGACGCCGTGGAGGTCCCGGAGTGGGTGTTGGGCTATCGCGCCGACCGGGATGTCGTGTTGTTCGCCGGTGACTCCGACTCCGATTACGGCCGGTGGGTCCGAGATCAGTCGCCGCCCGCGGCGAAATTCCATCGCGTCCACTTTCAGCCGCATCTGCTAGAAAAGGACGGCCCTCGGCAATGGGATCCGGTGCCGGGCTGAGCGCCGACATGCTCTTGGGCCTCTTCGCTGAGGTTGATGCCGAGCTGGAAGGGCATGGAGAGCCGTTGTCGATTCTTATTGTCGGCGGCGCGGCTATAGCGCTTCAATGGGGAGGCCGGTGGACTCATGATGTCGACGTTGTGTCTGAGGGCATGACACCTGAGTTAAGGGCTGCGGTTGCTCGGGTCGGGCTTAGGCGGGGGTTGCGTTCAGATTGGATCAATGACGCTGCCAAGCTCAAAGCGGCTTCTCCTGAAGTGGGGATCAGCCCTCGGTTTTTATATGCTGGGGAGAGATTCAGCGTGTATGGTGCTGATGCCCGGTATCTGCTTGCCATGAAACTGATGTCGATGCGGCCTATCGACCGTGCCGACTTGCCGGTGCTCCTTGAAGAGACTGGCATTTCTTCTGAACAGGAGCTGCTCGACCTTGTAGAGGGGGCGTACCCGAATCATACGATCCCGGTAGCGGTTCGGTACATAATCACCGACGCCCTTGACCAGTACCTGCAAGACAGTGACAGGAAGGACTAATCTATCTAATGTAGCCGGTCACTGGTCCAAGGGTCGTTCCTTATCTAGAACCTCGATGAACCCATCATCACCAAAGCACAGCTTATAGCCAAGCACCAAGACGAACGCCATAGCAGCTCGAGGCTCCGTGCCCTGGTCAACGATACCAACACGACCACCATGGTCTTTAGATTTTCTGATCTGAATACCTAGATCATTCTTTCCTTTATCCAGCAGCTCTCTCGTACGGGGGTCATATTCAATATGAAAGCCGTGCCGTTTCAAACGTTTATTCAGTTCTGGATGGAACGACATGATGTCTCCTTTCAGGAGTTTATTTGATTGAGGGTGGAATGATATGATAATGTCTCTCAATGAGATCTTTTGCATAGTGGCGCTAACGTCATTTTCTATGATACCTCGATTGGTGGGGGAATCGGTTCTAGGGTTTCGGACCTGTCGGCTATCAGCCGCTTGGGCGGTACTGGCGGCTTCCCGGGTGGGCGCCAGGCAGCACGCACCGTTGCCGGGACCATCTCCGGCGGTGGCCGCACTGCTGGGCCAAGGCGGGATGGAGCGGGATGTCGGTGGCCGGGCCGCTGGCCACGGGCGGCAGACCCGCCGATCGGCCCCGTGACCCACAGCGAAGCCGGGTACCGAGGGCATTCGCACTGCCTCACCTAACCGACTGGAACGGACGAACCGGGACAAGGGCACCGGTAGAGTGATGAGGGTGTCACGCCTGGACGCTTTTGATCGTCGGCGGCGCGGCTATGGCGGGGACTGCGCCCATAACGCAGATATGGGCATCATGTAGACACGGTCTCCGATCTCGGCTACTCGGTCTCCAGTGTGCAGCAGATAGCCGCCCCTGAACTTGCCGGGCGACACCGCGTCCATCTGGTCCCGCAGCCACGCCAGATGTTTGGCCTGCGAGCGGTTGGGAGAGCTTGTGGCTTTGATTTCCAGAGCTGCCACTGCCCCGTCGGGCATTTCTAGCACACAATCTACTTCTCGTCTGCCGTTGGCGTCCCGAAAGTAGTGTGCCCGGATCTTTGGAGTTACCGTCGCGGCTGCTTGCCGCATCACCTCGTTGATGACGAATGTTTCAAGCAGTGGCCCAGCCATCTCAGCCCCCGGGTGCCGCAGTGCTTCTTCCGAGATGTTCAACAGTGCCGCGGTGATCCCGGTGTCGGCCATTATCAGCCGAGGCGACTTGGTGGCCCGTGCGACATGGTTGCCTCGGCGCCAGTATGTAAGGCGGTAGGTTAGCCCGATTGTCTCTAGCCAATCAAGATATAGATATAGAGAGTCGCGGCTGATCTGTAGTTCTCGCTGTGCTCCGCTGATGTTCAAGGCTTGGCCGGTCATCGCCGCTACCCAACGTAACAGAGCATTTAGATTGCCGATAGAGCGGATAGCGGTGACCGCTTTTATGTCGCGTTCGATGACGGTCCGCACATGTGATTCAACCCATAACGCCCGTCCGCCTTGCTGCGTCATGCGCCGCATCTCTGGATAGCCTCCCATGCATGCCATCTCTAGATATTGTTGTCTGGATAACCTCTCGGCTGTATCCGGTAGTTCAGGAGGATGCTTAAATAGGCGTGTGATCATCGGAGAAGCGGCTTCGGATATTTCTGCTTGGGACAACGGCCACATGTCGTAGATGACGATGCGTCCGGCCAATGACTCTCGGATGCTGGCTACGGTCAAGAAGTTGGTTGAACCAGTTAAGATGAACTGACCTGGAGCATCGCTCTTGTCGATGATGGTCTTGAGCGTTCGGATCAATTTGTCGCCGCCGAATTGCACCTCATCAACGACCACCGGCTTGGCTGCTTCTTCAAGAAAATATCGTGGATCGTTCAGCATTTCCTCGAGCACTTCAGGGTCGTCAAGAGATATGAAGGTGCCGCCGCATCTATCAGATAAGCGCAAGGCCAAGGTGGTCTTGCCGCTCTGCCGAGGCCCGTGCAGCAGCAGACTGCGGAACACGTCCAACCCCGCCGCCATCGGGCCCTCCAAGTGCCTGCTGATCATCTGGCCGTTCATCCTGTCATCCCGCCCTCAACCAGTGGCCAGCCTGCAATCCGCACGGGAGTTAGCCTACAATCTACACGCAAACCTACAATCCGCACAGCACTTAGCCTACAATCTGCACGCAAACCTACAATCTGCACGCCAATGCTAGCGGCTACCTCAAGTCCACCACTCAGTGGGACACTGCCCTCCACATCAGCAGTCGGCCAGCGCGCCTAGCGCCCGGCAGATCTCTGTTCGTCCCGCCGCGATCGAACCGATCCGGTGTGTCAGAAACGCCTTGGGCAGTATTTGCAAGTTGTCGAAGGAAGCTGCGCAGTGACCTGAGAGGCCGTCTTCGCGATTCAGGGGCACCTCGGTCGGGATGCCTCGAACCGACCGCGTGATCGGGGCGACGACGACCGACTTGAGCACTGGCACGACTTCGCTGCGAGTCACGATGAGCACCGGCCGGCGTTTGTCGGGCGCTTCGGCCAACCAGATTTCGCCTTGCATCGGTGTCACCAGGGCTCTTCCTCAATCATGGCGATGGCGTTGTCGTGAGCCCACGCGAGTTCTTCCTCAGTTTGAGGATGCTTCAAGTAGCCCTGCACGATGGCTTCACCGATCATGCGGCGCCGGTGCTTATCGATCAGCTCCCTCAAGCCGCAACGAACCGCGTCGGAGCGAGAGCTGACGACTCCAGCGGCGACAAGACCGTCGATCTGAGACTCCAGTTCTGCATCGATTCTTGTAACCAATTGCGGCCTGTGATCTAGGACTCGCTGGTAGTTGCTGAGACCCTGCACCGACCCGTCCGGGGCAGCCAGCTCCGAGTCGGCCACACCAGTGCCGTCGGCATCTCCGAGGTCAGTGCTCGACCCGTTGGTTTCCGAACCGACTACGGGAGTAGTCGGTCCATCCGCCATGTCTCGCCGCGCACCCTCGGAGAAAGTCGCTGACGGTTCGCTCGTCAGTCCGGGGGGCCACCCCGGCTCCGACGGAGCAACCTCGATGAACCCGTCTTCGTGTCGATGAAGCTCGTAGCCGAGCGACCTGACGAACTCGAGGGCAGGACCAGGGTCCGACCCGCTGTCGACGACGCCGATCCGGCCATCGCGAGGGTTGGTCGCGACTTTGATGCCGCGGGGGTTCTTCACCCCATTTGGGAGGCGCCTGAAAGTAACCGGGTCCCACACCACGTGGAAACCGTTTCGCTTCAAGTGTCTTCCGATTGAAATTTGGTAGGCCATAGCGGCCTCCTCTCTGTAGTGCCCCCGGCTTGTCCGAAGGACAGCCTAGACCATACGCCTAAACAACGACAATAACAACCCTGGACATAAATAAATATTTTAAATATTTATCTAATCATCGGTCCGGGGTGGGGGGTGGGTCGGGTTCTAGGACGGACTGGGCGATCAGATGCTCGATTTCGGCGGGGGGGAGGCCTAGGTCGGCGGCGATCTCGCGGGTGTGCTGGCCCAGGCCGGGGGCGGGGCGGATGTCGGGGCCGGCCATGCCGGTGGCCCAGAAGGCGGCGCCCTCCAAGGTCATGGGGCCGATGGGGGGCTGGTCCAGCTCCACCAGGTAGCCGCGGGCGGCCAAGTGGGGGTCGGAGAGTTGCTCGGCGGAGGTGAGCATCGGTCCGGCGGGCACCCCGGCGGCCAGGCAGGCCTCGGTGACCGCTGACTTGTCGAGGCCCGCGGTCCAGGCCGACACGGCCGCCTCCACCTCGTCCTCGCGCTCCCGGCGGGCGGCCGCCGTGTCCAGGCCGTCGGCCTCAAACCCCATCAGGGCGGCAAGCTGCCGCCACTCGTCATCGCTGCGGCAGCACACGGCCGCCCACTGGTCGTCGCCAGCGCACCGGAACAGCCCCCAGGGGACGCCCCGGTCGCGGCGATTCCCCCTCGGCTTCACCGAGCCGGGCCGCAGCGACTCCATGGCCAGCAGATCGCCCAGCACCCCCACCACCTGCTCGGCCTGGCACACCTCGGCGTGGCAGCCGCCGGCCATCACCCCCCGGCGGCGGCCCAGCAGCCCGGCCACGGCGGCCAGGGCGCACATCCGGCCGGCCCAGTGGTCGGGGAAGATCGACTGGGCCCCGGCGGGCCGGTCGAAATCCTCGTAGCTCCACAGGTGGGTCAGGCCCCCGACCACTTGGCTGTTGGGGCCGTATCCCAGCCACCGAGACCACTCGCCGTGCGAGCCCATGAGCTGGCTCGACACCATCACCAGATCGGGGTTCACCTCCGACAGGCGGCTCCAGCCGAGGCCGAGGTCGTCCATGGTGCCGGTCGAGCCGTTCTCGATCACCACGTCGGCGGAGCGCACCAGGTCGTAGAGCACCTGGCGGCCCCGGTCGGTTTTGGCGTTCACGCCCAGGCTGCGCTTGGACCGCGACGACGAGGCGAACGACGGCGACATCTCGCTGCCCAGGATGACCCGGACGAAGTCGGGGTAGGAGCGGCTCTCCACCTTGATCACGTCGGCGCCGTACTCGGCCAGCATCCGGCCGGCCTCCACCCCCACTCCGCCGTGGCCGAAGTCGGCCACCCGGACGCCGGCCAGGGGCGGGGCGGGGGCCGGCGCCGGGGACGGCGAGAGGGCTGGGGCCGGCGCAGAGGCAGGCGAGGTTGCGGCGTTGGGGACGGCGGCTGACTCGGAAGCCGGGGCCGGCGCAGAGGCGGGGGCCGGGGCCGGGGTGGCAGTTGGGGCGGGCGAGGTTGCGGCGTTGGAGACAGCGGCTGACTCGGGGGCGGGGCGGGCGGGCGGCGAGGCCAGGGAGGCGAACACTTCGTCGGTGTGCTGGCCCAGATGGGGGGGGCGGCCGGTGGGACCGACCCGGGCGCCGCCGATCTCGAACCAGCCCGACGGCAGGCTCATCACCCCGCCGACCGACAGCGGCACCCGGTCGAAGGTGCCCCGCTGGTCGAAGTGGCGGTTGGCCACCACGGCGGCGGGGGTGAGCACGGGCGTGGCCACGATGCCCCGGCGCTGGGCCTCGACCGACACCTCATCGGCGGTCATGGTGGAGAACAGCTCCTCATACAGCGGGTTCAGCACGGCGTCGGCGATCATCAGCCGGGAGATGAAGGAGTCGTACTCGGGGTCTTGGAGGTAGTCGGGCTCGCCCAGCCAGGCCCGGATGGCGTGCCACTGGCGGGGGCTCAGCACCACCAGGCGGACCCATCCGTCCTTGGTGGCCACCAGCGGATAGAAGGGACCGGTCCCGGCCCTCACCTCGTTGGGCTCGCGCCCGGAGGCGATGGTGCGGGAGATGTTGGGCATCGACCAGTCGGTGATCTGGGCGGCGGCCTCGTTGGCGGAGACGTCGATGAGCTGGCCGGGGCGGCCGGCGGCCCGCTGGAGCAGGGCGCAGACGGCGGCGAAGGCCCCGATGAGCGAGGCGATGTCGCCGGAGAAGTTGCCGGGGGGCAGGAGCGGCTCCCGCTCGGGCACCCCGGCCTTCCAGCACAGCCCGGAGGTGGCGTCGATCACCGACCCGCACACGTCGCGGCCGGCGTAGGGGCCGGTGCGGCCGTAGGCGGTGATGGAGACCACCACCAGGTCGGGGTGGCGGGCGGCGAGGGCCTCGGCCTCCAGGCCCTCGTGTCCGGCGGCGGCCCGGGCGCCGGGCTCGGCCGAGTCGATCACCACGTCGGCGGAGGCCAGCAGCCCGTGCAGCTTGTCGGGGCCGTCGGGGGCGTCCAGATCGACGACGGCGCTGAGCTTGCCGCAGTTTCGCATGGTGAAGAACAGGGAGTGGTCGCCGTCGAGGGGCGGCAGGCGGCGGCTGGGCGAACCGGCCGGCGGCTCCGCCTTCACCACCTCGGCGCCCAGGTCGGACAGGAGCCGCCCGCACAGCTCGCCGAGGTCGACGGCCAAGTCGATCACCCGGAGGCCGGTCAGGGGTCTAACAGGCACGCCCCGGATGTTACGCCGCGCCGGCCGCCAAGTAGAGTCCACACGCCAAGAAGCGAGCGTCCTGGCGTAGCTGGACGCAAGTCAGTAGCGAGAACCGGCATGAGGGGTGGGTGCGTACATTGACGGGCTGAACCTGTACTACAGGGACAGGGTTCATTGCGATCGTGACCAGCCGGGATGGCGATGGCTTGATTTTGCACCTGCTTTGTGAGCGTCGGGCCCTCTATCCGCATCACAGCCAGCGCGCCCCAGGCGATGGCTTGATTTTGCGCCTGCTTTGTGAGCGTCTGCTCGCAGAGCACCGGGGCTGTGGAGGGGGGGGGGGGGGGGGGGGGCCAAAGCCCAATCTAGGACTCAGAAGTTGTCACCCCAAGTCTACGGGATCTAAACCCTGCTCTGTCAGAAGATGGGCAGACGGGCCGCGGTGCCTAGCAATATCAACTATCTCTTCCCAGTGCGCTAAGATAAGTTCATAACACACGCGAGGCTCGAATTGTTGGGGGAAGATGATGGCGCGTATGCGCATATCACGCAACCATTGGCCTTCACTTGAAGAGTCCACATTTTGATCAGAGGTTATGAATATTGGGCCATAGCCATCGTCTCCGATGATTTGGAATATCTGCGAATCCTTTGATGCTGGCTTGATCGGGGTATCTGGGTGTCCAGGATAAAGAACGGCCCCTACACCCGGTAAATTGTTCAGCAGAACTGGGAGATCCCCAATTATATTCTCGTCAACAAAAAGGTCTAAACTAAAACGTCGATCATGCGATGTCGGCATAACTCATGGCATCTTGAACGGCATCGACCGAGATGTCGCACATTTCAGCAACTTCTTCAGGCCTATTTCCTAGTTTGACTGCTCCTGCTACAGAAGCAACGCGCAGGCGGCGGCCTTTGATAGTCAGAGCCCCAGATGAGTACTCCGGGTCAAGCACAATGTTGTCAGTCATATGGATTCGACGCACGATGGATTCGTCACGATCCGTCGATTTATCAAATCGCAGAACCGCTGGAGATGGTAAGATTAGCTGACCGGTGCGGATCACGAACCAAAGGCGCGGATCCAAATCCGTTTCTTCTTGTACTCTCATTATCAAATCCAGCCCATCGCTGCTTAAGAAAGGCTGCGCGACGGCAAGCGGGTATTGAGTATCGAACATTTCTCGGAGTTTGGAAATAGCGGGACGCATTTTGAAAACACTTATTCCCAGTTGCCTGTATTCGCACAGGAGGCGCGCCTCCACAAACTCGCCCCATGTGACCGATTCCTTGCCTGCTGATTCTCTCCGAATCAGAGGAAGGGCACCCTTGTGGCCTTCAAGCCACCTGCGCATAGTCCCAGGGGTGACGCGCAAGAGGCGGTCCGCATGCGTCATCTTGTAAAGGTCGTAATCCAACAGATGCAGCAGGTCGCCCATGTCGCCCGCCTTCCAAGATTGGAGTCAATGGGCCCTGCTTAGTTTAGCAGATTGTCAAGGCGCAGGCGCGGCGGCCTCACATGGCGAAAGGGGGCCGCCGCCGCAGACGCTTAGCACATCGGGCGCTTCCCGGCGCCGGCCGTCACAGGTCCGTGGATGCCGCACGAAAGCCGGACCGTGCCGACGGCCCAAGGTGTCGGGCCCCCGGCGTCGTCCGAGTCGCCGCGGAACAGACTCTAACCACGGCCTAGGCCGCAGGCCAACAAGCGGCTCGCCTCAGAAAAACCGGGGGTGGAGGGTTTTCTGAGCAAAAACCGGCGCTATAGCGCAAGAAAATGCTCAGAAAAACCGAAAAAAAGGGGTGGCAGGTCCGGGGGCCGAGGGGACGGGCTGGGGCGGGCGGGGGCGGTCCCCGGGGGGGTCCGGGGGGCGGTCCTGGGGGCAGCAGGGGCGAGGGGGGCGGGCTGGGGGCAGGGAGGGCTGGAGGTGGGTTGGGGGAAAAGGGGGGTGGGCGCGGGAGGGCCCCGGCCTGGGGCCGGGGCCCTCCCGGGTTGGGTGGGTTTACGCCGGGGGTTGGGGGGCCGGCGTTTCTAGGGGGTCAGTTGGAGGGCGGGTCCTGGATGTCATTGCCAGCCCAGAGTCTGATCTCAAAGATCGACTGACCGTTGGCGTCGTACTTGCGAACCCTGAAGTCGGCTTCGAAGGGGGCGATTTCGGTCGGATTCGTAAAGTTGGTGGCTTTCACCTTCATGTGCGCAGCAACCCGGCGCTCGAAATCGGCCATGCCGACCCATCTGATGTTCGCGTCGGCGGCTCTGGCGGTCTCAGTCGGGTCGACGGGATCGCCCGTGACGTTGGCGTACCATATGAAGAGATCGCCTTCCTTGTAGGTATAGGCCCTCGAAGAGCCAGCCATAACCGCGGCCAGGGTACCCTCTGCGGTTGTGCCGTGGATCAAGGCGTTCCTGGTGAGGTCCACGCGCCGCCAGGGGCCCCACCCCACGGGGCTGGCCCTGCCGGTGTTCGCGTTCAGGCCAGTGGGGGGCGAGGCCCAGTAATGGGTCACCGTGGCTATCTCGTCATTAGCCGTCTCCAGAGTGCCATCACCGTCGAGATCGACCGCCACCTGGTAGGCGGCGAAGGTAGGCGTTGTCGGCGCGGTCGACTTGTACGCGGCGCTGATGGTGTTGGTGCCGTTGGAGCGGGTGACGCGCTCAGTCGCGCCGTCGATGGCGCCGTTCGCAATGCTTTGATCCCCGGCGCCGACGGTCGTGCATGTGTCAGTACTGGTGGCCCAGGTCGCGCAGCCGAAGACGTTGTTGCCGTCGAGGTCGAAGAATATGGCTTGGCCCCGCATCGGGTCGCCGTACTGGTCGGTGACCTTGCCGGTCACGCCGACGCGGGCGGTGGCGCCGGAAGCCGGCTTCAGGCTCCAGCTCCGCTGCGCCGCGACGCTCAGCTTCTTGGCGTCGGGGGCGTCGTCGTCGAAGATCAGCGTGCCGGAGCCCTGGGTGCCGCCGTCGAAGATGCCGTCGTCGTCAGCGCCGAAGGCGGTGTCGTCAAGGTTGACGGCGGTGCCCACCTTGGCGATGTAGTACGTCCAGGTGGTCTGGTCGTTAGCGTCCGCTTTCGTGTCGGGGTCGGCCTGGGTGAGGGAGAAGGAGACACTGCCGTCAGCGCCGGTGGTGACCGTGCTGGTCCCGGTCCCCGGAATCGCCCGGCCCGGGCGGTCAGGATCGTGCACGCCGGTGGCCCACCACTGGTAGGACTGGCCGGGGACGCCGATGGGCTTGCCGGCCGAGTCCATGAGCTGGATGGTGATCGTCACCGTGGTGCCGTAGCGGACGGTGTTGCCGCCGGTGGCGTCGGCGGAGACGCTGGTGGTCACCTTGGCGCTGGCCGGAGCCGTGGTAGTGGTCACAGACACCGAGGCGGCGTCGGAGACCATCGAGTTGTCCATCGACAGGTTCGCCTCGTCCCAGTCCAGCTTGTCGCCGACCGCGCCGGTCCAAACCAAATACGTGGTGGGCTTGGCGGGCGTGTTCACACTGATCGTGACGTTGCCGGCGGGCTCGGTGACATCGTCGTCGACCTCAATGGCGCAGGCCGCGGTGCCGTTTCCGACAACAGCCACCGGGCTGCCGACGGCGGTCTGGCAGGTGCCGTCGGCCTTGAACGCCATCGCCGCGTTCTCGGTGAGATACGAGATGACATCGATCGAGACGCTCTCGCTGGGAGAGAAGTCGTTGCCGCGCACCGAAACCGACAGCGACAGCTCATCTAGAGAGGTCACCGCGGCCTTGCTGGCCTGCACCGTGAGACCCGCCGGGCGGGCGTTGGTGTGATCCAGCGCCCGAGTGATGAACGAAGCGGCCTGGCCCCGGGTGACCGACGCCGCCGGACCGAAAGTCCCGTCGCCGCGGCCCGACACCACGCCCATCTCAGCCAGAGCCCGAATCGACTGATAAGCCGAATAAGTCACCCCGCCGATATCGCGGAAGCTCTCGTCGATGGGGATCGCCGCGGCGCTCGCCGCCGTGCTCTGCTTCAAAGTCAAGCTGCGATCGGCGTTGCGGGCGAGCGCCTTGCCGCCGGGGCCGACACGGGCATTGGTCAAGAACCCGGCCAAAGCCTCAACGACCACAGCCCGAGACACCACCCCGTTGGGATCAAACGTCGTAGCCGTGGTCCCGGTCATCACCCCCAAAGCCGCCATCTGGTTGATGGCCGCCTGGAACGAAGAGCTCAGATCCGAGATGTCGGTGAAACCCTGATCCGCAGCAGCGCCGAGCGTGACACCAGCCGGGCCCGAGGCCCGCTGCAGCATCACCGCCAACTGCCAGCGGGGGATCGTCCGATTCGGCGAGAACGTCGTAGCAGACGTGCCCCGAGTGATCCCGTAGTAAGCGATGCAGTTGATGGCCGCATCATGAGTGCTGCCAGCAGCCACATCCGTGTACCCCGCGTCAGCGGTAGCGGGACCCACGCAGGCCGAGTACCCGGCCGTGCCGTCCGCAGTGCCCGGTGTCGCCGAAGCCGGCGAGGCGCCGACCGCGAGAACAGAAGCCACCATGGCGAACGCGCCCAGCACAGCCAGACGCGGGCACCTTCTTATCAGTCCGGGCATGAGGCCCTCCTTTGACAGCGATCTAATCGTCATTGCTTATCAGGCACGCTAGCACGGCGCAACCCGAGGCAAGTGGATTGCAGGGATCATAGCTGACGGCGGCCAGAAACCCCAGCATTCAGCGGGACACTGCCATGTGGGTTCACTCGGAAATCACAGGCCGGCGGCGGCGCCGATGAGAGAGCGGGGGTCGGCGGCGCCGGCCAGGGCGCCGTCGGCGGTCACCTCGATCACGTGGGCGTGGCCGAAGCCGGCACCGGGGACGGCCTCCCCGACAGCGTGGCCCAGGGCGGCCAGCTCGGGGGCCCAGCCCGAGGCCGGGTCCTCGATGAGAACTTTGCGGCCGCGGCCGGGCAGCCAGGTGGAGAAGCCGTCGGCGCCGTCGTCGGGGGCCAGCACCCAGCGCCCGGCGCTCACCGCCCGGCCGGGGGACTGGCCCAGCCTCAGGATGCGGTGGAGGAGCTGAAGCAGAATCTGAGGCTGGGAGTCGCCGCCCATGGCGCCCAGCACCATGCGCAAGGTCCCGTCGGGCCGGGTGACCAGGGCCGGGGCCAGGGTGTGGGGAGGGCGGCGGCCGGGGGCGTAGAGGGCGGGATGGCCGGGCTCGAGGCTGAAGCCGATGCCCCGGTCGTGCAGGAAGATGCCGGTGGCGCCGGCCACCAAGTGGGCGCCGAAGCCGCTGGCGTTGGAGTTGATGAGAGAGACGCCCATGCGGTCGGCGTCCACCGCGCACAGGTAGGTGGTGTCGCCGGGGGCGGGGTCGGGGTCGGACGGGGCGCCGCCGGGGGCGGGGTCGCCGGGGGAGGCGAGGGCGGACGGGGGGTCGATGTTGGCGGCACGGGCGGCGTCAATGGCGCGGAGGCGGGGGGCGAGCCGGGCTTCGTGGACCAGGACCCGGCCCTCGGCCCCTTCGTGCAGCACCCGATGGCGGTCGTAGGCGGCCATGGAGGACGCCTCCACCAGCAGGTGGGCCCAGCGGCCGTCGGCGGCAGCGGGGGGAGCGCCGGAGTCGACTGCGCCGTCGGGGCCGGCAGCGGGGGGAGCGGCGAAGTCGAGGCCGTCGGCGATCCAGGCTGAGGCCAGGGTGAGGTAGCCCTGCGACGGCGGGGGGACGGTCCACAAGTCGCAGCCGAAGGCGGAGACGCACACCGGCTCGACCCAGCGGGCGACGGGGGTGTCGAGGTCGGCGGGCGAGTACTCCCCTCCCCCGAGCTCGAGCAGGGCTTGGCCGAACTCGCCGCCGTAGAAGCCGTCTCGGCCTTGCTCGATGACGGCCCGAAGGGCCCGGGCGGTGCCGGGGCGGCGGACGATCTGGCCGGGGCGCAGGTCGGGACCGATGTCGGTGTTGCCAGCTACACCGACCACTTCGGAGGACCGCTCGGCCAGGTGGGGGGAAGCGGCGAACCCGTCGGCGGCCATGCGGATCGCCTCGGCCAGCACCTCGGCCAAGGGCAGGCGGCCGAAGCGCCGGTGCAGGGCCAGCCAGCCGTCCACGGCGCCGGGCACGGTGACGGAGGAGACGTGGCCCCGCGGGGGGATGCGGTCGAAGCCCTGGGCCCGGAGACGGGCGGCGTCGGCGCCCGAACCGGCGAACCCGGCCGCGTTCAACGCGACCGGGGGTCCAGATGAGTCGTACACGAGGGCCCACACGTCGCCGCCGGGACCGCAGGCGTGGGGGGAGGTGACGGCCAGCACGGTGTTGGCGCCCACGGCGGCGTCGGCGGCGGACCCGCCCCGGCGCAACAGGTCGACGCCGACGGCGGTGGCGGCGTGGTCGATGGTGGAGACCATCACGGCGGCGGCGGTGCGGGTGGCAGTCCGGGGGAGGTTGGACATGGCGGCAAATCGGCCAAATCGGCAGGGACGCGGGAGGCCCCCGGCCGGAGCCGGGGGCCTCCCGGGTTGGGTTGGGTTACGCCGGGGGTGGGGGTGCCGGCGTTCTCAGCAGACCTCAGCCGCTAGACGGCGGCGGATCCTGGAGGCTACGACTGGGACCGAAGCGGATCACAATGACCGAGTTCGAGACCCCGGTGCGGGAAGGTCTGCCCGAGACGTTGTACTGGAGGATCTGCATATCCGCATTTATTGGGAACAGATCGTCGGGGTTCTCCAGCTTTGCAACGATGCCAGGGGTCTTCAGGTGGAGGGCCATCCGGCGCTCCATCTCAGCTTCTCCTACCCACCTGGCTTCGTCAGGGTCGTCACTGTTATAGAGGAACAACTTGAAGATGGTGTCACCCGTATAGCGATATCCCTGCGGGATATATTGCCGCGGGCCACCCGACGGGCCTGTGGTGACTATGAGATTATTCTCAAGGTCAATGAAGCGAACGGCAGTCCAAGCCGTGGTGCTAGTCGCGGCGGTAGCCGTACCAGCTTCTGCGTTCCAGCCCTCAGGATCAGTGGTCCAGTAGTGCAGCTTCGAGACTATCTCGCCAGAGTCGTCCAAGTTGCCATCACCGTCGAGATCGGTCCCCACCGTGTACCTGGAGAAACGGTCCGTAACCATCGCCGTCATAGACGCGGTTGCTCTATACTCAGCGCTGACGGTGTTGGTGCCGTTGGAGCGAGTGAGGCGCCTAACCGTTCCCATGACCTCGCCAGTGTTTTCATCGATGGACGTATCGAAGGCGGTGCATAGGTAATGAGGAGCAGCGCCGCGGGCAGAGCAGCCGATGTTGTCGTCGACGCCGGTGTTGTTTACGAGGTCGAAGTAAACGGCGTGGCCTCGCAGCGGGCTGCCGTACTGGTCGGTGACTTTGGCGGTCACGCCGACACGGCCGCCGCCGGTGGTGCCAGCAGCAGGTATCGGCGTCCACTTCCGAGCCAGATCGACGCTCAGCGTTTCGGCGACGCCGCCGTCGTCATCGAAGACCAGCGTGCCAGAGCCCTGACCGCTGGACACGGTGAACCCGATGTCACTGTTGTCAGCAAGGGCGACGGCGGTGCCCACCCTGGCGATGTAGTACGTCCAGGTGGTCATGTCGTCAGCGTCGGCGTCCTCGCCGGGGCCGTCCACGTCCGGGTTCGTGTCCGGATCGTTCTGGGTCAGGGTGAAGGTGGCCCTGCCGTCAGCGCCGGTAGTGACCGTCTTCGTCCCGGTCCCCGGAATCGCCCGGCCCGCCCCGGTAGGACTATGGATGCCGGTGGCCCACCACTGGTAGGACTGGCCGGAGATGCCAACGGGCTGACTGTTGGAGTCGACAAGCTGGATGGTGACCGTCACCGTGGTGCCGTAGCGAACGAGGTTGTCGTTCTCGGCGTCGCCGGAGACGCTGGTGGTCACCCTGGCACTGGACGCAACCTGCTGGGTGGTCACAGAGACCGAGGCGGCATCAGAGACCACCGAGCTGTCCATGGACAGATTCGCCTTGTTCCAGTCCAGCCTGTCGCCGACGGCGCCGGTCCAAGCCCAAAACGTCGTGGGCTGGTTGACCGTCTCCGCGTCGACCGTGACATTGCCGCTGGGCTCGGTGACATCGTCATCGACCTCGATGACGCAGGCCCCGCCGGCGCCTCTGACATCGCTCACCCTGGTGCTGCCCGAGGTCTGGCAGGTGCCGTCGGCCTTGAACGCCGCCGCCGCGTTCCGGTCCGCATACGAGAAGACATCGACCGGGACGCTCTCCCTGATAGAGAAGTCGTTGCCGCGCACCGAAACCGATAGCGACAGCTCATCGGAAGCGGTCACCGCGGCCTTGTTAACCTGCATGGTGAGCCCGGCCGGGCGGGCGTTGGTGTGAGCCAGCGCCCGAGTGATGAACGAAGCGGCCTGGCCCCGGGTGACCGACGCCGCCGGACCGAAAGTCCCGTCGCCGCGGCCCGACACCACGCCCATCTCAGCCAGAGCCCGAATCGACTGATAAGCCGAATAAGTCGCCCCGCCGATATCGCGGAAATTCTCGTCAATGGGGATCACCTGGGAATTCGTCGGCTTAGCCGGATCCCTCAAAGTCAAGCTGCGATCGACGTTGCGGGCGAGCGCCTTGCCGCCGGGGCCGACACGGGCATTGGTCAAGAACCCGGCCAAAGCCTCAACGACCACAGCCCGAGACACCACCCCGTTGGGATCAAACGTCGTAGCCGTGGTCCCGGTCATCACCCCCAAAGCCGCCATCTGGTTGATGGCCGCCTGGAACGAAGAGCTCAGATCCGAGATGTCGGTGAACCCCTGATCCGCAGCAGCGCCGAGCGTGACACCAGCCGGGCCCGAGGCCCGCTGCAGCATCACCGCCAACTGCCAGCGGGGGATCGTCCGATTCGGCGAGAACGTCGTAGCAGACGTGCCCCGAGTGATCCCGTAGTAAGCGATGCAGTTGATGGCCGCATCATGAGTGCTGCCAGTGGCCACATCGGTGAAACCCGCGTCAGCGGTAGCGGGACCCACGCAGGCCGAGTACACAGCCGTGCCGTCCGCAGTGCCCGGTGTCGCCGAAGCCGGCGAGGCGCCGACCGCGAGAACAGAAGCCACCATGGCGAACGCGCCCAACAGGGCCAGATGCGAACGCCTCTTCCTCAGCTCGGGCATGTGGCCCTCCTTTTTCTTGACTACCTGGGGCAGGTGCCCCTCTGGCTGGGGCATGTGCCCCTCCTTCCCTAGATTGGCCTCTGGCCGAACATGGTAACCCAACTCTAACACACCTTCAGGTCAATGGGTGACACTACCGTGCCACGATGCGTCGACCGCCGAATGGCTCAGCGCCCAACTCATCGGCGCAACCGTAGCAAGCCGACAACGGCAAGGCAACCACCCACCGGCAAAAAGTGGGCCAGGGGCCGGCGGAGCAGGCGGACGGGGGCGGCGGAGCGGGTCGCAGGGGGGCGGCGGGGCGGGCGGCCAGGGGACGGCGGAGCGGGCGGTCGGGCCGCCGGGGGACGGGTCAGGCCTCGACATCGGCGAGGGCCGGGCAGCGGCCGGGGCGGACCAGGTCGGCCTGGGCCAGGAAGTAGTCGTCGTCGGCGGGCCAGGTGTGGCCGACGCCGTGGCGGACGAGGACGTAGCCGGCGCCGTGGGTCCGGTAGATGCGGCCCCCGGTGCGGTCGACGTCTTTGATCAGAGCCTCGTCCACCCGGGCGGGCAGGGGTTGCCAGCCCCCGGCGGCGGCCAGGTCGGCGGCGGCCATCATCATGGTCCCGCCGGCGACGGTGGGGCGGCGGGAGAACCGCTCGCCTTTGCCGCCGAAGCGGTGGAGGGTGAGGTCGGAGGCGGCCAGGTAGACGTACTCGGCCCCCTTGGCCACCAGCTCGGCCCCGGAGTACTCGCGGGCCAGCACCAAGTCCCACACGTGCTCGGCGCCGTAAAGGTCGTCGTCGTCGAACTTGGTGAGCAGCGCCCCCTCCGCGGCGGCGGCGGCGGAGTCCAGCACCCGGCCCAGGGGGGCCTCGGCGCCCACCGGCACCACCCGGACGGGGAGGCCCAGCCCGGCGGTGAGCTCAGAGAGGCGGGCGGGGTCGAAGCCGTCGCCGTGGAGGGCCAGCACCAGCTCCAGGCGGGGGTAGGTCTGGCGGGCCACGTTGGCGACGGCGGAGGCCAGCATGTCGGGCCGGCGGGTGGGCAGCAGCACCGACACCTCGGGCGGCCAGGACGGACGGGGGGCAGCGAGAGCGGGTGCGGAGGGGGCGGCGGAAGCGGGTGCGGGGGGGGCGGAGGCGGTCCCGGCGGGGCGGGCCTGGCGCGAGTGGTTGCGCAGGGCGGCCCGGCGCAAGCGGATGCTGATGAGCTCGCGGCAGCGGGCGTCGGCGGAGAGGGCGTCGGGGCGGGCCATCAGGTCGTGCAGCTCCGGGCCCAGGCACTCCCGCAGGCCGGGGTCGGAACGGGCGTCGGGGCCGGGGGCGTCAGGGCCGGGGCTCGAACCGTCGGGGGGGCGGGGGGCGTCGGAGGAGGCGTCGGCCAAGTACACGACTGCTCCCGAGGCGGCCAGCTCGGCCAGAGCGGCGGCCCGCTTCAGAGTCCCGTCGTGGAAGACGGCGACGTCGACCACACAGCGGGCCCGGCGCAGATCGGCGGGAGTGTCGGCCGGGCGGCGGGGCTTGACGGCCGCGCCGTCGGCGGCGCCGGGGGGGAGCAGCTCGGGCGGGCCCAGCGAGACCACGGCGTCGTCAAAGTCGGGGGTCCAGCCGACGGGGTTGACGGCGGTGAGGTCGAAGGCGGGAACCGACAGCCGGGGATCGGCGGAGGCGGGGGAAGAGGCGACGGAGGGGGCGGCGGCGGGGAGGGGGGGGCGGGTCAGCGAACCGGGCAGGGGGTTGCGGCGGCGGTGGATTCGCCACTTGACGGCGAAGGCGACCCAGAGGAGGAACAGCCTCAGATCCTCGGGCCGGCGGATCCGGGACAGCATCCGGGTCAGCTTGGCCAGCTTGTTCGACTCGGGATAGTTCACGGCCTTGGAGCCCAGGGCCCAGAACCTCAGCATGGAGGGCAGGAACCGGGCGTAGCGGCGGGTCAGCAGGCGGACCAGCACCGACCGGGGGCCGGAGGCCAGACCCAGTCCGGCGGGCGACATCTCCCTGATGCGGCCCACGTCGGCGATGGCCAGACCGGACCGGCGGGCCCGGTGCAGCACCCGGGTGCGGGCGATGCTGGCCTCGGCGCCGCCGCCGAGCCGGGCCACGGCGAGATCGGCCGAGTCCAAAGACCAGCGCATCCGGCGGACCAGCGGGTACTTGACGGGGGCCCCGGCCGGGACGGCGACGTGGAAGGGGGCGCACGGGAAGCGGTCCAGGGCGCCGCCGGGAGGGCCGAACCGCACCCGGGGATCGGGGTCGAACTGGCGGCGCAGCCACTCCAGCTCGTCAGCGGCCAAATGGCCGGCGGCGGGGGCGGCGTCGGCGGGGGCGGGGCCGGCGGAATTGTCGGCGGTGTCGGCGGGGTCGGCGGGGGCGGGGGCGGTCTCCACCCATGCCACCAAGTCGTGGATGCCGCTGGCCAGCACCTGCTCGACGGTTCCGAAAACCTCCCCCAGCGGGCCCGGCCCGACGCTGACCACGTACTGGGGCACGGTGAAGCTGCGGCCGGCCCGATCCCGGCGGAAGCCGCTGTGGGCGATCAGATGGGCGGTCTTGGCGCGCTGGAGATCGAGGCTGGACTGCTCGGCGGGGCTGGGCGCGGCTCCGGGCCCCTGATGCCAGCAGAAGGCATCGCGAACCGGCACCAGCACGGCGCCGAGGGTGAAGGCCCGGAACCCGAACTCGATGTCCTCGGCCCCCCACTGGGTGAAGGTCTCGTCGAAACCGCCCACGAGATCGTAGAACCGCCGGGATATGCCGAAGTTGCCGCCGGTCACCACCCGGAACATGTCGTCGGACCAGTAAGTGAGATCGGCGGTGCGGGCCATGTGGAAATCGATCCACTCGGGGCGCTCGACGGGACGGCCCGCGAACAGGTCGGCCAGCGACCCGGACCGGGACCGCACCGCGGCCGGGCGGAGATCGACCGACTCCACATGGGCCCGGAAGCCGATCGACAACACATCGGAGGCGGCGTGGTGCCAGCGGGCGTGGGCGGCCAGCCAGGCGGCCTCGGGCATCATGTCGCAGTCGAGGAAGGCCAGGATCTCGCCGGCGGCGGCCCGGGCCCCGGTGTTGCGGGCCCGGGCCAGGCCGAAACCGCGGTCGGGCTGATGCACCACCCGCACGGTCAGCGGGCTGTCGGCGACCGGGGCCAAGGGCGGGTCGGAGCCGTCGTCCACCACCACCACCTCGAACAGGTCGCGGGGGTAGGTCTGGCCCTCCAGCGCGGCCAGGGTGAGGGCCAGCGCCTCGGGGGCCTGGTAGTAGGGCACCACCACGGTGGCCGAGCGCCGAGGCGCCCAGTCCTCGGGCGGGACGGGCAGCGAGGGCCAGTCGTTGCCCCACACCCGGGCGGGAGGCGGCTCGGTCGGCGCGCTCGGGTCGGCGGGGGTCGGGGTCGGCTCGGTCACCCGGGCGGCGGCCTCGGCGGGAGGCGGCTCGGTCACCCGGGCGGCGGGGGTCGGGGCGGTCGCTTGGGCGGCGGCCTCGGCGGGAGGCGGCTCGGTCACCCGGGCGGCGGGGCGGTCAGAGACCGGGCCGGGATCAGCCGGTAGCGGCCCTCGGCCACCTCGCCGGAGACGGGGGCGGCGGGGACCCGGCCGGCCAGGAAGTCGGGCAGGCGGTCGGCGCGGACCAGCACCAAGTCGCCGTCGGCCACATCGGCCAGGCGGGGCCGGGTGAGCTTCCAGGCGGGCACGTCCAAATAGTAGGACGCCCACCGGGGAGTGGGCATCTCAGGCGCCACCCACAAGGTGGGCGACCCGAGACCGGGGGCGGCCGCCTCGACGACCGATCCAGTCGCCTCGACGACGGCCCCGGCGCCGGCCGGATCGGTCAGATAGGCGTCGCGGACCGGGCCGGTGACCAACCGGAAGGCGGAGACGGCGATCACCGCGGCGGCCAGAACGGCGGCGGCCACGCTCAGGCGGACCAGGCCCAAGCGGCCGCGGACCAGGCGGCGGGCGGCGTCGGCCAGGGCGGCCAGCCCGATGGTGGTGGGGGCCAGCCACGGGAAGTTCCACAACCGGTGGACCCAGGCCCCCTGGCGGAGGCCGAAAGTCCAAGCGGCGGCCACGGCCAGGGTGACGGCGGCGGCCGGGCGGGTGCGGCGGTCGGCGAGGGCGGCGATCAGGGCCGGGGCGACCAGCCAGCGCAGCCAGGCCGGGGTGAAATCGGAGGCGAAGCGCCACTGGCGGGAGAGGAACTCGCCGAGGCCGCCCACGGACGGGTCGGTGCGGAGGGTCACCTGGTCGCCCAGTTCGGCCGGGGCGGCGGCGTTGAGAATCCAGGCCGCGGTGACGGCGGCGCCGACGACGGCCCCGGCCGCCACCCAGCGCAGGGCGGGCGAGCGGGCCCCGGCGGCGGTCCACAGCCACAGCACCAGCAGGCCCACGGCGGCCATGGCGATCCACGACTGCATGGCGGCCAGGGCGGAGACGGCGGCGGCGGCGGCCAGCAGCCTGCGGGACGGGCGGGGGGCGTCGCGGAGATGGGCGACCACAGCGGTGGCCGCCACCACCAGCGAGAAGCCCACCCCGAGACGTCCATATATATAGAAGAAGCCGGTGGCGGCCATGGCCCCCAGCGCCAGCAGGATCGGGCCCCACTCCAGGCCCCGGCCCCGCAGCAGGGCGGCCATGAACAACACGGTGGCGGCGCCGGTGGCGAACCCGGCCAGCCGCAGGGCGGCGAGGTTGTCGCCGAGCAGGCCGACCGAGGCCACGGTGACGAACACCTGAAGCGGCGGATGGTGGGCGTAGGTGACAGCGGCGTCGGGGGGCTCCTCGCCGGGGGCGACCCCGAAGCCGGAGCGGATGTAAGGGTCGACCCGGGCCCCGAAATCGGAGGCGGCCGGGCCCAGCTCCCAGTAGTTGCGGGCCTGGAGGCCGTAGCGGGCCAGGATGCGGCCGTCGTCGCTGTCGCCCAGGGGCAGGTTCAGGTCGGGCAGCCACATGGCCAGGACGGCGACGGCCATCAGCGCGGCGGCGGTCCACCCCGACCGCAGACGGGGCGGGATGCGACCGGTCAACGACATCAGCCGGAAGGTTACGGCCCATCACGGGCCCGTTCGGGGTTAGGGTTGGGAGTTGGGCCGCCGGGCCCCAGGCGGGCCGCTACCGCTCGCCCGACATCTTGACGTCGTCGAGCTTGTCAAGGGCTTTGTCGGTGGCCTTGCGGATGGCATGCGGCAGCCACCACACCAAAAAGAATGCGACCGCATTCGCAAAAACAAGAGCTACGAGGAGAGCTACCTCCACACCGGCCAACCTAACCGCTCGACGCGACAGGCGGGCCGTCGAGTGCTCGTAGTCGAAGACGGCAGCATGACGGGGATCAGGCCGCCTGAGGCGGGGGGTCGGCGCGGCCCTCCAGATAGGCCACTCGCTCCCGCACATCGGCGAGCATGACATTGGTGTCGTCGATCTTGGCGTTGAGCTGGGAGAACGAGGTGTCGATCTTGGCGTTGAGCTGGGCCGCCTGGGTGTCGATCTTGGCGTTGAGCTGGGAGAACGAGGTGTCGATCTTGGTGTCAAGCCGGGCACCGAGTTTGTCGCTCGATTCGGAGATGGCTTGGGGGACGCGCCAAGCCATGGCGATCATGACCATGACCAAGGCACTGACCAGTCCGAAGAGTGCTGTAACCACAATCGACATCGTAGCATTTCAATCCGGGGCTTGCAACCTCGCCGTCTTTTTAATTCAGCGGGTTAATTCAGCGGGCGAGCCCCGGGCGGGGTCGGGGTCAGGGGACTCCGGCGGCGGTTAGGGCTCGGCGGGTCAGGACCCGGGCCAGGTGGCGGCGGAAGTCGGCGTCGGCGTTCAGGTCGGCGGGCGGATCGAGACCCTCGGCGGCCAGGGCGGCGGCGTCGGCGGCAGTGGCGCCGTCGGCCAAGGCCTGCTCGACGGCGGCGGCCCGGACCGGGGTGGAGCCCATGTTCACCAGGGCCACGCCCGAGCCGCCGTCGGCCACCACCGCCCCGACGATGGCCCAGTCCTGGGCCCGGCGGTTGAACTTCTGATAGTTCCAGCCCCCGGTCGAGGCCGGGACCCGCACCTCCACCAGCATCTCGTCGGGGGCCAGCGCCGACTCGAACCAGCCGGAGAAGAAATCGGCGGCGGCGATCTCCCGCTCGCCGCCGGGGCCGCGGGCCACCATCGAGCCCCCCAGGGCCAGCACGGCCGCGGGCAGGTCCGAGGCCGGGTCGGCGTGGGCCAGCGTGCCCCCCAGCGTGCCCCGGTGGCGCACGGCCGGGTCGCCCACCTCGGCGGCCACCGCGGCCAGCAGCGGGCAGTGCTCGGCCAGCACCCCGGAATGCTCCAGCTCGCTGTGGCGGGTGAGGGCCCCGACGGCCACCGTGCCGTTGCGACGCTCGATGTAGCGCAGATCGTCGAGGCGGCCCACGTCCACCAGCACCGAAGGAGCGGCCAGCCGGTAGCGCATCATGGGGATGAGGCTGTGGCCCCCGGCCAGGAGCTTGGCCTCGTCGCCGTGCCGCTGCAGCAGCTCCACGGCGTGAGTGGCCGACTCGGCCACCTCGTAATCGAAAGCGGCGGGGATCATGACGCACCTCCTGGGGCCCGGGCTCCGGCTCGGGCCGCTTCGATGGCCCGCCACACGGTCTGGGGCGAGGCCGGCATCTCCACATCGGTCACGCCCAGAGGGCGCAGCGCGTCCACGATGGCGTTGATCACGGCCGGGGTGGCCGCGATGGTGCCCGCCTCGCCGATCCCCTTCACCCCCATCGGATTGGTGGGGCTGGGCGAGACATGGCTGTCCAGCCGGTAGCGGGGGGCCTCGGCGGCGGACGGCACCAGATAGTCGACCAGGCTGGAGGTGACCAACTGGCCGTCGTCGGTGTAGACGGCGTCCTCGTAGAGGGCCTGGGCCGCGCCCTGCAGGATGCCGCCGTGGACCTGGCCCTCGACGATCAGCGGGTTGACCTGGCGGCCGCAGTCGTCCACGGCCACGTAGTCGATCACCTCCACCGCGCCGGTCTCGGTGTCCACCTCCACGGCGGCCACATGGGTGCCGTTGGGGAAGGTGAAATTGGGCGGGTCGTAGGTGGCATGAGCCTCCAGGTTGGGCTCCATCCCGTCGGGCAGATCGTGGGCGGTGAAAGCGGCGAAGGCGATCTCGCCGAAGGCCACCGAGCTGGCCGGAGTGCCCCTCACCCGGAACGACCCGTCGGCGTACTCCAGATCGTCGGGGCTGGCCTCCAGGCGGTGGGCGGCGATGGCCCGGGCCTTGTCCAGCACCCGCTCCGTGGCCATATATATGGCAGTGCCGCCCACGGCCAGGGACCGGGACCCGTAGGTGTCCATGCCGGTGGGGCTCACCGCGGTGTCGGAGTGCAGCACCTCCACGTCGTCGGGGTCGATGCCGAGCCGGTCGGCCACGATCATCGACCAGGCCGTCTCGTGGCCCTGGCCGTGGGGGGTGGCCCCGGTCACCACCTGCACCTTGGCGGTGGGCAGGACCCGCACCGTGGCCGCCTCCCAGCCCCCGGCCCCGTAGTTGAGCGAGGCCAGCACCCGGCTGGGGGCCAGCCCGCACATCTCCACATAGCTGGAGAAGCCGATCCCGAGCTGGCGGGGGCTTTGCGCGGCCCGGCGGCGGGACTGCTCGGCCCGGCGGGCGTCGAGGCCGGCCAGGGTTTTGGCCCGCTCCAGCACGGCGTGGTAATCGCCGCTGTCGAACTGCAGCCCGGCGCAGGAGGTGTAGGGGAAGGCGTCGGCCCTGATGAAGTTGCGGGCCCTGACCTCCTCGGGGGCGAGGCCGACGGCCGCGGCCAGCGAGTCCATGGCCCGCTCGATGGCGTAGGTGGCCTCGGGGCGGCCCGCCCCCCGGTAGGCGTCGGTGGGGGTCTTGTTGGTGAACACCCCGGTGCAGACGAAGGAGTAGTGCGGGATGTCGTAGCAGCCGTGATACAGGAAGGCCCCCAGCAGCGGGATGCCGGGGGTGACGAGCTGCAGATAGGCGCCCATGTCGGCCAGCAGCCTCACCCTCACCGCCTGCACTTTGCCGTCGGCGTCGGCGGCCAGGGCGATGTCCTGCACCTGGCCCCGGCCCTGAATGGTGGCCAGGGCGGCCTCGCTGCGGGACTCGGTCCAGCGGACCGGCACCCCCTTGCGGAGGGCCAGGGCGCTGCAGATGATCTCCTCGGCGTAGACGTTGAGCTTCGACCCGAAGCCGCCGCCCACGGCCGGGGCCACCACCCGCAGCTTGTTCTCGCCGATGCCCAGGGTGACGGCGGTCATCACCTTGAGGATGTGGGGGATCTGGGTGGCCGAATACAGGGTCAGCTCCCCGCCGGCCGGCGACGGCACCGCCGCCACCCCCCGGGGCTCCATGGCCGCCGGGATCAGACGCTGCTGGACGAAGCGCTCCTCTATGACGTGGGCGGCGTCGGCGAAGGCCTTGTCCACGGCGTCGGGGTCGGGGGTGAGCTCCCAGGTGTAGGAGGCGTTGGTGCCCAGCGACTCATGCACCAGGGGGCTGTGGGGGGCGGCGGCCTCGGCCAGGTCGATGGCGGCCGGCTTGGACTCGTAGTCGACGGCCACGGCGGCGGCGCCGTCGGCGGCCGCGTAGCGGGAGGCGGCCAGCACCACGGCCACGGCGTCGCCCGCGTACTTGGCCTCGCCGACGGCGACGGGCAGATGGGGCGGGTTGTGCATGTCGTCGGTGACGGGCCAGGCGCAGGGCAGGGCGGCGCCGCCCCACAGGGGGGCCAGGTCTTCGCCGGTGAGCACCTCGGTGACGCCCTCGACGCGCAGGGCGGCGGAGGCGTCTATGCGGGTGATGGCGGCGTGGGCCTCGGTGGAGCGGACCACGCCCAGCCACAGGGCGCCGGGCAGGGCCAGGTCGTCGATGAAGCGGGCCTCGCCGGTGAGCAGGGCCGGGTCCTCCCGGCGCAGGCGGCGGGCGCCGAAGTGGGTTTCTTTTGCGGTTGCGGTTGCGGGGGCTTCGGGTTCGGCGGTGGCGGTGGCGGTCATGGGGTGCTCCCGGCGGTTGTGGTTGCGGGGGCGGCGGCTTGGCCGGGGGCGGCGGCGCCGGCGGCTTGGAGGACGGCGTCCACGATGTTCTGGTAGCCGGTGCAGCGGCAGAGGTTGCCCTCAAGGCCGGAGCGGACGGCGGCCTCGTCGAGGCCCGGGTACTCGTCGATGAGCGACATGGCCGCCATCACCATGCCCGGCGTGCAGTAGCCGCACTGGAGGGCGTGGCACTCGTGGAAGGCCTGCTGGACGGGGTGCAGCGTGCCGTCGGGGTCGGCCACCCCCTCGATGGTGGTGATGTCGGCCCCGTCGGCCTGCACGGCCAGCAGGGTGCAGGACTTGGCGGAAAGACCGTCGACGAGGATGGTGCAGGCGCCGCAACTGCTGGAGTCGCAGCCGATGTTGGTGCCGGTGAGCCCGAGGGTGTCGCGCAGCGCATGCACCAGCAGCGTGCGCGGCTCCACTTCGAGGCTCCGCTCCTCCCCGTTCACGGTCAGGGTCATGAGCTGCATGGGCTCCCCCTGGGTTGTCGACCGGTATCTCAGTCGTCATCATGCCGCGTTCTGGCGGGGCTGTCGAGTCGAACCGGCCGATGTCTTTCGGCGCCGGTGTTCGGGGCGGGTGTTCGGGGCGCTTCAGGGTGGGTTTCAGGAGCGGCGCAGGTTGCCCGTTCGTCGTGGGCGGCGAGGGCGACGGCGGGCGGCGGGGTCGACCGGCTGGCTTCAGTAGCGGCGCAGGGCGGCGATGACGGACCGGGCCGTGTGCAGGTCGGCGGGGTTGGTCACCCCCACCCAGGTCTCGTCGGTGGTCACCACGTCCACGGTCAGCGTCCCGGACTCGATGTTCTCGGTCACGGCGGCGGGCAGCAGGTACTCGGCGGTCTGGTCGCGGCTGTGGACGGCCAGGAACCGGGCGAACCCTTCCTCGAGCCAGTCGAAGGCGTCGGGCGGGAAGGCCCACAGGTTCATGGAGGCGATGGCGTCGCCGGCCAGGACGGCGGGCGGGTCGGCGGCGGTGATCTCGGCGGCGGGGGCGGGGGCGGGGGCGCGGGAGACGCCGTGGTGTTCGACCAAGTTGAGGAGCCGTCCTTCGGAGACGGTGCAGATGCCACGGCTCACCGCCCCCTCGGCCGGCAGGGTGCGGTCGAGGCGGAACCCGCACAGGGCGGCTCGGCCGGGGGTCAGGTCACCGATCTTTGCGGCCAGGGCCGAGAAGCCGGCCGGGCCGTAGTAGTCGTCGGCGTTGCAGACCACGAACGGCCCGGTCACGGCCTGGGCGGCGGCCAGGACGGCGTGGGCCGTGCCCCAGGGCTTGGGACGGGGCGGGCCGCAGCGGTCCTGGCAGACATAGGCGATCTCGGGAGGCTGATCGGCCCGGCGGGCCTCGACATGGCGGCGGACGTCGTCCTCTATATCTGAGCGGACCACCAGCACGGTCTCGGCGGCGCCGGCCGCAGCGGCGTCGGCCATGGCGAAGTCGAGGAAGGCCTCGCCGCGGGGGCCGACGGAGGCAAGCTGCTTGGTCCCGCCGTACCGGGACCCGATGCCGGCTGCCATCACCACCAGGGTGAACACCGGGCTCAGCGCTCTAGGAGATGGCGGACGCGGAGGTCTCGTTGAACACGAGGCTCAGCGCTCTGGGGGACAGCGGACGCGGAAGGTCTCGGCGGACACCGGGCTCAGCGCTCTAGGAGATGGCGGACGTGGAAGGTCTCGTTGACCGAACGGACGCTGCGCTTGCCGTTGCTCGAGGCCAGCACCCGGTTGATCCCGCAGTAGTCGACCGTGATCTTGAAGGGGTCGGCCATCCCGAGCACGGATTGGAGGTACACGGAGGTGACCATGGCGTGGCAGAACACGGCCACCGTTTTCGACCGGTTGGCGCCGATCAGGTGCTCGAAGCCCCGGGTCACCCGGGTCTTGAACTCGTCGTAGCCCTGGGGGAACACGCTGTCGTGGAGGGTGTCCCGGGCGTAGTGGGCCAGGGCCGGGTCGTTGCGGTCCATCTCCTCGACCGGCACGTAGACGTTCGACCGGTGGTCGGACTCGCGCAGGTCGTCGAGGGTCTCCATTGCGCGGCCCAGCCGGTCGGCCAGGGGGGCGGCGGTGCTGACAGCCCGCAGCATGGAGGAGGAGGCGATGTGATCGATGCTCTCGGAGGCCAGGTAGTCGGCGGTGGCCTCAGCCTGGAGGCGGCCCAGATCGGACAGGTCCGGGTCGGCCGACTCGCCCTCGGGCACCTCATGGCGGACCGGGCGCCCGTGGCGGACGATGATCAGCTCCACGGCCCCGGAGGCTACCGGGATCGCCCCGCGGGGCCTGACGAGGCTGGGGGCTGGCCGGGGCGGGCTAGGCCGGGCTGGGCAGGGCTGGGGGCTGGCCGGGGCGGGCTAGGCCGGGCTGGGCGGGCCGCCGGACGGGACTGGGCGGGACTGACAGGGCTGGGGGCCGGGCCGGGCAGGGCTGGCTGCCGGACGCGAGACGGCCCTGGCTGCTGCCGAGGCCGCCTACGGCCCAGGGCTGCTCACCCTGGGGTGGTGGTCTCGCACCCTACACTGAAGTCGTGACATCCCGCCCGGGCAGCCCGTGACTGCTTCGTTGTGCGGATCCGGCCCTCATCGCCCTTTTGCAGGGGTTTTCGGCAGCGTGACTGCTTCGTTGTGTGGGAGGACAAAATCCGGGGCAGTCGGCTTCCCGATCCGGTGGTGACGTCCGGCGGGATCGAGCTGCGGGCACCGGTGGGATGGACGCCGTCGAGGTGACGGGCACCGTCGAGTTTCTGAGCGAGGAGTGGGTCGGGCTGCTGGGGGCGGCGGTGGCGGGGGTGCGGGTCGATCCCGAGGTGTCGCTGTCCATCGAGCAGAACGTGGTCGACCCGGACGGGTCGGTGTTCGTGTGGCACCTGGCGGTGGACCGGGGCCGGGCGTCGGCGGCGGTCGGGGCGGCTCGGGCCGGGCCGGGGCGGCTGGTGCTCAGCACGGACCGGGAGACGGCTCGGTCCATCGCGGCCGGCGAGGCTTCGGCTCAGCGCCTGTTCCTGGGGGGGCGCCTGCGCTTGGACGGCGACGCGGGCCTGCTTCCGGGCGCCCGAGCCGCGTTAGAGGCCCTGGGCGAGGCGACGGTAGCAATCAGAGGCAGGACCGCCGGCCTGGAGCCGCCGGGCTGACCCGGCAGGGGTTGGCCAGTCGGAGCGGGCAGGCCGGTCACGGGCAGTTGCTTCCCCTTCTAGCAGTTGGGCTTCGTCTTTCTGGCGGTTGCTTCGTCCCGGCCGGCGGGTCCTGTCACGGGCGCGGTTTTGCCGCGGGGCGGCAAAACCTTGCCCCCGTGCCACCCCCCGGCCTGGCGTTCGGCGCTCGGGGACCCGCTCACCCGAACGCCCGGTCCGCTCCGACTCCCCATGCCGCGGTTGGTCGGGCGGCTCGGCGCTCGGGGACCCGCTCACACGAACGGCCCCGGTTCGCTCGGGCTCCCCAGTGCCGCTGGCCCGATGCGGTGGCGGGTCTGACCTGTTGTTGAGGATAGTTGGGTAGATTCAAAGAAATCTCAGAAAATATCGGGATAAAGGGTGTGATTGTCTCACCCATGTTGTAGAGTGATCACATGTTCACTGAAACGGTCGAATGCGTCGATGAGGGGCTGGCCCGGCTGCTGGAAGCGGTCCGGGCCGGGGACCTGCCGGCAGCTCGCCTGAAGGACCTGATCGCGGCCAGCCGGGCCTGGGAAGCCAAAGTGGCCGCCCTGCAGACCGACGCCGCCCGGTTGATCTCGGCCCGGGAGGGACACGGCGACGGCGGGGCCTCGGTGCTGCGCGACCAGGCCGGCAAATCGAGGGGTCAGGCCCGCCGCAGCCTCGGCGCCGCCGAGGTTCTCGACGAGATGCCCTCGCTGCGGGGCGCGGTGGACTCCGGGGAAGTGCCACTGGCCAACGCCGAGCGCCTGGCCGACGCGGCCCGCCGCACCGCTCCCGACGCGGTGGACTCCGCTTCTGATCTGCTGGCCATGGCCAAAGAGTTGCCCCCGGACCGGTTCGCCCGCGAGGCCGGCGCCTGGGCCCAGCGCCATCAGTCGGACTACGGCCACGGCGACTGGATCAACAAGCGCCGCCGCCGGTACCTCAAGACCTGGAAACAACAAGACGGCATGGTCCGACTCGACGGCCTGCTGGACCCCGAGACCGGCACCCGCATCTGCAACCGCCTCCAAGACACCGCCGAAGAACTCCGCCGCCAAGACCAACAAACAACCCGCAACCGCGCCGCCGCCGCAGCCGCTGGCGAAGACCCGGCCAGCGGCAACGCCCCGGCCGGCGGCCAAAGCCCGACCGGTGGCGACGCCACGGCCAGCGGACAGGCACCGAGCCCCGGCGAAGGGACCGCCGCCTGGGGCCGGACCAGCCCCGAAGGGCTCGCGGCCAGCGGCGGAGGTGACACGGCCGCCGGTGGCTCAGGTCGCGGCGAGGGGACCCGATCTTGGGATCAGCTACGAGCCGACGCCTTGGACCTGCTCACCTCCGGCGCCGCCGACGACAAGGGACGCGGCGGCTCGGGCGGGCGGCCCAAAGCCGAGGTCATCGTGGTGGCCGACATCGGCGCCCTCACCGGCGACGACCCCGCCGGGCGCTGCGAAATCCCCGGCACCGGGCCCATGCCCCCCGAGGTGCTACAGCGAATCGCCTGCGACGCCCAACTCACCGGCCTCCTCTTCAGCGACGGCAAACCGCTGCGCCACGGAGCCACGGTGCGCACCGCCACCACCGCCCAATGGCGGATGCTCATCTCCAGAGACCGCGGCTGCATCGGCTGCGGCGCCGAACCCGGCCAATGCCAAGCCCACCACATCACCCCCTACGCCCGACTACGGCGCACCGACATCGAAAACCTCGTCCTCGTCTGCTGGCGCTGCCACCACAACATCCACGACCACCACTGGCAAGTAACCCACCGCAACGGCAAACCCGCCCTCCAACCCCCCGACCCCCTCGCCCCGCCCGGCCCCGCCGACGGCCGACACCCCCACGACCAAAACCCCCGCGACCCCCGACGACCGCGACCGGGCCGCGGCCCGCAACCGGCCAGAGCCCGGGCTGAACCGGCCCCGACCCGCCCCGGATCAGCCCGCCCGGCCGACGACCCCGACCCGCCACAGCGACCAACCGCAACTCGGGCGGCGGCGCGGTCAGCCCAACGGCGCCCGGCCGACGGCCCCGACCCGCCCCGGCAAACAGCACCCGCCCTCTTCCCGGTCTGACCACAAGAACGGAGGCCGGAGACCTACCGCCGTCAGAACAGGCCACCCGAGCGCCCTCTTCGACACCCGACCACAAGAACGGAGGTGTGACACCCCAAGCCAAGGTCAAGACGAACGCAACCGCCCAAAGAGGGCATCCGCGGCAGGACCCGACGGGTCAGCAGGCCCACACCGTGCCCCCGCCGCCGAGGTGGACCGCATCAACGGCGAGGCGGCAGGACCGATGAGCCAGCAGGCCCATGTCATCCGCAGCGACTACTCGATGGTGCCTTAGAGCACTGAGAGGTCACTCGCCCCGGCGCCAGTGATCTAGTCCTTCGAGCAAGGCTTCCGCCAGCCAAGCCCGGAAGCGCCGCTCGGCCGATTCCGCGAGTTCCTTGTGATTGAATTGAAATGGTTCATGACCAACCGGACGGTGCCCGGTTATCAACTGCTCGGATTCCTCTCCGCTCTGGGGGCGCCGGTAGAAGCACATCGAGGCGGCCATCACTCCCCGGAAGTCGTATCCGACCGCATGGAATGAGAGCAGTATCTCCGAACGGCCGCTCTCGGTGTTGAAACCGAGACGAACCCACGACTGGCGGTCTCGGAAGTTCGCGTAGTAATCAAAATGTCTGGCGGTCTCGACCACCTGATAACGGTTCCAGCTTCGCCTCGAGTGGTCCGTGCTTCGCCCTTCGTCCACGAAGACTTGCCGGCCATTGGAGTCTGCTTCGATCGCTTCAGAGAGCGAACGCTTGAGATCAAAAAGCCGGTCGCGGGACAAATCGTGGAGATGGTCGGCGGTGCCCTTGACTCGCTCCAGTTCGGTTCGCAGATCCATGCGGCGGGCGCTGAACTGATCGGCGATGGCTTCCACCATCTGGTCGAGGCGATGGCCCTCTTCCTTCACCTTTCGTGCGATGGAAACGGCTCGGAGGAACCATCTTTGCTCTATGCGCTCGAACAGGCGGATCAGAGGGGCCAGGGTGTCGGCGTCGGCGGCTTCGAGGGCGTCGATGTAGGCCGGGCGGTCGTCGCGGTTGACGACCAGCGGGAAGAGCCCGGCCTCGATGAACACCAGGGTGGCCAGGGCTCGGGCCACTCGGCCGTTGCCGTCCTGGAAGGGATGGATCTGAGTGAACCGGTGGTGCAGCCAGGCCGCGGCCACCGAGGCCGGCACCTTCGGCTGCCGCTGAAGGTGCTCGGAATGCATCTCGACGAGGCGGTCCATCTCCGACGCGACCTGCTCGGGAGGGCAGTACTGATGCACTGAGCCGTTCGAGCGGGTCGGGTTGTTGGGCTGTTGCTTGTAGCGGCCGTGCTCGAGCTTCACTCGGGTCGGGCGGCCGAACTGATCGGCGCCGTCGACGTGCTCCTGGGCCCGGGTGAGCAGGGCGTGCAACTCGCGGACCACTGAGGTGGACAGCGGCCGCTCGCTCCGCACGATCTCGAACAGCCATTCGATCGCCTCGACATGGCTGCGGATGAAATTGGCGACCAGATGGGGGGACTTGTCGGTGGCGCTCGACGGGATCAGCGATGCCTCTATGCCCCGCTCGATCAGCAACTTGGTGGCGCCACGGTTACGGTCACCGTCGAGGGTGTAAAGGCCTTCAATGATCCCGGTCTCTATGGCCCACTCGCGGTTCCGGCGCTGGTTGAAGTCTTCAACCTTGGAGGGATTCAGATCGGCTCGGACCTCCTCCCAGGCCGCCATTAGAGCTGGGAGATGGCCGTCGGTAGCGCTCAGATCGGCTTCGCTCAAGGCGGCAATGGGACGCCAGACATGGGCGGGGGGTGCTTCGGGCACGGTGGTCAGGCTACCGGGCCGCCGGGTTGCGGCCGGGTAGGCCGCCGGGCCGGAAGGGGCAGGCCGCGAGGCTGTGGGCGGGTAGATCGCCGAGTTGGAGGCGGGCGTTGCTTGCTTTCAATCCGACGGTCGAATGGAAGGGTTTCGGCGGGGTTTAGTGGTGGCCGGCGCCTGTGCGCCGTGGAACCGCCGGGCCGCAGGTCGAATGGGATGGGGTTCGGCGGGGTTGGCGGTGTGGTCAGGTGTGTTCGGCTATGGCGGTCAGCACTTCGGCGGCGTGGGCGTCGAGGTCTCGGCCGTCCATGTCGTAGGTCTCGGCGATCACCCCGTCGGGGTCGATCAGGTAGGTGATGCGGCGGGGGTAGTCGGCGTAGTCGGCGCCCTCGCCCCGCTCGGCTTGGTAGGCGCGGCCGATGGTGCGGTCGGGGTCGCTGATCAGCGGGTAGGGGAAGCCCTCGGCGGCGGCGAACTCCCTCTGCTCCTCGACGGTGTCGAAGGAGGCGCCGACCACGGCGGCGTTGGCCGCTTCAAACTCGGGGGTTCGATCACGGAACCCCCTGCCCTGGATCGTTCAACCGGGCGTGGACGCCTTCGGGTACCACCACAGGACCACCCACCGGCCCCGGAAGTCGGACAGCCTGACGGCGGCGCCGCTCTGGTCCGGGGCCTCGAAGTCGGGGGCCGGGGTTCCAGTCTCGAGCATGGGCCGGAGTGTAGCAAGAGGGTTACTTGAGGAATCGGCTGGTGGTGTTGTCGGCCAGCACCTTGCCGCCGGTCTGGCAGGTCGGGCAGTAGGCCACCACGTAGCGGCGGTAGGAGACCGAGCGCACCTCGTCGCCGCAAGTGATGCAGGGCTGGCCGATGCGGTGGTGGACGTTGCTGGGCCGGTCGGCCGACTTGCCCATCTCTGACCGGTCCCGCTCGTGGGCCAGGCCCCGGGCGATGACGGCGGTCATGGCCTCATGCAGGCGTTCGATCCGGTCGGCGTTTAGGCGGGCCGTGTTGGCGAAGGGCGAGATCCGGGCCTCGTGGAGGATCTCGTTGGCCAGCAGGCGGCCGATGCCGGCCAGGCGGGACTGGTCTCGCAGGTAGCCGTGGACGCGCTCGCTGGCGGCGGCCAGGCCGCGGGCCAGCTCGTCGCGGCCGATCCGGTCGGCGTCGGGGCCGAGGCGGGACAGGGGCTCCTGGCCCTCGGGATCGCCCCGCACCAGCCAGACCCCGGCCCGGCGCTCGGTGCCGGCCTCGGTGAGCAGCAGCTCCCGGCCGTCGGCGAACGACCACCGGGCCATGCCGCCCCGGGGTTTGGCCGCTCTCCTTGCGGGGGGCTTGGCGGCAGGGGCGCTCTGGTCGGGTTCGGGATCGGCGGAGGCGGCGCTAGATGAGTTGACGGGGGCGCGCTTGGCGGCGGGGGTGCTCGGGCTGGGTTCGGAGCCAGCAGGGGCGGCGCTAGCTGGGTTGGCGGGGGGGTCGGCGGGGCCGGGGTTTGCGAGGGCGGGGTCAGCAGGGGCGGGGGCGGGATTGGCGGCAGGGTCAGCGGGGGGCTGGTGGGGGGCGGGATTGGCGGCGGGGGCGGCGGGGTCGGTGGTGGGGGGTGGGAGGTCGTGGGGGCGCAGGCGGCCGCCCTGCATGAGGTGGACCACGAAGGCGAGGTCGCCGAAGTGCAGGCGGAGGTACTTGCCCCGGTGGCCGGCGCCGGTGAGCTTCTGGCCCGCGGCCGCCTCGGGGCGGGGATCGAAAGTCTTGAGGGCGGTGGGGTGCAGGGGGTCGAAACCGGTCAGCTCGGCCCCGGCGAAGGCCCGGCCCAGGCGCTCGGCGTGGGCGACGATCTCGGGCAGCTCGGGCATGTAGAGCGGCTGAGGGCGGCGCCTACAGGGTTCGCTCAGGCTTGCGCAATGGCGGCAGTCGGCGGCGTCGGCTCAGGGCCGCCGGCCGAAGCGGCGGTGATGCCCTCACCGGGCGAGGCGGCCTCAGCAGGCGCAGTCGGCTCAGGCGCGTGCCCGCCGACATGGTGCTGACCGGGGGCATGGTGCTGGCTGGGGGCGCTGAACGGCTGAGGGCTGAACACCGCCGATGACAACCGGTCGGTCTCTTTCTGCTGGGCCTTGATCCGCTCGTCGTGGCCGGCGACCAGCCGGGAGGTTTCGGCGATGCTGGCCAGCACCTGGTCGAATCTCTTGTTCACCTCGTCGAATTTCTTGTCGAAGTACTTGCGTTGATCGTCCAATTTCTTATCGATCCGGTCGCCCAGTTGGTCGATCTTGTCGTCCAGTCGTTCGATCTTGTTGTCCAGCCGTTCGCCCAGTCGTTCGATCTTGAGGTCCAAGTGCTTGAACGCCTGCCACAGGACGACGACGACCGCGGCCGCCAGCGTGACGGCGCCTCCGACCAGAGCCCACACCCAGTCATCCATATACACAGAATACCATAACACGCAGGGGAAGGCAAGCGCAACCCCCCACACCGGATTTAATTTCACCCGCGCCGGGCGGCGGCCCCCCGCCGAGGTATCGGGGACCGGGGGCTTCGGGGGCCGGGGCGTCAGGGGCCGGGGCATCGGGGACCGGGGGCCGGGGCGTCAGGGGCCGGGGCGTCAGGGGCCGAGGCGTCAGGGGCCGGGGGCGTCAGGGGCCGAGGCGTCGGGGGCCGGGGGCGTCAGGGGCCGAGGCGTCGGGGGCCGGGGGCGTCAGGGGCCGGGGCATCAGGGGCCTAGTAGTCCAAGGGCGGTCACGGTGTCGCGCTCGGCGGCCAGCTCGGCCACTGAGGCGTCGATCCGGGTCCGGGAGAAGTCGTCGATCTCCAGGCCGGCCACGATCGAGTAGTCGCCGGCGGAGCAGGTGACCGGGAACGATGAGATGAGGCCGTCGGGCACCCCGTAACTGCCGTCGGACGGGACGGCCATCGACACCCAGTCGCCGGGCGGGGTGCCCGACATCCAGTCCCGCACATGGTCGACCGCGGCGCTGGCGGCCGAGGCGGCCGAGGAGGCGCCCCGGGCCTCGATGATGGCGGCGCCCCGCTGCTGGACGGCGGGGATGAAGGTCCCGGCGATCCAGTCGGGGTCGTCCACCGCCTCGGCGGCGCTGCCGCCCCCGTGCCGGCCGCCGACCCGGCAGCGGAACAGGTCGGGGTACTGGGTGGCCGAGTGGTTGCCCCAGATGGTCATCCGGGTGATGTCGGCCACGCCGACGCCGAGCCGGGCCGCGAGCTGGGCCTTGGCCCGGTTGTGGTCGAGGCGGGTCATGGCCGTGAACCGCGCCCGGGGGAGGCCGGGCGCGTTGCTCATGGCGATCAGGGCGTTGGTGTTGGCCGGGTTGCCCACCACCAGCACCCGCACGCCGGGGTCGGCGCAGGTGTCGAGCGCCCGGCCCTGGGCGGTGAAGATGGCGCCGTTGGCCTCCAGCAGGTCGCGGCGCTCCATGCCCTTGGTGCGGGGCCGCGACCCCACCAGCAGGGCGATCTCGGCGCCGGAGAAGGCCTCGGCCGGGTCGTCGGTGGCCACCGTCCCGGCCAGCAGGGGGAAGGCGCAGTCGTCGAGCTCCATGGCCACCCCGGCCAGGGCGTCCATGGCCGGCGGGATCTCCAGCATCTGCAGGACGACGGGCCGGTTCGGGCCCAGCATCGATCCCGAGGCGATGCGGAACAGCAGGCTGTAGCCGATCTGGCCGGCCGCGCCGGTGACGGCCACTCTCACGGGTCGGGCTGGCTCGGGCATGGCCGGGACGGTACCAGCCGGCCGCCGGGCGGACCTAAGCGCGTGCCAGACGGCGGGCCGCCGCCGGCCAGCCAACCCGAAGTCAGGCCGTAGACCGCCGCCGGGGCCGGCCTATCCGGGGTCAGACGGCGAGCCGCCGCCGGGCGGACCTAAGCGCGTGCCAGACGGCGGGCCGCCGACGGGGCCCGGCCTATCCGGGGTCAGACGGCGAGCCGCCGCCGGGCGGACCTAAGCGCGTGCCAGACGGCGGGCTGCCGACGGGGCCCCCGCCGGGCGGACCTAAGCGCGGGTCAGAGGGCGGGCAGGGGGGGCGGAGGCGGCGGTGGCCGACTCCCAGGAGCGGTAGAGCCGCTGGTAGACGCCCCCGGCCGACACCAGCCAGTCGTGGGGGCCCTGCTCGACGATCCGGCCGTCGTCGAACACCAGCACCAGATCGGCCCGCTCGGCCGTGCTCAGGCGGTGGGCGACCGAGATCAGGGTCCGGCCCGCGGCCAGCCGGGCCAGGGCCGCGGCCAGGGCCTGCTCGGTCTCGGGGTCCACCGAGGACGTGGCCTCGTCCAGCACCAGCAGGCCGGGGTCGGCCACCTGGGCCCGGGCCAGGGCCACGAGCTGGCGCTCCCCCACCGAGAGCCGCCCGCCCCGCTCCCCCACCACCGTGGCCAGCCCGTCGGCCAGTCCGTCCACCCACGCCCGAAGCCCCAGCTCCTCGACGGCGGCGGCCGCGTCGTCGGCGGCGGCGCCGGGGCGCCCGAACCGGATGTTCTCCTCGACGGTGGTGTCGAACAGGAAACCGTCCTGGGGGACCATCCGTATCCGCCGGCGGCGCTCGTCGGGGGCCACCTCGGCCAAGTCCACCCCGCCGACCAGCACCGCGCCCTCCGAGGGGTCGGCCAGGCGGGTGATCAGCCGGGCGAAGGTGGTCTTGCCCGAGCCGGTCTCGCCGACCACGGCCACGTGGGCGCCGCCGGGCACGGCCACGTCGATCCCGTGCAGCACCTCGGCGCCGGTGCGGTAGGCGAAGCGGACATCGCGGAACTGGACGGCCAGCGGGCCGGGGGGGAGCCGGCGGCCGGGGTCGGGCTCGGTCAGCTCCACCGGCACGTCGAACACCTTCAGGACCTTCCACCAGCCGGCCAGCGCGGTCTGGGTGCGGTCGAGGACCTCGCCGAGCTGGGCCACCGGGGTGAGCAGCAGCCGGACCAGGAACACGAAGGCCACCAGCTCGCCCACGCCCACCCCCATGGCCCCGGACCACCAGACCCCGACCCCGACGGCGGCGAACAGCGCAACCGACGAGACCAGATCGACGACGGGGAGCATGATCACGAACCAGATCTGGGCCCGGAGCTGGGACCGGTACTGGCCGTCCACCGACCGGTCGAGGCGGCCCCGGACGGGCTCGGTGTACCCGTAGGAGCGGATCACCGGGGCCCCGCCCACCGCCTCGCTGGTGAGGCCCATGGTGTGGGCCACCCGGTCCCGCACCCGCGAGTAGGCCCGGAGCTGGCAGCGCTGGGCCCAGCGCAAGAAGGGCAGCAGCGGCAGATGCAACAGCACCACCAGCAGGGTGAGCTGCCAGCTATAGACGGCCATCACGGCCAGGGTCCCCACGATCAGGGCGGAATCGACGATCCAGGTGACGGCCCCCCACTGGATGAACTGGGCCAGGGTCTCGATGTCGCTGGTGACCCGGGCCACCAGCACGCCCCGGCGGGAGCCGGAGTGGTCGGCCAGGCTCAGGCGGTGGATGTGCTCGAAGGCCCTCACCCGCAGCCCGAGCAGCACCTCCTCGGCCGTCTCGATCAGGCGGATGTAGGCGGCGCGGCTGGCCACTATCACCACGGCGGCCAGGACCAGGGCGGCCAGCGCCAGGGCCCAGACCACGCCGGGCCGGTAGCCGGCCGGGCCGAGCACCCCGTGGTCGAGCACGAGCTGAACGAGGATGGGGATTATCAGCTTGCCCCCGGCGGCCAGCAGGGCCATGGCCGCGGTGACGCCGATCCCCCGCCGCAGCTCGGGGCTGACGGCCAGGCCCCGGCGCAGCACCTCCAGGGCGCGGGCCTCGCCGGCGGCCTCGGAGGACAGGGCGTCGGCGGCCTCGGGCGCTGGGGCGGGGGCGGCGGGGGCGGGGGCGGCGGACTCGGGGGCGGCGGCGGCCGGGGCGGGGGTGGCGGCGGCGGCCTCGGGGGCGGGGGCGGCGGACTCGGGGGCGGCCTCGGGGGCGGCGGACTCGGGGCGGGGGCGGCGCGGGTCGAGCGGGTCGGGCATCTCAGGCGCCCTGGGCCTCGTAGGCGGTGACCAGGGCCCGGTAGTCGGGGCGGGACAGCAGCTCGGCGTGGGTGCCCGAGGCGGCCACCCGGCCCCCCTCGAGGTAGACCACCCGGTCGGCGGCGGCGATGGTGGCGGACCGGTGGGCCACGATCAGCAGGGTGGAGTCGAACCCGGCCCGGAGGTCGGCGATGATCTCGCCCTCGACCAGGGGGTCCACCGCGCTGGTGGCGTCATCCAGCATCAGCAGGCGGGGCGACCGGGCCAGGGCCCGGGCCAGGGCGATCCGCTGGCGCTGGCCGCCCGACAGGGTGACGCCCCGCTCGCCCACCGCGGCGGCGGGGCCGTCGGCCAGGTCGGCGACGAACCCGTCGGCGTGGGCGACCTCCAGGGCGGCCGCCACCGCCTCAGGGCCGGGGGCGCCGGTGCCGGGGGTGGCGGCGCCGTCGGGGCCGTCCGGGCCGGCCACGTTCTCGGCCACCGAGCCGGCGAACAAGAAGGTCTCCTGGAACACCAGGGCCACGGCCCGCTGCCGGTCTTCGGGGTCGATCTCGGAGTGGGGCACGCCGCCCAAGCGGATCGAGCCGCCGTCGGGCTCGACCAGGCCGGCCACGGCCTCCAGCAGGGTGGACTTGCCCGCGCCGGTGGCGCCGACCAGAGCCACCGTCTCGCCCGGCGCCACCGACAGCGTCACCCCGTCGAGCACCCGGTGGCCGTCGTGGCTCACCACCAGGCTGTCGACCTCCACCGCCAGCGGGCCCGGGGCCGCCACGGCCGAGTCGGGTGCGGCCGGGTCTGGGAAGGCCGGGTCTGGGGAAAGCAAAGCCGGCGAGGCCGAGGCCGGGGGCGCCACGGCCGGGGCTGGCGGACCGGGCACCGAAGCGGCCGAGGCGAGGGCGGCTGGGGTTGGCGCAGCCGAAGCGGCCGAGGCAGGGGCGGCGGTCGGGGGCGAGGTTGGCGCGGGCGGGGGGGCCGAGGCGAGGGCGGCCGGGATTGGCGCAGCCGAAGCGGGGGCGGCCGGGATTGGCGCAGCCGAAGCGGGGGCGGCCGGGATTGGCGCAGCCGAAGCGGCCGGAGCGGGGGCGGCGGTCGGGGGCGGGGCGGCGGCCGAGATGGGGGCGGCGGCGGGGGGCGGGGGGGCCATCACCCGGTCGATGCGCTCCAGGGAGACCACCGACCGGGGCATCTCCTCCAAGAAGAAGCCGACCACCCGAAGCGGCATGGCCAGAAGGGAGAACAGCGTGGCGGCCAGCACCAGGTCGCCGGGGGTGGCCGAGCCCCGGTCCACCAGCCAGGCCCCGATCAGCACCAGCATGATGGTGCCGACGGTGGGCAGGGCGTCGATGAGGGGCTCGAAGGTGCCCCGCATCCGGCCGACCCGGACCCGCTCGGCCCGCAGCAGCTCCGACGCGGCCCGAAGCCGCTCGATCTCGGCCCGCTCCCGGCCCAGGGTCTTCACCACCAGGGCGCCGTCGAAGCTCTCGTGGGCCACCGCCGACACCTCCCCCACCCGGCGCTGGACCACGGCGGAGGGGACCTCCACCCGGCGGGTGTAGACCCGGCTGATGACGGCCAGGGCCGGGAACAGCACCGCGGCGATCAGCGCCAGCAGCGGATGGACGAACAGCAGCATCACCAAGGCCACCCCGGCCAGCACCACCACGCTCAGCGAGAAGGCCAGCGGCTTGAGCACCATGGTGGCGGTCAGCACGTCGGCGTCGGCGTGGGCCAGCAGCTCGCCGGCCGGACGGTCCCGGTGGAAGCTGACGGGGGCGTCGAGATAGTGGTGCAGCAGCCCGCGGCGCCAGTCCCGCTGGGTGCGCAGCTCGGCCATGGACAGGAACCAGCGCCGGACCATCACCGAGGCGCCGGTGGCGGCCGAGAACCCGATGATCCCGGCCCCGGCCACGGCCAGCGGGCCGGCGTCGGGCCCGTCGGCGAAGGAGGCGACGATGACCCGGTCGGTGACCCAGCCCAGCATCCAGGCCCCGGCCACGGTGGCGGCCACGTAGCCGGTGGCCCCGCCGATGGCGACGGCGTGGGGCCACGTGTGGGCCCGGACCGAGCGCATTATCAGGCCGAACCCCCGCCGGGTCATGGACCGGCGGTCGGGCCCCGGGGTCGGCAGGGGCGGCTGGGCGGAGGAGGCGGTCACTCGGCCGGCTCGGCCAGCGTCTTGATCTCCAGGAACTCCTCGAACCCGGCCACGCCCATCTCCCGGCCCACCCCCGACTGCTTGAACCCCCCGAAGGGGGCGTCGGGCCCATAGTAGATGCCGCCGTTGACGCTCACGGCGCCGGCCCGGACGGCCCGGGCGACGGCCCGGGCCCGGCCGGCGTCGGCGCTGAACACCGCGCCCGACAGGCCGTAGAGGGAGTTGTTGGCCATGCGGACGGCGTCTTCGTCGCCGTGGTGGGCCAGAACGGCCAGGACCGGGCCGAAGACCTCCCGCTGGGCGATGGCGTCGTCCTCGCCCACCCCCGACAGCAGGGTGGGCCGGTAGAAGAAACCGCCCGGCAGGTGGTCGGGGCGGCTGCCGCCGGTCACCGCTTCGGCCCCGTCGGCCACCGCCGCCTCCACCAGCGACTCGACCCGGCCGCGGTGGGCCTCGCTGATGAGCGGGCCCATCAGGTTGGACTCCTCCGCGGGGCGGCCGTAGGGGATGCGCTCCATGACGGCGGCGGCCAGGGCGGCGGCCTCGTCGGCCCGGGCGGCCGGGGCCAGCAGCCGGGTGGGGATGGCGCACCCCTGGCCGGCGTGGACGCAGACGGTGACGGCGGCGTGGGTTGCGGCCTGCTCGAGGTCGGCGTCGTCGAGGACCAGGCAGGCGCCCTTGCCCCCCAGCTCCAGGAACACCTTCTTAATAGTGGGGGCGGCCGCGGCCATGACCTGGCGGCCGGTGGAGGTGGACCCGGTGAAGCTGACCATGTCGATGCCGGGGTGGGCGGTGAGGGCTCGGCCGATCTCGGGGCCGGACCCGGTGAGGACGTTGACCACGCCGGGCGGGATGTCGGTGCGGGCCGCGATCAGCTCGCCCAGCGCCAGGGCCGACCAGGGGGTTTCCGGCGCCGCCTTGAGCACGACGGTGCAGCCCGCGGCCAGGGCCGGGGCCAGCTTGGCCAGGATGATCTGGACCGGGAAGTTGTAGGGGGTGATGGCCGCCACCACCCCGGCCGGCTCGCGCTCGGTCCAGCGGCGGTGGCGCCCGCCCATGACCTCGGCCTCGCCCAGGTCGGTCGTCCACTCGTAGGAGTCGAGCAGGTCGGCCGTCCAGGCCACCGCCTCGACCGGGAGGTCGAGCTGGGGGCCGGACCGAGTGAGCATGACCGGGGCCCCCGCCTCGGCCACCACCAGGGCCCGCAGGTCCTCCAGCCGGTCGAGGAGGGCCTGGTGGAGCTGGCGCAGGCCGCGGGACCGCAGGGCCCGGTCGGCGGGCCAGCCGGTGGAGTCGAAGGCCCGGCGGGCCGCGGCCACGGCGGCGTCGGCGTCGGCCACAGAGGCGTCGGGGGCGGCGCCCAGCACCTCCCCCGTGGCCGGGTCGATGTTGGGGTAGGTCCGGCCGCCGGAGGCGGGGACCAAGTCGCCGTCGATCAGCAGCCGCTCGCCGCGCCACACCGTCGCGGCCACGGCGGCTCAGACCCGGGTGATCTGGAGGCCGTCCACGCTGAGGATCTGGCCGGTCACCCAGCCCGCGTCGTCGGACAGCAGGAACTCCAAGGCGCCGAGCAGGTCGCCGGGGGTGCCCATGCGCTTGAGAGCCAGGGTGCCAACCATGGCGGCCTGGGCGTCGGGGGGCAGCACCATGCGGGTGGCCTCGGTGTCGATCGGGCCGGGGGCGATGGCGTTCACCCTGATGTTGCGGCCGCCGAGCTCCATGGCCAGGCTGGCGGTGAGGCCGTTGAGGCCCAGCTTGGCCAGGCCGTAGAAGCCGAAGGGCATCCAGGCCGCGGTGGACGACTGGTTGACGATGGCGCCGCCGCCCCGCTCGGCCATGGGGCCGACGACGGCCCGGGTGCAGTAGAGGGCGCCGTAGAGGTTGACGGCCATGAACCGGTGGAAGTAGTCGAGGTCCACGGTGGTGAGGCCCTCGATGCGCATCCCGTGGTAGACGGCGGCGTTGTTGACCAGGTAGTCGATGCCGCCGCAGGCCTCGACCGCGGCGGCGGCCATGGCCTCGGCCGAGGACGGGTCGCCCACATCCACCGGGGCGAAGACGGCCTCTCCCCCCTCGGCGGCGATCTCGGCCGCCACCCGGCGGCCGTTCTCCCCGCTTATGTCGGCCACGACGACCCGGGCACCGAGGCGGGCCAAGTGGCGGGCGTAGGCCTCGCCGATGCCCTGGCCGGCGCCGGTGACGACGGCCGCCTTGCCGTCGAACCTCCTGGCTGGCTTGGCGGGCTCAGACAAGCTCACTCCCCCTTCCGAACGCCGGGCCGGGCCGCAAACCCTAATCTGTGGTGGCGGGAACGCCGTTGCCGAGACCGCGGATTCACATGCCCACACGCGACCAGCTCCTCGAGATCATCCGCAACGGCGAGAACTCCGGCGTCGAGTTCAAGCGCGACGGCATCGCCAACCACGACCTGGCCAAGGAGCTGGTGGCCTTCGCCAACCTCGACGGGGGGATGGTGCTGCTCGGCGTCGAGGACGACGGCCGCGTCTCGGGGATCGCCCGCGACCGGCTCGAGGAGTGGGTGATGACCGCCTGCCGGGACAAGATACGGCCCGGCATCGTGCCGTTCTTCGAGGTGGTGAGAGACGTCGAGGAGGGCAGGCACGTGGCCTGCGTCAGGGTGCTGAGGGGCGCGGAGACGCAATGCCTGTGGCACAACAACCGGCGCACCTACTACGGGCGGGTCGGGTCGCAGAGCCGGGAGCTGTCGAGCGAGGAGCTGGCCCGGCTGTTCGAGCAGCGGGGGGCGCTGAGCGTGGAGCCGAGGCCGCTGTCGGGGGCGGGCTTCGAGTGCCTGGACGTGCGGCGGCTGCGGGACTACTTCGGCCGGGTGCGCCAGCAGGAGGTCCCCGAGAGCGACGACGGGTCGGAGTGGGAGGACCTGCTGGAGCTGACCGAGGTGACGGCGGGGGGCGCGGCGACGGTGGCGGGGATGCTGCTGTTCGGGCTGGACCCCAACCGGTTCCTGCCCCAGGCCGGGATCGACGCGCTGGCGCTGCCCGGCGCCGAGAAGGACTACGCCGCGGTCGAGCGGGCCGGGCTGCGGGGGCCGATGGCGCCGCTGCTGACCCGGGCCGGGAAGCTGGCCGAGCCGGGGCTGGTGGAGGAGGCGGTGAGCTTCGTGCGGCGCAACACCCGGGTCACGGCCAGGCTGGAGGACGGGGCCCGGCGGGTGGAGCGGCGAACCTACCCCGACGAAGTGGTTCGGGAGGCGGTGGTCAACGCGCTGATCCACCGCGACTACCTGCTGTCAGGCGCCGACATCGAGCTGGTGGTGTACTCGGACCGCCTGGAGGTGGTGTCGCCGGGGAGGCTGGCCAACGGGGTGACCCCGGAGGCGATGCGGGTGGGGGTGAGGACGGCCCGCAACCCGATGCTCAAGGACGTGATGCGCGACTACGGCTACGTGGAGCACATGGGGCTGGGGGTGCCCCGCAAGATCGTCAGGGGGATGCGGGAGCACAACGGCACCGACCCCGAGCTGGTCGAGGCCCACGAGCGGTTCACGGTGAGGCTGTTCGACTCGGACCCGGACCTGCCCGACGGTCAGTGAGGCCGGGTCGGGCGGGGGTCGGGCGGGGCGGTCGGCGAGACCGGACCGGACGGGTCGGTCGGTCAGGGCGGCCGGCGAGACCGGGCCGGACGGCGGGGTCGTCAGGGTCGGTTAGCCGCGGGGGCGGTCAGAGCCGGTCGATCACCGCGGCGGCGAACTCCGAGCACTTGACCTCGGTGGCCCCGTCCATCAGGCGGGCGAAGTCGTAGGTGACTATCCCGGCGCCGACGGTGGCCTCCAGGGCGGCGGTGATGTCGTCGGCCGCCTGCTGCCAGCCCAGGTGCTCGAACATCAGCACCCCCGACAGCAGCAGCGACGAGGGGTTGACCCGGTCCTGGCCCGCGTACTTGGGGGCGGTTCCGTGGGTGGCCTCGAACACGCCGCAGCCGGTGGCGTAGTTGATGTTGGCGCCGGGGGCGATCCCGATCCCGCCGACCTGGGCGGCCAGGGCGTCGGACAGATAGTCGCCGTTCAGGTTCATGGTGGCGATCACGTCGAAGGAGTCGGGGCGGGTCAGCACCTGCTGCAGGGCGATGTCGGTGATGACGTCGGACACCAGGATGCGGTCGCCGGGATCGCCGCCGCAGTCGTCCCAACCCACCGCCACGTCGGAGTACTCCTCGCGCACCAGCTCGTAGCCCCAGGTGCGGAAGGCGCCCTCGGTGAACTTCATGATGTTGCCCTTGTGGACCCAGTGGACCCGGCGGCGGCCCCGGCGCACCGCGTAGTCCAGGGCGGCCCGCTGCAGTCGCTGGGAGCCGAACTTCGACACCGGCTTGATGCCCAGCCCGGCGTCGGGGCGGATCTCCCAGCCGAAGGCGTCGGCCAGCAGCTCGATCAGCCGGGCCGACTCGGGGGAGCCGGAGGCCGTCTCCATGCCGGTGTATATGTCCTCGGTGTTCTCCCTGAAGATCACCATGTCCACCAGGTGCGGCTCCTTGACCGGGGACGGAGCGCCCTTGAGCCAGCGGACCGGGCGCAGGCACACGTAGAGGTCGAGGATGCGGCGGATGGCCACGTTGAGGCTGCGGATGCCGCCCCCCACCGGGGTGGCCAGGGGGCCTTTGATGCCGATGAGGTGGCTGCGGAAGGCCTCGACGGTCTCGGGCGGCAGCCACTCGCCGGTCTCGTCGTAGCCCTTCTGGCCGGCCAGCACCTCCTTCCAGGCGATGCGGCGGCCGTGGCGGGCCGCGGCCGCGTCCATCACCGAGCGGGCCGCGGGCCAGATGTCGGCGCCGATGCCGTCGCCCTGTATGTAGGGGACGACGGGCTCGTCGGGCACGTTGAGGGCGCCGTCGGGGCCCATGGTGATCAGCTCGGCCATTTATCCGAGGCTAACCAGGGCTCGGGGGCAGGTCGGAACCGGGCCGGGGGCTTCCAAGTCATCGGTCGGCGATCAGGGATTGGGCCTGGTCGAAGACGGACTGGAGGCGGTCGGCCACGGTCTGGGAGTAGCCGGACCGCTCCCGGCGGCTCACCCGGCGGGCGTCCGGAGGGGCCTCGGGCGGGGGGACGGGGGGGCCGACCACGATGGCCACCGGCACCCGGCGCGGGAACCGGGCCCCGGGGGGCATGGCCGCCTCGGTGCCGGCCACGCCCACCGGCACCACGGCTGCGCCGGTCTTGGCGGCCAGCCAGCTCACGCCGTCGAAGACCCCCTGCACCCTCGGGCCCGAGGCCCGGCCGCCCTCGGGGAACACCAGCAGCTTCTGGCCGGCGGCGAGGATCTCGGCCGAGATCCGCAGGGCCTCCCGGTCGGCACCGCCCCGGCGCACCGGGAACGCCCCCAGGGCGGCGATGAGCCCGCCGAACCAGCGGTTGTCGAACAGCGACTGCTTGGCCAAGAACCGCGTGGGCCGGCGGCCGGCCACCGACACCAGGGGGGCGTCCAGGTTGGACCGGTGCACGGGGGCCACGATGAGCGGGCCCTCGGCGTCGAGGTGCTCGGCGCCTTGGCGCTGCACCCGCAGGTAGGGGTACAGGGTGGTGAGCACGGTCCGGCGGGCGGCCCGGTAGGCCCACCGGGAGCTGGGCCGCCGGGCGATGCGCTGGACCCGGTCCTGCAGGGAGGGGGCGGCGGCCTGGGTGGCGGGGTCGGGGGCCGGGGCGTCGGGGGCTGAGGGTGTGGCGGGGGCGGTGTCGGAGCCCGAAGGTTCGACAGAGTCGGCCGGTCCGGAGGGCATGGGGGCCGGGGGTTCGGCGGAGTCGGCCGGGCCGGAGGGCATGGGGGCCGGGGGTTCGGCGGAGTCGGGGGGCATGGTCAGTGGCGGAACTGGCGCTCGCCGGTTAGCAGCATGGACAGGCCGAGGCGGTCGGCGGCGGCGATCACGGTCTCGTCGTTCACCGACCCGCCGGGCTGGACCACGACGGCGGCCCCGGCGTCGGCCGCGGCCTGCAGCCCGTCGGCGAAGGGATAGAAGCCGTCGCTGGCGCAAGCGCCCCCGGCGGCCCGGCCCCGGGCCCGGGCCGCGGCCAGCAGCCCGGCCTCCACCCGGTTCTGCTGCCCGGCCCCGATCCCCCAGGCGGTGCGGTCGCGGGCCAGGACCACGGCGTTGGAGGCGGTGTGGGCGCATACCTTCCAGGCGAAGGCGGCGTCGGCCATCTCGGATTCGGAGGGTCGGCGGGCGGTGACCACCGTCCAGTCGGCGGGGTGGGAGTCGAAGCGGGGGGCGTCCTGCACCAGCACATCGGCGCCGTCGGAGCCCAGGGACCGGACGACCAAGTCGAGGGAGTCGCTCGGGCCGGTCGGAGGTTCGGACGAGCCGGCGGGGGCCTGGGCGGGCGAGGGTTGAGCCGTGGTGGGTGAGGGTTGAGCGGGTGAAGTCCGGGGGGCTTGAGCCGGATCATGCTGGGCCGGAGCGGGCGAAGTCGGCGGGAGTTGGGCCGGGCCGGCAGGGGCCTGGAGGAGCCGGGTGTTCTGGCGGCGGGCGGTCAGTCGCTCGACGGCTTCGGGGGTGTAGCCGGGGGCGATCACCACATCGGCCTGGGCGGCGGCGGCCATGGCCTCGGCCAGGGTGGAATCGACGGCCCGGTTGAAGGCGACGATCCCGCCGAAGGCGCTGCGGGGGTCGCAGCGGTAGGCCCGGTCGTAGGCGGCGGCTAGGTCTTCGGCGGTGGCGGCGCCGCAGGGGTTGGCGTGCTTGACGATGACCGCGGCCGGGTCGGGGCCCAGATCGCAGGCCAGCCGCCAAGCGGCGGCGGCGTCGAGCAGGTTGAGGTAGCTGAGGGGCAGGCCGCCGTGCTGGACCACGCCGTCCCAGAAGCCGCCGCGACCCGCCCGGCGGTAACGGGCGGCCCGCTGGTGGGGGTTCTCGCCGTAACGCAGCTCCGCGGCCCGCTCCAGGGTGAGATGGAGGGCGGGAGGAAGAGAGTCGTCGTCGGCGCCGGGCTCGGAGGGGGCAGGACGGGAAGATGCGGGCACTAAGGCGGGCATCGCGGCGGTGACATCGGACGCGGGCGACGAAGTGGCAGGACCGGAAGATGCGGGCACTAAGGCGGGCATCGCGGCGGTGACATCGGACGCGGGCGACGAGGTGGCAGGACCGGGGGCATCGGCGGGCGGCTCCCGCACCGCGGCGGGCGGCTCCAGCACCGCGGCGGTGACATCGGGCGCGGGCGCCGACGCGGCGGGCACTGGGGCGGGCTGGTCGAGCCAGGTGGTGATGGCGGTGTCGTAGGCGGCGGTGAGGGCGAAGGCTCGGCGGGCCAGGCGTCTTCGGGTGGCGTCGGACAGGTTGCCGGCCGCTTCCAACTCGGCTAGGACCTCGGCGTAGTCGGACGGGTCGGTCACCACCCCCACATGGGCGCAGTTCTTGGCCGCGGCCCGCACCAGGGCCGGGCCGCCGACGTCGATGGTCTCGGTTCCGGGGCGGTCGGCGAAGGGGTAGAGGTTCACCACCACCAAGTCGATGGGGTCGATGCCGTGGGCGTCGAGGTCGGACTGGTGGGCCGGGTCGTCACGGTCGGCCAGGATGCCGCCGTGGAGGCGGGGGTGCAGGGTCACCACCCGGTGGCCGAGCATGGGCGGCGACCCGGTGTAATCGGCGGCATCGGTGACAGCCAGCCCGGCGGCGGCCAGGGCTCCGGCCGTGCCCCGGCTGGCGACCAGCTCCCAGCCTAGTCGGCAGAGGCCTCGGGCGAAGTCGGCCAGCCCGGTGCGGTCGGAGACCGAGATCAGCGCCCGCCGGGTCGGGCCGTCGCTCGGGGAGGCGGGGTCGCGGGTCACGGGCTCGGGCGAGGACGCTTGGGGGCGGAGTCGCGAGTCACGGGCTCGGGCGAAGGTCGCTCGGAGGCGGGGTCGCGGGTCATGGTCTCGGGCGAGGGCGCTCGGGGGGTGGGGGCTCGGGCCGGGACTTCAGGCCACCGTCTCGGCCATGAGCCGGCCCGCCTCGGTGGGGTTGGACCCCACCCGGGCCCCGGCCCGCTCCAGGGCCTCAATCTTGGCCGCGGCCGTGCCCCGGCCGCCCGAGACGATAGCCCCGGCGTGGCCCATCTTCTTGCCGGGGGGCGCGGTGAGCCCGGCCACGTAGGCCACCACCGGCTTGGTCATGGACCGCTCGATGAACTCGGCCGCCTCCTCCTCGGCCGATCCGCCGATCTCGCCGATCATCATCACCGCCTCGGTCTCGGGGTCGCTCTCGAACGCCTCCAGGCAGTCCACGAAGCTGGTGCCCGGCACCGGGTCGCCGCCGATGCCGACGCAGGTGGTGACCCCCACCCCCTGCTGCTTGAGCTCGTAGAGGGCCTGGTAGGTGAGGGTGCCCGAGCGGCTGACGATCCCCACCGGCCCGCCGGGGAGGGCGATGTGGCCGGCGGTGATGCCGATGTTGCACCGGCCCGGGCTGATGACGCCGGGGCAGTTGGGGCCGATCAGGCGCACGTCCGGGTGGTCCCGGTGCAGCCGGTTGAACACGTAGGCCTCGTCGTGGGCCGGCACCCCCTCGGTGATGGCGATTATCAGCCCGACGCCGCCAGCGGCCGCCTCCAGCACCGCGTCGCGCACGCCGGGGGCGGGCACGAAGATGCAGCTCGCGGTGGCGCCGGTGGCCGCCGCCGCCTCGGCCACGGTGGCGAAGACCGGCACCCCGTCCACGTCGGTTCCGGCCTTGTTGGGGTTGGTGCCGGCCACGACCTGGGTGCCGTAGTCCCGGTTGAGCAGGCCGTAGTAGCGGCCCTGGGACCCGGTGAGGCCCTGGTAGACGACCCGGGTGTCGGAGTCGGCGAAGATGCTCACCGGGGGCCGCCCGGCTCGTCGGGGTTGGGGGCGGCGGTCCCGGCCGGGTCTGGTCGGTCGGGTTGGTCGGCTTGGCCGGGGCGCTCGGAGTCATCCGGCTCGGCCAGCTCCACGGCTCGGCGGGCGGCGTCGAGCATGGTCGGCTCCATCATCAGCCGGTCGTTCAGGCGGGGCTCGAGGATGGCCCGGCCCTCGGCCGCGTTGGTGCCGTCGAGGCGGATCACTATCGGGGCCTCGATCGTCACCCGCCGGAGGGCCTCGAGGATGCCGTTGGCCACCTCCTCGCCCCGGGTGATGCCGCCGAAGATGTTGACCAGGATGGAGCGCACCGCCGGGTCGTTGTTGATCACCTCCAGGGCGGCGGCCATGACCGAGGCGTTGGCGCCGCCGCCTATGTCGAGGAAGTTGGCCGGGCGGCCGCCGACCTGGTTGACCACGTCGACGGTGCTCATGGCCAGGCCGGCGCCGTTGGCGATGACGCCGACCGATCCGTCCAGCCCCACGTACTGGAGGCCCTTGGCCCGGGCGGCCCGCTCCCGCTCGTCGCGGGGCTGGGTGTCGTCGTAGGCGGCGTAGCCGGGGTGGCGGTAGGCGCTGTTGGCGTCGAGGGTGACCTTGGCGTCGAGCACGGCGATTTGGCCGTCGCCGGTGCGAATCAGGGGGTTGACCTCGATCAGGTCGGCATCGGCGTCGGCGTAGGCGCCGTAGAGCTTCAACAGCGCCTCGGCGGCGGCGGGGGCGATCTCGTCGGGCAGGGCGGCTTCGACCCAGGCCCGGCAGGCCGGCCGGGTGAGGCCCTCGACCGGGTCTATGTGGATGCGGGCGATGGCGTCGGGGTCGGCCTCGGCCACCGCCTCGATCTCGACCCCGCCCTGGGCCGACAGCATCCCCAGGTGGCGGCGGGCCGAGCGGTCCAGGGTGAAGCTGGCGTAGTACTCCTCGGCGATGTCGGACGCCTTCTCGATCAGCAGCCGCTCCACGGTGTGGCCGGAGATGTCGAGGCCGAGGATGGCGGTGGCGCAGGCTCTCGCCTCGTCGAGGTCGGCGGCCAGCCTGACCCCGCCGGCCTTGCCCCGGCCCCCGGTGTGGACCTGGGCCTTGACCGCCACCGGGGGGCCCAGGCGGCGGGCCGCTTCGACGGCCTCCTCGGGGGTGAAGGCGACCTCGCCGGGGGGCACCGGCAGCCCGTAGCCGGCCAAGAGCTCCTTGCCCTGATGCTCGAAGAGATCCACGAGGCCTCCGCTCGGTGTGGGGTCCGGGCGATACTAGGCGGGCGCCGCGACGGCGCTCCCATCCGGCCAGCCGCCGGGGCGGGACGGATCACAGACAGCGGGGTGGTCGTGCCGGCAGCTCGCAGATCGCAGTTCAACACGGCTTCGGCCGCGTCGGCCGGCGGTGCCGACGAGCGGGCGCTGGGTTGCGTTCACCCTGCCCCGGGGCATCGAACGGGCCAGAGCCGACCACGCCAAGTCCTTGCCGACGAGCGGACGGTGGGCCGCGTTCGCCCTGCCCCGGGGCATCGAACGGGCCAGAGCCGACCACGCCAAGTCCTTGCCGACGAGCGGACGGTGGGCCGCGTTCGCCGGGGGCTGGCCGGGCCGTGAGATCGCCGGGATCGCGGACCGGGGGGGTGCGCGCCCGCCGGGCCGTCGTCGTGGGCGCGGCCGGGGTGGCGGTCGGGGTGGCGCTGATCGCGGCGGTGGTGTGGCTGGCCGGATCGTCCGATCAAGTGGAGGTGCGGCTCGGCGACCGGGACTTCCGCGACCTGGACGCGGTCCGGATCAGCGCGGAGATCGCCGAGAGGGGGGCGGTGCTGTTCTCCGACGTGGCCGGCGGGAGCCGCGACATCATCCTCCAGCATCTGGGGGACGATCCGGAGTCGGGGTGGCTGGCCTTCGAGGCCCGCCGGTCCGGTCAGGACCGCCGCTGCTTCTTCCAGTGGCGAGCCGAGGATGACGGCGACAGCGGCGAGGACATGGGGGACGGCGAGGACGGGGCGGAGACTGGCGGGGTCGGGAACGGCGCGGGCGGGCACTTTGTCAACTCCTGCGACCCCGAAGACGTCGTCGACGCCCGAGGCACGGGGCTGGTCCAGTTCCCGGTGGCGGTGGTCGATGGCGACGTCCGAGTCGACATCAACGCGGCCGTCCCCGGCTGACGGCCGGGCCGGGGGTGGGTACGGTCGGGGGCGGACAGGCTCGGCAGGAAGGAGTCCGACATGGCCGGACAGGTCCATCTCGACATCGACGGACCCATCGCCGTCATCACCAACGACAACCCCGACAAGCACAACGCCTTCGACGACGACATGGACGGGCAGCTCTTCGACGCCCTAGCCGAGCTGAGGGGCGCCTCGGGGGTCCGGGCGGTGATCTGGCAGGCCGAGGGCAAGTCGTGGTCGTCGGGGCGGGACACGGGCTCGATCGGTCAGAACCGATCCGAACTCACCCACCACGAGCTGATGACCAGGGGGCATCGGGGCATCCAGCAGCTCTGGGAGATAGAGGCCCCGGTCATCGTGGCCCTCAAGGGCTGGGTGATGGGCGGGTCGTTCCAGCGGGCCCTGATGTGCGACGTGCGAGTGGGCGCCGCCGACACCCGGTTCCGGCTGCCCGAGGTGGGCTACGGGGTGATCCCCGACACCGGCGGGGTGAGCGTGCTGCACGAGATGTGCGGGCCGGGGGTGGTGGCCGACATGGTGCTCACCGGGCGGATCATGGAGGCCGCTGAGGCGCTGGGCCACGGGATCGTGTCCCGGGTGGTGGCCGGAGACGAGCTCGACGGCGTGGTGCGGCAGATGGCCGAGGCCGTGGCCGCGGCCCCCGCGGTGACGGTGAAGCTGGCCCGGCGGGTGATCTCGCACCTGAGCCGTCCGGCGGTGCGGGCCTCGATGGAGGACGAGCTCTTCTACCAGACGTTCCTGAACCGGTCCGACGACTTCGCCGAGATGCGGGCGGCTCGGTCCGAGGGCCGCGAGCCCCACTACCGGGGGTCTTGAGGTGAGCGGCGAGGGCGGTTCCGGTTCCGGTTTCGGGGAGGGTCGGACGGCGAGCGACGGCGCCATGCCCGAAGCAGGCGATGCGCAGCCCGAGGCGGGTCGGGGCCTGAGCGGCATCCCCGGACCGCCGGCGGAGGGCGAGACGGCGCTGAGGCCGGGGGCCTTCGACGGTCAGACGGTGCTGGTCACCGGCGGCGGCACCGGGCTGGGCAAGGCCATCGCCGCCGAGTTCGCCCGGCTGGGGGCGTCGATGGTGATCGCCTCCCGCAAGGCGGAGCACCTGGCCGCGGGCGCAGAGGCCATGGCCGGGCTGGGGGCCGAGGTGCTGACCGCGGCCTGCGACATCCGCGACCCCGAGCAGATCGAGGCCCTGTTCGACGCCGCCTCCGAGCGGTTCGGGCCGGGGCCGCCCGAGGTGCTGGTGAACAACGCGGCGGCCAACTTCCCGGTTCCGGCCGACGAGCTGTCGCCCAACGGGTGGCGGGCGGTGGTGGACATCACCCTCAACGGCACCTTCTTCTGCTGCCGGGAGTTCGCCCGCCGCCATATGGCCGCGGGCACGGCGGGGTCGATCGTCAACGTGGGGGCCAGCTACGCCTGGACCGGGGGGCCGGGATGGGCCCATTCGGCCGCGGCCAAGGCGGGGGTGAAGAGCCTGACCGAGACCCTGGCGGTGGAGTGGGGCCCCTACGGCATTCAGGTCAACTGCCTGGTGCCGGGGCTGATGCCCCATTCCGACATGCCCGCGGCCATCGCCGCCAACCTGGGCCGCAGTCGGGAACTGGACGCCCGCCAGCCCGCGCTGCGGGTGGGGCGCCCCCGGGAGCTGGGCTGGGCCGCCACCTTCTTGGCCTCCCCCTACGGGCGGTTCATCACCGGCTGCACCCTGGCGGTGGACGGCGCCAACTGGCAGCGGCGCACCCTGACCAACCCGCCCACAGAAACAGTCCGCGCCCAAATGGGCCGCCCCGAACCGGACTGAGTCATGAGATCAGGGGCTCAGGACAACTCGGGCCGCGTTATGATCCTTTTGGATTGGCCGGGGACCGTCACAGCCGTGATCTAAGGTCGGGCCATGATTTGGGATTCGGCGCTGGCATCTATCCTTGAAACCCCGTCCATCGACGACCGGGCTCTGCTCCTAGCCCAGTGCGAGGTGCTGGCCCGGTCTATGAACGGCCGCTCGGCCCGACGGCTGGCCTGGATTCTCGACGAGTTCGCTCTCGACCCCAAGGATCGGCGTTTCGACAACGACGATTGGAAATGGTTCCGAATCGGGCTGGAGAGAGCCGCCAGCCGAGCTGGCCTCGTCGAGCGCTGGCGGGGTGAACTCGACCGACTATCCCGTCAGGGGGTCACAATCGTCGCCTGTTTCGACGATGACTACCCGGCGAACCTGAACCTAGTTCACGATCGGCCGCCGCTGCTGTTCGTGCAGGGCGATCTGACCGAAGCCGACCGCCGTTCAATCTCGATAGTCGGCACCCGCGACGCTTCCACCGAAGGGCTCGCCCTAGCTGAGCACCTGGCCAGCGATCTTGCCGCCCGCGGGGTGACCATCGTCTCCGGGCTGGCCCGCGGCATCGATACCGCAGCCCACTCAGCCGCCTTAAATGCTGGCGGGCGCACTATCGCCGTGTACGGCACCACTATCGATCAAGTCACTCCGCGGGAGAACCGGGCGCTGGCCCGAGCAATCCAGAAGCGGGGGGCCTGCGTATCCCAGTTCTTGCCCGGCACTCCCACCGGACGGTGGTCCTTCTTGGCTCGCAACATCACTACCTCGGGCTTATCGCTGGGCACACTCGTAGTCGAGGCGTCCGAGACATCGGGTGCCCGACGCCAGGCCGAAGCGGCAATAGCCCACGGCAAGCGGGTTTTTCTGACAGAGGCGCTGGTAAACGCCCAACCCTGGGCAGCCGCCATGTCCGAGCATGGTCTGGTCACTGAAACGACCGACGCCAACATCATTCTTGAAGTCTTAGGCACTGAGTTTGCCGAAGTCATAGGTACTGATTTTGCCCTAGCCAGCGCGCCCTTCTAAGGGGCTCTCATGAACCAACCCGATCCCTGGCCATATCTTGAGGCGTTAAAGCCCGGATTGATACCGATACCAGGGATACAGCCCGGAGTGTGCCCTATATGCCGTGCCGGTGTAGAAGAGGGATCTGAGGTTTGCATCAGATGTGAAGAGTGTCGTCACTCCCGCACTTTTAGAGTCCTGCCAATCTCCATATCTATACATAGAGAAACTCTCCACAAGCACCTTCGCTGGTACAAAGACGGTGATCCTTTAGAAGTAAAACAATTCACACGTCGCCTGGCAGCTTTACTAAAACTCTTCCTCCAGTATCACTTATCTCCTTGTCTAGGTGGACCTGTCGATCTAGTTGCAACCGTCCCCTCCAGTTCCAAGGATCGAGACGCTCCCCGCGCTATTCTGAATCAGATCCGTCAATTTAAGGACCGACCGAACCCACTGAAACGCAAGATCGACACCGACGATTTCACACTGATCGCAAACCCAAGAGTGGCAGGCCAGCGAGTCCTGCTCCTAGATGACACCTTCACTAGAGGAAAAAGCATCTTGGAGGCATACCGTGCATTGGATGAAGCAGGCGCTCATATCGTGGGCCCGCTTGTTATCGGGCGACATTTTCATTCCGACTGGCCGCCGAACGCTGAATTGATGAGATGCCTCGAGAAAGTGCCGTGGTCGGTCGAAGCCTGCGGGATCTGCCAGCCGGTCGACTGTCCGGGGCTGCAGCCGCCGCCTACCCTGGGGCTCACGTGAGAGGCGGCGAGGAGGCCGGGCCTTGAGTGGGCCGGGCAGGAGAGGAGGCCGGGGTGGCCACTGACCGTCTGTATTTGCGGGACGCCCAGTTGCGGGTGTTCGACGCCGCGGTGGTGGCGGTGGATGACGAGGGCCGGGTGGCGCTCGACGCCACCGCCTTCTACGCCACCGGGGGCGGGCAGCCCCACGACACCGGCGCACTGGAGTGGGACGGCGGGTCGGCCGACGTCACCGACGTGCGGGGCCACGACGTGGTGTGGCACACCGTCACCGGCGGCGCCCCCGAGGTGGGGGCCCGGGTCACCGGCACGCTCGACTGGGAGCGGCGCCACGCCCTGATGCGCACCCACACCGCGCTGCACATCCTCTGCGGCGTGATCTGGAACGAATGGGGCAAGGCGGTGACCGGCGGCAACATGGAGCCGCTGACGGCCCGGATGGACTTCGAGTTCGGGCCACTGCCCGAGGGGTTCGCTCAGCGGGTGGCCGAGCTGGTCAACGACGAGATCGCGGCCGACCGGCCCATCGAGGTGTCGTTCCTGCCCCGGGCCGAGGCTCTGGCCGACGAGGACCTGATCCGCACCAAGGTCAACCTCATCCCCGAGTCGGTCACCGAGATCCGAGTGGTGGACATCGTGGGCCTCGACAAGCAGGCCGACGGAGGCACCCACGTGCAGTCCACCGGCGAGGTGGGCCGGTTCGAGGTGACCAAGACCGAGTCCAAGGGCAAGGCCAACAAGCGCATCCGCATCGCAATCAGCGACTAACGATTATCTTTATCTACGGTTGGAACTCTTCTGACCAGACGCTATTCAAATTGGAGTCCAACTGACCAGTTCGGATGAGAGCGATATCGTATTGAGGCAACTGTGCCGTTATGAGACATACCTCATCGAATGTCACCAGGTCTTCTACGGCCTGAAAGTCAAGGTTGTCTGAGCCAAGATGTTGGCGGTCGTCGGGCAGATCACTTAGATCTTCAGGTATGATATGCAAGAAGAACGGCTGAACCGCCTCAGGGTCTTCACGGCAGGGTTCTTGGATATATGTCAAAATGCCGTCGTGGATGTAGACGTCGAAGACTGATCTGATCACAGGTTGTCCAGTGAGGTTATCCTCGTATCTTCGCCGATAGAAATCTTCAGCATCGGCGACGACATTAACTTTGGGCTCTCCCGATGGGTCAAATGTATACTCTACCTTCCAGACGAAGTCTCCGTCAGCGATGTATTGGCCTGTATCAATACGAGCGACGTTATATTCTGGCAACAGACTCGACACTATACAGCGTCTTCCACTGTAGGAGATAGATTTATCCCATCTCACATTTAGCGCATCGGGCCGTTGGGCTGGCAGCAATTCGGTCGTTTCATAAGGGTAGACATGTAGCAGGAATTGGAAATCGTCTTGATCGCCAACATTGCAATCACGATTGACATATATCAGACGATTCTTGTTGAGATATATGTCATATTCCGAACTGATTATGAGTTCGCCTTTAGTGCCCCCTTGGCTGTCGTTGCCACGAAGCAGCGTCTTCAGTGGGCTTGGGACATCGTAGGCGGTTCTTTGGGAAACAACCACATGGCTTCTATCAATCAGCAAGGACTCCTGAGTTCTCTCGTAGGAGTACAACTGCGGTGTGTTTGTTATCACCCGTGAGTGTGCTGCACGAGTGTATTCCATAGCTTCCCATATCGCTCCCACACTGAGCACAGCGACCAATAACGCCAATAACTTGGTAGAGGGTGGGGCCAATGCAAGTGGCATGTGAGGCGTGGTATGTCCAGCCGTCTCAGGCAGGCGGCTGACGGTGATGTGGGCTGCGTAATAGCAGAGCACAAACAAAGCGGGTATGATAGCTCTTGTATGCAATTCGCCAGACCAAAAGGTGCCGTCTTCTGATATATATGCACCAAATGTTACCCAAGGAGTAAAGACCAATACCATCAGGCTTACTATGAAGAACGGCTCACGGAGGATCCGGCGATCTATTCGGTAAAGCAAGAACGCCAATACCAGAAACTCTATCAAATACAGACGGGCAACATCAGCGATTAGGTGCAGCCAATTGTCATAAGTAGATATTTGCCACAACCACTGAAAATTCTGGCGTTCACCACTGGTCAAGTAGAGCGACAAAAGAACGGCGAGCGGCGGAGCAACTACCAAATTCGGCCATTTCAAGAATGGCCTTAGACCCTTTCTGACAATCAGAGCTACAACTAAAGGTGCCAGACCAAACAGGCATATCAGCGTCGACCAGAACAGGCAAGCTGTCAACACGATCCCGCTGACAGCCAAGAACCGCGGATGATCTCGTAACTGGACTAAGAGAAGTGACGCTAATCCACCCAGAATGTAATGATGGGGATTACTTTGGAAAAGAGAGTTCAGTGTAATGTAGTCTAACCGAATGGATTCCCAGTTGTCGATAAAATCTCCCAAATCCACAAGTGAGATCAACCTGAGAGCTTCAGCTACCCATGAAATCAGTAGCTTGCCTGCTATATCCATACCGCTGAAGAAAAAAAGAATTGCGGCCGCCACCAGCGCTGATCGCACAGTGGACAGGCGGCGTGTAAACATCAAAAACATCAACGAAACGCCGACCCAAGTCCAAAGCGGAACGGCCCAGTTCAAGGCGGAAGCTCCGAACCATTTGCCAGCGAGTCCCGGCACCATGAACCAACCCAGATAATAGCGCAAAAGCGGCGGGGCATCATTAAAATAATCGGTCAAATAGGTCGGCCACGATCCCCTGCCAAGATCTAGCAGAATGCCGCGATGCGCCACCCAGGTGTATCCATAAGAATAGAGTCCACTGGCTTTCGACAACAGCACTAAGACTGTCGTCACCAATAAAATGCCCGCCACAACCGGGGTGAGCCTAATCCGCCAGGAACCCGACATAGCTTCCCAAAGGCCGACCGTCAACAAGACGGTCAGCGGAACACCGACCCACCATTCAAACCATCCCAGAAGCCATACCGCTACCGGCAGCATGAGATAGGCAATAGCGATTCGATGCAATACCGAAAGCTCGCTAGTTTCAACTCCCGTCGTCATACTGATCCGATACACTACCTAACGAATAGATGCGGCGGAAGCCATGATTCAGGCTTGACGGGCTGCCGGGTCAGATCTTCTCCAGGGGGGCCCAGGACAGGAGCAGGCGCTTCTCGCCCACCGAGGGGAAGTTCACGGAGGCCTCGGCCTCGTCGCCGGAGCCATCGATGTCGGTGATCACGCCCTCGCCCCACTGGGAGTGGCGCACGTCGTCGCCGATCTTGAGGCCGAGGCCCTCGGCGCCTGAGGGGCTCGGGGGGCCGGGGCGGCGGCCGGCGGCCACCGCGCCGTCGACGATCCGCTCCCGGTTGGCCGCCATCCGTCCGGCGTCCATCGGCTGGCCGGCGTCAGCCGAGCGGCCAGCGCTCGACTCGGCTGAACGGCTGGCGTCCGACCCAGACCAGCGGCCGGCACCCGACTCAGACCGGCGGCCCGCACCCCATTCGGACCGGCGGCGATAGGACCGGTCGGCCAAGTCGTCGCCCGACTCCTCCACCAGCTCGGAGGGGATCTCCTTGAGGAAACGGCTGGGCGGGTTGTACTGCCGGTTTCCGTGCAGCATCCGGCTCCAGGCGTGGGTGAGGGTCAGGCGCCGCATGGCCCGGGTGATGCCCACGTAGGCCAGCCGGCGCTCCTCCTCCAGCTCGGCGGGCTCGCTCAGGGCCCGGATGTGGGGGAACACCCCGTCCTCCATGCCGATCAGGAACACCGCCGGGTACTCCAGGCCCTTGGCCGAGTGCAGGGTCATCAGCGTCACCTTGGAGTCGTCGTCGGACAGGTCGTCGGTGTCGGCCACCAGGGCCGACCGCTCGATCAGCTCGTCGATGGTGTCGAACTCGCCGGCCACCCCGATCAGCTCGTCCAGGTTCTCCAGGCGGCCCTCGGCCTCGATGGTTCCCTGCGCCTCCAGCTCGGCCCGGTACCCCGACCGGTCCAGGACCCGGGAGATGACGCCAGCCGGGCCGAGCTGAAGGGCCGCGGCCTCGTCGATCATCGCCAGGAAGTCGCCGATGCCGGCCGCGGCCCGGCCCGACACCCCGGCCTCGGAGCAGCGGCGCAGCGCCTCGGCGAAGGTGATCCCCTCGGCGGCGGCGAAGGCGTCGAGCCGAGCAACCGAGGAGTCGCCCACCCCCCGCTTGGGGGTGTTGAGCACCCGCTTGACGCTCACCTCGTCGGACGGGTAGGCCACCGCCTTCAGGTAGGCGACGGCGTCCTTGACCTCCCGGCGGTCGTAGAACCGGACGCCGCCCACGAGCTGGTAGGGAATCCCCCGGTCCGCCAGGCGCTCCTCCAGCGGCCGGGACTGGGCGTTGGTGCGGTAGAAGACGGCCAAGTCGCCCCAGCGCATCTGCTCGGAGCGGTGCAAGTGCTCGAGCCGGTCGGCCACGTAGCGGGCCTCGTCGGTCTCGTCGTCGGCGTGGTAGCTGGCGATCTGCACCCCCGAGCCCCGCTCGGTCCACAGCTCCTTGGGCAGCCGGCCGGCGTTCTGGGAGATGACGGCGTTGGCCGCGTCGAGGATGGTCTGGGTGCTGCGGTAGTTCTGCTCCAGGTACACCACGGTGGCGTCGGGGAAGGCGGCCTCGAACTCCAAGATGTTGCGCCGGTCGGCCCCCCGGAAGGCGTATATGGACTGGTCGGCGTCGCCGACCACGGTCACCTGCCGGTGCTCGGCCGACAGCAGGATCACCAGGTCGTTCTGGACCCGGTTGGTGTCCTGGTACTCGTCCACCAGGATCTGGGCGAACCGCTCCCGCCAGCTCCCGAGCACGTCGGGATGGGCCCGCAGCAGGGACACGGTGTGGCCGAGCAGGTCGTCGAAGTCCATGGCCCCGGCGGCCAGCAGGCGCCGCTGGTACTCGCCGAACACCTCGGCGATGCGCCGCTCGAAGACGTTGGCGGCCCCCTCGGCGTAGCCGGCCGGGTCGGCGCCGTCGTTCTTGGCCGCGGAGATGACGGCGTGGACCGAGCGGGGCGGGAACCGCTTGGGATCGAGGTTCAGATCGCGGATCACGTAGTTGCAGAGCCGGACCGAGTCGGCCTGGTCGTAGATCGAGAACCGGGACGGGAACCCGAGCCGGTCGGCGTCGCGGCGCAGCATCCGCACGCAGGCGCTGTGGAACGTGGACACCCACATGCGCTCGGCCACCGGCCCGACCAGGCGGCTCACCCGCTCCCTCATCTCGGTGGCCGCCTTGTTGGTGAAGGTGATGGCCAGGATGTCGAAGGGGGACAGGCCGTGGCCGTCTATGAGGTGGGCGATGCGGTGGGTCAGCACCCGGGTCTTGCCCGATCCGGCCCCGGCCACCACCAGCAGGGGGCCGCCGACATGGGTGACGGCGTCGCGCTGGGGCGGGTTCAGGCCCTCCAGCAGGGAGGATGCCGGCGGCGGGTCGGTCGGCGGCTCTGAGAGGGGCTCGGGAGGCGCCGCCGTGGCCAGCGCCGGCCCGGGGTCCATGATCGATTCGGGCACAGAGCCGCCAGCGGTCCGCGACGGCCCCCGTGAACTGGCCGCCGGCAAGGGGTCCATGATCGTTTCGGGCATGGGCCCCGTGGTCGGCTCCGGCATCGGCGCCACCCTACCGGCGGGCCAAGTGCGGACTCGGGCGCGTGGTCCAGCTCGGGCGCAGCCCAGCGCGGGGTCCCCCAGCCCAGCAAGTGGTCCAGCGCGAAGGTCCAGTCCAGCACGGGTTCCGGCCGGGCGCGGTCCCGGCGGGATGGCGCAGTCCCATGGGATCAGAAGAGGCGGGGCAGCGATCCCCCCCCCCCCCCCCGATAGCCTGACCTCATGGCTCGGCCGTTCCGGTTCTCCGCTCAGTTGGGAATGGTCACCGATCCCCACCGGCTGGCGTCCGAAGCCAAGCGGGCCGAGGACCTCGGTTACAGCGGCGTCGCCCTGACCGACCACCTACGCGAGCAGTGCGGGCCGCTGGTGGGCCTGGCGATCATGGCGGCGGCCACCTCCAAAGTGAAGGTCACGGCCATGGTGCTGGCCAACGACTTCCGCCACCCGGCCGTGTTGGCCAAGGAGTTGGCCACGCTGGACTGCATGTCGGGCGGAAGGCTCGAAGTGGGAATGGGCGCGGGGTGGCTGACCACCGACTACCAAGAGGGCGGCATCCGAATGGACCGGCCCAGCATCCGCATCGAGCGGCTGGACGAGGCCATCTCGGTGCTGGAGGCCTGCTTCGCCGACGGTTCCTTCAACTTTCAGGGCAACCATTATTGGATCACCGGGCTCGACGCTAAGCCCAAGCCCCAGCAGCGGCCCCGACCGCCGCTGGTGGTGGGCGGCGGCGGGCCTCAGATCTTGTCCCTGGCCGCCCGGCGGGCCGACATCGTGGGCCTGAACGCCAGCCTGCGGGCTGGCGTCGTCGACCAGCGGGTGGGATTGACGGCCACGGCCGAGGCCACCGACGAGAAGCTGGCCATCATCCGAGACGCGGCCGGGCCCCGCTTCGACGACATCGAGATCCAGACACTGGTGCAGGTGGCGATGATCGACAGCGACCGCCAAACCATAATCAGCGCCCTGGCGCCGGGATTCGGGCTCACCACCGAGCAGGGGCTGGCCACGCCCCACGCCCTGGTGGGCACCGTCGACGAGTGCTGCGAACAGCTCAAAGGCTGGCGGGAGCGCTGGGGCATCTCCTACGTCACCCTCCCCTTCGGCTCGGTCGAGGCCATGGCCCCCGTGGTGGAGCGCATGACCGGCAACTGACCGGCCCGCAGCCCTGGGTCAGCCGGCGCGGCGGTCGCAGCGCTCTGCAAATGTAGAAATCTCTTCTTGGATAATGCTGTTTTGTACTGGCTGGTAGTGGAAGATTTTCAACGCAGCTAACGCACGGATTTTGCAGCTCTGGGGTGGTGCGGGATTTAGGCTGGGCGGTGATGGACTTCAAGCGGGTGGCGGTGGTGATGGCCATGGAGGCCGAGGCCGAGCCGCTGCTGGACGCGGCGGGGGCCCGGCCCGCCGACGCCCCGGCCTGGGCCGCAGCCCTGCCCTGCAGGCTGTACTCCGCCTATGAGGCCGGGCTGGAGCTGATGGTGGCGGTGGCCGGGGCCGACCCCTTCGCCGGGGTGGACTGCATCGGCACCCAGGCCGCGGCCCTGACCGCCCAGGTGGCCGTCTCGGCCCACGCCCCCGATCTGGTGGTGAGCGCGGGCACGGCCGGGGGCTACCGCCGCGGCGGCACCGAGGTGGGCGATGTTTATGTGGCCTGGCCCTGCATCGTCTGCCACGACCGGCGCATCCCCCTGGAGGGCTTCGACGCCTTGGGGCGGGGCGATCACCCCGTGGCCGACCTGCGGGCGACGGCGGCCGAGTTGGGGATGCGCCTCGGGATCGTCACCACCGGGGACTCGCTGGACGAATCGGCGGCCGACGCCGCGGCCATTGCGGCCAGCGGGGCCGAGGTGAAGGAGATGGAGGCCGCGGCGGTGGCCTGGGTGGCCCGGCTCAACGAGATCCCGGTGACGGCGCTGAAGGTGGTCAGCGACCTGGTGGACGACCCGGCGCCCACCCCCGAGCAGTTCGCCGCCAACCTCGATTCGGTGGTGCTCACCCTGCGGGACGCGATGCTGGCCCTGCTGGCCAGGCTCGGCCCGGGCTCCACCTAAGGCGGCGTTGCGCCGGCATGCGCGCTGACGCAACGCCGCCGGGAGCTGAACGATTGATAGCCGATATTTAGTTGATATCCGGTGCGTCTGCCGTCCCAGTTGGCACAAGCTGGGTTAGGAGAGCCTGGGTTTGGCGCTGACTTTCTTTTAGTTGGCGCTGCTCTTCTGTCAGTTGGCGCTGACTTTCTGTTAACTTGGCAATAGCCTGCACGATGACACGATTGTTGTCTGCCATCTGCCGGACTAGAGCCTCATGATTGGCATCCACGGTGTCGAATCTGATGTCTACGGCTTTGAATCCGACATCTACCTTGGCGTCCATTTTGGCTCCCAACGCATCCATCTTGGCGTCCATCGTGGACTCCAACGAGACGAGCTTGGTGTCAGAGGTTTCAAACCTGGCGTCGAGGTATCGGCGCAGCAGCGACCAGATCACAGACCATCCAAGTGTAAGTACGGCCACGAAGGTGCCGATCAAAGTGGCCAGGTTGCCCGCAGTCACCAGATGAGTCTCCCTTCATCCCAGCCAGCCAATCCTAGCTGATTGGCACTCAAGTGACTGGGATACCCCAACAGTGTACATAGTGGTCGCATGGGTGTCAACCCCTGGGGCCAGAAAATCTCTGGGACGGGCCGGCGGAGGGCGGCGGTCACTCCCACTCGATGGTGCCGGGGGGCTTGGAGGTGATGTCGTAGACCACCCGGTTGACGCCGGGGACCTCGTTGATCAGCTTGCTGCTGATGGCCTCCAGCACGTCGTGGGGCAGGCGGGCCCAGTCGGCGGTCATGGCGTCGGCGCTGGTGACGGCCCGGACCACCACAGCCCGGCCGTAGGTGCGCTCGTCGCCCATCACCCCCACCGAGCGGAGGTCGGGCAGCACGGCGAACGACTGCCAGATCTCCCGCTCCAGTCCGGCGACCCGCAGCTCCTCGGCCACGACGGCGTCGGCGCGCCGCAGCGTCTCCAGCTTGTCGCGGGTGACCTCGCCGATGATGCGCACCCCCAGGCCCGGGCCGGGGAAGGGCTGGCGCCACACGATCTCGTCGGGCAGGCCCAGCTCGGCCCCGACGGCCCGAACTTCGTCCTTGAACAGCAGCCGGAGCGGCTCGACCAGCTCGAAGTCCATGTCGCCGGGCAGGCCGCCCACGTTGTGGTGGCTCTTGATGACCGCGGCGTGGGCGGTGCCCGACTCGATCACGTCGGGGTACAGCGTCCCCTGCACCAAGAACCGGGCCGGGTCGCCGCGGCCGGCCGCGGCCCGGTTGCGGACCTGCTCGAAGGCGCGGACGAACACCTCGCCGATGGCCTTGCGCTTGGCCTCGGGGTCGGTTACCCCCTCCAGGGCGGCCAGGAACCGGTCGGCCTCGTCCACCTCCACCAGCTCGATGCCCAGATGGCGGCGGAACGTCTCGGACACCTGGGCCGCCTCGCCGGAGCGCATCAGGCCGGTATCCACGAACACGCAAGTCAGCCGGTCGCCGATGGCCCGATGGACCAGCACCGCGGCCACGGCCGAGTCGACACCGCCGGAGAGGCCGCAGATGGCCCGGCCGTCCCCGATCCGGGCCTTGATCTCATCGATGGCGGCGCCGATGATCGAGCCGGTCGTCCAGGTGCGAGGGCCCTTGCAGCAGACGGCCAGGAACCGCTCTATCACCCGCTGGCCGTGGGGGGAGTGGGCCACCTCGGGATGGAACTGCACAGCGAAGAGGGCGCGGTCCGCCAACTCGAAGGCGGCTGCGGGCGAGTCGGCGGTGGAGGCGGTGACGACGGCGCCGGGCGGGGCGGCGACTACGGCGTCGAAATGGCTCATCCACACCGGGTGCTCGGCGGGCAGGCCCTCCAGCAGCCTCCCTCCCGCCGACACGGTCAGAGCGGTGCGGCCGTACTCGCCGGCGGCGTTGCGGCCGACGGCGCCGCCGAGCTGGTCGGCCATGAGCTGGGCGCCGTAGCAGATGCCGAGCACGGGCACGCCCGCCTCGTACAGGGCCGGGTCGATCCGGGGGGCGCCGGCCACGTTCACCGAGGCCGGGCCGCCGCTGAGGATGACCCCGGCCGGGCCGCGGGCGGTGATCTCGGCCGGGGTGATCGAGGGCGGGACGATCTCGCTGTAGACCCCGGCCTCGCGGACCCGGCGGGCGATCAACTGGGCGTACTGGGCACCGAAGTCGACCACCAGCACCCCGCCGGACGGGCGGCTCATCGGGCGATCACCGTCCAGCACACGGCGCGTCTCGCCAGCGCCAGTACCCCGCCGGACGGGCGACTCATCGGGTGATCACCGTCCAGCACGCAGCGCGCTCGGCTGACGCCAGCACCCCGCCGGACGGGCGGCTCATCGGGTGATCACCGTCAGGAACCGGCGCAGGACGGAGGCGGTCATCCCCCACACCGTGTCGCCGTCTAGCTCGAAGAAGGCCATGGGCCGCTCGGCGCCGCCCAGCGGCCAGATCTCCTCGCGCCACACGTCGGGGCTCAGAAGCTGGTGGACCCCAACGTGAAGGATCGACTCCACCTCGGCCGGGTCGGGGGTCAGCGGGGGGAGCTCGTCGATCAGGCCGACGAAGGGGTGTACCCGGGCCCGGGACGTGACGGTGGTGAAGCTCTCCAGGCGCCCGATCGGCCGCACTCGGGCCGGGTCGAGCCCGATCTCCTCAGACGCCTCCCTCAGGGCGGTGGCCCACAGGTCGGCGTCGGCGGGCTCGCGGCGGCCGCCGGGGAAGGCCACTTCGCCGGCGTGGTTGCGGAGATGGGAGGCCCGCCGGGTGAGCACCAGCCAGGGCAGGCCGTCGCGCTCGTACAGGGGCACCAGCACCGCGGAGGGCGAGACCGGCCCGGTCGGGGTCGGCCAGCCTCGGCCGGGTTCGGCCCGCGGGTTGGGACCGGACCCAGGCGGCAGGGCCGACACGGCATCAAGTGACAGGGCCTGCTCGGATTCGGACCGCGGGGCCGGCTCCGCCGACGGAGCCGGGGCCGGCGGGGTCATGGGGGCCAGCGCCTCGACCGCCTCGACGATGCGGTCCGCCGACGGCCGAAGCCGAGGGGCGGGCAATCCGGCCCAGGGTGGCGGCCCCCCGGCCCTGGCCCCGGCGGGGCGGGGAATAACCTGGGGCTTGTCGGGCGAATCCGGGGTCAGCGGAGGAGCCGGGGCCAAGACCTCGCCGGGCGGGCGATGCACTCCGGTGAGGCTAGGCCCCGCGTCGGCCCGCGGCGGGCCATGCCCGCCGGTGGCTACATCATGCCGCCCATGCCGCCCATCGGGTCGCCGCCGCCGGCGCCGGCGGGCGGCTTCTCCTCGGGCTTGTCGGCGACCAGCGCCTCGGTGGTGAGCATCAGCCCGGCGATGGAGGCCGCGTTCTGGAGGGCGGCCCGGGTCACCTTCACCGGGTCGATCACGCCGGCCGCGACCAGGTCGGTCATCTCGCCGGCCATGGCGTCGAACCCGACGCTGCCGGAGGCCTCCTCCACGCCCCGCACCACGATGGCGCCCTCGTGGCCCGCGTTCACGGCGATGAGCCGGGTGGGGGCGGTCAGGGACTGGTGGATGATGCGGGCCCCGGTGGCCTCGTCGCCCGACAGCGAGTCCGCCGCCGACTCCACCGCGGACCGGGCCCGGATCAGGGCGGTGCCGCCGCCGGCGACGATGCCCTCCTCGATGGCGGCCCGAGTGGCCGAGATGGCGTCCTCGATGCGGTGCTTCTTCTCCTTGAGCTCGATCTCGGTGGCCGCCCCCACCTGGACCACGGCCACCCCGCCGGCCAGCTTGGCCAGCCGCTCCTGGAGCTTCTCCCGGTCCCAGTCGGAGTCGGTGTTGTCGATCTCGGCCTTGATCTGGCTGACCCGGCCCTCCACGTCGGCGGCGCTGCCCGCGCCCTCGACGATGGTGGTGTCGTCCTTGGTCACCACCACCTTGCGGGCCGAGCCCATCAGCGACAGGTCGATCGAGTCCAGCTTGAGGCCGACCTCCTCGGCCACGACCTGCCCGCCGGTGAGGATGGCCATGTCCTGGAGCATCGCCTTGCGGCGCTCGCCGAAGCCCGGCGCCTTGACCGCCACCGAGCTGAACGTGCCCCGGATCTTGTTGACCACCAGCGTGGCCAGGGCCTCGCCCTCCACGTCCTCGGCGATGACCAGCAGCGGCTTGCCCGACTGCATGACCTTCTCGAGCACCGGCAGCAGGTCCTGGACGCTGGAGATCTTGCCCTGGTTCAACAGGACGTAGGGGTTCTCCAGCACGGCCTCCTGGCGTTCGGGGTCGGTGACGAAGTAGGGGGAGAGGAAGCCCTTGTCGAACTGCATGCCCTCGACGAAGTCGAGGTCCATGCCGAAGGTGTTGCTCTCCTCGACAGTGATCACCCCGTCCTTGCCCACCTTGTCGAAGGCCTCGGCCAGGGTCTCCCCCACCGAAGCGTCGGCGGCGGAGATGGCCGCCACCGACTGCACCTTCTCCTTGTCGGTGGACACCGGCACGGCCTGGTCGGCCAGCGAGTCCACCGCGGCGGCCACCGCCTTCTCCATGCCCCGCTTGAGGGCCATGGGGTTGGCGCCGGCGGCCACGTTGCGCAGCCCCTCGCGCACCAGGGCCTGGGCCAGGACGGTGGCGGTGGTGGTGCCGTCGCCGGCGATGTCGTTGGTCTTGGTGGCGACCTCCTTCACGAGCTGCACGCCCATGTTCTCGAAGTTGTCGTCCAGCTCGACCTCGCGGGCGATGGACACCCCGTCGTTGGTGATGGTGGGGGCCCCGAACTTCTTGTCGAGCACCACGTTGCGGCCCTTGGGGCCGAGGGTCACCTTGACGGCGTCGGCCAGCTTGTTGACGCCCGACTCCAGGCCCCTACGGGCCTCTTCGTCAAACTTGAGGATCTTCGGCATCGGCGGACCCTCAGGCGAGCGTGGCCAGCACGTCGCGGGCGTTGAGGATCAGCAGGTCCTCGCCCTCCACGGTGATCTCGGTGCCGCCGTACTTCGAGTACACGACGGTGTCGCCGACCGAGACGTCGACGGGGATGACCTCGCCGGTCTGGTCCGACCGGCGGCCGGGTCCCACGGCCAGCACCTCGCCCTGCTGGGGCTTCTCTTTGGCGGTGTCGGGAATGACGAGACCGCTGGCGGTGGTCTCCTCGGCATCGCCGGGGCGTACGACGATGCGATCCTCGAGGGGCTTCAGGTTCATTGGTCCTCCGGACTCGTTGGCTCGTTGACGGACGATTCGGCAGGGGCGTTAGACGAGGGCGTTAGCACTCGACTAAGCCGAGTGCTAACGATAGGCCCCGCGACCGGATCGGACAACACGCGGACGCGCTCAGCAGCCGGGCAGGCGCAGGGACGGGTCGGCGCCCGCGTCCAGGGGCGAGGGGCCGTCGGCCCGGAGCCGCCACCAGCCGGCCGCGGCCACCATGGCCGCGTTGTCGGTACACATGGCCGGGCTGGGCAGGTAGGCCCCCAGCCCGTCGGCCATCCCGGCGTCGAGGACCAGCTCCCGCAGCCGGGAGTTGGCGGCCACCCCTCCGGCCAGGCACAGGCCCCGGGCCCCGCAGGCGGCCGCGGCCCGGCGGGCCTTGGTCACCAGCACGTCGGCCACCGCCTCTTGGAAGGAGGCGGCCACGTCGGCGGGGTCGGCGGCGGGGTGGCGGCGGACGTGGTTGATCACCGCCGTCTTCAGGCCGCTGAAGGAGAAGTTCCAGCCGTCGTCGAGCATGGGCCGGGGGAAGGCGATGGCGCCGGGGTCGCCGGAGGCGGCCAGGCGGTCGACGGCGGGGCCGCCCGGGTAGCCGAGCCCCAGGAAGCGGGCCACCTTGTCGAAGGCTTCGCCGGCCGCGTCGTCGACGGTCTCGCCCAGCAGGCGGAACCGCAGCCGGTCTTCCATGAGGATCAGCATGGTGTGGCCGCCCGACACCAGGATCATCACCACCGGCAGCTCAATGTCGGGCTCGTCGAGGAAAGCGGCGTGGAGGTGGGCCTCCAGGTGGTTGACGGCCACGAAGGGCACCGACCACACCAGTGACAGGGCCTTGGCCGCCGACACCCCCACCAGCAGCGCCCCCACCAGGCCGGGGCCGCAGGTGGCGGCCACCGCGGCCACGTCGCCGTCGGCCGCCCCGGCGGTGACGGTGGCCTCGGCTATCACCGGCCCCATCAGCTCGACGTGGGCCCGGCCCGCGATCTCGGGCACCACCCCGCCGTAGCGGGCGTGGAGGTCGATCTGGCTCGACACCACCGACGACAGCACCCGGCGGCCGCCCCCGGCCACCACCGCGGCGGCGGTCTCGTCGCAGGACGTCTCGATGCCCAGCACCAGAGCGTCGTCGCCGACGACCGGCGGATGCGGCGGGGTCACCGGCGGCGATCCGACGACTGGGCCAGCGGAGCTTGCGGCGGCGGCGGCGAGCCGGCGACCGGCGGTACCAACAGTGCTGACGGCGGCGGGAGCGGCGGCGGGGTCACGGCGCCGACGCCTTCGTTGGGGCGGCGGAGGCAGCGGAGGGGGCGGCGGCGGGCCATTTGGCCTCGGCGTCGGGGCGGCGCAGGTACAGGGGGCGGATCTCCTCGGGCGGCACGTGCTCCTCCCTCTGGGCCCGGGCGCAGGCGAGCTGCACCAGCGACTCGGCCGAGGGGCAGGCGAAACCCCGGTCGGCGATCTCGGCGCCGCGGACCGGGGCGAACACCGAGCGGTACCGCACCGCCCCGTCCCCCACCACCAGCGTCCCGGCTCCGTCGGCCATTATCTCGGCGGCGACGGCCTCGGGGGAGGACACGGCTGGCTCGGAGACCCGCTGGACCCCGCCCGGCACCGGCCGGTAGCGGGCGCAGAACACCTCGCCCCGGCGGGCGTCGATCACCGCGGTGATCCGGCGGCTGGTGTGGCGGACCGGGAAGGCGACCAAATCCAGGCTGGTCACCCCGACCATGTTCACCCTCAGGGCCGAGGCGATGGTCATGGCCGTGGCCACCCCCACCCGCAGGCCGGTGTAGAGGCCGGGGCCCACGTCCACGGCCACCGCGGCCACGTCGCGCAGGCGGACGCCAGCCTGCTCGCACACCGCGGAGATCTGGGGGGCGAGCATCTCGGCGTGGCGGCGGTCCCGGACGGCCCGGACCGCGGCCCGGACTCCGTCGCCGTCGCCGACCGCGCATCCGGTGGAGGCGGTGGCCGTCTCAATCCCCAAGATCAACACGCCAACTCCGTCTCGGCGGGCGTCCGCCAGGTTTGCACGGCGAGGTCCATAGCGGCAGAGCGGTCCAGCCAGGACGGGCCCCGCGCCGCCAACTCGACGGTCCGGTCGTCGGGGCCGGGGCCGAAGCCGATGGCGATCTCGAGCCGGTCGGCCGGGAGGGCGGCGGAGATGACATCGCCCCACTCCACCAGGGTCACCCCGTCGTCGAGGAGTTCGGGCAGGGCCAGGTCGTGAGCCTCGGCGATCCCGCTCAGGCGGTAGGCGTCGAGATGGTTCACCACCATCCGGCCCGCATAGCGGTTGGCCAGCACGAAGGTGGGGCTGGTCACCGGGGCGACGACGCCCAGAGCCGCGGCGAACCCCTGGACGAAAGCGGTTTTGCCCGCGCCCAACTCGCCGGTGAGCGCGATCAAGTCGCCAGGGCTGGCCACAACGGCCACCGCCCCGCCCAGCGAGCGGGTGCTGGCCGCAGACCGGGTGACGCAGGAAATCACCCCGCCGAGGGTAACGACTGCGCTACGGTGAGCCGACAGCAGGCCACATGACGGTTGAATTCAGGTCATCATGGTGTATAGTAGGATACAGTGAAAATTGATCTAACCTTCTTAGACCTATTCTGTGGAGCCGGCGGCCTGAGCGCGGGCTTTCAAACCGCTGGCTATCGACCAATTTTTGCCGCCGACTCAATGCCTGCTGCGGTTCGTACCTATGATCTGAATTTTGCTGATGACGCAACGCTCGAATCACTTACCTGGAACACACTATTACCGACAGCAGATGTGTTTGTTGGCGGACCGCCATGCCAAGGATTTTCTTCGGCCGGGCGAAGAGTAACCGGAGATGCCCGCAACTCACTGGTTGCGGTATTTGCTCATCTGGTTGCTCGCCATCGACCTAAGGCATTTCTGTTTGAGAATGTTGAAGGGTTTTTAACAGGAGACCGGGGCCAATGGGTTGTGGATCTAATAGACCCACTGGTGCGCGCTGGTTATTGTATTAATATACACAAGATCAACGCTGCACATTATGGGGTGCCGCAACATCGTAAGCGCGTCGTGGCACTCGGTGGGCTGGGTTGGGATACGGGTTTTCCGCCTGTCACGCACCGGGCGATAGGCATTCCCGGAGCAAAACATGTAGGCATCGGGTTGCCTTACTGTCCCACAGTAGAAGAATCGCTTGACGGCCTTCCTACAGCTAAGCCTAGAACACGTGCTCTGCTTGATCCATTTGATCACAACTTCCGCCTCACTCAGGACACCGATCTCATACGAATAAGCGAACTCAAACCAGGCCAAACCATGAAAGACTTGCCTGAGGAACTCTGGCATAAAACTTACCGCCGCCGAGCCTACAGACGAGTCATGGATGGAACACTCCCAGAACACCGAGGCGGAGCACCAGCAGGGCTTCGAAGATTGATCGGTAACCAGCCTTCAAAGACCATCACAAGAGGTGCTATTTCCGAATTTATTCACCCTATAGAGGATCGGATGCTCACGCTGCGTGAGTGCGCCCGTCTTCAAACTTTCGCTGATGATTTTATATTTGAAGGAACCTTGAGCGAAAAGGCACTCCTGATCGGAAATGCAGTGCCACCACGCTTGGCCAAGTTGTTGGGCTTACATTTGTCAAAGGGACTACTTGGCAAACTCGAGCATTCGTCGCCTGGATTAAAATCATTTGTAGTTTCCAACGCCTCAATCATGAGTCCATCTCTTAAACGAACATACGACATGGTCGCTGAAAAATATTTGCCGAATAATGTCCGACAATTCTCATTGCTAGACACCACCATGTGAGGAGAAGCGTGTCTCTATCTCAGTCACAAAAATCTTTGATCGAAAAGGCACGCCACGTCAGTAAGAGCGAATCGGCTGTTCCACTTGATGATGGCTTACTTAGCTATATCTTAGCTAGAATTATTCATGACCTTGCCCTACATGACCAGTATCCCGAAGTACCGAGAGAAATACCACCGTTCTTCGAGACTTGGCCAATTGCGTCACTGCATTTGGAGGGATTAGACTTCAGCCTGATAGCAGAGCGCCTGTTCACATCAACTCCAGACACGGACACCTATTTCTCTTGCCTCGCGAGCCTTCTCAAAGCTCGTCTGAAATTCGAACGCATAATGCAAAGACAATCTTTCCCAACGATGGATCAAGTGTGCCCGCGTGGTCTCTTACAGTACGGTAGCCTGCCAGTACCTGCCCTCGCTGGTCTTCTCTACTGGCGTAAATGGCTTTATGATCCGGATAACAGAGCCGCACAAGAGACGGGATATCTATTTGAGCCTATTCTAGCAACAGTAATAGGCGGTACACCAGTTAGCGCTAAGAGAAGTCCAATTAAACGGAGTGGCGATGACAGTAAGGGCCGACAAGTTGACTGCTTAAAGGGTAGACAGGCTTATGAGTTCAAATTACGCGTGACCATAGCCCCTTCAGGTCAAGGTAGATGGCAAGAAGAACTCAGTTTTCCAGCGGATTGTGTGAGTTCGCATTACGTCCCAGTCCTAATCGTTCTTGATCCAACTGATAACCTCAAGCTTACGGAACTTGTATCGGCTTTCCACGACGCCGGTGGAAGGACTTACATCGGAGACGCCGCATGGGCATTGTTGGAAGCCGAAGCAGGCCAAGTATTGGCACAATTCTTGAAACATTACATTCGTTCACCTTTGGATTCATTGATACGTCACGCGCCAGACAGATTGCCAACCTTAGAAATCCATGACAATGACTCAACCGTGCGATTCCGAGTTGGTGGTGAGATTCTAACAATAGACAGGGCTAATGACGATTTTATTTCTAAGTGATTATGACTCTATGCCTGAAGATGTTGATGATGCCATACCAGGCGTGTGACTAAATAAGCGAGATCAGGTCGCCAGGGCTGGCCACGACGGCCACCGCCCCGCCCAGCGAGCGGGTGCTGGCCGCAGACCGGGTGACGCAGGAAATCACCCCGCCGAGGGTAACGAGTCTCGTAGCGCGGTGAGACACTCCAGCGCCCGCTTCAGGCTGGGAGCATTTGCACAAGCCCTCTGAGGGTCCCAGTGGTCTTCGGCAAATTCCCGTACGAGATCGTTATATTCAGGGCCAACCCGCCTTTTTTGTCCAGGCTGAGATGGAACACCTTGTTTAATCTGCCTCTTTCTTGATTGCTCACAAATACTGGTCAGGTGCCGCTTCGGATACGGCAAGGCTTCAGGTTCCTCCTTGAGGAGTCCGCGTCGAATTCCGAAGAAATTCGCGAATGCATCGCGATCAGCCATAAGCCAAGATTCCATAGATCTCACTGCGAAGCGCAGGCACATTAGCGGCCGGAGTTCATGTCCACCGAGCAAGTCAGCTCGAAGGTCAGGAATGCAGAACCGCTTATCGTCACGGTCAAGATCGCGAATAACCAACCAAGGCATCGATGCCGCCGACTTATTCAGACCCGGCAATTTCTTATCGAGGTTGGCCTTACAGTCGGCTGTGAGAGTATGGTGAGGTAGAAGGCCTACGGATGAGATTATTTTCTCGGCTACCGGCTCGTCCGTCCATCCTTCAACGGCGTAGCAGACAATGATCATCGAAGAGATCGTGATAGCCGATTGACTTGGTTTGACCGGGTTAATGGTTCTAGTATCTCATCAAGATTCAGATCGGCAGTTAGCAGCGAGTCGATATTAGGCAAATCAGCTACTGAGGTAACCTTCGTGCCCTCATATTCGGGTTGCAATACAATAACTTCGTTTACACCTAGACCAGGATCTTTAAGCATCTCACCTGAATGAGTAGACAGAATCACCTGGCCACGATCTCTCGTCATACGGGACAGAATGGTGGGTAGCTGACGAACAACGGCAGCGTGAAGCGATAGCTCCGGTTCTTCAAGAAGAACAACATGATTCGAGCTAGTTCCCTCACCTAGTACCCAGAGTAGCCCAATCAAGCGCAATGTGCCATCTGAAAAGTCGCGTTCGTCTTGAAGGGCTTTGCGTGGTCGCCAGTTATCGTACCTAGCCTGTAGGTGAGGTCTTCCTGCTTCATCTTTATTGAGAATGAGATCCTCTATCTGAGGAACGGCGCAACGCAAAGCTTCGTTTATTTTTTTGAGTCGTCTATTACGCACTCTTTCATTTGTTTGAGCAATCTCTACTAGAAGCCCGGCACCAAATGGATCTCTATTTCCTTCTTGCCCAAGTTCATAGTGTCTAATAATCTGAGGAACCAAGTGCATATAGCAGATTCCGCGGAGAAATCTCGCAATAGATCTAAATTCTTGGTTCGAACCAACTTGCTCAAGGGCAGTCTGAGTGAGCAATTCTGGATCCCTTTCATCGGCTTCATTTGGGCGTCTTATAATTTCTCTTGCATTTTTTTTGACTATTTCTTTGGTTACCTTAGGACGATGCTTTCCCCCTTGCTCACTTTTGAAATGCAATTCATAAATCCACTGTGAATTATCGTCATCTCTTAGAACTATTTTCAGTCCTACCCATCCATAATTGAAGTTTCCAATCTTTAAGCACCTTACCCTCTTCAACCCGCCGCGGTCTTGAAGGGCTTGCTGCAAACCTCCGCCTGTCTTCGCTACATCGTGAAGAAACCTCAACGCATCGAGAAGGTTGGATTTGCCCGACGCGTTGGGTCCAACGATGAACAAGCGGTTACCGATGCTTATCTCGGCTGATTTGAAGTTTCGCCAGTTCTTGACCGATAGATGTTCAATACGCACGGCGTTCACCCTAACCGGTGCCGACGGTGTTTTGGCAGGCTGAGGCTACGGCGGCCACGGCTAGCAAGCGCACATCGTCGACGGTTGCCTCGACTTCGCCGGTGGCGGCGGCTACTACCGCGTCGCCGTCGATGCGGGTGTGGGCGGGCACGAAGGACCGGGCCAGGCCGTCGTGGCCGCCCTGGGCCGCCCAGAAGCAGCCGGTCTTGTCCAGCGCGGCGTTGGTGACCACCACTGCCAGGGAGGTGTTGGCCAGGGCGTCAGAGTGGTCAGAAGGCGGGGGGTCGGGCCAGTCGGTGAAGGTGCCAGCCGTTATCTCGGCCAGCAGGCCAGGGTTGGGGTCGCCGGCGGCGTTGGCGGCCACTAGCGCGGTCACGGTCAGGGCGCCCCGGCGGACGACGGCGGCACCGAGGCCGGCGTCGGCGGCCCGGTCCCTCCCCCGCCACTTGGACACGGTGGCCCCGGCGCCGGCTCCGACCCGGCCCGTCGGCACGGTCGGGGACCGGTTGGCAGCAGCGGTCCGGCCGGCGGTGGCGGCGGGGCGCACGGCCGGGTCGCCCACCCCCAAGTCGTAGAGGGCCATCCCCACCACGATGGGCACCGGGCCGTGCGGGGCGGCGAAACCCCGGCCCTCGGCCTCGAGCGCTTCCATCACCCCGTCGCAAGCGGCCAGACCGAAAGCGGAGCCGCCGGTGAGCACCACGGCATCGACGCAGTCGACGAGGCGCTCGGGGGCCAGCAGGGCGAACTCCCGGGTGGCGGGGGCCCCGCCCCGCACCTCGCCGGAGGCGACCGTGCCGGGCGGGAGCACCACCACGGTGCAGCCGGTGCGGGCCTCGGCGTCGGTCCAGTGCCCGACCTCCACCCCGGCCACGCCGACCTCGACCGGTTTGGCGCTCATGTCAGCCCCGCGGGCGGCCCGATCTCATGTCCGCCCCCCTTCGCGTTTTCTGAGCAAAAATTGTCGCTATACGCCAACTCGATGCTCAGAAAACCCGGGGAGGGAGGGCGAGGGTGAGGGCGGGGGTGGGGTGAGGGGGGGTTCGCCGGATTCACACCGTCACCCGGGGGAGGCGGGGGCCCAGGCCCACCAGCACCTCGTAGGCGATGGTTCCCAGGCGCTCGGCCACCTCGTCGACCGTTACCTTCTCTGAGCCCTGGGCGCCGATGAGCACCACCTCGTCGCCTACAGCCACCTCGGCGTCGACGGCCACCATGAGCTGGTCCATGGTGACCGTGCCCAAGATCCGGCAGCGGCGGCCCCGGACCAGGACCTCGACTCCGGCCGCGCCGCTGTGACGGCGAATCCCGTCGGCGTAGCCCACGGGCACCGTGGCCACCCGGACCGGCTCAGCCGCGTACCACGAACGGCCGTAGGAGACGCTCTCGCCGGCGACCACGGATCGCACGGCCGTCACCCGCGACACCAGATCCAGGGCCGGTTCGAGCCGGACCCGGCCAGCCAGGGCGGGGGCGGGAGCGACGCCGTAGAGGGCGATGCCAGCCCTCACCATCTCCCGGTGAGACCGGGGATGGGCCAGCAGCCCGGCCGAGTTGGCGGCGTGGGTGATGACCGGGGCGGCGGCGGCGCTCAGCGCGTCGAGGCGGTCCAGCTCGGCCAAGGCTGTCTCGAAGCGGGTCAACTGGACGGCGGTGAATTCGTCGGCGGGGTCGTCGGCGACGGCCAGATGGGTCCAGACCCCTTCGAGTCGCACCGCGCCCGTCGCCGCGGCCCGGGCCAGGGCGTCGGCCACCGGGGCCAGTTCGGCGGGGTCGGCGCCCATGCGGTGCATCCCGGTGTCGATCTTGAGATGAACCCGCCGAGGCTGGCGGACTTTGGAGTCCGGACGGGCGGTCGGCAACTCGGCCTCGGGGCGGGCGCCAGCCGGGTCCCGACTGCCGACAGGCAACTCGGCCTCAGGACTGGGGTTTGCGGGGCCCCGGCGGGCGGTCAGAGCCTCCACTCCGGCGGGGGTGGCGACGGTGAAGCGCACTTGGTCGGGCAGTTCGGCCGCAGCCTGGGCGGCGTCGTCGGGGTCCAGCTCGGACAGCACCAACACGGGGGGATCACCGCCGATGGCCGCGGCCAGTTCGGCTGCCTCGGCAGCGGTGGCCACCGCCAGCCAGGACGCCCCTCCGGCCCGGGCCGCGGCCGCGGCGGTCACCGCGCCGTGGCCGTAGCCGCCAGCCTTGACCACGGCGCAGAAGGCGGCATCGGAGGCCAGAGCGGCCAGGCGAGCGACGTTGGCCTCAATGGCCGCGGGGCGGACGCGGATCAGGCTGGGCCGCATCGGGTCACAGGTCTGACAGGGCAGTCAACAGGTCGCCGGCGACGGGGCGGGGGCCAGCCGCGGCCCCGGCCTGGCCGTGGAGGTGGGCGGCCTCGGCGGTCCGCCAGGCAACCTCGCTGACGTCGGCGGGGGCGAAGGCGGCCAGGCGGGCGGCAATCATGCCGGTGAGCACATCGCCGGAGCCGGCGGTGGCCAGCCGGGCGTCGCCGGCCGCGGCTATCAACACCCGGCCGGCGGGATCGGCCACCGTCGTCGGCCCGCCCTTGAGGAGCACCACGGCCCCGGTGTCGGCGGCGGCGGACCGGGCGGCGGCGATCCGGTCGGGGCCGGGCTCCGACCCGGTCAGGGCGGCGAACTCGCCGTCGTGGGGGGTGAGCACGGTGGGCGCGGTCCGGCGGCGCAGACGGGCGGTCAGCTCGGGCCGGGCCAGCAGCCTCAGCCCGTCGGCGTCCACCACCACCGGAATCGGCAGGTCGAGCACCTCGGCCAGCCGGGCCGCGGCCTGCTCGTCGGCACCCAGGCCCGGCCCGACCGCGGCGGCGCAGAAGCGCTCGACAGGCACGTCCAGCGGCGGGACCGAGGCCACCACCTCCACCGGGGCTTGGGCCGCCACCGGCTCGGGGGCGCACAGATGCACCATCCGGGCCCCGCCGCGCAGGGCGGCGGCGCAGACCAGGGCGGCAGCCCCAGCCATGCCGGGCGAGCCAGCCGCCACCAGCACCGCGCTGCGCCACTTGTGGGTGGCGTTCGTCCCGGCCGGCAGCGGGGCCACATCGGCGTCGGTGATCAGACCGCAGGCGGGCTCGACGGCGGGGTCGAGGCCGATGTCGGCCACGGCCAGCTCTCCGCAGAGAGCTGGGCCAGCCCCGTACAGCAGGCCGGGCTTGAGAGCGGCGAAGGTGACAGTGCGGTCGGCGGCCCACACCGCCGAGCCGGGCTGTTCGGGACCGGCTCCCAGAGAGGCAGCGACGGTGCGGTCGGCGGCCCACGCCGACGAGCCGGGCTCGGCACCGGCCCCGGGGGAGGCAGCGACGGTGCGGTCGGCGGCCCACGCCGACGAGCCGGGCTCGGCACCGGCCCCGGGGGAGGCAGCGACGGCGGGAGCGCCAGCCCGAGCCAGTGAGCCGGAGTGTTCGGGACCGGCTCCAGGAGAGGCAGCGAGCATGGCACCGGTGAGGCCGTCGAGGCCGCTGGGGATGTCCACGGCCAGCACCGGGGCCGTCGGGTCTGAGCGCGGCGGTGGCGAGTAGAGCCGAGATAGGCCGGTGCCGAAGGCGGCGTCCACGTACAGGTCGGCAGGCGGCAGTAGGGCGTCAGTTCGGGCCGCGGCCACTGCGTCGACGACGCGGACCCTCACCCCCCGTCGGCGCAGGCGGGTCGCCGCGGCCCGGCCGTCGTCACCGTTGTGGCCGGGGCCGGCCAGCACCACTGCCCGGCGGCCGTAGGTCCCATCCATCAGGTCGAGGGCGGTCCGGGCCACAGCCGCGCCAGCCCGGTCGATCAGCACTTCGACCGGCTCGGGGGCAGCCGCGTCGATGGCGGCCATCTGTGCCGGGGTGACGACGGGTATCACCACCCAAGAGCCTCGCAGTCGGCCGCCGGGATCGCTTCGCCAGCAACCTGCACTCTGCGGCCACTAGCCACTGCTCTCACCGGCCCAACGCGGCCACGACAGCCTGGGCAGCTCGCGCCCAAACGCGGCCAGGGGGGACTGTCAGACAGCTCGCCAGCCCAGGGGCGGCCACGACAGCCAGCCGGGTCACAGCCCGGCGCGGCCCCGGCGAACCCGTGGCGCATCACGGGCCCAGGGCGGCCACTACGGCTTGGGCCAGGCGGTCGGTGTGGGAGATGGTCACCAGCCAGCGGTCCACGCCCCGGGCCCGGGCCACCGACTGGGCCCGGCCGTGCAGCGTCAGCCCGGGCGGGCCGTCGTCGATCCGGACCACCTCGATCTGGGCCATGGGCATGCCGCCCAGGCCCAGGCCCAGGGCTTTGAGGGCCGCCTCTTTGGCCGCGAACCGGGCGGCCAGACGGGGGGCGGGGTCGGCGGCCCGGTCGGCGTAGGCCCGCTCGCCGGGGGTGAACAGCCGCTCGACCACGGCCGGGGTCCGGGCCATCACCGCCCGGAACCGGTCGATGTCCACCAAGTCGGCGCCGATGCCGATCACGGCGGCGCGACCAACCTCACCCGGGCCCGACAGGCCACCCCGCCGAAGGCGCCGATGCCGATCACGGCCGACCGTCCGCGGTCAAGAGCTCACCCGCCAGCGGTCGGCCAGATCGGAGACGGGCTCGGTCAGCAGATCGGCCGGGGCGATGGCGGCCAGCAGGTCCTCCCGGAAGGAGGGCTCGGTCTCGGTGACGGCGTCTCGCAGCTCCGAGTAGCGGTTGCGGTAGCCCTGCAGCACCCCCCGGGCGGCGTCGGCCGACAGGCGCTCGGCGAAGGCGACGTGCAGCAGGGTGATCCCGGTGGTCACGCCGTTCTTGACCTCGGGCACCAGCACCACGGTGCGGCCGTCGCGGCGGCCGGCGGCCACCAGCACCTGGCGCTCGACGGCCACCAGGTGCTTGGTGCCGATCAGGTCGGGGGCCCGGTCGGCCCGGGAGGGGATGCTCATCGAGATGCCGCCCCGGTCCACCACCACCAGCCGGGCTTCGGCGTCGCCGGCCTCGAGGCTCTCGACCCGGTAGCGGGTGTGGCCGGTGACGGCGGCCACGGCCGGGTCGAGGTCGGCCAGGGTCCGCAGCACCGACCAGGCGAGCTGGTCCCGGGGGGCGCCGGCGTCGATGACGGCCCGGGCCAGCCGGGCCTGCAGCAGCGCCTGGTCGGAGCGGGAGATGCCCACCGTCACCGTCTTGGCCTGGTGGCGGATGGCGTCGATGGGGCGGGACAGCTCGGCGATGCCCAACCCCAAAGCGGCGGCCAGGTCCTCGATGACCGCGGTCGGGGTGCCCACCTTGCCCAGCTCCAACTGGTAGCCGTCCAGGGGGGTGCGGCCCAGGGCGTAGCGCAGGGCGGTGGAGATCCGCACCGCGGTCGAGGCCTCGAGGTGGCCGTCGTAGTCGCCCCGGCGCAGGCCGTCGGAGAAGGCGGCGGCCGTCCGCCCCACCGCCGGGGCGATGGCGGCCATGACCTCCTCGCTGGTGGCGCCGGGCCGGGCCGCGGCCTGCTCCAGGGCGCGGTGGGCCTCGCGCAGGGGCTGGGCCTGGGCGTCGATGGCCAGGGCCGCCTCATAGCCGAAGAGGTGCCCGACCATGGCCGCGGGCACGAACGAGAGCTGCGGGTCGGTGGCGGGCACGGCGAGCACGGCCAAGGCGGCGCCGAAGCGCTCCTCCCCGGCGTCGGCCACCACGATGGGGGCCGCCTTGTGGGCCCGGAAGATGGCCACCTCCTTGGCCGCGTCGGCGGCGGTGGAGCCGGTCAGGCCGGCGGCGCACACCAGCACCAGCGGCTCCGACGACAAGTCGATGTGCTTCTTGTCCTCGATGGCGTCGCTGGAGATCGACTTGTAGCACAGCTCCGAGAGCTTGATGCGGATCTCGCGGGCGGCGATCCGGTTGGACCCGCTGCCCACCACGGCCCAGTGGCGGCGGGAGGGGGCGAACCGGCGGGCCGCCTCGCCGATGGCGGGCCTGGTGGCCAGCACCTCCTCCAGGGCGGCGGGCAGGGCCCGGACGGCGTCGAGGAGCCGGGCCCGCTCCCCGGCCCCGCCGCCGGCCACCTCCTCGGCCCCGCGGCCGGCCACCTCCCCGGCCACCTCCTCGGCCACCGCCGCGGCCAGCAGCAGCCCGGCCGCGATCTGGGAGTAGAAGGCCTTGGTGGAGGCGACGCTCATCTCCACGTCGCGGCCGTCGGAGGTGTAGAGCACCCCGTCGGCCCGCTCGGTCAGGTCGCTGTCGCGGCGGTTGACGATGGCGATCACCGCCGCCCCCCGGCTCCTCACCAGATCGACGGTGCGGTTGGTGTCGGTGGTGGTGCCCGACTGGGATATGGCGATCACCAGCGTGTCGGACATGTCCCGGCGCAGACCGAAGCCCGACAGCTCGGTGGCGGGCAGGGCCAGGGCGGTGACCGCGCCGCCGGCCAGGGACCCCAGGGCGGCGGCCAGGCTCTCGCAGGCCACGGCCGCGGTGCCCTGGCCCACGGCCAGCACCCGGTTCACCGACCCGGACCGCAGCGAATCCCGCAGCCGGTCGGGGATGATCTCGGGGCCGAGCGACACCCGGGGGCCGGCGGCGGTGTCGGTGATCTTGCCCCGCAGGGTCTTGCGGAACGAGTCCGGGGCCTGGGTGAGCTCCTTGAGCAGGTAGTGGGGGTGGTCGCCGCGGTCGATGTCCCGGGTGGTGATCGAGGCCCGGACCACGTCGGCGGCGGTCACCGGCAGCTCGGCGGAGTCGTAGGACCAGCGGGAGACGCCCTCCAGCTCCCCGGCGGAGTCCTCGTCGAGCTCGACGACCTGGCCCCGCCCGGCGGTGGGGTTGTCGGGGTTGGCGGAGGTCTCGCCGTCCATGCGGAGGTAGCGGTCGGTGGCCTCGACCAGCCCGTAGGGCTCGCTGGCCACCACGTAGGCGTCCTCGGCCAGCCCGACGTAGAGGGCCTGGCCGCTGCCCCGCAGGGCGAGCTGGAGGCGGCCGGGGGCGGCGGCGGTGCAGGCGGCGACGGCCACCGAGCCCTCGAAGGAGGCCACGGTGCGCCGGAAGGCCTCGACGGCGGGCAGGCCGGCGGCCAGGCGGCGGCTCATCAGCGCGGGCATGGCCTTGGAGTCGGTGGTGATGGCCGGGGGGGGCGCCATCTCCTCGGCGGCCATCAGGTCGGCGTAGTTGTCGATGTCGCCGTTGACCGCCCCGACCACGTAGGGGGCGTCGGGCGGGGCGTCGCCCCAGGCGCCGGGCGGGGCGATCAGCTCGCTGTTGAGGGGGTGGGCGTTGGGCTCGGAGATGATGCCGACCGACGCCCAGCGGGTGTGGGCCAGCACCAGGGCCCGGGCCTCGTCGCCGGCCAGGGCCGCGGCCAGCAGCTCGTCGTCGCGGACGGCGGCCCGCAGCGCGGCGGTGTTGTCGCCCAGCTCGCCGATCTCGGCCGCGGTCTTGTAGACGAAGCTCGCCGTTTCCTCGGCGAGGCGGACCGAGCCGGAGCCGAAATCGCGGTCCCGGGCGCGGGCGGCGACGGCGGCGGCGACCGCCGGATCGCCGAGATCCAGGCCGTGGCCCCTCACCAGCAGGTGCAGACCGGCCGAGTCGCGGCCCCGGACCTCGAGGCGGTCCAGGGCGGCCAGGGCCTGATGGACGGACAGGCCCGCGGCCACCGCCGCCTCGGAGCGGGCGTCGCCGATGAGGCCCCGCACCGAGCGGGCCGACCCGAGGCGGTCCCGCCGCAGAGACCAGAGGCCGTCGCGGACCCGGACCAAGTCGTGGTTGAGCTGTTCCAGCTCGGCGGTCCCGGCAGCCACGTCGCCGGCGTCGAGGCGGGCCTCGATCTCCGAGACCGCCTCGTCGAGGGCGACCAGGCGGTGCTCGAGGGCGCCGGCCAGGGCGCGGTCGGCCAGCATCAGCTTGAGCCCGGGCACCCCCCCGAGGAGGGCGTCGGCCCGGGCCAGCCCGTCGGCGGCCCGGGAGAGCCCCGAGGCCGGGTCGGCGCCGCCCGCCGGATCGGAATCGAGGCCGACGACGGCGCCGATCACCTCGGCGGCGGTCGGGGGCGTCCGGCCAGCAGGCCGGCGGAGCACGGCGACTATCCCGCACACGGCGTCCACCCTAGGAGGTCAGCCCCCGGGCGCCCGACCACCCAACCGCCGCCCGGGAGCGGCCACAGTTGGCGCGGCCAGATCAGCCCCCGGGTACCCGGCCACCCCGAGGGGTTAGCATGACCGGGCCATGGCCTACGACCTGAAGACCTTTCGCGGGGATCTTTACGGCGGCATCGTGGCCGCGGTGGTGGCCCTGCCGCTGGCGTTGGCCTTCGGCGTGACTTCGGGCCTGGGAGCGATCGCCGGCCTGTACGGGGTGATGGTGGTGGGGGTGCTGGCCGCGCTGTTCGGAGGGACTCCGGGTCAGACGTCGGGGCCCACCGCCCCCATAGCCGTGGCCGTGGCCGCCATCGTGGCCAACCATTCCGACCACCTCGACGAGGTGTTCACGATACTGATCATGGCCGGGCTGATACAGATCGTCATGGGCCTGACCAAGGCCGGCCGCTTCATCTCCTACACGCCCTACTCGGTCGTGTCCGGGTTCATGTCCGGCATCGGCTTGATGATCATCATCATCAACATCCTGCCCTTCTTGGGCGAGCCGGTGGCCAAGGGAGGGCCGAGGGACGTGTTCCAGCTCCTGCCGGGCGCGATAAGCAGCTTCAACGCGCAGGGGTTCATACTGGCCGCCCTGACGCTGGGCATAGCCGTTTTCTGGCCCCGCCGCCTGAGCGGCTACCTGCCCAACTACCTGGCCGCGCTGCTGATCGGAACGGCCGTGGGGGAGCTGTGGCTGACCGGCTCGCCCGTCATCGGCGAGGTGCCGATCGGCATCCCCGAACTGCGGATGCCGGCCTTCTCCATCGACCAACTGCTGGGCGCGCTGCAGCCGGCGATAATCCTGGCGCTGCTCGGCTCCATAGACAGCCTGGTCACCGCCCTGACCGTCGACGCCCTGTGCCACACCCGCCACAACCCGAACAAGGAACTGCTGGGCCAGGGACTCGGGAACACGGCGGCCGGGATGATCGGGGCGCTGCCCGGCGCCGGGTCCACCATGGACACGATGGTCAACATCCGGTCCGGCGGGCGGACGCCGGTCTCGGGGGTGGTGCGGAGCCTGATCATCCTGGGGCTGGTGCTGGGGCTGGGCCGCTACGTCGAGGCGATCCCCCACGCGGTGATGGCCGGGATGCTGGTGAGGATCGGCTGGGAGGCCATCGACTGGCAGTTCATCAAGCGCTCACTCCACATTCAGAGAACCCATCTCACGGTGATGCTGATCACCATGGGGCTCACGGTGATCGTCGACATCGTCGCCGCCGTGGCCATAGGGCTCATCGCCGCCGGGCTGGCCAGCTCCCGGCAGTTGGAGCGCCTGCAGCTCGACAGCGTGGTGTCGGTGCCGCTGCTGGACCACAGCTTCCTCGACGACGACATGGCCGAACTCCTCGCCGGCGAGCCGCCCGGCGGCCGGGGGGCGCCGGCCGCCGACGACGGGGAGGTCTTCTCGGCCCGGGCCGGCCTGATCAAGCTCAGGGGCAGCTTCACGGTGGCGTCCTCCAACCGGCTGGTGGACACGATCGGCGCCGACATCCGAGAGCACGAGATCGTCATCCTCGACTTCTCCGAGACCGTCTACGTGGACGACAGCGCCTCCATGGTGGTGGAGCGGATGGTCAACATCGCCAAAGAGGAGAAGACCGAGTGCATAGTGATGGGCCTGCGCGGCCTTCCCGCCGAGACCCTTCAGGGATTCGACGTGTTCCGGCAGGTTCCCGCCGAGCACTTCGTGGAGACCCTGGACGAGGCCAGGGATCTGGTGACCCGGATCCTCGAAGCCCAAGCGCCCGAAAGCTAGGCGCCGTCGAGGGGGCTCCTCCTCGCTGAGCACAACACCATGCTCGGCGATGTCGAGTCGTTCATCTGGTGGCTGGAGCGAGCAGACCTATAGGCCCGGCGGGCGGGCGGCCGCCGCTCGGCGGAACCGGCGGCTCGGTCAGCCCCAGAGGCCGGCGATGGGGACGGCCTCGATGTCGGTGGCCAGCCTGCGGCGGTGCCGGCCCGTGTGGAACACCACTCCCCCGGCGAACTGCTCTGGGGGGATCTGATCGCGCAGCCAGGCGATGTGGCGGGCGTCTCTTTGCGTCGGTGCGCTGCTCGTCTTCACCTCGAAGGCCGCCACCCTGAAACCGAACTCGGCGATCAGGTCGATCTCGTGCTCTCCCCGCTGGGAGCGCAGGTGATGAAGCTGCACGGGACGGCTCGACGCTTCGGCCTCGGCTCGGAGTTGGGCGGCCACGTAAGTGTCGATGACGCGGCCCCGGGCGTTCGGGTCGCGCCGGGCCGCGTCGAAGTCCACCCCGGACAGCCAGGCCGCGAGGCCGGAGTCGGTGATGTAGCGCTTGGGGGTGGACGTGAGGCGCTTCAGGCGGTTGGAGCGCCAGGCGGGAACGTCAGCGACGAGCCGCAAGACGCTGAGGATCTCGTGATAGCCCGCCGCGGTCTTGCGATCCAGGCCGGCCGACTCGGCGAGGGCCGTATCGGCGACCACCCCGGCGGTGTGCAGCGCGCACGCCTGCAGATAGCGGCGCATCCGCTCCGGGCTGCGGCGGCGGCCGCGACCGTTGTCGTGCTCGCCGAGATCGCGGGTTGCGACGGCCTGGACATAGCCGCGCATCCATCGGGCTCGCCGGCCGAGGTCGGGGGCCTCCACCGCGGCCGGGAAGCCGCCGGCCAGCGCGAGCTGCAGGTAGCCGAGTATGTCGGGGGGGTCGGCCGGCACCGCGAAACGGGCCGGGGTGTCCCAGCGGTCGAACAGCGAGAGCGCGGCCGCGTCGCCGAAACGCTCGCGGCCGGTGAGCGGCCAGAGCTGGACGTCCAGGAAGCGGCCCGTGCCCGGCCACAATCCGGCAATCAAGTCGCTGCGGGCCGAGCCTGTGACGATGTAGCGGCCGGGGCGCCGGTCGGCGTCCACGGTCCGCTTGACCGCCCCCAGAACCTCCGGAGCGTGCTGCCACTCGTCCAACAGCAGAGGGAACGGGCCGACCGAGATGGCCGCGCCCGGGTCGTCCAGCACGAGGCTGCGCTCCTCGGGCCGGTCGAGGCGCAGCACCGACTCGGCCAAGCGCTGCGATGTCGTCGTCTTGCCCACCGCCCGCGGCCCGGTCACGAGAACAGCGGGCCACCCCTGCAGGTCAGCGGCGAGGGTGCGGTCAGCGAGGCGGGAAATGTATCCGTCGATGCGGACAGCCTACCGCACCCTACAATTCATACACAATTTTGAGGACTACTTCTTACACAAATCCGTGACTGATTTCTCCCCGAGTTCGTGAGAGGCTGCGCATAGAGGCCCATCCCGGAATCGCCTTCGCACGGGCCGAGCGGCCAGCGCGCCGGGCTAGCCGCGGGGCCCGACGTGTGGTAGGTCGTCGGATTGCTGCAAGACCTGAGCGGCAGCGTCGAGGAGCGAGCCGCCGACTGCCCTCTTAAGCCTCACCACCACGGTCGCGCCGCTGGAAGCGTCTTCGCAGATGCCGTACTGCTACCAGAACGGCTCGCCATATTCGGCGCAATGCGTTCTGTTGTCGGGCCTGACAAAGGGGGGTCTGGTGTTCAATTAGTGGTGTGTCATTCGGTTTTGGTGAGGGCTGCTCTTCCTCGTTTGACCTTGGCGGTGGTGTAATCCGGGGTTTTGGTCCAGGTGAGGGGATTTGGGGTTGTGGTTCCAGTAGCTCAAAGAGTTGCTTCACCGCTGTTGGCTCGAGCTTAGTGATATTAAACCCCTGCTTGCCGCAGTGATCAAAAACATCGTCCAGTTTGCCCTGCTTTACATAGTTACGGATATCTATGAGTTCAGTGGATTTTTGAAAATATTGAAGCTCTCCGATTTTGAAGGTAGCTCTATCGTCACTAACACTGCTCACAATAATACTACATGCAAGCCGTCCTTTGTAAGTTTCATTGGGCACTGTTGAGGTGTAATACAGCACAAGCAGATCGCCTGATTTTACCGTGCCGTGGTCTCTGTTGTATCTGTTTTTCCATCTCTCTGATTTATAATCCCTTGCTTTCCTTTCCCAATGCACATTAGAATAGCTACGATTTTGTATGATGGTGTTGTAGCCTTTGGGGTTGACTTGAACTAGGAAGCTGTTCATCGGGGACTCTCCTGCACCTTTGACGTTGGGGCCACTGCCCGGCACAGCCTACTGGCGCGCCGTAGCGGATCGAGCGAGGAGGAGCAACATGGCGTTACCATCAAAGCTAGGATAACCAGACGGCCTCGCGGCCCCTCAAGCTCGACCGCGCCGAAACGCAGGTCGGCACGACAAGCCGCTGGCGATGCTCATATTGTATGTTGTTTTTGGTATGAACTGTATATAATTTAGGTCTCAGAGTGGATAATCGCTAGGACGGTGGATGGCGCTGAGCGGAGACGGGGTGTTCTCGTGATTGAGCCGACGGGAGAAGATGCCAACACCTTGGCCCCTGTCGGCTACCGGGCCAGGGTCGTGGACGCTGAGGCGCGCCGGGCCCTTGGCGCGGCCGGATGGCTGGTGCTGGAGGGGCCCCGAGCCTGCGGCAAGACATGGACCGGGCTGCGGTTCGCCCGCAGCGCGGTCCGCCTCGACGCGGATGTCGACGCCCGCACGATTGGCGAGGTTGAGCCTGCCGCTTTGCTGGAGGGCGCGGCCCCGCGACTGCTCGACGAGTGGCAGATGCTGCCCGCGGTGTGGAACCACGTTCGCCATGCTTGCGACTCCAGCGGCGGCCGCGGCTTGTTCATCCTGGCCGGTTCGGCGCAACCGGCTGACGACGCGACCCGCCACACGGGCGCGGGTCGGGTGCGCAGGATCAGGATGCGTCCGATGTCGCTGTTCGAGTCGGGGGACTCCTCGGGAGAAGTGTCGCTGGCCGATCTCCTCGCCAACACGCCGTGTAGCGCGACGCGGCCAGCCGCCGGTCTGCGCGATGTCGCCGCCATGCTGTGCCGAGGCGGATGGCCAGGGCAGCTTGACCTGCCGCTGCCGGAGGTGCAACAGAATCTCCGCGGCTACCTGTCGGAGGTCGCTCGCACCGATGTGGGAAGGCTGGAAGGCCAGGCATCCCACCGGCCCGGCGGGGTGGAGAAGCTTCTGAAATCGGTGGCCCGCAACACCGCGACGGAGGCGAGCAACTCGACGCTGGCGGCCGATGTGGAGCCTGAGCCTCTGCACCGGCACAGCGTCCGCGCCTACCTGGAGGCGCTCCGTCGCCTGTTCGTGCTGGAGGAGCAACCGGCCTGGACGGTGCGGCTGCGCTCCAGGGCGGCGCTGCGCACATCGCCCAAGCGGCATCTGGCCGACCCGTCTCTGGCCGCGGCGGCGCTCGGCACCGACCCAGACCGGCTGATGTCGGACCCCTCGACGCTTGGCCTCTTGTTCGAGTCGCTGGTTGTGCGCGATCTGCGGGTGCTGGCCCAGCCGTTGGACGGGCGGGTGTTCCACCTGCGAGACGCGGCGGGCCGAGAGGCCGACGCCATCGTCGAGTGCCCCGACGGGCGATGGCTGGCCGCTGAGATCAAACTCGGCGGGCCTGACGCCATCGACGCGGCGGCTCGATCACTGCTGCGTTTGGCCTCCGAGCTTCAAAGCGACCGCCTCGACCAGCGCGCCGCGTTGGTTGTGATCACCGCCGTGGGATACGGCTACACCCGCCCCGATGGTGTCCGAGTCATTCCCATCACCGCCCTCGGCCCCTAACCGGCCAGCCCAAGAGGTCGGCGATGGGGCCGCCCGAGTGGGGTCTGGCTACTGATTGCCGAGTCGATGGAGGGCTCGGCGGATTAGGCCGCAGGTCGCGTCGATCTTCCAAGCGTTGTCGGCCAGAGGGTGGGCACCGCGGGCCCAGGCTTCGGCGACTTGATCCAACACGGCCGCGTCGTCGAGGCGGCGGCCACGGAGCTGGTCCTCGGTGCGGGCGGCCCGGTAGGGCACGGGGGCGACCGCCCCTAGTGCCACCCGGGCGTCGCGGATGACGCCGCTGTCGTCGATGTCCAGCGACACCGCGGCCGAGCAGACGGCGAAGTCGCCGGCGTACTTGGCCATCTTCTCGAAGGCCGACCGCCTCCGGCGGGCCGCGGCCGGCACCGTCACCGCGGCCAGCAGCTCCCCCGCCGCCAGCGCCGACTCGCCCGGGCCCTGATACAAGCCGCCTATGGAGACCTCACGGTGCCGCGGGCCGGGACCTGACGAGTGGGCGTCGGCGTCCAAGGCCAGCAGGCCGGTTGCCAGATCCGACGGCGTCACTGCCTGGCAGCGGTGGGCGCCGAGCACCGCGTGGTGGAAGCGGTGCTCGCCCAGCACCGCGTAGCAGGGGCAGGTCCAGCCTCCCCGCTTGTAGCAGTTGAACCCGTTTCGGTAGAAGGAGCAGCGCTTCTGCTGCAGCAGGTTGCCGCCCACGGTGGCCATCTCCCGGATCTGGGGGGTGGCCAGCCCGTCCAGCAATTCCACCAGCATCCGGTCGCCCGGCAGCGGGTTGCTCACGCCGCCAAGCCGATCCTCCGGCACCGATGCGGACTCGTCGCCAAAACGGTCCTCCGACACCGAGGCCAGTTCGTCGTCGTGCCCATCACCCGGTGCGGCTTGGCCGGACAGGAAGCGGCGCAGGTCGGCCAGGGTCGTTCCGGCACCGATGTGCAGGCCCCCGTCGCCGGTCTCGCGCAAATCCCGCAGCGACCGCACCGTGCTCAGGTCGATCAGGCGCACCGGAGAGGCCACCCGCTGGTCGCGGGCCACCAGCAGGTCGGTGCCGCCGGCCAGGTAGGCCGAACCGGGGGCACAGGCGGCTGCCGCGGCCTCGACGGTGGAAGGACGGTCCAGGGCGGTCACCGGGGCCGGGGCGGACACAGACGGCCGGGTCCGATCGGCGCCCCAGCGGTGCAGGACCCGGTGCAGCCCCCGGGGGTAGAGCCAGCGGACCGCGGCGGTCCACCACCGCGACGGCCGCCACAGGATCGACCGGGGTCGCATCGGGGGCCGGTTCCAGCCCCGGAGCTTGTCGGGGGTGACGGGCAGCTCCCGCACCCTCATCCCGGTGGCGTGGGCCACCGCGTTGGCCACCGCGGCCGGGGTGGGCACCACCCCGATCTCGCCCAGGCCCTTGGCCCCGTACGGGCCGGCCGGGTCGGCCCCGTCCAAGAAGACGGCCCGGACGGCGGGCACATCGCCGGCTCGGGGCGCGGCGTATTCCAGGTAGCTGGGGTTGACCAAGTGGCCGCCTTCGTGGACCAACTCCTCGCCCAGAGCCGCGCCCAGGCCCATCACCATCGCCCCGACGGCTTGGCCCTCGGCTCCGGCCGGGTTCAAGACGGCGCCCGAGTCATGCACCGACACGGCGTCGGTCACCCGGACCTGGCTGGTGTCGGGATCGACCTCCACCTCCACCGCCTGCACGCAGAAGGAGTAGGCCGGGGAGAAGTGGCCTCGGCCGGTGGCCTTGTCCATCTTGTCCACGTCGGTCAGGTAGCTGCCCTCCGCCCGGAGCCGGCCCTCCGCGGCGGGGTCGGCCAGGGCCACCAGGTCCCCGATGTCGATGGCCTCGCCGTTCGCCCGGGCCTGGCCGCCGGCCAGGGTCACCTCGGAGGGGTCCGCACCGAGCTTGGCCGCGGCCGCCTCGGCCAGCACCCGGGCCGCTTGACGAGCGGCGTCGCCCACGGAATGGCCGCTCCACATCGTGCCCCTCGACGACCAAGCCCCCAGGTCGGGGGGCGCGTCCTGGCTGTCCATCATGGTCACCGACACGTCGTCGAAGTCCACCCCCAGCTCGGCGGCGGCGATCTGGCGCAGCAGGGCGGCCTGGCCGGTGCCGGCGTCGGCCCCGGCGAAGCAGACCTCGACGGCGCCGTCGGGGCGGACCTCCACCGCCGCCTCCGACAGCTCGGAGTGCTCGAAGGCGTTGGCCCCCGACACGTGGACGGCGGCGGCCATCCCCACCCCCCGGCCGGTGCCGGCCCAGTCCTGCTTGGCGTCCCAGCCGATCTCGTCTCGGGCCCGCTCCAGGCACTCGACCAGCCGGGCCGAGCCGAGCCGCCAGCCGGTCAGGGTCTCGTCGCCGGCCCGGTTGGCGTTGCGGATGCGCATCTCGGCCCGGTCGATGCCCAGCTCGTCGGCCAGCTCGTCGAACTGGGACTCCATGGCGAAGGTCATCTGCGGGTTGCCGTAGCCCCGGAACGATGCGCCAGGCTGCTTGTTGGTGTAGGTCAGCCGGGCCCGGGCCTTGCATCCCTGGAGTCGGTACAGGTTGGCGGCCAGCATGGTGGCGAACACGGCCACCGACGGCCCGGCGTGGTTGTAGGCGCCGTTGTCAATCTCCAGCGAGCAGTCCCGGTGGGTGAGCGCGCCGTCGGCGGTCGCCCCGGTGGTCAGCTCGATGTCGAAGGGGTGGCGGATGGCGGTGGCGGAGAACTCCTCGGCCCGGTCCAGCGCCAGCCGCACCGGCCGGCCGGTGCGCATCGACAGGGCGGCGGCGATGACCTCGTGGGCCCCGGCCTTGGCCTTGGCCCCGAAGCCGCCCCCCACCGCCACCGGGTGGGTGTGGACCTGGTCCATGTCCAGCCCCAGCAGGTGCGCCACCTCCTTGCGCACGAACCAGGGGGCCTGGGTGGAGACCCACAGGTCCATCCGCTGGGCGGCGGGGTCCCATTCGGCCACCACCGAGTGCGGCTCCATGCACAGGTGGGCGGCGGGCCGGTAGCGGTAGGCGCCGGTTGCGGTGGCCGCGGCCTGCGACCGGGCCCCCTCGAAATCGCCGTAGGTCCGGTCGATCTCCAGGGCCACGTTGTCGGGGGCGCAGGCGTGGATGGGGGCGGCGCCGGGGCAGCGGGATTGGCCGGGGTCGGTGGCGGCCAGCAACCGGGCGTAGGCGACGTCGATGAGCCCGAGGGCGGCCTCGGCCGCCTCGGGGGTCTCGGCCGCCACCGCCGCCACCTCCTCGCCCACGAAGCGGACCCGGTCCCGGGCCAGCGCGGCGCGGTCCCGGAACGGCTCGCCCAGGTGCAGGTAGGTGACATCGGGCAGGTCGGCGGCGGTGATCACCGCGGCCACCCCGTCGAGGGCCCGGGCCCGGGCGGCGTCGACGGACCGGATCTCGGCGTGAGGGTGGGGGCTGCGCAGCACCCGGGCCACGAGCATTCCGGGGCGGCGGACGTCGGTGGTGTAGACGGCCGCCCCCGAGGTCCGCTCCTCCCACAAGTCGGGTCGCACCCGCTGCCCGACGGCCACGGCTTACCGGGACAGGGAGTCGGCCACGGCCGCGACCACCCCGTTGTAGCCGGTGCAGCGGCAGAAGTTGCCCGACAGCCCAGACCGGACCGCCGCCTCGCCCTCCGCCGTCGTACCAGCGGGCACCGCTCCACTGTCACCTTCGCCGACCCCGGCCGCCTCCAGCATCTCGTGGCACCGCACGATGAGGCCCGGCGTGCAGTACCCGCACTGGAGCCCGCCCCGGTCGGCGAAGGCCCGGCGCAGGTCAGCGGCCTCCGCCGCTATCCCCTCGACGGTGCGGACCGGCTCGGCCACCCGGGCGGCCAGGGTCAAACAGGCCAGCACGGCCCGGTCCCCCACCATCACCGTGCAGGCCCCGCAGTCGCCCCGGCCGCAGGCGTCCTTGGCCCCGGTCAGCCCGAGCCGGTCCCTCAGCACATCGACCAGCCGGGTGGTGGGCACCACATCGACATCTACTTCCTCGCCGTTCACAACCAGCCGGGCCACCAAACCTCCGCCCATACCCGAGGCAACCTACCTACCCGTCAGAACTCCCGCAGTCCCGCCGGGGTCACTTGCTGAGTTCCGGCCACCGCGTCAGAGTCCTTGCATTGGGGAGTTTTCTATGCCTACATTTTAGAATGTAAGGATACTATTCGTTTTGAAGGCGAAACAGGAGGTTACCCCCTTGATGGAATCCACTATCACTGCCAAGGGGCAGACTACCTTGCCAGCGGCCGTGCGGGAATCGCTCTCAATCAAACCTGGTGACAAGGTACGGTACTTCATTCAGGACAACGGGGTTCTGATCCTTCCGGTCAAACCCGTCGAACATCTGCGCGGCATTCTGAGATACGACGGTCCGCCCGCCACGCTCGAGGACATGGAACGAGCCATCGTGGAGGGGGCGACCAAGCTGTGATCGCTCTCGACACCAACGTGCTCGTCCGGTACTTCGTAGAAGACGATCCCGTACAGACCCCAGCGGCTCAAGAGCTAATAAACGGGTTGACTCCGCAAAACCCAGGCTTCATCAGTCGGGAAGTCGCAGTCGAAGTCGTCTGGGTGTTGGATCGGACCTACGGATTCTCGTCAGCTCAGATCGAGGAGACGCTGATGAGGTTGATCGCCACGGACAGCCTGGCGGTCGAGGTTTCCCAGGACATCGCCCGGGCCGCCGCCGGATATGCCCGCGGCGAGGCCGACTTCGCCGACCTGATGATTCTCGCCGCGGCTAAACGGGCCGGAGCCAAACCGCTCTACACCTTCGACCGCAAGCTTGCCCGGTCGGCGGACGCGGCGCTTGTCCGAGTCTGAGCGGCCGGGACCCGGCGGGATCGGGGCGCTGGTCGATCCGGCGTCGGTGGTGGTGATCGGGGCCTCGGAGCGGCCCTCCATCGGCCGGTCGGTGATCGAGAACCTCCAGCTCATGGGGTACGGCGGCGCGATCGTGCCCGTCAACCCCCGCTATGAGGCGGTGCTGGGGCTGGAGTGCCGGCCCTCCATCGACGAGATCGACATCGAGCCCGACATGGTGGTGTTCTGCGTGGGCGCGGGCCGGGTGCTGGAGACCTACCGGCGGCTCCCCGAGGCGGGGGCGGCCGCGGCGGTGATCTTCGACGGCGGCTTCGCCGAGGCCGGACCCGAAGGCCGCCGCCTCCAGGCCGAGCTCGACGCCATCAACCGGGAAGGGTCCATCGCCCTGTGCGGCCCCAACTGCATGGGCCTGCTGAACCCGGCCCGGCGCTCCGGGGCCTACGCCCAGCTCGTCCACGACCCCGCCCAGTTGCCCGGCAACGTCGCTCTGGTGGCCCAGAGCGGGTCGATCTGCATCGGGATGATGAGCGACACCCGCCGGTTCGGCTTCTCGGTGATCGTGTCGTCGGGCAACGAGGCCTCCGTCACCACCGCCGACTACATCGACTATCTGGTCGACGACCCCGCCACCCGGGTGATCGCCACCTTCACCGAGACGGTGGCCGACCCCGAGCGCTACGCGGCCGCCCTGGACCGGGCCGCGGCCGCCAGCAAGCCGGTGGTGGCCCTGAAGGTGGGCCGCAGCGAGCGGACCCGGCGGGCCATCACCAGCCACACCGGCGGGCTGGCCACCGGCGAGCGGGTGATGTCGGAGGTGCTGCGGGCCCACGGGGCCATCGAGGTGGGCGGGCTGGACGAGCTGACCGAGGTGCTGGCCGTGTGCCAGGGCCGGCGCTGGCCCGCCGGGAACCGGGTCTCGGCGGTGACCGCCTCGGGGGGCCTGGCCGAGCTGCTGCTGGACGCGGCCCCGGCGGCCGGGGTCGAGCTGCCGCCGCTGTCGGCCGCCGACCGGGCCGCCATCGAGGCCGCCATAGGCCCGGTGTCAGGCGACGGCAACCCCCTCGACGCCTGGGGCAAGGGCCAGTTCGCCGACAACTTCCCCCGGGCGCTGGAGGTGCTGACCGCCACCGGCGACAGCGACGCGGTGGTCTTCCCCAACGACGCCTTCGACGGCCAGCCCATGGGCGGGCCCGGCGACATCCTCGCCTTCACCCGCCCGCTGGCCGCGGCGGGCGAGGCGGCCGACAAGCCCTGCTACCAGCTCAACACCCGGCCCGGGCTCATGCACCGCGACCAGGTGGAAGCCCTGTCCCGAGCGGGCGTCGCCACCGTCGGCGGCCTCCGCCAGGGCCTGGAGGCCATCGCCAGGGTGGCCCGCTTCACCGGTTGGCAACCTGCGCCGGCGCTGGATCCGGTTCCGAGCCTGGGACTGGTGGCCGGGCTGCTCGAGAACGGTCCCCGGCCCACGATCCACGAGCATGACGCCAAGGGCGTCCTGGCCGCCTACGGGATGGCGGTCACCGCCGAGCGGCTGGTGGGCGAGCCAGACGAGCTGGAGGAGGCCGCGGCCGAACTCGGGTATCCGCTGGCGGTCAAGGCGGTGTCGGACGCCATTCCCCACCGCTCCGACGCCGGGCTTGTGATCACCGGCGTGGCCGACATCAGCGGGCTGGAGCGGGCCTACCGGCAAATCGCCGAGCGGCTGACTGATCTCGGCCATTCGGCTGGCGCCGGCGCCGGCCGCGGGCCGTCCGCCGCCATCCTGGTGCAGGAGATGATCGACGACGGCGTCGAGGTGTTCGCCGGGACGAGCACCGACGAGACCTTCGGCCCCACTCTCACCTTCGGGCTGGGTGGCACGGCGGTGGAGCTGCTCGACGACACCGCCTTGCGGGTCCTGCCCCTGCGGGCCGGCGACGCCGCGGCCATGATCGACGAGATCCGCGGCGCGCCCCTCCTGCGGGGCTTCCGGGGCCGGCCCCCCGCCGACGTGGAGTCCCTGATCGGCTGCATCGAGACCCTGGCCGGCCTGGCCTGGGCCGAGAGAGACTGCCTGGCCGAGATCGACCTCAACCCCGTGCTGGTGAGACCCGAGGGCCGGGGATGCGTGGTGGCCGACGCCCTGATAGTCCCCCGAACCCGACCACATCCTCGAAGTCCCGCCGCGGATGCCTGAGCCCTCGCCTCTTTTCGGTTTTTCTGAGCATCCGTTTGCGGTATAGCGATGATTTTTGCTCAGAAAAACCGAAAGGCGAAGAGAGACCGAAGAAGAGGAAGAAGAGACCGAAGAGAGAGAGACCGAAGAGGAGGAGACGGCGATGAATGATGGGGACAGATCGGATCTGGTGCGGTATGAGGCGGACGGCAGGGTGGGGGTCATCACGGTGAACCGGCCCGAGAAGCTCAACGCCATCAGCCCGAAGCTGATGCACGCCTGGTGGGACCGGTTCCGGGAGGCCGACCGCGACCCGGCCACCAGCGTGGTGGTGCTGCGCTCGGAGGGCCGCAGCTTCTGCGTCGGGTTCGACATCTCCGGCGAGGCCCCCGCCGACGGCCATCTGGCCTACGGCGACGACGCCCTGTCCAAGCACGCCATGCTGGCCGAGGGCCTCGATTTCATGCTCACCCCCTGGTACATGGCCAAGCCGGTGATCGCCTCGGTGCAGGGCCACGCGGTGGGAGGCGGCTGCGAGATCGCCATGTTCTGCGACATCACCATCGCGGCGGACGACGCCGTCTTCGGCGAGCCCGAGATCCGCTTCTCCGACCCCGGGCCCGGTCTGGTGATGCCGTGGATCATCGGCTACAAGCGGGCCCGGGAGCTGGCCTACTTCGGCGATCTGATCGACGCCGAGACGGCCATGGCCATGGGGATGGTCAACCGGGTCGTGCCCGCAGCCGACCTGCGGGAGGCGACCCTGGCCTACGCCCGCCGGATGGCCCTCATCGCCCCCGAGGCCCTGGCCGCGGCCAAGCTGGGCATCAACCGGGGGGCCGACGCGGCCGGGTTCCGCTCGGCCATGATGGCCGGGCTGGACGTGGTGGCCCCGGTCTACGCCGCCGTCACCGAGGTGGGCCAGGAGTTCCGGGAGCGGGCGGCCAAAGACGGCCTCAGGGCGGCCCTGGCCTGGCGCCGCCGCCAGTTCGAGCAATAGCCCGCTCCGCCCGCCGACAACGCCGGTACAGGGGCCGGCCGCGCTGCCCGGCGGCGGTCATCGGCAGCCGCCCCCGCTCCGCCCGCCAGCACCGCCGGTCGGGGGCCGGGCCGAAGAGCCCTGTGACCGCGGGCCGGTGTACGACCGCTCGGTCAGGCCCGATTCCGGGCGGCGGTGTCGGCGGCCTGGTAGTGCTCCAGCAGCCAGGCCGCGAGCTGGGACCGGAAGAAGTCCTGGGGGCTCAGCGGGCCCCGGGGGGCGAAGCGCGACTCCAGGCCCCGCTGGCTGGCCGCCGCCACCGGCATGTCCTGGTCGTAGAAGAGGCCGATGCCCCGCTTGTGCTGCTCGAGGAGCTGGTCGAACAGCTTCAGCTTGGCCGTCGACTCCGGGAACAGGAACCCCGAGGTCATCAGCGACTCGCCCGCCGACACCGGCTGCACGGCCAGCCAGTGGGCCGAGTCGCTGTGTACGCCCAGCAGCAGGGTGGGGGCCACGTACAGGTAGACGACGTTCCAGCGGTCCTCGTCGGTCAGGGTGGGTATGGGCGGGAACAGCGCGGCCTGGGTGGGGTTCATGCCCCGGTCCTTGAACCCGGTCCGGCCCCGGCCCCCCATCCCGATCGAGCCCGGCTCCAGCGGCGGGAAGGTGCCGGCCAGCAGGGTCTCGTTGGCGGTGTCGGCGCCGGCGAAGTCGTAGAGGTTCGAGTGCAGCCGCAGCGAGTGGTAGGCGTCCATGAAGTTCTCGGCGAATACCTTCCAGTTGAAGGGCAGGCTCAGCGTCTCCGGCTCGGTGGTGGCCATCTCGGCCAGCCGGTACGGGGCCAGCATCTCGTCGAAGGGCGCCATCCGGGGGCCCAGCGGGGCCGGGTCGGCCGCGAACGAGCAGAACACGAAGCCCTGCCACTCCTCGACGGCCAGGCCGGGCAGGGCGATCTCGGAGCGGTCGAAGCCGGGCCGCCCGCTCATCTCGGGGGCGCCCACCAGCCTCCCGTCGAGGTCGTAGGTCCACCAGTGATAGGGGCAGCGGAACACCCTGACCGACCCGGACGACTCGGGCGGCGGCGCGAACCACTCCGGCTCGGGCCGCTCGGCCGGGGCGGTGATGCACATGGCCCGGTGCCGGCACACCGCCGACATGACGTTGATCCGGCCGTCGCGGTTGCGCACTGCGATCACCGGCTCGGCCCCCAGCAGCGTGGCGGTGAAGTAGTCGCCGGGCTCGGGGATCTGGCCGGCCCGGCCCAGGCACAGCCACTCGGTGTCGAACACCGCGGCCCGCTCGAACCGCCAGAAGCCGGGATCGGTGTAGCAGGCCGGGGGGAGCCCGATGGCGACCTCGGTGGGGCCGGCCGCCTCCTCCACCTCGCTCAGCGGGATCGGGCAGCGGACCGCGCTCATACGGCCTCCTTCGGCCTCGTCGCCGACGCGGCCTCGGCGGGCATCGGACAGCGGGTCGCGCTCATGCCTATGGCCTCCTCGGTGATGGTTGTTAGAGTGGCGCCGGTCCGGCGGCTGGATCTGCCCATCAGATCACGCCGCCCTAATCATGTCCATACACCCGGAGGGGGAAAATGAAACGGCACCCACTGTTACCGGCAGCGGCGGTCCTGGCGGCGTTAGCGCTCATGGCGGCCGCCTGCGGCGGCGATGACGACAGCGACGACGCTTCCACCGACACCGGCTCGGCCTCGGCCGCCGCGCCGGCCGAGCCGACCGACGACACAGCCGACTCGAACGAAGACGCCATGACCGACGACGACAGCGACGCCATGGAGTCCGAGGACTCCACTGCCGCCGCCACGGCCGAAGAAGACGACGACATGCCCGAAGCCGACCCGATGGACACCAACGGCGACGGCAAGGTGGTCCTGGGCGTGGCCGCGGCCGGCCCCCGCGACGACGGCGCCTACTACCAGGCCCTGGTCGATGCGGCCTATGAGATCTCCGCGGCCAACAACTGGGAAGAGCCGGTGATCATCGACGAGATCGAGCCGGCCGTGGCCGACACCGAGCTGGAGAACCTGGTGGCCCAAGGGGTGGACATCGTGGCCGTCGGCGCGGGCGAGATCGCCGACCCGCTGCCCGACTTGGTGGAGCGGTACCCGGACGTCTTCTGGTACTGCAACTGCGGCACCGGCTTCCCGCAGACGCCGGGCGTGGCCCTCAGCACCAACGACGGGGCCGAGATCGAGTACGTGGCCGGCTACGCCACCGGCCTGCTCCTCCAGGAGCGGGGCGGCGACTCGGTGGCCATGATCGGCTGCTGCGGCCTCGGCTTCGAGGTGGAGACCGAGCTGGCCTTCCGGCTCGGCCTCAAGGACGTGGACCCCAGCTTCGACGTCACCTACACCCCCACCGGCAACTACCCGTTCGACTTCGACAACGTGGCCGGGGCCACCGAGGCCTTCAACGTCGCCCTGGAGGCGGGCATGGACGCCGTGTACCCCTACCTGGGCGGGGCCCACGAGCCGCTGGTGCAGCTCGCCAACGAGAACGACATCATCGTCATGAGCGCGGGCTCCTCCAAGGTGTGCGAGCGGACCGACCTGCACTGGGACATGGCCGTGCTGTTCGACGGCGGCGATTTCGCCCGGGCCATCTTCCCCGGCATCGTGGCCGGCGAGGTCCAAGAGGGCAGCATCTACACCTTCCGGGTGGGCCGCGACCCCGAGGTCGGGTCCAAGATCTGCGATCCCACCCCCGAGCAGGAAGAAGACCTCAACCGGGTCCACGCCGAGGTGTTCGACGGGCTGCACGCCGAGGAGTTCGGCGAGATCAAGGGCATCGCCTACGGCGGGGGCTGATCGCTCTCCGGGGGGACGGGCGCCCATGGCCGACAAGCCGGCGGCGGGGACTGAGGTCCCCGCCGTCCGGCTCACCTCCATAACCAAGTCGTTCGGCTCCATCGTCGCCTGCGACCATGTGGACCTGACCCTGCACCGGGGCCGCATCCACGGCATCCTGGGCGAGAACGGGGCGGGCAAGTCCACCCTGATGAAGGTGCTGATCGGCTTGGTGCTGCCCGACGGGGGCACCATCGAGGTGGACGGCGAGACCTGCCAGATCCGCGACCCCCACGACGCGGCCGAGCGGGGCATCGGCATGGTGCATCAGCACTTCAGCCTGGTCGACCCCCTCACCGTCTGGGAGAACGTGATGCTGGGCGACACCGGCCGGTTCGACGCGGCCGCGGCCCGCCGCCGGGTGGCCGAGATCAGCGAGCGCTACGGGCTGGGCGTGGACGCCGACGCCCGGGTGGGCGACCTCACCGCCGGGGTCCGCCAGCGGGTGGAGATCATCAAGTGCCTGCGCCGGGACCCCAGCATCCTCGTCTTCGACGAGCCCACCTCGGTGCTCACCCCGGCCGAGTCGGACCGGCTGTTCGACGTGCTGCGCCAGGCCGTGCAGGAGGAGAACCGGGCCGTGGCCCTGGTGAGCCACAAGCTCGACGAGATCCTGCACGCCACCGACGAGGTCACCATCATGCGGACCGGGAAGGTGGTGGACCGGATGGCCACCGCCGACGCCGACGCCCCCATCCTGGCCCGGGCCATGGTGGGCCGGGATGTGTCGCTGCGCTCTGAGGCGTCGGCCCTGGGCCTGATGGGCGAGCTGGCCGGCGGCGAAGACGACGACGGCGACGGTGCCGACAGCGACGACGGCGGCGAGGCCGAGGGCCGCACCCCGGTGCTGCGCCTGCGCGGCGTGACCGCCCGGGGGCCGGAGGGCGAGGTGGCCCTGGACGACCTGAGCCTCGACGTGTTCAGCCACGAGATCGTGGGGGTGGCCGGGGTGGAGGGCAACGGCCAGACTCCCCTCACCGACCTGCTGTCGAGCCTGTTGGCCGTCGAGGCGGGGACCGTCGAAGTGGACGGGGCCCGGGTGGAGCCCAACCGGCCGGGGGCCATGGCCCGGGCGGGCGTGGCCGTCATACCCGAGGACCGCCACGCCTCGGGATGCGTGTTGACCATGACCGTGGCCGAGAACCTCTTTCTGGTCGACCTGAACCGGATCGCCAGCCGCGGGTTCTTCGACCCGGCCCTGATGCGCCGGGAGGCCGACCGGCTCATCTCCGAGTTCGAGATCCAGACCGACGGGGCCGACGCCCCCTTCTGGTCGCTGTCGGGCGGCAACCAGCAGCGGGCGGTGCTGGCCCGGGAGCTGAGCTACGCCCCCAAGGTGCTGGTGGCGGCCCAGCCCACCCACGGCCTCGACGTGGGCGCCATCGAGTGGATGACCAGCCGGCTGCGGGCGGTGGCCGACAGCGGCGTGGGGGTGCTGTTGATCTCCAGCGAGCTGGAGGAGATCCTCCATCTCTCGGACCGGATCGTGGTGCTGTTCCGGGGCCGGATCAACGGGGAGATGGCCCGGGGCGAGGTGGACCTGGAAGAGCTGGGCCTGCTGATGGGAGGGGCCGGCGCGGCCGACCCCGTGCCGGCATGAGCGACCCGACCGCGAGCGAGCCGAACGGCGTGACCGAGGCGCCCGCGAGCCAGCCGAACGCGGACGGCGGCACCCTGACGGCCGGGAAGGCCCGGAACTCAGAGGCCGGCGCCATCCCCGAGCCGGCGCCCGCGCCCTCGCGTCTGCACGAGGGCACGGTGGCGCTGGCCATGTACCTGGGCTGCATCATGGTGGCCCTGTTCATCTCGGCCATCATCGTCTGGGCCACCGGCGGCTCGTGGCAGGCCGTGTTCTCGGCCCTGCTGGACGGCAGCCTGCGGGCCCCGGGCCGGTGGGGCGAGACCATCGGCATCGCCATCCCCCTGGTGGTGGTGGCGCTGGGGACCGCCATCAACGGCCGGGCCGGGCTGGTCAACATCGGCCAGGAGGGCCAGTTGCTGATGGGCACCGCCTTCGCCACCTACGTGGGCGTGCGCATGGCCGGCCTCGGGCCCCTGGCGGTGGTGGGCCTGCTGCTGGCCGGCATTCTGGGCGGCGCCATCTGGGCCGGCATCGCCAGCGGCCTCCTCTACTGGCGGCGGGTGCCCGAGGTGCTGACCACGCTGCTGCTGATCACGGTGGCCTCCCAGGCCACCGGGTACGGGCTGAAGGTCGAGTGGCTGCTGCTGGCCCCGTTCCGGGAGGACCGCTCGGTGCGCAACCAGGTGAGCGAGCAGCTCACCGACGACGCCCGCATCCCCCGCCTCGAGCTGTGGGGCAACGACTTCCCCATCACCGCCATCGCGGTGGTGATAATGGCCGCGGCGGTGCTGATGCTGTTTCGGCGCTCGGTGTGGGGCTTTCGCATGAAGATGCTGGGCCGCAACGCCCGCACCGCCCAGCGGGCCGGGGTGTCGTCGGTCAAGTACGGCACCTGGGCCATGCTGATCTCGGGCGGCTGCGCCGGGCTGGCCGGGGCGTTCATGTTCGCCGGCGGCGACTTCGGCAACTACCGGTTCACCCCCGGCTTCTCCAACAACATCGGGTGGGAGGGCCTGCTGGTGGCCCTGGTGGCCCGCCAGCACCCGTTGGGCATCGTGGTCATGGCCTTCAGCTTCGCCGGGCTGCGGGCCGGGTCGGGCTTCTTGGCCGCCACCGGGGTGGACCGCGCCATCTCCCAAATAGTTCTGGGCCTGCTGGTGCTGTCCCTGCTGGTGCCGCCCGCCCTGTTGTTCATCCGCGAGCGCCGCCGGGCGCTGGCCGCCACCCGGGCGAGGACCTGAGCCATGGGCGATTTCGTCACCGCGGTGGGCGATGTGGTGAGCAACGAGGTCTCCTACTCGGGGGGGATGCGCCTCGCCGCCCTGCTGGCCTTCGCCGCCCTGGGGGAGACCGTGGCCGAGCGGGCCGGCACCCTCAACGTCTCGCTGGAGGGCATGGTGTTGGGCGGGGCCTTCGCCGGAGCCCTGGGCATGCACCTCAGCGGGGGGCGGGTGTCGGTCGGGCTGGTGTTCGCCACCGCCGTCGGACTGGTGATAGCGGCCCTGCAGGCCAACATGAGCCACCGGCTGACCGCCAACCAGTTCGTGGTCGGGCTGGCCATCAACACCCTGGTGCTGGGGATGGTCAGCTACTTCAACACCAGCATCCAGCCGGTGTCGCGGGCGGCCGACAAGATCGCCATCCCGGTGGTGTCGGACATCCCCCTGGTGGGCGGGGCCTTCTTCAACCAGCCCTGGCCGCTGTATCTGGTGTACCCGCTGGTGCCGTTCACCTGGTGGCTGCTGTATCGGACCCGCTGGGGGCTGGAGGTGCGGGCCGTCGGGGAGAACCCCCAGTCCGCCGACGTGTCCGGCATCGACGTCAACAAGCGGCGCCGCCAGTCCATATACATAGCCGGGCTCACCGCCGGCCTGGGCGGCGGCTATCTGGTGCTGGGCCAGGTCGGCCGGTTCGAGGAGTCCATCGTGGGCGGGCAGGGGTTCATCGCCATCGCCGCGGTGATCTTCGGGGGCTGGACCCTGAGGGGGGTCATCGGCGGCTGCGTGCTGTTCGGCACGGTGAACTCGTTCCGGCTGACGCTGCCCACCGTGGGCCACGAGCTCAACTCCGAGCTGCTGGCGGCCGCCCCGTTCGTGGTGTCCATCGTCGCCGTGGCCTTCTTCGCCCACCGCACCCAGGAGCCCAAAGCCCTGGCCCAGCCCTTCGTCCGAGGCCTCACCTGAGCCGAAGGGAGAGTGTGTGAGATCGGTTCCCACCATCGACGTGAGCGGCGCTCTCAACGGCGCGGGCGGTGGGGGCGGCCCGGGCGGGGCTGATCCGGCCCGGGCGGACGAGGCGGCCCGGGCCATCGACGCGGCCTGCGCCGACAGCGGCTTCTTCATCGTCACCGGCCACGGGGTGGCCGCCGAGCTGGTGGGCGAGGTGATGGGCGCGGCCCGCCGGTTCTTCCTGCTGCCGGCCGAGGCCAAGCAGAAGGTGGCCCCGCCCGGCCCCCCGCACTACCGGGGCTGGCTCGGCCTGGACACCACCTCGCTGGCCGCCACCCTGGGCGACGACGAGACCCCGCCGGATCTGTGCGAGTCGTTCAACGTCGGCCGCTTCGACGACCCCGAGATCCGGGCGCGGGCCTTCGTCGAGGGGGCCGAGGCCACCTTTTTGCCCAACCTGTGGCCCGAAGAGCCGGCCGAGCTGAGGCCGGCGTTCGAGCGCTACTACCGGGTCATGGAGAAGCTGTGCATGGACATGCTGCCGCTGTTCGCCCGGGCCCTGGGGCTGCCCGCGGGCTGGTTCCACGACAAGGTGACCGACCACACCGCCCTGCTGCTGGTGAACTGGTACCCGCCGGCCGACGAGGTGCGCCCGGGCCAGTTGCGGCGGGGGGCCCACACCGACTACGGGGCCTTCACCATCGTGGCCGCCGAACAGGTCCCGGGTCTGCAGATCCTGGTCGGCGACCAGTGGACCGACGTCCCGGTGGTGCCGGGCGGCTTCGTGGTGAACCTGGGCGACCTGATGGCCCGCTGGACCAACGACCGCTGGGTCTCGACCCTGCACCGGGTGGTGATCCCCGACGGCGACGACCGGCGCCGGGACCGGATGTCGGTGCCGTTCTTCTTCCAGCCGTCGTACAGGGCCGTCATCGAGACCATCCCCACCACCGTCACCGAGGACCGCCCGGCCCACTACGAGCCGGTGGTGGCCGGCGATTGGATCAAGGCCAAGTCGATGTCGATGCTCGAGGACCAGTAGGAGAGGGACTTCGGGCGTGCCGCCGGACGAGGACCGCGGCAGCCCCGCGGGCACTCCGCCGGGCGGCGGCAGCAAGTGGCCCAGCCTCAGAAGCGGTGCGCCCGGCGACGGCTCAGCCGGTCCCGGACCCAGGGGCGTGCCGTCCAAGACGGTGCTGCTGGCCGCGGTCGGGGTGGTGCTGGCCGGAGTGTGGGCCCTGTCGGGGCTGGGGGTGATCGACGCCACCATGCTGTTCCCCGAGGGCGGCGGCGACGCCACCCGCCTGGTGATCGACGACAAGCTGGGCGACTGCCGGGAGGCCCGGCTCGACACCGGCGAGAGGTGCGAGCCCGGCGCCGACGTCGAGTCGGTGTCGGTGTGGTGGCCCGACCGCCACACCCTGGCCGCCGAGCTGAAGCTGACCGAGTCCCCCGAACTGGCCGAGGGGTCGGAGTGGACGGCCGAGCTTTATGCCGAAACGGCCAACGCCTTCACCGAAGGCGGCCTCATCTGCGGCCTGTCCAACATCGACACCAACCGCGGGGCCTCATCCGACACCGCCGGCTCAGATTTACCACCCGACTCGGATTCAACGCCCGACCCGGATAGCCCGCCCAGCGCCGCCGACCCGGATTCGGACCCGCCGCCGGAACTGGTCGCCTACGCCCTGGCCAGCCGCTTGGCCAAAGAGCGGCTGGGACCCGAAGCCTGCAACGCCAGCCTGCTGGCAACATCGGTGAGGTTCACCATCGACGTGACCGGCCAGCCCGAAACCGACGAGCTGAGACTCATCGGCACGGTCCGGCTGGAATACCCCGAAGACCCGGCCCAACCCGGCTCCGACGACGACTTCCTAGTGCGCACCTCCCTACACGAACTGCGCTGATACCACTGCAGCTATCACGCAAAGGGCCGCTCTCACCGCGTCCCCTTCAGTCGGCTCGGGCCCGTCGTCGGCGGTCAGGGCGGAAACAGAATTTCGACTCTCCAAACTTCTCCTGAATCAGTGAACTGCCCGGTGCGGATGCTGGTAATCCTATAATCCGGCAGATCTACAGATCGTAAGCAATGATCATCTATAGTAACATTGATCTGAAAGTCAAAATTGTCAAAACCCAATGGCCGTCTATTCTCCGGGATTTCTGCCTCGTCATCGGGTATAACGTGCAAAAAGAAGCGACTCTCTATATCGGTAGGAGCGCACGGTTGCTTGTGATAGATCAACTGATCCTTCATCGCATACACATCAAATACCGACCGAGCCATCGGTCCGCTTGGCGCAACCTCCGAATAAAATCTGTCCACTTCAACATCTTTTACGTTTGCCGCGTAAAAGTACCCGACTGGTACTAATCCCAAACTACAAACAGTCATCACGGAGCATACCGGCAGCCAACCGCGCGCCTCTTTGTCAATAATTGTTGAACCTATCGACTCCGTTGCTGCCAGTCGGGTGATCAACAGCTCAACCAGATAGACAAAACATATAAGGCTCAATATGTATTCATCTATCTCGTGAAATCTTCTCTCAATGGCATTTATTTCAAGGTTATTTCTAAGAACTCCAGTAACATGACCGGTGTGAACTCTAACATAGGCAGCATATTCATAAGATAGAATAAGTGCTATAGTAGATACAGCAACAAAAACGAGCTTCTTACTATCCCCTCTCCCCCCCTCTCTAAGGAACCTGAAACTTACATAGACTAGCAAGAAAACTAGGAGGCTATATTTAATAGAAACTTTAGTCAATACGTCTGATAAGACACCGGGTAGAACTAAGGTGTTGGGTAGTAGCCAATCTCTGTAAGACATTACTATCAGAAGCCCAAAGGCTAACGGCACAGACGGCAAAGGAATACCCAATAGTTTATCCTTATTAGAGAACCGAGCAGAGAAAATTATCGTCGCACCCGCATAGGAGAGTATCCATTTAACCGACTGAAGTCCATCCTCGAACAGATTGTGAAAATTGGTTTCTTTCTGAAGGTTTTTAGTCTTAAGCCAATCTGGTGTTTCGAATCCAAATATGCGTTGTCCCCAACTAATTTCTTCACCTACGATAACCACCATAGTAAGGCTCAGAAAATAGAATAAGAGTCGTCTCCAAATATTGCAACTCACAAACGCCATTACAGCCATAACTACACCTGATAGAAGGAAAAATCCAACCTGGACACCTTCAATTAATCCATCTTCCGAAAGTAGCACCGTCCACAAATAGGGATGAATGACAGCCATATAATGGAGTATTAGAGCGCCAAAACCCAGCCCAACATATCCAGCTAAAGAGACCTTACTAAAACCCACTAACCTTCATCTCCTCAATTCAAAAGAAACTCAAGGCCACCAAAGCTCAAGAAAATGACACGACGAGGATCGCGATCACAGCCAGCCAACCATACCCAGCCAAAAGAAACCTTGCTGAGCCCCTCACCGCTTCTTTCATACTGCGTCAGTTTCATAGTTGCGTCAGCCCGTTGCCGCCAGCAAGGCGGCCAACACCTTGGGCGGGGTCATGGGCAGCTCGGTCAGGCGGATGCCGATGGCGTCGCGCACGGCGTTGGCCACGGCCGGGGCTATGGCCGGGATTATCGGCGTGCCCACCCCCTTGGCCCCCGACGGGCCGCCGTCGGGATCGGGGTCCTCCACCAGCACCGCCTCTATGTCGGGCATGTCGGGGGCCATCAGCACCTTGTAGCCCATGAAGTCCGGGTTGAGGGGCAGACCGCCGTCGCAGACCAGCTCCTCGGTGAGGGCGTAGCCGATCCCGTGGTGGACGCCGCCCTCTATCTGGCCCGCGCAGCCCAGGGGGTTGATGACCTTGCCCACGTCTTGGGCGGCGACGTAGCTCAGCACCCGCACGGCGCCGGTGGCGCAGTCCACCTCCACCTCGCAGAAATGGGCCCCCACCACCGGGAGCGGGTCGCGGTCGGCCGGCTCGAAGAAACCGTCGGCCCGCACCGGCTCGGCGGCCGGGTCCCAGGCCGCCAACCGCTCGGGGGTCAGCCCGGCCGGGTCGGTCCCGAACCGGTCCCGGATCGCCTCCCGCAGCCTGCGGGCCCCGTCGGCCACGGCCCGGCCCATGACGTAGGTGGTGCGGCTGGCCTCGGCGCCGGAGGGGTCGAAGGGCACGGCCGCCGTGCCCCGGTTGGCGACCCGGACCCGCTCCGGCGGCAGTCCCAGCTCGTCGGCGGCCACCAGGGTGAGGGTGGTGAGCGAGCCCTGGCCCTTGTCCACCACCCCCGCCGCCACCTCGACCGTGCCGTCGGCGCGCAGCTCGGCCCGACAGCGCGACGCCTCCGGCACGGGCAAGAGCCCGGTCAGCCCGGCGTGGTGCATCCCCATCGCCATGCCCACCCCCCGGCGCCGGTTGATGGGATCGACCACCGGGCGCCCGGGTCCGGGGGCCATGGTCGGCCAACTGAAGGCGGCCGCGCCCTCGTCCAGGCAGGACTCGGCGCCGAAGGAGCGGATGGGGGTGCCGAAGGGGAGCGGGTCGCCCACCCCGATCAGGTTCCGGCGGCGCAGCTCCACCGGGTCGATGCCCATCGACCAGGCGATCTCGTCGAGCTGGGACTCCATGGCGAAGTGGATCTGGGCCGTGCCCACCGACCGATAGGCCCCTCCGGGCACGTGGTTGGTGTAGACGGAGACGGCCGAGAACCTCAGGTGCTCGGTGCGGTACAGCGAGGCCCATTTGCCGGCCATGCTCAGCGCCACGATGTAGCCCCAGCCGTAGGCGCCGGAGTCGAGCAGCACATCGGCGGTGCGGGCCGCGATGGTGCCGTCGGCGTTCATCCCGGTGGCCAGGTCGATGCGGGCCGGGTGGCGGGTCACGGTGGCCGCCATCGACTCCTCCGGGGTGAGGGCCAGCTTCACCGGCCGCCCGGTCCGCCGCGAGGCCAGAGCGGCCAGCGGCTCCAGCGAGGCCAGCAGGCTGTTCTTGAGCCCGAAAGTGGCCCCCAGCGCCTCGGGGGGATGGATGCGCACCGTCTCGGGGTCTGTGGCCAGAGCCTCGGCTAGGGCGTCGCGGAAATGGAACATCGAATCCAGGTGGGTCCACACGTCGAGGCCGTCGTCGCGCCAGTGGCACACGCAGGCCAGGGGCTCGATGGTCTGGGCGCACTGGCGCTGGGTGGCGAAGCTGTCGCGGAACACGCGCCAGCACCCGGCCAGGGCGGCGTCGGGGTCGCCTCGGGCGATGTTCACCGGCGGCCCGGCCCGGTTCTGGGGGGCCTCGGGGTGCAGTTCGACGGCCGCGGCCAGGGCCTCGGCCGCGGTGAGCACCGCGGGCAGGGGCTCGTAGCGGACCTCCACCTCGGCCGCGGCCCGCCGGGCCAGCTCCTCGGTCTCGGCCACCACCGCGGCCACCGCGTCGCCCGCGTACTGGGGGGTGGCGGTGAGGATGCGGGCCACCGGCGGGGAGTCGGCGAATATGCGCACCGGGGGCAGGCCGGCGACATCTTCGGGGGTGAGCACGGCCAGCACCCCGGGCCGGGCCTCTGCGGCCGCGGCGTCGATCTTCACCACCCGGGCCCTCGGGTGCGGCGAGCGCACCGCGGCGGCGTAGGCCATGTTCTCGACGGCCATGTCGGCCAGGTAGTCAGCGGCCCCGGTGACCTTGGCCCGCCCGTCCACCCGAGCCACGGCCCGTCCCACCGCGGGCGGGGCGGGGGACTCGGCCGCCGGGGTCACCGGGCCTCTCCGGCCGTTGCTGCCGCGGCGACGGCCCGGACGATGGCCGCGAACCCGCTGCACCGGCAGATGTTGCCGGTCAGATACCGGCGGATCTCGTCTTCGCTCGGGCTCGGGTTCTCAGCCAGCAGCGCCTTCACCGAGACCACGAACCCGGGCGTGCAGTAGCCGCACTGCACCGCTCCGGTTTCCAAGAACGCAACCTGGACCGGATCTAGGCCCTCGGCATCAGCCCGCTCGGCGTTCTCCCGGCCGCTGACAGCACTCCCCCGGCCCTCGCCAGCGGCTTCGCGGGGGGCACCGATGCCTTCGATGGTGGTGACCTCGCGCCCGTCCATGGTGGCGGCCAGCAGGCAGCACGAGTGGGCGGCGGCGCCGTCGACCAGCACCGTGCATGCCCCGCAGTAGCCGATCTCGCAGCCGGACTTGGTGCCGGTCAGGCCCAGAAGGCCTCGCAGCGCCTCCAAGAGGGTGTCGCCAGGCCGGCAGTCGATCACCCGGCGCCGCCCGTTCACCGACACCGCGACGGATACGGAGCCCGCGGGCCGGTTCCCGCCGTTGGCCGATACCGCGGTCACGGCCCGGCGCCGATCGTCTCGGGCGCGGCAGAGGCCGCGACTCCGTCCCGCACCGTCATGGCCGCGGCGGTCACAGCCCAGCGCCGATCGTCTCGGCCACTGCCGCGGCGGTGAACCGGGGCAGCATGGCCGCCAGGTAGTCGGCGGGCAGGGTGGCGTCGGGCAGCAGGTCGCCAGCCAAGTCGTCCATCCACGCCCCGCCTAAAACCGTTCGGGGCACATCGGCGACGGCGACGCCCGCGAGGTCGGCCTCCAGGCCCGTGACCCGCACCGCCCGGCGCAGCGGGCCGCCCAGCACCACCCTGGCCTCGGCCACCGCCCCGTCGGTCACCCTGGCCATCACCGCGGCGCAGGCCATGGCCAGGTCGCCAGCCCGCCGGACCAGCTTGCGGTAGCCGCAGAGCCACGACGGACCCGGCGCTGCGATCCGCACCGACATCGCCATCTCACCCGGCTGCAGCGCGGTGGCGAATGGGCCGTCGATCAGCTCGCCGACGCCCACCCGGCGGCGGCCATGAGCGGACCGGACTTCCAACTCGGCCTCCAGGCACAGGGCGGCCGGGATCAGGTCGCTGCCCGGGTCGGCGTGACAGAGGTTGCCGACCAGGGTCCCGAAGTTGCGGACATGGGGCGAGCCCACCGAAGCCGCGGCCCTACCCAGCAGCGGGAGCCGGGCCCCGAGGTCGGCGGCAAGCTCCACCCGGCGGGTGGTGACCATGGCCCCAACCGCCACCTCGTCTGGCCCCGCCTCGATGTCGGCCAGCCCCTCGCAGCGGTCGAGGCTCACCACCATCGGGGGGATGGCCAGCCCCAGGGTGAGCAGCGGGACCAGCGACTGCCCCCCGGCCATCACCCGGGCCTCGGGCTCAGCCGCCAGCGCGTCCAGCGCCTCAGCGACCGACGCGGGGCGCTCCAGCGCGAACAGCGACGACGACACCGGCCGGGTCCCTACCAGCGCTCGGGGCCGGTCCGCCGCACCGGGGGGCCGGCCCACCGACCTCGACATACGGCCATAAGCCAGATTCGCCACGCCGGGGGGCTCACAGACAGCCCCGCCGGCCTCGACAATGGGGCCAGAAGCCAGGTCCGCCGCACTTCTCAGTCTGAGTCCGACGCTTTGGAACTGGCGGCGTCTGAGGCGGCGTATTCGGACCAGGGGATGCGGGGCAGGAAGTAGGACGCCTCTTCGGTGGAGCGCAGGAAAGTCCGCAGGCCGAGCCGGGCGATAGCCCCCAGCCGCACCGGGTCGATCCGGCCCTCGGGGTTGCAGATGGCCTCGTCGTAGACCACCCACACCACCTCGCCGATCACCAGATGCACCTCTCCGAAGGGCACCCCGGGGGTACCCAGGTCCACCACCTGGCGCACCCGGCACTCCAGCCGGGCCAGGGCCTCGCCGATGGCCGGGGAGGAGACCTTGGCGGCCGGCACCGGGGTCCATCCCGTCATCTCGAACTCGTCGGAGTCGGCCGGTCCCTCCATGGCCACCGTCTCTATGTCGTCGCGGAACGCCTCGGTGGTCACGTTCACCACGAAGTCGCCGCTGGCCATGGCGTTGGCGTAGGTGTGCTTGAGCCCCCCGTCCTCCCGCAGGCCCATGGTTATGCCCAGCAGCATCGGGTCGCCGGTGATGGGCAGGTAGTAGCTCATGGGGGCGATGTTGTTGATCCCGTCGGGGCTGCGGGTCGACACCATGGCTATGGGCCGGGGCACCACGAGCTGCGACAGCATGAACTGGCGGAGCATCGGCTCGTGATCGGCCGGGTCGAAGACAACGGTGCGGTCAGGGTCCATCGGTGCTCCTGTCGGGATGGGTCGAAGGCATCGGCGCGGCGAGGATCATGCCGCGCCACGTAAGAACGGCTCGGCGGGCAGTGCGATCCTCGAACGGATGCCGCAGTCGGGGATCATGCCGCGCCCCGGGTGAACGGCTCGGCTAGGGCGTCGGGCTTGCGAGCCCGGGTGGCGAACACCAGCAGCCCGGCGAAGGCCAGCACGAAGGGCATCGAGTCGAGGACGGCGCCGGGGACGTTCTCGACCCCCACCGCGGGCAGGGCCACGGCCAGGGCGTCGGCGAAGCCGAACAGCAGCGCCCCGGCGATGGTGCCCCACAGCCGCCACCCGCCGAACAGCACCGCGGCGATGGCTATGAAGCCCTTGCCCGCGGTCATGTACTGGGAGAACCCGCCCACCAGGCCCACGGCCAGATACGACCCGGACAGCCCGCTCAGCAGGCCGCAGGCGTAGATGGCCTGGCGGCGCCGGGCCAGAACCGGCACCCCGCTCATGTCGGCGGCGGCCGGGTTCTCGCCCACCGCCCGCACCTCCAGCCCCCAGCCGGTGCGCTGCACCGCCCACCAGACGGCCGCCGCGGCGGGCACGATCAGGTAGGTGGGCCAGGGCTGGGCGAACAGGGCCTCGCCGATGAGGGGGATGGCGGCCAGCCCGGGGATCTCCACCACGTGCAGGAGCCCGCCGGCCATGCTGCTCCCGCTGATCTCGTGGAACAGGAAAGTGGTCACGCCGATGGCCAGCGTGCTCAGGGCGATGCCCACCACGAACTGGTTCACGTCGAGGTTGTGGCTCAGGTGGGCCTGCATGGCCGCCACCACCAGGCCAGCGCCCACGCCCAGCACCGCGCCCAGCACCGGCGAGCCGGTCTCGGCGGCGCCCAGGGCGGCGGCGTAGGCCCCGGCCAGCATCATGGCCTCGACGGAGATGTTGATGGTGCCGGCCCGCTCGGCCACGTACTCGCCCAGGGCCGCGAACAGAAGCAGCACCGCCAGCCGGATGGTCGGCTCGAGGATGGTCTCCAGATCGGCGATCATCGGACAGACCCGATCTGAGCCGAGGACCCGGTCTGGGCCGAAGAGACGGGCAACGTCAGAGCCGACATCGCCGCGGCATCGGGCAACGTCGAAGCGGGGGCGGGGGTCGTCATCGGACTTCGGCGGCCGCGGAGCGCTGGGCGAGGCGGCGGGCTACCCGGCGGTCGCGGACCACCATCACCGCGGCGGGCAGCAGGGCCGCCACCACGAACAGGGCCTGGACCACGTCGGTGACGGTGCGGGAGATGCCGGTGGCGGTGAGGAAGCCGCCGCCGGTGCGCAGCGAGGCGAAGAAGAAGGCCACCGGCAGCACCCCCGCCGGGTTGAGCCGGGCCACCAGCGCCACCAGCAGCCCGTGCCACCCGAAGTCGTTGGCGATCATGTGCTGGAGCCGGAAGGCGGCGCCGGTGAGGAACATCCCCCCGGCCAGCCCGGCGGCCGCCCCCGAGATCACCAGCGCCCCGCCCCCCACCGTGGAGGGCCGCACCCCGGCCCGCCGGGCGGTCTGGAGGTTGCGGCCCAGCATCCTCAGCTTCAAGCCCCACACGCTGCGGGCCAGCAGGAAGGCCGCGGCGGCGATGATGGCGACGGCGACGGGCACGCCGATGTGGACGGTGTTGCCGAACAGCTCAACGTCGGGCAGGTGGGTGCTCTCGGGTATGCGCTCGCTCTGCGAGGCCCGCCGGGTGTTGGCCTCGGTGGTGTCGAGCAGCAGATAGTCCCGGGCTACTAGGAACAGGATGACGTTGGGGGCCACGAAGGTGAGCAGCAGCGTGCTGATCAGCACGTCCACCCGGCGGCGGGCGTGGGCCGCCGCGGCCAGTCCGGCCCAGAACCCCCCGGCCGCGGCCCCGGCCGCCAGCCCGAGAACGATCAGCATCCACGCCGGCCCGGGCGCCTTCAGCACCACCACCGCCGCGCCCAGGGCCCCCATGGCCACCTGGCCCTCGGTGCCGATGTTGTAGTAGCCGGCCCGGAAGGCCACCACCACGCCCAGCCCCACCAGGGCCAGCGGCGCCATCTCCACCAGGGTCCGGCCCCAGGCCCCCGGGCTGCGGAGGCTGCCGTCGATCAGGGCGTCGAGCACCTCGGTGGGAGACCCGCCCACCGAGGCCACCAGCGCGCCGCTGGCCACCACCGCCACCGCGAAGAAGACGGCGAACAGCCCGGCCTGCAGGGCGATCCGGCGCGATGCGGGCTCGACCTCGCCGACCAGCCCCGAGCCGCCTCCGCTGTCGTCTGCGGTCACGCGGCCTGGCCGCCCATCATCAGGCTGAGCCGGTCGAGGTCGACCCCGGAGCGGGCCATCTCGCCGATCAGGCGGCCCCGGAAGATCACCGCGATCCGGTCGGCCAGCTCCAGGATCTCCTCCAGCTCGGTGGAGATCAGCAGCACGGCCACCCCGGCGTCGGCCGCGGCCCGGATCTGGCCGCTCATGTACTCGATGGCGCCCACGTCGAGGCCCCGGGTGGGCTGGGAGACGACCAGCGCCTTCGGTTCGCCGGACAGCTCCCGGGCCAGCACCACCTTCTGCTGGTTGCCGCCGGACAGGAGCCGGAACGGCACGTCGGGCGACGGGGTGGCGATCTCGAACCGCTCGATCAGCGCCCGGGCCTCGGCCGCCACCCGGGACCGGTTGATGATCCCCCAGCGGGCCATCCGCCGAGGGTCGGCCAGGATCAGGTTCTCGGCCACGGTCAGGTCGAGCACGCAGCCCGAGGCGTGGCGGTCCTCGGGCACCACCCCCACTCCGGCCGCGGCCATGGCGCCGGGCGCCCCGGAGGCCACGGCCTCGCCGTCCACCTCCACCCGCCCGGAGTCGAGCTCCAGCAGGCTGGAGAACAGCTCGGTGAGGGCCGCCTGCCCGTTGCCCTCCACCCCGGCCACCCCCAGGATCTCGCCGGCCCGCAGCTCCAGGTCGAGCCCGTCGAGGAGGCGGCGCCCGTCGGGCCCCACCGCGGCGGCGCCGGTCACCCGCACCACGACGCCGCCGGCGGAGTGCTCGGCCACGTCTTGGCCGGCCAGCTCGTCGAGCAGGCCCAGCGCGGAGGCCTCGGCCCGCAGCGACACGTCCCGGCCGACCATGGCCCGGGCCAGCGTCGGGGGATCGGCCTCGGCGGTGGCCATCTCGGCCGCCACCCGGCCGCCGCGCATGATGGCCACCCGGTCGGTGGCGTGGAGGATCTCCTCGAGCTTGTGGCTGATGAGCACCACCGCCCGCCGGCGGTCGGCCACCATGCGCCGCAGCACCTCGAAGAGCCGGCGCGACTCGGCCAGGGTCAGCACCGACGTGGGCTCGTCCAGGATGATCACCGTCGGGTCGCGGCGCAGGCACTTGATGATCTCCACCCGCTGGCGCTGGGAGGCGTCGAGGTCGCCGATGCGGGCGTCGGGGTCGATGACCAGGTCGTAGGCCTGGCTGAGCCTGCTCACCTCGGACCGCAGCCCGGCCGCGTCCAGCCCGCCCCGGCCCCCGAGCCGCACGTTCTCCCACACGGTGAGGGCGTCGATGACGCTGAAGTGCTGGTGGACCATGGCGACGCCCAGCTCGGCGGCGTGGATGGGATCGCGCACCGCCCGGGCCCGGCCCCCGATCCGGATCTCTCCGGCGTCGGGGGGGACCAGGCCCAGCACGATCTTCATCAGCGTCGATTTGCCGGCCCCGTTCTCGCCCAGCAGGCCGACGATCTCGCCCGGCGCCACCGACAGGTCGACCCGGTCGCAGGCGGTGACCGGCCCGAACCGCTTGCTGACGCCCCGAAGCTCCAGGATCGGCGGGGCCGCGGGCTCGGCCGGAGCCGACGCCGTCACCGGGCGCTCCCCCCAGACCGAGCCGACGGCGCGGCCGCGGAGCGGGCCGGGGCCGACGCCGGCAGCGGGGTCGTCACCCGGACCCGACGAAGTCCTCTGGAACCAGCTCGCCCGAGCCGATCATGGCCACGACCTCGTCGATGGCGGCCTGCTCCTCGGGGGTGGCGTCGCACATCACGACGCCGACCTCGGGGTCGATCCCCACCACGAACTCGCGGATCACGCCCTCGCGGTATTCGCCGTCGGCGAAGTCCCGGAGGTTGGCCACCAGATAGTCGCCCGGCGGGAACAGCGCCGACCCGACGAAGGGCGAGCCCGGGAAGCAGGTGTAGGTCGAGGCCGACAGGGCCATCCCGCCCTCGGAGGCCACGAACCCGCCGGTGGGGAACATGGCCCCGCCCAGGAAGGTGTGGATCACGCCCACGTCCTGGTCGAGCATGGCCCGGGCCGCCTCGATGCCCAGCGCGGCGTCGTTGAAGTCGCCGGTGTGGGTCACCACCAGCTCGGCGTCGGGGATGACCGACTTGAGCCCGGCCTCCAGCGAGCGGTGGGCGTTGGTGGAGAAGGCCAGCTCGGGGCCGCCGATGAAACCGGCCTTGGCGCCGCCGGTGCGCTCCAGGAGCTGGGCCATGGCCACGCCCGTCACCCAGTAGATCTGGAAGTAGTCGTCGCTGGACTGGCCGTAGCATTCGGACTCGACGGCCAGGGTGGCTGAGATGTACATGGCGATGTGGCCGAACTCCTCGGTGCAGGCGATGGCGTCGAGCCCGTCCTGGAGCTCGGTGGCCCCCACGGCCAGGAAATCGATGCCCTGGCGGGCCAGATCGGCCATGGCCGACTCGCTCTCGGCCGGGTTGATGAAGTCGGCCACGATCAGCTCCCAGCCCGCCTCGTCGGCGAAGGCCCTGGCCCCCCTGACGAAGCTCTCGTAGTAGCCGCCGTCGTTGGTGTCGCCGGGGCTGGCGATGCCGATCACCACCCGGCCGTCGTCGTTGATGTCGGGCTGGCCGACGACCAGGGTGCCCTCGCCGGACGTCTCGCCTGAGTCGTCTTCGCCTGACATCTCCCCGCCGCCGGACGCCTCGTCTTCGCCCGACATCTCCTCGCCACTGCTCGTCTCGTCTTCGCCGGACGCCTCCTCGCCGCCGCTGCCGGAGTCCGTGCTCGACTGGCCGGAGTCGGCGGCTGCGGTGGTGGTCGGGGCGGCGCCGCCGGAGGCACCGCCGTCGTCGGAGTCGTCATCGCCGCCGCAGGCCGCGGCCACCAGGCTCAGGGCCAGGACCAAGGCCGCGGCTCGCCAGATTCGGGTCATTCGGAAACGTCCTTTCGCTTCGGATCGGCTTTCTATTCAATCAGAGACGGCCAGGCCCCGTCGTGGTCAGGCCGCCGACCGACCGCCTCAGGCCGGGTTCTCCTCCATGGTCGGGTTTCTCTCCATCAGGGACTGCAGGGCCCCGTCGTCGTCGAGCAGCCGCCCGACCGCCTCGCCGTCGATGTCGGCCACGATCATCTCGCCCACCTCCTCCGACACCGACCCGAAGACGCCCATGGCCTTCATGCCCGCGGTCTGGGCCCGGTTGTCGTCGGTGGGGGTGAGGTAGTGGATGGAGGAGACCTTGTAGCGCAGCACCAGGAACAACTGGAGCAGCACCATGAGCCGCTTGCGCCGCAGGGCCTCAGCGGTGGTCTGGTCCCGCACCGACAGGATGGCCCGGCCCCGCCGGTCCTTGAGGACGGCGAAGATCACGTTGGCGACGGCGGAGGCGCCGTCGGACACGCTGAGCTCGAGGATCTCCGACCCGGCCTTGTAGGGCCGCAGCCTCACCCGCAGCTCGGAGGCGACGCCGTGACGGGCCGCCCAGCGGGCCAGCCACCCCTCCAGCACCGACGTGGGGGCCTCGGTCTGGGCCAGGTGCTGGAACTGGGTTGAGCCCTTGCCCATGGCCCGGGTGGTGGCGGTGCGCCCCGAGGTGGCCATGAGCGCCGCGTCCAGCCGGGGGCCGCCCACCAGGGTCTGGGGCGTCCGGTAGGGCGAGTCCAGCAGGCGCAGGCGGCGCTGCACTTGGGCCAGGGCCAGCATCCCGTCCTCGTTGAGGGCGGTGGCCAGCTCCTCGCCGGCCATCCCGTCGATCTGGTGGCCGCCGTAGGTGATGAAGTTGAAGACGAACCCCATCCGGCCCAGCTCGGCCGGGAACTGGCGCATCTCCTCGTCGGTCATCCCGGTGGTGTCCCAGTTGAACGACGGCGACAGGTTGTAGGCCAGCATCTTGTCGGGGTAGACGGCGTGGACGGCTTCGGCGAAGGCCCGGGCGTCCTCGAGGTCGGCGGTCTTGGTCTCCATCCACAAGATGTCGCAGAAGGGGGCCACGGCCAGCGACTTGGCCACCGCGTAGTCGATGCCGCCCTGCACCTGGTGGTAGCCCTCGGGGGTCAGGGCCGGGGCCGGGTCCCAGGCCGGGTCGAGGTCCATCCGGGCGGCCCGGGCCCGGGCGGTTTCCAAGTCGGCGGTGCGGGCGAAGGCCAGCCACTCCTCGGGAGTGGTCTCGAAGTGCTCGCCCTCGGTGGCGCGCCACTCCATCCGGTCGGCCACGGCCTGGGCGTAGGTGGTGAGGCCGGCCGCGGCCTGCCACGCCTCCACCAGCACGTCGGCCGTCCGGTCCACCGCCTCGCCCGCGGTGATCTCGGAGTTCCGTCCGGCCGCCGCGGCCTCCTCCAGGGCGGCCCGGACCCCGGCCCGGGCCAGCCACGACTCGGCCACGGCGTAGGCCTCGTCGGAGACGGCGTAGAGGAGATGCCCGTTGACCTCCTCCAGGCCGGCCTCGTGCAGCAGCTTCAGCACGGCCAGATAGGCGGCCTTGTAGGGGGGGACCTCGGCGGTGGCCCCCAGGATGAAGGGCTGGTCGCGCTCGTCGCCGCCCCCGTGGAGCAGGCTGGCCGACTCGGCGTCGGTGCGGGCCACGATGATGCCGGCGACGCCCATCACGTCGAGCTGGAAGCGGGCCGCGTTGAGGCGCTTGATCTGCTCGTCGGTCGGGACCAGCACCTTGCCGCCCTGGTGGCCGCACTTCTTCTCCCCCGGCTTCTGGTCCTCGATGTGGTAGCCGGGCACGCCGGCCTCCACGAACCGCCGGATCAGGTTGCGGACGTGGGGGTCGCCGCCGTGGCCGGTGTCGGCGTCGGCGATGATGAACGGGGAGTAGTCCACCTCGGGGGCCCGGTCGCGCTCGGCGGGGGTCATGCGGGACCGCAGGAACCGCTGGTTGCGGTCGGCGGTGAGCAGGGCCCGCACCATGGCCGCGGCCTCGTCGGGCACCCGGCCCAAGGGGTAGCTGGCCAGGTCGGGGCCGGGGTCCTCCTGCTGGTCGCCCTTGGCCGAAGTGGCCCAGCCGCCCAGGTAGATGCCCTCAATGCCGGCCCGCTTCATGGCCACGGCCTGGCCCGGCGAGTAGGGGCCGAAGGTGGTGATGGCCAGCCCGGCGGCGAACAGCTCCCGGAGGCGGGCGTGGAACCGCTCGGCCGCGTCGCGGGCCACGGTGTAGTCGGCCCGGATGGCGCCGCGCTGCTCCACCACCTGGCGGGCCGAGTACAGCCGCCGCAGCCCGGCGAACCGGGGCCCCGACATCCATTCCCGCACCGACCGGACTTCAGCCTCGAAAGCCCCCACGGCTCCCCCTTCCCGCAGTCCACCGGGCGGCCCCAGTTCCCGGCCACCCCTCCGGCGGGAACTCTAACGGACCCCGCCCCCGCTGCTACCGGCCCGCGGCTTCAATCTCCGCTGTCACACCCCAGCCGTATTTTCGCGGGCACTGACTCGAACGGCTAACAGAAAGTGAAGGTTCGCCATGACGATAATCAACCCGAGCCGCAGGCCGCGGGTCCGCCCCGCGGGATGCTTGACTCATCCTCCGTGCTTTAGTATGATCCAAGGAGGAGATGAGAAATGATAGAAGATGCATCTAAAAGGGGCCTTTCGGGAGAAACCTCTGTGCCGATACCAGCAAAGGCTAACGGGCATGCCACCTACGAAACTAGAATGTTTGAGGAGTTCGCGATTCTAGAAAGGAATTGTGCATGGAAAAACGACCCACGGATTCCTAGTTGGGTGCGACCTGAGAATGTAGGTCTAGACAAGTTCTTTACCCGGCCTGAGGTAGCCCGCTCGTGTCATGCTTCTTTGCTTTCCTGGATGCAAGACGATGGCGCAAATGACGAGCACTACCGATTTATCGAACCGGCAGCAGGAACAGGTGCCTTCTATGATTTACTACCCCCTTGTCAAAGAGTAGGTATTGATCTACTACCATATAAGGATGAATACGAGATCGGCGATTTCCTTTCATGGACACCGGCAGATAATGGACTTAGAAATGCAGTCATCGGCAACCCTCCATTCGGATATCGTGCTTGGCTAGCACTGGCTTTCATTAATCATGCGGCAACGTTTGCGGACTACGTAGGCCTGATCCTTCCCATGGCTTTCCAGAGTGATGGAAAGGGCAGTCCAAAGCTTCGAGTCGAAGGTTTGCGCTTGATGCACAGTGAAATTCTTCCTCAAGATTCGTTTTTAGACGACGAGGGCAAAGCAGCCAAAGTCAATGCCCTCTGGCAGGTCTGGCAACGTGGAGTGAACAATACACAACCAGTCCGGACCTGCAAGAACTGGTTAGACATCTTCACAGTTGATATGAGAAAAGAAAGACTTTGTGGCCAATCGCGACTCCAAGAGGCTGATTTCTTCCTGCAACGTACCTTCTATAACGAACCACCTAAGCTCGTCCGTCAGTTTTCAGATGTACGCTATGTATGCGGATACGGCTTGGTGATTAAGCGAGATAAGCAAGGGGTAATCGACACCTTGCAGAATGCCAATTGGACGAACTACAGCAACCTTGCTGCTCACAATTGTCGTCATATCAGCATGTACCACATTCGCCAAGTTTTGACTGACTCGGGATACATCGATGACTGATCCTCGTAACCTTCTTCAAGAAATCTTATCCAGCTACACCGATGATGACAAATGGATTGACTCAACATTCGAAAGGGTCAAGCGGCTTTCTAATACCAAAGTCGGAGATGTTGGACAAGACTTCGTAGAGAAACTTTGCGAAAGTCTCGGATTGGACTATGAGATACCCCGCAAAAGGAGCGGACAGCGAGAAAAGAACTCTCCTTGGGATATCCGAATTGAAGGTGTGGAATGTGAATTGAAAACGGCTACCGAAGATGTAAGCGGTAGTTTCCAATTCAACCACATCCGTTACCACCGCGATTACGACGCCCTCTTGTGCGTGGGAATTACACCAGAAGAGATCTTCTTCAGAGCATGGTCCAAAGCAGACGTAACAACATTACAAGCAGGTCGGTTGATCCCTATGGAAAAAGGCACTAACGCCTCACATAAGTTAACAAAGAAGCCAGGCCAGCTCTACCCTATCGATCAGTTCGAGATCCGCATACGCGAACTCACTAACCAAGTCCGCAAACAGAAAATCTAGGTGCCGTTGGGCCAGGATTGGCGGTAGCGCTTTACCAGCCAGCGGTTGAACTGCACCAGGGTCTCCTCCTGCCAGGAGTAGCGGCCCCGGGGGGCCAAGTGGGAGTTGAGGCCCTTCTGGGTCATCTCGTCGGCGTAGATGTCCTGCACGTTGAAGTTGTTGACCCCGGCCTCGGCCGCCTCGAACAGGTACTCGAACATGGGGTCGTTCAGGGCCGAGGACTCGAAGCAGTAGCCGATGTGGATGGTGATGTGGCCGGGACCGTCGGGGCTGATGATGAAATAGGCCACCTCGTCGGGGACGATGGCCAGAGCCAGGGTGGGCGGTATCAGCACGAACCCGCCCCGGCGGCGCTGGTCCTCGGTGAGATCGGCGAACACCGGCAGGAGGCAGCGCTTGGTGGGGTTGAACGAGCCGTCCATGTCGGTGAAGTGCTGGATGCGGCCGATGGCGCCGTCGTCGTCGTCCCAGTCCAGGAAGTCGTTCATGTGGCTGGGGGCGAAGGTCTGCAGAGGCCCGTGGAGCCGGCTGGCGTGGTAGGGGTCGTTGAAGTTCTCCATCATGACCTTCCAGTTCCAGGCCAGTCCGGGGATCGTCTTGCCCTCCAGGGTGGTGGTGGTCTCCAGCCCGTAGTTCTCGAGCATGGCGTCGATCTTGGCCATGGTGGGGCCGAACGGGGCAGCGCCGGGGTCGAAGTTGGCCATGACGAACCCCTGCCACAGCTCCGTCTTGAGCTCGACCAGCCCGTGCTCGGCCGGGTCGAAGCCGACGGCCCGGTCCATGGCCGGGGTGCCGAGGAGCTTGCCGTCGAGCCCGTAGGACCAGTGGTGGTAGGGGCAGGTGAACCGGCGGCAGTTGCCCGAGCCCTCGGCCAGGACCATGCCCCGGTGCCGACACACCGCCGACATGACCCGCAGCTCGCCGTCGGCGTCCCTCACGACAATCAGCGGCTCGCCGGCGATGGTGATGCAGCGGAAGTCGCCGGGCTCGGCCAACTGGTCGGCCCGGCCCACGCACAGCCACTCCCGCTGGAAGATGGCCCGCCGCTCGAACTCGAAGAACTCAGGCGACGTGTACAGAACAGGCGGCAGCAGCCGGGCCTCGTCGACCGGCCCGGTCGAGTCGTCGAAGCTGGCCAGCAGCTCATCAGTCAGGACGGTCACGTCGATCTCCTCGTCGGGGTTCGGGCACAAATGCTCGCTTCGGTAAGAAGTGTGGCACTTTTCTTACCGGGCAGCGAAAGCACGCACCACTTCGACGGCCTAATGTTCGTTCTGCCAACAAGCGCGACCCAGGCAGGTGCGGTGTGGAAGTGCCGTTCTCAAGAACTCTCTGGCTCGGCTTGGGCGCGGCGATTTGGGCGCTGACGGCCATCGCCGTTCAGGGCTGCGGCGGCGGCGAGCCCGATCCGGTGGCCCCGGCGACCTCTTCGCCGACAGACGAGGCGGAGCCCGAGCCTCAGCCGGAACCGAAGCCCGACCCGCAATCGGAATCTGAGCCGATCCCAGAACCTGGGGAAAGCCCGAACTCAGAACCTGAACCGAACCCGGAAGCGGCCGATGAGCACCCGACGCCGCAGGAGCTGGAAGAGTCGGAAGAGACGGTCGAGGCGGAGCCACTGACCGAAGATGCCGAGTCGACCATTGTGCGGCTGACCGACGATCCCGCCGACGACTGGGACCCGGTCTGGTCGCCGGACGGCACTCAGATTCTCTTCACCAGCAACCGGGGCGACGATTCCGGGCTGGGCGACCGCGAGATTTTCGTGATGCGAGCCGACGGAACCGACCTGCGCCAACTGACCGACGACGACAGCATCAACTGGATCACGGCGAGGGGCTTCTCGCCGGACGGCACGCAAATTCTCTTCACCGGCACCACCGATGACGACCGCGACATCTTCGTGATGGACACCGACGGCACGGGCGTGCGCCAACTGACCAGCAACGACGCCTACGAGACCGAGCCGGTCTGGTCCCCGGACGGATCGCGCATCCTGTTCACCAGCGACCGCGACGGAGGATACGGCCTCTACTCGATGCGGGCCGACGGCACCGACATGCGCCAGCTCACCGTGAGCGGCACCGACAACCTCAATCCGGCCTGGTCGCCCGACGGGACCCGCATCCTCTTCACCAGCGACCGCGACGGCGACGACGAGCTGTTCGTGATGGAAGCCGACGGTTCCAACGAACGACAACTCACCGACAACGACACCGACGAGATCGGGCCGGCCTGGTCGCCGGACGGAACGAGGGTCGTTTTCGCCACCGTCTCTGAAGCCCGATACCAGGCCAGCGTCATCCGCCTCGACGGCGACGAAGACCCTCCCGCTGTCGAATTTTTGACAGGTCCGAACATTCAAACCTGGGACCTGGCATGGTCGCCCGACGGCAAGCACATCCTCTTCATCGGCGACAGCCGCGAGGGCCGAACCGACCTCCATGTGATGGAAGCCGACGGATCCAGAGTGCGCCGACTGACCGAAGACATCGCCGACGAGGAGAGAGCGATCTGGTCACCGGATGGCACGCAGATATTGTTCGTCAGCCACCGCAATCACCAATACGACATCTTTCTAGCTAAGTCTATAGATGAACCTAAGGCATATATTATTCAGCCACAGCTTGAGGAGCTATCAAAAGACACCAAGACAAAAAATGTTGAGCCCAATGGCACGCGACCGACCATAGCGTCAATCAATCCCTGTAACAGTACGACTAGCTCCCACAGGGAGGACACTGCTTGGGATTTAGTAACAGTGCCGATAACTGACAACAGCTATTACGATGCAACCGGCGATTGGTCACCGGATGGCACACAAATCGTATTCTCCAGCTTTCGAGAAGGCGATCGTGAGATCTATGTGATAAACGCCGATGGTTCCGGCGAGCGCCCCCTAACTCATAATGAGGCCAGTGATATAGATCCCGACTGGTCACCAGACGGCGAACATATCTTGTTCTCCAGCAACCGAGACGGCAACCGCGAGATCTACGTAATGAACGCCGACGGAAGCCAACCCCGCCGACTGACTCACAATGAATCAGTAGATGTGGAACCTGACTGGTCGCCTGACGGCACACAAATCCTGTTTACCAGCAACCGAGACGGCAACCGCGAGATCTACGTAATGAACGCCGACGGAAGCCAACCCCGCCGACTGACTCACAACAATGTTATAGACGAAGACCCAGAATGGTCACCAGATGGCACACAAATGTTATTCATCAGCGAGCGAGATGGTCCATCTCCTCTTTACGTATTTACTATGAATACACAGGCACTTAGTCCCATAAATCCAATAGTTGAAAACTATGGGTATGCGCTTTATCCCAAAGAGCCGTCCTGGTCACCTGACGGCACTCAAATCTTGTTCACTTCTAGGTCTGAAATACATATAATGAACATTGACGGCACAGATTTACGACAACTAACCTACAATGATATTTACGACGGACAACCAGTTTGGTCGCCCGATGGAACACGGTTCTTATTCACTAGGAATGACAGTCGCAAGAGTGAGATCTATATAAGGGCTATGAGTCCGATAGCAGAGTATCCTGTGAATATTGTGCGATTGTTTTCAAATATCGGTTTCTCTCTTAAATGGTCACCAGACGGCACAAAAATACTATTCTACAGTACCGAAGATGGCGATAGCGAAATCTACGTAATGGACGCTGATGGCAGAAATATCCAACAGCTAACCCACAACACCGAAAATGACTACTACGGATCATGGTCACCAGACGGCACAAAGATAATGTTCACTAGCGAACCAGTAGGCAGCAACCTTAGCGAAATCTATGTAATGGACGCTGATGGCAGAAATATCCAACAGCTAACCCACAACACTGAACCTGACTACGGCGGGTCATGGTCACCAGACGGCACGAAGATAGTGTTCACTGGCAGTCGTGACGTTAGTGATAGTTCGCTGATGAGCCCCGATGGACGTGAGATATTTGTAATGAATGCTGACGGTACAAACATCAGTCGTTTGACGTATAACGATGTTGGTGATTTTGGTGGCAACTGGTCATCGGATGGCACGCAGATTTTCTTTACCCGTGGCAGGTATCCGGGGGAATGGTCAAATTACGTTATGAATGTAGACGGAACAGGCAAACACAAAATAACGGATTTGGGCCATGGGATTAGATCAGGCGACAATCGGATCTTGTACAGTAGCTCATATACTGGCCCGGGATCTTGGATTGGTCAGATATTTATCATGAATGCCGACGGTACAGACAAGCGTCAATTAACTCATGATGATACTCGCAAAGAGATTCTAGATTGGTCACCTGATAACTCACTAATACTATTCAAAACTCAACTACTTGATAATGATAGTCCCAACGAATATGATTTCCTTCCGGCTGTGACTTATGTCATGCATGCTGATGGAACAAACCGGTGTCCCCTTCTCCCGCAGTACATTGATTACATTGATATCGCTTATGCCACTTGGTCGCCGAACGGTGAGCGAATCTATTTCGTCGGTTATGAAGATCGTATTCTCTATATGATGGACACGGCTACGGTTGCCACCGATAACTGATAGGCCACTACAACATCTATACGATCGGCATTTGGAGGTGGTGGTTGGTGGCTTGTTGGAAGGCGGCGCCTACGGCCAGGCAGAGGTCGTCGCGGTGGGGCGGGGCGGCGATCTGCACGGCTGCGGGCAGGCCGTCGTCGGTTCCGGCCGGGATCACCAGCGCGGGCATTCCGGTGACGTTGAAGATCAAGAAGTTGCGGGCCACCTTGTCCAGCCAGAGCCGGTCGCCGTCGTCGAAGAAGGTGGCCAGGTCGGGGGCGGCGGTGGGGGTGGCCGGGGTCAGCACCACATCGGCCCGCTCGAAGACGGCGTCGAAGTCCTGCTGCACCAGCCGCCGGGCCCGCAGCGCCCGCACGTAGTCGCCGGCGCTGGCCCGGGACCCGGCCACCAGCCGGTGGGCGGCCGAGGCGGTGAAGGCCTCCAACCGGTCGAGGCGGGAGTCGTGGTTGGCCGCGAACTCCACCACCGTGACCAGCCAGGCGACGGTTCCGGCCAGCTCGGCGCAGGGGACATCCACCGGGACGATCGCCGCGCCCAGGTCGGCCAGCGCGTCGGCGGCCGCGTCCCGGGCGGCCATCACGCCGGGGCTGCAGCCCTCAGCCAGCCAGCCCCCCGGAACGCCGACCCGCAGGCCGGAGAGGCCGCCAGCGCAGGCTGAGGCCACGGCCGCCGCGTAGTCGGGGACGGGTCGGTCCGACGAATAGGGGTCGGCCGGGTCGGCACCGGCCAGCACAGCCAGCAGCAGGGCCAGGTCCTCGACGGTGCGGGCCATGGGCCCGACGTGATCGAAGGACCACGAGACCGGGAACACCCCGGTCCGGGGCACCCGGCCGAAGGTCGGCTTGATCCCGCTCACCCCGCAATACGAGGCCGGGACCCGGATCGAGCCCCCGGTGTCGGTGCCCAGCGCAACCGGGAACTGGCCCGCGGCCAGCCCGACCGCCGAGCCGGAGGAGCTGCCCCCGGTCCAGCGGCCCGCCCCCCAGGGGTTGACCACCCCGGCGCCGGTCTCGTCGCCGAAGGCCAGCTCGGGGGTGGCGGTCTTGGCCACCACCACCGCCCCGGCCCGCTCCAGCCGGCCCACCGCGGCCGCGTTGGCCTCAGGCACATGGTCGGCGAACAGCGGCGACCCGGCCCGGGTGGCAACCCCGGCGGTCTCGATGATGTCCTTGACCCCCACCGGCACCCCCTCCAGCGGCCGGGCCTCCCCAGCTCGCCAGCGCCGGGCCGACTCCGCCGCCGCGGCCCGGGCCCGGCCGTCGAGGCGGGTCACCACCGCGTGCAGCTCGCCGTCGACGGCGTCCATCCGGGCCAGGGCGGCCTCCGCCGCGTCCACCGGGTCGAGCCGACCGGATCGGAAACCGGCCAGCAGGTCGGCTGCGCTCCATACGGCCGGATCACCGGAAGCCGGCGTCTCCCGAGGGCCGACCGATCCCTTGCCCCCAGCCGCCGCCACCGGCGACCAGCCCGGTCCCGGCCCTGCCGTCGGACCGCCGGAGGCGATCCAGTGCTCGGCTTCGGTCAATCCGGGTCCGGCCGCAAACGGCAGCCGGACCGCCGCCAGTTCAGCCAGCTTGGGAGCGAGGGTGGCCTGAGCCGCTTCGACCTCGGTCAGCAGGCGATATCCCAAATGCCTCCGATAAACACCCAAGCGCATCCGCTCCCAGGATCAGTGTTCGGCCGTGGCGGGATGGTCGGCCCTTCCGGCTCCGTAGTCTCCGGCGCGTCCGGCGCGGGCGCCGGCAGGTCAACCGACGGCGAGGGCAGCGGATACACGGCATCGACGCCAGCCCGCATGATTGAGGCGAACTCGGCCCGGGTCGGGCTGATGTCGGCGAGCACTCTGATGAACACGGCGCGGGCCTGAGAACGGTCGAATTCGCGGTCGGGGCCGAACAGGCCGCTTTCGTCGACGACCAACCAACCGCGGTCCACGGCGTAAACGACATCATCGGCATAGGGGTGGTCCGATGGCACATCGGGGAACGGGCGGGCAGACTCCGAAGCGGGCGGGTCGGTGGGCGGCGACGCGCCGGACGCGGCCCCGGGGCGGATGGCGTTCAGGTGCTCGACGCCGGCTCGCAGGACAGCGGCGAAACCGGCTCGGGTGGGGTTGACCTCGGCGAATACCCTAGAGAACACCTTGAGGGTTTGAGAAAGGGTCACTTCGCGGTCGGGGCCGAAAGTGCCGTCTTCAAATCCGACGAACCAGCCGCGGTCGGCGACGATGGCGATGTCATCGGCATGGAGGTGGTCCTCAGCCACATCGGGGAAGCCGGCGACGGCCGCCCAAGACACCGCGGCCACAGTGACCGCACCGGCGGCGACAGCCGCCGCAACGAGGGCAGGGCGGATCAAGGCGATAGGGCGAACAATAACCCAGCCGAGCGGGACGCTTCAAGCATCACCAGGTCAAGCCCACAGGCGGATTCGTCAGCCCCCGTGCTCGCCGAACGATGGCGGGAGCGGCCGCTGGGCCGCCCCCCGGCGCCACCGGTTAGGATCGCGCCATGATCACCGATCTGCAGGCCGAGCCGGTGGCCGAGCGGCTCGAGCGCCATGTGAAGGAGACGGCCGGGCTGGTGGAGTCGCCGGTGCCGAGCCCGATGCTGCAGCCCTACGAGGTCTACGACCAAGGCCTGTTCGACCTGGAGATGGTGAGGGTCTTCGGCCGGTCGTGGCTGTGGCTGGGCGACACCGAGGACCTGGCCGAGCCGGGCGACTACATCACCGGCGCCATCGGCTATCAGCCGGTGATCGCCATCCGCCAGGAGGACGGGTCGGTCAAGGGGTTCTTAAACAACTGCCGGCACCGGGCCTCGGGGCTGCTGTTCGAGCCGGCCGGGAACTGCGGCAAGACCCTCACCTGCCCCTACCACAACTGGGCCTACAACATCGACGGCCGCCTCATCGGCATCCCGGACAGGGCCCGCATGTATCCCGACGACATCCCCGCCGACGACTACGGCCTGGTGCCGATCCGCATCGAGGTGGCCTGGGACAAGCTGGTGTTCGGCTGCCTGTCCCGCAAGGCCCCGCCGTTCAGGGAGTGGATCGCCCCGCTGGCCGAGCGCTACGACCTCTACGGCTTCTCCCGGTTCACCCGCTATCACCGCGAGCTGGACGAGACCTATCCCATCAACTGGAAGGCGTTCGCGGAGAACTCCAACGACGACTACCACGTCCGCTTCGTCCACCGCCGCCTCAACCACCTGCGCAAGCAGATGGACACCATCGTGCGCTTCGAGGGCCGGACCTGCAGCGGGTTCAAGCCCCACGCCCCCGGCGAGGACGCCTCCGGGGGCCGCACCGACCTCACCGAGGAGCAGCTCAAGGGCCACTACGCCGACTTCATCTACCCCAACCTGACCCCGCTGCCCTACCCCACCCAGCTCATCCTGGTGCGGGCCGACCCGATCGCCCCGGACCGGACCCGCCTGTTCAGCCGCGTCTACGGCATCGACAAGACCGTGGAGGAGCAGGACTTCGAGCTGGACCGGCTGGCCGTCACCAACCAGGAGGACACCGACATGGTGACCGTGCTGATGGGCAACCTGCGGTCGCCGTTCTACCGGGTCGGGCCGGCCTCCACCTGGGAGGGCCGGGCCGCCCACATCATGAAGACGGTGCGGGCCGACGTGGCCGCCCCGCTGGCCCCCGACGAGTTCGACGGGCCCGTCGGCGACTGATCCCCCGTGGCCGACGCCCCCTCAACAATGCCGTCGGCTGTGGCGGCCGGAAAGCGCCGGCGGGCCCGTCACGTCTTCGGCTCCGACGGCCGGGCGGTGATCGTGGCCATGGACCACCCCGCCTACCTGGGCTCGGGAGTTCCGGCCGGGGCGGTGGACGCCATCGCCTCTGCCGGCCCCGACGCCGTGCTGGCCACCTGGCACCTGGCCCGGTCCCGGCCCGAGGCCTTCGCGGGCTGCGGCCTGATCCTGCGGGTGGACGGCGGCGTGTCCGACATGGGCGAACCGGCCGGCGGCGACGCCTCGGCGCTGCTGTACCGGGCCGAGGAGGCCATGGTGCTGGGGGCCGACGCGGTGATCGTCATGACTTTCCCGGGCACCCCCGACGAGGAGCGGTCGCTGGGGCGGCTGGCCCGCCTGGCCGCCGAGTGCGAGAGGCTGGGGCTGCCGGTGGTGGCCGAGTCGATACCGGGGGGCTGGGCCCGCACCGTGGCATGGACGGCCTCCAACGTCGGCCGGGGGGCCCGCATCGCGGTGGAGCTGGGGGCCGACGCGGTGAAGACCATGTGCCCGGGCCCGACCGAGGAGTTCGCCGAGGTGGCGGCGGCCTGCCCCGGCCCGGTGGTGGCCCTGGGCGGACCCAAGGCCGACGACCCCGACCAAGTGGTGGACCTGGCCCGGGGGGTGGTGGCGGCCGGAGCGGCCGGCGTGGCCTTCGGGCGCAACGTGTGGGGCAGCGACGACCCGGCCGGGATGGTGGCCCGCCTGCGCGCCGCCGTCCACGGGAACCCCTGAGCGGTGCCCGCCCCTTCCGCCGAGACGGAGACCCGGCCCGCGGGCGCCCCGCCGGTGGCGGACGGCGCCGACGCGGGCGCCTCCGCCGCGGTCGAGGCCGGCTCGGCGGTGGACGACGCCCTGTACCGGCGGCTGGCCGAGATGGCCGCGGCCCGCACCGAGGAGCCGGGGCCCGGGCGCCCGGAGCTGCGGGCCGCGGCTGAGCAGGCCCTGTTCCACGAGGCCCGGCTGCTGGACGACCGCCGCTACCGGGACTGGCTCGGCCGCTTCACCCCCGACTGCGTGTACTGGGTGCCGCTCGACCCCGGCGGCGATCCCCGCGAGCAGGTGTCGTACCTGCTGGACGACCGCCGCCGGATGGGCGACCGGATCGGCCTGCTGGAGACGGGCTGGGCCCACGCCCAGAACCCGCCGTCGCGCACCGTCCGGACGGTGTCCAACGTGGAGGCCTGGCCCGCGGAGGGCGGCGACATCCGGGCCCGGTGCTCGGTCGTCGTCTGGGAGTACCGCCGAGGGCGGCTGACCCCGTTCGCCAGCCGCAACGACTACGTGCTGGCCGCCGTGGGCGACGACTGGGCCATCCGCATCAAGATCGTGGGCCTGGCCAACTGCGACGGCGACGTGCCCAAGTTCTCCTTCGTGCTGTGACCCGAGATAGGGGGCCGGTGCGGTGATCGACCTGGAGGGCTTGGTCGAGCCCCATCGGGTCCACCGCTCCATCTATGTGGATCCGGCCGTCTTCGCCGCCGAGATGGACCGGGTCTTCGGCGGGGCCTGGGTCTATCTGGCCCACGAGAGCCAGGTGCCCGAGCCCAACGACTTCACCGCCTCCCGGCTGGGGCTGCGGGCCGTGATCGTCACCCGCGACGCCGACGGCGAGCTGCACGCCCTGTTCAACCGCTGCTCGCACCGGGCCTCCACCGTGTGCCAGCAGGAGTGCGGCGCGGCCCGCAACTTCCAGTGCTCCTACCACGGCTGGACCTACTCCAACCGGGGCGACCTGGTGAACGTCCCCTTCGCCGAGGGCTACCCCGACGGCTTCGACCGGGCCGACCACGGCCTGCGCCAGGCCCCCCGCCTGGGCACCTACCGGGGGCTGGTGTTCGCCACCTTGAACCCCGAAGCCCCCGCCCTCATCGACTGGCTGGGCCCGGCCGCGCCGCTCATCGACGAGTTCGTGGACCGCTCCCCCGGCGGCCGCATCGAGCTGCGCAACCGCCAGCGCATGATCTACAGGGGCAACTGGAAGCTGGCCTGGGACAACGCCGCCGACGGGCTGCACCCCACCTTCGCCCACCGCAGCTTCTTGGTACTCAACGAGCGCCAGCACGGCGGGTCCCGCTCGCTGTCGCAGTTCAAGGCCAGCCCCGACGACACCGGCATGTACGGCGACGACTTGGGCCACGGCCACATGTTCGTGGACCAGCGGCCGGGCCTGGCCCGGTCGTTCTGGGAGACCCAGCGCCCGGTGCCGGGCAAGGAGTGGTACGCCGACCAGATCCGGTCCGAGCACCCGGACTCCGGCGACGAGGTGCTGGAGATGGCGCCGGGATCGATGGTGAACCTGTCGATCTTCCCCAACCTGCTCATCAAGGGCAACCACCTGGAGGTGGTCGATCCGGTGAGCGTGGACGAGACCCGGCTCCACACCTGGGCGGCGGCCGCGGCCGGAGCTCCCGAGGAGGTCAACGTGATGCGGATGCGCATCGCCGAGGACTTCCCCAGCCTGGGCAACCCCGACGACTTGGAGCTGTTCGAGCGCTGCCAGCAGGGCCTGGGCATAGCCGAGATCGAGTGGGTGGACATGAGCAAGGGCCTGGGCCATCCCGACCAGCGGGTTCTGGACGGCGGGGTGCGCCGGGGCCCGGTGACCCACGAGGGCCCGATGCGGGGCTACATCCGGGCATGGCTGGAGCTGATGGAGTCCGACCCGCCCCTTGAAGTGGCCGGTCCGGGCCCGGTCCCCTGCGAAGCGGCCGGGTGAGCCGACGCGACAGCAGAGCCAGAGCTTCGTGGTGAACTCAGCGCCTGTGTTTGTCTATCTGCGTAGGTCTAAACTTCAGTTATTCGATATAGCGATTTTGCTAACGGCTTTCCTCGGCGCCGCGCATCTTCTGATCCGAACTTCCAACTATGGGCCAGAGTTGACCCAAGACAGTTGGAATTACATCTCAGTAGCAGAGAATCTAGCCGCTGGAGACGGATTCAAAGACTGGTTGCAAAGAGCCTATACGTTCGGACCTATTTTCTCCCTGCTGGTGGCCCTCTTCGGAGTATTGGGGTTTGATCCAATAGATGTAGGAAGACTCATAAACGTAATAGGATTCGGCCTGATCATATTGCTCACAGGCTACCAGTTGAGCCGTCACGTTAGATACCGGTTTCTAGCTGTGATGGGATCTGTAGCAGTGATGACCTCTTTCATCATGAATGACATCTCATCATACTTGATGACCGATACCTGTTTTATCTTGTTCTCATTACTCGCCTTGGTTCAGATGTGGACATTTCTCACTGTTGAAGACCGTCGTGGTGCATCTTTAGTGTTATCAGCGGTCTTTGCCTCTCTGGCTACGGCCACACGGTACATCGGAATCGCAGTAATCTTAACCGGAATTGTAATAATACTTACGAGACGAAATTTCACCCTATATCATCGACTAAAGTGGGTTGCCATATACGGTAGCATATCGATAACTCTGTTTGGGATTTGGATAACAAAAAATCAGCTATCTATAGGAACGATTACCGGGTATGATGATAGGCACTACTACGGATCATCATTGCTAGAATATATAGAGTATTACAGCAATATATTCGTGTCACATATTCTGGCTCTCCACTTAGGACTCGACTGGTTGCTATACTTATCATTCGTATTACTTTGCTTAGTCATATGGCGGAAAAAATTAAGGCGTAACGCCGGGCAGGCTCATTATCTGGAATCCCAAAATAGCCAATATACTACACCCCTCATTCTTTTCGGCTCATTTTCATTGATCTATATCGCTATGCTTTTAGCCATGAGTCCACGTCTAGATTATGCAGACGCTTTACCCTACCGGTACCTGGCACCAATCTACGTTCCAGTCATAATAATGGCATTGATTCTGCTAGACATGCTTCTAAAGGACCTCGCCAAGGGTCCGGCCCGAAAGATTAATGCTGTTCTGAGCTTGATTATTATTTGCATCATTTCAACCGGAATCTTAACTAGTATCGATCTCTCCACTAGATGGAATATAGACATGACTGCCCGGGCTTTAGGACCTAATGCGAGGCCCATACTATTTGAGGATTACGGATACTCATACGACATGGACCTATTGGTGTATCTCAGAGACAATCCTCCCGACGGTCCGGTCTATAGCAACGGGCTTCACCTACTTTACTGGCTAACAGACATACCGTTAGGGGGAATCGTCGCTGAAGACAGGGGAAATGCATCCTGCTTAACATGGGTACGAAGCCTCACAAGATCAGCCGACCCATCATACATAGCATACTTTATCATCGGACGAGAACGAATAGACTTTATTGATGGACAGTTCAACTCCTGCGATATCCAAGAACTGGAATCCAATCCCAACATACAGAATTACTTGGAGCGCATGGTTGAGAAATTCGAGGGCATAATGTATCGCGTAACATCACCTCCTGGGCCTCGGCCGGACTATGAGGTCACGATAGACGCTAAAGTCTTAACTTACATAAAGGAACCATGCGACCCTGCTGACATTGAACCATATTTTTTCTTGCACGTCACACCAGTTGATAAGAACGCGCTCTCGAGTCATCGTAGCCTATCTACATTCGATAACTTAGATTTTCATTTCGAAGATCACGGCATAATGCTTAACGGAGAGTGCAGAATAACTGTCGAATTGCCGCACTACGACATATCACATATACGGACCGGTCAGTACACCAACGAAAAAGGCGAACTATGGTCGGCCCAACTCTCGATAAGATAGCATCGGACGAATGGGAGACAAGATGAAACTGACTCCAATCCGCCGGGGGGCGGACCCGGTCTTGGAGCGGGTGGTGATCCCGGCCGGGGAGGGCCGGGCGGTGGAGGTGCGGACCGGGCAAGTGCTGCGCATCGAGGCGGTGGAGGGCCCCCAGGTGGCCGACGCCGCCTTCATGGCCCTCGACAACCCCCGGGAGGGCTACCACGCGGGCCAGACCGTGGCCCTGAACATGCTGGCCGGCACGGGCACGATGCGCCGGGTGACCACGCTGTGGTCGCGCCCGCCCTATGAGCGGCCCATGCTGACGGTGGTCGACGACCCGGTGGGGATCCATTTCGCCTGGAACGGGGGCCGCTGCTCCCGGGGGGTGTACGCGGTGCGCGACGGGATCGAGTCGGGCCACCGGACCTGCCAGGACAACCTGGAGGAGGCGGTGCGGCCCTGGGGGGTGGACCCGGACCTGATCCCCGACGTGTTCAACGTGTTCATGTTCACCGACGTGGAGGACGAGCGGCGGCTGGTGTTCCGCCCGTCGCCCGCGGCCGCGGGCGACTACATCGACCTGCGGGCCGAGATCGACGTGCTGGCCGCGGTGTCGGCCTGCCCCAGCGAGACCTCGGCCTCCAACGGCGGCGTGCCCAAGCCCGTGGCCCTGGAGGTGCGGGCCGCCGAGACCGGCGGGGATGAGGACGAGGCCGCCGCCGGCGGCAACCAGGACAGGCCCGACGGGCCCGGCGAGAGAGGTTGAAGCGATGGTCAGGATGATCCGCAAAGCCCAGGTCGATTCCAGCGACGTGGCCAGGGTGCGGGAGTGGATCCGCGCCTACACCGCCCACATGGCCGAGCGGGCCCCCGCCGGCGGCGCGGTGACGGCCTGGATGGAGGCCTACGGCGCCTACGGGGTGGTGTATTGGATGATCGACGCCCCCGACCTGGGGGCCCTGGACGCCTTCTTGGACTCCCTGCCCTCCGAGCAGTCCTACCGCGACATCCTCAAGGCGGGCAGCGAGCTGTTCGTCTCCGGCCAGACCAGCGACACCCTCCTCAAAGAGGTCTGACCCGCGCTACCTGCGGGAGGTCCCACAGGCGGCGGACGAGGTCGGCGGCCACTCCTCAAAGAGGTCTGATCCGCGCCATCTGCGGGGGAGTTGACCAACTGCCGGAGCGAGCCAGACGGTCTTACTCAGCAGCCGGGGAAGTCGCGTTTGCGGATGCGGCAGTGGACGCCTTTGATGTCGTTGACAACCTGGGTGACCTCGAAGTCGGCCGCCGCGCTCAAATAGGCGTAGGCGATGTGGCCGGGCAGGCCCAGGCGGGTCCGGCAGAACTGCAGAGCCTCCCGCACCGCGGCCCGCATGGCCTCGTCGAGGTCGGCGTGGAGCCCGATGGGTATCCACGCCTCGTCGGTTTCGGCCACGGGGTTCTCGATCAGGCCGACCGCTCGGCGGGCGTCCGGGCCCCGCAGCACCGACAGGCGCAGGTCGGCCCGCAGCGAACCCTCCAGGGCGGTCAGCGCCACCTCGCCGTTGCCCTGGGCGAAGTGGGGGTCGCCTGCCGCGAACAAGGCCCCCGGAACCTGCACCGGCACGTACAGGGTTGAGCCCGCGGTCAGCCACTTCACATCGAGGTTGCCGCCGTGGCGGCCCGGCGGGCGGGACGGCACCGGGCCGTCGTCGTCGGGGGCCACCCCCATCATCCCCAGAAACGGCGCCACCGGATAGCGGATCTCCCGAACAGCCTCCTCGCCGCCAGCGCCTTCGGGCCGGTAGCGCAGCACGGCGGCGGCTTCGGGCCCGGAGCCTTCCACCGAGGTGAACACCGACACCGTGCCGTGGCCGCTGCTGAAGGCCACCGCCTCGGCCGGCTCGGTTCCGTCGGGCATCTCGCCGGGCAGGGCCCCCAGCCCGTGCCGGTTGGAGGTCACCCCGTAGGGCACCCGCATGGCCAAGCCCAGCACGTCCACCCTCAGCAGGTCCCCCGGATCGGCCCCCCGCACCTCGATGGGACCGGTCACCACGTGGGCGCCGTCGATCCCGTAGCGGTGGTCGGCCTCGGCGGCCATGGTCACGGCGTCGTCGAGCACGGCCGGCCGCTCCACCCCGCAGGCGCCGAAGAACCGGACCGGGTCCCGGCCCTGGTCCTCCATGATCCCCTCGTGCGACAGGGTGTCGACGGTGACCACGGCCCTGTCGTCGACGGCTATCACCGGCTCGGCGCTCCGGCCGGGCCACCACCCCCAGCGGCTCGTGTGAGGGGTGACCGGCAGATAGCGGTCGCTGTTGATGCGGCCCCGACCCGGCTGCAGGATCACCCGTCCCGCCTACGCGTTGTCACCCGTCTGGCGAGGGCGAGTCGCCCCCCGCCCCCGCCGCCGCCCGCCGCCGCGTCACTGGCCCAGGGACGGGCGGGCCACCAGGGCCACCGACTTGGTGCGGGTGTAGGCCTCCACCCCGGTGCGGGCGAAGCCGCTGGCCTTGCGGGGCTCGCCCCGGCCCCCGTTCATGTCGGCGGAGAAGTGGTGGTTGACGGTGACCTCGCCCACGTCGAGCTCCTGGGCCATCCGCAGGGCCCGGCCCACGTCGGCGGTGAACACGGTGGCGTTGAGGCCGTAGGAGGTGCCGTTGGCGATGGCCAGGGCCTCGTCCTCGTCGTCGAAGGCCAGGGCGGCCAGCACCGGCCCGAACACCTCGGTCTGTTCCAGCGTGGAGCCGGGCCGCACCTCGCCCAGCACGGTGGGGGCCACGAAGCTGGCCGGCAGCCCCTCGGGCACCTGCCCGGCCCCGACCATGCTGGCGTCGCCGCCGGCCACGGCGCCGTCGATGAAGCCCCGCACCCGGTCGGCGTGGGCCGGGTTCACCAGGGGGCCGATGAAGGTGTCGGGGTGCAGGGCGTCGCCGATGGGCAGCCCGGACGACATGGCCGCCACCGCCCCGGCCACCTGTTCGTAGACGGGCCGCTGCACCAGCAGGCGGCTGCCGGCCACGCACACCTCGCCCATGTTGACGAAGGCGGCCATCATGGCCCACTGGGCGGCCTGGTCGAGGTCGGCGTCGGCGAAGACGATGACCGGGGCCTTGCCCCCCAGCTCCAGATGCACCGGGGTGAGGTTGGCGGCGGCCAGCCCCATCACCCGCCGGCCGGTCTCGGGGCCGCCAGTGAGGCTCACCAGGTCGATGCGGGGGTCGGACACGAGCTGCTCGCCCACCGTCTCGCCCGGTCCCAGCACGATGTTGAGCACCCCGTCGGGCAGCCCGCACTCGGCCAGCATCCGGCCCAGCTCGACCAGGGTGACCACCGCCTCCTCGGGCGGCTTGGCCACGACCGAGCACCCGGCGGCCAGAGCGGCGGCGATGCGCTGGCTGCCGGTCATGAGCGGCCCGTTCCAGGGCAGCAGCTCGGCCACCACCCCGGCCGGCTCGGGCAGGCGCAGGTTCAGCAGGTCGGGGCCGCCGCCGGGCAGCAGCAGGGGCGGGAAGGCGGCCCGGCGCACGTCGCCGTGCAGGTCGCGGGCCGCCCCGGCCGCGCAGGCGAAGGCGGTGGCCGCCTCGTGGACGTCGAAGATCTTGGCCCCGCCCACCGCCTTGCCGGTGTCGAGGGCCTCCAGGGCGGCCAGGCGGTCGGCGTCGGCCCTGATGCGAGCCGCGGCCGCCTCCAGCACCTCGGCCCGGTGCGGGTTGGAGGCCCGGGCCCACACCCCGGAGTCGAAGGACCGGCGGGCCGCGGCCACCGCCGCGTCCACCTCGGCCGGGGTGGCCTCCAGCCAGGCGGCGGGCTCGGCCCCGGTGGAGGGGTCCAGCACCGGCCGGGCCGGGCCGTCGCCCCGCTCGGCGCCGTCGATGAGCTGGCGGTAGGGGTCCGACGAGATCCAGCCCGGGTCGATCCGGGGTGCGGCGTCGGGTTCGGTGGCAGCAGGCGAAGTCATCGGCGGATTCTGGCACGCGGCCCGAGACCTATGCTCCGGGCGTGAGAGTCGACGACGGCAAGAACGAGGCCGGAGCCGGCATGAGCGGACCGGGCACCGACGCGGAACGGGCCAGTATCTCGGCCAGCGCCGACAGTCCCGAGTCCGCTGGTCTGGGCTCGGATCGGGCCGACTTGCTGATCGTCGGCGGCGATGTGGTCACCATGAACCCGCGCCGGGAGGTGCTGGTGGGCGGGGCGGTGGCGGTCCGGGGCCCGGTGATCGCCGAGGTGGGGCCCGCCGCCGAGCTGACCGCCCGCCACCGGGGCGCGGCGGTGATCGACGCGTCCGGCTGCGTGGTCACCCCGGGCATGGTCAACGCCCACCAGCACCTCACCGGCGACCCGCTGATCAGGAGCTGCATCCCCGACCTGCTGCCCCCGGGGGCGTCCATCTTCGAGTGGTCGGTGCCGGCCCACGGGGCCCACACCGGCGACGACGACGAGCTGTCCGCGCTGCTGTCGTCGGTGGAGAACCTGGCCAACGGGGTGACCACCGTGGTGGAGGCCGGCACGGTGGCCCACCCCGACCGGGCCGCGGCGGGCATGGAGGCCGCCGGGATCAGGGGCACGATCGGCACCTGGGGCTGGGACATCGAGCAGGGCCCGTTCGCCGCCCCGGCCGACGAGGTGCTGGCCCGCCAGGCCGCGGTGATCGACGCCCACCCGGCGGGCGGGCTGGTGGAGGGATGGGTGACGCTGGTGGGCCACGACCTGGCCTCCGACGAGCTGCTAGCCGCCTCGGCCGATCTGGCCCGGGACCGGGGAACGGGCCTGACCATGCACATGTCGCCCACCTCGTCGGACCCGGAGCGCTACCTGGCCCGGACCGGGCGGCGGCCTCTGGTCCACCTGGACGCCCTCGGGGTGCTCGGCCCCCACTTGCTGATCGGCCACGGGGTGTGGCTCGACGACGCCGAGGTGGAGCTGGTGCTGGCCACCGGCAGCGCCATCGCCTACTGCCCGTGGGCCTACCTGCGGCTGGGCCAGGGGGTGACCGGCCAGGGCCGCCACGCCGAGATCGTGGAGCGGGGGGGCCGGGTGGCGCTGGGGTGCGACGCCTCCAACGCCGGGGACTCCAGCGACATCCTGCGGGCCGCGGCGCTGGCCGCGGGCATCGCCCGCGACGCCCGGGTGGACCCCGAGCGCTTCGGCGCCCATGCCGCCTTCAAGCTGGCCACCATCGCCGGGGCGGAGGCCATCGGCATGGGCGACCGGATCGGCTCGGTAGAGGCGGGCAAGCAGGCCGACCTGGTGGTCCACGACGCCTCCGGGCCGGGCTGGACGCCCCGGGGCGAGACGGTCCTGCAGCTCGTGTGGGGGACCGACGGCCGGTCGGTGCGCGACGTGGTGGTGGCGGGCCGGCCGGTTGTGCGCGACGGGGTCTGCGTCACCGCGGACCTCAACGGCCTGCGGGACCGGGCCGCCGAGGCCCAGCGGTCGCTGCTGGCCCGGGCCGGCCTGGAGATCCCCCGCCGCTGGCCCCACATCGACTGCCGCTAGGTCGGCGGGGCTGTCCGGCCCGCCGCCGAGCCCCGGGCCGGGCCCGGCTAGGGTCGGCGCCGTTGCCGCGGCTGCGCCGTCGTCGCGGCCGGGCGGGAGGAAGCATGAAGGTCGCCGTCGTCACCGGGCCGGGGTCGGTCGAGCTGCGCGACGAGCCCCGGCCCCGGCCCGGGCCCGACGACGTGGTGGTGGAGGTGGCCGCCTGCGGGCTGTGCACCATGGAGCGGCGGTTGTTCTCGGGCACCAAGCGGATCTACCCGGTGGCGCCGGGCCATGAGGCGGCCGGGCGGGTTGTGGAGGTGGGCGAGGCCGCGGCCGGCCTGGACGGGTCGCCCCGGGCGGGCGATCTGGTCACCATGGACCTGCTCACCCGCTGCGGCACCTGCCGCATGTGCCGGCGGGGCCGCAGCGCCCTGTGCAAGCGGCCGCAGGGCGGCGCCCTGAGCGACGGCACCATCTCCATGGGGGCGGGGCTGTCGGAGGCGGTGCGGGTGGCCGCGGCCCAGACCTTCGCGGTGGGCGAAATCCCGGTGGAGCACGCCACCATGGGCGAGCCGCTGGCCTGCGTGGTCCACTCGGTGCGGCTGAGCGGGTTCCGGTCCGGCGACCGGGTGGCGGTGATCGGCGCCGGCTACATGGGGCGGCTGCACATGGCCGTGTGCCGGGCCTGGGGGGCGGCCTCGGTGGGGTTCGTGGACGTGAGCGAGGCGCGCCGGGCCGAGGCGGTGGCCGCCGGCGCTGACCGGACAGCCGTCCCCGACGAGCTGGCCGGCCCCGGCGGCTCGGGCGGCCCCGGCGGCCCGGGCGGTCCTCCCGACGGCTGGGCCGGCGCCCACGACGTGGTGTTCGTGACCGCCGGGGTGCCCGGCACGGTGGAGGCGGCCCTGGACCTGTGCGACGACGGCGGGTCGGTGGTGCTCTACGGGGCCTTCCCCGCCGAGGTGACGGCCACGGTGGGGGTGGACCGCATCCACCACCACGAGCTGTCGGTCATCGGGGTCTACAGCCAGGAGCCGTCGGACTGGCGGACCGCGGCCGGGCTGCTGCGCTCGGGGGTGCTGGGCGCCGACCTCGACCGGCTGGTCACCGCCCGCTACAGGCTCGACGACGTAGCCGACGCCCTGGAGCTGGCCGCCACCTCCCCGGTGTATCGGGTGCTGGTCGGCTGATGCCGGCCCGCTGACGCCGCCCGGCCGACCGCCGATGAGCACCGGGGGCACCGCGGGCCGTGGCGACGCAGCAGGCCGCGGCAGAGGCGGCGGCGCGGCCCGAAGCGCAAGCGGCGGCAACGAGTCGAACACCGTCGTCGTCGGCGTGGACCTGGGCAGCAGCGGGGTCCGGGCCGTGGCCCTGTCCCGCGACGGGCGGGTGAGGGCCTGGACCCGCCAGCGGTTCGACGGGGCCGACTCGTGGCCGCCGGGCCGGGCCGATCCCGAGGCCTGGCTGGCCGGCCTCGGCCGGGCCCTGGGCACGGTCGGCGACGGATTCGACATCGCCGCGGTGGGGGTGGGCGGCCAGAGCCCCACCACCGTGCCCATGAGCCACGAGCCAGCCGTCACCTGCCAGCACCCGGCCGGCAACGGGCTGGACCGCATCGGCCAGCACCTGGCCCAGCGCGAGTTCCTGGAGGACGAGCTGGGCCGCCAAGTCGCACCCGCCCAGAGCTGGGACTGGGCCCTGCGCCGCCTCGGGGCCGGCGACGTGCAGGGCCTGTGGTCCGACGAGGACCCGATCCCCGGCTACGGCCAGCCGGTGGGGGTGGGCACCGTGATCGGCCACGCCGACGGGTCGTGCGGACTGGCGGCCGGGACGCCGCTGGTGAGCGGGTCCAACGACGCCTACATGAGCTTCTGGGCCGGGGGGCTGGGCACGCCGGGCCGGGGCCACGATCCCGGCGGGCGCACCGGCGGGGTGGGGGTGGCGGTGGCCGCAGCCGACCGGCCCCCCGAGGTGGTGGGGTTCCACGGCATCGTGGCCGGGGTGGAGGTGGTGGGCGGGCCGGTGAACGGTCACGGCGAGCTGCTGGAGTGGTGGTCGGCGCTGTCGGGTCTGCCCATAGGCGATCTGCTGGAGCGGGCCGCGGCCGTGCCGCCGGGGGCGGGCGGGGTGCTGGTGCTGCCCTATCACGACGGCGAGCGGGCCCCCCGCTGGGAGCCCCGGCTGCGGGGCGAGGTCCACGGGCTGACCTTCGAGTCGGGGGTGGCCGAGGTGGCTCGGGCGGCGCTGGAGGCCGCGGCCTACGGGCTGCGCCACATCTGCGAGGAGCTGGCCGAGGCTGGGATCAGAATGGAGGTGCTGGGCACGGGCGGCTCGCCCGCTTTGAGCAGGCTGTGGGGGCGGATCAAGGCCTCGGTGCTGGAGGTGCCGGTGGAGGCGCCGGAGCGGCCCGACCAGCTCTCGGCCCGGGGGTGCGCCCTGGCCGCGGGGGCGGCGGTGGGCTGGTGGGACGGGATCGGCGCCGCCGACATGGACTCGTGGCCGCTGCCGGCCATGGCCCGGATCGACCCCGAGTCCGACCCGGCCTACCGTGACGCCTACCGCCGCTTCGTCGAGGCCGGCGACGCCGCCGCGGCCCGACTGGCGAAGGGCTGAGGCCCAGCAAGGACCGAACCGCCTCAGAACCCCAACGCCCCAGACCCGACCGCCCCAGAAACTGACCGCCCCCAGACCCAGATCGAAACGCACCGAGCAAAGGAGAGCCGAAATGGTGAACCCGCTGATCTTCGTCGACCTGCCCACCCCCGACCCGGAGGCCACATCGCAGTTCTACGAGAAGCTGTTCGACTGGAAGTACAAGCGCCGCCCGGCCGGGGAGTTCCACGAGGTGCTGCCGGGGGTGAAGCCCAACCTGGGCATCCACCTCGAGCCGGAGCCGGTCACCGGCCCGGTGCCCCGGATCTACGTGATGGTCGACGACCCTCCGGCCAAGCTGGCCGAGGCCATGGAGATGGGCGCGGCCAAGATGTGGGACGAGATCTACTGGGAGGAGTTCGACGCCCGCCACGCCGCCTTCCGGGACCCGTGGGGCAACGAGGTGGTCCTGTGGCGCAACAAAGGCACCTACGTCCCCGGCTCCGCCTCCGAGAAAAACGCCTAGCCGCGAAGAGTGAAGGTTCACGGGCCGTCCACGATCACACTAGAGTTACCGACATGATCGGTGCGGCTCCCGTCTCAGCGCCGGCCCGGGCGCTGACGGCAGTGGATCTGTTCGCCGGCGCGGGCGGAGCCACGGAGGGCTTGGCGCGCGCCGGCTTCCGCGTCCTGGCCGCCGTCGAGAACGACGCCGACGCGGTGCGGACGTTCGAGGCCAACCATGGGAGCGTCCGAGTCTTGGCCGAGGACATCGAGAACGTCTCCCCCGAAGAGTTGCAGCAGGCCCTCGGCCTCACCCGGCGCGATCTGACCCTTCTGACCGCCTGCCCGCCCTGTCAGGGGTTCTCGACGCTCGGGACGAGGAGGCGCGACGACGCCCGCAACGACTTGGTGGCGGAGGTCTGGCGGTTCGCCCGGGCGCTGCTCCCCGAAGCCGTGCTGGTTGAAAACGTGCCCGGACTGGTGAACAATGCCCGTTGGGATGATCTGTGCTCCCGGCTGCACGACAGCAGCTACCGAATCCGCCATTGGATCGTGGACGCCGCCGACTTCGGCGTGCCCCAGCGGCGAAGGCGACTGATCGCCATCGCCGTCCGCGAGGATGCGACGACTCGGCTCCCCGACGATCTGCACGAGGCCCTGCCTGCCCCGTTTCGGCGGGAACCGGCCCACGCCCGTGACGCCATGGCCGAAGCCGGCCCGGTGGAAGGGACCGAAGACCAATGGCATCGGCCTAGGAATCTCACGCCCGCGGTATTGGAACGAGTGCGCGCCATCCCCCCAGGCGGCGACCACTACGACCTGCCCGAAGATCTGCAGCTCGAGTGCCACAAGCGACTTCGCAGCCGAGGCAGGACGGCTTCGACCGGCCCCTATAGCCGCATGTCATCAGAAGGGCCGGCACCGACGATGACCACCCGCTGCACCACGGTCTCATGCGGCCGCTTCATCCATCCGACCGAGGACCGGGGCATCAGCCTGCGAGAGGCAGCCCTTCTCCAGACCTTCCCGGTTGACTACCAGTTCGTCGGCTCCCACGAATCCGTCGAGCGCCAAATCGGAAACGCCGTGCCCGTAGAACTGGCCCATGCATTAGGCATAGCCATACGCAATATTCTAACAAATGAGAGTTGTTATGTCTGAGCACAATATCGCTGATCTAAAACTGCGATTCCTCGGCTCACTTGTAGAACAACTCGGGGCACAAATGTATCCGAGCGTGACCTCAACCATTGCCGAGCTGATATCCAACGCCTGGGACGCAGACGCCAAGAATGTATGGGTGACTATACCATTTGGACAACTAAGAGAACCAGGAACACAGATTACCGTAGTTGATGATGGTCTAGGTATGACACACGAAGAAGCGCGTGACCGATATTTGATAGTAGGAAGGAAACGCCGTGTAGCACTAGGCCGTGACCGATCTAGAGAAGGACGACCACTTCACGGTCGTAAAGGCATAGGCAAACTTGCTGCATTCGGAACAGCCAAAACTCTCGAGTGTCATACCCTCGCTAAGAATGCACTCACAACCCTACGATTTAGACTTGATTATGATAAAATCAGGCAAGAGGACGCGGGTTCAGATTATCAAGTTGAACCACCAATTACAGTGGTAGAACCTATAACTGATCCAAACGGTAACAACTTAGAGCACGGAACACGCATTGTTCTATCCGATCTGAAGCTCAAACGCAATATAAGCGAAAAGGTGTTTCAGCAATCTATGTCTCGTCGCTTTGCGTTAGATACGGGTACGATGAGTATCTATCTCAACAATTCGCAAATTGAACGCTTCGACTATCCAGTGGAATTTAGATTTCCTCAGGATGGAGCACCAGAGGGTGTGTCAATTAAAGATCAGTGGGCTGAAGACAGCATTGATTCTGACAATAGCGTAGATTCTAAGCCAGTTAAATGGTGGATAGGTTTTACAGAACAACCCCTTAAAGATCAGAGTTTACAGGGCATCTCTGTATTAGCACGTGGGAAAATGGTGCAAAGGCCATTCATGTTTCAGCGGGCACAGGGCCTAACAGGACAGCTCGGCCAAGAGTACCTAATTGGTGAAGTTCAAGCTGACTGGCTGGACGAAGGTAACGATATTGAACAGGATCGCATTCAAGCCAACCGAGATCAGCTACAACTTGAGGATGAAGAATTAGATGCCTTCGTGAGATGGGGGCAAGATCTATTAAAGTGGGCACTCCAAACGCGTAATGATCTTCGCAAGGATAAGGTGGAAGAGGATCTAAACGAGTTGTTGAGTGAACTATTGGATCAACTATCACCACTAGAACATCAGCTAACACCGCTAGAGCAGCGGCAAATGAGGCGCGTAGTTAAAGCTATATCCATGATACAGGAGCTTGACATTAAGGAAGGTAAGAAACTTGTACAATCCGTTGTAGATTCTCGCAGCGATTCTATCATTAGGAGTTTGTTGGAGAATATCGACAGCAAAGAACCTGATTTTCAGACAGAAGTATGGAATATCATTAGACAGTTCGGATTAATTGACGCCCGACGAAATCAGACTATTATAGAGGCAAGGTTGAAGGCTATTGAAGAACTCCAGAGATTTATTCATGAAGGTGCTCGCGAAGTGCCTACCATACACAAACATATTAAGAAGTATCCGTGGCTTATAGATCCTCGTTGGAACCTTTTCGGAGAGGAACTCGACCTTCGTAAGCTTGGAATAGGCTCAGATCCCAGCGAACCTGGTCCAGGCCGAGTAGACTTTGTTTTTGCTCTGGGTCCATCACAGCCTGATACTCATGACGAGTTGCTTCTAGTTGAGATCAAACGAGCTACAGATTCGGATGGCAAACAACATGCTGTATCTCGCGATGAGGTCAACACATTCATTGGATATGCACTAGACATCCAAGAGAAATATTCGTATAGGATAACCGCTTTGATGGTAGCTCAAAGGTACACTCAGGAAGCTCAAAAGGCAAGGAGCCTGACTATGGATGGGGTGATTTTCTTATATAGAACATGGGATCAGGTGCTATTGGAAACGGAACGGCTGCACAGAGGCTGGCTTACCATAACTCAACGACACGCTAAATATGAGGAATCAAATCCTTAGAATGGCGTTATCGATTACACAAATATAGGACGAGTTCTTTATTTATCTGTGCAAAAATTGGGTAATGCTGATGAGAGACCCCGCTAAAGGCAATCGTCAACGGGCATTGAGAGCTACGGAGAAATGGCAGGTAACTGGGTAGATGGTTCTTGTTGAGTCGGCGCGAGCCGTCGCTGTGCCTGAGCAGGGGAATTTGGTGCGGGTGCGGGACCGGTTTTGGGTGGTGGAATCCGTCGTCGCCTCTGATCCCGGGCAAGCAGCGAACGGGCTCGCGGCCGTTGACGCGCCGCTCGCTCATCACGCGATCAAGCTTGTGCCCATCGACGACAAGGGCGGGCCCGATCCGCTCACCGTCTACTGGGAGGTGGAGCCGGGCACCGAGATCCGGCCCCAGTCGGCCCTGCCCGACCCGGCCAAGGGCCTGGACGACGCCGAGACGTTCTCCGCCTTCCTCGACGCGGTGCGCTGGGGCGCGGTGGCCTCGGCCGACCCCTCGGCCTTCCAGGCCCCTTTCCGGGCCGGGATCGACATCGAGCACTACCAGCTCCTGCCGCTGGTCAAGGCCCTCGCCATGCCCCGGGTGACCATGCTCATCGCCGACGACGTCGGCCTGGGCAAGACCATCGAGGCCGGACTGATCGCCGAGGAGCTGTTCCTGCGCAACCAGGTGAAGAAGATCCTGGTCGTCTGCCCGCCCAGCCTGTGCGGCAAGTGGAAGAGCGAGATGGAGGAGAAGTTCGGGCTGGGCTTCGCGGTGGTCGACACCGAATACGTCCGGCGGCTGAGGCGCGAGCGGGGCGTGGCGGTGAACCCGTTCAGCTCGCACCCCCGCATCATCGTGTCCACCGAGTGGGTGAAGTTCGACTCCCAGATGCGCTGGTTCCGCGAGCTCCTGCCCCCCGATCCGAACACCTACCCCCGGCGCTTCGACCTGCTGATCGTCGACGAGGCCCATCAGATCGCCCCGGCCGCGGTGGGCCGCTACGCCAAGGACTCGCTGCGCACCCGGGCCGTGCGCGAGCTGGCCCCGCATTTCGAGCACCGGCTGTTCCTCACCGCCACCCCCCACAACGGCTACCACGAGTCGTTCCAGTCGCTGCTGGAGCTCCTCGACCCCAACCGCTTCGCCAAGGGCGTGCCGGCCCCCGACCGCGACCGGGACGCGGTGATGGTCCGACGGCTGAAGTCGCAGCTTCGCAGGCTGCTGCCCGAGGCCGGCTCGCGCCTGCCCGAGCGCAGCATCAAGGCCATCGAGGTCGATTTCAGCCAAGACGAGCGCGAGACGTTCCGGCTGCTCGACGAGTACGCCGAGGCCCGGCGGAGCACTTCGGCCGACCAGGCCGAGCAGGCCGCGGCCCGGTTCATCACACTGTTGCTGAAGAAGCGGCTGCTCTCCTCCCCGATGGCCTTCAAGCACACCCTGGACCAGCACATCCAGACCATGAACCGGGCCTCAGCCCGGCGAGCCTCGGCCCAGGCCATAGAGGAGGCCGCCGCCGCGCTCGACGCCGAGGCGGAGGACGACGACAAGCTCGAAGAGCTCACCCATGAGGCGCTGGCCGTCGCCGCCTCGGCCCTGCCCGCCCCCGGCGCCGACGAAGAGGTGCTGCTGGCCCGGATGCGGGCCCGGTCGCTCACCCACCGGCCGCCCGGCCAGATCCTCGAGCAGCTCAGGGTCAGGGCAAACGACAACTACCGCCGCCCCGACACCAAGACCAAGAAGCTGCTCGACTGGATCGGCGAGGTCTGCTACCCCGACGGGGCTTGGAACAGCGAGCGGGTGATCGTCTTCACCGAATATCGGGCCACGCTGAACTACCTGCACGAGATGCTCACCGCCGACCACCCCAACCGGCCGCCGATGCGGGACCGGGTGGAGGTGTTCCACGGCAGCCTCGACCGCGACGAGCGGGAGCGGATCATCCGGGAGTTCAACTACAACCCGGCCGCCACCGAGGTCCGAGTCCTTTTGGCCACCGACGCGGCCTCCGAGGGGATCGACCTCCACCGGCAGTGCCACCGGCTGGTCCACGTGGAGATCCCGTTCAACCCCAACCGGATGGAGCAGCGCAACGGCCGGGTGGACCGCCACGGCCAGAAGAGCCCCCGCGTCGAGATACACCATTTCGCTGGAACCGCGGGAGACGGCCCGACCGGGGCCTCGGAAGCCATCGGCTACGACCACACCTTCCTGCTCCGGGTGGCGCAAAAGGTGGACGACATCCGCGACGACCTGGGCGCGGTGTCGCCGGTGCTGGCCGAGCGCATAGAGGCCCGGATGCTCCGGCAGGGCAACGACAGCCTCGACCTCGACGATCTGATCACCGCCCGGCGGGACAAGGCCCGGGTGGACCTCAGGCGCCTGGAGGGCGAGTTCGCAAGCGAGCTGCAGCAGGTCCGTGAGCGATTCCGGGCCAGCGTGGCCGAGCTGGACATGAGCCCGGATGCCGTCGAGCGGGCCGTGCGGATCGGGCTGCGGATAGCGGAGCAGCCGCCGTTGCTGTCCGCCCGCCTCAACCGGCCCGACGGCCCGGTCCCGGTCCATGAGGTGCAGGAGCTCACCGGCACCTGGGGCGAGACCCTGGCCGGCCTCCACGACGTGGTGGCCGACCGGCGGCGCCCGGTCACCTTCGACCCGTCCGTGGCCCAGGGCCACCAGGACGTGGCCTACCTGCACGTCGGCCATCCCTTCGTCGCCCGCTGCTTGCGGACGCTGCGGGCCCAGGTGTGGGGCGCGGCCGTCGAGGCGAGCATCCACCGGGTGGCGGTCCGCTACGCGGCCGTCGACGAGCCGGTGGCCGCGGCCCACGCCCGGGTGGTGGTGAACGGCGCCGACGGGTCGGTCCTCGACGAGGTGATCGAGCCAGCCGCGGTGCGGGTGGGCGGCCGCCAGGGCCGCCTCAACGTCGGCGAGACCCGGGCCGCCGCCGCGGCCGCCCGCGATGAAACGCCGCCGGATCACGTCGCCCAGCGCTACGCGGGCCAGTGGCCCCGGGTGCGGCCCGCGCTCGAAGAGGCGCTGAAGGCCAGGGCCGGCGAGATCCGGGACCAGCGGGAGCGGCGCATGGACGCCAAGAGCGACCGGGAGGCGGACCGGCTCCGCGGCACCCTGAACGATCTGAAGGACTCGATCCGCCGACGCCTCGAAGAGATCGAGTCGGAGGCCGCGGCCGAGCAGTTGCGGCTGTTCGACCCCGAGGAGCGCCAGCGGTTCGAGACCGACGTCAAGGCCCTGAGGGATCGCGTCGAGCGGATCGACGACGACATCGCCGCCGAGATCGAGAACCTGAGCCGGCGCTACGCGGTGCGCGACATCAACTGGTTCCCGGTGGCGGTCGAGTTGCTGGTCCCGGACCGGGAGCGGTAGGTGGCAAGGCCGACAGGCGGCCGGGCGGCGGCCCAGCACGAGGACTGGCTCAACCTCACCGCCCCCGAGCCGCCGTGGTTCACGCTGCCCGTGGTCAAGCGGGCCTTCCCGCAGGGGCTGGAGGTGACCTCGGAGGAAGAGCGCGCCGAGCACAAGATCCGATGGTCTGAGGCTCAAGGGGCCGCCGACCGCACCGATTACGTGGACTGGCTGCTGCGCGACGCCCTCGGCTGGGACCGCGACTACATCACCGGCGCCGAGCAGCCGGACGACTTGGCCTCCGGGGTGGCCAGCCACGACGCAACGGTCACGCCCAGCGGCGCCTACCTCCCCGCGGCCCCGACGCCGGTCGGCTTCGACTTCGAACCCGACGGCGAAGACCCGTCACCGCCGGAACCCCGAGCGCTGGTGTTCGTGCTGTCGGCGGGAACGTCGCCGTTCGCCAGCCCCCAGGGCGACAACTGGTCGGCCACCCACGTTCAGCGAGCGGCGCTGGCCTGCCGCCATCTCAAGGTTCCGCTCGCCTTGGTGACCGACGGCGACTATCTGACCCTGGTCCACGCCCGGCCCGACATCCCTACCGGCTGGGGGACCTGGAGAGCCTCGGAGTTCGCCTCCGAGCCCGTCCTGCTCAGCTCGTTCATCTCGATGCTCGGCGCCCGGCGCTTCACCGGAGCCACCCCCGGCGACACCCCCCAGGCCCTGCTGGCCGAGTCGGTGGACTCCCAGGCCGACGTAACCGACCAGCTCGGAACCCAGGTTCGCCAGGCGGTGGAGCTGCTGGTGAACGCCATATCCCGAGCCAACCTCGAGCGCAGCGGCGCCCTGCTCGAAGGCGTCGGCCCCCATGAGGTGTACGAGGCCGCGGTCACGGTGATGATGCGGCTGGTCTTCCTGCTGAGGGCCGAGGAATCCGATCTGCTGCCGGTGGACGACTCCGACTACCAGAGGCTCTACGCCGTGCGGATGCTGCGCGAGGACCTAGAGCGGGAGCGGCAGGAAACCCCCGAAGCCCTGGAGACGAGATCGACCGCCTGGCACCGCCTGCTGGCCACCGCCCGGGCCCTGCATTCGGGGGTGCAGCACCATCGCGGCACCCACCGTTTCAAGATGCCCGCCTACGGCGGCGCCCTCTTCGACCCCGACCGGTTCCCGTTCCTGGAGGGCCGGGCCCGGGGCTCGAACTGGCGCAGCGACGCCGGAACTCCGATCCAGGTCACCGACCTCGACGTTCTGGCCACACTCGACGCCCTGCTGACGCTGCGGTTCCGTTCGGCGTCGGGGGTCACCGACACCCGCCGCCTCTCCTATCGGCAGGTCGAAGTGGAGCAGATCGGCCACATCTACGAGCGGCTGCTCGACCACGACGCGGTGACGGCTGACCAGGTGGTGCTCGGCTGCAAGGGCAAGACCGGCGACGAGCCGGAGATAGCGCTGAGCGAATTGGAGGCCAGGCAGATCGACGGCGACGAGGCGCTTCTCGGCTTCCTCACCGACAAGAAGGGAGTCGGATACGTCGGCACGAGGAACCAGGTGAGGAGGTGGCTGGCCGAGCCCGTCGACCGCGACACCCGGGCCGGTCTGTTGATCGCCTGCCAGAGCGACGAGACGCTGGTGCGCAGGATCGAGCCCTTCGCCAACCTGCTGCGGGTCGATCTGCGGGATCGCCCCATCGTGTTCCTCAACGGTGCCGTGTACGTGACCGAGACCGGCAAGAACCGGGACTCGGGCACCGCCTACACCACCCGGGGCCTAGCCGAGGAGCTGGTGGAGCACGCTCTGGCCCCGCTGTGCTACCACCCCGGCCCGGCCCAAACCGCCGATACCAGCCAGTGGAGGATTCGCCCGTCATCGGAGATCCTCGACCTGAAGGTGTGCGATCCGGCCGTGGGCTCCGGGGCCATCCTGGTGGCGGCCTGCCGCTACCTCGGTGAGCGCCTCGTCGAGGCTTGGAGGGCAGAGGGCGATCCCCGAACCGACGAGCTGGCCACCGCGGCCGACGACCCGACCCGGCTCGAAGTGGTGGTGGAGGCCCGCCGGCTGGTGGCCGAGCGCTGCTGCTACGGAGTGGACCGCAATCCGATGGCGGTGGAGATGGCCAAGCTGTCGATGTGGCTCACCACCGTGGCCAAAGACCAGCCCTTCAGCTTCCTCGACCACGCCATCAAGTGCGGAGACTCCCTCCTGGGCATCTGGAACTTCGACCAACTCCGCCACCTCCACTTCGACCCCGTTGCGGCAGGGGATCGAAACCTCAGCTTCGCCGGTTTCACCGACGGCCGCCACGCCATCATTCGCCTCCAAGAACTGCTCGACGAGGCGTTGGCCCTGCGCACTCAAGTGCAGCAGTCGCCGTCCCACTCGCTGACCGACATCGACCGCAAAGCCGAACTGAACCGCAACAGCGAACACAAGCTCGCCGTGCTCGGAGCCATCGCCGACCTGCTCTCAGGGGCCGCCCTCGCTGCTGCCGAAGAAGCGACCCCCATCCGGCGGCTCACTGAGATATCGGATACCGACCTCGACATCATCGGCGAACTTCTAACCGCGCTCAACACCGCCGACGAAGCCAACGTGTTGGAGCGAGTGCATCAACGGGCTCAGCAACGCCTCGACAGAGCCAAGCCTGTTGCGGCACCCTCGCGCCGACCTCTGCACTATCCGATCGCGTTCCCCGAGGTGTTCGCTCGGCCGATCGGCAAGGAGCGTTTCGATGCTATGGTCGGCAATCCCCCCTTTATCGGCGGCCAGAAAATCACCGGAACGGCGGGCACCAACTACCGCAGCCACCTCGTCACCTGGATTGCCGATGGTAAGAAGGGCTCCGCGGATCTCGTTGCTTACTTTTTTCTGAGCGCAGCCAGACTCGCCAGATCGTTCGGCTACCTAGCAACTAACACCATAGCGCAGGGCGATACCAGTGAAGTCGGATTGAGTCAACTTGTTGATAACAATTGGAGCATTTACCGAGCCGTATCATCCGTTCGCTGGCCGGGACAGACCTCACTTGAAATTGCTAAATGCTGGATCAGCTACGGAGCATGGCACGGCTATCACATTCTTGATGGGCGGATCGTAGATGGGATCGATGAAATGCTATATCCGGTCAGCAGATCCAGGTGGCGTAAGCAATCGCTTATCACATATGCGGACAAATCTTTTGTGGGAAGTTACGTTTTGGGTATGGGGTTCATAATGGCACCTGAAGAGGCACAGGCGCTTATACATAAGGACACTCGTAACGCCGAAGTTCTATTCCCTTACTTGGTTGGAGAGGACCTTAACCAGTCGCCAATACAACAAGCTTCTCGTTAGATCATTAATTTCTTCGACTGGTCCAAGGATCAAGCAGGCCAGTACTTGGACTGTTTCAATATCCTTAAAGAAAGGGTTAAGTCGCAACGATCCCAGAACCAAGTAAGAGAAAGACGTGACTATTGGTGGCGTTATGCTGGACGGTCCACAACGCTATATGAAGCTATCGATAATTTTGACCGGGTGCTAACTATACCACAGGTAAGTAAGACGGTTATGCCAGTATTCGTCCCGACCCGACAAGTGTTATCTATAACTATTATAGTCTTCGCTTACGACGACGATTTTCATCTTGGAGTCCTGTCCAGTGGCTTTCATTTTCGTTGGGTCGTCCGACACGCCTCTTCAATGAGAACGGACACTCGTTATACACCATCGGATGTGTTTGAGACCTTTGTACAGCCCCCTTACTCGGACGCAGTGAACGACACCGCGCGGAACATGGACGGGTTTCGCCGCAATCTGATGATCAGCGAGCAGATAGGGCTCACGACCCTCTACAACCGCATCCACGATCCAACGAACCAAGATCAGCCCATCCGGCAGATGCGGGCACTGCACCGAGACCTCGACCATGCCGTCCAAGAGACCTACGGCTGGAACGACCTCGACCTCAACCACGGCTTCCATAATGTCCGCGGTGCCGGAGTCCGCTACACGTTCGTTCCCGAGACAGCCGACGAGATCCTCGACCGCCTGCTCGAACTCAACCGCGACCGCTACCAGGCCGAAGCAGCCGAGGGCCTGCACAGAAACAGAGCCCCAGCCCCCCGCACCGAACTAGGCGGCCTGTTCGCCACCCCCGAAGAACCCCCCGAGGACACAACCACCCCCAACCCCGAAGAGTTAGCATAAACCTCCATCCTGAGTCGGACCTCTAACGCATTACAACCCAAGAGGTTGACTTGACGCGCAATCCCTGAGATCGCTCTTTCGGTACCTTCTAGAATTGCACGGTCTGTGATGGGGCTACTCTTTATGATTCTGGGGCCGGTTCTTCTTCGGATTGGTCTACCTGTGAGGACGGGTTATGGACTTCCTGTCCGCCTCCTGGCGACAGTATATCGCTGACACGGATCTCGGAGGGTACAACCGCATCCGGTGACCGTGTGTATGCTCGCCCCTCCGTTGGGTGTGACACATACGATCCCCTTTTCTTTGCAGCCATCTACCGGCCTCCTTTCAGTTATTTTCGAGTAGATTTAGCAGATATTATGACAGATATGTAAGTAACATCTTCATACCTAACTAGTATCCCGGTCTTCTGCGGTGTGAGCGGTTGGTCAGCTTCAAACAAATAGCCTAACTCAAAGTCAAGCTGACTAGGAGCAGAACCACTACGTTTTGACTTCATCCAATTATGGTATTCGTCTTCTGTTCCCTGAAAGAATGTAGGGTTCAAATAAATATCTAAGACGTGAGGGGTCACTGCCGCGTGCTCGGGGCATCCAATCACTACATTATTGTTCTTAAGATGAATGACCAAAGTTATCGCCGATGTTTCAGTTTGTAATCTCATCGCATAGTCAAACCCTGTAGGAACAGTAGGGTAAGCTGACTCTGAGCGCTTGTTTTTTAGTCGACCGATTATTTCACCTGCTGTCCAAGGCAGCATAACTGAGACGATTAAACAGGGCCATATCCATGCAGGCAATTGCTGAAATTCGCCATCTGAAGCTCTGAAGTAACGTGTATATAGCCAATAGAGCGGTCCAGCATAAAGGGATAAGCATACAGCACCAGCGAACGTCAGCCTCACAAGACGATCGCGCATATACTGTGTATAGCTGCGCACATGTCGCTCATATCCCCATACGAATCCAGCACCCGTAGAAACGAGGATTGTCAATAACCCGAATGTCCAGATCACGATTTGTAGCCTGTCCGACTGTTTGTCGAGACCGTCTGGCCGCTGCATCCGTTCAGACAGCCAGTGGCAGACGCAACGGCCAAACGTTCCCTGGGCGTGATGTCGTCCATGTGCCCCTCAGGTGTGCCAGACCCCGGCGTTCAGCCCCTGACCGGCCGGGGCCGGGCAGGGGCAGGCACGCCAGAGAACAAGGGACCGCTGACGATACACAGATCGCCAGAGCCGTCAAGTCCGACACTCCGCCAGCCAGCCGCTGGTGCTCGCCAGCGTGAGTCCAGTGGAAGCAAAACTCCAGGTCAGCCCTATCGCGAGCACGCCACCGCAGCAGGCGCGGCGGCCGCTTCTCGGCTGGCGGTGCCATCGTCCGACAGCGGCCAGCCGACACCACGACCATCAGTCAGCGCGGCCCGGCGCTGGCCCCTGGCCTGATCCTGCCACAAGCCGTCGTGCGGCTAAATGCGAAGAAATCGTTGACACAGCGAACGAGAGGAGCCATAATGTCGCTAGATATCCACTAGTCGCTAGATATCCACTAGTCGCTAGATATCCACTAACTGAGGTAGCAGACACTAGGACCAAGCGCATAAACGATTAGCTCACAATCCGGGAAAGGGAGGCCGATGACCTTACGCGAACACCTCTTCAGCGTCGAGAGCGTGGCCAGCCTAACCGATCTCGGTAGGCTCGCAGATCGGGCCACTCTGGCAGCGCATCGCGCAGAATCCGGGGCATTGGAAGATGACGACCGTGATGCGCTGCTGCAAGCACGCGAACCGTTAATCCAGTTGCGTGATTTTTCTGGGACAACTATACCGAGTCATGCTTCGCTGCAGAGCATGGCACCAATCATAGTGCTTGAAGAAACCTTCTATGCCGTGTCCAAGATCGACGATCAACGCAACTTCAGAGCGCTGCTTGATTGGCTGATCGAATCCATCAAGGCAGTTGTGGATGTCTCGGCCACAGATGCTCAGATTCAAAGTGTCAAAAGATTCTTCGACGGTCTCGCCGAAGCAACGCTCAGCCGAACTACAGAACTGGCTCGTCGTAGGCCCGATCAGAGGCTGAGATGGATGAACCAACCCTTGATTTCATCCGAAACCTGATTAATACTCATACCGCCTGCTCGAACTCAACCGCGACCGCTAACAGGCCGAAGTGTCCTAGGGCCTGCAAATGAAGTAGATCTTTTGATGCCCACCAGTCCTCCCGACCGAATCGAACGCACAACTGTTCGTTGATTGCATTGCGCAGTGCCACTTCCAGGTCAGCGACGAGTGGAGCTACCGCAGCGCTTAGCTCAACGTTCCAGCGGTACAGTGCCCAAGCGTGATCATCGTTGACCGCGGCCCTGCGGTAAGTGGACATCCGAGGGGCAGAAATCGCACGTTCCAGGTTCTGGTTGAAACCCATAGTCGGTCAATGGTACAATCGGCAGCAATTCCCCGGGTCCGCCAATGCCTTCGTGGCATGCGCTCGGGGTCTTGCTTTCCAGAACTCTCTGTCGAGCCGCTGACCAGGGGTTTTACCGTAGCGCGCCGACCAGCCCGAACGGGCCCAAGCTGGCCGATGCGCATCGCAAACCGCGCCAGTTCCAGCCCGGGATTCGACCCAGACGGAGAGCAGGGCCCGTGACCGACCGCGACGGCTCGCCCGGCACCGGCTCGATTCTTCCTGATTGGGCTGCCAACCCCCGCCGGACTCGGGGGGAACTCATCCGGCGGATCGAGAGCGATCTGCTCGGACCGCTCGACGGCGAGCACGAGGTGATCTGCGGCTATCGGAAGCCCGACGGGACTTGGTCGCCGCCTGGGCGGGTGCGGGACCGCTACCTGGTGGGGATGCTGGCCCCGGCGGGCACCACCGCCAACAACGACCCGGAGCGAAACGACGACATCGGCCGAGAGGACGGCCACCCCGATCCCGGGCTCCAGGACGGCCGCACCGCCCAACCGATGCTGTGGCCGTCGTCGATCGGGCTCACCACGGTGGTGGAGCCCGACGCAACCGAATTGGCGGCCCGCTGCCGGTGGGGGCGCTACGACCGCCGGTTCGAGGATCACCCCGACGGGTCGCGGGCCGCGGTGTGGCAGCGCTGCCCCCAGGACTACTCCATCCCCGTCAAGGTCAGCGAGGGGCTGATCAAGCCCGTCGACGTCAACGGCGAGGGGGTGATGCTGCGGGGCCGGGCCAGGAAAGAGTCCGGCGGCTGGCTGGTCACGGTGTTCCTGTCCAACGAGCAGGAGCAGGTCGAGCGCAACAAGGACTCACGCTGGCTGTTCCAAGTTCGGCTCGACCTGGCCTCATCCGACGGCCGGGCCGTATTCCTCGGCCGGGAGGCGATTCTGAGCTCGGCCGCCAACATGCCCGAGGCCGAGCGGGCCGAATGGTCGATCCTCGACATGCAGTACCGGGATCGGGTCGAGCTGGCCGTGGGCCACGGAGTCGGCGTCGAATGGGACGAGGCCGACCCCGGCGGCGGGCGGGCCGGGGGCCGACGGGCCGCCCGGGTCGGCACCGCGGTGCTGCCCCGCCACGAGGTGTGGGGCACTGTCGCCCCCGAGCCCGAGACGGTTCCCCAGCTCGCCGGTCTGGTCACCGACATGAAGACCCTGGCCGAGCTGGAGCCCGACCGGCTCAAGCAGGCTCTGCAGCCGCTGGCCGACGGCTACCGGGACTGGCTCGACGCCGAGGCCGGGCGCGTCGCCGACCCCGGGGCCGGTCTCGAAGGCCACGAGGACGCGGCGCAGGCCGCGCTCGACGAAGCCCGCCGGGTGGCCGACGCCGTGCGCGGCGGCATCGAACTGGTGTGCGCAGACGCCGACGCGCTCGACGCCTTCCGGTTCGCCAACCAGGCCATGTGGAAGCAGCGCGTCCACACCGTCGCCATCGGCAGGCGCCGGTCCGACCCCGGCCTGTCGCTGTCGGAGGCCGTCGCCGCCGCCGACATCGCCGAGAACCGCTCGTGGCGGCCGTTCCAGCTCGCCTTCGTCCTGTTGTGCCTGCCGTCGCTGACCGACCCCGGCCACCCCGACCGGCGGCCCGGCACCGCTAGGGCCGACCTGTTGTTCTTCCCCACCGGGGGCGGCAAGACCGAGGCCTACCTGGGCCTGGTGGCCTACACCATGGCCATGCGCCGCCTGCAGGGCGCGGTGGGCCACGGGGCCGACGCGGTGGACGGCCGAGACGGCGTGGCCGTGCTGATGCGCTACACCCTGCGACTGCTGACCGCCCAGCAGTTCCAGCGGGCGGCCACGCTGATGTGCGCGGCCGAGCTGCTGCGCCGGCGCCGGGCCGAGGGCGACCGCCGCTACGAGGGCACGCCCTTCCGGCTGGGGATGTGGGTCGGCGGGGCGGTCACCCCCAACCAGGACAAGGACGCCGAGGACTGGGTGCAGAGCCAGCGCCTCGGCGGCTACGGCAGCAAGGCCTCGTCCTCGCCCCTCCAGTTGAGCGACTGCCCGTGGTGCGGGCGGCCCATCGACCCTCGCAACGACTGCCAGTACGACGCGGCCGCCGCCCGGTTCCTGGTGTTCTGCGGCGAGCCCCGGGAGTGCCCGTTCACGCCGGCCGGCGCCCCCGGCGAGGGGCTGCCCGTCGTCACCGTCGACTCGCAGATCTACCGGCTGCTCCCGGCCCTGGTGATCGCCACCATCGACAAGTTCGCCCAGTTGCCGTGGAACGGCGCGCTGTCCAACCTGTTCGGCCGGGTCCAGCGCCGCTGCGAGCGCCACGGCTACCGCAACCCCGACCTCGACCGCTCCCACCGCCAGCACTGGAGCGAGCGCGACTCCCACACCGCCGCCCAGGGCCTCCCGGCGGCCCGAACCGTGAGCGTCACCCGGCTGCGGCCCCCCGACCTCATCCTCCAAGACGAGATGCACCTGGTGACCGGGCCGCTCGGCACCATGGCCGGGCTCTATGAGACGGCCATCGACCGCCTCGCCACCTGGAATCACCGGGGGGCGCCGGTGAGGCCCAAGGTGGTGGCCTCCACCGCCACCATCCGGCGGGCCCGCCAGCAGACCTGGTCGGTCTTCTGGAGAGGCCTGCGGGTGTTCCCGCCGCCGGTGCTCGACGTCCACCGCTCCTTCTTCGCCGAGCAGACCGCGCCCAGCGACGAGTCGCCGGGGCGGATGCACATCGGGGTCTGCGGCCACGGCGAGCGCCTCAAGCAGGTGGAGCTGCGGGTCTTCGCCACGCTGATGGCCGCGGCGCAGGCCATGCACGACGAGCTCGAAGGTGAAGCCGGCCGGGTCGATCCGTGGATGACCGCGGTGGGCTACTTCAACGCCGTCCGGGAGCTGGCCGGCATGAGGCGCATGGCCGAGGACGAGCTGCGCACCAAGCTCCGGCGGACCCGGTTCACCGAGGGCCTGGCCAACCGCCTGTCGGTCGATCTCGAAGAGCTCACCTCGCGGATCTCGGCCGACGACATCAAGAGAATCCTGCGCCGCCTCTTCACAACCCACGACCCGGCCCGGCCCAAGGAGTCCCGGGACCGCCCGGTGGACCTGCTGTTGGCCACCAACATGATCTCGGTGGGCGTCGACGTGCCCCGGCTGGGGGCGATGGTGGTGGTCGGCCAGCCCAAGGCCACCGCCGAGTACATCCAGGCCACCTCCCGGGTGGGGCGGACCGCCGACGGGCCGGGCCTGGTGATGTCGCTGTTCAACTGGGCCCGGCCCCGCGACCTGTCCTACTACGAGACGTTCTCCCACTACCACGCCACCTTCCACCGCCACGTGGAGCCGCTCTCGGTGACGCCGTTCTCCGAGCGGGCCCTCGACAAGGGGCTGACCGGGGTGCTGGTGGCCGAGCTGCGCCACGGCGACGAGGACTGGAACCCCAACGACCGGGCCCGGGCCCTGGAGGGCCGCCGCCGCGATCCCCGCATCGAGGCCCACGTGGCCGGCCTCGCCGCCCGGGCCGAGGCGGTGGGCGGCACGGCGGCGGCCGGGCGGCTGGTGCGGCGCATGGCCGACCGGCGGCTGGACGCATGGGAGCAGGAGGCCGAGAGGCGGCCCAACCTCTCCTATCAGCAGCGCGGCCCCGACGACGTGGCCTTTCTGAGCAAGCCCGAGGCGGGCGACTGGACCGAGTGGACCTGCCCCAACTCGCTGCGCGACACCGAGGTGCAGGTGAACCTGCAGATCGACGAGCAGGACCCGACCTACGAGGCCGGCGACCAGCCCGCCTTCGTCATCGGCCTGCCCGAGCCTTCGGGGCTGCGGGCCGAGACCGCGGCCGACGAGGAGATCGAAGAGGCCATCGAGGCCGACGAGGCCCTGAGCCAGAGCCCATGAGCCGCCCCGAGGACATGAGCGGCCGAGGCCCGAAGAGCCGGGGCCTGAGAAGCCGGGGCCCGAAGAGCCGGGGCCTGAGAAGCCAGGGCCCATGAGCCAGCGGGAGCGGTACGAGTCGCGGCGGGTGGGCGGGGTTCGGCCGTCGCAGTTGATCCACACCTACGGGCCGGGCGCGGTGGTGGACCTGCCGGGCCTGTCGGTGGTGGTGGCCGGGATAGGCGATTGGGACCCGGCCCAGACCGAGCGGATCCGCGAGCCCCGGCTGCTCGGAGCGGTGCGGGCCCTTCCCGAGTGCTCCGGGGTCACGGAGTTCCGCACCCCGCCCTGGGAGAACGAGACGGCCAGCGCCATGGACCACTGGGCCCGGATCGGCATCCCGGTCCATCCCTTCCCCCGCTGGCTGCGCTGCACCCGCTGCGACCTGCTGGCCCCCGTCGACCAGAGGCGGTTCGCGCTCAACGTCCCGCACTACCGGCCGGACCGGGCCCGGTACTTCCACAACAACTGCCACGGCTACAAGCCCTCCGCCGTTCCCGCCCGCTTCATGGTGGCCTGCCCGCACGGCCATCTCGACGACTTCCCCTGGGTCGAGTACGCGCACCGGGGCGGCCGCTGCCCCGACGGCACCGCCACCCTGGAGTTGAAGGAGGCCGGCCGGGCCAACCGGGCCACCGACGTGCGGGTGGTGTGCAAGACCTGCGGGGCGGATCGGATGGTCCAAGACGCCTTCGGCCCCAACGACTGGAAGCACCTGCCCCGGTGCCGGGGCCGCCATCCCCATCTGCAGCGTTTCGACCCTGTCTGCCGCCAGCCCACCCGGGCCTTGCTGCTGGGGGCGTCCAACGCCTGGTTCGCGGTGTCGCGCTCGGCTCTGACCATCCCCACCGAGACCGAGCGGATCGACCAGAGAGTCGAGGAGTACTGGGACGATCTCGAGGACATCGAGAGCCGGGCCGAGTTCGACCTGATCGTCCGGCGGCTCGAAAGGGGCCGGGGCGAGCAGCAGTTGCGCTGGCTGCTGCACTTCGACCCAGACGACGTGTGGACGGCCATCACCGACCGGCGCGAGGACCGCGACGACCCGGCGGGCCGCGCCGGCAGCGACCTCCGCGGCCCCGAGTGGGCGGCCATGACTTCTCCTGTGCCCGTGGAGTCGGATCACTTCAAGGTGAGGCACCTCCGGGTCCCGAACGGGTTCGCCAAGACGCTGGACAGCCCGGTGGCGGTGGACCGGCTGCGCGAGGTGATCGCGCTCTGCGGCTTCACCCGCATCGACGGCCCGGCCGACGTGGCCAGCGAGGCGGAGCGCTTCGCGCCGATCTGGGCGGAGCCGAGCAACTGGCTCCCCTCGGCCGAGACGCTGGGCGAGGGCATCCTCATCCGGCTGCCCGAGGCCAGGGTGGAGCAGTGGGAGGAGGAGTTCGAGGCCAGCGGCCGCTACCGGGAGCTGGTGACGGCGCATGAGGCCTGGCGGCGGCGGCGCGGTTTGAACCCGCGGGCGGGCGCCCCCAGGGGCCGGTTCGTGCTGGTTCACACGCTGGCCCACATGCTGATCCACCAAGTGGCGCTGGACTCCGGGTATTCGACCGCATCGGTGAGGGAGCGCCTCTACTGCCGACCGCCCGGCGATTCGAGCGGCGAGCCCATGGCCGGGGTGCTGCTCTACACCGCCTCCCCCGACAGCGAGGGCACCCTGGGCGGCCTGGTGGCCCTGGCCGACCCGGACCGGCTGTCGGCCACTCTGCGGGAGGCCCTGCGCCGGGGCCGGCTCTGCTCCACCGACCCGATGTGCGCCGACCACCACGCCGGCGAGCAGTCCGACGCCTTCCACGCCGCCGCCTGCCACGCCTGCCTGTTCGCCCCCGAAACCTCCTGCGAACACGGCAACCGCTACCTAGACCGAGCCACCGCAGTAGGAATCCTAAGCACCCCAACCAAACCCTACTTCCAGTAACCCCAGCCACCCTGCTCCTCCTGCTCGCAGGTATGCTTACCCAATGACCGATCGCCCTCCCCCCGAGGACCAGCCACCGGCGACTGTGATTGGTCGCCGTGACTTCGATAATCCTATATACACCTCTGTAATGAATGAACATGAAGAAGCTTTTAGACTAGTATTCAGTATACTAAACAACCGCGAAAATGAGCTAAGGCTGATTGATGCTTCAATGCATGGCGATCCTGCTGTGCAAGGCGTCAGTGACATCCTACGTAATGAACGGTTACTACTTGACATCCTAACCAATAACGAGATAGAGGGTTCTCGTCAAACTGTAGCGGACAAATTCCGCAAAACCTTAGGTCATGTTGTGAAAGAGAAAATGGAGGGATTAGGCTGGCGACCACGTCAGCCCAAACGCCAGAAGCTAGTCCAGCAATTATGTGGAAAGTTCACAATTTTTGAACCTATCCGCTAGTTAATGACCCTTGCACGTTGTTCACATTGTATTTCTGTGGTATCCTAAAGGGGAAGGAGGTGTCAGATGAAGAAAACCAACCTGTTTGAACTGCTCGGCGAACCTGCAGTCAGCGCAAGCTCCGATTCTGGCACCATAGTAACATACACACGGGAAACTTTTGATGATGATAGTCTACTACCATCTATATTAGATAACGGCACTGTGGATACTCGGGCAATCGAAACTTTCGACGACGACGATACACTTCTAACCTTGCTATAAAGCCTCCGTATCCATTACTAATGGGCAGCGAATTAGACACTCACTTATGAATCCCTTGCCTAAGGTGGCAAGATCCGAAATCTGACCTATTATCTTTGACGCAGACTCCTTAGCCAGGATCAGCTACTTATTTCGGATCATAAGCGGGAACTCAGTCGTCTGGGAAGGTGGCGGCGGTGTAGGCGGGTTCGGCTCGGAGCCAGGCCCGGGCGGCGTGGTGGGCGAAGTCCACTCGGCCTTTGCCGACGGGGACGATCATGCTGGCCTTGATCAGACGGCGCCGGTAGACGCCGGCATAGTTGATCTCGACTCCAAGGCGGGCGGCTACGGCCGCCAGTTCGGACGCCTCGTCGTCACGGGCCATGGCGACAAGGAACCGCTGGTCCACGTCGGACAATTCCGCCCACATCGGAGCGAGCACCAGTCGGCTGATGCACCGCTCGGTCGTCGATGTCGCCGAGGATATCGTCGCGGCTGACCAGCACCAGTACGTAGGCACCGAACGTTGGCGAGAACGGATATTAATGAGTCAAATTACAAACCTTTTGCATCTTTTAGTGTTTCTTCTCTTTAGTGTTGGCGAAGGCTCCGGGCAAGAGTCGGGCGTCAAGGTCGGACGCCGACGCGGTCGATTAGGGCTTGATCCGCTTGGGCGCCGACGGCGAGCAGCAGGTCGTCGAGGGGCAGCGAGCCGATCCCCGAACTGCTCGACTGGGGGTGGACCATCGGGGACTGGGGCGCCGCCAGGTAGGCCCGGCCCTCGAATCTCGGGTGGCGCTCGACCAGGGCCTGCAGCCCGGCCCGGCTGTGACTGGGGGACGATGCGATCTCGAAGGCCAGCGGTTCGGTCGGGTGGTCCAAGATCAGGTCCACTTCGCGGCTGCCGTCGCGCCAGTGATGGAGGCGGCATCCCGACAGAACCGCCAGCGACCGCAGAGAGGCGGCAACGAGGTTTTCTAGGAGCATGCCGAGTTCGGCCGGGTCGTCGAGGGGGGCTAGGCCCCGGTGCAGCGCGGCGTTGCGGACCGCGCCGTCGACGAAATACAGCTTGCGGCCCCGCTTCTGCACATTGGCCTCGCGGCCCGAGTAGTTCGTGAGGGTGAACACCAAAAAGGCCCGCTCCGAATACGAGAGGTAGCGGTCGAAGGTGGGCTGGGACATCCCCAGCTCTCCGCAGATCCCGGAGGGGCTGAGGAGTCCGGTGAACTGGCCCGCCAGCACGTAGAGGAGCCGCTCCAACTCCATAGGGTTGGCGATCATGAACGACTGGGGAATGTCCTTGTAGACGGCCCGCTCAACCGCGTCGCCGCGCAGCGCCCGCTGCGACTCGAAGATCAGATTCTGCAGGGAGGTTCCATCCGGGTCGGCCCCGACGGCGGAGGCGAGCAGTTCCGGGAACCCGCCGACCATCGTCAGCAGCAGGCGCGCCGCTCGAAGACCATCCCCGGCCCGGCGGCTCGCAGGGAGCCCGGCCAGGGTGTCGGCCAGAGTTTCCCCGGCCGCGACCTTCCGCTCCCCGCCGCCGATAAGGTCCAAGAACTCGGGGAGGAGATAAGGAGCGAGATGCTGCTCCTCCCAGCGGCCGACGCCGCTCTCGGTCCGGCGGTCCCGCAGGGCGGCGGTGGCGCTCGAGGTGGCGGCGATCCGCACCGGCCAGCGCTCGTCGTAGAAGGTCTTGAGCCACAGATCCCAGTCCTCGGCGTACACGAGCTCGTCGAGCATCAGGTACACCGGCCGCTCGGCCGTCGCGTCGCAGGAGTCGAGCACGGCCCGGACCAGAGCGCCCAGGTCGGCCTGGATCAGCAGCGGGTGGTCGAGCCGAAGCCACCAGACCTGGCCCGGCTCGACTCCGGCCCCCAAGAGGCGCCGGACCGTCTGGTAGAGGACGGTGGTCTTGCCGACCCGACGCGGGCCGAGGATCAATTGAAAGCGGCGCGGCTCGTCATTGACCAGTCGCTTCCAGAGGACCTCGGCCAGGGGCCGCTCGACCGGATGGGCCAGGGCCGACGGGACTTCGCCGTCACGCAGCCATGGGTTCTGTTCAGTGAAGACCCGCTCGAAGTCCTCCGTCCCGGGCATCCAAGTAACCACGCCGTCCTCCTTCTGTGGTGCTTACTGGCAGCTTAGCATTCACACTGTGAATGCAAACTCTCTAATAGCATCCACAGAAGGCGGGCGGAGTTTGCTACCCGGGCCAGGGCTTCGCCATCGAGCCCCGCGGCGGGCGGCTCCGACAAAAGACGGCGAGGGTGGCTACCGGCCGTGAGCGGATCAGCCCAGGACTTGCTCCACGGAGAACTCGACGTTGTTGCCGTCGGGGTCGGTGATGAGGCAGATGTAGCCCACCACCGGATTGCGGTACATGGGGCCGAGCACCAGGATTCCGTCCTCGGCGGCCATGGCCGCGATCTCGTCCACCTCGGCCCGGGAGTTGAGCGAGATCCCCAGATGCGAGATCGAGGTCAGGAAGCCGTACTCCTCTTTGATGTCGCCGGTGATCTCGGTGGGCAGCTTGCCCTCGATCAGCACCAGCACGAACCGGGCCGCCTGCTCGGTGCGGTCGCCGGGGTTGGCCAGCCACACGCTGCGCAGGCCGGTGGTGGGATCGGTGCGCTCGTGGATGTTCTCCAGCGTCGTGTATTGGGCGTAGAAGGCCAAGGTCTCGTCCAGGTCGCGGACCGGCAGGGCGACATGGGTCCACACCGACTCGGGGGGCGAACCCGGCGAGGGCCGCGGGGCCGGCCCGGCGGCGGCGGAAGGGGGCAGCGTCGAATCAGAGGCTGAGGCCTCGGGGGGCGAAACGGTGTCGGTCATGTGGTTCTCCTTATCAGACGCGGCCCGTGAACCGCTCCGAGGGGCCGATTCGGGGCTTCGGGGCCGCGTACGGGCGGGCCCGCACCGCCTCCAGGTCGACCTCCCAGTCCACGCCGATCCTCAGCTTCACCGTGAACGCCAAGGCTTCAACGCCGTCGATCCTGCCCATCGCCCCCCGACCCTAGTTGCGCAAACCGGCCCGCTCCCGCCCTGTTGGGGCCAACCCTGTTAGCCTTGATTCAATCGTGCAGGAAGATGACTCCGCTCTCCCCGCGTACGACCGGCCTCCCGTAGTTGAAGTCGCCCTGGCCGTTCAGTTCGATGAGGACATTGGCTACCGGTTGATGGACCTCGCTGAGATCGCACGGGGCTGGTCAGACGCACTGCCCAAAGTAGAGGAACGGCATCCGCTTCCGCCGATGACGCTTCATCCCGAAGGCCTCAACGTGGCGTTGAAGGTCAGCGAGGAAATCGACACGCCCCTGCTGTGGCTTCAGAATGAGCAAGGGGATCGACTGCTCCAGCTCCAGCAGGATCGACTTACAGTCAACTGGAGACGACTTCCGCCGAGTACTCCATATCCTCGCTACGCGTCCATCCGTCAGTTCTTCGGTGATACGTGGAAACAACTGACTGGACTATTGAAACACATGGAACTTGCTGCGCCTGAGCCATCGATCTGTGAAGTGTTGTACCTCAACCAGTTAGACGCTCACAATGGGTGGCAATCGGTGGAAGACATGTCCACACTGATCGCCCCTTGGGCTGGATCAGTGAGTGATGGTTTTCTGCCAAAAGCCGATCAGGCAGGATTCTTCACAAGATTTGAACTTCCCGACGAACGCGGTTGGCTTGTGATAGACAGCAGGCCAGGACAGCTTAGGGACGATGTAGGGGTTCAGTTCCTGCGACTAGTATCCCGAGGGATCGCAGAGCCACCAAATCTAGAAGGCGTGCTTGATTTCATGGATCTTGCTCACGAATGGATCGTCAGAGGATTTACTTCTATTACAACCGTAGAGGCTCATACGATTTGGGGGAGGACGACATGAGCGTAACCGAACACAGCACGCTAACGTCTACTCAACCCTCATGGTGGACTTCAAGAGCCAGTCAAGAAATCTCAGAGACCATAACTAAATATACGATGCTTCAATCTGAACAACGTGAAATAGAACTCAAGGTATCGCCTATCCTCCGTAACCAACTATGGTTCCGTCGGGTAAAGAACCAACTTCAAGAATTTCTAATGCTCGAGAGCAATTGGAATGGTTATGGTGAAAATCCCATCCACGAAGGGGCAGTCAAGAGAACAATTGCTGTTCTAAATACAGTTGTATGTGAAATGGCACCTCAACCTGATATAGTGCCTACATCTGAAGGCGGTGTTCAGATCGAGTGGGCATCAGGTGGCTTTGAGATCGAGGTGGAGATCCTGCCTACAGGACCAGCACAAGTATTCATTGTTGAACCGTCTGGACGAGAGCACGAATGTCTGGCTGGTTCTCATAGCGAAATTTGGGGAACACTAAGGAATATCATAGAAAGGGTAAGCCGCGAACCCATTGGCTGAAGAATATCTATCTGACAACGAGAAGTTATGGAGAAGAATACACAAAACCCATTTCCTCCAAGATGGGCGTGTGTCATCTGCTGCCTTCTCTGACGATCAGTTGTCAGTTGACATAGCAAGTATTCAACAAGATATGTCGATCACACTATCCAACGGTATCGGGGTTGCCGAATTCAAATGCTCTATAGCTCGAGAGCTGGATCAACAGGTTGTCCCTGATCCTCTAGACGACAACCCTGCACACGCTCTCGTTAAGGGTGTCAAGACGAAGAGCACCCGGAGGAAGCTGCGTGACGCGGCACGCTTCCGATCTAGAGAGCTGATCTTGCGAGACAGCCGTTGAAGAAGGCAATGGTTGAGGGGTGACAGCAGTTGAGGCAGGAAGACAAACATGCTTCGTTGTGATTCGGGAGAACGGGGGAAGTTTGACTCGCCCGCCAGTTCAGCTACGGTTCGGGGCTTCAACCCGCAAACCCGAAGGGGGAAACTGATGGCAGCACCGAATCTGGGCAGCATTCTGGTCGGGTCGTCGCAGGTCGACGCCATGAAGGACTGGTACCGGGCCTGCTTCGGGCCCGAGGAGAACGAGATGGGGGCCTTCGCTTTCGGCGGCGTCCAGCTCTTCATAGAGGAGCACAGCGAGGTGTCGGGGCCCAACCAGGACAGCCACCGCATGATCTTGAACCTCGACGTCGGCGACTGCCGCGGCCTCGAGGCCCATCTCAAGGGCCAGGGCGTCACCTGGGTCCGGGAAGTCGAGCAGATGCCCTTCGGGCTCATCGGCACCGTGTCCGACCCCGACGGCAACCTGGTGCAGGTGATCGAGTGGGGCGCCGCCCCCGACGAGGGCCACGGCTGAGCCACCCGGCGTGAACCGAACGGGAAACCCCACAACGGCATGAACCGAACGGTTTTGCTGCTGGGCCGCATCTCGGTGGCCGTCGGCCTCGCGGGGATGGTCGGCCTCTCGGCCGCGGCCGTGTTCCGAGGGGGCGACAGCCAGGCCGAGACCGGCACCGCGGCGGCCCCGGCCCCTCCCACCACGGCTGCGGCCACCACGCCTCCTACCACCACGGAGGCCCCCGCCGGTCCCGCCGGCGCCCCGGGCACGGATCTGTCCGGGGTGTGCCCCGACCCGCTGGTGGTCCAGACCGACTGGTTCCCCGAGTCCGAGCACGGCGCCATGTACGAGCTGTTGGGCGCGGATTACGTCGTCGACGCCGAGAACAAGGTCGTGCGAGGGTCGATGACGCTGGACGGCCAAGACCTGGGCATCGATTGGGAAGTGCGAACCGGCGGCCCGGCCATCGGCTTCTCGCCCCCGTCCCAGTGGATGGTCGCCGACGACTCCATCCACTTCGGGTACGCGGCCACCGATCAGCAAATCGAAAACTGGAATGAGGCCCCGCTGATCTCGGTGGTGGCCACGCTGGAGATCAACCCGCAGATGATCATGTGGGACCCGGAGACCTACCCCGACATCGAGACCATCGCCGACATCGGAGAGGCCGGCATCACCGTCAACGTGTTCGGCGGATGGACCTTCCCGGAGGTTCTGATCGGCCAGGGGATCTGGTCCCGCGACCAAGTCGATCCCTCCTACAACGGCTCGCCCACCCGGTTCGTGGACGAGGGGGGCGCCATCGCCCAGCAGGGCTTCGCCTCCTCGGAGCCCTACACCTACGAGGAGGTCCTCGAGGAGTGGGGCAAGCCGGTGTCCTTCGATCTCCTCCACGACACCGGGTTCCAGGTTTACGCCCAGACCCTGGGCATCCGGCCCGGCGACCTTGAGGAGCTGCGGCCCTGCCTGGAGAGGGTGGTCCCGATCGTCCAGCGGGCGGTGGTGAGCTACATCACCGACCCGCAGCGGGCCAACGCCATCATCGTGGACGCGGTGGAGCAGTTCGAGGACCTCTGGGTGTACGCGTCCGGGAACGCCGACTACGGAGTGCGGACCATGCGAGAGTTGGAATTGGTCGGCAACGGCCCCGACGACATCGTGGGCAACATGGAAGAGGCTCGGATCGCAAAGGTGATCAGCGACATGCACTCCGCGAATGAGATGAGCGTGACGGTGGACTGGGAGATTCCGGAGGACCTGACCGCCGATCAGCTCTTCACCAATGAGTTCATAGACCCCTCCATCGGCTTCTGACCCGACCGGGCGGGGTGAACGGGACCGGCGGCTGAAGGCGGGGATCGAGATCGGGGAACCGAGATGAGGCCTGACCTCGCCGCCCGAGGAGCAGCGGCCGCGCTGGCGGTCGGAGTTCTCGCCTCCGGCTGCGGGGAAGGCGGCGCCCCGTCGCCGGCGCCGGTGGCGGAACCCGACGCCGACGCGCCCGCCGAGACCGCGGCCGCCCCCGTCGCCGCCATCCCGATGCCTGAGCTGCTCAGCTCCTTCAGCGGCCGCTACGCCGACGCCGAGGAGGTGGGGTTCCCGACCAGGATCGGGTGCCTGCTCCGGCCCGGCGACCGGTACGACTACCGAACCAGCCTGTCGATCACCCTGCGGCAGACCGAAGACCTGGCCCGGCCGGACGTAGTGACCACGACCCGGCTGGACATGGACCTGGAGTCCGTCGTGGAGGTCGTAGCCCCGGGGGATTCCGAGGCGAGCGCCGCGCTCGTCGTCGTCTACACGTCCCGCATAACCGGGCTGGACACCGACGGCCCGTCGGCTTCCGGCCTGTCCGCCGCAGACCTGCCCGTGGTGACGTCGAGGTTCCCGGCCATGGGCAGCGAGTGCATAGCCAGCCACCCGCAGCCCGAACCCCAGGAAGGCCCCGACCTGACCGAGATCATGAGCGATCTGGGAATGCGGTTCGCCGCGGATCAGATCGCGGTGCCGCCGCCGCTGAGATACGGATTCCCGCCCATCGACATCGACCTGTCCGGGCCGCGCGGACGCTGGACCCTGCCCCGCCGCCCGAGCCGCCCGAACATCGCCGGCTGGCCCGGCGAGCAGAGGCTCCCGGCACTGGAGATCGGCTTCGAGACCTCGGGCTTCGAGGAGGGGCCGTCCGGCCAAATTCTCACGGCCGGCTATGAGACGGTGACGCCGGCCAGCCTGGTCGTGAACGTGGCCGAGCAGCAGCGGGGGGATCAGATCGACCAGGACGCCGAATGGATGGTGCTGCAGTCCTATAGGGACGGCCGCCTCCGGGGCGATGCGGGGTTCTTGGTGGCCCCGGCGCCCGGCGGTCGCATCCAGGCCGTGCCCAGCCGGATCGAAGAGACCTACACGGCGTCGGTGGAGTTGACCCGGCGCACGCCGCAGGCGGCGGGGGCCCTGGTGGACACGCCCAGCCAGGACATGAGGGCCGCGGCAGACTGGGTGGTGGAGGCCACCACGGTCATGGCGGGGATGCGGGCCGCCGACGATGACGAGTAGCCGAGCCCGCGGCCCCCGGCGGCCCGCCGAGGCCGGCGATCCGATTGGCCGAAGCGATGAAGACGACACTGCCCGGGAGGCGCAGATGAAAGCGGCACAAGCCCGGAGGCACAGATTATGAAGGCGACACAGCCCGGGAGGCGCAGATGAAAGCGATGCTCTACCACCGCACCGGCGGGCCGGAGGTGCTCGAGCACACCGACGTGCCCGACCCGGTCCCCGGAGCAGGCGACGTGGTGGTGGACGTGGCCGCCGCCGCCCTGAACCGCCTCGACGTGCTGCAGCGCCACGGCTGGTACCACATGCCGGGCTTCGCCTTCCCCCACATCGCGGGCATGGACATCGCCGGCGTCGTGGCCGCGGTGGGCGGCGCCGTCGCCGAGTGGCAGCCGGGCGACCGGGTGGTGGTGGACCCGTCCATGGCCGGGGTGCGCGACGACTCGAAGCTGGCCGGCATGGGCGACCTCTACGGGGAGCTGGGCATCCTGGGCGGCACCCTCGACGGGGGCTACGCCGAGAAGTGCCTGGTCCCGGCCACGCACTGCTACCGGGTGCCCGAGCATGTGTCGATGGAGGAGGCGGCCACCTTCCCAACGGTGTGGCTGACCGCGGGCCACGCCCTGTTCGCCACCGGCAGCCTGGCCGCGGGCGAGACGGTGATGATCCACGCCGCCGGGTCGGGGGTGTCGGTGGCCGGCATCCAGCTCGCCAAGCACGCCGGGGCGGTGGTGCTGGCCACCGCCGGCACCGACGCCAAGTGCGAGCGGGCGCTGGAGATCGGCGCCGACCACGTTCTCAACAACCGCACCGGCGACGTGACCGCCTGGGCCATGGAGGTCACCGGGGGCCGGGGCGTCGACATGGTGTTCGACCACGTGGGCACGGCCCTGTTCCCCCAGTCGCTGTTCTCGCTGGCCATCAGGGGACGGCTGGTCAACTGCGGCAACGCCTCCGGCGACGAGGCGGCCATCGCCTCGCTGGGCCATCTGTTCCACAACGGCCTGTCCATCATCGGGTCCGACCCCTACCGGCCCGACGAGATGGGCCCGCTGTGGGACACCTTCTGCGCCGGCCTCGCCTCCGGCGAGATGCGGGCCGTCATCGACTCGCAGTACCCCCTGGCCGAGGCGGGCACCGCCCAGCAGAAGATGCTCGACAGCGACTTCTTCGGCAAGATCCTCCTGCGCCCGTAGAACGGCGCCCGAGGAGGCCGCGCCTGCACAGCAGCCCCCGCCGCAACCGACACCCCCGCCCCCCGACACCCCCAGCCCCAACCGTGACCCCGGCCGCAACCCGAGCCAGGTGACAGGACTTTGAGCCAGCCGCGCGATCCGCCTTACCCGGAGCTGAAGAAGACCCACACCATGGCCCGGACGGGCCGGCCCTGGACCGACCGCAGGCCTCCGGCGTCGGCGCCGGTGTGGGCCGCCATCGAGGGCCTGGGCCGGTACTACGCGCTGGCGGCCGCCCTCGAACTCGGCGTGTTCGACGCCCTGGCCGCCGCCGGCGAAGGCCACGGCGCTGGTCAAAGCCCCGGCACCCAGACCGCAGCCGGCCCAGGCCCCGGCACCGCTGCTGGTCTCGGCGGCGCCGCAGCCGCGACCGACGATGACGAAGGCCCCGGCGCCGTCACCGCCGACGGCTTGGCCCGCAGGCTGGGGGCGTCGGCGCCGCATCTGGAGGCGCTGCTCGACTCGATTGCGGCCATGGGCCTGCTGGAGCGGACCGGCGGCGCCTACCGGCTCAACGACGCGGCCCGGCGCTACCTCACCGGCGACGGCCCGGCCTCGATGGCCGGACTGGTGCCGGTGGCCCCCGGCCCCATCGGAAACTGGGCCCGCCTGGCCGACACCGTCCGGACCGGCCGCCCCGCCGCCCCCATCGACGACGACCCCGCCGCCTTCTACCGGCCGCTGGTCGAAGGCACCTTCGCCACCATGCGGCGCTGCGCCGCCCGGGCCGACCTCAAGATCGGCTACAGCCGCCTGGCCGCGCCCCGCATCCTCGACCTCGGGGCGGGCGGCGCCCCTTGGTCGATCGCCATGCTCGAGGCCTGCGGCGACGGGCGGGCCGTGGTCAACGACCTCGACGGGGTGATCGACCTCGCCCGAGCCAAGGCGGCCGAGCACGGCGTGGCCGACCGCTGCGAGTTCCGCCCCGGCGACTTCGGCGCCATCGACATCGAGGACGGCCGCTACGACATCGTCGTGCTGGGCCACGTCTGCCGCACCGAGGGCCCCGACGGCGCCCGCCGCCTCATCGGGCGGGCCCACGCCGCGCTGCGGCCGGAGGGGCGGGTGGTGCTGGCCGACTATTTCGTCGATCAGCTCAAGTCCAACCCCCACGCCGTGCTCATGGGGCTGACCATGATGGCCAGCACCGTCAACGGATTCCCCATCACCAGCCAGCAGGCCGCGGCCTGGCTGAGCGAGGCCGGGTTCGAGGCCGTCCGCCTCATCGAGCCCATCGGCTTCCAGCTCGCCTACGTGGCCGCCAAGCCCCGGGCCCGCCGGGATGGGCCATAGTGGGCGCCGGCGGACAGGCGCCGGCGCCGCAAACCCGCACCGGCTGGGACAGGCAACAGGCCGCGCAAACCCGCAACCGCTAGGAGCCGAACCATGACCGAGCGCATCGACACCCTCGTCAAGGGCTGGTACGTCGTCACCATGAACGAGACCCGAGACATCATCCGCCACGGGGCGGTGGCCATGCGGGGCGGTGAGATCGTGGCCGTGGGCAAGGCGTCGGAGCTGGAGGCGGCCTATGAGGCGGCCGAGACGGTGGGCGGCGACCGCTTCGTGGTGACCCCCGGACTGGTCAACACCCACATCCACATCACCGGCGAGCCGCTGACCCGGGGATACGTCCCCGACGACACGCCCTTCGAGGAGAACGTCTTCCAGTGGCTGTGCCCCCTGTACTCGGTGTACACCGCGGCCGAGGAGCGCCTGTCGGCCCAGTTGGCGTCGGTGGAGATGCTCAAGTCGGGCACCACCGCCTTCCTGGAGGCCGGCACCATCCGCTTCACCGACGAGGTGATGGACGGCCTGGTGGAGGTGGGCATCCGGGGGCGCATCGGCAAGTGGATCTGGGACCTGCCCCCCGAGCCCGACGTGTACCGGTCCGACACCGACGCGGCCATCACCGCCCTCAACGACACCATCGAGCGGTTCGACGGGGCGGCGGGCGGGCGGCTCGGGGCCTGGTCGATGGTGGTGGGCCACACCACCTGCTCGGACCCGCTGTGGCGGGCGGCCCGGGAGGCGGCCGACCATCACGGGGTGGGCCTGAACTTCCACATGAGCCCGGCCCGGCTCGACCCCGACGGCTTCATGGCCGAGTTCGGTCAGCGGCCCATGATCCACCTCGGCGAGCTGGGCGTGCTCGGCCCCGACACGGCCATGACCCACTGCGTGCATGTGGACGACCGGGAGATCGACGTGATGGCCCAGTCGGGCTGCTCGGTGGAGCACTGCCCCACCACCGCCCTGAAGGTGAGCTACGGGATCACCCAGATCGGCAAGATCCCCGAGATGGTCATGCGGGGCATCAACGTGAGCATCGGCATCGACGGCAACAACGCCTCCAACTACGCCGACATGCACCGGGCCGCCTACCTGGTGGCCGGGCTGTTCAAGGATGCCCGCATGGACCCGCAGATGTTCCCGGCCGAGAAGGCCTACGAGATGGCCACCCTGGGCGGGGCCCGCACCATGGGCATGGAGGACCAGATCGGCTCGCTGGCGCCGGGCAAGAAGGCCGACGTGGTGCTGCACGACACCGACCGGCCCGAGTGGCGGCCGCTGCTCAACGTGATGAACCAGCTCGTGTGGTCGGCCGACGGCCGGGGGGTTCACACCGTGTTCGTGGACGGGGCCAAGGTGGTGGACTCCGGCCGGATGACCACGGTGGACGAGGAAACGCTGTACGCCCGCTGCCAGGAGGCGGGCGAGTCCATCACCGCCCGGTCCGGCCTGCCCGACAAGGCCAAGTTCCCGGTCCTGTAGCCCTCCGCCTGTAGCTACCCATGCCCTCCGCCGCCGTCCCGTGACCGTCACGCTGGAAGCCGAGATCACCCCGGGCATGGGCCCGGATGAGGCGGTGGAGCTGGCCGTGCGCTGCGAGCGGGTGGGGTTCGACCGGCTCGGGGTGTCCGACGTGGTCTTCTGGCCCGACTGCTTCGTGCTGCAGGCCCTGATCGCCCGGGCCACCGAGCGGATCGGCATCGGCGCCATGGTCACCAACCCCTACACCCGCCACCCGGCCGTGCTGGCCGGGATGCTGGCCACCCTTCAGGAGCTGTCGGGGGGCCGCATGTTCCTGGGCATCGGCGTGGGCGCCGGGCTCGAGGATCTGCGCATCGGCTACCCCCGCCCGGTCCGGGCCCTGCGGGAGGCGGTGGCGGGGATCAGGGGGCTGCTGGCCGGCGAGGCGGTGGAGCTGGACGGCGAGATGTTCCCCATCGACGGGGCCGGGCTGGTGAGGCCCCCCGAGGCGCCGGTGCCCGTCTCCATCGGCACCCGCAGCCGCCAGGTGATGCAGCTCGCCGGCGAGCTGGCCGACATCGCCCTGGTCGGGGCCCGCCACTTCACCCCGGAGCTGGCCGAGCAGTACCGGGGCTGGCTGGCCGAGGGGGCGGCCCGGTCGGGCCGGGCGGCCGACGACATCGAAGTGGCCCCCCGGCTCACCCTGTGCGTGTCGGCCGACGGCGAGCGGGCCCGCCGGTCGGTGGTGCGCTACGTGGCCCACTACCTGGCCATCATCCGGCCGGCCGAGATGGACCCCGACCGGCTGGCCGCCATCGACGCGGCGCTGGCCCGGGCCCGGGGCTGGTACTTCGACACCGACCGCTACGACCCGCCCGAGCTGTTCGACCTGGTCGACGACGAGTGGATCCGGCGCTATGCGGTGGCGGGTGCGCCCGACGAGATCCCCGAGCAGATCGCGGCGGTGACCGATCTGGGTTTCACCAGTGCCAGCCTCAACCTGGCCGCGGTGCTGCGCCCGTCCATGGCCGAGGGCCTGATGGAGACCATCGACGGCTTCGGCGCCGTCATCGACCGCTGCCGCTAACCCCCCTTATGCGCAACGCCGAACTCGGCACCCGACTGCCGGACTCACCCCGGGCCCCCCACCCATCCCGTCGGCGGCCAGGGATCAATGTCGTACCCATTTGCCCTCAGCAACGCGCCAAACGCACTGGTCAGCTTCCGAAAGGACCGGCATTTGGAGTAGGCGTCAGCCATAGAGAAAGCCTTACTGAACGCTGGCTGATCCCGTGTCTCCGTATAGCTTCTGCCAGTTTGCATTCTTGTTGCTAATCGTTCTTTCGCTCCTCGCGGGGTTTCAGGATTTGGATGAGATTCGGCGTCAGATCTAATGCCTCGGACACCTCGCAACGATTCAATAGAAGCCAGGAACCAAGCTTCGTATTCTCGATGAGCCATGATAACTTCGCAGGGCACATCGCCTGAAGCTGACACAGCCCACTGATGCACTTTGGGACCTAGTTCAGCCGGACAATCATCATCTCCATCAAAGATGATTATCACTGCGTCGCAGCCTAGCTGCAATGCCCTTCGGACAGCTTTTGTCAGCTCTGACTGCTTGATAAGCTTGCCGCGCGACTGCCTGAACGGTCTGTTTACCGAAACGTCAGTGACATTAGCGGCATGAGCGAATCGTCGTAGCAGCACAGGTGCTGCCTCTACTTCACCATGACCTTCCACGATTGGCTGAAGCCTCAACCAGATCCGCCTTTGAACAAAGGCACCTTATTCGGACTTTGGAAGAATAGATCATCTACCGGCGAGGCAAATAACGTACCCGATCGCATGAGTTCTCCCGCGTCCATCAACTGCTCACGGAGAGCTGCACGAGTATCGTCAGACACTCGTGCCACCTGGGACAAACCCTCATTCCAAGTGACGACCCGCAGATGATTGTCTTCAATCCACTTAGCTTCGAGGATATCAGGACTATGCGTTGTAACGACTACTTGCATAAAGCATTTAGCGTTCCAAAGCATATCTAGAACGACACCTAGAGCACCCGGGTGTACCGTAGCTTCTGGTTCTTCTATAAGGAGAACCTTCGGTCGCGGGTGTTGAAAGATCGCCGTCAACAGACCAACAGCACGGAGTGTGCCGTCAGACAGATTGAAGGATTCGAATTTTATCTCTTTGGAATTAGAGGATTGCTGAGTTAGCTCAAGAATGAGTTTGTTACCGTATTCTTTTGGTTTGATGTCAACCGTACCTGGGACAATAGTCCCGAGCAAGTCAACGAGCAGCTCCAAATCAGTCGGTGCCTTATAAGCCATCTCTCGCAGAACACTTGCGGCATTACCGCCATCTAGATTTAATCGACTACCATCATCCGCATCCTGCATCCCTCTAAGAACGGCCGGATCGATACGGTAGATGAGCATTCTGGACAGAAAATCCCACACTGGCAGGAACCGAGAATCTCCACCGACCATAGGCATAGCTAGTGCGTTCATCTCTAGCGGCGGATGGAGTGAGTGTACATTGCTGCTTAATTCATCGGCATTGCGGTCAAACCATACACTAGAACCATCTCTCAGATTTATAACGCACTTTTCTCTTTTGATCTGGATACCTGAGTTATAGTACCGCAATTCGAACGAGTAATGGGCCGCGCTTGTCTCCTCATTCAAATCAGCGATCTCTGCTTTCATACCCAGGTTGAGAGGATGTCTTGTTTTAGCACTTCGGCTGCTGACCGCAGCATACCCGGCGCGTTGACTGAACACAGTGGGCAGCGGGGAAGTCATGGTTTCGGAGAGAAAGGCGAAAGCATCGGCAAGGTTGCTTTTGCCGGCACCGTTCTGACCGACCAAAAAAGTCGGGTTGTCGAACTCGACCACTGCCGCTGGGAAACTCCGGAATCCTCTCAGGAACAGCTTCTTGAGCATGGGGATGGGCATCGGTCACCTCGGCGGCCGCAGCGGGTGGTCCCAAGCTACCGGCTGCGACGAGAAGCGGGGCCGCGCTGGACCGCGGACGGGGTCAGGGTGGGCGGACGGCTAGCACCTCGGCGTGCAGGAAGGCCCAGAAGCCGTGGGGGCGGGCGGCCCAGCGGCGGAAGGCGGCGGCCATGTCGGCCAGCTCGGCCCGGGTGGCGAAGCCGCCGGACAGGGCGTGGTCGGCGAAGTCGCTCTCGAGCACCCGCACCGCCCACAGCTCGCCCCAGAAGGCCCGCCCCGCCGCGTCGGCGTAGGCAGTGGTGCTGACCGTGACCACCGGGTCGGAGAACCCGGCCTCGGCCGTCCACGACGGCAGGAAGCGCCCGGCCCGGGCCTCGCCGCCGTTGGCCGTCGTCACCCGGAGATACAGTTTGCGCCAGCGGTCGATCTCAGGCTCGACCGGGGCGTGAACCATCGTCTCATAGTCGGCGTCGCGCACCGCCAACAGCCCGCCGGGGGCCAGCACCCGGCGGGCCTCGCGCAGGGCCCGGACCGGGTCGGCCAGGTGCTGGAGGACCTGATGGGCGTGGACCACGTCGAAGCTGCCGTCGTCCCAGCGCAGGTCGTAGGCCGAGCCCGTCTCGAAGCCGGCGTTGGCCACCCCGACCTCGGCGGCGTGGCGGCGGGCCGACTCCACCATCTCGGCCGAGGCGTCCACGCCCACCACCCGACCGGCCCGGCGGGCCAGGCCGGCGGTGATGGCACCAGGGCCGCAGCCGAGGTCCAAGACGGCCGCGTCGGGCCGCAGCCGGGGCAGCAGGTAGGCGGCGCAGTCCTCGGCGGTGCGCCGGGCGTAGGACTCCACGACGGCCTCGTGGTAGCCGTGGGTGTAGCGCTCGGTCATTACATTAACTACAGGTGGTATTCGGCAAGATTATAGGTGGTCATTAAATCTAGCCATCGTGTCATATTACGAGCAAAATTTCCTAAGAAGACGGCGAATATAAAACCGATAATGGCCCACTTAGTCACAGCTATCGGGCCGAAAGATCTATTGTAACTCAGGCCCCACCCGTCCGAATTTTTCCAAGCCAAGAATCCGCTGTGCCGATAGGTCATCATTAGTAATCGATCCAGCAGCAGTGCTACCGTCACAAGAACAGGCACATATATTGGCGACAGATATCGACTTGTAACGCCATCGCTAACCGTGTGCGGTGCGATCAGTATTAAAGTAACGTAGTATATTATGGCAAAGGCAACAAAAGGCAGGGCGGTTCGCGCGTTTGAATCATCAGGGCTTTGGCTCTTCGTTAGAGTGATGACCGGACTACGGCGGGAGATAAAGAGTTTGACTGCCTCCAACACAATAAGAACGGCGGCAGCCCATAAACAAATACCTAGCCATCCAGGCTTTTGATAAAGAAAGATATACCCGTGCAATACTTCGCCAGTTTGGCTCAACCCATCCCACACAGATTGCCTAGATTGCAATGCAGATCTTTCACCAAATATAGTCCTACTAATGATCCAATTGCGGGTCAACCAGAGCATTAGAGGCACCGAAGAAACGATACCATAGAGGACAGCATATCCACATCTGATGCGGGTCGGAGAGCCCCGGCGTGTCAAAATCAGGATGACTCCGGTAAATATAACTGTGACTCCCAGCCAACGAGTCAAAGTAACCATGGCCGAAAAAACAATTGACAATACAAAACCTGATTTGACAGTCCTGCCGCTCAAGTACGATTCCATTTGAACTAAGGCAAGCATCGTCAACAGAATGAACAAGGTATCCGACAATAAATACGTAGAGACAGCGGTGATCGGATTAGAGACCATCACGGCCACTGCCGTACACACCACAATCAGGCGAAACTTCACATATCGACTAAGCCAATGACCAGCCATCAAAATGATCAAGCCAAAACCTATGACATTTAAAAATCGACCTGCATCACTCGGATCCACCCCGAACAGCCGAAAAAAGGCAAGTACCATTGACAAAAAGGGTGCCCATATCAGCCCGCCCTCAGACCAGTCACCGGAGACTATAGATTCTGCATAGCGCGAATAGACAAGCGAATCGGGTGATATAATTATACCGTATCTAGAAGTGCGGATCAGAATATGTGCAGCACCAAGAAACGCCACAAATACAATAACTAACGACAACACCAAATTACTTCGGTGTCTGACTAGCTTCATCGTAGAGATCATACTATGAACCACAGTCTTACCTACTACATGCTGGAAGCAGAGGAGTCAGACTTGGTAGTATATAGGATTGTAAGTGACCAGCACACTTAGATATCTCTCTATGTGGCGAACACAATGATTCAGTATCCCAACTAGAATGAGGCCGTAGAGAACGAACTTTGCTACTTCTGTTCGACCTGAGAATCTATCATAAGCAACAACCCAACCATCAGCACTCTTCTCAACTAGTAGCCCGCTGTTCTGGTATGTTTTCGACAGGGATCTATCCAACCAAACCGCAACCGGTACGATTACTGTCACGTATGGTGGACCAAAGTATCGTAGGAGTATTGTGTCAGAAATACCACTCGGTGTAGACAAAAAGAGAACCAATAAATATACTATGGTGAAGATAACAAATGGGAAACAGGGCCTTGCGCCCAGATTATCTATGCTTCGTTCGCTCTTTTTCTCACGTAGGAAGGTTGCTATATTTTGATGCGGAAAAAAGAAATTTCGCTGATGCAAGAAGTTGGCTGTTTCATACAACATCAAAGCGACTATGATCCACAGTAAGTATTCCAACCATCCTGGCTCTAGACCAACAAAGACTATCAAGTAAAAGATATCGTCCCACTGGCTCAGCCCATCCCACAGGGAATTTGTGCTAGCAAAACTACGGAACAGGGTTCCTCTTGCAATCCAGTTGCGGATCAACCAGAGAATTAAAGGCAGCAGCGACATGCTGCTGTAGAAGAATACATACCTCCACCTACTTCGTGCGGGCAAATTACGGCGTGTTATAATCAAGATGATCCCAGTCAATATTACCGTGATACCTATCCACCGAGTCAGCGGAGCCAGAGCAGATAAAACAATAGACGACGCCATCCTGTATCTGAAAGATACATCGCTCAAAAAAGATTCCATTTGAACTAGGGCAAGAAGGACTATCAGTGTGAACAGTAGCTCTGCCAACATCCACGAAGCCATATGGGTAACAGGGTAGGAGATTCCTATGATCACTGCCGTCCCCACCACTACGAAACGAAACTTCACATATCGATTAAGCCAATAACTGATTACCAGAATAATGAAACCAAAGCCCATGATATTCAAGAACCGGCCTGCAGTGGTCGGCTCTATCCCAAACAGTCGGAAGAAGGCAAGCAGCACAGACATAAAAGGTGGCCAATTGACCAACCTACCTTCAAACCAATCACCTGCAGCTAGAGTTTCTGCAAAATGAGTATAGACAAGCGAGTCTGGATTTATAAGTATGCCGTATCTAGAAGTGCGGATCAAAATATGTGCAGCACCAAGAAACGCCGCAAATACGATAATCGCCGACAACACCAAATCACTACGGCGCATATCACTATGGCGCAAAGCCAGCTTCATCACAGAAATCGTATCACGCGCCGACATCACTTGGCAATATGGCCGACTGCCAGGTAACGTCAAGCTATGCGATTCGGATTCTGGATATCGAGCGGCAACGACTGGGACCGCATCCTGTCCCTGGCCCGGGCCGCGGAGGCCAACGGCTGGGACGGGATCTGGGTGCCCGACCACTTCATGCCCCCCGAGGGGGGATACGGCCACGAGCCGGCCGGGATCGACTTGGAGCTGCTGCCCACCCACGAGTGCTGGTCGCTGTTGGCCGGGCTGGCCGCGGCGGTGCCCCGGGTCCGGCTCGGGGCCATGGTCACCGGCAACACCTACCGGCACCCGGCGGTGCTGGCCAAGCAGGCCGCCACCGTCGACCACATCAGCGGGGGACGGCTCGTGCTCGGGCTGGGCGCGGGCTGGCAGGAGAACGAGCACCGGCGCTACGGCCTTGACTACGGCACCGCCGGCGACCGGGCCGACCGGCTGGACGAAGCCTGCGCGGTGATCGCCGGCCTGTTCGCCAACGAGCGCACGGACTTCGACGGAGCCTACTACCGGCTGTCGGGGGCGCCGCTGGCCCCCAAGCCGATTCAGAACCCGCTGCCGCTGATGATCGGCGGAACCGGCCGGCGGCGGACCGTGCCCACTGCGGTCCGCTACGCCCACGAGTGGAACGGGTGGTGCGCGCCCGCCGAGATGCAGCGCTACAACGCCCTGATCGACCGACTCTGTGAGCAGGGCGGACGGGACCCGGCCGAGATCCAGCGGTCGGCGGCGGTGATGGTGTTTCCCACCGACTCGGAGGCAGCCGCGGCCGAGCTGCAGGCCCTACCCTTCGATCGGCCCCGGATGGTAGGAACGGCAGCCCAGATCGCGGAGCAGGCAGCCGAATACGCAGCGGCAGGCACCGACGAGCTGATAATTCCCGACTTCAACCTCGGACCCGACGAGGCCCTTGAGACAATCGAGCGCCTCGCCGCAGAGGTCCTAGGCCAGTTCTGAGGCCCTTAAGACAACTTCAGCTTCAAGCCTGGCCGAGACCCGGAATCAGACGCTTCCCGAGACCCGGAGTCAGACGCTTCGGCTTCAAGGCTGCCGAGACCCGGAATCAAGCGCTTCAAAAATCTCAGGCCTGACCGGTCTGGCGGAGAAAGCTCAGGCTGTCGAAGTAGTCGGTGCGATGGGTTATCAGCCCGCCGACGATCCTCATCCGGAACACGCCCCTGATCTCGAAGGGCCGTCCCTCGCAGCGGGCCCACATCACGTAGGCGGCCGCCACCCGGTCGCCGTCCACCAGGATCTCCTCGGGCTCGTAGCTGAGGTCGGCGAAGCGGTCCAAGAACCCGGACAGGCGCTCAACGTAGACAGCCCTGGTCCGGCACGGGTCGCCCAGGGCGCTGGTGTGCTCGTTGACGAAGTCCTCGCTGACGTGGGCGGCTATGGCCGCGGGGTCCCCCGAGGAGAACGAGGCCAGATACGACGCGGCCACCGCGGCCGGATCGGCGCTCAGCTCAACCGCTCCCGATCGGGCCCCGCCGGCCCGGAAACCGCTCAGGCCATCACCTTCTGGGCGTGGGCGTAGACGCCCTGGTCGTAGCTGAGCTCGATCATGTTGCCGTCGGGGTCGCTCAGCATGCAGATGTAGCCGATGGGCGGGGGCATGTCGGTGGGGGGCATGGCCAGGCACCCGGCCGCCTCGGCCGCGGCCGCGGCCGCTTCCAGCTCCTCCCGGCTGGTGAGCTCCACCCCGAGGTGGGCGAAGGGGGCCAGGGTGGCGATGGGCGAGTCCTTGAACGGGTCGTGCTCGGGGAAGAACTGGGCCAGCACCAAGATGAAGGGCTTGTCGGGCGAGTCGTCATGGCCGAGCCAGGCCCCGTAGCCCGCCGCGTCCTCGCGCCGGTCCAGCAGCTTCAGCGGAGTGTGGGCGGTGTACCAGGCGATGGTGGCGTCGAGGTCGGTGACCCGCAGGGCGACGTGGGTCCAGCGGGGAGAGGGGGGATGGATGTCGTAGGCGTCGTCGGGCACGGGGCTCACTCCTGGGTCCAGCCGTCGGGGACCTTCGGCTCGTCGCCGCCGTAGGTCCACAGCACCAGCGTGTTGCCCCACGGGTCGCGGAAGGCGTTGTTGAAGCCGTTGAACTCGCCGAAGTAGTGGTGCCGCCACAGCTCGGTGGCGCCGTTGGCCACGGCCCGGTCGGAGATGGCGTCCATGTCGTCGTCGCCCGACACCAGTATCCAGATCCTCGTCGTGTGGCCGTCCCGGCTGAGGTGCCGGGGGGCCAGCCCGTCGGCGTCGGGGTGGGGGCGGCGGTTGGCCACGTTGGTTATGCCGAGATGGAGGTTGCCGGTGGGCCCCTGGGCGCCGTCGGGCAGCTTGAAGTTCTGGCCGGGGACGATCCGGTAGAACGACCCCTCGGGCCGGGGCTCGACCTCCCAGCCGAACACGTTGCGGTAGAACTCGGCCGCTCGCTCGGGCTCGTCGGTGGGGAAGTCGACGAAGATCAGCGTGTTGGGATACGGCGTGGTCACGGTGGCGCCCCCTGGCGGGTGGTCAACGGGTTGCGGGCCGCAATCTACCCCTCGCCGCCGGTCAGCGCAGCCGGGGGTCGATCCGGCGGCCGCTCTCGAAGTCGGCCTGGCCCTCGGCCAGCGCCTCCGGGCTGGTGCCGGCGGCGAGGACGGCCGGGGCCAGAGCCAGGGCGTCGAGGCGGCCCAGGTCGTTGGCGGCCCAGATGGCCCGCAGGCTGCCCTGCACCGCCTGGGGGGGCTGGGAGGCGATGGTGTCGGCCAGCCACCCGGCCGCATCGGCCAGCTCGGCTGCGGGGACCACCTCCGACACCAGCCCGACCCTCAGGGCGGTGGCGGCCGTCATCCGCTCGTGGCTCCCCAGCAGGGTGAGCCGCAGGATCTCGCCCAAGGGCATCCGCTGGGCCATCTTCATCGGCTCGTAGACGGCGGCCATGCCGTAGGTGACGTGGGGGTCGAAGAAGGTGGCCCCCTCGGCGGCCACGATCACATCGCACTCGGCGATCAGGTAGAAGGCCCCGCCGCAGCACATCCCGTTGACCGCGGCCACCACCGGCTTCCACAGGTCGCAGGACTTGGGGCCGAGGTCGGCGCCGGGGTCGTCGTACATGTAGTCGTTGGAGGTCCCGTACAGCCCGGCCCCGGCCCTTTCCAGCGCCGGCATGGCCTGACCGCGGTCCACGCCCGTGCAGAAAGCCCGGTCCCCGGTGGCCCCGAGGACCACGGCCCGGACCTCGTCGATGCGGCGCAGGGCTCGCCAAGTCCGGCGCAGTTCGTCTTGCATCTGATCGTTGAAGGCGTTCAGCGCCTCGGGCCGGTCAAGCGTCACCCGGCAGACATGGCCGTCGACGGCCACTCGGACGGTCTCGAGCCGGCTTGGGTCGAAATCGCTCGCTTGCATTGTCTCATGCATACGCGTATGCTAGATTGTGGACGATAGTTTCGTCCAGAGTAGTGCGCCTGATTGGCGCATCAAGGAGTTGCCCGATGCTTGATTGGCGAATCACTTCAGGGATACTCATAGTTTTGATCATCATTTTCGCCATCATATGGTCTGGGGTCAGGGTTGACTGGGAGGATGAGTTTCGTTCTCTATATTTGTCTGTTTCCGACGATACCCCGATTATCGACGACGTTTTTGATGTGTACATCGACAGAGACAGAAACTCTTTAATCTACGTGAAAGAAGATTGCTCATACGATGACATCAACCCAGGCTTTTTCCTGCACCTGATACCCGCTGATCCATTGGATCTCCCACGCCACCGCCAACTGTTTGGATTTGACAATCTAGACTATGACTTCAATGCAGAAGGTCTGCAGTTTGGAAACAAATGCGTTAGCGAAGTCGATTTACCGGGATACAACATAACCAGAGTAAGGACCGGGCAATATGTCCCGGACGGCGACCAATTTGTCAACCTCTGGCAACAAGAGGCATCACTCGACCCGGAGTGAATCAGATGATTCTCGCCAAGATTTGCTCAAGAGGTGAGGCCCAAACGCTCGGCTAGGCCGATGCGCTGGAGCTTGCCGGTCGGGCCTTTGGGCAGCTCGTCCAAGAACAGCACCCGACGGGGGATCTTGAAAGCGGCCAAGGACTCCGACAGGTGTCGGCGCAACTCCCGCTCGGTCACGGAGGCGCCCTCGACGGCGACGACCGCGGCCGCCACCTCCTCGCCCAACTTGGGGTGGGGCACGGCGAAGGTCACAGCCTGGGCCACAGCACCGTGGCTCAGCAGGGCTTCGTCCACCTCTAGGGGCGATACCTTCTCGCCGCCCCGGTTGATTTGCTCTTTGAGCCGGCCGGTGAGGAACAGGTAGCCGTCGGCGTCGACGCGACCCTCGTCACCCGTGCGGAACCATCCTGACGTGAAAGCGGCCCGGTCGGCTTCGGGGTTGCTCTCATAACCGTCGATAACCGTCGGTCCTCGGACCGCCACCTCGCCCCGCTGCCCTGTCGGCGCGGGCCGGCCCCGGCTATCGAGCACAGCCAGCTCAATGCCGGTGGGGATGCCCACCGAACGAGCCTTGGTCACCGCCGGCGGCAGCGGGTTGGCACACATCTGGTGGGTGGCCTCGGTCATGCCGTAGGCCTCTATCACCGGCACCCCGAAGAGCTCTTCCAAGGCTTCGAGAACCGGGGCGGGCAGCGACGCCGACGAAGAGCGAACGAAGCGAAGCCCGCAGTCGCGGGCCACCGACCGGCGGCCCGAAGAGCGCGACAGCACCATCTGGTGCATCGTGGGCACCGCCGTGTAGTAGGTGGGCCGGAGAGTCTCGAGCCAGGAGAAGAACCGGAAAGCGTCGAACCCTTCGGTGCAGACCACCGACCCGCCCGCCGACAGCGGGGCCAGCAGGCTGGCCAGCAGGCCGTGGATGTGGAACAGCGGCATGACGTTCAGCGACCGGTCGCTAGCGGTCATGGCCAGCGACCCGGCGATGTTGGCCGCCGACCGGGCCAGGTTGCGATGGCGGATGGGCACGATCTTGGGCCTCGAAGTGGTGCCGGACGTGTGCAGCACCAGAGCCACATCGTCGGGGTTTCTGTCTCGGGTGGGTTCGCTGTCTTCTTCGGGGTCCGCGTCTCCGGGCGTCTCGGCGGGCCGGGCTGTCGTCGCGGGGGGCGTGTTCCCAGCTTCTCTCGCCAGTTCCAGCCGGTCGAAGGGCCCGGTGAGGGTGGCCAGAGTCACGGACTCCGACCCGGAGACGGCTCGGCGGGCCGCGGCCGCGCCGGCCGAGCCCTCAGGGCCGGTGATCAGCACCCGGACGCCGAGGTCGTCCATGTAGAACCGGAGTTCTTCGGCGCGGTAGCGGGGGTTGAGCGGAGCGGCGGCACCGGCGGTGGCCGCGGCCAGGAAGGCGACGGCCATCTCCGGGCCGTTGTCCAACACGATGGCCACCCGGTCGCCGGGCCCCACCCCCAAATCCCGGAGGCGATTCGAGAGCCGTGCCGTCTCGACGCGGAGACGGCCGTGGGAGAGGACCGCACCCTCGGCGGTGACGATGGCCGGGGCGTCGTCGTCTCCGACGGCCAGCAGGTCCGCGAGTGTGGCGGCAGGAGTCAAGAAACTGTCCCCGGGCTCGCAGTCACGAATCTCCGACGACGCGGTCGTTGAGCAGGGACACCAGCGCGTACACGGCCGATATGGCCGGGGTGGCCACCCCGGTGAGACGGCCCAGCTCGACGAACACTCCAACCAGCGGGTCGATCTCCATGGGCCGGCCAGCCTCGACGTCTTGGAGCATGGAGGTTTTGTGCTCGCCCACTTGGGCCGCGCCCTCTATGCGCTGCTCGATGCTGACCCTGATCCGAACGCCCAAGGCCTCGGCTATCTCGCCGGCCTCGGCCATCATGGCCGCGGCCAGCTCTCTGGTGGGCTCGGCTCGGCACATCTCGCTCAAAGTGGTGCCGGTCAGAGCGCTGATCGGGTTGAAAGCCAGGTTCCCCCAAGCCTTGACCCAAAGGTGAGACCGGATGTCGGCGAGCACCCGGGATTTGAAGCCGGCAGCGCTCAAGGCGGCGGCCAGCGCCCCGGCCCGGGGCGACCGGGCGCCGTCGATCTCCCCCACTGGGAACCGGTCGCCCTCGACGTGGGCGATGACGCCGGGACTGGTTCTGACTGCGGCCGGATAGGCAATGCAGGCCACAATCCGCTCGGCGGGAATCGAAGCCTTCAACACCCCATCGGGGTCGAGGCTGATCAGTCGGCGGCCGTCGTGGGGGCCGCCGTGGCGCTCGAAGTACCACCAAGGGATGCCGTTCTGCACCGGCACGATCATGGCGTCGGGGCGGCACAGGCTCTCCAGCTCTCCGGCCACGGCTGCTATCTGGTGGGCCTTGAGGGCCAGGATCACCGCGTCGTGGGCGCCCAGGGCCGAAGGGTCGGCGGAAGCGGCGATGCCGGGAGCGAAAGTGCGGGTCCCGTCGATCTCGGCAAGCTCGAGCCCGGACCGGCGAATGGCGGCCAGGTGATCGCCGCGGGCGACCACGCTCACGTCGTATCCCGCCGTCGAGAGCCGGGCCGCGAGCAGGCCGCCGATGGCTCCGGCCCCTACCACGCAGATCCGCACCAACGCATCCTATCCACGAGAGCGCATCACAAACGCGATTTAGGACGAATTCGCCACTTGGTACACCACGCCATCGGATGTCTCGGCTACAAGCTCTAGATAAGTTGACTGCAACTCCAGTTCTACTGAATTGCAGTACCCTGAAGTATCTTCTCCAAAGAAGTATACGAGATACGATTGTTCATCAGATTCTGCAATTTCTTGAATCCAAGATGAGCAGCTTTTTGATTCAGAAGAATCGTGAATAAAGTTTACTTGTTTCAAAGCAGCCACATCGTATATAACAGCCATACTATAAAGGACTCGGGTATTGTTGGCGTAAACCCGGCCATCAATAGTGTTCTCAATCAGAAAGTCGATGATCTCGGTAGATCTCGTGTATCCATAATAGGATGCATACGGCAGTTCCAGCCTCTCGGCTGTTTCATGAAGGTTCATACGGGCGGTGAAAACAGTGCTCCCCAGCCAGCCAATGAATACGAGAAAAATAAAGGCCCACTTCATTGAAGGCAATCTATTCCAAATCCTACTCTGATAGAGTTGATACAGCCCAAATGATATAACTATAACAAGTGGAACGAAAATAGGGGATAAAAACCGATCCTTAATATCTGAATCAGCCGTAGAGGGAACGATGCCAATGAGAACCACAAGGTATACTGCAATAAAGAAGGCAAAAGGAATCCTAAGGTAGTTCAAAGATTGAAGCTCAGCGTTACGTTTATTAGCTAAGTATTCATTATCCGACACTCTAGCAGTCAGGGAAATATATAATAATCCCAGTGCGGTAATTACAATCAGCCCAATAACTACCCAAAGCAAGATCGCAAGCAACCCAGGGGGCTCTCGGGAAAATACCCAAAGATAAATAATATCACCAGTTTGGCTCAACATATCCGTCAATGTTATCGTTCGCAATTCACTAATATTTCTATTACCTACTGGGTGTTGTATGGCTACCCAATTGCGGATCATCCAAACCATCAGTGGTGCTATGGAAATGATACAGTAGATGATTGCATACTTTATTCTCTTTAGGATCGGCTGCCGCCAGCGCACTAATATTAAGAGAACTGCAGTCATTATAACCGTAACGCCTATATACCTAGTGACCGTAGCTGAAGCAGCAAGAACAGCGGACCACACCAGAGCAGATCGCGAAGGGGGCTCTGATTCAATCAAATATCCTAATCGCACCAAGGCGAGGAGTGCGAGCAAGGTAAAAAGGGGTTCAGAAAGGGTAGTTGCCGAAAGCCAAGTAATGGTGTATGAGGTCATGACGGTCGCCGTCGCCCCTATCACGACGAGTCGAGATTCAATGTGTCTACCTAACCAGATACCGGTCAACAGGATAATAATGCCGAACGCAATAGCATTCACTAACAGTCCCGCATCCATTGAGTCAATTCCAAAGAAGCTGATAAAGGCTACTAAAACAGGGTAGAAAGGTGTCCATAACGCAAAGGAATGACCCGAAAAAGTCTGTATACCATCTCCAGTTGCCAAGCTATCTGCAATGGATATATAGGTTAGAGAGTCACTTTCGCGTTCAAACCATGGGCCACCATAACTAGAGGCGCGAATCCAAACATGCGCCGCACCTGCAAAAGCCGCGAGCACGAGGACCGCTGACAGGAACAGATCTCTCTTCTGAAATGAGCCGATCCTCATGCTGCCACCTTGACCGCGCTCATTGGCATCCGCGCAGTCTGCCATACGATTCGCGTTGAAGTCGCCTCTGGCCGAGGCTCGATGCGTCCGGTGCTGCCCGTCCACGAAACCACCAGCATCATCACCGACACCACTCTCCGCTTGGTCCGGCCTGCTGGCGGGCAAAGCTGGCCGTCGCCGTCGGGGCCGGTTCAAGGAGGCGGCGCTGACCTTGGCTCCGCGAGGCTCTACGGCACACCAAACGCTCGGATCCGGGTGATCGCCTCCACGCCATGTCGATAAAAGCCTACTGGGGTCGGGACCACCGGGCTGGGCACCAGCCGGGCTGGCCGCGGTTGCGATGCTAGATAGCAGCTAGTAGAATGCATCCTCTCACCACTGGCCACCAAGTAGGCTTTTCATGGCTATCTACATGATCGCCATCTGGAGGTTACCCGTAAATTGAAATTGCCCAATATTTTGGACTGGCGGATCAGCCTTACTGCATTTGTGGCATTGATCATAGCCTTCGCGCTTATCTGGGCCAGAGTCTCTACCAACTGGGAACAGGGATTTCTTTCAGTGTATGAATCTGTTGGCGATTATACTCCAATAATGAGCGGCTTTTTTGACGTGTACGTCGATGAAGACAGAGGCTGGTTGATCTACGTGAGAGAAGAATGCGAACGCGACGACACGCGGCCAGGGTTCTCGCTGCACTTGATACCCCGTGATATAAATGACCTACCAGAATCTCGCAAACAATCTGGATTCGACAACTTAGATTTCGAATTCGCTGAGCACGGTCTACGGTTTGACAACAAATGCGTCATCCAAGTCAACTTGCCAGATTATGACATAATTCGTATAAGGACCGGACAATACGCCAAAGTAAGCGACGAAAGCGACGAATTTTTCCCCATTTGGGTTCAGAGCGCATCTGTCACGCCTATTAGTCAAAAACGGGAATTTCTTTCAGTGTATGAATCGGTTGGCGACGATACTCCGATTATAAGAGGGTTCTTTGACGTTTACATAGATGAAGGTAGAGGCTGGTTGATCTATGTGCGAGAAGAATGTGAACGTGACGATACCCAGTCAAGGTTCTTGCTGCATTTGACGCCCCGCGATATAAACGAACTACCAGAATCCCGCGATCAATTTAGATTCGACAACTTAGATTTCGAATTCGCTGAGCACGGTCTACGGTTTGGCAACAAATGCGTCATCCAATTCGACCTGCCAGATTACGACATAATCCGCATAAGAACCGGACAATACGTCCAGATAGGCGACGAGTTTTCCCAGGTTTGGACTGAAGAGACACCTATCGCACTTACCGGCCAGAGTGAACAGTAAACCGAGTTCATGGCCGAGTCTCGGCGCTGATCCGAAGAACGGATCGAAACATGCGCTCGGGGTTGTTCCCGGTTGAGGGCCGGTGGTTTAGTGCAAGTCATGGATCTGGGGCTGGCGGAGCTTTCCATAGCGGCCGCGGCCATGTTCGTGGCCAGCGTCCTGCACGGGTCGCTGGGCTTCGGGCTGGGGCTGATCGCGGCCCCGGTGTTGATCCTGGTCGATCCCAGGCTCATCCCCGGCTCGTTCCTGTGCATGGGGGCGGTGGTGGCCACCCTGCTGTTCTTGCGAGACCGCCGCGCTGTCGACGGCCGGGGCGCGGCCTGGGGCATCGTGGGCCGGGTTCCGGGCGCCGCGCTGGGGGCCATGGCGGTGACGGCGCTGACCCAGCGGGGGCTGGCCGTGCTGTTCGTGGTCGCCCTGCTGACAGCCACCGGGCTCAGCGCGGTCGGGCTGCGGATCAACCCCACCCCGGGCGTGGTGCTGGGGGCGGGGGTGGCGTCGGGGTTCATGGGCACTTCGGTGGGGGTGGGCGGCCCGCCCATCGCCCTGGCCTACCAGCACAGCTCCGGGCCGGAGATCCGGTCGTCGCTGGCCGCGGTGCAGGCGGTCGGGTCGTTCATCTCCATCACGGCCCTGGCCCTGGTCGGCGAACTGGGGTCCACCGAGTTGGGCCTGGCCGCGGTGCTGATGCCCAGCCCGCTGATCGGGCTGGCGATCTCGTCGAAGATCGCCCCCCACCTGAAGCGGGCCTTCATCCGGCCCGCCGTCTTGGCCTTCGCCGTGGCCGCCGCCGTCTCGATCTTCATCCGCCACGTGCTCTGAGCGGCCCCTTCACGCCACCGGCCAGCGGGACCCGGCGCAGGGAGCTGACAGCCGGATGCGGGCGAAGATGCAGCGGCCCGATGAGCCTCGGGATCACACCACCGGCCAGCGGGGGCCGGCGAAGGGGCTCAGGCCCAAGCGGTCGGCGGCGGCGGCGGCGGCCCGGCGGCCCTCGGCCATGATCTCGCCGGCGTCGACGAAGGTCAGCTCGCCCCCCTCCACCACCACCCGGCCGTCGATGACCACCGTGTCCACCGAGTCGCCGCTGGCCCCGTGGGCCAGGTTGGACACCGGGTTGTGCAGCGGCACCCACTCGGGCCGGTTGAGGTCGAACACCAGGAAGTCGGCCCGCTTGCCCGCCTCCAGCGACCCGATCTCGTCGTCCCACAGGATGGAGCGGGCCCCGTCGATGGTCAGGTGCTCCAGGATGGTCTCGGCCGGCATCAGCGAGGCGTCCTCGAAGATGTCGCGGTAGACCCGGAAGTACTGGGCGATCCGCAGGATGTCCACGGTGTGGGAGCAGGCCCCGATGTCGCTGCCCACCCCCACCGTCACCCCCCGCTCCAGCAGCTTCAGGTGGGTGGCCCGGTGCAGCCCGCCCCAGCCGAACACGGCGCTGGCGGTGGGGCACATTGACACCTTCACGTCCCGCTCGGCCAGCAGGTCGCACTCGTCGGGCTCCAGGAAATGGCAGTGGACGAGCTGCAGGTTGGGGCCCAGGACGCCGTTGCGGTCGTAGCGCTCGATGGGGCGCTCCCCGTCGAAGACCCGCTGGTGGTGCTCGACCGAGTCGCGGTTGGAGATCATGTGCGACACGATGCCGGCGCCGCGGGAGGCGGCCAGCTCGCTGATCGACCGGCACAGGCGGTCTGAGACCATGCGCTCGGTGCGCAGCGAGAACCAGGCCCGGATCCGCCCGTCGGCCGCCCCGTGGTGGGACTCCACGAACTCGGTCCCGGCGGCGATGGCGTCGTCGGTGGTGGAGTCGAAGGTGCCGGGCATGGCCCGGCCCCCGGCCAGGTCGGTGAGGGATCGGGTGAGCACCGCCCGGGCCCCGACGTCGGCCACCGCCCGCACCGACGGCTCGGGGTTCTGCGAGCCGGGGTCGCAGACGGTGGTGGTGCCGCAGCGGACCGACTCCAGCAGGGCGCACATGGCGGCCAGATAGGCCTCCTCCTCGCTGATCCCGGCCTCCATGGGGTAGCAGCGGTCGTGGAGGAAGACCCGCAGCGGGACGTCATCGCCGAGGCCCCGCACGAAGAACGGGGCCAGGTGCTGATGGTTGTCGATGAAACCGGGCGTGACCATGCGGCCCCGGGCGTCGATGGTGCGGGCCGCTTCACCGAAGGCGGCCGTCACCGCCGCCGTCTTGCCCGCGGCGGCGATCCGGCCGCCGTCCACGGCCAGGGCCCCGTCGCGCACCACCTCCCGGTCGCCGTTCATGGTGACCATGTAGTCGGCGTTCTTCACCAGCAGATCGATCATGGGCAGCTCCTCCAACGCGGCTTGCAGGTCCGGGCGCCCGGCAGGCGGGCGGCTCGACGGATCACGGGCATTCCCCCAGCGTCGGCTCCAGTTCGGCGGCGTAGTCGCGGAGCCCGGCCTCCAGATCGTATTCGGGCGCCCAGCCCAGGCCGGTCCGGGCTCGGGTCAGATCGAGCGGGTCGGCGGCCGACACCGCCGGGGGCCGGCCCGGGACCACCTCCACCTCCAAGCGGCCGCAGACCCGGCGGGCGGCCTCCACCAGCTCGTCGAAGGAGGTCACCACCCCGGTGCCGATGTTGAAGACGGTGTGGGCCCCGAGCTCGGAGATGGCGGCCAAGTCGATGGCCCGGCCCACGTCGGCGCCGTACACGTACTCGAAGTCCATGGTGTGCTCCTGGGGGACCCGGGCCGTCGAGCCCCGCAGCCCGGCGGCCAGCAGGCTCTGGATCTTGGCCCCGCCCGATCCCCCGGCGAAGTGGCCGTAGCCGTAGGTGTTGGCCGGTCGCAGCGTGACCAGCTCGAAGCCGTAGTCGATCCGGTAGCTCTCAGTGACCAGCTCCTTGATCACCTTGGAGTTGCCGTAGGCCCGGCCCGGGCCCCGGGGGTGGTCCTCGGCCACGGGGCCGCCCGGGGAGCGCCGCCGGTCGTAGACGGCGAAGCTGCTGATGTGGACCAGCCGCCGCACCCCGGCCAGCCGGACTGTTTCGGCCACGTTGACGGTCCCGCCCACGTTCACCTCCAAGCCGGTGTAGAGCGGGTTCGAGACCCGGTCGGCGATCAGCCCGGCGGTGTGGACCACGGTGTCGACCGCGTGGTCGGACGCCGCCGCCACCAGCGCGGGCAGGTCGCGGATGTCGGCGCAGACGGTCTCGGCGGAGTGGTCGGGGCCCAGCCGCCGGCGCAGATAGTCGGCCCGGGGGTGGAGGTCGAAGAAGACCAGCTTCTCGCCCCGGCGGAGGGCGTGGCGGGCGAAGGCGGTCCCGACCAGCCCGATGCCGGTGATCAGAGTGGTCATCGGGCTCCTCTCCTTGATCGGCACCAATTCGGTCCGGCGATTATGCAGGACGCAGCGCCGGGGCTCGCAAGCGGGTGGCCGACGAGCGGTTGCCCCCCGGTGGGACCGAACGGCGGAACCGAACGGGCGGCCGAAGAGGGGCTGCCCCGGTGGGGCCGAACGCGCGGCCGAAGAGCGGCTGCCCCGGTGGGGCCGACCGGTCAGCGGTTAGCATCGGCGGTGAAGCGGCATTCGGTTCCCAAGAAGGAGGTTCGTCATGACCGTGACCGACATGGCGGAGCTGCGCACCGTCTACCCTCCGCCCAACGCTCGGGCCGAGCAGAAGGTTCTGGACCATCTCGACGTCCACTGCCGGAACTTCATCGACCTCTCCCCGTTCTACGTCATCAGCTCGGCCCGGGCCGACGGCCGGGCCGACGCCTCCCCCCGGGGGGACCCTCCGGGATCGCTGGCCATGGTGTTGGACCCCAAGACCCTGCTGCTGCCCGACCGGCCCGGCAACCGCCAGGTGGACACCTTGCAGAACCTGGTGGAGCGCCCTTACGTGGGACTGGTGTTCTTCGTTCCGGGCATGACCGAGACCCTGCGGGTCAACGGCATCGCCGAGATCGTCACCGATCAGGATCTGCTGGCCCCGCTGGCCATAAAGGGCCGGGTGCCGCGGTCGGGGCTGAAGGTCACGGTGGAGGAGGCGTTCCTCCACTGCGCCTTGGCCCTGGTGAGGGCCCGGCTCTGGGACCCCGAAACCCACATCGACCGGTCGTGCTATCCCACCTACGGCCAAGTGCTGGCCGACCAGATATCCGGCGCCAACGCCGATGAGATCGACGAAGGCGAAGTCAAAAGCCTCAAGGAAGACCTCTTTTAAACGGACCCTCGGGTTGGGCGGTTTGTCCGATTGGCTTGTCCGGCCGGCGGGTCCTGTCACGGGCGCGGTTTTTGCCGCGGGGGCGGCAAAAACCTGGCCCCCGTGCCACCCCCCGGCCTGGCGTTTCGGCGACTACAGACGGCTAGCCGTGGCGACCCGCGGGCGGGCGTAGCGACAATGCCGATTGCTCAGAACTTCTAGCGGATCTGGAATTCGCCGCTTATTTCTACTGGCTGATTGCGGGGGAGGCTGGCCATTCCCACTGCGGCCCGGGCGTGGCAGCCTTGTTCGGGGCCGAACAGGTTGAAGAACAGGTCGGAGGCTCCGTCGATTACTTGGGGCATTTGCTCGAAGTCGGGGGCGCAGTTCACCATGCCCAGCAGCCGGACTACTCGCTCTACTCGGTCTAGGTTGCCCAAGAACTGTTCGAGGGTGGCCAGCATGGCCAGGGCCGCGGCCTGGGCGGCCTGGTAGCCCTGCTCCACGGTGAGGTCGGCGCCCAGTTTGCCGGCCCGGACTATGTCCATGCCGTCGTGATGGGGGCCGTGGCCGGACAGGAAGGCCACATCTCCCACCGCCACGCACCCCTGGCGGTTGGGGCTGGGGAACCGGCGGGGGGCCGGGAGGTTGAATCCCATGGCCTCCAGCCGGGTCCGCAGACCGGTCGACTCAGTCATCGGCTGTGCTCCTCTGCCTCGGCCGACTCAGGCATCGGCTACGCCTCCTCAGCCTCAGCCATCGGCTACGCCTCCCCAGCCTCAGCCATCGGGCTGCGCTCTCGGCCTCGGCCGCCTCAGTCATCGGCTTGGATGCGGGATCGCAGGTCGGCGGTCTTGGCCCGGGCCGTCTCGGCTAGGTAGCCGGCGTCGCTGCCGATGGTGAGGAACCGCATGCCAGCCTTCACCCAGCCTGCCTGGCGGGCCGGGTCCCGGTCGCCGCCCAGCCCGGCGAAGCGACCCCGGCGGCGGCATGCCTCCACCACCGAGGCGATGGCCTCCGTCATCCGAGGGTCGGTGTAGGCCCCGGGGATGCCCAGGTCGGCGGCCAGGTCGTTGCAGCCCACGTGGAGCACGTCCACCCCGTCCACCGCGGCGATCTCGTCGAGGTTGGCCAGCCCGGACCGGCTCTCGATCATGCACGCCACCACCGTGGCCGCATCGGCCGCGGCCATGGCCTCGGCCGGTGACAGGCCGGCGGGCGGCCCGGGCCCGAACGAGGGCCAGCCGCTCACCACCGAGCGACGGCCGAGGGGCGGGAACCGGCACCGGCTCACCGCCTCGGCCGCCTGCTCGGCCGTCTCCACGTCGGGGATCACGATGCCGGCCGCGCCGCAGTCGAGCAGGCGGCCGATGTCGTCGTCGGGGCCGCCCACCCGCACCAGCACGGCCAGCCCGGAGGAGGCCGCGGCTGCGGCGATGGACTCCACCGTCTCGAGGTCGAACACGCCGTGCTGGGCGTCGACGAAGAGGAAGTCGTGCCCGGAGGCGGCGGCGATGGGGGCGATTCGGGGCGACCTAACCGCCCGCACGATCAGCCCCAGCGCAACTTCGCCCCGGGCCATCCGCTCCTTGAGCGTCACCGGCACCTCCCCGTAGCCACGCGCCCTGCTTCGGGGTCGCGGGCGCCTCTTCGCATCACCCGCCCTCTCGGGGGCACCGCAGGGCCGAGCCCGCCGATTTCCGCCATCAGGCCACCTGCTCGGCGTCGCGGACGCTTTGGATCAGAGAGGCCCTCAGCAGGTGCTCCCGGGCCAGCGCGGGGTCGTCGGCCGCCCGGCGAAGCTCGTCGCGGTTGCGGCGGCGCGTCGCCGGGTCGGCCTCGGCCATGAGCTTCTTGTTGCGGATGGTGATGGCCTGCACGTGGGCCACCGCGGCGTGGCGGCGCTGGCGGCTGTAGCGGTCGAGCAGGTCGGGGCTCGCCTCGCCGGCCAGCACGGCCGACAGCTTGGCGGCCAGGTTCACCGCGTCGTGGATGCCGCTGTTCATGCCCATGGCCCCGATGGGGCTGTTGACGTGGGCGGCGTCGCCGGCCAGCAGCACCCGGCCGGCCCGGAACGACTCGGCCACCCGCTGGTGGACGGTGTAGAGCGACTTGGAGATCACCTCGTATGCCGCCGGGCGCCGATGGAACCGCTGCAGGGCGGCCTCGACCGCCTCGTCGTCCAGCAGCGAGTCGGGGTCGGCGGCGGGGTCGGCGGGCAGCACCACCCGCCAGAAGTCGGTCCACTTGAACAGGTTGGCCCACTCGACGGGATCGAGGATGTAGTTGCGGTAGCCGTAGGGCCGGATCAGGTCGTAGTCGAAGGCCACGCTCAGGGTCATGGTCCGGTCGGGGAAGGCGAACCCCTCGAAGCCGATCCCCAGCTCCTTGCGGACCAGGCTGTGGGCACCCTCGCAGCTCACCAGGTACGAGCCCCGCAGCCGGTCGGCGGCGCCGTCGGCCCGGCGCACCTCCGCCTCGACGCCGGCGCCGTTCTGGGCGAACCCCACCAGCTCGGCGCCGGTGTGAACCGTCACCCGGTCGTCGCCGGAGGCCATCTTCAGGGCCTCGAGGACGATTTTGAGCCGGTCGCACTGCAGGGCGTGGGGGAAGCGGGTGTCGCCGTCCAGCACGGCGTGGTCGAACACGGCGATGGGCTCCTCGGCGCCCCGCTCCCAGTAGTGGACCAGCGGCGCGATCAGGCCCTGGGGGGCCAGTCGCTCGTACAGGCCCAGATCGTCGAGCATCTCCAGGGTGGCGGCGTGGACGGTGCCGGCCCGGCGGACCTGATCGCCCACGTCCACCAGCTTCTCGACCACGATCGCCCGACAGCCGCGCCGGGCCAGCGACAGGGCCAGGACCAGGCCCACCGGCCCGGCCCCGGCCACCAAAACCGGATCGTCGGCGCGGCTCAATCGGCCGGGCCGGGGTCGCGCACCGCCCCGACCCAGCCCGACGTGGTGATGTCGAACACGACCCCGTCGGGGGTCCGGTACTTCACCTCGTAGTACCGGTTGGGCTCGTCGGGCCGGCGGCCCCGCACGAAGACGGCGCCGGCCGCTTCGGCCTTCTCGACCGCCTCGTCGAAGTCCTCGACCCACATCCCGAAGTGGTACAGGCCCAAGAACCGCTTGTCGCCGGGCTCGACGCCGGGCACGGGGTCGTCGGAGAAGTCGAGCAGGGCCACGTTCATCACCCCGTCGGTCATGTACACGCCCCGGCCGGCGTCGCCGGCCTTGGTCATGCCGAAGGCCTCCTCGAAGAAGGCCTGGGCCGCGGCCACGTCGGAAACCGAGATGGCGATGTGTCGGAGCTTGGCGCTCATGATCCCGTCGATCTTAGGTAGTCGATCACCCGGTCCAAGGGGGCCACGTCGGCGTACTTCATGTGCAGGTCCAGCAGGTTGACCTTGTGGGAGATCTGGCTGCGGTCGGCCACGCACTCGAAGGGGATGACCACGTCGAGGTTGTACTGGAAGGCGTCCACCGCGGTGGCCCGCACGCACCCGCTGGTGGTCATGCCGGTCACCACGGCAGTGTCGGCCCCCTCGTACAGCAGCAGGGAGGCCAACTCGGTGCCGAAGAACCCGCTCGGCTTGTGGTGCTTGTAGACGACGATCTCGCCCGGCTGCGGGGCCAGGTCCTCGACGATCACGTCGCCGGGGGGCAGGTCCGGGTCGGGCGGGCGGCGGCCCTTGGTCTTCCACCGGCCCTTCTGGGCCGGGGCGGGCACGTGGGCCGGGTCCTCGTAGAGCTTGGTGAAGAAGACGGGCAGCCCCAGCGCACGGGCCTCCTCCAGCAGCCGGGCGTTGGCGGCCACGGCCGGATAGCCGGTCTCGGAGTTCCCGGTGGGCCAGCGGCTGTCCACGAACTCCCGGGTCATGTCCACCACGATCACCGCCGGGCGGGTCCCGGCCGAGATGGGCCGGTACTCGCTGCCGTACCCGGCGGCTTTGTACCGCTGCCGGTCGGCTTCGGGTATCACATCGTCCCACGGGTACACGGCTCGGCCTTTCTCTCTTTTTTCTGAGCATCCGTTTGCGCTATAGCAGCGATTTTTGCTCAGAAAACCAGAATAGGAGGGCGGACGCGACGGAGCACGGCCCGGGGGCCGTGCTCCGTGCGCAATCCGAAATGGATCGGGCCCCTGGCGACCGCTGAACGCCGCCGAGGACCGGACGGTCAGCTCAGGCGCATGTCCTCCACTCGGGCGGTGCCGTCGTAGCGCGGCGTCCACTCGAGGTTCTCGGCGCCGCCGTAGATGTCGAGGAAGGTCAGGATCGGCAGGATGCCGACATCCTCGCAGTTGGCGGCCAGAACGTCCTGGTAGCGGTCACGGCGCACGTCGAGATCAAGGGTGGTGCGGGCCTCGGTCATGGCCGCCTCGAGCTCGTCGTTGTCGTAGGAGGACACCCGGGCCCCGCTGCCGATGAGCGAGGACAGCCGGTCGGCGTCCTGGATCTCGTTCGAGGTGGACGACATCAGGATCTCCTCCTGGCCATCGCCGAACGGAACCAGGAAAGCCTGCAGCCAGGGATCGAAGGCGATGAGCTGGAAGTCGACGTTGATGCCGACGGCCTCCATGTCGGACGCGACCGCCTCCGACAGCTCCTCGAACTTGAGCCAGCGGCCGGTGGGGGCCACCAGGGAGATCTCGGCCCCGTCATAGCCAGACTGGGCCACCAGCTCCCGGGCCCGGTCGGGGTCGTAGTCGTAGTCCCGCAGTTCCGGGTTGTAGCCGAACACGCCCGAGCCGAGCGCCTGGCAGTTCACCCTGGCGGCTTGGCCCAGGTAGATGAACTCGATGTAGTCGTCGATGTTCAGGGAGTGGGCGATGGCCTGGCGCAGCTCCTTGGACTGCAGGGGGCCCTCGTAGTTCTTCATCCGCAGGTACGGGTACTCCAGACCCTCGCGGGTGATGAGCCGGGGCACGTCCAAAGCCGACTCGGGGTTGATGTTGGTGGCCATGTGGACGTCGCCGGCCTGCAGCGCCGCCACCCGGCCCTGGCTCTCGTCGATGAACACGAACCGCACGTTGTCTATCTGCGGCTCGGGGCCCCAGTAGTCCTCGTTGCGGACCAAGTCGAAGTACTGGCCCGGTATCCACTCCACCATCTCGTAGGGGCCGGTGCCGACGGCTTCGGTGGCGATGTCGCCGCTCTCGGTGAACCCGGGCGGCACCATCTGGATCATGTAGAGCCGGGACGGCAGGATCGGGTCGGGCCCCACCGTGGTGATGCGGATCGTGTAGTCGTCCACCACCTCGACCCCGGTGATGGTGTCGATCTGGCCCAGCAGCTCGGAGTTGAAGTCGGGGTCCAGCTCCCGGTCGATGGCATACTTGGCGGCCTGGGCGTTGAAGGCCTCGCCGTTGTGGAAGGTCACGCCCTGGCGGATCTTGACCTCCCAGGTGGTGTCGTCGATGAGCGTGGGCAGCTCGGACGCCAGCCTCGGCAGCAGGATCGACGGGTCGTCGAGATCGTGCTCGATGAGGCGCTCGTAGACGTTCTCCATGACCCGGCGCATGCCCCCGTCCTGGGTGATCTGGGGATCCAGGGTGGTGGGCTCGGAGTCGATGGCCAGAGTGATCGAGATCGGATCCTCCGTCGTCGCGTCGTCGCTGTCGTCGTCGCCGCCGCAAGCCGCGGCAACCAGGGCGAAGGCGAACAGTGCAGCCAGCAGTCTGCTCGCTAATGAAAGGCGTTTAGGCATCTCTCGATGTCCCCCCACAGGTAGAGCTATACGATTGAAAGCCAGCCGATCGGCTGGCCGGAGCGGCACGGTATACGAGATATCCCCAGACCGCAAACCCGACTCTACCGACGCGGCCTCTGTTCGCCACCCCCGAAGGTCGGCGGGGCTCCAATATCGGCGGACGCCGGCTGGCTCGGGGACGACCCGGACCAGGTAACGGCCTGGCGGACGCCGGCCGGCTCGGGGACGACCCGGACCAGGTAACGGCCTGGCGGACGCCGGCCGGCTCGGGGACGACCCGGACCAGGTAACGGCCTGGCGGACGCCGGCCGGCTCGGGGACGACCCGGACCAGGTAACGGCTTGGCGGACGCCGGCCGGCTCGGGGACGACCCGGGTTCAGGTAGCGGCTTGGCGGGCGCTGAAGATGACGGCCGGGGCCACCAAGACGGCGGTCACGGCCATCACCGCCGGGCCCAGGCCGGTGAGCAGCAGCAGCGCGGCCACCCCCAGCGGGGCGCCCGACAGGGTGACGCCCCGGGCCACCCCGGCCAGGGTGACGGCGTCGCCCCGCAGGTCCGGCGGCACGGCCTCGCTCACCGCTGTGATGGCGTGGACCTGGATGAGCCCCACGGCCGCGCCCCCGACCACCAGCAGGGCGGTGACCACCCCCACGCTCAGGTTGAAGCCCACCCACACCGTGGTGACGGCGGTGACCGCCGACCACCAGGCGGTGCTGGCCGCCACCCTGGCGCCGGGCACCCGGGTGGCCCAATACCCGCCGGCGATGGCCGAGGCGTTGGCCACGGCCACCACCACCCCGGTGGCGGTCCCGCCGGCGCCGTGGAGCTCTAGCCCGATCACCACATAGGAGCCCAGCAGCCCCCGCCACAGCCCGACCGCGATGCTGGCCCACATCCCGAGCCTCACCCCGGCGTGGCGCAGCAGGTTCGCGAAGCCGGACCCGCCGACCCGCTCGAAGGGCGGCATCCGGTCGAGCAGCAGGGTGGGGACGAGCCCGGCCAGCACCACTCCCGCGGCCGCCGCGAAGGCGATCTCGAACGAGCGGTCCGACAGGTACCCGCCCAGCACCGGGCCGGCCAGCATGGCCACCGTGGCCGTCATGTTCAGGTTGGCGATGCCCACCGAGGTCGTCCGGTCCGACCGCACGATGTGGACCTGGTTGCCGGTCCAGAAGAAGGCCCGGGCCACCCCCTGCACCGCCGCCGACGCGGCCAGCGCGGCCAGGCTGCCCCAGACCACCAGAAGGGCGGCGGACGCGGCCAGGAGCGCGGCCGCGGCGGAGATCACCGCGGTCTGGCCCACCAGCCGCATGATCGGCCCCAGCCCCCACCGGGCGACCACCTGCACCGCGGCCGAGAACCCCAGCAGCACCCCGGCCATGGTCCCGGACTGGCCCTGCTCGGTGGCGTACAGGGGGTAGGCGACCAGGATCATGCCCAGCGAGACCGAGAACAGGAAGGCGGCCGCGTACTGCGCGGCGCTGTCCCGCTCTATCCGGATGGTCATGGGCGCACTGTCGGGCTAACGGCTGGACGGATGGCGGACGGGCCGGCGGCAGGCTAACGGACTGACGGGCCGAGGGGGGCGGAAGCGGGCGCGGGCTTGCCAGCGGGCTACCGGCTGGGGCGGACGCTGACGCTGATGGCCTTGGACCGGGTGTGGCTGATGATGTCGTCGACCAGCCCCAGCTCCTTGCCGATGCCGGACTGCTTCCAGCCGCCGAAGGGGACCCCCGGGTAGCGCACCTCCACGTCGTTCACCCACACGTAGCCGGCGTCGATGGAGCGGGCCGCGTGCAGGGCCCGGTCGATGTCGTTGCTCCAGATGCTGGCGGTGAGCCCGTAGGGGGTGTCGTTGGCCATCTCTATGGCCCGGGCCGGGTCGGTCCAGGCGGTGACGGCCAGCACCGGCCCGAAGATCTCATCGGCGGCCAGGGTGGCGCCGTGCTCGACCGAGTCGAACACGGCCGGGCGCACGAAGGCCCCGGCGGACAGGTCGGGGTCGGCGGGGGGCTCGCCGCCGGTGCGGAGGCGGCCGCCCTCGGCCAGGCCGGTGCGGACGTAGCCGAGGATCCGGTCGCGGTGGGCGTGCGACACCATGCAGCCCATGTCGGTGGCCGGATCGTCGGGCATGCCGATGCGGATGGTCTCGGTCTGGTCCACCACCCGGTCCACCACCTCGGAGGCGATGGAGGCGTGGATCAGCAGCCGGCTGGTGGCGCCGCAGCTCTGGCCGCCCACCCGGGCGAAGTTGGAGCCCTTCACCACCGCGGCCGCGGCCACCGAGGGGTCGACGTCGCCGAAGATCACGATGGGGTTCTTGCCCCCCAGCTCCAAGGTGACGCTCTTGAGCACCCCCGAGGACCCGGCCGCGGCCTGCACGGCCAGCCCGGTGGGCAGCGACCCGGTGAACGAGATGCGGGGAACGCCGCGGTGGGCGACCAGAGCCGCGCCAGCCTCGGCCCCGCCGCTGACGACGTTGAGCACCCCGGCGGGCAGCAGATCCGCGGCCAGAGAGGCCACGACCAGCGGCGACAGCGGGGTCTGCTCGGCCGGCTTGAGCACCACCGCGTTGCCCGCGGCCAGGGCCGGGGCGATCTTCATGCAGGCGAACAGGGTGGGGTGGTTGTAGGCGCAGATGGCGCCCACCACCCCCCAGGGCGCGGGCTCGGTGAAGTGCAGCCCGGCGGGGGTGGCCGGGATGGTGCGGCCGTGCAGTTCGGGGGCCACCCCGGCGATGGTCTGGAGGAACTTGCCGCCCTTGGCCGCGCTGGCGGTCATGGACCCCACCGCGGTGCCCCCGTCGCGGGCGTCGAGCAGGCCGAGCCGCTCGGACTCGGCGGCCACCCGCCGGCCCAGCTCGGCCAGCCGGGCCGCCCGCTCCCCCAAGCCCAGGGCCGCCCAGGCCGGCTGAGCCTGCCGGGCCGCCTCCACCGCCCGGTCCACGTCGCCCGCCCCGGCCTGGTGGACCCGGGCCAGCACCCCGGCGGTGGCCGGGTTCAGGTCGTCAGCGACGGCGCCGTCGGCGGCGGCCTCCTCCCGGCCGCCGATCCACAGGGGGACCTCCTCGGGGGCGTCGGGCCGGGCCGGCAGGTCGAGCAGGTCGGCTAGAGCCACGTTCGCATTCCTCGCTTTTCGCTCAGCTTGCCGGGGACGGGGCCGGTTTCGGGCCGACGCCAGCCCTGGCGGCCTTCAACGTTGCCGGGGCGGGGCCGGGGCGAGACGGCTGGATCAGCTCGCCGCGGCCAGCTCGGGGTACCACTGGCGGCCCTCGACGTACTGGAGCCAGAGGCCGTCCATGTAGAACCACCGCTTCATGGCGGCCGAGCGGACCGCGGCGATGGCGTCGCTCTGGCTGCGCTCGTCGGTGGAGTGCTTGGTGACGATCTCGAACCCGGCGTCGCCGTGCTCGACGTCGGCGGTGATGTGCAGCAGGAAGAACTCGATCTCGTTGTCGGTGAAGCCGTAGACATCCCGCATGGCGGGCACCAGGGGCCGGTACAGGTCGGGCACCTGGGACTCCAGCCCGATGGTCAGCACGGCGACGCCCTCCAGGACGCTCTTGGTCATCAGCGTGTTGACGATGAAGTCCTTGAGCGCGGCGGTGGTGGGCAGGTCCGGGGCCGAGCGGCCCTCCTCGATGCTCATCCCCAGGGCCATGCCGAACTTCGAGAGCTTGTCGACGTGGCGCTCGACGGGGTCCTCCTCCTCGTTGAGGTTCTCCAGCAGCAGCATCCGGGCGTCGGGCCAGTCGCAGAGCCCGTACATGATCCCCGAGTAGCGGGAGGCGTTGCTCACGAAGTTGTAGTGCTGCTGGCAGTAGGCCCTCATGGCCTCCTTGGACAGCTCGCCCGCGGCCCAGGTCTTGAAGAACGGGTGGTTCTTCGAGTGCCACTCGTCCCGGGCCGCCTCCAGGGCGCTCCGGTACTCGCTCGGACCAAGCATCTGCCTACCTCCTGTTCGGTCTTCCAACCGTAGGACCGCCGAAGGATCGGCGCCACCCGGCCCGGAACACCCTGGTCAGGGCCGTGTCCAGGCGGTCGGGGGGCGGCGCCGTCCGGTCAGGGCGCTCCGGGCGGTCGGGGCGGCGGCACCCGGTCAAGACCGCACGTAGACGGTCTTGGTGCGGGTGAAGAAGTCCAGGGACGACTCGCCGCCCTCGGCCCAGCCCGCGCCGGAGTGCCCGTAGCCCTCGAAGGGCACGTGGAACGGCACCCCGGTGAGGGGCGAGTTCACCTTCACGGTGCCGGCCCGGGAGCCCTGCCAGAACCGGCGGGCCACCGAGATGTCGGAGGTCACGATGCCCGAGGTGAGGCCGAAGGCGGTGGCGTTGGCCATGTCCACCGCCTCGTCGATGTCGCGCACCCGCTCGTAGGTGATGACCGGGCCGAAGATCTCCTCGGTGGTCAGCGGGCCGGGCTCGGGGTCGACCAGCAGGGCGGGGGCGAAGCGGCCCTCCCGCCAGCCCGAGGGCCTGACCACCCGCTCGGCCTGGTCGCCGGCCGCGGTCACGTACTCCTCGATGCGCTCGGACTCCTTGTCGGAGACCAGAATGCCCAGCTCGTCGGGGCCGTCGGCGTCGGCCATGGCCTCCACGTGGCCCGACAGCCTCTCCAGGAGCTGGTCGTACACCGCGTCGTGGACCAGCACCCGGCCCGCGGCGGTGCATATCTGGCCGTTGTTGCGGAAGCTGGAGGCGCCGATGACGGCCATGGCCTTGTCCAAGTCGGCGTCGGACCAGACCACCAGCGTGTTCTTGCCCCCCAGCTCGGCCTGGAAGGGGACTTCCATCCGCAGCCGGCGGCGGATGGCCACCGCGGCCTCATAGGAGCCGGTGAGGCTCACGCCGTCGAGCTCGGGGGCCTCCAGCAGCTCCTTCTCGATGACCGAGCTGCGGCCGACGGTGGCCGAGATGAGGCCGGGGTCGAGGCCGGCGTCGATCAGGGTGGCCGCGATCAGCATCCCGGTGATGCCCGCGTTGGTGGACGGCTTGAACACCACGGCGTTGCCCGCGGCCAGCGCGGCCGACAGCTTGCGGATGGGGATGGTGAACGGGAAGTTCCAGGGGGTGATCAGGGCCACCGTCCCGAGGGGCTCGATGACGGTGAATATGTCCTCGTCGAAGTCGGTGCGGTAGGTGGCGCCCAGGCGGCGGTAGCCCAGCTCGGCGTAGTAATCGAGCACGGCCGCCCCCTTGGCCACCTCGACCTCGGCCTCCGAGGCCGGCTTGCCCATGTCGGCCGACATGACCGGGGCCAGCTCGCCGGCCCTCTGGCGGAACAGCGCCGCGGCCCGGTGCAGCACCTCGGCCCGGGCGGCCGGTCCCAGCCCGGCCCAGCGGGGGGCGGCCTCGGACGCCGCCCGGTAGGCGGCCTGGACGTCGGCGGGGCCGGCCGAGCGCAGCACGGCCAGGATGCGGCCGTCGGCGCGGCTGACCAGCTTCTCCTCGGGACCGGACCCGGCGACGACCTCGCCGCCGATCAGGATGCCGACCTCGTCGCTGTCGCCGACGGTCACTCGGTTGGGTATGAGCGTCACTTGGTTGCCTCCGGGGGGCTCGGGCGGTGGCCGGTTACGATATTGCCGCGGGTCGGAAGGGTCCAACGAGAGGTGAGCTTCACAGTGCCCGGTCGCTTCGGACCCGGTCAGGGGCCTTTCTTTTCGCCGGATGCCGGGCCTGCTCCGGCGGTCGGGTTCGGCGGGCTGGTGGCCGTGGCCATGGCCGTGACCGCGGTGACCAACCTGTCTCCGCTGCTGTCCAGCGGGCTGGCCGTGCAGATCCAGGGCGACCTGGACTTCGACGACGCCGCCCTGGGGCTGACCGTCGGCGCGTTCTACTTGGCCGGGGCGCTGGGATCGGTTCTGTCGGGCCGGATCGTGGAGCGGGTCGGGCCCCGGGCGGCGCTGCGGTTCACGGCCCTGGCCACCGCCGGGGTGCTGCTGGCCACCGGGGCGGCGGCCGGCTCGTGGGCCGTCCTGACCGGGCTGGTGGGCCTGGCCGGGCTGGCCAACGCCCTCGCCCAGCCCGCCACCAACCTCTACATAGCCCGGGGCGTCCGGCCCGGCCGGCAGGGCCTGGCCATCGGCGTCCAGAAGTCGGGCATCCCAGCCGCGGCCCTGCTGGGCGGGCTGGCCGTGCCCACCCTGGGCCTGACCGTCGGCTGGAGCTGGGCCTTCGTGATCGGGGCCCTGCTGGCCCTGGCCGCCTCGGCCTACGTGCCCTCGGTTCCGCCGAAGCCGGAGCGGTCGGCGGAGGCGGGGGCAGCCGAAGCGGCGGATGGGCCTCCGGCGGGGGCAGCTTCAGGCCAGGCGGCGGACGGGCCTCCGGCGGACGGGTTGGCGGACGGGCCTCCGGCAGCCGAAGCGGAGGACGGGCCTTCGGCTGATGGGCCTTCGGCGGACGGATCGCCGGACGGGTCGAGGACGGCGGAGTCTCAGACCAATGCGGCCTCGGCTCGGCCCGACGTGCCGACCCGGCTGCTGGCCGCGCTGGCCACCGCCACCGGCCTGGCCGCGGCCGGGTCGGGGTCGCTCAGCGGGTTCTTCGTGGTGTCCAGCGTCGGGACCGGCGTGGACGAGGGAACGGCCGGGTTCCTGCTGGGCGCGGGCAGCTTGGTGGGCATCGCCGTCCGCCTGATTCTGGGAGCGATGGCCGACCGGGGCGCCATCGGGGCCTGGAACACCCTCACCGTGATGTTCCTGGTGGCGGCGGCGTCGTTCGGGGGGCTGGCCACCGGCTCGGAGGCCGTGCTGATCGCGGTGCTGCCGTTCGCCTTCGCCACCGCCTTCGCCTGGCCCAGCCTCTACCACCTAGCCGTGGTGCGGGCCAACCCGTCGGCGCCGGGCGCGGCCACCGGGATCACCATGACCGGGAGCTACACCGGGGCGGTGGGCGGTCCGCTGGTGTTCGGTCTGGTGGCCGACTTGGCCTCCTACGGCTGGGCCTGGGGGGTGGCGGTAGTTTTCATGGCCGCGGCCGCGGCGGTGATGACGGTGGTGGGCCGCTTCATCGACGACCGCAGGGAAGGGGCGCCATGACCGCTGCCGGAAGTCCGCCGAGGCATCTCATCAAGAATCGGAGGGAGGGGGAGGCATGACCGCTGCCGGAAGTCCGCCGAGGCGACTCATCGACGACCGCAGGGAGGGGGAGGCATGACCGCTGCCGGAAGTCCGCCGAGGCGCTTCATCGACGACCGCAGGGAGGGGGAGGCATGACCACGGCGAGAGCGGCCACGCTGGTGGGGCCGGAGCGGCTCGAGATACGGGAGTACCCGATCCCCGAGGTGGCCCCCGACGGGGCGCTCATGCGCATCGGGCTGGGCGGGGTCTGCGGCACCGACGTGAAGTACTTCCGGGGCCGGATCGACATGCCCTACCCGGTGATCCTGGGCCACGAGATCTTCGGCCGGATCGAGCGGCTGGGGTCGCAGGCGGCCCGCATCCACGGGGTGGCCGAGGGAGATCGGGTGGTGCTCAAGGGCTCTCGGGGCTGCGGCCACTGCCGGGACTGCCGGGCCGGCGCGCCCCGGTTCTGCCCGCGGCGCACCGCCTACGGCAGCCGGACCGGCGCCGCCGACCCGCCCCACCTGTTCGGGGGGCTGGCCGACTACCTGTACGTGAACCCCGACGCCATGCTGTTCAAGGTGGGCGACGGCCTCAGCGACGAGGCGGCGGTGCTGTGCGGGTCGGTGATGGCCAACGGCTACCAGTGGGCGGTGCTGCACGGCGGGGCGACCTTCGGCGACACCGTGCTGATCCAGGGGCCGGGCCAGCAGGGCCTGGCCTGCACCTGGGCCGCCCGATCCGCCGGCGCGGCCCGGGTGCTGGTCAGCGGCACCGCGGCCGACGCCGACCGGCTGGCCCTGTGCCGGGCCTGGGGGGCGGACGCGGTGATCGACGCCGGCGACGCCGACGTGGCCGAGGCGGTGGCCGACTTCACCGGCGGGGCCATGGCCGACGTGGTGGTGGACGTGAGCGGCAGCCCCGACGCGCTGGCCTCCTCGGTGGCCTCGGTGCGGCGGCGGGGCACCCTGGTGCTGGCCGGGCTCACCGGCGGCGGCCGGCGGGTGCCGGTGGAGATCGACGCCCTGGTCTGGAACGAGATCCGCCTGCAGGGGGCGTTCACCGCCGGCAGCGCCGCGCTGGAGGCCACCATGGCGCTGGTGGAGGCCACCGGCTTCGACGCGGCCTCGATGGTCAGCCACACCTTCGGCCTCGACGACACCGAGTTGTGCATCCGGGCCGTGGGCGGCGAGGTGGACGGCACCTACCCGATCAAAGCCGTGATCCGCCCATGAGCGCTACTCTCGGCGGCTGATGGCAACCACCGACCGAGACGAGGCATCGCTGGCCGTCGGGGTGCTCAAAACGGCCCGGGCTGTGCTGGCGATCACACCTGCGGAGCTGGCCAGCGCCGCGGGATGCGCCGAGGCGTTGGTGTGCTCTGTTGAGGCCGGCGATCTGGACCCGACGCTCGACACCCTCGATCGCATCGTCAACGCCGTCGGGCTCGAAATCCGGGCCGGCCCCCACCGGCCCACCGGCCATTACCGCGGGCCGGGGGTTGATCATGACGAGGTCGAGAGGCTCCGGGAGAAGCTGACTGCTCTAAACCGGTTGCGCGACGAGTTGGGCGCTGGCCCTCCGGGACCGCCGACAGGCGCACAGCCCGAGTGGGACGGCCAGGATCCGGCGCCGGGTCGTCAGTTCGGTTCCGGTCCGACCCGCACTGACGGCGGGGGCTGGGCTGCGCTGGTAGTGCGGTCCGCTCGGGCCGAGGCGGGTGTGACGTCCTGTCAGTACGCAGCATCGGCGAGCATCACGGAGGCCGACCTGGACCGGATTGAGTCCGGCGAACTACGCCCACCGGTTGGCGAACTGGCCCGGCTTCTCGACAACGCCGGTACTGGGCTGCGAATACGCCTCGAGCCCTACGACGACCATGACGACGGCCTGCACCTCAAAGCGCTCGCCGACCCCGAATTGCACGATCAACGCATGCGCAGAAACCGCGAAGTCTTCGCGGGTGCCACCGGCCCCGCCACCCGGTGACCGAGGCCGCTGGCAAAGCTGCCCCCAGCGAGAACCTCGACCGGATCGCCGCGGCTCTCGTCCGCCATGGAGTCAACTTCGTTGACACTGCTGGCTGCTCAGCTCGACGAGCGCACGAACCAACCTGACGGGCCTGGATGAGCGCGGCCCGGGTTCTCGACCGAGTCATAGGGGCGGTGCGGGGCGTCTACGGCGACGGTTCGGACGAGCCGACGCGCTGGGGTCGCATCGGCGAGGTTCTGGAGGGGGCGCTGGCCGACCCGGAGCTGCGAGCCGCCGCGGGTGGCTGGCCCACTAGCCACGACCGGGCCAACCGCCGCTACACCAACCTCTTGTTCTACGAGGACCCGGATTTCGGGTTCGTGGTCAACGGGCTGGTCAAGGACGAGACCGGCCGGACCCCGATCCACGACCACGGCCACGCCTGGGTGGCCTACGGTCTGCTGGAGGGAACCGAGACCATCCTGCGCTTCCGGGATTCGGCCGGGGCGGCGGCGGGCGGCGGGGACCCGGCACTCGAACCGGACGGGCGGTTCACTCTGGCGGCGGGCCAGGTCGATCTGGTGCCGCCCTGGACCTTTCACGCCGAGCAGGCCGAGACCGAGCGGACCGTGGCGGTGATGGTGCGCAGCGCTCGGGTGGGAAAGTTCGCCCACCGGCGCTTCGATCCCGACACCGGCCGCGTCTACGACCACCCCGGCCCGCACCAGATCCCCTACGAACTGTAGCTGCTAGCGCTACACTAACTACCGTGCTAGCGATACACCAACCTACCTGCTAGCGCTACACTAACTACCGTGCTAGCGATACACCAACCTACCTGCTAGCGCTACACTAACTACCGTGCTAGCGATACACCAACCTACCTGCTAGCGCTACACTAACTACCGTGCTAGCGATACACCAACTGTTATGAGCGAGCCTGGGCACTACATCCCTCGGATCTTTGACAAGGCCCTTGGGGACATCCTGAGAACTCACTTGGGCGTGCTCCTCACCGGTCCCCGAGGAATCGGCAAGACCAGGACGGGCGCCGAGGTCGCCCGGTCGCAGCTCCGGCTCGACGACCCGGGCGACCGCGCCGCGGCCGCCGCCGACCCGGTCGCGGCCATAACGACCGGCCGGTACCCGCTGCTGATCGACGAGTGGCAGCTCTTTCCCGAAATCCTCTGGGCGGTGAAGCGAGCCATCGACGAGAAGACCGGAATCGGGCCGTTCGTGATCACCGGCTCAGCCCGCAACGACCTGCTCGCCGACACCTGGCCCGGCACCGGACGACTGGTCCACCTGCGCATGTGGGGCCTTGTCGGCCGCGAGCGGTTCGGCTCGGCCGCGGCGGTGCCGCTGTTCGACCGCTGGGACGACGAGCAGGCCCGGTTCAGCGTTCCAGAGCCTCCTCCCGGACTGCGCGACTATCTCGAGATAGCCCTGGCCAGCGGACTGCCAGACATGACGGTCATCGACTCCGAGCAGGAGCGGGCCCGCCGACTCCGCGCCTACGTCGACGCCGTCGTCAGACGCGACCTGGCCACCTTCGATCCTCCGGTCGGGCGCAGGAGAGACCCGCGCAAGTTCCGCTCATACCTGCGGTCGTACGCGCTCAACATCGCCGGAATCGTGCCGCAGTCCACCCTGGCCAAGCCCGGCGGCATCGACCACCGAACGGCCGACGGCTACTTGAGCGCGTTGGAGGCCATGGGGGTCGTGGACGAGCTTGCGCCGTGGGCCGAACGGCCCCGGAAGCGGCTGATCACCGGACGGGTCAAGCGTCATTTCGCCGATGCCGCACTGGCCGCCGCCGCCGTCGGCATCGGCGTCGACGACATCTTGCGCGACGATGACTTGAGAGGCCGGTTCATCGACTCGTTCGTCACGGCCCAGCTCCGGGTGGAGGCGGAGGCGTCAAAGAACGTGACGCTCCATCACCTGCGCACCGCCAACGGGGATCATGAGATCGACGTGGTGGCCCAGCGGGGTCTGGGGCTCATCGGGTTCGAGGTCAAGGCCAGCAGCGCTCCTTCCAAGGCTGACGCCCGCCACTTGGTCTGGTTCCGGGATCAGGTGGCCGAGGACCGGTTCGAGGGCGGCGTCTTGTTCCACACGGGTCGGCACCGGTTCCAGCTCGACCGCGGCATCGAGGCCGTGCCCATAGCCGGCCTGTGGGGCCCCGGCCTGCCCGAGGGCGACCAGCAGTCGCTGCTCTGAACGGCTCGGCCTCTCGACTGCACTCGACTCAGCTTGGAGACGACGACGCGAACGGAAGCCGTTTGCGAGCGCGCGGGGCCCGCAGGCAGGTCAAGTGCCCTTGTAGTTCACCAGGGCGGTCAGCTCGTCGGCGACGCGGCACAGGTCGGACTGGAGGGCCATCACCGAGTGGATGTCCTTGTAGGCCGACGGCGCCTCGTCCAGCAGCTTGTCGGCGCGGGCCTCCTGCCAGACGCGGCCGGTCATGGCCTTCTTGAACTCCTCCACGTCGCCTTCGATGCGGGCCTGTCGCCGCGACTTGTCGCGGCCTGCGCCGTGGGCGGCCGACTGGTAGGAGTCGGGGTTGCCCAGCCCTTCGACCACGAACGTCGAGGTCCCCATGGAGCCGGCGATGATTCCCCTGTCGCCCTTGCGGGCCCGGATCGCCCCCTTGCGGGTCACCCACCGGTCGGCGCCGCCGACGGCCTCGGTCTCCGCGTAGTTGTGGTGGCAGCGGATGCGCTCGGTGACTTTGGCCCGGACGCATGTCTTCTTCTGCAGCGCCCGTCGGGCGGCGTCGAGGATGGCGTCGCGCGACACGTAGGCGAACCGCTGGCACCAGATCATGTCGGACACATAGGCGTCGAACTCCCCGGCGCCAGCGCTGAGGGCGGCCAAGTCGCGGGGGGCGCCGCCGTCGAGCGCCTCGGCCGTCTTGATGTGGGTCGTGGCCAGCCGGTTGCCGGGGCCGCGCGAGCCCGAGTGGACCACCAGCCACACGTGGCCGTCCCGGCCGCGCGACAGCTCCAGGAAGTGGTTGCCGCGCCCGAGCGTCCCGATCTGGGCCGCGGCCAGCCCGGTGAGAGACTTGTCGGACGGCACCGGGTTCTCGTCCAGCCAGCCAAGCGCTCGTTCGCGGGTCGGCGCCCGGCTCCGGCGGTGCCTGTCGAAGCTCATCACCGGCACGGTCCTGGAGAACTCCGAAAGCACCGGGCCGAGATCGTCGGGCAGCCGGTCGGCGGTGATGTCGAGGCGGTCGCCGGAGATGCCGCAGCCGATGTCCACCCCCACCGCGGAGGGGATGATCGTCCCGTCGGTGACCACCACCGACCCGATGCAGGCCCCGATGCCGACATGGGCGTCGGGCATGATCGCCACCGGCGGCACCACTCCCCGGGCCCGGGCGGTGTGGCGGGCCTGTTCGAGCGCGCCGGACTCGACCCCATCCGCCGCCCATGACCGCACCGAATCGCTCATGCCCTAAGTATGGGGGCTCAGAAGCGGTATAGGCGCTCGGCGTTGCCGGTTGGGGCTCAGAAGCGGTATAGGCGCTCGGCGTTGCCGGCCAGGATCGCCTCCTTGTCGGCGGCGGACAGGCCGGGGTTCTCGATCAGCTCGTCGATCTCGGCCCGGCAGGTGGCGGCGGTGACCTCGTGGGGGAAGTCTGAGGAGAACACCAGCGGGCGGCTGCCGGCCAGTTCCACGAAGCGGGCCAGGCCCAGCTCGTCGCCCTCGCAGCCGATGAAGACGCGGCCAGCCTCGACGTGGCCCAGCAGGTAGTCGCTGGCCCGGCCGTCGCCGATGGCGGGGAATCGGCCGTCGGGGTCGTGCTGGCTGAAGGCGGCCCAGGAGTTGTCGAAGCGCTCCAGGCAGGTGACGAACCAGTTGACCCCGCCCTCCAGGAAGGCCACCCGCAGGCCGGGGTGGCGGTCGAGGATGCCGTTGCCGACGATGCCGGCCAGGGCGATCATCTGGCCCCAGGGGTGGCCCAGGGCGTGGATGATGGGCCACACGTCGAGGTGGTCGATCCCCCAGCCGATGTGGCAGCCGCCGTGCACCGACAGGCAGCAGCCCAGCTTCTCGGCCTCGGCGTACACCGGCCAGTACTCGCGGGACCCGAGGTGGCCCTTGAGGCCGTTGGAGGGCAGCATCGCCCCCTTGAAGCCCCGCTCGCCGACGGTGCGGCGCAACTCCTCCACCGCGGCGGAGGGGATCTGCAGCGGCAGCAGGGCCATGCCGCACAGGCGGGGATCGGCGGCCATGAAGGTGTCGTGGAGCCAGTCGTTGTAGGCCCGGCACAGGGCCACGGCCACCTCGGGGTAGTTGATCCGGCCGGCGGAGAGGCCCGCGGTGGGGTACAGCACGGCCCGCTCGATCCCGACCTCATCGAGGAACTCCCGCCATTGGGGGGCCCGCACCTTGCCCTTGCGGTTGAAGCTGGCCGCCGAGTGGCGGAAGCTGGTGTGGACGTGGTCCAGCGGGGGGAACAGGCCGACCACCGGGGGGACCAGGCCCACGCTGCGGGGCGTCTCCAGAGCCATCTCCCTGTAGGCCTCGGGCAGGTATTCGAGGATCTCGGTGGAGTCCTCCTGCACGTGGCCGTCGGCATCGATGACCCGTACCGCTGAATTGTCCACGCCCGGGGCTTCCGCGCCCGGAGCATCTGCGGTCGGGCTGGGGGCCTCCATGCTCAGCTCCCGCCCGAGTGCCGGGCCAGCCAGTCGAGGTAGTCGGCCACGGCCGCGCCCATGGGGTACTCCACCTCGTAGCCGAGATCGCGCCTCGACGCCGACAGGTCCATGGGGCTGGTGGGGTTGCCGTACTTGGTCATGGAGTCCTCCTGGGTGATCTCCATGGCGATGGGGCGACCCGCGGCCTGCTCGATCAGGCCGATGATCTCCCGGATGGTGTGCAGCTCGCCCATGGAGGCGTTGTAGACCCGGTTGGGCACCTCGGCGGCGTAGGCGGCCCGCACCACGGCCTGGGCCCCGTCGGGCGAGTAGGTGTAGTCCATGCCCTGGCGGTCGAGGTCGGGCTCGGCGATGCGGTAGACGGCGCCGCCGTGGGCGCACTCGATGAGCTGCTTGAGCAGCTTGGAGGGGCCGCCGCCGGGGACCCCGTGCCAGGGGCCGAAGACGCCGCCGAAGCGCACCGAGGCGGTCTCGATCCCGTAGGAGTCGCGGTAGTTGTGGCACAGCCATTCCGAGGCCAGCTTCATGGAGGCGTACAGCGACGGCGGGTACTCGCTGACCACGTTGAGGGAGAAGTCCTCGACGGTGTCGTCTTGGGGGCGCACCGAGCGGCGGCCCATGGTGACCACCGTGGAGCTGCAGAAGACCACCCGCTCGACGCGGGCCAGGCGGGCCGCCTCCAGCACGCTGAGGGTGCCCATCAGGTTGACCCTCACCCCGGCCACCGGCCGGGGGATGACGTCGCGGGTGAGCAGCGAGGCGGTGTGGATGATGCGGTCCACCCCGTGGGCCTCGATGGCGGCGATCAGGTCGCCGATGTCGCCGATGTCGCCCTTGACCAGCGTCGCCTGGTTCAGGTCGAGGCGCTCGGCCAGGTTGTCGGTGCTGAAGGCCACGTCGTAGAGCACGGGCCTCTCGCCCCGCTCGGCGATGATGCGGGCCGCAGCCAGCGAGCCGATCATCCCGGCCCCAGTGATGAGCGTTGTCACTCTTCGCCCCCTTCTCAGTTCGGACCGGTCAACAGTACCCGCAATCCGTTCGAGCGTGGTAGCGTGGCGGCATGTCAGCGACCCGCATGCAAGATACGGACCGACAACGATTTGAGCGTGAACTATTGGTGTCCTTTGGAGAAGAGATAGTTGAAGACGGAATGTATCACCCGGCCGAAGACATTATTTTAGATACATTGAAGAACCAGGACAAAGAGAAAGCTCTGAGCTGGATACGCGAATTTATTTTGGATGCTACTCGTCCTGATTTAGGATACTCAATCCTTCTTTGCTTGACCCATCATCCACCCCTCGGTACAGCTTCCTGGCGTGTCCAACTCATACATGATGCTCTAGGTTCTCAGGATATAGGAGTCAGAGACGCTGCTGCACAAGTCGCTGAGTCATGGGCTGATCCGGAAATACTACCTATTCTAAGGACACAGAAAGCTAATGAACCTGTCGGTTGGTTGCAAGATTATATGAGGAGCATTATTGAGGATATCCAGGGTAAGATGCTGCACGCAGCCCCTAGCTGATGTTCCTAGCCCGTAAGATTATGCTTAGCAAATAGAGTAAACTTTCAACTTTTTCTGTACTACATTCGAGGATCAGGTGATGTTGGATTGGACTTCGGCTTCTTCGGCGGCCTGGGCGATCTTGGCTGCGCTTTCGGGGTCGGCGGCTATCTGCATCTGGAGGTTGACGTAGGTGGCCTTGCCGCTGTCGATGGTGTTGGTGATGGTGCGCAACAGGGCTGCGATGTCCTCTCGTTTGCCTTCGTCATCGCGCAGTGAGGTGAAGGTGGTGACGGTGATTTGCTGCTCGCCCGCCGACGGAGCCTCACCCACTTCGACCGTGACCGACGTTCCAGCCGGGACTTGTTCACCCGGGCGGGGGTGCTGAGCGACGATGTTCCCTTCGGCCGCTCCGGGGCGTTCCAGTTTCAGGCTGGCCGTTCCCAGCACGAGCCCGACGGCCGCAAGCGGCTTGCCGGTGAGGTCGGGGACGGTCACCGTGCCTGCCTGATCGACCGAGTCCGCGGTGCCGGGCTCGCGGACGCGGATCCCGGTGTTGGCCAGGTTGATGTCGGCTTCGCGCTCGGCTCGGACGACGTTGCCAGCCTCGTCGGCCAGTTCGAGATTGCCGTCGACCACGGCGGCGCCGATGGCCCGGCGCAGTTCGGGCTCGCCGCCGGGGAGCAATGGCAGGCGGGGGGTGTTCCAGAAGCTGTCGCGGATCTCAGACAGGGGGCGGCCCATGTGCCCGGCGCTGAGGTTGAACACCAGAGCACCCGCGGTCAATTGACTCGAGCCGAAGGCTTTGGCCTCTTCAACCAAAGCGGCCCACACGACCGAGCCGTCGAGTGCGGACTGGTTTTCCTTCTGGAGGCGGATGTCTCGGGCCGTCTGGCCGACGGTCGAGTCCTCTGACAAGAAGAAGACATGCTGGTAGGAGTCCTTGACCGCCTTGTGCAAGCGCTTCTTGGATTCGTTGAGTTGCGCGCGTGCTTCGGGGGCCAGATCAACGTCGCCCTTGACCGCGTCAAGCGAGCTGACCCGCTCCCAGGCCAGATAGTCGGTGGCGATCCGGCGGGCGTGGCTCCGCAACTGGGTGTTGGCGCAGGCGAACACCGCAGACGACGCCCACCCCACCGCCAGCCGGTCGCCGCCGAGGCCCATGGCCGATTCGACCGCCGCCCGGGTGGCGGAGTCGTCGCCGTTGAGAAGGCTGAACCAGCGCGAGTCGAGTATCACCAGCCGGGTCTGGCGCTGATGATCGATCCCGGCCGCGGCCAGCAGATCGCGCAGGTCGTCAGCCGTCACCGGGCCAATTGGCGCATTGTCGGCCCGCACCTCGACCACGCGCTGGAACGGGCCGCTGACCGCCAGCTCGAAGGCGATCTCGGCCACGGCCTCGTCTCGGTCGGCGTCGCCCACGGCCTGGCGCTCGGCCCGATGCAGCATGGGCAGGGTCTTGCGGGTCTCGAAGTGGTAGCGGGCGGGGTTGTTGCGGCCGGTGCCGGGGGTCTTGTCGAAGGCCACCAGCCCGTCGCCGCTCTCGAACAGGTCGCGCATGACGATCTCGGAATCGCCGGGCCCGTAGGCGTTCACCGGCACGAAGGCGGCGGCGTGCAGTTCGGGCTCGGTGGCGCCGCGCCGTCCCCGAGGACGCGGGCACAGCGAATAGACGAACAACGCGGCGGCCATCCGCTCGGCGGCACGGGGGTTCTCGGCCCTCACGCCGTCGGCGGCGACGCGGCGGTCGATCAGCCGGGCGGTGCCCCGGTCGTCGTGGTCGGGGTCGACGATCTCAGCCAGGGCCACCTCCCGCAGGCTCGACTCAGTGCGGGCGTCGGCCACCAGCCCCGAGTCGAGCAGCGAGTCGCGCACCGGCCGGTCCGACAGCGGCAGATCGCCCGGTCCGATCAGCAGCGGCACCCAGTCACCCCGGCGGGCCCGCTCGATCAGCGAGTAGGCGGTGGCGGCGAACACCCTGATGGTGGAGCGCACCTTCTGGAACCCGGCGTGCAGAGACCATTCCTGGTCGGCCAGGTCCAGCAGCGCCGGATGGAAGGGATAGCAACGCGCCACCTGCTGGCCGAAGCCGGGGTTGGCGTCGCCGAACACCTTGTCGGCCCACGGTCCGCCCATGCGTTCGGCATAGAGAGCGGCCGTGGCGGAGGCCACCGCCTCGGCCGGGGCGTTCTCGAAGAGCCGGCGGCGGATGATGTCGGCGAAGTCGCCGCCGGAGGTGACGGTGGTGGCCTCGCCGTTGCGCAACAGCAGGTCCTCAAGCTCGGCCCGGCAGCGAGTACCCAGCTCGTTGAGGGTGATGTTGTCGTGGTCGGAGGCGATCATCACCACCACCAACGCGCAGTTGTCCACATCGTTGACCGTGTCGAGCAGGGCCCGCAGGAAGGCCATGTCGTCGAGCGCAAGTTGTTCGCTCTTGTTGGCGGCCCAGCGCAGGTAGTCCATGATCTCGTCGATGAGGATCAGTACCGGCCGGCGGACGGTGGCCAGGGCTGTGGCCAGCTCGGCCTTGCTGGAGGTGTGGCCCTTGTGGGCCTCCCAGGCCGGGTAGTCCCGGTCGAACAGGCGCCACAGGAACCGTTCGCCCAGGGTCTTGGCCGGTCCGTCGGTCTGCTCGCGGGGGGCGGGGTTGTCGCAGTCGAGCACCACGCATACCGGATCGTTGAGGCCGTCGGCCAGGGCGTCGTCACCGGCAATGCGGCGGGCCTCGGCCAGCACTTGGGTGCCCAAGTCGGTTCCGGCCAGCTCGGCGGTGTGGCGGGCCAGGTGCCACAGCCCGATCAGCCCGTGCGACTTGCCGCCGCCCATGGCCTGATCCAGCCGCCACACCGCCTTGGCCTTCACTGATCCGGGCGCGCCGAGGCGCACCGCGATCTGGGCCATCAGCGACACCAGGCTGCCGGCCGGGTGGGTGATCTCGCCGTAGTAGGCGGCCTTGTGGTAGGCGACAGTGCCGCCGTCGGCCCGGCCGAACACGGCGTTGTGCAACGACATCTGCACGTCGTCAATGAGCCCCCCGCTGTCGGCCACCTCCTCCCGAAGGTTCAGCTCCTCCCACCACGGCCTGACCGGCAGATTTGAAGGCATGGGCTCCCTCCTACCTCTCTTCTTCGTCTTGCTCTTCGACTGAGCCGAGAACGTTGTCTCTCGGTGCTTCAGCGAGTTCCGCCTCTTCTTCTCCGTCGTCTTGCTCTTCAACCGAGCCGTCGAAGAGCTGACCCTGGCGATCCCGTCGCTCGCGTTCGGCGGCCTCGCGGTCCAGCGCGGTTTCCACGTCGTCGGCCCGCCCGGCGATGGAGTCGCGGTGGCGGACCACCCAGGTCCACACCCCGCCGTCGGGGTCGCTCTCGCCCAGCAGCCGGGCCAGTTCCGCCATGGCCGCCCACAACAGCTCGTCATCGGATCGGCCCCGATGGGCCAGCACATCGGCAGTGTCAGTGAGCGAACGGCCTGCGGCGGCTACGGCCATGGCCACGTCAATGACGGCACCAGCGGCGGGACTGGGCGAGTCGGACTCCTTGCGGGCCAGGACAGACTCCTTGCCAGCCGGGACGGACTCGGACGCGTACGCCAGTCGCATCCCTTTGCCCTGCTTCACCAGCAGCCCAGCGGTTTCAGCCTCGGTCATGTCCGAGGCAAGACGCTGCCAGCGCGCCTCGGACGCGGCAGCCAGGCCGCGTCCGTACTGGCGGGCCCAGAACAGGGCGAACTGGCTGCGCTTGTCGAAATCGCCCAGCGGGCGACCGTCGATCTGGATGGCCGCGGCCTCCTGCACGAAACGCCGAGCCAACGGCAGGTAACGGTCGAGATCGACAGGCTTGCCCAAGTGGTCACGCACCTCGCTGTAGCGACCCACCACCTCCATCGCCGGGCCAGCCGAGGCCATCAACTGATCCGAGATGGCCAGCTTGTCGTCGTTCCACAACGGCACCCGCTCGAACACCGCTTGACGGACTTCGGCATCCACGTCAACCACCCCCCTGAATGGACGAGCAGGTGGCGCGGGACGGCAAGCCAAGGTCAGGGTGGTCTCAATGTTTGAGTCACCCGTGCCCGGCCCGGCGGCCCGTTCAGTGCGAGCCGGCCAAGAGCCGGTGAGCACGAGACCAGCGCTGTCGATAGCGGTGAGCAGATTGTGCCAAACGTCTGGATCGCCGTGACCGAAGATAATGGTGACAACGCCATCGGAGGTGATTTTCCAGCGAGCCTGATCAAATGATTTGGCGATGCAGTCTTTGTAGTGTTCTTTGGTGCGGTGATCGCTCTCCTGATTGCCGAACTTGACCACAGCCTCTTCGGTCTTCTCCTGCAACCCAGCCGGGTCGCTGGTGATCCCGAACCACGGGTGCGACGTAACGAGCGCTCGCTTGAGCCATACAAAGAACAAGTCTGAAGAGTCACAGTAGTTAACCATCGCGTCGTAAGGGGGATCGGTGACCACCGCATCAATCGACCCATCCGGCAATGGAACCGACAAGGCAGACCCGCGTGTGATAGACGCCGGGTGTCCCGGGACTCTATCAAGTTGCTTACCTAAAGATCTAATGGTATGCACAACTAGCGACCGCCAGGTTCCAGGTCCGTCACCACAACTAGTCTCCAAGTAATCCATATTGAACCCAAGGCTTCCTTCGTTGGCGAAAATATGACGTACCTTCTGGCCGGGGACCTGCAAATCAGCTCCCCTGGTACTATAATTCAATCGTCTCACCAGATTGGATGCAGCATAACCAACCAGTGCGGCTACATAGTCGACGCTGGGTCCAACTGATCTATACTCTTGAGCCAGCGAATCTATGATTCGTGTAAGGCGAACTAAACCCAAGGTCTGTCGATTATTACACAACTCGCCATATTTCTGATAACCATACAGGCTTGGTGCCACCTTTATACCTACATTTATAGGAATAGATTCCAAAGGAACAGCCGAAAGTCCTTTGCCAAAGGGGGGTTCAATAGCTAACTCTTTGACAACGCTGGCTAGACCATGAATGTCTTCATCAATCGGTGCTCGGTATCGTTTGCCCACTGTTTTGTCAATATCAGCAACAACAAGCATCCGATCATCTGCTAGTCCGTCCCACATCAGTCGCTTTTGAGTAGCGAGGGTGTGATGCTGTCCACAGAAGCTACAGATAGCCGTTTTTCCACTAGTATTTGGGATCTTGATTCGAGTAGGCCTTTGCCCCGACGGTCCATTATGAACGAGGCTAGTGAATGCACTAGATGCTTGATCGACTTCGATTCTGTAGGTCTGGCCCAGATCGTTTCTTTTCGAGTTCCTGTTTCTTAGAGCAAGGCTGGCAGTGAGCGGAAATCGTTTTCCACAGCCGACGCAAGGAATCGTTATCGCCCATAGGTAGCCCCAGGGTCGTTTGCCGTTGACGATTGGGTAGAACTCGTCCATGGCGGCCTCGTAGCGGTCGCCTACTAGGTCCAGCACAAAGCGCACATCGCGCAGCAAGCGCGGCTCGGAGAAATAGCGCTGGGTGTGATCGGCGTAGCCGTCAAAGGGAAGGGGTGGTTCGTCGTCCCAATTGCGCATGGGGTAGTCAGCGAGCAGCTTCCCGGCCAGAGTGGCGACCGGGGAGTAGTCAATGCCCCAAGCCTGCACGCCGAGCCGGGCCGCCTCCAGCGGGATCATGGCCCGGCCGCTGAACGAGTCGAGCAGCTTGGCTCCGTCGGGGTAGTGCTTGGCCAGTTCGGCACGCAACTTCGCGTTGGCAGCGTCGTAGCCGGTCATGGACTCGCGAACTAGCCCCTTGAGGCGCTCTTGCTCGGACTCGTTGTCAGGCCAGGGCAACAAGGAGCAGATCACCGCGGCTTTGGCCTGGGCCAGCGGGCGAGAGGCAAACCAGGTGAACAGAGCTTTCTCGGCTTGGCCGCTGCCCCAGCCTCGGGCGGAGTGCTCGCTGACCTCGGCGCACGGGAACCAGCGTTCAATGAGCCGAGTCACGCCGCCTCGATGCTCTTACTCTGTCGGGCAGCCTCAAGGTCGCTGCCCTTGATCCGCAGAACGCCTGCGTCGGTGATCCGCTGGGCGAATATGGAGGCTGGGGCCTGATAGGCGGCGTAGAGTTCGCCGCCCTTGGCGCAGCGATCAACTATGTAGAGCCAGTAGTCAGCGCCATGCTGACCGGCCATCAGCAGTTCGTTGCCGGTGAGGCTTACGCCCCGAGACGACGCGCTGCCAGCAATTCCTTTGACTTCGACGCAGCGTTGGTTGCTGCCTTTGCGAGCATGAAGGTCGTAGCCTCGGCCTTCGGTGTGAACGTCGGCGACCCTCCAGCCGTCGGCCCGAAGCAACCCGACCACGTGCTCGGTGGCGATCCGCTCGCTGTCGGGCGATTCGAGGTCAAAGTCGGCGGGGCCCGGCTCAACTCTGGCCCACCCGACCCGGCGCAGCGGCCCGGCCTCGACCGAGGCCATGGCTTGCAACTCGTCGATTCGAGAAGCGGTGGATTGCTCAATCCGCTCGCGGGCCGCCACCCGCTCGGCGCGATCGACGATGTGGTCCGTGAGGTCGTTGGGGAGTCGCCCGAGCTGGCGGAGGACGCTCCCAAGCCACCTCGACAGCTCCGCTCGCTGAGAGCTGATGTCGGCATCGACGGCTCGCAGAGCGGCTTCTTCCGCCTCGGCCACTGAGGCCGGGGAGGGACGGTCTGCCAGGCCGTCGGCCGCCTCCAAGTTGGCCAGGGTCTCCCAGGCCGCGGTGCGGGCCCCGGTGTCATCGACCCGAACCAAATAGGAGCGGACCTCCCGGCGGGCCGGCCCCTGAGCGACCTCTACTTCATGGACATGAAGCTCGTAGCCGGTGGCCGCAGTCGGATCGCGCAGCAGCCCGCCCCGATACAGGGCCGGGTCCAGGCATTTGCCGAGCCGGTCGACGAGTTGGCGGAACGGCGGCTCGCCCGGGCCGAGCGTGACCGCGGCTGCGGCGGAGGCATGACCCGAGGCAACCGCGGCCCGCTTGGCTTCGCCGCTGGTGGCCACCAGCGAGCTGCCCGAGGCCGAATCCGGGCGCAGCGACTCCGGGAGGGTCTGGCACCCGCCCCCCCCCCCCCCCCAACTTTGAGGTCGAGAGATAGAAGAACCCTGGGTGGACCGGGGCCGGCTCGAAGGAGATCATCTTCGCGGCGGCCGCCCGACGGAGGAACTGCTCGACCACGTACGGGTTGATCCGCTCAAGCTGCTCGTCGTGCCAGGCGGTGACCGCAGCCCCGATGTCAACTGCGGAGGCCAGGTCGTCAGCTTGGCGGCGCTGCATCTCATGGGCCTGGCGGAGCCGCTCGACGGTGAGCAGCCTGACGGCCTCGTCGGCGCGCCGGTCTCCGCCGGGCTCATAGGTCTGGCGCAGCAGCCGGGCGAGCCCGTCGGCGCGGCGACCGCCGCCGGCCGCGGCCACCCCGCACCGAGTGAGCGCCTCTGTGACCTCTCCGCCGACCAGGCTCAGGCTGTCGAACATCTTGCCGCCCAGCTCGTTGGCCGCCTCCACCAGCCGGTCCAGCAGCTTCGACAGGGCGTCGCCCTCCCGGGTGTCGGTGGCAACGAGGTTGTAGAGCCAGACCTTGCCGGTCTGGCCCACCCGGTGGATGCGCCCCATCCGCTGCTCCAGCCGCACCAGCGACCAGGGGATGTCCCAGTTGACCAGCACCTGGGCGGTCTGCAGGTCGATGCCCTCGTTGCCGGCGTCGGTGGACACCAGCACCTGGAACTGCCCGGCAGCGAACCCGGCCCTTATCTCGTCCCGCACGGCATGGCTGTCGCGGCCCCAGTAGCGCCGGGCGGTGAACCCGGCCGCCTCGAAGCGGCGGACCAGCCAGTCGGCGGTGTCGGCGAACTCGGTGAACACCACGAGCTGGCGGTCGCCGTCGGGGGCGATGCCGTTGGGCGCCAGGCAGTCGTCGAGCAGGCGCGGCCATTTCGACACGGCCAAGGCCGGGTCGGCGGCATCGCGATCGAGGCGGCGGAGCATCTCCTTGACGGCCTTGCGCTCCTCGCGGACGGCTTGCGAGCCCTCAACGACCACCCGGGCCTCATCGGCGCTGGCCTCGTCGTCGTCGTCGGGGTCGGCGGCCCGGGCCGCTTCGGACGGGCTGGCGCTGCCCATCTGGTCAAGCCGGCGGCGCAGGGTCTGGGCCAGCGCGTGCAGCGAGGACGCCGCTCGCTTGCCGTAGACCATCTTGGCCAGCTCCCGGGCGTCGGCGGCGAAGAACTGCTCCACCATCTCCAGGGCCTCGTTGTAATAGGCCCGCTCGACGGCGTTGAGAGGGACCTTCACGTTGACCGCCTCGCGGTCGCCGAACAGCTTGGTGGCGCCGTCGTAGTCGACCAGCTCCTCCTTCATGCGCCGCAGGAAGTGCAGCGATCCGGGCTGCAGGCGGGTGCTCGGCTGCTGCCGGGTCGGCTTGTCCACCGCCGGGAACACCTTGGGGTCCACGAGGTGCATCAGCGACCGGAACAGCCACTCGTCGCCCCGGTGGGGGGTGGCGGTCATCAGCACCGCCCGGGGAGTGTTCTCGGAGAGCATCCGGCCGACGCTGTGAAGGGTGGCGGCGGTTGGGGTCATCCGGTGGGCCTCGTCGAATATCACTGCGTCCCAACCGGCCCGGTCCGGGTGTATGGCCTCGCTCACCGCCGGGTTCTGGGCCGCCAACTCCAGCGACACGATCCAGTTGTCGTGACCGTCTTTGAGGTACACGCTCAGAGTGCTGACGCCCTCGCCGTCGGTCTCGGCGATCTGAGAGGTGACCTGGCGCAGTTCCCCGCCCAGGAATCGCTCGTAGTCGGCCCGCCATTTGGTCACCAGATGGGCCGGGGCCACGATGAGCGCCCGCTTCACCAGCCCGAGCCGCTGGGCCTCCCGCAGCCACAGCCCGCCCATGATCGTCTTGCCGGTGCCGGGCTCGTCGGCCAGCAGGAACCGCAGCATCGGCTGGGGCAGCATGGCCCCGTAGACGGCCTGGTTCTGATGCGGATACGGCATCAGAGGGACCGACGCCATGGCGGTCGCCTTCGACGACGCCGCGGCCTGGCGCATCCAGGCCGTCCACAGCCCGGCCAGCACCTCCGCCGGATCGGCCCCGCCGTCTTCGGCCAGCACCTCGACCTGGGCCGCCTGCTGCTCGGTGAGCTCCACCGCCCGCAGACCGGCGCCCGACTCGTCGGCGGTCACATAGCAGCGCCAACTGCCGTTCGCAACCACCGGAGCACTGTCGACCAACACGAAATCGGTCTCCCCCGGCAACCGAACCCGCTGCCCCCGCTCCAAGTCCACCGACCTGACATTATCCACGGGGGTTACGGAGGGCGCAATCGGCGGAAACGCGACCGGAAAAGCGGAGTCCCGCCATTCCGGGCCGAGCTAGCGGCCGCGGAAGGCGGGAAAGTAGCGCCAAGTATATCAGATCGACATCGGGGGCGCCACCAAGGGGGAAGAAGGGCCGGGCCGAGGGCGGGAGGGGTTGACATCAGCGGTTGAAACGTCAATGCTGGTGGTGCTGAGGGCGCTAGTCCGAGGAAGTGGAGCCCGGTACCTCTCCGGAGGGTGAGTGGCCGAGCTTCTGCGCGTGCGCCAGGCCGGAGGTGGCACAGGGCAAGTCCGGCGTAGCCGGTGAGGGGGACGGCGCGCCCGTGACAGGACCCGCCAGCGGGACACAGCGCCGAGCCGCTGGTCAGGGGGCGGCGGACAAGTTGGGGTGGTCGAAGGCGGCGTGGGCGACTGCCGCTACCAGCAGCGGCAGCGAGAGTAGCCAAGTGGCCGAAAAAGCGGAGCCCCGCCATTCCGGGCCGACTAGCGGCCGCGGAAGGCGGGGAAGTAGCACTCAACGTATCAGATCGTCACCGGGAGCGCAACCTCTGGCTGTAATCGGTGGTGTCGCTGACACTGCGGTAGTCGTCGCGGCTGAGCCGGTACTCGTACTCAACAGACGGCGGCTGCAACCGTCGTCCGCCCCCCACCCATGAAGCCGAGTCGCAGTCGACGCCGAATCCGCGGGCACGTTCCACGGCTGGCAACAGATCAGTGTCTCCAGAGAACACGACAGCGGCGTCAAACTCATCAAGGTGGGCACCGAACGCCAAGTCCAGCGCCAGCATCACATCAATGCCCTTCTCGCGTGCCCTGCCCTGCTTGTAGTTCAAGGGACGCGTCCGCACTACAAGGGGCGCGCCCGCCTTGTCGGCCTCCGATCTCCAACGCGATACCTGCCGGGCTGACCTGGAGGCCTCGAGTCTGTCCCGCGAAGGCGCAGGCATACCCCGATAAACACCAACCATGACAAGGGACTGGTGGCGTCCGATCCTCTCTTCGCGTCGAGCGGCGATCAGCCGCGCCACCAACCATGGGTCGAACTGGCCCGTGGTCCCGGGTTTGGATCGGTCCACTCCGATTGCTTGCATAGAACCCTCGTAGACGTTCATGTAGTCAACGAACACGGCTACGCGAGTGGCCCCACCGTGTCTTGGCGCTGATTTAGTAGTCACTGATGCTTCTCCTCAGATCAGGTACAGGCTCAGCTGCCATGTTATATCACTATAATTATATTTAGATAGCTAATTATATCAGAATAAATTGAAATCAGCAACTAAAAGGCGCGCAAGGCGTCGAGTGGGTCAGGGGCGGTTGAGGGCGGCGTGGGCGGCGGCTGCTACCAGCAGGGGCAGCGAGAGGGAGGCCAGCATCAGGGTTTCCAGGGGGAGCCAGCGCAGCAGCAGGCTGACCACGGCCGACAGGAGCGCGGCCGAGCCCAGCAGGGCGGCTCGGAAGACGCCGATGCCCCAGCCGGACTGGGGGGGCAGGGCCCCCACCAGCATGGCGTTGGCCACCGGCAGCACCGATACGGCGATCCCCACGAAGGGCACCAGCAGCCACACGCCCCAGTCGGCCGGGGCGGCCAGCATGGGCACGCCCAATCCCGAGGTGACCAGCATCATGAGCCGGGCCGTCCACAGTCCGCCGTAGCGGTCGTACAGGGCGCCGCCCACCAGCTTCACCCCGGCCGACAGCACCCGGCCCGCGGCGATCAAACTCACCGTCAGCCCGAGGTGGATGCCCCGGTCCACGAAGTAGACGGGGGCGAAGCCGATCACCACGTAGTGCATGGACACGCCCCCGAAGCTGGCCAGCCCGGACAGGCGCAGCACCCGCATCCGGGCGTACTGGCGGATCTGGGCCCAGAGCGGGGGCAGGGCCGGGTCGCGGTCGGGCTCGGGCCAGCCCGGCGTCCACAACACCGCCGCCAGCGCGGGCAGGGCGCAGGCGTAGAACACCCAGCGCCAGTTGCCGGCGCCCACGTTGCCGGTGAGGGCGGCCGCGGCCAGCCCGAAGGAGTAGGCCAGCCCGTAGGCGGCGATGGCCTTGCCCACCGCGGCGGGATACAGGCGGGCCACCACCGCCAGCGCGGGCGGGAAGAAGATGCCGAAGGCGACGCCGAGCAGGGCCTGGCCGGCCAGCAGCGGCCAGAACGACGGCGCCGCCCCCGACAGGACCATGCCCCCGGCCAGGCAGGCGGCGGCCGAGCGCACCAGGGCCCGGTCGGTGAGCCGGCGGCTGGCCGCCCCGCCGATGAGGTTGAAGGAGGCGATGCCGGCGGCCACCGCGGCCAGGATGGCGGCCTGGTGGGACTCGTCCAGCCCCAGGTCGACCCGCACCAGCGGGAACAGCGGGGAGATCATGGTCTCGGACCCGCCCAGGATGAAATACAGCGCGAACAGATAGCCGAACGGGACCCACCGCCGGCCCGATCCGCCGCCGGGACCGGCGTCGTCCGGGCGGGAGCCAGCCGGGTCGGGACCGTCTGATCCAGCGCCGGGCGGGTCGGGCTCGCCGGGGCCCGGGGCGGGGGGGCTCAATTCACCCAGCAGGCAACGGCGTGGCCCGGCGAGCGCTCCTCCAGCGGGGGCCGGTCGGTGAAGCACTGCTCCACCGCCACCGGGCACCGGGTGTTGAACCGGCATCCGGCGGGCGGGTTCATGGGGCTGGGCAGGTCGCCGGTGAGAGGGGTGTGGGCGGTCCGGCTGGCCGGGTCCGGCACCGGGACGGCCGACAGCAGGGCCTGGGTGTAGGGGTGGACGGCGTTCTCGTAGATGTCGGACCGGGACCCGATCTCCACCAGACGGCCCAGATACATGATGGCCACCCGGTCCGAGATGTGGCGGATCACGGCCAGGTTGTGGGAGATGAACAGGTAGGACAGGCCGACCTCGGCCTGCAGCTCCACCATCAGGTTCACGATCTGGGCCTGGATGGACACGTCCAAGGCCGAGGTGGCCTCGTCGGCCACCACGAACCCGGGCCGCAGAGCCAGGGCCCGGGCGATGACCGCTCGCTGGCGCTGGCCCCCCGAGAAGGCGTGGGGGTACTTGCCCGCGGCCCCGGCGGACAGGCCCACCATCTCCAGCAGCCCGACGACGGCCTCCTCCAGCTCCCGGCCCCGCAGCCGGGTGTGGACCAGGTAGGGCTCGGCCACGCTCTCGCCGATCTTGCGCTTGGGGTTGAGGGCCGAGTAAGGGTCCTGGAAGATCATCTGCATCTGATTGCGCATGGCCCGCCAGCGGGACCGGGACAGGTCGGTGACGTCCTCCCCCTTGAACAGGACCCGCCCGGCGACGGGGCGGACCGCCCCCAGCAGGGCCCGGCCCGCGGTGGACTTGCCGCAGCCGGACTCGCCCACCAGCCCGACCGTCTCGCCGGGGCCCACCGCGATGTCGAAGTCGTCGAGGGCGTGCACGGTGCGGCGGCGGCTGCCCACCCGCTTGTGGTAGTGGACTGTGAGGCCCCGTCCCTCCACGATGGGGCCTTCGCCGCCGGGCTGAGCGCCGTCGCCGGGGCCGTTCGGGCCGCTGCCGCCACCGGAGTCGAGGACGGGGGCCGGGGCCGGGGAGTTCTGGGCGTCGGTCACGATGAACCTGCCGATCCTGAGGGGGCGGACCCGGCGGCGGGGCGGTCGGCTCGGAGGGCCCGGGCCAGGAACGAGGCCATCTGGGCCCGGGTGACCGAATCGCCGGGGCAGTAGCGCATGGGGCGGGCCGAACACCCCCTGGTGACCCCGGCGGTGAGGACGCCCTCCACCTCGGCCGCGCCGGGGGCATGGGCGGGCACGTCGGTGAACGTTCCGGCCGGCTCGGCGACCGGCGAGATGCCCGAGAAGGCCCGGGCCAACAGCACGGCCATGTCGCGCCGGATCAAGGGCTCGGAGGGCCGGAAGGTCCCGTCCGCATAGGGCTCGACCGCGCCCAGGGCGGCCAGCCGCTCCAGGTGGGGCCGGTACCAGGCGTCGGCGGGCACGTCGGTGAAGCGGGGCCTCGACCCGGTCGCGGCGCCGTCGGCGGAGGGGCCCAGCGCCCGGCTCAGAAAGGCCATCATCTGGGCTCGGGTCACCGGCCGGGACGGGCAGAACCGGTCGGGCCGGGCTGAGTCACAGCCCACCGTTATGCCCCGGGCGGCGATGATCTCAATGTTGGCCTCGTGGGCGCTGTCGTCGTCGTCGGAGAAGCGCCCGTCGTAGGCCGCCTCAGGCTCAGGCGAAGGCGCCGCCGCGCCGCGGCCGGGCCCCACCCGAACGGTGAAGCGGCCGCCCGACCGGCTCAGCACCTCGACGGCCGCTCCGCCCGCCTCGAACTTCTCGCCGGCCGGGTGGACGTGCCGGGTCCAGTCGCGGTGCGAGCTGCCCTCCTCGGCAGGCGGGAACGGCTGATTCCGCCATTCGTTCACCCGGTGCGTCACCCGGTACACCTCCACTCCCTCTTTGGGTATGGAGGAGTCGTAGCCGGTGGCCACCCGAGCGCCCAACATCGTGAAGATGCCGAAATCATCGCTGGGCAGAACCAGCATCTGAGTGCCGCCGAGACCCGGTGCCCTCAGCTCGTAGGTGCGGGCGGCGCCTCCGGGGTGAACGGCCACGTTGGCCGGGTCGATCCAGCCGGCCGCGTAGCGGTTGACGGCGACGGTGCCGCCGAGGTTCCCCAGGTTGCTCATCACGTCCATCGGGTTGTCGTACTCGCTGACAGTGCCCTCCGGCAGAAGGGTCTCGCCCCGGTGCTCGAAGCCGACCGACACCAGCACCTTCCCGCCGTACGAATGGGGGAATCCCACGGCGTGGCCCATCTCGTGGGCGACGAAGTAGAGCCACTGCGAACGCAGGTCCAGGCCCGACTCGGGGTCCAGCCCGTCCGGGCCAACCGGCCTCAGAGAGGAGGCGCTGGCCGCCACCAGAACAGAGGCGCCCCAGAACACCCCCAGGCCGTTGTCCTCGTCGGCCACGATCAGGCGGCGGTTGCCCGATCCGCCGCCAGCGGTGGAGGCCTCGGCGGCGGCTTTGTCGGAGCACCCGAACATGTCGGCGCCGGTCACCGCGCCGGCGTGGCGGAACCGGGGCCGGTAGCGGCCGTCGGACAGCCAGCGGAAGTACGGGGTGAGCCTGTCGTTGAACAACGGCAGGATGACGCCGGCGTCCAGAGCCACGTCCCCGGCCGGGGTGTCGCAGAACCACACGTCCCAAGTCTCGTTGGCCAGGCTGTGCTCGCGGTGGGTCGGGAGATTGGAGATCAGGCCCAGAGGGTCGGACAGGTACGGGTTGAACCGGCGCAGCCCCGACGGCCAGGGCCCCTCGAAGCGATTTCGGTAGTACTCGAACTCGACGAGGTTGGCGAGCCCGCCCAGCTCGGGGGGCAGCGGCCCGGTCAGCTCGTTCTCATAGAGGCTCATCTGAGTCAGGTTGGCGAGCCGGCCCAACTCGGCCGGGATAGGCCCCGTCAAGCGGTTGCGGCTGAGGTTCAAGACGACGAGATCGCTCAACCGGCCCAACTCGGCCGGAATGGGCCCCGACAGGCGGTTGGAGCTGAGGTTCAAGCTGAGCAGCCCGGTCAGCTTGCCCAGCCCGGGCGAGACGGGCCCGTCCAGACCGCGGGCCAAGAGATACAGGGCGTTCACGCGCCCGGACAGGGGGCTGATCTCCACGCCCCGCCAGGACGAGAGGGGCGCGCCGGGGCCCCAGGCGCCGGGGCCGGGGTCGTCCAGGTCGCCGGGGTCGTCGAGGCGGGTGTAGAAGTCCCACAGGGCCTCGCAGTCCGCCCGCAGACCGGCCCGGCCGGCGGGCACCACCGTCGCTGAATCACACGGCGAGGCGGACTGGGCCCGGACAGGCGCGGCGGCGGTCAGGAGCGGGATCACGGCCGCCACCAGAGCGGCCGCCGAGGCGATAGCCATCCGACGTGACATCGGGCCGCGTCCCGATCCCCTGGGCGGACCACAACCCGAGCGGGGACAGATCGCCCTCCGACGAGACATCGGGGTGCGCCCTCCATCCGGCCTAGCGGGAGGGGGGGCGGTTGAAGCAGGCCACCCACCGGCGGTCGGCGAGCTGAACCAGCTCGGGCGGGTCCTGCCGGCAGCGGTCGGCGGACTCGGGGCAGCGGGGCTCGAAGGCGCAGCCGGCCGGGAGCCGGGCCCGGTCCAGGGGCTCGCCCGGTATCCCCTCCAGCTCGTCGGCGTCCCGGTCCACCCGGGGCACCGACTGCAGCAGCCCCAGCGAGTACGGGTGCTGGGGCTCGGCGAACAGGTCGGCGATGGGGGCCCGCTCCACGATGCGGCCGGCGTACATCACCTGGACCCGGTCGCAGAACTGGGCCACCACCCCCAGGTCGTGGGTGATCATCAGCACCGACACGCCCAGCTCGGTGGACAGGTCGTGCAGCAAGGCGAGGACCTGGTCCTGGATGGTGACGTCCAACCCGGTGGTGGGCTCGTCGGCGATCAGCAGCTCCGGGTTGCAGGCCAGGGCGGTGGCGATCATCACCCGCTGGCGCATGCCCCCGGACAGCTCGAAGGCGTAGGACCGGAGCCGCTCGGCCGGGTTGGCGATGCCCACCATGTCGAGCAACTCCAGGCAGCGGGCCCGCACCTCCCGGTGGCCCCGCAGCCCGGCCCGGCGGCGGAGCAGCTCCCGCAACTGGGCCCCCACCGTCTTGAGCGGGTTGAGCGACACCATCGGGTCCTGGAAGATCATGGCCACCTCGCGGCCCCGGACCTGGTTGGCCACGGTCGGGTCGAGCATGTCTCTGCCCTTCCAGCGCACCGAGCCCCGCACGAACCGCCCGGGCGGCAGGACCATGCCCAGCATGGCCAGCCCCATAACACTCTTGCCCGAGCCCGACTCGCCCACCACCCCCAGCCGCTCGTGGGAGCCGACGTTGAGGGTCAGGCCGTCGACTCCGTACACGGTGCCGTCCCGGGTGGGGAACCCGACGGTGAGGTCGGCTATCTCCAGCAGCCGGTCGGGGGCGCCGCTTGAGGCGGCGAAGTCGGCGGCCATCACATGCCGGGCCGGTCGAGGATGATCTGCTCCCGCTCGGCCACGTCGTTGAAGGACTGGAGCCACAGCGACAGCAGGTTGACGCCAAGGACGGCGACGGCGATGGCCATCCCGGGGAAGGTGATCACCCACCAGGCGTTGGTGATGTAGTCCGAGCCCTGCTCGATCATCAGGCCCCACGAGGACTGGGGGGGCTGGACCCCGAAGCCCAAGAACGAGAAGGCCGACTCCGACAGGATGGCGGCGGCCAGCTCCAACACGATGAGGGTGATGAGCGAGCCCACCAGGTTGGGGAGCAGGTGGCGCCTCATTATCCGGGGCGAGCGGGCGCCGCTCATCTCCGACGCCTCCACGAACAGCGACGTTCGCAGCGTGAACACCAGGTTTCGGGTGACCCGGGTGAACACCATCCACCCCGACATGGTGATGACGACGATGACCACCCAGACGCTGGGGCCGAAGACGACCACGAATATCAGCCCGGCCAGCACGCCCGGGAAGGCCATCTGGACGTCGGCCACCGAGGAGATGGCGGTGTCGACCCAGCCGCTGAAGTAGCCGGCCATCAGGCCCAGCAGGGTCCCGATCAGCGCGGCCAGGCCCACCGCGGCCAAGCCCACCAGCAGCGAGATGCGGGCCCCGTCGATGAGCCGGGCCAGCAGGTCGCGGCCCAACTGGTCGGTGCCGAGGGGGTGGGCCCAGGAGCCGCCCCAGCCCACCGGCGGCTTGAGGCGGTCGGGCAGGCTCTGCTGGGCCGGGTCGGGGATGAACGGGATCCACGGCCCGACGAGGGCGGTAAGCGCGAAGAGGCCGGTGACGACCACCCCGGCCATGCCCGCCTTGGACTTGAGCAGGTGCCGGCGCAGGTCGGCCAGGGTGCGGGGCTCTTCGGAGTCGGCGAGATCGGTCCCGGCGGGGTTGGTCTCGGTTAGGTCGGCGGCGGGGTTGGCTTCGGCCGGGGACTCCACGGCGGAGGCGTCGCCGGTCTCAGAGCTCACAGCAGCTCCACTCGGGGGTCGATGACCCGGCGGAGGATGTCGATGGCCAGGTTGGTGAACACCACCAGCCCGGCCAGCACCACCACCGTGGCCTGAATCAGGATCAGGTCCTTCTGCTCAATGGCGCTTAAAGCAGCCTCGCCCACCCCGGGCCAGGAGAACACCTTCTCGATGACCACCGTGTAGCCGGTGAACATGCGGGTCATCTCCCAGCCGGTGAAGGTCACGAAGCTGGCGGCCACATTGCGGAAAACGTGATGCACGATGGTGTAGGAGCGGGAGAACCCCCGGGACTGGGCGGTCACCGCGTAAGGCTGGCGCAGCTCTTCAACGATGGCCCGGCGCATCATCTGGGCCAGCCGCCCGGCGCTGGCCAGCCCGATCGCCACTGACGGCAGGATGATCGACGCCCAGCCCCGGGAGCCGAAGGTGGGCACCCAGTCGAACTGCACGGCGAAGACGATGATCAGCAAGAAGCCGATCCAGAAGGGCGGGGCACTGATGAAGGCCATGGAGAAGCCCAGCACGGCGTGGTCGGGGAACCTCCTCTCCCGCCAAGCGGCCAGCATCCCCAGGGGCACGGCCAAGATCACGGTGACCACCACCGACCCGGCCACCAGCTTGAGGGTTTCCGGCAGACGCTCCCGCACAATCTCCGAGGCGGGCCGCTGCTGCCAGAACGACTCGCCCAAGTCGCCGGTGACCAGCCCGAAGGCGAACTCGCCATACTGCTCGATCAGCGGGCGATTGAGCCCGAGCTGCTCCCGGCGGGCCTCCCGCAGCTCCTCGGACGCCTCCAAGGGCAGCGACACCGCGGCCGGGTCGGTGAACACGTGGGTGGCCACGAACACCAGCGAGGTGACCACGAACACGACCAGCGCAGCGGCGACCACGCGCCGGATCAGCCATCGAAGCAACGCAGCAGCCCCCTAGCGGGATTCGCCCGTGTCGTGCGAAACGCCGGATTCTACAACAGCCCCGCCGCGCCAGGCCAAAGCCAAGGCTGGGGATCGGGGCTGGGCGATGAGCTTGGAAGTTCGGGCTGGTAACAGGGCGGGGTGGTTCAGGGGCCGGGTGGGCGGCGTGTGGGGGTTGGGGTGGCTGCGGTTTGGCCGGCGGGGCCTGCGCCGGCGGCGTTGAGGGCGCGGACCTGGACTTGGTAGAGGGTGCCGTTGGTGATCCATCTCATGGTGTGGCCGACGGTGGCTGAGGTGCTGGTCCAGATGCGCCGCCAGCACCGCCAGGCGGTCTGGCCCGAGGGCCGCTCCCGGAACTGGTATTCGGTGATGGTGCTGTCTGCGGGGTTGTTCCAGCTCAGCGCGATGGACCGGTCGCCGCCGACCCCGGCCAGCCCCGCCGGCGCGGCCGGGACCGATCCCGGCGGGGAGGCCGCGGCCGCCGTGGTCGCCGCGGCCTCGCCGGCCGCGCCGGCGCCGCGGGCGTTGGCGGCGCGTATCTGGAACCGGTAGGCGGTGGAGCCCGACAGGCCCGTGACGGTGTGGGCGACGGTGCCGGGCCCCGAGCGCCAGATCGAAGTCCAGCACCACCAGCCCGTTTCGGCGGCGGGCCGCAGCCGGACCTCATAGCGGGTGATGGTGCCGTCTGTGGGGTTGTTCCAGCTCAACGCGACCGATCCCGCCGCGGCGGCCGCCGCGGTCAGCCCCGACGGGGCCGCCGGCGCCGGGGGGACCGGCGCCGTCGTCGTGGTGGTCGTAGCCGGCGCGGGGCCGGTCCACACGCTGCGGGCGACCGCGGCGGGCCCGGGCCCGGCCGCGTTGAGGGCCCGCACCCGCACGTTGTAGCGGGTCCGGTTGGCCAGGCCGGTGACGGTGTGGCCCGTGGTGGAGGCCCCGCCGCCGGAGATGTCGGTCCATGGGCCGTACTGCCGCTCGGCGGCCACGCGCCTCACCTTGTACTGATAGCCCGTGATCGACGAATCACCCGGATCAGACCAAGACAAAACAATCGAACCACCCTCAGAACCCGAACCGCTGCGACCCACACCAGACAACCCCGACGGCGCACCGGGCACCGCCGCTGGCGTAGTAGTCGTCGTGGAGGCGGTTGTCGTCGTAGTCGTAGTCGTGGTGGTGGTGGTTGTTCTCACCACGGGCACGGTCCTCGGCACCCTGGTCGTAGTCGTAGTCGTCGTTGTAGTCGTTGTGGTGGTGGTCGCAGGGGGCGCGGTGGTCGTCGTCGTAGTCGTGGTGGTCGTGGTGGTGGTGGGTGCGGTGGGGAGCCATCTGCAGCCCCGGCGGCAGTGAACCTGCAGGACCCGCCCGTTAACCTCATTGTCGGTCCAGCCGTTCACGTCCCGGGCGTTGGTCTCCACATCCACGCCCTTGATGATCGTCTTGGTGTAGCTGGTGGTCGTCCCTGGAAATATTACATTGTCAAAGTTTCTTCGGGGGAATAAAATATACCTGACATAGGAGTCGGGGTCATCATTAGTGACGGTGTCGGTGAAGGACACGAACGGAGCCGCCAGGGGAGTGGGCCCTATCTCAGGCATGGTACCCTGCGGATTGCCTGTGTCGTAATAGTGGCAATCGAATATCGGGCCGTCGTCGCCCCATCGGCAGCTCCACTGAAGCACCCCGCCGTCTATATCGGACCCGGATATGATCTTCACATGCAAGGAATCGTTGCCCGGAATGTAGATTTTCTCGTATGTGTCCCAACACCGGGTACTTCTCTTGCACGCATTCCAGTGGTAATAGAGATTCTTTTTGACAGAATTCAAAGATTGTAACGCATTGCAATACCGATGGAGAAGATACTTTCCCGCCATGACGCCGCCGATGGAGGTGTTGGCCCGCTCGGCGTGGTTCAATTTCGTGGCGTAACCAATAATGGGAGTTCCGAAAGGGTCGTCTATTTGCCACAGTCCTACCCCCGGGTTCCAGTGAGCCTTGTCGTATCCGTCCTCGTCGTCACTATAGGAATACAGATTATCGTTCTTATCCCACAGTGACAGCGTCATCGGAGAAGAAGCCTTGTTGCGGATCTCTTCGCTACCACTTCCATATCCTCTGGCGATCTCCCACACCGGCACCGCCAACATCATCGCGGCCAACTGATTCTTAGTCGGCACCGCCCGATGATCGCAGGTACGCCCGGTGAAGTATTCTGAGATTGCCTTCCCGGCTGCCTTGAGCGTGCCGTTGTATGCGCCTCTGGTGACCCAAAACGGCGGCTCTGTCGTCGTCGTCGTCGGAGCCGGCCGCGGAGTCGTCGTGGGAGGTTGAGTCGGCGGCGGCGGAGGCGGAGGCGGCGGAGGCGGAGGCGGCGGAGGCGGAGGCGGAGGCGGTGCGGTCGTGGTGGTGGTTGTGGTTGTTGTTGTGGTCGTGCATCCTCCGTTGACCCACCGGCCGCCCACGTACTCGCAAACGGCCTGCCATGGGCTCGTCGTGGTCGCCGCCGGCCGTGTCGTGGTGGTGGTGGTAGTAGTAGTGGTGGTTGGGACTGTGTAGCACCCGATCCATGGGACACAGATCAGCCGTAGCGTGGTAGTGGTGGGCGGCTGAGTGGTAGTGGTGGTGTCGGGCACCTCGACGCACCTGAGGCCCGGCACGCATCTCACCGCGGCCAGAGGCGCTGCGGCGGATTGGGCTTCGGGAGGCTCGATCACCAACAGCAGCGGCGCCGCGGCCAGCCCGGCGGCCGGCAGCGCCCAGCGGAGCCATCGCTTGCGTAGTCCCAGTCGGCGGCCTCGGCGCATAACGGGGTGCAAACCGCCAGCGGGGCGGCTAGTTCGCTCCTCCCAGCCACACCAGAACGTAATAAGACCAGCCGCCTTGCTGCAAGAACCCCACATGGAAAAAGGGGGGGTTGCCTGCGGCATGTTCGGGGTGGTCTGGCTCGGGTAACTGGTCGACCCGGACATGGCGGGGCGTTTCGCCGGTCCAGTCAGTCCTGTAAGGGGCGGCCTGAAGCACATCGATGACCTTGCCGTCTCGATCAGTGAAAGCCGCGTAGACTCTGAGATCATCGATGGTCTGGTTCAGGATCTGGTCATCCAGTTCAGGATGCGACGTAACCGTCCAGAAATCTGCCTCCCCAATGATGTAGACGAACTCCCCGGTGGGGGGATCGGGCACCGCGAAGGCCGGGTTGTGCAACTCCAGGTACTCCTCCCAGCTCTCCAGCGGCCAATTATTCAAAGAGGTAAACCCCAGGGCTCTTTTGATGTCCACCGCCGGCGACAGGCTGGCGGTCACCTGCACGTCAACGGCGGCGGGGTCCGCGGGCCCGACCCAGCCCTGCATCTCGAACGGGGCCACCTCCCAGGGCTGCATCGTCAGCGGCCACTCCCACCGCAGACCCCCCGCGGACACGACCACGTCCCGGGCCCACAGGCCCCGTGAGCGGTTCTGGACCAAGCCCCTGACCACCGTGTCGTCCACCGACACCGTGTCGGTCAGCACCACCACATCGTCGGCGGGCTCGTCCACATGATAATACGGGCCCTCATACCCCACCACATGCCCCGGCGGCTCCTTCAGCGGCCCGCCGAAACCGGGCTGGCTCCTCGACCACTCCGCCACCCGGTTCAGCTCGGCCACCGCGTCATCGGGCGACACCCCCGGCGGGCCCGGCCCGCCCGAGGTCACATACACATACCGCTTCCCCCCCGGCACACAAGATACCCCACGACTCCAACGAAAATGCTCAATCCGCTCCATGTCGATGTCATCGAGCTCCTCGCCGGGGCCCAGCCTGTAGCCCTCCACCGCGGCCAGCGCCTCGGCGTCGTCGCACACGTCCCAGATCTCATTGGCCACCGCCTCAAACCGCGGCCAACTGCTCCAAAAGCTCCCGAACTCCCCGCCGGGGAACGTGACCTCCCCGTCGTCGCCCAGCACCACCCGGCCGCTCACCAGCCAACCCCACGGCACGTCATAATCACCGGGAAACAACGGCTCCCAAACATCACCACCGCCCTCCACAACCCCCACCGGCCCATCGCCGCCCGGTTCTTCCTCGCCGGGACCCGAAGGCTCCCCGCCGCCCGGTCCCCCATCGCCCGTGCGGCCCACCGCCCCGCCCGACGGTGCCTGTTCCCCGCCGCTGGGCCCAGAAGGCCCCCCGTCGCCGGAATCTCCACCGCCCGACTCTCCGCCGCCGGGTCCGCCACCGCCGCCCGCCCCGCCCCGAGAACCCGGCTCATCAGCACCCGGACCGGGCTCTTGGGCCCCCGGCTGCCCACCGCCGCCCGGCTCTCCGCCGCCGCCCGACCGCTCCTGGGAACCCGAACCGGTGCCGCCCGGCTGCTCCTGAGGGCCTGAACCCGGATCCGGGTCCTGAGGCCCCTCGCCGCTTTGGTCGCCGCCCACCAAGAGAGGCCCGCCGCCCCCCGGCTCATCCCCGGCGGTCACCGTCACCCCCAAACCCGCACCGCAACCACCGGCCAAAACCGCAGCCGACAAAGCCGCCGCGACCACCGCACACCCTCTCACACTCGACTCTTTATCAGAAATAGTGCCCCGGCGTCAACCAAACGATCAGGGCAGTTCCGTCACGGTCGTGCCAGCCGTGTGGCGGAGTTGGTGCTTGAGGACTTTGTGGGTGGGGCCTCGGGGGATTTCGTCGAGGATTTCCAGGTAGCGGGGGACGCTGAAGTCGGGCAGGGTCTCCCGGCAGAAGCGGGCCAGCTCGGCCGGGTCTATGTTGCAGCCCGACTCGGGGACGATGACGATCTTCACATCTTCTTCGCCCAGCTCGGAGGGGACTCCCACCGCGGCGCATTCGGCCACTCCACCGAAGCCGGACACAGCCCGCTCGACTTCGGTGGAGGAGATCATCTCTCCCCGGCGGCGGATGGCGTCTTTTATCCGGTCCACCCAGCGGATGTATCCGTCGTCGGCGATGGTGGCCAGATCGCCGGTGTGGAACCACAGGTTCCGGAAAGCGGCCAGGGTGGCCTCGGGCTGGCGGTGATAGCCGGTCATCATCACCCCCGGCGTCCGGGGGCGCACCACCAGCTCGCCCACATCGCCGGCGGGCACCTCGGTGCCGTCGGCGTCCACCACCGCGGCCTCGAACTGGGGCACCGGCCGGCCCGAGGCCCGGTAGCGCATCGGGTCGTCGGGGCCGGTGGTGGCGAAGTGGCCGGTCTCGGTCATGGCGAACCCGGTGACCAGCCGCAGCCCGAACCGGTCCTCGAACTCGGCCCGGCGATCCATGGGAATCCCGGCTGCGCCGTGCATCATCCGCACCCGGTGGTCGCGGTCGCCCGGCGACGGGGGCTGGTTCAACAGCATCGACGACATGGCCCCCACCACCCCGACCTCGGTGGCCCCCGAGCGCTTCGCCTCGGCCCAGAAGGCCCGGGCCGAGAACCGGGACAACAGGGCGGCCCGCCCGCCGACGACCAAGGCCGTGCCCAGGGTGGAGAAGCGGGCGTTCACGTGATACAGCGGCAGGGCCGAGAACATGACGTCCTCGGCGCTCAGGCCCCACTGCTCGATCTTGATGCGGGCCTGCTCGACGGGGAAGGCCTGGGGCAGCACCGCCCCCTTGGCCGGGCCGGTGGTGCCCGAGGTGTAGATGATGTTCATCGGGTGGCCGGGGCGGGGCGGGGCGAACGGCGGGACCGGGGCGGGGCGGGCGAGCAGTTCGTCGTAGTCGACGACGGCGACGCCGGGCGGGTCCGGCCCCGGGCCGCGCCGCACCACCGTCTCCAGGCCGGCCGCGGCGGGCGACTGCTCGGCCACCCGGTCGGTGAGCGAGCCGTCGGCGATCAGGACCTTGGCCCCGGAATGACCGAGCACGTGGGCGAGCTGGGGGCCTTTGAGCCCGGCGTTGACCGGACACTCCACCGCCCCGAGGCGCAGCAGCGCCAGCATGGTCACCACCGCCTCGGAGCGGTTGGGCGACAGATGGCACACCACGTCGCCAGGCCCCACGCCGACCGCGGCCAGGCTCCCGGCGCAGGTCTCGGCCGCGGCGGTCAGCTCGGCCCAGGTGAACAGACGGCCGTCGAAGTCCAGCACCACCCGGTCGGGGTGCTCCTCGGCCCGCCGCCGGCACAGCGACCACAGGTCCTCGAACGGCCGGTCCGCGGTCACGGCGCCAAGTCCTCTAAGCCACCGCTACGAATCACAACGGCCGGTCCTCAGGAAAGCAGGCGGCGGTCATGGGCGCTGGGTCCTCGGGCAAGGGCGCGGGCGAGGCGGTCACGATGCCAGCCGGAACATGGGCAGGGTCAGGTCGTCGCCCCGGTCGGCGAAGGTCGCTTCGACCCGGGCGCCGATGCGCAGCCGGTCCGGGTCGGGATCGACCAGGTTGGCCAGCAGGCGGGGGCCCTCGTCCAACTCGACCACGGCCACCACGTAGGGGACGTCGTCGGCCCAGGTGCCGTCGTAGAAGGCGACATGCACCTCGGTGAAGGACCACAGGAGTCCGCGGCCAGCCATCGTCTGCCAGGTGTGCTCGGGGGACCAGCAGCCGGGGCAGAAGCGCCGGGGGTAGGCGAAGACCAGGCCGCAGGCGTCGCAGCGGGGCAGGGCCAGCTCGCCCCGGCGGGCCGCCTCCCAGTAGGGGGCGGTGGCCGAGTCCCCGAGATCGGGCCGCGGTTTGCCCGATCCCGCCGAGCCGGAGTCCGACCGGGCCGAACTCGAGCCAGAGCCAGACCCGGCCGAGCCGCTGTGACCCGGGCTCACGGGTCCTCCCGGGCCAGGACCATGGTGGAGAAGGCGGAGAAGACGCCGCCGTTGCCGTGGACCACCGCCACCTCGGCCCCGTCTGCCTGGCGGCGGCCGGCGGCGCCCTGGAGCTGGCGGACGGCGTCGAGGAGGTGGAACACCCCGCCGGCGTGGCCGTGGGAGAGCATCCCGCCGTGCAGGTTCACCGGATGGGCCGAGCCCAGCCCCAGGGCCCCCGAGGCGGCGTAGGAGCCGCCCTCGCCGGGGCCGCACAGGCCCAGGGCCTCCACTCCGGCCACCACGCTGAAGGTGCAGGCGTCATGGATGTAAACGGCGTCGGCGTCGGCCGCGCTCAGCCCGGACCGCTCGAAGGCCCGGGCCGCCGCGGCCGGGCCGCCCAGCTCGTCGAGGTCGGGGGCCTGGGAGGGGATGTGGTGGGTGGCGGCTGCGCCGTAGCCGAGGACCCGGGCGAAGGGGCGGCCCAGGGCGCGGGCCCGGTCCACCGAGGTGACCACGAAGGCCCCGCCCCCGTCGGAGATCAGCGAGCAGTCGAGGCGGCGCAGGGGCGACGAGACCATGGGCGAGGCCTGGTGGTCGGCCAGGGTGATGGGCTGGCGCTTGTGGGCGTTGTCGTTGAGGGAGGCGTGATGGCGGGAGGTCACGGCCACCGCGCCGAGCTGCTCGCTGGTGGTGCCGTACAGATGCATGTGGCGCTGGGCGAACAGGGCATAGCCGGTGATCATGGCGATCTGCCCGTAGGGGGCCTCGAAGTCCTCGCCCCCGGTGAGGGTGCCGGGGGCCCGGCCCCGGCCGGACCGCCGGATGGAGATGCCGTTCTCGCCGTAGGCGCACAGGGCGGCGGTGGCCATGCCCGCGTCGATGGCGGCGGCCGCGGTGAGCAGGGCGGCGTGGTGGGTGCCGGGTCCGCCCACGTCGGTGACCACGGCCAGCTCGGGCCGCAGCCCCAGGTACTCCGCCATCCGGGCGGCGTGCAGCATCATGGCCTGGGAGTAGCCCGAGAACGAGAAGACGGCGTCGATGTCGTCTTTGCCCAGCCCGGCGTCGGCCACTGCGGCCACCGCGGCTTCGGCTTGGAGCTGGATGGCGCTGCGGCCCGGCAGCTTGCCGATCTCGGTCTCGGCCACCCCGACGATGGCGACGTGGTCGAGCACGTTCACCGTGATCGCTCCTGCTGGCGGGCATCGGGACCGGGCCCGTTCACGACGACCGCTCCCACAGGAGGCTGTCGTCGTCGGGGCGGCGGGCGGTCCAGCCGGGCGGGACGGCGTGGACGGCTCCCCACCCCTCGATCAGCGCGGGCCCGTCGATTACCTGGCCGCGCGCCAGGACGGTCAGATCGACCACGGCGGTGGGCTGAGGCTCGGCTCCCCACCACACCTCCCGCCGGACCAGGGACGACTCGGGCCCGACCGCCGAGGCGGAAACGGTCGCTTCAGCGGGTTCGGGAACGGCACCGCCATCCGGAGACGAGGACGGCTCGACCGTTGGGCCGGGAGATTCGGCGCGGCCCGCATCGGCGGCCACGGGCGGAGTGGGCGGCGGGTCGAGCTGCGATGTCACTTCGACCCAACCCTCGCTGGCGTTGACGCTGATCAGGGCCTCGTCGGGAGGCAGGTGCTCGGCTTCCAAGTCGAGCCGGGCCCGGGCCGTCAGCAGGCTCACCATGTCGTCGAAGTCCTCGCCGGGGGCGGCCGAGGCTCGGTAGACCTGCTTCAGGGGCGCGCCGGCCACTCCCCTGGCGCTGAAGACCCCGCCGTGGACGAACGACCGCACCCTGGGGATGCCAGCCAAGTCAGCGACGGCCCCAGCGTGCAGCCCGCCCGCACCTCCGAAGGCGTAGAGGGTGACTTCGGCCGGATCGAGGCCGGCCGCGGTCAGCAGATCCTCGAGCGCTGAGGCGGCCTGACGGTGAGCGGCCCAGCGGACCCGTAGCGCCGCCTCCACTGGGTTCTCGTCGGACAAGACGGCTTCGGTGCCAGCCAAGGCGCTTTCGGCGTCACCCAGGACAGCTTCGGCACTGGCGAAAGCGGTTTGGGGGCCATCAAGGGCGGCTTCGGTGCCAGCCAGGGCGGCCAAGGCGGACCGGGCCTGCTCGGCGTCGAGGGCGATGTCGCCGATCAGGGCCGCTCCGTCGGCCAGGAAACCCAGCGCCACGTCGGCGTCGGTGAGGGTGGGATCGGTTCCCCCCCGGCCGAAGGCGGCCGGGCCGGGCACGGCACCGGCGCTGGCCGGTCCCACCTTCACCGCTCCCGAGTGGTCGAGCGCGGCGATGGAAGACCCGCCCAGGCCGACCGACGCCACACCGGGCACCGGCAGCGAGACCCTCACGCCTCGGATTGCGGGGGTCTCCTCCGTCGTGTAGACGCCGCCGCGGACCAGCCCCAGGTCCAGGGTGGTGCCGCCCATGTCGAAACCGACCGCGGCCTCGTCGCCCCGGGCGGCGGCCTCGGCGGCCACCAGGCCCAGCCCGGCGGCCGGCCCCGAGCTGTAGGTGCTGATGGCGGTGGTCCGGGCCGTCCGGGCGCACGACCCGTCGGAGCGAACGGCCAGCAGCGGGACGCCCAGCCCGGCCTGCTGGAGGAGCCCCTCGGTGCGGTATAGCAGCTTGGCCATCGGCCGGCTGAGGTAGGCGTTGAGGACGGCGGTGGCGGTGCGCAGCTCGTCGTCGTCGATGTCGGCCACCTCCGAGCCCAGGGTGAGCGGGATCGACCGCAGATAGTGGTCCGGGTAGCGGTCCCGGACCAGCTCCCGCAGCTTCTCCTCGTCGCCCCTCCGCCGACGGGGCAGGCTGACCACCACTTGGCGCACCCCCTGGGAGACCAGATCGCGGCACAGTTCCAGCACCGTCTCGTCGGCCGCCTCGGTCGGCACGCCGGTCACGTGGTCGGGGCGAACGAAGGCGCCAAGGGCCGGGGCCGGCTCGCTCGGGCCGTACAGCGACGACTCCGCTCCGGCTTCCACCATCAATCCCACCGGGTCGCCGGTGCCGGTGACGACGGAGTTGGTGCCGATGGTGGTGGCCAGCCGCAACACCCCCACCGAGGCCAGGAAGTCCTCCAATTCCAGGTCGAAGCGGCGGGCGCCCTCGCTCAGGCAGGCCATCACCGACCGGGTCAGGTCGAAGTGAGAGGTGGGGACTTTGGCCATGGCCGCCCGGCGGCCGTCGGTGAAGTAGCCGTCGGTGAAGGTGCCGCCCATGTCCAGGCCCACCGACCAGGTCACCCCGGCCCCTCCCGGCGTCCGCCCGATCCGGCCGGTTCTCGGCCCGCCAATTCAGCCAGCCGGACCGCAGCGGCCCGCACCGCAGCCGGGTCGGTGCCCGGCCCGAGGGGGGCGGTGATTGCCTCATGGGCCGCGGCCAGTTCGGCCCGGCGCTCCTCGAGGCCGCGGTCCAGTACGGCGGTCGACTCGAAGACGCCAGCCGGCAGGAAGACCAGACCCTCAGAGCACCCGCCGGGGCCAGCCCAACGCTCATAGCCAAGTCGAGCCGAGGTTGCAATTAAAAGGACGTCCAAGCGAAGATGCTCGGCGGTCCGCAGGATCGGCTCATGGGCCTCTGCGGCCCGATCAGGGTCAAGGCCGGAGTGTTCGGCCTCTACCACGGCCACCCGCCTGACCCCGCAGGCTCCCAGGGCCCGGACCCGGGCCGCAGCCAGATCCGACGCGTCGTCGAGATCCTCGCCAGCGTCGCCGCCGACCCGGGCGTTCAATGCCACCGGGCCCGAGACCGCGCCCAAAACGGCAAGCGCGCCCGGAGTTTGGGCCAACCCGGTGGCCACCGCGTCCAGATCGTCCAGTGCCGGGTTCAGGTCCGAACTGGGATCAAGCTCGGCGGCCAGGGCCGCGTCCTCGGCGGCGGGCGACCAGCTTGCGCAGCTCATGGCCAGGCCTAGGGCCCGGGCTCCCTCGTCGAGGCAGCGGACCCGACCGTCAAGGTCGTCGGGCCACGGCCGGTTGAGGGCCGCAGCGAACACCTCGGGGGCGGCCACCGCCACCAGCCTCACGGCGCTGGCTCTCGGGGGTCGGGGTAGTCGCGGTCGTCTACCAACTGGGTTGGGATCGGGTAGTCGCCGTAGTGGCGCAGGGCCTCGGGCGGGGGGCGCCGCTGAGACCAGTCGGCCACGAACTCGTGATACGGCCGGCCCCGGCGCAGCCGCTCGGCCCGGATCTCGGCCCGGCGGGCCGCGGTGGCGGCGGTGTCCACCCGGTCCCGGCCCCCGGTCAGCACCACCCCGTAGAGCCGGGCGGCCAGCTCCACAGAGGTCACGCCGTCGGCGATGTCGCCCAGCACGGCGTCGGGCTCCCGCTCGATGACGTCGCCGTAGCCGCCCCCGGACCCCCGGGCCAGCACGAACACGTCGCCGTCGGCGCAGCTCTCCCCCTCGATGTTGGGGTGGCCGAACTCGTAGCGGCCCGATATCCGCCGCCGGTCGGCCAGCTCCCGCACGCTCATGGGCAGGTCGTCGGCCCCGGCGGCCATCAGGGCCTTGGCGTCGGAGTCCCGGATCACGATACGGGGCTGCGACGCCCCCGAGTAGCCCCCGAACAGGCCGTAGTTCTTGGTGAACCGGCTGCCGGTGCCCACCGAGTTGAAGCGCAGCCCCTCGGTGCCGTGGATCACGAAGCAGTCGGTGAGGCCCACCCCGCCCCGGTATCGGCCCAGCCCGCACACGTCTCGGTCGAAGCGGTTGCGGAACAGGTAGACCCACGGGAACTTCCGCTCCTGCTCCTCGGGGCCGGGGCAGTCCACCACCATGGCCCAGAAGAAGCCGGCGCTGTGCTCGCCGTCGGTGTCGAAGCGGGCGCCCTGGCCGGTGGCGTTGCCGTTGGCCGGGCCCCCGGCGATGGGGTTGCCGTACTGGCCCTCGCCGCCGAACCCGATGAGCAGGAGGTTCTCGGCGAACGGGGCCACCACCCCCAGCCGGTGGGGGCTGTCGTGCAGCATCCGCATGGCCGCCAGCAGCAGGCCCTGCACCACCACCCGGCCGGTGTGGCTGCCCGAGCCGGTGCCGGAGTCCCGGCTGGGGGCGTTCACGATGCTGGGCGGGGCGGTCAGCTTCACCGGGTCGAACAGCCCGATCGACCAGCGCAGGCCCCGGAACACGGTGGGGAACAGAGCGGCGGCGCTGGCCGCCCGGGCCAGGTGCCAGCGCAGGTGGAACGGCCCGATGCCGGGCTCGGGCGAGGCCCCGGCCAGGTCGATCACCAGCTCCTCGCCCTGCTTGTGGATCTCCACCGGCAGGCGGACGAGCCCGTCGTCGATGCCGATGGTGTCCAGGAACACCACCGACCGGTAGATGCCGTCGTTGAGGCCGGCGATGCGGCGGCGGGCCAGCGCGGCCGAGGTCTTGATTGACTGGCGGAGCCCGGCGGCCACGAAGTCGGCCCCCCGGCGCTCGGTCTCCCGCAGAAGCTGGCTGCGCAGCCTCACGCACACGGCCAGCCGGGCCTTCATGTCCAGCGAGTTCTGGCGGGGGGTGCGCACCGAGTTCAACAGGAACTCCAGGTGGTCGGTGTGGAACTCGAAGTTGGTCCCCACCCGCAGCGGGGTGATGTGCAGGCCCTCCTCGTAGCGGCTGCCGATCTCGGGCGACCAGCCGCCCGGGGACCTAGACCCCGACTCGCCCTGGTGGCCCCCGCAGGCCACCCAGGCCAGCAGTTCCCCCTCGTAGAACACCGGCATCATCAGGAAGTGGTCGTAGGTGTGGACCCCGCCCGCGTCGGGGTCGTTGAAGAAGAAGATGTCGCCGTCGGCCAGCCCCACCGTGGGGTCCTTGGCGTAGTGCTTGAGCACGTACTTGACCGGCCCGTAGTGCAGCAGGGCGTGCAGCAGCACCCCGGTGGACATGCCGGCCAGGTCGCCCTTGGCGGTGAACACGCCCACGCCCAGGTCGCCGGCCTGGAGCATCTCGGCCATGCTCAGGTACTTGCACACGTCGCGGCCGTCGTCGATCATCGAGTCGAGCTTGTGCAGGAAGATCTCCAGGTCGACCGGGTCGAGGCGGTCAGCCCCGGCCAGCTCCAGCTCGGTGGGGGCCTCCAGCACCTCCCGGTGCAGCACCTCGGGGTCGAGGCCGGGGCCGGGCTTCATCAGCGGGCGCCCGAACCGGGCCACCCGCTCGTCCAGGCCCATGTCGGCCACGTCGAGCAGCCTCGGGGTGCGGGCCGCAGTCACGGGCGGGCTCCGGCGGCCTCGGCGGCTCGTGTCTCCGGCCCGGTCGCGGGCGGCTTCCTGCGCCCGGCGGGCCCGGCGCCCGGACCGGTCACGGGCTGGCCCCGGTTCGGGTCAGCCAGCCGGTGCGGTGCTCGTCCAGTTCGTAGCGCCAGCCGCCGGGCACGGCCACGGTGGTGTCGACGTCGGACACCACCACCGGGCCTTCGGCTGCGAACCCGACCGGCAGGCGGCCCCGCTCGTACACCGGGGTGAGGACCGGGCCCGAGCCGGGCCAGCACACCTCGCGGGCCTCGGGCCGGGCCTCCCGGCCGACCTCGCCAGCCTCGGCCGCCGGCGGCGGCGCCAACCGGGGCCGTTCGGTGAGCTGGGCACCGGGCGCGGAGGCCACCAGCCGGAACAACTGCACCAGGATCCCGCCGTAGGGGTGGGTCGAGCCGGCCCCGTAGGTGTCGGCGAAGACGGCGTTGAAGGCGTCGCACACCGCGGCGACGTCGTCCAATCCGCCGAGGAGCATCCGGGGCGACTCGAGCCGGACGGTGTGGTGCTGGCCGCCGTAGCTCATGTCCAGCTCCAGGCGCAGCGACACCGAGCCGGCGGCGAACCCCTCCTCGGCCATGTCCCGCTCGGCCAGCTCCACCAGCCCGCCCACCGTCTCGTTGAAGGCGACGGTCTCGTCGGCGTGGGCCTCGCCGTCGAACAACTCGATCATCCGGGTGCGCTCGTAAGTCTGCATCACCGCCATGGTGGCCACGCCGTAGGCGTTGAGCTCGCTGCCGTGGGGGAAGGTGGCCACCGCGCCCACGTCGCTGTAGGCGGCCACGTCGGCGGCGTGGACCGGACCGGCCCCGCCGAAGGCGAACATGGTGAAGTCCCGGGGGTCGTGGCCCTCCAGGGCGGTCTGGCGGTAGATCTCCTGGCCCATGACCCCGTCGATGAGCCTGCGCACCCGCAGGGCGGCCTCGGCGGCGTCGATGCCCAGCGGGTCGGCGATCCGGCGGCGCAGGGCCCGCTCGGCCAGCCGCCGGCTCAGCGGCATGGCCCCGCCCAGGAAGCAGTCGGGATCGATGTAGCCCAGCACCACGTCGGCGTCGGTGACGGTGGGCTCGGTTCCGCCCTGGGAGTAGCAGGCCGGGCCGGGCATCGACCCGGCGCTGCGGGGCCCCACCCGCAGCTCGCCGGCGTCGGTGAGGTGGGCGACGGAGCCCCCGCCGGCCCCGATGGAGTAGTTGGCGATGACGGGCAGGTGGACCCGCCACCGGTCGATGACCGGGTCGAACTCGTAGTTGCGGTCCTGGCCGTCGAGCACCAGGCCCACGTCGAAGCTGGTGCCGCCCATGTCGGCGGTTATCACCCGGTCGAGCCCGTAATCGGAGGCCATCCGGGCCGCGCCGGCCAGCCCGGCCACCGGGCCGCTGCCCAGCAGGTGCAGGGCGGTGGTCCGGCTGGCCGAGGCCACGCCCCCGATGTTGCGGGCCACCAGCAGCGGCCGGCGGCACCCGGCGGAGCGGAGCCGGTGGCCGAGGTCGATCACGTGGTCCTCGGTGTCGGGGGCCAGGTAGGCGCTGAGGATGGTGGTGATGCTGCGCCGGTACTCGTCGAGCTTGGGGGCCACCTCCGAGGACAGCAGCACCGGGCAGCGGCCCAGGGTGGAGTCGGGGTACTCGGCCCGGACGATGTCGCGGACGCGCTGCTCGTGGACGGGGTTCATGAACGACCAGGTGAGGCAGACGGCGATGGCCCGCACCCCCTGGCGGACCAGGTGATCGACCGCGGCCAGCACGTCGTCGGCGCTCAGCGGCATCAGCACCATGCCGAAGCAGTCCACCCGCTCCCGCACCCCGACCCGCAGCGACCGGGGCACCAGATCGTCGGGGCGGCGGGCCCGGGTGCGGTCGATCTGCACCTCCAGGGGCATCCCGTCAGCCCAGGACCGGGACCGGGCCACGTGGATGGTGTCCTCCTGGCCGGCGGTGGTGATGAGGCCCACCCGGGGGCCGGTGCGCTCGATCAGGGCGTTGGTGCCCACCGTGGTGGAGTACTTCACCGCGTCGGCGGCGGCGAAGGCGGCGGCGGGGTCGAGGCCGAGCCGCCCCGCTGCCTCGCCGATGGCCGCGAACATGCCGTCGGAGAGGTCGGCGTGAGTGGTGGGCGACTTGCCGACGGCCTGGCGGCCGTCCAGCACCACGAAGGCGTCGGTGAAGGTTCCCCCGATGTCGACGTCGAGCAGGTTCGGACCGGTCGGCGGCGGATCATCCGATGCCTGGCTGGTCGAAGGGCGCCCGGCGGTCATCGAGCCGGTCGTCGGGGACGGGTCATCCGATGGCATCGAGATCGAGCTCTATGTCGTGGGTGACGGGGTGGCCGGGGGGCAGGTACTCCACGTCGAACATCACCGCGCAGCCCGGGCAGTAGACCTCGACGATCCGGCACCAGTCCGGGTGGGGGCTGAACCCGAACTCGGTGGGGGGGTCGAAGGGGACGTGGATCTCCCGGGGGTCGCGGTCGCACAGCAGGCACCCCTCCTTGTAGCTGCGGTCGGCCGGGCCCAGGTCGCGTCCGCACCGGTTGCACACCCAGCGCCGGGCGGCCACGTCGAGGTCGAGGGCCTCGGTGATCCGCCGCCGGCCGGGGGCGGAGTCCCCGTCGGCGGCCAAGCCCTCGCCGGTGAGGCCCTTGTCGGCGACAGGGTCCCCGGCGGCGGCCAAGCCTCCAGCGGCGGGCAGGGCGGAGAGGTCGGCGGCGGGCGGGGCGTCGGGGGGCACCCGGCGATGATATTCACCGGCCCCGGGCCGCAGCCCGGTCGGGGAGCGGGCATCCCCCAACTCGGGCGACGGGCCCGGTCGGGGAGCGGGCATCCCGCAACTCGGACAACGGGCCCGGTTAGGGTCGCCGGGTCTGTCTGCTGCCGCGAAGGAGCGATCCGTGGCCCCCACCCCCTGCCCCGCCGCCGACGGGTCCAGCCCCGTCCGGCGGAAGTTCGACGAGCCGCCGCCCATGTGCATCGACCCGGCCCGGTGCTACACCGCGGCCATGGAGACCTCCATGGGCTCGATGACCATCGCCTTGGACCCGATCGCCGCGCCCCGAACCGTCAACAACTTCGTGGTGCTGGCCCGGTACCACTACTACGACGGGGTGATCTTCCACCGGATCATCAAGGACTTCATGTGCCAGGGCGGCGACCCCGACGGCACCGGGCGGGGCGGGCCCGGCTACCGCTTCGCCGACGAGCTGCCCAAGCCGGGCCGCTACCAGATCGGCTCGCTGGCCATGGCCAACGCCGGGCCCGACACCAACGGCAGCCAGTTCTTTATCGTCAGCGGCCCGGCCGGCGTCAGGCTGCCGCCGCAGTACTCGCTGTTCGGCCAGGTGGTGGCCGGCCTGGACGTGGTGGACGCCATGCAGAAGGTGAAGACCGGCCGCAACGACCGCCCCGCCGCCGACGTGACCATCGAATCGGTCACCATCGCCGAGGCCGACTGAAGCGCCCGGCCCGGGCGCGGGGCGGCCCGCCGCTCAACGAGCCGCTGAAGGAGGCGGCTGAAGCCCCGGCGGGCCTCAGCCGGCGGCCGGTTTGGGGCCCAGCTCCACCGGGACGGCGGCCGGGTCGCGGATGGCCCGCACCTCGTCCCGGAACCGCTCGACGCCGGCCAGCTTGATCTCCTCGTAGCCCCGGATCAGGTCGGGGGTCCCGGCCAGGCGGATGGCCCGGTCGTAGCTCGCCGGGGTCAGGCCGTCCAGCTCGGCCTCGACGATGGCCCGGTACTCGTCCACCAGGGCCCGCTCCAGACGGCGCATGGCGGTGGCGCCGAACGGGTCGAGCCAGGTGCCCCGCAGCTTGCGGCCGGCCCGCAGCAGCCTCAGCAGCGGCCGCCACCGGGGGCCGAACCTCAGCTTGCGCTTCAGGCCCAGGGCCCGCAGCAGCGGCGGGTGCAGCAGCAGCCGGTAGCGGGCCGAGTCGCCGAAGGCGGCCCGCACGGCCTCGCCGACCTCGGGCCGGAGATGGAGCCGGGCCACCTCGTACTCGTCCTTGTAGGCCATGAGCTTGTACAGGTAGAAGGCCACCGTCTCGGTCAGGTCGGCGGCGTCGCGGCCCATCACCCACTGCTCGCGCTCGGCCACCCGGCCCAGGAACTCCACGTAGCGGGCGGCCAGCGCCCGCGACTGATAGTCCACCAGATCGGCCGCCCGCCGCTCGACCAGGCCGGCCACCGCCCCGACCAGGGACGACCGCCCGATCAGGGCCCGGGCCTCGACCGAGGCCCGCACCGACGCGACCGCCCGCGGGGCGCCGGCCTGCTCGGCGGCCACCGCGTCCCGCGCCGCCGCCGGGTCGGCCACGACGCAGCGGCCCCAGGCGAAGGCGGCTTTGTTGGCGGCGACGGCCACCCCGTTGAGCTCGATGGCCCGCTCGACGGACTCGGCGGACACGGGCACGCCCCCGGCCTGGTAGGCCGCCCCCAGGGTCAGGAAGTTGGCCTGCATGTGGTCGCCGAACAGGGCTTCGGCCATCTGCACGGAATCGAGGCGGACGTTGTCGTCCTTGCGGGTCACCCGGTCGATGGCCAAAAGCAGGTCGTCGGCGTCGGGGTAGGGCTCGTCGGGGTGGGCCACCATCTCGCCGGTGGGCACCCGGCTGACGGAGACCGCGGCCAGGGTGCGCTCGGGGGCGGCCCGGGCCAGGTTGCGGGGGTTGGCCGCCACCAGCAGGTCGAAGCCCAGATAGCAGTCGGCCAGCCCGGCGCCGATGTAGTTGGAGCCGCCGGCGGGGCCGTCGAACAGGCGCAGATGCGACACCACCGGGCCGCCCTTCTGGCTGAGCCCGGTCTGGTCCAGGCCCGACACCTCCAGGCCCTCCAGCAGGGCGGCGGTGGCCAGCACCTGGCTGGCGGTGACCACGCCGGTGCCGCCCATGCCGGCCATGTACAGCGAGTACCCGCCGGCGGGAACGGGCGGGCGGGCCGGCTCGGGGAACTCGACCGGCAGGTCCGGCGCCGCCGGGCGGAAGCGCTGGGGCCCGGGCCGGGCGGCGACCTCGATGAACGACGGGCAGTCGCCCTCGACGCAGGTGTAGTCGAAGTTGCACGACGACTGATGGATGCGGGTCTTGGGGCCGAACTCGGTGTCGACGGGCTGGACCGACAGGCAGTGGCTCTTGGCCCCGCAGTCGCCGCAGCCCTCGCACACCGCCTCGTTGATGAAGATCCGCTTGGCCGGGGTGGGGATCACCCCCCGCTTGCGGTCCCGGCGCTTCTCGGCCGCGCAGCGCTGGTCGTAGATGAGAACGGTCACGCCGGGGGTGTCGCGCAGGGCCCGCTGGGCCTCCTCCAGCCGGTCCCGGGGCCAGACGTCGGCGCCGGCGGGGAAGCCCGGGCTGGAGCGGAACCGGTCGGGGTCGTCGCTGCACACCACGATCCGCGACGCCCCCTCGGCGGCCAGGGCGGCGGCCAGCTCGGGAACGTCCATGGCCCCGGCCACGGGCTGACCCCCGGTCATGGCCACCGTCCCGTTGTAGAGGACCTTGTAGGTGAGGCTGACGCCGGCGGCCACCGCGGCCCGCACGGCCAGGCTGCCCGAGTGGAACAGGGTGCCGTCGCCCAGGTTCTGGAACAGGTGGGACCGGTCGGTGAAGGGGGCCCGGCCGATCCAGGTGGCCCCCTCGCCGCCCATCTGGTGGATGGTGAGGGCCCGGTCGTCGATCCACAGCGACATGGCGTGGCAGCCCACTCCCCCCGCGGCGATGGAGCCCTCGGGCACCTCGGTGGAGCGGTTGTGGGGGCAGCCGCTGCAGAAGTAGGGGGTGCGCTCGATCTCGGCGCCGGTGGCCTGGCGGGCCTCCTCGATCAGGGCCAGCCGGGCCTCCATCTCCGAGCCCGGCAGGGCGAGCCGGCCGCGGAGCCGGGCGGCCACGATGGGGGCGATGCGGTCGGCGGTCAGCTCGCCGTCGGCGGGGACCAGCAGGCGGCCCTTCTCGTCGTGCTTGCCGACGATGCGGGGGGCGTCGGACCGGCCGTAGAGGATGTCCCTCACGAACAGCTCCATGAAGGCCCGCTTCTCGTCCAGCACCAGGATCTCGGTGAGGCCCTTGGCCAGCTCGGTGATGACGGTCGGCTCCAGCGGCCACACCATCCCCACCTGCAGCAGGCGGACGCCGCGGCGGCTCAGCTCGCCGCCGCCGAGGCCGAGGTCGGCCAGGGCCTGGCAGAGCTCGTGGAAGGTGCGGCCGGCGGCCACGATGCCCAGCCAGGCCCCGGAGCGGGCCCCGCTGATCCGGTTGAGCCGGTTGGCGGCGGCGTAGGCCTTGGCCGCCTCCAGGCGCCCGTAGGCGATCTCCGCCTCCTGGCCCAGGCTGATGGGGGTGACCAGGCCGGGCTGCTGGACGTGGCGCCACGGCTGGCCGTCGATGACCAGCTCGGGCTCGGCGGGGGCCACCCGGTCGGGGGCCACCTCGGCGGTGGCCAGGGCGTCGGCCAGGGTGGTGACGACCTTGAAGCCCACCCACAGCCCCGAGTAGCGGGACAGGGCGAAGCCGTGGAGGCCGAGGTCGAGCATCTCCTGAACCGAGCCGGGGTACAGGATCGGCATCTGGGCGTCGTAGAAGGTCGGCTCGGTGTGGGTGGGCAGGGTGGACGACTTGGCCATGGGGTCGTCGCCGGCCAGGGCCAGCACCCCGCCGTTGGGGGCGGTGCCCTTGTAGTTGGCGTGCTTGAACACGTCGCCGCAGCGGTCGACGCCGGGGCCTTTGCCGTACCACATGCCCAGCACGCCGTCGTGGCGGTCCAGCGGGCCGAGCAGCGGCTCCTGGCTGCCCCACACCGCGGTGGCGGCCAGGTCCTCATTCACCCCCGGCACCCACACCACGTCGTGGTCGCTCAGCAGCCTCAGGTTGCGCTCGATGGTCATGTCGAACGTGCCCAGCGGCGAGCCCTGGTAGCCGGAGATGAAGGTGGCGGTGCGCAGGCCCCGGGCCCGGTCGGCCCGGTGCTGGTCGAGCGGGAGCCGGACCAGGGCCTGGATGCCGGTCAGCAGCACCCGGCCCCGCTCCAGCGTGTACTTCTGATCGAGGTCGAAGTCGGCGGTGCCGGGGGTGGAGCCGGGGTCGGGTGCGGGCGACGGTGCGGAGTCGGAGGCGGGTACGGGCATCGGGGGGCTCTTTCCTCTATGGCCCTGCGATCTGGCGTCGTTCTGTGGTCGGCCGAGTCAGCCGGTCAGCCGATGATCCGGCAGTACTCGGGGACGATGTCGGCGGTGAGCAGGTCCATCCAGGCCGGGCGCATCTCCAGGAGCCGGGCCACCACGCTGCGGTGGTTCTCCCGGTGGTTCCAGATGCCGATCAGATAGAAGCGGTGGGGGTCGTCCTCGCTCTGGTAGAGGACCCCCTCATGCACGATGCCGGGCGTGGTGTGGACGATGTTCTCGTCGCTGTGGTCCCACCGCTCGAAGGCCTCCTTGAACTCCTCGGCCATGCCCGGCTTGGCCCGCAGGGTGTAGTGGAAGGCGAACGAGCCCTCGGGCAGGTCGTCCAGGATCGGATTGGCGTGATCGTCGTGGCTATCGGTCACGGGGCTCCCCTGTCGTCGTGGATGTTGGTCATGGGGGCTCTCTGTCGTCGTGTTTTATTGGTCATAGGGCTCCCCGGTCGAGTCAGCCGAGCGGCCATCGTCTTTGGTCGGCCTGGCGTCAGCCCGCGGCGGCGAAGGCTTCGGCCGCGGCCTTGGAGCACACCACGTCCTCGGCGTGCTTGGCCCCGGAGATGCCCAGCGCGCCCACCACGGTCCCGTCGGCGGTCCGCAGCGGCTCGCCGCCCTCGACGGCCAGGATGTGGGGGCGGGAGGTCATGGGCGGCCCGAGCGAGTTGTCCTTCTGGAAGTAGTCGGACAGGGTGCCGGTGTCGCGCTTGAAGGTCAAAGCGGCGTTGGCCTTGGCGATGGCGTTCTCCAGCGCGATCTCCACCACCCCGTCCATGCGGTGTACCAGCACCAGGTTGCCGGTGGCGTTGACCACGGCGACGCACACGCCGAGGTTGTGCTCCCGGGCAGTGGACAGCGCCACGTCGGCGGCGAGCTTGGCCCCTTCCAGGGTGAGGGTGGGAATGCTGGTCACATGGTCGGCCATTTCGGTGGTGGTCCCTTCGTTGTCGTTGGGTGGTTAGTCAGTTGGTGGGTTGTCGGAGGATCGTCGGTTGATTGAGTCGTGGTTTGGTCGGTCGTCGGGTTTGGTCGGGTCGTCGGATGAGTCGATCGTGTCGTCGGGTCGGGGGCCTAGTCGGGTCGGTCAGGATTGTCGATCGGTTGGTCGGGCGCTCAGTCGGGGGCGATCTCAAAGATGGCCTCCACCTCCACAGACGCGCCCAGGGGTAGCTCGGCCACCCCGATGGCGGAGCGGGCGTGGCGTCCGGCGGGGCCGAACACCTCGATCATCAGGTCGCTGGCCCCGTTGATCACCTTGGGCTGGTCGTTGAAGCCGGGGTCGCTGGCCACGTAGCCGGTGAGGCGCACCACTCGCTTCACCCGGTCGAGGCCGCCCAGGTGCTGGTGGACCGAGGCCAGGATGGCCGCGGCCGCGCCCCAGGCGCTGGCCTGGCCGGCCTCCAAGTCCATGTTCCCGCCCAGATGGCCGATGTGGGTGATCCCACCGCCGTCGGGGGCCAGGGCGATCGAGCCCGACACGTACAGGATGTCGCCCACCTGGGCGACGGTGTCGAAGTTGCCGGCCCGCAGCAGCGGCACGTCCAAGTCCACCCCGGCGCCGCGTGCGGCCTGCTCGTATCCCATGCTCGACCTCCCAGTCGTCGGAGCGCTCGAGCCGATGCTACTCGGAGCACCTTGCTCATTCCACCGAAGCCCACGAGCACCGCTCACCTGACGGTCCGCATCAACACTAGTCCGTCAACTGTTTCGGCTCTTGTCCTTGCAGATCGATTGTTCGCGACCAAGTATTGCCGTATTGGTCTTCGTGTAATATATACTGTCCAGTTCTGATGGCAGCTATATCATAATCCGGCAAATCAACTGTGGCGACACATCGGCCATCAGAGAAGACACCGTTCATGTTAAACGAAAAACTCACATTCACGAACCCAAATCGGCGACGTTGTTCGGGAAGATCTTCCTCATTAACCGGAAAAACATGCAAAAAGAACCCCGACTCAGCATCTTGAAGTCTGCACCTCTCTTTAACGTAAATCAACGAGTCATAACCCTCACCAAGATATACATCAAAGACATCACGAAACAATGGCTCATCCCCAACGATAGAATCATACTCAGCCGAGTGAGAAGATATCCTGCCAAAGGAAAAAGAATCTTGGGACCAAATATTAATGTACTGGTCCTCGTGTAATATATACTGTCCGGTTCTGATGGCAGCTATATCGTAATCAGGCAGATCAACTGTGGCGACACATCGGCCATCGTAGAAAACACCGTTCGTGCCAAACCAGAACCCCACATTCACGAACCTAGACCGGCGACGTTGTTCGGGAAGATCTTCCTCATTAACCGGAAAAACATGCAAAAAAAACCTCGACAAAGTATTTTCCATGTCGTTCAGCGTCTGAACGCTGCATCTCTCCTTAACGTAGATTAATGAGTCATAGCCATCACCAAGATATACATCAAAGACATCACTGAACAACGGCTCATCCCCAGTGATAGAATCATACTCAACCGAATTAAAAGTTATTCTAACACTATCAGCCGTAGCCCATGGATCATGTTCACAGAAATAGGTAATGCAGACATAGTTAAATTGACCTGTCCAGATGCGCTCAATATCATACTCTGGTTGCAGAGGAACTATAGCCACACACTTGCCTTCAAAGTGTACGCCATAATCTTCAAACCAGAAGCGTCGTTCATCATACTGCGGCTCACGGTTATTCCCACCTAGCTCCACGTTACGTACCATCAGAAAAATTTGTGGTAATACGTCCTCTTGGCTGCATTCATCTCTAACATATATCAGCGACTTAAGTTTCGGATCTAAGTACACTTTGAAGTGATCGTTAAAAATAATATTGTTCTCAGCAAGTCTTTCATAAGCTGATCTGATACTTTCAACTCTGTTAGACTGCACCCAAAACCAACCAAATATAGATACGATAATGACCCCTCCAATCGTCGCTCTCAAACGCCAGCCCAATTTCATAACAGCCAAGACCAGACAAGACCACATCAACCCATAGATTATAAATAAATATCTTGAGGATCTTCCTAGTATGTCATTTGGTGCTAATAGACGGAGGCAGGCCAAACCCACCAACACTAAAATGAATAAGATATCCCATAATAGATCCCAACGCCCACGACAGCCCCGAATGACCGCCACCGACACAGCTACAACTAAAGCGGACAGCGATAAGAGAGAGAGGGCCTCACCAGTAGCGATTCTACCCATTCCAATGGTCCAAAATAGACTCCAGCCATCAATCAAAGGCCGTTGTCCATTTATGGCATTCGCCGTACCCCATAAGGATTGAAATACATTAAAACGAAAGTCGTAGGCTATCGTAAGAGCAATCCCTTTGACGATCTGACCTAACATAAAACAGGCCACAAACCCGACCGCATAGAACACTATAAACAAAGCAGCTCTCTTAGCCCGATCGTGAGCACTTTGATCAGGGCTACCCAACCAAGCTACTAACCCAAACAAGGCGATAGTATAAGCGACATGTCCATCGAAAAAGAACAGATAGGACGATATCATACCCGCTACGAAGCAAAACAGCGCGGTAGCAACTCCAGTACTTTTGACTATTGCAGGCGGACCAAACCCGTCTAACCGCAACTTCATCGACAAAGACAGAATAGCAGCCGCTAATACAGACCACAGATAAGGCACACCATTGGAAACATCCGTGAAGTATTTGACACCAGAACAAAAGATGCCAAAAATGACCACTGGGACCGCAGCCAAGGCCGCCCGAGGTGTTAGCATCGCAAGCGCAGCCAGCAAAATCCCATAAGCTAAGTAGGTGGCTATTTCCACCATTTGCCTGAACTGAACGAGTGATAGGAACCGCAGTCCGATGGCATATATCGCCTTGTTTCCCCACCAATACTGAGTCTTTAACATGGCCGGTCGGTGATCGCCATTGTTAACCGCAGCACGTAATGCACCACATGCGCCTCTATACGTTTCTAGGATAATAGCATCACGTAATGAGTGGCCTTCTGTGCCACTTGTGCTTTCGGAGCCGCGCAGCACAGTGTTAGACAATTGGCAAAGTTCGAACGGATGATGGTACCCTCGTACATACTCCTCGTTGGCAAGTTCTGTCTCGAAAGTTTCAAATCTTTGCAATGCTAAATCATGGGATATGATTCTATTGCCCAGATAGTGGGAGAAAAAGAATATTATCGTTCCCAATACAGTTATTGCTGTCAGCAGCAGTATAAAAAAGGGCCAAGACGAGAGCCGCCTCACCATGAACGATAACATGCGATCAGAGCCTACCCGAATTCTCAACTAGCGTCCACTTCAGTGAACCGGCTTCACCAGCCAGTAGCACCCAATGCACGCGCGCAGGTATCTTTGTCCCAATGGACCTAGAACTGCAAGATCGGCGGGCGGTCGTGTTCGGCTCCACCTCGGGTCTGGGCCGCAGCATCGCCGAGACCCTGGCCGCCGAGGGGGCCCGGGTGGCGGTGGTCGGGCGACGGGAGGACGCGGCGGCTCAGATCGCGGCCTCGCTGCCCGGGGCGGTGGCCGTGACCGGCGACATCACCGAACCAGGCCGGGCCGAGCGCATGGTGCGCGAGGCGGCCGAGCGGCTCGGGGGGCTCGACATCGCCCTGGTGAACACCGGGGGCGGCAAGCCGGGGGGCATGACCGAGGTGATCTCCGACGACGAGCAGGCCGCCTATGAGGCCATGCTCAAACCGGCTCTGGCCATCGCCAGGACGGCTTCTGGATACTTGCGGGCCTCAGGCGACGGGCGGCTGGTGTTCATCACCGCCCGGTCGGTGGTGGAGACCTCCCCCGGGCTGGCCCTGTCGGGGGTGTTCCGCAGCGGGGTGGCGGCCGCGGCCCGGTCGCTGGCCGTGGAGCTGGCCCCGGAGGTGTTGGTGAACGTGGTGGTGCCCGGCCAGTTCGACACCCCGGGCCTGGAGCGGTTCCAGACGGCGCTGGCCCGGTCCGAGGGGACCGAGCTGGCCGAGGTGCAGGCCCGCCAGGCCGCCTCCATCCCCCTGCGCCGCTTCGGCCGGGCCGACGAGCTGGCCGCGGTGGTGGCCTTCTTGTGCAGCGCCCGGGCCAGCTTCGTCACCGGCTCGGTGATCCGAGTAGACGGCGGCGCCGTCCGCGGCTACTGACCATTCGGGGGTTCAAGCAACCCGGCTGAGGGCGTGCTCAATGATCTGAGCCAGCGAACTGGAGTAGCTCAAGAAGTAGACACCGTCGCGTTTCCAATCGTCCAGCGAACGGCTCCCGTCGTCAATCTTATCCGGTTCGGTGACCGACAGTATGTACGCGTGCAGATGCAGATTCGAGGCGCTCTCATGCAGCTCGTGCAGCTTGCGGCTGATCTCGGCGATCTCGTGGTGTAGTTTTATTTTCTTGCGCTCTCGGCTGCCGAGTCGGGCCAGCCCCTTGGGGTCGAGAAACACGACATGCTGGGCGTCGCCGTCTTTGACCCAGACGATGAAGTCGGGGTAGTAGCCGAAGTCGTCGAAGAACGAGACACCCCGGCCACGGGTGAGGTTGCGGATGAGGAACAGCTCCTTGCCATCCAGGCAAGAAGTGAGTGGTCTGGCCGCCATTCCGGCAAGGAGGCTGACGACTCTCTTCTCGCTCTCATCTAAGGGAACCGGCTCGACCGAGATGACCCGATCTTTCGAAGCGTAGAGCAGAGGCTCATAGGCATGGGCCTCTGTACAGAATGTACCAACTTTTAAATTATCGTACCAAAGTTTCGGCATCTCGCCCTTTCGGACGGCCTCTTCCAAATCTCGGGCCTCTTGGATTAATAAATCTTTGGTGGCATCCACTGATAGCCTATGGCTGTCGATCTTATTCGGATCGTCTTCGGTCAAAGTGACGATCTCGATCTGTTTATGCTCCCATCGACGGCGCTGCTTGCGCCAATACTGGCCAGCATATTCGGTGATCAAATCAACGGCGATCTCCTCTAGATCTTGAACCTGGCGGAACTCGGTGACGGCTGCTCGATCCGGGGGGATGTAGATGGTATACCAACCATCGTCTCGCAGCAGCTTCTCCACCGTCTCAGGTGCGATGATCAGGTTGCGCCAGTTGTTGAATCGCTTGCGGGCCAGCAGGCGGTCGTGGATGCGGGCCACATTGAAGAAGTCGGCGTAGCGCTTCAGGTCTCTGAAGACCGTCTTCTCCTGCTCTCGACCACCGGGGGCGTCAGCGGAAGCGACGGATTGGAGCCGCGAGTACAGGTCGAGCGTCACAAAGGGACGGCCCTCGTCGTTGGGGCCGGGCAGGGCGGAGCGCTCGTCGCTGGCTTCGTATCGGCGGCCTTTCTTGAGCCGGATCAGTTTCAGGTCCGTCTCTCGGGCGAAGTTCCAGGTGACGGGCAGAGTGAAGGTCTCCTGCTCAGAGTTCAGGCCCTCTTTTTGCAGCATGTTCCTGAAGGTCTGCATGTAGTTGGCCCGGAGCCCGAAGATGTAGAGCTTCTCCAGCTCCTTAAGCCGGACGCTGTCGTCGGGCTGTTCGGCCCCGCTCTCTAGGTGCCTCTTCAGGGTCATGTTCCAGCCCTTGAGCCGCACCCCCCGCCCGAACATCTGGATGATCTCGGGCCCTTCGCTCACGCCGACGTGCATGAGCCCCATGGTGCTCACCCGCCATGAGCTCCATCCGGCGATGAAGCGCCGCGCCCCTATGACGATGTTCACCGTCGAGTCGGGCCGGTCCACCTCGGCGAACAGCCGCTCGGCGAAGCCCATCTCCCGATCGACGTCGAGGTCGGGCCCGGCGTTGTCGACGAGCAGCTTGTAGAGACCGGACGAGTCCCCGACGTTGACCACGCCGAAGGGGTCGTTGTCGGCGGTGTGGAGGTGCAGTTCGCCTTCGCCGGTAGTCAGGTAGACGACGTGGAGGCGGCCAGCCCCGTGGAACACGGTCTGGCACAGGTCGGTGTAGAGATCTTCGTTACCGCCCTGCCCCAAAGGTTCGAAACGACCGGCGAAGCAATCCCTGCCGGCGTCGTCCAGCAGCCCCGACCTGCCGTCCAGCAGCCGCTTCATCATGGGCCGCACTTCATCGCCACGGGCCAGCACCCAGCCTAGGAATCTCAGGATGCGGACAATGTCTGATCGGGTGGCTTGGTCGGCCTTGCTTGATCCGATGACTGTCTTGCCCAAGAACACCCACAGCGGTTTGGCCGGGTTGAACTCCTGCCACTCGCCCGCCTTCTCCCTCCAGATGCGGCACTGCTGGTAGAAGGTGAGCAGGCAGCCGAGCAGGTACATGTTGCTGTTCTTGTCCTCCACACCGTCGGGGAGGTTCGTGATGGAGTAGTCTTTGCCGTACCCGTCGGCGTGGAACCGGCGGTAGGGGTAGTCGAACAGCAGGCATTTGCTGTAGTCGTCGAGCAGATCTTTGTCCTGTTTGGTCACCACTTGGTTGAAGGTGGCCGAATACTCGAAGGTGAAGCCGCCGGCGGCCAGCTCCTTGCGCCGCTCGCGCCAAACGTTGCCGGATGTGCCGAGATGACCCTCATCAACGAGTACCAAATTGTCTTCGCCGAAGTCCGAGACGGCGACGCGTTTCACACCTTGCTTCTCAGCCAGTTTGTTCAAGTCGATGATCTCGACCGGTGAGAACAGATCCGGTGCGGCGTCCTTAGAGAACAGCCGGGCGTGCAATCCGCTCTCGCGCATCTCGCGTTCGTGCTGCTGCGACATCTGCTCGTTGGGCGTGACGAGCACCACGTTGTTGAGTCGCCCGCCCGCTCGAGACAAGTAGTGCCGGTATTGCAGTATATGAGCGTGCATGATAAGGGTCTTGCCCGAGCCTGTCGCGCTCTGGAAGGCAAGCGTGCGCAGATCTTTCGGCTTATATAAACCGGCGCGTCCATAATTGAGTTCAGTGCAAAACTTCTCGGGATCAGTAAAATATCGATTCAGATAGTGCTCAGTGAATACCATAGCCAAGTATTGGTGCGGTTTCCAAGTGCGGCCGTGCTCCTGCGTCATACGCAACTTGCGGCTATGCTCCAAAATATTGGCGTCATATTGGACGAACTGATCAAGATCAATCCGCGGACGAATCTGGCGATTACCATACCAAAACAATGAAGCATACCCACTCATACCCGAAATATCCGGTTCAAATCGTGCAGTCCGCAATATCGCAAGCATCGAACTTACATCATCATAACCAAACTCCCTACAAAAAAAGGGCTGAAGAATGAGGCGATTCTCTAGAATCATAACTCGCTACCCGGTGATTTGAACATCAACTCACGGAAGACAGGCTCAATAGTCTCAGCGACCCATGTTTCCTGAGATTGTCTAACCGCATTCAACGTATGGTCACCGTTTACATAGACTACATCAAATTGCCCAGACACTGCAGTGCGGTTCTTTATAAACCAAGCATCTAAAGCATCATAATCTATCTCATCACGGTTGCGCCAGAGGACCAAACAACTACGCCCTTCGGCATCTTTACCAGTGATGGTGAGAACCCCATCAAGCCAGCGACGGGATTCTAAAGACAATCCAATCAGATAGTTGAAAGTCTCCGGGAGATCAACGTTGATTTCGTTACACATACCATCACGTACAATGGGAAGAGTATAAGAGAACGGATCCTTAAAGTCTTTACCTAGAAGGCACGCACTACTAGATGACTCTGCACCAAGAGCATAGCTCAAATGGTAGTTCTCAGCTAACTCAGGGTTCTTAGCCAATATATCTGCCTGTTCTTCAGATTTCTCTGCTATTTCAAGGTTGCCCAGGGCATCTTCATAACACTCCAAACTAATTATTTTTAGAAATTGAGAACTGCCTTGGCATGATACCGGCTTACCATCTTTCCAATCTTGAGAGTATATAACCTTCTTTAGACGAGGCAACATAACTGTATCAAAGTAATCAGCCGCCTCGACTAGAATATACCTTATTCGGCCCTCGTTCTCTCGATTAAGGTTGATAACAGCATGACCAGTTGTACCAGAACCAGCAAAAAAGTCAATAATCTGACTACCATCAGCTAGATCGACAGCAAAAATGGCATCTTCAACAGTGTACACTGATTTGGGATAAGAAAACGTGTTAGGTTGGCCTAGAATATCTCTTATCAGATTAGCACCGTTTGTGCCTGCGTTGTAGCGAGAATCTGTCCAGTTACTGAACAAGGCAGTCGTGCGCTCTTTGGCGCCAATTATCTGATATATGGTTTCTCTATTTGTACATACCAATTTATTTTGAGATACTAATCTATGACATGATTCGTAGGATCTTCTCCAAACTCTTTCTTCCCCTTGTTCACCAATTGGATAAATTCTATCGTATCCATCTTCGGTTCTGCCTACAGGATATTCTTGCTCTGTAGGCGGGGCTTCAAGGCCCATGACTTGGCGTGAGTCGGGGTCAACTAAGATAGCGTAAAAACTATTTGGTCTTCCATACCGAAAATTGCTTTCAGCAGTTCCACTGCGTTTAAACGGTCGTCTCTCTACACCATGGGTGCTTGTTCTACCTTGAAGAGTTTTACCTATAGCTGCGGACGTACACACCAACATATATTCATGAGTATGAGCCATTGTCGTGGCTTTACCACCTTGTGGATGATGATTAATAACGATAATATCTCGGCGAAGCCATGGATAATTATCTAATAACTTTGTTAAGTTCACCATCTCAAAATCATCAATTGCAATGAAAATCACTTGGTCTTCAACTAGAATTGATGGGAGCAATTCTAGGCGATTTGCCATCAGAGTTATCCATGAAGATCTCAAATAGCCATTTTTATATAAGATCTCCGAATCGCCTGTGTTGTATGGAGGATCGATATAAACACACTGAACCTGGCCTTGGTACCGAGCCTGGAGCAGGTTCAAAGCTTGGAAGTTTTCTCCGTGGATGAGCAGGCCGTCCATCTGCTCGTCCAATGGGCCCGCGTCGGAGAGGGCAGTTAGCAGGCGGTCGGTGAAATCGCGGGGGAAGTGCTTGGTGTCCAACACCAGGTAGGGGTTGGCCTTCAGGAAGTCCGGGCTCGGCGGGCTGCTCCACGACGTGTTGCCGTTCGCCAAGTCGCCGTTGATCTCGTCGACGGCGAACAGTTCGACCCATTCCTCGCACTGCGCCGCGTTGGCGGCGATCTCGGGGTACATCTCCTCGGGCACCCGGTCCAGGGTTACGCACCAGTTGGTTTCGAGCACGAACTTCTTCTTGAGCCAGAGCTGCTTCTGGAAATCCTCCAATTGGGCCAAGAAATCGATGATTTTGCCGCCGATGTGGCGGATGGCCCGCACCCGAGCCAGAGCGCGGTCCAAGCGGGCCGCGTCCCCCCGCTCGACGTCGTCCAGATTCAACACCTCGGTGTTCAGATAGAGATCCAACTCTCGGCGCAGGAAGCCGCCCAGATCTTTGTGGATGAAGTAGTCGAAGGTGTTCTTGGCCGTGTAGCGCTCGACGTGCTTGGCCAGCAGGGAGCGCTCGCCGTTGGCCTCGGTGGGGGCGGCCGCGCTCAGCGGGGCCTGCCAGTCCGAGTCCACCGCACTCAGAATCCGCCCCGCCGTCACCTCGTTGATGCGGCGCTGCTGGCTGCCGCCGTTGCCGGGCCAGGCTTTCTTCTCGCCCTGGGTCAGAGGTCGATGCTCGAAACGGACGACCAAGTCGCCGTCCTCGACGCCGACGGCATCAGTGCCGGCCAGCACGAACCGGCGTTGCTTGCCGTCGGGCTCTTTGACGTTGTCCTTCTCGTTGTCGGCGGCGGCGATCTCGAAGCGCACCCGCCGCGCTGCTCCCTCGGCATCGACCGTGAAGGCGTAGGAGGCGTAGTTCTCGGTGGTCTTGATGTAGTACTGGTCGGCGTTGGCCCAGTGCAGCTTCACCTCCTCGCCGTCGTAGGGGATCAGGTACGAGGAGCGGCCGCCAGTGGAGTAGCGGCGCTGGGAGATGAAGTCGCCCTCGCTGTAGTAGCGGCCGAAGAAGTTGGCCAGGTGGTTGTAGACGTCGGCCTCAACGGCGGCGTCCTTTCTCATCTCTTCAAGCCTGTGGTTCAAGTCGGTGAACACATCCGAAGGCTGGGCGTCGGGGTTGTAGCCGAGTTTGCGGGCCTGTTCGCGGGCGGACTTCAACCGCTCGCTAAGGGCTTCCCGGTCCTCGGCGCTGGTGAGGCGCAGCGACGTTTTCACCTGCGGCAGCAGGTCCTGGTCGAGGAACTTGGTGATCTCCGCCGACTTCAGGTTCATGATCCGATACAGGCCGAAGTCCAAGTCGCCCCGGTCGAGCTGGAACATCTCGCGCAGCAGCGTCCGCAGCCGGTCGAGCTTCTCGTGCGAACCGGGGGCGGGGGGCTCTTCAGCCTGTCCGGGGGAGAGTATGCGAGTGGTCACGGCTTGATCGTAGGTCCCTTGAATCTGCGGATGTGGTGACCCGAAGGTCGTCATCGAAACATACCGTAGGGGTATGACAGGGGAGGGGATAGGCGGGCCCCTGGGCGAGCCGCGGACGGCCGCCGGTGGTGACCTTACTACGGGCGGTAGCCGACGATGAGGGCTTCGCGGAGGTCTTTCATCAACACGTCGGCCTCGATGAAGCCGGCCTGGTCGAGCCAGTCGAGGTGGTCCCGCAGGGGCAGCGGCGGGGCGTGGCCGGGGTCATAGGCCGGGGGCGAGCGGTCGGGGCCGGCCCGGGCCGCGGCGTAGGCGGCGCCGGACCGGTCGCCGGGCGGGCTGAAGATGTCGAGGTTCAGGAAGCACCCTCCGGGCCGCAGCAGCGGCAGGATCTCGGCGTAGATGGCCCGTATCCGGTCGGGGTAGCGCACGTTGTGGATGGCTTGGGACGACACCGCCGCGTCGAACCCCGTATCGAGGCCGTCGGTCCAGGCCGGGTCTTGGAGGTCGGCGGTCCGCAGGGCGACTTGGCCGCCGAAGCGCTCCAGCGCGGCCCGGGCCCGGGCCAGCATGGGCTCGGAGAAGTCGATCCCCGTCACCCGGGCCGAGCCAAACACGCCCAGCAGCTCCTCGGTGAGGGCCCCGTACCCGACGCCGATGTCAAGCACCCGGATTGGGGCGTCTCGGCGGACGGCGATGGCCGAGGCCAACAGCCGCATGTGGGCCCGGCGTTCGGGGTCGGTGTCGGCCCGGTCGGCGATCCAACGCTCGACGTAGCCCTCGTCGTGCCAGTCGTGGGCGCCAAGCGGGTCCGAACAGCTCACCCCCGGCAATGTACGCCTTCCCCGAAACCCGCGCTCGCCCAGTCGCAAGTCCCACCTCCACTAGAGTCGATCCGAACGTTCAACCCAAAGAGGCAGTTTGATGAATGAAGCCGCCGATCCTTCAAAGGAACAGCCACGACCGTCGGGCCGCGCTTGGCTTGCCGTGGTAGCCGCAGCGATTGTCATCGCGGGCGGCATCATCGTGTCCCTCAGCTTGGTGGCGGCCGGTCCAGAATCTCCCGACTGCAAATCATTCGGAGAAGAACACATCAGGTCACGTGTTAATGAGTACTTGGAATCCTGGTGGGATGACACCGACCAAACGGGCGACGACATCGAAATGACCCTCTACCGGCTCGACTCGGGTCGGCTTCAGCCCGGCGAGTCCGCGTGCCTCGCCCAGATCGAATGGCCCGACGCAGACCAGTTTTTCTTCAGCGACGCTGTGGTCTGCATGACCAGCGACGATCAGTTCATCCGGCTCTCCACTCAGAGCATCCTCTCCGAGAGGGGCTACGACGAGATGGTCCAAGACTGCCTGATGGTCCTCCGGGGCTTCGACCTGGCTGCAACCTGACCAGCAGACTGGGCCGGTATACATGGGCGGCGCGCCGACGGAGGAGACCGTCTTGAGAATCGCTGTTTTGGTCAAGCAGATCCCGGCCCCGGCCCAGCTTCGCATGGAGGACGGACGGGCGGTGCGGGCCGGGGTGGACTTGGAGGTCAACGCCTACTGCCGCCGGGCCAACGCCAAGGCGGTGGAGCTGACCGGGCCCGACGGCGAGACGGTGGTGTTCACCATGGGGCCGCCCCCGGCCGACGACGCCCTGCGGGAGATGATCGCCTGCGGCGCCCGCCGGGGCGTCCACCTGTGCGACCCGGCCTTCGCGGGCAGCGACACCCTGGCCACCGCCCGGGCCCTGGCCGCGGCGGTGGCCGCCGAAGGCCCCTTCGACCTAGTGCTGGCCGGGCTCAACTCGCTCGACGCCGACACGGGCCAGGTCCCGGCCGAGACGGCCGAGCTGCTGGGCCTGCCCTTCGAGGCCGGGGTCCACCACCTCGAGCTGGACGGGCGGGAGTTCACCGCCCGGCTCGAGACCGACGACGGCTACCGCACCGTCACCGGGCGGCTCCCGGCCATGCTGTCCACCGCCGAGAGGCTGTGCGACCCGTCCAAGGCCCCGCCCGAGCAGCGGGAGCAAGTGCCGGCCGAGCGCATCCGGCGGGTGGGTTTGGCCGAGCTGGGTCTGCGGGCCGACCAGGTGGGGGCGGCCGGGTCGCCCACCAGCGTGGGGGCGGTGCGCCACCGGTCTGCGGACCGGCTCGGGCTCAGGGCCGAGACGGTGAGCGAAGCGGTGGACCGGCTGGCGGAACTGGGCGCCTTCGCCGGCGGCGCCGCCAGCGACAGCCCCGTTGTGGCCTCTTCGCCAGCCGACGGCGGAAACGGCAGTGCCCCGGCCTCAACGGCAGTCAACGACGGTGAGACAGCCGGCAGCGCGGCCTCTTCGCCCGATGGCGAAGGATCAGACGATGGATCGACAAGGCCCGAGGTCTGGTGCTTCTTCACCGAGCCGGGCGCGGGGGCCGAATTGCTGGGCGAGGCGGCCGAGCTGGCCCGGCGGATCTCAGGGACCGTCACCGCGGTCGCCCCCCACCCCCTACCGGACGGCCTGGGGGCGCTCGGCGCCGACCGGGTGTTGGCCGTAGCCGGCGCGGGCGAGCCCGAGGAGTGGGCCGGCGCTCTCGACGCCGCCGTCGGCGCAGCCCGGCCCTGGGCGCTGCTGGTGGAGGGGACCCGCACCGGGCGGGTGGTGGCCTCGATCGTGGCCGCCCGCCGGGGCTGGGGCCTCACCGGCGACGCCATCGGGCTGGAGGTGGGCGCCGATCAGCGCCTGGTGGCCTGGAAGCCGGCCTTCGGAGGCCAGCTCGAAGCCCCGATCCTCACCAGCTCGCCGGTGCAGATGGCCACCGTGAGGCCCGGAGTGCTGGCCCGCCGCCGGCCCCGCTCCGCCGCCGATCCCCGTCCGACGGTGATCGAGCCGCCCGCCCCGGCCCGCATCCGCACCGAGTCGGTGACCCGCTCCGACGACGACCCCGGCGAACTCAACCGGGCCCGGGCGGTGGTGGCGGTGGGCGTGGGAGTGGCGCCGGACGGCTACCCGGTGATCGACGAGCTGCGGGCCGCGCTGGGCGGGGCAGCCATCGGCGCCACCCGCCGGGTCACCGACCGGGGGTGGCTGCCCCGGAGCCGCCAGATCGGGGTGACCGGCCACTCGGTGGCCCCCCGGCTGCTGATCGCGGTGGGCTCCAGCGGCCGGTTCAACCACACCGTGGGCATCGGCAACGCCGGAGTGCTGATGGCGATCAACTCCGACCCCGGCGCCGAGATCTTCGACCAGGTCGATGTCGGCCTGGTCGGGGAATGGCAGCGGCTCGTGCCCGAGCTAACCGCCGAGCTGACCGCCCGAGGCCTGGCGTCCCCGACACCGGAGGCGACAGCCAGCCCGATCGAAGGAGGAGAGGTCATGGAGACAGCAGCCGGGGCGAGGACCCGATGAGGGTCGAGGCCGGACAGCCCGTCATCGCCGAGGGCGTCCGATGAAGGCCGAAGCCGGACAGCCCGTCGCCGCCGAGGGCGTCCGATGAAGGTCGGGATCGGTCTGCCCGTCACCACCAAGGGCACCAGCGGCGAGCTGCTGCTGGACTGGGCCCGGCGGGCCGAGGAGGCCGGGTTCGACTCGCTCACCGCCATCGACCGGGTGGTGTGGCCCGGCTTCGACTCGCTCACCGCCCTGGCCGCGGCCGCGGCCGTCACCGACCGGATCGGCCTGCGCACCAACGTGCTGCTGGCCCCGGCCCGGGGGGCGGTGCTGGTGGCCAAGCAGGCCGCCTCCATCGACCGGATCAGCGGGGGCCGGTTCATGCTCGGCATCGGGGTAGGCCGCCGCCCCGACGACTACGAGGCCACCGGGCACGACTTCACCACCAGGGGCCGCCGCCTGGACGCCGACCTGGAGGCCATGCGCTCTGAGTGGACCGGCCGCCCCGCCGGGGGCCGGGACCGGCCGGCGACGCTGCCGACCACCGACCCCGGCGGCATCCCCGTCTTCTTCGGCGGCAGCCTGGAGGTGGCCATCCCCCGAATGCTGCGCCACGGGATGGGCTGGAGCGTCTCGTCCCGCCGACCGGCGGAGGCGGCCGAGATGGTCGGGCGGGTCCGGGCCGCCTGGGCCGAAGCAGGCCGAGAGGGTGAGGCCTACGTGATGGTGATGAACTACTTCGCCCTGGGCGAGGGGTCGGACGTGGACTACCTGTACGACTACTACGGCTATCAAGGCGAGCGGTCCCGCATGTTCGCCGAGGGCGCCTGCCGGGACCCGGCCCAGGCCCGGGCCGCGGTGCGGGACTTCGCCGACATCGGGGTGGACGAGTACACCTTCGTGCCCACCATGGCCAAGGCCGACCAACTCGACCGCCTGGCCGAAGCCGTCCGCCCCTGAGCAAGAGGAACCGGCGGTGAGTCGGGCGAGGCATCCATGACGGGGCCGGTGGCGCTCATCGGGCATGGTGCCATCGGGCGGATCGTGGCCGCCGAGGTGCCGATTGCGGCCGTGCTGGTGCGACCAGGCCGGGCCGAGGCCGCGGAGGCCGCCCTGCCGGAGGCGACGGCGGTGGAGTCGATAGAGGATCTGGACCGGATCGGCCCGAAGGTGGTGGTGGAGTGCGCCGGGCAGGGGGCGGTGGCCGAACACGGGGAGGCAGTGCTGGCCGGGGGCATGGACCTGATGGTGATCTCCACCGGGGCCTTTGCCGACCGGGCTCTGTTCAAGCGCCTGTGCCGGACGGCGGCCGCAGCCGGGTCCCGGATTCTGGTGCCAGCCGGGGCCACGGCCGGGCTGGACGGACTGCTGGCGCTGAGGGAAGGGGGCCTGGACTCGGTCCGCTACACCTCGTCGAAGCCGCCCCGGTCCTGGCGGGGCACCCCGGCCGAGGAGGCCCACGACCTCGACTCGCTGACCGAGCCGACGGTCATCTACTCCGGGGCGGCGGCCGAAGCGGCCCGGCTGTTCCCCAAGAACGCCAACCTGGCCGTGACCGTGGCCCTGGCCGGACTGGGGCTGGACGAGACCCGGGTGGAGCTGGTGGCCGACCCGGTCCTGACCGGCAACGTCGGCCGGATCGAAGCGGCCGGGCGGCTCGGGGAGATGACCGTCACCATGGCCAACCGGACCATGCCCGACAACCCCAAGACCTCGATGGTGACCGCCTACAGCATCATCGCCGCGCTCCGCACCAGCAATACAGCCATGACCTTCCCGTAAGTGTTTCGCTGGACTCTGAAACGCAAAGCGCGTTCTGGTTAACAGAATCCGCTTCTAAGTGTACTGGACACAGAGGTTGGTAGCAGCGTGACGGGGTGAGCCTCCTGTGCGAGTGTGGTGGTGTTCCTACCCCACGAGCACAGGAGGCTCGATGTCGCACGGTAATGCACGTTTGACTCCCGCGGGGCGGCTGTTGCTGGTCCGGAGGGTGGCCGCGGGGGAGCCCCAGGCCGAAGTGGCCCGTCAGATGAGGCTGTCTCGGGGCACGGTGGCCAAGTGGTGGGGCCGCTGGGTCGAGTTCGGCGATGCGGGGCTGGTTGATCGCAGCTCGCGGCCGCTGAGGTCGCCGCGGCGCACCGACGCGGCGACTGAGGAGCGGATCTGCCGGCTGCGGCGCAGCACCATGCGCGGTCCGGCGTACCTGTCGGCGCGCACCGGGGTGCCGGCCTCGACGGTGTGGCGGGTCCTGCGCCGGCACGGGCTGAATCGCCTGGACCGCCTCGACCGCCCCACCGGGCGCACGATCCGCCGCTACGAGAAGGCGGCGCCGGGCGAGCTGGTGCATCTCGACGTCAAAAAGTCGCCAAGATCCCCCCAGGGGGCGGCTGGAAAGCTCACGGGCGCGGCAGCCCCAAGGCCCGCCGCTCCCGCCGCCGCCGCGGCGGGTACACCTACCTGCACGTCGCCGTCGACGACTACTCCCGGGTCGCCTACGTCGAGGCCTGCGACAACGAGACGGCCGCCACCCTGGCCGGGTTCTGGACCCGAGCCCAGGACTGGTTCTGGTCCAACGACATGCCCGTGGACGCGGTCATGACCGACAACGGGCCGAATTTCTGCTCGGGGCTCTTCGCCGAACTGCTCGCCCGGCGACAAATCGCCCATCTGCGCACCCGCCCCTACCGTCCCCAGACCAACGGCAAAGCCGAGCGCTTCAACCGCACCCTCGCCGAGGAATTCCTCTACGCCCGGCGCTTCCGATCCGAAAACGAACGACGCATCCGCCTCAAACGCTGGATCCACGACTACAACTGCCACCGACACCACACCGCAATCGGCGGCCCGCCCGCATCACGCGCCAACAACCTCACGCGAACTGACATCTAAGGTTCACGCTCTTCAAGCCACAGTTGCTCACTCAGCCCTAGATCCGCTAACGCACGACGAAGCTCAGATTCAAAATTGCCAACCAGAGCCGAGTCAACTCTCACTGAGAATTCAACGCCAACACTCAGATCTTCTCCAGTCTTAAGCTTTGAAAGAATCTTCACACTCAACCGGTTCCAAGCTTCAGGAGGTACAGTTCCTTTAAGTCGAACCATCACTTTAGACCCGTTAGGGGTTGGACTAGAAGTTTTGGAATCGGACTCAGGCGGGGGTTCAATGACAGCGCTCGGAGCGGGGGATATACTCGGATCAATTGGCGACTCATCTGATACTATCCCCAGTAGCTGATCAGCTCTAGCTTTAGTCAACAGGAATACATCTGCTTCAAATGTGACCTCTTCTTCTCCTATAGTTTCTTCGTACCAAAAACGTTCATATCGACCATCTCCCTTATCGCCAGAGGCTAATCCAAAATATCCATTCTTCACAAAATCGACAATTCGCCGTTTAAGTACTGGATCTGGATCAATAAGCCTAGTCAGGGTGCCGTTCAAAAAACACTGGCGTAAGCTAATGAGCGGCCAGACACCAGAATCTTTGAGAGCAGGAGGCCAATGACGATCTATATATCCAGCACCGACAGACTCGTCGAGTAAGGCATCTGATTTCAAAGCCGCTATGATCCGTCCACACAATGACTCACTCCCACTAGTATGACCCGCACCAAGATCTATAACTCTCAGCCCATCTATTGCTTGTGTATTCTTCAACACTACGAATCGATAGCTTGCCCACACCTCATCTTTAGCCACTTCCTCCGCTTCTCTAACCCTCGTATGCACTTCAACATGATCAGCTCGATCATATTCCGCGCCAAGAACGCCTTGCTCTAGTTCGTGAGCTACTCTCCGCCAGGCAAGCCATAGCTCAACCTTTTCCTGCAATTCCCGGCCTGGCTTGCGTATACACCATACAATAGCACCAGGATAGAGTCGGGACGATTTGTGCCGCTCTTCGGTCCACTGACCAAGACGTTCATAAAGATAGCCATTTTCCCGCCATTCTTCATCAGGATCTAGGACGACTAACATCAGGCGAGGAGAATCTCGCACTGTATCACCACTGTCCGGAAAATAGACAACAGGAACCGTTGCGCCCCGGGCAAATTCACCTTCAACAACCTTACGAACGGCGGGCTTTATATCAATCTCTTCATCAAGTGAAGCACGTCTGTCGCTTACAACTTTCCTCAATGTCGCTTGGTGGTGGATGCGGTAACCGTCCGTACCAACTTTGCGGATGAAAAAACTAGACCGCTCCAGAGCCGAAGCAGCATTGTCTATCGTCGTAGTTTCAACATTCGGCTCACCTAGATCGAATCTCAATTCAGGCAAGTGCGCCACCTTGTCAACCTGTCCTCCAGATGACTCAAACAGGATGGCCGTACCTACCCGACGATGAATGTCTCGGAGAACGTCTTTGGTATCCGCATCTAATGAGCGGGCATGAGCTGTTTCACTGGAAAGGTCCGCATCAATGGCTACATCAAGACGGGACTCACCCAACTGGCCTAAGACCACGGCACGGAACTCTGGAATATGCAGCGGCGCAGACCCTAGAGTAATAAGTGGTTCTTTGCGAGCTTGGCGAAAATGCTCACTTGCAGCCCATGAAATCCATTGCGCTAACATAGCTAAGGCTCCGCGAGTCTGTTGAAACTGCGGAAGTGCGCGCCACTTACGTTGGAAAACGGAAAGAGTCGACGGATGGAACGGATAACACGATTCAAAGCGACTCTTGAGGAAGGCTTGACCCTTAGAAGATCTTATTGCTGTGTCCACAGAGGTCCATTCAGGTGGAAGTCTTGCTGACCGCTCAAAACACCATTGGGAATAGATTTTGGCCACTCGCTCTCGCGTGCGTTCACTACCCAAATCCTCAAACAGGCGACGGCGCACAACTTCGCTGATCTCAGATTCGTCATTAGCGATGAGGTCACGTGCGACTCGACGAACAACCTTGGTTATACGATTCTGCCAATCTTGATCCCATTCAGTCATCTCTACCTGGCTACGCGGCAAACTAATAACGGCCGCAGCCCGACTCATGCCGGTAATAGCCACAGTTAAATTTTGCAAGAATGCATGGAATGACTCTGCCAGAGTACGGTGACGGTTAACAAAATTAAGCACCTCATCAAACAAGAGCAGCACCGGCGCTTCAGCAGCAGCGAACATTCGGCTAAGCGCATCCGTACCCGGTGGGATAGTTTTTGCCGTGCTCCCTAGTTCGGCTACACCCTTGTCCCCAGCTATCTGTCGAGCAAGGTCAATCCAAGGAGTCTCCTTGCCTTCAGCAGGATCCCAAGCGTTACCTACAAAGACACCGACGCGAGCACTAGGAACTTCAGTTACGCTCGCCTCGCTCAACAGCCCCACGACGCCTGGCAATGCGGCAGCCTTTTTTCCCGCGTTTGCAAGGTGATAAAGGGACGTCAATGTGTGTGTCTTACCTCCACCAAACTGTGTTATCAGCGTTAAGACCGGTGCCGTATCTGAGGTTTCACCAGACAGACGACGCAAGACCATGCCGGAATGACGCGTCAGAGCGTCCGTAAAGCAAGTACGAGAGAAAAACTGCACAGGGTCGGTATAGTCCTTCGGCGCAGTTCCAGCCACCACCTGCTCCAATGCAATAGCGAACTCGTCTGGACTAAACGACCTGCCCTCTCGGACTTCCTTTCGGAGTGTCACCACTCGGTACCAAGGATCGATGATGCCCTACCTCCCGAAGCCAGCCTAGTTGCTAACGTCCAAGACTACCGCGGCATAGCCAACAGCATAGCGTCAACCAGCCTTTTCGCCTGACTCGGCCGAGGATAGAGGGCTGAAAGAGCGTTGGCCAGCCGCAAGAAATCAGGAGCACGTTCACGCTCCACACGAAGCAGAGTTCGCAAAGCTTCAGTACGGCCTGAGGCTTGGAGCAACATTGCAGCATGGAGACGGTCGAGGGTCGTAGTAGCATGATGTGTGGTCAAGTCATCTAATTCGTCCGCTCTCGATCTCATTCGACGGCGAATCCGACCACGGGTAATAGATGGCGGTACAGAGAAAAGGTTGAGCTGTAGAGAAGACATTGTCCCCGACTCAATTTCATCAGCTAAAGTATCGGCTCCTGATTCGCCGAATAGTCGCCTACTTCGTTCCTCAACCGATAGCAAACGCACTACACCCTTTTTAGTTTCAATAATACGATTCTCCCAATCATCTAGATGAATTCCCAAAGGTTGAGCAAATCGTCGAACCACATCAAAAGGCAGAGTGAAACTTAGACCATTGCGGCGTTTAGCTTCTTCTACATCATCTGCATCATCATCATCATCAGATCGTTCGTTGCTTCCAGATACGGTACTTTGCATCGTCCACAGGAAAAGTGCAGTCAGTCGAGCATCCTCCTCCAAAGCACCCTCTGTAATACTTTGCTGACCAGAAGATCCGACTGTGCCCAATATTTGTCCAAGTGCTTCGAGACCCACAACTTCCCAAACCTTCTCCAGATACTCAGGTAACTTCACAGTGCGACCTTCTGCCGTCTCCACATTAGAGTATCTACTGTAGATTTCTAGAGCTGGACCTACACAAGCAAAAACTAGATCTGCACCCCGGATGCCCTCACTCTCCAGACGCTTCATCCATTCACCAACACTTACAGGTAATTCACTTAACACATCAGCCCAATCTCCAACTGGGGCTGACTCAGATCGGGGGCGACAAACTAAATGAACGCTTGTAGCTAGTGCGGCAGATTCGCGAGCACGCAAGCGAGTGACACTTTCGGTAGCAATAGGCCAAGACCCAGTGATAGTCCAACCACCGCGGATCATGCCCGAGAGCAACGCTTCCCAACCTTCGGTAGTCTTGTGAGCAAAAACTACCGAACCTATACCATCTTCACTGAGCATTTGACGACCATTAGCAAAGGTGTGTGCCATTATCATCTCAAACCATTGACGATCTTTAGGGCTACCTTCATATTGCTTAGATTTATCCTGAACTGCTTCAGGCATCTTGGGTGAAAGCGGGTTGTTATGATCAAATGGGTCAACTAACAGAGGGTGATCGGGTAAAGTACGCTTAAGCCACACAAGAAAGAAATCAGAAAGATCCGAATACGGTACCGCATCATAGTAAGGAGGATCGGTAAAATAAACTTTCGCACTTCCATCTGGTAAAGGCAAACTAGTCCTAGCAGCATCAGCCTGTCGCACAGCCCCTGTCCGAGAAACAGCTAATGAAGTCTTCTTTACAACTTCAAGAATATGTTGAACGGCACGTTCTACACCCATATAAGCTTTACTTTTAATATCTGTTTCTACAAAATCCCAAACAAACGGTACTGCTTGTCTCCCAAAAAGATCGCCGATATCTTCGCTAGAAGCACGCCATGTAGCTAGCGAGCAATTAAAGTCAGCCACCTTAGAAACTGCACAAGCTAAAAGTTCAGCTATGGGCTGAGATTTCTCCGATTGGTAAAGTCTGGAAATGATCTCGCTAACCATATAGAGTGATAGATTTTGTCTTGCCGTGAACAGGTCACCCCATTGAAGTATTCCATAACGCTGAACACGAAATCCCAAGGTCCCAACAGGAGGTAGAGGCTCATTGGGTATCGGACAAAGATGCTGTCTACCACCCAATTCCCACTCTCTCAAAAGATCAACGACACGTCGCTGTGCTCCAAATACTGCTGCGTAGTCAGCATCTGTAGGCAAACGATAATAACGGCCCCGCTCACCAGGTCTCTGAATAACGACAGCCATAATCTTAGCACCTCCGATACGTTGTCCATGACCATCAAATTTTGGATTTGCTCCGCCACTACAATTTCGAAATTGGGCTCGTACTCGCTCTGGCTGTAAGGTAGTTCCACAAATAGCACATGTAGCCCGCCCTCTGGTCACTGTTCCACTTTCCACCTCATAATCATTATCTGGTTCAAATATCTCAAAATCTACCCAAGAACATGCGTTAGCAGATTTACGTACCACCTTTCGCAATGCTCGCTTACGATTGGATTTTCTGCAGAGCCAAAAAGAACGCATGAGCGGTATCTCTGCACCACAATCAGGAGCTTCACATACGACAGTTCGAGCCCATAGATATGCAATCGGAGTCGCGCCGTCAGGATCTTTGGGATAAAAATCAGCCAGACCAGCCAATAATTCCTTCTGTATTGATTCTAACGCCTCCTGTAGTTCGTCAGCCACGTTTGATCCTGAACGTGGAATAGTTTCTAACATTACTTTGAGGATAAGACAAGCCACCGGATTTAGGTCACTTGCAAAAGCTTCACACCCTAACCGTAACGCCTCTAATGGGATGGACCCACCACCAGCAAAGTGATCTACAACTAAAGGATCTTCCCCCGGGTGAGCGGCCTCCACCAGATCACGAGCTGTCGTCAAAAATGCTTCGTTCGCAGCATTATTCCAACTGGCAAAGTCCGAAATAAAGCGCAATATCATTTGTCGCAATCCTTCATCTGTCTCTACTAGGTGATCCCATCCAGATGGTCGACCATGCATTCCAAGAAGTAGTGCTCTAGCTTTTCCCTTAAACTCCGCTGGACAATGACGATCGACGGGATCGGGTAACAACAGTCCCATCAAAACCGCTCGAGATGAAGCCAACGGCCGCCGAGCCCACCAGTGATGCAAAGTTGATGGGAGTCCACGAGGAACAGGAAACTTCTTTTCGGCCACCGCGTGCTTTGACACTCCGGCGATAGGAAAGTCGACTTCAGCTAGGCGCTTACACGCTTTGGGAATCATGAACTTTTCCTAAGGCACACGATAAATTGATTTTCACCTTCAATGAAGTCTGGCTCAGTTCCATTGTGCTCAAGCATTCGAGGAATAACTTTACTACGTATCCCCATTCCACGAGCATCCACGTAACCATAATCACGCATGATATTGACTAAGACTTGATTCCGCGCGTACCGCATCCCAGATTTAACTGACTCTATAGTCAACGTGTTTGGTAGCTTACCTGGGCTGTGGACTTCTAAACGATCTGAAAATATTTGAAGCGTTACATCAGTGCCAGAAATGCTATAGTCACGATGAATCAAAGCATTGACAATAATCTCACGTACGACCTCTTCAGGATAATCCCAATCTTCATAGCGTTGAGCATCCTCAAGCCATGAATGAGGCGAGATATTTCGACGGACAAAATCCCAGGCTTGATCCACAATTCCCGATTCAACTACTAACTCATTAGAATACAGCGGGACCAGCGGACCTTTTATATATTCATCGGCGCGGACCGCATAATCTGGTTCTTCGCCAGGATAACATATCGCACGAATACCCGACTGAGAGACAAACCTTCCTGGATTCCGTCCAAACAAGAGTATCCCATCCACGGTTACTGCAACCTGATCTTCAATTCTAACCATAAGTTCCAAATTTAAAAGTTCTCTCTGCCAACGTTCAATATCTGTGGGAGCTGGGACATCTCCTGATAAGAGGCGAGTATAATAGTCTTGCAGTCTTCGGAAATCAAGTGACTCCCAAGTAGTGCCGGGTACTGGTTTCAATCCGTATCGGAGTCTTCCAGATTGTTGATACAACCGCTCTTCTTCTTCGCGAGATGCTTGACGAATTGTTGTCCCGACACGCACTAGAGTGAGCCAGGCCGACTTACGCTTTGCCTTGTATGGCTTATTGGCGGCATCTGCTGGCAACGTAATTAAGCCAACCATTCTACCTTCCAACTCGAAAGTATCCCAATAAGGAATCACTTCAGGGCGGACATGGTCACGAGCTACCTGCATGACCCATTCTTCAGCTTCGCTCGGTTTACGGGTAAGTCCAGAAACTGAGCCGCCGTCTTCAATACCAAGTAATATATAGCCACCCCGCAGATTCAATAAGGCCACAATTAGTTCTGCAAGCTTTTCGGGTGGGATATCGTCACGTTTAAATTCAACACTAGAAGTTTCTCCGCCTCGAATTAATTCTATCAACCTTATCCGATTCATAATTTACCCCTCAAAATCCGTATTTACGCCTACGAGTCTCGAAAGCTTCTCTACCGCCTTCGAGTATCTCTTCAACTAGCTTACGCACCTGACAATTGTCAATTGATCCCATATGATCTGGCTTTATCATCGCTCTTCCAACATCAGCCTCACCTGATGCTGTCAGTCCAAGAATCAACTCTGCATCACCAAGCACAGGAATATTAGCATTATGGGTAGAAAATATAAATTGTCGACGACGTTTTTCTTCACGCATTCTTGGCACTATCCCATCAGTAATAAAGCGATTATCTAGATCGTCTTCAGGCTGATCTATAACTAATGGAGCATCAGATTCTAATAGTAAAAGTAGTAGCACAGCCGTAGCCTTTTGACCAGTCGAGAGATTATTTAAATCTTGCCAGGAAGGAGAGTCACCGATGGGAGCCGTATTAAGACTAATTGAAGCTTCAGGCGGAAGATCAAGTTCTTCAATTTTCATAAGTGTCTCTGCCGACATCCTCGATAACCGTTCTGCTTGCCCTAAGGGAATCTGATAAGCTTCTTGTAGTGCCTTTAGTTCTTCTGGTCCGTTCTTTGCCTTTTGGCAAAATGCAACAAATCGGGGCACGGACAGATCCTCTAATTCCTGCAATCGTTGTATTACCTCAGACAACCGACCACCAATTTCAACCTTAAGAATTTCACATAGAGGTTTGCGATCTCCTTCATAGATTACTTTTACCTGTACGATATTCCGCAACTGCCTATTAACACGCTTAGATGCTTTACCTAAGAGGTGAAACTCGTTAGTTTTAACTTTTTCCCAATCTACAAGTAATTGGCGACGACGTCCCTCACATTCCTTCCTTGACTCGGTCAAGAGCCGCTGACGCTCTCGTAAGGGGCGTAATTTTTCAATCTCACTTCTCAAACGAATGAACTCTTGACCATCAGCAGCCGATGTTTTGAGTTCCCGCAACAATTCTTCGTACTCTTTTTCGATCTCGTCTTTATGCTCTTTCCATCTATTTTTAACACTATCCATATCGCGATCAAAGCGGCCGATAGCATGTCCAAGTGTGGTCACTATTTGTTCTAGGCTATCATTAAATTTTTCTAAAGCTGGATTGACATCAGCTAGAATATCTCTACCAGGGAGATCGGCAAGAGCTGTAGAAGATATAAAGGTCTGATCTATCGGCAACTCTCGTCGCAACACTTCTAGCCATTCACGAAAAATGCCAATCCTATCAGGAATTGAATCAAGGAGTCTCTCTTCTCGAACAATCAGACTGCGATTCTTTAGTTTATCTTCAAAGCCAGCTTCTTGATAACGCGTTAATGTTTCTTCAAGGCTTGGCAAGCTTGACAACCTCTCATCAATATACTCCAGCTCAGAATCAATATCAACCATCAATTTCCTCGCCTGTTCTAAATCTCGACGTAAACTAACCTTCTGATTTATAGTATCTTCATCTTGTTGAACGAACCGTTGAAGTAATAGAGGAAGTTTCTCAGGGCTTTTTGTGAGTTCAGATAGTTCATGTTGCCCGTAAATTTCAACAGGCGGGAGAAGATTTTTAGGAAGTAACTTAGAAATTTTACCGTCTTCGTCGTAAACTACGGGTGGATGTGGAATAGTCCTTTCTATGAGATAATCTCGTTTCGCAGGCCGATAAGTACGTACACGCAACGATAGTTTAGTACCAGGTTGAAGTACCTGACGAACTATTCCTGAATAGTTTTTCTTGGATTCGTCACCCATAGGTTCTAAATCAAGAACATATCGTAAGCTCTCAATTATAGTCGATTTCCCAGCACCTCGTCCACCGATTAAGATATTCAGATTAGGATTAAAGGCAACACTGACACCATCTAGGAACCCCGATTCCCATGACAGATTAAGGAATTCAGCATGATCTTCAAGGTCTGGATCACTATTAAGTCGGATTCTAGAATCAGGATCAAGGAATGCTTGTCTAAGTCCTTCAATTGTAACTTCAGACATCTTTATCCAACAAGTCGACGTACAGTGATCCAAATCTTCAGGTTCCGTCACATCCTTAGCATTAATGACGGCAACCGCTTGATTCGTACTAGCGGCACACTCACGCTTATAATTCGGATCTTTATTCTTGACTATAAGTTGTAAGTTATCGGCTAGATCACTCGTCGAACCCGGAATCTGGATAGCTAATAAGTTTTCATTTTTCCAAGCATTAATTCTCGCCTGTCCATCTAAAACTTCAAACAAACCCTTATCAGTCGTCACATGTGCAGCTATAGTGATACCCCCTTGATCTCTCACCCTCTTTAAGATCTCATCAAATGGTTTTTTGGACAAATCCGATGAAGGTTCCGTACGAGTAATCTCAAACTCTCCAAGGAAGCGATCTAGCTGTCTTTCCTCAGTGCTTTGAGGATAGATGCACAAGACATGAACACCCTCAGACGAAGACAGTTCAAACCCAGGGAATAATTGGATATCTCGCTCCTTAGCCGCTGCCTTAAATATCGCAATATCTTTAACGCTATTATGATCTGTCAATGCTACTACAGAAATATCAAGCTCAGAAGCCCTCCTCATCATAGCTCTTGCATACTCATTGGCGTCGCCGCCCCGGTTGTGCCCGCGAAATGTTTGAGCATAGTGGTAGGGATTTACTTGAAGCGCACAACGATAAAAATGTGCTCCAGAAGAGACACCTACCGCCACCTCTGGTACAAGATCTTTGATACTCATTCTTCTGTCGCTCCATATTGCTCCCATTCCGCTCCAGTTTGCATAGGCGAAACCATAGTACGCAAATCCAACCAGTAATGTTGAACCTTACTAACTTCATGCCATTGAAAGCGAGCCGGGTCCTTAATAGGTTCCTGTAATTGCGGCACGCTGGCGCAGTCGGTCACGACATATAACCAGTAGCAGTCTCGACGGTCTTCAGCAACACGTGATTCATTAGGCGTCAGTAGTATCGTGCCAGTACTTGCAGCTAGACCTTTGATTTCAATCAATCTTAACTCGCCCGACTGCACATCCAAACTGGTTATATCATAACCAAGATTTTTCTTATGAACATCCGTAACTTCTCGTCCTAGGGCTGTCTCGTGGTTTATAACGACTTCCATAGCGATTGCCTCAGTTTCAGCATTGGGTTGAAGTCGTCTCAACTCAGGATTTTCGCATTCTGGATGAGGAATAGCTAGAACGCTGGCCAAACGTTCTACTCCTTGAAGAGTAAGTGACCGTTGTTGAACTAATTCTCGCCGGCGCCGTTCGCGTCGTGCCATCGCCTCTGTATGGCGAGTTTCAGCTCTAGCGAGACGACCTTTGGCACCCTTAACTTGTTGGTCAACTGCTTCGGCGGCGCTACCGATCTCTTGATCAATACGCTGCAAAACTTCCGTAAGCGAAAGTTCGACATGCTTGGCGATACGATCAGTTTCAACAAGTCGTTCAGATTGCACTTCTTCGATAAACTCAGTGAGAGCATGATCATACAACCATTCAGTGGCTTCTCGCTGTGAAGCCACAGCAGGCAGATGATCCAAAGGATCAGTAGGAATCATGTTACCTAAGGTATCAGGCTCCCTGAGGCGAGGTTGTTCGCCATCTGCGAGTTCGACAACAAATAGACGCTCGTGAACCGTATGACCGAGACCATCTACTACTCTTGCCCTATAGAAATCAAGACGAGCCGGTATCTGATGAATAAGAGAGTAGAAACAGGCCCCTCTGGCAAAGATCTCTCGCCCCAAGTCTAAACTATGACGACGCAGAGATTCAAACAACGAATGCCCAGGGGTAACCCATTCTAGGTTGTGTTCTTCTGCCGTGGCTCTCTCCATAGAAATCCGTGGGTATTGTGATATCAGTGCTGGAAGAGTCCAATCTGTATCCTGTTCATACTTCTTCAATATTGTTGGCGTCCGGCCCGGCTCAAAGGTATGGGGTAAACGGTTAATCCGCTTGAGGGATAATCCAGAATCTTGGGAGCTTTCAGAAATAAATCGAGCAATAGTCTCGGGCACTACACGGCATTCCTGAGCACGAGCGCGGCGCTCAACAATCATATCTAAATTTAGTTTTTTAGTAGCTAAACCTTCCAAAGCAGTCTGGCATATACTTCGAAAGTGGTCTTCATCAACATCCTTTAGAAGTTGATCTTCCAAGTCTACATCACCAAGTCGTCCTGAATAATAATTGCGGAATATTCGCTCGATGTGTTTGGCAGGGAGAACTTCGCCTATTACATTAAAGACAGCATCATTGTCAAGTGCATCTCTTATCTCTTGGAGTTCGTCTAGCAGGCATAGCAGCACACGGCCTTCTATCGTGTTGGTAGCGACGAAATTAAATATTAGGCAGTCAAAGTGTTGTCCGTAACGATGGATCCGTCCCATACGCTGTTCTAGTCTATTAGGGTTCCATGGAATATCATAGTTAAAAAGAACATGGCAGCATTGAAGATTTATACCTTCACCTGCCGCTTCAGTAGCAACCAATACTTGGATTTTGCCTTCACGGAACTGTTGTTCTGTGTAGAGTCGAGAGCCTGGTTCGTCGCGAGATCCTGGTCTCATACCTCCATGGATGGACCCGGTCTTGAATCCCCAAATCTCAAACTGTTCAACCAAATATTCAAGAGTATCCTTGAATTCCGTAAATATAAGCAACCGATAGTCAGGGTCATCAAAGAACCCTCGTTCTTCAAGCACTTCTCTGAGCAAAATAAGTTTCTTTTCATCACCTGAGTCTTCAACAGCTCTTGCCTTCTCAGCTAGGTCATCTATTTCTTCAATTTCTCTATGAATCTCTTCAGAATTACCTGCAATGGAGATCGCTTCTAATAGCTTCTCTAGCCGTTCGCGTTCAGCATCTTCCATTTCCTCAATTTCATCTAGGTCAGGGATGTCGGGTGGTGCCGTATGTGCGAGATCCCGAGCTTGCTCTAGACCTTGCTCCAAGCGTTTTGCCCGGTTAGCCAGCGAGCGGTGTATGGCACGAGCGCTAGAGGCGAGTCGACGCTGGTATAGCGACATTAGAAATCCAACAGCTCGTGCCCGTCGGTCGTCTCCCCGCGCAGCAGCCCGGGCACTTTGACGTTTTACAAAATGTGTGACTTCTCGATACAGATCAAATTCAGCTCCATCAATAGTAAATTCGGCTGTATGCGTGATCCGTTTGGTGAACAAAGGGCGAGATCTCCAGATTCCATCCCCTTGTCGCTCTGGGAAATAGACCATAGCTTCCTTGGTCCGGCGCAAATAGAAGGGGGCTCGATTTTGTCCCATAGCTTCCCTGATAGATTTAACATCTGCATATACGTCTTGATCTAGAAGCTGCAAAAACAATGTGAAGTTGCGTGGGTCACCCTTATGCGGAGTAGCCGTTAACAGCAGCATATGATCTGTAGTGTCGCGTAGCAGTTCGCCGAGCCGATATCTTTGACTCTTATGCTTATCATCTCTAGCTGACATCCGGTGGGCCTCATCAATTATCACTAAATCCCAGTAAGCTTGTTGTAGCCCAGGAAGAATATCTTCACGCTTAGCGAGATCCAATGAAGTTATTATCTGTTTCTGCTCCATCCATTGGTTAACACCAAACTGTTCGCGAATATCACTACCTTTCAGCACTAAAAATTGTTCGTCGAATTTTTCTTTTAGCTCTCGTTGCCACTGAAACGATAGATTGGCTGGACATACTACGAGGACCCGTTCGATCAGACCTCGAAGCTTGAGTTCTCGAATGAGCAAACCAGCCATGACTGTCTTGCCAGCACCAGCATCGTCTGCGAGCAGGAACCTCACATTTGGAAGCTTAAGCAAATACTCATAGACAGCTTCAAGTTGGTGGGGCAAAGGATCAACGCGTGAAACAGACAGTCCGAAGTAGGGATCGAATTCGTAAGCGATACCTAAGGAATAGGCTTGAAGGCCAAGCCTCAGCAATCGTCCATCGCCATCGTATGAATATGATGGATTGGCAATAGTCAACTTCTCTATGTCAGCCGAGGTCAGCGTAACTCGGCGGAAATGCTCGGTCTGCTGCCCGACTAGACCTGTCTCTACAGAATCAGTGCCATTAGGGCGAACGGTCTCCACTCGCATCGGCTCGCTGAACAGCGGGCCTGTCAACAGTTGCCCTTCACGGATGGTAGCTGCTTCGGTGCTCAACTGGCCACTGCTCTCATTCAGGTTCCTTCTCTCCAAGGACATCCACCGGCTCTTGTCGGGACAACATACCACCAGCAACATCTTGGTGCGGTCGCTGGTTAGTGGCAGCCAGGGCGGGGAGGGTGTGGCGGGCCATGGCCGCGGCCAGCACGGCGGCGGTGACGGCGCCGGCCACGGGGAAGCCGGCGGCCAGGCCCACGGCCCCGGTGACCGCGCCCATCAACGTCGACGCGGTGAACTGGGCGCCCTGGTTGACGCCGATCCTCATGCCGATGGCCATGCCCTGGAGCCGGGCCGGGGCCGCCTCGCCCACGATGGCGATGAGCAGGGGCAGGCTGAACCCCTCCCCGATCCCGACCAGCACCGCCGGGACGAAGGCCAGGGCCGAGCCGCCGGTGGCCGGGACCAGGGCGAACCCCACCGCGCCCGCGGCCAAGCCCAGCGCGGTGAGGGCCTCTTTGGACATGGTCCGGGCCAGCCCGGTCACCAGCAGCGTCATCACCATGGCCGTGCCCGCGTTGGCCGACACCACCAGCCCGGCCACGGTCTTGGACAGCCCCCGCTCCACCAACAGCAGCGAGTAGAAGGCAACCAGCACCGAGGAGGCCCAGACCCGGGCGAAGCTCAACAAGAACGCCACCTGGATGCCGGGGATGCGGAGCAGGTCCACGGCGTCGCGCCGGCTGCGGCCCGCCTCGCCCCGGCCCCGTCCGGGCCCGGTGCCGCTGTCCGGCCCGTCGTCCATGTCGGAGGCGGCTCCCTCGGCGGCCCCGGCGGCGCCTTCCTCCGGCACCTCCGCCGAAGCTGCGGGTCTTCGATCGGCCAGCGACAGGGCCAGCAGCAAATACAGCGCGCTGTAGACGGCCACGGCCACGAAGGCGAACCGCAGGCCGAGCCAGTCGGCCACCGCCGCCACCGCCAGCGGCATGGCCGTGCGGGAGCTGGCGGTGACGAAGGCGAACCGGCTGGTGTTGCGGATGCGGTTGGCCGGGTCGTCGTCGAGGGTGGTGATGTAGGACTGCGACGACACCCAGCCCGCGGCCCGCAGCGGTCCGTGGAGCACCTGCAGCGCCAGCAGCACCTGCCAGTGCCCGGCCAGGGCCATGGCCCCGGTGGTCACCGCCGTGCCCGCCGTGGCCAACTGGAACGTGCGCCGGGCCCCCAGCCGGTCCGACAGCGCCCCGATCACGAAGCCGAACACGGCCGGGCCCACCGCGGGCACGCCGACGATGATCCCGATCCAAAACAGCGAGGCCCCCAGCTCGCTGGCCCGCAGCGGGGCCAGGAAGTTGATCATGATGTTGAGCCCCAGGCCGTAGCCGCCGGCCAGCCAGGCCCGCCGCAACTGCCACCAGGTCAGCGACCCGCCGGCCGCGGCCCGGTCAGGCAACGGCCATGCGCTCAAGGCGCCGCCGGCCGGCGTCGGCGGCCACCGCTCCCAGCAGGGCGAAGGCGGCCATGACCGCGAACCCGGCCCGGTATGAGACGCCCTCGGCCAGCCGGCCGAAAACGAACGGCCCCGCCACCCCGCCGACGTTGAGTCCGCCCGAGATCATCCCGGCGGCCGCTCCCGGAGAGTCGCGGTAAGCGCGGACCACGGTGTGGAAGGTCAGGCCGGTCCAAGCCCAGCCCAGACCCAGGGTGAGGATGCCCCCCAGCGGCACCAGCAGCCTCGACTCGGTGGCCACCACCAGGTATCCCACGGTGCTGACGGCCAGCATGGCCGCGACGATCTCCAGATGGCCGCGGGTCAGGCGGTCGGCCAGCCACCCGGCCCCGATGCGGGTGACGATCACCAGGCCGCTGCCCACCGCCAGCAGATACCCGGCCAAGCCCTCGTCGATCCCCACCTCGACGGCGGCCGAGACGAAGAAAGCGGCCATGACCGTGCAGGCCGCCGATCCCAGCGCCGCGGCCAGCCCGATCAGGTTCAGCGGCCCGTAGTCGATGTCGCTGAGCCCCCTGGCCGCCCCTTCGGAGCGCATCGTCTGGCCGGGCCGAGCCCCATAGGCAGGGGCCAGCGCGAACCCGACCAAGGGGACCAGGGCCGCGGCCGCGAAGGCCCACCGCCATCCCAGGGTGAGGCCGATGGACGGCACGGCCAGCCCGGACAGGAACACCGAGCCGGGTATGGCCGCGGTCTGGATGCCGAAGGCCAGGCCGTGGCGATGCGCGGGCACCCCCCGGGCCACCATGGTCTTGGTGCCGGGGCCGGCGATGGTCAGCCCGATGGCGCCCACGGCCAGGGCGGCCAGCAGCAGCCAGTAGGACCCGACGGCGGCGATGACCAGCACCGACGCCGCGCTCAGAACGGTGGCCGCGTGCAGAGACCGCCGGGGGCCGAGCCGGTCGGTGAGGGCGCCGGCGTGGGGGGAGGTGACCGCGGCCAGCAGGAAGAAGAAGGCCACCGCGTCGCCGAGGCGGGTCTCGCTGATCCCGAGGTCGTCGCGCATGGTCACCGCCAGGGCGCCCAGGGCGAAGGCCGGCATCATGGCCGCCACCTGCGCCGAGACGGCCGAGACCATGGACTGGACCGGGCGCAGCTTCTCGTCTCCCGAGCCCGGCCCGGGACCGGGCTCGGGGCCGGTCACCGCCGGCTTTCGGGGGCGGCGGGTCCGAAGGCGTCGGTCAGCAGGGACCCGGCGGCGGCGATGGCCGCCGGATCGGCGGAGTCGTGCATGTTGAAGATCAGCCCGTCGAGCCCGGCGTCGAACAGCTCCCGGATCTGGGCCACCACCCCGTCGGCGTCGCCCTCCACCGCGTAGCCCCGGTACTTGGCCATGTCCATCCCCCGGGCCGCTCGCAGGTCGGCGCCGATCCGGGCGGCGGCGGCCGCGGTGTCGCCCAGCACCAGCGCCCCCAGCCGGGTCCGGGCGATCTCGTCCGGGTCCCGGCCCGCCCGGCGGCAGTGCTCGTCGAGCACGGCCATCTTGTGGCGCACGGTGTCGGGGTCGCCGAAGATGTTGCAGGCGTCGGCGTGCTCGGCCGCCACCTTCAGGGTCCGGCGCTCGCCGCCGCCGCCCACCAGGATGGGGGGGCCGCCCGGGGTGACCGGCCGGGGCCGGTTCAGGGCCCCGTCGGCCCGGTAGTGGTCGCCGGCGAAGGAGGCCTCGCCGCCGGTGAACATGGCCCGGCAGATCTGCACCGCCTCGGCCAGGCGGTCCATGCGCTCGGCCACCGGAGGGAACCGGTAGCCGTAGGCGGCGTGCTCGGCGTCGAACCAGGCCGCGCCCAGCCCGCACACCGCCCGCCCGGCCGAGACGACGTCGAGGGTGGTGACCATCTTGGCCAGCAGGGCCGGGTTGCGGTGGGTCACCCCGGTGACCAAAACCCCGAGGCGGGCCGAGCGGGTGCGGGCCGCCAGCCCGCCCAGCAGGGTGTAGGCCTCCAGCATGGGCTCGTCGGGCGCGCCCACCGCCGGGATCTGGTGGAAGTGGTCCATGACCCACAGCGAGTCGAACCCGCTCTCCTCGGCGGTGACGGCCGCGGCGGCGACCGTCTCGAAGAGGTCGGCGCCGGCCACGCCGGGGTAGGTGAAGCTGGGGATCTGGAACCCGAATCGGGTCAAGGTCATGGGGCGGCGTCCTCCTCCGGCTCGGCCCGGGGCCCGAACCGGGCCGGCCCGGACCTGTCTACGATATTGCCCTTGCCCGCCATCCCCGAAATCGACGACCAGCGCTCCCTGCGGGAGTGGGTGGACCGCTTCTCCGGTCACGTGGCCCGCCTCGAGTTCGCCCCGGCCGCGGCCATGATGGACCCCGGGGTGATCAGCTTCAGCACCTTCCGCGACGTGGTGGAGGGGGTGGAGCAATTCGTCGATGCCCAGTGGCGGCGGGTGTGGCCGACCATCGAGGACTTCCGGCTGGACAGCGCCGGGATGCGGGCCACCGTCTCCCCCGACCGGCTCATGGCCGCGGTGGCGGTGACCTGGGCCTCCACCGGGTTCACCGAGGATCAGGAGCCCTTCGACCGGCCGGGCCGCTGCACCTTCGTGCTGATCCGTGACGGGATCGGCCGGCCCTGGCGGGGCGTCCAGGGCCACTTCTCGCTCTACCGGGGCGTGCCCCAGCAGTCCCACGGCCGCCGCCCGATCCCGAAAGGTTGACGGAGGCCTTGACAGGTTTCCGAAAGATTGACAGAGGCCTTGACAGGACTACATGAACATGGCAGGGTTATACACGTAAGTCCCAAAGCCCGAGCGAGGTAGGAACGGTCGAAGCCGTGGAAGCCGCCATCGTATCCCTGCTGAGCGTGATGCTCGCCGCGCTTCTGGCTCTGCCGTGGTGGATCACCAGGGCGATTAACTCCCTCCGCGACGAGCTGTCGGCGAAAATCGACGTCACCAACGCCCGCATCGACCAACAGCGGATCGAGCTCACCGCCATGATCGACCGGCAGCGGATCGAGCTGACGGCCCAGATCAACGCGCTCGGCAAAGAGGTAGCTGTGCTCAAGACAGACGTGGCAGGACTCAAGGCCGACGTGGCGGTGCTCAAAACAGACGTGACAGGGCTCAAGAAAGACGTGGCAGTCCTCAAAACAGACGTAGCCGTGCTCAAAACAGACACGGCCTGGCTGCGGGAGCGGACGGCCCGGATCGAGACCCGTCTGCCTGAGGTCCCGGTCCCGGCCGGGGACTAATCGGTGTGGTCACCCAGGTAGGAGCGGATTACGTCGGGGTGGGAGGTCACTTCGGCCGGGGGTCCCAGGGCGATGACCCGGCCTACTTCTAGGGCCATCATCCGGTCGCAGACCTCGGTGAGCAGGGCCACGTCGTGCTCGATGATCACGAAGGTGACGCCGTGGTCGGCGGCGATCTGGTCGAGCACCACGGCCAGGCGCTCGGTCTCGGAATGGGCGATCCCGGCCGACGGCTCGTCCAGCAGCAGCAGCCGGGGGGACAGCGCCAGACAGGCGGCCAGCTCCACCAGCCGCCGGGTGCCGGTCGGGACGGTGCTCAGGGGCTGGGAGGCCCAGCGGCCCAAGTCGAAGTAGCGCAGCAGCCCAGAGGGATCGGGCCGAGCCGGGTTGGCCGAGGCGGCCAGTTCCAGCGTCTCGAGCACGGTCATGGTGGGGAACAGCCGGGCGTTCTGGAAGGACCGCACCAGCCCGGCCCGGCTGCGGCGCTCGGGGGGATGCGAGGAGACGTCGGCGCCGGCGAAGCGCACCGACCCGGAGTCGGGCCGGACGAAGCCGCCGATCATCTCGAACAGGGTGGTCTTGCCCGCGCCGTTGGGCCCGATGATGCCGAGGCGGTCGCCCGCGGCCACCGAGAAGCTCACCCCGTCGACCGCCTTGGTGCCGCCGAAGCGCTTGGACAGACCCTCGGCCACCAGCAGGTCCTCGGGCCTCTCCCGGCCGGCCCGGTCTCCGGCGGCCGGACTCTTGACCGACCCGAGTTGCAGAGCCGGCTGAGCGAGGGGCGGATCGTCGGGCGCCCGTGCCCCGAGGGCCAGCTCGTCGGGCACCGGAGAGCCGCCCGCGGTCGGGGTGCGGCCCGGCTCGCCGTCGGCCGCTGGAGCCAGGCCGCGGCGGCGGGCCACGGCGCCGCAGTAGCCGTCGCGCACCTTCGCCAGCAGGGCCGACAGCCCGCGGGGCTGCTCGAGGATCAGGATGAGCCAACCGGCGTTGAGGGCGGCCAGCGGCGTCAGGCCCAGATCGAACAGCCGGGGGATGCCGATCAGATACAGCGCCCCGAGCAGGGGGCCGACCACCCCGCCCAGGCCGCCGATGACGGCGATGGACACCGCGTCCACGCTGCCCCGGGGGGTGAACAGCGCGGCCGAGATCTGGGTGCTGGCAAAGGCGATGACCGCGCCCCCCAGCCCGGCCAGCGCCCCGGCTAAGGCATAGGAGCCGAGCTTCACCGCGCTGGCCCGGGTGCGCAGGGCCCGGGCCGCGTCCTCGTTGTCGCGGACGGCCCGCAGGCGGCGGCCGAAGCCGGACCGGCGGACCAGCCCGGCTGCGGCCGCGGCCACGACGAAGGCGGCCAGGGCCGCGTAGTAATAGGAGCGGGACGTGGTCAGCTCCAGCCCCAGCAGGCGGCGCGGGGGCGCCGACACCCCGGTGCGGCCGAAAGCCCAGTCCTGGCGCAGCAGCCAGCCCGAGGCCATGAGGGTGAAGGCCAGGGTGGCCACCCCCAAGAGCTGGCCCCGGACCCGCAGGGCGGGCAGGCCCACCGCCGCGGCCACGATCCCTCCGACGGCGGCGGCGCAGACCATGGCCGCGGCCAGGCTGCCGGTCTCCCGCAGCACCGGCACCGCGGCCAGGGCCCCCACCGCGGCGAAGGCGACCTGGCCCAGCGAGAGCTGCCCGCCGATCCCGGTGAGCAGGCTCACCGACAGGGCCACCACCGCGAACCCGAACACGACGGCCAGCACGAAGGCGTGCTGGTTGGTCAGCCACACCGGCGCCAGGGCGGCCGCCGCCAGGCCCAGCCCGGCCGCCCCGACGGGCGCCCAGCGGATCAGCGGGAGCCGCCGCCAGGCGTCGGGGATCGGCGGCGCCGGGGCCAGGCCGGCCCAGCGGTCCTCGGGCTCGCGGCCCCGGCGGCGCCCGGACTGCAGGCCCACCCCGACGAAGACCAGGGCGAACACCGCCACCTCGAAGGCGCCGGCCGCGCCGGGATTGGAGGCGAAGACGGCCTCCATGACCCCCAGCCCCACCCCGGCCGCGAAGGTGACGGGCAGGCTGGCGAACCGGGCCAGAGCGGCCGCGGCCAGCCCCCGCAGCAGGAAGCCGGGGCCGAGCGAGTCGGGCGTGACCACCCCTTTGGACGGCAGCACCAGCAGGGCGGAGAAGGCGGCGATGGCCCCGGCCAACCCCCAGGCCAGCATGGCCATGTTGGCCGGCGAGGCCCCGGCCAGGGTGGCCGCGTCGGGGTTGGAGGCGGCGCCCCGCATGGCGATGCCGTAACGCGACCTCCACAGGAACAGCCCCAGCCCGGCCAGCACCACCGGGGTGAGGACCATCAGCGCGGTCAGCGACGGGCCGACGAACAGCGGCCCCACCTCGAAGTCGGGGACGAAGGGGGGTAGCGGGAAGTTGCGCCCGCCCAGCCCGCCCGAGTTGAACGAGAGGGCCAGCAGCAGCAGCGCCTCGCCGACCCCCAGGGTGGCGACCATGGCCAGGACTCGGGGGGAGGAGTCGAGCCGGCGGACGATCGCGGCCTGGAGCCCGGCCCCGATCAGCCCGCCGCACAGCACCGCGGCCGGGAAGCCGAGCAGGTACGGCACCCGGTAGCGGCCCACCACCACCGCGAACAGGCCGGCCGCGAACAGGCCGACCGCGCCGTGGGCGAAGTTGATGACCCGGCTGGAGCGGTAGGTGAGGACCAGGCCGATGCCGAGCAGGGCGTACCCCAGCCCGGTCATAGCCCCGAGCAGCAGCACCGGCCCGGTGAGGTCGTATCCGCTAACGGTCAAGCGGAGCCCCTCGGTCGGAACCCGGCAAGCCGAAGCCCGACGGGCCGGTGCCCGGCGGGCCGGGGCTCGACAGGCCGGGGTCTGGCCGGCCGAGGCTCGACAGGCCGGAGTGGTCGTCGGCCAGGTACACCGAGCGCAGCAGGTCGGCCATGGTCTCGGGGTCGGTGACCGGGCCCCGGTGGCGGATCTCGCCCTTGTCCATCACGTAGGCCCGGTCGGCCAGGTCGCAGGCCACGTTCAGGGACTGCTCGACCAGCAGCACCGACGTGCCCCGGGCGGCGATCTGGCGCACCACCGGGACCAGCTCGGTCACCAGCGCCGGGGCCAGCCCCAGGGACAGCTCGTCGATCAACAGCAGCCGGGGGGCCACGATCAGGGCCTTGGCCAGGGCCAGCATCTGCTTCTCGCCGCCGGACAGGGTGGCGGCGCGGCGCCCCAGCCGCTCCCGGAGCCGGGGGAACAGGTCGAGCGCGTCGGCGATGCCGGCGTCGGTGGTGGCCCGGGGCACGAGGTGGGAGAAGAGGCGGAGGTTCTCCTCGACGGTGAGCCCGGTGGCGACGGCGTCGCCGCCCACGATCTGGTGCAATCCCATCCCCACCCGCCAGGTGGGCGGGGTGCGGGTGACGTCGAGGCCCCGGAAGCCTATGCGGCCGGCGCAGACCGGCTCGAGGCCCGACACGGCCCGCAGGGTGGTGGTCTTGCCCGCCCCGTTGGCGCCCAACAGCACCGCCACCTGCCCCTCCTCCACGGTGAGGCTGGCGTCGAACACGGCCTGAACGCCCTCGTAGGCCACCCCCACGCCGTCCAGCTCCAGCAGCGGCCCGCCGGCGCGGGGCCCAACCCGCCGGGGCGCGGCGGCCGACCACGCCCCCCGGTGGGGGCCGGAGGCGGTTGCAGGGGGGCAGCGCCGGGACAGTCGGCGGCCGACCTCGATGCAGGCCAGCGCCGACACCGCGATCTTCACCTGATGGTGGTGGCCGGCCAGCGGACCGGCCAGCAGGGCGGCGGCGACGGCGGCGCCGGCGGCGAAACTGATGACCTGGCGGGCGGCCACGGCCCGCCGAGTGGAGGGGCTCAGCCCGACCCAGGCAGCCGCGTCCAGCCCCACCGCGGCCAGCGCGAAGGCCCCGGCGGCCATGCTCCACGACACGACCAAGCCGACGTAGGTGAACGAGAGGGCACCCAGCAGCGCCATAAGGCCGCCGACCATCATCTGGAACCCGGCCGCGGAGGCCCGGGCCGCGCCCCGGCGCCGGTCGAGGCGGTGGAACCACCGGCCGAAGATCACCGCCACTGCGGCTCCGGCGGCCGCCGCGGCCAGCACGCCGGCCGCGCCCCGGGGGGTGCGCTGCCACTCGCCGGAGAGCAGGGCGTGGCCGGAGGCGGCCATCCCCGCGAAGAGGGCCCCGACCCCGAAGGCGGCGGCGATGCTGCGCCGGGCCCAGGGAGCGTCGGGGACCGAGATTCCCCACGCGCCGCTGACACCCGACGGGACGGACGGGGCTGAGCCAGACAGGGACGGGGCCGACGCAGATCCAGGCGGCGCCGAGCCAGCGGCAGACGGGGCTGCGGCGAGCGGGGCCGGTGCGGGCGGAGCGGGAGTCAGCAGGGTGAGCAGGCCGCCGACCGCGGTGGCAGTCCCGGCCAACCGCAGGACGGCGCCGGGATCGGCGGACCACAGCATGGCCCAGGCCAGGGGGCCCAGGCACCCGACGATCACCGCCGTCCAGTACCAATTGAACCGGGCATAGAGAATCTGATCGGTCCCGTCCGCCTCTTCTGGGCGGGTGATCTCAGGCCCATCGGCTTGGAGGGCTGCGTCAAGAGCCTCGGCTTGGAAGCTCTCGGTGATCAGCACGCGCTGGAGGGCGAGAGCGAGAGCGAACCCGGCCGCGGTCAGAGCCAGGCCCCAAGTCCAAGCCCCGCCGTCAGGGCCGCCCGAGGCCAGCCACAGCCCGACCCCGGCGCAGACAGCGCCCGCGCCTACCAACACCGTGTCGGGAAGGTGGCCAGCGGTGCGGACAACGCGGTCAGCAGTGTCGGGAACCCGGCCGGCAGGGTCGGTAACACTGCTGGCGGTGCGGGCGACGGCCACTGCGGCGGCCGCGGCAGCTAAGACCATCGCAACTGCCGTGAGCCCGCCCAGACTCCGGCCAGCGTCGGGAGAGGTTCCCAGGATCAGCCCGGCCGCGGCCGCGCCAGCCGACGCCGCCACCAAGCCCGAACCCGCCCGACGAATCACAGCCACACTAAACCCAGGCCTGAACCCGCCCGACGGATGAAAGCCAAACCCAAGCCCGAACCCGCCCGACGAGTAACGGGCCACAACAAACCCGAACCCGCCCTATGAGTAACGAGCCACAACAAACCCGAGCCCGAACCCGCCCGACGAGTCACGGCCACACCAAACCCCGAACCCGCCCTATGAGTCATAGGCCACAACAAACCCACGCCAGCCGCCCAGCGAGTCACGGCCAGTTCGTCGCTATTCGAAGGGAACGGTGTCGCTCCGGATGACCATGCACGAGCAGGATTCGTCGAAGGCGAAGACCCGGTAGCCGGAGGCGCCGGTGTAGCTGCCCTCGGCGAACGCCACCGAGTAGACGCTGGCCGGCTCGAAGGAGTCGCCGACGGCCCACAGGGCCGAGCCGATGTCGTCCGGACTCGACGAGGCGGCCGTGGCCCCGGCGAGCTGCAGCAGCCGCACCGCGTCGCAATAGAGCAGGGCGGTGCGGGAGTTGGCCCGGCTCTCGTATTCGAGCCCGGCGCCGGAGAGGACGTCCAGGCACAGCGACTCGGCGTCGTTGGCCGGAGACGGATACTGATCGTCGGCCACGTCCCATCCGGGGACCACGGAGATGCCCAGCGAGCCGGCCATGAGGTCGGGGGTGTTGCGGATGTTGAACTCGGGGCTGTCGTAGCTGGTGATGGCGTAGGCGGGCGAGAAGTTCTGGGTGGCGCCGATGTCCATCATCCACGACGCCAGCCGGGAGCCGCCCAGCGCGATCACCTTGTCCACCCCGGCCGACTTGAAGTCCAGGATGGCCTGCTGCTGACCGGCCTCCAGGGTGGTGCCGTCGGTGGGGTCGACCCAGTTGACCGAGGCCGGCTGAGCGCCGGCGGCGGACAGGCGGGGGGCCATGATCTGATCGAGCATCCGGCGGTTCATGTCGTTGTCGATGCCGACGACGCCGACGGTGGCGCCGTCCAGCCAGTTAGAGGATTCGAGGGCCTGGGCCAGGCCAGCCACCAGATCGTCGTAGCTGGGCAGCAGCGGCGCCCACAGGTAGGGGGCCAGGTCCTGGTAGCCGGCCCGGTCCACCGGGAACAGGGTGACGTCGAGCATGAGCGTGCCGGCCGCGGCGTAGCAGGGCCGGGCGTTGTCCTGGAACTGGCCGGTTATCACCACCACCTCGGCCTTGTCGTCCTGGGTGATGGCGTTGCAGAGCTGCTCTTCGGAGATGGGGGAGTCGGTGATGGCGTTGAACACTCTCACCACGGGCTGGATGGGGCGGCCGCCGAAGCCGCCGACGCTGTTGGCGTGGGCGGCGATGGCCTCGATGGCCGCATCCAGGTCGCCCTGGTCGGGCACCTCCCACCCCAGGGCCTGGGCCACCACGCTCACGTCGGTGACGATGAACGACACCACCAGCGGCTCGCCGTCGGCCGCGGCGGGTTCTGGGGTTTCGGACCCGGGCTCGACCGATGGCGAGGCCGGATCGGGCTGAGCGGGGGCTTCGGCGGGCTCGGTGGAGGCGGGCGCGGCCGCCGGCTCGGACCCGCCGCCGGAGTCCGACGACGAGCAGCCCGCCGCGGCCAGCGCCAACACAACGGCCAGCGCCAGGGTCCGGGCCAGCACCGGGGTCCGGGCCGACGACAGGGTTCGGGCCGCCACCGGGGTCCGGGCCGACGCCGTGGTCTCAGGAACCGCCGGGGTGCGGGCCGCTCTTGAGGTCCGAGCCGCGGCGGGGCTCATGGGGACGCTCCGGCGGCCGCAGCCCGGACGGCGGCGGCGTAGGCCGCCCGCCGGGCCGACAGGACCCGGGCCGCCACCCAGACGGCCAGCGCCAGCAGGGCGCACACGATGGCCACCTGCAGCCACGAGGCCAGGGCCAGCCACCAGTGGCCGATCCGATCCAAAGCCTGGTCGTTCATCCCGGTGAGGTACAGCATGGCCCCGGACAGCCCTCCGAACCACCGCCGCTTGGCCATCGCCGTCATCGCACCGCCCCCCGCCGCCGCGGGCTCGCCCGACCCAGACTCCGCCGCTCGATAATCGCCATCATCGCACCGCTCCGAACTGGGCGCCCTCTCGGCCGTGGACCAGGTACTCGGCCGCCTCCAGCTTGCCCCGCTCGGGCGGGAAGCCCTGGACCAGGGCCATGGCCAGGTCCCGCAGGCCCCGGGAGATGGGCGAGTCGAAGCCGGTGTTGCCGGTGCCGCAGGCCTTCAGGGCGGTCACGGCCACGTCGAAGCAGTTCTCGGCGATCTCGCCCTTGGCGATGCGCCAGTGGGCCACCTCCTCGTCCTTGGACAGCCGGGGCGGGTCGGAGGTCTCCAACTGGAGTTGGCGGCGGGCCCAGTGCAGGGCCGTGTCCATACAGGCCCGCATCCGGCCGATCAACTGCTTGTGCAACTCGCTGCCGCCGATGGGCTCGTCGGTGCCGTGGTAGGTGGTGGTGCGCAGGTAGTTCAGCGCGAACTCGAAGATGGCGTGGGCCGCGCCCAGATACACCGACGAAAGCGCCACCTGGTTGCCCACGAAGCTGCCCCGGCTCACCTGGGTCATCTTCACGAAGGCGCCGGGCAGGGCCAGGGCGCAGTCGGCGGGCACGAAGGCGTCGGCCAGCACGATCCCGTGGGTGGCCGAGGCCCGCATCCCCAGCGAGTCCCACTTGGTGCGGTCGGAGACGCCGGGGGTGTCGCGGGGCACCAGGAACACGGCGAGTTGCTCCGCGGTGGCGGCGCCGGGGAGCTTGGCGGTGACCAGGTAGTCGTCGGCCACCCCGGTGGCGCAGCCGAACGACTTGACCCCGTTGATCAGCCAGCCGCCGTCGGCGGGCGACGCCTCGGTGGCGATGGCGATGGCCGCGTCCTTCACCCGCACCGACTCGCTGGCGAAGTTGGCCACCCAGCGGCCCTCGGCGCCCATGCGCCTCAGCACCTTCTCGGAGAAGGCCCGCACCGCGGGGGCCTCGTCTTCAGAGAACAGCCCGGCGTCGATGGCGGCCAGCGGCAGCAGGGCCCGGGAGGTGCCGCTGCACTGGAAGAAGAAGGCGATGGCGGTGGACGGGCAGGCGGTGGCCAAAGCGAAGGTGGCCGCGGCCAGGTCGCGCAGCCCGCCGCCCAGGCCGCCGTAGTCGACCGGGACGTTCAGGCCCAGCAGCCCGGCGTCGGAGAAGGTGCGGATGTGGCTGAGCGGGAACTCGCCGGTGCGGTCGGCCTCGGCCGCGGCCGCGGCCAGTGCCCCCAGCACGCCGTCCACCCGGGCGGCCCGCTCGCGCTCGGCGCCGGTCATGTCGTCGACCAAGACCTCCCCCACGCAGCGCCCGGCGGCGGTCGACCGCTCCCCCGGGCCGGCCGAGTCTGTGTCAGGCGACCGGCCGCCCGGGCCGGCGGACGACGCCATGTCGGCGGTCCCCGAGTCGGCGGCGGCGGACGGCGTCATGCCAGCGCCCTCCGAGTCGGCGGCGGCGGACGGCGCCATGTCGTCTGCGCCCCCTCCCTCAGCTCAGACGACGCCGGACGCGGCGTAGCGCTCGAGGTCGGCGGCGCTCAGGCCCAAAAGTCCCTGGAGCACCTCTTGGTTGTGCTGGCCCAGCTCGGGGCCGACCCAGCGCAGCGATCCGGGCGAGGCCGACAGCTTCGGGGCCACGTTCTGCATGGGCAGCTCGCCCAGCTCGGGGTGCAGCAGCCGGACGATGGCCTGGCGGGCGGCGAAGTGCGGGTCCTCGAGCATCTCCGGGGCCCGGAAGATCCGCCCGGTGGGGATCTGATGCTCCACCAGCAGGGCGTGCAGGTCGGCCGCGCTCAGCGTGGCCGTCCACTCGGCGATCAGGCCGTCCAGCTCGATCTGGTGCTCCCCCCGGGCTCCGTGGGTGGCGTAGCGGGGGTCGTCGGCCAGCTCGGGGCGGCCCATGGCCCCGGCCAGCCGGCCGAACACCACGTCGTGGTTGGCGGCGATGAGGACCATCTGGCCGTCGGCGGTGGGGTACACGTTGGACGGGGCGATGTTGGGCAGCACCGCCCCGGTGCGCTCCCGGATGTAGCCGGTGGCGGCGTACTCGGGGATCAGCGATTCCATCACGGCCAGGACCGCCTCGTAGATGGCCGAGTCGACCACCTGGCCCCGCCCGGTCCGCTCCCGGTGGTGCAGGGCGGTGAGCGCGCCCAGGCAGGCGAAGACGGCGGCCAGGGTGTCGCCGATGCTGATGCCCATCCGGCTGGGCGGGGTGGACGGGTCGCCCACCACGTAGCGCAGCCCGCCCATGGCCTCGCCCACCGAGCCGAAGCCGGGCTGGCCGGCGTAGGGCCCGGTCTGCCCGTACCCGGTGACCCGCACCAGGATGAGCCGGGGGTTGATGGCGCTCAGCTCCTCATAGGACAGGCCCCAGCGCTCCAGGGTGCCGGGCCGGAAGTTCTCGATCACGACGTCGGTGGAGGCGGCGAGCCGCCGGATCAGGTCCTGGCCCTCGGCTGCCCGCAGGTTGACGGTTACCGACTTCTTGTTGCGGGCCACCACCGGCCACCACAGGGATTTGCCGCCCGACCGCTCCCGGCCCCACTCCCGCATCGGGTCGCCCACGCCGGGTTGCTCGACCTTGATGACCTCGGCCCCGAAGTCGGCCAGGAGCTGGCCGCAGAAGGGCCCGGCCAGCAGCACCCCCATCTCCAGCACCCGCAGGTCGGCCAGGGGGAGGGGCAGGCCCTCGCCGCCGGCGGCGCCGGCGGGTGCGGCGCCGGCCTGTGCTCCGCCGGCCGGGGTGGCGTCGCCGCTCACTGCGGGCTGCCTAGCGAGGCGGTCCGGCGGGTCTCCGGCGGCTCAGGCGCTCCGGCGGCGGGCCAGGAACACCCCGCCGCCGATCAGCACCACGGCCACCACCACGATCACCACGACCAGCCCGGCGGAGCCGCCCCCGCCGCTGTCGCTGGCCGCCGGCGCGGGCGCGGCGGTCGGCTCGGGCTCAGGCTCGGGGGCGGCAGTGGTCTCAGGGGCCGGCGCGGCGGTGGTCTCGGGGGCGGGGGCGGCAGTGGTCTCAGGGGCGGGCGCGGCGGTGGTCTCGGGGGCCGCTTCCTCCTCCTCGGCCATGGTCTCCTCCGCCGCCTCTTCCTCGGCGGCCTCGACCACGGCGAAGGTGACCTGCACCCCGGCGTAGTTGGCGTTCGGCCCGATGCCGTCGCCGGCCACGATGTGACACGGGTTCTCGTGGTCGCAGCGGCCCGGGATCACCGACACCGGGTACTCCACGGTGGCCGTGCCGTCGGCGCCGGCGGTGGCGGTGTGCTGGCCGTAGTTGCTCAGCTCGCAGTCGGCCGGACCGGCGGACGGGAAGTTGTAACAGGTCACCACGGTGATGCTGGCGTCGGGGAGGAAGCTGGTGAGCTCCACCGTCACCGTCTCGCCGTCGGCGATGTCGGCGTCCTTGGACACGGTCATGGTCTCGCCGTTGTGGCCCAAGCCGTGGTCGGCCAGGGCGGGCGAGACGGCCAGAGCGGCCAGGGCCAGGGCGGCGGCGCCCGCCGCCCCGAGCCGGACGAGGCGGCGGGGGGCCGAAGCCGGCGGCCTCGCCCCGCTGCGATCAACATCTGCGGCAAACCTCATAACGTGCCCCTCCTGTTCCGCGGTCGGCGCCGCCACATTATGTTGTCCGGCGTGTTCCGGTCAACGAAACGCTGTTCCGCAATCTACCTCGTCGTCGCCGTCTCGGTTCTGGCCGGCAGCGGCGCCTGCGGGACGGCGGCGGGCGACGATCAGCCCGAGCCGGCCATGCGGGCCGACGACGAGCGGTTCGGGGTCTACGTCGTGGCCACCGCGGCCGACGGGCCGGCCGGGGTGGAGGCCGGGGACATGGACGGCGACGGCGACCTCGACCTGGTCGTCAACTTCTTCGGCGACCGGCCCGACGACGCCGGCCCGGTCGAGTTCCCGCCGGGGGGGATCACCGTCTACCGCAACGACGGCGACCTCGCCTCCTGGACCCCCGTGCCGGTGCTGACCAGGGCCGACGGCCAGTACTTCCTCAACGAGGCCGTCCCCGAGGACCTCGACGGCGACGGCGACCTGGACCTGCTGGTCTCCGGCGGGTTCTTCGTGTGCGAGCTCAATCCCGAGATCGGGCCGTGCGGGGCCCTGTTCTGGCTGGAGCAGGACGGCGAGGCCTGGCGGCGCCACGACATCGTCGGGCCGGGCGCGGCGGCCTTCTACCACCGGGCCCTGCTGGCCGACCTGAACGGCGACGGCCTCAACGACCTGGTGACGGTGGGAGAGACCTTCGACGACGCTGCGGCCCAGTGGCATCCGGGCATCGACGGCGAGGCCCTGTTCGACCCGGTCCCCCGCCCGATCGGCCGGGGCGGCGGGAGCCTGCCCGTCCTGCACGACATCGACTCCGACGGCGACTTGGACCTGGCCAGCGGCCAGTTCTTCCTGGAGGGCAGCTCGTTCGTGTGGTTCGAGCAAGTGCGTCCGCCGGGGCCGGGATCGCCGGACGGGGTCTGGGAGCGGCACGCGATCCACGACGGGCTGGGCCGGGTCATCCAGCTTGCCGCGGTCCCCGGACTGGCCAGCGACGGCGGGGCGGGCTGGATCGGGTCCAACCACGTCAACAACGTGAGCCGGGACCCGACGCCGCTGTCGGGGATCTACCGGCTGACCCCGCCCGACGATCCCCGGCGGGGCTGGGCGGACGAGCTGATCAGCGACCAGATCGTCTCCCGGCCCATCGAGGGCCTGAACTTCCAGGCCGCCCCGGGCGTGTTCTCCTGGGGCGACGCCGACGACGACGGCGACATCGACCTCACCGTCTCCGGCGACGGCGACCCCCGCATTTTCTGGTTCGAGCAGCTCGACTCGGGCGAACTCCGCCAGCACACCCTCCGGGAGGGTTTCGGCCAGGCCGCGGGCGGGCTGGTGGCCGACCTCGACGGCGACGGTGACTCCGAGGTGGTGTTCACCAGCTACGACACCGGCGAAGTGCTGATCTTCGACTACCAGCCGACCTGAAGCCCGATCCGACTCCAGCCCCGGGCCGCCGCGGCCGCTCCCGTTATCACCGGTCGGCTGAGCGGGGGTCGCCGCCGGCGCTTCTCCAGTCGGCGTACATATCCAACGCGTGCTGATACGCCTCGGCCAGATCCACCAACACGCTCTCGGGCGCCCGCTGCTCCCCCGCTGCCAGCACTTGGCGGCGGAGCTCTTGCAAGGAGATCAGCCTTTCGCCCTTGGAAGTGTTGTGGTACGGGCACAAAGGCGCCCGGTTCGTCACCTGATCGCTGCCCTCTTCGCTCTTGGGGGTGATGTGGTCCAGGTGGAAGTTCTGGGTGGTTCTCACGAGTTCGTATTCGCCTGAGTCGGCAAGGCGGGTATTGGCAAACCCGCAGCACCACGCCCGCCACCCGGAAAACTGGAGCAATTCCTCGAGCATGCGATCACGGGGGATCAGGCTGGCCGGCTGCTTGAAGCGGCGCGGCTGGTCCAACACCGCCGCCGCCGCATCCATCACCGGATCCGGGTCCGTGTCCGAACGCTCCGGCAGTTCGTTCGGCCCTCGAACGGTGATGTTCACTTCGGACAGCAGCCTTCCCTCTCCGGGATCGCCGTCCACGGCGTAGTTGAACTTGTGAAGCTGCCGTCTGAGCACCGTCATGGCTCGGGGGTTGAAGTCGCAGGCGATCCATTGCCGGCCGTTCCTCTCGGCGGCCACTGGCACGTAGGCGCAGCCGGCGAAGCAATCCAGCACCACATCACCCGGATTGGTCGACGCTCGGATAATGCGCTCAGCAAGGGCGACGGGTTTCTGAGTGGGGTAGCCAGTCTTTTCCGTACTGAAGCTTTTGATCATGATTGAATCCAGCACATCTCCGCTAGAACAATTCCAAGTATCCTCTATCGGTATGCCTTTACCCGAAGGCAGTTTTCCATCCCTGCGAACATATCCCTCAGGGTACGGCAAATACTCCTTATTGAACTGTTTAGCAGCCGCGGGACCCTTTACGTAATAGAGAATGGTGTCATGATTTCTTATCCAACCCTTCTTTTGGGTTTTATAGCCGGAAATCCACCCGATCCGCCACACGATCTCGTCGCGAAAGTTCCTTCGGCCAAACACAGCATCCAGGGCAATTCGCAAGTATGAGTTGGCCGTCGGATCACAATGCAAATAGATACTGCCTGTGGATTTCAAGACACGGTATATCTCTAAAATACGAATACCCATGTAGGTCAGATAGGCGGCATGAGACTCAGAGTGGACAGTGCGGGTTGTTTCTATGAATTGGTGAAGAGCCGAGCATTTCTGCCCAATAATCTCCAACCATCTCTCATGGATGTCTTCGGCCCAAGTGAAGGTATCACCGAACGCGGCTGAATCACGTCCGTTGTCCGGCCATTCCACTCCGATGCGACCAGCCATAGTGCGATCAGTGACACCCCACTCTGATAGTTTGACCCGCTCGGCCGTTTGCTCTTCGTCTGTGAGCGCCGGGTTCAGCTTGCCGGTGAAGGTCCTGTTTTTGGCGAACGGCGGATCGATGCACACCAAGTCGATGCTCTCGTTGTCCATCTGCCGCAGCAGCTTGAGATTGTCGACGACGATCAGATGACGGTTGAGGGGGTGAGGATTGGCTATCATTGTTGACTGCCCTTTGCCTGCGCAACAGCCGTCTCAGTGTTGTGACGGCCTTCCGTCATGTTCGCTCTCAACGTACTCAAGGGTGTGACACTGAACTCTAGGCCGCCGATGGAACGGGGTGGTGGTTGCTGAAGCGCCAACTGATCAGCGAGGCCGATGCGGGGATTGCCGTACGGACTGAGCAATCGTCAGCGGCCGCCGGCCAGCCGGAGCGAGGCGTCTACGAGGGCCGGGCCAGCGGGTGGGTTAGCTCGCCAGGTAGTCGAGGACCTCGGCTTCGTCGACCACGTCGGCGTACTTGGCGTCGAGGTCGAACAGGTTGGCCTCGTGAACGGCCCGGCTGCGGTCGCCCACGGCCTGGCGGACCACGGCGGGCACGAAGCCGTGCTGGCAGGCGTCGAGGGCGGTGGCCCGGACGCATCCGCTGGTCGACACCCCGGTCACGATCAGGGTGTCGACGCCGAGCGAGGTGAGGGTGGAGGCCAGGGAGGTGCCGAAGAAGGCGCTGGCGTACTGCTTGGTGACGATGATGTCGTCGGGGCGGGTCTCCAGCTCCGGGGCCATCTCGGCCAACCGGTTGCCCCGGTCGAAGCAGCGCAGGGCGGCCACCTTGCGGTAGAAGACCCCGCCGTCGGCCCCGTCGCACTGGTACTCGATGCGGGTGAAGACCACCGGGATGTCGGCCCGGCGGGCGGCGGCCAGCACCCGCCCGCACGAGGCCAGCGCCTCTTCCACCCCGGCGTAGAGCGGCGAGGACTCCTCCAGGTAGGCCCGGGCGAAGTCGATGATCGCCAGGGCCGGGTGCGAGCCGAACCCGAGCCGGCCGCCGAACCCGGCGGAGGCGTAGTCCTCCCGCAGCCCCGGCTCGATCTCCGGCGCGGGCTCGGTCATTCCGCCGCCTCCTCGAACATGACGATCTCTCCGTCCTCCGGGGCTGTCCCGGTCATGGCGCTCTCTCCGTCCTCGGGGGCTGCCCCGATCATGCTGTCTCCCCGTTCATCGGGCGCCTCCCCGGATTGCGACAACTCGCCGCGACCTCGGGCCTCGTCGAGCAGGTCGTCCATGAGCCATCGGGCCTTGGTCATCGACGCCTGGAGAACGTAGTCCCGGGCGGCGGCGGGGTCGGCGGCGATGGCGGCCATCCGGGCCAGCGCCTCGCTCCGGCCCTCGGGATCGGGGCCGGTGAGGGTCAGGGCGTTGTTGTGGGTGTGGCGCTGCACGTAGTCCACCGCCATCTGGCACCGGAACTCGGCCATGGCCCCGAGCCGGTCCTCGGGCAGGCCGCCGGCCAGCACCGAGGCCACCGCGTGGCCGAGCAGGAAGGCGTCGTGGATGCCGCCGTTCATGCCCATGCCGCCCAGGGGGTTGTTGATGTGGGCGGCGTCGCCGGCCAGCAGCACCCGGCCGGCCCGGAAGGTCTCGGCCACCCGCTGATGCACGGCATAGACGGTGCGGTGGGCCACCTCGAAGTCGCCGGGGAGGTCGACCACGCCGTGCAGGAGGCGCTGGACGTTGGCGTCGGAGAGGGCCTCGGCGTCGCTTTGGCCCTCGCCCACCGGGAACAGGGCCCGCCACACCCCCGCGGTCCGCAGCAGCACCAGCCACCGGTCGGGGCCGCTGATGTAGTTGACGTAGCACAGGCCGTCGATGTGGTCGGCCAGTTCGACGGGGGTGGAGACCACCAGGTAGCGGTCCTCGTAGGTCATGCCGTCGAAGGCCAGCCCCAGCGACTTGCGGACGGCGCTGCCGGCCCCGTCGGCGGCCACGGCGAAGTCGGCGCCGTGTTCGGCGCCGTCGGCCAGCCGGACGACGGCGCGGTCGCCGAGGTCAGCGGCCGACACGACCGGGCATCCGAACTCCAGCTCGACCAGCGGATCGGCCCCGAACCGCTCGACCAGGATCTGGCAGAGCTTGAACTGCTCGCACTGCAGCCGGTAGGGGTGGGCGGTGACGTCGGCGATGGCGGCCAGGTCGAAGCGGGCCGTCACCCCGCCCCGCAGATCCCGGTAGGCGAAGTGGCGGGCCTTCAGGCCCCGGTCGATCAGCTCGCCGACGACGCCCAGCTCGTCGAGCAGGTCGAGGGTGGCCGGATGGAAGGTGGAGGCCCGCAGCTCCAGGGGCAGCTCCGGCTCGGCCTCCATCAAGGTGACCGCCGCGCCCCGCCGGGCCAGCACCGCGGCGGCCACGCACCCGACCGGCCCGGCCCCGACCACGATCACCCGCGGCCCCGTCATCTTCCGGGCGCCTTCAGGACTCGGGCCGCATGGTTCGGGCCGGCCCGCCGCCGGCGGCGGCCCCCGGGCGATCGGGCATCAGAACTCGCGCAGCATGATCCCGTGGCCGCGGAACTGGTCGTCGAACCCCAAGACCCGCAGGGCGTGCCAGATGCTGACCGCGTTGATGGCCAGGACCGGCTTGCCCAGCCAGCGCTCGGCCTGGTCGGCCACCTCGACCATGGACAGGTTGGTGCCGCATTGCACGATGGCCTCCACGTCGTCGCCGTCGAGGCGGCGGAGCTCGCGGATGAGCCGGTCGGGCTCGACGTCGGCGATGGAGGTGGCCGTCTCGCAGCGCAGGCCGGTGACCCGCTTCACGTCGAAGCCGCAGTCGGTGAAGTAGTTGTGGACCTGCTCGTCGGCGACGCTCTGATAGGGGGTGAGGCAGGCGATCGACGACACGCCGAGCCGGTCGAGGGCGGCGTTGCAGGAGTCGGACCCGGTGGTGACCCCGAGGTCGCCGGAGATCCGCCGGACCCGCTCCTCGAATTCGGCGCTTCCCTCCTTGCCCCCCCAGAAGGTCTCGGCCGACATGCCCATGAGGATGTGGTCGGGCTCGCAGGTCATGACGTCGCTCACCGCGCCGGGGATGGTCAGGCGGATCTTGTCCAGGAAGTACAGGAAGGCGTCGTCGGTGCTGAGGTCGGGGGCCTCGACCAGGAACCGGGACGAGTGGAAGGTGACGCCGGGCGCCCCGACGGCGCTGCAGTCGTGCTCCACCACCGTGTTGGTGGACGGGACGATGACCCCGATCTTGGCCCGGTAGCCCACGACGTCAGGCATCGGCCCCCTCCTGTTTCTCTCTTCACGGCGGCCTGCGCCGCCGCGGCGGCCAGGCTCATTCAGCGGAACGGCGTTCCGCGCTGCGGAACACGCTACCCACCGCCGGGCGGCCCGTCACGCCGGCCGGGGGTAGGGTGGCCCGATGAAGGCGGCGGGCCAGGCCGGGGGGGCCGTGGTGCGGGGCGAGGAGTGAACCCTATGGAGACAGAGACGGGCCCGGCGATTCTCGGGGATGCGGGCGTGCAGATCGTGGACGTGGCCGCCCGGGACGGGCTGCAGAGCGACCCGGCCACGGTGTCCACCGCCGTCAAGGCGGAGCTGATCGAGCGGCTGATCGGCGCCGGGGTGCGGCGGCTGGAGGCAGCCAGCTTCGTGAACCCCAAGCGGGTGCCGCAGATGGCCGACGCCGAGGAGCTGATGGCCGCCCTGCCCCGGCCCGAAGGGGTGAGCTACATCGGGCTGGTGATGAACCGCCGGGGGCTGGATCGGGCCCTGGGCGCCGGGGTGGACGAGGTCAACGCGGTGGTGGTCTGTACCGACACGTTCTGCCAGCGCAACCAAGGCGCGACCACCGCCGAGGCCCTGGAGGTGTGGGCGGAGCTGGCCGCCGAGGCCCGGTCGGCTCAGACAGCGGCGGGCGTGACTTTGGCCGCGGCCTTCGGCTGCCCTTACGAGGGCGAGGTCCCGATCGAGCGGGTGGCCGAGACGGTGGCCGAGGCGGCCGAAAGCGGCCCGGCCGAGATCGCCCTGGCCGACAGCATCGGGGCGGCGGTCCCCCCCGATGTGGCCGAGCGGGTGAGCGCGGTGCGCGAGGCGGTCGGCGACGGCGTCCGGCTCCGGGCCCACTTCCACAACACCCGCAACACCGGGTTCGCCAACGTGGTGGCGGCCCTGGACGCGGGCGTGACCGTCATCGACGCCAGCCTGGGCGGGATCGGGGGCTGCCCCTTCGCCCCGGCCGCCACCGGCAACATCGCCAGCGAGGATCTGGTCTACCTCTTGGACCGGATGGGGATCGAGACCGGGGTCTCGCTGGAGGCCATGTGCGAGGCGGCCCGCTGGCTGGAGGACGCCCTGGACCACCCCGTCCCCGGCCTGCTGTCCAAAGCCGGCCCCTTCCCCTCCCCCTCTCGGGTTTTCTGAGCAGAAATCTGCGCTATACCGCAAATAAATGCTCAGAAAACCCGGGGCCCGCGGGTTTACCGGGGCCTGCGGGTTTTCTGAGCAAAAATCATCGCTATAGCGCAAAAATATGCTCAGAAAACCCGGGGGGTCAGAACCCGGGGGGGAGGGGGGGTTAGATGGCTCGGTCTCGGCCTTTCCAGTGGGGGTCGCGCAGGCGGCGCTTGTAGAGCTTGCCGTTGGGGTCGCGGGGCAGCTCGTCAATGTAGTCGACGGAGCGGGGCAGCTTCTGGCGGGCCACCCGGCCCCGGAGCCACTCCATGACCGCGGCGGTGGTGGCCTCGCCCGGCGCCCAGCCGTCCCGCAGCTCGATCACCGCCTTGATCTCCTCGCCGGTGTCGTCGTTGGGCACCCCGAACACGGCCGCGTCGCCCACCGCCGGGTGCTGCACCAGGGCCCCCTCGATCTCGGCCGGGTAGATGTTCACCCCGCCGACGATGATCATGTCGCCGGCCCGGTCGTTGAGGAACAGCCAGCCGTCGTCGTCTAGGTAGCCCACATCGCCGACGGTGAAGAAGTCGCCCCGGTGGCTATTGCGGGTCTTGTCCGGGTCGCCCTTGTAGGTGAAGGCGGCCATGGGCATCTTCATCCACACCGTGCCCGACTCGAAGGGCCCCAGCTCGGCCCCGTCGGGCCCGGTGACGATCACCTCGCAGCCCGGCCAGGGGCGCCCCACCGTGCCCGGCCTCTCCATCCACTCCCCGGCCGACACGTAGGTCCCGCCCCCCTCGGTGGCGGCGTAGTACTCCCAGATGACGTCGCCCCACCACTCGATCATCCGGCGCTTGGTCTCCACCGGGCAGGGGGCGGCGGCGTGGACCATGGAGCGCAGCGACGACAACTCGGCGGCGGCCCGGACCTCGTCGGGGAGCTGGAGCAGGCGGTTGAACATGGTGGGGACCATGTGGGAGGTGGTGACCCGGCGGCGCTCGATGAGCTCCAGCGCGCCCTCGGCCGTCCAGCGGTCCATGAGCACGGCGGTGTGGCCCATGTGCAGCGACATGGTGGTCCAGTTGTTGACCGCGGTGTGGTACATCGGGGCCTGGGTGAGGTGGACGTTGTCGTCGTGGGGGGCGATGCCGAACAGCATGAGCAGCCCGCCGGAGCGGGCCGCGGCCTCGTCGGGGTGGCGGGAGTCGAGGGCCCGGCGCACCCCCTTGGGCCGCCCGGTGGTGCCCGAGGTGTAGAACATGAACGACCCGGTGGCCAGCTCGTCGGGCCGGCTCCCGCCGTGGGGGCCGATCAGCTCCGAGAAGTCCCGGAACCCCTCCACCGCCCCGCCCACCGCGAAGCGGTTGGCTGCCGGGGTGACGCAGTCCTCGGTGGCCCGGGCCGCCTCGTCGGCGAAGCGGGCATGCACCACCAGGGCCTTGGTCTCGGCGTCGTTGACGATGTAGGCGATCTCGGGGCCGACCAGGTGCCAGTTGACCGCGGTGAGGTAGAGGCCGGTCTGGTAGGCGGCCAGGCCCACCGCAAGCTGCTCGACGCAGTTGGGCAGCAGGGTGGTGACCTGGTCGCCCCGGTCGAGCCCGGCCGCTCGCAGGCCGGATGCGATCCGGTTGGTGAGGGCGGCCAGCTCGGCGAAGGTCGTCGAGTGGCCGTCAGGGTCGACGACGGCGGGGCGGTCGGGGTGGGCCTCGGCGATGGCCCAGAGCCCGCAGGCGTCGGCGTCGGCCACGGCTTGGTGTGGTTCGGTGCGGTTCGGTTCGGCGGCCCGGGCGCTCAGCCGGGGCGGCCGCCGGAGGCGACGATCTTGAGCACGGCCCCGGTGGGGTCGGCCACCACGGCGAACCGGCCTGTGGGCGCGTCGAAGGGACCGGCGGCCACAGCGCCGCCCGCGGCGGTGACCGTTTCGCAGGCCGCGTCGCAGTCCTCGACCCCCAGGCACACCATCCAGCAGGGCGAGACATGGTCGTCGGGCGGCGTCACGGCGCCGGCGACGGGGGCGCCGCCGACGGTGAACATCGTTGTGGGTCCGGCGGGGCCGCCGGGCTGCGCCTCCGACCCCCAGCCGGCCAAGGCGGCGTAGAAGGGGGCCGCGGCGGGCTGGTCGGGCGTGACCAGCTCGGCCCAGACCAGCGACCCGGGCTCGCCGACCAGCTCGGCCCCTATGCCAGCGGCGGCCTGCCACAGGCATATGGCCGCGCCGGCCGGGTCGCCGACCACGGCCGTGCGGCCCTCCTCCATGACGTCGAAGGGCTCCTGGTACACTTGGCCCCCGGCGGCAACGGCCCGGCCGACGGCGTCATCGACCGATGAGACCGTGACGTAGAGGTTCCAGCACGAGGGCATGTCGTCCATCTCGGGCGGCCACTGGAAGATCCCGCCCACGGCATGGCCGTCCTTGGACGCCGAGATGTACTCGCCGCCCCCCTCTATGGGATTGGACACATAGGACCAGCCGAACAGGGCCTCGTAGAAGGCCTTGGCGCCGGTCGGGTCGGAGGTGGCGAGGTCGGCCCACGACAGGCTCCCCTCGGAGTATTCGGTGCGTACAGGCATGGGCGATAGCTTGCCACCATGACCAACGACGGGTCAACCGAGCCCACCGAGCCAGCGGGGGCCGGGGCGACGAGCGGCGAGGCGGCCCGTGGCGAGGCGACAAGCATGCAGTCGTCGGACAGCGGCGAGGCGGCCAGCCGTCCCGCCGAGCGACCCATCGACGAGCAGATCCGGCTGGAGCGGCGGGGCGGGGTGGCCTGGATCACCATCGACCGGCCCGAGGTGGGCAACGCCCTGCACCCGGCGGGCCGGGACCGGCTGCGCGACATCATCGAGGAGCTGAACCGGGACCGGACGGCCCGGTGCGCGGTGATCGCCGCGACCGGCGACCGGTTCTTCTGCACGGGCGCGGACCTCCGGGCCAGCGCCGGGGCCGACTCCGGCGTCAACGTGAGGCGCATGATGCTCGACGGCCAGTACCGGCTCTTCGAGGCCATCTTCGACTGCGACCTGCCCGTCATCGCCTCGGTGAACGGGACCGCGGCCGGGATGGGCGCCCACCTGGCCCTGGCCTGCGACCTGGTGGTGGCCAGCGACCAGGCCCGCTTCATCGAGATCTTCACCCGGCGGGGGCTGGTGCCCGACGCCCTGGGCCCGTGGCTGCTGCCCCGGATCATCGGGGTGCGCCGGACCATGGAGCTGTTCCTTTTGGCTGAGGACCTGCCGGCCCGGCGGGCCCAGGAGATGGGCCTAGTCAACCGGGTGGTCCCTCCCGGCGAGCTGGCCGCCGCCGTCGAGGAGTGGGCCGAGCGCCTGGCCGCCGGCCCCACCCGCACCTTCGCCATGACCAAGTGGCTGGTGAACCGCAGCCTCGATTCGGACCGGGCGGCCATGGCCTACGACGAGGCCGCGGCAGTGGAGCTGATCAGCCACACCAAGGACGCGGCCGAGGGAGTGGCCAGCTTCCGAGAGCGCCGCCCCCCGCAGTGGAAGGGCCGCTGACCCCTCAGGTTTCAAAGCCGTAATTCTCATTTAAAGGGATGCGTTGCCTTTTGTTAGAGAATTACCGTCTATAATTCTCTAACATAGGGAGGCACAACTCTTTATAAAGGAATTACGGAAGTGCTGTTCGAAGCCCCGCCACTCGACGAGACCGAACTCGAGGTGCTCGCCTCAATCGACAACACGCGCCACCGCCTCCGATCGCGGCTGCACCAACCGCCCCGTTGGACCGAGCCACTGCGACGGTTGATAGCGGCCGAGAACATCCGCGCCTCAAACGCCATCGAGGGCCATCGCGTAAGCCGTCAGGACGCTCTGTCCATCTTCTCGGGAGCAGAGCCGCTCGAGGCGGCGCCCGTCGACCGGGACGCCCTGAGCGGCTATCGGGACGCCATGGACTACATCCTCAAGCTGGTGGAAGACCGGTACTTCGCCTACAGCGGCGGGGGGGTGAGAGGCATCCACTACATGATGATGAAGCAGGACCCGGCCTGTCAGCCCGGCCACTACCGACCCGGCCCCGTCTACGTACACGACGGCCACAGCATCGTCTACGAGGCTCCCGCCAGCGAGCAGGTGCCCGCCCTGGTCGAAGAGCTGATGAGCGTTCTGAACAACGCCGAAGACTCGACGCCGGCCATCGTCATGGCGGCCATGGCCCATCTCAATTTTGTGATGATCCACCCCTTCAAAGATGGCAACGGCCGGATGTCGAGGGCGCTTCAGACTTTGGTACTGGGCCGAGAGGGCACCCTCGATCCTCATTTCTCCAGCATCGAGACGTACTTGGGCCACAACACCCCCGACTACTACCGGGTGCTGGGAGAGGTCGGGGGGGCCGACTGGAGCCCACAGCGAGACACCCGACCCTGGCTCCGCTTCATTCTGCGGGCCCATCATCATCGGGCCCTCAGCTTCGAGCGCCAAGCCGACGAAACCGACCAACTCTGGGCCCGCATCAACCGACACTGTGCCGAAGCCGGGCTGGACGAGCGGAACATGGGGTCGCTCTACAACGCGGCCATGGGGTTCCAGATCAGAAGGTCCGAACACGTCGAGTACGCCGACGTCAGCGAACGAGTCGCCACGTCGGACCTCGCGAGATTGGTCGAGGCGGGTTTCCTAGACGCCTTCGGGGACCGCCGAGGCCGTTACTACACGGCCAGCGACCGGCTCAAGCAGCTCAGGTTGGACATCCGATCGGAACTCCCTCCCATACCCGATCCCTTCGCGACAACTCCCTGAGGCGACGGGCCGCCGCGTCGCCGTCAAGAGGCGGCTGGTGAACGCGACCGGGTCGGCTGGGCGGGCGGGGGCGGTCAGGAGAGGGCTACGGGGAGGCGCTGGGGGCCTCGCAGGGTTAGGCGGGGCTTGAAGGGCGGGTCCTCCTCCAGCAGCTCCCAGGACCCGAACCGGTCCAGGAGGCGCTCCAGCACCACTTGACCCTCCAGCCGGGCCAGGGAGGCGCCCAGGCAGTGGTGGATGCCCGAGGAGAACGACAGCATGGGCACCGCGTCGCGGCCCACGTCGAACCGCTCGGGATCGGCCACCGCGTCGGGGTCCCGGTTGGCCGCCCCCAGCAGGGTCATCACCGCGTGGCCGGCCGGGATCACAAAGCTGCCCACCTCGACGTCCTCGAAGGCGTAGCGGCCGTCCACCTGCACCGGCGGCTCGAAGCGCAGCACCTCCTCCACCGCGGTGGGCACCAGGGACCGGTCGGCCCTCAGCCGGGCGAGCTGGTCGGGGCAGCGCAGCAGGGTGAGCACCATGTTGCCGATCAGGTTGGTGGTGGTCTCGAACCCGGCCGCGTAGATGAGCGAGACGATGAGCATCATCTCATGGCGGGTCAGCCGGTCCTCGCCGTCGCTGGCCGCGATCAGCCCGGACAGCAGGTCGTCGCCGGGCTCGGCCCGCCGGGTCTCGATCAGGTCGAAGAGGTAGGCCCGGACCTGCATCCTCGACTCCTCCACCCGCTCCGGGTCCTCCAGCGGGCCCGGCTCCAGGGTGGAGGCCAGGTCGGCGACCAGCGGCCGCAGCCGGTCCCGGTCCCGGCGGGGCACCCCGACCAGCTCGCTGATGACGTTGGCGGGCAGGGGGAAGGCCAGGGTGTCGATGAGGTCGCCGCCGCCGGATGCGGCCAGGCCGTCGAGCAGATCGTCGGTCATGGCCTCGATGGAGGCCCGCAGGCCCTGGACCCGGCGGGGGGTGAAGGCCCGGCTCACCAGCGACCGCAGTCGGGTGTGGTCGGGCGGGTTGAGGAACAGCAGCGTCCGGTCGCCGCCCCGGTCCCGGGCCGCGCCCGGCACCAGCTCCGGAGGGTCGTCGCCGGGCTCGGGCTGACCCATCCGGGGGTCGCGCAGCACCGCCCGGCAGTCTTCGAACCGGGTCAGGACCCAGTAGTCGGCGAAGCCCAGCTTGTGGACCGGGGCCGTCTCCCGCAGCTCGCGCAGCAAGGGGTAGGGGTCCGGGATGGCGGCCGGGTCCAGCACGATCTTCAGAAACAGCTCGTCGCTCATTACACCCTCCGGTTCGGGACGGCGGCGCGGGCCGCGGCGATGGCCTGAGCGCGGCCCGAGGCGGCAACGGCGGCGGCCACCGCGCTCACCTGCGGCTCCCGGCGGCCAGGGCAACGGCGACGGTGCCAGCCATCGCGCTCACCCCCGGCCTCCGGCGGACAGGGCCGCGGCGATGGCGGCGGCCACCGCGGCGTTGGATTCGACCAAGGCCAGGTTGGCGGCGATGCTGGCCCCTCCGGTGGCGGCGGCGATGGCGTCGAGCACCGCCGGGGTGATATCGGGGCCGGACAGGCCCCGCTGGTCCACCGCGGCCAGGGCCTGGTCCACCGCCTCCTCGACGGCATCGGGGTCGAGCTCGGCCGAGGCGGGGACGGGGTTGGCCACCAGCACCCCGGTGGGATGGCCGGCGGCCCGACCGGCTCGGAACAGGGCGGCCGCCTCGGCGGGGCCCGACACCCGGCCGGGGGCGGCCAGGCCCGAGTCCCGCAGGTAGAAGGCCGGGAACCGGTCGGTGTCCCAGCCCACCACCGGCACGCCCAGGGCCTCCAGGTGCTCGAGGGTGCGGGGCAGGTCGCAGAAGGCCTTGACCCCCGACGAGACCGCGATCACCGGGTGGCGGGCCAGGGCGGCGAGGTCCTGGCTCACGTCGCCGGTGACCGCCGCCCCCCGATGCACGCCGCCCAAGCCGCCGGTGGCGAAGACCTCTATGCCCACCGCCGCGGCCAGCGTCACCGAGGCCGAGACGGTGGTGACCCCGACGGGGAGCCGCCGGGCCGCCGCCGCGCCGAGGTCGCGGGCGGCGATCTTGACCGACCCGGCGGCCAGCCGGTCGGCCTCGGCCTCGTCGGCGCCCACCACGGCCCGCCCGTCGAGGATCCCGGTGAGGGCGGGCACGGCCCCGGCGGCGGCCACCGCGGCCATGGCCCGGTCCAGGCACCGGCGGTTGGCCGGGGCGGGCAGGCCCAGCTCGGAGAACACGGTGGACTCCAGGGCCACCACCGGGGCGCCGGAGGCCAGCCCGTCGCGCACCTCGTCGGCCACCCGGATCACGTCGGCGCCCGCCCCCGGCGGCTCGTCGCGCACCTCGTCGGCCACCCGGATCACGTCGGCGCCCGCCCCCGGCGGCTCGGCGGGCGGCGAGTGGGGCATGGGCCGATGGTACGGGCTCGGCGGGCGGCGGCGGCCCGGCCCGGTCCCGGCGCCGCAGCCCTGCCGTCGACATCTTGTCGATTACCTCTTGACATCGAATAAATAAAGTGCTATTTCATGTATCCATCGACCTTATGATGATGAAAGTCGACGCGGCCACGGAGCTGCACCGCCACCTGATGGCCGCGGCCGACGACCTGTCGGCCGACTCGGCCGTGATCACCGACTTGATGGGCGAGGCCTCGACCCTGCTGAACCAGACGCTGGCCGATGTGGGCCACGATGTGCGGCGGCTGGCCGGGCGGCTGCGGACCATCGCCGATGACCTCGACGACCGGGTCCGCCTGGTGGCGCTGGGCGGACCCGACATGAACGCCGGGCTGGCCGCTCTGGAGCACCTGCGGGACCACTTCAAGCTGATCGAGTGCCGGGGCGACCCGAGCCGGGCCGACGGCAAGCTGTCGCGCCGGGATCTGGAATGGGCCCGGGGGGAGCTGCCCGGACCGGCGGGCGACGCCGCGGCCTGGCTGCTGGCCAACCGCGGCTTCTTCGACCGGGTGGAGACGGCCAAGCACAACCGCCGCTACCTGAACCGGCCCTATGACGGCGTCTTCGATCACAACGAGGCCGAAGAGGACGGGCTGATGTCGTTGGAGGACATCGACGCCTTCGTGACCAAGTCGACGGCCTGGGCGACGCTGCTGCCCCATTTGGCCGCCATCGACGGCGCGGCCTCCGGGGGCGGCGAGGGCGCGGCCGACGGGGTGCTGAGCCGGGAGGACTTCGAGGCCCTGATGGCCGGCTACCACCTCCCGCCCGACGTGGACCGGGCGGTGAAGCAGGTGCTCGCCGACCGCGCCTACCACCAGCCCGGCGGCGGCACCGTGGGGCTGGGCACGGCGCTGGACCTGCTGTCGTTCGTCCCGGTGGTGGGCGACCTGGTGGACGCGGGCCGGGCCCTCTACTACGTCCTCAACGGCGACTACGTCACCGCCGGCATCTTCGCCCTGGGCCTAGCCCCCATCCCGGGCCTGTCCGGGTCGGGGCTGCGCCACTCGGTGCGGATGGTGGAGAACATCGCCGACGCGGCCATGGGCGGGGGCCGCCAGGCGGGCGCGGCCCGGGCCAAGCAGGAGTTCATAACCGACACCATGCAGACCTGGCGGGCCAACGAGGCCGCCGATTTCGTCTTGGAGAAGACCGGCGAGGACGAGGGCTGGCTGGGCGAGATCAACCAGGTCATCTCCAGCCGCATGAGCAAGCAGTTCATGCTCCGTTAGCCCCTGCGGCGGGCGGGCGGCGGGCGGGCGGCGGGCGGGCGGCGGGTGCCGGGCCGGGACCCGCGGGCCGGTCAGTCCGAACCGGGGAGGTCGGGGGTTGCGTGCCGGGTTGGGCCGGGGCCGGCGGGCCGGTCAGTCCGGGCCGGGGCGGCGGGCCCGGCTGGGGGCCACCCGGGGCGGCTCGTTGGGCATCTTGGGGTAGACCGGCGGCCACGGGGCGTCCATCAGCCCGGCGGCCATGTCCCGGCGGTGCCACTCCAGCAGCGGCTCCAGCGAGCAGGGCTCGTCGTCGATGGCGGCCCAGGCGTCGCCGCGCTCGACCAGGCGGGCGGGAACGGTGGCGATGGTCAGCTCGTCGGGGGCCACGTCGGCCGCCTCGGACCAGCCGATGGGGGTGGACACCTGGGCGCCGGGCCGGGGCCGCACCGACCAGGCCCCGAACACCGTCTTGTGGGGCGAGTTCTGGTTGAAGTCGACGAACACCCGCCGGCCCCGCTCCTCCTTCCACCAGGCGTCGGTGATGAGGTCGGGTCGGCGGCGGGCCAGCTCCCGGGCCAGGGCCACGGCCGCGGCCCTCACCTCGTAGGAGTCCCAGCGGGGCAGCAGCCGGATGTAGACGTGCAGACCGCTGCGGCCGGTGGTCTTGGGGAAGCCCCGCAGCCCGAGCTCGTCGAGGGCGGCCCGCACCTCGCCGGCCGCCTCCCGAACCTGGTCGAAGACGACGCCGGGCTGGGGGTCGAGGTCGATGCGCAGCTCGTCGGCGTGGTCGGGGTCCGAGGCCCGGCTGGGCCACACGTGGAAGCCCAGGCACCCGGTGTTGGCGGCCCACACCACGTGGGCGATGTCGGCGGCCACCATGGCGTTGGAGGTGGTGCCGTTGGGGGTGCTCACCACCTGGGTGAGCAGCCAGTCGGGGGCGCCCTTGGGCACCCGCTTCTGGAAGAACGACGGCCCCTCGGCCCCGTGGGGGTAGCGCTCCAGCAGAGTGGGGCGGCCGCCCATGGCCCGCATGAGGGGCTCGGCCACGGCCAGGTAGTAGCGGACCAAATCGAGCTTGGTCTCGCCCCGCTCGGAGAAGAACACCTTGTCGGGGTTGGTGACCCGCACCCCGCGCCCGGCCAGCTCGAGGATCACCGGCTCGGTGGTCACGGCGCTGGCAGTCGCCGCCGGTCGGGGCCGGTCACAGCCGAGAGGCCTCGGCGGTAATGGTCGGCGGCAATGGCCCGGACCAGGCGCCGGTCGAGGCCGGCCACGGCTCAGCCCTCGACCGAGCGGGCCTCAAGATGGCCGACGAGGGCGTCGACGGCGAGGCGGTAGCTGGCCGCCCCGAACCCGGCGATCACTCCCAGGCAGACCGGGGCCAGCACCGAGGTGCGGCGGAAGTCCTCCCGGGCGTGAACGTTGGAGAGGTGGGCCTCCACCACGGGGATGTCGATGGCGGCGATGGCGTCGCGCAGGGCGATGGAGTAATGGGAGAAGGCACCGGGGTTGAGGACGATCCCGTCGGCCGAGCCCCGAGCCCGGTGCAGGGCATCGACCAGCTCGCCCTCGACGTTGGACTGGAAGTGCTCGACGGCGGCGCCGCGCTCAGCCCCGTAGGCGGCGAGGTCGCCGATGATCTCGGCGAGCGTGGCCGCCCCGTACACCTCGGGCTCCCGCTCCCCCAGCAGGTTCAGGTTGGGCCCGTTCACCACCAGCAGCGTCCAAGTCATGGCCCTCGTTGTATCACCGCCGGACTCAGATCGCGGCCCCAGCCCGATAACGAACACCACGCGGACAGCTCTTCCTCAGGTCGCTTCCGCTGAACCATCTATCAATTTTACTTAAGTAAACACGGTTTATTAGAAATCACTAAACTGCCGTTACAAAAGTAAACTCGGCCCGTCAGGAGTTGCCGTGGACCCGCGCCTGAACCCCTACACGCCCAATGCCGGGGCCATTCCCCCGGTGCTAGTCGGACGCCAAGACGAGATGGAGGCATTCGAGGTGTTGCTGGATCGCCTCCGGGCGGGCCGGACCGAACAGTCCATGATCATCACCGGGCTGCGCGGAGTGGGCAAGACGGTGCTGCTCACCGAGTTCGGACGAATCGCTGCCGATCGCAACTGGGTGGCCATCGAGATGGAGATAGCCAAACACGACGACAATCGTTTTCGCCTAGAACTCGCCCGCGAATGCCGACGGGCCTTGCTGAGCATTGCCCCCCGACAGCGTTGGGGAGAACGAGCTCGGAGAGCGGCCCGAGTTCTCAGATCCTTCAGTCTGAGCGTCGACCCTGGCGGTCGGCTCACAGCGGGATTCGGGGTCGACGCTCTGGAGGGATACGGAGACAGCGGTTTCCTCAGTGCCGACGTGCAGGACCTTATGGTTAGCCTGGGCGAGGTCGCTTCAGAGCACAGCGCTGGAGTGATCCTGTTGTTCGACGAAATCCAACTCCTCGAAACCTCCCAGTTCGAAGCACTTATCGTCGCCATCCACAAGATCGTTCAGCGGTCCCTTCCCCTCGTGCTGGTAGCCGCTGGACTGCCCCAACTCCCGGCACTGGCCGGTGAGGCCAAATCCTATTCCGAGCGGCTCTTCAGATTCCCCGGCATCGGCTCGCTGAACGATGACGAGGCCCGGTTGGCGCTGAGCCAGCCTGCGGCCGATCTGGGACTCGAGTTTCTTGACGGGGCGATCGGCGTGGGCCTCGACTTCACCGAGGGGTTCCCGTACTTCATCCAAGAGTTCGGCCAAGCCGCGTGGAATCTGGCCGACTCTCCACATGTGACTGTGAGCGACGCGGAGAAAGCGCGTCTGGTCGTGGAAGAAAAACTGGATTCCAACTTCTTCAGGGTCCGACTCGACCGCACAACCGAACTTCAGAGGGCCTATCTGCGAGCAATGGCCGAACTCGGCCCCAATCCGCAGCGGGCCGCGGCTGTGGCCAAGGTTCTGAACCGAACAACCCAGCAATGCGGAACGGTCCGATCCCAGTTGATCGAGAAGGGTCTGCTCTACCAACCTCAGCACGGCGACGCCGCGTTCACTGTTCCCCACTTCGACCGCCACCTGAAGCGAACCATCCCGCAACTCATCGTGCCCCCCATCCGCCGTCGGAAGGCGGAGCATAATATCTCGTAGAATTTGAAATAAAGCCACTAATCAACGCATTGACGCCACAAATCAACGGATCGACGACACCAACAAGCGCATTGACGACACCAACACTATCGTCGCCCAATTCCGAGACGACCTACAACAAACCCTGCATTCACTGACCCCAGCATCGTCCTCAGACCATTAAGTCACCGGTCTGGGTTCGGCAGTTTTGCAAGGGCTAATAGACATCTGACTAGTTCGTCAATTTCTGGTAACAGATATTTATAGTGCAAGCGACCCTGTTTTTTCTCTGAATAGATGCCAAGATCCTCTCCACAACGCCGGATCAATGAGATATAAGAATCAATCTGAGAACCGTGAGCCGGGAGATATTTGCGCAGCTTTATTTCAGAAGGAAACCTTACATTAGGGTGGCCACCACTAATGGCCATTAAGGACAAGGTTCCTGAGGCTGATTCAGTTGAGTTGACTCGTATTGAAAATCCTTTCGGACCATTAGTATCGGCCTTCAGGCATCCGATAGAGACTTTACCAGTTGTTGGCTCCAACTTGGTACCAAGACGTTCCGCCAGTCCCCGAAACAAAGGATGCCTTTGCATCTCCTCTGAAACATTGTTACGCGACTGATATGATGAACGGCCATCCAGAGCCTGTTCAATTTGTTCAATCAAGTGCTGGATCTGAACAGATACTTGAGAGGTCAAGGCCGGAAAGGCTGTACACCGCTTTGACATGAACTCAGCTATCTCTTCTAGACTCAAATCGGCACTGTCAGCCTTCCTCCCCCAGATCGTTTTGACCGGTTCACTCAAGGATTTACGATATCTGATGATCTGTCCTGGATCAGTTCCAATCTCTACTTCAACCCATGCCAGCGTAGTGCCACTCAAAGCAATCTTAAAATCAGGGCGAACTTCATTCTGATTCTTCGGAGGGTAAACGATCGCATTGCCTGGTAAACCTAGCTTAGATAACAGCCAAGTACGCAGCCAATCATGCCCTAACAATCCAAAAAGCGCTACATTGATTCGATTTTCTGTTTTGCTCAGATCTTCTTTCGAGTGGAGGTCATTGATCACAGTTCATCACCACTCTTTCTCTCGTCGGACAAAGGTCCATCACGGTTTTGTCTTCTTCTGCGCTTATACACACTGCTGCGTATCAAAGATTGCGCTTCTCTAGCTCCTAGGTCAAAAAAACCATCCGGCCAATCTTGGCTCAACCCACCATATGCATTTATTTTTGACTCGCAAAAAGTTGTCTGCCCATTATTTTGTTCGGCGAACAATAAGCCGATTAGTGATTGAGTTTCATCAGAATCATCTTCCGCAACTCTTCGTCGGAGCCTGTTGATGAGATGCTCGCTATGAGTCTCGACAAGTATTTGTCTGCCCGAACGCGTGCATTCCAAAAGAAAATCAGCTAACTTATATTGCAGCGCTGGATGAAGGTGAAGCTCCGGCTGCTCCAGAATGATTAGATCACCTGGATCAGAGATGAGACAGATCAGAAGGACTGGAAGTACTTGACTAACACCGACCCCGACGGAAGTAAGATCGACAGACCTATCAGTCGACGGTGGGGACACTTTCAGTTCATAACCGAATCGACCTAAATCTTGAGTTTGTGACGAATCGGCTATACCGAACTCTTGCAACCAGTATTCAAGCGCCGACGCCAAATTTGCATGTCTAGATGATTGCACTTCTTGATCAGCTTTCGTATGTAATATGGCCGCAGCCTGCTCACCATTGACTCCAAGATCAGAAGCATCAGATATATAGTCATATAGAGGACGCGGATTTGTTCGCAACGGCCCCAGATACTTGACTGATTTGCCAAAAAAATTCCTTACTTGTTGAGACCCTATAAGTTCTGTTGGTTCACCTAATGGAGACTGCTCTGATTCATCTAGCTTAACTTCCGAACTCCAAGGTTCTTCTTCAAAAAGTTCCCGGAGATGCCTTCTAAAGGCGGCCTTACCTAATTCACCCATACTACTCGCAATCTTCCGCATATCTTGCTTAGACAGTGTCTTCAATTCCTTATCAACAATAGTTGCAAGAAGTTTCAGATCATTGTCCCTGCTATGTTTATTCCACCAATACGTGCCTTTACCTCTCTCATCACACATGTACTTAATATGCTGCTCAGCTACCCGAACGGCCATTACATCAACATCCGATAACTCGTCGTAAGTGCTCTCAAAGTATCGAAGTATCCTATCATATGCTTGATCGTCGATAACATATGGCCAACCAAATTGTTCATCAACTTCAGTAAGGCCCTCTAAGGCGTACTGGATGGCATGATTCCACCAGCAATGAGCATACGAGTCGATTATACTGCGCTTAGTATAGGCTAAATGTGGTATACCACCGACCACTATAGCGGCATCACAGTTGTACATTTCGATAGATTCTAGGGTGGGGTATGAAGCATACCACCATGGTGACCGACAAGAAAGTTGACCAGATGTGTTAAGTATATTATTCCTCTCTAACTTGTCTGATATAGGGACGAAAATTAGATCATCTGACGGCTCTATATAGGAGATAATTTCGAATAAATCGCATTCCAAATGTGGCACTATTTCAATTGAGTCGTCAGACCACAACCGGTCAAATCTTTTGAAACTAAGGGATTGTATTTGGGAACTTCCACTGTTCGCATTTACATCCTGCGTAAGATCCAGTGACCACAAATAACTTTCTTCTTCTTCTTCTTCTAAACTAGTCAACCTAGCCAGACTAGCCAAACTAGATTTCCAATTATATTCCGATAAAAATACGGTGATCTGGATCGGAGACTCAGGATTCTCGTTTATAAAATTTTTTGTCTCTTCAAAGGTGCCTAGACGTACCAGTTCGCCATTCAGCGGGAAGCGGCCCGTAGAGTCCTCTGACCGGACCGCTTGTGATAGTGCCAGTATTGACTGAATGAGCGAACTCTTACCAGAACTGTTAGCCCCTACGATGATAGTCAAAGGGTGAAAGTCTACCTTAGCGTGGGCAATCGACTTGAAGTCCTTTAGTTCAATCGACCTAAGCATATAGGGATGTGCGATAGGATTTTCAGGCATAATCTAAGGCTTTCGTTGATCTGTGACTGAAAATAATACAATAATCGAGGCCAATATCTGGGTCGATTTTGTTTGAAGTGTCAGGGTCAAGAGCACCAGTTCTTAGAAGCTCTTCCGTTTCATCCAATTTCAGAATTGGGTGGTCTTCAAATACTGCGGAGATGCGGTCGGCGGCGAGTTGATTGAGAGCTTTGACTTCCTGCTGCTTGAAGTTCCACCTAGAGTCAGCGGGGCCAGCGAGAGGAAGACCGGTGCGAGGAGAGGCCGCATAAGGATGGGCGGCAGCAGCCACCTTTCCGATTTCCTCTAAGGCCTCAGCAGAGAGCCCACCCACACGCTCGCCCACAAGCTTGCTTGACCGCCTCACTTGATAAGTAAAGACTGCACTGCGAACTCTCGTCTCAACGACTACCGGGTATGGGGCTCCGGTCTCATCGGGTGCGAAGACGAGATCGGTCTCAGTCGCCAACTCGACATAGGGATGGACAAGCATGATTTCGACCGAACTTCTTTCGCGATCCTCGTCCAGCACGAGGGCGAGCCGCATTGCATCATTGGGGTCGGAACATGGCGCGACTTGACGAATATCGCCTCGCTGGATGATCTTTCGGCCCTTTGGACGATGCTCAAGGTCGCCACTGCGGGGGCGGTGAGAGGAGAGCGCGGCTGAGAGGCGGTCTGGGAGCGTCATGACTCTCGCTCCTCAAACCCGGCGCTGAGTTCATCGACGAGAAGTCGGGCGGCTTCGTCGCGCTGGTCTTCTTCCACATCGGCCATCAGATCATCGGCGAGCCGGTCAAGCAGTGCTTTCTTGCGGTCGGCCACCCAGGGTCGGGAACGGTCCAGCCGTCGGGCCAGAGCTGCATCGGAGATCCCCTGTGCCTTGCCGAGGAGAATGGTGGCGTCCGCGTTGTCGAGCGAAGATGTGAACATGCGGATCGTGTCTCCCAGTTCCGATACCGCCAACCTCTCGTCGGCGGTGCCGGGGGCCTCGGCGGCCGAGGGTTCGGTGCCTTCTCCATCTCCAAGGGAGCTTGGAAGCCAGGATGTCAACAGATTCTCAAAAATCCTGCCTAGGTCTCTCTCGCTTAGGCCCCCCAACTCGTCCACCACCAGTTCGAGTAGCTCCCTCAGCGCGGACGAGGTGTAGACCATCGAAGCCCGCTCTGCCCGCTGGCTGGCGATTAGCCGCGGCACTCCATGGGCGGCTCCAACCGCAGCTCGCAACTCGGCATCGGTGAGATCGCGGAACGGACGAGGATCGTCAGTGAAGGTGATCCAGCGCTGACGGCCCACCTCTTGGATCGTGAACGGAGGCTCAGCAGCGATCCGGCGGGTCCGGGCCAAGAGCCGATCGACCACCGTCGGCCGACGGCGTCGGTAAAGGGCTCGTTTGACTTGGCGTACCAGAAGCCTTCGAACGTCCTCGATCCCTTGGGCGATGTCGAAGATGTAGTGAATTTGATTCTCGACCAGAAGTAGATCAACGGCGACATCTTGGGCGAGCTCTTCATAGGAGCCCGCGTTCCAGCCCTCGCCGTCGTTGTAGATATTGGGCGGGTACCGGCGAGCCACCGACGCCGTGATTTCAAGCAGCAGATCCCAGATCTGTCGGCTGATTGTCTCAGCCTCGTACTCGCGGCGCAGACCGTCCAAGGTCGTCATGAGCGCCTCACCCCGAGAGCTTCACGGATCGCTCCGAGCAAACCGGTGTCTTCAGGCTCGGCACAAGAGAACGAGGTTTCGTCAAGCAGCGAGCTGTCCACGGTCACCGGCACGCCGAGCACGACCCGACCGTCCCGGTCGATGCGGCAGTCCTCATCGTGATGATGGGGTTGGTGACGAAAGCCGCTTGTCCCCGAAGCTGAACGAGGATAGAGCGTTATGTCCGGCCCGAGCGGGGTGGCCAGGATCAAAGGGCGTTCGGTCTCCTTCCTCGAAAATAGGTGACCGGTGTCCTTTTTGTAAACGTGCCTGTCCGAGACGAAAAACCATGAGCCGGGCCCGTACTCGAACCCGAGTTGTTGCCGGATCTCATCCCAGTCCATGAATCAGAGTCCAGTGCCGGTAGACGTTTTCGTCACAGTGCGGCCAGGTCCTGGGCGGTTTCGGTGGCGGCTTTGATGGTTTGGTCGATTATTTCTTCGGTGTGGGCCAGTGATACGAAGATGGCTTCGTAGGCACCAGGGGCCAGGGCCACTCCACGGTCCAGCATCCCGTGGAAGAACTTGGGGTACATGCCGTTGTCGGCCGCGGCCTTGGCCTCATCGAAATCGGTCGGCTCGGCTGCGGTGAAGAACAGGCCCAGCAGCGGGCCTACCCGGGGCACCACCGCGGTCACGCCAGCCGAGGCGAATGCCTCGGTCAATCCCGTCTGCAGGCGGCGGGTCAGGGCCTCCAGCCGGGCGTAGGACTCGGGGTCCAGGCGGGCCAGCACGGCCAGGCCGGCCGCGGTGGCCAGCGGGTTGCCCGACAGCGTCCCGGCCTGATACACGCCGCCGAGGGGGGCCACCGACCCCATGATCTCGGCCGAGGCGCCGAAGGCCCCCATGGGCAGGCCGCCGCCGATCACCTTGCCGAAGCACCACACGTCGGGCCGCACCCCGAACCACTCCGCCGCCCCGCCCCGGGCCAGCCGGAAACCGGTGATCACCTCGTCGAACAACAGCAGCGCCCCCGCCCGGTCGCAGGCGGCCCGCAGCCCCTCCAGGAACCCCGCCGCCGGGGCCACCAGGCCCATGTTGGCGGCCACCGGCTCCACGCACACCGCCGCCACCGTCTCGTCCAGCTCCGGCACGGCGTTGTAGGGGGCGACGATGGTGTCGGCCACCGCCCCGTCGGTCACCCCCTCAGACCCGGCCAGGCCCTGCTGGGCCACCCCCGAGCCCCCGGCCACCAGCAGGGCGTCGCTGTGGCCGTGGTAGCAGCCGGCGAACTTCACCACCGTCGGCCGGCCGGTGAATCCCCGGGCCAGCCGCACCGCCGACATGGCCGCCTCCGTTCCGCTCGACACCAGCCGCACCATCTCCAGGCCGTCCACCCGGGCGCACATCTCCTCGGCCATCAGCACTTCGTTCTCGGTGGGGGCGCCGTAGCTGGTGCCCCGGCCGGCCGCGTCGCGCACCGCGGCCACCACGTCGGGATGGGCGTGGCCCAGAATCCCCGGCCCGTAGCTCTGCACGTAGTCGATGTAGCGCCAGCCCTCCACGTCCCACACGAACGGCCCGACGGCCCGGGCCACGAAGTAGGGGGTGCCGCCCACCGAGCGGAACGACCGGACCGGCGAGTTCACCCCGCCGGGCATCACCCGCTGGGCCCGCTCGAACAGCTCCCGGCTGGAACCGCTCACCGACGCCTCCGAACCGGCCGCCCCGGACCGCTTGACGGCTGCCTTCGAACCAGCCGCCCCGGACCGCTTGACGGCCGCCCCGGCCCGCTCGACGGCTGCCCCGGCCCGCTCGACGGCCGCCCCGGCCCGATCACCGGCGCCCCAGACCGGCCGACACCGGCGGCGGCTCGACGACGCTCATTGCATGGACTCAGCCAGGCGACGGGCAAAGTAGGTGAGGACGAAATCGGCCCCGGCCCGCTTGACGGCCAGCACGTGCTCGGCGGCCACCGCGTCGAGGTCGAGCCAGCCCATCTGAGCGGCGGCGCACACCATGGCGTACTCGCCCGACACGTGGTAGGCGGCCAGGGGCGCTTCAACCTCGCCGCGCACCCGGGCGATCACGTCCAAGAAGGCCACCGCCGGCTTCACCATCACCATGTCGGCGCCCTCGGCCAGGTCGGCCCGGATCTCGGCCAGGGCCTCGCGGGCGTTGGCCGCGTCCTGCTGGTAGGTGCGGCGGTCGCCGCCGCCGGCGATCTGCACGTCCACCGCGTCGCGGAACGGCCCGTACAGGGCGGTGGCGTACTTGGCCGAGTAGGCCAGGACGGCGGTTCCGGCGAACCCGGCGGAGTCCAGGGCGTCCCGGATGGCCCCCACCTGGCCGTCCATCATCCCCGACGGGGCCACCACGTGGGCCCCGGCCGCGGCCTGGGCCGCCGCCACCCGGCCGTACAGCTCGAGGGTGGCGTCGTTGTCCACGTCGCCCCGGTGGTCGAGCACGCCGCAGTGGCCGTGGTCGGTGTACTCGTCGAGGCACAGGTCGCTCATCAGCACCATGTCGTCGCCGAGGTCGGCCCGCAGGTCGGACAGGGCCCGGGCCAGCACCCCGTCGGGGTTCCAGGCCTCCGAGCCCTGCGGGTCCTTGCGGGCCGGGACGCCGAACAGCATCACCGCCGGCACCCCCAGCTCGGCGAGGGCGGCCGCCTCATCCCGCAGCGAACGGCGGGTGTGCTGGACCTGGCCGGGCAGCGAGGCGATGGGCTGGGGCTCGTCTATGCCCTCCCGCACGAACAGCGGCGCCACCAAGTCGTCGGGGCTGAGCCGGTGCTCGGCCACCAGCCGCCGCAGGGCGGGCGTGGCCCGCAGCCGGCGGGGCCGGTGCCGGGGAAAGCTCACCCTCCGAGGCTACCTGCGCCCTTCGCGGCGTTGCCCGGCGGCCGACGGGTCGGCCCGTCCCAGCTTTCTCGCCCCTCGCTGAGGAGGCCCGGTCCAGCTTGCTCGCCTCGCTGCTGAGGCGGCCCGTGAACGTGTAACGGCCCCGGCTGCAGCCGAGGCCGTCGGCCGGGGCTGCTCACCCCGGTGTGGTTGAACGACACTCTACGCCAGGACAGCGCCGTTGGCAAGCAACGTTTTGACTGCTCGGCTCTACATTGCCTTCCGCACTAAGAGCATGCCGCTGGCCCGGTGTGCTGGCGAGTCCGACCTTTTGTCCAGGATGTTTCAGATGGATTCAAAGAAATTTCAGAAAGTTTCAGAAAGTATCGGGATAAAGCTTGTCATTGTCTCACCAGTAGTGTAGAGTGATCATATGTTCACTGAAACGGTCGAATGCGTCAACGGGGGACTGACCCGGCTGCTGGAAGCGGTCCGGGCCGGGGACCTGCCCGTGGCCCGCTTGAAGGACCTGATCGCGGTCAGCCGATCCTGGGAAGCCAAGGTCGCCGCCCTGCAGACCGATACCGCCCGGTCGATCTCGGACCGAGAGGGACACGGCGACGGCGGGGCCTCGGTGCTGCGTGACCAGGCCGGCAAATCCAAGTTCCAGGCCCGCCGCAGCCTCGGCGCCGCCGAAGTTCTGGATGAGATGCCCTCGCTGCGGGGCGCGGTGGACTCCGGGGAAGTGCCATTGGCCAACGCCGAGCGCCTCGCCGACGCCGCCCGGCGCACCGACCCTGAGGCGGTGGACTCCGCGGCTGACCTGCTGGCCATGGCCAAGGAACTGCCCCCGGATCGGTTCGCCCGCGAGGCTGGCGCCTGGGCCCAGCGCCACCAGAGCGACCACGGCCACGGCGACTGGATCAACAAGCGCCGCCGCCGGTACCTCAAGACCTGGAAGCAACAGGACGGCATGGTCCGACTCGACGGCCTGCTCGATCCCGAGACCGGCACCCGCATCTGCAACCGCCTCCAAGACACCGCCGAAGAGCTCCGCCGCCAAGACCAACAAACAGCCCGCACCCGCGCCGCCGCCACCGGCGACAACTCCGACAAGGGGTCCGCCAGCCACGGTCCGGGCGCCGGCCAACCCGCGGCCAGCTACGCCCAGACCGACAACGGTGAGCCCTCAGTCGGCAACGGCACCGACGACGGCGAGAGCGGCCGGTCTTGGGATCAGCTCCGGGCCGACGCCTTGGACCTGCTCACATCCGGTGCCGCCGACGACACAGGACGCGGCGGCTCGGGCGGGCGGCCCAAGGCCGAGGTCATCGTGGTGGCCGACATCGGCGTGCTCACCGGCGACGATCCCGCCGGGCGCTGTGAGATCCCCGGCACCGGGCCCGTGCCCCCGGCTGTGCTCCAGCGCATCGCCTGCGACGCTCAGCTCACCGGGCTCATCTTCAGTGACGGCAAACCGCTGCGCCACGGGTCCACGGTGCGCACCGCCACCACCAAGCAATGGCGAGCCCTCATCGCCCGCGACCGCGGCTGCATCGGCTGCGGCGCCGAACCGAGCCGCTGCCAAGCCCACCACATCACCCCCTACGCCCGACTACGGCGCACCGACATCGAAAACCTCGTCCTCGTCTGCTGGCGCTGCCACCACAACATCCACGACCACCACTGGCAAGTCGTCCACCGCCAGGGCAAACCCGCCCTCGAACCCCCCGACCCCCTGGCCCCGCCCGGCCCCGCCGACGGCCGACACCCCGCCGACCAAGACTCCCGCGACCCCCGACGACCACGACCGGGCCGCAGCTCAGCGCCGGGCCGCGGCCCGCAACCGGCCAGAGCCCGGGCCAAGCCGGCCCCGGCCCGCCCCGGATCACCCCGCCCGGCCAACGACCCCCGACCTACCCCGGCAACCAGCCCCCGCCCTCTTCCCGGCCTGACCACAAGAACAGAAGTGTGACACCCCAAGCCAAGGCCAAGACGACGCAGCCCAGGGCACCCGCGGCAGGACTCGACAGCCAGGTAAGCCCACGCCATCGGCAGCGGCTACTGGTCAGAGAGCGCGGCTCGGCCGGGTCGCGGTCAGGGCCAACCGCAGGGCCGTCCTCGCCGTCGGTGACCACGACCGGGTTCAAGACCAGCAGCCCGTGAACGTGTAACGAACCGAGGCTACTCACCCCGGCGGGGTTGAACGACACTCTACACTAGGACAGCGCCGTTGGCAAGCAACATTTTTGATTGCTCGGCTCCCTTTGCTTCCCCCGCACGTAGTCGCAAGCAATCTGGAGTCTGTCATGGGCGTCGAGCGGGCCATTGTCTACATAGACGGGTTCAACCTGTACCACGGATTGATGCAGGCTCGGCTGGGCAGCTCCCGCTGGCTCGATCTCGGCGCGATGAACCGGTCGCTCCTAGGGGATGCCGGGCGAACTCAAGCTGGCCAGGTGGAGGCGTGGGTGATCAGGGCTTCGACTGCGCCTTCGATGGTGTGGTTGGATGCCTCGACGGTGACGGCTAGGTCGTAGGAGGCGGCGGTGGCCGAGGTGGCCGGGCCGATGGACACCACCAGGGGCGGGATGGCGTCGGTGCCGACTGCGTCCACTAGTCGGTCCACTGTGGACGACGAGGTGAACACCACCCCGTCGGCCGCGGCCACTTGGCGGCGCTGCTCGGCGGTGAGTTCCTGGGTCACGGTGCGGTAGGCGGCCACATCGTCCACCTGCCAGCCCGCGGCCCGCAGGCCGTCGGGGAGCGCAGGCCTTGCCACTTCGGCGCGGGCCAGCACCACCCGGCCGGATCCCTCGCCCGCCGACGGAGTGCCGAACGCCTCTACCAGGCCCTCGGCCACCGACCGCTCCGGCACCAAGTCCACCGGCAGGCCGGCCCCGGCCGCGGCTCGGGCCGTACCCGGGCCGATGGCCGCCACTCGAACACCGTCGGCGACGCCGCCGGGCAGCGACTCACCAACATCGCTAGCCACCAGCCCGCCAGGGTCGTCGAACAGCGTCCCGCCGACGCCGCCGGGCGGCGCTTCACCTACCCCGCCGGGCAGCGACTCGTCAGCACCGTCGGCCAAGGCCTCGCCTGCTCGGGCGGCGCCGTTGGGGCTGGTCACCACTAGCCAGTCTCCGGCCCTCAGGCCGGCCAGGGCCGAACGCAGGGCCGCGCCGCCATCGAGAGGGTCGGCCACGGCGATTACCGGGGCGCTCACCGGCTCGGCCCCGGCCGCCTCCAGGCGCTCGGCCAGTTCGGCAGCCTGCCTCAGGGGGCGGCACACCACTATCCGCAGTCCGGCCAGAGGCTGCTCCCTCATTCGGGCCAGCCCTCCGAACCCGGGCACGAAGCCCTGCCGGTCTCGTCCATCGGGGTCACAGCGCCGCCCCGCCCGCGCCTGCTCGGAGCCGGGGCGGTCATCAGGTCGCCAGCCGCAACTCGGTTAGGCCCCTTATGACGAACGCGGGGTGGTGGACCGGCTCGGCGGCCATTTCCATGCCGGGCAGGGCCTGGACCAGATCCGAGAGGGCTATGGCCAGCTCCATGCGGGCCAGCGGCGCACCCACGCAGTAGTGGATGCCGCCGCCAAAGCCGATGTGGGCCGGATCACCCCGGCCGACATCGAAGCGGTCGGGATCGTCGAACCGGCGGGGATCGCGCTGAGCCGACCCGAACAGCATGGCCACCCGGTCGCCCACGGCCATGGGCTGGCCGGCGATCTCCACCCCCGGCTCGAGGACCCAGCGGTCGAACATCTGCAGCGGGGAGTCGTAGCGCAACAGCTCCTCCACCGCGGTGGCCGGGTCTACCTCGCCGTCGATCAGCCGCTGCCACTGGCGGCGATGAGCCAGAAGCGCCCTCATCCCGTTGCCCAGGGTGTTGACGGTGGCCTCGTGGCCCGCTTCGAGCAGAACCACCGCGGTGGAGACGATCTCGTCGTCGGTGAGCCGGTCGCCGCCGTCGACCACCTCGACCAGGTTCGAGATCAGCGACCCGTCCGGGACCCGGCGCTTGAACTCGATGAGCGCCTTCGTGTAGTCGACCAGCTCGCCCGCGGCCCGGTCGGCTCGGGCCCTCGTCTCGTCCGACGACTTCAGCTCGTACATCTTGACGATGGCGTGGGACCAGTCGAGCAACCGCCGGGCGTCGCCGCTGGGCATGCCCAGCACCGAGCAGATCACCGCCACCGAGAAGGGCTGGGCGTAGTCGGCCAGCAGGTCGAAGGCCCCCATCTCCCGGCACCGGTCCAGCAGCTCCCGGGACAGCGCACCGACGGCCGGTTCGAGCGCGGCCACCGAGCGGGGCGTGAAGACCTTGGACACCAGCCTCCGGATGCGGGTGTGATCGGGTGGCTCCAGGCTCAGCAGCGACCATCTCTCGTGCTGGTGGAAGGCGGCCCAGCGCGGGTCCGGCTCGGGCTGGCCGAACTCGGCGGCGGTGTAGCGGTGGTGGTAGACGCGACCCAGGCGGCGGTCCCTCAGGGTCTCGTGAACGTCGGCGAACCGGGTGAGCATCCAATGGCCGGTCCGCTCGTTGCGGAACACCGGGGTCGCTTCCCGGAGCCGGCCCAGGGTCGGGTAGGGGTCGTCTATGAAGGCGGGGTCGTAGAAGTCGAGGGCGTCGGCGAGGCTCTGAAGACCGCTCATTCGCCCGCCTCCGAGAACTGAGTCCCCAAGCCGGACTGCCGGACGTTGGCGGACCGGGCTAGCCCGCTCATTCGCCCGCCCCCGAGAGCTGAGTTCCCAAGCCGGACTGCCGGCCGTTGGCACCGTTGGCGAACCGGGGCGCCCCGCTCATTCGCCCGCCGCCAAGATCCGGGTTTCCAAGAGCAGCCGGGCCACCGACCGGCCCAGCTCCGCCGGGTCGTCGCCGGACCGGCGCTCCCGGGCCACCCTCCGGCCGTCGGGGGAGGCCACCAGGCCGGTCAGGTCGATCCGGCCGTCGGCGCCGACCACCGCGTAGGCCCCGGCCGGGACGGTGCAGTCGCCGTCCAGCTCGGCCAGAAAGGCCCGCTCGGCGTCCACCGCCAGCCGGGACGCTCGGTGCTCGATGGCGGACAGGGCCTCCAGCACGGCGGCGTCGCCGGCCCGGCACTCCACGGCCAGGGCTCCCTGACCGGCCTGGGGCAGCATGACCGACGGGTCGAGCACGTCCACCACCGCCGGGGACAGGCCGAGCCGATCCAGGGCGGCGGCGGCCACGACGATGGCGTCGAAGCCAGCCGCCTTGGCCAGCCGGGTCTCGATGTTGCCCCGCAGATCGGAAAAGACCAGATCGGGCCGCAGCCAGGCGAGCTGGGCCCGGCGGCGGGGCGAGCCGGTGGCCACCCGGGCCGACGGGGCCAGGTCGGCCAACGCGCAGCCCACCAAGGCGTCCCGAGGGTCGGCCCGGGCGGGCACGGCGGCCAGCGCCAGCCCGTCGGGGGTGCGAGCCGGGAGGTCCTTGGCCGAATGGACGGCGATGTCGGCCCGGCCGTCGAGCACCGCGGCCTGGACCTCGGCCGCGAACACCCCCTTGCCCCCCATCGAGGCAACAGGCGCCTCGGGCCAGCGGTCGCCGACGGTGGACACCACCACCGCCTCCACCGGCCCGGCCCCCGACCCCGCCGAGACCAGCAGGCCGGCCACGTGGTCGGTCTGCCACCGGGCCAGGGCGCTGCCCCTAGTGGCGGCCCGCAGCGCCATCGGGCTAGGGGCCGAAGCGGAGAGCCCGCCGCGCCATCGGGCTACCGGCCAAAGCTGAGGGCCCGCCGCGCCATCGGGCTACCGGCTTATGAGCCGATGAGGCCGAAGCGGTCTCGCAGCGCCACGGCCAACCCAAACGGCTACAGGTCGAAGAGGTCCCGCAGCGCCTCGGCCAGCCGGTCGCCCCGGGCGTGGCCGGCCGCGTCCTTGAGCCTCACCGTGGGCTCGTGCAGCAGCTTGTTGACCACGCCCCGGGCCAGCGACTCCACCGCGGCCCGCTGGTCGGGGTCGAGGCCCCCCAGCCGGGCGGCGTGGCGGGCCAGCTCGTCGTCGCGGATCTGATCGGCCCGGCCCCGCAGGGCGGCGATGAGCGGGTCCATGCGACGGGCCGAGGTGAGGTCGGAGTAGCGCTGCACCTCGCTGTCGACGATCACCCGGACCCGCTCCATCTCCCGGGCCCGCTCGTCAAGGCCCCGGGCGGCGAAGGCCCCCAGGTCGTCCATGTCCAGCAGGGTGACGCCGGGCAGGTCCCGGGCGCCGGGGTCGACGTCGCGGGGCACGGCCACGTCGATGATCAGCAGCTCCGCCCCGGCCCGGCGGGCCGCCACCGCGTCCACCGCGGCGTGCTCGAGGATGATCTCCTGGGCGCCGGTGGTGGTGACCAGCAGATCGGTCGAGACCAGCTCCGCCTCCAGCTCCGACAGGGCCACGGCCCGGCCCCGGCACCTCTCGGCCAGCGCCATCGCCCGGGCCCAGGTGCGGTTGGCCACGGCCACGTCGCCCACCCCGGCCGCGGCCAGCGCCTCCAGGGTGCCCTCGGCCATCTCGCCCGCCCCCACCACCAGCACTCTCCGCCCGGCCAGGCCGCTGAGGCGGTCCGAGGCCAGCGCCACCGCGGCCTGCGACACCGAGGAGATGCCCCGGCCGATGGCGGTCTCGGTGCGGGCCCGCTTGCCCGTCTCCAGGGCGTGGCGGAACAGCGGGTTGAGGGCCGACCCGGCGGCGCCCGCGGCCCGGGCCGCCTCCCAGGCCGAGCGGACCTGGCCCAGGATCTCGTGCTCGCCCACCACCGCCGAGTCCAGGCCGGCCGCCACCGAGAAGAGATGGCGGGCCGCCTCGGCGTCGTGCAGCGAGTAGAGCTCGTCGGTCACCTCCTCGGGGGCCAGCCCGGAGTGGCGGGCCAGGAAGTCCCGCACGTCGGAGTAGCCGCCGTGGAACCGCTCGGCCAGCACGTACACCTCGAGCCGGTTGCAGGTGGACAGCACCACCGCCTCGCTGAGGTTCTCGGCCTTGACCAGGGCCCCCAGGGCCTCGGGCAGGTCGTCGGCGGCCACGGTCATCCGCTCCAGCACCGACAGGGGGGCGGACCGGTGGTTGCAGCCGATGACGACTAGTGACACTCGGGCTCCAGTTCGGTTAGGCCGTGGGTTTGGCCGTTCGGTTGGCGCCGGGGTTCGGGGCTCCGGCGCCGGGGGCGATGCGGACCTGAGGCTACCCGGCGCCCTCAGTAAAGGGCGAGCTCGCCCCGCAGCAGGTCGCCGTCGCCGCCCCGGGGGATCTCGTCCACCACGTCGATCTTGGTGGGGCACTTGTAGCGGGCCAGCCGGGCCGCGCACCACTCCACCAGCTCGTCCTCCTCCACCTCGTCCCCCGAGGCCACCACGAAGGCCTTGACCGCCTCGCTGGTGTGGGGGTGGGGGATGCCGACCACGGCGGCGTCGGCCACCGCCGGGTGGGTGACCAGCACCGCCTCCACCTCGCCGGGGTGGACGTTGAACCCCGACACGATGATCAGGTCCTTGATCCGGTCGGTGAGGTACAGGAACCCGTCGGGATCGGCCACGGCCACGTCGCCGGTGTGCAGCCACCCGTCGGCGTCGAGGGCTCGGGCGGTGGCGGCGGGGTCGTCCCAGTAGCCGTCGAAGACGTTGGGGCCCCTCACCAGGACCTCGCCGGCCTCGCCGACGGCCGCGTCGGCGCCGGAGGAGTCGGCCAAGCGGACCTCCACGCCTTCGATGGGGCGGCCGATGGAGCCCACCGGCACCCCGTCGCCGGTGCCGACGGTGACGCTGGGACCGGTCTCGGTGAGCCCGTAGCCCTCGTTGAGGGGGAGGCCGAGCAGGCGGGCGGCCAGGGCCACCCGCTCGGGGAGGGCGGCCGCCCCGGAGAGGGCGAGGCGGATGCCCTCGAAGGCGGACGGGGGCGGGTCCAGGTCCACGATGGCGGACCACATGCCGGGCGGGCCGACCAGCAGCGAGACGTTCTCGGCGGCGATGGTCTCCAGCAGCGAGGCCGGGTCGAACCGCTCGACCAGCACCACGGTGGCCCCGCCGTACAGGCAGGGGTTGAGGATGCCGTTCAGCCCGAACACGTGGTGGAGCGGGACGATGCAGAGGCCCACGTCGTCGCCCCGCACCACCCGCCGCGGGTGGGACCGCACCTGGCGCAGGTTGCTGGACAGGTTGCCGTGGGTGAGGCGGGCCGCCTTGGGGGACCCGGCCGTGCCGGCGGTGAACAACAGCGCGGCCAGATCGCCGTCGCTCCGCTCGACCATCTCGGCCGGGTCGGCGGTCTCGGCCGCGGCGGTCAAGTCGACGGAGTCGGGCGGGCCGGGGCCGCCCACGGTCAGGACGTGGTCGAGGCCGGGCAGCTCGGAGCGGTCGATGGAGGAGAAGGCGGCCAGACCGGCCGGGCCCACGATGGCGGCCCTGGCTCCGACCGCGGCCATCTGCTGCCGCAGCTCGGGTCCGGGGCTCCGGGGGTTCAGCGGGACGGCCACCAGGCCGGCGCCGAGCACGGCCAGCCAGGACCGGACGAACCGGGGGTTGGTGGCGCAGATGACGGCCACCCGGTCGCCCGGCGCCAGGCCGAGGCCGGCCAGCACGCCCCGCCGGGCGGCCACCTCGTGCCGCAGGCGCCCGTAGGAGATGCGGTCGCCTCCGGCCACCAGGGCGGTGTGGCCGTCGGGGTGGTCCTCGATGATGGAGGCCAGGTTCACATCCGGCCCCTCACCGGAGCGGACCGGGATGCGCTTGGCGCCGCCGCAACTGCGCCCGCGGACTCCGCCACGGGAGCGGACCGGGATGCGCCGCGCTCAGCGGGCCAGCCAGAAGAGCTGAAGGACACTGGCGGCGAGAATAGCCACCAGCAACACGGCGATGACGATGGTGGTTCCCCGCCTCACGGGCGCTCTCCTCCTCTCGGGACCCGCCTCCTCGGGCGGACCCGCCTTGCGGGGCGGCCCCGCCGCTTCGGGACCCGCCTCACGGGCGGTCGCCTCCCCTGGGGCTCAGCGTCACCGGGGCGGGCGGGGCGGCGTAGGGCTCGCCGTCGCGGGGGGCGCGGATCCGCACCGTCGCCCCCTCGACCACGCCCAGCTCGGCCGCCGCCGACCGCCGGGGGGCGGCCACCGACACCAGCCCGCACGAGTCGGTGACCAGGCCGAACCGGCCGGGGCCGATGGCGTCGTAGGCGGCGGCAGTCTCCGCGGCCCGGACCTCGCCGTCGATCACGAGCTGGAGCGCCGGGCCGAGCCCGTCCAGGTCGTCGGGGCCCAGGTTGAGCTGGCAATTGCCGTAGCGGTCCACCCACAAGACCTCGGCCTCCACCCCGTCGTCATCGCGCCGCGACACCGGCAGCACCCCCGGGACCAGGGAGGCCGGGTCGATCTCGGGCCCCAGCTCGGCCAGCGGGACCCCCCGGCAGAGGTGGGCGGCGGCCGGGGCGAACACGTCGCGGCCATCGAAGGTGGGGCCCGCCGCCGGGAGCCGGTGATCGGGGCTGGCCAGCTCGACGGCCCGGCTCGCCCCTCCGACCAGGGCCACGGCCGGGGCCAGCAGGCCGTTGTCGGGGGCGACCAGCACCGAGGACCCCTCCCCCACCTCCACCGCCACCGCCCGGCGGTCGGTGCCCACCCCGGGATCGACGACGGCCAAGACCACGCCGGGGTTCAGATACTCGACGGCCCGGGCCAGGGCCAGGCCCCCGGCCCGCACGTCGTGGGCGGCGATGCCGTGGTTGACGTCGATGACCCGGACCTCGGGGGCGATGGAGGCGATGACCGAATGCACGATGCCGACGAACCCGTCGTCGAGGCCGTAGTCCGACAGAAACGAGATGGTCCCATACCGGGTCATCGGCGTTCGAGGCGCTGGCTTGCGCCGCGGCGGGTCATCGGCGTTCGAGGCGCCTGCTGGCAGAGCGGCGGGTCATCGGCGTTCGGATGGCGGGGCGGCCAGGGGCGAGGTCATCGGCCCAGCTCGCGGGAGCGCTCGGCGGCGGCGGCCACCACTCGGCCGATGAGGCCCATGAAGTCGGCCTCGTCCAGCACGGCCAGCCCGGCCGCGGTAGTCCCGCCGGGGGAGGTGACGTCGGCGCGGAGCTGGGCCGGGTCCCGGTCGGCGCCGGCCAGCAGTACGGCCGCCCCCAGCAGGGTCTGGCGGGTCAGGGCGTCGGCCGCGGCGGCGTCCAGCCCCTGGGCCGCCCCGGCGGCCCGCAGGGCCTCGGCCAGCCGGAACAGGTAGGCGGGGCCGCTGCCGGACAGCCCGGTCACCGCGTCGAGGTCGTCCTCGTCCACGGTTATGACGATCCCCACCGCGGCCAGCACCGACTCGGCCCAGGCCAGGTCGGCCTCGGTGGCCGAGGCGCCCGGGGCCATGGCCGTGGCCCCCCGGCCCACCAGCGCCGGGGTGTTGGGCATGCACCGCACCACCGGGGTCCCGGCCGGCAGCAGGGCCTCGATGGCGGCGATGCGCACCCCCGCGGCGATGGACAGCACTCGGCCCGGCCCGGCCGCGGCCAGCGCCTCGACGGCGGCGGGCACCACGTCGGGCTTGACCGCGATGACGGCGTCGGCGCCGGCCAGCGGCTCGGTTCCCATCGACAGGCCGGGCTCGGCGGCGGCCAGTTCGGCCCGGCGGGCCGGGTCGGGCTCCACCACGTGCAGCTCGCCGGGCTGGGCCCAGTCGCAGCCGATCAGCCCCGATGTCAGGGCCGCGCCCATCTTGCCGCCGCCCACCACTTGGAGCTTGACCATCAGGGCCATGCTAGATGGTCTCCCCTCCGGCCAGCGGGTCCTGTCACGGGCGCGGATTTCGCCGGCAAGCGGCGAAATCCTTGCCCCCGTGCCACCCACTGGCCTGGCGCGTGCCATCTGCTGGATTCTGGCGATCCGACCGCTGGGGGATGGAGATGGGGTGGAGAATGGGCTGGTGATCCCGGTGGAGCGGGGCATTTTTGGATGCTTCCCCGAACAACCGAAAGGCGCTGCTCCACCGGGATCGTGGTGGACTGTAGCGGGGTTTATTGAGAAGTCAAGTTATTTGATGAGATTTCTTGCTTTTTCGTTTGGAGTCGGCTCTGTGGGTTAGCCCTTGAACTTGGAGGCGTAGCCGATGCGCATGGCGGGTCGGAAGATCAGCTCTACGGCTGCGTACATGGCACCCAGGATGTGGTCTAGGGCGGGGGCGGTTGCCTGGGGGTGGGGGATGGCGCCGGATAGGTACACGGCGTCCTCGGGGCCGATCTCCAGCTTCAGGCCGGTCAGGGCCCGGTTGCGGCGCAGCAGGTGCTCGTAGAAGCGGGCGTGGTTCTCCTCGGGGGCGGGGACCAGATAGGTGGTGTAGCCGAGGGTGCGCTGGCCCAGGGTGAACCAGATGGTCCACACGTCCTTCTCCTCGCCGGCGATCCGCACGTACCAGCGCCGCTCGCCGGACGGCCCCCGCTCGACGGCGTCGATGGCGGGGTTGGCGGCGGCCTCGGCGGCCAGCCAGTCGTCGATGAAGGCCTCGAGCCGGTCCAGCTCGCCGGGGGAGGCGGGCTCGGTCTCCACCTCAGGCCATCTCAGGCCATGCAGTCCACCAGCCGGCGGGCCGCGGCCAGATCGTCGTAGATGCGCCTCGCCCTTCCGGCGGTGGCGGCCCAAGTGTAGCCGGCGGCCATGGCCGTGGCCCGGTCGGCCATCGCCTCGGCCAGGTCCGGGTCGGCCAGGATCACCTCGACGGCGGCGGCCAGCTCGCGGGGGCTGCGGCCGTCCACCCGGTAGCCGGTGCGGCCGTGATCGACCAGGGTGCGCAGGCCGCCCACGTCGGAGGCCACCACCGGCGTGCCGCAGGCCGCGGCCTCCAGGGCCACCAAGCCGAACGACTCCGACCGGCTGGGCACCAGGCACACGTCGGCGGCCCGGTAGTAGGCGGAGAGCCGGTGATGGGGCTGGGGGGGGACGAAATCCACCCGCCCGGCCAGGCCGAGCCGGCGGACCGAGCCGGCGACCCGGTCCAGCTCGCGGGCGCCGGCCGGCCCCGAGGCGCCGCCCACCGCCACCAGCCGGGCGTCGGAGCGGCCCGCCCGGTCCAGCTCGGCCAGGGTCTCGACGGCGGCGTCCAAACCCTTGAGGGGCTGGATCCGGCCCACGAACAGCAGCACCGGTCCTGCGCCGAGGCCCAGCGCGGCCCGGGCGGCGGCCCGGTCGCCGGGCGAGAAGAGGGCGTGGTCCACCCCGGGGGGCATCACCTCGATGCGGGCCGGGTCGGCGCCGTAGAGGTCGGCGAGCTGGCGGGCCTCGGCCCCGGAGCTGGCGGTGATCAGATCGGAGCAGGCCACCACCTCGGCCTCGGCGGTGGCCCGGGCCCTCGGCTCGGGGTCGCCGGTGGCGGCCTTGACCCGGGCCAGGGTGTGGAAGGTGGACACCAGGGGCAGGTCGAGCTGGTGCTTGAGCCGGTGTCCGGCCACGGCCGACAGCCAGTAGTTGGCGTGTAGAACGTCGGTGCCGCAGACATCGAGCTGGGCCTGCACCCCGGCGACGAAGGAGTCGACGACACCGGGCAGCGCCTCCTTGGCCATCTCGGGGGGGCCGGCGTCGATGTGGACGACCCTGAAGCCGGGCGCCACCTCCACCGAGGCCGGGGCGTCGGACCAGCGGCGCACGAACACGGTGGCGTCCACGCCAGCCTGGGCCAGCGCGGCGGCCAGCTCGCGGACGTAGACGTTCATCCCGCCCGCGTCGCCCTGCCCGGGCTGGGCCAGGGGCGAGGTGTGCAGCGACAGGACGGCGACTCGGCTCACAAGCAGGCCAGGCTACCGGCCGACTCCGCGGCGGCGCGAGCCGCGACCTTTACCCGACTCCGCCGGTCCGGGGTTTGTTGAGGGCCGGCGGTCGTCAGCCTCCCGACACGGGGGGCAGCACCGCGATCTCGTCGTCGTCGTCCACCGGTTCGCCGTAGTCGGCCGGCTCGCCGTTGCGCCACACCTGGCAGGTCTCCAGCAGGCCGGCGAAGTCGGGCCCGTATCGCCCGCAGGCAGCCTCCAGCACCTCCCCCACCGTGGCGCCGGGCACGGTGTCGCGGGCTCGCCCGGTTGTCTCCCTAGCCGAGGCGAACAGCCGGAGCATGGCCACGGCGACGAATTTACCCCTCAGGCCGCGGCGGCGCCTCGGGCATCTTCCGTCTCCGGGGACCATCCACGAGGCTGCCCCGCTCGAACACCCGCCGGATGCGGGTGCTTCAGGCGCCTCCGGTCCGGGAGACCATCCGCGGGGCTGTCAGTGCCCCCCAGTATGGTCGATCACATAATGATCAATGTCCTCGTCATCCGTCATGCCCAGTCGGTCTGGAACCGGGACGGCCGCTGGCAGGGTCAGGCCGACCCGCCGCTGTCGGACCTCGGGGCGGCCCAGGCCCGGGCGGCGGCCGCGGCGCTGAGCGGCGTCGACTACGTGGTGAGCAGCGACCTCGACCGGGCCCGGGCCACGGCCGATCTGATGGCCGAGGCCCTGGGCATCGGGCCGGTCGAGGTCGACCCCGGCTGGCGCGAGCGCGACGCGGGCGCCTGGCAGGGCCTCACCCGGGCCGAGATCGAGCGCGACTATCCCGGCTATCTGGACGGGGGCGGGGTCCCTCCGGGATGGGAGCCCGACTCCTCGGTGCTGGACCGGAGCTTGGCCGCCCTGCGCCGGGCCGCCGACCGCGTCGGTTCGGGCCAGGCCCTCGCCGTCTCCCACGCCGGGGTCATATACGCGCTGGAGGGCCACCTCGGCTGTGAGTTCGAGCGGATCGACCATCTGGGCGGCCGCTGGTTCACCGTCGGCACCGGCGGAGTCGGCTGCCGCCGCCGGGTGGCGCTGGCCGGCCGAAGCCCCGAAGCAGTCCCGGCGAACCGATGACCGCCTCCGAACCGGCGACCGCTGAGGGCTCGGGCCGGCCCGCGCCGTACCCGGTGCGGGTCATCCGCAGCGCCAAGCGCCACAAGACGGTCTCGGCCCGGGTGGTCGAGGGGGCCATCCAGGTTCGCATCCCGGCCTGGATGTCAGAGGAGCAGGCGGACCGGACCGTGGCCGACATCGTGGCCCGGCTGGAGGAGAAGAGGCGGTGCGGCGGGGTCGATCTCGAGGCCCGGGCCCGGGAGCTGGCCCGCCGGTTCGACCTCCCGACACCCGCCTCCATCCGCTGGTCGGCCAACCAACACCACCGCTGGGGGTCCTGCACCGCGGCGACGGGCCACATCCGCATATCGAGCCGGCTGACCGAAGTGCCGCCGTGGGTGCTCGACCACGTGATCGTCCACGAGCTGGCCCACTTGGTGGTTCCCGACCACTCCCCGGCCTTCTACGAGCTCTTGAGCCGCAACCCGGCGGCGGAGCGGGCCACCGGCTACCTGATGGCCCTCGACCACCGGGCGGGCTGGGACCCGGCCGCGGCTCAGGCAGGCTGAGGCGAGTCGCCGGTTCCGCCCCGACTGTCGGCCAGTTCGGCCGCCAGAGCTTCGGCTTCGTCGAGCTCCCCGGCGTCGAGGGCGGCCAGCGCGGCATCGACGCGATCGAGGTCCTGTTCGACCGTGGCCTGCTGGTCGTTGCCCATCGGGGCCACACTACCGCGGCGGACCCCGCCTACGGCGGCAGACCGGGATCGCGGTCACACTAAGCCGTTCAGCCCACAGCCTCTCAACGCCGGTAGCCGAAGAGCCCGCCTTCATATTGCAATCAGTCCAGCCGGGGCCTACCCTCAAAACGGGCCGCTAGCTCATCGGGTAGAGCAGGGGACTTTTAATCCCAAGGCGCCGGGTTCGAGCCCCGGGCGGCCCACCGCACTACTTTGAGGTATCATGTCGCGTTCTGCCGTCAGAACTCCTAGACGTTTACTCACCAACCAATTCTCAGTGCTCTTGGGCATCATAGCCGTGTCAGGCACCGGCTTGATTCTCGTGCGAGAAATCAACTACGGCGTCGGCTTAAGTGACGACTCTGTGGAGTACATTAGCGTAGCCAAGAGTCTGTTAGAAGGAGAAGGCTTCACTCGATACTACGGGGGCACTCTAATCAGATTCCCTCCTTCGTATCCGATGATATTAGCAGGACTTAGCTTTTTCTCCCTTGATCCGCTTGATATAGCCGGTCCGTTGAATGCTGTTCTTTTCGGATTGACCATTCTTGTCGTCGGGAGGTGGTTGCAACAACGTCTGGTGTCGCCGCTCTTGGCCCTATGGGGCTGTCTCATATTAACGTTCTCCATTCCGATAGCTGATATCACATCTCGGGCCATGTCAGAACCGGCGTACGTCTTATTATCTATACTTGCACTGATCCAAGCCGATAATTACATCCACAAGGGTACCCATTCGGCATTGATATGGGCCTCCATACTAACCGCCTTGGCATGCACGATCAGGTTCGCGGGCTTTCCAATAGTAGCCATTGTGGTATTGATGCTTATTCTAAACCGAAATACTACCTCCAAAGATAGGATAAGACATATAGCAATGTATTCATTTATATCCTTAGTGCCAGTCCTCATATGGATGTTGAGAACCTACATAACTTATGGCAAATTCGCGGGTAATCGCACCTTTGAACCTTACTCGCTTTCGTTGGTCTTAGAGTTTCTTTACAGTGAAGTCATTCTCCAAGGTGATCCTATATGGCTATTTTTACCCATCGTTCCGCTGGTAATATTGCTAGCCAGCTCTTATATATTGTCTAGAGCTAACTTTAGTAGTAGCAGCAGCGAGCCTCTAGGATTTAGTTGGCACACTGTATTCCTATATTTTGGGTTCGTACTGATGCATATGCTTATGCTGTTTGGGTCTTTCTTCTATGAAATTCTTGGATATGATTCACTTAAATTCCACATTCCAAGATTCATGTTGCCCACTTACGTTCCATTATTGATCGGTGGCTTATTGATATTCGACAGGATGTTGAACCATTGGCAAATCCGCTGGCTAAACATTTCTTGCATAGCTGTGCTTCTTCTCTCATTGGTCTATCAGATGTCTAGAAACGTGGGTTCAATACAAGCGTCCAATGATCTAGGATTCGGATATAACAATAGACGATGGGCTGAATCTGAAGCTCTCCAATATGTTCGAGATGCTGAACTAACTGGAACAGTTTTCAGCAACTACGTCGGGCCTGTATATATTCATACCGATACCCTGACCAAACACCGCTTCTTACCCTGCGAGAGGTCCGAATTGAGATCAACGCTGTTCGATGAAGATTCGGCTGCTAACATCCACGTATTATGGTTATACGACTCGCATCAGACTTGCGACAGACAGGGCAGCTACGGATTGAGCGATCTCTTTGTTGTACGGGAACTGGAGGCAGTAGCACTACCGGCTGATGGCGTTCTGTTCAGACTGAATCAAACTGTCGAAAATGCTGAGCCATATCGACTGCACCGGTTGAAGTATGAGTCCGTAGTAGCCGGTGAACCATTGACCCGCTCCGTCTTCGACGTGTACGCAACCGGCAATTCCATCAGCTACGCAAAGGAGTCATGCAGCCCAGACGATACTGAACTGTCCTTTTTTCTGCACCTTGTCCCCGTCGATGCCGAAGATCTGCCCGGCGCTCGACGGTCGTCTGGTTTCGACAACCTTGACTTTCACTTTGACGATCTAAACGTCAGCGGGTTGAGATTCGATGGAAAATGCCTGGCGACAATCCCTCTACCCGATTACGACATAGCCCTCGTCAGAACCGGACAGTGGATCCCAGCCGAGAATCGCGACCTCTGGGAAGCAGAGGTCGCTCTCCAGTAGAGCGCCCGGCCTGCCCTACCAGGCAACCGTGCAGGGGTCGATCTCCTTCAACCCCAGCACCCGGACCAAAGACTCGTCGATCCGGGTTCGGTCTATCCGGCCGGCGGTCACCGCTTCCGCCAGTCCGTCGGCGGCGATCAGCGATTCTTCAGGGGTTCCGGCTATGAGCAGGTCGTGGCCAGCGATCACGGCCGCTACGGCCGCTTCGACAACGGTCAGGGGGGCCAGAGCGCCCATGTTCAGCGCGTCGGAGATGATCACCCCGTCGAAGCCGAGGTCCTCGCGCAACAGGGCCACCGCCGGAGGCGAGAAGGTGACCGGCTCCCCTTCTTCGGTGAGGCCGGGAACGTCGAGGTGGCTGGTCATCACCGCCGGTATCCCCCGGTTCACCGCTTCAGCGAACGGCACCAGATGCATCTCCCTCAGCTCCTCCAGGGGCAGGGTGACCGGCAGCTTGAGGTGTGAGTCGACATGAGTCGACCCGTGCCCCGGGAAGTGCTTGACCACCGCAGGGACACCGGCCTCCATAATGCCGGTGGCATAGGCCCAGCCGAACCGTATGACCGTGTCGGCGTCGTCGCCGTAGGTGCGGCTGACCAGGCTGGCCGAATTGCCGACATCGAGGACGGGGGCGAGGATCAAATTGACCCCGAGGCCGGCCGCCCCGGTGGCTCGGGTTCGCCCGATCTCAAAGGCCACGTCCGGGTCGCCGGTGTCGCCCACGTCCCGAGCCGAGGGCTGATCCCCCAGGATGACCTCGAGGCGCTGGACCAGCCCGCCCTCCTCGTCGGCTGCGATCAGCGGGGCCGGCTGCACCCCGGCGAAGGGGGCCAGCAGGTCTCCGATGGTGTCGTCGATGTCCCGGATGAGGACCAACCCGCCGAGGCGGCCCTCGGTCATCGGCTCGACCAGTCCGGCGAGTTCGGACTGGAGGGCCAGGGTCAGCACCATCTGGCCTATCGCCGCGGTCAGCGGCGCCCGGGCCGCGCACTCCAGCGGGGTCGGCTCCGGGTCTGGCTCAGGCTCGGCCGTAGTGGGCGGCGGCTCCGGGGGCTCAGGGGTCGCAGTAGTGGGCGCGGCTGTCGTGGGGGCGGCTGTAGTGGGCGCGGGCTCGGACTCGACCGCCGTAGCCGCAGGCTCGGCTGCGGCCGGCGCGGGCTCCTCAGCACCAGTCGCTTCCGGGGACTCCCCGCTACCGCATCCCGCGGCCACCAAGACCAGCGCCATCGCCGCTCGAGCCCAGAAGCCGAAGGATCGGCTCCGAAATCGCGTCGTCACCCGGCCATTGTCGCGTGACCGCGGGCACGGGCCGCGCATACCAACGTAGTCTCATAACGTGGACTGGAGCCAGGGCCACCACGAGCCGCCGCCGTTCGGGTCCCTGCCCCATGAGCCGCCCCGAGCCAGGTGGGGGGTGATCATCAGCGTCTCGGTGGTGATCGTCGTCATCGTCGGAGCCATCCTTTGGCTTTTCACCGGCTGGGACGATGAGGGCGACCCCGTCGTCGCCGTCACCGACGCCGACGAGGCGGCAGAAACCGACGCCGCCGAGAACGGGGAGGCGCCCGGCGCCGCGCCGGCCACCGACACCGGCGCCGAAACAGAGACAACCGCGGCGGACACCACGGCCGCCGCTAACGGGCCGGCCACGACCCCGGCTCCGGTCACCACTGTGCCCCCCGACGCCGACGAATACGGCCCGCCCCAGCTCAGCGCCGGCTCGCCCGTGTCCACCGCCGGCCTCGGCGCGGTGACGTTCGGGCTGACCGTGGCCCAAGCCCAAAATGCGGCGGGAACGGCGATGATCGCCCAGGGGGCGGAAAGCGACTGCTACCGCGTGGTCGCCCACCGCGGCCCGGAGGGGGTCACTTTCTTAGTCCACGAGGGGACTATTGAAAGAGTCGACATCGACAGCGGGCCGGTCACCACTCGGTCGGGGGTGGGCATCGGCACGGCTGAGTCGACGGTGATAGACCTCTTCGGCGACAAGATCCAGCGTCAGTCCCGGCCCGACGGCAGCACCGATCTCCTCTTCGTGCCCGTCGACGCCGGCGACCGCAACTACCGGGTGGTGTTCAACGTGGCCGACGGGACGGTGCTCTCGTTCAAGGCGGGCAAAATCCCCATGGTGCTGACCGATACCGGCTGCGAGGGCTGACCGTCACCGCCTCGGCTCAGCGGCCTCCTCGTAACCGGAGCAGCGGATCTCCACGTCGCCGAATCCCACCGGAGTGCCCTGGCCCGTCTCCAGGTCGAGGTCTCGGGCCAGACGGACGGCTGAAGCCCGGATGACGTCGTCCTCCAAGTCGAAGTCGAGCCTTTCGTCCAAAGCGGGCTCGACCAGCGCGCCGTCGGGCAGGCGGATGCCCAGGTAGGGGGCATCGGCGTCGGTCTGGACATAGACCTCGATCATCTCGCCCGGCGCCGAGCCGCCGCCGAGCCCGACGGCCCGCACCCCGGAGTCGGAGGCGTAACAGGCGGCGGCCAGATCGTAAGTGGCGCCGCTCATCCTCAGCGTCCCCTCCGACGGGTCGTCGGGAATGTTCAAGCCGATCGTGGTCGGCGGGGGGTCGGGGGCGTCGCTGACGGGATCGTCGCCCGAGCAGGCCGTGGCCGACCCGACGGCTATGACGGCGGCCAGCGCCGCGGCGCGAGGCGCCAGTCCCATTCGGCGCTGTTCGACCCGCCCCGCGAGACCGAGGTGGGCGGCCAGCGCCGCGGCGCGAGGCGCCAGTCCCATGGCCGGGAGTCTATGAAACTCGGCCTGATCCCTACGCAAAACCGGCGCCGGGCGGTAGCTTCGGCTTCCGTGCCAACCCAGCGCGACGTGAGGCAGCGCCAGAGCCGGGCGGCCCGAGCAGCCGAGGCCCGGCGGGCGGCCGAGACCCGCAGAGCTCGCAGAAAGCGCTGGCTGGTGGGCGGCCTGGCCGGGCTGCTCGTCGCCGTCCTGTTGATACCGCTGGGCGCGGGCCTGCTGCCCGGCGGAGGCGATAGCCCGCCCGAGGACGTCGTTGTTGGAGCACCCGAGTCCGAAGCAACCGAGCCTGAACCGCCCGAGCCAGAAACGCCCCAGTCCGAAGCGACCGGGATCGAACCGGCCGAAACCACCGCCACCGACAGGTTCGAATACGGCGAAGGCGACTGCCCGGCGCCGGACGGGTCCTCGGACCCGGTCCTGAAATTCGACGGCCCCCCGCCGCTGTGCATCGACCCCGACCGGAGCTATGCAGCCGTCTTCGACACCAGCGAGGGCACCGTCCGGTTCGAACTGGACGCGGCCGGCACTCCGGGCACGGTCAACAACTTCGTCACCCTGGCCCGCTGGGGCTACTACGACGACACCCTGCTGTTCCGCACCGACCCCTCCATCGACATCATCCAGGGCGGCTCGCCCACCGCCAACAGCCCGGGCGACCCCGGCCCCGGGTACACCATCCGCGACGAGCCGCCCCTCAGCATCGATCCCGACACCCGCCAATTGGTCGGGCCGTACCGCTACGAGCCGGGGCAGATAGTCATGGCCCGGGGACCCGGCCCCGACTCGGCCGGCGCCCAGTTCTTCTTCACCACCGGGCCGAACGCGGCCCTGCTCGACAATCAGGGCGTCTACGTGGTGTTCGGGACCACCGACGAGGCCGGCCTGGAGGTGCTTCAGTCGATCATCGCCCTCCACGTCGACAGGGAAGGGGGCCTCGGCGGCGAGCCATCCCGCCCGGTGGCGGTGTGGTCGGTGACCATCGAAGAGGGCTGACTGAAGGCCTGAGGACTCCGGCGGCTCGCCGAAGAGGCGCCCTCGGGCATCAGGGCCCCCGATTCAGATCTCCACCGGGGAATGGCCCACACATCACCCTGGGCCAAGCCGTCTCGGGTATCAGAGGCCCGGATTCAGATCTCCACCGGGGTCCCGGCCCGGGTGACCTCCATGTCCCCGCCGACCGCGGCCCAGCCCCCGTCGCCCGTCGACTGCACCGCCGCGCCCGAGGACAGGGCGACGAAGAGCACGTCGTCGGGGACCATCGTCCGCAGCCGCCGCTGCCGGGGCCGGGGCCAGCGCTCCCAGGCCGCGGCGGCCACGATCCCCGAGCACAGGCCCAGACCGACGGTGAGCGCCCCGCCCCGCTCGTCGACCATCGGATCGCAGGCGGCCGCCGCCCCGGCCCCGGACCAGACGACGGTGGCGCCCCGGTTGGCGGCGGCGGTCACCGCGTCAAGCAGCGGGGTGGCTTTGAGGGACGAGACCAGGTGGGCCGGCGAGCCGTCCAGGATCAGCACCGCGTCGGCGCCGGACACCGGGGCGGCGACGGCCGGGTTCAGAGCGTCGGCCCGCCGCACGGCCGCCACCGGGACGGAGTCGACGCCGACGGCATCGGCCCAGTCGGCGATGCGGGCGGCCAGGGCGTCGGGTCGGGCGAAGGCGGCGGCCAGGGTCACCACGGCCACCGTTCCGCCATCGGCGAGCACCCGACCGGCCGGGGTGTCCGGGTCGAGCTCGGCCCCTCCGGCCAGCACCATCGAGCCAGCGGCGGGCGGGCGCGATCCGACCGGCCCCGGCGCGGCGGCCGCGGAAGGCCCCGAACTCATGACCAGCCCCCCCAAGCTCGTCGGCGGCACCAGGGCCGCCCGGCGTAGCGCCAAACCGGGGAGGGAGCCGGCGCCGCCGCCTCGGCCGGGTCGGGCCAGAGCGCCTCGTAGGCGGCCAGGATGGCGGCCAGCTCCTCAGGGGTCGCCTCCGGCACGGTCACAACATCGGCAGCCGCAGCGACCCGCCCCGCGCTCACCGCGGTGCTCACGGCCGAAGCTCCGCCGAAGAAGCGCCGGCGTTGGCGCAAGATCGCGATCGTCACGATCGTCGTGCTGGTCGTCGGGCGCATCGCGCTCGCGCTCGCGCTGCCGCCGATTCTGCGGTCGGTCGGCCAAGGCGCCGGGCTCGCGTTGGACTGGGAAGACCTCGATCTGTCGCTCGCGACCGGCAAGCTGCGGCTGTGGCATCTCGACGCGCGCTACGAGGACAGCGCACCGGCGGACGACCCGGCCGCTCACCTCGAGTACCTCGTCGCCGACGTCGACGTGTCGGCCTTGTTCACCGGAACCGTGCGCGTGCACCGCGTCGAAGTCGACGGGCTCGACGTCTGGATCACGCGCGCCCCGGACGGCCGATGGGACTTCGAGCGGCTGTTGGCCGGCGAGACGGACGACGAACCGGAAGAGCCCGAACCGGAGCCGGACGAGCCCGAGGAGCCCGAGCCGTTCGAGTTCGGCGCGCCGATCGAGCTGCGCGCGGCGCGCGTGCAGCACGTCGACGTCACCGTGCGCGACGAGACGGTGTCGCCGCCAGCGGTGATCGAGCTCGAAACGACCGTCCGGATCTCGGATGTCGGCAGCTCCGAGCGGCCGCTGCGGCTGCGCGTGCTCGGCCATGCACCGAAGCTGCTCGACGCGCTGCGCGTCGACGCGGTCGTCACCAGCGGCGGACCCGAGCTCGACGCGGAGATCGACGTGGCGGTCGCCGGCGCGCACCTCGCCGCGCTCAAGCCGCTGCTTGCGCCGCTCGGCGTCGTACCGGTCGCCGACGCGCTGTCACTCGAGCTTGCCGGGCACGCGTCGATCGCACCGCGCGACGAGCTCGGTTTCGAGCTCTTGGCGAACGCGGAGCTCCGGGCCATCGAGGTCGCCGCGGACGGCGAGACGGCGTTCGCGATCGAGCGCATCGGAATCGGCGTCCCGGAGTGGACGCGCTCGGGCGCGCGACTCGACGAAGTCGTCGTCCAGGGCATCCGCGGCGCGGCCCGACGGCTGCCGGACGGCACGCTGCGCGTCGCGGGCATCGACCTGCGGCCGGCGCCGGCCGATCCGGGGGCGGAACCCGCTTCGAGCGCCGAGCCGGCTCCGGCCGCCGCGACCGACGCCACGGCCGAGCCGGTGCCGACGACCGAGCCGTTCCGTGTCGTGCTTGAGCGACTCGGAATCGAAGACGCGCAGTTCGCGTTCGTCGACGAGTCGAACGCGACCCCGACGACGCTCGAGCTCGGCGTCGCGCTCGAGGTACGGAACGTCGCCGTCGACCCCGACCGCACCGCCGAACCGATCCCGCTCGAGCTGACGCTCGCGGCCCCCGGCTTGTTCGAGCGCGCGACGTTGAGCGGAACGGCGCTGCCGTTCGCGGCCGAGCAGCGCGCCGATCTGAAGCTCGCGGTCGACGGCTTGGTGCCCGAGCGCGCCGCGCCGTACCTCGCGGCGGCTGGACTCGCGAGCACGTACGAGGCCGGCGCGTTCACGGCCGACGTCTCGGCGAGCGTCCGCTCGGATGCGAGCGCGATGCGGCTCGATGCGAGCCTCTCGAACATCGCCCTCACCGACCGCGGTGAGCTCGTCGCTCTCGACGAGCTCGCGGTTCGCGGCGTCGCGATCGACGCGCTCGGCGCGGTCCGCGTCGAGGCGGTCGAGATCGTCGGCGCGCGCGCCGCGCTCGCGCGCGACGAGGACGGCGCGCTGCACGTCGCGGGCTTCGTCACGCAGGCGGCGGCACCGTCGGCCGGGAACGCGCCGCCGGCGAACGAACCGGCTGCTCCTCAGCCGGGCGAACCGGAGCCGGGCGAACCGGAGCCGAGCGAGCCGGCGCGCGTCGCGATCGACCGCGTCGTCTGGCGCGACACGACGATCTCCTGGAGCGACGCCGCGATCGAGCCGCCGGTCGAGCTGACGCTCTCGGACGTCGGTCTCGAGCTCGAGGACCTCGTGATCGGCGGCGCGGCGGCCGAAGCCGCGGACGCGGCCCCGCGCGAGGCGCGGCTGACGCTCCGACTCGCGAGCGACGAGATCGTCGACGAGATCGCGATCGCCGGCACGATCGCTTCGCGACCGGGCGAGCTGGATCTCGCGGTCGACCTCGAGCTCGCGGGCCGCGGGCTGCACGCGACCGGCATCGAACCGTACCTGGCGGCCGCCGGCGTGGAGTCGGAGCTCGACGGCGCGACGCTCGACGCCGCGATC